>CP070719.1:0-130159 GCA_020350725.1 bacterium
CAGGCCGACGGCGAACACGACGTGAAGCGTCGTGGAGCTGAGGGCATACAGCGGAGCCAGCCGATTGAGCAGAAAACCGCCTGCATTGATGATGCCTGCATGCAGCAGCGCATGGATTGGAGTGGGCGCGTAGAGTGAATCCGGCAACCACATGTGTAGCGGAACCTGGGCCGATTTACTCATCGCTCCGATGAAGATGAGCAGAGCAACCGCGGTCGCGCCGCTCATCTTAAGGCCGCCAAGCAATGCCAATTGCATTGGATCTGCCACGGCCCGTTCGAACAGCGGTGCGAATTGGACGGTTCCATACAGGTGATAGGCCAGCACGATCCCGGCGAGGAACGCAATGTCCCCGGCCCGCAGCATAATGAAAGTTCGAAAGGAGGCCTGTGCTGTTGGAGCATGGGAATAGTTGTGCGAAAGCAGGGACAGAAGCCAGCTCAGCAGCTGCCACGAGATAAAGAGGGTCACGAGATCGGCGCTCGAGACCATGAAGAGCAGCGACGAAACGGCGAGCGCCAACAGAGTCTGGTACAGGGGCTGCCCGTCGTCCTGCTGCAGGTACCGGGTAGAATAGCGATAGAGCAGTGTCCCGATTGCCGAGATGACCACCATCAGGATGGCAGCCAACCGATCGATGGAGAGTTCCACCACCGGCAAGACCTTCCATGGCCACGCAAACAGAACAATGCGAATGGGATCTGCGCTATGGGCCACCTGCCAAAGAACCGGGAGGGAAGCTATGAAGCCAGCAACAAACGCCCACCAGCCCATCGTGTAGCGACGGTCGCTCATATCTCGGCGAGGAAGCGCAGCGAGGGCCGCCGCGACGAGCGGGGCCAGAGGGATTAGCAGTGGATAGTAGTACGACAGGACTGTGATCAAAACCGCGTTACCTCCCTTGCTTACCTGGAACAGGAGCGATCCGGTCCGTAAGGAACAGGAGCGATCCGGTCCGTATTAAACTGTCAAAACAGGGTTTTATGGCCAGCCGCTTCGCTAATACCATATTAAGGGAAAAAGAACAACATGAACGATACGGTCTCTGACACCGGGGACAGCACAGCTCGGTGTGTATGTTATAGCTTGCCTGTTCGTCCTCGGGAATGCTACCGGATTCATTCAGGTTCTCATCGGCCTGTGCCTGGTCGGGTTCTGCTGCGGCGGATATCTGGTCATGATGCCCCCCTTCACAGCGGACTACTATGGTGCCAGGAACGTGGGCGGCAACTGCGGCATCGTGTTCACCGCATGGGGTGTCTGCGGGTTCACCGTGCCGAAGTACTTCGCCGGTATTATGATGACCGCCAAGGAGGTGGGCAATCTCGCTGCCGGATAAAACAAGGTCTACTTCACCCTGGCCGTCTTCTGTGGCGTGGGTATCGCTCTCGTCCTGATCGTCAAGGGGCCCATGCAGGAGGCAGGAGCCAGCACCGAGAAACATGAGGGTGAAGACACGTTACGCCTGAAAGAAAAGGGCGGCCCTTTCGGGGCCGCCCTTTTTTCCGGAAGTAACTCGAATATCACCGACCCGCAGCGGCCCTCTTGGCGGCCTTGAGCGGGTTGATTTTAGCCTGGGCAACGACAGGGGACTCTTTCTCCACGTGGGTGGCGTAGTTGCAGAGACCGATGTTCCACTTGGCTGCGGGATTGGCGCTGGTGGTGCAGTAATAGTCGCCGTCCACCTCTTTGATGTGACTGCATCCTTCACAGGCTTCCACCACCGGATCACAGTGGCCCCCGTTGTAGGTGCACCCCTGCCTGGTCATGAACACGCAGTCGATCTCCTCCTTGAGAATAGTACAGACCATCTTCTTTCCTCCTCTTCTTATGGTTACCGCGTCCCATGGGGACACCTTTACACAAAACGCTGCGGTATTTATACTTTTTGGGGGAAAAAGGCAAGAAGAAAATTCATGTCCGCGGTGACTTTCCTGCCGCCACGGGAGGACGGCTTTGAGTAAACCACGTCTCCTTCTCCATGTCTGCTGCGCACCGGACGCGACGGTGGCCTTCGAAAGGCTGAATTCCGAGTTCGATGCGGAGGGCTTTTTCTACAACCCGAACATCCACCCGGAGGAGGAATACCTGCGCCGGCTGAATGCTCTTGAGGCCCTCTCCCGGGTCATCGATCTGCCCTTTACCGAGGGGCCGTATGAGACAGGCATATGGCACGCGGCCGTCCGGGGTCTCGAGGGTGAGCGGGAAGGGGGCAGGAGGTGTGAGGAATGCATCCGCCTTCGCATCAGGAGGACGGCAGAGGCCGCCAAAGACGGGGGGTTCGACGCCTTTGCCGCCGTTTTTTCCGTCAGCCCCCACAAGAGCCCTTCCCTGGTGGACCGGATCGGAGGGGAGGCCGCCAGGGACTTTGGAACAACCTACCTGGCCACCGACCTGAAGAAAAAGAACGGATTCAAAAGAAGCGTCGAGCTGAGCAGGACCTACGGGATCTACCGGCAGGACTACTGCGGCTGCGTGTACAGCCGGCGGTCCATCCGGTTTGACCGGGAGAAAGAGAGCGGGGGGAGCTGAGTCATCCCTTTTTCCCCCATACGTTACCGTGAAGTGTTAAGTGGTCGTCTCACTTATCCACAGCTGTGGATAGGTCTGTGGATTGGAGCAAGGGAATCCTGATGTGGGGGAAAGGGGCGCCTAGAAAACAGTCTGGAGGTCTTCCGTGGTCAGGGACTCCGCCTCCAGGAGGCCGAGGAGGAGACGGTAGCCGCCGCACGGGCTGGAGCCCCTGACCGGTACAGGGGCCATATAATCGCAACCGTCGGCCAGGTAGGAGCAGTTTCGGCACAGCCGGTCGACGAGGAAAGAGGAGCGCCGGGCCGGGCCGGGAACGATCCCCACCAACTGGCGGAGATTGCCGACGCTGATGGTCCCGATCTCGACTCCCCGGACGACCGCTGCGAAGCCGGCGCACTGGTCCTCCCCTCCCAGACCCTCGCGATAGTACTCGCAGAAGCCCCGGCAGACAAGGTCCAGTGCCAGAACTCTCTGATCCATGAGGGATTCTGAAAACCGATCGGCCACCGATCGGACGATGCCCATCGGTCTGTTCTTCTTCATTGCTGTCCCTCCCCGTTTTCTGGAACTGCGGTGACCCTGATCCTCTTGATCCTTCTCTCGTCGGATCTTACCACGGTGAACCTCAGGCCGAAACTCTCTATTGTCTCGCCCGGTTCCGGGACCCGCCCCGTCAACTCCATGATCAGCCCGCCGACGGTCTTCGAGGGAACTTCCTCCTTCCAGGCGGGGAATATCCTCTGCAGATCCGAGACAAGGGTCCTTCCCGAGACCTCAAGGGCCCCGGAAGGAAGCCTCCGCATCATGACCACATCTCTGTCGAACTCATCGTGGATCTCGCCGACGAGCTCCTCCAGGATGTCCTCCAGGGTCACCAGGCCTTCCGTCCCTCCGAATTCGTCCACCACCAGGGCGAGATGGATCCGGCGCCTCTGGAACTCCTTGAGGGCCCCTCCCACCTGTGCGCTCTCGGGGACGAAATAGGGCGGATGGAGATGTTCGGCCAGACGGAACAGCTCCCTCTCGCCGGGTGTCATCAGAAGGAGATCCTTGACGTGAAAGACACCCACGATGTCGTCCATGTTATCCCTGAACACAGGAAGCCTGCTGTGGCCGCTGCCGACAGCCGTCTCCACGATGGTCTGCGCATCCTGGGAGAGCTCCAGGGCGACCATCTCCATGCGGGGGACCATTATGTCCTTGATCGCCTTCTCCTCGAATTTGAGGACCCTGCCGATGATATCCGCCGGATGCTGCTCGATGCTCCCCTCCCGGGCGCCCAGGGAAACGATGAGCTCCAGTTCATCCGCCTGAATGGATGAGAACTCCTGGTCGGGATCGCCCCCGGTCAGCCTGATCAGAATGTGGGAAAACCACGTGAAAAACCAGGTCGCCGGCCAGGTTATCAGGTAGAAGATCGCCAGGGTCTGGGCCACGGAGAGGACGAACCGCTCGGCGTACCTCCGGGCCATGACCTTCGGCGTGATCTCTCCAAAGACCAGGATCACCAGGGTAGTGGCCCCGACGGCCACGGCGATCCCGCGGTTGCGGAACATTCTGGAAGCGATATCGGTGGCGAGAGCGGAGGCCCCGATGTTGACCAGGTTGTTGCCGATGAGGATGGCCGTCAGGAGGGCGCTGGGCTTTTTCAGCCAGATCCTGAGGGGGTCCCTTTTTTTCCCCCTTCGCTCGAGAAGGGCGTGGACCTTGGCCCTGGAAAGACTGACGAAGGCGGTTTCCGACCCGGAAAAGTAGCCGGAAAGCAGGACACAGACGATAATTGTCACCCACTCCCAGGTGGGAACATCTACCATTGCCGGCTTCCCGTTACAGCCTCTCGGTGAACTCTTCCGGTTCGAGGTATGTCACGTAAGGTTTCTCCTGAGCTCGGCAGAATTGGGCCACCTGTTTGACGGCCTCCTCGGGATCGTTGCAGATCGTCATGAGGTCCAGCTCGTCCTCCTCGAGGTAGCCCCTCGTCACCATCTGTGTCCGGAGCCAGTCGTAGAGGCCGCCCCAGTAGGACCCGTCGTACAGGATGATGGGGAACATCTGCATCTTTCCCGTCTGCTTCAGGGTAAGCGACTCGAAGAGCTCATCCATGGTGCCGAATCCCCCCGGCATGCAGATCAACGCCTTGGCATATTTTACGAACATCACTTTCCGGATGAAGAAATACCTGAAGTTCAAGAGGTTGGTTATGTACTTGTTCGGTTTCTGCTCCCTGGGGAGGATGATGTTGAGTCCTACGGAGACGCCTCCGGCGTCCATGGCCCCCCGGTTGACCGCTTCCATGAGCCCCGGTCCGCCGCCGGTGATCACGGCGTAGCCCTCCTCCGCAAACCGGCGCCCGATCTTCCTCGCAATACCGTAAATATCGTCCCGCGGCTTTGACCGGGACGAGCCGAAGATGGTCACCGCATCCGGGATCTTCTGCATCAACTCCAGGCCGCTGACCATCTCCGCCATAATGCGAAACACCCTCCTGTTGTCCAGCTCCGCCTGGCGCAGGCTCTCCAGAACGGGACGAATGTCCTTGTGGAGGACATCCTCGAGCAGGGTTCTGATGATCGTTCTCGCTTCCTCGTCGCCCATTCCATCTCCTTTCGATCCCCGAGCCGGGATTGCCAAGTATGTTATGTTTATGGCAAATCGTCAACTGAGAGAGGGCTGGAGCCGGCAGGAGAGATCAGGCATTTGACATTGGAGAATAGAGGTTAGATTAGACACCGGATGTTGGATCTTGGCGATCAGGGATGGTATTCGAGCCGTGACCTCCCGGATATCGGCCCGGACAGCGGGCCTGGGCGGTCTGCCCCGTAGCGTGGGCTGTCATCCGGTGTCGGTCTCCGATGGAGTACCTTTTCCTTTTCCCTCATATGTGTTAGCTTAATTGCCTTTGACTGGCAGTCAGCACAGGCGGCAAGGTCGAGGGGAGAACATTACGGGGGGGCTTGAGGCGCCCCTTTTTCGGGAGGCACACGGAATTGGCACAGACAGAACCTCGGACCAAGCAGGACAGGATCTTCGAGCCCAAGTGGCTCGCGTGGGAGATCACCGGCAGGTGTAACCTGAACTGCATCCACTGTCGCTCTTCATCCTCTATGGGTTCGGACGAAGGAGATTTTACCCTTCAGGAGGCCAAGGCCCTCATCGACGAGATCACCTCATTCGCAAAGCCCGTTGTTGTCCTGTCCGGAGGAGAACCGCTCCTCCGCAGGGATGTGTTCGAGATAGCCTCGTACGGGACGGGGAAAGGCCTGAGGATGGCTCTCGCCACCAACGGCGACCTCGTCAACGACGACATCTGCCGCAACATCAAGGAGTCGGGAATCCGGATCGTCAGCCTGAGCCTCGATGGGTCCACCGCCGAGATCCACGATGACTTTCGCAAACAGCCCGGGGCATTCGAAGCCACTCTCCGGGCGGCTTCGTTCTTCCGCAAACACGGCATCGAGTTTCTCATCAACTCCTCCTTCACGAAGCGAAACCAGGACGATATCCCCAACGTCTACCGGCTGGCCAAGAAGATCGGGGCCGTCGCCTGGTATATGTTCATGATCGTGCCCATGGGGCGGGGCGAGGACCTCATGGCCGAACTCATCTCCAAAGAGGACTATGAGGACATCCTCAAGTGGCATTTCGAGATGGAGCTTCAGGAGAAGGAGATGCTGGTCCGACCCACCTGCGCTCCCCACTACTACAGGATCGTCCAGCAGGAGGCCAAGGCGAAGGGTATCGATTTTCAGCGTCGCAACCTCAAATTCGGCACGGGGGGGGCGAAAGGATGCATCGCCGCCCAGTCCATCGCCTTCATCGGAAGCAAGGGAGAGGTTCAACCCTGCAGCTACTTTCCCCAGGCGGCCGGAAACGTCAAAGAGCAGAGTTTCAGGGAGATCTGGGAAAACTCGAAGATCTTTCAGGATATGCGCAGCTTCAAGGATTACAAAGGACGGTGCGGCTCATGCGAATACCTCGGTGTCTGCGGAGGTTGTCGGGCCAGGGCCTTTGCCGTTTCGGACGATTATATGGAAGAGGAGCCCTTCTGCAGCCACATTCCGAGGAAGGTCCTCCGTGAGATGGAAAAGGAGCGGAACAACCCATGACCACCTATCCCTATCTGGAGGCCTGCTATCGTCGTCCTACTCCCCATACCCCGATATGGATCATGAGACAGGCGGGACGCTATATGCCCCAGTATCAGGCTGTTCGCGGCGAAGTCGATTTTCTCACGCTCTGCAAGACGCCCGAGCTGGCGACCAAAGTCACCCTTCTCCCCATCGACCTCCTGGGAGTCGATGCGGCGATCCTGTTCTCCGACATCCTCATTCCTCTCGAACCCATGGGGATCTCGGTGGCGTTTGAGGACAAAATCGGTCCGGTTCTCTCACCGGTCAGGAACGAGGAGCAGATCCGGCGTCTGCGGAGGATCGAGGCAGACCAGGATGTACCCTTTGTCATGGAAGCCATCCGGATGATACGCCGCGAACTGGAGGGCCGCGTTCCCCTCATAGGTTTTTCCGGGGCACCTTTCACCCTTGCCACATACGCCGTCGAGGGTGGAACCACCAAGAGCTTCCACAACATCAAGGGTCTTATCTATGCCCGGCCCGAGCTTGCCGATGCCCTCATGGACCTTCTCGCTGACGTGGTAACGTCCTATCTCAACTCCCAGATAGCGGCGGGGGCACAGGCTGTACAGATCTTCGACACATGGGGGGGCATCCTGGATGATCCGGAGTATGTGCGTTTTGCCCTCAATCCCACCAAGAAAGTGATTGCCGGCCTGAACCGGGAGAGTGTCCCCGTGATCTACTACCTCAACAACGGCTCCTATCTGGCCCACCACATGGATGGCCTGGACGTTGAGGTCATCGGCATCGATTGGCGTCAGGATATCCAGCAGGCACGGCGGACCTTCGGCAGATCCAAAGCCGTCCAGGGGAATCTGGATCCCACCGTCCTTTTCGCCTCCCCCGAGGAGATCCGCCGTCGGGCCCATGGCGTCATGGAAAAGGCGGGTTCCGAGCCGGGGCACATCTTCAACCTGGGGCACGGCATCCTTCCCCAGACTCCCATGGATAATGCCATCGCTCTTGTGGAGGCCGTCCACCAATACAGACGGTAAGGGGGATGTCCTCCCTGGATCGAAGAACCGCGGTGCTTCTCCTGAACATGGGGGGGCCCGATTCCCTCGGGGCCGTTCAGCCGTTCCTGACCCGTCTGTTCTCGGACCCGGCGATCGTTCCCTTGCCGGGCTTCTTCCGTCTTCCCCTGGCCCGGGTCCTGGGCCGCCGGAGGGCAAGGAAGGTCAGGCCCCGGTATTCCCTTATCGGCGGACGCAGCCCCATCGGCGAGATCACAGACCAGCAGGCAAAGGCCCTCAGGGAGATCCTGACGGAAGAGGCGATCGATCCGGCCGGCGTCTTTCCGGCTTTTTCCTACTGGCATCCCCTCATCGCCGAGGCCGTCCGGGCCGCCGTCCTGGCGGGAGCCGAACATCTGACGGCCCTGTCTCTCTACCCCCAGTACTGCAGCGCGACGACGGGAGCCTGCGTCAGCGACCTGAGCCGCAGCCTGCCCGAAACCCCGTTCGAGACGAGCACCACCATCATCGATTCCTGGCCTGATCACCCAGGCTATCTGGACGCCCTCGCCGGAACGGTTGTGGAGGCTCTGGGGCGGATCCCGGTTGAGGAGAGGGACGATGCGGTCATCCTGTTCTCGGCCCACGGCGTTCCCGAGTCACTCGTCAGGAGAGGGGACCCCTATGTCGAGGAAACAGCCAGAACCGTGGCGGGGGTCATGGAGAGGGTGGGGGACAGGCCTCATGTCCTGGCTTTCCAGAGTCGCCTGGGCCCTGTTCGATGGACGGAACCCAATCTGCAGACTGCCCTCAGGGATCTGTCGCTTCAGGGATCCCCTCCCCTGGTCGTGGTGCCGGTCTCCTTCGTCTCGGACCACATCGAGACCCTGTACGAACTGGACATCCAGCATCGCGACCTGGCTCTCGACCTGGGGTTTACCCGGTACGAGCGGGCCCCTGCCCTCAATACCCGTCCGGACTTTATCAGGGCCCTTGCCGACCTGATTTTGGACAGGCTGACACCATCCTGACCAACCGGGGCACGGGATCCCCGCCCACGGGGAGGTTACCCGAGACCTTCCCGCTTTGCCGTCTCCCCGGCCGGCCCTTACGGCCTCTTTTCCGGTCGGCGTCCTCCCGGAGGGCGGCGTCGGGAACAACTGCTCCGGCACAGCCCTCTTGACAAACCAGCTTAGGCGCCCTAATATTTAGATGTCCTAATTTTTAGGCCACCTCAATCAACAGGGTCCGCCATGGAAAATGACCCGATCCACACCATTGCCCTCCTCTACCCCAGGTTGATGAGGGCCATGAGCCACCTTAGGGGAGTGGTCGATGGGGGTATGGACCTGTCCTACAATCAGTACAAGGCCCTTCTGTCCCTATCGGACATCGGTCCCTGCACCCTTAACGCCCTGAGCCGGGACCTCGGCGTGGCGACAAGCTCGGCCAGTCAGATGATCGACCGCCTGCTGATCATGGGCCTCGTCCGACGCGGTCCGGGGGATGGGGACAGGCGGCAGGTCGAGTTGAGGACCACCGAGGACGGCGAGGCTCTCCTCAAGAGTGTCGGGGAGGGGATCCTGCTGCGATATCGGGAGCTCTTCGAGCACCTGTCACCTTCTGAGCAGGCCAATCTGGCCGGAGCCATTCACACCCTCGTCCGTATCCTTGAGAGGGCCTCTCGGGACAGGGAAGAGGGAGGATAGCCATGCCATCGTCCCCCGGAACGAGAAGGGTCGTCGTCATCGGCGGCGGCATTTCGGGGCTCTCTGCCGCCTATTACATACGGCAGTTGGCCCGCACCTCGGATCTGCCCGTCGAGGTGATCCTCCTTGAGAAGGAGCGACGGGTGGGCGGCAAATTCATCGCCCGACGGGAGGACGGCTACCTTGTGGAGGGGGGGCCGAACGGTTTTCTTGACAGCAAGCCCTGGACCCTTGACCTGGTCCGCGACATGGGGATGGAGAGCAGCCTGCTGCCGAGCGACCAGGCCGCGGCCAGAAGGTTTATCTTCTCCCGGGGCAAGCTCCACGAATTGAAGGCCTCCCCTCTGTCCTTCTTTCTTTCGGACCTCCTCTCACTCCGCGGCCGCCTTCGTATTTTCGGTGAACTGGTCGCCCCGACCACCCCCCCGGGTGAGGACACCTCCCTCGCCGAATTCGCCCGCCGACGTCTCGGCAAAGAGGCCCTCGAGAGGATGCTGGACCCCATGGTGTCGGGCATCTTCGCCGGCGACCCGGAGAGGATGAGCCTCAGGGCCTGCTTTCCCCGGATTGCGGAGCTGGAGGAGGATTACGGGGGACTGGTCCGGGCGATGGTCAAGATCGCCGCCGAGAGAAAGCGGGCGAAAAGGGCGGGCGAGCAGGTACCCGCTTCATCGGGACCGTCGGGGCCCGGGGGCGTGCTTACCTCGTTTCGGGGAGGCGTCTCCGAGCTGTCCGACAGGCTCGCCGAAAGTCTGGGAGAGGGTGTCCGGACAGCCGTTGGAGTCAGCTCCGTGGCAACGGCCGGCGGCGGCTGGCACATTGGCACCGACAGGGGCGACATCTCCTCGGACGCGGTGATCCTCGCCACGCCCGCCGACGCGGCAGCAGCCATCCTGGCCGGGGCGGCTCCCCGGAGCGCCGCGGTCCTGGCCGAGATCCCCTACAGCCCCATGGCCGTCATCGGCCTGGGATACTCCCTGGCAAACGTGGACGATCCACCCCATGGTTTCGGCTATCTCATTCCCGGCATCGAGAGAAGAAAGATCCTCGGCGCCCTGTGGACATCGAGCATCTTCCCCGGCAACAGGTCCCCTGAGAGACATTTTCTCATTCGGGCGATGGTGGGTGGAGCCAAGGATCATGACACCCCTTTCCTCGATGACGAGACCCTGGTCGCCGTGGTCCGAAGGGAGCTGGCCGCCACGATGGGCCTCGTTGCCGAGCCGAGCTTCGTCACCGTCTTCCGGTGGGAAAAGGCCATTCCCCTGTACACCGTAGGTCATCTGGAGAGGCTCGCCAGAGCTGAATCTCTCCTGCCTCCCGGCCTTGTCCTGACCGGCAACGCCTACCGGGGAGTCGGGATCAACGATTGTGTCAGGGAATCGAAGGTGTCGGCCCAAAGAGTTCTGGATCATCTGTTTCCCGCCTAGCCTGGCCGACGCGGGGCATGCCGCCTGTCCGTCCCGCTGGGCACAGGATGGAAGGCTGGAATGGCCTGCCGGGAAAACCGCTATCGGCTCACTCACCCCTCTCCCAGAAACGCCTCAGCCTCTCCTTGGTCTCCTGGTGGATGATGATGAAATTCACACCGCTCTGGTAGCCTCCTTCGGCCTCCCGGCAGTGAACCACCTGGGCGCCGACGGAGACCGGTTCCGCCTCCCTGGGCAGCACGAAGGCCAGCTTGACGATATCACCTTTGACGAGGGGCGCGCTGAGGAGAAAACCAGCCCCTCCTTCACTCAGCTCCAGAAGTTCTCCAGTGTGCTGGTCGTGTCCCGTGTTGACTTCCACCACAACGTGGCATGGCACCCTTCCGTAATTCCTCGGATTGGGTTCCAGGAGGTTCTGCAGCCTCTGATAGAGCAGCCGCGTGTCGATCGGCTTTACCAGGTAATCATCCGCCCCCGCCCTGAGGCACTCGCCGACCGTCCCGATGGTGTCGGTGTCCGTGAGGACGAGGATCGGGACGGTCTCGAACGGTACCGCGCCCCGGATTCGGGCGATGGCGGCCGGTCCATCCACGGCCGGGCCCGCCGCATCGAGGATCACGAGATCCACGGTCCGCTCGGGGGCGATCTCCCCTGGGCCGCCAGCCTCGCCGTCCGCCGTCAGGACATGGTAACCGAACGCTTCCATCTGGGCGGCCAAACCGCCCCGGCTGTCTTCCGAAGGATCGATCAGCAGGACCGCCTTAACCCTTGCCTCTTTCCCCACCTTGATTCTCCTCTTCCTCCCTGTAGGAGGGACAGTATTCGCCCAGCGGACACTCGGGACATCGGGGTGAACGGGGCCTGCAGATGCGGCGGCCCAGGGTGATCAGGTTGAGATGGACCTCAAGGTAATCCTCCGGCCGGAAATACTCCTCCAGAACAGAGTGTGCCTTGACCCGGTCCTCATTGTTGACCAGGATCTTCAGCCTCCGGGCAACCCGGTAAATGTGGGTGTCCACAGGGAACGCCGCCACGCCGCAGGAGAACAGAAGGACACAGGCGGCGGTCTTCGGTCCGACACCCTCCAGGTCCATCAGGCGGCGAAAGGCCTCCTCCCTGTCGAGCCGGCACAGTCTCTCCAGATAGCCCTCCTCCCGGTCGGCCAGGACCTGGAGAATGTTCCTTATCCGCCTGCTCTTGGTGGGCCCGAGGCCCGCCACGGAGATCGCAGCCTCCAGTTCCTCTCTGGATGAGTCAAGGATCCGGTCCCAGGTGGGGTAGCGGTCTCTCAGGGACGTGTATGCCCTGTCCCGGTTCCGATCGTTGGTATTCTGGGACAGGATGGTGAGGATGAGCTCGTCCAGTGGGGGGCGCTGCTGCGGAGGTGGCGGAACTCCGAAGCGCTCCCTCAGCTTTCGGACGATCACGGGTGATGTCAGGTCCTGATGGGGCCGCATCCTGTCCTCTGACATGGCATTGTCCGGGAAAGCCTGCCGGGCTTTAACCTGTGCGCTCCAGGGGTGTCAACATCGGGAATGGCGGCCCCGGGAGAAAATAGCGGAGCGGCCCTGTAAGCCGAGTTCTGTATCCACCGCAGCCTTGGCGACGATGGACGGTGGCCATTCATCTTGGACCGACGTTGCCGACGGCCTCCAGCGGCCTACCCGGGAGCAATCGGACGGGCCGCCCTCGAACGCTCCCCTATTTGGCCTTGCACCGGATGGGGTTTGCCTAGCTACCGCCGTCACCGGCGGCACTGGTGAGCTCTTACCTCACCCTTTCACCCTTACCCGCCTGCGCCCCTCGACCCTTCGATTTTACTCAGGGTGGTGAGCTTGTCGAACCACAAGCTCGGGGCAACGGCGGGCGGTCTGCTCTCTGTGGCACTTTCCCTGGGGTCACCCCCGGTCCGCGTTACGGACCATCCTGCCCTGCGGTGCTCGGACTTTCCTCCCTTCGACCTTGCTCAGGGCAGGCTCCCCACTTTTGAGGAAGCCCGGTCCCGAGCTTGTCGAGGGGCGGCCACCCGGGCCACTCCGCAAGGACATTTTAACGCAAATGGCAGGGTGAGGAAAGGGGAGGGGGGAAGGTGAAGAGAGTCGTTGCGGCAGCCAAGGGCAACTCACAGCCGGCGGAGGGGGACCGATGTCGCCCTAAAGAGACACGGGACCCTCGGCATCGATGGCCATGTTGGCCAAACGGTCCGCCTCTTTGTTCTCCTCCCTGGGAATGTGGCTGTAGGTAACGTCCTTCAGGTTCGACGCCATCCTCTGGGCCCGCATGAAGAGGTCTTTGAGTCGGGGATTTTTAACCCGATATTCCCCCGTCATCTGCTTGACCAGCAATTCGCTGTCGGAGCATATTCTGACCCTGACCGCGCCCGCTTTAACGGCCTCTTCCAGGCCAAAAAGGAGGGCCTGATACTCGGCAACGTTGTTGGTTGCCTCACCCAGGTACTCCCCCCTTCTGACGGTTGTCCACCCGCGGCCCATGACCAGGAATCCCGCTCCGGCAGGGCCCGGGTTCCCTCTGGCCGCACCGTCGACCATCACCACGACCTCTTCCTCCGGGGAGGCGGTCAACCCGGCGGCCTCCTTGAGGATCTCCGACAGGCTTTCCCGGGTCAGCCCCGGGAACCTGGAGATCGTCCTCCCGACATCGAGGCTTCCGGCCAGCTCCAGGAGGACGCTCGTCGGGTCAATTTTCCTCGACATATATGATCCTGCCGCAGTTCGGACAGCTGTGGACGGTTCCCTTGGCCAGGACCTGGTTGTAAAGCTGGGGAGGAACCGTCATGAAACATCCGTAGCAGACACCGCCGACCACCTTGACCACTCCCTGGCCCTTGTAACGCTCAAAGACCTTCTGGTAGCGGGCAAGGAGCTCGGGATCGTTTTGGCCTATCAGACCGGCCTCCACTTCCCTGGTCTTCTCCAGATCCTCCCTCTCCTTCCTGATGGTCTTGAGCGCCTTCCCCATCTCCGTTCGCTGTTTCTCGAGGGAGGCCCTCTCTTCCTCGATGGCCTGTTCCGTCTCCCTCATCTGGCTCTCGACGCCTTGCATCTCCTCCCGGAGCTCTTTTATCTGCCCGTCCAGTTCTCCCCGCTTCTTTCTGGCCGCCTCCCCCTCCCTCTGCACCGCCTGGTATTCCCTCTGGGTCTTGACGACCAGAAGGCGGGACTGGAATCTTCTCGTACTTTCCTTAACGGCCTCCAGCTCCCTGTCCAGGTCGGCCAGCTGCTGGTTGAAATGGGCGAGCTCCTCCTCAATGCCCTTTCTCTGCTCCTCCAGGTCCTGGAGCTTCCTTTCCCTTGTTTCCAGCTCCTTGGGGAGCTTGTCTTCCTCTCTCTGGTACGCAACGATCTTTTCGTCGGTGTTCTGAAGATCAACCAACCGGTCGAGCATGTCCTTCACCTCTTCCTCCTTGGGACCAATCTCTTCAGAGCGTCACAGCTCCGATAGCGTCATGTCCCTTTCGATCTCCCTGAAAGGGTCCTCCTCCTCGGCAAATAAAACCTCAATCCGGTGGCCGGTTTCCGCAAGGGTGCTCCTGAGAAGTTCACCGAACCTCTCGATCCCCAATCTCTCGGGACCGAAGTGGCCCACATCCAGGACGGTCAGCCCCGCGTGCTGAGCCAGCCGCGCATCGTGATACTTCATGTCTCCCGTCACATAGAGACCCGCACCGCGTTCGATGGCCGCCTTCATCAGTGACCCCCCGCTCCCGGCACAGAGGGCCACACGCGTCACCGAGGCTTCAGGGTCCCCGATGAGCCTTGCACATCGGCCCCTCAACGGCTCCAGGATTCTGGGAACAAGGCTTTTTACGGAGACCTCGCCGGGGAGATCGCCGATGAGCCCGATGCCCGCACCACCGCCGGGGCATACCATGGAATAAACATCCACGACGGGTTCTTCATATGGGTGGCTGGCGAGGAGGGACGCCACGGCGAGGGGAAGGTCAGCCCTTCGGAAGACCACTTCAAGGCGAACCTCATGTACCCTCTCGAAGCGCCCCGGCACACCGGCCTGCGGTTTCGTCCCCTGGCCGCCCAGGAAGGTCCCTTCTCCAGGTGTGGTGAAAGAACATCGGGAATAAGCTCCAATCCGGCCTCCTCCGGACCTGAACAGCGCCTCTCTGACATCCTCAAGGGAATCCAGGGGCACGAAGGTCACGACCTTGACCCGATCAGGGTTCGTCGGCAGGAGCACGTCACCGCCGCTGAGGCCAACGGCCTCCGCCAGGGCGGCATTCATCCCCTGGCTTGCCGCATCCAGATTCGTGTGGGCGCTGTAGACGGCTATCCGTTTTTTAAGGCAGAGGTCGATGGCCCTTCCGGTCTCGGTCTGCAGATCGACCCTTTGAAGGGGCTTGTGGATCAGGGGGTGGTGGGTAAGGAGCAAGCCGGCACCGCTTTCGGCGGCCTGTCTTGCCGTCCCGTAGTCGGCATCCACCGCCATCATGATCCTCTCCACCCGCCAGTCGGGGCTGCCGACCTGAAGGCCTATGGTATCATCGGGCAGAGCGATGTCAGGCGGAGCGATCCTCTCTATCTCTTCGGCGATCCTTGTGACGGTCAGCACTGTTTACTGCCACCTGCGTTTGTCGCGGCAACAAAAAAATCGGGTGCGCTCTCGAGAGTGCACCCGTATCGTTTGCCTAAGAAGTCGGTCCGGTTTTGGGGCCCTTGACCGGCCTCTTCATGGTCCGCCCCGCCGTGGGCCGCGATCGCCTCCGCCGGTGCGCCCTTCGAAACCGTCAATGTCCGCTCTCAAACGGTCCGCCTCCCTGGATAGTCTTGGTGGGCCCACTCCGACTCGAACGGAGGACCTACCGGTTATGAGCCGGTGGCTCTAACCAACTGAGCTATGGGCCCGCACTTTAAGTAGCTCTTTTGACTCCTTATGTCAACCGATGCCTTGGTCCGGTGACGATGCCCTTGAATTCCGGTCGCCGCCTGCCTACCCTTGGCGGTTCGGCTCAGTCCTCATAGAACGGCTTGAGTCTCTTGCACCGGCTCGGATGCCTCAGCTTCCTCAACGCCTTGGCCTCGATCTGCCGGATACGCTCCCTGGTCACGGAGAAATTCTGCCCGACCTCTTCAAGGGTGTGATCGGTCCTCTCGTCGATACCGAAGCGCATCTTCAGGACCTTTTCCTCCCGTGGGGTCAGGGTCTGGAGGATCCCGCGGACCTGATCCCTGAGGTTGCTGTGCACCACCGCGTCCCCCGGCGAGATGACCTTTTTGTCCTCGATGAAGTCGCCGAGATGGCTGTCCTCCTCTTCTCCTATGGGCGTCTCCAGGGAGATGGGTTCCTTGGCGATCTTAAGGACCTTCCTGACCTTGTCCAGGGGAAGGTCCATCTTTTCGGCGATCTCCTCGGGCGTGGGTTCCCTTCCCAGCTCCTGGACCAGCTGCCTGGACGTTCGGATCAACTTGTTGATCGTCTCGATCATATGGACCGGGATCCTGATGGTTCGGGCCTGGTCCGCGATGGCCCTCGTGATCGCCTGCCGTATCCACCAGGTGGCGTATGTGGAGAACTTGTAGCCGCGTCGATACTCGAACTTGTCCACCGCCTTCATCAGTCCTATATTGCCCTCCTGGATCAGGTCCAGGAACTGGAGCCCCCGGTTGGTATATTTTTTGGCGATACTGACGACAAGCCTCAAGTTCGCCTCGACCAGCTCCTGTTTGGCGTCCCGGGCTTTCCTCTCGGCGGCACGGATGAGGTACCCGTCCCTGACGATATCGCCACAGCACATTGCCGTTTCGATCTCGATCTCCTTCAACCGTTTCTTGCATTCCCGCACGTGCCTCCTGTAGGCCTCCAGTTGAGCGATGCTCATCCCTGCTTCACGGGCGGCCGACTTGGCCTCGCCCTTCCTGGCCCGCCGGAGGAGGGTCGTCATCTTCCACTCGGAAAGGCCCGTGCGGTCCGTCACGGCGGCGACCCGCCCCTGGTAGTGATGGACCTTTTCGCTGAACGCCGTGACCCTGGATGCCAGACGCATGATCTGGCGGGGATTCAGGCTGAGGCTCTCGACATCTTTTCCAATATCCCTCCTGAGCCTGCTTCTCTTCTTCTCGAGGGTTTCCCTGGCCTCGGGGGTCGCCTCGGAGATCTGCCTGTCAAGGTCCGCGAGACGATCGAACCTTTTCCCGATCCGGTTGAAAACCTTGATGGCCTCCCTGTGGATCTCCGCATCCCTCTCTTCCCCGTTGACGACCTTGTCCACGACTTCAACGAGCTGGCCTCCGCCCTCGGTTTCCTCGGCCTCCTCCGAGTCCTCTGCAACCTCCTCGGGCTCGCCGTTCTCTTCCATCCCCTCCTCGCTGTCGAAGAGGATCTCCTTGATCTTGACCTCGCCCCCCTTGAGCCTTTCGCCGAGCGTCGTCAGCTCTCTTATGCAGATGGAGTTGCAGGCGACCGTCTCCAGGATCTCCTGTTCGCCTTTCTCGATCCTCTTGGCGATCTCAACCTCCCCCTCTCGAGTGAGAAGGTTGATCTGGCCCATCTCCTTCAGATAGAGTCTTACCGGATCGTCCGTCCTTCCGGCCAGGGTGGGGCCTGCGGCAACTTTGGCGACACTTTTCTTCTCCAGGTCTTCCTCCTCCCTCTCTTCATCGTCTTCGTCAATGTCGGCTTTTGTATCCTTTATCTGAATGCCGCGCTCGAAATCGACGATCTCGATATCCATCTCTCCGAACATCCCCATGACCTCATCCAGCTGATCGGATGAGACCAGGTTGTCGGGCAGGGCATTGTTGACCTCATCGTAGGTCAGATAACCCTGTTTCTTCCCCTTGGTGATCAGTTCTTTGATCTGTTTGGGTTCACCGTGCTCCTTCATTCGTCGTTTTCTCCTCCAGAGGTAGGGATTACGGCGCCATCAGCGCTCGGCCTGCGGGATCTCAGGCCATCCAGCTCCCGTGTCAGCCGCTGCCATTCTCCTGCCAGCTCCTGGACCTTCTCCTCGAGTCCTTGCTCCACCGCCACAGCCCACTTCCGCTTCTTTTCCTGGATATTGCGCTCCAGCTTCTTCTGGGCAAACCACCGAAGGCAGCTGTCCAGGGACTCGTCCACTCCCTCTACGGGGTCTTCCAGGGCCCACCTCGTCAGGGCATTCTTGAGATTGTCGTCCACAGCATCCACAAGGGAGTTTAAATTAACACCGGCGTAGAGCTTTTCAACCAGTCCGGACATGCCCGGGCCGGTGAAATCCTCCGGTGTTAGTGTTTCTCTGATCCTGGAAACAGTTGACGGGTTTCTGATCATTATGTGCACAAGCAGCTCCTCCCTTCTCGGAATGAACCCCTGCGGGCCCTCCGGAGGGGAGGATGCTTGTTTTCTAACCTTAAGTGAAGAGAGTTTCGCCCTCAGGTCATGCTGCTCTATTTTAAGCTCTTCAGCAACTTCCTTCAAGTAAACTCCCTGCTTTGCCCTATCCCCTATTTTAGCCAAATAGGGGACAATTGCATCAAGAACTTTAACCCTGCTGTCGGCATTCCCGCCGGGAAAGAGCCTTCTGGCCTCTTCGAGGGCGAAGGTGATGATCGGTTGAGCCCGGGATATTTTCCGGGTGAGCATTTCCCGGCCCTTGTCCCTCAGGTAGCTGTCCGGATCCTGTCCAGGTTCCAGCGGGGCAACCTGGCACTGAAACCCCGCCTCGAGGAGGATCATCCCGCTCCTCAGAGCGGCCTTTGTGCCCGCCTCGTCTCCGTCGAAGAGGAGGACGCAGCTGTCGGTCAGACGCCTGATCCGCCTCGCCTGGTCACCGGTCAGGGCCGTTCCCAAAACACCTACAACGTTCCGGATGCCCCCCTGATGGAGGGATATCACATCCAGATACCCCTCCGTGAGGATGACGGATCCCTCATCTCTGATATGGGATGCGGCGACATCCATCCCGAAGAGGGAGTCCCCCTTTCGGTAGATGGGAGTCTCAGGCGTGTTGATATACTTGGGCAGCTGGTCATCCAGCACCCTCCCTCCAAACCCGAGGACCCTGCCGCTCAGGTCCCTGATGGGGAAGACGACCCTGTCCCTGAACCTGTCGTAGGGCTCCTTCGGTCCATCTCCCTGGACGGCCAGGCCGCATTCGACGGCCAGCCCGTGATCGATACCCTCCTCCTTCAATCTCTCCAGGAGATTCCTCCATCCCTTGGGGGCGTAACCCAGGCCGAAGACCCTGCTGACGTCCGAGTGGATGCCCCTGGCCTGGAGATAGTCCCTGGCCCTTCGTCCTTCGTCGGTCCTCATCAGGTGGGCCGAGAAAAACTCGAAGGCGATCCGGTTGGCCCGGTAAAGAAGATCCTTCCGATCCCTCCTCGGTCCGCTGTCGAACTCCCTCTCAGGCAGATCGATGCCCGCCCTGCCGGCCAGTTTCCTCAGGGCATCGGCGAAGGGAAGGCCGTCATGGAGCATGACGAAACGGATGACATCACCTCCGGTGTTGCAGCCGAAACAGTGAAAGATCTGCTTGGAAGCATTCACCGTGAAGGAGGGAGTCTTCTCCTGGTGGAAGGGGCAGAGACCCTTGAAGTTGGCCCCTGATTTCTTGAGGCTGACGTGTTGGCCCACAACGTCCACCACGTCACTGGCCTCCTTGACCCTCTCTATGATGTTTTCGTCCCACCGCATGGAATCAGCTGATCTCTAATATTCCCACTTTTCCGCGCCGCTCATCCGGGCTGCCGCAGGTCATTCCTTCAGCTCAACGATAGTGACCCCTGCCCCTCCCTGCTCCGGGGGGGCCTGATGGCAGGCCTGGACCCTGGGGTCTCCGTCCAGGGTCTCCAGGATGGCTCTGCGGAGAGCCCCGGTACCCTTTCCATGGACGATCCTCAGGCTCCTGTGCGGACCGATGAATGATCGATCGAGGACCCGGTCCACCGAACGGAGAGCCTCCTCGACGGTGCATCCGAGGACGCTGATCTCTGCGGGGGATGCCCCTTCACCCTGATAGTTGACGGAGGGATGCCCCGCCGCTTTCGGGCATGTCTTCTCCCCGCCGTTCTCGATGGCGGTCAGGTGGTCCACAGGAAGCCTCATCCTGATGCCACCGGCCTGGACTTCCGCCTCGTGCCCTTCCCCGGTCAGGGAAAGGACGGTGCCGGTGACCCCAAGTGGCGCCACCTCGACAGTCTGACCCTTCCTGACTGGCCCGCCCCGCCCCCTTTTCACAGGTGACGGCGGCATCCTTGTCGAAATCTCCTCCGCCATAAGAGCGACCTCTTCGTTCAGCCGGGCGGTTCCTGTTTCCGGCCGCGCCCTGATCTCCTTCAGGAGCGCTTTGCCTCTTTTGGCCAGATCCCTGATCAGAGCGCCGGCCTCCCTTCTGGCCTCGGCCCTGATCTTTCCTGCCTCCTCGCGGGCCCTCTCCTGGCGGATCCGGAGCCGCTCCCTCTCGACCTCGAGACGGCCAGCGACCTCTTCAGCCCGCGTGCGCGCCCTCGTTTCCCGGTCCAGCTCCTGGCTGAGCCTTCCGAGAAGTTCATCCACCCTGACGGCCCCGGTACCCATGATCTCCTTCGCCCTGCCGGTGATCTCCTGCCCGATACCGAGCTTCTCGGCGATCTCGAGAGCGTGGCTGCGTCCGGGCATGTCCATGCGTATCTCATAGGTCGGGCGCAGGGTTTCCGGGTCGAAAACAGCCGAGGCATTCCTTGCATAGGGCGCCCTGAAGGCGAACTCCTTCAGCAGGTTGTGGTGGGTGGTCACCGCAGTCCAGGCGCCCGCCTCGTGCAGAACCTCCAGGAGGGCTACTCCGAGGGCCGAGCCCTCCTGGGGATCGGTTCCCGCTCCCAGCTCGTCAAGGAGGACGAGAGTGTCTCCATGGGCCTGCCTCAGGATATCCGAGATCACGGAGATGTGGGCCGAGAAGGTGCTCAGGCTCTGGGCCAGGCTCTGTTCGTCCCCTATGTCGGCGAATATCCTCCCGAAGACCCGCATCCGGCTCGACCCGTCCACAGGCACCGGTATCCCGGTCTGCACCATGAGGGTCAGAAGGCCCAGGGTCTTGAGGGCAACCGTCTTGCCTCCCGTGTTGGGGCCGGTTATGACAAGGGTGCGTGACCCTGTGTCCAGACCGAGATCGATGGGAACACAGCCGCCGTCAGGTCTGAGTTCCAGCAGTGGATGCCGGGCCTTTCTGAGCGCGATCCTGTCGTCGTCAACGGCGGGGAGAACGCCCTTGATCTTCCGCCCGAATCGGGCCTTGGCAAGGACCACGTCCAGTCGTGACAGGAGGTCAAGGTTGGCCGCCAGCCCGTGGCGGATGTCCCTTGCCGCCGAACTCATCCGCGCCAATGCCTTTCTGGCCTCCTCCTCGGCCTGAGCCTGCGCCTTGACGAGCCGGTTGTTCAGATCCACGGCGAAGAGCGGTTCGACAAAGACGGTCTGGCCGCTCTGCGAGGTGTCCTGGACGACGGCTTCGAAGGCGCGGTGATATTCCGGTTTTGCCGGGACCACATATCGCCCGTTCCTCTGGGTGACATAGACGTCCTGCAGGACCTTTTTCGTCGAAGGCTTTCCGGCAAAATCCTCCAGCCTGCGCACGATGCTGTCCCGGGCGGACCGGAGTTCCTTTCTGCATCTGGCCAGCTCGCTGCTTGCGGCATCGAGGACCTCTCCCGAATCGGCAACAGCTCCCCGGACCCAGTTCTCCCAGTCCCCGTACGAGACCATTCCCGCCACGATCTCCGACAGGAGCGGGGCATCCCGGCCCGCCTCCCGGAAAAGCTTCTTGATCCTGCGAACCACCGCCTGGTTGCCGACAAGGGCCAGGAGGTCGTCCGGAGTGAGGACGATGCCCTCTATGCTCAGTCTCCTCAGTACGGGGTCGGTGTCCCTGACGGAGGCGAGATCGGGCTCGGCGTTCTCCAGGAGGCGCATGGCCTCCCTTGTCAGGTCAAGGTCGTACCCTGTCCTCTCGGCATCATCTCCGGGACGGAGCCTTTTGACGAGCTCGGCACCGGGGTGTGATTGGGCACACTGGGCGACGTGAGACAGGAGCTCGGGGAACTCGAGGACTGTAAGAGCGTGATGGTCCATCTCGCCTCGTGGTTGAGACAGGTGGGTGTTCCTCTTCGGGGATGCCTGCCGGGTTGTCTCAGCGCGCCCTCAGACCGAGAGGAGCTCCCGGACGATCTGGTTCACCAGCTTTCCATCCGCCTGGCCGCGCACCTTTGGCATCACTTCCTTCATCACCGCTCCAAGATCAGCGGACGAGGTGGCCCCCGTGGCCGATATCACCTGCCGGACCAGAGAGCGGATGTCGTCCTCGGACAACTGTTCGGGCATGTATTCTGAGAGGATCGCCAGTTCGGCTTCCTCCTTGTCCACCAGGTCCTGGCGGCCGCCCTCCCGGAAAGCGTCGATGCTCTCCCTGCGACGCTTGGCAGCGGACGTGATCTCCTGGAGGACCTGATCCTCATCCAGGGAGGCCATGTTGTCGATCTCGCGGTTCCTGATGGACGCCAGAAGGAAGCGAAGGACGGAAACCCTTGTTCCGTCCTTCGCTTTCAGTGATCTTTTCAGGTCTTCCTGTATTCTTTCCAGAAGTTTCAACTCAGCGCTGCCTCCTGGCCATCTTGGCCATCTTCTTGCGCGCGGCGATCATCTTGCGTTTTCTCTGAATGCTTGGCTTCTCGTAGTATTCCCTTTTCCTGATCTCGGAAAGAATTCCGGACTTCTCGCACTGTTTCTTAAAACGGCGAAGGGCACCCTCGAAGCTTTCATTTTCTCTGACCCTTACACCCGGCATTCACAACCCTCCTCTCCACGGAGCATATTACGAATATCTTCGTCAAATACTGTAGTTTAATAAAATTCCAAATTAATTCAAGGTTTTTATCCGACGCTCAGGCCATGGGGCCCAGTTTCCTGCCGCCGATGAGGTGAAGGTGAAGGTGAAAGACCTCCTGGCCGCCGTCAGGGTTACAGTTCACCAGGACTCGGTAACCGCTTTCGGCCACACCGCGCTCTTTGGCGATCAGGGCCGCTCTCGTCATCATCCGGCCAAGAAGCCCCTCCTGTTCCGGACCAGGGTCATTGAGGGTCGCCAGGTGCTCCCTGGGGATAATGAGGACGTGGACGGGCGCCTTCGGACTGATGTCGTCGAAGGCGATCATCTCCTCGTCCCGGTAGGAGACCTTGGCGGGGATCTCCCCGCCGGCGATCTTACAGAAGATACAGTCGCTCATGAAGATCCCTCCCTCTCTTACTACAAAATCCAATGTGCAAAGTCCAAAATGAAAAGCATCGCCCCAGTTTCTCACCATGTTTGTTTTTCCAAGGTTTAGTTTTCGATTTTAGACCTTGGATTTTGGACTGTTCTTCTTCCTTTCCGCTTTCTCTGCGAGGCCGGACTTTCCGAACCTCCTCACCAGTTCGTCCTGCACCTGTTCCGGTGAGACATCCGCCATGGCGAGCAGCACCCAGGCGTGATAGATCAGATCCGCCGCCTCATGGATGACCCTGTCGGGGCCTTGATCCATCGCTTCGACCAGTTCCCGGGCCTCCTCGAGGACCTTGTCACCGACAGCGTCACGACCTCCCGTGAGAAGGCGGCTGGTGTAGGAATCGTCCCTCGGCGACCGTTTCCGGTCGCTGATGATCCCGAAGAGCCGGTCAAGGACCTCCCTGCTCTCCCTGTCTTCGTAGACCTCTGCCTCGTTGAACACCTTATCGGACACCGTCTTCCCCGACAGGGTCCTGTAGAAGCAGGAACGGTGGCCCGTGTGGCAGGCAGCCACCTTCTGGTCAACCCGGATGAGAAGGGCGTCGCCGTCACAGTCGTACAGGATCTCCTCGACCGCCTGAACATGTCCCGAGGACTCGCCCTTCTGCCAGATCTTCCGGCGTGACCGGGAGAAGAAATGCGCCAATCCGGTGGCCAGCGTCCTCTCGAGTGCCTCCCGGTTCATGTAGGCGACCATGAGGACCTGACCGTTTTCACGGTCCTGAACGATGGCTGGGATCAGTCCGTCCGCGTCGAATTTTAATTCATCCCACTGTGTCTTCATCTTTTCTTCGTGAACCGATGGCGGGGCTTTCCCCTTCTGTTTCCGGGCCTGACCCTTGTCCCTTCCCCTTCGTGTACGACCCGCAATTTTCCTCGCGACCCCTGTTACTCCCGTACCATGATGCCCCGGGACCGGAGATAGTCCTTCGCCTCCTGGACCGTGTATTCCCTGAAGTGAAAGATGGAAGCGGCCAGAACGGCGTCGGCCCCGCCTGTGGCGAAACCCTCGTAAAGATGATGGAGGGTCCCGGCGCCGCCCGAGGCGATGACCGGGATGGAAACGGCATCGGTTATGGCCCGGGTCAGATCAAGATCGTAACCGTCCTTTGTCCCGTCCCTGTCCATGCTGGTCAACAGGATCTCTCCCGCACCATACTCTTCCATCCGTCTGGCCCACTGGATCGCGTCGATACCGGTGGATTCTCTTCCCCCGTGGGTGTAGGTCTCCCAGGCCGGTCTGCGGCCCTTCCCCCCTTTTCTCTTTGCGTCTATGGCCACCACGATACACTGGGATCCGAACCGCAGGCTTGCCTCGCGCACGAATTCCGGATTGGAAACGGCTGCGGTGTTGATGCTGACCTTGTCTGCACCGGCCTTGAGCAGCTCCCGGATGTTATCGAGGTTCCGGACACCGCCGCCGACGGTCAGTGGTATAAACACCGTCTCGGCCGTTCGTTTGACCACATCGAGCAGGATCGCCCTTCGATCCGATGAGGCCGTTATGTCCAGGAAGGTGATCTCGTCCGCTCCCTGCTCGTCGTAGGCGGTAGCCACCTCGACGGGGTCTCCCGCGTCAATGAGGTTGACAAACTGCACTCCCTTGACCACCCGGCCTTCGGTGACATCCAGGCAGGGGATGATCCTCTTGGCCAGCTCAGCCCTCCCCCTCTTCAAAGGCGGTCTCCCTCTCTCTGAACCGCCTCGATAGCCCTCGTGAGATCGATGGTCCCCTCGTAGAGGGATCTGCCGAGGATGACGGCACGCACTCCCTTGTCCTCGAGTTCGGCCACGGCGAGGATGTCGTCATGGCTGTGCATGCCTCCGGACAGGACTATGGGGATGTCTATCGCCTCGGCCAGTTCCGTCGTCGCTTCGAGGTTGGGACCCGTGAGGGCTCCGTCCCTGACGATATCGGTGTAAATAATATGGCTGACGCCGATCCTTTCCAGTTCCAGGGAGAGGTCAACGGCCCTCTTTTCGGTGATCTCCTGCCAGCCTTGCACAGCTACAAACCCCCCCTTGGCATCGATTCCAACCGCCACGCGTCCCGGGAATTTTTCGCACGCCGAGGCCACGAGGTCGATATTCTGGTGGGCGGCCGTTCCCATGATGACCCGGTCGACACCCAGTTGGAGGTAATCCTCCACAACCTCGAGGGATCGGATGCCCCCGCCCAGTTCCAGGGGGATGTCAACAGCGTCCAGGATCCTCGCGATGGCCCCGAGGTTGCGGGGCTCTCCTGCAACAGCCCCGTCCAGGTCCACCAGGTGCAGCATCCGGGCCCCGAGGGATTGCCACTTCTCGGCCATCTCTTCGGGATGTTCTGAATAGACCTTTGCTGTGTCCATCTCTCCCTGATAGAGCCGGACACACTTTCCCTCCTTCAGGTCTATGGCGGGCAGAATGAGCATTCAATCCTCCTTGCGGCCACGGACAATGATGCCGAAGTTCTCAAGCACCCTCAGCCCCCAGGGTGCGCTCTTCTCCGGGTGGAATTGCGTGGCGAAGAGATTGTCCCTGGCGAAAGCGGAACAGAACCTGACGCCGTAATCGGTCCAGCCTGCCATGCTTTCCTCACTGTCCGGCAGCACATAGTAGGAGTGGACAAAATAGAAAAAGGACCCATCGGGAATACCTGCGAAAAGTGGGTTGGGGCGGCCGATGTGGACTCTGTTCCACCCCATATGGGGAACCTTCAGTTTCGCGTCGTGGGGAAAGCGGACAACTCTCCCGGGAATGATGTCCAGCCCCTGATGGATGCCGAACTCCTCGCTAACAGACATGAGAAGCTGCATCCCCAGGCAGATGCCGAGAAACGGCTTTCCCTCCATTATGGCCTCCCTGACGGGCTCGACCATTCGGGCCTGTGTCAGGTTCCCCATGCAGTCCCTGAAAGCTCCCACCCCGGGGAGCACCACCCCGTCGGCTGAGGAGATGTCGGCCGGATCGCTGGAGACGATCGCCTGCACACCGGCCCTCTCCAGGCCCTTCTGGGCGCTCCTGAGGTTTCCCATGCCGTAGTCCACGACGATCACTGTAGGCGGTCCGGACGCCAGGTCCTCCATCAGCTTCCGATCCTCCCCTTGGTGGAGGGCACGCCCTGCACCCTGGGATCGACGGAGGTGGCCTGATCGAGCGCCTTGGCGAAGGCCTTGAAAACAGCCTCTGCGATGTGGTGACGATTGCGGCCGTGATCCACCCGGATGTGAAGGTTCGCCCCGGCATTGTTGCAGAAGGCCTGGAAGAACTCCGGGACCAGCTCCATGGAAAATCCCCCGACGATCCCGTCGAGGGACGGGATGGAAAAAGCCAGGTAGGGCCGTCCACCTATGTCGATGGCGACCATTGCCAGGGCCTCATCCATGGGCAGGACGGCCCACCCGTAGCGCCTGATACCCGCCGCCTCCCCCAGGGATTCCTTCACCGCCTGGCCCAGACATATGCCCACATCCTCCACCGTGTGGTGGGCGTCGACCTCCAGATCCCCCGTTGCCCGGACCGAGAGGTCAAACAGCCCGTGCCGCGTGAACAGGTCCAGCATGTGGTCGAGGAAGGGCACTCCCGTCTCAATGTCCGCCTGCCCACTGCCGTCGAGCCCCAGGGTCAGCCCGATGCTGGTCTCTTTCGTCTCCCTTTGGATGTCCGATCGCCTCATGCCTCTCTCCTTAACAGGAAAAGGTCTTGACCCCCTCAAGGAGGGCCTTGTTCTCCTCGGCCGTGCCGACGGTTATCCTCAGAGCATCCCCTACGACGTCGAGCCGGGGGAGAAATTTTACCACAATGCCCTGCCGATGCAAAAAGGCCGAAAGCTGGGCTTCCCTCCCCTCCGCCTGGACGAGGAGGAAATTGGCCGCGGAGGGAAAAACGGTCAGCCCTCCCTCGGCGAGGCCGGCGGCGAGGGTGTCCCTCTGGACGATGACATCTTCGATCTGTTTCTCGATCAGGTGGAAATGTTCCAGAAGGATGGTCCCCGCCTCCTGGGTTAAGGTGCCGACATTGAAGGGTTGCCGCACCTTGTTCACCTCCTCGATGAGGTCCGGCTGAGCGACCATGAAACCGCAGCGAAGCGCCGCCCCGCCCACCTTGGAGAGCGTTCGGAGAACGACCAGGTTAGGGTATTCCTCGACGTGAGGGCACCATGTGGGCTCCCGGGAGAAGTCTCCGTACGCCTCGTCGACGACAACAACCCCCCGACAGGCCTCCAGGACCGCCTTGACCTCAGACTGCCCGAACACGGTCCCGGTGGGATTGTTCGGATTGCTCAGAAAGAGGATGTTGGGGTCTACCCGGCGGGTCCTGCGTATCATCTCGTCGATGTCCAGCTTCAGGTCGGCTGTCAACGGAACCCTTTCCACCTCGAATCCTGCTGCCAGAGCCCCTATGACGTACATGTTGAAGGTAGGTGAGGGAACCATGACGGCGGGCGATCCGGTGCTGCTCCCCCTCCGGAAAGTCCAGAGGAGGAGGGCGATGAGCTCATCGGAGCCGTTGCCGGCCATGACGTGATCGGAACGGCAGCCGAACCGCCTGGCGAAGGCGTCCCTGAGGTTGCGACAGGAGGGATCGGGATAACGGTTGAGGGGACAGGCCCCGAGGACGGCTCGGATCTTGCCCATGACGGGTTCCGGCAGGGCAAAGGGGTTCTCGTTGGCATTCAGCCGGACGGGGTGTTTACCCTCGGGGGGCGCGTAGGCTTCAAGACCCCTTATGGCCTCCGGAACCAGCCGCTCTTTGACGGAAGCCATCACTTCCTGTTCACCCTGAAGTCGACAGCCCTTGCGTGAGCCTCCAGGCCTTCCATCCTGGCAAAACGGGCCACCTTTCCGGCCCTGCGTTCCAGGGCCTGACGGTCGTAACGGATAACGCTGCTCCTCTTGAGGAAATCGTAGGCCCCCAGAGGAGAGAAGAACCGGGCTGTTCCACCGGTGGGAAGGACATGATTGGGCCCGGCCATGTAGTCCCCCAGGGCCTCGGGGGTGTAGCTTCCGAGGAAGACGGCACCGGCGTGCGTTATCCTGTTCAGCAGACCGTCGGGATCGTCCACCATTAGTTCCAGGTGCTCGGGTGCGATGCGGTTGGACACCTCGGCTCCAAATGCAAGATCCGGCACCTGGATGAGATAGCCCCTTTCCTCCAGCGAGGCGGCCGCAATGTCCCTCCTGGGAAGGAGGGCAAGCTGGCGCTGCGTCTCCCGTTCCACACTGTCCAGCAGGCCGCCATCGTCCGTGACCAGGACGGTATAGGCAAGGGGGTCGTGTTCCGCCTGGGACAGGAGGTCCGCCGCCACCAGCCTGGGATCCGCTGTCCGGTCCGCGAGGACCAGGATCTCACTGGGGCCGGCGATCATGTCGATGTCCACCGCGCCGAAGACGATCTTCTTGGCCAGGGCCACGTAGATGTTTCCCGGGCCGACGATCTTGTCCACCCGGGGTATCGTTTCGGTGCCGTATGCCAGGGAAGCGATCGCCTGGGCGCCGCCGACACGGAAGACTCGATCCACCTGGGCCACCGCCGCCGCTGCGAGCACCGCCCCGTTGACGATCCCGCCAGGGGTGGGCACGGCCATGATGACCTCGTTGACGCCGGCCACCCGGGCGGGGACAGCGTTCATGAGGACGGAGGAAGGGTAGGCGGCGGTCCCTCCCGGAACGTAAAGGCCCACCCGGTCGATGGCCGTCACCTTCTGTCCCAGCAGGATTCCGGGCCCGGCCTCGTAGGTCCAGCTTTTCTCCAGCTGGTGAAGGTGAAACTCGCGAATGGACTCTGCCGCCTCCTCGATGAGCTGCCGGTCCGAAGGGGGAAGATCCCGGAGCGCTCTTCTGAGTTCCCCCGGTTCGATCTCCGCCCCGACTTCGGAGAGATCGAGCCGGTCGAACTCGAGGGTGTACTCTGCGACCGCGGCGTCCCCCCTTTTCCTGACATCCTCGACGATAGCGCTTACCTTTTCCTCTGTCTCCCGGGGCACCGATTCGCCGCGGGTCTCCAGGGCACGGATAACGGCCTCGAATTCCGGTTCGGGATGCTTTACGGTCTTCATCTCCCCGTCCTCGTTTGATTCACTCCCCGCTGCTCCCTTTCGGTCTCTTGCCTGATCGCTTGGATCAGGGGAGCCAGCCGATCGGACTTGATCTTCATGCTGGCCCGGTTGACCACCAGACGAGCGGTAATGCGGGCCACTTCCTCGACTTCCGCCAGGTTGTTCTGCCGGAGGGTCTCGCCAGAGGAAACCAGGTCGACGATCCTGTCGGCCAGGCCGACGAGGGGCGCAAGCTCGATGGAGCCGTAGAGGGGGATGATCTCCACCTGTTCCCCCCGGGAGGCGAAATGGTCGGTAGTTATCCGGGGATATTTGGTGGCTACCCTCATATGCCCCCACCCGGTGGGGTCCTCCCGCCCCGAGATCGAGGCCGGCCGGGCCACGACGATGCGGCAGAATCCGAACCCGAGGTCCGCGGGTTCCAGGAGGTCCGCACCGGATTCCATGAGGACATCCTTGCCCACAACACCCACATCGGCCGCCCCGTATTCCACGTAGGTGGGCAGGTCCTTGTCCCGCACCACCAGAATCCTGGCTGACCCGTCTTCGCTGGAGAAAAGGAGCTTTCTGGAGGTGTCGATCTCCTCGGTCGTCCTCATCCCGACAGCGGACAAGAGCCTGATGCAGTCGGGAAGAAGACGCCCCTTGGGCAGAGCGACGGTGATGGCATTCCTATCCACTTGCTCTCCAGATCTTCCCGCCCAGAAGAGACAGTTTTCGGTCCAGGGAGTCGTAACCGCGGTCGAGATGGTAAACCCGCGATATCTCCGTAATACCCTCCTCGGCCGCCAGGCCGGCCAGCACCAGAGATGCGCTCGCCCTGAGGTCGGTCGCCATGACGGGGGCGGCCGACAGGCCGGCCACGCCCCGGATGATGGCCCGCCGGTCGGAGAGGGTGATATCGGCCCCCATCCGGCAGAGCTCCGGGACGTGCATGAACCTGCCGTCGAAGATGGTCTCCGTTAACGTGGAGAGTCCGTCGGAGAGGGCCATGAGGACCATGAATTGGGCCTGCATGTCCGTGGGGAATCCGGGATAAGGATCCGTCCGCACGTCCACGGCCCTGATGCCGTCCGGACAGGCCGCCCTGAGCCAGTCGGGACCCTCCTCGACCGTGAGGCCGGCTTTCTCCAGCCTCTCGATGACAGCCCTTAGGTGGGACGGAACGCAGCCCTTGACCGTGACGTTTCCCCGGGTAACACCTGCGGCGATGAGATAGGTTCCGGCCTCGATCCGGTCCGGCATAACCCGGTAGCGCACCGGTGTCAGGGATGTGACTCCCTCGACGTGGATCACATCCGTTCCCGCCCCGGCAATTCGCGCTCCCATGGCGTTCAGGGCGTCGGCCAGATCCACGATCTCCGGCTCCCGGGCCGCGTTGACCAGGGCCGTCCTTCCCTCGGCGAATACCGCCGCCATGATGAGGTTCTCCGTACCGGTTACGGTGGGCGCCTCGAAGACGACCTCCGCTCCGACGAGGCGTTCAGCTTCCGCAATGACGTAGCCGTGCTCCAGGCGTATGTTCGCACCCAGTGCCTCCAGGCCGGCAAGGTGGCGGTTGATCGGCCTTGTCCCGATGGCGCACCCCCCGGGCTGGGACACCTGTGCCCGGCCGAAGCGGGCGAGAAGCGGGCCAAGCGTCAGGATCGAGGCCCGCATGGTCTTAACCAGATCATACGGAGCGTCCCAGGAGGACGCCTTCGTGGAATCGAGAGTGACCGTTCCGCGGCCATCGCAGGACACACCGAGGTGGCCCAGGAGCCCGCACATGGTGGTCACGTCCCTGAGGTCGGGGACATTCTCGAGCACATACTCGCCCGGGACGAGGAGGGAGGCCGCCATGAGGGGTAAGGCCGCGTTTTTCGCTCCGCTGACCGCAACCTCTCCGTGCAGAGGAGTGCCGCCTTCTATGAGGATCCTGTCAGGCATCGTTTCTGCTCCCGGCAACGACACGGCCTGTCCCGGCCAGGTCATCAACCACCCTCAACCCGCTGAAGCCCGCCCGGGCCAGGATCTCTGCAACCCTCGGAGCCTGTCCCATGCCCACCTCCAACAGCAGGATCCCGGCCGGCCGCAGAAGGCGGAAGCTCTGCTCCGCGATGGGTTCGAACAGGCCATAGCCCTCGATCCCGGCGACGAGAGCTTCTCTCGGATCCCCCTTTCGTACCTCAGGCGACAGCCTGTCGAATTCATTCTCACCGATGTAAGGGGGGTTGGAGACGATCATATCGAAGCAGCCCCCGGCCCCAAGACCTTCGGTCCGATCCCCCCGAAACAGAAGGACCCGATCCCTGACCCCGTGTCGCCGGGCGTTGGCGTCGGCCGTCCTCACTGCGGCCCGGCTAATGTCGACCGCCACAACCCGGCAGCGGGGAACCGCTGTCGCAAGGGCGATCGCGATATTGCCTGATCCTGTTCCGATGTCGAGCACCGCAGGAGCACCTGCCATCCCTTCCAGGCACCGGATGGCCTCCTCAACGAGGGTCTCCGTCTCGGGCCTTGGGGTCAGGACGCCGGGAGCGACCCCGATCGTCAGGGAGTAGAACTCCCTGTAGCCGACAATCTGGCTCACCGGCTCCCTCCCGCACCTGCGCACGATCAGGTCCCGGTAATGCAATGCCTGCTGCGGCGCCAGCGGGCGATCCCGGTCCAAAAGCACCTTTTCGGGGGGCTCCTCCGTGACAAATCCCATGATGACGGAGGCATCAAGCTCGGGATTGGGTACGCCTGCCTGCCGCAAGGCCCGGACGGCGCGGCTGTAGACGGCCCGCCGCCGGTGCTCGGTTCCCTTTTGGTCTTCCAGATTCATGATCTGTCAGGCGACCTCCATGGATTTGAGTTGGTCGGCCTGGTCCGAGGCGATGAGGGCCTGGCAGATCTCATCCAGGTCCCCGTCCATGACTTCCTCGAGCCGGTAGAGGGTGAGATTGATCCTGTGGTCGCTGACGCTGCCCTGGGTGAAGTTATAGGTTCTGATCCTCTCACAGCGAACTCCTGAGCCGACCATGCTCCGCCGCAGGCCCTCCTGCTGGCTGCGTTGCTCTTCCTGCTTGGCTTTGAGAAGCCTGGCCTTGAGGATCTTCATGGCTTTGGCCTTGTTCTTGTGCTGGGATTTCTCGTCCTGGCAGGAGACGACCACCCCCGTGGGGATGTGGGTGATGCGGACGGCGGAATCGGTGGTGTTGACGTGCTGTCCTCCGCATCCGGATGCCCGGAAAACGTCTATCCTGATGTCCTCGGCGTTGACCTTCACCTCGACGTCCTCCGCCTCCGGCATGACCGCGACGCTCACCGCCGAGGTATGGATACGGCCGCTTGATTCCGTCTCAGGCACCCTCTGGACACGGTGCACCCCGCCTTCGAATTTCAGCATGCTGTACACACTGTCGCCCCTCAGGAGCAGGACGATCTCCTTGAATCCGCCGAGTTCGGTGGGGTTGGAGTTCAGGACCTCCATGGTCCAGCGCTTTCGCTCGGCGTAGCGGGTGTACATCCTGGTCAGGTCCGCCACGAAAAGGGAGGCCTCCTCACCCCCGGTCCCGGCCCGGATCTCTATGAGTATGTTCTTTTTGTCGAGGGGGTCTGCAGGCAGGAGAAGCCTTTTCAGGTGATTTTCCTGTTCCTCCATCTTCTCCATCAGGCCATCCCGCTCCTCCCTCGCGAGGCTGATCATCTCCGGATCCTTCTCCTCTCGGATCATGGCCTCCGCCTCTGCCAGCTGGCTTTCCAGGGATTTGTATCGCCTGTAGGTCTCCACCACGGGTTGAAGTCCGGCATGCTCCTTTGAAAAACGACGCAGCCTGCCCGGGTCGGCCACGACCTCCGTGTCGCTGAGGAGCCTTTCCAGGTCGTCATACTTCTCCTCAACCTGAATCAAACGATCCATCCACCACGTCATTGGGTTTTCGCTCCTTCATCCGCTATGGCTTCTTTGAGCGCGATCAGTGCCACCTCGATCTGGTCGTCCGTGGGCTCCCTTGTCGTCAGCCTCTGGAGGAGGAGACCTGGCAGGAGGAACAGCCTCAGAGCGGCACTGTGTCTGTGTCTGTCACCGAGCTTCATCAGTTCATAGGAGGCCCCGGCAATGACCGGAACCAGCACCACCCGCGACAGGGCTTTGGCCCAGAAGGACCATGCCTGGGGGATCTGGGCGAAAACAAGGATGGAGAGCACCATGACGATGAGCAGGAAGCTCGTTCCGCAGCGGGGATGCATGGAACTGTATTTTCTCGCGTTTTCCACCGTCAGCTCCTCGCCGGCCTCCATGGCGTAGATGGTCTTGTGCTCCGCTCCGTGGTACTGGAAGATCCTCCGGACGTCCCCCGCCAAGGTGATGGCCGCCAGGTAGAGGAAAAACACCGCCAGCCTGAGGATGCCGTCCACCACGTTGAAGGCCCACTGCCCTCTTACCCAGTGGAAGTGGACCTCCAGATACCGGGTCAGCCACAGGGGGAGGATGAGGAAGAGGAAGACGGCCAGCCCGAAAGCTAGGGCAATGGTCCCCGTCATCGCCAGGGGGCCGATCTCTCCCTCGTCCTCTTCCAGTGCCTGCTGAGCACTGTAGTTCAGGGCCCGTATGCCGAGGATAAGGGTCCCGAAAAGGGAGATCGTTCCCCGAAAAAGGGGCCACTGAAGAAACGGATATCGGTCAGACATGAGATTCAGCCGATCTGCCTTGACCACGATCTCTCCTGACGGCCGTCGAACGGCGACTGCCATGACCCGCGGGGCTCTCATCATGACCCCCTCGATGACCGCCTGCCCCCCGATTTTATGGTCCTGATGATTGATCGCCATGATCCGCTGTGCCCATTGCATCACGTCGAATGGAAAGCTTCTCCTTGAGCTCTCCACGCCTCTGGTTCTGCTGGGAATAGGGGGTGAATCCGTGTCAGCCACGATCTGCGGATCATGACTCTGCGAGACACCCTCTATTCCTAATGCGAAAGAGGCGTGCTCTCGGACGCTGTGGATGGCCCGGGGAAGGTCGCTTCGCCGGGAGGAGGGTTCCGTCTGGTCCCTCGGGAGGCCGTTCCGGATCACCGATGTGCAAGGGGCAAGAAGGACGGTCCCGCGCCCACGACGTGCGCTCTGCCAGGGTCAGGAGGCTGAAAAAGAGGGTGGGCCCGGACGGCCACAGCTCATCAGTTCTGCCCGTAGCGCCTCTTGAACTTCTCAACCTTTCCGGCGGCGTCGACAAGCTTCTGCTTTCCGGTGTAAAAGGGATGGCAGTTCGAGCAGATATCGATGGTTCTGTCGTCTATGGTCGATTTCGTCTTGTACTGCGCACCGCAGGCACAGGTGAATATGGTCTCTTTGTATTCAGGATGAATATCCTTCTTCATGTTTCCCTTTCCTCCAGGTCGAGCCCTTGTATGAAGCAAAGGGCTAATAGATAACACAAATGCTGCTCCAAGTCTAACACCCGCCGCCGAACACCCGGAGGGGAAGAGGGGCCGGGATCGTCCGTCCGCGCCAGGACCCGTGCTCCCACCTTCGGGTCCGAAGGCTTCCGCAGGCAGCTATTTGTCCATAATGTCGTAGAATTCCTTGTTGCTCTTGGTCCCCTGCAGCTTGTCCAGGAGGAATTCCATGCTGTCCACAGTATTCATGGCGGACAGGACCTTGTGCAACACCCAGATCCGATTGAGTTCGTCCTCGGAGACGATGAGTTCCTCCTTGCGGGTTCCTGATCTACTGATGTCAATGGCCGGGTACACCCGCTTCTCCACCAGACGCCTGTCGAGGTGGAGCTCCATGTTGCCGGTGCCTTTGAACTCCTCGAAGATGACCTCGTCCATCCTGCTCCCGGTGTCGACCAGGGCCGTGGCGATAATGGTCAGGCTGCCGCCGTCCTCTATGTTCCGGGCCGCCCCGAAAAACCGCTTCGGCCGGTGGAGGGCATTGGAGTCCACCCCTCCTGAAAGGACCTTTCCCGAAGGGGGCTGAACGGTGTTATAGGCCCGGGCAAGGCGGGTGATGCTGTCCAGGAGGATGACCACGTCCTTTTCGTGTTCGACAAGCCTTTTGGCCTTTTCAATGACCATGTCCGCAACCTGGACGTGGCGGGTGGCGGGCTCGTCGAAAGTGGAGGATATGACTTCGCCCTTGACCGACCTCTGCATGTCGGTCACCTCCTCCGGGCGTTCATCGATAAGAAGGACGATGAGAAAGATCTCGGGATGGTTGGTGCTGATGCTGTTGGCGATGTTCTGGAGGAGCATGGTCTTTCCCGTCCGGGGAGGAGCGACTATCAGGCCCCTCTGACCCTTCCCGAAAGGGGTAATAATGTCCATGACACGCATGGAGTAGTTCTGTGGGTCCTTGGTCTCGAGATGGATCCGTTCATCGGGGTGGAGGTGAGTCAGGTTGTCAAAGAGGATCTTGTCCTTGGCCGCCTCGGTATCCTCGAAGTTAAGGCTCTCGACCTTGAGAATGGCAAAATATCTCTCTCCCTCCTTGGGAGGACGGATCTCTCCGGTAACGGTGTCTCCTGTGCGCATGCCAAAGCGCCGTATCTGGGACGGAGACACATAGATGTCGTCCGGCCCTGGAAGGTAGTTGGAGTCCGGCGACCTCAGGAAGCCGAAGCCATCGGGCAGTATCTCGAGAACACCGCTTCCGTAGATGGATTTGTTCTGCTCGGCCTGCGCCTGCAACATGGCGAAAATGAGATCCTGTTTCCGCATGTTGCTGGCATTTTCGATCTTGAATTCATTGGTCGCCATCTTTGTGAGTTCGCTGATGGACTTCTCTTTTAATTCGGTAAGATCCATGACTTCTCCCGGTCCTCTTCCTTTCGCGCTCTCGATCGGCTGATCGGCGCGCTTCTTCCCTGAGATCCCCAAAAGGGGTGGCCGGCCGACTCCCTAATGCTGAAGGAAAGCGAATGTCTCAATTCAGAGAAATGCCTGAATAATCTTGCTTTCTAGACAGCCCGAAAAGCTCTTCGCTCACGCGACTGTTCAAGGGTCTTCAGATGCGGGATTCCGATGCGGGATTTCCTCTTGGGATATTAATGGGCTTGGTTTTTCTGAAAAGGCTCCTGTCAAATACGGCAGGTGCCCCATAATTAGCCATATAGAAGGGTGATGTCAACCCCCAATCGATCATTTCGATGACTGCAGGGAGCACCGCCGTGCCTCCCCGGGGGCGCCCCTCACTGGACGTGGAGGGAGTTGCCACCCTTGCGCCTGGCCTCGCTGAGGGCGTTATCCACTCTCTGGATAAGGGCCTTCTCGGCCTCCCCCTTGATGAAGGAGGAGAGGCCAATGCTTATGGACACCCTTGGCTCCGTGTCCAGGGCGAACTTCTCGAAGTCCTGAAGGATGTTTTCGGCCATCTTCCCGGCCGCGTCCCGATTCTCCCCGACGAGGAGCACGTGCCACTTGGAGCCCACCCTGCACGGGACATCGAGTTCACAGAGCCTGTTCTGGATGATCTTGGATGCCTCGTTCAGGAGCAGATCCCCTTTCACGTGTCCGTTCATGGAATTGTACTCCTTGAACTTGTTCATCCTGATGTCCATCAGGGAGAGATCAAGATCTACCTTCTCGGTCTTGACGATCTCCCGGTGCAGCTGTTCATGCCAGAATTGGTACCCGAACATGCCGGTCTTCGGATCATACTGGGACAGGGCAGTGACCTGGTCTCCCAGGCCGCCGTGGTCCAGGATGAGGGTGCACAGGTTGGCCATATCCCGCAGCATTGCCTGCTGACCGGCCCTGAAGGCATCGTCGTCGCTGCTTGACAGATAGAGGACTCCGATCCTCTTCCCCCGGATGGCCATGGGGACGGCCAGAAGAACCCTGTATGGATGCTCGAAAACATAGCTGTCCTTCTGGAAGTGGGTGCTGGTCCCGTCAACCCTCAGGGGCTCCTTCAGCTTCAGCGCATCCTCCAGAAACCCCGACAGGGAGCGGCCGTGGAACCTCTTGACGAATTCATTGCTCCACCCCTTTGATATGACCACCTTGAAGTGATCCCTGGGCGGGTCGATAATGATAATGGAGCAGGCCAGACAGTTGAAGGCATCCTTGATGCCCTGGAGAGCAAAGCTGAGGATCTCCTCGGCAGTCATGGGGGTATTCACCTTTTCGAGGATCTTTCTGATCAGGTCCAGTTCGTTCTGGGGATTCAAGCTTGCCTCCCTTCAGGCTGTGGGGAAGGGACAGAGCCCCGAATTTCAAATCGGCATTAAGACCCGTCGGTGGTTGAGTGCCCGCACCCCCGGTCATCTTCATCCCACGTCCGGAGGCGGGACCGATGCCTGGCCGAGGACCCGCCTGTCGTCCGGCGGGAGTCTCAGGAGCGGCCCCGGGGTGCCGCCGCGCCAGGTAGTTTAATTATACCAAAGGGGTGATCATCTCAACAAGCGAATCACCGGTTACGATCTGGGTGCCGGGCGGTATCAGCGGTGAGGCTCGGGCCCTAACTGCCTCCAGATGCTTTCCAGCTGTCTCCTCGTCTCCGCCTCCGTTCCGCTGTTGTCCACCGTATAGTCGGCCATTTTGAGTCTGTCCAGGTCGGTCGCCTGACTCCGGATCCTGGCCTCGGCCTCTCGCCGGCTGTAGCGTTTCGCCTCGACCAGCCTCCGGATCCTGGTAGCCATGGTCGCCGTGACGTTGATCACCAGGTCGTAGGCCTCCCCTCTCTTTCCCTCCGCCAGCAAGGGGATTTCAACGGCTGCAGTACACTGGGGGTCGCGGGCGGCGATCTCCTGGAGAACCCTTTTCTCTTCCTCTCTTATCAGGGGGTGGAGGATCCCCTCGAGCTTTGCTCTGGCCTCCTGGTCGGAGAATACCAGCTCAGCCATGTCCTTCCGCCTGAGCCGCCCTTCGCTGTCGAAGAACCGGTCCCCGAAGGCGTCCCTGACCCGCAAGGCCCCCTCGGTACCCGGCTCGACCACCTTCCTGGCGAGCTCATCGGCGTCAACGCCCACCGCCCCCATCTCCTCGAGGATCCTGCGCACGGTGGACTTGCCTGACCCGAGGCCTCCGGTGATGGCGATGACCCGCATCACAGGTCCTCCGGCGTTGCCAGCCACCCGGCAGGGCAGGCATGGGCATCGCGTACCCTCTGGAATCCGGACCCTGAACCCTGGACTCTGGACATTTCCCCCCTCTTTGAATAGATTAGGCGGGTCGCCGTCCAATAAATTCTATATCATTAGGATGCCAAGATGAAGTCCAGAACGAGGAAGATCGCCCTTGTCGCACTGACTGTCGGCCTGATGACAGCCGGTGCCTACATCAGGATCCCCATCGGGCCCGTACCCGTGACCCTCCAGACCCTTTTTGTTCTCATCGGCGGAGCCGTCCTCGGTCCCGGCCTGGGTGCAACCGCCATGACGGCCTACATCCTTCTCGGGCTCATGGGCCTGCCCGTCTTCTCAGCGGGAGGAGGGCCCCAGTATGTCCTTTCTCCCACCTTCGGCTACCTTCTGTCCTTCCCCCTCGCCTCCGCGGCTGCGGGGTGGATAGCGGGAAGAAGCCCATCCGGATCGGGATTGTGGAGGAATGTCCTGGCCCTGTCCGTGGGCACTGCCATCATCTACTGTGTCGGCGTCCCCTATCTCGCTCTGAACCTGAGAAGGATCCAGGAGAAGTCCGTCGCCTTCCCGGCCGTCCTGATGATGGGAATGGTGCCCTTTCTGCCCGGGGACCTGGCAAAGATCGTTTTCGGAAGCCTCGTCATCGGCCCGGTGAGGCGGTCTCTGGATCAGATCCGTACCGGATGAGCCTTTCCGCGGCCGGCCACAACATCCCGGCCGCCCGAGAGATGTTCTCGACCACCGCCTCATGATCGACGCCGCGGGCACCCGCCCTGTTCCCCACCACCGCAAGGCAGGCCGATCTCAGCCCGGCACCGGCCGCCGTCAGCACCTCGAGGACGGTGGACATGCACACGATGTCCGCCCCGAGGCCCCTCAGGGCCCCGGCCTCGGCCGGAGTCTCGTAAGTGGGACCCCTGACGCCGGCTAAAACGCCCGCGCGCACCCCTTCTCCCTGGAGGAAAGACAGGTAATCCGGATCGTAAAGGGAGGACGCATCGTGAAACATCCCGGTCCCCCGGTGAGGATCCTCACCGGTGAGGTTGATGTGGTCCGAGACGGTCACTGCCGAACCCTCCTCCAGGCCGGGATCGAGTCCTCCGACGGCTGTGGTGAACAGGATGCTCGTCACGCCCATGGCTGCCATGATCCGGACAGGGCGGACGACCTCGTCGACGGTCAACCCCTCATAGAGGTGCAGGCGCCCAGTGGCGGCCACCACCGGAACGCCGGCGGCCTTGCCCCCGACAAAAACTCCAGGGTGCCCCTTTGTCCCCGGCCGCCCCAGGCGGCCGACCCTGGAGTAGGGCACCTGCCCGGTCCTGGTCAGCCTCCCGGCCCAGGCGGAAAATCCGCTCCCCAGCACCAGCCCCCAGGAGGGGCGGTCGCCCTCCGGAAAGAGCTCCCCGGCGAGTTCCTCCGGGGAAAGAGCCGCCGAGCCCCGCTCTCTCACAGAGTCCTCCTGGTGTACTTTCCGGCAAAGAAATGGTCGTCGAAGAAGTGATAGATCTCCGCCAGAAAGCCGGTATAGTGGTTGACGAGGATGAGAAAGACCAGCGAAACGATGAGGGTGCAGTAGAAGATGATGAGCGCCTCACCCCGGCTCGCGCCGATGCGGGGAGCCAGAAAACGCCTGATAAAATGCCAGACCATCACAGACAGGAGGATAAGGTACGCTATGAAGAAACCGAAGGTCAGCAGATAGAGCATAGAGAAAAAAATGGCCTGGAGTGACCAGGCCAGAGGATCTGGTCGGGATGGCGGGATTTGAACCCGCGGCCTCATGGTCCCGAACCATGCGCGCTACCAAGCTGCGCCACATCCCGAATGCGTTGTCTCGTAAAGGGCGGTTTTGCCGAAAAACAGTGGCCATATTATAGATGCCGAGGGAAAAAAGTCAAAAGGGAAAAGGGTTTAACGGACCTCCCGTTGGAGGATCGATCCTCCTGGGACCTGCGATCCCCCTGTCCGCATCCCGCCCGTCAGGCAAAGAAAACGCCCCGGGAGGGGCGTTTCGAGGTGCTTCTTGCCTTCGGGGCCTACCGGCGGCCGGCCACCTGAACCCGGATCACCGATTTTTCCAGCGTCACCTTGGCCCTCTCGTATTCGGCGTCTTCCTTGCCGGCGGTGAGGATCTTCTCGGCTTCCTGTCTTGCCAGCTCGGCCCGGCTGAGATCGATCTCGGTGGCCTTTTCGGCCGTCTCGGCCAGGACCTTGACACTTTCCGCAGACACCTCCACGTACCCCCAGGACAAGGCGAGATGTTCCGATTGACCCCCCTTCCGGTAGACCATCTCGCCCACCTTCAGGGCCGTGAGGAAGGGAATGTGCCCAGGCAGGACGCCGAACTCCCCCTCGATGCCGGGCAGGATGACCTCGTCCACCTCCTCCGAGACGACCATGCGCTCGGGGGTGACGACTTCCAGGAGGATCTTGTCTTTTGTCTGTTCTGCCATAGCCTCTGTCAGGCGGATGCCGCCAGCCTCTTGCCCTGGTCGATGGCCTCTTCGATGGTCCCCACCATGTAGAAGGCCTGTTCGGGCAGGTCGTCATGGACGCCCTCCACGATCTCCCTGAACCCGCGGATGGTGTCCTCCAGCTTGACATAAACTCCCGGCGTCCCGGTGAACGCCTCGGCAACGAAGAAAGGCTGAGACAGGAACCTCTGGATCTTCCTCGCCCGGGTCACGATGAGCCTGTCCTCTTCCGAGAGTTCGTCCATGCCGAGGATGGCGATGATGTCCTGAAGGTCCTTGTAGCGCTGCAGGATCTGCTGCACTTCCCGGGCCGTGTTGTAATGCTCGTCACCGACCACCCGGGGATCCAGGATCCTGGATGTGGAATCCAGCGGGTCCACGGCCGGGTAGATGCCGAGCTCGGCGATCTGCCTGGACAGAACCGTGGTGGCGTCAAGGTGGGAGAAGGTCGTGGCTGGGGCCGGATCGGTAAGGTCGTCGGCGGGGACGTAGATGGCCTGGACCGAGGTGATCGATCCCTTGCTTGTCGATGTGATCCTCTCCTGAAGCTCTCCCATCTCCGTGGCCAGGGTCGGCTGGTAACCGACGGCGCTGGGGATCCTGCCGAGGAGCGCCGAGACCTCGGATCCGGCCTGGGTGAACCGGAAGATGTTGTCGATGAACAGGAGGACGTCCTGACCTTCCTCGTCGCGGAAATATTCGGCCGCGGTCAGGCCGGACAGACCCACGCGCAGCCGCGCCCCGGGGGGCTCGTTCATCTGCCCGTAGACCAGGATGGCCTTGTCGAGGACCTTGGATTCCTTCATCTCCAGCCACAGGTCGTTGCCCTCGCGGGTCCTCTCTCCCACGCCGGAGAACACGGAAAAGCCTCCGTGCTCGATGGCGATGTTGTGGATCATCTCCATGATGATAACCGTCTTGCCGACGCCGGCACCACCGAACAGTCCTATCTTCCCTCCCTTGGGGTAGGGCTCGAGCAGATCGATGACCTTGACGCCCGTCTCGAGGATCTCCGTCTCCGTGCTCTGCTCCTCCAGGCTGGGGGCCTCACGGTGGATAGGGTAGCGCACCTCGCTCTCGATGGCCCCGCCTTCATCCACCGGTTCACCGATGACATTCATGATCCGCCCCAGGGTCGCTCGTCCGACGGGGATGGTTATGGGCCCCCCGGTGTCCTCTGCCGCCATGCCGCGGATGAGACCGTCCGTCGACCCCATGGCTACCGTCCGAACCACGTTGTTCCCCTGGTGGGCCTGCACCTCAGTGATGAGGTCCACTTTACGGCCGTCCTCTTCCTTCTCAATCCGGATGGCGTTGAAGATGGCCGGCAGCTTCCCCGGCTCGAACTCCACGTCCACCACCGGACCGATGATCTGGGTGATCCTGCCGATGTTTTTCACAGATACTTCCCCCTTCTCTGAGGTCTTTTGTTTGCCGCCGCTCGAGGGCTCCTTTCGCCCTCGATACCTCTGGCTGCTATTGCATGGCCTCCTTGCCGCTGACCACTTCGATGAGCTCCTTGGTGATGGCGGCCTGGCGGGTGCGGTTGAACAACAGCGTCAGCCTTTCGATCATCTCCTCCGCGTTCTTTGTGGCGGCCTCCATGGCCGTCATCCTGGCGCCGTGCTCGCTGGCTGCCGACTCGAGAAAGACGCGGAAGATCTGTATGTTGATGTGCCGGGGAAGAAGCTCCTCGAGGATAACGTCCTCGGACGGTTCAAAGGTGTACTCGACCGCGAAATAATCCTCCGAGATGTCCATGGGCTTAATGGGCAGAAGCTGCTCCACGATGACCTGCTGCTGAATGGCCGACTTGAATTCGTTGTACACCATGTATACCCGGTCGAATTCCTCGTTGAGATAGTTCTCCACGATATCCCCTCCCACCGCCGAGGCGTGGGGAAAGGACGCTTCTGCGAGGACATTCAGGGATATTTTACGGATGTTCACATCCCGGCGCTTGAAGTAGTCGGCTGCCTTGCGGCCCACGACGTGGAGGGTGAATTCCCAGTCCGGGTGTTCCCTCATGAACTTCTCGGCACGTCTGATGATGTTTGAGTTGAAGGCGCCGCACAGACCCCTGTCCGAGGTAACCACCAGGAGGTCGACCTTTCTCGACTCGCGGGCCACCAGCAGGGGATGGGCCTGGGGGTTGGTCCTCAGGGCGAGGCTGGACAGGACCTCCAGCATCTTGAGAGCGTAGGGCCTGGAGGAAAGGATCGCCTCCTGAGCCCTCCTCAGCCTGGACGCCGCCACCATCTTCATGGCATTGGTGATCTGCTGAGTGTTCTTGACCGACAGAATGCGCCGTTTTATGTCCCGTAATGTGCTCATGAAAAAACCTGTCCTTACAGACCTGTCTCAGGCTGATTATTGATAGACGAACTCGCCCTTGAACGCGTTGAGCGCTTCCTCGAGCTTGCCCTTGACCGCGTCGTCGATCTCCTTCTTCTCGGCCAGCTCCTTCATGACCTCCGGATGTCTATTGTCCATGAAGTGGTAGAGCTCCTCCTCGTACTTCAGGAGGGCCTCCACTGGATAGCCGTCGACGAAGCCGTTGGTGGCCGCGAAGATGATCAGAACCTGTTTCTCCACGGGAAGGGGGACATACTGATCCTGCTTGAGGATCTCCACCAGCCTCTCGCCCCGGGCCAGCTGAGCCTGGGTGGCTTTGTCCAGGTCCGAGCCGAACTGGGCAAAGGCGGCCATCTCTCGGAACTGAGCGAGGTCCAGCCGAAGCCGGCCGGCCACCTGCCGGTAGGCCCTGACCTGCGCGGCACCCCCCACCCGCGACACGGAGATGCCCACGTTGATGGCCGGTCGGACCCCCGAATAGAACAGGTCGGACTCGAGGAAGATCTGGCCGTCGGTGATGGAGATCACGTTCGTCGGAATATAGGCCGACACGTCGCCGGCCTGCGTCTCGATGATGGGAAGGGCCGTCAGGGAGCCTCCTCCCTCCTCGTCGCTCATCTTTGCGGCCCGCTCCAGCAGCCTGGAATGAAGGTAGAAAACGTCTCCGGGGTAGGCCTCCCGGCCGGGGGGTCTCCTCAGGAGCAGTGACAGTTGTCGGTAGGCGGCCGCATGCTTGGAGAGGTCATCGTAGATGCACAGGGAGTGCTGACCCTTGTCACGGAAGTATTCGCCCATGGCACACCCTGCAAAGGGAGCCAGGAAGAGCAGCGGTGCCGGCTCGCTTGCCGAGGCGGAAACGACGATGGTGAAATCCATGGCGCCGTTCTCCTCGAGGTCCCGGACAACCCGGGCTACGGTGGATTCCTTCTGGCCGATGGCGACATAGATGCATATGACCGGCGGGTCGGCGTTCTTCTGGTTGATGATGGTGTCCACGGCCACGGCCGTTTTGCCCGTCTGCCTGTCGCCGATGATGAGCTCCCTCTGTCCGCGCCCGATGGGGATCATGGAATCGACCGCCTTCAGGCCGGTCTGAAGGGGCTGATTGACCGGCTGCCTCCGGACGATACCCGGAGCGATGACCTCAACGAGCCTGCTGGTCTCTGTCTCGATGGGCCCCTTGCCGTCGATGGGCTGGCCAAGGGCATTGACCACCCTGCCCAACATACCCTCGCCCGCCGGCACCTCCACGATGCGGCCGGTCCTCTTGACGATGTCGCCCTCTTTGATGAGCTGATACTCACCGAGGAGCACGATCCCCACGTTATCCTCCTCCAGGTTCAGGATCATGCCGAAGACCTCTCCGGGGAGCTCCACGAGTTCGCCGGCCATGGCGTTCTCCAGGCCGTGAACACGGGCGATCCCGTCACCGGTGGAGAGGACGATCCCGGTCTCCTTGACATCGATGGTCTTTTCAAAGCCCTGAATCTGTTTCTTTATGATCTCGGTGATCTCTTCCGCTCGAATCTGCATGTCGGTCTATCTCCCCTTGCCAATGCTTTCTTTAACCTGATGCAGCTGGTTGCTCAGGCTGCCGTCGTATACCTGTCCTCCCATGTAGGCCACTATGCCGCCCAGAAGGCCGGCGTCCACCTCCAGCTCGAGGATCACCTCCTTGCCGGACAGGCGGTTCAGAGCATCCTTGATCCTCTTCTCCTCCTCCTTGTCCAGGGCAACCGCCGTCACCACCCTGGCCCGGATCCGATTCGCCAGCTGGTCGGCAAATTCGATGTAGGCCTGACAGATCTCACCGACGCCCAGGATCCGTTTCTTCATCAGAAGGACATGGAGGAACTTGAGGGTCAGGTCCTTGATCTTGCCCCTGGCCAGGACCTTCTCGAGGATTTTTTCCTTGTCCTGAAGGGACACCGTCGGATCGGAAAAGGCGTGTAAGAGCTCGGGGCTCTGAGCGAAGATCGCCGCAACCCCTTGGAGATCCTCTCCCACTTCCTTTATGATCCCCTGCTCATGGGCCAGGTCGATTACCGCTTTGGCGTAGCGCCGTGCGAGGACAAAGCCGATCACCTCAGTTAGCCTCCAGTTTTTCCAGGTATTCGCTGATAAAGCGCCTGTGGTCCTCAGGAGTCAGGTTCTCCTCGATGATCCCCCTTGCGATCTCCACTGAGGATTCGGCCACCTCTTTTCGGAGGAGCGCCTGGGATTTTTTCAGTTCCTGTTCGATGGCCGTTCTGGCTTCCGTTTTCAGCTTCTCGACGGCCTCTTTCGCCTCGGCCAGGATCCTTTCCCTTTCCACCTCGCTCTCCTTTCGGGCGGCGGCGAGGAGTTCCTCGACCTCCCGATCGACTCCGGCGAGGCGGTCTTCGGCCTCTTTCATCCTGGCCTCGGCTTCCTTTCGGGCCTCCTCGGCGTCGCTGAGCGATTTGCGGACCGCATCAATGCTGCTCCGGATCCCATCCACAACGGGCCTGCGGGCAAAATAGAGGATAACGCCCATGAGGATGGTGAAATTGACGATCCTCAGGACCAGGTCCCAGATGGCTCTGCCCCCGCCTCCGCCGCCCTCCGCGGCGCCGGCCACCGCCGGCAGCACCAGAAGGACGGTCGTCACCAGGACTCTGAGCCCCAGCCGCGGACTCATGATCCACCTCCAACGGCCCGCCCCATGAGCTTTGACGCGATCCTCCCGGCCAGGCCCTCGGCCTCTGCCTTGAGCACCTTCCGGGAAGATTCCGCCTCGGCGGCCAAGGCTGCCCTGGCCTTGTCCAGCTCCCCGACGTTCTCGATCTTGGTGTTCTGGACGGCCTCCCGGAAGAGGGCCATTGCCTCGCTCCGGTGGCCTGACCGCATGGCCATGGACTCCTGCTTGGCGGTGTGGAGTTTGGACTCGTACTCCTGGATGTTCTCCTGGGCCAGGGTCCCCAGCCGTTCCTTCAGCTCGGCCGATTCCCGGACCAGTTTCTCTCGTTCATCCAGGACCTTGAGGATTGGCCTGAAGAGCAGAAAGTTTAGAACTACCAGCAATATCAAGAAGTTGGCGAGCTGTACCAGTAAGGTAAAGTTAACGTTGATCAAGTGTGCCTCCGCCTTCTGGCGTACGAAAAATGGCTGAATAAAGCGCTCAACAAGTTAATAAAACGTCCTGTGGCTGTCAACAGTTTTTACCCCGCGGGCCACCCGCGCCGGCCTGCGGTCGGATGACCCCGTGAAGCTAGCCCTTTACAACGAAGATGAGGAGCAGGGCGACCACCAGGGCGTAGATGCCCGTGGACTCGGAGACGGCCTGGCCGACCAGCATCGTCCTGGTCAGGAGGCCGGCCTCGTCCGGGTTTCTTCCTATCGCCTCACAGGCCTTGCCGGCGGCAAAGCCCTCTCCAATGCCCGGGCCGATAGCGCCGAACCCCATGGCCAACCCCGCCCCGAGCAGGGCCGCCGCCCTGATGAGTTCTGCTCCTGTGATTCCGTCCATTTACAAACCTCCTTGAGAACATTCAGATATAGGTGTTGATGCAACACCCCCGTGCGGGGGCTTTCCGTCAACCCAGCCCCAGGCCGAGCGCTCCTAAACGAGCATGACCAGGACCAGGGATATCACGAGGGCGTAGATGCTGGTCGACTGCGCCACTGCCTGTCCGAGCAGCATCACCCGTGTCAACAGGCCCACGCACGCTTCGGGGTTCCTGTGATGTCTGATGCCGATAATCGCCGACTCCGCCGCGATCCCCGAACCCACCGACGGCCCCATGGCGCCGAATCCCATGCAGATGCCTGCGGACAGCACGGCCACGAATTCGACGAAACCGGCGTCCGGTTTGGCGGGCAGGAAGATGAGCATAAAGGAGATCATGAGAGCGAAGATGACCGGCGTCTGGCTGACCGCCTGTCCCAGGAGCATCAGCGTCATGAAGGGCCTCCGAAGATGGGGCTGGCGGGCGATGGCCTCACAGGCCCAGGCGACGGGCAAAGAGCTCCCCACGCCCGAGGCGAAAGCGGCTGCGCCGATGGAGATCCCGGCCCCGAGGGCGGCAAAACCCTGGATCAGGGTGGCTCCCTGGATGTTTCCAAAGAGCAGGAGAATGGCCACCACCAGGGCGAAGGTCGGCGGTGTCGAAGCCGCGGCCTGCCCGATAAGCATGCTGCGGAAGAGCTCTGAGGTCATTTTGGGCTGGCGTCCCATCCCCTCGCAGGCTGCCCCGCCCGCCATGCCGATGCCGATCCCCGCACCGACGGCACCGAGCCCGATGGCCAGGGCGGCCCCCAGCAGGTAGAGGGTTTTAACAATCTCGGACGCAGCTACCGAATCCATGCGGGCCCCTATTTTATCGCCACCGATATGTAGGTGATGGTCAGCATGGTGAAGACGAAAGCCTGGATGGTGCCCACGAAGAGCCCGAAAAAGACGTAGAGGAAGGGCGGCAGGACCAGGCTGTACACCATGTGGGAGACAACGGCTATGATAATGGCTCCCCCCAGAATGTTGCCGAAAAGACGGAAGGAGATGGAGACAACCTTGGCCAGCTCACCCACCACATTGAGGGGAGCCATGATGAAGAAGGGCTGGCAATAGTCCTTCAGGTAGGCCACGATGCCCTTTTCCCTGATCGCCGCCGTGTGGGTCAGGAAAAACCCCATGATTCCCAGGCTCAGCGGTGTGTTGAGGTCTTTGGTCGGCTCCGAGAGCCCGGGAATGATCCCGAGCCAGTTGCACAGAAGCAGGAAAACGAACATTGTCGCCACCAGGGGGACGTAGCCCCTGCTGGTGGTTTCCAGGGTCTCCCTGGTAAGCTTGTCCATGAACCCTACGTAGAGCTCGGCAAGCCTCTGGGCGGGGTTGGGCAGCTTTTGGAGGCGGCGGGTCGCGATAAGGGACAGAGCGAACAGGGCTACCATGATGAGCCAGGTGTTGAACACGGTTTCCGTGTTGACCGTCAGCCGCATGCCAAACAGCTCGAAGCTATATGTCGCAATCCGGGTCAGATCTTCCATCGTTCCGCCAACCGTCTTTAATCCGACATGTCCTTGCCGATGAACTCGCCGGCAAACAGCATGACCTGGGCGCTGAACAGCGCCGGTATGGCTCCGCCCAGGGCAATGTTCTCGTTCAACCCGGCGTAGGCGAGAGCGACGGCCGTGACCGCCATCCTAAGTGCATACCTTGCCGCGGCCGGGCCGAAGACCTTTCCGCCCAGCGCCAGCGCCTGGCCGGGTATGCTGCGGGCCATCAACAGAAGGTTGACAAGGCTGACAGCCCCGCCGAGGGCGACGCCTCTGGCCCAGGGTTTCTTTCCCGCTAGGATAAGCAGTCCAGCGACCACCAAAACGAGCGCCAGGGTCCGGAAAAATATCTGCCTGACGTACCCTGAGAATGAAGCCTGCGGTGCGCTCATACCCAAAATTGGGTATACAATATACTGTATCCCACTTCTATAATCAATCGCCTTTTCCGACCTTGGCCTGCTCTTCCTGGTCGGCGGCACCCTTTCGCTCCTCCAGGGACGAGACCTTGCCCTCGCCCTGCGCCATGGAGCAGCTCCCCTCGAAGATCACCCCCTCCTCGATATGCAGTACAGGGGTCTTTATGTTGCCGAAGAGTCTGCCCGGGCGGAGGACCTCCACCTTCCCCGTGGCCGCGACGTTTCCCCGCAGGGACCCGCTGACCACGACAGTGTGAGCGTTGATCTCGGCATTGATCTGGGCGCTCTCGCCGACGATCAAGGTGTCCTTGGTGTAGATCTCCCCCTCCAGCTTTCCGTCCACGCGGACCGTACCCTCGAAGGTCAGGATGCCCTTGAATTCCGTTCCCTCACCGAGAAATGCCTTGATCTCTCCTCTTGCGCCGGCTGTCTCTTTCTTGATCATAACGATCCTCCCTTAAAAGGAGTGTTTGGTGTCACCGCCCTCAGTCAGATCCTGGTTTTTTGATCTGCTGTTCGGCTCTATCGCTCTGGCCATAACGGCGTGTTTCCGGTTCATCGCTTGAAGATCTTATCCACGATCCCGTTGAGTTCCTCAAGGCTGGAATAGGTGATCTCGACCCGTCCGCCCTTCTTCGTGTCCCGGATGCGGGCTTTGGTCCCGAGGTATCTCTCGAGACGTCTTTCCAGGTCCCTGATCTCAGGATCGGCCTGCGCCGGCTGCCGCCGGGCCGGTCGGTGGGCCTTGGCCCGGCCAACGATCCTCTCGACCTCGCGGACCGACAGGCCCATTTTCAGGATCCTGCCGAGTACGGAGCGAACGGAGGCCTCGTCCCGGAGGCCGATGAGGGCCCGGGCGTGCCCCGCCGATATCGTGCCCTTGATCAGCTCCTCCTTGACGAATTCCGGCAGCGACAGCAGCCTGAGGGCATTCGCAACCGTCGCCCTGTCCTTCCCGACCCTCTCCGCGATGTCCTCCTGGGTGAGGCCGTGCTGGCCCTGGAGCTCTCGGTAGGCCTGCGCCTCCTCGATGGGGTTGAGGTTTTCCCTCTGGATGTTCTCGATGAGGGCCAGCTCCAGCCTGTCGTCGCCTATTCTCCTGACATGAACGGGGACCCTTTCCAGGCCTGCCAGTTTCGAGGCTCGCAGGCGCCTCTCGCCGGCCACCATCTCGTATCCACCCGGAACACGGTGGACCAGGATCGGCTGTATGACTCCCTTTTCCCGGATAGAGGCTGCCAGCTCCTCCAGACGCTCCCGGTCGAAGGCCCGCCTCGGCTGCTCCGGATTCGGGAAGACCTCCCCAATCGGGACCAGGAGGACTTCGCCCTGTTCCGCCGCTTCTTCTCCGCCCGGGATGAGGGCTCCAAGACCCTTGCCCAGCGCCTGTCTCTTCCTCTCTCTCGTCATGAGCTCCCTCTGCAGCCTGGCGGTCCTCGCTCCCCGTCCCTTCTACCGGCCTCTGTCCTCTCCGTTGAGCAGTTCCTTGGCCAACTGGAGATATCCCTGGGTCCCCGACGAGCGGATGTCGTAGAGGATCACCGGTTTGCCGTGACTGGGGGCCTCGCTGAGCTTGACGTTCCTGTGGATGACTGTCCTGAAAACCTTTCCGGGAAAATACTTTCTCGCCTCTCCTGCCACCTGGTGGGACAGGTTGTTTCTGGGGTCGAACATCGTCAGGAGGATCCCCTCGAGGAGGAGGCCCGGGTTGAGGGCCCCCCTGACGAGCTTGATCGTGTTCAGAAGCTTACTGAGCCCCTCCAGGGCATAGTATTCGCATTGCAGGGGGACAAGGACCGTGTCTGCCGCCGTCAGGGCGTTCAGGGTGAGGAGGCCCAGGCTCGGCGGACAATCTATGATCACGAAGTCGTAGTCTCCCCTGACGTCCTTGATGGCCCTGGCCAGGAGGGTCTCCCTCGACAGGGCGGTGACCAGCTCGACCTCGGCTCCGATGAGGTCCACGTGGGAAGGGGCCAGCTTGAGGTGTTTGAGATCGGTGTCCACCACGATGTTCTGGATGGATTCCTGATCGACGAGGACCTGATAGATGGAACGGTCAAGGGTCGACGGGTCCACCCCGACACCGCTGGTGGCGTTGGCCTGGGGGTCCACGTCCACCAGAAGGGTTCTCCTCTCGGCGGCTGCCAGGGACGCCGCCAGGTTGATGGCAGTGGTTGTCTTGCCGACACCGCCCTTCTGATTGGCTATCGTGATGACCTTTCCCATAGTTCTTATTGACGCCGCGGCCCGGGACCCGGACATCCGGCTGCGTTCTGTTTAAGCCGGACACCGGACTGGGACGGGGCTGAGTCTCCCCTCTGCCATGGGCCCATGAACCCATTTTGTCCCCATAACCTCTTAAAAATAAACAGGTTTAATGGTTGTTTTGCCCCTCCAGGAACGTTTTCCACGGGGATCAGCCTGACATGGGTTCTGGGACCCGGCACCTCATTTCGTCCGGAGTATGAAAACTAATATATGGCGGGGAAAATGGCAATGAAGAAAAACACCCCGGGCAGGGAGTGTGTTTCACGTGAAACATTCTGTCCGGCAGCGGCGGCGTGGAACCGTCAGGGGCCCGGCTTGTGGACTTCCGGAACCACCCGAGGTCGCCACTAGCGCATGTCCCGGGCCTCCACCAGCCAGATCACGGTCGGCAGATCCGACCCGGGAAGCCGGTAAGGGTGGATGGTTCCTGGTCCCCGGGAGGCGAGGCTTTCCGAGGTGAAGATCATCGCCCGGCCTTCCTCGGCCAGGAAGGGGGCGGCCGCTTTCAGGATGGCGCCGGGCTTGGCGGCCGCCCGGGACACAGCCACGTCGAAGCTTCCGGCCATCCCGCCCTCAAGGACCCGGTCGAATCTTCCTTCGGCCACCTCGGCACCAGAAAGGTTCAGGGTTCGCACCACATGTCTCAGGAAAGCGCACTTTTTCCCCGAGGACTCCACCATCACCAGGGTGAGGGAGGGTCGGACGATTTTCAGGGGCAGGCCGGGAAAGCCGGCGCCTGCGCCGAGGTCCACCAGGCGCTCCTCGCCTTCCAGGAGCCCCATGGACAGGGGGACCAAAGAGTCCAGGAAGTGGACTCTCACCCAATCGGGCTGTTTCCTGGAGACCAGGTTCACCCTCCGGTTCCAGCGCTCCAGCTCCCGGCAGTACAGAAAGAGCTTTTCCGCCGCCCCTTCGCCGACCGGGACATTCAGCGTCGCAGCCCCGATCGTCACGGAATCGATGAACTCTGTTCTATTCACGGTCCTTCGGCCGCGACCTGAGAGCCCTTGGACAGGCTAGGTCCGGCCCCCCCCGGCAGGATCGCCTTCCGGATCCCGGCCCCTGTTGCTCCCCGCCAGGTAAATCATCAGGGCGGACACCGCCGCCGGCGTGACGCCCGGTATCCGGCTGGCCTGGCCCAGCGTACGGGGCCTCACTCCTTCCAGCTTCTCCCTCACCTCCGCCGATATCGCTCCCAGGGACGAATAGTCGATATCCTCCGGAATCCGCAGGCTCTCGAGGTGTCTCATCTTCTCGACCATCGCCTCCTGGCGTCTGATATAACCTTCATATTTGACCTGGATCTGGACCTGGTCGGCAACGTCCCTCCGCTCTGCGGGCTCGAATCCGGGGTTATATTCCGTCAGGTCCCGGTAGGAGACCTCCGGCTGCCGGAGGGCATCGAAAAGGAGCGATCCCTGCCTGGGTGCCCCCTCGCCCAGGTCCACCGTCACCCGGTGCCTGCCCAGCCTCTCTATCTCCTCCTCGATCAGACGCGCCTTTTCTTTCGTGGTCTCCGCTTCTTCGGCGGTTATGAGGCCGACGGCGTGTCCCTTGTCCATGAGGCGGAGATCGGCATTGTCCTCCCTGAGGAGGAGCCGATGCTCCGCACGGGACGTCAACAGGCGATAGGGCTCGGATGTTCCCTTGGTCACCAGATCGTCGACCAGGACACCGATGTAGGACTCGTTGCGGCCGAGGACCAGGGGAGGGTCACCCTTCACCCGAAGGCCGGCATTGATTCCAGCGACCAGGCCCTGGCCGGCTGCCTCCTCGTAACCCGAGGTGCCGTTGATCTGACCGGCCAGGAACAGGCCCGGCACGGATTTAACCTGGAGATCGGGGCCGAGCTGTGTGGGATGCACGAAGTCGTACTCGATGGCGTAACCGGGTCGCATGATCTGCACCTCCTCGAGGCCGGGGATCGTACGCAGCATCTCGAGCTGGACGTCAATGGGGAGCCCGGTGAACATTCCGTTCGTGTAGATCTCCCTCGTGGAAAGGCCCTCCGGCTCGAGAAAGAGCCGGTGGCCGGTACGTCCGGGAAAGGCCCTCACTTTGTCCTCGACGCTGGGGCAGTAGCGGGGAGGCGCCCCCGTCATCACCCCGGAGATCATGGGCGAGCGATCGAGGTTGTCCGCAATGATCCTGTGGGTCTTCTCGTTGGTCCTGGCGATCCAGCAGGGCACCTGGTCTCTCTCGATCCGGTGGTTCCTGAAGGAGAAGGGGACAAAATCCGGATCGCCGTTCTGGGGCGTCAGGGGCCGAAAATCAATGGTCTTGGCGTCCAGCCGCGGCGTGGTGCAGGTCATGAGCCTTCCCATCCGCAGGCCGAGGCCGGCGAGGGCCGCCGACAGGGAAACGGCCGCAAACTCACCGGCCCTGCCTGCCGCGTACCGGGTGTCACCGATGTGTACCATGCCGTTGAGAAACGTTCCCGAGGACACGACGACCGTCCGGGCCGGGAATTCCTCTCCCGCCTGGGTATGGACCCCGACCACCTGCGCCCCGTCCATGAGGAAGCCCTCCGCCAGGCCCTGTTTGATGTGGAGCCGCTCCTGTCCCTCCAGCTTCTCCTTCATCCACGTCTTGTACTGGAGCATGTCGGCCTGGGCTCTTGAGGAGCGGACAGCCGGACCCTTCCGGGTGTTGAGGCGGCGGAACTGAATGCCGGTGGCGTCGATCGCCTGGGCCATGACCCCCCCCAGAGCATCGATCTCCCTCACCACATGCCCTTTGGCGAGGCCCCCGATGGCGGGGTTGCAGGACATCTGGGCGATCTGGTCGATGGAAATCGACAGGAGAAGGGTCTCCAGCCCCATCCGGGCCGCTGCCATAGCTGCCTCGCATCCGGCGTGTCCGCCGCCGACCACAACCACATCGTATTGTGTAGAGGGGCGGAATCCCTTCGTCCGCCGATGGTCCCTATTCATGGAACAACCCTCGAGCAAATGCCGGGATATCCGGCCGGGCCGCCAACACACCCGTTCCCCTGTCCGAGCCGTCCTCCGGGTACCCCATCATTGTTTCACGTGAAACACTCAATGCCCTGCCCCCGGGTTCTTCGCCGCATGGGCGGCTCCGCTTGGGTCACGGCCTTTATGAAAATCTGTTAACGCCATCAGGGAACGGCGGGCTTTTCGCTGTTACTTGCCGATGCAGAACCGGGAGAAGATCTCGTCGAGGACCATGTCGGCGGTCATCTCGCCGGTGAGCTCACCGATCCTCATCATGGCATCGCCTACATCAACCGCCACCAGTTCCGGATCGACACCTCCCTCCAGGCCGGCAGCGGCCCTCTCGCACGCTTCCTTGAGCCCGTTGAGGGCCTCGGCCTGTCGGACGGAGGTGACAACGCCTCCTTCCAGGCCAACGGGTTCCCCGCCCCGGTCCAGAACGTGCCGATGAATGGCCGCCTTGAGGTCTTCCAGCCCGTGTCCGGTTTTCGCGGACACGGACACCGCCCCGCCGGGAGGACCGGCATCGGCAGGGTGCAGGTCGGATTTGTTGGCCACGATCACTCTGGCGACGCCCTCCGTTTCCCCGAGGAGGGACATGTCGCCCCGTCCGGGGGGCCTCGATGAGTCCAGAATGATCAGCAGCAGGTCGGCCCTCTCCATCATCCTTCTCGTCCTCAGGACGCCCTCCACTTCCACGCCATCGGCCGCCTCTCTGATGCCCGCGGTATCCACCACCTTCACCGGAATGCCGTGGGCGTCGATCCTTCCCTCGATGAAATCTCTGGTCGTTCCGGCCATCTCATGGACGATGGCCCTCTCCTCGCCGAGGAGGGCGTTCAGGATGCTGGATTTCCCCACGTTGGGCGTTCCGATGATGACGGCGGAGAGGCCCTCCGACAGGGCGATGCCCTCCCGTGCGGTGGAAAGGAGCTTCCGGGTCAGGGCCAGTGCGTTTCGGGTGCATTCGAGGGCGCGGCCAGGCTGTATGTCGCCCTCGATCTCCTCCGGAAAGTCGATGGACGCTTCGAGGAGGGCCTTTACCTCCAGCAGGTTTCTCCTGATGGCGGCAGCTTCCCGCCCGGTCGCCCCCTCAACCTGCCGCAGCATCACCCTGCGGGCCTGATCCGTGGAAGCGTGGACGAGCCTGGCGACCGCCTCGGCCTGCGACAGATCCATCCGCCCATTGAGGAATGCCCGGCGGGTGAACTCACCCGGGTCCGCCAGGCGGGCCCCCGCCTCCAGAGAGGCCTCCAGGATGGCCTTCATGATGAGAGGTCCGCCGTGAGCGGTGATCTCGACGACGTCCTCTCCGGTGTACGACCTCGGTTGCTGAAAGAAGAGGAGGAGCGCCTGGTCAATGGGGTCGGATGCCGCGCCCGGGCGATGGGAGTGGCCCACCAGGGCCCGCCGCGGCTCCGGCGGAAAGGAGCGCCAGCCGGTCCGGGGAGTGAATACGGTCCGCGCCACCTCCAGGACCCGGGGCCCGCTGATGCGCACCATGCCTATCCCCCCGGGGCCGGGTGGGGTGGATACGGCGACGATCGTGTCCGTTCCTGGTCCTGTCCTTGCCATCTCACACAGAGGTGTCGGTGCCGCTCGGCGCAGGCCAGAGGAGGCCGGACCTCTCCCCGTCGTCTCCCGGCCTACTTCTTCCCCTTGCCCTTCTTGACCTTGACCGGCTCGGGCTCAGGAAGGCTCTTGTCGTCCCTCTTGTTCAGATAGTACTGGTGGCCTATGGTGAGGACGTTGTTGACCAGCCAGTAGATGACCAGGCCGGCCGGAAAATTGAGGAAGAGGGCGGTAAACATGATGGGCATGAAAAGCATGATCTTCTGCTGCCTGGGGTCCCCCGCGGCGGGCGTCATCTTCTGCTGGAGGAACATGGTGCCGCCCATGATGATGGGCGTTATGTAGTAGGGATCCTTGGCGGACAGATCGGTGATCCAGAGGAAGAACGGAGCGTGTCTCAGCTCAATGGCCCCCAGCAGGGCCCGGTAGAGGGCAAAGAACACCGGAATCTGGACCAGGATGGGCAGGCAGCCACCCGCCGGGTTGACCCGGTGCTCCCGGTAAAGGGCCATGATCTCCTGGTTCAGTTTTTCCCGATCCTTCTTGTACCTCTCTCTCAGGGCGTTGATCTGCGGGTTGAGCCGGCTCATCTTCTTCATGGACCGGTGGCTGGCCGTGGAGAAGGGGATGAAAAATATCTTGATCAAAATGGTCAGGATGATGATCGACAACCCGTAATTCTTGACATATTTGTAAAAGAAATTGAGGAGGTCCATCAGCGGCTGGGCGATGAAACCGAAGAAGCCAAGGTTGATGGTCTTGCGGAGGGTCTCGTCCACAGTCCTGAGGGAGACCATCTCCTTCGGTCCGATGTAGACGAGCGCCTTCATCGCCGACGCCTGCCCCGTGAGCAGCCTCACCTGGGAGGTGAGAGCCACCCCCATTCTCCCGTCTTCCTGCTTCCGGGCAAGGGAACCGTCCGCTCCGCTGACCGGGATCATGGCGGCGGTGAAATACATGTCGGTGGTCGCGATCCATTGGGGCAGATATTCCAGGTCCTGCGTTCCGTCCACCTTTCCCGGCTTGATCTTCCTGGTCTTGTCGCCGACGAGGGCCAGTGCTCCCTGATACCCGTACCGTCCTCCCCCGAAGGGTCCGCCCTCCTTCTCTTCCGCCAGGGGCTCGAGGCCGGGCTCCCAGACCAGGGAGAGCCTGCCGTTCAATGGGGCTGGACCGCGATTGAGGATCTTCACGTCTGTTTTGATGCCGTAATTGTCGCCGGAGAAGGTGAAGGTCTTGACCATCTCGAGGCCCTCCTCCGTCCGGAAGCGGAATCCTGCGGACGCCTCCTGGCCTTCCTCGATCAACATGTCGCGCCCCTCTATGACGAACAGGGCGTCCTGCAGGCCGAGCGGTCCGCCCGCCGCGGTGAACTCGGCGCTGAGGGGCAATGTTTCCGCCCGGGGTGACCGGACCATCTCGACGAAGGATTCGGGCTCTCTGGGATCCTCAAGGAACTTCATGAGCCGATAGCTCTTGATGCCTCCACCCCGGTTGGTGAGAACCGCCGTATATAGAGGCGTTCGAACGACGACCTGCTTCTCGGCCGACTCCTGCAGGGCGCCGGGACCCTCTTCCGGGAAAACCTCTCCGGTTTCCGGTGGCGGCAGAAGACCTGCGTCTGGCTCCCGGTCGGCCGGGACGATCTCCTCGACAACCGGCCCGGTCTCCTCCTCCGGCGTGGGGGGAGACGGAGCGAAATACGACTGCCAGACGAAGAGAAACACGAAGGAGATAGCAACGGCTAATATCAGGCGTTTTATCTGGTCATCCATGGTGCAGCCTTTCTCTGTGGGATATCAGGCCCCGGCGACCGATCGCCGGCGGGCATGGCCGGAGAAGGCCCTTCTTCCTCGATCCCGGCCCCTCGATATCAGGCTGATCGTCCGGTGAGGCCGGCTTTCCTTTTCCCGGCAGCTCCGCCTCTTCCCTGCGGACGATCCCGGGCACAGGGTCGTATCCGCTCCTCCCCAGGGGGTGACACCTCAGAAGCCGTCCCGCGGCCAGGAAGCTTCCCCTGGCGGCACCGTGGACCTCAATGGCCTCCAGGGCGTAAAGAGAGCAGGACGGAAGGTATCGGCATGATCCGGGGAGCGCCGGCGAGATCCAGGTTCGATAGACGCTGATCAGGGCAAGCAGAAACCTTTTCATTGATCTTTCCCGAGGAGAAGACCGGCCTGGCCGGCAAGCTCGAGAAGCTCCCGTTCCAGGTCAGCGAAGCGGGCGCTCTGCGCCCCTTTTCTGGGTATGACGATGATATCGTACGCGGGGATAAACCGGTCTCTGTTGAGCCGCTGGATCTCGCGGATCCTCCTCTTAATCCTGTTTCTGCTGACCGCGTTGCCGTGCTTTCGGGATACGGTCTGTCCGAATCTGGTGGTGGTCAATCCGTTGGCAACGGATAAGAGGACGAGGTGTCGGCCCTGGACCCTGATCCCCCCTTGCTGTGCCCTGAGGAAATCCGAGCGAGAGCGGACGCGGCAGAGACGGGGAAAGGACCGTCGGGGGCTCTCTGTTTTCAGACTGTCAGACGTTTTCTTCCCTTTGCCCGCCTTCTCTTCAGGATCAGGCGGCCTGAGCGGGTCCGCATCCGGATTCTGAACCCATGTGTCCTCTTCCGGCTGATATTGCTGGGCTGGTAGGTCCTCTTCAAGATGAATCCTCCTGATACGACATAACATCCCGGGAACACGTTCCGCGGCGGAGCTCGCGTTTCTCCTCTACAGGGTAACTCAGAAGCATGCGAATAAAATGTAGAACGTGCCTATATAACAGAGAAACGGCCGTTATTCAAGACGATTCTGGACAGAGTGAGCGGTGCAGCGGGGGTGGAGGAGGGAAATCTGCCGCCGGCGGGTCAATACGGTCCGGAAGCGGGCATAGCGCCCGTCCGATCCGTTTGTTTTATCTCCCTCCGACCACCATCTGTCCCTTTTCTCTTGAACAATCATGGGCCAATCTGATATATCAGTTGCTTGCCCCCCGAGAGAAGGGAGCAGGGGGGGCACGGCCCTCATTTTCGATTAATACACAGTCGGCCGCACTGTCCTGGGGGGGGCCCCGTTTCCGCAGAATCGAACATCCGATAAGTACCTGAGAAAACGCTTTTTTTCCTTGCTGTTCCACATATTAACAGCGGGTGTGAAGAGGAACCTTCAGGGGGGGTTTTTAACCTTCTATGTCCCTGTTTTAAATAGCTTTTTTGGGTTTTCCACAGGTGTGGATAAGGCTGTGTGTAACTGGCAGGGTTTCAAACGGGGTTTTACTCCTTACAAACACCCATAACTAAACGAAAAATGCCCGCTTCAAAACTCTGGAAAGAGATTCTGACAAACCTCCAGGGAGAGGTCAACCCACAGATCTTCTCCACCTGGTTCGACCCTCTCGTCCCGGTTGACATCGAGGGCGGCAGGCTTGTCCTGGAGGCACCCCACGCCTTCATCCGCGACTGGATCGAGGAGAACTATGCCACCACCCTGAACCGCATCGTTCAGTCCCTGACGGGGAAGGATCTGTCGGTCCTGATATTGGTCAGCGAAGGCGGCGCTCCAGAGCCGCCTCCCGCCAGGAAGCGTCCCAAGAAACCCGCCCGGGAGGCCTCGCCCCCCAAACAGGAGGTCGGAGGGTTCGGAAACGGCGGTCTGAATCCCAAGTACACGTTCGACTCTTTCGTCGTCGGGTCTTCCAACCAGTTCGCCCACGCCGCCGCCATGGCGGTATCGGAACACCCGGCCAGATCGTACAATCCCCTTTTCGTCTACGGCGGCGTGGGGCTCGGCAAGACACACCTGATGCATGCCATCGGCCACATGGCCCTTTCCCGAGATCCGAGCCTGCGCCTCTGCTACCTGTCCAGTGAACGCTTCATGAACGAGCTGATCAACTCCCTGCGTTTCGACCGCATGCCCCAGTTCCGGGAGATGTACCGGACCATGGACATCCTCCTGGTGGACGACATCCAGTTCATTGCCGGCAAAGAACGGACCCAGGAGGAATTCTTCCACACCTTCAATACCCTCTTCGATTCCCACAAGCAGATCGTCGTCTCCTCCGACAAGTACCCCCGCGAGATACCGGACCTCGAGGAGCGCCTGCGGTCCCGGTTCGAGTGGGGCCTCGTGGCCGACATTCAACCGCCTGACCTGGAGACAAAGATAGCCATCCTCAACAAGAAGGCGGCCCAGTCGGGCATCGCCCTCCCTCCGGACGTGTCGCTTTTCCTCGCGGAGAACACGGCTTCCAACATCCGGGAGCTGGAGGGTTTCCTCCTCCGCATAGCGGCCTTCGCCTCCATCAAGAAAACGACCAAGATCAGCATGGATCTGGTCAACGATGCCCTGCGTAATTTCCTGGATCAGAAGAGGAAGATCATCACCGTTGAGGACATCAAAAGAAAGGTGGCCTCCAAGTACAACATCAAGGTGTCGGATATTAAATCCAAGAAGAAGAACAAGACCTTCATTCTCCCCCGCCACATTGCCATGTATCTGACCCGCCAACTCACGGATCTCTCCCTGCCCGAGATCGGCAGGAGCTTCGGCGGCCGCGACCACACAACCATCATCCACGCCATCAACAAGGTGGAGAAGATGTTGTCTGATTCCCCCGAATTCGCCGACAACGTCAACAGGCTCACCAAGGAGATCGAAAACGGCAACCACCACTGATCCTAAGGGGCTCGCCCGGCGCGGTATCCTGAGTCTGTCCACGCCCGTCTGTTCGCAACCCTGTTTACATTCCTGTGGACCTTTCTGTGGACCTTTCTGTGGAATGCCGCACCTGTGGATGAACGTGGGCTCTTCAACAGATCCGTCCACAGCGACGCCGGAATCTGTTGTCCAATAACTTCATGCAGTTAACCGCCCATACCCCCAATCCACAGTTCCTTCTTTACCTACTACTATCTTTTTTTATATAATAACTAGAAGTGCTAAGTGTTGCTTTACGGTGTGACTTTTTCCATATAAAATACGCAGAGATTCCGGACGTTCGGTAGGGAAAAGGGGGATCGTCCAGAGCTGAGAATCATCCTTCAGGGAGTCGATTCTCCCCGTTACCGAACAGGTACTGATATTGGACTCCGGATGGACACCGGCCGGAAGCCGGCTCGACTGTAGATCCGGAATTTGGCGGCCCCCGGGGCTGCATTTACGAACAGGAGGTAAAAGGTGCTTGCATTCTCCATCAACAGAGAAGCCTTTCTCCAGGGCCTGTCGCGTGTCCAGAATATAGTGGAGAAGAAGAACACCGTTCCCATTCTCAGCAACGTTCTCATCGACGGAAGCGGTGGAAATCTCAAACTGGTGGCCACCGATATGGAAGTGGGGATCAGCGGCTACCTGGACGGTTCGATGAAAAGCGAAGGGGCGGTCACGGTCTCGGCCAGAAAGCTTTTCGAGATCATCAAGGAACTGCCGCCGGAAGCGGAGGTTTCCCTCCAGGTCAGGGAAGGCAACATATCGGAAATCACCTGCGGGACGTCTTCCTTCGAACTGAAGGGCCTTCCTGCGGAGGACTTTCCCAATCTGCCCTCCTACGAGGAGGAGAACTTCCTCACCCTCGATGCGGAGTCCTTCGGCGAGATGATCAGGAAGACGATCTACGCCGCCTCAACCGATGAGACCCGTTACAATCTCACCGGGATCCTCCTGGAGATGGAAGACAGGGAAGGGACCAACATCGTGCGCATGGTAGCCACCGACGGCCACCGTCTGGCGATGGTGGAGAGAGAGGCAAAGGGCAGCATTCGGCCCGGGGAGAGTGTTGTCATTCCCCGCAAATCACTGAACGAGGTCCGGCGCCTGCTGGACGAGGGAAACGAAGGGGTCGAGATGGACTTTCAGAAACAACACGGTATCTTCCGAAAGGACTCCATCGTGTTGACGACAAGGTTGATCGACATGTCCTTTCCCAGCTACCAGCAGGTTATACCCGAGGAGAACGGCACTGCGGCCACGGTTGACAGGGAGGGAATGATCTCCGCCATCAGAAGGGTTTCTCTGTTGTCCTCGGAAAGGTCCAGGGCCGTGAAGTTCACCTTCTCGTCATCGGGCATCACCGTCTTCACCAACAACCCCGACCTCGGCGCCGCCACGGAATCGATACCCGTTACCTACGAGGGTGAGGACATGGAGGTGACCTTCAACGCACGCTACATGCTCGACACCCTGAACTCGATGACTGCCGACGACGTGATTTTAAGCCTCAAGGACGAACTCAGCCCCTGCAAGATTTTCCAGAAGGACGATAAAAGCTACATCGCCGTGATTATGCCCATGCGCATCTGATCCATGAGGTTGAACTGGGCTGAACTGGATCGCTTTCGAAACATCGAGAAACGGAGGGTAAGCCTCCACCCGCGCTACAATCTCTTCGTGGGAGGAAACGGCCAGGGGAAGACGAACTTCCTGGAGGGCATAGGGTATCTCGGCACCCTGAAATCCTTTCGATCGGCGGCCCGATCCGACATGGTTAGGTACGGATCCAACATGTGTCGCGTGGCGGCGGAGATGACCGCCGAGGGAATAACGAGGGACATTTCGTTCGTTCTGTCACAGAGAGGCCGCTCCCAGTATCTGGACGAGAGGAGAATCGCGTCGCCCGAGCAGTACCTGTCGAAAGTCGGGGTGGTGAGTTTCATCCCGGAAGACGTAGGTCTTGTATCCGGGCCCCCCTCCCTTCGTCGTCGGGCCGTTGACCGGGCGGTTTTCGACCGGGAGGGAGGCTACGTCGCCGATTACCGCCGCTACCTGAAGGTTCTCAGGCACCGCAACGCCCTCCTCAGGAGGGGTGGCAGGGCGGACAGGAACGAGCTGGCCAGCTGGACCCGGTCCCTCGTCCGGGACGGGGCGGTAATCCTCGTTCGAAGGCTCCATCTGATCAGGGACCTGTCCGGATACCTGGCAACCTTCGGCGGCGTTCTGGGGCTCACGGGCGGGGTTGCCCTCCGCTATGTTCCATCCTTTGACTCCTACTGCGAGACCGGCAGCGGTTTCGACCAGGGGGATCCGGCGGGGATGCAGCCGTCGGAGGTGGAGGGCCTCCTCCTTGAAGGCATTCTGGGCGCCGGCGACCGGGAGCTCGAGGCCGGCCACTCTCTGGTGGGACCCCACAGGGATAATGTCCTCTTCACGCTGGAAGGTCGGGACATGGCCGGATATGCGTCCCAGGGACAGAAGAGAGCCGCCGTCCTTGCTTTCAAGCTGGCCCTGGCCCGGGTCATCAGCGATGGGCGGGGCTCCTCGCCCGTCATCCTCCTTGACGATGTCGCATCGGAGCTGGACGGAGAGCGGCAGGAGGCCCTGGGCCTGCTTGTGAAGGATATGGATGCGCAGTTCCTGATCACCACGACCTCCGAGAATCCCGGATTTCTGGATCGGCAGAACGGGTTTATTTTCTCGGTAAATGGGGGAAGGATCGAGAGGCTGGTCTAGGTCCAGGGATCATCGCGCCGAGATCGGGGACCGGGACGGTCCGAACCCTGACCCCGGGGGACGAATTCTCATGTCCGGAGGAACCATTGTTGCCTGACAAGAAAAAGAAACCGGTGAAAAGGAAGCGCCCCTTGGCGGACGACGCCTACACCGCCGAGAAGATAAAGGTCATCGAGGGCCTCGAGGCTGTACGGAAACGTCCGGCCATGTACATCGGCAACACCTCCACGGAGGGGCTGCACCATCTCGTCTACGAGGTGGTGGACAACAGCATCGATGAGGCGATGGCCGGCTTCGCCAACCAGGTCCTCGTCACTATCCGGGCCGACAACAGCGTGGTTGTTGAGGACAACGGACGGGGCATACCGGTGGACCGCCACAGGGAGATGAAGAAGTCCGCCGCAGAGGTCGTCATGACCACCCTTCATGCCGGGGGCAAATTCGAGGGGTCGGCCTATAAAGTATCCGGCGGTCTGCACGGCGTGGGAGTGTCGGTGGTCAATGCCCTGTCGGAAAATCTTGAAATGGAAATCTGGAGGGACGGCAAGGTCTATCAACAGACCTTCTCCAGAGGCAAGCCCCTCACCAAACTGGAGATGGTGGGGAAAACGAAAAAACGGGGCACCAAGATCACCTTCCTTCCCGACGCGACCGTTTTCGATACCATCAACTTCTCCTTTGACACCCTGTCCCAGCGGCTGAGGGAGCTGTCCTTTCTCAATGCGGGAGTCCTCATCCGCATCGAGGACGAGCGGGCCGACAAGAAGAACGAGTTTCAGTATAAAGGGGGCATCGTCCAGTTCGTGGAACACCTGAACCGCAATCGAACGCCCGTCCACAAGAAGCCCGTTCATATACATGGCGACAAGGACGACGTTGTCGTCGACATCGCATTCCAGTACAACGACAGCTACAAGGAGAACATCTTTTGCTTCGCCAACAACATCAACACTCACGAGGGAGGGTCCCACCTGGTAGGGTTCAAAGCGGCTTTCACCCGCACGGTGAACCACTACGCCGCCTCCAACAACCTTCTCAAGAACATGAAGATCACTCTGTCAGGGGACGATATCCGCGAAGGCCTGGCCGCCGTCATATCGGTCAAGCTCCCCGACCCCCAGTTTGAAGGCCAGACCAAGACGAAGCTGGGCAACAGCGAGATCAAGGGCCTGGTTGAAACCATGATCAACGACAAGCTGGGAACCTTCCTCGAGGAGAACCCCTCGGTGGCCCGCAAGATGGTCATGAAGGCCACCGAGGCGGCCAGAGCCCGAGAGGCGGCCCGCAAGGCCAAGGAACTGACCCGCCGAAAGGGCGCTCTCGAGGTGGGCGACCTGCCGGGCAAGCTTGCCGACTGCCAGGCCAAGGATCCCACGCAGGCTGAGCTCTTCCTGGTGGAGGGGGACTCGGCGGGCGGATCGGCCAAGCAGGGCAGGGACCGGCGCACCCAGGCCATCCTGCCCCTCCGGGGCAAGATCCTCAACGTGGAGAAGGCCCGGTTCGACAAAGTCCTTTCCAACGAGGAGATTCGGACGATCATCACCGCCCTGGGATCCGGGGTGGGAGTCGATGTGGACCTGGACAAGCTCCGGTACCACAAGGTTATCATCATGACCGACGCCGATGTGGACGGTTCCCATATCCGCACTCTTCTCCTCACGTTCTTCTACCGCCAGATGCCCGATCTCGTGGAGCGCGGCTACCTCTATATAGCCCAGCCCCCCCTCTATCGGTTCAAGAAAGGGAAGGAGGAACGCTACCTGCAGGACGACGATGAACTGTCAGGATATCTCATGGAAGCAGGCGTAAAAGGTGTCGCTCTGGCGGCCCCCTCCCTCGGCGAGACCTACGACAACAACCGGCTGGTCACCCTCATGGGCCACGCCGCCAGGTTCGTGGAGCTCATGGACCGTCTGGAGCGGCGGCGCATAGATCCTCGCCTGGTGGTCGCCCTGACGGTTGAGGGGGTTGACCGGAAGCTGCTCAAGGACGGCAAAAAGCTTGCCCGAAAAGTGGAAAACGCAGTCACCTACGTGAAAATGGTCTATCCCGAGAGCGAACCCCTTGAGGTCAAGCTGGCCGAGGATGAGGAGCACTCCTGTTTCATCGCCGAAATAGTCACCCGGAGAAACGGCTCCCGGTGGACCACCAGGGTGGGCCCCGAACTCCTCGGCAGGCCGAGCTACCTGGAGATGCTGCGGCTGGTCAAGAGCCTGAAGGTTCTCGGCACCGAGATGGTGCTCACCGAGAGCAGGGTCGCGCCGGAGGAGCAGGAGACCAGGACCGGAAGAAAGAAGAAAACCGGGAAAAAAGCGGAGAGCCAGGGCGTGGAGCTACTCAGGACAAGGCGGATCGGCGAGGTCGTTGCCTTTATCCTGGACCGTGGCCGCAGGGGCGTCAACATCCAGCGCTACAAGGGATTGGGCGAGATGAATCCCGACCAGCTGTGGGAGACCACCATGGATCCGGAGAGGAGATCTCTTCTCAGGGTGTCCATCGAGGACGTCGTGGAGGCAGATGACATCTTCAGCACCCTGATGGGCGACATGGTCGAGCCCCGCAGGGAGTTTATCGAACAGAATGCGCTATATGTCCGAAATCTCGATGTCTGAGGAGAAAAGACATCGACCGCCGGAAACAGGAGGCCGGCAGAGGACGGCCGGTCCGCGGTCCCATAGGGGAGTGAAACGGGAAGATATATGAGCGACCTGATCGGTTCTGTCAACGCACCTATCAGCAGCGTTAACATCGAGGACGAGATGAAAACCTCCTACCTCGATTACGCCATGAGCGTCATCGTCGGCAGAGCCCTCCCCGACATCAGGGACGGCCTCAAACCGGTGCACCGCAGGACCCTTTTCGCAATGCACGACCTGGGCAACGTCTATAACAAACCGTATAAAAAATCAGCCCGTGTCGTGGGTGACGTCATAGGCAAGTATCACCCTCACGGTGATCAGGCGGTTTACGACACCATTGTGCGCATGGCCCAGGACTTTTCCCTCCGCTACCTGCTCGTGGACGGGCAGGGGAACTTCGGCTCCATCGACGGGGACGCGGCGGCCGCCATGCGGTATACCGAGGTCCGCATGACCCGGCTGGCCGGAGAGCTCCTTGAGGATATCGACAAGGAGACGGTGGACTTCGGGTCCAATTACGACGACACCCTGACCGAGCCGCTCGTCTTCCCCGCCTCCTTCCCCAACCTCCTGGCCAACGGCTCGTCCGGCATCGCGGTGGGCATGGCTACCAACATACCGCCGCACAATCTGGCTGAGGTCATCGACGCCTGCATCCTGGTCATCGAGAAACCCAACGCCGGTATCGACGAGATCATGAGTATCATGCCCGGCCCGGATTTTCCCACCGGCGGATTCGTTTACGGCCTGCAGGGGATAAGGGACGCTTACACCACGGGCAGAGGCCTTATCAAGATGCGGGCCCGGGCCCAGATCGAGAGGGGAAAGAAGAAGACCGCTATCGTGATCACGGAGCTTCCCTACCAGGTCAACAAAGCCAGGCTCGTGGAGAGGATCGCCGACCTCGTCAAGGAAAAGAAGATCGAGGGGATCTCCGACCTCCGCGACGAGTCGGACCGGGAGGGCATGCGGCTTGTCGTGGAGCTCAAGCGGGACAGGGACGAGATCGCCGAGGTGGTCCTCAATCAGCTCTATTCCATGACCCAGATGAAGTCGACATTCGGCGTTCAGATGCTGGCCATCCACCGGAACCAGCCGGTCCTCTGCACCCTGCCCCAGGTGCTTGGCCACTTTGTCGACTTCCGGGTCGAGGTGGTCACCCGCAGAACCCGGTTCCTCCTGGCCAGGGCGGAAGAGCGAGCCCACATCCTGGAGGGTCTGAAGATCGCCCTGGACAACATCGATGCCGTCGTGGAGCTGATCAAGAAGTCCAAGGATGTCCCCGAGGCCCGGGGCGGCCTCATAAAGCGGTTCGGCCTGTCGGAAAAACAGGCCAACGCCATCCTGGAGATGCGACTCTCCCGTCTCACAGGGCTGGAAAGGGAAAAGGTCGAGACAGAACTGACAGAGACGCTGGCCGAGATCAGCCGGCTCCGGGCCATCCTGGCCGACGAGAAGAAGGTGTTGGCGGTCATCGTGGACGAACTGAGGGGGGTCCGCGACCGATACGGCGACGCCAGGCGGACCGAGATCGTGGCGGACACCGGTGAGCTGTCAATGGAGGACCTCATCGTGGACGAGGAGGTCCTCGTCACCGTGTCCCACTCGGGCTATATCAAGAGATCATCTCTGGCGCTGTACCGCTCCCAGCAGCGCGGCGGCAAAGGGCTGACCGGCCTGTCCATGAGGGATCAGGATTTCGCCGAACATATCTTCGCGGCCTCGACCCACAGCCATATCCTGTTCTTCACCAATCGGGGAAAAGTGTATTGGCTGAAGGTCCACGAACTTCCCCAGATGGGGCGGGCGGCCAGGGGCAAGAACATGGTTAATATCCTGCCTGTCGAGGCAGACGAGGAAGTCACGGCCTTCCTCCCGGTCAGGCACTTCACCGATCGGCACTTCGTCGTCATGGCGACCAGGAACGGCGTGGTGAAGAAGACGGCGCTCTCCGCCTATTCCAATCCCCGCTCAACCGGGATCATCGCCCTGACCCTCGACGCCGGGGACGAACTGATCTCCTCCCTTCTCACCGACGGGGAGCGGGATCTCCTTATCTGCACCCGTCAGGGACAGGGGATCCGTTTCCGGGAGCAGGCGGTCCGCCCGATGGGCCGGACCGCCAGGGGCGTTCGGGGGATCAATCTGAGAACGGGCGACAGGGTCGTGGGCATGGAGGTCGTCAACGACGCCGCCTACCTCCTCACCGTCACCGAGCGCGGCTTCGGCAAGCGCACGTCCATGAAGGATTACAATCCCATCGGGCGGGGCGGGAAGGGCGTGCGATCGGTAAAGGTCACGGAAAAGTCGGGAGAGCTGGTGGGCATCCTCCAGGTGGGCTCCGAGGAGGAGATCATGTTGATCACTGACGCGGGCAGGCTGATCCGCATGCCCGTGGGGGGCATCTCGGTCTACAGCCGATCTTCCCAGGGCGTCAAGCTCATCGACATGCCTAAACCCGACGAGAAGGTCGTCTCCGTGGCCCTCATTCAGAAGGGGGAAGGCTGACTGAAGGAGGGGGGCCGGGCCGGGCCGGGAACCGCGGGACGTCCGACGGAGACCATACAGGGAGAACTGGATCTTGCTTGGAGTGTTGAGCCGGGTCTCGAGGTGGGAAAGATCTGACGGCAGGTCTCCTGTCCGCCTCTCCTTTCGCGATCAGGGGTTACGCACATGAAAGAAGACCGCAGACATCCACGCCGCGAGGCCCCCGATGGATCCATCGCCATCTGCGGCAGCAAACCCTTCCGCCTGCTGGACTACAGCGAAAACGGCGTGGGCCTGAGATTCTACGGAGACGACGATATCTCCGAGGACATGGATATCATTCTCCTCGTGCCGGAGAAGGACCTCCCCGGGGATGAGCTGAAGTGCCGCAAGGTCTATGACGTGACCATGAAAAAAACCGGGACATTCACCTATTCCCGGGACAGGCGCATTGGTCTGCAGTTCGTGGAGCCCCAGCCGGACCTCGTCAAAGCGATGGAGGGCTAGAAGAGAACACCTCCCTCCAGAGAAGACCCTTGTATCTTGAATGACACCTCACTGAAAAGACCGGCCTTGCTCCTGGTCGCCGCCGCGGCTCTGTTCGCCCTGGCAGCGGCCGGCTGTTCCGCGGAAAGAAAGGAGCGGGCCCTGTACCGGCAGGCCATGATCGCCCTGGACGACGGCCTGGACGGAGCGGCTGTCGAGTATCTTACCCGGTTTCTGGTCAAATACCCCGACAGCCCTCTCATTGAGGACTGCCTGTTCCAAAGGGGCACCATCTACTACCTTTATCAGGGACGCTATCAGGAGGCCGTATCCGATTTCAGGGAACAGCTGGCGAGATTCCCTGAGGGGGAGCGCGCCTACCAGGCAAGGAAGAACATTGCTGAGATCCTTGAGAACAAGGTGGGCAACTGCCGGGGGGCCATCGCGGAGTACCAGCGGCTCATAACCGATTTCGAAACGATCTTCGGTGACGATGAAGCCCAACTCCGGATCGCCAACTGTTACTTCGAGCTGATGAACTTCGAGCAGTCGATCCTGGAATACCAGATCCTGATCGACCGCTACCAGACGAGCCCGTTGGTTCCGGAAGCCTATTTCCGGATCGCGACCGCCTATCAGACCGCCGGAGAGCTGGTGGACGCCGAGAGGTCCTGGCGCACCTACCTGGCCCGATACCCCGATGGGGGCCTTCGCCTGGACGCCATGTTCGGCCTCGCCTCCACCCTGGAGGAAAAGGAGGACCTGACGGAAGCACTGGCCATTTACCAGGAGATCTTCGACGCCTATGAGAACAAAGAGGCCATCACGTGGCGAATAGAGAGAGTACGGGAAAGGCAGAGATTGAGGGGGAGGTAAACGGGGAGCAGGAGTTGCAGGTGCCGGGTTTCGGGTAAATGGCATAAAACTGGAACCTGGAACATGCCTTATCATCCCCGGAGGCGGCAATGGGGAGAGAGAGACACAGGGTGTGTCCCTGGTACGAGGCCTACCTTTTCGACAATCCCCTCAGGCGCCTCGTCCACAGTCCGGCCCGGATCCTTGGCCCGTATGTCGACACGGGCATGACCGTGCTGGACATCGGCTGCGGCATGGGGTTCTTCTCCCTGGCAATGGCTCGCCTGGTGGGGCCCGAGGGGAGGGTCTTCGCCTTGGACATCCAGCCCCAGATGCTGCGGGTGCTGAAGCGGCGGGCAATGCGGGCCGACCTGATGGACAGGATAGAGACAAGGCTCATCGGGGATAATGACCTCGGGCTCGACGGAGGTGTCGATTTCGTCCTCGCCTTCTGGATGGTTCACGAGGTCCCGGACCAGGAATCCTTCCTCCGCCGCACGGCGGCCGTTCTGAACCACGGGGCGAAGCTGCTCATCGCCGAGCCGTTCTACCATGTCAAGGCCAGGGAGATGGAAGAGGTGATCTCGGTTGCCGCCCGCCTGGGACTGACGGCCCTGGAGAGACCGAAAGTCAGGATGAGCCGCGCTGTGGTTCTGGAGAGGAAGCGGTGAGGGCTGCTCATAAAGCGATCGGCGAGGACAATGATCCCGGGGAGCGCAGAGGGAGAAAGAGTGGCGGGGCCGACCGGGAGGAACAGCTGGGCCTGTCCCTGCCGCCGGACCGCGGCAGCCTGCCGAACCGTTCCTCACGGATCCGTCGGCGGCCGCAGGATGCACTTTGACCGGGCATACCCCGCACGGAGGACCCACCTGTCTCGTGCCTTCTGATCTCGTCACAGTCTCCACCCACGCGAACGTCCTGGAGGCCGAAATGGCCAGGTCCCTCCTGAAATCGGCCGATGTCGAGTCCTTCATTCAGGCCCCTTTCGCCAACGCCCTATATCCTGGAGTGCTGGGGGAGGTCAGGCTTCAGGTCAGAGAGGCCGACCTGGGCCGGGCGAGAGAGGTGCTGGAGGGCCTGTCCGGGGCCAACGGGCAACCCTGAGGGCTGGAAACAGCGGACACGGCCCCCTGCCGGGCTTCTCCCCGTGACGGCCGTCTCGGGCCTGGTCGCCCCCGGTGCCCGCTTTTTCCATGGTCTTTCCCGGCAGGTATGGCGGCTGTTTTTCTTTGGTCGGAGCCCGTGGTAAGATCGCCGGCACGATGTCACCGGAAACCCTCCCCGGGCAAGGGCCGAAATGGACGACAGGACACGTCGGCGGTTGAAACGTCTGATGATGTGGGCGGTGATCATATTGGGAGTGGCGGCCCTGTGGTTCTGGACCACTCAGCCCCTGTTCGGAAGACAGGCTGCCTTCGAGCAGGGGCCGTCCGTCGATCCGGAAAGGCTGGAGGCCCACGTAAGGGCTCTGGCCGAGGAAATGGTCCCCCGGGACTCCGGGCACCCCGAGAACCTGCGCCGGGCGGCAGAATACATCCGGCGGGAATTCGACAGGACGAAGGGCGAGGTGACCGGGATCGATTATCAGATAGGAGGCAGGGAGTACAGCATCGTTTCCCTGCTCCTGGGCCCGCAGACGCAGGAGCGGATCGTTATCGGCGCCCACTACGACTCGCCGCCGGGCTCCCCCGGGGCGGACGACAACGCCAGCGGAGTCGCAGGGCTGGTGGAACTGGCCCACGCGTTGAGCAGCGCGCGCCTGCCGATGGCGGTGGAGCTGGTAGCCTATCCCGTGGAGGAGCCCCCCTTTTACCGGACGCAAGCCATGGGCAGCTTTGTCCACGCCTCTTCCCTGAGGAGACGGGGCGTGAGGGTCCGGCTCATGGTCTGCCTGGAGATGATCGGCTATTTCAACGACGGCCCCTTCACCCAGTCCTACCCTTTTCCCCTCTTTCGTCTCACCTATCCCTGGCGGGCCAACTACATAGCCGTGGTGGCCCGCCTGCGGGAGGGGAGGATCACGCGCCGGTTCAAAAGGGCCATGCGGGCTGCCTGCTCGGTGCCGGTGTTCTCTTTCAACGGCCCCTCTCTGGTCCCCGGAGTGGACCTCTCCGATCACCTGAATTACTGGAAGATGGGGTTCCGCGCCGTCATGGTAACCGACACCTCATTTTACAGGTACGATCATTATCACGGACCGGGCGACGTGGCGGCCAACCTCGATTACGGGAGGATGGCTGAGGTGGTCCGGGGCCTGTATGGTGCCGTCCTGGACACGGCAAAACGCTAGGGGGCAGGTGCCCGCTCCCCACCCCGGCCCCACCGGCCTTCCCCGCGCGGGGCAGCTGCCCCACACCGGCGGCCATCGCTTCGGCGAGCCGGCCGGCCGCCCTTGACGGCACCGCAGCGGGGGCATACCCTTTAAACATGCCCCTTCTCGACAAACAGGTGACCATCGGCCGGGTGCGTGGGATCTCCATCGTCATCGATCCCTCCTGGTTTCTCATCTTCATCCTCCTGTCCTGGGTCCTGTCGGCCAGCTATTTCCCGCTCCAGGTCCCTGGTCTGGCACCGTTCGCCTACTGGGCGGCAGGCACCCTGGCCGCCGCCGGCCTCTTTCTGTCCGTAACCCTGCACGAGCTGGGACATTCCCTTGTCGCCATCCGGCGGGGCCTGCCGGTCAAGAAGATAGTGCTCTTCGTGTTCGGCGGCGTCAGCCAGCTGGAGGAGGAGCCGGAGGATGCCGGCACGGAGATGATCATGGCCATCGTGGGCCCCCTTGTCAGCGCCGCCCTCGCGGGAGGCCTGCACCTGGCCAAGGTGGCGGCCTCGGCCGCAGGCGCCGCCCCCCTGGCGGTGGTCTTCCTGGGCTATCTGGCCTTTGTCAATCTCATCCTGTCGGTGTTCAACCTGCTGCCGGGCCTTCCCCTGGACGGCGGCCGCCTGCTGCGGGCCCTGATGTGGAAGCGGGGCGGAGACCCCCTGAGGGCGACCTGGGTGGCAAGTGAGGTGGGAGCCGGGTTCGGATCAGCCCTGTTCATCATCGGCGCCTTTCTCGTGTTGATGGGCAACCTCGCCGGGCTGTGGTACATCCTCATCGGGTTTTTCCTGAGGAACGCCGCCCAGGCGAGCTACCAGCAGATGACATACAGGAGCCTGCTCGCGGGGGTGAAGGTCGAACAGATAATGACGGAAAATCCCGTCACGGTCGACCAGGATATCCTGCTGGAGGAATTTGTCGACCAATTCCTCCTCGCCTACCATCACCCGGTCTTTCCCGTTCTGGCGGGGGACCGGGTCAGGGGCGTTGCCGAGGCCGAGGCGGTAAAAAAGGTGCCACGGGAGCTCTGGAAAACCCAGACCATCGAACGCTGTTATCGTCCGCTTTCCGAGGTGCAGGTGCTCTCTCCCTCCGAGGACGCCTCCGAGGCCCTGAAAAAGATGGTGGAAACAAAGTCGGGACGTCTTCTGGTCATGCAGGGAGACCGTCTCGTCGGCATCCTCTCCAGACGGGACATCATGGACTACCTGAACCTGAAGTCCAGCCTGTTTCTCGGCTGACCGCAGCGGCCTCCGCCGGGGCAAGGGGAGACCGCCTCTCATCCGCAGGCCACCCACTTTCGCTAATATTAACAATTTTTGTTGACAAGCAATTACAATATTGTTATTTTGGGCCATGTTCTGTTCCTGTTGACCCGGGAGTTGGTTATGGAAAGGGGAACATCTGACAGAAACGCGTCACCGGCTTCCAGGATCGATGCCGGGGCCGACCTGCACACGAGGATCCTGGTGGTGGAGGACAACAGGGTCACCAACGACATGGTCAAGGATTTTCTCCGGGAGAGAAATTACCGGGTGGACCAGGCTTTCAACGGGAGCGAGGCGCTGCAGATGATGGCCCGGAACTCCTACGACATCGTGATCTCCGACATCGTTATGCCCGGCATGGACGGCATCGAATTCCTCAAGAGGGTGAAAAGCATCAAACCCGACCAGGAGGTGATCATGGTCACCTCCTCGGTGGATATCAGTCACTCCATAGAGGCCATCAAGCTGCAGGCAATGGACTATATTCTGAAGCCCATCGACTTCAAGGAGTTCGATGCCAGCATTCGAAGGGCACTGGAGAGGCTAACCCTCGGGAGGCTTCAGAAAGAGCACCGGGACATCCTCGAGTTCAAGATGATCGAGGAGGGAAGAAGGGCTCAAAGTGTCTTCTTCGACGCCGTCCAATCTCTGATCAATGCCATCGAGGCAAGGGATTCCTACACCAGGGGACACTCCCAGCGCGTCACCCGTTACACCGAGCTGATCACCGAGGTGCTTCAGCTTCCCGGAGAGGCGGCTTCAGAGATCAGGTTGGCCGCCCAGCTCCACGACATCGGCAAGCTGGGCATGTCCGACTTCGTTCTGTCGAAAAGCGGAAAACTGACGGAGGAGGAGTTCGATCTGATTCGGAAACACCCGGATGTGGGCTATGCTATCCTGCAGCCCATTCTTCCCGGTCAGGCCCTTCTCGCGGTGAGGCACCACCACGAGAGATGGGATGGCGGAGGATATCCCCATGGATTGGCCGGCGAGGAGATTCCCCTCAGTGCGAGGATCATCGCCCTCGCCGATGCCTTTGACGCCATGACCTCAAGAAGGGTGTACAGGTCGGCCATGAATACCCGTCAGGCCAGGGATGAGATCCTCCGCTGCTCCGGGTCACAGTTCGATCCGGCGCTGGTAGAACTGGCCCAGGATCTCATTGCCCGGGGAAAGGGTTTTGGGGAGGCATCCGACAGCCAGGAGGGGGGGAGCGTCACCGTGAACTGAGGACGAGGAAGCTCTCAACTTCTCGAGCTCAATCACCACCCGGTCTATCCTCGTTCCGGGCTCCTTCACCCGTAAGGGTTCCAGTGTTCCCTCCAGCACGACCGATTCAGATCCGATCTCAATGGTTGTCCGGGCCAGGAGGCGGTATGTGCCCCGGGGCGCGGCAAAGACGAAAGACCCGTGGTACCCGCTTTTGGTGTCGGTGAACCGCTTCCACCCCGGCTCGCCCCACCGGTAGACCTCGATATCGACGCCCTCCAGGGCCATTCCCCTGTGGACTGTTTTTCCGCTGACGGTGGCAAGCGACCGCGGGGACGGCCGGCAGGCGGAAGATCCTGAGATCAGGATCAGGCCCGCTGCCAGAAGGGCGATCGGGAGACGGAGGGTGCCGTTTCGGGGGAGGCGTCCTGAAATCGAGTCGGTTCTGTCTGTCATGTCGTATTCCTGCCGTCAGCTCCCTGCGTAAGACATACGTCTGCTCACGGCTGCCTGCCGGCTATATCCGACGGGAGGTGCGGTCCGGATCAGATCGCCACCAGAAGAAGGGCGGCCGTCGACAGACCCGCGAGGACGAAGACGGTTCCCACCCCCAGCCTGGATCCATAAAGGAGCCTTTCCTGAACCCTTCTGTGGAGCAGGTTCGCGAGGGCGCAGATGAGCAGGAACCAGATAGTGGCGCCGAAGGAGACGCCGGCTCCGATGAGGAAGGTCTCCCTGCTGAAGAGACTCCCCCCTCCAAGGCCCAGGGCCGCGAAGGCGGCCAGAAAGAAGGCGAGGGTCAGGGGGTTGGTAAGGACCAGGGTGCAGTTGAGCGCAGCGAGCCGGACGGAAGGGAAGTCGTCCCTTTCCGCGGTCCGGCCCCCGGAGCGCGACGAGAGAAGGACGGCTCCCATGGATACCAGGAGCAGGCTCCCGGCGAGGCGAAGCCAGATCCCATCCCGGATGATGGCAGCTGAGATGAAGTCGGCGGAGACGGCGGCAAGGATGCCGAAGATACCGTCCCCCAGCACGGCGCCCATCGCCGGGAGAAAAGCCCGCAGGAAACCGTAGGCTACCGTCCGCTGGATCGTCAGGATGCTGATGGGACCGAGGGGGACTGCTGCGGCGAAGCCCACACCGGCCGCGACGAGGAAGAGATTGGTGCCTGTCAGGAACTGATTCAGATAGAGGTGGCCGGACATGAGCATGGTTCATACACCATCGGCGATGAATTTGCACGCCATAAAGGGCAGACCGGTCAGGATCACAGCACGAGCCGGGCGAGCCGGCCCCAGGCATCGATGGGCCATCTTGACTTTTTTTTCAAGCCCCCCGAGAATATGCCGACGCCTGGGAAGGGCGCCTGCCGCGGCCTGCCGGGATGCTTCTCAAACTCAAATCCGCAGCGAGGTGAACAGATGCCACTGTACGAATTCGAATGCCGCAAGTGCGGGGAGGTTTTCGACAGGATTATTTCCCTTTCCGAACGCGAGAAAGGGGAGGTCTCCTGCCCCAAGTGCGAGAGCCCTGATGTAAAACAGGTCCTCGGAGGGGGTACCTACAGCATCCAGGTCGGGCTGAAAGGTTATCGGGGAAAGGTGCGATGAGCCGACGTCAGGACACGGTTATTTCTGAACGCTGTTCGACCAGTGGATGTGGACGATCCGCCACCCCGCATCCGTATTCCTCAGGACCATGGTCTCTGTGGTGGCTACGGTGACCCTCTTCCCGCTGAGTTTTCCCTTGGTCTCATATCGGGACATCACCCACGCCGTATCATCCATAGCGTTGGCCTGCTGAGCGACCAGATCCCGTTTGGACTTCTGGCTGAATTTCAGGTCCGCATCAAGGTGGCCCGACCCGTATTCGTCCCTCGACAGCTCCGCATGACCGTCCTCGAAAAGGATGAGGTTGGGCGCGAGAAGATCCAGGGCACTTTCCCTGTCGCCCGCCGACAGGGCTCTGTGAAATGCCGCCACGGATTCGGCCGGTCCGTCAGCGGCCGCAGGCAGAACTCCGGTCAGGAGAAAGAGGGCTGCTGCGGCAAAAGAGAAAAGAGCCAGGGTAAAAGATCTCATCGATTCCTCCCCGTGTGGCGCTGTCGAAGCTGGGCAACGCCGACCCGCCACCTGCACGTAGCGACCGGTCAGGGTGTCGACAGCGAGAGATTGTTCCCGCAGAGGATAACGAAAACACGCAGGGTTATCAATGACAACATCCTCGGCCGCGTCCCCGTCCGGCCCCCGCCCCTGTCTGGGGTCGGTGTCGGCAAACCGGCTGCGGCGGGAAGAGCGCATGTTGTGCCGTCAATACCGGACGAAGGCGTGTTAATATAATAGGAAACGGTCGAACATAACGGGCGGAGGCGAAAATGCCGGACGAAGGGACAGGGACAGAAGCGGGAAAACAGAGGAAAGACGTAAGGGAATTGACCAAAAAGTTGACAGCTGTGGGGTGGGGCCTGTTCTTCATCTGGCTGGGGATCGCCCTTCTGTTCGATGCCGAGGTGGGATTCATCCTCGTGGGTGTGGGGCTCATCACCTTTATCATGCAGGCGGCCCGCAAATACTACGGCCTGGAATCGGAGACCTTCTGGATCGTCGTCGCGGTCCTCTTCATGGTCGTGGGGCTGTGGCAGATCCTCGATCTCAAACTCTCCCTCATGGCGGTTCTGCTGATCGTCGTCGGGGCCGCTCTCCTCGTCTCGGCCGCAAAGGGGAGACGGAAGGGGGAGGAAGGGTAGGCCGAAGGGATACCCTGCGCCCTTCCCCCTTCCCGGGTCCGGTCATGCCGCCGGCCTCTGTCTTCCTTGCGGTTTGGTTTTGGCGGTGGTATAGATTGTCTCTTTCCCCGCGGAGGGCCTTGAGCGGCCCCCTTGCCCATCAATTCTTCCCCCTTTACCGGGTCGATACGGAACTTTCGGGAGCGCGAGGCCGGGATGAAGATCAGTGACCTGTTCGGGAAAAAAAGGGTGCTCGTTTCCTTCGAGTTCTTCCCCCCAAAAGACACCGAAAGCGAGACCATCCTCGACGAGACGGTCAGCAGGTTGAGGCGGTTCGAACCGGACTTCGTGTCGGTGACCTACGGCGCCGGGGGAAGGACGCGGGCCGGAACCATGTCCTGGACCCTGAGGATCAAGGAGAAATACGGCCAGAACGTCATGATGCATCTGACCTGCATCGCCTCGTCCAGAGAGGATATCGATCGGATCATCTCAGACCTGAAGAGTGAGGACATCAGAAATGTGCTGGCCCTCAGAGGTGATCCGCCCAGGGATTTCCCCGCCCACGAGATCAGGGATGATTTCCAGTACGCCTATCAGCTCGTGGAATATCTTCGCAGCAAAAACGGTTTTTCCATCGGGGTAGCCGGCTATCCGGAGGGCCACGTGGAAGCTCCCTCCCTGGAAAAGGACATGGAATATCTGAAGCGGAAAGTGGACTCCGGTGCGGACTTCGTCATCACCCAGATCTTCTTCGACAACAGATACTTCTACGAATTCATGAACAGGGCCGCCCGGGAGAGGATCGGAGTGCCCATCGTCCCCGGCATCATGCCCATCATCAACCTGGGTCAGATCCAGAGATTCACCGATATGTGCGGAGCCACGGTGCCGGACCGCATTGTCCGGAACATGGAGGGCAGGAATGCCGCGGACATGTTCCGGGTCGGCGTTGACGGCGCCATCGACCAGTGCCGAGAGCTCCTGGAGTTCGGTGTCGCCGGCCTCCATTTCTATACCCTCAATCGAAACGGAGCCACCGAGGAGATCCTCGAGGAGATCATCACGGACGTCAGGGCCTGACCGGGCAGGTCAAGATCGCTCGCCGCCGTCGCGAAAGCCGTCCTCCGGGGCGGCTTTCACGTCTGGAAAGGTACCTGGTGGGCTTGGTTTATTCGAACAGGACGTTGGCGTCCACCCGATGGCCGGCTGCCTTGAGCAGCTTGATGAGGTTGATCTGCCACCCGCCGTCGGCCTGATAGGGCAAATAGGCGACGCCGAAGAACCCGGTTGGAACATCACTGGGCCTGTCTCCCCCGTGGAGGACGGCGACCCTGCCCTGTCCGAGCCTGCCGACGAGGTATCCGAGTTCGAAGATGATGTCCTGCCGGTGCCTCGGCTTGGCGATCTTGGCGGTGAGCCCCGGCAGGCCGCTCCTGTCGTCGGAGGGCAGTATGATCAGACAGAAACCAAGATCGGGCAGGGCCGCGATCCCCTCGATCTGGGATGCGGAGGATGACTGGGTTTCATCGATCATTGTCGCCTCGACACCGAGCTTGTCGAGAAGACTGACCACGGAAAGGGTCATCTCGTCTTCCCTGGTGTGGAGCAGGAGGACACCCCTGTTCTCTTCCGGGGCGGGCCCCTCTGCCGGGGGGGGAGGTGGTGCGGCCGGCACCCTCGGCGCCTCCGGAGCCTTGGTCTTTGGGGCCGGCTTTTCCTCCACCAGGTCCTCTGCCTTGATCTCCAGGATCGCTCCACCCGCCCCGGACGGGAGGTCGTCGATGGCCGCCAGGATCTCCTCCAGCTGGGCGATGGCCTTGGGAATTCCCATCTCGAATTTCATCTGCTTTTCCGCGTGGGAATCCCTCAGGCTGACGTGGCCCATGAAGACCCTGAAAGCGCCGAACCTTTCCTGCTCGGGCGAATCCTCACCGAAGACGCCGGCGACAGTAGCGGCGACGGTCCGCTGCAGATCTTCGATCTCAGGGCTGTCGAAAGGGACGATCTTGGGATCGATGAAGCGGAGCTGGTCAAGGACCGAGGTAATGGTCTGTCTGCCTCTGTCGACGGATATCCTGCCCACGGCCGCTCCCATGTCTCCGGCCCCTGCCGGGGAGAATGAGTGACGCACTCTACCGGACAATCTGGTTCTATTGTAACGACCATTACCCTGTTTTGCCAGCGAAAGAGGGTCTTTCTGAGGCAGGCGGCCGTAACGAAGGAAGGACAGGGTGTATTGCGCACCGCGTCTGTTTTTCCTACAATTAACCCGGGTTCACGGTTTTTGACCGGAGGCCCCCCGGGTCGCATACTCCGGACCGGGGCCTTCGAGCGGCCAGAGGGGGCTTTGCCCGTGAAGAGCACCCTGCTGAGCAGTAGCTTTCTCGCCCTGCTCCTCTTCCTGCCGGCCCAGGTTGTCGCCGGGGCTCTGGAGCAGGGGGTCGACGCCTATGATCGCCAGGAGTTCGAGCTTGCCCTTTCCCTTCTCGAGCCCCTTGCAGCGGAAGGTCTCCCGGAGGCACAGCACTATCTGGGCAACATGTACGCCTCCGGCGGGGGTGTTGTCCAGGATTTCACCGAAGCCCTTAAGTGGTGGTCTCTGGCCGCGGCTCAGGATCATACGGCCTCTCAGTACAACCTGGCATATCTCTATCATGACGGTCTCGGTGTCCCGGCCGACATTGACAGGGCTCTGGAATGGTACCGCCGCGCCGCGTCACACGGTGAACCGAACGCCCTGTATACTCTCGGACAGATGTATGCAGTCGGGGAAGGCGTTCCACAGAGCCGCACCGAGGCCAAGCGTTATTGGCAGGATGCTGCAAACAGGGGCGATCCCGATGCCCAATACGACCTGGGCCTTCTGTACAGCGAGGAGGATGGCCGGGATCAGGCGGCGGCGCTGGGCTGGTTCCTCAGGGCGGCAGAGCAGGGGCATCCCTATGCCCAGTACCGCGCGGGTACCAGCTATTACGAGGGACGAGGGTGCACCGCAGATCCGCGAAGGGCCTTTGATTGGCTCAAGAAGGCGGCCGAACAGGGGGTCCCTGACGCCCAGGCCGACGTCGCAGCCATGTACGCACGGGGCGTGGGGGCACCCCTGGACATCTCGGCCGCCGTAACGTGGTATCATCGGGCCGGCCGATCCCTCCTGTCGGACGGGAGGAGGGACGAAGCCATGGAGATCCTGGACATGATCGCCGAGACCGATCCGGGCAGCGACTCCTACCGGAAACTCTACACCGAGATCTTCGGCGGGGCGTCGGCCCCTTGACGCGTCGTCCGGGACCGTGACAGGGGGGGGCTCTCCCCAGCGCCGGGGAAGCTGGGGATGACCGGGGCAAGAGGTTATCGATCATGACGTTCTGCGACTTTCTGTGTGTCTATGCCAAGCCGGCCAGGTCGGAGCTCGACGGAGGCCGTTCCTGCATGACCTTTACGGCCATCTATTGTGAGCTCCACGACAGACATGTCGCGAAGGCCCAGCCCTGCCGGGAAAAGATCCAGAGAGACCTCGACAGGACCGGAGAGGACGGCGGGGAGAAGGCTTGAGGTCCCAGGACCGGGCCAAGGCCGGCCTTTACTTCCCTGTCGGCCCCCGCTAGACTGCTGTTCTCGGGCGACCGGACTCCGTGTCGGAGCCGTCCCCGTCTCGACTGGCGCTAAGGGTTGTCCACAACATACTCGGAGGTTGTCTCGATGATCAGGATAGGGAGGATGGGAATACTGGCTGCAGCTCTTGTCCTGGGGCAGGCCCTGGCCGCCCTGCCGGCACTTGCCGATGATGTCATTCCCGTCAAGATCGAGGGGGATATCGTCCACAGGGACGGCCGATACGTGTTTACCCCCAAAAAGGTGATCGTGTTGTCCCAGGCGTGTGACGAGATCGAGGGGTCCCTCTACCGGAGGTCCTATGAACTGACCCCGGAGGAGGTCAAGATCGAAGTCGTCTTCCAGGGTGAGGCGTTGAAGACGCTGGACAGGTGCCGCAAGGAGAGACCTCCGGCAGACAAGGGGGATCAATGATCCTGCCGGACCGGCTTGACGGCTCCTCCCCCTCTGGCAGGCCGAAGCCCCTGTGGACGATCACGGTCCGGGGGGCCGGATGGCGGGGCCCGGATGGCCGCCGGGCCGGCGACGTTCGCTCCCCAGAGGTCATGGAAGATAATGGTCCGCCCGGGCAATCCTGACCACGGGAGGCATCCGCCGATCCACCTCGGAGGAATAGGGATCTCCCATGACAGATACCCCACCCGGGATCATCATCCGTTCAACCTCGAGATCCTGCAGAACACATCCAGACTGATCTTCTCCTCACCGGTCACGTTCTTTGCCGGCGAGAACGGGTCCGGCAAGTCCACCCTCCTCCGTGGCATCTGCCTGAGCTGCGGCATTCACATATGGGAGAGCGAGCGACGCAGGCGCCTCGAGCCCAACCGATACGAGGGCAGACTGCACGAGGCGATTGACGTCCAGTGGAGCAGCCAAGGGGTTCCTGGTGCGTTCTTCGCGTCCGAGATCTTCAGGGATTTTTCCCAGGCGTTGGACGAGTTCGCGGCGGCGGATCCGGGCTTCCTTCGCTACTTCGGCGGCAGATCCCTTGTCAGCCAGTCTCACGGTCAGTCCATCATGTCCTATTTCAGGTCACGGTGCCGGATCGAGGGCCTGTACCTCCTCGATGAACCGGAGACGGCGCTGTCGCCGCGGAGCCAGATCCAACTCCTGCGGATCCTGGCCGGAGCCTGCCGGGGTGGGGGAGCCCAGTTCATCATAGCCAGCCACTCGCCCATCCTGCTGTCCTGCCCCGGAGCCCTGATCTACAGCTTCGACGGCGACGCAGTCGAGCCCATTTCCTATGAGGAGACCGATCACTACCGGGTCTACCATGATTTCATGCTGGACAGAAACAGGTACCTCGCCGGCCCGTGAAGGTCTTGTCGGCAAGGGGCGATCGCCAACCCCTGATCTCCAATCTCCAATGTCTAATGTCTAATGCTCCAATCTCTATTGCTCTAATGCTCCAATGTCTAATGCTCCAATGTCTAATGCTCTAATCTCTAATGTCTAATCTCCAGCCTCTAACGTCTCACTCCACCTTCACATAAACCGGTCAAAGCGGTCCCCTTCCGCGTGGCAGATGGGACAGGTCTCGGGCGGTGTATGGCGCGCACAGAGGTATCCGCACACCCGGCACCTCCAGACCGGGTAGGCCAGGCCGGAGGATGCCGGGTGGTCGGTGTTCTCCCTTCCGGCCCGTTTCTGCCCCTCGGGGGGGCGCCGCTCCGGGATCGGCCCGGCCTGCCCCCTGCCCTCAGCGATATCGGCCGATACGTAAAGGGCACAGTAGCAGGACCCGAATTCAGCCAGGTCGGGATCCCTGTAATCACAGGGGCAGATGATGTCGAGGTCGCGCTCCCGTTGGCCGTCGGCGAGACGACAGGGGCAGGCCATGTAGCCGTAGCGCTCCTGGTTGACAAGCAGGCTTCGGACGAGCTCCATCGTGAAGGGTCTGTCAGGATTGAGGTGATATCCTCCTGCCGAGGCGTTCTCGATGAGCTCCCGGTATGCTTCCTCCACCCGGCGGGAGGAAGGCTCCTCCATCGACTCCCTCCGGTCCCTGTTCTTCATTTGGAGACCATTTCCTGGAGCCTGTCGGGATCGAAGCCGACCAGACACTCCGATCCGTTGACCACCACTGTGGGATAGGAACAGCGGGGATTCCACCGCTTCAGTTCCTCCAGCGCCCGGGTCTTCTCCTCCGGTGGAAGAAGGTCCACGTCAACGTAAGTGTATTCCAGGCCGGCATCGTTCAGCCAGGCCTTCGTCTTTCGACACCACCCGCAGGTGCTGAGAGTATACAGAAAGATCTTTCCTCTGTCGGTTCCGGGAACGTGGACCTTCTCCATTGACAACCTCCGGGCTGTTTGAGTGCTGGCAGGGGAGGGCGGGGCGAACTCCATCCCCGGCTCCTGGTTTTTCCCAAAGTATATTACAGACAGAGCCCTCCTTCCACCCGTTCGACCCTCCTGCCTGACAGGTCATCCCTGTCGGCCCGGAAGCGTCACCAGAAATGGTAGACATAGGATACGGTCACTTCGGTAGTGGCCGTCTCCAGGTCGAGGACGAGGGTGGTTCCGTCGATTTTGAGGTCGCCCGGGAAGGGGTGGTAACGGAGGGCCCACTGGATAACTCCCCTCGGGCCGACGATGAGGTCGAAGCCGCCCGCCGCGGAGAATCCAAGACCTTCCATGCCGGCATCCAGGCCCTCCCACTCGAGCGAATGGTGGCTGAGGTAGATCGATGCCCAGGGGGTCAATTTCTTCGCCTTCAGGTCCACGAAGTCCAGGCGGGGACCGAGGCCGAGAATGCCGTAGGTCAGATCCGAGGTGACGAACCCCGAGAAGACGCAATCCATCGAGAGGCGCCTGTTGAACCTCAGTCCGCCGTTGATGACCAGGCCGGAACCCTCTGTCCCGTCCGCGAGAGTACGCTCATCACTGGTAACGGACCCGAATTCGAGCCCGCCCCCCAGATACCAGGTCGGTTGAGGAAAGGCCGTCGTGGCTGACAGGGCCAGAGCTGCCAGAGACATCATCAGGCTCGAGAGACGCTGCATTTTTCCTCCCTTCCCGTTCGGTTTGGTGCGCGAGGACCCCGCCCTCGCTTCCTTGCCGGGGACTTACAATGTTCGTGCCAGGAGAAGAGAAAGGGCGGTGTCCCTAACTGCTTGATTTTGTGAAGGTTGTCGGGCCGGACTCTTCCCGCCCACCGGGGTGCTGTGAAGAGGGCTTCTCAAACGGTATGCTGAAGTGCGAAGCGATCCGCACACGCCGCCGGACGGGGGAGCCGCTTTCAATCCTCAGGGGGCAGAAAAGGCTGTATGTGGTACAATGACAACAGGTGGTCAATCGGGGGGAGCACCGGGTCCGGTAGGCAACCCATGTTATGACGGGAGGTGATGTCATGGCCGAACTTAGCCCAGATCTGGCTGTGGGCGTGGTGCGGGATTATTTCCGCAAAATAGAGGTGGCTGCTATTGAGGTGACCGGGGGCACCATTAAAACCGGCGATACCCTTCGGTTCAGAGGCCACACCACGGACTTTGTCCAGAGGGTCGATTCCATGGAGGTCAATCACCGGAGTGTCACAGAGGCGAAGAAGGGCGACCTGGTGGGCATCAAGGTCGCCGACAGGGTCAGGGAGCACGACCTGGTCTTCATAGAGGGAGGAAAGGACGAGGAAATCCTCTAGCGCCGCCGGCTTGCCCGCCGGGGGCAATTCCCCGGGGTCCTTCTGCAGGTGTGATCTTAACTCGTTACAGGATAATAGCTCTGGCGGCGCTGGTCGCCCTTTCGGCCATTCCCGTCCACGGTGCCGGAGCAGGATACAAGGCGCTTCGGGAAAGGATGGTCAAGCGCCAGATCGAGGACCGGGGGGTAAAAAATCCCGCGGTCCTCGAGGCGATGAAAGAGGTTCCCCGCCACCTCTTTGTCCCGGAGAGATATCGGTCGGAGGCCTATGAGGATCACCCTCTTCCCATCGGCCTCGGTCAGACGATTTCCCAGCCCTATATCGTGGCCTTCATGACGGAGCTGCTCCAGCTCAAGCCGGGGGACCGCGTCTTTGAACTGGGCACCGGTTCCGGATATCAGGCGGCTGTCGCCTCCAGGGTGGCCGGTGAGGTGTTCACCGTCGAGATCTACCGGGAGCTTGCCGCCTCCGCGGAGGCGAGACTGGCCGGGCACGGATATTCCAACGTCACCGTCAGGGAGGGCGACGGATATTTCGGCTGGGAGGAGAAGGCTCCTTTCGACGCCATAATCGTCACCGCGGCCGCCGACCACATACCTCCTCCCCTCCTGGAACAGCTGAGGCCGGGAGGACGTCTGGTGATACCCCTGGGCGGCCCCTTCTCGGTGCAGCAGCTGGTCATGGTCAACAAGGACCTCAAGGGGCGCATAAGCGAGAGAGGCGTCATGCTCGTCCGGTTCGTCCCCCTTCTGGGCCATTGACGCATAATGCTGCTCCGCCTGTCCGTCCTCCTCCTGTCCTCTTCGGTCCTCTGCTACGAGATCGTCATCATACGGCTTCTCACCATCTCTCACTGGCAACCCTTCGTCACCCTGGCCATCTCCGTCGCCCTGCTCGGCTTCGGTATCAGCGGGAGTGTCCTGGTGCGTACGGGCGGGTTCCTCTTTCCGAGGCGCCACGTCTGCTACCCTCTCTTCGCCGCCCTGGCCGCCCTTTCCTACAGGCCGATGCTGGCCGCGGCCGGCCTTCTCCGGCTTGAACCGGCCCTGATCGTCAGGGATCTGGAGCAGTGGGCGACCCTTGCTCTCCTGGTGGTCACGCTGACCTTGCCTTTTCTCCTCGCCTCACTCGCCCTCGCCCTGCCCCTTCTGGAGCGCGAGACAGTGGGCCGATATTATGGGTGGAACCTCACCGGGTCCTGTCTCGGAGCCCTTATGGCCCTGGCGGCCCTCGCCCTTCTCCCCCCCGGCGCCCTGGCAGGCGTGCCGACGGCGGCCGCCGCCGCCGCATGCGCCGTGTCCCTTCCCCATTATCACCGGCTGTCCCGTCCCTATGACATGGTGATCCTGGCGACGGCGATCCTCCTCCCGACTTTACTCATACCTTTCGGCCCCGTTCGCTACGGTCCTTACAAGGACATCTCCTATGCCCTCCTGCTCCCCGGGTCCCGGATCTCCGCCCGGGAGGGGGGCGTCACGGGGTTGATCCAGGCCGTTCAGGCGCCGGCGATACGTTCAGCAGCGGGGCTCTCGACCGGTTATCCGGGCCAATTGCCCCCCCAGGGGGCGCTTTTCAGGGACGGCGACCGCATCGGGACGCTCGTCCTGGCTGACGACGTAGCGGATACCCGCCTGGAGTATGTCCGCTGGCAGACGGGAGCAGCTGCCTACGAGATGCTGACCCCCGGAGCGGAGGTGGCTGTCGTCGGTTTCGACGGAGGGGAGGAGATGGTAAGGTCGCTGGTCTACGGGGCCTCCCGGGTTGCGGTAGCCGAAGCGGATCCGGTGGCGCAGAGGATGGCAGGGTCGACTCCCGAGGTCTTCAAGGAGTGGATATTTTTCCACCCGGGTGTGTCCCTGGTCACCTCCAATATCCGATCCTTTCTGGTCTCGGCTCCGGGACGGTTCGATGCAGTGATCTTCCCGGCCTCGGGCAACCTGGCGGCCGCCGCGGCGGGGTTGACCGGCACGGCTGAAAGCTATGAACTCACCCATGAGGGAATAGGCGCCGCCCTGGAGGCCCTCCGGGAGGGAGGCCTGGTCGCCATCAGCGGGTGGAACCAGGAGCCGCCCACCGCCCGCCTGAAGATATTGGCCGTGCTGAGGGACCTGGCCGAGGACCTGAACGAGAGCTGGTACCCAGAAGGGGTGGCCGTCATCGAGGGGTGGTCCACCCACACCGTCATCGTCCGACGCACTGCCCTCTCGGCAGGGGATCTGGATGCCCTGGCGGCCTTCTGCCGATCCAGGGCCTTTTCCCTGGTCAGGAAATGGGACCTTGGGGATGGGGAGGGGAGGATGCTGGGAGAGCGGAACGTGGGCGGTCTTGAAGGGTATGATCTGCGGCCGCCCGTGGACGACAGGCCCTTCCCCTGGCACTCCATGAAAGTGTCCCAGCTGGGCCGCATGGCCGGCCGCCGGGGGGAGGCAGCCTTCCTGAAGGTCGAGTGGGGATTTCTCTTCCTGATCATGACCCTGGTCCTGTCGGTGGCGCTTTCGCTGGTTCTGTTGGCCCTTTCCAGGCCAGCCAACCGATCGTCGGCCGCCCGTTGGCCGTTTACCCTTTACTTCTCCTCTCTGGGAATTGGGTACATGGTCATCGAGGTCATGACCATCAAGAGGGGCGGCCTCGTCCTGGCGCCTCCGGCCGTCTCGGCCGCCCTCGTTCTGGCCGGCTTTCTCCTCTTCTCCGGGCTGGGGAGTCTCACGGCGGGTAAACTCCACCGCAGGACAGGACATGTTCCCATGCTGTTCCCGTTCATCCCGATCGCGGCAGCGGGCATTTACTTCCTGATGCCCCACCTCGTCCAGCTGGCGACGCCGATCAGGGTCATCATGGTCCTTGTCCTTTTGGCCCCCTGCGCCTACCTGATGGGGTTTCCTTTCCCGGCGGCTCTCGGCGGTTTCCGAACCCGAAGGGAATCCCTTGTGCCGTGGGCGTGGGCCGCCTCGGGATACACGTCGGTCCTCGGCAGTTCCCTGGCCGGGGTTCTGGCCATCACCGGAGGCCTCTTCGTCCTGCTCCTCCTCGGAGCCGCCTGTTATGTCCTGGCCGCCATCCTTTTTCCCCGGGTGGCACGGGAGTGACGGTTCCTCCGGATCGGCCCCGCCGGGTGCGGACGTGACGGCATCGCCGTCGCCGGAAGGGGGTTAAGGGTGCGGGATGGTCCTTGAAGAGGGCAGCCCCTGGGCTTTTCTTTCGGCGGGGAGTGGCCGGAAAGGGAAACATGACGGAGCATATCATCCACATAGACGGATCCCTTGGCGAGGGAGGCGGGCAGGTTCTCAGGACGGCCACCGGCCTGTCGTCCCTGCTGAAGATCCCGGTTCGGGTTGACAATATCAGGGCGAGCAGGCCTCGACCCGGCCTGGCAGCCCAGCACATGACCGGCATCAAGGCGCTTTGCCGTCTCACCGGCGGAACAGCCGAGGGCCTTTCGGTTGGATCGGAAGAAGTCATATTCAGACCGGGCGGCGGACAGAAGGCGCGACTGGATATCGATGTCGGCACGGCCGGATCCGTCACCCTGATCCTCCAGGGGCTCCTCGTTGCCCTGGCGAGGGCTCCCGGCCGGGTCCGGTTGACCCTGAGGGGGGGCACAGACGTGGGATGGAGCCCCCCCTTTCACTATTTCTCGCGGGTTCTGTGCCCCCTGCTCGCCCAGATGGGGATTCCGGTCAAGGGGCGGCTGATCCGTACCGGTTTCTATCCCAAGGGGGGCGGGGAAGTGGAGGTGGCGGTGACCGCCCCGGGTCCCCTGCAGCCGTTCCGCCCGGCATCTCCCCCGGCGGCCCCCGCCATCCGGGCCTTTGTCGTGGCCAGCGAGGACCTGAGGAAAGCCCGGGTGGCCGAAAGGCTTCTCAGGGGGGCGAGGTCGATCTTTCCGGAGATCAAGGCCGAAAGGGAATATCGGTCCTGCCTGTCCACGGGGTGTTCCATCGTCGTAACCGCTTCCGGTGGTGGAGCCGTCCTGGGAGCTGATTCCCTCGGGGAGAAGGGGACCAGGGCCGAGGAGGTCGGAGCGAGGGCGGCGGCGCGCCTTGCCGAAGAGCTGGCGTCGGACGTATCGGTCGACGAATGGGCCTCGGATCAGATCCTTCCCTTCCTGGCCCTGGCCGGCGGCGAGTCCTCCTTTCTCGCCCGGACCCTGACCCGGCACGCCGAGACGAACATGAGGATCATAGAACGCTTCCTCCCGGCCCGGTTTCGCGTCCAGGAGGTGGGAGGAAAGGTTCGGGTTTCCTGCCTCCCGAAAGGGTGAGCGCCGTCTCGGGATGGTCAGGACCCCTTGCCGAATTTCCCCATCGGTTGCGGTATAATAATCAGTAGGGAACCATCATCCTTTTCCATTCACCGGGGGGAGGTGACGACCATGAAAAGGGAAGGGTATTCTGAGGCGGAAGGCACCGAAGAGGTAAGCTCGTCGGAGCTGGGGGGCGTTTCGATCATTCTGACACCGGAAGAGAGGGAGATCCTCGTCGACGTGTTGGACACCTGCCTGTCCGACCTGAGGATGCAGATCGCCCACACGGACCGCCAGAATTTTCGCGACATGCTCAAGGAGAGGAAGAAAGTCCTCATGAAGGTCCGGGACAGGTTCATCTGAGAACGGTCCACGGGGGACGAGCCCGGCAGAGGATATGTTGTTTTTGGTCAAGAGGGCCGGCTTCGGCAGCAGGCCCTCTGGTTTTTTATCGGATCTCGCCTCCGGGACCCGCTGGATTCAGGCCATGCGCGGCCTTCTCATGAGTTCCTCCTCGCTCTGAATCTCCAGGGGAACGACGAGGATGTCGCAGGGAGCGTGACGGATCACCTTTTCCGAAGCGTGGGACACGAAGAGGTGTTCCAGGGCTCCTCCCCACTTGTGGCTTCCGATGACGATGGCGGACACATTCTCCTCTTTCGCCACCCTGAGGATCTCGCGGAACGGCACCCCGAACTCCACCCGGAACGGTGTCCCCTGGGCGTACCTCGACGCGAACCGCTCCACGTCACTGGCCGCATCTTCTATGAGTTCCTCCCGGGCCTTGTCGGTGGACAGGTGAGGGATATGAAACCCCGCGAACTCCGACGGGTTGAAGACGACGTGGAGGAGAATGATCTCGCCGTTGGTGCCGGAGGCAAACTCCAGCGCCTTGGCCATCACCTTGTCCGAATCCTGGCTCAGGTCGATGGGTACCAGTATCTTTCTGCTCATGGCGGGCTCCTCCTCTTGCGACCACCTCTGGGGTACCGGGGAGTGAAAGGCCCTGCTCTCCGGCGGAAAGGCTCGAGCAGCGGGATGCCCGACATCTCCCCTATCGCATGTCGCGGATACGGACTTCGATATCCTGGTCGGCCAGGAGCTTTGCCAGCGCGGCGGGGTCCGTTTCACCGAAATGGTATGGGTAGAGGATCCTCGGCCTGAAGGACCGGGCCGCTTCGGCTGCCATCTCCGGCGTCATCGTGTAGGGAAGGTTCATGGGAAGAAAGGCGACGTCAATCCCCTTCAGATCGGCCATCTCCGGGATGTTCTCGGTATCCCCGGCAACATAGACTCTGGTGTCTGCAAAGGTGAGGACATAGCCGTTGCCGACGCCTTTGGGGTGGAAGGGGTTGCCGGGGCTCCTCATGTGAACCAGGTTGTACGCCGGCACCGCCTCGATGGTGACCCCTGAAACCGTCCTGCTGGATCCGTTGCCCATTGGCAGGCCGCCGCTGACCTTGGGGGCGCTGGCCTCGTTGAGGACGACGACCGTTCCGTCTTTCCTTATCTCCCCGATGGCAGCGGAATCCAGATGGTCCCGGTGGTCATGGGTGATCAGAATGACATCGGCATCGGGGAGCTTTGAATAGTCGGCAAGGTTTCCATAGGGGTCCACATGGAGGACTTTGCCTCGGAAGGTGATATACAGAGATCCATGTCCCACGAAGGTGATGGCCAGCTCGCCATCCGAGGTCATGATCCTGTCAGTGGCCAATCCGTCTCCCGCCACGGCATATCCCCCCCCTGCCAACAGAAAAAACAGGGCAATCAGAGCATTCCTTGCCATCGGTCACCTCCTGTTCTGAGAACCGGGCTGTCCCTATAGATCATTATAGAGCATCTGACCTCGACAGGGTGACGGCTGACGGCATTGGAAAGCCGGATTCGACAGCGGCCGCTCTGCGTCAGCCCGGACCAGAAACGATGGCACCTTCTGCGTCGGGCCTAATCTCTTTGCATCCGACTGAGATTCTGCCGCTCGATGTCGCCTTCGAGGCGCTGGGCGAGAAAATGATCAGGGGCGATCCTCTTTATGGAGACCAGGCAGTCAAAGGCCTTCACCGTGTCGGCAGCCTTCAGAAAGCCTGTCCCGAGGCTGTAGAACCATTGGGCCAGTTCGTCCTCCGAGGTCTCTGTCGTCTTGCCCTCCATCATCATCTCGGCGAGGTTGAACGCGGAACTCTCGTCGCCCTGACCGGCGGCCATCCGGAACCACCGCTCGGCCAGTGCATCATCAGCCACCACTCCGGCCCCTTCCATGTAGAGTTTCCCGAGAAAGGCCTGGGCGTATGCGACTCCCCCTTCGGCTGACGCCGTAATGGCCTTGACGACGCTGGAGTCCGGTCCGAAACCGAACCCTTTGATCAACATGGTCCCCAGCTTCATCTTCGCACCGCTGTCCCCGCGCTCGGCCGCCTGCCAGTACCAGAAACCCGCTTCCTCCAGGTCCGGGGCCACTCCCATACCCTGCTCGTAGATCACCCCCAGGTTGAATATGGAGTCAACATCCCCCTTTTCGGCGGCCCGCTTGAGCCACGTCAGGGCAAGGTCCATATCCTGAGGGACTCCCTGTCCGGCTGCGTACAGGGTGCCCAGCCGGCCCTGGGCCCCCGCGTCTCCCTTTTCGGCCGCCTCGATCAGGCTCTGCAGTTCCTGTTTTTCAAGGTCTTCCGTCAAAGCTCCCTCCTGAATTTCCGGGCTGGTTTGCCAATTAAGGCCACCGCATGATCGACCAATGTTATACTGAAAGGTACTCAATTGGAACCGCCTTTGCGAGGAGGGGACCAATGCCCTACATCGCCGGGGTAGACGGGTGCCCGGCCGGCTGGATCGTGGTGCTTGTCGAGATCCACGAAGCAGTGGTCCGGGAGGAAGCTCTTCTCTTCGGCAGTTTCGAGGAGGTCCTGTCCGCCTCCCCCCGGCCCGCCGTCATCGCCGTGGACTCCCCCATAGGCCTCCTCGAACGGAGGGAGGCCGGCGGCAGGCAGTGCGATCGGGAGGCCCGGAGGGTCCTGGGAAAACCTCGATCCAGCAGCATCTTCTCGCCACCGCCAAGGCCCGCCCTCACGGTCGGGGACTTCACAGAAGCCGCCGTATGGGGCCTGAACAGGCAGTCATTCGGCATCATGGCGAAGGTGCGTGAACTCGACGATATCATGACACCGGAACGGCAGTCGCTGGTCCACGAGGTCCATCCTGAGGTGACCTTTTTCGTCATGGACGGACTGGTGCCCATGGCCGAGGGCAAGAGGAGCAGGTCCGGCAGGGAGGCGCGGCGGGCGATCCTCGGCCGGTACTTCTATCAGGTCGATGAGATGCTCGGAAAATATCCCAGAAGGTCGGTCGGTTCCGAAGATGTCCTCGACGCCTACGCTGCGGCCTGGACCGCCATGAGGATCTATCGGAAGGAGGCGGGACGGATACCGGATGACCCTCCCAGGGATGAAAAAGGGCTCGAGATGGCCATCTGGTACTGATGCAGACCCCTGGCCGTCGCTGTGCCGGCTGCTGATGGCCGATGCTTCCCTCCCATAACGTCCGCCGGTCAAAAGGGGAAAGGGGCCATCGACCACTGCGCGGACAGGGAGGGGGCTGGAGTACCGGGCGGGCCCGGGTGGCTCCTTTTTTAAAACAATGTTATAATTTTATTGCAACTGGGTGCAGACGGATGGGGATCCCGTACATTCAGACTGACGAATGACAGCCAGGACCAGCTCGAGACACCGCCGTCCGCCATGCGTCCATCGGACGGTCAAAGGAGCTTGTGTCTCACAGGGAAAAGTCCCTGGTCGGGACGGAAGGGAGCGTCCGGCCATCCGCCGGACGGGTCCAAACCCGGGAAGACAGTGAAAGGAAGAATTTACCCTGTCATTTTTCTCGGTCTTTTTTTCCTTTTCCTTTGGGGAAGGGCCGGGGCAGGCGTGCCGAATGCCGGCGACGGCATGAGGATCGGCTCGGCTGTCGGCCGGATCACGGTCTACAACTGGAAAGGCTCCTTTATGAGAAACGGATGGGGTTTTTTCATCGATGACCAGGGGTCGCTGGTTACCTGGGGCCACCTGCTTGAGGGGGGCTCCTTTGCCGAGGTGACGACCTCAGCCGGCGAAACGGTGACGCTGACCCATATCGTCCACGAGGACAGAGAGACCGGCCTTGTCGTCGCCGGACTCGAGTATCCGCCCGACAGGATCACCTTCATTCGAACCCAGGACAGATTCCCCGGAGAGGGCGACAGGGTCCTGGTCGGGGGCGGCATCGGGTGTGATCCCGGTTCCTACGTCGACGGCCGGGTCCTCTCGGTGCGGGATGTGGACGTTTTCGGGTCCATGGCGAGGATATCCTCTCCCTTCGCCACCAGCGGCAGTCCCGTCTTCAACAGGTGGGGAAAACTGGTCGGGATGGTCTTCCTGAAGCCGGAGGGGTCCGGGGACGGGTCCTGGGCCGTCCCGGTCAGCGGGCTGGCAATGCTTGTCCAGGCGGAGAGGAAGCCCGTTGAGTATGCCCAGTGGTCCGACCAGGACGGGGGTGGTTGGCTGGAGGGAAACACGGGAGCCTACCTCGCCGGCTTTGTCTACTACTGGGCGGGCGATTTCGAGAACGCCCTGTCCTGCCTGGCGAGGGCGGCACGGGACGAGCGGTTCGCCCGGGAGGCCCATTTTCTCATAGGTGGATGCAACGACGGACTGGCCAGATACAGTCGATCCGTGGATGCCTATGCCATGGCCATCGCCCTGGGCAGCAGGTCGTCGGAGGCCCACCTCAGGCTGGCCCGGGCCTACCGGGAAACGGGTGATCTCGAATCGGCCATCGGCAGCTGCTGGGAAGCGATCAGGATAGAACACGAAAAAGCGGAAGCCTTTCTGCTCCTGTCAGCCATTTACAATGCCCTGGGCAACTTCCAGAACGCGCTTGCCGCCAGCTACGCCGCCATCAGGCTCCTGCCGGACAGCGCGGAGGCCTACCTGGAGGCCGGCATCTCGCTCAGGTCTATGAACAGGTTTCCCGACGCCGTGAGGCTCTTCAGGAAAGCCATGGCATCTCAGCCCGAATGGGGCATTGTCTACTGGCACCTCGCCCTCACCTACTATTACAGCGGCGACCTGCCCTCGGCGATGGAGACCTGCGAAGCTCTGCGGCCCATTGACGGCCGGCTAGCCGAAAGGCTCCAGGCCGGCCTGAGGCAATAGGATCCGGAGGCCAGGGTCCCGGCAACCCGCCCCGGTGGCCCGAATCGCGGCGATCCACCCATCCCCCGTCCCCTGACACTGATTCTCTTTGCACTTTCCGGCACCTCCGTATACATTGGCAATCGGCCCCTCCGGGCTCCCGAGGGGGGATCCACCGCCCCTGCCGCCAAGGAGATCGCCTGTGAAGAATTTCGTCCTGGACACCAACGTCATCCTCTATTCTCCCAACTGCCTGGACACCTTCGAGGACAACAACATCGTCATCCCTTCAGTGGTCCTCGAGGAGCTGGACGCCTTCAAGAGGCACTACGATCCCAGGGGCTTCGCGGCGCGGCAGTTCTCCAGGCAGCTCGATGAGCTCAGGGTGAAGGGTGACATGACAAAGGGCGTCCAGCTGCAGAACGGCGGCAAGCTTTTCGTCAGGTTCTACGATGAGGACATCCATCTTCCCCGCGAGCTGGAGATGGCCATCGCCAGGACGGCAAGCGACAATGTCATCCTCAATGTGGCGCTGAGTGTCATGAAAGAGTCCAGGCTCCCGACCATCGTCGTCAGCAAGGATATCAACGTCCGCATCAAGGCCAACATCCTCGGTGTTGATTCGGAAGACTACTACCACAACAAGACGGTATCGGATTTTCAAGAGGACTCGGGTTTTGTCCTGGTCAAGGGGGCGTACATCGACCGGCTCTACCAGGAAAAAACACTGCCCGTTGAGGGCTATCGGAGTGACGGAAAGGAGTTCGATCCCCATCCCAACGACTACTTCCTTCTCAAGAACGAGACCGACCTGAACCAGAGCGCGCTGGTCCGATACAGGGAGGACGAGCGTGGCGCCGGCCATCTCCAGCTCTTGGGCAAGCAGGACGACGTTTTCGGGATCCGGCCCCGAAACCACAAGCAGCGCTTTCTCATGGACGCGATCCTGGACGAGGACATCGATCTGGTCTTCTGCATGGGCATCGCCGGAAGCGGCAAAACCCTTGTCTCCCTGGCCTGTGCCCTGGACATGGTCCTGGAGGAGAAGTTCAAGCGTCTCATCATCGCCCGCCCCATTATACCCATGGGTCCGGACCCCGGAGCGCTTCCGGGGAGCGAGATCGAGAAGGTCCGGCCCTGGCTTCAGCCCATATATGACAACCTGGAGTTTCTGGTGGACAATCTGGCCAACGGCTACCACGGCAAGGGAAAGGACCTGCACCACGGGGCGAGGGACATCACCCTTCAGTATCTCTTCGACGCCAAACTCATCGAGGTGCAGCCCCTGGCGTATATCAGGGGCAGAAATGTGTCCAACGGTATCTTCATGATCGATGAGGCCCAGAACCTGACGCCCCATGAGATCAAGACCATCATCACGAGGGCTGGCGAGAACACGAAGATCATCCTCACGGGCGACATCTACCAGATCGACAGCCCCTACATGAGCCCGACCGATAACGGACTGGCCGTGGCCTCCGAGAAGTTCAGGATGTCCGACGACAATATCTCGGCCACCCTCTTTCTGGACAAAGGGGAGAGGAGCCGGCTGGCCACAACGGCCGCCAGGATCCTCTAGACTGACGGGGAGGGAGGGGCCCCGGGCCCGGCCGGCAGGGCCAGGACTTGAAGCAATGATCCGCAGGTTATCGCCGACCAGGTTCCTTTTTGTGACCGTCCTCATGCTCTGCCTGACCGTAGCGGGAGGAGTGGGCGCCACGGAGCATCCGGGGGAGATTGGGGCCGTGCCGGGCATGCCGTCAGGGGAGATCCTCGAGGTCAAGCCGGCCGGGGAAAGGAGGTCGGGAACCTCCTTCACACCCACGGTCGCCCTGAGCCCTGTCTACGACGTCGTCTACGGTTTCGCCTATTTCAGGTCTCTCCCCGAAAAGCCGGGTTTCGAGTACGGGGCCAAGATCAACGGGACCGCCGAAGACGGGGAGAGCTTTCAGTTCAACTACGACAAGTGGACCAGCCCGAAGAGGCTCTTCAGCTTGAGGTTTTCCTGTTCCACCTTCTTCGATCCCTATTACGGCGAGGGCAACGACACCGACGAGGACAGTGATGTCCGGCTCGAGGGGACCAGATACCGGATGCAGCTATTCGCCAAGAGGAGCATCGGTGGATCCTTCACCGCCGGCCCCTACCTTGATATCAGGACGAGGGACGAGCAGAGCGTGGACGGTGATTCGGCCCTCCGGGTGATCCCCGACGAGGCTTCCATGGCGTTGGGGGCCTGTGTCACATACGACACCCGCGACAGCACCATGAGCCCGTCGCTGGGGCAGTTCGCTGAGTTTCGGCTGGCCTATGTGCCCGATGCTCTCACCACCCTGGACAACACCAACGGATTCGCATCCGGGTCTGTGGATATCAGGCTGTTCGATTCCCTGGCGCCGGGGTGGATCATCGGCGGCAGGCTTCATTTCGGGTCGTCACTGGGCGGCCCCTCCTATCTCTTCCGCCACACCCTCGGGGGGCCGGACGACCTCAGGGGCTACCTGATAAACCGGTTCCGCGGTAACAGCTTCTATCTGGTTCAGTGGGAGACCAGGTTTCCCCTGCTCTGGGTCTTCACAGGGGCGGCCTTCGCCGGCCTGGGAGATGTGGGGGACGATTCCTTCAGGCGGCCCAAGTGGTCGGCAGGGTTGGGCATCAGGGCCTCCCTGCCACCCGACTGGGTCAAGAAAGCAAGGGTGGACGTCGCATGGTCCGAGGACCAGCATGCCGTTCGGTTCCTTTTTGGAGAGGCGTTCTGAGAAGCAGGAGTAAACAACCCCCGGGGTCGTATCTTGCCTTTTAACCTTTTCCCGCACCTTCCGGGGTTTTCCCCGCCTCGCTCTGCGGCCTGCGGTGCGGTACCGGACAGGGCCGCTTTTACCGGGATCGGGCTCGCTTCGCCCCGATAATGGTTCGCGACGACAACCTTCACACCGGGTTGTTCTCCCTCATCCCGACCCCTCAGCTCTGAAACCGCTCTGCCAGTTTCAGGTAGCGGATCTCCTCCGGATCATGGCCCAGCAGCTTCGCCGCCTCACGGTCCGCGGCGAGTACGTCCGTACCCGCTATGATCCGCCGGAGCGGCGGATCCGGCACCCTTCCCGACAGGTGGCCGCCCTCCAGACCGTCCAGGGCGTCTATGACCGTCAGGTGCGGCCGGATGTACAGCATGAGGTCGGCCAGAGCCTGGTGCTCGTCCACGGCGTGGATCTGGGACTTCTTGTAGGTCCAGTAGCCACCGTAGTGCCTGGCCGGCAGGCAGCCCACCATGTTCTTCAGGCCCTGGGTGACCCCGGTGATGGAGTGGTCCTTGGCCGGGGGCACCGATACGAGGCCCGCACCCTCGAGGATCTCGGGAAGCCGTATCTCGCTGTAGACACCGGCTGCATCGTTGCTGTAGGTCCTGTCGGGCAGGGCGTCGAGGTCAACCAGGGGTACACCGACCCTCTCATACCCGTGCCTCCTGAGGTTCTCCAGGGTGTCTCCCTCCCCGGAGCCTTCGGCGACGAGGATCTCCGACCCGATCCTCTCCCTCAGGTAGTCGACCACCGCCATGACGCAGCGCACATCCGTTGTCACCGGCGGCGGGCTGAGGTTGACAACGTTGGGCTTGACGATGACGCGGTCGAAACCGGCCAGGGCGCCGCCGGCGTCGACCTCCTCCAGGGCGCGGGCGATGGCTGCGGGGTAGTCAGCAGCGGACTCTATGGGGACGACGGAGATCATGAAAACTCCAGATTCCAGGTGCCGAATTCAAGAAACGCAGTGTGATCCGCGCTTTCTGCGGTCGTTACCGAACAGGCAAGAGACAACGGGCGGCATTCGAACCCCATATTAAAGTATTTTCCCCTCGCTGTCTTCGTGGGAGACAGCCCTTTCCGCTCTTGCGCCGGCCGCGCTCCTCTCCTCCATTCCGGCTCCCCGGATCCTGACTTCCGGGTTCTCTCAAGGCACCTGCTCGGACCTTTCCCATCCTTCCGCATATTTCGGCAGGTCATCGGAAATCCCATAATAATCGGCCATCTGGCTGACCCAAACGTGGCCTATGATCCTCAGGTCAGTCGGTCCGTCCAGCGACCCCGCCGCAACAGCGATCCTGTCCTCACCCCTGGGGTGCCAGAACAGGGAAGAGCCGCAATCGCCGCAGAACCCGCGATGGACGTTGGGTGTCTCATCGGCTGTCGATCGGAACCATTTCAGGCCCCCCTCCTCGATAATGGCCAGATTTTCGGGTTTCGTACCCACGTAGGCGGCATAATTGCCATGGAAGCGGCGGCACTTGGAGCAATGACAGTTGACGACACCCCGCAGGTCACCGGTGATCCGGTAACGAACGGAACCGCACAGACAGCCGCCGGCTTTGACCTGGTTGTCCGAACCGGTAGACATATGATCCTTCCTTTCCCCTTTTGCGCCGGCCGAGCTCCTCTCCTCCGTTCCGGCTCCTGGATCCTGACTCCCGATCTACAACACCTCATAATTCCCCGAGTCCACCCACAGGATCCCCACCTCCTTCACCTCTCCTGCCCCGAAGCTCTCCCACGCCTCCTGGTAGGCCTCCAATTGAAAACGGTACCTCTCCAGGTCCTGTGCCCCGGTCTTGTAGTCCACGATGACCCAACCGCCGTCCTCCTCGAACACCAGATCCATGACGCCGGTCTCGACGGTCTCGATCTCTCTGCCCTCGAGCAGGCGAGTGTAGGGGATCTCCGTAAAGATCCGCTCAGCCCGGCGGGCCCGGGCCCACTCGGACGACTGCGCTGCCTCTCGGGCGGTGCGGACGAACTCGGCTGCCCTCTCCACGTCCAGGTCCTGGTTGGCGCAGAGGGACCGTGACAGCTCCTCGAGGTCGACTTCCGGGCGGGTCATGGCCGCCTCCAGAAGGCCGTGGATGACGGTGCCCCGCTTTGCGGCCTCCTCGTCCACGGGCCGGCGCCTGTCCGCCTTGCCTTCGGCGCCGTACTGTGACGGGAATCCCTTGTCGTAGCTCTGTTCCATGGTCCGCTGCCAGGAGGCGGCGATGGTCTCCCGGGCCTTCTCCGCTTCCGCCGCCGCAATGGCGGGGCCGGTTTTTTTGGAATGTGCCGTGACCTCCTTTCCAGGATCCTCCAGTGGCGCGGCCTCTTCCAGTCCCTCCTTGAAGAACAGCCAGGGGTTTGACCGCTCGCCCTTGGCGCGCTGGCTCACCACCAGGCGGCTGCCGGCACGGGTGGCGGCCACGTAGAGACGCCTTAACTCCTCGGCGTCGGCGAACCTTTTCTCCTCGGCGGCCAGGTGTTCCCAATCCAGGGGCCGGGCCAGGACCTCCCCGGGCATGAACCCCCGGGTGGGGCCGAGCACCTTCATGTACCCAGCGATCTCATCGCTGGAGCGGTTGCCGTGGGACCGGTCGATGTGAATGAGGGGTTCCCGGTCCGACTGGCCGGTGGGGTCGGCAAGGTACACCACCGGGGCCTCGAGCCCCTTGACCTTGTGAAGGTTCATCACCCGCACCGGTTCCTCGGCCGGGGACACGGCTGTGATCCCGTCGTGCTTCTCCTCGCCGGAGGCCAACTGATGGAGGTAGTCGAGGAGATCCTCGGGGGACCAGCGGTCCCGCAGGTCGCCGCGCAGGAGCTCCAGGGCCTTCAGCAGTGAACCGGCCATGAGGTCGCCGTTCTCCCCCGCCGCGGCCGAGGCGGCGAGGCCCAGCTCCTCGGTCATGGCCGACAGGACGGCCACCGGAGGCATGGCCCCCAGCCTTTCCCGGAAACCGGTCAGAAGGTCGAAGATCTCCCGGTAGATCCCTCCGGTACCCTCACCCAGGACCTCGGGGACGCCCTCCCGATAGTTGAAGGTCCCCCCTGCCAGGGCGTAATCGTAAAGCTGCTGGTCCGTCAGGCCGAACAGCCCTCCCCGGAGCACGGCCAGAAGGGCCACCGGGTCCTCCGGGAAGAGCACCGCTTTAAAGCACGCTGCCAGCATCCCGAGTTCCGGCGGCGTGGAGAGCCCCGAGCCGCCGGTGACCTGGTGGGGGATCCCCATCTCCTGGAGTGCCGCGCCGTAGAGCCCCAGCTGGTGGGTGTAGGCGGTGACCACCATGAAGTCCCCGGGGCAGCACGGCGAAGGGCCCTCCTTTCGGGGGACGGTCTGTCCCCCGGTAAGGCGTGCGCGCACGTCCCGGGCGATGAGCCCCGGCTCAAACGCGTGGATGAGCTCCCTGTTGGACAGGTGGCGGAGGTTGTCAGACCGCTCGATGCCCGTCAGATCCGCGGTGTCCGTCTCCGGCCCGGGCTGCAGGGGCACGTACCCGGGGGAGTAGGGCCTCGTCAGCTCCCCGAAGGGTCCGGAGAATCGATCGTTGACCCACCTGATGAGTTCCGGCGTTGAGCGGAAGGAAGTGGACAGGTGAACCGGGGGGTTGTCAGGACCGCACAGGATCTCCTTGACCGTCTCGTAGACGACGATGTCGGCCCGGCGGAAGCGGTAGATGGACTGCTTGGGATCGCCCACCACGAAGAGGGATCCCGGTACGGGCCTGCACCGGGTCCAGTCGGTCTCGTTGACGTCGTCGGCCGTGAGCAGCAGCATGACCTGGGCCTGGACGGGATCGGTGTCCTGGAACTCGTCCACCAGCAGGTGAGTAAAGCGGGCCCGGAAGTACTCCCTCACCGCCGGCTTGTCCCTTAAAAGACCGGCTGCGGCCATGAGCAGGTCCTGGAAGTTCATGCTCCCCGACTCGGCGCGGATGTCTTCGTAGATGCCGGCGGCCGCCGCGAAGGCCTCCATGACCAGCCCGTATCGATAGGCCAGCCACCGGTTGACGGCCGGGACGGCATGATCCTCCGCCAGGCGGGTGTGGCGTTCCTTTTCCGCCAGGGCCTGCTCCTTTTTGCCGGGCCACACCTTCTGGATGATGCCGGGTTCCGGCTTGATCTCGCTCAGGATGGCGAAGAGGGAGGCTGGGCCCTCTGGCAGGCGGCGGCTCATGCGGCGGATGCGCCTTAAACGCGGGATGAGCCCGTCGTTGCCCGGGTCCCGGGGCAGGTCGGGAAGGAGCCTGTCCAGGTGGCGCAGGTAGTCAGCGAGGGCCTTTCGGGCCTGGGAAAGGTCCGGCGGCCCCGTTCGATCTGCCGGCCAGCGGTCCAGGTCCGGGTAGCGGCAGTAGTCCACAAAGGACGCGGCGAGGTCGGTCGGCGTCAACCCCGAAGCTGCAAGCTCTTTCAGCACAGGGTCGTCGGGCCCGGCCTGTTCCAGGTACCGGGCCCAGGCCTCCTTGCGATAGCGCACGTCGGCGTCTTCGGCAAGCTCACCGAAGCCGGGATCCACGCCGGCCTCCACCGGCCTCTCCCGAAGCAGCCGGGAGCAGAAGGAGTGGATGGTGCCCACGAAGACCTGGTCCAGGTCGGCGAGGGCCTCCGAGAGACGCTCGGCCTCGCCTCCGGCGGCCTCCCGGGCCGCCACGGCAAGGTCCGCAGCAAAGCGTCCTTTAAGTTCAGCCGCCGCCTTGCGGGTGAACGTCATCGCCGCAATGGTGGACGGGGTGCAGCGGCCCTCCCGGAGGAGAGCGATCATGCGGGCCACCATAACCGTGGTCTTGCCGGTGCCCGCGGCCGCCTCCACCAGCATACTGCTGCCGAGGTCGGCGACGACGCGATCCCTCTGGTCCTGGTCGGGGGGGATGAAATTACGGGTCACCGGCCGTCCTCTTGTCGCGGAGCTCCCTGCCGCGCAGTTCTCTGAAGCAGTCGAGCCTGTTGTCGGCATCCGAGGAGAGCTTGGCACCGGCCGCCTTCGCCAGGGTTTCCAGGTCACCGCACACGTCCCTGTAGTCGCAGTAGCGGCAGTCTTTGTCCGTGTCCGTGGAGCAGAAAGCCCCGCCGGAAGCCGCCCGGACGAGAAGGGCCAGGATGGCGTCCCCCCCGGCGAGGTCGGAGCTGTGCCAAAAGACCGCTTCGTCAACGGTCCGGGAGGCCGGGAAGGCGTATCGGAATTCCTCCACCACGGCGCCAGGGTCTACGGTATCCTTAAGGAGGCGTTCAGCCAGCCTGATGTACAGGGCCTGCTGCACGGTGCGGCCCTGGCGGAAGGCGTCGGCCACATCGTACCGGTAGGCGCTGCCGCTCTTGTAGTCGGTGATGCGATAGCGGTGACCCCTGCCGGCGAGCCGGTCGATGCGATCGATGCGCCCGCTGCTGCGGATGGTCACTCCTCCCGGCAGCACGAGGGCCATCGGCTGGCCGTCCCGGTCAAGTCCCACTCTCTGCTCTAACAGGAACGGCTCGGCTTCGCCCGCGGCCTCCTCCTCGTCCTGCAGGAACACGCGGGCCGCTTCCGTGAGGCGGTTCACCTGCTCCCGGTAGAGGGTGTCGTCAGGGGGTGGGTACTTCTCCCGATACCGTCGGGCCTCGTCGGCCACGATCGTTTCCATCTCCTCCATGTGGGTGGTCAAAGAGGGGGACTCCCCCCTTTCCATGACGTGGGACATGAAGCGGTGCAGGACATCGTGCAGGAGGGAGCCGAAATGCAGAGGTTCAAGCCACACCTCGCGCTCGGCGCCGGGGTCTTCCGGGGGTTTCACCCCAAGGAGGTCGGAAAAGAAGTAGGCCAGGGGGCAGCGGCCTATGGTCTCCAGCCGGGTGGCCGACATGGCCGGGCCGTCGGTCAGGGGGTCATGGCGGCGGTGCAGGTCCACCAAACCGTCCCAGGGGGTGAGGGTATCCGAAAGCCGGCCGGCCAGGGCGGCCCTGCCGGCGGCGAGGCGGGGGAAGGCCTGGTGGATCGTCTCACGGGCGTTTGCCGGTCTGTCACCTTTTAAAAGGGCCCGCAGCCACCACTCGGTTTCGTCGGCACAGGCCTCCCCCTCCCCCGGCGTGAAGGCGGCGGCGGGTCCGGCAAGTTCCATGAGCCGCCCGGCCTGGGCGTCGAGTTCCCCGGTGACGTACCGTAAGAGCTCCTGGCAGATAGCCGCAGGGAACAGCTCCCTGTCGTCGGCAAGGTCCAGGGAAGACCAGCTCATGACCACCTCGCCCCGGAGCCGGGCGATCATGCCCCGCAGCTCCTCTGCCCGCCGGACCTGGGTGCCGGCGGCGGTGGGGAGGTCGTCCGAGATGCCTGCCCGCTCCCGGTCCAGGAGCACCGGGTCCTGAAGGCCGGCCCCGGGGTGCCGGCTGTCGTCCATCCCGATGATAAAGGTGTAGGGGCGCCCCGTGTGGCCGCCGCCCGAAAGCCGGGAGGCGTGCAGGCACCCGGGCCGGGGCCCGCTGCCGCCCATCCGCTCGTCTCGTGCCATCTCCCGCAGCTAGTCGAAGGGGTTAAGGGTGCACGGTTCGGCGCCGGCCCGGAACCAGTGAACCAGTTCCAGTATCTTTTCCTCGAACTTCTCCAGGGCGTAGGCGTCCCAGCGGTTGGTGCCCCGGGCCAGGTTTTTCAGGAAGGCGCCGGCTTTTTCCAGTACCTCGTCCACCGGGGAGTCCGGTGAAGGGCAGGTGGAAAGGAGTTCCCGGGTCACCCTCCTGAGTTCCTTTAACGCGGCAAGGTCCGCGCCGCGGTCGTGGTATTCCTCCTCCGGGTCACCGGACTCTTGGATCCCTTCCTCGATCTCCCTGCCCAGTTACCGGACCCTGCTGACCATGACCGGCAAGAAGCGGTTCCGTCCCCTGCCGACAGGCAGGTTTCTGAGCAGCCGGGCCATGCGGGCGGCAGGGATATTCCCGTCGGTCACCAGCAGGCCGTTTCTGACCATGGTCAACAGGACCGGCTGTGGAAAGCCTTCCCGGATCCAGTCGACCCAGGCCATCAGGGCCCGTCCGGGCCGGGTGAAGCGGGTGGGAATGCCGTCGGCGAAGGTCACCGGGGGGTCGGACACGTCGGTGACGTGGTCCCTGGCGAGGCGCACACTTTCCTCAAAGAGGAGGGGCAGGTAGCTCTCCTGGTCGGTGTACAGGACCTCCACCTGGTCCAACGGGATCCCTCGGGAAAGGCAGCGGCGGAAGATATTGCGCACCTCGGCCGTCTCTCCCAGGGCGGTGGCGAAGGAGACGGTGAGCCCCCTGCCGCCCCCGACGACGGCGGACAGGTCCACGGCCGTCTCGCCGGGAACCTTGAGAAGTTTCTCTCCGGGCAGGGAGCTCGCAAACCGGCCCTCGAGGCCCTGCAGATGAATAAAGTCGGGCACCAGAGCCACGGAGTCACCGGCCAGCCCGTCAAGCCGGGCAGCTTCCTCCAGGACCCGGGCACTGTCGTAGATATCAAGGGCATCGAGCTGCCGGCAGTAGGCGCCGTAAAGGGCGGCCACCTCCAATCCCTTGGCCCCCACCTCGAAGTGGCCGGCGTCCATCTGTCCGGCGGTCACCCCGGCCATGCGCAGGTCAGAGATGGTGAATGAGAGACGGGACAGGAAACCAGGGGTCACCTGGATCGTGGCAAGGTACGGGTCCTTCTGCTTGTCTTTTAGGCCGTCCCAGAGCCGGTCCACCATGAACTCGTGGGCCTGGCCCGGGAGCAGGGTCACCTCCCGGCCGGCGGAGCTCAGGAACTGGAGGGCGAGGCCCAGGACCGTCGTCACCCGCAGATTTACGGCCGGCTGTCCCGAGCGGGCCACCTGTTCTATCCACTGGTGCCCGACCCGCAGGTTGGGCGCGATGAGCCACTTCTCGGCCAGAAGATGATGGCGGCAGATCCCGGCCAGGTTGGAGATGAATCTGTTGGGCAGTGGATTTTTCATTAATGGCAAGTTTCCCGAGTGTCTGGTTTCTAGATTCCAGACGCTAGATCCCAGAAACCAGAACCTGGGCCCTAAACACGGCCCTCAGGCCACTGCCCGGCCACCGCCACCTCGGCCAGGGGTTTGCGGTCTTTGGGGAATTCGCTGGCCCGGATCTCCCCGGGGAGGTCCTCCGGGTCGCCGTATCTCCCGATGGCGATGGCACAGATGACCTCGTATTCCTCCTCCGGTATGCCGGCGGCCTGGTAGGCACGGTCCCGGCGGTACCCCGCCATGGCGTGGGTATAGAGTCCGAGAAACCTGGCCTGAACGGTCAGGGACATCCAGGCCGCACCGCAGTCAAAGGCGGCCCAGCGGTTCGGCCTGCCCGTCTTCCGGAAAGTCCGCCGGGCGAACAGGAGGGCCAGAACAGGAGCGTTCTTTGCCCAGACCTGGTTCCTCTCGGTCAGGACGTCCAGAATACGCAGCCGGTCCTCCTCGGTGCCCGAATAGATGAAGACCCAGGGCTGTTCGTTGAAGCATGACGGGGCCCATCGGGCGGCCTCGAAGAGCGTCCTCAGCGTTTCCCCGGCAATGGGTTCCGGACTGAAGGCTCGGGGCGACCACCTGTCCAGGAACAGGCGGTCCACCGGGGCGTCGGCGACCCGTTCGTTCCGGGCGGGGGCTTTCACGGTCATGTCACGCTCCTTCCTGGATTTTTCGTTCGACCTCGTCACCCGGCATGATATGATGTCCGGGTAGACAGATGAAATATCCCATCCCCCGCCGAGCACGGTCAAGGAGAGATATATGTCCCGTTTTTTCCCATGGATCCTTGCGGCCGCGGCTGCCATGAGCTGCGCTCACGCCGGAACGGCGGCCAGGGTCCCCTCGGTGGATCTCTCCCCGGCCAAGGCCCCCTTTGGCGCTTCCGTCGGCACGGTTCTCGATCCCTATAGCCGGTATGGGGTCACGGAGGATGGAACACCCTACATCGAGGCCATCGGCGGTTACGTTCTCGAGGAATTCTTCAAGGGCGGGCTCCAGAAACAGGACAAGGGGACCTGCTTCTATCCCAGCGTGGTGAAAAAATACAGAGTTGTCGGACCGCCATCGGGCGGCGTGGGGGAGCTGACGTTCTACTTCGAGGGATTCGAGAGCCCCCGGCAGCCCTACCGCCTCTTTATCGTCAAACAGAGATACCGGAAACCGGCCGAGGGAGAGGGTGACTTCCGGCAGGTTTTCAAGGTCCGTTCCCGGGCCATTACCGGGAACCTGAAGGTCGAGCCCGCCGTCCACCAGGGAACCTACCAGGACTTCCGGACCGGCGTGCACGACTACTTCTACGCTCCGGCCCTTGTCGGGGTGTGGGACACGGGACGCATCCTCGTCTTCCTGATGGTGGCCGATTCCACCGACGGCCCCGTGGAGCCGGAGATCATGTTCGTGTTCCGGGAGGGGCTCGAGCGCTACCTGAAGAACTGCAAGTTCATGTCCGACTCCCGGTAGGCTTCCCCTTCCCCGGTCCGGCGGGATCATCTCGGGGTCGGCAGGAGGATCCCTCTGTCCCCCGCCCACCGCACGTCGGCGGCGCCTTTCGGGATGCCGGCCGTGAGCCTGTCGAAGACACCCCTTCCCTCATCCCCGGTCAGGATCCTGGGCCTGAAGGCGATCACGGTGTTGTCCACCAGCAGGGGGTAGATCTCGACTCCCGAACAGAGGCCCTCCGGGGTGAACTCAGCCCTGGCCATGAGGCCGTGCCGGGCGTTTCTGCTGTAGGATCCGAAGGAAAAATTCCCCAGGCTGTACAGTATGACCCGACCCCGGTAGACCTCGATCGGCTGGAGTACGTGGGGATGGTGTCCCACGACCATGGCGGCGCCCGAATCGATGGCCAGGCGAGCCAGATCAACCTGATAGTCCTTCGGCGTCTCCATGAGCTCCTGGCCCCAGTGAAAGGATACGATCACGGTCCCTCTAACCGAGGCGGCCGCGACAGCCCTCCGGACGGTCCCGGGCGACCCGAAAAGGGTGCCGGGCCTTGACTCTCCTGCCCAGTACGAGTCGGGGAAGGTGTTGCTGAAAGCCAACAGGAGAAGGTTTCCGGGCGGTGCGGTCATCTCCGCCGGCAGGCCGGCCTCAGCGAGGTCCATGCCGGCTCCGGCCGGGGAGACGCCGGCCTCCCGGAGGAAGGCGAGGGTGTCCTCGAGGGCCTCGGGACCGAAATCAAGGATGTGGTTGTTGGCCAGGGAGACGGACCTCACCCCTTCTGCGAACATGGCCTCGGCGGCCTCGGGTTCGGCCCTGAAGGTGTAGGTTTTGCCCTCGACGGATGTCCCGCGGTGGGACAGGGGAGCCTCGAGGTTGAGGAAAACCCCGTCGGAATCTGCTAGGATGTGGCGGACCCCTCCGAAGAGGTAGGGAAAGCCCCTGGCCGCAATAACCCCCTCGGCGCTCCCCGCCGGAAGGAAGTCTCCGAGGAGTACCACGCGCCGGCCTGCGGGGGGGCTGCCGTCGGCGGTCGAAGGTGGGGCGAGGACGGCGAACAAGATGACCAGAAAAGAAAAAAACCTTTGCATGGCGGGAAGTTAGCACGTCACCGGCCTGTTTGACAACCCCCATCATTGGTGTTATAGATTGCCACTCCAGCGGAGAGAGGGATCTTGATGCTCGACGTCCGTTTCCTGAGAGAGAACATCGATTTCGTGGAGGAGAGGCTGGCCGCCAGGGGCGAGGTGCTGGATCTCGACCCTTTCCGGAAACTGGACGGGGAGCGGCGTTCCCTCCTCCGGGAGACGGAGGACATGAAGGCGCGCCGGAACGCGGAGTCCCTCGAGATCGGCCGCCTCCGGAAGGAGGGCGTCGATGCCGCCGACCGCATGGAGGTGGTCCGGGGTCTCGGGGAGAGGATCAAGGCCAACGATGAGAGGCTCAAGTCCATCGAGACGGAGCTGAGGGAGTTTTTGCTCACTGTACCGAACCTCCCCCATGACTCGGTTCCGGTGGGAAAGGACGAGAACGCAAACAGTCTGGTCAGGACGTGGGGAGAGAAGCCTGACCCTGCCTTCGATCCGCTTCCCCACTGGGAACTCGGCGAGTCTCTGGGGGTTTTGGACCTCCCCAGGGCTGCCCGGATGGCCGGGGCCCGGTTTTCCGTCCTCTCCGGTGCCGGCGCCCTCCTGGAGAGGGCGCTGATCTCGTTCATGCTCGATCTGCACACCAGGGAGCACGGATACAGGGAGGTCCTCACCCCCTTCATGGTCAACGCAGACAGCATGCTGGCAACGGGGCAGCTGCCCAAATTCGAGGAGGACCTGTTCCGTGTCGAGGGGGGACAGTTCTACCTGATCCCCACAGCGGAGGTTCCGGTGACGAACCTCCATCGCGAGGAGATCATGAAGGAGAAGGACTTCCCTCTCCTCTATGCTGCCTACAGCCCCTGCTTTCGCCGGGAGGCCGGATCCCACGGCAAGGACACGAGGGGGCTTATCAGGCTTCACCAGTTCAACAAGGTGGAGCTGGTGAAATTCACCCTGCCGGAGAACTCCTACGAGGAGCTCGAATCGCTGACCAGGGATGCGGAAGAGGTCCTCAAGCGGCTCGGCCTGCACTACAGGGTAATGTCCCTGTGCACGGGAGATCTGGGATTTTCCGCGGCCAAGACCTACGATCTCGAGGTGTGGCTTCCCGGGCAGGAATCCTACCGGGAGATCTCCTCGTGCAGCAATTTCGAGGATTTCCAGGCCAGAAGGGCGGGGATCCGGTACCGTCCCGAGGGCGAAAAGGGAACGCGGTTCGTCCACACCCTGAACGGCTCGGGGCTTGCCGTGGGCCGTTGCCTGGTGGCGATCCTTGAGAATTACCAGCAGAAGGACGGCACCGTTCTCGTTCCCGAGGTGCTCAGGCCCTACATGGGCGGGATGGAGAGGATCGCGAGGGAAATGGGTCCAGCATCCAAAAGCTGAAATCCAATAGAGGGGACCCCGACGTCGCGCCTTCCCGTTTTGGACTTTGGATGTTCGATTCTGGCTTGATTTTTTTGCGGAGGAGTGGCCGAGCGGTTGAAGGCGGCGGTCTTGAAAACCGCAGTCCGTTAACAGCGGACCGGGGGTTCGAATCCCTCCTCCTCCGCCACCCTTCGCTCACTCCACTTCGTTCCCTGAGCTGCGGGTGGCAAGCCGCTGGATCGATCCAAAGTCCAAAATCCAAAAGGTTTTGAACGTATCGTCATTGTAATGAACGATACTCTTGTTTGAACCCTGAGCCTTGAACCTGATTCATCCCTTTCCCCCTTGACCTTTCTTTGAGTTGTGGATAACTTGTCACCCTTGGTTCAACCGGCTCGTCGTCCTTTATGGAGAGATGGCCGAGCTGGCTGAAGGCACTCGCCTGCTAAGCGAGTAAACTGAGAGATCGGTTTCGAGGGTTCGAATCCCTCTCTCTCCGCCATACACCGATCACGATGGGGGGCCGGTTGAGCCGTCCGGAGAGATGGCCGAGTGGTTGAAGGCGGTAGCCTCGAAAGCTATTGTTCGCTTCTGCGGACCGGGGGTTCGAATCCCTCTCTCTCCGCCACACGGATAAAATGATCCATGGGGCCTTGCCGCTGGCCCCGGTAACAGCGGCGTCATCGCATGTGATCGACTGGAGGAACTGGAATGTATCTGAAAAACAGGATCTTTTTTCTCGTTGCCGTAATGGCCGCTCTTTCCATGGTCGTCCTCTCGGGCTGCCAGAAGAAGGCCCAGGAGATCCCCCTGGAGGAAGAGATCATGGAGGAAGTCCCCATGCCTCAGGTCCCGTCCACCGTCATGATCCCGGAGGAGATCGCGGGCAAGTGGAAGGCAGTGGTTCTCGAACTCACCGACAAGGACACCAATGAGGTGTCCGAGATCACCGTCAACATCGGCGAGACGATCCCCCTCGCTGACACCGGGCTTTCCGTCTTCGTGGAGGCTTTTCTGCCCAGTTTCACCATGGCCGGGGACGTCTTCACCTCGTCTTCCGCGGACCTGAACAACCCGGCGGCCCGTATCAAGGTCACGGACAGTCAGGGTCAGGAGCTTTTCTACAAGTGGCTGTTCGCTCTCTATCCCGCGACGCACCCATTCGAACACCCCAAATACGCTCTCATCCTCAAGGATTACGTCGCGGCGAAATAACGGTATCCGGTCGACAGAGCGCCCATAGCTCAGCTGGATAGAGCGTCGGATTGCGGGTCCGAAGGTCGCACGTTCGAATCGTGCTGGGCGCGCCATGGAAATACACCCCCCGGGCCGAGTTCCCGGGGGGAAGGATGAAAAGAAGGTTGCACGGAGAGATGTCCGAGTGGCTGAAGGAGCGCGCTTGGAAAGCGCGTATACGCCCACAAGGTGTATCGAGGGTTCGAATCCCTCTCTCTCCGCCATTGAAAGTTTGACGGCCTGGTCGAGGAACTGTCACAGAAGCCATGTTATGGGTGGCGGCCAGGCCCTGGGCGACGCAGGTCCCCGAACCCCGCCAGGTCCGGAAGGAAGCAACGGTAGGGGAATCCGGCGGGTGCACCAGAACAGCCCGGCCGTCACCCCTCCCTTTGCAATGTGTTGCAGGCCCGCCGCCCGGGATCGGCTGGGCCCCTACGGAAACCCCGTCCCATGTCATATCTTGTCCTAGCCAGGAAATACCGACCGCGGTCCTTCTCGGAGGTCGTCGGCCAGGAACACGTCACCAGGACCCTTCGTAATGCAATCGGTTCCGGGCGCCTCGGGCACGCCTTCCTGTTCTCCGGGCTGAGGGGAGTGGGCAAGACGTCCGTCGCCCGGATCCTCGCCAAGGCTTTGAACTGTGAGGACTCCGGTCATGGTGATGAGCCCTGCAGCAGGTGCACCTCCTGCAGGGACATCGACGAGGGGCGGAGCATGGACGTGGTGGAGATGGATGCGGCGTCCCACACGGGCGTGGATGACATCAGGGAGCTCCGCGAGGCGGTGATGTACGCTCCCCGTGAGGGAAAGCACAAGGTCTACATCATCGATGAGGTCCACATGCTGTCGAAAAACGCCTTCAACGCCCTCCTGAAAACCCTCGAGGAGCCGCCGCCGCGGGTCGTTTTCATCCTGGCCACCACGGAGCCCCACCGGGTTCCCGTCACCATCCATTCGCGCTGCCAGAGATACGATTTCAGGCGGATCCCCTCCTCGTCCATTGCCTCCCACTTGGGGGAGATCTGCGGCAGGGAAGGGATCGATATCAGCAGGGAAAGCCTCCGCCGTATAGCTGTTTCCGCCGAGGGAAGCCTGAGGGACTCCCAGAGCCTCCTGGACCAGGTGCTCTCCTACTCCGGGGAGCAGGTGAGCGACGAGGACGTCAACGTCATCCTTGGCACCCTCGACAGAGAGATGCTGATGAAGACCCTGACCGCCTCCCTCGGAGGTCGGTCCGGCGAGGCCCTCCAGCTGCTCGGTGATCTGATCGACAACGGGGCGGATCCTCTCCGCATAGCCCTTGACCTCATGGACCTGGTTCGGTCCCTGCTTCTTGTCGTCGAGATGGAGAGACCGGAGAAGGTCCTGGATCTTCCCGAAGGCGAGATGGAGTCCCTGAGGACCCTGTCATCGGACGTCCACTCCGGGATCCTCGGGACCTGCCTTGCCCTGTTGGCCCGGGGGGAGGAGAGGATGCGGAGGTCGCCGCAGCCGCGTTTCCATCTTGAACTTGCCATCGTTCACATGGCCAGGGCGCAGGAGATCACCCTGGTGGACGGAGGCGGCGGTTTCGGTGGCGCCGCCCTGGCGCCGCCGGGCGGGAGGTCTCCTTCCCAGCCGTCACGGCGGCCGGTGGTTCCGGCAGGCGCCGCCGATGAGGGAGAGGCGCCGGGTCCCGTGTCCCCACCGGCCTTTGCCTCCATCGAGACACCTGAGGAGACCTGGGAAAAGCTGGTGTCCTATATCAATGAACGGGCGCCCGGTATCGGGAGCATGCTGGAGTACCTGGTGTGCCTGAAGCTCGCCGGGGAGGAGCTGGTCGTAGGCGGCAAAAAGGGGGAGTTCGCCTTCGACGCCCTCGAGGAGGAAGACAAAAGGGGGGAGCTCCAGAGTCTCGTCAGCGAGTTCTTCGCCCGCCGGATGACGATCCGCCTCAGAGCCATCGATGACAAGGAAAAGGCCGGCAATGCCACCATCCTGGAGAAGAAGCAGATCCAGGAGTCGGACCTGGTCCGGCGGATAAGGAAGGAGACCCTGGACCACCAGGCGGTGAAAAGCGCCCTGGAGATATTCCAGGGAAAAGTCGAGACGGTAACGGTCCTTTCCAGCAAGACGAAGGAGGCCGTGAGCATTGAGGAAAAAGAGGAGGAAGCATGAGAGGCCTTGGTGATCTGATGAAAAAAGCCCAACAGATGAAGGAGAACCTGGACAGGGTACAGGAGGAGCTGAGCGCCAGGGAGATCGAGGCTTCCTCGGGTGGAGGCATGGTGACCGTGCGGGTGAGCGGCGCTCAGGAGGTCGTGGGCATCACCATCGAACCGCAGGTGGTCGACCCCGAGGACAAGGAGATGCTCGAGGACCTGATCCGTGCCGCCGTGAACGAAGGGCTGAGGAAGAGCAAGGAGATGATGAAGGAGGAGATGGCCAAGATCACGGGAGGCCTTCCCATTCCCGACATCTTCGGATGACCATGCGCTATCCACCTTCCCTGGCGCTGCTCATCGAGGAGCTCAAAAGGCTGCCCGGCATCGGCCAGGTCAACGCCCAGCGTCTGGCCTTCCACCTCCTGGACGCCCCGCCGGAGAGGGCGGAGGCCCTGTCCAGGGCCCTTGTGGAGATGAAGAGCCGGATCAGGAAGTGCGCGGAGTGCTTCAGCATCTGCGAGGAGGAACGCTGCCGTGTCTGTCAGGACCCCGGGAGAGCCAGAGACTTTTTGTGCGTGGTCGGTTCGTCCCGGGATATGATCGCTCTGGAAAATACCGGCCAGTTCAGGGGGCTTTACCATGTCCTGGGCGGCGTGCTGTCTCCCATGAGGGGCATCGGTCCGGAGGAACTGACCATCAGCCAGCTCATCGCCCGCGTGGAGAGCATGGGAGTTAAGGAGGTCATCGTGGCGACCAACCTGGACGTCGAAGGGGAGGCGACCTCCTCCTACCTCGCCGGAATTCTCAGGGAGAGAGGAGTGAAGATCACCCGTATCGCCCGCGGCATCCCCATCGGCGGGAACATTGAGAATGCCGACCAGGTAACTCTGGGTATGGCTCTTGACGGCCGGGTCGAAGTGTAAATCCTTGAAAAGAACGGTTTTTTCCTGTATATCCTTGAAACAGTATCGAGTCTGTGGTATTCCGTAGACACTCTTGCGGTATAACGTGAAGCGGAGGCAAGGTGCTACCCAATCTGGTCCTTTTCGATGAGGAGTTCAAGAAGGTCAACGAAGTCGTCGGCCGTCTGGTCTCCAACGCCAATGCGAAGGTCGTCTTTCTCGTTGACAAGAACGGACAGCTCATAACGAGCTCCGGTCTTACCGAGGGGATCGACACGACGTCTCTCGCCTCCCTCACGGCCGGCAATATCGCCGCCACCGGGGGGCTGGCAAAGCTCATCGGGGAGAAGGAGTTCACCATCCTCTTCCACGAGGGGGAGAGGGACAACATCCATATCTCCATCGTCGGCCACCGAGTGATCCTGGTCGTGATCTTCGACGAGCGCAGCTCCCTCGGCCTCGTTCGCCTCAGGGTCAAGAAGTCCAGTGAGGAGCTTGCCGAGATCTTCAACGAGATAGACCAGAAGGCCGAAAGCCAGAAAACCGGGCTCGGTGTTGATTCACCCTTCGCGGAGATAACCGATGATGACATCGAGAACCTGTTTAGCTGAGAGGCTTCGGCGCTGAAATGTCGTTTATCAACTACTCGTCGAGAGAGATCAACTGCAAGATCGTCTATTACGGTCCCGGCCTGTGCGGCAAGACCACCAATCTCCAGTTCATCTACCGGAAGACCAATCCTCAGGCGAGGGGCAAGATGATCAGCCTCGCCACCGAGACCGACAGGACACTGTTCTTCGACTTCCTCCCCCTGTCCCTGGGCGACATCCGCGGCTTCAAGACGCGGTTTCACCTCTACACGGTGCCGGGCCAGGTCTTCTACGACGCCAGCCGCAAGCTGATCCTCAAGGGCGTTGACGGTGTCGTCTTCGTCGCGGACAGCCAGATGGAGCGGATGGAGGCCAATATCGAGAGCCTCGAGAACCTGAGGGCCAACCTGAAGGAACAGGGATACGATCTCGATTCGATCCCTCTGGTCCTGCAGTGGAACAAGAGGGACCTTCCCAACGTGGTCGCCGTCCAGGAGCTCGAGAAGGCCCTCAACAACCGCCACGTCCCCTCCTTCGAGGCGGTGGCCCCCGAGGGCATAGGGGTCTTCGAGACGCTGAAGGCCATCGCCAAGCTGGTCCTCATCGAGCTGAAGAGGGGGACAGCGGGCTAGGATCCGAAGCCGGCCTCCGGGAACCGGAACCCGGGAGAGGACCTTTTCAGGCCGCAGTCCGATGCGGCTTTTTTCTGTTCGGAAGGCCCGACTCCCTGCCCATCCGGAAACTCTAACCCTCCTCCAGCATCTGCCGCCAGGCCGCTCCCATCTCCTCACAATGCGGAGCCTGCGGGAGAAAATGCCTCCCTCCCTGTGTTTTGAAGGCCAAAATGCTTTTTTGCTTGACAAAAATTAAGCGCCTGAAATAATTACAGATACATCGCTGGATTGACGGCGACCGGGCCGCTCGCTCGGTTCTTTGTTTTATTGTAATCAAGCCAATCTGCCGCCGCGTGCCGGCCTCTGCTCCGGGCGGGTGATACATCAAACAGCGTTTGCCTAATGCCGCCCGCCGTCCCCTGATGTAGCATGAGGGGTGCCCACGGCATGGGTCTTGCCGTGGGGGCCGGAAAAGGGTGCGGCCTTACTGCGCCCGGTTGGATTGCACCGATGAAGGGGGAGGACCGGCTTCCCCTTTCTCCCGTTTCAGGCGTTCCGAGCGACGGACGTCCCTTACTGTTTTGGAGGTCTGCCATGGTCCTTGCCCGCCGTCTATCCGGTGTCGTGTCGACGGGGTCGTTGTTTTTCGCTGCCCTTGCTTTGATGGTGTCGGTTCCCGGTCCGGTTCTTGCCGTGACCGGGTTCACCCTGGAGGCGGAGCTGCAGTCCTCGGTGGTTCTGACCGGCTGCGGCACGCCCACCCTGGAGTCGCCCGGTGTGGTCAGCGGGGGCACGGTGGCTGCGGGCATGATCTGCGACAATACGCTGGCGAACAACGGCGGTTCGGTGCTCGTTTTCAAGGAGCCCGCGTCCGGCTGGTCGGGGACGGTGTTCCAGAGCCAGGTCCTCTACCCCGGCAACCCGGCCGCTGACGGGAATTTCGGGGCCAACGTGGACATCGACGGCGACACCTTGGTGGTCGGCTCCCAGCGGGCAGGGGGCAACATTTTAGGATCGGTCTACGTGTTCACCCGGTCGAGTCCCGCCGGGACCTGGGAGGAGGCGGCCCGGCTCAACGCCCCCGAGGGCGAGAACTCCTGGGGCTGGAACCCGAAGGTCAGCGGGGACGTGGTGATCGCCGGCGACCCGAACCCCGGGGTGTTCGGTACCCGTCCCGGTGCGGTGTGGGTGTTCGTCAAGGGTGACAGTGGCTGGGCGGATACCCAAACCCCCACCGCTAAGCTCATGCCGGCCAATGCTACAAGCGCCATCCGGTTCGGATCGGCGACGGACATCGCCGGCAGCGTCATCGCCGTCGGCGCCCGGAGCGACCTCGGCGGCGTGGGGAGGGGCTACGTGTTCGTCGAGCCCTCCGGAGGCTGGGCGAGCCACCCGGGCACCGAGGACGCGATCCTGACCAACAGCATAACGAGCAGCACGACCCTCCGGCTGGGCGAATACCGGGGCGTGGTCACCGACGGCGACACCGTGGTCCTCCGTCCTTTCTCCCCATCCCATTCGAATACGGGCCTTTACATTTACGAGAAGCCCGGCCTGGGCTGGGCGGGTACCCTGACCGAGACGGCGTGGAAGAACGGTGTGTGGGGGGACGTCGACTTGGACGCGGACACGCTGATCGTGAACCGGGCCATTGCCGCGGGCGCTTACTCCCTGCCCGTCCTCCTCTTCGAGCGGCCGGCCGCCGGCTGGGACGACACACGAACGGCCACCGACTCGTTCCCCCATGCGACCGCGGGCCAGAGGGTGGACGCCTCCCTGGACGGAGGAACGGCGGTCATCGGCCAGTACGTCTACGTGAGCAGCGTGCCCACCTCGCCGGTTCTGACGGTCACCAAGGGTGACACACCCGATCCGGTGGTCGTCAACGGCGACCTGACCTACACCGTGAGCGTCAGGAACGACGGCCCGGGATCGGTCACCGGTGTCACGGCCACCGACACCCTGCCGGCGGGCGTGGACTACGTCAACTCCATTCCCGCCGACGCCTGCACCGTCGACTCCATCGTCGGGGACGTCACGACGGTCGTCTGCTCCCTCAGGGACCTGCTGGAGGATGAATTGACCTCGGCCCAGCTGAACATCACGGCGCCGTCGGTGATCGGCACGGTGACCAACACGGTTTCCGTGGCTGCCAACGAGATCTCGGCCCCTGTGACCGCCAGTCAGGATACGCTGGTAGTGGATGCCGCCGCCGACCTGGAGATCCTCCTCACCCACGGACCGGAGCCAGTGTCTGCCGGGTCTGTCCTGAGCTATTCCGCCGACGTCATCAACAACGGACCGAGCGACGCGCCGGCGGTGACCGTGACCGTCGGGCTGCCGTCGGACACGACGTTCCTGGACGCCGTTGCGAGGAATGCCGTCGGCCAGACCATACCCGGCGCCTGTTCCGAGGTGAGGGAATCTGTTGTCTGCGGGATGGGAACCGTCGGGGCGGGGGATAATGTGGAGGTGAACGTGGATGTCACGGCTCCCAACACGGCCGGGATCGTGACCAATGCGGCGGACGTGACCTCGGCCGTGGCCGACCCCGGGCCTTCCCCCAACACGGCCACCGACCAGGCGACGGTTGTCCTGCCCGGCATCGACCTGGCCGACAGCGTCAACGCCCCGGATGATTTCATGCTGGATTTCGGGATGGTGGATGTCGGCTCCTCGGTGGCGGGGTCCATCACCGTGACCAACAACAGGGCCTCTTCCGTCGATGTCGGCCTGATCTCCACCCTGGATCCTCCCTTCTCCATCGTCGTCCCCGAGACCTGTTCCGGGGGGGCCCTTGGCGCCGGAGGGAAGTGCGTGATCACCATCCAGTTTGACCCCACCGCCGCCGACGTAAACGGCGCTCTGGTGCAGGGATTGGATCTGAACATCGGGTCGAGCGGCGCCTCGTTCCTGATCACCGGAACGGCAGTACCGACCCAGGCGGACCTCGTCGTCTCCCTGACCCGGGTCAACAACGACCTTCCGTCCCAGAATATCTTCCGGAGCGAGTACACGGTCAGCGTTCTCAACGACGGTCCGGCGGATGCGGAGGGATTCTACCTGGTGCTGGATCTTCCCCCGCAGGCCGCGAACCCGATGTTTTCGTTCTCCGGCACGGTCGGGGGTCTTCTGGTCTGCGTAGGGGGGCGCTGCGATCTTCCCTCGCCCCTGGTGTTTCCGGCGGGGGAAACGGCCGGCATCGTGGTGGAGGTGGAAAGGACCGGCAACCTGGGCGAGGCCTCCGTGACGGTTGGTGCCGACACACCGGATCCCGATGAGTCCAACAACACGAGCAGGGTGGACGCGGGGGGAAGAAGCAGCGGGGGAGGTGGCAGTATATGTCCCGGCCTCATCCTGGTTGACCCGGCCGATAAACCCAACTGGCCCGGCGGGACCCTCATGTTCGGTCTGATGGCCCTCCTTTTCCTGGTCTGGTCCAGGATCCGCCGTCGTCCGGTTCCCGTTCGTTCTTAGGTTGATCCTTTCCCGGCACACGCCAGCCTCCGGCGGGCCCTGTCACGACCCGCCGGAGGCTGATTTTTTCCATGCCGCGTGGTACGCTGGGGGCTCTTTTAAGGGGCGCCGTGGCTTCTGACAATAGCCGTGTCCCCTTGACCAGACCACTTCCGCAGGAGAAACGCCGCTGCTGCCCACCCCTCCCAATCCGCTGCTGAAAATCTACGGACCCCTGGAGCTGTCCCTGTTCCAGTTCCTGGTCATCCTCGCAGTGGTCGTCGGCTGCGAACTGGCCTATCGGCAGGCCAGGAGAGCGGGCCTGGAAACGGAGGTCATTGTCAGAGGCTCCCTGTGGGCCCTCGGTGCAGGTTTTTTCCTGTCTCATTTAACCTCCCTGATCCTCTACTTTCCGGGGACGGTGAAGGAAAATCCCCTTGCGATGCTCATGATCTGGCAGGGGCATTCCTCCTTCGGCGGTTTCTTCGGGGGTGTCCTGGGCGGGCTTCTCTATCTCAGGAGAAGAGGAATTCAGCCCATACCGTACCTTGAGGCAGGATTCTTCGGTTTCGTCCCCGCCTGGATCATTGCAAGGACCGGCTGCACCATCGCCTTCGACCATCCGGGCCGGGCCACGGATTTTTTCCTGGGCATGGCGGACGGTGCGGGTGTGGTCCGCCACAACCTGGGCCTCTACGAGATGCTCTTCTCGGTCCTCCTGGCCGCGGCCCTTTACGGCCTGCGGAACGCCCGGCCCTTCGAGGGGTTTCACCTGGCCCTGGTCATCCTTCTCTATTCCCCGGTCCGCTTCCTCCTCGATACCCTGCGGGTGGAGGACCGGAGATACTGGGGGCTCACGCCCGGCCAGTACTTCAGCGTGCTCCTGCTGGCCCTGGGAATCTGGCTTCTTCTTCGGGGACGAAGGACCCGGGGAGTCTACCCGAACGCGGGATTCACAGGGGAAAGGTGAGTGTGGCGAATCCCCGGGTGCCCCGTATCATGACAGGTCGATGAGATTGTTCTGGGTCCCATGCTGGTTGGGAACAGTGTCGGGGCATCCGGGATCGAGTGTCCACATGCCGTCCACGATGAATTTATATTCATGTCTACCATGGGGGAGCAGCTTGATCTTTTTCCATGTTCCCGTGCTGTCCCTCCTCATGGGGTCGGTACTGCTCGACCACTGGTTGAATGTTCCCGCCAGCAGCACCTTTTCGGCCTGGGGGGCCAGGATCTTGAACTCAACCCGTTTCCTCTTGGCAGCCATCCTCGTTATCTCCTATAAAATAGCGGCTGGCGGTCCATGGAACGGTGACCTCCTTCGCAACCGTTTCACGGGCCGGCCTTTGGTCTAACGAAATTATACCAGATCATATTCGGGGTTGAGCCCCGCCCATGTCAGCCTTTCCCGGTGAAGGGATGTCGGGGTGCCGGATGACCACCGCGGCGGTTTAAAACCGTCGTCCGGAGACAAAAAAAGAGGCCCGTCATTGAGGACCGGACGGATGTCGCGGCGTCCGGGGGCGCAAGACCTGAAGACCGGCAAAAGGGGGCGTTCCTGCCCAAGCCGGTTCCGGGCAGCAGGAAGGACCCGGAAACGGGACAGCGATCCTCTTGTCAGGAGAGTGTGGCACTAGGCCCTGGCGAGTTTGCGGCCAAGATTGAACGCCCTGTCAAAATACCGTTCCACCCCTCTCCCCTCGATGTTGCCTGCATAGAGATCCCCCACGGTCCTCCCGTTCAGGGAATCCTTGACCGTCTGTCGAATGAGGGGTGAGGCGTCATCACAGAACCTTCTGTACAGGGGGGGAACGACTCCATTTGTGAGTATGGTGACCGATTTTCGGTCCTTTTTCGATCTCGGGACAGGGCATGCGGAGATCGTCAACACTTTCCCCACGGGCTTTGCGAAGGTCAAGCAGATCCGCTCCAGAAAGGTCATCAACAGGGAGGTGACTTGTCCCATGTGGAGGGGGGTCCCGAATATGAGGAGGTCCGAGGCGAGAACATCCTCGTGGAGACGGTCCATGTCGTCACGGATGGAGCACGGGGAATAAGGTCCATCTGTCCTCCTGTCCCTGCAGGCGAGACAGTTCCTGCAGTACCGGATGTCGTGATCAGCCAGAACGATCTTTCTGACCTCGAGGCCCGGATTGGCGGAGACAGCCCCTTCGACAGCTTTGTCCACCAAAGTGTCGGTGGCCTTCTCCTTCCTCGGGCTTCCCATGACAGCCAACAGGTTCATGGCTTCCTCCTGGTGATGCAAGGGTTTTGTGTCTTTGGGGGCAGGTGATCATCCGGCATCCTTTTCCTCGCGGGGCCTCATTTACCTGTCCCAGAGGGTATCAGACTATCCTCCCGGTGAACGGGAGGTCAACCGTCCTGTGTCCAGGAAAAAGGCTCTGCCCCTCGCTTTCCGTTGGGCGATCTGACGTCGGAAGAGCAGACGGCGAAAACAGGAATGGACAGGGGTCATTTCCTTCCCATGAATTTACACGTAAGGCTGGGCTTATAGGTGGTGGCTTCCGCCTTCGTTCTTCGAACTCCGGCGGGACAAGCCCCGAGCTGGACTTCCTTCGACGCGCTCCGCCCTCGGTTGAATTCGGGGCATCGCTTGCTCAGGGCAGGCGGGGCAGGCTTACTTTTGATCCTCTCTCGATTTAGCCAACTTCTTCAGGGATTCAAAATCACCCGATACAAAGGCTTCCTTCTTTGCTCTTGTCCATCGCTTTATCCGGTCCTCACGTCTTCTGGCTTCCGAAAAAGTTTCGTGTTTTTCCGATAGTAGTATGAGAGGAGAGTCTAGAGATGTTGTACGACAGGCTCTTCCTTCGAAATGCTCCTGAATACGCTGCCCCAGGTTCATGGTTGTTCCGATGTAGAGGTTTCCGGATTTGAGACGAAGTATGTAGAGATAGGCTGACATCAGAATGCACTCCATCTTAAAAGAAGCTTTATAAGATAGCGTGCAATACCGAGGCCACATGGCGGCCCTTCGACTTCGCTCAGGGCCATTCGCCGCGAATGGCTCATGTTCTCTTCTCCCCGATTTAGTTCCTTCGGGGCCGGAGGTCATGAGCAAAAAGATGCCCCGCTGATTAATCAACGGGGCATCTTTGCGTCGAATGGCTCCCCGGGCTGGATTTGAACCAGCAACCTAGTGGTTAACAGCCACCCGCTCTGCCGTTGAGCTACCGGGGAATGAGGGACGGGAGTATATAACAAAATGGCTGTCCAGTGTCAATTATATCCGGTTCTCCGGGCCTCCCGCGGGATATCGATTGCCTGCCTGACCCGGAGACAAAAAAAAGCCCCACCGGTAGCGGTGGGGCTTTTTCACGGTGCGATCGTTTTACAGCTTGGTGACGTTGGCCGCCTGGAGGCCTTTGTCGCCTTCGACAATGTCGAAGGCGACCTTGTCACCTTCCTGGAGAGTCTTGAAACCGTCTCCATTGATAGCTGAGAAGTGGACGAACACATCGGGTCCATCAGCCTGCTCGATGAACCCAAACCCTTTCGCGTCATTGAACCATTTCACCGAACCTTCTGCCATTTTACCTTTCTCCTTCATATGCGATGTATCTGGCCCTATCCGCCGGGTGGCGGACAACAAAAAAGCACAGCCGTAAGGGACTGTGCGGAGTGCTGAAATCATCCTCAACGATATTCCCGTGGCAAGATCGAAAGCGTACTGACACTCTGTTGAATTAACACATTCAGGCTTCAAACTCAAGTAAAAACAGGACAATAGCGGCTGCCGCCGCGGCCGGCCCGCCAGGGGCTCCCCGCAGCCCTAAAAGCCGACCATTGTCTGGTAAACTATCCCTATGAGCACCTCGCCCGGTTTCGACAGCTCTTTCCCGGGGGGTGATAGGGGGCAGCAGCCGACCGCGGCAGCCCTCACGACAGCTGCCGAAGCATGACGCTCCACACGTCCGAGGCTGACCACCCTCGGAGGACGGGGCATCCGTTCAATTTCGATGGGGGGTGTGAGATTCATGATTGCAAAAACCAGGCTGAGTCTTATCATTCTGATGACGCTGTTTCTTCCCGCCCTTGCCTGGACCTATGTCGCTACGGGGGAACTGCCTCTCGCCTACGGGGAACAGGTGTGGAAGTACATCACGGAGACGGACCCTTACTCGCAGTGGGAGCTTTGGCCGGGGACGGAGAGGCTCTTCAAGGGCAAGCATCCCCACGGGTCCTTCCTGACCACCTACGTGTCGTCCGGGGCCCTGAGGGCGATCAAGAACAGGGAGAGCGTGTTTCCCAACGGCGCCATGATCGTCAAGGACAACTTCTCTCCGGACAAGCAACTGGCCGCCGTCACGGTCATGTACAGGATCAAGGGATACAATCCCGATGCCGGGGACTGGTTCTGGGTCAAATTCAAGCCGGACGGTGCTGTCGAGAGCGAGGGAAAGGTCCAGGGATGCATCAACTGTCACATGGGAAAGATCGACAACGACTGGGCCTTTACCGGACCACTCAAATAGCCGGGGTCTGCAACAACCCGGGGAGACAGGGGCGAATGGTTCCCTGTCTCCCCTTCTTCACCTTCCCGTCACCCTGACCCAGGCTCTTCCTTTTCCGGACCAAATCTGCAAGAATCCCTGCCAGAGTTTCGTTCTCATCGCATACCGATATCGAGGGGAGGTCAGACATGGCAGGGTGGATCGTCGTCGGGGCATTGGTCCTGTTGGTCCTGTGGGGTGTTACCATTTTCAACAGGCTGGTCAAGCAGCGCAACCTCGTTCTCGAGGGCTGGAGCGGCATCGATGTCCAGCTGAAGCGAAGGCACGACCTGATCCCCAACCTGGTGGAGACGGTCAAGGGCTACATGAAACACGAGGCGGGGGTCCTGTCCAGGGTCGTCGAGCTGCGGAATTCGGCCGGACAGGCCAGGTCCCCAGCCGAGGCGAGCGCCATCGAGACGGACCTGACAAAGATGCTCCGCCAGCTGTTCGCCCTGGCCGAGGCCTACCCGGACCTCAAGGCCAACCAGAACTTCCTCGACCTGCAGGGCAAGCTGACCGAGGTGGAGGAGCAGATCCAGCTCTCCCGCCGTTACTACAACGGGACCGCCAGGGACATGAACATCCTCGTCCAGGCCTTCCCCTCCAATATCGTCGCCGGCGTCTTCAGCTTCAAGGAAGCCGAGTACTTCGAGATCGAGCTGGAATCGGAGCGGGAGACCCCTGAAGTCAGCTTCTGAGGTGCTCGCCCATGGCCATGAGACGCCTGACACTGACCATCTGCGCCGTCCTGGCCCTGGCCGCTTCCCCGGCCGCGGCTGTTGAGGAGATCCTCCATTTCAAAAGCGACATCAACGTCCAGGCCGACGGAAGCGTCCTGGTCACCGAGACCATCCAGGTCAGGGCGGAGGGAGAGGAGATCCGGCGAGGCATCTACCGTGATTTCCCCACCGACTACAGGGACCGGTCCGGCAACCCGGTCAGGATTTCCTTCGATGTCCTGGGCGTCACCCGGGACAGGCATCCGGAGAGCCACCACACGGAGAGAAGGGGCAACGGCGTCAGGCTCTACATCGGCCACAAGGATCGTTTCCTCAATCCAGGGATCTACACCTACGAGATCCGGTACCGGACCGACAGACAGCTGGGCTTCTTCGACGACCACGACGAGCTCTACTGGAACGTCACCGGCAACGGATGGATCTTTCCCATCCGCAGGGCGTCCGCATCCGTATCCCTGCCGGGGGGCATCCCCAGGGAGGACATCCGCCTGGCTGCGTACACCGGGCCCCGGGGGAGCAGGGCGCAGGACTTCGAGGCGGCCGTGGACCTCAGGGGGCGGGCGAACTTCGAGACCACCGGGGAGCTTCAGCCCAGCGAGGGCCTGACCATCGTGGTGGGGTGGCCTAAGGGGTACGTTGCCGAACCGACACCGGTGGACAGGGCAGGCTACCTGCTGTCGGACAACAGGCATGTCGTTTTCGGCCTCGTCGGCCTCGCAGCCCTCCTCCTCTATTACCTTTTTGCCTGGATCAGGGTCGGCCGCGACCCGGACAGAGGAACCGTCATCCCCCTCTTCGAGCCGCCCGACAACCTGTCGCCCGCCGCCATGCGCTACATTATGGAGATGGGTTTCGATGACCGTGCCTTTGCCAGTGCGGTCATAAACCTGGCCGTCAAGGGATACCTGACCATCAGCGAGGAGAAAGGGGTCCTCGGCCTCGGGAGGACCTACACTTTGGAAAGGACCGGTGTGGAGCCCACGGCCGTTCTGTCCGGGGGTGAGCAGAAGGTCGCCCGGAAGCTGTTTCCGGGAACAAAAAGGACCCTGAAGCTGGAGAGGGAAAACCACAGCGAGATCTCCGGGGCGATAAAAGCTCTGAAGGAGCTTCTGAAGACCGAGTACCAGAAAGAGCACTTTCTCAACAACATGGGTTACTTTTCCGTGGGCATCCTGATCTCCGCGGCCATACTGCTGGCCGCTGCCTTCGCCGGCGGAGGCAGCCCCCTGGGGCCGCCCCTGATGTTCATCGTCATATGGCTGGTTCCCTGGACAGTGGGAACATTCTTCCTGTGGTCGGCCCGCAAGTTCTTCATGGCGGCGGTGTTCTCTTTTTTCCTGGTCGGGGCCACAGTGTCCTTCGCCCTGACGACCTCCCTCATCTTCGTGGCCACGATATTTCTTCTCATCCTCCTGAACTTTGTGTTCTACCGCCTGCTCAAGGCGCCCACCAGGCTGGGCCGCAGGGTGATGGACAAGGTTGAGGGATTCAAGATGTACCTGTCCACAGCCGAGAAGCACCGGCTCAACACCCTGACCCCTCCCGAAAAGACGCCGGAGCTGTTCGAGAAGTACCTTCCCTACGCCCTGGCCCTGGAGGTGGACCAGGAATGGGCCGAGCAGTTCTCGGGCGTTCTCGCCCGAGCCACCGCCGCCGACGGGGAGTACCGGCCCTCCTGGTACAGGGGGACCGGGTGGAACAGTTACCGCCCGGGGGAATCCGTCTCCTCGCTGGGCTCCTCCCTGGCCTCTGCGATCTCGTCATCGTCCCACGCCCCCGGCTCCTCCTCCGGCTTCGGGGGTGGCGGTTCGTCGGGCGGCGGCGGTGGAGGAGGGGGTGGCGGGGGTTGGTGAGGACACGCCTGGACAACCCGGTTCGATCCCGTTCGTGGAGAGCCGCTCCCTTCCGGATGCTGAAGGGGCCACGGGGCCGGGCGGAGGAGGACAGGGCCGGCCCGCAGGCTCTATAAGGGATCGCCCGGTGAGGGTGGCCGGGACCGGGACCAGGTGCCCATCTCGGACATTCCTGTTTCCGTCAGCACTCCCTTCTCCAGCAGGAGGACCTCGTCCGAGGCACGCTGGAGAAAAGATCGATCGTGAGATACGATGATGCTGGTGGAGATGTGGCGGCTGAGGATGCCGAGAAGCTGCTCGGAGGTCTCCTCCGACAGACCGGCTGTGGGCTCGTCCAGGATCAGGACCTCAGGCTCCATGGCCAGAGCGGTGGCGAGGGCCACCAGCCGCTTTTCCCCTCCGGACAGCTGGTAGGTCACCCTCTTCTCGAGGTGTTCGATCCCCAGCATATCCAGGGTCCTGGAGACCATCTCGTGGGCCTGCTTAGCCGACCTCCCCAGATTCCTCGGGCCGAAGGCAACGTCCTCGGCCACGGTCGGGCAGAAGAGCTGGTCGTCGGCATCCTGGAAGACGAACCCCATGCGTCTCCTCGCCTCTCTGAAGTCCGCCTCGCTGGAGGGCTGCCTGCCGAATAGGGTCACAGTGCCCGAGGTCGGCCTCAGGAGACCCATGATGATGTGAAGGAGGGTAGTCTTGCCTGAGCCGTTGGCGCCCACTATTCCGATCCTCGTCCCCTCATCGCACAGGAGATCCAACCCTTCGAGGACGCGGGTGCTGTTGGGGTAGGCGAACCCGATGTCCTCGAGGCGGATCACGGTATGCCCCCTGCAAGCTGCCCCACGACCATCAGGAGGATCACCAGCGACATGCAGACGAGGGCGATCCAGTCCCTGCGGTGCATGTGGAAGTGATCGAGGGTCCAGAACGTCCCGGAGAAGCCCCTCAGGACCATGGCCTGGTAGATCCTTTCCGAACGGTCGTAGCTGCGCACGAAGAGCATCCCCATGAGATAGGCCAGGGACCGATAGGTGTGAATGTTGGAGCGGGGTGTGAAGCACCGCACCTTCATACCGGTGCGGAGACGGGTGTACTCCAGGTGGATCACCGAGATGTACCGGTAGCAGAAGAAGAAGAGCTGAACCAGCAGGTTGGGGATCCTGAGATGGATCATGGCGTGGACGAGGTCGAAGACCGTGCTCGTCCCCAGAAGGGCAATGGTGGCCGCGGCGATGGCGTTGGCCTTCATGGTTATGGACAGGGAGAGGACGATCCCCTCCCTGGTCAGCACGAGCCATCCCAGTTGGGCGATGGGCTCCCCCCCCGTGGTGAAGGGGAGGAAGAGCCAGAGGAAGAGGACGAAACCGTTGACTACAGCCATCCTGGACGCCACCTTCCTCTCGTTCAGGCCGGCGGACATGAGGACCACGATGGCCGTCAGCAGGGCGAACACCTGTACGGATATCCGATTGGACAGCGCCGCGACCACCGCGAAAGAAAACAGTCCCAGGATCTTGATCCGGGGATCCATGCGGTGCCAGATGCTGTGTCCCTCAGCGAATTCCTCGAGATGCATGGTTTCGTTCCAGTCCTACCGGTGAGGGTGAAAACCGCTTACAGAAAGAAAGTTCGCGGTTCACGGATCGAATTTGGGAAACCGCCGTGATTAGTGATTCGTAATTAGTGATTCGGTCTTTTCCCTCGCGTCCCCGGGTCCCCGTGTCCGCTCTTCTCCCCCTCGCCCCCTCTCGATGGGCCGCGTCCACGCGTCCCCGTGTGTGCTTCGCGCTCCCTCTGGACGCTGGCCTCTGGACTCTGGACTCATTCCCCCCCTCGCCCTCTCTCGATGGGCCGCGTCCTCGCGTCCCCGTGTCTGCTTCTCGCCCCCTATGGACCCTGGCCTCAGGACTCTGGACTCATTTCTCCCCCTCGCCCCCTCCCAACAACTGCGGCCCTCTGTGGCGGCGTCCCAAGGGACGCCTCCGTGTCCTCTGTGGTGAAGGCTCTATATCATCGAGATTGCTTCACGCGGTTTCCTGTTCGCAATGACAACCGCTTTTTCCCCACATCCTCTCCTCGCCTGTCCTGAGCCTGTCGAAGGGCCCCATCGCCCACTCGCAGCCTCTGGACCCTGGCCTCTGGCCTCTGGACTCATTCCCCCCCCCGCTCCCTCTCATCCTCCCGCCGCCTGTTGTTCCTGCTCATCCCCCACAGGTAGGCTCCGGCCAGGCCGACGATCCAGCCGACACCGCCGAGGATCTCCGGTATGCGGGGCTTGGATATTTTCCGATGGAGATCCTGGATGGATTCCTGTATGGACACCAGTTTTTTCTCCAGCGCTTCGTCCACCGCTTTACCGGGACCACCGGTGTCTCTGACAGGGGCCGCTTCTCCTCTCCGGGACACCTCCGTCAGGACGGTTTCACTCCTGTGTCCGGATGGGGCCGTCATGATGATCCTGAGGTCGCCGGCACCGGGTTTGGGGAAGTCGAGAGCCCCGGTGTCGTCGGTCACCCCCTCGAAAAGGACCCGGCCTCCCATGTCGTAGACCGCCACTCGGGCGCCCGGGATCGGCCGTCCATCGGAGGAATAGCTGTCCGTGTGGACCTCCTGCCCCTCCCAATGGGCCAGGATGCTCGCACCGTGGGCAAGGACCACGGCCGGCACGATCAGCGACGCAACCACAGCCAGGAAAGCAGGGCATGTCCTTTTCATAGCCTCTCCTCCGGGTGATCCAGAGTGTCGAACGTGCCCAGTATCTCGGGCTTTACCTTCCTTAGAAAGGAGACGCAAAAGGCGGTGAAGAGACCCTCGATGAAGAGGACCGGAAGGTTGGCCGTTACCGCCACCACCGCCGCCTCACGAAACGCCTCGCCGGACAGGGTCAGGGAGCCCCCGAGAAGGAGGGCGCCCAGCCCGATGGCGGCGGCCCCCGCTGTAAAACCACCTACCCATGCCACACCGTGCGATCGACCCCGCACCATGCCCCGGCACAGGTAGTGGATCAGGACCGCCGGCAGGGCCAATATGACCGTGTTGGCTCCCAGGACGACAATGCCGCCGAACTGGAACAGGATCGCCTGCAGGGCAAGGGCGACCAGTATGGAGGGGAAGGCGGCCCATCCCAGGATGAGGCCGCAGATCCCGTTGAGGACGAGGTGGACGCTCACCGGGCCGATGGGGATGTGGATGAGGGAACCGACGAAGAGAGCCGAGGACAGGACCGCCACCCTGGGGATCCGGTTCGGCCTGAGCTCCTTGAGGCCGAGGGCCAGCCCGGCCCCGGCGGCAACGGTGGCCCCGGCCAGGACCGGGGCGGCAAGGACGCCTTCGCTAATATGCATTGCTGTTGTCGCCCCGGGATAAATCCAGAATCCAGAACCCGGAATTCAAGGTTGCAATCCTCATGTCAGATCCCTCAACCAGGCATGCCCATGGACCAACACTCGTAATACTTTTTAACATAATAGTAGCACCTATTACATATAAAATATAATATGATAGCATTGTTTGTCCTCTGCCGCCCGGTACTGGCCGGCACGCGGATGTGCGCCCGGCCATAATATGGGTTGCCGTGAAGTTTCTATATGTCGGAGGGGGGTCTTGACAGTTTGATCCATCGGGATTATTTTCCCTTCCAGAATTATTCGGAACACCTGTTGTACAATCCTGACTTCATGCGACTGGAGGATAACCGAGATGTCATCACGAGTTGAGGTTCATGATCTCCGAAAGTCCTTCGGCACCATCGTGGCGGTGGACGGCATCTCCTTCACGGTGGATTCCGGGGAGATCCTGGGGTTCCTCGGGCCGAACGGCGCGGGGAAATCCACCACCATGAGAATTCTGACCGGATATCTCCCCCCCGACAGCGGGTCGGTGTCCATCTGCGGCATCGACATCCTTCACCGTCCCGTTCCGGCCAAGGCAAGGATCGGCTATCTCCCCGAGGGAGCCCCTCTCTACCCGGAGATGACGCCGGCCTCTTTCCTGGGTTTCGTGGCGGACATACGGGGGATCACCGGGAACGGCAAGGCCCAGCGGCTCGCCCGGGTCGCCGAGATCATGCACCTGAAGGAGGTCTGGCATCAACCCATCGAGACCCTGTCCAAGGGATTCAAACGGCGGGTGGGGCTGGCCCAGGCCATTGTCCATGATCCGGATGTCCTGATCCTGGACGAACCCACCGACGGCCTGGATCCCAATCAGAAGCGGGAGGTCCGTCAGCTCGTCAGGGACATGGCCCGGGACAAGGCCATCATCATCTCCACCCACATCCTCGAGGAGGTCCATGCCGTGTGCACCAGGGCCGCCATCATCTCCCGGGGCCGGATCGTCGCCGACGGAACGCCGGGGGAACTGGAGGCCATGTCCGAATACAATCACGCGGTCACCATTCAGGTCAGGGCGGACGACGCCGTTTCCCTGTCCGGGGCCATAGCGCGGCTGCCAGATGTCAGGAAGGTGGACACCCTGCCCCTCGCCGACCGGCTGGTGGAGATCACCGCCTTTCCGGCGGGAGGGGAGAGGATCATCACAGGCATCAGCAGAATGCTTCAGGAAGGATCGTGGGACATCGTGGAGGTCAGGCACGAATCGGGCCGTCTCGATGAGGTCTTTCTCTCCCTGACTGCGGGAGGGGCGGAGGAGGCTCAGGGAGGAGCCCGATGAAAAACATCCCGGTTGTTTACAGGAGGGAGATGGCAAGCTATTTCGCCACCCCTCTGGCATACGTGTTTATCATTATCTTCCTGACCCTCATGGGGATCTTCACCTTCTATCTGGGCGGTCTCTTCGGGAGAGGGCAGTCCGACCTGCAGCCCTTTTTCGTGTGGCACCCCTGGCTCTACCTTTTCCTTGCCCCGGCCCTCGGCATGAGGTTGTGGGCCGAAGAGAGGAAGACCGGGACCATCGAGCTCCTGATGACGCTTCCCGTTTCCACGCTGGAGGCGGTCGCCGGCAAGTTCCTGGCCGCCTGGTCCATGATGGCCGTTTCCCTTGCCCTGACGTTCCCCATGTGGATCACGGTGAACGTTCTCGGCGACCCGGATAACGGGGTGATCGTCGCGGGGTACCTGGCCAGCCTCCTCATGGCCGGATCCTACCTCGCCGTGAGCGGTTTCGTCTCGGCCCTGACCCGAAACCAGGTCATCGCCTTCGTGGTCTCGGCCGCGGTCTGTTTTGTCTTTCTTCTGTCGGGATTTCCCCTCGTCCTTGACTTCTTCCGCCCGTGGCTTCCCGCTTCCATGGTAAAAGCCATCGCCGCCATGGGCTTCCTCCAGCACTTCGATTCCATCATCAAGGGTGTTCTGAACGCAGTGGACTTTGTCTACTTCATCACCTTCACTGCCCTGTGGCTCTATGCGGGATCATGGGCAGTTGAGAACTACAGGAACTGACGACGGAGGTGCGGTCCATGGTATCGAGGAGGTATACGACAACAGGATGGCTCCTGTCTGCTGTGGGGATCTTCATCCTCATCAACCTCCTGGCGGGCTCCCTGCTCCGGTCGGCCCGCCTGGATCTGACGGAGAACCGGCTGTACACCCTGTCGGAAGGCACCGGAAACATCCTCAGGCACCTGGACTCCCCCATCACCCTCAAGCTTTTCTGGTCCGAGGGGGCGGCAGAGGATCTTCCCGGCCTTAAGGTATACTCCAACAGGGTCCAGGACCTTCTCGACGAGTACGCCGCTGTCGGAGGCGGCAGGCTGACTGTCGATGTCATCGATCCGGAGCCCTTCTCCGAAGCTGAGGACGAGGCCGTACGCTTCGGGCTGCAGGGTGTCCCCGTCAATTCCAGTGAAACCCTCTACTTCGGCCTGGTGGGGATCGCCTCCGACGAGAGGATCCAGTCGATATCCTTTCTCCAGCCTGACCGGGAAACCTTCCTGGAGTACGACATCACCCGGCTCATCTACTCTCTCGCCCACCCCGAGCAGAAGAGGATCGGCTTGATGAGCTCTCTGCCCCTGTCCGGGGGGCCGGCCCCGGGCAATCCCTTCGCCATGAATCCGCCCTGGGTGATCTTCGAGCAGATGGGCCAGCTCTTCGATGTGCAGCGCCTGTCGGAGGACGTCGACGCCATCCCCGAGGGTATCGATGTCCTGATGGTCGTCCATCCCGCCGAGTTCAGCGAATCGACACTGTACGCCATCGACCAGTTTGTCCTGACCGGCGGGCGCCTGGTCGTGTTCGCCGATCCTCTCAGCGAGAGCGCGGCGGCCGGCAACCCGTCG
>CP070719.1:130259-251596 GCA_020350725.1 bacterium
ACCACTTCACGCAGGTGGCGATGGGGGTAACGTAGGCGAAGCCCGTGCCCAGTCCGCCCAGAATACCGTAAGAGAAGATCATTCCGCCGGGCGTTTGGCCCATGAAGGCAGCCAGCATACAGCCGGTACCCAGGAGGATACCGCCAACGCTACCAACGAGTCTCGGACCTTTTTTGTCCTGCCAGAAACCGGCGATGATCATTGCTATGGCGAAAAACGCCACTGAATAGCGGTAGGGCGCGATGCTCTGTGCCTTGTCCCATCCGTGCACGGACTCCAAGGGGCCCCTGACAACGGACCAGGAGTACAGCGCGCCGAGACAAAGCTGCATGACAATCGCAGCCCCGACGAACCGATATCGATTACCGAGATTTTGTTCCATTGATTCCTCCAAAATTCTGTGGGAGGGACCTCTTCCCCTCCGGGGTTCATCCCATCACGCTGCCCGGAGCGTCCATCAACTACCCTTGCTCCGGTCTTGTGCCCGGATACCGGGCCGGGGGGGGCGGAACCTGGTGCTCCTCCGGGAGCTTGAGTATCCACCCGTCCCAATGTTCCACTGGCTGTACAGACAGCATGCCCGCCACCGGCGGTTGCCGCCGATGTGGACATTGGTGGTCGGCTCCACCTCCTTTCACAAGGGATTATGTCTTGTGCCCTGGCCCATACCCGCCGGGCCTTACTTTTGAAGAAAGTAAAACGCTGTTTACAAAACGGAACAGTCTGCCAAAACCGTTTTGCAGGATCATAACATATTGATTTGTATGAGCTATTTTATGTCGAGGGTGAAGGCTCACGGCGTATGTGATGTGAATAATAAAACGTTGTTTTTTATATGTCAAGTAAAATCAAGATCTCTGCCTTGCTCTGCCGGGAGGGAAAAAGTGCCCGAGACGCCAAAAAAATACTGAAAAGAGGTCTGTTCCGAAGGGATGGAGAGGCCGGGAAAGGGGTCAATCGAGGCGTGTCAGACCGAGCTTTCTGGCCAGTGACAGCACGCCGGTAAAATCCTTCTGCTGCAGGCGGTCACCGATGCGGGGCATGCCGATCGCGCGATAGCAGGGCCTGTACTGTGCCATGATGTTCAGATAGGTATCCGCTGAGACCTCCTCGGCCAGGAACTTGAGGGTCTCACCGGAGCCTGCGAGGTCGTGGGGGAGGACCAGGTGGCGGACCAGGAGGCCTCTGAGGGCAACACCCCTGTCATTCAGGACGAGATCGCCGACCTGTCGGTGCATCTCCCGGACAGCCTCCCTGGCCTTTTCGGGATAGTCGTCAGCGTCGGCAAGATCCCGGGCAACCCGGGGATCGGAGAATTTCAGGTCGGGCATATAGATGTCGAAGATACCTTCCAGGAGCCGCAGGGTGTCGACCGAATCATATCCCCCCGTATTATAGACCAGGGGGACCTTCAGACCCCTTTCCGCCGCGGAAACCAGGGCCTGGACAATGGCGTGGATCTGGTGGGTGGGAGTGACGAAATTGATGTTGTGACATCCTTGACCCTGAAGGAGGAGCATCAGGTTTGCCAGCTCCTCGACGGTGATCCGCCTGCCGGCACCTTCGTGGCTGATGTCGTAGTTCTGGCAGAAGAGGCATCCCAGGTTGCAGTTGGTCAGGAAAATGGTGCCTGATCCCCTGCTGCCGGTGAGAGGCGCCTCCTCACCGAAGTGCGCGTGGGCTGAGCTGACAACAGGAGAAAATCCCGTCCGGCAATAGCCCACGGTTCCCTCCCGGCGCAGGACACCGCACTCCCTCGGGCACAGTCGGCACGGAGAGGCGCCATCGGCCAGGACACCGGCCCTTTCCTCGAGCTCCTTTCGAGAAAGCTTCAGATATGCGGGAATGAAGTCCTGCGCCATGCTCCTCCCAGTCTTGTCACCTGCAGGCAAAGGTGCTAATTATCCAGTTCACTATAGATCATAACGGAGACAGAAACCAGAAGGCGGAGGGATCGGTCGACGGGTAGGCTTCCGAAAGGTATGGCCGCTTCTGGACGGGGTAAGGGCAGATCCCATGAAAATCGGTCTGGCGGGCTATTCGGGTTCCGGTGTTACCACCCTTCTCGCCCTGTTCTCTGAAGATGTGGGCCTGAGGGAAAAACACTCGGGACCCGGGATGCGCTCCATTAAGCTCCAGGATCCCCGGCTGGAGAGCATCGCCCGGATCTATGGCTCCAGGAAATCCACTCCGGTGCACCTGGATATCATTGAGCTTGGAGATCTCAGGCCGGAGGAGGGCGGAGGCCTCCGCAGGGAGACGGTGGCGCGTGCGGCGGGACTTGATGCCCTGGCAGTGGTCCTCAGGGGGTTCTCGGCGCCTCTTGCAGCGCAGTGCCGCAAGGGGCTGGACCTCGAGGAGGAGCTGTCATCCCTCAACGTGGAGTTCTGTCTGACCGACCTGATCCCGGTGGAAAATCGGCTGGCCAGGCTGGCGAAGGAGGGCAAACTCTCCTCCCCGGAGGGAAAGCTCCTGGACCGGGTCCGAGGGCAACTGGAGGACGGGATGCCGGTGAGGGGGATGGAACTGACCAGGGAGGAGGCCCGCAATCTTTCCGGATATCAGTTTCTGACCCACTTTCCCCTGTTCGTCCTGGCCAATGTCGGGGAGGAGGGCATACCGGGCGTCTGCTATCCAGAGCTGGTGGAGAAGTGCGCCACGGAGAGGATCGGCTATCTGGAGATGGCCGGGCAGGTGGAGCTGGAGCTGCTGGAGCTCCCGGAGGAGGAGAGAGGCCCTTTTCTGGAGGACCTCGGTCTCAGGAGCTCCTCGCGGGACAGATTTGTCTCCGGTGTGTTCGACCTTCTGGATCTGGTCACTTTCTTTACCGCCAACGAGCGTGAGGTGCGGGGCTGGGCCATTCCGAGGAACACGGCAGCCGTGGTGGCCGCCGGGAAAATCCACTCCGACATGGAGCGGGGATTCATCCGGGCGGAGGTCCTGACCTATGAGGACTGCGTCGAGCTCGGAGGTCATGCAGCAGCCCGCGAGTCGGGCAGGCCGCGGGTTGAGGGAAAGGATTATCAGGTGCAGGACGGTGATATCCTTCAGATCAGATTTAACGTGTGATCAGTCCTGACGGCGGAGGACCAGGTGCCGGGCAGCGGGCACCAAACAGACATGGGAGACATGTGACGAATGGCCGACAGACAATCGAATCAGAACAATGGCAGCCGGGTCAAGGTGGGGATCCCCAAAGGGAGCCTGGAGGACGCGACCATTGAGCTTTTCCGGAGGGCCGGCTGGAGGATCAGCAGGGGGTCACGGAACTACTTCCCATCCGTGGACGATGAAGAGCTCTCCTTTTCCCTGGTCCGGGCCCAGGAGATGTCCCGCTTCGTGGAAGAGGGGATCCTCGATGCAGGGATCACGGGACGGGACTGGATCCTTGAGAACAGTTCGGATGTCGTATGGGTCGAGGAGCTGACCTACTCCAAAACCAGCTCGAGACCGGCCAGATGGGTCCTCATCGTTCCGGAGAACAGCCCCTTTGAGTCCATAGAGGACCTGGAGGGGAGGCGCATCTCCACCGAGCTGGTCAATTTTACCAGAAAATACTTTGAGGAGAGGAACATCAACGTCAAGGTGGATTACTCCTGGGGCACCACGGAGGCGAAGGTGGTGGAAGGAATTGCGGATGCAGCCGTTGAGGTCACCGAGACCGGAAGCATCATCCGCGCCCACGGCCTGAAGATCATCCACGAATTGATGCAGTCAAAACCGTATCTCATCGCCAACAGGGATGCTTACGGAGTTCCATTCAAGCGAAAGAAGATCGACACTATTTCCCTGCTTCTGAAAGGGGCGGAAAAGGCCACCGGTATGGTGGGAATCAAGCTGAACGTCCACAAGGACAACCTCGAGAAGGTCGTCTCTATCCTCCCCAGCCTGAACGCCCCTACGGTGGCCGGTCTTCACCAGAGCGACTGGTATGCGGTGGAATCCGTCGTCTCGGAGCGGGTGGTCCGGGAGTTGGTCCCACAGCTGCTGGAAAACGGAGCGGAGGGGATCATCGAGTATCCCCTGAATAAGATCCTCTGAGGGTCGATCGACCGTCCATCCGTCCTGATCTTGAAAGGGTCAGGCATGTGATATATGATGGTATTGTGAAAAGATTCTCCGATGGCTTGCGTTCTCTGGCCAGGCTCAGCCTGATCATTGCACCCATACTCCCCTGGCTCCTGGGAGCCCCCCCGGCACAGGCAAGGAACTCGTACTGGATAAGCACCAGGGACCAGTCATCATGCATCGTCTCGGCGGTCTTCCAGTATGAACCGCGATTCGAGTCCAGGGTCCGGCAGGAGAGGAAGATCGCGAACAGCATCATCCTGATGGATATCCACACAAAAGACCCCCGCGAGCTCTGCAATCTGCTAACCTTAAGACAGGGACAGTTCCAGTGGCGACCTCTGATGTGCGTCACCGAGGTCAGGGGGAACATCTACAGGGGCCACCTCATCCTTCCCGAGGAATTCATCCTCGACAGGCCTATCGAGATCACCCTTGGTGATCGCGTCATTGAGGCCAGATTCGGCCCCTGACGGTCTCCAGTTCATCCTCTTCTTGATATAAAGACCCTTAAGGATCGCCGAGTTCCGGCCGTTAAACCGGCCATCTTTCCGCAGGAGGCTTCAATGGGTGATTTCATGCAACAGGGTCGCGTGGCGACCCTGCATCGCTTTCCCGGCGCCGATCCGGACGTTCTCGAAAAAACGATGGGGACAGTGACCGGACAGCGACCATCGGCTCTCATGATTCCCGCCCTGGCCACCGAGATGGACACCCCGGCGCTGGCGGGGATCCTCGCGGAGCTGGCCGAAACCGTCTTCATCAAGGAACTGGTCCTGGTGCTGGGAAGGGCTGACCGGGAAGATTACGGCAGGGCGAGGGACTTGGTGAAGGACCTGCCGATGCGGACCACCGTCGTCTGGCCGGAGGGTCCCCAGTTGGAGGCCGTGTTCCGGAACGTCAGGGAAGCCCTCGACATCGGCGGCCCGGGAAAGGGAAGGGATGTGTGGGTGGCCATGGGATATCTCCTGGGCCGGGGAGGGATCCACGCCATCGCTCTGCATGACGGCGACATCGTCACCTATTCCAGGGAGATCCCGGCCCGGCTCCTCCAACCGGTTACCCATCCAGAACTTGACTTCTCCTTCTGCAAGGGATTCTATCCCAGGATCTCGGAGGGGGCCTTCGCCGGACGGGTGACCCGCCTTCTTGTCTGGCCTCTGGTGGATGTCCTCAAGGAGGAGAGCCGTTCCCTCATCCTCGAACTGGTGGGGGGAATGAGATACCCATTGTCCGGGGAGTTCGCCCTCACGTCGGAACTCGCCGCCCGCATTGCCGTCCCGAGAGACTGGGGATTGGAAGTCGGGCTCCTCGCCGCCGTGGCCCGGTCCGTCTCCCGAAGCGACATCTGCCAGGCCGAGATCTGTGACAACTACGAGCACAAACATCAGAGCCTCTCACCCGATGATGCAAGCCGCGGCCTGAACCGGATGGCCGTAGAGGTGACCGAGTCCCTCCTCAGGGAATCGGAACCGGATGAGGGCTGGTGCGAGGACATCCCCCAGCGCTATCTGACGAGGGCCCGGGAGATGATCCCCCTTTACAGGGCCGACGCCCGGGCAAACGGCCTGTCCTATGACGAGGGATCCGAGGAACAGGCGGTTCGCACCTTTGCCCAGGCGGTGAGGATCGCCCAGGCACGGCTGGTCGACAAGCAGAGCCTCCCCCCTCTGCCCATGTGGAGCGAGGCGAATGAACGGATTCCAGGGCTTATGGAGGCGGTAGTGGAGGCGGTGCGGAGGGAGGAACCCTGAGGCGAGACCGCACAGGCCGGAACCTCAGAGTCAAGGATAAGGGGCAGGAGGACGCCGGGTCCCGTGTCCAGAGAAAGGATCGTCGCACAGACCTCCAGGGGGCGAAGGGACCCCGCCGCCCTTTTTTGACCGTGTTGTCCGGCAGGTGGGATCATAAGGCTGGCTCCTGATTGCCGGTGCCGGAATGGCATTGAGCTGGATTTCGGCGGGAACGGGCCCGTTCCCGCCCAGGAAGGAGATAAGAGGTGGCATCTTTCGATATCGTGAGCCGTGTGGACATGCAGGAGATGGACAACGCCGTCAACAATGCCCGAAAAGAGATACAGACCCGATACGATCTGCGCCAATCCCATTCCGAGATCATTCTGGACCGCAAGGAGAGAAAGATCAGGATCCTGGCTGAGGACAGAATGAAACTCAAGGCGATCCAGGACATTCTCATCTCCCACGCCGTCCGAAGGAAGATAGACGCCAAGGCCCTGTTCTTCGGAGAACCCGAGGGGACAGCAAAGGGACATCTCAGGTGTGAAGGAGCGTTCCAGCAGGGGATCGACGGGGAGATGGGCCGCAGGATCGTCAGGATAATCAAGGATACCAGGCTCAAGGTCCAGGCCGCCGTCCAGGACGACCAGGTAAGGGTGACCGGCAAGAAAATAGACGATCTCCAGGACGTTATCACCAGGCTCAAGGAGGAAGACCTCGCGATCCCCCTCCAGTTTGTCAACATGAAGAGCTGACCACCGGAGTTCCGATCCCGTTGACAGGGGTCAGCGAAAAGGCCCTCCTGACGGAGGGCCTTGGCAGTGTGGGAGCCAGGAACCTGGAATGAGGAGTTTTACTTCAGGACGCTTTGTTCAGAATGCGCTTTAATTCCTTCTTTCTCTTCCTGAGTTGTCTGATCCTGCCGCTGTCCCTCACGGCAACGGCCTCTGCGATCTGGGTCTTGAGACCCCTTTTCTCGGCCTTGAGCGCATCCAGATCATACTTCTCCCTTATCCTAGTCTGGAGCTTGGTGAGCGGTTTTTCCTCCGGGGGCTCCTCCTTCTTAACGGGGGGTGCCTGGGGTGCGGGCGCGGCCTCGGCCTCCGGTTCGGGCGCGGCCTCAGCCTCCGGTTCGGGGGCGGCCTCGGGTGCGGGTTCGGGCGCGGCCTCGGCCTCCGGTTCGGGGGCGGCCTCGGGTGCGGGTTCGGGCGCGGCCTCAGCCTCCGGTGCGGGCGCGGCCTCGGGTGCGGGTTCGGGCGCGGCCTCGGCCTCCGGTTCGGGGGCGGCCTCGGGTGCGGGTTCGGGGGCGGCCTCGGGTGCGGGTTCGGGGGCGGCCTCGGGTGCGGGTTCGGGGGCGGCCTCGGCCTCGGGTTCGGGGGCGGCCTCGGCCTCCGGTTCGGGCGCGGCCTCGGCCTCCGGTTCGGGCGCGGCCTCAGCCTCCGGTTCGGGCGCGGCCTCGGCCTCCGGTTCGGGCGCGGCCTCGGCCTCGGGTGCGGGCGCGGCCTCGGCCTCGGGTTCGGGCGCGGCCTCGGCCTCGGGTGCGGGCGCGGCACCGGTCAATGCGTCTATCAGGTCGGCCTTTTTCATTCCGGATATGCCCTTGAGGCCCAGATCCCTGGCCATCTCCTTCAACTGGGCCACGGTTTTCTTCTCGAGATCCTTGACATCATCCATGATGCACTCCTTTCATGGTGCTTTCGGCCGGACCGTTCCGGTGTCGCCGGCCGTAAAAGAACGTCAATGACTAGCAGATCGGCCCTGAAGAGTCAACCGTATCCCTCGCCGGCTCCCATGCACGGTCGAGGTGGACCGGTCAGGGGGCGGATGCCCTCTCCCCGTCACCCCCGGCTCGGTCTCGGCGTGTCCCCATTTTAAGGGATATAGTCCTCCGGGTGGAGGGCGAAGAATCAGCAGGTGTTCACGGAGCCCGGCGATGTAGCAGGAAAAGCGTGATCTTCCCCACGGATAACGGTTCGCCCGGCCCCTCCGGGTCCTCCGCGGTCAAGTCACCTCCCCGGGTTGTTGCATCCTGTCTTCCGTCTCCCCCTCCTTCTTCCTTCTCTCGGCGACCGACTCTCCGCCGATCCCCCAGTTGGCCGTCTCCACCTCATCGATGACGACGACGGTTGTCGCGGGATTCTTGCCCAGGACCTCCTGGAGCAGTTCCGTCACCCCCGCTATGAGCCGGGCCTTTTCAGCCGATGTCGCTCCCTCTCTGGTGATGCGGATGTTGACGTAGGGCATGGGTGTCCTCCTGACCGGTCTCTCATCGTCCCAGCAGCCGTTTCAGTTCCTCCTTCATCCTCTCCTTGATGGGGGAGGCCTGCTGAAGCACGTGCCGGGCCTTGTGGAAGTCGACGATCCGGATATCCACGATCTCAGGCTCGAGGAGGATGTCGGGCGGCCGGCGCTTTATCTTCTCGCGAAGGATGGATGCCTGATAGATCTGGAAGGTATTGAACAGGGATTCGGCGAAGGAGGGGGTCAGTTCCTCCGGGACGGAGCGCCTGCCGGCGACGTTCACGGCCACGGTGATGTCACAGTCGTCCTGAATGACATCGTAGGGGACCGGGTTGACCGTGCCCCCGTCGACGAGGACGGAATGGTTATGGACGACCGGGGTAAAAATGCCCGGCAGGGCCATACTCGCCTGTACGGCCGGCATCAGTTCTCCCGACTCGAATATTACCTGTTGTCTCTTCCAAAAGTCTGCCGCAACGACCCGGAGAGGGATCTTGAGCTCGCCGAAGGTGCGTACGCCTATCCTCTGCAGATTAACCTCCATGAAACGGTCGGTATTGAGAAGACCACCCCTGACCGAAGACGGGTGCAACAGCGTGAACCACTTAAGGATGTTCCTGTTCAGCAGGGCCTCCGTAATGCCCCCCTCCTCGAAGGGGGTGTTGTCCTCGATGTGTTCCCTGATCTCCCCTGCGGACATCCCCGCAGCGTACAGCATCCCCATCAACGCCCCTGCACTGGTGCCCACGATAATATGGGGGATGATGCCCATTTCGTCGAGAACCTCCAGGGCGAAGACGTGGGCAACACCCTTGGCTCCGCCGCCGCCCAGGGCAAGCCCGACCCTTTTGGGGGACTCCTTGTCTATCCCTCGCCGGGTGCTCATGGTCCGCCCTCCCCGAGCCTCTCTCCCGCTCCTGCTCCAGGCGGCCATTGTCCCGAAGGGAGGGGGAGCCTTGCCTTCATCTCCACCAGGAGGGGCTCCAGGGTCTCTCTGGACGTTGCGCAGACGGCTATTGTCCGGTATCTGTGGACGAGATTTCCCAGGGTCTCGGGGTCCACGAGGTCTGCCTTGTTGAGAACCAGCATCCTGGGGATATCGAAGAGGCCCATCGACTGAAGGGTTTCCTCCACGGTCTGGATCTGCTCCTGACATGCCGGGTGGGAAGCATCGGCCAGGTGGAGGATCATGTCGGCGTCGCCGATCTCCTCGAAGGTCGCCGCGAAGGCCCTTTCCAGTTCGGGAGGCAGATCCTGGATCAGGCCCACCGTGTCGGTCAGGACGCAGAGATGTCCCTCGGCGGTCGACAGGCGCCGGCTCACCGGGTCCAGAGTGGCGAAAAGCATGTCCTCGGCGACCTCGCGGCTTCTGGTCAGAGTGTTGACCAGGGTGCTCTTCCCGACGTTCGTGTAGCCCACAATGGACACGATGGGCCGCTCGCTGTCGCCGCGCTTCCGCCGCCGGGTCTCGCGTTCCCTGCGCAGCTTGGAGAGGCTTCTTTCAAGGGTCTGGATGCGCTGCCGGATGCGCCGCCGGTCGATCTCCAGCTTCGTCTCACCGGGTCCCCGGGTCCCGATCCCTCCCGCAAGCCGTGACAGGGCCGTGCCCTTCCCGACCAGCCTCGGCAGGAGATACCTGAGCTGGGCCAGTTCCACCTGTATCTTTCCGCCCCGGCTCTTCGCGTGTTGGGCGAAGATGTCCAGGATAAGCATGGTTCTATCCACAACCTTCAGCTCCGTGGCGTCGGTGACGGCCCGCAGCTGGGAGGGGGAGAGCTCGCAGTTGAAGACAAGGGTGTCGGCGCCCTGATCGAGGGCGAGGATCGTGATCTCGCGGAGCTTTCCCTGCCCGATGATCGTACGGGGGTCCGGCTTGACCCTCGGCTGGAGAACCGCCTCAGTGACGATCAGGCCAGCCGTCCGGGCGAGCTCCCTCAGCTCCGCCATGCTCTCCTCGGCACGGTCAACGGAGGAACCGGTCCAGCCGACGAGGAGGGTCCTCTCCTCCCCCTCCGTCGTTCGACCCTTCACCCGCCGGCTCAGGTCCTCTTCGGCCTGGGAGATGATGAACGGTGCTTCCTTGGGCAGCGCGGAGGGGCCCGGGTAGGTCTCGATGGTCCAGCGGGATCCGTCCGACGGCAGGAGATAGCCGATATGTGTTCTTCCCGGCTGCCCGTCCTGGGAGACCTCGATGGCGGCAATGAGGTCCAGGCGGACCAGAATGAGATCGGTGAGATCCTCCCTGCTCAGACCGGATGGTTCGAGATGGGTGTGGATGAGCCTGAGACCCCTGAGGTGGCCGGGGCTGAAGCGGTACTTCGTCAGATCGGGAATGTAGACGCTCTTCCGGTCGCCGACCAGGACAAAATTGATGATACCACGACGGTCGATCAGAAGGCCCAACTGTCTCTTGGTCTCCCGGGACAGGGCGGCCAGGGTTTTCGCCGTCTCCGGGGGCACGATCTCCTGCGCCCGCGGCTTGATCCTCCTGAGGCGTTCGAGACGTTTGAGCTGAGCCGGCCGGAGCCCGGAAGTCTTTCCCTGGATCAGTGAGATGGCGACATCTCCTTTCAGCTATCTGAATGTTAATCCTCCGCGAAGGGCTTTGCAAGAACGTGATGGATCGGTTACATTGACGGCCCATGATCGAGGACACGGAAACCGGTGCTCTCCGGGACGGCTGTTATCTGAAACGCCTGGAAGAGCCCGTCATCTACGATGCGGTTAAGGACGCAGTCTACCTGGTGGATGAGGAGGCCTTCGCCCGGATCCTGGCAATGTCCCAGCAGGGCGTCGCCGACGGCGAGGCCGCCACTCTCCTCCGGAGATCGGGGCTCTTCCAGGGCGGTGCCCGCCGGAATGCGGCGGTCCTGGCGGGTTGCGCCCCCACGCCCTCGCTGCGCTACCTGGAGGTCCAGGTGACGGCGAGGTGTGACAAGGCCTGCCGTCACTGTTATCAGGGCAGCCCCTCGTCCCGGGACATGACGGCGGAAACCCTCGCCCGGATCCTCGACCAGTTCGAGGTGATGCAGGGTCTCAAGGTCATGATCTCCGGGGGGGAACCCCTCTGCCATCCCCGGTTCACCGATCTGGCGGGGGTCCTGGAGGGGAGGGTCCTGAGGAAGGTCCTGATAACCCACGGGGAGAGAATAGACGGCGCAGCGGCCCGATCCCTGAAGATGTTCGAACAGGTCCAGGTATCCCTGGACGGGTGGGGAGGCAGCCATGACAGCCTTCGGGGACCGGGCTCCTTCAGAAGGGCCGTTGCGGGTATCGAGGCCCTCGCCGCCGAGGGAATACCCATAGGGATCGCCACCATGGTTCACCGTGATAATCTGGGGGACTTCGAGCGGATGGCCCGATTTCTGGATGGACTCGACGTCTGCGAGTGGGGTATCGATGTGCCCTGTCCCGCCGGAAGGTGGGGCAGGGAGGAGACGGGGGATCGGCATCTTATGAGGGCCATGGTCGGGAGGATGTCATACGCCTTCGGAGGCGGGTTTCACGGCGGCTCGGAGGGCCTGGCCTGCGGTGCCCATCTGATGACGGTATTTCCCGATGGCTCAGCAGCCAAGTGCGGATTCTTCGCCGACGAGGCTGCCGGCGGAGCGGACCACGACCTCGTCGCCGCCTGGAAGATGGTCTGGCAGATCTCCCTGGCTGACCTTGCCTGCGACTGTGATCATGTCGAGGAGTGTGCCGGAGGATGCCGCTTCCGCGCCCGGATTCTCACGGGAGATCGTCTTGGGCCCGATCCGGTCCAGTGCATGGCCAGAGGCGTTGAGATAAAGGATAGGGCTGGAGGCGGAGGGAAGCCAGGGTGAAGCGGTGTTCGCCACCCGCTTTCACGCAAAGCGGCCGAGGATCCTCGACTTGCTGTCCACATAGGACCCGATGGACTCCCTGTCCTGTCTGTCGAGGGTGAGGAACTCGACGCCTACTCCCTTGGGGCTGTTGGCGCTGGGCCGTCCCTGCCATCGCACCACGGCCCGGGTGCTGATGGAGGCCTCCACCTGGGGAAGGGAGAACGTCATCTCGAGCTCCTGGCCGGGATCCGGCGGTGGGGAGAATTCGACAAATGCTCCACCGACGGCGAGGGTGGAGATCCACGACCTGACCGAATCCCCGGATATCATCACCTGGCAGGGCAGGCGAGTCGATACGCGGGGATTGCTTCTCCTGGCCAGGTTCAGGGCCTCCTCGATAACGGCAAGCAGCGGTTCCCGCTGGAGGGGCTTGGCTATAAAACCGTCACAGCCGGCCGCCAGGCATCGCTTCCTCGCCTCGCCCGTCGTCGTCTCGGAGGAGGTCATTATCACCGGGATGCGTCTGGTGTCGGGGTCACTCTTGATCTCCCGGCACACGGCGTCGCCGTTGATGTCGGGCATGAAAAGGTCGAGGAGAACCAGGTCGGGCCTGTTCGTCCGGACCTTGACCAGGGCCTCCTCGCCCGATCGGGCCGTGTCGATAGCGAAGGACTCCCTGTCGAGGAAGCTCTTTTCCAGGTCCAGGAAAAGCTGCACGTCGTCCACCAGCAACAGCCTGATCTTCTTCATCAGTCCGACCTTTCCGGAGCGGGGGGTTTTGGTTACAATAATCCAGGCAGCCCATTTTTCCCCAATTGGGTATGTGGGTCAAGAAAGAGATTGCGGAACCGGAGATCCATGACGGGCCCGGCGCGGAAAAACAAGGATCATGGAGTGACGGACATCTCCCAGAGAACTTCCCCGACAACCGACGCCATTCCGGGGAGAATGATATGACCGGTACCTGGCTCGCGTTCCTGACCCGGGGGGGATTTCTCATGATCCCCATCCTGATCTGCTCGGTGATCGGCCTGGCCCTGATCGTCGACCGACTCTATGTCTACCGGAAGCTGAACCTGCAGGGCTTCACCATCGGAGAGGAGGTTCGCTCGGCCCTGAGAGCCAACGCCCTGGACGAGGCGATGGCCGGGCTGGCCGAAGACCCTTCGGCCGGATCCTCCGTCCTCCGGGAAGCCATCGGCGATGCGGTCGAGGGCCGGTCGGGCGGGGTGAGGACGGCCTTTATCCTGGCCGGCGGGAACCTCGTGCGTGCGATGGAAGAGTCCCTGCGGGGGCTGGCCACCATCGCCGCGATCTCGCCTCTCCTCGGCCTGTTGGGCACGGTCGTAGGGATGATCAGAGCCTTCATGGAGATCGAGTCACACGGTGCGAGCGTCAGCGCAAGCCTTCTGGCGGGTGGCATCTGGGAAGCGCTTCTGACCACGGCAGCGGGTCTGACGGTGGCCATACCCTGCCTCCTGTTCCACAATCTTTTCCAGGGTCGCATCGAGTGGGTGGAGGGCCAGCTGTCCCTGCTGGCGGCGGAGCTGTCGGATGTGGTGGGCGACTGAGGGATTCAGGCCGCGCAGAAGACGGATGCTCGAGTTGGGGATCACCCCCCTGATCGACATCGTTTTCCTGCTCCTCATCTTCTTCATGCTGACTTCCCGCTTCGTCATGCAGGAGGGCATCGAGGTTCACCTCCCCGAAACCGAGAAGGAACACACCCTGCCCTCAGGGGAGGTGAGGATCATATACGTGAGGGCGGACGGCTCCCTGAGCTTCGAGGGGAGTCCCTGGACCCTGGCGGCCATCGATCAGTATCTCGCCGGCCGCGGCGGGGAACTCAGGGAGGTCCCCTTCGAGGTCCGTGCCGATCGAAAGGCCTCGATCCAGTCGGTGGTGTCCCTGATGGAGGTCCTGCGCGAGAGAGGCGTGCAAAGGGTGACCCTTGGCACGGTTCGCGCATCCGGTACCGGTCAGGTCCCTTAGTTGGGGGTTTCACCGGTGCCTCTGGGTTTTTTTGCGCAGTCGGGTTGAGAGATATACCGCAGTGGACGAGGTTTTCCCCGAGGATCGACGGCCCCCGGCAGTCGGGAAAGAGGATCACCCCGATATGCCGTGAAGGGCCTGATAGACAATGGCCCTTTCCGGGGGGATTCCCTGAGAGGTAAATGTGTTGGAAAAGATCAGACCCATCTTCCTGCTTCTGCCCATCGCCCTGGTTTGTATCCTTGCACCCTCCGCGGGGTTCGCCCTGCCGGTGTGCGCCGAGTGTCACGGCGAGTGGCTCGAGTCGGCCAAGGTCCGCAAGGTCCTTCACCCCCCCTTTGAGGAGGACGACTGTGTCTCCTGTCACGACGACCACGGGGACGACGGGCGGCTGGTCCTGGTCGAGGAGGGTACGGCCCTCTGTTTCCAGTGCCACGATGAGCCGGCAGAGGGCTCCGGGATCCACCCCGTTATCGAAGACGAGGGCTGCCTGGGCTGCCACGATCCGCACGGTTCGGCGAGCCGACCGCTGCTGACGGAGCCTGCCGAGGACCTCTGCCTGGGCTGTCACGACGACGTCATGGCCGGCGCGGCCCGGCACGAGGCGGCTCTGGACGGCGGCTGCACCGATTGCCACAGCCCCCACGCCTCCCGCCACGCGAAGCTCCTCCTGTCCGAGCCGCCCAACCTCTGTCTCGACTGCCACGACGATCCGACGGCAGAGGGCAGGGTGCACGCGGCCGTCGAGGACGAGGGCTGTCTGTTCTGCCATGGCCCCCACAGCTCAGAGAACAGACGGCTGCTGACGGAGCCTGCCGAGGACCTCTGCCTGGGCTGTCACGACGACGTCATGGCCGGCGCGGTCCGGCACGAAGCGGCCCTGGACGGCGGCTGCACCGACTGCCACAGCCCCCACGCCTCGGGCCACGCGAAGCTCCTCCTCAGCAAGGTCCCCGACCTCTGCACGGACTGTCACGAGGTGGTGGGGCCGCTTGACAGCCACCTGCACACCGCCCTCGCGGACGGCGGCTGCACCGACTGTCACCTTCCCCACGCGGCAGGCAGACCCAAACTGCTGACCGGCGCCTATAATATGGAGCGGTTTCCCGACGGATTCAGCGAAGGCATGTACGAGCTGTGTTTCCAGTGCCACGACCCCTCCCTCGTGACCGGGAAGGGGGACCAAGGGGTGACCAATTTCCGGAACGGGCCCAAGAACCTCCACGACGTCCACGTGCAGGGGCAGCTGGTCCCAAACAAATACGGCATCGTCAAGCGGGGTAAGGCCAGGTCGTGTTCCGTCTGTCACGATCCCCATGGGTCTTCCCAGCCCTTCGATCTGATCAGGGAGTACAGCTGCCAGGGTGTCTTCTGTTTTACGATGACCTACCATCCTCTGGAGGATGGGGGCAGGTGTATGGTGGGGTGTCACAAGCCCCAATCCTACCACCGCTCAGGAAGTGGGGCCGGCGATCGGTCGGCGGAGATCTCAGGGCAGCCCGTCGATCAGAAGCCGGATTGACACGAACGGCACGGAAGTCGCTTTTCAACAGGGGCCCGTCGGGTCCCTCCAGCCGGGTGCAGAGGCCCCTGGATCACCCCCCGGTCATCCCGATCTCTTCCGCAATCCGATCCCACAGGGCGCCTATGGGTATGGCAGAGTCCTTTACCGATGTGGGAACGATCCTCTCCCTGGGCTCATCGAGCGTCCTGCTGATCACCTCCAGGGACCGAAGCCGACCGGATCTTGAGAGCTTGTCGGCCTTTGTCGCCACAACGATGTCCGGGATCCCCCTCTCCTTTATGATCCTGTGAACCGTGATATCGTCCCGGGTGGGGGGATGTCTTATGTCGATGAGGTGAAGAGCGAGAGCCGGCCCGGGGTGGTTGTCCAGAAAAGCCTCCACGAGATGCTGCCACTGGGAGGTCATCGCCCTCGGTGCACGGGAGAAACCGTATCCCGGAAGGTCGACCAGGAGGACAGATCCGTTGACGAGGTAGTAAAAGATCGCCCTCGTCTTGCCGGGTTTCGAGCTTACCTTGACCAGCTTCTTACGTCCCATCAACGAGGCCAGGAGGGATGACTTCCCCACGTTGGACCGTCCAAAGACAGCGACCTGGGGATAGCCGGGACTGGGGATCTGATCCGGGACGAATGCCTGGTCGAAGAGTTCAGCGGACGTGATTTTCATGGGGTTCACGTTACACGGAGCCGGAGGGGCCGTCAACCGACGCCGGCAGGCAGAGGGGCAGAGGTTTGGTGCCGGAGCCGGGAACAAGGAACCGAGTCTCAGAACAGACGATCGCCGGGTGCGGGATTTTCCGGAGATCGGTTGGCTAGGGGGTCGCACACTCACCAAATTCATGGTAATGTTTACGAGTTTTCACAAGCTGTCTCAATCTTCCAGAGGCTGATCGAGGGGACGTCGGGCGGCCTGCGGGGGACTTCGTCATCCGCAGAGCGGCCCGAACCCCCGATTCGGACCGGGGTGGGCGACAGCCGTATCCCGCGGACCTGACATGTCCCCGCCAGGCACCCTGTTCCGGTCCACGGGCAAGGGGGCCCTGCCGGAGGATCTGACGGAGAGGAGAGAAAAAAGGGTGTATAAGATCAAGGAGAAGGTAAGTCTGGCGCACGACGTTCATTCCATGATCGTGGAGGCGCCGTACATCGCTAAAAAAGCCCTCCCGGGCCAGTTCGTCATCCTCCGGTACGGCGAAGCGGGAGAGAGGATTCCCCTGACGATCGCCGATTCGGATCCCGATGACGGTACGATCACCCTTGTTTTCCAGGAGGTGGGGAAAAGCACCATGGTCCTGGGCGGTCTTTCCGCCGGTGATTCCCTTGATGACGTCGTCGGGCCCCTGGGCGTACCCAGCCACATAGAAAAACTGGGTATGGTCGTGTGTATCGGAGGAGGTATCGGCATAGCCCCGGTCCATCCCGTCGCCCGTGCCCTGAAGGAGGCGGGAAACAGGGTTGTCTCCATCCTGGGCTCCAGGACCAAGGACCTTCTCATCATGGAGGAGGAAATGGTCAAGGCCAGTACGGAGGTCCTCCTCTGTACCGACGACGGCAGCTACGGCAAAAAGGGTTTTGTCACCACCGTTCTCGAGGAACTCATTGAAAAGGGAGAACCGATAGACCAGGTGGTCGCCATCGGACCGGTCCCCATGATGGAAGCGGTCAGCAAACTGACCAAACCCTACGCGATCAAGACGTTGGTAAGTCTCAACCCGATCATGGTGGACGGCACAGGCATGTGCGGGGCCTGCCGGGTCACCGTTGGAGGCGAGACAAAATTCGTCTGCGTCGACGGACCGGATTTTGATGGGCACCTGGTGGACTTCAACGAACTGAGGCTTCGGCAGAGGATGTACCTCAAGGAGGAACGGGAAGCCATCGAGGCAATAACCTATGTAGGTGCTTAGAGAAGGAGTGCCATGACCGAGAAAAAGGAAAAGATCCCAAGACAGTCCATGCCGGAGCAGACCCCGGAGGCGAGGAAGAGCAATTTCGAAGAGGTGCCCTACGGATATTCCCCGGAGACGGCCATGCTCGAGGCCTCTCGCTGTATCCAGTGCAAGAAGCCGAGGTGTGTGGCGGGTTGCCCTGTGGGCATCGACATCCCGGGGTTCATCAAGGCCATCGAGGACGGAGACTTCGCCAGTTCCATCAGGATCCTCAAGGAGAGCAACGCCCTCCCGGCAGTCTGCGGCAGAGTTTGTCCTCAGGAGGATCAATGCGAGGTCCTCTGCGTGATCGCCGTCAAGGATGAGCCGGTTGCCATCGGCCGGCTGGAGAGGTTCGCCGCAGATTGGGAAATGGAGCAGGAGAAAAAGGAACTGCCCGAGGTTGCGCCGCCTACGGGCAAGAGAGTAGCGGTGGTCGGTGCCGGTCCGGCCGGTCTGACTGTTGCCGGGGATCTCATCGTAAAGGGGCATGAGGTGACGATCTACGAGGCCCTTCACAAACCCGGTGGTGTTCTCGTCTACGGTATTCCCGAGTTCAGGCTTCCCAACCAGATCGTGGAATATGAGATCAAGAACCTCGAGAAACTCGGCGTCAGGATCGAGACCAATGTGGTCATCGGTAAGACGTTTACCGTTGAGGAACTCATGACGGAATTTGGTTACGATACGGTTTTTCTGGGCGTCGGAGCCGGCCTTCCCTGGTTTATGGGTATCCCGGGAGAGAACCTCAACGGGGTCTATTCCGCCAACGAATACCTGACCCGATCCAATCTCATGTCGGCCTACCAGTTTCCCAAGTACGATACGCCGGTGAAAAAGGTTCCCAAGGTGGCGACTATCGGCGGAGGGAATGTGGCCATGGATTCGGCCAGAACGGCCCTGAGAATGGGAGCCGAGTCCATCGTGGTCTACCGGAGATCCAGAAATGAGATGCCCGCCCGCATCGAGGAGATCCACCATGCGGAAGAAGAGGGGATCGAATTCCACTTCCTGACCAATCCCACCAGGATACTGGGTAACGAGGAGGGTTCGGTGACCGGGATGGAGTGCATTCGCATGGAGTTGGGCGAACCCGACGACTCGGGCCGCCGTCGGCCGGTGCCGGTAAAGGGTTCCGAGTTCATCCTCGATGTGGATGCCGTCATCGTATCGGTCGGAACGGGGGCCAATCCCCTGCTCACCAACGCGACGCCGGGCCTGGAGCTTAACAAGTGGGGATACGTTGTCGTGGACGAGGAGACCGGTGCAACCAGCATCCCAGGGGTCTATGCCGGCGGGGATATAGTCCGCGGTGCCGCCACCGTCATCCTGGCCATGGGCGACGGCAGGAAAGCTTCCCAGTCCATGCATTTCTATATGACGGGTGAGGAGCCAGAACCGGTCTCCGAGGAATAGTCCATGACAGATGACAGCCGTCGCGGTTCCCTGGAGGCGATCAGAGAGCCGGTAAGAAAGGAATGCGCCGACCTCGAGGGGTATTTCCGCACCTACCTGAAGACGGATGTTTCGGTTATCGACAGGATCTTCGAGCATCTCCTTGACGGAGGGGGGAAACGTTTTCGCCCCCTCCTCGTGCTCCTCATAGCATCTTTCCGGGAACAGCCGCTGGACGAGGACGTGTTCCGTCTGGCCGTCTCAGTGGAGTTTATCCACACGGCGACCCTTCTCCACGACGACGTCGTGGACCAGTCGGACCTGCGACGGGGCAACAGGGTCGCTTACAGGCTGTGGGGAGCCGAGCCGAGCGTGCTCTCGGGAGACTATCTCTACAGCCGGGCATTCTCCCTCCTGGTGGAGATCGGCCACCTGGGGATCCTCGAAAGCCTCTCCTCCGCCACGACTTCCATGGCCAGGGGAGAGGTCCTTCAGCTGCTTCGTTCCTTCTCCACGGCCACCAGCAGGGAAGAGTACCTGGAGGTCATCGAGGGCAAGACAGCCAGCCTGATCTCCGCCTCCTGCGTCTCGGCCGGCTATCTTGCCGGTTTCAACGGCGACAGGATCGAGGCCCTTAGGGGGTTCGGGACCAATCTCGGTTTCAGTTTTCAGATCGTGGACGATATCCTGGATTATTCGGCCGACCTCGGAGAGCTCGGCAAGGCGATCGGAAAGGACTTCCTCGAGGGCAAAGTCACGCTCCCCGTCATCCTGCTCATCGAGGAGTTGAAGGCGGAGGAGAGAAGGCGGGTGGCGGACATCTTTCTGAAGAGTTCACCGGATCCGGAAGATTTCCAGTGGGTCCTGTCCCGGATGAAGGATAGGGATATCCTTGACAAGGCGATGGACGCGGCCAACCGATACGCGGAACAGGCCCAGGACTCTCTCAGCGCACTTCCCGAGGGTGCTGTGAGGGAAAGCCTCGTGGATCTTGCCCGGTACGTCACCAGGAGGAGAAAGTGATGTCCAAGGGGGAGGACAGAGGCGTTCATGCCACCGTTCTGCTGGCCCGCAGGACGATCGAGGCTTTCGTCCGGGACGGAGTGACGGTGGAGGCACCGGAAGATCCGGAGATGTCGGACAGAGCCGGTGTCTTCGTGAGCATCAAAAAAGGGGGCCAACTGCGCGGGTGTATAGGGACGCTGGAGCCTCGGACGGGTTCGGTCGCGGAAGAGGTGGTCCAGAACGCCATAAGCGCCGCCACGCGGGATCCGAGATTCCCTCCGGTGAGTACCGAGGAGCTGGAGGAGTTGGATATCTCCGTGGATGTCCTGACCCCCCCTCAACCAGTCGGAGACATCTCGGAGCTGGATGCCGGGAAATACGGCGTCATCGTCATGAGCGGGGGAAGGACCGGCGTCCTTCTCCCGGATCTGCCCGGCATCAAGACGGTCGAGGAGCAGATCGATATCGCCCGACGAAAGGCGGGTATCGCGGAGGACGCCCCCCTTGAACTGTTGCGCTTTGAGGTGAACCGGTATTCCTAGACCGGGTCAGCACGATGGTCGAGAGCCGGATTCTTGCCCTCCCTCGGCATCCAGGCGCAATCATTACGGGGGGGGGCGCCAGTAGGAAGCCCGGAAGGCGGGATACAGGAAGGAGAGGCCGCATATGGCAAAGGATGTGAGGTGGAAGCTCCTTGTCGCGACGCCGGATGATTCGGAGGCCTTCCTCATCAAGCGTCTGCTGGACGGTGAAGAGATACCCTGCCGCATGGAGTGGGACAGGACCTATCCCGGTTCGGAGCAGGGGGCCCAACGGAGGAAGGTCAGGGTGTACGTTGCCCTTGAGGATTTTGAGGCGAGTCAGGAGATACTCGAGAGCGACGATCGGGAAGACGGTCCCGTTTAGGAAACGGCCGGTTCGGCCGGCCGGGCAGGATGCGACCGGCTATCCCGTTTGCTGCCAGCTTTCGACCTTCAGGGTCACTTCCTGGATCTGAGCCGGCGGATCCACGAGGACGAGCAGGAACGGGATCGAATCTCCCGGTTCTATGGACGAGTTGCTCAGGCTTTTGCCCAGCTCGTTTTCCATGGAGGATCGGATGGAATCGATGCTCATGGTGGACAGTTCATCTTCCGAGAGGGAGTTTCCGCAGAAGGAAGACGACTCCGCCAGGATTTTTCCACCGATGCCCTTGAACGTCCCCACCACCCGGATAATGCCGATCCTCTGACCGGTGTCGTTGCGTACGAACCCTCTCACGGTAGCCAGACTGACGCCGTCCCTCCTCTTTAGCCCTCCTATCTGGACATCAAGGATCTTCGGTTGAACCTTCTCAACGGCAGGTCCTTTTCCCGTCATGTCCCGGATCATTTCGGTGGCCTTGGGATAGGCGAAGTAGCCGCCGGCGCCCAGCACAGCGAGAAAGAGCAAAAGGATCAGGCCCTTGCCGGTTCGTTTTTCGGCCGGGGATGGCCCCTGAAGGGAGGTCGTGGTCAGGCGTCCCGGCCGGGGAATCTCCGTGGCCGGCGACGGCGTCTCAGGTTCAGGCATGTCCGGTAAAGGGGGGACGGTTGGTTGCGGATCGGCCGAGGCCGTCAGATCCAGGCCGGACGCCTCGGATAAGGGGCCGGATTCACCCAGGGCAATGTTGCCCCATTCCATTGCACCCTGGCCGGGGCGGTCCCCGGCCGGAGACGGGTCCCCGGATGGGCCGGGGGCTTCGTCCGCGACGCCGGATCCCGAGAATTCCAGCTCGGTTCGGCCCAGCGGCCCGTTGTCGGTCAAAGGGATATTGCCGTCAGCCCCATCCTCGACCGGCGGTGGCTCGGGGACAGGTCTCTCCCCGTCAGCGGAAAAGGGACCCTCATGGGGCTGTGGCAAGCCGCTGTCCGGCGTTTCACCGGTCCTGAGGGGCGGCGAGGCGCTCTCACTTGCAGAGGGAGATGGAAGGATTCCGCCTTCGGCGGCTGACGCGACCCCCCCCTGAACGGGGCTGTCGGGGGGATGAACCGTGAAGACGTTCTGGCACTTGGCGCAGCGAACTCTTACCCCCGGTCTCCGGACCTTGTCATCGTCGAGCCGATATTTGGCCTGACACTGGCTGCACTGGACGATCAATGGTCAGCTCCCATGGATTTCCCTTGAAAAATGGCGGCAATTCCAATATCTCTGGTTATTGAGCGATCACGAAATTGGCAATTATTATACAGATTCCCTCAACGGGCATCAACACACAGGAGGCGCAGGCAGCAACCGTGTGTCGAAAAAGACCCCTTATCCCTATCTTTTCCGCTGTCCTGTTCTGGGTCCTGACAGGACCGGTGCGGGCCGATTACCTCTTTCCCGGATACAACGAGTCCGGCGAACTTCAGCCTCTCGCCACCGTGATCTCCGCCACACCCGATCAGCTTTTCCGCACCTGGAAAGTGGGCGGCCTCGACGCCGGCCGGTGGTCCCTCGGGGCTGCGGGAGAACTCTTCAACAGGGTCGGGGAAGAGGCCAACGAGGATCTCATCCTCTCCATCACAGGGGCGTACGGTTTCTCGGACCGGTTCCTCCTGGGCACGACGGTCCCGTTCATCATCAGGGACAGGGAATTCAACGATTCGGATCTCCTCGACGTCAAGGTGTTCGCGCGGTTCAGGATGTCGGGGGAGAAGGACCGGGGTTTTCGATCGGCGGGGGAGGTGCTTCTGAACCTCCCCACTGCCGGGGGTCGTCGTCACCATCTCCTGTCCCTGGAGACGAGGGTCCTGGGTTTCAAATGGGCCTTCTCGGCAGGATCCGTACCCCTGGTATGGGGTGCTAATGTGGGCTACCAGACATATCTTCAGTCGGTGGTGGGTAATGACTCGGACTGGCTTTACGGGGCCTACATCGAGTACGAACTTGCGGCCAGGTGGACCGGCGTCCTCGAATTGGCCGGGTCGACCCACGTGCACAAAGCGGCCGGCGACGAGGAAAGGGTCTCGGACGACCACGTGGTTGCCGGGGTGAAGTACCGTCCGGCGGGAGGCCCCATCTGGGGTGCCGCCCTGGGGAAAGGTGTCGGTGACAGTTACACGGACGCCAGGATCGTCGGGACCATCTCCTGGACGTTCGGCGAAAGGAGCGCGGAAAAACCGGCGAGGCCTGCCCCCCAGCCCGGCTCGGTGGGCGAAAGGGCCCTTCCCGGCGGGTCGGCCGGAGAGGGGGTCACAAAAGGGCCGGTGGAAAGGGGTCCCGGGCCCGGCAGGACAGCCAGGATCGAGGTGGCCAACCGGAGCGGCGTGCGGGAGGCAACCGGAAAAGTGGTCCGCCGGCTTGAGGAAGAGGGGTTTGCCGTCACCGTTGACGACAGAGACCTCTACCAGAGGCAGTCCACCCATATCTACTACGCGGACGGTTTCCTCGAACAGGCATCGGATGTGGCCAGCATCCTGGGCGGAGTCGGCACAGTTCTCATGCGCCCCTTCTCCGCCGGTCAATCGGACATCCTGGTCGTCATCGGCAGGGACCTCTCCACCTGGGGGCCGTGACATGGAAGAGCCGGCATCCTCCCTCGGCAAACGGATCCACCTCTTCCAGTGGAGGATCATACCGGGCCAGGTGGACGGCAACCTTGGCCGTGCCGACGATCTCCTCGGGGAATGCCGGCCCCGAGAGGGCGACCTGGTAGTGCTCCCCGAGATGTTCTCCTCGGGGTTTTTTTACCAGGATCTTCCCCGCATGGCGGACGAAACGGAGAGGGTCCTGGCCTGGATGTCCGAACGTGCCGCCGGATCGGGGTCCGCAATCGTAGGTTCGGTTCCGGTGCACCGGTCCGGCGGGATCGCCAACTCCATGATCTTCGTGGACGGAACAGGGAGGGTCCAGGGGTCCTATGACAAGGTCCACCTCTTTCCCCTGTCCGGCGAGGACCGGTCCTTCTCTGAGGGTGATCGCACCGTGTGTGTGCTCTGGAACGGGATCCCGTCCGGTCTGCTCATCTGTTTCGATCTCCGGTACCCCGAGATGGCCAGGAAGCTGTGCCTGGAAGGGGTGCAGTTGATCCTCGTGTCGGCGCAGTGGCCTGCCAGCCGGATAGGCCACTTCAGGGACCTGGTCCGCGTCCGTGCCATGGAGAATCAGCTCCTGGTGGCGGCCGCCAATTCCTGCGGGGAGGACGCCGCTGGGCTTCTTCTGGGAGGAAGGAGTAGGGTGGCCGATCCCATGGGAAGGGTGATCGGCGAACTGGAAGGGGACGAGGGCATCCTGTCTGTGGCAGTGGATCTCGAGGGGGTGGACAGGACCAGAAAGGAGTTTCCCGTCCTCTCCCTGCGGCGCCCGGACGTCTATGGATGAAACCGCTGCGGCTGACGGTCCCGGGCGCCGGCGACAGGCGGATCGATCCCGCCAGCTGCGCACAGATGCCGGACGGGCTACAGTGTATTCGGCAGGATGATCGTCAGGAGAGGCCGGCGGGGTGAGAATACTGATCGACGGCTACAACCTTATCAGACATGTCCCAGAGCTCGCCGCCCTGGAAAGGAAGGATCTGGAGGAGGGCAGGGACCATCTCGTGCGCGAACTGGCCGTCTATCAGGCGTCGAGGGGTCACCGGATCTGGGTCGTCTTCGACGCCGGAGGGTCCTACCATCTTGGCGACCGGAGTGAGAAGGATCGGGGGGTGCGGGTGATCTATTCGGGCCAGGGACGGTCGGCGGATGAAGTGATAGCCGGTCTCTGCCGGGAACACCGGGCGGACCTGGTTGTCACCGCTGACAGGGATCTCAGCGGCCGGGCGGAGAGAGAGGGTGTTCCCTCAGTGCCCCCCCAGACCTTCTGGGAGAAGGTCGAGACGGAAAAATACCGGCGGCTCAAGGGACTCGAGGAGGAAGAGGACCGGGATCCCGACAGACCGCGCAGAAAGCTCCCGAAAAAAGCCAGGAAAAGGAGGAATCTGATAGACAGGCTGTAGATCCGGACGGACAGGGTTGTGCGGATGCCGGCCGTCGGAATTCAGAAAGGACGCTGGAAGCACCCGGGCTGCCTGCAGATACCGTCTCACATTGGCAGACGGATTTTGCCTGATCCGGGTATCCGACCTTCTGGCCATCCTCCGAGGCTAGGACCTTTCTTTCCCGAACGATACCCGTTTTTCCTCCCCCTTGGCCAGCCTGGCGATATTTTCCCGGTGGAGGAGGATGAGCAGAATGCCTGCTCCGAGGCAGAAGATAGTCATGTGCCCGGTCACCCCCAGGACCACAGAATAGACCGGGGCGAGGATCGCCGATGTGATGGCGCCCGCGGAAGAGTAGCGCGTTACAGAGACCACTGTGATCCAGGTGGCCACACACATCGCTGCGATAACGGGATTGAGGACGAAAAGCGTTCCTATTGTGGTGGCGACCCCCTTCCCCCCCCGGAACCCGAGGAGGAATGAAAAATCGTGGCCGACGATTGCGGCTCCGGCAACGAGATAGATCCAGCCGGATCCCTGGGGAAGAAGAAGCCTGGCGGCGACGACGGGCAGGACACCCTTGAGCAGATCGCCGGCCAGGGTCCAGAGTGCCGCCTTCGGCCCAAGAGTGCGCAGGACGTTTGTCGCCCCGATGTTTCCAGAGCCCTCCGAGCGGGGGTCCGGTCCTCCCAGCAGCCTGGCCACCACCACCCCTGACGGGACGGATCCCAGGAGATAGGCCAGCACTGTCAGGACGATATTCATGCCCCCATTGGACAGGCGGAGGCCGGGCCTGTCAAGAGGAAACGGATCCGTCCGGGCAGCCTGGAAACCAGGGAGTCGGGCCGACACCGCCTCCCCCCGGCTGGTTCAATGTTGCGCTGATGGTGCGGCAAACGCCCCCTTGGTGAGAAAAATATGCGCACAAAGGAGCCTTTCACCTTCGCAACCTGCTGTTTTCAAATAGAATCCTGTCCGTCCGGCACTGGCACAGAGCTTGCTCTGTAACACTTCTGACCATTTCCCCCAAGACCATGAGATGCTCAATGATCCCATTCCTGATCGACGGTGACACGGTCGAATCACTGCGCGATTTCATGGGGCCGGGGCGCTATCTGCCCTCGCCCCGTCCTGTCCTCTCGACCGGTCCGCCGGGAAGGGATGCCGGCGGGCGCAAGGCCTCTGTCGTGGTCGATGGTGAGCGGAGGAAGAAGGTGCCGTGCTTCGATCGGACAGGTGGTGACCGTCGGGGCGGATCGGCGGCAGGCGTCCGGGACACGCCCCGGCGGCGACCGGTCTGCCTGCCGGTCCTCCTTTGGGAAAAGGGCCCGGCCGGGTGTGGGTCGGAGGGAGCGGCACGTCCTGTACCCGGGGCGGAAGGCGAAGCGCCATGACCGCCATGGGCTCCTCGGCTCTCCTGGTCGCCTTTCCGGTGGCCGTCTACGGCGCCGCTGTCTCCGCGGCAGGGGGGATCCGGAAGAGGAACGATCTCGTCAGGAGCGCGGAGGCCGCCGTCTACGTCAACTTCCTTCTCCTGACAGCCGGTTCCCTCGCCCTGCTCTCCGCCTTCCTCGTCAGGGATTTCTCCGTTAAATACGTCTACGAGTACAGCAGCCTCTCCCTGTCAACCGCCTACTCGATGACGGCCTTCTGGGCAGGCCAGGAGGGGTCCCTGCTCCTCTGGATGTGGCTGTTGTCCCTCTTCTCGGCTCTGACGGTCTACCGGAACCGCAACAGGAATCGTCACCTCATGCCGTGGGTCAATCACGTCCTCATGGTGAACGGGGTCTTTTTTCTTGTCATCCTGAACTTCGTCACCAACCCTTTCACCGTTCTGCCCGGCCCGCCCCCGGCGGACGGATACGGTCTCAACCCCCTTCTCCAGAACCCGTGGATGATCTGGCATCCGCCGGCCCTCTTCATCGGGTATGTCGGCCTGACGGTACCCTTTGCCTTTGCCCTCGCCACTCTCCTGGCGGGCGGGGACAGCGATCTCTGGATCAGGCGAACGAGGCTTTGGACTGTCATATCCTGGTTCTTCCTCGGTGTGGGCATCCTCTTGGGTGCCGAATGGGCGTACGTCGAACTGGGATGGGGAGGGTTCTGGGCCTGGGATCCCGTTGAAAACGCATCACTCATGCCCTGGCTCACCGCCACGGCGTTCCTCCACTCCGCCATGATCCAGGAGAGACGGGGTATGATGAGGAGGTGGAACCTGTCGCTGGTCGTTGTCACCTATCTCCTGGTCCTTTTCGGAACCTTCATCACCCGAAGCGGGATCATCTCCTCGGTCCATGCCTTCGGCAAGAGCAACCTGGGGGCCTTTTTCCTCTGTTTTATGTTCGTCACGTTGGGTTTCAGCTCCACTCTGCTGCTGCGGAACTGGAACACCCTTCAGCCGGAGCGTCCCCTGGAGTCGACCCTTTCCCGCGAGAGCGGGTTTCTCTACAACAACCTTGTCCTGACCGCCCTGGCGGTTGCTGTTCTGTGGGGGACGGTCCTGCCCGTCATGACCGAACTGGTTACGGGAAACAAGGTCGCGGTGGGCCGCGCCTTTTACGACAGGGTCAGCGTTCCCATCGGCATCCTGCTCCTCGCCCTCATGGGGCTCTGCCCTCTCCTGGGCTGGAAGCGCACCAGCCTCTCCGGCCTGAAGAGGAACCTTCGGACACCCCTCCTTGCCGGTACCCTGGCCGGTCTTTTTCTGTGGGCAGAGGGTGTCAGGCACGGGGGCGCCCTGTTTGCCATGGCCCTGTCCGCTGTCGTCGTCACGGTGATCCTGCAGGAGTTCTCTCGGGGGGTCGCAGCCAGAGGAAGGGCGTTCGGAGAGGGCCGCGGGATATCCCTTGTCAGGCTCGTCCTGACCAACCGTCGAAGGTACGGCGGATATATCATCCATGCAGGCATAGCCCTCATGATTGTCGGTATGAGCGGGGCGCCCATGACCCGGGAAGTTTCCGCTACCCTGCGGCCCAACGACTCGATGAAGGTGGGTGACTTCACGCTTCAATATCGACATCTTCGATGGATACCGTCCACCGATCAGCTGGCGGTGACTGCCCGCCTGACGGTATCCAAGCGCGGCAGGCCTGTGGGAAGCCTGGTCCCGGAGAGACGTTTCTACAGCGGGAGGGAGGATCAGCCGACAAACGAGGTCTCCATACTCTCGACCTGGAAGGAGGATCTTTACGTTATCCTCACCGGGTACTATAAGGACGGACGCGCCAGCTTCAGGGTCCTGGTCAATCCGCTGATCGCCTGGTTGTGGGCGGGAGGCGCAGTCGTTACCAGCGGGACCCTGCTGGCGATCTGGCCCGGTCGGCGGAAGGACCGGTCGATCGGGCAGGCGGACGGAGGTCCATTGTGATCACCTGGATCGTCCTCTTTGTTGTCCTCGCAGCGGTGGCCCTGGCCATGCCCTTCCTCGGCGGTCGTGCCCGGACCTCATCTCGGACAGGGAAGGAAACAGCAGCCGGTGACCAAGAGTCGGAGCCGGACGCCGTGTCCTCGATTCAACAGTTGGATCTTGACCTCGCAGCGGGTAAACTCTCAGCCGAAGACCACAGAGGTCTGATCGCTGAATGGACGGAGCGGCGCGGCCGCATCACGGGTGGAGGCAATGACGGCGTATCTTGAGGCAAGGGATGTCACCAAGCGATTCGGTACCATGCATGCCCTGAAGGGGGTGTCTCTTGACGTGGCCCGGGGAGGGTCCCTTGTGCTGCTCGGACCCAACGGTGCCGGAAAAAGTACCTTCCTGGGCATCCTCGCCGGAAGAATACGCCCCACCGGTGGCACCGTGTCCTTTGAGGGAGCGCTCCTGCGGAGAAGCGTGGAAGCCCGAAGGCAGACGGGCTATCTCTCCCATTCGCCCTTTCTCTATCGGGGATTGACGGCCCGGGAGAACCTGATGCTCTACGCCGACCTGTACAGTGTCCAGCGGTCCGGGGCACGGGTCGACGATCTTCTCCGCCTCATGGATCTCTGGGAGCGCAGGCATGACAGGGTAGGGGGGTTCTCAAGGGGAATGGAGCAGAGGCTTGCCATCGCCCGATCCCTTCTCCACGACCCTGGCCTTCTCCTCCTGGACGAACCGTTCAGCGGTCTGGATTATCGATCGAACTCGGTCCTGATGGAGATCCTCATCGATCTGAGGGGTCGGGACCGCACCATGATCATCTCGACCCACAACCTCGAAGTCGCCTCGTCGCTCGGAAATGACGTGGCCATCATCGACCGCGGAGTCATCAGATACCGGGGAGCCGTTGTCGAGGATCTGAGGGATCTGTACATGGGGCTGGTCGGGGGTGGACAGCGATGAGGGCGGCTCTGGCGATCACGCGGAAGGACCTGCTGCTGGAGATGCGGGGACGGGAGGTCGTGGTCATCCTCTTCGTCTTCGCATTCCTCGTCCTTACCCTGTTCTCCCTCTCGGCGTCGCCGGGATCCGAGGCGCTCTCGGAAATGGCCCCGGGGATCCTCTGGATCACTTTCCTGTTCGCGGGGGTTCTCGGCCTGGGGCGAAATTTCGACAGGGAGCGCGAGAACGACTGTTTCCAAGGGCTCCTTCTGGCTCCGTGTGATCCCACCCAGATCTATTGGGGTAAATGTCTGTCGACGCTGATCTTCATGCTCGTGTTCCAGGCCCTTCTCTGGCCCCTCTTCTCAATCCTCTACGGATTCAGCCCCCTGCGGGGAGGGCATATCGTCTGGACGGCTTTCCTCCTCGGCGACATCGGCTTCGTCGCCCTGGGGGTTCTCCTGTCGGCAATAGCGATCCACATACGAAGCAGGGAGATCGTGCTGCCCCTGCTTCTCTTTCCCCTCTGCCTGCCGGTTCTCCTGGGGGGAGTTCAGTGCACCGCGTCGGCCATGGCGGGGGGTGGCTTCCGGGAGGTCGCCGGATGGCTGGGGAGGCTTGCCGCCTTCGATGTCATCTTCATTTCCCTGGGATCGATTCTGTTTCCGTTCGTGGTGGAGGAGTGAAAAACGGGATCCGGAACGGATGCTCCGGATCGAGGACGAGGATGGGAATTGCCATGAAAAAGACTCTGGACATATTTTTTCCCGCAGCCGCTCTCGCTGCCGTCATCTCGGCCTTGGCGGCGGTGTTCCTCTATGCTCCCGTCGAGCGGACCATGGGATTGGTGCAGAAGATCTTCTATTTTCACCTCGGGAGCGCGGCAGCGGCCTTCCTGGCCTTCACGGTCGTCCTGGTGTCGTCGGTGTTCTATCTGGTTTCCCGGTCGCCACGATGGGATACCGTGGCCCTGGCAGCGGCTGAGACAGGGGTGCTCTTCTGCACCCTCGTTCTCATCACCGGCCCCCTTTGGGCAAGGCCCGTGTGGGGGAAATGGTGGGTTTGGGACCCGCGTTTGACCACGACCCTCATCCTCTGGTTTCTGTACGTCGGGTACATGGTGATCCGGGAGGCCCTGCCGGGGCCGAGGGGCGCCCTTGCCGCCGGGGTCTTCGGCATCCTGGCTTATGTTGATGTTCCCATCGTCTATTTCTCCATACGCTGGTGGCGGGGAATCCACCCTGTAGTCATCAGGGGCGGGAACGTCGGCCTGGATGCCGGTATGATCCCGCCCCTGATCATCAGCCTGGCGGCTTTTGTGCTGCTCCTGGCGGCCCTGACACGGGAGCGTTATAACATCGGGAACCTGGAACTCAGGATCCAGCAGCTGGAGGTATCTTCCAAGGAGGACACGCCATGAGCAAGCTCGCATACCTTTTCGCGGCATATTCCGCCATATGGGCGGCAGTTCTGATCTACCTGGTGAGGCTGGGCATGAGGAGGAGGGCCCTGGAGGCAAGGGTCGATTCCCTGGAGCGTGCCGCCGGGAGCCGGCAAGAGGGGGGAATGTGAGGCGTTCACCGCTTCTGCCCCTCGTCCTGCTTTTTTCGCTCGCCGCCGCCTGCGGCGGCGAGAAGGGGGAAGTTCTCTCGGGAGGGGCTCCGGATTTTCAGCTGCCCTCCGTCGACGGCACTATCGTGCGCCTGTCGGACCACCAGGGCAAGGTCGTCATCGTTGACTTCTGGGCGACCTGGTGTCCACCGTGCCAGGAGATGATCCCCGTCCTCTCCGATCTGCACAGACGCTACTCCGAAAAGGGTCTGGTGATCCTGGGAGTGTCGTTGGACAGCGAGGGCCTTGCGGTTCTCGGTCCCTTTGTCCACGAGAACCGGATCCCATACAAGGTCCTTCTGGGGAACCGAAAAATATCGGCCGCCTTCGGCGGGGTCTCGACCATCCCGACCCTGTACATCGTCGACCGGTCTGGAAGACTCGTGCGGAAAATGGTAGGTTACCATTCCGCGGGAGAGATCGAGGAACACCTGCGCAAATATCTGTAGAATAGTGGACAAAATGGATCCTCCCCGCCTGGGAGGATACCGGAACCCTTTTCGATTCAGGTTTTTTTGGGAGGAGATCGATGGGAAACAGGAACACGGTGGTTATCGTCATAGCGGCCCTTTTTGTCGGCCTCATGGTAGGCCTTCTGGGGCCCAAACTTTTTGGAACCCGTCCGAAAGGGACGACCGTCGTCCCCGCACAGGCTCCCGTTCCGATCCCCGCGGCCGAGAACACCCTGAAGATCAACGAACTCAAGAGGCTTCTGGAGAGAAATCCCAACGATGTGGGTGTCCTGGTTCAGCTCGGAAACACCTATTTCGACAGCAACATGTATCAGGAATCCATTGAAGCCTATGAGAGGGCCCTTGCCCTCCGGCCGGGCAACCCGAACGTGTTGACCGATCTGGGCGTGATGTACCGAAGAAGCGGGCGGTCCGACGAGGCTATCGCCCGTTTCCGGGAAGCGATGGCGGTCGACCCCAATCACTACCAGAGCCGCATGAACCTGGGCATTGTCCTGTACTACGATCTCAACGATATGGACGGCGCAAGAGAGGCCTTCGAGGACTTCCTCCGTCTTGTTCCCTCCGGGCCCCAGGCGGACCAGGTTCGGGGGATGCTCTCGAGGATGCCTTAAAAGCACTACCAAGTACTAAGTGCAAAGTGCTAGGGGCTGAGAACTAATAACTAAGAACCAAGAACTGGGGACTCAATAGAAGCCCTGCGTCAACGCAGGGCTTTTTTTATGAGTTTCCACTTCTTAGCGCTTATCTCTTGGAGCTTGGCGCTGCTAATCCTTCCCCTTGCCGGGCGGTGGTTCTCTGTAGGGCAGGGGGACATACTGGACGGAGGGTCTTCGGGCAGCGGGCTGAGGGAAGAGGGTCATGAAATGAAATACATCCTCCGGTATGCCGGTCGAGACCGGCAGGCCGATCTCGCGGGCTTCCTCGAGGGTGATGGGATAATCGTGGGTCCAAATGCCGCCGGTCAAGTTCCGCGCCAGTTTGCGGGCTTCGTTCGCCGGCATTTTACCGGCAAGAATCGTCTCCACGCAGCGGCGGACCTGTTTTATCGCCTTCCGGCTGATGTCCGCGAGGATGAGGGTCTCGTCATCGACTTTGTCGATGGGCTTGCTTTCCACAGCCTGGATGATCGAGGCCGCCGGGAACTGCCCAACCTGAGGATCAACGGGGCCGAGAACGGCATTCTCGTCCATGGCGATCTCGTCGGCGGACATGGCGACGAGAGCGCCGCCGGACATGGCGTAATGGGGAATGAATACCGTCACCCTGGAAGGGTGATTGAGAAGGGCATGGGCCACCTGCTCCGCGGCCAGGACAAGTCCTCCGGGTGTGTGAAGGATGATATCGATGGGAATGGAGTCATCAGTCATTTTGATCGCCCGGATGATCTCCTCCGAATCCTGAATATCGATGTATCGCATCAGGGGAAATCCGAAAAGGCTCAGGGTCTCCTGACGGTGGATGAGGGCGATCACCCTGGAACCCCTGGAAGCCTCGATCCTCCGCATGGTGTTGATCCTCTTTGATTCGAGGATCCTCCTCTGGATCAGAGGTGAGAAGGCCGAGATAATGAAAAGCAGCCAGATGACGTCGAGAAAGCTCATTTCCCTATTTCCCGCCGTTCCCTGTTCGCATGGCGGCGATGACATCCCGGTAGGCGGCGCTGTGGAAGATGGCCGATCCTGCCACGAGGATGTCCGCACCGGCCTCGACGGCGTCGCCCGCGTTGCCGGGCCCTATCCCTCCGTCGATCTCGATCAAGATGTCCGCCTTCCGCCGGGCGAGAAAGGCCTTCAGGTCACGGACCTTTTCCAGGGAGGAGGCAATGAAATTCTGTCCGCCGAAACCGGGATTGACGCTCATGATCAGAACGTAGTCCAGGTCGTCAACTACGTGACGGAGAGTTTCGATGGGAGTGGCCGGATTAAGAACTGCACCCGCCTTGACGCCCTGCTCGTGGATAAGGGCCAGTGACCGGTGAAGGTGGACGGCAGTCTCCACATGGACACTGATCATGTCCGCTCCGGCGTCTGCGAACGCCTTTATGAAGCGATCCGGGTCCGCGATCATCAGGTGACAATCGAAGGGAAGGTCGGTGCAGCCGCGGAGGGAGGAAACGACCCCCGGCCCGATGGTGATGTTGGGGACGAAATGTCCGTCCATGATATCGAGGTGAATGATATCCGCCCCAGCTTCCTTGACGGCAATGATCTCGTCACAGAGCCTGCCGAAATCGGCCGACAGCAGGGAAGGAGCGACAAGGACGTTCTTCTTTTTTTTCACAGTCACGATCTTCCTCTCACGATATTCAGGTCAGCCGGAGCCCGTTCGGCCATTGGCGGAAAAAAGTCGGTACCTGGTATTAAGTACTTAGTACTAAGTACCATTTTTTTCAAGGCACTTGCCTCTCCTCGACAAAGGAACCGTCAACATAGACCCTTAAGACACCCGGCTCCGGGATGGTGACGGGAACGATCAGCGAGGTCCCGGGGGGCACGACCTCCTCGAACAGGACCGATTCCCTGTCCTGCCCCGCATGAAGAACCAACCTCAGCTGGCGGTCCAGAAGGCCGGGAGGGGCCTCGTAGCTGTAGAGAACAACCGGAAGGGAGGACGACCTCCTTCCGGCAATTTTGCTGACCGTGAGGTGGACCGTCTGACCCTGCGTGACCGGACTGCCCGGGGCAGGCTGCAGAGCGACGACCGTGCCCGGAGGCAATTCGTCCGACTCGACCTCCAGAAGGCGTCCCGCTCTGAGACCGAGCAGCCTGATGGTGGTCAGAACGTCATCGGCGGGAAAGCCCGTGAGGTCGGGGAGGACATACGTCAGGCTCCAGCTTCCCTCGCTGAGCAGGAGATTCATCCTCTCGTTCCTGGCCACGAACTGATCAGGTTTGGGACTCTGAGCAATGACCGCCCCCGCCTCCACGTCGGGATGATGGACCCGGGACACATGTCCCATCTCGAGACCCGCCTGTGAGATCTGAAGCTCGGCCCGCCTCAGATTGAGGCCGGTCAGATTGGGGACATGCACGGTGGGAGTCCCTTTGCTGACGACGACCCTGACGATCCGATTGACCCTGGTGCGCACGCCGGGGTAGGGATCCTGGGAGATGATGTGATCGGGGGGGACGGCGGGGTCGAAACCGGTTGAAGATATCCTCAAACCCAGTGCGTGCTGACTGGTCACCTCGAGGGCCTCCTGCAGACCGAGGCCGCCGAGGTCAGGGACAGTGACCTCCCCCCCCCGGGTCAGAAAAGTAAAGACAACCCAGGCGCTCAAGGCGGTAGCGAGGACCATCGCTGCCGCGAGGGAGATGATCTTTCCAATGAGACCCAGGCGATTCACAGTAAGAAAAGTACCCGATATCCGGTTTCTCGTTCACAGTTTCCGGTCGCCGGTAGAGACGATCGGTCGACGTGCACCATCGTGACCCGGTCCGGTTAACCGGACCGGGTCATGGATCCCCGCCGGTCGGTTTTCAGATCCACAATGGGCCAAAGTCACCCCGAATCACCAGTTGATATTACCATAAACGCTCTGCCGGGTTTTCATGTTTCCTTGACCAGCAGGGCGGCGTAGAAGCCGTCGCAATCGTGCAGGTGAGGCCATGTCCGCATTTCGCCCCGGGCGGTGAACAGGTCGTCGGGGAGATCCGTCCCCTTCCGGAGGTCCGCCAGAGAGTGGGAACCGCGGGCCAGGGTGCGGTCCACGACGTCCTCATTCTCCTCCCTGAGGATGGAACAGGTGGTATAGAGCAGCCGTCCGCCGCGGGGCAGGACGGCTGACGCGGCGGAGATGAGGTCCTCCTGGATCTGGATCAGCGAGACCACGCCGGCCGCATCCTTTCTCCACTTCCCCTCCGGATGGCGACGGAGGACTCCCGTGCCCGAACACGGTGCGTCAACCAGGACGCCGTTCACCGGGGCCGTGGAGAGGATCGGCAGGTTCCGGGCGTCGGCCACCACCGCCCGGACACATGTGACGCGAAGCCGGGCAAGGGATCGTGTCATCATGCGCACCCGGGTGCGGCTGTGATCAACAGCGAGGATCAGGGCGTCGTCCCCGACCAGTTGGGCCAGGTGACCCGCCTTCCCCCCCGGAGCGGCGCATGCGTCGAGCAACCTCTCACCGGGCTCCGGTCCCAGAAGAGGGGCAATCAACTGGGCTCCTTCGTCCTGGACGGTGCACAGACCATTCTGGAAAGGAGGGATGGCAGCCGGTGCCGTTCCGGATCCCAGAATGACGGCATCGGGAGAGAGCCGTCCGGCTCTTGCGGAAACGCCCAGACTGTCCAGCTTGTCCAGAAGGGATTCGCGGTCGATCCTCAGCGTGTTGGCCCTCATGGTGAGGGGTCCCGGCCGGTTGAGGGCCTGGAGGATCAGCCTGGCCTCGGCCAGACCCCGGAATTTGACCAGCCTGTCAACCAGCCATCCGGGAGAGGAGGTCACCACCTCCAGGTGGTGCAGCGGATCTTCCCCCGCTTCCGGGACCGGGGGCAGAGAGGTGGAGGCAGCCCTCCGGAGAACCGCATTGACGAGGGGGGCGAAGCCCTCGAACTCTGAGCGCTTGACTAGATTCACCGTTGCGCCCACCGCGGCGTGGGCAGGGATCTTGTGGAGGAACAGGAGTTGATAGATTCCCAGGCGGAGTGCCGTGAGGACCGGGATGGGCAGGTCCCGGCCGGGGCGGTCCAGCAGGTTCAGGATCCAGTGATCGATGATGAGCCGGTGTCTGGGAACGCCCTGGGTGAGTTCCATGATCAGAGCTCTGTCGAGATGAGAGTAGGACGACTCCGAAAGGGCCCTGTCCCGGAGGCCCTCCAGGGGCCCCTTCCTGCGTTCCCAGTCCGACAGAATGCGCCAGGCAGCCGTTCTGGCCCGGTCAGGATGCCGCCGTCTGCCCGGCTCTCTCTTTTTCAGCATGGACCTCCTTAGGGAGGAAATGCTCAAGGGCCTCCTTGATCAGGCCGACGTTGACCTGGGTGTTCAGACACGGGCCCTCGGGTCTGTCGATGAGCACTCCGAGGACGGGTATCGGATAGGTGTCCACGATCCCGCTGGAGAGATCCCTCTCGCAGGCGACACCGACGATAAGCTCGGGCCTTGTCTCGATCACGACGCGTCTGGCCAGCGTGCCGCCGGTGGCAACGGTCATATCGACGCCGAGCCTTTCAGCGACCTGGGTGAGCTCTGAGAAATCGCACTGCCCGCACTGTCGGCAGTTGCGCACATCCACCGTAATGCGGTAGGGGCAGATGTCCCTCTGGACGCAGTGGGGCATCAGGATGAGGACGCTTTTCGGGGGAGACTTGAGGGACTCCGACCGGACCAGTTCGTTGTTGATTCCGATGAAGGATCGGCGGATATCGTCCTTGGGAATTCCAAAAAGGCGGCCGAGGCCTGTGATGAGAGGAAAGAAATAGCGGACAAGGATGCCCCTAAGTCTCTTGGTCCCCGGCATTTCCCTGCCTCTGATGATCGTCGCCACCAGGACGATGACACCGAGGCTGAAAAAGAGGAGGAGGGCCAGAAAAGTCCATCCGATGACCTCCGAGAGGCCCGGTTTCAGGGTTTCGAACCCTCTGTAGGGAACGTACCACAGGAGAAGCAGGGTGACGGCGATGATCCCCTCCAGGGCCAGGAGCAGCCCGAGGAAAAGCCTTTTTCGCGGCTTGGCATTCAACTGAGGTGAAGTAGATGGGTTCACATTCAGGATTCCCAAGGACCTGTAAACTGATGATCAGCACCCAAAAGCCGACTCCCTATTTTCCCAAACGATCACCAACGGCGATCCTGTAGCCCGAGGCATAATCCGAGGCGGTCATCTCCACCTTGCCCTCCGGTTTCAGACGTTCGACCCTGAGGACTCCCCGTCCACAGGCTATCTCGATGCCGTCTTTCTCCACAGCCACCACGCGGCCGGGCTCCTGACCCGTACCCTCGCCCAGTACACGGGCCGCGACGATCCCGATCCTTTTGCCCCGCCGATGGGTATAGGTGCCGGGCCAGGGAACGAAGGCCCTCATCCGGTTTGCGATCTCATCGGCCGACAGGGACCAGTCGATGAGCCCGTCCTCCTTTTTGATCAGGGGGGCATAGGTGGCAAGAGAGTGATCCTGATCCACAGGATGGAGTTCTCCGCGTGCCATGGCCGGAAGACCTTCCAACAGGATGTCTCCCCCAGCCTGCGCCAGACGCAGCCCCAGTTCCGGGGAGGTCTCATCCTGCCGGATCGAGGTCTCGCTCTGGAGGAGAATGGGACCTGTGTCCATCCCCTCATCCATCTGCATGAGGGTCACCCCCGTGGTTTCGTACCCCCTGGCGATAGCCCACTGAATCGGAGCTGCACCCCTGAGTTCGGGAAGTAAGGAGGCATGGACGTTGACGCACCCCATGGGAGGTGCTGCCAGGATCGAAGGCGGAAGTATTTTGCCGAAGGCGACGACCACCACGACATCGGGGTCCATGGATCTCAGCAGACCCATGAACTCCGGCGTGCGGATGCTCTCGGGTGTGTGGACCGGTATCCCTTCCCCTTCCGCCCACGCGGATACGGGGGACGGCTCGACCTTGAGCCCGCGTCCCTTTCTGCGCGGGGGCTGGGAGATCACGCCAACCAACTGACCGGACTCACGGGACGCCTCGAGGGAAGGGATGGCCAGGGCCGGACTGCCCATGAAAACGATCCGCATCAGACCCCTTGAGCCCTCTGCTTTCTGATCTTCCTCCGGTACAGATCGCGGCGGACGGGTGAAGCATAATCCAGAATGAGCCGGCCCTCGAGATGGTCCATCTCGTGCTGGACAGCCACCGCGAAAAGGTCCTCTGCCGACAGGTCATTCCAGCGGCCATCCAGATCCTGATAGCGGACACGGATCTTGCGGGCCCTGTCGATCTCCACGTTCAGCTCGGGTACACTGAGGCAGCCCTCTTCGAAAGAGGTTGATTCAGATTTCTCCTGAATAACCGGATTCAGGAGGACGTGGGGCTCGGGGGCTCCCACCGGACCGGTGATGTCGATGACCAGCATCCTGATGTTTCGGCCGACCTGGGGCGCGGCAAGGCCGATACCGGGGGCGGCATACATGGTCTCGACCATGTCCTCGGCCAGCCTGCAGACATCGTCCGTCCCCGGAACGGCCTCTTCGCACTTCAGCCGCAGGATGGGATCCGGATAGGTCAGGATGGGCAGGACGGGCATAATATCTCCTGGAAGTCATTTAATAAAACGAATGAGGGAGATTCTCCCCCACAGAAATATCATAACGCAGGGAGAATTCAAGTCAATGCGAAGAGGGCAGGCGAAACTGGAGCATTGGAGATCAGAGTATAAGAAATTAGATTGTTGTCGGTAAGCGGCGAACCAATCGCCTGTTTCTGACCCCTATCCTCCAATGCTCCAATCTCTAATGCTCCAATGCTCTAATCTCTAATGCTCTACCCTCAAACCATCGCCCCCTGTTCACATCAGGTTATACGGGTCCACCCTGATGTGGATCCTGATCCCCGGGGCCCTCTGTGACCGGGCGGCGAGGAAGGCTTTGTTCAGCCGGTTCCGGCTCTCCGCCAGGAAAAGGATATGCCATCGGTGCCTGTTCCGGATCCGGGGCAGGGGCGCCGGAGCGGGCCCCAGAACACGGGCTCCATGGGACAGGGACGCCTCACGGGCGATGGCGGCGCAGGCTTCCTGCACCCTTTCCTGGGAGACGCCGTCCACGATGACCCTGCCGAGCCTGCCGAAGGGTGGATACCCGAGGGTCCTTCGGAACTCGGTCTCGGCCCGGTAGAAGGCGGCATAATCCCCGGTCAGGGCGGCCGACACGGCGTAATGGTCCGGGGAATAGGATTGGACCAGAACTTTTCCCCTCTTGGATCCCCTCCCCGCCCTGCCGGCCACCTGGGTGATGAGCTGAAAGACCCTTTCAGCCGACCGGAAGTCCGGAAGATCCAGAGCCTGCTCCGCATTGATGATCCCCACCAGAGTCACGCCGGGAAAGTCGTGGCCCTTGGCGAGGATCTGGGTGCCGACGAGGATCTGTATCTCCCCCCTGTCCATCCTGCCGTAGATGGTCTCCAGGGCGCCGCGTTTTTCCATCACGTCGCCGTCCAGCCGTTCGATGTTCACCCCCGGCAGAAGGGAACCCAGGACATCCTCCAGGCGCTGGGTCCCCGTTCCCACGGGAGCGATCCTGCGCCCGCCGCACGAGGGACACAGGTCAGGCGGTCTCTGAAGGTGTCCGCAATAATGGCACAGCATCCCTCTGTCCTGATGGTAGGTGAGGGTCACGCTGCAGTTAGGGCAACTCAGGGTGTTGTTGCATTCGGAACACAGAAGAAACGGGGCGAAACCTCGTCGATTGAGAAACAGGATCGATTGCTCCCCGCGATCGACGGTCCTGCCCAGTTCTTCGAGGAGACGAACGGAGAGGAAGGGATCGTCGGGTCTTCTCTGCCCGGGGTCCGCCATGTTCACCACTTCGATCTCGGGCGGTGGTGAAGGGGTGGCCCGTTCAGGAAGGAGGACAAGGCTGTAACGTCCCGTCTCGGTGTTCCAGAACGATTCCAGGGAAGGGGTGGCTGAGCCGAGGAGAACCGGTATCCCTTCCAGTTGACCCCTCTTGACAGCGACATCCCTGGCGTTGTAGCTCGGCGACTCCTCCTGACGGTATGACGGGTCGTGCTCCTCATCCACGATGATCAGGCCCAGGTCGGTGACGGGTGCGAAGACGGCGGATCTCACTCCCACGGCCAGTTTTGCCCTGCCTGAGGCAAGGGCGTCCCATGCGTCTTTTCTGGCTGCCGGCGGCAGAGAGCTGTGGAGAATGGCCGTTCCTCCGGGGGCGATGCGGCTGATACGGGAGGTGAGAAGGGGCGTCAGGGCGATCTCGGGTACCAGGATGAGGACTCCCCGTCCCCTGTCCAGGACCGATCGGGCGGCACGCATATAGATCTCCGTCTTTCCGGAACCCGCCACACCATCGATCAGGCTCACGGAGAACCCCCCCGACTCGATATGACCCTCTATGGCCTGCAGGGCTCGGTCCTGGTGCTCGGTAAGGTCACTGACCGGTTGTTCATCCCGACTGTAGGCCGGGCCGGTAACGCCGGCACCGGGAGGGGGCGAAACGGGAAAACAGGCCTCGATGAGGCCTGATTCCTGAGCCTCGTCAATCAGTCTCCGGTCATGGCGCTTTTCGAGGTAAGAGACCGTCCTCGGTCCCTTGGCCAGGGACCGGAGAAGATCCCCGTGGGGAGCGCCTCCCTCCTCGAGGGCGGCGCGGCCGCCGTCCGTCAAACGAAATCTCGTCGTGCCGGAGCGGACGGGAGGCGGGAGCAGCAATCTCATGATCAGGCCGAGAGGTGAGTGATAATAGGACGCCACCCAGCGGGCCAGTTCGAGATCCACCTCCTTCAGGGGATCCATTTCGGCAAGGGCCTTGATGCTCTTCGCCTGCACCGGTGACTGATCCACAATGTCGGTGACGACCCCCGTGACCGTACTGGCCGCGAGGGGGACCAGGACGACGCTGCCCGGGACGATCTGCCGCAGGAGCCGATCCGGGATCAGATAGTGAAAGGTGTCATCGATGGGACGGGGAACGGCAACCCTGGCGATCGTTCCGCTCATGGATGCGCCCTGTCGGGGGGCAGGACCAGCCGTTCAAGGAAAAGGAGTTCGGCGCCGCGATAGACCTCGGTGGATGAGGGGTAAACGAGCTGGCCCGAGACGGGAACATATTCCAGGAACCGGGATGCTGTCCAGACTCCGTTCCCCTCCAGGACATCCAGGCGCATGGGCAGGTAATCCTCCTTCCGGAGCCAGAGCCTGACGTTCCTGCCGTCGATGAGATAACAGACGGTCCTGTCCACCCTCGAGAGATCCACTGGTGTGTCGGCCTGAAACAGGGAGGGGAAGATCCTCTCCGCGGCAGAGGGACCGGTGGAGAGGGCCAGGAGCAGATTGGTCGATGGCGCGCCGGGCAGGAAACCGTCGACATCGTCTGCGGTCACGTCCGCAGGGGGAAAGAGAACCGTCATGTCCTCCCCCATATCCCCCCCGGGATCCTCCAGGCGGATGTCTATCTCCACCGGGTTTGCCCTGGTCCAGTGAGACGAGTACATCCTGTCCATGAGCTCGGGCGCCGCGGGAAGATAGCCCCATGTGTTTCGGGGGATGAGCAGGAGCAGTATTAAACCGAACAGCCTCATGGCTCCGGCACATCTCCCTGCATCAGGGCAATATAACGTGTGGCCAGCTCCTCGGCATCCTCTATCTCCAGGGCCCTGGCGAATTCCATGAGAAATCCCCTGAGATAGACGGGCGCGGGAAGCTGACTGTATCTCTCTTCCTCGATGCTCTCGAGGTGAGTGGTCCGGATGCGGGTCCTCTTGGCCACCTCCTTCAGTGTCATGCCCAGATCCTCCCTGCAGCGCCTGAGAAAGGGACCGATGTGTCTTTCAGGGATCCCGGTTGTATCCTGGGATACTGTCAGATCGAAGATGTGGGCGTCATCCGAGTCCGGATCGGGAGGCCGCCGGGAAAGGACTTTCGAGATCCGGAGGTAGGCCCTCTCGATCCTGGTGAGGATCTCCCGTCGTTCATCCTCGTTCATGAGGGAGTAGGTGGCCAGGGAACCTTCCGAGTAGAGGCCTTTCATCCGCTGGTATGCTTTCTCGGCATCTTCGGCGGTGGTGTCCGGTTCGATGCCGAGAAGGATATAGTCCTCAGGCTTGGGTACGTTTGTCATAGCTCGCTTCCTTGCTGAAGAGTAACCGATCAACGATATTGTAGATGGAGCGGGCAAAGGGGCTGGCAGGATAGGCTTCGAGGATCGGGGTCTTCATCCGGATAGCCTTGCGAACGTGATCATCTTCGTCGATATTGCCCAGGGCCCGGACCTCGATTCCGAAATAGTCCCTGCAGGCGGTGGAAATGTCCTTTCCCAGATCCTGATCGATCACCTTGGTGGTCTGGTTGATGATGATATTGGGTCTGAAACGATCGGCCTGGTCTTTGAGCGCCAGGCCGGCCTGGTAGTTGATATCCATGACGTTCTTGATGAGGGTCCGCGGAGACTGGATGCCCCTGGCGATCTTCTCCTCCATGGCCTTGTCCACGGCCTCTGCGACGCCCGTTTTTTTCGTGGCCTTCTTGAGCTTGCGATAGAATGCGGCCTTGATGAAATGGTAGGCGTTCTCCACCGACGTAGGCTCGGGGAGGATAACCAGGATCCCCTCGTTTGCCACCAGGAAAAAGTCGAGGATGTTAAAGGCGGTGCCGGCGCCCAGGTCAAGAAGAATATAGTCGACGTCAAGGGAGAAAAGCTGGCGGATGATCTTCTCCTTCTGGGTGTATTTCGGGTTGGCCATCTCCAGCAGGGCCCTCGAGCCGCTGATGAGCCAGAGGTTGCTCACCGGCGTGTTTACCATGATGTCTCTCAGGGAACTTACCTTCTTCTTAAGAAAATCCGTCAGAGTGTAGTCGGGAGAGGGCATCCCGATAACCGTGTGCAGATTGGCTCCGCCGAGGTCCACATCCATTGCAACGCAGGACTTTCCCATCTGCGCGAGGCGTATGGCCAGGTTGGCGGTGATGATGGATTTTCCCACCCCACCCTTCCCCCCGCCGATGGCCCACACGCAGGGCTGGCTGCCCGGGAGAGGCAGTTGGCTTACGTCGAAAAGCTCCATTCGCTAACCTCTCAGGAAATCACTGTCGGGGATTGTTTCAGACCGTGAGCGCTCGGAGAAAGCATCTCCCTCACACTTGGGACAAAATGCCGGTGGTGCGTGTCTCCTGAGCCCGACTACGACTCCCATCCGCGTATCATGATCCGGATAATGGACTTTTTCAAGCTCGCCGTCATGGATCGTGGGGGTAGAAGACCACTCCCGAGAGCATCTTCGGGAAGAAGAAGGTCGATTTCTGGGGCATTCTCTCCCTGGCTCCGGTGACCGCGATGAGGTCCGAGATGCCCGTGGGGCGCATGATAATGAGAACCTGTCCCTGTGAGCGCGCTTTCTCCATGGCCTTTCGAACGTCCTTGAAGTATTCGAGGTTTTCCTGATGGGAGATCTGTTCCGGGGTCATTCCCAGGCAGTCCATCATCACCATTCTCTCAGCGAGGGTCACATCCAGTTCCCTGACAGGCTGAGGCAGGTCGGGCATCCTGGCCGCGAGGTCCACATCCTCACGCAGGGTGGCCCTGACCAGTCGGTCTTTAGAGGGATCGTAGAGGATAAACCCCCTCCCAATCCCGTCATCCGGGGCCGAACCGGCCCTGATGGATTCCCCATCTTCCGGCTCCACGTCGTCCAGGGCGAAGGATTCTGCGAGGCAGCCGGTGAGACGGGAAAAATCGAACCCATCCAGGCTGTGCAGCAGGCGGTGCGTCGGCAGTATGGCCAGGCCTGGATCCTCGAGGCCTACCAGAGCCATGGCCACGAACCGGTAGCCCATGTCCGGTCCGGCCTCCCGGTCGGCCAGGGCCATCTCCTGGGAGTAGGCCAGGGCCGTCTCATACCGGTGGTGACCGTCCGCAATATAGAGGTTTCTGCGGCTGAGCTGCTCCGAGATGGAATCGACGAGCCCGCTGTCGTCGATGACCCACATGCGCCTTCCGATCCCCTCCCGGTCGGTGATGTCCAGGGCGGGCGGGGAGTCGAACACGCCGCCCAGGGCCGCCTTGATCCCCGCTGAGTCGCCGTCAAAGAGGGCAAAAACCTGGCTGAGGTTACCCCTGAAGGCCTTCATCAGCCTGAGCCTGTCCTCCTTGGGTCCGCTGTGGGTCCTCTCGTGAGGATGGATCCTGCCGGAGTCGAGGGATTCCAGCCTGACCCTTCCGATAATGCCCCACCGCCTGCGGGGTGAGGGCTCTCCGGCGAGCTGGAAGGCGTCCTCGATAAGGTAGAACCGGGGGGCCGGGTCCCGGATCAGGATGCCCTCGGAGAGCCATTGTGCCATGCGGTCGGCCTCCCGCTGATAATCTCCCGGTCGTCCGGGGGAGGAGCCCAAAATCAGCCTGACGCAGTTGTACGGGTCGGCGTCGAGAAGTTCCTGGTGCTGTTCCGGATCGATAACGTCGTAGGGAGGGGCGACCACACGGACCATGTCGTGGACGACCAGCGGATTGTATCGGATTCCGGAAAAGGGAAGAATGTCGGGCACTTGATGGCCTCCTTGTCGGGAAAATGAATGCTAGGATAACATTACCGGGGGTTCTGCTCAAGAGCAGTGTGGATGCGGAATGCGGAATGCGGGAGACGGGAGACAGAAGACAGAAGGAGACGTCCTGTGATAAGAGAGTACTGTCCGAACTGAACACGGGAGGTTCATATGCATCACATGAGTGGCACGCAGTGGATCAAGAAGCGCAGAAGTCACCGGACATATCGATCCGATGTCCCGGCTGAGGACGTCATCCGTGATATCCTGGACTGCGGTAGATTGGCTCCGACGGCACGCAACGTTCAGCCATGGCTTCTGGGTGCGGTAACGGATGAAGCGGTTCGCCGTGACATCGCACGCCTGGCCGAGTACGGCCGTTTCATAGCCGATGCTCCGGTGTGTTTTGCGGTCTTCGTCAGGGCTGATGAGAAATATTTCATGGAGGACGGTTGCGCCGCAACCATGAACATCATCATGGCGGCCACTGTCCACGGCCTGGGCACCTGCTGGGTGGCCGGCCACAAGAAGGATTATGGCGAGGAGGTGAGGAGGCTGCTTGGCGTCCCGAAGGGCTACACCCTCATCTCGCTGATCGCCGCGGGGTATTCCGACGACCGGCCCTCACCGAAGAAGAAGCCGCTTGAGGAGGTCACATTCCGGGACCGGTGCGGATCGTGAAATCCCGATTCCAGACGTTCCGGTCAGCCCGCATAAAATGAGCAGGTTGTTCAGGAAGTTCTCTTGAAATTTGGATCTTGACCGGGGAACTGTCAGGAGGCGTCCCATGAAACTTCCCGCTGAAATCAAGAACAACCCAGAGATCAACGTCCCCGTGGAGGGCATCCGCGGATGGAAAGTGGGCGGGCCCGCGGGCCTTGTCGTCTTCTTCGAGATCGCCCCCGGCACGGTCCTGCCCGAGCACCACCACTGCTTCCAGTGGGGGATCGTCATCGACGGATCCATAGAGCTGACCATAGGCGGCGAGACAAAGGTCTACAGAAAGGGGGACAGCTACGTTATGCCCGAGGGGGAACCCCATTCGGCGGTCATCCGGGACGGCTGTCTGGCCATGGACTACTTCAGCGATCCAGCGAGGTATTAAGAGCCGACGCCTCAGAGGGCGCGCCGGGGCCCCGGGGTAAGTTGCCGTCGCCACTCACCAGGCTCGAGCGCGGGATTTCCGATTCCTGATCCCTACCCGTTCTCCTGACCTTTCCCCTTTTCCCGGGCTGCGGAGGTGGGTTACAATCGGGTCATGGATGCCCCCCGGTCGCCCCTTTTCCACTTCGCCGACAGCTACCGCGACGCCGATCAGTACTACCTGACCGGATTTCTGTGCCCCGATCCCTTTGCCGTGCTCCAGACCGGGGCGATGACTGCGATCGTCGTCCCGGACCTTGAGTTCAACAGGGCGAAAAGGGAGACGAAAGGGCTTCGCGTCCTGCCCCTGTCCCGGTTCCACAGGGGGAACGGCGTGCTCTACGGGGCGGTAACTCACTTTCTCCTCTCTGAGGCCGGCCCGGATATCCGGGTGCTGCCCTCTCTTCCCGTCGGACTGGCGCGGGCGGTGGAGCAGGCGGGGTTCAACATCGACGTTGACGAAAAGGGGGTCCGGGACAGAAGGCGCGCGAAGAGCTTGCAGGAGATCGCAGCCATCGAGAAGGTTCAGAGGGTAACCGAGGACGCCATGGAGTACATCCGGGCCACCCTTGCCGGATGCCGGGCAAGCGGCGGCGTCCTCCAGTACGACGGACGCCCCCTGACCGCGGAGATCCTCCGTTCCCTCGTCGAGGTGTTCCTCCTGGAAAGGGGCATGGAAACGACCGATTCCATCGTTGCACCAGGGCAGGGCGGCGCTGATCCGCACTGGCGGGGAGCCGGGGGCCTGGTGAGGAATGTCCCCATCGTTGTGGACCTGTTCCCCAGGGACAGGTCCAGCCGGTATCATTCGGACATGAGCCGCACATTTGTTTTGGGCAGGCCGTCTTCGGCCGTCAGGAGGATGCACGAGGCCGTCATTGAGGCTCAGGACGCAGCCCTGGACAGGCTCAAACCCGGCGTTGCCCTCGCCGACGTCCACCGGGCGGTCTGCGAGGTCTTCAGCCGGCGGGGGTTCGGCGTCCCCTCCAAAGGGGAGCCTCTGCCCCGGAGGGGTTTCCTTCACGGGACCGGACACGGCCTCGGCCTCGACGTGCACGAGCCGCCCACGGTCTCGGAGAGCAAGGACATCCTCATGCCGGGCGACGTGATCACCGTCGAGCCCGGCCTCTACGATCGAAGGGTGGGAGGGATGAGGATCGAGGATGTCGTGGCGGTCACCCCGGACGGTGAAGTTCGAAACCTGACCAGGTTCGACCGGGTGCTGGAGATCCTGTAACCCTCGGGCTGTTGGGGGCAAGGCCAAGGGACCGACCCGGTGAGCGGGGAGGAGTCCCCTTCCGGGGCCGGAGGTGGGTTCAGCTGGAGCTGTCCGGAGCTCCCGGTCTCCCTGCGGTGGGTCCGATCCAGAGCTGACTTGACGAAACGGTCGATCCGACCCTGAACCTCACGATCGACGTCGATGAACCGAATGCCGACTCCGCCCCCTCCACCCCGCCCGATTCCCGTTTCCCGCAGATCTGTGACGACTTCCCCTCTCATCCGTCTCCCCGGTGATCTGCTGCGGCCGGTCATCCCCCGTCGACAAGATCGACGTTCAGGGACTGTCGATTTGGTGTATGGTAATGGGAATGGCAGGGCCCTCTTTCGATACATCCGGGTACCCTGCCGATGATCCTGACCTGCCCGGCCGCCGGCGCCCCCCGTCGCCGGAGCCGGGAATCAGGAGGATTCATGGCGGAGACATCACGCATTCCGGTTTCGCTCGCTCACTGCCGATCCTACGATCCTGCTGAGGTCAGAAGCAGCATAAGGGACCTTCTCGCCCCTCTCGGGGGAATGGCCTCCTGCGTGTCGCCCGGCCAGCGGGTCCTCCTCAAGCCCAACCTGCTGATGGGTAAGCCGCCCGAGGCGGCAGTGACCACCCATCCGGAGATCCTTCGGGCGGTGGCAGCGGAGATCAGGGAGGCCGGCGGCCGGGTCTTCCTCGGGGACAGTCCCGGTCTCGGCTCCCTCGAATCCGTGATGAAAAGATCGGGGGTGGCGGCAGTAGCTGAGGAGATGGGCGTGGGGGTGGTCCCCTTCCAGACGCCCCGGGCGATTTCCGTGCCGGAGGGAGGTGTCTACCGTTCCCTGGAGGTGGCAGCCGAGGCACTCGATTTCGACGTCATCATCAACCTCCCTAAGCTCAAGACCCACGGTCAGATGACCCTGACCCTGGCTGTTAAAAACCTCTTCGGGTTGGTCGTCGGCGCCGCAAAACCCGGGTGGCATCTGACCACGGGCAGCGACCTGAGGATGGCAGATCTGCTCCTGGACATCTACCGGGCCATTGCGCCTGACCTGAACATCCTGGACGGTGTGTGGGCCATGGAGGGAAACGGACCCGGTTCGGGTCACCCTCGTCCGCTGGGACTTCTGGGTGCCTCCCCCTCGGCCCTGGGCCTGGACCGGGTGATCGCCTCCCTCCTCGGTGTGGGACCCGATCGTTTCTCTCTCATCCACCGCGCTCGGGCCAGGGGCATGGCGGAGGCGGATCCGGATCGATTGGAGGTGATCGGCCCGCCGTCCGGAGTGTTCCCGACAAAGGGGTTCAGGCTTCCCGCCTCGATCAAGAAGGTGGACTTCACCCTTCCCGCCTGGCTGAGCGGCTCCCTGAGGCATTCCCTGTCCACCTTTCCCGTTCCTGATCGGGAGAGGTGCACCTCCTGCGGGACCTGCGTGGAGATCTGCCCTGTGGATGCCGTCGCCTTCGGCGGAAGGGGGAGAGTTTCGGTGGACGAGGAGCTCTGTATCAACTGCTTCTGCTGCCAGGAAATGTGTCCGGAGGGGGCGATCGGGTTGGCTCCAGGCAGACTCCTCAGGCTTCTCAGGCGGATGGGGATGGCCTGACGGGCGGAGAAACGAGTCCAGAGGCCAGCGTCCAGAGGGAGCGATGAACTAGTCTCTTCGAATCACGGATCACAAATCACGAATCACTAATCATTGCGATTTCCCAACCGTTAACCCTTTTCCCTCAGGCCTCCGGACTGGAATCAGCCGCCAATATGCGACATGGTCCTGGCGCAGGCAGCCAGAGCGCCTCTGGCGGAGATCCTATGGCCGTCGGGTTTCTGCAGGAGGGCCTGCCTGATCGTCCCCAGGATCTGTTCATCCGATGCCCCACCGCGGATGAGGGGGAGCAGATCTGTCTCGGTGTCCGAGAACAGGCAGGTCCTCAGCTTACCGTCAGCCGTCAAACGAACGCGGTTGCAGTGGGCACAGAAATGGGAGGAGACGGGGGTGATGAACCCGATCGAGCCCCTGTGGCCGGGTATGCGGTGGAGGACGGCCGGCCCGGAGCCCTTGCTTTTCCCGACGTGTTCCAACCCTGGATGGGATTTCATGATGCGGCCGATAACCTCATCGGCCGGGACCACCCTGTCCCGATTCCAGAATCCGTTCGGGCCCATGGGCATGAACTCGATGAAACGGACCTCGAGGTTACCCTCCCGCGTGAGATCGACAAAGTCCCCAACCTCATCGTCGTTGAGTCCCCTCATGAGGACCACGTTGACTTTTACCGGTGCAAGGCCCACCCTCTGTGCCTCCTCCAGTCCTTCCAGGACGGAGCCGAGGTTTTCTTTCCTCCTTTTGTCCGGGGAGTTGGTGATCCACCGGAACCGGTCAGGCTTGAGCGAATCCAGGCTTACGTTTACCCTCAGAAGACCGGCCTCCTTCAGGGCGCGGGCATGTTCGGCCAGCAGAATGCCGTTGGTCGTCAGGCTCAGGTCTTCGATGCCGGAAGTGCGGGCAAGGGAACCGATGAGCCGGTCGATGTGCTTGCGGACAAGGGGCTCTCCTCCCGTCAGTCGAACACTGGTGACGCCGAAAGGGGCCAGGATGGCGGCGACCCTCTCGATCTCCTCATAGGAGAGGACCTGACTGTGGAGCAGGGAGACGAACTCGGCCGAGGGGGCGCAATATCGGCACCTGAGATTGCAGCGGTCAGTCACCGAGACCCTGATGTAACGGACCGGCCTGCCCTTGCTGTCTGTGAGGATATTGCCCGGCATTAAGGATTCGACTCCCCGTATTCCGAATTTTGGTGAAAATGCCCCTCTCAGTGCACCGCGTTTATACCGAGGCGGCCGCGAAGCTCCGAGGCGCCAAGTGAACTCCCGGAGGTCAGCACCGGGCCCAAAGGAGGGATCGCTCTCTCTCCTCGGGTTTGCGTCTTTATCTGAGAAAGGGCAAATCGTATAACTTTACGGTCCAGTTCCCAGGGTCCAGCATGCCGCTTTGCGTTCCCCGCGAAAGAAACCGGGCCCGTTTTTGGCGAGCCCGGTCGACCATCGACCTCTCCTTTCCAAAACGGGAGGCCCGCCCGTTTCCAGGCGACCCTGTCGGCCGGTTGCCATAGCACGCTGCGGCGTTCCTTAGGCTGGCGGCTCGGAGAGCAATTCTGTTACCGGCAGCCGCCCCGCAGTTCAGAGGATACAGGGGCAGGCGGTCTAGCTGGTATTATATAATCCAAAGTCCAAAGTCCAAAGTCCAAAATGAGACATAAGGACATCACAGGTTTCAAAAGATCACCTGAATCAGAGGAAAGTAAACTCCATATTATTGGTTTTTGGGTCTTGGATTCTCCGTTACAGCATCAGTATCCGGCTCTTGAGAATGAGGATCTCGAAGGCCACCGAGGCCTTTCTCATCACCCGGACCAGAAATTCGATCTCGTCATCCTCGAGGCGTCGCTGCCAGGAGAAGCCGATAATGGCCGAAACGGTGTGTTTTCTAAGGACCAGGGGGCAGATGACGACTTCCTGGGGGACGTCCCAGGAAAGATCGCTCAGCCAGGGATCGGATTCGAATGCCTTCTTGCCGTCCAGGCGTTCTATGGATCTTGACTGCCGGATGGATTCCAGTACCGTTTCGGAGGTTATATCCATCGTCCAGATGCCGAATTCCACCGGCGGTGCGATATTGCCCCCCGCCATCCAGCCCAGGGCTGAATTTCCCTTCAGCATGAGCATAAAGACGTCGTCCATAACCCGCAGGCCGGCTGTTATGACCGTGTGGGCCACGTCGTCCCGGCTGCCGACAGACCAGAACGATTCGTTGATGTCCGATACATCCAGAGGGTCCAGGATCTCCGGCGCCACTTCCGGCAGCTCCTGCGCGCCGGCGGGGATCAGGTGCTCCTCGCTCAATTCGACAAGCTCCTCGACAGGAGGGGCGGGTTCGGAAGGGGGAGCCAGGGACCGGGATTGGATGTATCGTGCCGCCCGCCTTATGTCATAGAGACGCTCGAGGGAATGGGTGATCCTCAGCTCGCTGGCCACAACCGGTTTGATGACCCTGTCGGTGCGAAAGCTGACCTCGTCGATGACATCGAGACGGGTAGGGTCCTCCATCGCCAGGGTGATGCGGTGCTTCTCCGCCTTGATGGGTATGATCCGGTATTTTTCCAGGAGGTCCTTGGGGATCGCGTTCAGGGTCTCCTTCGGGATGTTGTCGAAATGTTCGGCCATTGCGTAGGGGACTTTGTGCTGGGACGAGAGGATCTTGAGGATCGACTCCTCGGACACGGCACCCATCTCGATCAGATTGGTCCCCAGGCGCCCACCGAAAATGATCTGACGCTGCAGAGCCTCACTGAGCACCTTTTCGGTGATCAGGCCGCTCTCAACCAGCAGGGTGCCGAAGTTCTTCTTCATCCAGCAGATCTCCTTCCCCGTCCGTCAGAGGCTTTCTTCCGAAGACCCTCGCCACCAGGATGCTGATCTCGAGGAGGATGATCAGGGGGCCGGCCATGAGCAGCTGAGTGATCACGTCAGGCGGCGTCAGGGCAGCAGAGGCGATAAAGGCGAGAACGATAAAGTAACGGCGGTTCTTTGCCAGTGTGTGATGGGTGATCAACCCGGCTTTGGAAAGAAAATAGGTGATCAGAGGGAGCTCGAACACCAGGCCGAAGGCGATCAGGAGTTTGCTGGCAAAGGAAAGGTATTCACCCATGGAGGGCATGGCCTTGAGTTTGTCTCCTCCGAAACCCATGAGAAATTCAAATCCGTAGGGAAAAACAACAAAATAGCCGAAACCTGAGCCGGTTACGAAAAACAGGGTCGAGAAGATGACGAAAGGCGCCACGAGCATCTTCTCCTTTTTATACAGTCCGGGTGCGATGAATGCCCAGGTTTGATAGAAGATAACCGGCAGGGCGAGAAAGAAGCCGGCCAGGAAGGACACCTTGAGGAGGGTGAAGAAGGCCTCCGGCACCCGGGTGAAGATCATCGTGGAATTTTCCGGGAGCGATGCGTAGATGGGGATAGCCAGAAAGTCGTATATCCTCTCCTTGAAGGCATAGCACGCCAAAAAGCCGATCAGTACGGCGATGAAGCAGATGATCAGCCGCCGCCGAAGCTCCTCGAGATGGGCGGTGAAGGGAAGCCTCTCGTCAGACATCCTTGCCTTCGTCTTCGTAATCTCCCCCCTCGATCTCGTCGGGGGAATAGGACAGCGGGGAGGGCTGTTCCGCCGCGACGGGACCGGCCGTCATCCCGGAAGACTCCTCGACGGGAGGCTCCCCGCCCGGTCCGGCAGCATCCGGTTTCCCTTCCTCATCCGGTATCAGATCGGGGTATTTCTCGGCGAATTCCTTGCGGCGCTCGAACTCCAGGTCCTTGCGCACGGTCTGCTCCAGATCGTCAGCCGCCTTCTTGAACTCGGCAAAACCCCTGCCCAGGGTCTTGGCCAGGTCGGGAAGCCTCTTGGGCCCGATGACGATCAGGGCGACAACGAGGATGATCAGAATTTCCTGCATTCCGATGCCAAGCACCGCTACACACTCCTCCACTCTGATAGAATGTAGATAGATGCCATCATAGTATAGCTGTTTTTCCTGTTAACACTTGGAAATATTTGGTTTTATATGTTATTTACAGAACCCTGTCAACGAATCCAGGGGGTACGGCAATGGCCATGGAGAGCCTCAAGAGGGAGATCAGACAGCTGCTGCTGGAGCGGCGGGCCGTCATGCTTGCCCACAACTATCAGAGGGACGAGATCCAGGAGATCGCCGATCACACCGGTGACTCCCTCGGTCTGTCGCAGATCGCCGCCGAGGCCGATGCCGACGTCATCGTCTTCTGCGGCGTCCACTTCATGGCCGAGTCCGCTTCGATCCTGTCGCCGGAGAAGACGATACTGCTCCCCCGCATGGAGGCGGGATGCCCCATGGCGGACATGATCACTCCCGACGGGGTCAGGGAGATGCGGGAAAGATATCCGGGGGGCGCTGTGGTGGCGTACGTGAACACCTCTGCGGCGGTCAAGGCGGTGAGCGACGTATGCTGCACGTCGGGAAATGCGGTTAACGTCGTCATGTCCCTCCCTGCTGACGTCGAACCGGCGATCATGATCCCGGACCAGAATCTCGCCAAGTACGTGGCGGACCAGGTGGACCGCGAGGTCGTCTGGTGGGACGGATACTGCCCGATCCATCATCAGTACACGGCCCAGGATGTCCTGGAGGTGAAGAGGGCCCATCCCGACGCCGTGTTCGCGGCCCACCCGGAATGCCGTCCCGAGGTCCTCGCCCTGGCCGATCACATCACCAGTACGTCCGGAATGTACACCTTCGCCCGGGACACAGATGCGAAGGTGATCATCGTCGGCACCGAGCAGGGTGTCCTTTATCGGATGAGGAAAGAGAACCCGGCAAAGACATTCATCCCCCTGTCCGAGGACATGATCTGCCCCAACATGAAGATCACCACCCTGGAGGATGTCAGGGATGCCCTTGTGACCATGGAGCCCGTGGTCAAAGTGCCGGAGGAGATCCGGGTCAAGGCCGTGAAGGCGCTGGAAAGAATGCTTGCGGTACCGAGAGACTAGAGGTCAGGAGTCAGGAGAAGAAAAGCCTCCCCTGGGGAGGCTTCTGGAAAAACCCTTACACAATCGGGAAAATGATTCTTGGTTCTCTCCCGATTCCTAGCCGCTGGCTCCCGGACCCTCTCCGGTTTTCCATTCTCCCGATTTCCCTCCCGATTTATACACCAGGCGGAGACCGGTGATCACGATCCCCCGCTCCGTGGACTTGAGCATGTCGTAGAGGGTCAGGGCCGCAAGGGACACGGCCGTCATGGCCTCCATCTCCGCCCCCGTCTTGCCGTGGGTAAGAGCCGTTCCCTCGATCCGGATACCCGGCAGGGATTCGTCAGGAACCAGATCAACGTGCAGGGAGTCAAGGCCGATGGGGTGGGTAAGGGGAATGAGCTCGGAGGTTTTCTTGCCGCCCATGATGCCGGCGACCCGGGCCACCGCGAGGACGTCGCCCTTTGGAATGGTCTCCTCGAGGATCGATTTCAGGGTGGTCGCGGACATGATGACCTCGGCACGGGCCTTGGCGATGCGACGAGTAGGCTTCTTTCCGCCCACGTCCACCATCCGCGCCCTCCCCATCTCGTCCAGGTGGGTGAGGCGTCTGCTCAAGGGCTACTCCTCGTCGACGATCTGTGCGATGACCTTCGAGTCCTCCTTCGAGATATCCTCGAAGGAGATGCCGAGCCCAAAGTGTCCATTTTCGAGCTCCCGCTGATGGACGATCCTGCCCCTGGCGCGGACCACACGGTCTCTTATGCCGAGGGTGACCTCTACCTCATCGTTGGTTGAGGGCAGGTTGTTGGGAAGTTCGAGCAGAATGCCGCCCCTGGACAGGTCAAGGGTGCGGCCGACGGACTCCATGTCGGTGCGACCCTCCTCGTCTTTGTGGGAGAAAGAAACCAGGTTAATGGATTCCAGACGTTTGGGACGATCCTTGAAATCTTTTTTGTTCAATGTATCCCCCTCGTCAGAAGTGGCCGCAAGAGATCCGTCCTCGTGTCAAGAGGGGTGTCCGGTCAAGGATGTATTCAGACGGTTCCCGGTCCCACGAGTCCCGTTCGATCCGTCTGTCTTCCATCCCCTCTTCCTGCCGACGGATAACATATTTTCCTAGTATTTGCAAATAGTTTGCCTGTTTTCTTTGACTTTTTACCTGGCTTTATTTATAAGTAAAAAGCTTTCAGAAAGAGTGTATATGCACAAATTCAGGGTTTCCACCAGACGCCGGGAGGAGCTGCAGGACATCACCTCCGAAGTGGCGCGTGTCATAGGCGCTTCGGGCCTTAAGTCAGGGCTCTGCGTCGTCTACTGCCCCCACACCACGGCGGCGCTTACGGTCAACGAGGGTGCCGACCCGGACGTCGCCGAAGATATCATCTCCGGTCTGGGGCACCTCGTTCCCTCTTCACTGCGATTCAAGCACGCCGAGGGGAATTCGGACGCCCACATCAAGGCCAGCCTCTTCGGGCCGAGCTTGACCCTCATCGTCGAGGAGGGACGGCCGGTCCTCGGGACGTGGCAGCGCATATTCTTCTGCGAATTCGATGGACCCAGGGAGCGTTCGGTGTTCGTCCGGACCGTCGCAGGGGGGGCGGGTAAAGAATGATAGGTGGAACGTCCCGGCTCGAAGGCTACAGGGACTGTCAGGTCTGCGCCGTGGAGGAAAAGATGCGTGCGCGGCGGTGCCATTACTGCATCGGACAGCTGGGCCTGCGGGAGTTGATGTACCTGGAGATCAAGAAGCGCCGGAGGAGAAGAGTGGCGCCCTACCTCTCGGCGCTTGTTCCGGGTCTTGGCCACTGGTATTCGGGAAGACGGTACGTCGGGACTTACTTCTTCCTCATGGCGCCCCTGAGCTTCGGCCTGGCGATCGCCACCTATCAGAGATGGAACTGGGGCATCGCCGTCATGATCCTGTCCATGGCTCTCGTCTGGCTCATCGCCATGGTGGACTCCAGGAAGGGCCCTTACTATTTCGCCCCCCCCTGCCAGATCTCCTGTCCGGGTGACGTAGCCTGCTCGAGGTACGTGCATCTGGCCGCCGAGGGAAAGGACCTGGAGGCCCTCGAGCTGGTGGAGGCCGTCTGCCCCTTCCCGGGGACGATCGGACGTATCTGTCACCACCCCTGTGAAACGGACTGCAACCGGAGCAAGGATGGCGAGGCAGTCGCCATCTGCGCCTTGAAGCGGTTTGTGGATGACCATTCCCAGAGGTCCTCCAATTTTTACCTCCGGGAGATCGAGAGGGATTCGGTCTCTCTGGGCAAGAGGGTCGCAGTGGTCGGGGCAGGGCCCAGCGGACTCTCCGCCGCGGTGTTTCTCCGTGTCCTCGGTTTCGATGTGACGCTGTTCGATGCCATGAAAATGGGTGGAGGGACCCCTACCATGTTCGCGCCGGGATACCGGCTCCCCCGGGCGGTTTACGCCAGGGAGGTCGACAGGATCCTCGAAACCGGCATCGAACAGCGATTCGGAGAGATCCTCGGCGCGGACTTCACCCTCCAGGACCTGCAGAATGAGGGTTTCTCAGGCGTCTATCTGGCTCTGGGGGCCATGCGATCCGTAAAGCTGCCCCACACCGGCGACCGGTCCCAGGGTTTTCTGGACGGCCGGGAGTTCCTGGCCGAAGTCATTAAGGGAGACATACAGGAGCTGCCCGGTGACGTATTGGTCATAGGGGGCGGCAATGTGGCCATGGACGTAGCCCGGTCGGCCATCCGTTGCCGGGCTGACAACGTGCGGATCATCTGTCTCGAGAAGAGGCCCGAACCCAGGGAGCGACAGTATCACCACGACGGTAACGAGTGGACCGAGATCAAACCCTTGGAAACCGGGGAGTTCATGCCTGCCTGGCCATGGGAAATAGAGGACACCGTCGAGGAGGGGGTTGAGATCATCGATTCGGGGGCGACGATCTCATTCGCCGTGGAGGACGGAAGGGTGGTTCAGGCGGAATGCCAGGAAGTCCTGCGCGTTGACACCGATGATCAGGGTCGGCTCATCCCGGTCCTCAGGGACGGCTCATCCTTTGCCGTTAAAGCGGACTGGGTCATCACCGCCGTCGGTTCCTCTCCCGATTACACCGCTCTCGGAGGTCCCCCCGCCATGCTTTCCGTCCGGGAAGAAGTCCCCCTGGTCCTCCTTCCGTCCCTGGACGGCATGTCCATCCCCGTTCTCGCGGGGGGTGACTTTGTGAGGGGTCCCGCTTCGGTGATCGAAGGCATCAGCGCCGGCCGGGAGGCGGCGATGTACCTGTACCAGAGGATCATGGGCGATCCGGACCTGAGCATCCGTTTCCGCCGTCGCATAATCTTCAGGCCCTGGTCCAATTACGCCGACAGCCACGACAGGAGGATGAGACGGAAACAGGTCGTCAACGCATCCGGGAGAGCCCGCAAAACCTTTGATGAAGTCTACCTCGGCTTCGAAAAGAGGGTTGCCAGGGAGGAGGCCGACCGCTGCATACGATGTGATTGGCCCCTGGTGAGGGAGTCCAAGGTCAGGCGCTATGTCCGGTCCCTGCGGGAGGGAGGTTCCGATGACCGGGAGTCAGCAGGAGGGTAACGCCGCGGGATCACCCCGAGTCACCTTCCGATCGTCTCAGATGGGATCCTCGCCGAGGTCTTCCACACTGAGGACACGGTAACATTCCATGCCCTTTCGAGGCTGGGCGGGGACTGCGGTTATCTCCACCAGGATCTTCCGGCTGGGGTATCGGACCTCAAGCCGGTCTCCCACTCGGACGGATCTGCCCGGCTGCGCCACGCGGCCGTTGAGTCTGACATATCCGTTTTTACATACTGTAGCGGCCAGAGAGCGCCGCTTGATGAGGCGGGATCGTTTCAGAAAGAGGTCAAGGCGGACACACTCCGAGGGGCCGCGATCAGTCTTCGAAGATCTCAATGAAATACATCCCCCGCAGCTCGTCGATCCAGCTTGCGATGGCCTCCTTCCTCTTCTCCTCGAGAAGGGCCCGGGTCAGCTGGTCGCGCACGGCATCCAGGGGGGGCGGATCGACGGTGCTCCGGTCCGTCAGATGGATGAGGTGATAGCCCAGGGGTGAGAGCACCGGACCGACCATTTCACCCGCCTCGGAGTCGATAACGGCCGCCTCCAGTTCCCTCATGAGCTCCCCCTCGCCAAACGTGCCCAGGACCCCACCCCTGGAAGCGGTGGAGGTGTCTTCGGACCACTCCATGGCCGCCTCGTCGAAGGGTTTTCCGGCTTTGATCTCCTCCAGGACCCGGACAGCCCGGTCCTTTATGACCTCCTGATCGCCGCCGGATGAAGCGTCATCGACCTTGAACAGGATGTGGCTCAGGGTAAATTTGATCCGGCTGCGATAGCGCTCCCTGTAGCCCCTGTCCAGGTCCTGATCGTCCAGTCTCACCCGCCTCTGGACGGCCTCCGATGCGGCCTTGGACGTTATCAGCTGATCCCGCAGATTGTCCTTGAAGACCTCGAAGCTCTCTCCCCTCGAAACCAGAACCTCCCTGAATTCCTGGACGGACAGCCCGTTCCGTTCGCTGATCGACGCCAGAACCCTCTCCAGCTCATCGTCCGAAACGACGATGTTGTTCTCCTCTGCCCAAACCAGGGCCAGACTCCTTTCGATGAGTCGCTGGAGTGCACCGTCATAGGTCATGTCTGGGCTCTCAGACCTCAGAGACAGGACCTCGAGATGGGTGATGGGAAGGTGCTGAACACGCGCGACAACCCTGTCGCCGCCGTGAACGGTGACGGGACTGAGGATCACCGCAGCGAGAAGGGCCGCCGTGAAATGCCGGCACATTCAGGACAACTCCCTCAGGTTCTCGGGGTAGACGACGATCTGGGCCTGCTCCTTCAGGGATGTGAGCCACTCGTTGAAGAAGGACTCCTGGCGTCCCTGGAAGATCCGCTTGCGGATGTCCTCCCGGACCTCCTCCAGGGCTAGGGTGCGCGGCGGGATCCGTTCATCCACCCGGAAGACATGAAAGCCGTAAGGTGACTGGACGACACGTGTAATGGTCCCGACGCGGTACCGGAAGACGACCTGGTCGAACTCGTCGGGCATCTGTCCCTTGCCGAAGGTGCCCAGGTCTCCTCCCTGTTCGGCATCGGGGCTCAGCGAATAGAGGCGCGCCAGTTCGGCAAAATCCTCTCCCCGGAGGAGCCTTGACCGCAGCGCTTTGGCCTCCTCCTCAGTGGCGACCACGATCTGCCGGGCCCTGACCATGAGCGGCTGCTTGAAATCCCCCTTGTTGGCACTGTAGTATTCGGCCACCTCGTCGTCGCTGACGTGGATAATGCTGTCGATCTCCCTGTCGATGAGCTTGTCTATGAGAAGTTTCTCCTTCCGGTCCTCTTTCCACTCCTCGAGCTTCATGCCGATCCTCTCCAGCGCCTCGTTGAGGGTTTCCTTGGGATAATCCTGCTTGAGGTGGTCGATCTCCCGGTTCAGCTCCTCGTCGGTAACGGCCAGCCCCCTCACCTCAGCTTCCTGGAGAAGGAGTTCCGTCTCGATAAGCTTGTTCAGGAAACTCATCTTCACTTCGTCGGTGGCGCCCGCCGATTTCTCCCTGGGAAGATTGAATCGGCTTGCGAACCGATCATAGCTTCTGCGGAACGCATCTGCCGTTATGGGCCGACCGTTGACCGAGGCCATCAGCTTGATCTCGGGCTTGACCTCCTTCGGGGGGATGACCAGTAGGTCCCCCATGAAGTAGAGACCTGCAACCAGAGCCGCCGCGGTCACAAGCACTGCAGGGATCAGGAGCTTCCTCATAGAGGCTAGTTAGTATCAGATAGTCACAACGACCGCAAGATTTCCTTAAGGTAGGAGATCCTGTCGTCCTTGATCGCCATGCCGGACACGTCGAGCCTGAGGATGGAAGGGGGCACGAAACGGGTCCGGCTGTCCGAGGAGAGCAGGCCGACAAGCCGGTCGGGAGAGATCCTGGCCCCCGGGTGGAAGGTGAGAAGGTAATAGGGGCCGGCGATGTCGATCCTTTCCACCCCCAGATCCCCGGCCAGGATGATAATCTCCATCCTGGTGAAGAGCCCATCGACCTCTGCCGTGAATCGCCCAAACCGGTCGGCTGTCTCCTCCCTGAGGGCATCGAGTTCCTTCTGGGACCGGGTGTTGGCGAGCCTCTTGTACAGGGTGAGCCGTTCTCCCACGTCGGGCAGATAGTCCTCCGGCAGCAGGGCCGGGATGTCGAGCTTGACGGACGGTTCGACGGCCCGGTCCGGAGGCTGGCCGGTGGCTTCCCGAACGGCCTGTTCCAGGAGCTGGGAAAAGAGGTCGAGCCCCACCGCCCCGATGTGGCCGGACTGCTCTTCACCCAGGAGATTGCCTGCCCCTCTTATCTCGAGGTCGTATGCGGCGAGCTTGAAGCCGGACCCCAGGTCGGTGAGATCGCGGAGGCTGGCCAGGCGCTTCCTGACCTTCTGGGACAGGCTCCCTCCACCCGGAACGAGGAGGTAGGCGTAGGCCAGCACGGAAGAGCGGCCGACCCGTCCTCTGAGCTGATAGAGCTGAGCCAGTCCGAACCGGTCCGCCCGGCTGACGATCAGCGTGTTGGCGTTGGCGATATCGAGTCCGGATTCGATGATGGCGGTGCTGATGAGGACGTCGATCTCGCCTTTGAGAAAGGAGACCATAACCTTTTCGAGATCGCGTTCTCCCATCTGCCCGTGTGCCATTCCGATCCGGGCGTGCGGAACAAGCCTCTGCACCATGTCCCTGAAGGGTCTGATGCTCATGACGCGATTGTGAACGAGGTAGACCTGTCCGCCCCTCTCGAGTTCCCTGTTGACGGCGTCACGGATGAGGTCCTCATCAAAGGTGCGGATCTCGGTATGAACGGCCTTCCGGTCGGCAGGGGGGGTATGGATGAGGGAAAGCCCCCTCAACCCGGAGAAGGCCTGGAACAGGGTCCTCGGAATGGGAGTGGCCGACAGGGTGAGGACGTCCATGGTTTCCTTGATCGCCTTGAGCTTCTCCTTGTGGCGGACGCCGAAACGGTGCTCTTCGTCCACAATAAGAAGGCCGAGGTCCTTGAATGTCACGTCATCGGAAAGCAGACGGTGGGTCCCGATCACGATGTCGATCCGGCCGCCGGCCAGGTCATCCAGGACCGTTTGCTGTTGGGCCGGACTGACAAAACGGCTGAGCATGGCTACCCTGACGGGGAAATCTCCGAGGCGTTCGGCGAAGTTCTGAAAATGCTGTTGGGCCAGAACGGTCGTTGGGACCAGGACGGCCACCTGCTTGCCTCCGAGGACGGCCAGGTAAGATGCCCTGAGGGCCACCTCTGTTTTTCCGAAACCGACATCGCCGCAAACCAGCCTGTCCATGGGGACGGGGGAGGACATATCCGTCAGAACCTCCTCGATGGCACGGCTCTGATCGGGGGTCTCCGTCCAGGGAAAGGACGCCTCGAACTCGGCGAAAAAGTGGTCGGGTTTCGGGAAGGAGTAACCGGGCGTCGTGCGGCGTTTGGCCGACAGGCTCAGCAGCTCATCGGCCATGAGCCTGAGGGATCTCTTCACCCTGGCCTTGGCCCTTTTCCAGGCAGTCCCGCCCAGCTTGCTGAGCTGGGGCGGCGTCTCGGATGAGCTCCGATAGCGCTGCACTTTGGCCAGGTCCTCCACCGGGACATAGAGGGAATCCCCGCCGGCGAAGGACAGATGAAGGTAGTCGTCCTTCGATTCGGCCACCTGCAGCTGTTTCAACCCCATGTAAAGGGCGATACCGTGTTCGACGTGGACGACCGTATCCCCGTCAAGCAGGGTGCCTATGGGGAGATCCCAGTCACCCAGGCTCACGCCCCGGGAGAACCTCTCCCTGACGGGTCCGAAAAGGTCCGCTTCACTGATAAAGGTGATCCCGGCGTCAGGGAGGGCAAACCCTTCAGAAAGGCTTCCCTGTATCACCCCTGCTCCCCGACCGGGCTTGAGTATTGCGGATGCATCCATCTTGAGGACATCGACACCCATACCATCGAGCAGGGAAGACATCCTGTCGAGGGCGGCCGGCGAGCGGGCGGAAAGGACGACCCTTTCCTCGGGCTTCGACTCCACCAGAAGGGCCAACTGCGAAAGACGGTCATGACGGGAGGCGGGTCGAGTGGCTGGTCGATCGGGGTCAGGACCCTCATCCGTGCCCGGCCCCGCGCCGGTCTTCCGAAAACGCTGTGGCGGCCGAAAGGGAGGCAGGCAGCGGATCTCATGGCCTCCGTCCGCCCGGAAGGCGCGAATGTGGATCGCCCTGCTGCGGGAAAGGGACTGCCAGACCATATCGGGTTGCCCGTAGATGCCCTCGAGGCCCGGGTGTCCCTCCGCGGTCCGGGCAGCGATGGCTGTATGGAAGGCGGCCAGGGATTGTCTGATCGCCTCGGGCTCCACGAGGATGAGGGTGTTCACACCGGTCAGGAAGTCCGTGGGATAGAAGGCCCTTCCATAGATGGCGGGGAGGAAAAGGGAGATGCCCGGAAAATCCATCCCCTCGTCCCACTGGTCAAGGATCCGGGCCCGTTCCCTGGCCGAAAGTCCCATGGCCGAGAGGCAGGACACCATGTTCTCCCTGCCCCGGGACATGAACTCGGGACTTCGGATCACCTCCGTCACGGGAAGAAACACGGCCGATCCCATCGAGGCGAGGGACCTCTGTGTTTCCGGGTCGAAGGTTCTTATGGACTGGATCTCGTCACCCCAGAGCTCGATACGAAAGGGGAATTCCTCGGAGGGGCTGAACAGATCGATAATGCCGCCGCGGACGGCCATTTCTCCGGCCTGGGACACAACGGGGACCCTCCGGTATCCCACCGCGGAGAGGTGTCTGAGGAGGGCGTCGCGATCCATGTCGCGTCCGACTTCGGGGGACAGGGAACAGGCGGAGAGGGTTTCCGGCGGCAGTGTCGGTTGCATCAGAGCCGGAGCGGCGATGACCGTCGGCGCCGCTCCGGTGGACATGGCCCACAGCGACCGGATCCGAAGTACGTAATGTTCGACATCGGGTATCATCCATTCGAAGGGAACCCTCTCCGTCGGCGAGAGGTGGAATATCCTCTCCGTCTGCCGGAAGAAGCGGAGGTCCGAGGCGAACGATCTGGCTGAATCCTCGTCCGGCAGGACAACGACGATCCTGCCCGGATCGGGCAGGCAGGCGCAGAGGTAGGCCGCGGCGGCCGGGGGGATGCCGTAGACGGAGGAACTGCCTTTGCGTTCGAGGTCCTCGAGGACCCCGTCGAGGGGGATCATCGCCTAGGGATCGGTCTCCGTGATTCGATGGATGAGTTCAGTTGTTGAGAGACCGGTGTGAAAGGGCAGGCTGACGACCTCTCCGCCATGCCTTCTGACGAAGTCGGCGCCCACGATACTCTCGACCGGCCAGTCTCCTCCCTTGACGAGAAAGTGGGGGACGACGGCCTCAATGAGGGCAAGGGGAGTGGGATCCGAGAAGATGACTACCGCATCGACCCAGCGAAGGGAGAGGAGGACTTCACCGCGTTCCCCCTCGTTCATGACCGGACGGCCGGGACCCTTGAGCTGCCTTACCGATTCGTCCGCGTTCAATCCCACGACAAGGACATCGCCCAGCTGACGGGCTTCGCGGAGATAACGGGTGTGGCCCGGGTGGATGATGTCGAAACATCCGTTGGTGAAAACGATCTGCAGGCCCGCCTGCCGCCATTCTCCGGCGGCTTCGGCGATGGCCGGCAGGGTGTAGGTTTTGGGTTCGATGGTCATGGGATCCGGCACCTCCGCCCGCCGAATTCCGCTCCGGCGGGACCCACCGGACCCGACCAAGCCGGACCATCCCCGGCCTCGAGAAGACCCCGGACGGCCGGCCCGGACCGATAACCGCCCGGCCCGAATCCACCCATTTCGTCAGTGAAGGGCACCGATTTTCGCCTATGCGTTGCTGTGGGAAAAGAGCATGATCTCCACGAGCTCCGCGATTATATGGAGGACCAGATGATGAACCTCCTGGATCCGGGGAGTGGAACTCTGGGCCACGCTGAGGCAGATGTCACAGAGGTGAACGACCTGGGCGCATTCTCCGCCCGTGAGCCCGATGGTGAGCATGGACTGGGCGTTGGCCTTTTCCAGGGCGCGGACGATGTTTCCCGATGAACCGCTGGTGGTGATGGCTATCAGAGCGTCCCCCTCCTCACCCAACGCCTCAACCTGTCTGCTGAACACCTGGTCGTAGGAGTAGTCGTTGGAGATCGAGGTGAGGATGGAGGTGTCGGTGGTCAGGGCCAGGCACGGGACCGGCCTCCGTTCCATCAGGAACCGGTTCACGAGTTCAGCGGAGAAATGCTGGGCGTCGGCGGCGCTGCCGCCGTTTCCGGCCACCAGGATCTTGCCACCCTCCTGGATGGTCTTGACCAGCGATCTCGCCGTCTGGTGAACTCTGGCCGCCTCCGCGAAGCAGAATTCCTCGATGGCGGAGGCACATTCCCGGCCGCGCTGGCGGATCAGATCTTCAGGGTTTTTCATGGCTGCCGATCCCGCCTAATCGCTGCTCATCTGAAACGCGATGCCCTCGAGATCAATGGCGAAATCCACATTCTTCAGGATGGCTCCCGGGGGCACCTTGATGGTGGTAGGGGTAAAGTTCAGGATCCCCTTGACACCGGCGTCGATGAGGCTGTGAGCCACTTTCAGGGCATTCTCGGGGCTGACGGCGATGATGCCGATCTTGATGCCGAATTCGGAAACAACCCTCTGCATGTCGTCCATGCCGAACAGGGGGATGTCCTGGAAAGAGCCCATCTCGACGAGAATGGGGTCCCTTTCGAAAATGGCTGAGATCTTGAACCCCCTCTTGGCGAGGGAGTCTGTGCCCAGCAGGGCGAAGCCCAGGTTCCCTGCCCCGACCAGGGCGCAGTTCCAGGACCTGTCGATTCCGAGGGCCCGCTTGATGTCCTTCTGAAGATTTTCCACGTAGTAGCCGACACCGCGGACACCGAACTCGCCAAAATAGGCGAAGTCCTTTCTGATCTGCGCCGGATTGGTGCCGCATTTCCTGGCGATGTCCGATGAGGACACGATCCTCTTCCCTGATCGCTGGAGTTCCTCCAGGCATCTGTCGTAGAGGGACAGACGTCTTATGGTAGCCTCCGGGATCTTGATGCGACTGACTTTCTTAAAGACCATTTCTCACCTCACTGACTGACAAGGGATCTGGCTCTCTTCAGGTCCTCGGTGGCCCCTCTGAGGATGGCCAGTGCGTACTCGGGGTTGTGGACCGGCTGGCTGGCCCGGACAAAAATGATGTTATGCCGGGCGTCCCTGACCAGCCGCCTGGCCTCGTGGACGGCTCTCGTCCTTCCGGTGGAGGCGCCGACGGCCGTTTCGACATCCCTGAGGGTCACCGTCGCCGCATCGAGGGCCTTTCGAAGGCTTGCCTTCCATTCTTTCACCAGGGGAGCGAATCCGGGTCCATGACAGGCGTCACAGGCTTCCGTTATGGCCTTCATGGTCTGACCCCTGTAGATCGTGTTCTCGTTCGGGACGTCCGCCGGGATTATGTGACATCCCCTGCACCCTACGCGGGCCTGGAACATCGGGGAAGGAAGGCTTTGGACCCCGAAAGCGCCCTTTCCCTGGTACATAAAGACGATCCCGTTATGCCTGTCCTCGTGGCATGAAGAGCAGTCCAGGTGGGACGGCTGGATCTCCTCCAGGGCGGAGTGCAGGATCGGGTCGTGGCACTGAGTGCAACCGACGCTGTGATCCGTGACATGCTCGCGGTGGAGGACCTCGACGGGCTCCGAGAGGTCCATCTCCAGCCGGCGTCCATGGCAGTTAGGGCATCTGTTTTCATCGACCCGACCCTCTCCCCGGATGACGTCCTGATGGCATTTCGTGCAGATGACGCCCCTGTCCATGTAAACGGAATGGTCGAAACCCGTCCCGCCGGCAACCGCCCCCTCGCCGCCCGGGTTGGCGTGGCACAGGGTGCATCGGGACGTTTCGGTGTTGGTCTCCAGGTTCTTGAAATGGCAGATAAAACAGGTGTCGGCAACGACGGTGATGTGGTTTCCCATGGCCACCTGGGAATGGCAGCTGATGCAGCGCAGGATCTTGCCCCGCCTGAGCTGCTGGAGGTGGGGACCGTGGTCAAAGAAAATGTCACCCTGAAAGGCGGCCCGTCCTTCCAGGAGCCTCTTGGAATGGCATCCGTCCTTGAGGCATCCGGCGTCACTGACCTCGGCCCTCGTGTGGTCGCCATACGTCCGGGTAAAGTAACTCGCCACCTGCGCCAGAGCCCGGAACTTCGGGGAGATACCCTTCTCGCCCTGCTCGGGGTTGTGGCACTCCACGCATGCCACCTTATTGTGGGTAGAGGTCTTCCAGTCCTCGTAATAGGAGCGCATGATATGGCAGGTGTTTCCGCAGAACACGGCCGATTCGGTGATCTCGATGAGGCTCCACGCTCCCACCACGCCTGTGATGCACAGGAGGAGGATCACCTCGTAAAAACGGAGCTTTCTCATGAGGTCCAGGAGTTTTCCGAGCACTTCCAGGGGTTTCATGGGGAGGGTCCTCCCTGGTTGTCTGCCGAGTCCTTGAGGTCGCTGAGTTTCCGGTCCTTTTCCATCTTCTCCAGCAGGCGGAGCTTGGCGGCCAACAGGCAGATCGTCAGGAAGCACAAAAGGGAGATGACGAGGAGCCCTAGCCGTCGCATGGAAAGTTCCATGGACAGGGCCTGGAGGAGATCCTCTGCTGCATTGACCTTGTCGAGGGTCATCCCCGTCAGCTCCCTGATCCGGTCCGTGCTCAGGGCGTGAAAGGCCGGCAGTATCTGGCTGAACCAGCTTTCCGCCTCCTGCAGGAGGAGATCCACCTGAAGGGTATCGAAGCCCCTGAGGGAGATATCCTCCCTTAAGCGTCTCAGGCTGTCAATGGAAAGGGCGGTGCCCTCCATTTCCGTGACGATGGATCGACCCATTTGCAGGGCCTTGCCGTCTTCCGGGTGGCAGCCGGGGCAGGTTTCCAGGGCTGCCTGGATCGCCATCCCGGCGGGGGGCGATTCCAGGATGTGTGCTTCGTGGCATCCGGTGCAGCCCGGTTCGCCGACGACGTTCAGAGCGGCGCGGTGCGGGCCGGTGTTGAAGTAGCGGGTCTCTTCCATGTGGCATCGGCCGCATATCGCCGGTGTCAGTTCCGGGGGCGGGGCCGCCGTGCTGTGAGCACCGTGACATGTGGCGCAGTTCGGTGCCCTCAGATTAAGGTCTTCCAGCAGCGCCCGTCCATGGACGCCGGTGCGGTAGCTGTTGAAGATCCAGGGTGGACTCGATCCCTCTTTGATGTCCGTTCCCCAATCCCCCGCACCGTGGCAGCTGCCGCACAGTTCCGGTATGTTCAGGGAATACACAGGCGAGAGAGGGTCCTCCTGGGACAGAATGCCGTGGGAACCATGGCAGGTGGTGCATGTCGGGGTGTTTTTGCCCTGCCCCTCCACCGGCCAATGATCGCTCGACCGGAACAGGGCATCCTGGTCGATCCTCAGGGCAAAAGACCTCATCCTTCCGGCGCTGGAATGGCAACCGGAGCACAGGTCGACGACCTCCTCACCCACCGGAACCCCCGTGAACCCGGAGGTGTGACCCAAGGCCGAATCCATATTCGACGGGTCTCCGCCGTGGCAGTGGTGGCAGTTGATCCCCGCGGTGCGGTGCACGTCGCGCTCCCACTGGAAGACGGGCGCGAACAGCCTGCCGGAAAGTGTCGAATGGCAGATGACGCAGGAGTCGGTCCGCTCCCCCGGAGCTCCTGCCCAGTCCGCCTGGGCCGGCTGCGTTACGAGGAGAAGGATGACCATAAAGGGGACCGTCCTCATGGCAGAAAGATCCCCTTCGGCAGAAGCCAGGTGGCCACGAAGATGAACATCATCCAGAGGAGAAACGGGACAGCTACCCAAAAACGCCTCTTCGACGGGTCTTCCTGGCCCCGGTCGATAAAGGGAATGAAGGCGCAGAACAGAAAAGCCGCCGCGAAGACGAGGATCGTCAGGGTCGAAGAGGGCAGGATGCGGTCCACCAGCCACACCGGCCGCATCAGCCACATGGGAGCGGTTGGTTCGGGAGGCACGGGAGACAGCGTGTCGGCCACCCGTTCCATAGGTGCCGGAAACCACCCGGCCAGAGCCGCCAGGGCCGCTATGGCGCCCAGGACGGCCATGGCGTTGCGGATCACGTGATGGGGGTAAAAGGGATGGTCCCCCTTTTTCTCACGCATGATGGGGACCCTCCGTCTGCCGAGAAATCGCCTCATCACAGGGGTTCCTTGATCCCGAGCCTTCTTATAATGGCGAAGTGGATCGCCATGAAGACGATGGTCAGAATGGGCAGTACGGCCACGTGCATGGCGTAGAAACGGGTAAGCGTAGCGCCGGAGACCAACTCCCCTCCCCGGATCAGGACCAGCAGCCACTGGCCTACAATGGGGATCTGGCCGATCATGTCGGTCCAGAAGACCGTTGTCCAGAAAGCCGTCTGTGACCAGGGAAGCAGGTAGCCTGTAAGGGCGAAGGACAGTGTGAACAGGAAAAGCGCCATGCCCACCATCCAGTTCAGATCCCTGGGCCTCTGGTAAGCACCGGTGACGAAGACCCTGATGACGTGGATGAAGAGGGCGAAGATCATGCCGTTGCCCGACCAGTGGTGGGTGCTGCGGACAAGCCAACCGAAGGGCGCCGTTCCGTTCAGGTACCGGATGCTGTGGTATGCCTCCGGGTCGGTGGGGACGTAGAAGAACATGAGAACGACGCCGGTCCCTATCTGAACGAGAAAGAGAAAAAGCGAAATGCCCCCGAAACACCCCCACCATGATATGTGGGGAATGGGCCTGCTCAGGGCTTTTTCCAGAGCGTCCCTGACCGATAGTCGCCTGTCCAGAGGGCCATAGATGAAACCGAGCAGACCGACCCACTCCAGAAAATCGTGGAGAATACCCTTCGATTCCCGCCTGTCCCTCCTGGTTGCCAAACTCATCTCCCCGCGTAGATCTTGCCCCCGGCAACGCGTATATTCAGAACGGTCAGGGGGTTGTGGGACGGCCCGCTGACGACGTTGCCGTGGACGTCATATGTACCCCCGTGGCTGGGGCAGACCAGGAGGCGTCTCGACCGGTCCCAATGGAGTATGCCGCTTCCCTCGGAACAGACGCCCGACAGGGCGTAAAGACGGCCGTTGAGGTTAATGGCCAGGTATCGGCGCCCCTGGTAGACGAAGGGAAGGGATGATCCCGGAAGGAGTCCCGCCTCGTCGGACACCGGCACCATCAGGGAGCTTTCTATAGGCAGGTGGACCCTCGGCCACAGGATCTGAAGGGGCGGGTAGAGAAATGTCCCCACCAGGAGAAGGGCGGCGGTGCCGATCAGGTAATCGATGCGGCGGTGCTTGGTGACAGAATTCTTCTGGTCCATGATCCCCCCGGGAAGACTTTGTGAATAGCAGGGGTGAATGAACTATCTAGCACACCCTTTCTGCTTGTGTCAACAAAGGTGGGCTTTTGGAGGATCAATCGCGACCAGATCAAGGGCCCCACGGAGAGAGATCTCTCTCCGTGGGGTACAAGGTTTAATGGATCTCCCGGAGGGCTGAATATATGATGAAGAGGATCATGATCAGGCCGATTCCGTAGGCGGTGAAGCCCACGACGCGGGACCAGACGAGGCTGACTTTGGTCGGGGCGGTCGTGCGCAGGGACTCGAGCTTTCCCGTCTCCACCAGACGTGCGTACTCCAGGGGCCTCTCGTGAATAAGCTCCTCCTCCGTGAGCCGACCGGTGAAAATAACGTAATCCAGGGGAAACTTCTCCGGTCTCAGATGGGTGTTGAAAAAGTGAATGGTGAAGATGAAACCGGCGGCGAGAAGAGCCTCATCGCTGTGGAGGATGATCGCCACGTTAAACATCCATCCCGGCAGGAACTTTGAGAAGAAGACCGGGAACCACAGGAAGAGCCCGGAGACACCGATGATCCCGACGCCCCAGAAGACGGCGAAATAATCGAATTTTTCCCAGTACGTAAAACGATCGAACTTGGGCCTCTCGGCAAAACCGAGGAACCAGCGAAAGTGGCCGATGACGTCCTCGAGATCCTTGACCCATGGTACCATCGAGTTCGGCCCGAAGAACCACTTGAGCAGTGGTTCCTCCCTTATCCTGAGGATGTAATAGAGGGCGAAAGCCAGATGGCCGATGAAATAGATGAAAGTGATGACACCGCAGACCCTGTGGATGTACCCTGCCGTCTGAATGCCGCCGAGGAATTGAGCGAACACCCTGGCCCACCCGGCCTCGCTGTATTTGAGGGGCATCCCCGTCAGGACAAGCCCCAGGAAACTGACAATGATCAGGGCGTGAAGAAACCTGTGGTAATAGGCGAAGCGAAGATACCACCTTTCCTCGCCGCCCACGCTCTCAACCTGATTCAGATCATTCATTATTATCCTCCTGTGACAGGGGCGGCGCTCAGGCCCGCTTGCCCTTCTCCTCGATGTAGGCCCTTATGAACCAGAGCAGGGTGTGTATCCCGAAGAAGAAGAAGACGCCGAAGAGCAGGACCACCATGGCGAGATAGACGTAGTAGAGCTGCGGAAATCGATCAGCGTCATGGTAGTCGGCATGGGGCAGGTATTGGGTAAAACTCTCATTGGCGCCGGCATGGCAGTTGCCGCAGGTAGCGGGCAGATTGTCGGGATAGACGCGGGAGGCCGGATCGTCTCCGGGAAGGATGTCGTGCGCGCCGTGGCAGTCGGGGCACTGGGCGGCCTCGGCATAGCCCATACCGGTGACCTGGCCATGATATGTGTCCCTGAAGGTGTCGGCTTCCTCCGGATGGCATTCGGAGCATCGATCGGTGACGGTAACCAGGAAGGAGGCATCCATGGCCCGTTCGGTGGCATGGCTGGAGTGGCAGGAGGTACAGATCGGTGCGTCCCCGGATCCCTCGGCCAGACGCTTGCCGTGGATGCTCCCGGCAAAGACGTCAACGATCCCCGTGTGACAGGAGCTGCACGTTGCATTGACATTTCCGTCGGCGACCCGGGACGATGGATCGGACTTGGATCTGATGTCATGGCTGCCGTGGCAGTCGTTGCAGACCGCCGAAAATATGAGCCCGCTCCTGATGAGGACGATACCGTGCATTCCATCCTCGTACTCCCCGCAGACGTTCGACGGGGAGGGACCGCTTTCCGAGGCGGCCTCGGTGGAGGCATGGCAGGCGCAGCAGGTGGCCGGCACGTTCAGATCAAAGACCATCGAGCGGCGGTCATTCCGCGGCAATATGGAATGCTTGCCGTGACAGTCGGCGCATCGGGGCAGGCCGCTGCCTGAGCCCCCTGATCGTCCGGTGTGTACGCTCGGCGACATTTCCTCCGCGGTGTCATCGTGACAGTTGGCGCACTCGACGGGTTCCACTGACTCATCGTGTTCATCCTCCACATCCGCCAGATCCTCATGGCAGTCCGTGCAGTCCATGTCCCCGTGCACGGATCGGGAGTAGATCTCTTCATCGATGTACAGGGAGACCTCCCGTTCCCCGACGGTCTTGGTGAGGGAGTCATCGGAGTGGCAGTCGAAGCAGTCCGAGGTGGTCAGGGCTGCTGCCGGGGATACGATGAGAAGAGGGAGGATCAGAAAAGAGAACAGAACCTTCCTCATCCGGATTCCTCCTTTCCGGGGCCTTGCCGCAGGGCGCTTCCCCGCGGACCTTGTTAAAGTTATTCTTTTCACATATGTATCAGATAAAAAGGGAGGATGCAAAGGCTTCCTCCCTGCCACTGTCAGAGCTTGCCCTGAAGGATAAAAGAGATAACGAGAGCGTAGATAACCAGGGACTCGATCAGGGCCAGACCGATGATCATGGTGGTCATAATCTTGCCGGAAGCCCCGGGGTTGCGTGCGATGCCTTCCATAGCGCCCCTGATGGCGATGCCCTGACCGAGGCCGCCGCCCAGGGCGGCGATGGCGATGCACAGACCGGTGGCCATGGCGATCCCGAAGCCCAAGAGGCCCTCGGCCCCTCCCTCAGTCTCGGCAGCAAAAGCGGCGGGGGCCATCAAGGCTACGGCGAGCACGGCGAGCAACGCAATGGTGATCTTTTTCTTCATCGAGTTTTGCCTCCTTTCCCGGAAGTATATTTCTTAAATCATTGTAGGTCTGTTCAGGCTAATGGGCCTCTTCGAGGGCGCCTGTTATGTATATTATGGACAGCAGGGTGAAGACGAAGGTCTGGACAAAGGCCACGAAGAGGCCGAAGCCCATGAAGACCGCCGGCACCAGCAAGGCAACCAGCCCCATGAACGTGGCGACCACCAAATGGTCACCGGCCATGTTGCCCACCAACCTGACGGACAGGCTCAGGACACGGGCGAAGTGTCCAATGAGTTCAATGGGAAAGATGAGCCAGGCCAGCCACCAGACAGGGCCCATGAAATGCTTGACATACTTGGCCCCATGGGCCCGGAATCCGATCACGTGTGTGGCCACCACTATGACGAGGGCGCAGGCAAGGGTGGTGTTGTAGTTGGTGGTGGGGGAATCGAAGCCGGGGATGCTTCCCAGGAGGTTGCAGAACAGGATGAAGAACGCGGTGGTGCCGATAAGGGGGACGAACCGCCTGGCGTGGTCGCCCATAAGGCCCTCCATGAAGGCCAGGAGGCCCGAAACCGCCATTTCAAGCAGGTTGGCAAGGGAAAAAGTCTTTCCCTGAGGGTGGATCCGGCGGTCGCCGTAGGAGCGACTGATGGCGTAGGCCGCAGCGACGAGGATGATCGATACCAGTCCGGCATGGATAATAGGAGAGGGATCGAGCCCGTTGTTCACCATGCCCCCGAGCGTCTCGACGGTCGCCGGTTTGTCGAGGACGTCGTGGAGGGGTGTGTGGTCCAGGAAAATGAACGTATCTGCGGCCATCAGGTCTCCTTTTCCTCTCCTTTATTAACGGGAAACAGAAAAAAGTCAAATAGTAACGCCACGAAGAGCGTCGACAGCCCGAGCAGCAGGGCAAAGGGCGAAACCAGCTTCAAGTAGAGAACACCTCCGATGATGGCTGCCGTCAGGCCCAGCTTGGCGAACTGGAGAAGGGGTACTATCACCCGTCCCACGCCGGTTCCCTCGACAAAACTGCGCACGACCCGCTCGGTGCCGACAAAGTTGAAAAGAACGAGGATGCCGCCGAGAAAGAAGCCCGACGCATAGGGAATGTTGGCCAGGAACCCGAAGACGGCGGCGGGTAAAAAGCTGAAAATACCGATCCAGACCTTGATCCGGCGAAGTCTGGCGGCGTCACTGCCTGTCGCCATTCAGTTCATCCCCGTCACTCGGTTCATCCTCCAGGATCCCGCTCCGGACAGCCCTTACCACCGCCTTGGCGGCGGCGGCAAAGCCGAATGCCAGGAAAAGAAGCGTCAACCAGGGTTCGGTACCCAGCTTCCTGTCGAGAAACACTCCGAAGAGGAGGCCGATGACGACGGCTGCGCCCATCTCCAGCCCCAGGCTGCTGTATTTTAAAAGATCGTACCACCCGCGGGCCTTGGCCATAGCCTGCGAACCTCCGCCCAAATTCTGTCCTCGCCCTGTGGACAGGCCGGGCCCATCCGGTGGGCCGGCAACCGCAAAAGCCGATTCGGTCTCTCGGGCGCGACCACACCGGCGGGGTCTGGGACGGCAGCCGACCGCGGTGACGCGAACGGATCGACCCACCGTCCGGCCAGGCCGGACGCGGGACGGGACCGATGACCCCACTCCCCCGCACAGGGCGAGCCGGCACACCCTAACAGACTGATTTTCAGGTTGTCAAGAACTGTCGGAACACCTTCTCGGCGAGGATCCGGGTGACCCGGGGGGATGCCTGCCTCGGTGGCGGCGTCGCTCCGGAGGATACCGCGAGGCATGCAGGTGCCGCCCGACAGACAGCCCGGCCGGCTTAGAGAACTCTGCCCAGGGCCCTCTCGTGGGCGGCAACCGTCTCGGCGATATCCCGGTCGGTGTGGGCGAGGGATACAAAGGCAGCCTCGAACTGGGATGGGGCCAAATAGACGCCCTCCTCGAGCATGGCCGAAAAGTAGGCACCGAACCGGCCTGTGTCCGAGCTCTTGGCTCCGGAGAAATCGGTGACCGGGCCGGGGGTGAAGAAGGTGGTGAACATCGACCCCACCCGGTTGAATGCCAGTTGCACTCCGGCTTTCACGTTGACCGCCGACAGTCCCTCGGCCAGGGCGGCAGAGGCGGACTCAAGTGCCTCGTAGGTACCAGGCCTGTTCAGGATGCGGAGGGTGGCAATCCCGGCCGCCATGGCGAGGGGGTTGCCGGAGAGGGTTCCCGCCTGGTAGATGGGACCCTCGGGTGCTATCTGGTTCATGAATTCAGCCTTACCCCCGTAGGCTCCCACCGGCAGGCCGCCCCCGATGATCTTTCCCAGGGTGGTCAGGTCGGGGTCGATCCCATAGAGCTCCTGGGCTCCCCCCAGCGCCACCCGGAATCCGCTCATGACCTCGTCGAAAATGAGAAGCGCCCCCTCGGATCGGGTGAGTTCCCGCAGGCCCTGCAGGAAACCGTCGGCGGGGATCATGACTCCCATGTTGCCGGGTATGGGTTCGACGATGACGGCGGCGATGGCATCCCGGTTCCCATCGAAGAGCTCCCTGACCGAATCGAGATCATTGTACTCCGCCACCAGGGTATTCCGAGCGTAATCTGCCGGCACTCCGGGGCTGTCCGGGACACCCAGGGTCAAAGCCCCCGATCCGGCTCGAACCAGGAGGCCGTCAGCATGTCCGTGGTAGCAGCCGTTGAACTTGATGATCCTGTCCCGGCCGGTCGCGCCGCGTGCGACGCGGATGGCGCTCATGGTGGCCTCGGTCCCGGAGTTGACCATTCGGACTTTCTCGATGGAGGGAACGGCCGAGATGACCAGTTCGGCCAACTCGGTCTCCCTGGCGGTCGGTGCTCCGAAGCTGGTTCCGTTTCGAGCGGCCTCGATAACGGCCTCCAGGACCTCCTCGTTGGCGTGGCCGACGATCATGGGGCCCCAAGACCCGACGTAATCGATATACACCCTGCCATCCGCGTCCTCGATCTTCGATCCGTAGGCCTTCTGGACAAAGAGGGGGTCGCCGCCGACGGATTTGAATGCCCGGACGGGACTGTTGACGCCGCCTGGAATGACGTCCCTGGCGTGGCCGAAAAGATCCTGCGATCTGGTCATGGAACCTCCCCGTTTTTAAAAAATATCTTTAAAAATTAAAGGCTTTCCATCTACCACAGCCCGAAATGGCTGTCAAGATAAAAGGCCCGCCGCCGCCCCCGGGATGGGGGGGCGGCCCGGAAAAAACCCAGACCGGACCTTGTGAATTTTTAGACTGGACTTTCATTCCGCATTTTTGTATACCTGAACGCTGCAAATTCTTGTATACATTATATTGAATGCACGACCTGGCCCTTTTTCGTCCACCATAACAGGGCAATAAGTATAAAATCCGGCTCTTGGCCGATCAACGACCTGGAGGCAGATCCGTGCAGGAAGAGCTGATCCTCGGTTACCTCCCCATTCTCGTGTTTCTCATCATCGTCACCTGCGTAGGGGCGGGAATGATCATCGCCTCGGCCCTCATCGGCCGAAAAAACCCCAATTCCGAGAAGATCTCGACGTACGAGTGTGGAATGGTGCCCATAAAGGACGCCCGGCAGCGGTTCGACGTCCGCTTTTATCTCATCGCCATGCTCTTTATCCTCTTTGACATCGAGGTGGTCTTCCTCTATCCCTGGGCGGTGCTCTTCGACCGGTTCAACCCGGTGATCTTCGGTTTTATCGAGATGGTCCTGTTTATAGTCATTCTTCTCTTCGGGTACATTTACATTTGGCGAAAGGGTGTTCTGAGCTGGTCATGAAGAAGAATCCGACACGTATCTATCGCGGACCCGGCCCCAAAGAGGGCAATATCTTTCTGACATCCGTCAGCACCATCGTCAACTGGACCCAGAGGTCTTCCCTCTGGCCCCTTCAGTTCGGCCTTGCCTGCTGCGCCATTGAGATGATCGCCGTGGCCTGTTCCCGATACGACATGTCACGGTTCGGCTGGGAGGTTTTCAGGGCTTCCCCGCGCCAGGCGGACCTCATGATCGTCGCCGGCACGGTGACCAACAAGATGGCGCCGGTCCTCAAGAAACTCTACGATCAGATGTCGGAGCCCAAGTGGGTCCTCGCCATGGGCAGCTGTGCCGTATGCGGGGGGATCTTCCAGACGTACAGCGTGGTGCCCGGGGTGAACAAGATCGTTCCCGTGGATGTCTACGTTCCAGGCTGTCCACCCCGACCGGAGGCCCTTATCCACGGGCTCATGACCCTTCAGATGAAGATCGACGGACAGATCAACTTCAGTGCGGAGGACAGGAAGATCGAACCCGGTTTCCGCGGTCCGACCGAGGAGATAGCCCCATGACGATCGACTGGAACCGGCAGAATTTCCCCGGCGACGATCGGGAGAGCCATCCCGCAGTCCAGGCTCTGCGGGATCGCTTCGGGAATGATGTCCTTGAGGTCGGAACGTTCCGTGGGGAGGTGTGGGTGGTTGTCGCCCCGGAGAGATGCAGGGAGGTCCTCCTTTTTCTCCGCGACGAGCCCTCGCTGTCCTTCAATTTTCTCTCCGATCTGACTGCGGTTCACTGGCCGAGGCGGGCGGATGCCCCCCTCGAGGTCGTCTATCAGCTCTATTCCATTGCCGGCCGGATGCGCTTCCGGGTCAAGACAAGGATCCCAGACGACAGCGAGGTCGACAGCGCCGTACCCGTCTGGGCCTCGGCCGAGTGGCTGGAGAGGGAGGTCTACGACATGTTCGGCATCCGCTTTGCCGGACATCCGGACCTCAGGAGGATCCTCAATCCCGAGGGTTTCGTGGGCTACCCGCTGCGCAAGGAATTCCCCGTGGGAGGTCGGGTGAAATGGTGAGGGACACTCAAGTGGCCAGGCAGGAAATCATGACGATCAACATGGGCCCCCACCATCCCTCCACCCATGGGGTCCTCAGGGTCATCCTGGAGCTGGACGGCGAGGTGGTGGTCAACGCCATTCCGGATATCGGGTTCCTGCACCGGGGGGTGGAGAAGCTGGCCGAGGACAAGAAATATCTCCAGGTGCTTCCCCTGACGGACCGGTTGGACTATCTCGCTTCCGGTACCAATAATCTGGCCTACATCCTGGCGGTTGAGAAGCTGTTTGAGCTCGAAGTGCCGCGGAGGGCCAGATACGTCAGGACCATTTTCGCCGAGCTGGCCCGGATCGCCAGCCACCTCCTCTGGCTCGGGACCCACGCCGCCGACATAGGAGCGGTAACGGTCCTCATGTACGCCATGCGGGAGCGCGAGGATGTCCTGGACATCCTGGAATCCGCCGCCGGAACCAGGCTGATGATGACCTATTTCCGGCCGGGGGGACTGGTGCGAGACATTCCCGAGGGCTGGGAGGCGATGATCCTGAAGTTCGTCAACATGTTCGAAAGCAGGGTTGACGAATACGAGCGGCTCCTGACCAAGAACCGGATCTGGCTGAAAAGAACGGTTGGCGTAGGGGTGATCGGCCGCGAGGATGCCATTGACCTGGGCCTGACCGGACCCTCCCTGCGTGCCTCCGGAGTCGACTGGGATATCCGGAGGGACGAACCCTATGAGGCGTATGACGAGATCAAATTCGAGGTTCCCGTCCGTCAGGAGGGTGATGTTTACGCCAGGTATTTGGTGAGGCTCGGGGAGATGAGACAGAGCGCGAGGATGATCCGGCAGCTTGTCGAGGGGCTGCCGGAGGGACCCTTCATCGAGCGCGCCGCGAAATACGTCCTGCCTGACAAGAGCCGCCTCGACACCTCCATTGAGGCCATGATCCATCACTTCAAGCTGGTCGTCGAGGGGATGACCCCTCCCCCGGGCGAGGTCTACTCGACCATCGAATGTCCCAAAGGCGAGCTCGGGTTCTATATCGTGAGCGAGGGTTATCCCAAGCCCTACAGGCTGAGGATACGACCGCCGTCTTTCGTCAACCTCCAGTCCTTGCTGACCATGTCCAAGGGAAACATGATAGCCGATGTGGTGGCCATTATCGGGAGCCTGGACATCGTTCTCGGGGAGATCGACAGATGATCCGGAGCGCCGAGATCTTCAGCTCCCAGGAGCACAGGGACATGGAGGCGATCGTGGCCCGTTACGACAGCCCGGCATCGGCGATCCTCCCCCTGTTCCACTACATCCAGAAGATCCAGGGATATCTCTCCGAGGACGCTCTCACCTTCGTGGCCGAATTCGTCGGGGTCCCCCACGTCAGGGCATTCGAGGTGGCGACCTACTACACGATGCTTTTCACCGATCCGCCCGGCAGGCATCTCATCCAGTTATGCAGGAACCTGAGCTGTCACGTCAACGGGGCCGAGGACATTCTGGAGAAACTGAAGGAAGAGCTGGGTATCCAGGTCGGGGGGACCTCGGGCGACGGTCTGTTCACTCTCGTCGAGGTCGAGTGCATTGGCGCGTGCGACCTGGCGCCGGCGGTCATGGTCGACGGAGACCTCCACGGCCGCGTCTCGGCGGATGCGGTCCGCGGAATCCTGGATTCGTACAGAGGGAAGGCGTAGGAACGTTGAAGATCCTGACCAGAAACATCGACAGGCCAAACCCCGCGCACATCGATTCCTACCTCGTCAACGAGGGCTATGTGGCGCTTCCCAGAGCCCTCAATGAGATGAAACCGGAAGAGGTCATCGACGAGGTCAAATTCTCCCGACTTCGGGGCCGGGGCGGAGCGGGTTTCCCGGCGGGCATGAAGTGGGATTTCGCGTCGCGGGACAGGAGGAAGCCCAAGTACATCATCTGCAATGCCGACGAAGGTGAACCGGGGACCTTCAAGGACAGGGTGCTCATCGAAAAGGACCCCCACGCCATACTGGAGGGAATGGCGATCGCCGGCTATGCGGTAGGTGCCGAATACGGCTTCATCTATATCCGGGGTGAGTATCCGGTGGGAGCCAGGATATTGGAGAGGGCCATCGCCGAGGCGGAGAAAAGGTCCTTTCTGGGCAGGAACATCCTCAATTCGGGTTTCAACTTCCACATCGTCGTCCACCGTGGCGCCGGCGCCTACATCTGCGGGGAGGAAACGGCCCTCATAGAGTCTCTCGAGGGAAAGCGGGGGCAGTCCCGCATAAGGCCGCCGTTCCCCGTGAACGTGGGCTACAGCAACCTGCCGACGGTGGTCAACAACGTCGAGACCCTCGCCTCCGTCGCCCCCATCATCCTGAGGGGCGGCAACTGGTATGCCAATATCGGGACCCACGAGTGTCCCGGGACGAAACTGTATTCCGTGAGCGGCCATGTCCGGAATCCCGGCGTGTACGAGCTCCCAATGGGAGTGACCTTGAGGGAACTGGTCTTCGAACACGCCGGGGGGATGAGGGAGAACCGGACCTTCAAGGCGGCCTTCCCCGGCGGTGCCTCATCGGCCTGCCTGGACGAATCCGAACTGGACGTCAGGCTCGACTTCAATTCCCTGGCGGCGGTGGGAAGCATGCTGGGGTCCGGGGCGGTGATGGTTCTCGACGACACCGCCGACATGGTCAAAGTGGCCCACGTCCTCATCAAATTCTTCGAGCACGAGTCCTGCGGCAAGTGCACACCCTGCAGAGAGGGGCTCTTCTGGGTCAGGAGGGTTCTGGATGCCATCCTCGAGGGGAGAGGCACGGAGGCCGACCTGGACCTTCTCCTGGACGTGTGCGAGGGGATACGCTCCACATCCTTCTGCGGCCTCGGTGAGGCATCCATCAACCCCGTAGTGAGCACCATTAAGAAATTCCGCCACGAGTACATGGCCTATATCAGGGGGCAAAGCCTGGCCGAAAGCAGTATGGAGGAGGCGTCGTAATGGTCCGGCTGACGATCGACGGTAGCCAGATAATGGTGGACGGGAACCTGAAGGTCCTCGATGCGGCGAAGAAGCTCGGCATTCACATCCCCACCTTCTGCGATCATCCCCGGCTGAGCGAGCTGGGCGCCTGCAGGATGTGTCTCGTCGAAGTCGAGGGAATGGGCAAGCTCCAGACGGCCTGTACCCTTGCGGTGGCTGACGGGATGGTGGTCCTGACGGACACACCCCGCGTGGAACACGCCCGGAAGATGATGTTGGAGTTCCTGCTCATCAACCACCCGCTGGAGTGCACGGTCTGCGACGCTTCCGGCGAGTGCACACTCCAGGACTTCGCCTTCAAGTACGGCAGCGCCGAGACCCGTTTCAGGGGAGAAAAGAGGGTGTTGAGGGACCACATCATCAGCCCCCTTATCGACCGGAACCTCAACCGATGCATCCAGTGCAAGAGGTGCGTGCGGATCTGTGATGAGATACAGGGAGTAACTGCTCTGGGGATGTCCTACAGGGGAGCGGCCACCGTGGTCGGGCCCTTCATGGACAAGGACCTCGACTGCGAGTACTGCAGCCATTGCATCTGGTCCTGCCCCGTCGGAGCCATCACGTCCCGGGCCATGAAACAGAAGGTGAGAACGTGGGAACTGGAGAAGGCCGAGGCCATATGTCCCTTCTGCAGCTGCGGCTGCACCCTTCTCTACAACACCAGGAACAACATCGTCCACCGCGTGACCCATGCCGAGGGGAGAGGAGTCAATCAGGGGAGTCTGTGCTCAAAGGGCTATTTCGGTTACGACATCATTAATCATCCGGACAGGATCACCAGCCCCCTGGTCCGGGATCCGGAGGGATCTCTCCGGACCGCCACCTGGGATGAAGCCCTCGACACCGTTGCCGGCAGGCTGAGCCAGATCCTCGAGGAGAGCGGGGGAGAGTCCATCGGGGGGATCGCCACGGACCGGCTCACGAACGAGGAGCTCTTCCTGTTCCAGAAGCTGTTCAGGGTGGGTTTTGCCAGCAACAACATCGACATTCCGTCCGGGGTCTGGTCCCGTGCGGTCCTTCCCGTCCTGGAGGAGCGCCTTGGCGTCTTCGCCGCCACCAACTCGATGGACGAACTCAATTACGTCAACGCCCTTCTCCTCATCGGCTGCGACATCACCGTCGCAAGCCCGATAGCCGGTCTCAAGGTCAAGCACGCCATCCAGCGGGGCGGGCTGGTCACGGAGATCACCCCCAAGGGAACGGCTCTGTCCCGGCTGGCCAAAAGGTCCCTGGTCGTGTCCTTGGGCAAGGAGTTGGCCTTCGTCAAGGGTCTCATCAAGGTTGTCCTGGAGGAGGGACTCTACGACGAGAAGGCCGTCGGGGGGCACAAGAGGTTCTCCAACCTCGAGTTTTCCGTCAAGGGACGGGACCTGAAAACCATCGCCCGTGACCTTGACCTGACGGTGGACGATATCGCGGATACCGCCCGCGAATTCGCCTCGGCCCAGAAAGCGTCTGTCGTCTTCGGGGAGACGGCGGCCCTGCAGCCAGGCGGTCAGGACCTGATCAACGCGCTGATCGATCTGATGATCCTTACCGGCAAACTGGGTCAGGAGGGATGTGGTCTCTATCCGGTCATCACCAACACCAATTTCCAGGGTGCCGTCGACATGGGGGTTGATCCGGGCCGACTGCCGGGGCACGTCCCGGCCGACTCGCCTTCTGTCAGGAAACATCTGGAGAAGATCTGGAAGGCGAAGCTGCCGAAAGCGAAAGGGATGAACGCCCTCGAGATGATCCAGGCCGCTTCGGATGGCAGTCTGAAAGCCCTTTATCTGGTGGGCGTCAATCCCGTGGCATCCTTTCCCGGCGGAAGCGGTGTCACGGAAGCCCTGGAGAAACTGGATTTTCTGGTTGTCCAGGAACTCTTCCTCACCGAGACGGCCCTCAGGGCCGACGTGGTCCTGCCGGCTGTCTCCACGGCGGAGAAGAACGGTACCTTGACGAGCATGGAACGGCGCATTCAGAGGACCCAGAGGGCTATTGAGGGGGTGGGCCATTCCATGCCCGACTGGAGGATATTCTCCCAGCTGGGAACCGCCTGCGGCAAAGAGGTGATGAAATACGTGAACGCGGCCGAGGTGCTGGAGGAGATCGCCGAGGTGGTCCCGTACTACTCCGGTGTAAGCCACCGCATCCTGGCCGACAACGGACTGCAGTGGCCCTTTTCCAAAGAGGACGCGCGGGAGATCTACCACGAGGGATACCTTGGTACACGGCATCTTCTGGGAGACGGCCTTCCGTCGGACAAACAGAGGTTCGCCGCCGTTGAGAACTGGGAAACGATCAGCCCCGACGCCGACTTTCCCATGACGCTGGTCCTGGGTGACCTTCTCTTTCATTCGGGAACCTTTACCAGGTATTCGGAATCCCTGAACAAGCTGGCCTCCGAGGCCACCTTGTTCATGAACCCCCAGACGGGTATCGGGCTGGACGTGCCCGAAGGCAGCGCCGTGCGGGCCATTTCCGCCCAGGGGGAGTTCTCCGTAAGGGTCGCCTACGCGGAGGAACTCGCTCCGGGCGTGCTTTTCATACCGCGTCATTTCGCCAACGCCCCGGCAGGCACTCTCATGGTGTCGACCCGGGAGGGCGGGACCGAGACCGCCGTGGTCCGTGTCAGGGTAGTGAAGGCGTGAGGAGGTAGGACAGATGATCGACGTTAGCGAACTGAAGGAACTGGAATCGCTCAAGGGTGTGTCCGACGGGGCTCTGAGCTTCCTTGCCGACGCTTTCCAGAAGCGCAGTTACAACGACAAGGAACCCGTTTTCAACGAGGGGACACCGGGCGCTGATCTCTACATGGTGGGAGAGGGGAAGGTCAAGATCTCCAAGCGGGCCAAGGAGGGGGAGGCCCAGAGCCTGGCCATCGTGCCCGCCGGCCAGTTTTTCGGCATCATGACCTTTCTGACCGGGGGCAACCATTCGGCCAACGCCAGCGCTCACGGCAGCTGCTCTCTCTACATGCTGGACCGCGAGTCCTTCGACCGCTTCGCCGACCAGTTCCCCGCCGATGCGGTCAAGGTCATGAAACTGTTCATCGAACGACTGGTCGACTCCCTCAGGAGCATGAACGAGCGTTACATCGACATGGTGAACTATATGTGGAGGTGGCGGTGAGCGCCGATGTAACATTGGAGGACGTCAGGCAGGACGCCGGTCTGGAAGAGACGGAAGAACCCCTCGATCTGGCTCCCGTCCAGAGGATCATAGAGTCCCTCGGAGAGACCAAGGGCATGCTCATCCCGGTCCTCCAGGAGGTCCAGAAGGTCTACGGATACGTCCCCGAGGAGGCGGCCGATATGGTGGCCGATCTCATGGGGATCTACCCCAGTCAGGTGTTCGGTGTCCTGACCTTTTACACCCAGTTCCACCTGACCCCGCGGGGACGGCACATCATCAGAGCCTGCTCGGGCACCGCCTGTCACGTCAGGGGTGGAAAAAGCGTCATCTCGAAACTGGAACACATGCTCGGTATCGGTCACGGTGAGACCACCGAGGATATGTTCGCCTCCTTTGAGAAAGTGGCATGCCTCGGGGCATGCGGGCTCGCCCCGGTGATCATGATCGACAACGATGCCCACGGGCAGCTCGATGCCGTCAAGACCGAGAGGATCATGGAGAACCTTCGGGAGATGGATATGATGAAGAGGGGAGAATAGAGGGCGCTCCTCGGGAGGACAAGGCGTTACATGGGATACGACAGCGATAAACTCATTGTGATCGGAATGGGGACCTGCGGTCTCGCCTCCGGAGCGAGGGGGGTCCTGACCGAGGTGGAGCAGCAGATGGATGCCCTGTCCATCGACGTCCCCATCCTCAAGACGGGCTGCATCGGTATGTGCTACCAGGAGGTTCTGGTCGACGTCTCCCTTCCGGGCAGGGCCCGGGTCACTTACGCCAAGGTCGAACCGGAGATGATCGCCGCCATCGTCAAGAGCCACGTGGTCAACGGGAAACCGGTGACCGACTATGCCATCGGCCAGATCACCAAAAACGGCGAGAAGATCTACAAGGGCATTCCAACCTACGAGGAGCTCGATTTTTTCAAGAAGCAGACGCGCATCGTCCTCAGACGGTGCGGGTTCATCGATCCGGACAGGATCGAGGACTACCTGGACTCGGACGGCTACCTGGCAGCCGAGAAGGCCATCAGGACCATGTCTCCCACCATCGTCCGTGAGGTGGTCAAGAAATCAGGGCTGAGGGGGCGCGGGGGAGGCGGTTTTCCCACCGGCTTGAAGTGGGAGTTCTGCGCCCATGCCGCCGGCGACCCGAAGTACCTCATCTGCAACGCCGACGAGGGCGACCCGGGGGCCTTCATGGACCGCAGCGTCCTGGAGGGCGATCCCCACGCCGTGATCGAGGGCATGATCATCGCCGCTTTTGCCATCGGGGCGCGGTACGGATACATCTACTGCCGGGCCGAGTACCCCCTCGCCATCGAGCGCCTCATCACGGCCATCGCCCAGGCAGAGGAGAGGAACTACCTCGGCGAGAACATCTTCGGCACGGATTTTTCCTTCCACCTCAGGATAAAGGAAGGTGCGGGTGCCTTCGTGTGCGGGGAGGAAACTGCCCTCATGGCCTCCATCGAGGGGAGAAGGGGCATGCCCCGATCACGTCCCCCCTTTCCGGCCCACAGGGGGCTCTGGAATCAGCCGTCCAATATCAACAATGTCGAGACTTTCGCCTGCGTCCCCCCGATCATCCTCAAGGGGCCGGACAGTTACGCCAGCATCGGCACTGAGGGGACCAAGGGGACCAAGGTCTTTGCCCTCACCGGCAAGATCAATCACACGGGGCTCATTGAGGTTCCGGCCGGGACCCAGCTGAAGGAGATCATCTACGACATCGGAGGCGGCATCGTGGGAGGGGGCAAATTCAAGGCCGCCCAGCTCGGGGGACCGTCGGGCGGCTGTCTGCCCGCCGAGATCGTCGAGACACCCATCGACTACGACTCCCTCATCCAGGCCGGAGCCATGATGGGATCCGGCGGCGTGGTCATCATGGACGACAGGACCTGCATGGTGGACGTGGCCAGGTTTTTCCTCACCTTCACCACCGCCGAGTCGTGCGGGAAGTGCGTGCCCTGCAGAATGGGGACCCGGACCATGCTGGGCATCCTGGACCGTATCACATCCGGTACGGGGACCATGGAGGACCTGAAGAATCTCGAGGAGCTCGGTGGCGAGATCAAGAACACCTCGCTCTGCGGTCTGGGTCAGACCGCCGCTAATCCGGTGCTGTCCACCATCCGCTATTTCCGCAAGGAATACGAGTCCCATATCACCGAGAAGCGCTGCCCCGCGGTCGTCTGCAAGACGATCATCTCGTCTCCCTGTCAGCACGTCTGTCCCATCGAGACGGATGTGCCGGCCTACGTCACCCTCATCGGCCAGGGTAAGTACAGCGAGGCCCTGGAGCTCATCCGGCTGACAAACCCTCTGCCCGCCGTCTGCGGACGGGTATGCCACCACCCCTGCGAGAGCAAGTGCCGCCGCGGCGATCTCGATGAACCCATCAGTATCCGCACGCTCAAACGGGTGGCGGCGGATTTTGCAGCCCAGGATGAGGCCACCGGGAAATACAGTATCAACGTCAAGCAGATCTCGGGGACGGGAAAGAAGGTCGCCATCATCGGCGGCGGGCCGGCGGGGCTGACGGCGGCCCATTTCCTGGCCCAGGCCGACTTCTCGCCGGTGATCTTCGAGGCCCAGCGCGTTGCCGGCGGCATGCTCATCCTGGGGATCCCGGAGTACCGGTTGCCCAGGGAGACCCTGAGCCATGAGATAGCCGCCATCGAGAGGATGGGCGTCCAGTTCCACCTCAATACTCCGGTGGGACAGACCGTCTCCTTCGATCAGATACGCATGGAGCATGAGGCCGTGTTCATCGCCACGGGAGCCCATGTCGACCTGAAGATGGGCGTCCCGGGGGAGGATGCGAAGGGCGTCTACGAGAGCCTCTCCTTCCTCAGGAGATTCAATCTCGGAGAGGAAGTGCCGCTGGGCAAGAGGGTTGCGGTGGTCGGAGGGGGCAACACGGCCATCGACGCCTGCCGGGTTGCGCGGAGGATGGGGGCCGAGGTCACCATCCTGTACAGAAGGACGCGCAGAGAGATGCCCGCCGACGACATGGAGATCGAGGAGGCCATCAACGAGGGGGTCGACCTTCAGACCCTGGTGGCTCCGGTCCAGATCCTGACCTCGGGGGGCAGGATGACCAAAGTCCAGTGCATCCGGATGGAACTGGGGGAGCCCGATTCCTCGGGCCGCCGCCGCCCGGAACCCGTTGAGGGCTCGGAGTTCGAACTGGAGTTCGACAACCTGATCGTCGCGGTCAGCGGCCAGCCAGACCTCTCCTTCCTGGGAGAGGGGCACGGGCTCAGCATCAGCAAGTGGAACTCCATCGACGTCCACCCCTTCACCCAGATGACCGACGTCGAGGGCATTTTTGCCGGGGGCGATGTGGTGACCGGTCCCTGGATGGTCATCGACGCGATAGCGGCCGGCAAGAGAGCCGCCGTCCACATGGAACTCTACCTGAACGGCGAGGAAGTGTCTCCTCAGTACCGCATAACGAGGCCGAACATCGAACCTGTGGAGGCCATTGAGCTGACCGAGGAGGACATGCACCTGACGAGACCGGGCATGCCCACCATGGAGATCGAGAAGAGGCTCCGCGATTTTGCTGAGGTCGAGCTGGGCTACACCAAGGAGATGGCCATGAAGGAGGCGAGGCGCTGTCTCCGGTGTGACACCGAGGATTGAGCAAGAAGCCTCGACACGGACTTTCAGGGATAGACAGAGGAATATAGATGTTCACAGTCACCGTAGACGGCAAAGAGGTCAAGGTTCCGAGGGGATCGACCATCCTGCAGGCTGCCCGCAAGCTGGAGATCGATATCCCCACCTTCTGCGATCACAAGTACCTGCTCCCATTCGGCTCCTGCCGCATGTGCGTGGTTGAGGTAGAGGGGACCGACAGGCTCTTCGCCTCCTGCGTCGTGCCGGTCACGGACGGGATGGAGATCCACACCAACACGGCCCGGGTCAGGAGGGCCAGGGAGACCGTCCTCGAGCTTCTCCTCACCTATCATCCCCTCGAGTGCCCCGTCTGTCCCCAGTCCGGGCGGTGCCTGCTTCAGGACATGGTGTTCGAGCACGGCAAGGACTACGGACGGTTCGGTCACATACACGTGGAGAAGAGGATCGACCACCTCTCTCCGCTCATCGAGATGAACCAGAACCGGTGCATTCTCTGCGGCCGGTGCAGCAGGATCTGCGACGAGGTGCAGGGGGAAGGCGAGCTGGATTTCTCCGGCCGCGGTTTCCCCACTGTGGTCGAGCCCGCTTTCGCCAAGCCCATGGACTGCGAGTTCTGCGGCCAGTGCATCCAGGCCTGCCCTGTGGGATCCCTGTACAGCAGGATCTTCAAACACACCGCCCCGGTGTGGGAGCTGACACCCGTTCGCACTACCTGCCCCTTCTGCGGAGTCGGGTGCACGCTTCACCTGGAGGTCAAGGGCGACCGCATCTACCACGTCCTGGGTGTCGACGACGAGGGCTCCAACAACAACGGTTTTCTCTGCTGCAAGGGCCGTTTCGGTTACGAATACGTCCACCATCCGGACAGGATCAAGGAGCCGCTTGTCCGCGAGGGCGGGGAGCTGGTCCCGTCGACATGGGAGGATGCCTACGCGAGGATCCTCGACGGCATGGAGAGGATCCGCCGGGCCAGCGGGCCGGATGCCCTGGGGGGGATCGCATCCGCGCGGTGCACCAACGAGGAGAACTACCTCCTGCAGAAGTTCATGCGGGCGGTTGTCGGGACCAACAACGTCGACTCCATCGCCCGATTCGGGCACTTCCCGGGCATGGAGGCGCTGAGGAAGGCGTTCGGAGTGGAGGCTCCCTCCAACTCGCTGGGCGATCTTCAGCACTCCGACCTCATCTTCGTCCTGGATTCGAACGTCACTGAGGACGACCACGTCGCGGGCCTGAAAGTCCTCAAACAGGTCCGGTCGGGAAAGGCCAAACTCATAGCGGCCAACAGCAGGGGGGTCAAGATCACCCGGTTCGCCGACGCCTGGCTGAGACACGCGCCGGGGACCAGCGTGGCGCTGCTCAATTCCATGGCTTTCACGGTGTTGGAGGAGGGGCTCGAGGACGGTGAATTCTGCCGGCATCGGGTGGGGGGTCTGGAAGAGCTTCGGGCGTCCCTGGCGGACTCCTCTCCGGAGAAGATGGAGGAGATAACGAGGGTCCCGGCCGATCTGGTCAGGAACGCAGCCCGTTCCTTCGCCGAGGCCAGGAACGCCACCGTCCTGATCACCCTTGGCGGCGCCAGTCCGTACACGGGGGAGGATACCGTGGCCGCTGCCGTCAACCTGGTCCTCATCACCGGCAACGTCGGCCGGATCGGAGCCGGTATCATACCCCTGTCCGAGTACAACAACATCCAGGGCTCCATGGACATGGGAGCTCTGGCGGAGTTCTTCCCCGGCTATCAGTCCGTTGCCGACGACGGCATCAGGGAGTGGTTCGAGGGTCAGTGGGGTGCGAAGCTGCCCGACCAGCCGGGGATGAACGCCATGAGCATGATCAGGGCTGCAGCCGAGGGTGGTCTGAAGGGCCTTTATGTCATGGGAGAGAACCCCCTGTCCTCCTTCCCGGATCAGGGTGTGGTGATGGACGCGCTTGAGAAACTGGACCTGCTGGTGGTTCAGGACATGTTCCTCACCGAGACGGCACTCTTCGCCGACGTCGTCCTGCCCGCCTCCTGCGGGCCGGAAAAAAACGGGACCTTCACCAATACCGACCGCCGCGTCCAGCGGGTGAGAAAGGCCATCAACTCCCCGGCCGGAACGAGGGACGACTGGAAGATCATCACCGAACTGGCCACGGCCATGGGATACGAGATGAAGTACGATTCAGCAATGGACGTGCTCAGAGAGATCACCACCACCATCCCCTTTTACGCCGGTATCCTTCCCGAACGGCTGGACGACCGGGGCATTCACTGGCCCTGTCCCCGTCCCGACCACCCGGGGACCGAGGTGCTTCACGTGGACCGTTTCCCCAGCGGCCTGGGGCGCGCCCGACCGGTCCCGTATCGGGAGCCCAGGAAGGCCTCCGCCAACTATCCCTACACCCTCGTACCCGGGACCCTGCTCTATCACTCCGGCACGACGACGACCATGGCGAAAGGTCTCAATGTGATCGCCCCCACGGCGAAGGCGGAGATCCACCCCTCGGATGCGGAGGAGTTGGAACTGACCGCGGGCGACTGGGTCAGGATAACCGGCATGAGGGGCATCATCGAGGTGGAGGTCAAAATCTCCAGGAGAAGCATGCCCGGGACCGTTTTCGTCCCCACCCATTATCGCGACGTGTCCGTCAATGCCCTGATGGGTTATGACACCGCCAAGGAGAGCAGCATCGCCCACGTTTCCGTGAAGCGGATCGAGAGGGTCGAGATCAAGGGAAAGGAAGCTGAGGGGCCGGTTTCGAGACTGAAGAGGACGGTCCAGGAGATACAGGAAAAACGGCGCCAGGTTGCTGATGAAGCCGGCCCGGATGTTTCAGGAGGGTAAACGCTATGATCTGCCCGGAATGCAATCTGCTGATTCCAGATGACAGCAGGTACTGTAAGGAGTGCGGCAGCAGGCTGGAGGCCACCGTCGAGGAGCAGGAGACCCTCTCCAACCAGGAAAAGGCGGAGAGGCTCTACCGGGAGGGGATCTCCCTCTATCACCAGGGACTCTTCGACGAGGCCATCAAGAACTGGGAGGAGACGCTGGAGCTGATCCCGGACTTCCAGATGACCTCCTATTACATGGGGGCCGCCTTCTACGACAAGGGCATGCTGAGCAAGGCCCTGGAGTGCTTCAAGAAGGCCGAGGCCGCCAACCCAACCTCCCCCGCCGTCCATTACAGGCTGGGCATGGCCTGCTACGCCATGGGGCTTCTTCCGGATTCCGAGTTCCACTTCAAGAAGGTCCGGAGCATCATTCCCGACACCGCCCAGATCCATTACCGGCTCGCTCTCCTCCACCAGAAGAACGCCAATCTGGACGAGGCCGTCTCGGAGCTGAACAGGGCTCTCGAGATATCACCCCAGTTCGCCAGGGCCCTGTACATATTGGGAACGGTCTACTACCAGAAGGGAATGCTCGCCGAGGCCGCCGAATCCCTGCGGCAGGTTGTCGGGATCTCCCCCGGTTACGTGATGGCCTATTACTGGCTGGGGCAGGTCTATTTCCACAAGGGGAACATGGGAGACGCCATCGAGTCCTACGAGAAAGCCATCGCCCTGTCCCCCAAGTTCACCGCGGCCTACTATCACCTGGGGGTGGCTCAGGCACGGAAGGGCCAGCACGAGGACGCGGCGGCAAGCTTCAACAAGGTCAAGGAACTGGATCCCACGGACTCGAGCGCCCTCTATCACCTCGGTAACAGCTACGTCCATCTGGGGATGCTGGACAAGGCGGAAGAGATCCTCAACGAGGCCATTAAGCTCAACCCCGAGAACACCCAGGCCTATTTCCTCCTTGAAAAAGTCGGCGAGATCAAGCGGTCCGGCGCCATGGAGTACTGAGGATCGTATAGCAGAGGAGAATCATGGAAAACCTCGGTCCCACCCTTACCATATTGCTGACCCTCGTCAGGATCGTCCTCGTCATGACGATAGCTCTGCTCAGCGTGCCCGTCATGGTCTGGGTGGAGAGGAAGGTCTCCGGACACATCCAGAACCGCCATGGTCCGCTCTACGTCGGTCCCATAGGCACCCTGCAGCCATTTGCCGACGCGCTCAAGCTGCTCCTGAAGGAGGACATCACGCCGGCCAACGTCGACAAGACCCTCTATTACCTCGCGCCGCTCATGGCGTTCGTCCCGGCCCTGATGACCTTCTCGGTCATACCGTTCGGACCCTGGCTCAAGATAGCCGACGTCAATATCGGGGTGGTCCTCATCCTGTCGGTCTCCTCACTGGGAATCTACGGGCTCGTCATGGCCGGATGGTCCTCCAACAACAAATACGCCCTTCTCGGGAGCCTGAGGTCCTCGGCCCAGATGATCAGCTACGAGATCGCTCTCGGCCTGTCGGTCATCGGCGTGCTCATGCACTCCCGCTCCCTCTCGCTGGTCCAGATCGTCCAGCGGCAGGCGGAGACGACCTGGTTTGTCATTCCCCAGTTCCTCGGTTTCGTTCTCTTCACTGTGGCCGCTTTCGCGGAGACGAACCGGCTTCCCTTCGATCTCCCCGAGGCGGAACAGGAGCTGGTGGCGGGCTACCACGTCGAATATTCCAGTATGAAGTTCGCCATGTTCTTCATGTCCGAGTACGTCGCCATGCTGTCGCAGGCCTGTGTTCTGACCGTTCTCTTCCTGGGCGGATGGCTGCCTTTTCCCATCATCGGTCCCCTCGTGGAAGGCCTTCTGCCGGCTGTGGTCGTGGAGTGGGTCATGCCCCTCTTCTGGTTCTTCCTGAAAGTGGGCGGGTTCATGTTCTTCTACGTCTGGGTCCGATGGACTTTTCCCCGACTCCGATACGATCAGCTCATGGCCCTCGGCTGGAAGGTGCTTCTTCCCCTGGCCCTGTTTAACGTGTTTTTAACCGGTTTCATCCGGCTCAGCCTTTGAACTCAAGGAGCGCTCTAAAGTGGGTTTAATGACCAATATCCTTCAGACCGACCTGATCAAGGGGCTGACCCTCACCCTCCAGAACTTCTTCAAGAAGCCCGTCACCCTTCGCTACCCCGAGGTCAGGTACGAACTCCCCGACACGTTCAGGGGGGCCCAGATCCTCAAGAGGGATTCGGAGGGGAGCGAGCGCTGCGTGGGGTGCGGGCTGTGCCCGGAAATATGCCCATCCAAAGCCATCACCCTGATCACATCCGAGGATGAGGAGGGTGAAAAGAGGGTGGATTTCTACCAGATCCACCTCGGCCTCTGCATCTACTGCGGATACTGTCAGGAGGTCTGCCCGGTGGATGCCGTCTGGATGGGACGGGATTACGAACTTTCCCTGACGGATCCGTCCAGGCTCAAGGTCACCAAGGAGGAGATGCTGCAAAAGGGGGATGACCCCCACTACGATCGTCTCGGGGAGAGCAGGTAAAATGGGACTTCAATCCTTTCTTTTCTACTATTTCGCCATCGTGATCATCGCCACGGCGGCGCTGACGGTTTCCCGCAGGAATCCCATCCATTCGGTGATGTTTCTCGTGCCCTGCTTTATCCACACGGCGGGCCTGTTCCTCCTGTTGGGGGCGGAGTTCCTGGCGGCCATCCAGGTCCTCGTCTACACGGGTGCCATAATGGTCCTCTATCTGTTCGTGGTCTTTCTCCTCGACCTTCCCTCCTTCCGGATCAAGAAGATCACCCATCAGCAGACGCCCCTGGCGGTCCTCGCGGGCCTTGTCCTGGTGGTCCAGATCATCGTTCTGACCGTCGTCGCCGTCTTCCCGAGGCCGGCGGCCGAGGTCAAGGCCCCTTATTTTCTAGGCAACACGGAGGCGGTAGGGGCAAGCCTTTACACGACTTTCCTGTTCCCCTTCGAACTCGCGTCCCTGGTCCTTCTGGTCGCCATCTTCGGAGCGGTCGTGCTGGCCCGCAGGGAGAGAGGGGAGGAGCTACCGTGATCACACTGACTCACTATCTCGTTCTTGGCGCCATCGTCTTCCTCATCGGCATCATGGGTGTGCTTCTGAGGAGGAACGTTATTATTATTCTGCTCTCCATCGAGTTGATGCTCAACGCGGTCAATATCAACATGGTGGCCTTCTCCGATTACCTGCAGAATATGTCGGGCCAGGTCTTTGTCTTCTTCATCATGACGGTGGCTGCCGCCGAGGCGGCCATCGGGCTGGCTATTGTGGTTGTCCTGTTCAGAAATCGGGAGACGATCGATGTGGACAGGATCAACGTCATGAGGTGGTAGGAGCCGTTATGACCGATGCAGTTGCACTGGTACCCCTGTTTCCCCTTCTGGCCGTCCTGGTCAACCTCTTCATCGGCAAGAGGCTGTCAAAGAAGGCGGTTGGAATCCTGGCCTGCGGCGCCGTCGGCGCCTCCCTGGGCGCCTCGGTCCTTGCCGTCGCCGGGCTCATGGCCATGGAGGTCGGTCACCGGTCCGTCGAGGTGATCCTCTTCCCGTGGATCGTCTCGGGCGGTTTCCAGGTCCCCATCGGGTTCCTGCTGGATCCCCTGTCCGCGGTGATGATCCTCGTCGTCACCGGTGTCGGTTTCCTGATCCACGTCTACAGCACGGGATACATGCACGAGGACGCGGGTTTCGCCCGCTATTTCCTCTTTCTCAACCTCTTCGTGTTCGCCATGCTCCTCCTCGTGCTCGGCAACAGCTACCTCCTGCTCTTCATCGGCTGGGAAGGGGTCGGCCTCTGCTCCTACCTCCTGATCGGTTTCTGGTTCACCAAGGACAGCGCCTCCGACGCCGGCAAGAAGGCCTTCATCGTCAACCGGGTAGGGGACTTCGGTTTCATCCTGGGCATGCTCCTGATCGTCTATCACTTCGGGACCCTGCATTATGGGCAGGTTTTCGCCAGAGCGCCTGAACTCTTTCACGCCGGAGACCTGCCGATGGTCCTCATCACCGCTCTCCTGTTCGTGGGCGCTATGGGCAAATCGGCCCAGCTTCCCCTTCACGTGTGGCTTCCGGACGCCATGGAGGGTCCGACACCCGTTTCCGCCCTGATCCACGCCGCCACCATGGTGACGGCCGGCGTATACATGGTCTGCCGGAGCAGCGCGCTCTATGAACTGGCGCCTGTCATCCTGAGCCTGGTGGCCGTCATCGGGTGTCTGACCGCTTTCTTTGCCGGCACCATCGCCCTCGTCCAGAACGACATCAAACGGGTGCTCGCCTATTCCACGGTCAGCCAGCTGGGGTATATGTTCCTGGCCGCCGGGGTAGGCGCCTACGTGGCGGCCATTTTCCATCTCGTCACCCATGCCTTTTTCAAGGCCCTCCTCTTTCTCGGGTCCGGCAGCGTTATCCACGCCCTCCACGAGGAGCAGGACATTCGAAAGATGGGAGGGCTCAAGAAGTATATGCCGACCACCCACAGGACCTTCGTCATCGGATCGCTTGCCATAGCGGGCATTCCCCCCCTGGCCGGGTTCATGTCCAAGGACGAGATCCTCTACGAGGTTTTCAACGCGGGGAAGGGAACAGGCTGGGTCCTTCTCTGGATCGGCGGTATCGTTACGGCCCTGATGACCGCCTTCTATATGTTCCGACTGGTATACCTTACCTTCTACGGCGAATCGAGGATGGACGAGGAAGTGGAGAAACACGTTCATGAATCACCCCCTCCCATCACCGTTCCCCTGACCATCCTCGCCGTACTCTCCGCTGTGGGTGGTTTTCTGGGCATTCCCGTCATCAAGAAGTGGAACATCATGCACAACTGGCTGGGAGAGGCATTCCACGCTGCCGCCGAGCACACCACCGAGGCGGCGACGCACGCCGCCTCCGCCGTTTCCCATCTGACCGTTGAGCTGGGGCTCATGACGGTCTCGGTGGTTGTTGCGGTGAGCGGCATCCTTATCGCCAGGACCATCATCCTGCGCAGGCCGGCCCTTGCCGAGAAGATGAGGAACGACTACAGCTTCCTCTATAGCCTGTTCCTCAACAAATGGTGGGTCGACGAACTCTACGACCTCACGATAGTCAATCCCCTCAAGAGATTCGCTGATATGTGCTGGTCGGTGTTCGACGTCAAGGGGATCGACGGCACGGTCAACGGGACAGCGAAGGTGGCCAACGTTTCCGGGGGAGTGCTGAGGAAACTCCAGACCGGGTTTGTCCAGAACTATGCCCTCGGCATCGTCATCGGTCTGGCCCTGATGCTGGTGCTGGCGTTCTTCTAAGGGCGGGAGATGGAGTCCAGGAAACAGCCTTCAGAGTAAAAAACCTTGAGGTGAGAAAAGAGAGCCGATGGAATCACTAAATTTCCCGATACTATCTGCAGTCGTCTATCTGCCGGCGATCGGAGCGCTGTTGATGGCCATATTCGTTCCGGGGAGAAGGGTGGACGCAATACGCCGCATCGCCCTGGGCGTGGCCCTGGCTGATTTCTTCCTGTCCCTGGCCATTCTGCCGAGATTCAGGATGGACGTCGCCGACTTCCAGCTCATGGAGAGGGCCGACTGGATCCCGTCACTTGGCATCCAGTACCTCATGGGTACCGACGGCATCAGCCTCCTGCTGGTCCTGCTCACCACGGTCCTGGGCGTCCTTGCTATCCTCTCGTCATTCTCGGCCATCACGGAGAGGGTCAAGGAGTACATGATCGCGCTCCTCATTCTGCAGACGGGCATGCTGGGTGTCTTCTTCGCTCTGGACATCGTCCTGTTCTACGTGTTCTGGGAAGTGATGCTCATCCCCATGGCCCTTCTCATAGGTATCTGGGGCGGCGCCAGAAGGGTCTACGCCGCTGTGAAGTTCTTCCTGTTCACATTAGTGGGCAGCCTTTTCATGCTTATCGGGTTCCTGGTCCTCTATTTCTCGTTCCACAGGGCCACCGGCATCTACACCTTTGACCTCATTCGGCTCCTGGATTTCAGCTTCCCGGTGGGAGTCCAGGTGTGGGCCTTCTGGGCCCTGTTCCTGGGTTTTGCCATCAAGGTGCCGCTGTTCCCCTTCCACACATGGTTGCCCGACGCCCATGTCGAGGCTCCCACCGCCGGTTCGGTGATCCTGGCGGGCGTTCTCCTCAAGATGGGGACTTACGGATTCATCCGCTTCTCCCTGCCCATGCTGCCCGAAGCGTCCCTCCAGGCCATCCCCGCCATAGCCGTGCTCTCCATCGTGGGCATCATCTACGGTGCCCTGGTGGCCTGGGTGCAGCCTGACGTGAAGAAACTCGTCGCCTACTCCTCCGTCAGCCACCTGGGTTTTGTCATGCTGGGTCTGTTCACGGTGACCATCCAGGGGGTTCAGGGCGGTGTTCTTCAGATGATCAATCACGGCCTGTCCACCGGTGCCCTGTTCCTCCTGGTGGGCATTCTTTACGAGCGCAGGCACACCAGGATGATCGAGGCCTTCGGAGGGCTCGCTGCCCAGGTGCCCCTGTTCACGGCTGTCTTCGGCATCGTGACCTTCTCGTCCATCGGCCTCCCGGGTCTCAACGGCTTCATCGGTGAATTCCTCATCCTTCTGGGGTCCTACAAGGCACGGATGTGGGTTTTCGGGGCCCTGGCGGCCTCCGGGGTGATCCTGGGGGCGGTGTACATGCTGTCCATGTTCCAGCGGGTGATGTACGGGACACTGGACAAGGAGGAGAACCGGAACCTGCCCGATCTGAACGTGCGGGAGATGTTAACACTGGTCCCGATCGTCATCCTGATCTTCTGGATCGGGATCTACCCCAAGCCGTTTCTTAAAATGGTTGAACCGTCTGTCATCAAGGTCGTGTCGAGGCTCGAGAACGCCAGGGTCAACGCCGGATCCACGCCCCTCGTTCTGGCGCCCGACGAGGTCAAGGTCGCTCTGGACAAACACGGTGCTGCCCCGGACGGGGAATAAATAGGCCAAGGGAGAGGAATAAATGCTCGATATTCTTGTTCCGGATTTTCGGGTCATCGCACCGGAACTCATTCTCATCGTCACCGCCTTCGTTATCATTTTCTGGGAGCTGATCACCCGCACCGCCAGGCACGGCATGTCCATTTTTCTCGGAGCGGCCGGAACCCTGGTGGCCCTCGCGGTCACGGCCTCGCTGGCGCAGAAGACCATCTCGACATTCGGGGATGCCCTCGTCCTCGACCCCTTTGCCTCCTTCTTCAAGATGATCTTCCTCGTCGGGTTGCTGCTCACCATCGCCATATCGACCAGATACATGGTCGACGAGGGGACCAAGGATCATTCGGAGTACTACGGCCTTCTCATTCTTGCCGTCGTCGGGATGATGGTCCTGGCCACCGGCAGGGAACTGATCACCATCTTTCTGGGACTGGAACTCATGTCCATGTCCCTCTACGTCCTCGCCGGTCTCTTCAAAACGGACGTACGGTCCAACGAGGCCGCCCTGAAGTACTTCGTCCTGGGGTCCTTTGCCACCTGTTTCATGCTCTTCGGCATGTCGTACATCTACGGCATCGCGGGCACGACCCACCTGAGGCAGATCGGCCGCGCCATCGCCGAGAACCCGGCCCTCCTGGCGGACAAAGGACTTATCCTCGGGATGTTTACCCTGCTGGTCGGCTTCGCATTCAAGATCTCGGCTGTTCCCTTTCACCAGTGGACTCCGGACGTCTACGAGGGCGCGCCGACTTCCGTCACGGCCTTTATGTCGGCCGGACCGAAGGCGGCAGCCTTTGCGGCCATGATCAGGGTCCTCATGGAAGCCCTCCCCCTGATGAAAACCGACTGGGAGCTCCTCTTCACCGTGGTGGCCGTTCTCACCATGACTGTTGGAAACCTGGTCGCCCTGGCCCAGGAAAGCGTCAAGAGGATGCTGGCCTACTCATCCATTGCGCATGTCGGCTACATCCTCATTGCCTTCGTCGCCTCCGTGGGCGGCCATGCCGACCGGGCCCTGTCGGCGATCCTGTTCTACCTCCTCGCGTACACTTTCATGAATACGGGGGCTTTCGCCATCCTCATCTTCCTGAGGAGGGAGGGGATCTCCGGCGAGAAGCTGGATGATTTCGCCGGCCTTTCCAGGCGGTCGCCCATCGGCGCCCTGGCCATGCTCATCTTCCTGTTCTCCCTGGCGGGCATACCGCCGACGGCCGGTTTTGCGGCTAAGCTCTCCGTGTTCTACGCTGCCGTCCAGGGTGGATACTATGCTCTGGTCGTCATCGGTGTGATCAACAGCGCAGTGGCGGCGTACTACTATCTTCGTGTCGTGGTGGTCATGTACATGCAGGAGCCGGCCACCGAGGGCGGCTACGCAGGAACGTCACCCCTGCTCTGGGCCGGCATCGCTCTGGCCCTGGCCGGCACCATTGTCCTCGGCGTACTGCCGGGCGGGGTGCTCGAGGCGGCGAGGCTTTCCGTCATCTCCCTGCTTTAGGACGAATCGGGGTTCATTATTCAGGAGAACAGCCCGGTGATCGGTCCACGGTCACCGGGTGCGGGATCACCTGCCGTAAATTCTCCTGGACCCGGGAATCCAAAATCCCCTTCGACAAGCCCAGGGCCGTGAGCATGCCGAACGGCAAAGTCCAAGAACCAAAGACTCCCTTCCCCATTCACCCCGGTAAAATCCTAGACGGCTCGAAGAAGCATGGCATGGGCCGATAGACCCGCCCCGAAGGCCACCAGGACCAACCAGGACCCCGGTTCGATCCCGCCGGCCATTATGTCCTTCAGAACAAAGAGGACCGAGGGAGAGGACATGTTGCCGCACCTCTCCAGGACCCGTCTGGAGGGGGCGAGCTTCGCCTCGGGAAGATCGACCTCCCTCCCGACCGAGGCGAGGACGCTCTCTCCCCCTCCGTGGACAGCCCAGTGATCCACGTCCGGCACGGAGAGCCCCATGGGTTCCAGAAGGGAATGAACGGCCTGGGCAACCGTTCGACCGATGACCTTCGGCAGCCTCCGGGACAGCTGGTTGTGCAGTTGGCCACCCCGGTGGATGTAACGGATGGTGTCCCGTTCCTCCGGCAGGTGTCGGGTCGAAGACCGGATGATCTCCAGGCCCGACCTCTTTTTCCCGATCACGGCGGCCGCCGCGCCGTCTGCGAAGATGGAATTGGAGAGGATGAGGCTGAGGTCGTCCGCCATCTGAAAGGTTGCGCTGCAGATCTCCACCGAGACGCAGAGGGCACGGCCGTCACCGTCGACCGGGAGAAGGCTCGCACCCATTGAGATGTTGGGGATGGCCCCTCCGCAGCCGCTCCCGACGAGATCGAAAGCCCGGACGTCCCTGAGAAGACCGAGCCTCTCGATGAGATAGCTGCTGATCCCGGGGCAGAGGTACCCGGTGCAGGTGTTGACGATCAGGGCGGAGACATCCTGCGGCGACAGGCCGGCTTCGGCCAGTGCCATGGCTGCGGATTCCACCGAGAGGGTGACGGCCCATCGGGTGAAACGCTCGATACGGCTGTCGGGGTCCTCATCCACCAGACAGGCTGGATCCTCCAGGGCGAAATGCCTCCGCCGGATTCCCGGGTGGCCCAGGATGTTCTCCATCACCTTCAGGCTCCGGGGGGAGAGCCTGTTCCCGTAGTGTTCTCTGAAGAATGACGCCGCGAGGTCCTGATCAGCTCCGTACGGCGGGAGGGCGGTCGCCACTGTGGACAGGTAGACCGGTGGGGAGCTCATGCAGACCTTCCCGTCGAGCATCCAGACTGAGGGATGTCCCGGCCCAGGAGACCGAGGAGCCTCCTGATGGAGGCGGTGTGCTTCCAAAGGGGCGTACTGATGGGTAGCCGGGAGGCCAGCCGGTTGATGGCCGGCAGCCAGGGGTGGCTCAGGGATCCGGTATGGATCATGTTCAGGCGCCCCCGAGTCGATCTGTGGACCTGATCCTGGACCCAGGCCGGTTCCAGTTGGGGCGAAAAGTAGAATCGGGGTTCCAGCATCTCGCCGGGGGAAACCGAAAGCAGTCCTTCCTCCCGCGCGATGGATTCCAGCGGTGTTCCCGGATAGATCCTGATCCCGAAGTTGAAGAATGCGACATCCTGCCTGCGGAGGATCCCCTCGGCGAAGCGAAGGGTCTTCAATACCGTGTCCGGTCCCTCTCCCGGTCCTCCGAGGAGGAAGATCCAGAAACAGGGGATCCCGTGCCGCCGGACGGCTTCGGCGGTGCGGTAGACGTGCTGTTCCCCAAAACCCTTACCCAGGCCGGCCAGGACGGAGTCAGCGGCGCTTTCGGCGGTGATGCCGATACCGGAAAATCCGGCAAGCTCCATGGCTCGGAGCAGCCGTTCATCGACAAACCGCGGGTTGACCTCCATGGTCAACAGGCGTGCTTCCGCCGGTGAGCGGACAAGGCTTTCGCAGATCTCCAGGGCGTGATCGTAGGGGGCGTTGAACACGCTGTCGACGAACTCGATGTCCCCTGCTCCCTCGGCGGCAAGCTCACGAACGGCATCGGCGACATCATCCGGAGCATGGAGGCGCTGGATGCGGCCCTCGCTCACGCCGTAAGTGCAGTAGACACATTCGAAGGGACAGCCTCTCTTGGATTGGATCGGCAGGGTGGCCATGCGTGACCGGTATTTTGGCACATCGATCCATCGGTGGAAGGGAACCTTCAGGTTGCCGTTTTCCAGACCGCAATCGGTATGAAGGACGGCACGGTAAACACCGTCTTGGATACGGGCTGTCCCGCTCAGATTCCCGGCCGCCCTTTCCTGCTCCAGGGCCTCCAGAACCCGGGGAAAAACGGTTTCACCGTCCCTTAGAACGGCGAGGTCCGCTCCCGTATACCTGAGAAGGGCCTCGGGCATAACGGCGACTGCCGGTCCGCCGAGAACAACAGGTGCCGCTGTCCGCCTGCGGATGGTCTCAACCAGGGGAACAAGTTCGCGAAAATATCGCGTGGGGTGGACCATGTCGTTGTCGTCGATATTACGGACCGAAATACCTACGACGTCCGGGGACGCACCACCGAGGGCGCGGTTCACAGCCGCTACAGGATCCTGTTCGAACATCAGGTCCAACAGGGTGACGCGGTGGCCCTTTTCCTTCACCGCCTCCGCGACGACGCAGGCACCGTATGGGATCACGGCCACAGGGTGTTCGGCCCGGTTCGCAGCAATGATCAGAACATCCAATCTTCACCCCCCACCGGCGGGTTTGCCGCCGATCGGCCCCGAGGCGGTTCGCCTCCCGCGACGGTCATGGAAAGAGTATAAGGCAAAACTGTGGGCAGTGTAACGTGAAGATGCCGATGGGATCGGCAGGATACGCCCTGTCCTCTCCGGCGGGCCTTGATTTCCCCCCGTCCTCGTGTCATTCTTTCACAAATGAGTCATGGGTTCGCCCTGTGGCCACATCGTAGGGGAAAGGTCGGGCCGGCCGGAGGGATCGGGTCCATCATGATCGAGGAGGATGGAAATGACGGGGAAACCTCTGATGGTCGCTGTTACCTTGTCTGTGGTTCTTCTGATTGCGCCGTCGGGCCTGTCGGCGACAACGGTCAACCTCAACAAGGCCCGCGATCTTGTCGACAAGGGGCAGTGTCCCTCGGCGATTCCCCTGCTCGAGGAGATCCTCTCCGCCTCCCCGGACAGCCAGGAGGCACAGTACCTGATGGGTGTCTGTCACCTTCGAATGGACGACCTGAAAGCCGCCGATGGATATTTTCAGGGTATTTTTTCCCGTGAAGGAGGGGCCGACGAAGCCATCGCAGACCAGGTCGGCAACGCATTCGAGGATCACATCATTTCGCATCTGGGAGGGGGTCAGGTTGAAATGGCCACGGAAGCCTTCGAGCTTCTCATGAAGTATCGGCCGTCCACAAAAGACAGGGTGTCAAAATCCTGCGTCGACAGGGGAGAGGCATACCTTCAGCAGGGACAGGACAGGGAGGCGGCCTATCTCTTCCGGTTCGCCGCGTCCTACAGCGAGGCCCTGAAGGACAGGATCTGCGACATTCTTTTCGTCAAGGCCAAGGCCGCCACCGGCGAGGAGAGCCTCAAGCTCGTCCTGGCATCTGTCCGCTACGGCAACAAGTACCAGGACGAGACCACCCGAATGGTCCTGAGGCTGGCCAACTCCATCGAGGACCCGTCGATCAGGGAAAGCTACCTCGGGCAGGCTCTGGATTTCATCGAGAGGGAGGTCCTCTTCAACGCTTCCGTGGATTACTTCACCAGCTCCTGGGGCCCCCCGCAGAGGATCACCCTGGTGGAGCCGGGCAGATGGATCGGGGTGGAGAAGGCAAAGGAGAAGGAGAGGATCTTCTATCTGGCCGAGCAGTCCCTGCTGACCCGCCAGAACGGCACGCGGGTCGTCCTGGAGCCGGCTTTTCTCACGGCGAGGCCCTTTACCGGAAGCGAAACGAGAACGGACAAGGGTTACGTCACCGAGATCTGGTTCAGTGTTGACGAGAACCCCGTTACGGTGGCCTTCTGGGTAAAAGACTGATCCCGCCGGGTCCGACCATCGGTCCGAGGCCTGACCATCCTCCGGTCACGCTCACAATGGCCCGCCGAAGAGATGACATCAGCGGCGTCCTCATCATGGTCGTGGCGGTCCTGATCCTGAGCCCCGACGCCCTTCTGATATCCCTGGTCGCGGTGGATCCCTGGACGGTGGTGTTCTGGAGAGGACTGCTCACCGCGGCCACCATGACGGTCGGCCTCCTCTTCGCCCATGGACGTGATACGGTCAGCCAGATACACCACGTGGGTTGGCCGGGGGTTTTGGCCGGCTTCCTCTTCGGGTCAAGCACCCTTTCCTTTGTCCTGTCCGTGAGGCTGACCGCGGCGGCCAACACCCTGGTGATCATATCGGCGATGCCTCTCTTTGCCGCCCTCTTTACCCGCCTCTTCCTCAAAGAGAAGGTGCCGGTCCACACCTGGATCGCTGTCACCGTGGGTTTCGCGGGAATCGCCATCGTCTTTTCCGGAAGCCTGGCGGGGTTATCCGCCCTGGGCGATCTGCTGGCAATGGTCACGGCCTGTTTCATGGCCGGAAATTTCGTCATCATCCGCCGGTACAGGAAGGTGAACATGATCCCGGCCGTCATCCTCAGCGGGATCCTGACCACGGCGGCCATGGCGCCCTTTGCCGCCCCACTGAGCGTCACCGGTCCGGATGTCCTGTTCCTGGCGGTCATGGGCACCATCGTCCTGCCCATACCGCTGTCCTTCATGACGATCGCCCCCAAGCTCATTCCCGCGGCTGAGGTCAGTCTGATCATGTTGCTGGAGACCTTCCTGGGGCCGCTCTGGGTGTGGTTCGGACTGGGCCAGGTGCCGGCCGTGGAAACCTTCCTGGGGGGCGGGGTGCTGGTTCTGACCCTGGCCTGGCATTCCATGGTGAGACTGGGTGATCGGCCGGGACGCCCAATCCCCGATGTCTGATGTCTACCGTCGTACCTCTAGTTCCCCTCGCCGGCTCCCGGTAACCCGTCCGGGGGAGAAGACCACTCCTCGGGTTCCACGAAGACCCTCTTGACCTCGCCGTGGGTTCGCTTGATCAGCAGGTCCATGTCGGAGAGGACCTTCTCCACCCTCCCCGCGGGCAGAGTGTCCACGAAATCGACGCTGATATTGACCAGGATGAACTCCGGCCCCATGTGGAGAGTGAGAACCTCATTGACCTTTTCCACCTCCGGAAAAGACCCGGCGAGGCGCCTTATGCTGTCGACCACTTCCGGATGGGCCCCCTCGCCGATGAGAAGGCCCTTGGTCTCATAGGCCAGCCAGATGGCCGTTCCCCCCAGTATGGCGCCGATGACGATGGACGCAGCCCCGTCAAAGACGGGATTGCCCGTCATCTGGTACAGAAAGACCCCCGCAAAGGCCACCAGGAGACCCAGGAGGGCGGCGGAGTCCTCGAAAAGAACCACGAACAGGGAGGGGTTTTTCCCCCTCTTGACCGCCTCCAGGAAGCCGTGCCCCCCCCTGGCCCTGTTGAACTCCCGGATGGCGAACAGCCAGGCGATCCCCTCGAAGACCACGGCCAGGCCCAGAACAATATAGTTCACCCCGGGGTTTTCCATCGGTGTGGGATGGGTTAGGTGGTGGACGCCCTCGTAGAGGGATACGCCGGAACCGACAGCGAAGATGAGGATAGCGACCACAAAGCTCCAGAAATAGACCTCCTTGCCGTGGCCGAAAGGAAATCTTTCGTCAGGGGGCTTCCGGGCTTTCTTCAGGCCGTGGAGAAGGAGGACCTGGTTGCCCGTGTCAACAAGGGAATGGATGCCCTCGGAGAGCATGGCGGAACTGCCGGTCATCGCCGCGGCCATGAATTTGGTCACCGCGATGAGGGAGTTGCCGATCAGGGCGGCGTATATGGCTTTTCTGGATGAAGAGGCCAAAGGCCCTCCGCGGATAGGGTTTCCAGATTACGGTTTACAGTCTGGAAATTAACCTCTAATCTATTTCCTCAAATCTCCGATTTCGGATGTCTGACGGCCAATCTCCAATATCTGCACCACTGTCTGCAGCAGTTTGCCTTTCAGGAGGATCTCATGAAAGCTGGCAAGGGCAAAGTTGTATCCATCGAATACACCCTCAGGGATGATCAGGGAGAAGTGATCGATACCTCGGAGGGCCGGGAGCCGCTGGATTATATCCACGGAGCCGGGAACATCATCCAGGGCCTCGAAAATTCCCTCGAGGGCCGGGAGGCAGGTGAAAGCTTCACCGTCTCCATTCCGCCTGAGGAGGCCTACGGCTCCCGGGACGATTCCCTCCTCCATTACGTGGAGCGCCGCTTCCTCGACGTAGAGGGAGAGATCGAGGTGGGCATGCAGTTCCAGGCCCAGGCTGAGCACGGGACCGTGATCCTGACCGTAGCCAATGTCGAGGGTGACAGCATCACCCTTGATCAGAACCATCCCCTGGCCGGTTCGACCCTCTACTTCGAGGTGGAAGTGGTCGGAGTGAGGGAGGCCACTGCCGAGGAGCTGGAACACGGCCATCCCCATGGCCCCGAGGGGTGTGGTCATTAGAGCGGTATCCATAGCACCCGATCCCGGATCCGGTACCGAGTGCCCGGACCGGGAACTACGGCCCCCCTTTCAGGGCTGACGGAGAGACCATCCACTTCAGGACCCAATTGCCCGGTCCTCCCTCCAGGCAGACCACCGTAGCCGTATCGAACCTGACGAGATCCGCCTCGGAGTTCCAGCCGAGGAGCGTGGAGGCGAGCCGGGAAAGGTGGGGAAGGTGGCCCACCAGCATGGTGTCCACTTCGAGATCCGGCAGCCTGTCCATCCAGATCCCCGGGTCATCCATGGGCAGAAGACCGGGCGCCTCGACGACCCTGCCTGTAAAGGCCAGATGGTCGGCCAGGATCCGGGCGGTCTGTGCGGCCCTGGTCTTTGGACTGTGTACCATCTCTCCCAGATACATCTGAAATTGACCGCCGATGAACCTGGCGATCCGTGACGCCTCCGCCTTCCCGTTCTCCGACAGGGGCCTTCCGGGATCGGCCTGTGCTTCGACCGCCTCTCCATGCCTGACCAGGAACAGATGCAAAAGAACCCCTCCCTACTCCCCGTTTCCCGACGTCCCGCGGACTTCATCATACAGGAAAATAAACATCATGGAAAAGGGTTCCGGCAGGGTCCGGCGGCGACCCCTCCCGACAGTTCCTTTGCAGACGGTGCGATGTCCGCTATATTGAAGGATCGAATGGAGAGTTGGGATAGTCTCCGGCGGAGTCAGGCCCGGTAGAGAACAACCGGATGCCGGCCGGGGGGCCGAGATCGTCCGGCCATAGGACCGAATGGCGGCGCAGACCATGGAAGACAGACTGAAAAAAATCCTGGATGCCATGCCCGACATGTACTTCCTCATGGACCGGGATGGCGTCTTCCTCGACGTCAAGGCGGCCAGAGACTTTGACCCCATCCTGCCTCCCGGAGATTTCCTCGGGAAAAGGATGGCCGACCTCCTGCCTGAGGAGATCCACACAGAGGCTTTGAAGCTGGTCGGGGAGGCCCTGGAGGTCGGGGAGGAGACACTCTTCGAGTATTCCCTCCCGGACGGAGGCGGACTCCGTCACTACGAGGCCAGGATCGTGCCCCTGGAGGTCCAGGAGGTCCTGGTGATCGTGCGGGATGTCACGGACAGGTTCAAGGCTGAGGCGATCGTCATCGAGTCCGAGGCCCGCTACCGCAGACTGTTCGACAGGAACCCCGTTCCCATGTACATCTACGATGTCCAGTCCCTCAGGATCCTCGACGTCAACGAGGCGATGGTGAGCTGCTACGGTTACTCGCGGCAGGAGCTCGGCAGGATGTCCATGATGGACATCCGCCCCTCCGAGGAGTCCCGGGATGTGCTCGCACACCTGAGCCAGCTCGAGCCGGGGATGCTGTACACGGGTGTGTGGCGCCATCGGAAGAAGGACGGGTCTGTCATCGACGTGGATATCACCAGCGCTGATTTCCCGTTCGGAAATCGACGGGCCAGGCTCGTCCTCTGCCAGGACGTGACCGAGAAGCTCCGGATGGAGAGGGAATTGAGGGAGTCGGAGGAACGCTACCGGAGGCTCTTCGAGAACAATCCTCTTCCCATGATCATTTTCGACCCGGAATCACTGGAGATCCTGGCGGTCAATGAAGCTGCCGAGAGGCAATACGGCTGGTCCTGCGAGGAATTTCTGAAGATGACCGTTCTGGATATCCGGCCGGAGGAGGATGCCGATGCAGCGGCCAAGAGGATCGAGGACGTTCCCGAGGGGCTCGACAGGGTCGGCGTGTGGAGGCATACCAGGAAAGACGGTACGGTCATCTATGTGGACATCACGTCTCACAGCCTTGATTATCAGGGAAAAAAGGCCAGGATGGCTCTGTGCCACGATGTTACGGAAAAAATACGGTCCGAGAGGAGGATCAAGGCTTCCCTCGAGGAGAAGGAGATCCTCCTCAAGGAGATCCACCACCGTGTCAAGAACAACCTCCAGGTCATCTCCGGCCTGCTTCATCTCCAGTCCCATTACATCAGTGACGAGTCGGTGAAGGGAATCTACCGGGACAGCCAGAACAGGGTCATTTCGATGGCTCTTATTCACGAGAGCCTTTACCAGAAAGAGGACCTGGCCAGGGTGGATTTTGCCGATTATATCAGGAGCCTGGTGGGAAACCTGTCCGCCACCTATGGTGTTGAGGGGAATCGGATAGCCACTCGGATGGATGTCGAGGACGTTCAGCTCGTCGTCGACACCGCTATTCCCTGCGGGCTGATCATCAACGAACTGGTCACCAATGCACTCAAGCATGCCTTCCCGGATGGGTCAAAAGGGGTCGTCAGCATCGAATTCCACCAGGTCGACAGACAGTGCTACCATCTGGTCATCTCCGACAACGGGTCAGGTTTTCCCGAGGACGTCGATTTCCGGAACACGAATACCCTGGGCCTCCAGCTGGTCACCATCCTCGTCGATCAGCTCGGCGGAACCATCGATCTGGATCGCGATGGAGGAACGACCTTCCGGATATCTTTCACACAATATCTGGAGGCGGGGTCGGAAATGCACTAGATCCCGGCCGTGCCGCGCCCCGCTCCGAGGTAAGGCACTGCCGCGTACCCCGACACATCCGATGCTCAAGATCCAAAACCTTTCCAAATCCTACGGCGACCAGGTTCTCTTCGAGGGCTTGACCTTTAACATCAACCGGGGAGAGCGGGTCGGCCTCGTCGGTCGGAACGGGCATGGCAAAACCACTCTCCTGCGCCTTATCATGGGAGAGGAATCACCCGACAACGGCACGATCTCCGTGCCGAAGGGCTACCGGATCGGTCACCTCCAGCAGCTTCTCGGTTTCACCCGTCCAACCGTCCTCGAAGAGGCGGCGCAAGGCCTGCGTGAGGGTGAGGGCGACCAGCACTGGAGGGTCGAAAAGGTCCTGGCGGGCCTGGGTTTCTCCAGAGGGGACATGTCCAGGCCTCCCTCCGAGTTCTCCGGAGGATTCCAGGTCAGGCTGAATCTCGCCAAACTGCTGGTCTCGGAGCCGGACCTCCTCCTCCTCGATGAACCCACCAACTTCCTCGACGTTGTCGCCATACGCTGGCTTGAGCGGTTCTTCTCCTCGTGGCGGGGCGAACTGCTGATCGTGACCCACGACCGCAGTTTCATGGACAGTGTCATCTCCCACACCATGGGCCTGCACAGGAAGAAGCTGCGCAAGATCCGGGGTCTGACGGGCAAGTACTACGAACAGATCGCTCAGGAGGAGGAGGTTCACGAGAAGTCCCGCATCAACATCGAACGGAAGAGACAGCAGACGGAGCAATTCATCCGGAAGTTCCGGGCCAAAGCGAGGCTGGTCGGCCTTGTCCAGTCCCGGATCAGGACCCTTGAAAAAATGGAGATGCCCGAAAGGCTCGAGGAGATCCCTGAACTGAGTTTCTCTTTTCGGTCGGAGCCCTTACCAGCCAGAACCACGCTGCAGGTGGAGGACCTGACCTTCTCTTACTCAGGATCGAGACCCCACCTCGTCGAGGATCTCAACATCATCGTCGGCAGGGAGGACCGAATAGGTGTGGTGGGGGCCAACGGCAAAGGGAAATCGACTCTCCTCAGGCTCCTGGCGGGCGAGCTGCAGCCGCTTGCCGGACGGGTCAGATGCCATCCGAAACTCAGATTGGGCTATTACGGTCAGACGAACGTCGATCGTTTGTCCGGCAATCGGATGGTGGTCGAGGAGATCCAGGCAGCCGATCCCGAGGGATCCCTGCAGCGGGCGAGGGGGGTGGCCGGTCGAATGATGTTCGAGGGGGATCAGGCCCTGAAGAGGATCTCCGTGCTCTCCGGGGGCGAGAGGAGCCGGGTCCTGCTGGGAAGGCTCCTTCTCGAGCCCCACAACCTCCTCCTCCTGGATGAGCCCACCAACCATCTGGACATGGAGTCCGGCGAGGCTCTCCTGAACGCCCTGGAGGAGTTCGCCGGTGCGGTGATCATCGTCACCCACAATGAACGCTTTCTGCACGGTCTGGCGGAACGTCTCATCGTCTTCGACAAGGGGTCTGTCACCCTCTTTGAAGGGACCTACCAGAACTTCCTCGACGAGACCGGCTGGCAGGCGGAGGAGGGCCTGCCGTCGGAGGCAGGCCCGGGTGCCCACCAAGCGGGGCGAAAGGCAGGGGGACGAAAGGAGGCCCGGCGGCTCAGGGCGCAGCTTGTCCGGGAGAGGACGGAAGAGGTCAGGCCGCTTCAGGAAAAGATCCAGAGACTTGAGAAGGCTATCAGGGAAAGGGAGATGCGGATCCAGACGGTCAACAGCGAGCTGGTCGAGGCGGCCAGTCGGCAGGTTCCCCAAAGGATCGCCGACCTGTCCAGGGAAAGCAGGGACCTGACCGAGAGGGTGGAGGCGGAATACGAGGAACTCTTCTCGGCCATGGAGGAGCTCGAGGATATCCAGAGAAACTGGACCGAGAAGATGGAAGGCAACACCGACTGAGGGCCGGTCCGCCGCACCGTCAAACTGTCCACCGGGTTGCCAGTAGCGGTCCGGAGAGGTTATAAGGAGAAGGTTGCTGCCGTCCCCGGTTTATATCAAGGAGGGCCCCGTTGAGGATAGTCGTTCTGGACGGATACACGCTCAATCCCGGCGACCTCAGCTGGTACGGACTGCAGGCGCTGGGCCAGTGCGCTGTCCACGATCGTACTCCCCCGGAACGGGTCGTGGAACGCTGCCGGGACGCCGATGCGGTCCTGACCAACAAGGTCCTCCTGGACGCCGGGGTCATCAATTCCCTCCCCTTCCTTCGCTATATAGGGGTCCTGGCCACCGGGTACAATGTCGTCGACCTCGATGCCGCCCGTGTCCGGAACATCACCGTGACCAATGTCCCGGCCTACAGCACCCGGTCGGTGACCCAGCTGGTCTTTGCCCTCCTCCTGGAGTTGGCCCATCACGCCGGGGATCACTCACGTGCGGTACGGGCCGGCAAGTGGGCACGAAGCCGGGATTTCACCTTCTGGGACTGGCCCCTAGTGGAGCTGGACGGCCTGACCATGGGCATTGTGGGATACGGCAACATCGGCAGGGGGGTGGCTCGGGTGGCTGAGGCCTTCGGGATGGAGGTCCTGGTCTTTACCCGCAACCCCGACCGGGGGAACTACCCTGAAGTCAGATTCGCAGAACTGGAGGTACTCTTTGCCGAAAGCGATGTGGTCACCCTCCACTGCCCTCTGACGCCGGAGACCGAGGGTCTGGTGAATGCCGAGCGCCTGGCCCTCATGGGCGAGAAGGCTTTCCTGATCAACACCAGCCGGGGACCCGTGGTGGACGAGTCGGCGCTGGCGGATGCGCTGAATGACGGCCGGATCGCCGGGGCGGCGGTTGATGTCCTGTCTCAGGAACCCCCCCATCCGACAAACCCCCTCCTTGGTGCCAGGAACTGCATCGTTACCCCCCACATCGGCTGGGCCACGGGGGCGGCACGGGCGAGGCTCATGGACACTGTGACGGAAAATCTGCGAGCCTGGATCGAGGGCCGGCCGGAGAATGTGGTGAACGAATAAGGATCCAGAGTCCAATAACCAGAAGCCAAAATTACACCATGGGGTTTTTTCAATGATACCAGGGCAAAATGTCATATTAGCTTATGGACTTTGGATCCTGGATTAGCACAGAAAGGTGATCCCTTTGGCCCCAAAACTCCCCATTGTCGACCTTCGCTCCGACACCGTGACCAGGCCGACACCGGCCATGAGGAAGGCCATGGCCGATGCGGATGTGGGGGACGACGTTTACGGCGAGGATCCGACCATCAACCGCCTCGAGGAAGAGGCCGCCGAGATGATGGGGTGCGAGGCGTCCCTTTTTATGCCCAGCGGCACCATGGGCAACCAGACGGCGCTGTTCGTGCACTGCCGACCCGGCAGTGAAGTCGTGGTAGAGGCAAGGAGCCACATCCTCAACTACGAGATGGCCGCCATGGCGACAATCTCGGGTCTTCTTCCCAACGCCATCTATACGGAAGACGGCATCATGAAGGCCGAAGAGGTTCTCGCGGCCATCAGACCTGACATCTACTACTACGCCAGGACCCGGCTGGTCGCCCTGGAGAACACTCACAACATGGCTGGCGGACGCGTCATCCCCCTTGAGGTCCAACGGGACATACAGTCGGTGGCCCGGGATAAGGGCCTGGCGCTCCATCTGGACGGTGCGCGCATCTTCAACGCGGCAGCGTTCCTCGGCGTCCCCGCCCGCGAAGTTGCCGCCGGTTTTGACTCGGTCATGTTCTGTCTGTCGAAGGGCCTGGGCGCACCGGTGGGATCCATGCTGTGCGGTTCGGCACCATTCATAACCGAGGCCCGCCGGGTGAGAAAGATGCTGGGAGGGGGCATGCGCCAGGCCGGCGTCATCGCTGCCGCGGGACGGGTGGCCCTGCAGGAGATGGTCCCCAGGGTGGCCGAGGACAATGACCTGGCCCGAAGGCTCGCCGAGGACCTGAAGGGTGTTCCGGGGCTCGTCATCATAGTTCCTCCGGAGTCGAACATCCTGATCCTGACCGTCGGCCGGGATTGGTACGGCAGTGAAGAACCGGGGGAGGATAGCCGGGCAGAGGGCTTCGTCAGACGGCTTCGCGCCCACGGTGTCCTCGCCCTGGCCCTTGACGGAGTGCGGGTGCGGATGGTCACGCATTTTGATCTTCCTGAGAATACTGTGGACAGAGTGATGCAGGCGGTCGCGTCCGTGGGGCGCTGAAAAGGGAGGTCCGGGCCGGGACCCCAGCCGATGAGAAGGGCCTACCCGGTCCCAGCAGTGGGCGTCAGCACCCGGCCAGGCCCGGAAAGCAGACCTGCAGACCGGAGGAAGTGGCCAGGGTATTTACTGGTCTCCGAAAGAATGACATCATAGATCCGGATATATCGGCCTGTTCCGGAACTCGGATCCTGAAATCGTGAACCCGGAGAGTTTGCCATGGACCTGATGGGGAGGAAAAAGACGCGGACAGCTGTTCTTATCTCGGTTGCCCTTGTGATATCGGCCTGTGCGTTCGGCCAGCCGCGGGGCGGACTGCGTCCCTCTGACATGGAGAGGATGCTCTCGCTGTCCGGTTTCGTTAAAAACGTGGCTGACTCGCCGGAGAAGATGGCCGAGGTCGAGGCCCTTCCCCAGGGCAGGGTGTTTCCCCAGCCTGAGGGAGACGAGGTGTACTACGTCTATGCCGATTCGGAGGACTGCCGCTGCCTTTACGTCGGCGACTCGCTGGCTTTCGCCAGGTTCGAGGAGCTGATCAGGGAGGAGAATTACTCGCGCAGCCAGTGCATCGACGAACGTCTTCGCCAACGGTCGGAACAATCCTGGCAGGCGTGGGGATCCCTGGGCGACCTCTGCTCGGACAGGCCGAGGTAGGTCTGTGGAAACGGGTTTACCGGTGTGTCTGATCGGCGGCAGATGATCAAGGGTATTTCAGCGGGAACAGCGGACAAACAGGAATTCAACCGCGAAATGCACGGCGGAGAGCAGAGGAAATAATCCTTAATACCGTGTCCTGTTTTCCACCGGCGGCCCTCAGCCTCTCTGGTCGAAACCGAAAACAAACTTGTGATCGTGAATGCTCGGCCTGCCCCTTCTGTCCTTTTGCGGTTCGTGGCACCGGTAGCACTTTCCGCCCTCGTCGGAAAGGGGACTGTGGCGCCCATCGTTACCATCTATGTCCCGATGGCAGGTGAGGCAGTACTCCGCCAGCGTCATCAAGTCGGGTTCGGTGCTGTCGGTCGGGTCTGCCCTGCCTCCTTCAGCGGCGCGGTAACTCTTGCACAGCGTACAGTTGGCTCCAGTGGGGGCAAAAAAGCGTTTTACCCAAAATCGGTACGATCTCAGTCGGTCCACCAGGGTGCCATCGTTCCTGAAGGTATCACCCTCCTGACCTTTCTTGGGTATGAGCCCCCTGTAATACCGGGCAAGGTCTTCGCCGGGCAGGTATCCCACCGGGTAACGGAACTCCCCGGTTCGATCGTGACCGTGTGTGTGGCAGGAGGCACATATGGAATCCCGCTGCTCCGGTTCGAGGCCGGCCGGGTTAACGATGGCCGCGCGGCCCCCGGAATCGACGTGCTGTCCGCCGGGCCCATGACACGACTCGCAGGTGACCCCCTCTTCGGCGAAGGTGTTCGTGTAGGGATTGTAGCCGGTGTAGTGACAACCGGCGCAGAGCTCCCGCCAGGACTGTTCGCGCCAGTAACGCTGCCGCCAGCCCCCATCGACGATGGACCAGACGTCCCTCGCCACCCGGACCTCCTTATCTCTCACCAGGAGATAGCGCTGGGTCCAGTGGTTCCCCACCGTTCTTAAGATCTCGTTCTCTGCGAACGATTCCCCCCCCTCGAAGACGGCCCGGACCGCCCCCGGCTCCGACACAGGGTTTCGGAGGGTCCTCGCATGCACCGTCAGACGCCATACGGCATATTCCCTCCCGTGGCAGCTGCCGCATGTCTCCGAGCCCCTGTAGTCGGGCTCTGTCGCCGGGTGCTGCCTCGACCGGTCTTTCGAGGTTTCCTCTCTGTCGTGGCAATTCAGACAGAGCTGTCCCCTGTCGTTGGGCATCCTCAGAAAGAAGGTCCTGAAACCCTTTCCGGAGATGAAGCCCCTGATCCTGCCCAGAGGACCTTCCCGGACATAGGGTTTTTCCGAATAGGGTTCTGCGTGGGGGTCGTGACACGTCGCACAGGTCATCGTGCTCTCGAAATCGAGGGGGAGCGGCAGGTCACCCGAGAGAAAGGGGCGAATGTCCACCGGATGGGAGTCCCGATGGCGGCCGAAATGGCAATCACGGCAGAGGCTTACGATATCCCTGACAAAACCTCCATCGCCCCGTCCGGCCGGGGACAGGTGACACGTTCCACACGACTCCTTTTTCGTCATGAAATCGTGGGGATTGTAAAGGGAGGCGGTCGCCGGAACCTGTAAAAGGAGAGTCAGGAAGAAAACGCCCGCGGCCGGGTACCCGGCACTAGCCCTGCCTGAAGGCCTGAGCGCTCTTCTCAATAGCGGCAATTTTCTCCTCCAGGCGGGCGGAGACCTCTTCGACCGACACTTCGCCGGTCCTCATCACTTCGATCTGCTCCCTGACCTCGCCGGTTGTTCGATCCAGTATGGTGAAGTAATCGGACATCGTGTTCAGGTGGATGTTGATGAAATCGTCAAGCCCCTTGAGTACGTCCGCCTTCCTGAAACTGTCCATCAGGCTGAAATCACCCGATGACATCTCGATGAATTTTCGCTCCATCTTCCGGGCGGGACCGATCACCTTATGGGTCTCTCTCAGGGTGACGTAAGCGCCCAGGAGGGCCATGGCGACAAATGTGACGATGGTGGAGAGACCGAGGACCGGCAACAGGACCTGACGGATATCCCTGAGGCTCCTGTGGACCGTGTAGAATCCGCTCTCGATCTCCCTGTCGGTGAGGATGTAGGTGATCACCCCGGACAGGCACGTCGCAAGGACGACGACGATCAATACCTCCAGGATAAACCGAACCTGATAAGGTCTGTTGACCAAAAGCTTTCTTCTGCCCGAACGCTTTCCGGTTGCCATGTAAGCCCCCTGACCGTGTGTGAGTAAAAAGGATAGGCGAGATCTTATGTGAATGGAGTAATTGCCGGCTCCCCTGCTCAAAAGCACCTCTCATTTATAGATTTGGGGGGGGCGAAGGTCAAGTCACCAAATGATCAACCCCCTTGGCCGACGTAACTCGGACCGGGCGAAAGCATCCGTCCCTTTCCCGAGCCTGGACGGACAGGCTCAAGAATGCCTCGGGGTTGAGATTGCCCCATCCTCCCGGGGTTTCCGGTCCCTGCCCGCCGTATCTCTGCTGTATAATAGACGCATGCAAGACGTCCTCCGCCTGTTCGCTACCTGCCCCAAGGGCGTCAACGACCTGCTGGCCGCAGAGGTGGGAGCTTTCGGCGGTTCACCGACGTATGAGTCGGCTGCCGGCGTCGCTTTCACAGGGACCCTCGAGGCCGCGTACCGGGCCTGCCTGTGGTCGCGAGTGGCCAGCCGCATTCTCCTCCCCCTGGCGGAACTGGAGGTTGGATCCGCAGATGATCTCTACGAGGGAGGGCGGGCTTTCCCCTGGGAGGAGCACTTTTCGGCCGGGGTCACCATGGCCGTGGACGCCAGCGGCAGAACCGGACCCCTGACCCATTCCCACTATGCCGCCCTGAAGGTCAAGGATGCCGTTGTGGACCGTCTCCGCGATCTGACCGGCCGCCGACCGTCCGTGGACCTCCGCAGGCCGGATATCAGGATAAACCTGCGCCTAAACCGGGGAAGGGGAACCTTGAGCCTGGACCTTTCGGGCGAGTCCCTGCACCAGAGAGGGTACCGGCTGGACAGGGGAGAGGCGCCCCTCAAGGAAAACCTTGCCGCCGCCATACTCATCAGGGCGGGGTGGCCCCGTGTGGCAGCAGACGGAGGCCCCCTGGTCGATCCCATGTGCGGGTCGGCGACCCTGCCCATCGAGGCGGCCCTCATGGCCGCCGACGTCGCCCCGGCGATCTTCAGGACCCACTTCGGCTTTCTGAACTGGAAAGGTCACGACGGGCGGCTTTGGGAGAGGCTTCAGGAAGAAGCGAGGTCACGCGGACAGGAGGGCATGGAGAGGCGGAGGGTGATCGTGGGCTACGATTCCGACCGGCGTGCGGTAAGAGGTGCCCTGGCCAACCTGGCGCGTGCAGGTCTGGCGGGCAGGGTTCACGTGGAGCGCCGGGATCTTTCTTCCCTCTCTCCGCCGGAAGGGGCCGGGGGGAGGCCCGGGCTTCTGGTCGCCAATCCCCCCTATGGCGAACGCCTCGGTCGGGCGGATGAGCTGAGAGGGGTATACGCCGAGCTGGGGGATGTTCTGCGCACCCGTTTCCAGGGGTGGAGGGCGGCTGTGTTTACCGGCGATCCGGACCTCGGCAAGGCGATGGGAATAAGGGCAGTCAAGATCAACAATCTCTACAATGGACCCATCAGATGCCGCCTCCTCCACTTCGACGTCAGAGAGGAGCACGGGATCGTGCCCCGCCGGCATGAAGGTCCCGTCTCCGAGGGGACAGCGGCCGCCCCGATCCCGGGAATGTTCGCCAATCGGCTCAGGAAGAACATCCGGACCATCGGTCGATGGGCGAAGAGGAACGGCATCGAGTGCTACCGGGTCTACGACGGTGACATTCCCGAGTACAACCTTTCCGTGGACATATACGGTTCCTGGATCCAGGTGGCCGAATACGAGGCCCCGGCCAGGGTACAGGAAAATAAGGCCGCCGCCCGCGTTAAGGAGGCGCTGGAGGCGATCTCGGATGTCCTCGCCGTCCCCGGGGAGAGGATCGTCTTCAAGGTCCGCCGCAGACAAAGAGGCGTTGATCAGTACGGGAAGCATGGCGATTCCGGCCACTTCATCGAGGTCGGGGAGGCCGGCTTCCGTTTTCTGGTCAACCTGACCGACTACCTGGACACGGGGCTTTTCCTCGACCACCGTCCCACCCGGGCCATGATCGGGTCTCTGGCAAAGGGAAGGCGTTTCCTGAACCTGTTCTGCTACACGGGAACGGCAACCGTGTTCGCCGCCGGGGCTGGAGCTCGTTTCACCACCTCGGTAGACCTGTCCCGGACCTATCTCGACTGGGCACGCCGAAACATGGATCTGAACAGCCTGGCCGGGCCGGCGCACAGGTTCGTCCGGGCCGACTGTCTGCGCTGGCTGGAGAAGGAAAGGGGTAGGTATGGTCTGATCTTTCTCGACCCTCCGACCTTTTCCGCCTCCAAGGGAATGGTGGAGACCCTGGATGTTCAGCGGGACCATGTCCGCCTTGTCACCGCCGCCGCGCGCCTCCTGGATGAGGACGGGACCCTCCTCTTCTCCAACAACCGCCGTGACTTCAAAATGGACAGGGATTCCCTGGCCGGGCTTCACGTCGAGGATATCACCGGCGATACCGTTCCGAGGGATTTTGCCCGAAATCCGAGAGTCCACAACTGCTGGCGCATAACGAGGAAGGATTGACCCTGCCGTACCGGGACGAACGCCGGGTTTTCCCGCAGAGCCGAGGGCAGGGGGAAAACACCCGACGTCCCTTGCCAAAATGGTACCCTTCCCCTCCTTGATTTCCCATCACCCCATTGTGTAATCTAATCCTTGCCGGGGGGGGACGAACCGTCCCTCCCTCCGCCCCCCTTTTCTGGGAATGGCTCGCTGCCGCCGGACCCCGGTCCGGGTCCTGTCGAAGGTACAATAGTCAGGAGGTTCGCCATGTCAGCACTCTCCGCACGGGATTACCAAAGGGCTCTTGAGCTGGGACGTCCGCCCACTATCGTCAAACTCTTTCCCAACTCCAAGGCGTTCATCGTCAGCGGCAAGGCGATCGACCGCGCCATGATCGCCAAGGGTAAAGCCATGACCATCGCCGCCAACGGCAGGAACCAGATGGTCGTACAGGGAGCCATGAAAGCGGCCCAGCGGGCCAATGCCGCCATTATCATAGAGATCGCCAAATCGGAGGGCGGGACCGGTGCCTACTGCGCGGTCAACTTCTGGAACATGGCCCGGCTGGTGGACTCCCTGGCCAATGAGCTGGGTATTACCGTGCCGATAGCCATTCACGCGGACCACTACGGCATCAAGGGGGACGCGGACGTGGAGAAGGCCCGCGTGGAGATACCCTCCATGTTCGACGCCGGTGTCACCTCCATCGCCATCGACGCCTCGCACCTCCCGGACGCGGAGAACCTACTGGCCAGCATCGAGCTGAGCCAGTATGTACCCCAATGGGCAGGTCTGGAGACAGAGGTGGGAGAGATCAAGGGAAAAGAGGGCCTGTCCACCGTGGAGGAGGCCCTCTTCCTTGTCCGGGGCCTGAATGCCCACGGGATCTTCCCCGACTGGATCGCCCTCAACAACGGGACCACCCACGGGATCGAGGCATCCGACGCGGGTATCCAGGTCGAGCTCACCTCCGAGATCCACAGGGCCCTGGAACCTTACCGGGTCTCCGGCGCCCAGCACGGCACGTCCGGCAACAGCAGTGAGAGGCTTCGCCGCATTGCCTCCGAGACCGCCACGACAAAGGCCAACGTGGCCACGGCCCTCCAGATGCTCACCTGGGGCGTGAAGGTCAACGACTACGGCAACGCCGAACTGGATGAGGACGGAAACTTCATCAAGGTGCCGGATCAGGGCGTCACCGAAGGCCTCTGGCAGGAGATGGTCCGGCATGCCGCCGACAAGGGCTGGAAGGGGGGAGATTTCAAGAAGCTGAACCTCCCCTTCGAGAACAGGCTCCTGGCCCAACCCCGGGAGGTGCGGGAGAGGATGATCCGGTCGGCGGAGGATTTCACCTACCGCCTTCTCACCGAGGTGTTCAACGCCCGCGACACGGCCCCCCTGGCGGTCCAGGCCATCCTGGACGCCGGATCCCACGAACTCGGGGCCAAGACCGCCCGGATCGAGGATCCCTCGGACTGGGTTCCGGACAGGATCCGCCAGAGGGCCCTGACCCTGGATTCGAAGAAGGGTCCCGAAGGCGATTTTGACGACTGAACCGGCCATATCCCGATGCACATCCCCCGAATCTGGGTTAAGCTGAAACTAGGGGAATTGCCGGTTGCCTGCGTTCAAAGGAGAAAGAAATGGCCCAGATAACCTCGAAGGGTAAAATCACGAACACGGTTGGGGACCTGCCCGAAGTCGGTTCTGCAGCCCCGGCATTCGTTCTGACGAAGAACGATCTCTCGGACACGGATCTCATCGATTTCAGGGGTAAAAGGATCATCCTCAACATCTTCCTCAGCCTGGAGACGTCCGTGTGCGCGACTTCCATCCGCCGGTTCAACCAGGAGGCGAGCGGGCTGGACAACACGGTGGTCCTGTGCGTCTCGGAGGACCTGCCCTTCACCCAGGCCCGTTTCTGCGGCGCGGAAGGTCTGGAGAACGTCATCACGCTCTCTGCGTTCCGCTACAGGGCCTTCGCCAACAGCTACGGTGTGCGGATCATCGACGGCCCGCTCTCGGGGCTCACCGCCAGGGCGGTCATCGTCATCGATGAGGAGGGGAGAGTGATCTACAGGGAACTGGTTCCCGAGATCTCCCAGGAGCCCGATTACGAGGCGGCCCTTTCCGTCCTCAGATGAAAAGGACCCGGCGCCGCCGGGTTTGGATTCCATCAACCTGTCCACAGAATCAGGAGGAATGGTTATGGATACCCCTTTGAAAGTCACCTTCCGCGGTATGGATCCGTCAGAAGCCGTCAGGGCCAACATCGAGGAGCGGACAGCCAGGCTGGAGCGCGTTTATGACCGGATCACCGGCTGTCACGTCATCGTGGAGCTTCCCCACCGGCACAAGAGCAAGGGCAAACTCTTTGACATCAATATCGAGATCGTCGTTCCCGGGGACGTGATCGTGGTCACCCGGACGCCTTCGAACAATCACGCCAGGGAGGACATCTACGTGGCCCTCCGTGACGCGTTCAACACCGCGAGAAGACGATTGGAGGATTTCGCCCGAAAGAGGCGGAAGGAGGTCAAGACCCACCAGGAAAGCCCGCGGGCGAGGGTCGTCAGGATTTTTCCGGAGGAGGATTACGGATTCCTCGCCACGCAGGACGGCAGGGAGATCTATTTTCACCGCAATGCGGTCATCGATGGATTCGAGAGGCTCGAGGTGGGAAGCGAGGTCCGATTCGTCGAGGCAACAGGCGATGAAGGACCTCAGGCGAGCACCGTGGAAGGGGTCGATTGAACCGGAGGTCTTCCCGGTCAGGGAGCGCGGGGCGGGAGGCCCCGCGTTTTAATATTGAGCCTGTCAGGTATTCCGTTATAATTAGGTAACATTTCTTTATTAAAATCAGTATAGTTTGTGTGGGTAGTTTCAGAGAAGATCCGTCTGTTATGAAGATCCTCCTCCTTTCAGCTTACGATGCAGCCAGCCACAGGGTCTGGCGGGAGGGATTGGTGAGGCATCTCGATGATGTTCACTGGACGGTCCTCACCCTTCCCCCGAGGAATTTTGCCTGGCGCAGCCGCGGCAATGCCCTGACCTGGGCATTGGATCGACGCGCCGAGCTGACCGAGAGCTATGACCTTCTATTGGCCACCTCCATGACCGATCTGGCTGAGATCAGAGGTCTCGTGCCGGAGATGGCCCGCCTGCCAACCATCGTCTACTTCCACGAGAACCAATTCGCCTACCCGGAGCGGTTGGAGAGGCGGGAGGGACAGAATTATCAGTTGACCAACATCTTCACCGCCCTGGCCGCCGACCGGGTGGTCTTCAACTCGGAATACAACAGGAGTTCGATGGTCGAGGGCGCCCGGCAACTGCTCAGGACAATGCCCGATTGCGTGCCGGACGGGATCGTCGAGAGCATCCGGGACAAGTCCATGGTCCTTCCCGTCCCGTTGGACGACGACTGTTTCGGGGGGCACGCCGGGGAAAACAACGGCCTTCCCCTGACCCTGGTCTGGAACCACAGATGGGAACACGACAAGGCCCCGGAGAGGTTCTTTCGGGCCATATATGAGCTCTCCGACAGGGGCTGTGATTTCGTTATCCACGTCCTCGGCCAGCGCTTCCGTGACTGGCCACCGGTGTTCGATGAGGCAAGGAAGGTTCTCGGCGGGCATGTGGGTCGATGGGGCTATGTCCAGGAGAAAGAGGAGTACCGGGATGTACTCAGGTCGAGCGATGTGGTCATCTCCACCTCTCTGCACGACTTTCAGGGTCTGGCCGTCCTCGAGGGGGCTGCCGCCGGCTGTTTTCCCCTCGTCCCCGACCGCCTGGCCTACCGGGAGATCTTTCCCGACTCCTGCCGTTACCCGTCGTATCCTGAAGACCCGGAGGCCGAGCGGACGGCGGTCGTGGATCTCCTGGTGGAGATGTGCTCCGATCCGGGTGCGATCCGGGGCCGGGCCGTTCCCGACATCGGCCACCTGTCCTGGAAGAAGATGAAGAACAGGTATCGGGATCTTATTCGATCTCTATGACTTCCCTCTCGGCTATTCGGACTTACAATATAGCGACGAGGGGAAGCCCTTCCGGTGAGGGAGGCTGGGTAGATTTGGTGGCCATGTGAGGATCTACGTCAGGATCACCAGGACTTTCACCCTGGGAGGAGCGCTGTGGCTCTGGACGCTGCTCCTCTGCACCACCGCTGTCGGCGGTTCCCTGTCGGGTGGAGTACATGATCTTACAGCCGGCACGGGTGCGCCCCCTCTGTGCGGTGAGTGCCACATACCCCACTATTCCCTGGAAAGGGGTATCTGGGCCAGGGACCTGATCCCCGACGCCCAGACCGTGGACGCCCTCTGTCTGGACTGCCACGATCCAGATCGAAGCCTGCGGCCGAGCACGCCGCCTCCTCCGTCCTGGGCTTCCAAGGCGGCCGATGTCGGTTCCGTCAAGGGTTCCCTGCACGACTTCTCCGACCGGGCATGGGTGACACGGGGTGCCTGCTCGGCATGCCACGAGCTGCACCTTCCCAACGCCAGCACCGAGGCCTACCAGGGGAGCCTCTTTCCCACCTCGAGGCTCTGGCTGAGGGATCTGACCGAGGAGATCACCGGCCTTTACCAGAGACGGAACCTGACTGAATCGGGGAATGTGAGGGCCAATTACCTGGCGGGTGCCACCTCCCTCTGCTACGACTGTCACTCCGGAGACCTCATCGACGGCGAGCCGGATGTCCTTCTCGGTTTCGCCAACACGCCCCAGGACATCGCCTTCGCCGGCGACCGGCAGGTCACGCCAGGCGGGGATGCGGGGTATTATGAGCTACCGGACGGCGTGGAACCCAACAGCCCCGGCGACGCACCCACCATGGACCAGGTAGCCGCCTCCCCCGAGGACTATGTCCCCGGCGGCCATTACGTGAAAACGGACATGGACAACGGGACGGTAACGGACAACTACGAAGTCCGAACGCCGGAGGGAGCGCTCCTTTACCGTCTCAGCGTGGCCGACAAGCTCCCCTGCGAAGTCTGTCACGATCCCCACCGGGGGGAGCTCAGCAGCGCCGATGACGATGAAGTCTTCTTCCGGCGACAGATCCTCGCCGGGATGGACACGGTCGTCGAGAACAACGATAACGATTTTTCGGGAATAGCTTTCAAGGCCAGCCCAAACAGCAGGGCCGGCCAGGGGGTCGGGGAGAACGACGGGACCGGCAGGGAGATGTGCCAGTGGTGCCACGGATCCTCGGACTGGGACGGCTCCACCGGGTCGACCAGCGTCGGCATCAACCCCCTTCTCGTCGACACGGCCCCCAATGTCCTGACCCTTTTCGGGATCCGGGTCAGGACAGCCGGCCAGCCGGACGGGTCCACGTCCTTTCCCCCGCCGTCCACTGTGGGGGCCCATGCCTCCGCCAGCGTCCAGCCCTGCACCGATTGTCACGATCACAACAGCATCAAGCTGACCGGCGGCGGATGCCTCGCCTGTCACCAGTCCCCCAAGACCGCCGAGAGGGAGACGCCGGCGGAGGGCACGGCCCTGGGCATCAGTCCGGCCGATTTCGAGGCGGACGGTCACGGCAATCCGTCCTGGACCCTGCAGTCCGGACGGGAGTGCGAATACTGCCACCTGACCACGGAGGACGGGCATCCGGGCACTGTCCTGGATACGGCCAACAACCCTTACCGCC
>CP070719.1:251696-279770 GCA_020350725.1 bacterium
GGGGAGTTAGAGAATCAAGTATTGTATACAGGTCCAATCTCTGATCCCGACCTGGAGGAGCGACTACTAGTATGAATAGATGTCGGCACTCCCCGGTGGGGGGAAGGGGGGTGGGGGTCCGGATATCGGAAAGAATTTAGATCACGGGACCCTTACGGGTTCCAGTGGGGTGGGGGGTGGCTATACCACCGTCCGCCTGGGGGCAGAAGTAGTGTGGGAATGACACAACTGGGAGGGAAGCGGGAGCATTGTCCCTATTGTCCGCTTTGTCCCAGGGGGGAGGAGAGAGAAACGATCACAATCTGATATTAGTGACATCTTGAGTGGGCTAACGGAACTCCATGTGTTAGCAAATCCGTTAGCAAGTATCATATGAAAAGAAAAGGGGCCACAGAATCTTCTGTAACCCCTTAATTTTGCTGGTGGAGACGATGGGATTTGAACCCACGACCCCCTGCATGCGAAGCAGGTGCTCTCCCGCTGAGCTACGTCCCCACGTTCGGACAAGGCGAAACATTACCCTAAAAGTGAGGGTCTTGCAAGAAAGGGAGGGTTCCTGTTGGTTCCGGGCGAAACCGTCGGGGTTTCCGGGCTGCCGCTTTCCTCAGACGATGCGGTCGCGTCCGGCAACGGGAAGGTTCAAGGGACAAGGGGCCTCTGTGATACTTCGCAGTGCGGATGATTTGCCCGAAACCCCTCGCAGGCAGGGGGGCGGCGGCCGGGGCCGAGATGGTAGACGCTGCAGAACAGGGTTCGGTCGGGGAGGTGTTTGATGAGCAGGGGGCACATTTTCAGCCGATGGCCCGTGAAGTACCATCCGCTGTAGCCGACGACCAACCCTTTGCTGCTGATCTCCGGCAGGAGAAAACGGCAGGTGATGATCCCGTCCCGCTCCCATCGCCTGAAAAGGTCCCTGGGTACATGCTCCGGGACGAGCCGGACGCAGCAGACTCCGCATCTCCTGCAGGCCTTGTCCCCCGATCGAAGGGGAAGACCGGTCAGGCGATCCAGGTCCAAATTCTCGTCAAGGTAGCGGTAAGCTCGAAAGAGTGCGACCAGCGATTCGGTATCCAGTGTGGTGTGCCGTTCTTGAATCCACCGCCACGGGACCCACCCCTTGCTGCCCAACGCCCTCAACGGCACGGGGAGAACTCCCCTCAACCGTCCGGAGGGGCCGGTCATCCTGTCACCTCCAGGGTCTATCGTAACAGACTGTGGCAGATTATTGTAGTAGAAATCTGGTCAAGATCAGGAACAAGGCCGTCCCCGTGATGGCCGAAACCAGCAGGTTCCTCGACCAGCGGGCGAGAAGAAGGGTCACGCAGCCGGCAATCAGATAGGGGTTGAGTGTCGAGATTAAGGGTCCGGGTCCGGAAGGGGCAGCCAGGTAGGGTGAGACAAGGGCGGTCAGGACGGCGAGGGGGACGAAGGACAGGGCCCTGTTCCAGAAGGGAGGGATCCGCACCTCCGAGATAAAGACCGTGAACAGGGACCTCGTCAAATAGGTGACCAGAGTCATCCCCGCGATGGCGGCAGCCAGGTCAATTCCCATCTTTTCGCCCTCCGCTGAAAAGGGCGGCGGCGGCCGGCACGATCAACCCCGCTGCGAACAGGTGCCAGTATCCCCCCGCCGTGTGCTTGACGAGCACCGCGATGACGGCGGACCCAGCCAGGACGCCCCAGTCCCTTCGGTCCCGAATGGATGCACCGATGATGGACAGGAAAACTGCAAGCATGGCAAAATCAAGGCCGTCAGCCCGCAAAAATGGCGTCCATTTTCCAAGAACAGCTCCCGTCAATGTCCCCGCGTTCCAGGTGACATACGCGCACATTGCGGTTCCCATGAAGTAGGGGATGGACGTGAACTTCCCGCCGGGTCCCAAGGTGTTGAACGCGTAAGTTTCATCCACGATACCGAAGGAAAGTCCGAGGAGTTTGACTGGTGATGCCCCCTGGAACTTCTTCCCGATATTGAGCCCGTAAAGGATGTGGCGCATGTTGACGAGGAGAGCCATCGCCGTGAGTGCCCAGACGGAGGCGCCTGACTTGATCATTGGCAGGGCCATGAACTGGGAAGCTCCGGCGAAGACGGTCAGAGACATGACGCAAGCCTCCAGGACCCGCAGGCCGCTGTTGACCGCCAGGACCCCGAAAACCACCGCGTAGGAGAAGATGACCAGGCCTACGGGTAGGAATTCCCGAAATCCCTGCCAGATCCGGGTCGAGGGGGAACCGTACGAAATCAGGATGGCTCCCGGCTGGTTGTCAGTCCGGGGGAGTTGACGAGTGGGGTTTTTCTCTCGGATGCGGGTTCTTTGGACACACCTGATCCGCCACATTCAGGGCAGGGTAAGAGGTTGCACCCCTTGGCCTGGTAACCCGAACCGTTGCACTCGGGGCAGGGGGTGGGAGTGTCGATAGAATGATCCTTGGTCATGGGACGATTAAGATAGCCGTTTATGATCCCGGGGGCAAGGGGGAGGGTCAATTCCGTCCACGGTCCTACGACCAAAGGAAAAACCGTGTCGATGTGATGAAGGATCGATGTGTCGAGGTTTAACTCCACTGTAGAATGCAGAATGTAATTTAAAAACTAAAAACGGGTGTCCAATCTCTAATCTCCAATTTCTACTGTCTAATCTCTGCTTCTTAGAAATTCATCACAACCTCGGCGTACAGGGAGACGGGGATGTCCCCGTACTCGCTCCCTGGTCTGCCCGCCCTGCTTTTCCTGCCGATCCCCGCCCAGATGCCGCCCACCAGGTCGGAGGTCTCCGACAGGGAGTACAGGCCGTCCAGCCTCAGCAGGACGCTGCCGTCGGAAAGGTTAGCGAAGGTCACCGTACGGCCCGTCAGGAGGGGAGTGATCTGTCTGGATACGTCAAGGGCAGCGCTCAACCGGCCGAGGGTCAGAACCCTTCCCTGGAGATACCGGTCGGAGAGGAGCAGATCGGGGTACTCGTCAGGATCCTGCGATCCCCAGCCGCTGTAGTAGAGCTCCCCCAGAATGCGGGTGTACTCGTCGAGCCACCTTTCGCCACCGGCGACCAGTTCGATAAATTCGTCCTCACCGTCCGGGTCGGTGACAACGGCCTCGCCGAACAGCCTGGTTCCCTTGACGTCCAGGCTGAGCCCGCCGCCGAGCAAGGTGTCCCCGACAACGGTACCCCCGACCACGCTCACGGAGGTTCCCCCGGCCGGGAAGAGGATCCGGAAGGCACCGCTGGAGTCCAGGTCGGCGCCGGGAATACCGACAAGGGATATCTCGGAAAAGGAGCTGAGAGGTACGGTCAGCGTCACCGCATCGAGGCCCGGTTTGTGGAGCCTGGTTACGTCGGTCAGGGGAAAGGCGCCGAACAGGTCCTGCGGGTTGTAATAATAGGACTCCCCCCAGGTGACGGCCTGGCGGCCCGCCGATATGCGATAGCCGGGGTGGTCAAGGGTCAGGGACAGCCGGTCGATCTCCGAAAAAACGGTTGAGTGATCGTCCCTGTGGTGGGCCTCCTCGAGATCCCAGGACCGGAAGGGGCTGATGGGACGGACAGCGGGGGTGCTCCCTCCAGTGTTGTAGGTAATTCCGCCGAGCAGGTGTCCTTCGAAAAGCAGGTCGCCGGTACCCTCGAGGACCATGATGCGTCCCGTCGCCTCACCCCGTCCCTCGTCGCCGGGGACGCTTGGCCCATCGCCCACTTCGGAGTAGTAGATCCCCTTGACATCGAGCTCGAAGGCGAAGTAGGCCTTGGAGGGTAAGGGTAAAAGGATAAAGGTTAAGGAAGCAAGAAAAAGGATTTTCTTCATTGAGGGTCCGGTCGCATCCCAGTTTTGGATCTGCTTGGGAAAAGGGATTCTCGACACATTCAGGATCTGGTTCACATTATTGCCCTTTGCGTCTTCCTTTCCACCTGCCGCTCAGTCCCTCCTTGTGTCCGACACGACGACTCCGTCCCTGAGCACGATAAGCCTCCTCGCCCGGTCGATCACCTCCGGGTCATGGGACGAGAAGAGGAATGTTGTCCCCAGGTCACGGTTCAGTTGTTCCATCAGGTCGAGGAGGCCCTGTTCGGTCTGGCTGTCAAGGTTTGCCGTGGGCTCGTCGGCCAGAACGACGGAAGGGCTCGAGGCCAGGGCCCTGGCGATGGCCACCCGCTGCTGCTGGCCGCCGGAGAGCTCGTGGGGTTTTCGGTGCTCCAGGCCGGAGAGCCCCACCTTCTTCAGCAGTTCGCTGACCTTCGTCTCGCGGTCGTGATGGCTGACACCCTGGAGAAGGAGCACGAACTCGGCGTTCTCATATGCGGTCAGCACCGGAATGAGGTTGTAGAACTGGAAGATGAACCCGATGTGGTCGCGTCTGAGCCGGGACCGGTCCATCTTGGAAAGGCTGGTGATCTCATGGCCGTCCAGCCAGGCTCTTCCGGAGGTCGGCCTGTCCAGCGCCCCCAGCATGTTCAGGAGGGTCGTCTTGCCGGAACCCGAAGGCCCGGCAAGAACGGCGAAATCCCCTCGCTGGATCTGCAGGTTGACGTCGGTCAGGGCCTTGACCTCAATGGAGTTCTCGCGGTAGACGCGGCTCAGGTTCTCGGTTCGAATGATCGCCATGGCTTCTACTCCCAGAGAAAAGGCGAAAGGTTAAAGGATAAAGGTCAAACAGTCCTGTGGGTTAAGATATGGGTGATAAGTTTAGAGCGCCTTTCACTTATCACTGAGTACTTATCTCTGAGAACTGCGGTTGCCTTTCCTCTTTTCCCTTTCCACGTTCACCTGTCTTTACGGTTTCTCCATCGCCTCAACCGGCTCCGTACGGGAAGCCTTTACCGCCGGGTAGATCCCCATGGTCACGCTGAGCAGAAAGACCGCCGTGCAGAGCTGGAACACCCTGTGGGGGCGGAGCTTGGATCTCATGATCGGGTCGATGACGGTACCGGCCAGATCCCAACCCTCGGTGGAAAAGGAGGTAAGGTCAAGGCCGTGCACCGAGAAGTACCAGTTGACGGCGAGGCCGAGGACAAGACCTCCTGCGATGCCGATCAACGTGATCAGCGCCGTTTCCAGCAGGACCATCCTCAGGACCGCTCCTCCTCCCATGCCGATGGCCGTCAGGATCCCGATCTCGCGCTTGCGCTCCATGACCGACATGAGAACCGTGTTGAGGACCCCGATGGCGAGGATAAAGAGGATAATGGCGTAGATCAGATAACCGAAGACATCATCGAGGACCACGTAATCCCGCAGATCAGGCTGGAGGGTCTGCCAATGGTACAGGCCGGCTGATCCCCCGGGAAGGGATCTCTCCAGCTGGCGGTAAACGGCCTCCTGGGCGAAGGGATTTTCCAGGTAAATGGCCAGCGAGGTCACACCCTGCCCCATGCCCAGTGCCCTCTGCAGGGTGCCGATGGGGACGAGGCAGATCGTCCCGTCGATGGCTGAGGAGCCGCTCCGGAAGATGCCGCTCACCCTGAGGAGGGTGCTGGTGATCTCTCCGGCTGAATCCTGAAAGGTGAGGACGGTCTTTCGTCCCACCTTGACCTTCAGCCGCTGAGCCAGTTTTTGGCCGAGAAAGATGTGAGCCCCGTCGGAGGCGGAGAGAAAATCCCCCTCCGCGATACTGTCCCTGAACAGGTCAGCCTCTCCCCTGCGGGACGGATCGATCCCCTGGAACTGGACCCCCTCGGCAGCGTAGGCTGTGGCCAGCATTCCCTCGCCCCTGATGCGGGGAAAGACCGATCGGACCCCCGGATGATTTTCCAGGACGGCGAGGAACGGTTCCGGGTCCGGCAGGAATTTTGCGGTGGAGGGGGATTCCAGGTAGCTGTCCATTTGCACCGTCAGGTGCCCCTGCCCGATGCGCACCCCGTTCTCGATCATCTGGAGATGGCCCCCGTCACCCAGGCCGATGGAGAAGAGGGACAGGGCCGTACCCAGGGCGATCCCGATGGTCGTGATCAGCGTCCTCCTGAAGTGACGGCGCAGATTTCTGGCGGCGAGTCGGGCGATCATCAGCGGCCCCTCCCGATGGCATCCACGGGGGTGATGCGGGTGGATCTGAACAGGGGGTAGATCGTCGCCACCATGGCGACAATGATCATGATGGCGATGGATTCTGCGACCGCCCGCACCGTCAGGGTAGCCCTGAGGTAGGGGTCAAAAGTCACGCCGACGAAGGCGAAGCTGCCGCCGACGCTTCTCAGGTCCCATCCGTGGCTGTGGAGATAAGAGGACCACAGGGATCCAACGACCCCTCCGGCGACGGCGGCGAACAGGGTCAAAAACAGGGTCTCGAGAAACACCATCACCGCCACGGAGTAGGGTCCCAGGCCCAGGGCACGCATGATGCCGATCTCCCTCGTCCTCTCGAACAGGGCCATGAGCTGGGTGTTCATGATGCCCAGAGAGGCGACGGCGAAGATGATGACCAGAACGATCCAGGTGCTGGTGTCGCTGAGTCTGAGATATTCGTCAAGCTCCGGGAAGAGCTTTCGCCAGTTCCTGACATCCAGACCGCTGGCACTCAGGGCCCGGGAGACGGTATAGGTCCCCTCGTCGAGGCTGCCGGGCTGGTCCAGCCGGACGGCCACCTCGTGAATGCGACCGTTCAGGGAGAGGAGTTCGTCAAGGTCCATGATGTTCATGATGACTCCGCCCCGGTCGACGGCTTCACCGACGCTCCTGAGGACACCTGAAACGGTATAGACGTCGTTACCCAGGGACCCGTCGGCGGCCTGGGTGAGGACGATGACCTCGTCCCCCGTCCCCACGGAGAGGGTCCTGGCCAGGTTCCTGCCCAGGACCACCTCCCCCCTGGTGAGAGGGGAGAGAAAGGACCCGAGTTCGAGGTGGCGGTGCATCTCGGTCACGTTTACCTCGCTGGCCGGGTCGATGCCCCACAATATGCCCCCTGCCGATTGGGGGCCGGAACTGATCAGGGCTGTGGCGAAGGACCTGGGGGAGGAGGGACCGACGCCGGTGCCTGCAATGGCTTCGAGGACGCCTCCCGGGTCCTGGATGGTGTCGTAAAGGGAGCGGTCCTCCAGGTAGTCCGGGTGGTGGACCTGGATGTGGCCCGAACCCAGCAGGGTGGCGTACCGGACCATCTGATCGAACATGCCCTCCATCAGGCAGTAAGATACGATCATCATCGTCAGCCCGAAAGCCATGGAGAAAACGGTGATCAGGGTCCGGCGGGGATTTCTCCACAGGTTCCGCCACGCCATCTTCATCAGGATCATTGGGCCAGGTCCCTCCTGGACAGGTTGCGGATGGAGAAGAAGTCCTCCTTGAGTCCCAGACCGAACTCCATGGCTGAATAACGGATGACGGTTTTTTCCTCGGGCTTGTCCGCCGGAATGAGGACCAGCAGCGACGGCAGCCTGCGGCCGCCGAGGACCTTCACCTCGGTAAAGGTCATGGTCCGGGCCAGGGAGCCCTCCTCGTCGTAGTAGGTGGACCGGATGGGAAACAGTTCTTCCTTCTCAACCGTGATGACGATCCTGCCCCAGACAACAGGAGCGTCCGGTTTGGGGATCAGTGTCAGCTCGTAGATCGTCATGCCGTCCCTGGTTCCTTCGAAGGTGACTTCGACGTCATAGTCCTCGGACATCCGGCTCTCCTTGACCAGATCATCGTTGGTGAAGTGGCTGCCCATCCACCCTGCCATCATCATGGACGTGGGGACCTTGATCACCCGGTTGACCCGGGGCAGATAGTTCCAGATCTCATCGGCCGTCTTCAGAGTGGCGACTCCCCTCTCCTTGGCGGGGTACGTGATGGTCAGGAGGGAGTAATCCTTCCCCAAGGACCATGCCCTGATGGACAATGACCGCTGCCAGTTCTCCGTGGTCACCTCCATGGCCATCTCGGCGTAGCTTGACTCTCCCCGCCACAGGTCGTCCACCCTCTCGAGGATCTCCGTGGCCGTTACCGCCCCGGCCGGACTCGGTATGAAGAAGGACACCAGAAGAGCAGCCGTAGTCCACATCGAGGTTATGCGGGATTTCTTTGCTATCCACTCGTCACTTTTCACTTTCCACTTTCCTTTCAACTTTTCATGTGCGTGTCCAGGAGATACTCCATGTAGTGGTTGACCTGTTCCAGGAGGTCGAATCGCTTGCCGGTGATCAGGTGGTGGAGGAAGATGCCGTCCAGAAAGGCGAGAAGGTTGATGGCGATCCGCTCCGCCTCCTTCCGGTTTCTGATCCTGAACAGGCCATCGGCCTTGCCGTCCATGACAATGTCGACGATGGCCTGCCATGTCCCCTCGAAGGCGTTTCGAATCCCCTCAGAGAAGGTAGGGTTTTCAATGTTGCTCAGGACCGTCTGAAATACGGACACAGCCGTCCTCATGGTGGAGTCATCGGTTATGAAGGCCTGCACTGAAAACTCCACGAAGGACCGGAGACGGTCCTCGGGATGATCGATCCCCGCAATGGCGCTTTTAATGCCCTCCAACATGTCCTCGACCCAGATCCGGACCGACATACCGATCAATTCGTCCTTGGATCGGAAGTACTCGTAGATCGTTCCTTTGCCGACTCCCGCCGCCGCCGCCACCTGGTTCATTGAGGTGGTCTCGAAACCCGATTCGGCAAAGAGGGACATCGCCGCAGAGGCGATCTGGAGTCTTCTCAGTTCCCTGTCGACGATCTTGGCGGACATCTCTTTTTCCTAATAAAATTCAAAGGGTAAAGAGATTGGAGATTAGAGATGAGACCATTCTGATCATCAGATCGTTCAAGCATCAGAAGGGTCCGTTAAATATCCTGTCTCTCATCCCTAAGATACTGGCTCCTAACTGCTGAATGCTGTCTCCTTTTTAACTATGACCGACCGGTCGGTCATAGTCAAGTGAGCCGGTTTTCATGATGACTTGCTTCGGCCCTCAGAGTGAGGGGCGACAGCCGCTGTGGTGGATCTGGTATTTTTTCAAAAAGGTTTTTGATTTGGTTTTTCTATGGTATTGTTTCGCACAAAAGTCAGAATTGTGATGTATTCTTGACGACTTTAATGATTGATCGGAAACCGGGGTGGGTACAAAAGGAGGATGTTATGTCGCTGAGATACCTTCTGATCGGAATAGCTCTTTTTTACCTGGTTTTCGCACCCGGGCCGGCTACCGCGGCCCATACCATCGAGGCGGGAAAGGTCAAGGCGCCTCCCACCATCGACGGAATCGATAATGAGGCAACCTGGAGAGACGCCCGATCGTTCACCATCAGAGACGAGCGACTCGGTGTCGATATCCACCTCAAAGCCGCCTACACGGATGACTCCATCTTCTTCCTGGTCCGGTTTCCCGATCAGACCGAGGACAGGCTGCACAAGCCGTGGGTTTGGAACAAGGCCCTGGAGGTCTACGAGATCGGGCCCCAGCGTGAGGACACCTTCACCTTCAAATGGAATATGGCGGACGGAACCGTGGACCTGTCCAACTTCTCCGACGATGATTATACGGCCGACGTCTGGTACTGGAAGGCCAATCGCACCGATCCGGCCGGTTTCGCGGATGACAAGATGCACATTCTCTCATCCGAGGCCGCCAAGAAGAGCAATTCTCTCGTCAGCGCGAAGGGCAGGCAACGGTATCTCCTGAGGCTCGGGGATAAGGGAGCCGCCGCCCAGAAGAAGCGCATTCTGACCGACTATCAGGGCGACGTCCAGGATCAGTTCACCTCCCAGACTCCCGATGGAAGCCGAGGCGATATCCGCGCGAAGGGCGCCTGGAGCAAAGGGGAGTGGACCGTCGAGTTCGCCAGGAAACTGCAAACGGGCCACGATGACGATGTCCAGTTTGACGCCTCCCCGGGGAAGAGCTACCTGTTCGGTATCTCCATCGCCGGTCTGTACGGCGAGGATGTGGACCCTTCGAAACCGCACCCCTACGGGCAAGGCAGGATCTCCGATCCGTTGTATCTCAAGTTCCGATAAATCCCCCTCTAGTGGATCCTTGACGGCCCATGGCTAGACTATCCCTCTCCGTTCGCCGGATAAGGCACCTTGCGCTGAGTTCCCTGGTGGCCATCATCGCCCTCGGCACGGTCTTCGGCTACTCCGCGGTCGTCCGGATCGAGACCGGGCTCCGGGACATCACCCGCCAGCACTGGGACAAATTCCACCGGGTGGACGGACTCCTGAACAGATTCGTCGCCATCCGCGGCAAATTGACCACTTTCGTCGTCGAAGAGCAGGAGAGCCCGACCGAGATCCTGGGGGAGATCAAATCGCTGATCGGGGAATCCGAGGCCGCCCGGGAGATCTTTCACCGCCCGGAGGATCTCGACGCGATGGAGGCCTTTGTCCTCAAGCTCAAGGAGTATAGGGCCTCCATGGTGGCCTACTCCCAGGAACTTCTTCTCAGAAGGACCGGAGAGGGCGTGCGTTCCTGGGAGAAAACCCTCCTCGAGATCGAGACCGAGGCCCACGGCATTATCAAAGAACTCAAGGAAGGCATCCGTCAGGAGGTCAGCGAGATCGAGGAACAGATGCTCCGGCGCGGCCACGAGACGAGGAGGATGATGGCCCTCCTCGGTGTCTTTGGGTTCCTTCTGGCTGTCGTGCTGGCCTTGATCATGCAACGGGCCCTGTCCCAACCCATCCGGAAACTGATCGAAGTGTCCGAGGCGATGGCCGGAGGCGACCTGACCAGGCAGGTCGAAAGATCCTCGGACGACGAAATCGGCGCCCTGTCCGACGCCCTGGACTCCATGCTTTACAATCTCCGCCGGACGGTGGCCGAGATCCAGGGAACCGTGGTCAAAGTGGCCGAGGTGGCCCACGGTGTGGAGCATTACACAGGTGAAGTATCTCGTTCGTCCTCCGTGCAGAAAAAGGTTGTGGGCGATGTGGAAAGCTCCATCAGGGAGATGGACGCCCTGGTGGAGGACGTCAACCGTCAGTTCAACAGACTTGCCGAAGCCCTCGACGACTCCTCGTCCTCAACCCTGGAGATGAGATCCTCCATCGAGGAGGTCACGAGGTTTGCCGACGGTATGGCTGCGGAGGTGGAAACGATCACCTCATCACTGGTTCAGATGAGCGCCACGGTGTCCCAGAACGTGGAGCTTCTCAATTCGCTCTCGGCCACCTCCGAGGAGACCGCCCAGACCATGAAAAACCTTGCCTCTTCGAGCGAGGATGTGGGAAAGCACGCCCAGGAATCGATGAAGCTGGCCGAGCAGGTCACGGAACTGGCCAGGGACAGGGGGGCGGCAGCCCTCAAGGCCGCCATCGATGTCACCTCCCGGAACCGGGAGATGATAGGGGACTACAGCAGGGTGATCCAATCACTGGGGGAGAAATCCGACAGCATCGGGGAGATCCTCGAGGTGATCCACGACGTGGCGGACCAGACCAGCCTCCTTGCCATCAACGCTTCCATCATCGCCGCTCAGGCGGGGGAACAGGGCAAAGGGTTCGCCGTGGTGGCCGAGGAGGTTGGCAGCCTTTCGGCGACTACGACGGCCAGCATCAAACGGGTGGAGGAGGTCATCAGGACTGTCCGCAAGGAGGTGGCGGATGCCGTGGAGATGATGGGCCGGATCGTGGAGGGGGCCGAACAGAGCATCAAGTCCACGGAACATGCCGGTGAGGCCTTCAGGGAGATCGAAGAGAGTTCTTCCGTCTCGGCCGGCCGGGCGCGGGAGATCGCCGAAGCCTCAGAGAACCAGGTCATGCGCAGCAGGGAGATCCTGCAGGTCGTCGTCAGAAACCTGGAAGAGGTGGTCAAGATCCAGGAAGCCGTGGAGGAGCAGAAGCGGGGACAGGACCTTATCGTCCATTCCGCTGAAAGGATACGGGAGACCGCCCTCAGGCTGAAACAGAGCACAGGTGAGCAGGTCAGAGAGAGCACCGTTATCACGGAGGCGGTGACAAACACACAGGAGTTCTCCCGGAAGATCCAGGATGCCATGGAAGGGGAGCAGAGGGCCAGCAAGGAGATTGTGGCCTCACTGGGCAAGATCACCGAGTCGACCTTCGATATCACCAAGGCCCTCAGGTCTCTGGAGGATCTGGTGGCGGATCTGGGGGCCCTTGCCGAAAAGCTGGGGCCCGAGGTGGCGAGGTTTAAGCTTCCCGACACGTCATAGAAATCCGACGCTGTGTCGGGAAGTATCCAGTATTCAGGATTCGGTATTCAGTAGATTTTTCCCTGATTAATAAACTCCTGTAATTTCAGAAACATCAAACGTCAAACTTTTTTCTCAATATCCCCTCACCAGCCAGAGATAATCGGTCCGCTCCGGTCTGATACCGATCCTCGTCTGGAAGCCGGGGATCTCCGGAAGGATGACCCGAAAGACGGTATTGTCTAGCCTGCGCCGCATCTGCTCAGGTATTCCGTGTTTCCAGGCGTGGGTGTTTCCCGCCAGGACCAGTAGGAGGCGGTCCTCGGCCTCGGACGCGTAGTCCAGCAGCCTCTGGGCCATGGTGGTGTCCCAGACCATCTGGGCCTCGCAGAATCGGTTGAAATCACCGTTGTCCGTAAACCCTTTCCCGTGCATTTCCAGGGCCGCTCCCATGAGCCTGCGGTAGTCGTCATCGATAACGCAGCTGACCCCCGGCAACCGGGCCAACTGTTCCCGGCTGAGGGAATAGAAACCCTCTCTGGCAACCTGAGCCGTGATCTCGTCGGGAACGTTGAGGCCGATCATCGGTATCCGGTTTTCCCGGGCGAAGAGGAAAATGTCCCTATAGAGAATCCATGCCGCCGGCCAGTGGTCCTCGAAGAACCTGGCGAAATCCCTTTCGTCCATATCGCCGCCGATCCACCCGTCGAGGGTTGCCTGGTTCCCGGCCTCGATCATTTCAAGTCCTATTGTAAGAGGTCGGCCGCTTTCGCTGAGAGTCCGGATGACGGCGAGCTGAAATCGATGGTGTTCCTTCTTGCTGTGGATCTCACCCACGAAAACATAGGTTGCCGAGAGCAGATCCTCGGCGATCTCTTCCAGTCTGAGGACGCGGCTGTCACGGAGCCTCAGGATCCTGTCGGCGGTCTCGCCTCTTCCAAAGGACGGCCACAGGATCGAGCACACCGCGATGACGGTGAGAAACACCTTACTGAAAATGGCCTGCATGCCGCCTTCCGGTGGTCGCCGGACCAGTGACCGAGACGAGACGGCCGGCAAGCGACGTATCACCGGGAACGGAGGAGGATTGAAAAACTGCTGATAACGGTCCGGCAATGGGCGGTGTGTCATTCTGATCCATCCGTCAGGTCAAAGGGCGTCCTTTGCGCAGTGAAATTATACATGGCCTGAACCGATTGTCACAAAAAAGATGTGTGTATAATTATCACAGCATTAAGTTGCTTTATAACACAAAGCCGTTTCTCCGCCTGCTTACCCGTAGAGGGTTCTTTCATAACAAACTGAAATCAATGGAAAAATACGCGCCATTTTTTTGTGAGGTCTTGGCGTGAAAATTGCAAACTTTTTACAGGGGCCGTGGGGCGATCGAAAACCCATCCTGAAAATGTATTCAGGTCCTGTCGTACCCTGGCAGAGAAGAAGGCAAGTCGGTTTATGGGGAAGCGGCTTCCGAATGGATGACAGTTATACGTAAACAAGGAGGAAGTGAATGAATCTGAGACGGCCGAATGCGAGTACAGCAACGGGCACCTTTAACCGGTCGAGAAGCGTCGTCCCCATGTCGGGACTGTGCGTCGACTGCCTTGACGGATGCCGCGGCGGATGCGAGGTATGGTTGGCCTCCTTCAGAGGGCGGGAGGTGCTCTATCCCGGACCCTACGGCGAGATCACAGCCGGCGCCGACAAGAATTACCCCATCGATTACTCCCACTTGAACATACACGGCTACGCCGTCGGCGCGGTGGGCATGACCAACGGCCTCAAGCCCGACCCGGATGATGCCATCTTCCCCAATGTCGATGTCGAGACCGAATACGGCTGGAACAAGAAAGTCAAAATGCGAGTGCCCGTGTTCACCGGCGCCCTCGGTTCCACCGACATCGCCCGGGTGAACTGGGAGCATTTCTCCGTCGGAGCCGCCATTTCCGGCGTGACCCTGGTCTGCGGGGAAAATGTCTGCGGCATAGACCCGGAGCTTGAACTCACCAAACAGAACAAGGTCGCCAAGTCCCCGGAGATGGACCGCAGGATAGAGACCTACAATCGCTTTCACGAGGGTTACGGAGAGATCCTGGTCCAGATGAACGTGGAGGACACCCGTCTCGGAGTTGCCGAGTACGTCATCGACAAGCACGGTCTCAACACCATCGAGCTCAAGTGGGGACAGGGCGCCAAGTGTATCGGTGGTGAGATCAAGGTCAAGGACATCGAGAGGGCCCGTGAACTCAAGAGGCGGGGATACGTCGTCACGCCTGACCCTGAAGCGAGGGACGTTGAACTCGGCTACCAGGACGGCGCCATTCGGGAGTTCGAGCGGCACTCCCGTCTCGGGTTTGTGACAAGGGAAGCCTTCATGGCCGAGGTGGAGAGGCTCCGCAAGCTCGGCTTCGAGAGGATCACCCTCAAGACGGGCGCCTACTCCATGGTGGAACTGGCCATGGCACTGCGTTACTGCGCCGAGGCCGAGATCGATCTGCTCACCATCGACGGCGCGCCGGGCGGAACAGGAATGAGCCCCTGGACGATGATGAACGAATGGGGCATCCCCACCCTCTACCTGCAGTCGCTGGCAGTGGAGTTCGCGGACAAACTCACCGCGAAGGGTCTGAGGGTGCCCGACCTGGCCATGGCAGGAGGATTTGGTCACGAGGGCGATATCTACAAGGTACTGGCCCTTGGCTCCCCTTACTTCAAGGCGGTGTGCATGGGAAGGGCCCTGATGATACCCGGCATGCTGGGCAAGAACATCGAGCAGTGGATCAAGGAGGACAACCTTCCCAAGTCTGTTTCCAAGTTCGGGACGACCGTGGAGGAGATCTTTGTCAACTTCGAGGAGATCAAGGAGAAGTACGGGAAGGACATCAAGGATATCCCGCTCGGGGCCATCGGGATCTTCACCTTCGCCCGCAAGCTGAGGGTGGGACTCCGCCAGTTGATGGCGGGAAGCAGGCGCTTCAGTCTCGGGGTGATCTCCCGGAAGGACCTCATGTCGCTTACGGAGGAATGTGCGAAGATCACCGGCATCCCCCACGTTATGGAGTCCTACAGGGAGGAGGCCGAGGAGATCCTGGAGGGCTGACCGGGCAGGCGAGAATCTCCATTCAACAGGGGCCGGCCGCCGAAAGCTGCCGGCCCTTTTCCTTGCATGAAAAAATTCAATCCATGGGTTCCCAAGGCATAAACACCAAGGACCGCAGAGGCGGATCGCAGGGAGGCCGGAAAACCCTCAGAGGGTCAGAGAGAAGGAAAAGTGATCAGCGGGATCTCAGCCGGATATCCGAAAATGATGTTTTTCTGAGGTTCCCTGCGGCCGGGGCCCAGGACCACCCTCGGTGGCCCCCCGGGTGATGCTCTTTTGCCTGGACAACCCCCAAAGCCCCTATTAGGCTTATAGAACAATTCCAGGTATACTCGCAGGGCAGGGAGGAGACCCATGACTGGAATGCTAAGGCGGTTTGCGATCCTCTTCTCGGCGGGGGCTCTGGGCGGTCTGGTCAACAGCGTGGCTCTATGGGCCTTGGGCCGGCTGGGGGTGACGGCTGCTCTCGGCGTGAGCCTTGCTCCCCGTCTGGTCCCCATGTGGCTCTATCCCCGGATCGTCTGGGGGGGACTGTGGGCGTCGCTCTTTCTCTTCCCCATTCTCAGGAGATCCCCCTTCAAGAGGGGCTTTCTCTACAGCCTCGGCCCGACAGCCGTTCAGCTTCTCGTTGTCTTCCCGCAGAAGGCCCACAAGGGCATGTTCGGGCTTGACCTGGGCACCCTCACACCCCTGTTCGTGATCCTGCTCAATCTGGTCTGGGGCATCACGGCGGCCTATTTCCTGGAATACATCGGGGAGGAATAGAATCGGGGGATCCAGGGAGGCTAGTTAGTACCATCAAGGGGTCCTTGCAGATCCTCGTAGATCATGTTCGCTCCTCCGGAACGGACCAGGAGTGTTACCTCCCGGGACAGGCCCATGGCCTCATTCCTCAGGAGGAATTTTCTGTTTCCGACCGGGATACCCGTCAGGGTAAGGGGTGTATATCCCAGGGACTCGCCGCGGTAAACGACCTCCGCCCAAGGCACGGCTCCTATTCGAACTGTCGATGTGGGGAGGAGGACCATGTCGATGGCAACCTCCGCCGGCCCGGTTTCAAGGCCGATGGCCCGTGTTTCGCTGCGGTAGCCGTAGAGGCTGGCTTCGATGGTCACTCCTTTATCCCCTGCCGGCTGGCCGGTCCGGACAGGTGATCGGCCGACAAACTCCCCGTCGATACTTATCTCGGCTCCGGGAGGTTCTGTCCTGATGTTCAGGAAGGCGGATGCCTCCCGCCCGGCCCCTTCCCCTGCGAAGGTCTCCCTGTCAGCGGGTGCAACGGTTGCTGTCGGAACCGCGAGGTTTTTCCCCATAGGGACTGCCGTTTCCGGCACCACCGGCCGGGTCAGGACCCAGACCGACACGGCGATCATCGCAAGAATAGCGGCCGAGGCAGGCAGACGGGAGCTCCTCGGCCTGGGCAGCGTCGCCGCCGTCGGAAGGGGTTCAGGGTCGTCAGTCATTGAGGGTAGCTCCCGGCGGACTCGGTCCGCCAGTTCTCTTTCCGATTGGGCGTCCAGGAAGGGTTCCAGGGTCGCGGCGACTGCGGCCGCATCCGTCGGCCGACGATCCGGATCTCTTTCCAGCAGGGAGTGAACCAGATCCACGAGGTCCTCAGGAATGCCGGGGGCCGGCGTCAGAGGCTGGAGGAGGGCGTCTCGGACGGCTGCAAGGGTCCCCGCATCGCTTGGGCGGGTGAAAGGGTGCCTGCCGGTGAACATCTGGTAGGCCATGGACCCAAGGGAAAAGAGGTCCGAGCGGTGATCCAGAGGTCTGCCCTCGACCTGTTCGGGGGACATATACGGCGCCTTTCCCCTCAGGGTCCCGGTCCTGGTGAGGTCCTGCTGCACGGCCCTGGCGATACCGAAGTCGGCGATCTTTATCTCTCCCTCCGAGGAGATGAGGATGTTATGAGGGCTCAGATCACAGTGGATGATGCCGGCCGGCGCATCCACCGGATCGGTCTGACCGTGGGCAAAAGCCAGCCCCCGGGCAACGCGGTAAAGTATGCAGATCGATTCACTGAGAGGGAGGGATTCTCCGGATGAGAGCCCCTTGAGGATCCTCCTGAGGTCGACACCCTTCACGTATTCCATGACGATAAAATCCACCCTGTCCAGGTGTCCGTAATCCTGGATGTCGACTATGTTTGGATGGTCCAGGAGAGATGCCAGATGTGCCTCGCGGGAAAAGAGCTCCCTGAAGGATTCGTCCATGGAGAGGTGGGGGAGGATTAGCTTGACGGCCACCTCACGGGAGAATTTTCTCCGGCCCATTCTTCGGGAGAAGAAGATCTGTCCCTCCCTTCTCGCCCGGTACACTTCGGCCATTCCTCCGGTTCCGATCCTCTCCAGGAGGCGATACTGTCCGAATACGCGCTGCATGGATGGAAAAGTAGCACATTTCGGGCCATGTAGCATGTTGGAGAACGAGAACCGGGATCAAGGGACGGCGAGCGAGGAGGGGAGACCAGAGACTTCACACCTGGGAACGACCGCGAGGAAAGACCATGTCCAGGCCGTTGACAATCCCGGCACTGAGGGTTAGGGTTACTCCTTCGCGCACTTGAGTTAGATCTTTGCACCCGGTTCTCATCACTGACTTTATGATCGATCTCCACACCCACAGCACAGCCTCCGATGGCACCCTGAACCCCGCGGAACTGGTCCGGTATGCCAAGGAAAGGGGCGTCGAGGTCCTGTCCCTGACGGACCACGACACCCTGTCGGGGCTGGATGAAGCTCTGGAGGAAGCTCTCAGGATCGGTCTCGATTTTATCCCGGGAGTCGAGATCAGCGCGGAATTCGAGCCCGGAACCCTTCACGTCCTCGGATACTTTGTCGATCCTTCCGACTCCTTCCTCGAGGGGCGCCTCCTCTGGATGCGCGATGGGAGGGACAATCGCAACATTGTCATCCTCAGGAAGCTCGCCGAACTCGGCTATCCTCTGGAGATGGAAGAGGTCCAGCAATTTGCCGGTGGTGAGAGCACGGGAAGACCGCACATTGCCGATGCCATGGTGAAGAGGGGATATGTTGCCAGCCGCGACGAGGCTTTCGATCGCTTTCTCGCCAAAGGAGGTCCCGCTTACGCCGACAAGGAGAGAATGACACCCGAGGAGGCGATCGCTCTGATCAGCCGGTCCGGAGGGCTTCCTTTCCTCGCCCACCCCCAGTGGCTCCTGGTCGACGATGCCACCCTCGAGAACCTTGTGATCGGTCTCCAGGAAAAGGGGTTGGCGGGCCTGGAGACATACTACTACAGTCACTCGAAGGCACAGACCGCTTTCTATGAGTCGCTGGCCGAAAGAAGAGGACTTCTGGTGGCTGGTGGCACGGATTATCATGGCCCCCAGGGTCTCAAGGGAACGGAAATAGGGGTGGGTGACGGAGGAATGAATGTGCCAAGAGAGGTCGCCGATCGCCTTTTCGAGGCGCATCGCCGGCTTTCCCGGTAGCGGGCAGGGGAGGAGAGCGGACACGGGGACCTGCCCGAGGGGGAGAGGGGGAGATAGGGCGAGGGGGCGAAGAAGATGGTTCCCGGTTCACAGTTCCCAGTTCACAGTTAATACCTGGAACATGGGACGTGGGACCTGGACATCAGAGGCGGGGACGCGGGGGGAAATGAGTCCAAAATTCAAAGTCCAAAATCCAAAAGAGGCGTGAGACATGGTACCTGAGACACGGTACTTGGAACTTGGATATCCAGTGCGGAGACATGGTGAGGGAAGAGCGGTTGTCATTGCGAACAGGGAACCGCGTGAAGCAATCTCTCACTGCGAACTGTGAACCGTGAACTTTGAACTGTGAACCGGGAACTGTCTTTTTGGATTTGGGATTTGGGATTTTGGATTGATCTCTAATCTCTAATTTCTAATGCTCTAATCTCTAATGCTCTGCTTCTCAACCGTGAACCCTGAACCGGAAACTGTTCCCGCGGATTCCGTTACGCCCCGAAAATAGCCGCTCACTCATCACACTTGAGTTGACATTCGGACAAATCGTGCATAAATTCCATGCACAACATCCGGGACCCGTCATCAATATTACCAACGGCTGATTCCGGGTCCTCCCCCACGGGACCGTCTATGATCATACAGGCTTGAGGAGTAGTCGATGCCCACATACGAATATCGATGCGACCAGTGCGGACATGAGTTCGAGGTGTCCCAGAGGATCACCGAAGATCCGGTTGACACCTGCTCCAAATGCGGCGGACAGGTTCGGCGGCTCATTAACGCCACCAATTTCATCCTGAAGGGCGACGGTTGGTATAAAACCGATTATGCTCCTTCATCCGGCGGCCAGAAGGCCGAGGCCGACGCAGGATGCTCGGCGGACAAGAGCAGCCCCCAATGCAAGACCTGTCCGGCCAATACCGATTGATCCCTCGGAAGGAGTTGTGACGGAAGGCGAGAGAAGGCTCAGGCCGACCAGGGACGGACTCGGGGTCAGGTCCGGGCCGCCCGGCCTCCAGGGTCAGCTGAGACTCGCACTTATTATCCTGTTGCTGGTTCTTGCCCTGGGCACCTTGGGATATATGGTGCTGGAGGGTTGGAGCCTTACCGATTCCTTCTACATGACGATCCTCACCCTCTCCACCGTCGGCTATGGTGAGGTCCATCCCCTTTCTCAGATCGGCAAGCTGTTCAGCGTATTCCTGATCGTCATGGGTGTCGGCACAGCGGCCTACGTGATCAGGGCCGCGGCCCAACTCATGCTCGATGAAAGGATAAAGACCGCGCTTGGGAGGAGGACCATGAAGGCGATCCAGAAGATGAAGAACCACTACATAATCTGCGGCTTCGGCCGCATGGGGCGGGTGATATGCCAGGAGCTGCAGGAGAGAGGATACCCGTTCGTGGTCGTCGAGAGTAATTTGGCCACCATCGAAGACCTGGAGAGGCTCAACTACCTGCATATCAGGGGAGACGCCACGGTGGATGAGATCCTCATCGAGGCCGGCATCGAGCGCGCCCGTGGTATCGTCAGCGTCGTCACCCATGACACCGAAAACGTTTTCATCACCCTCACCGCCAGAGGACTCAACCCCAGGCTGAACATCGTGGTCAGGGCGGGCAGTGAGGAATCGGTGCAGAAACTGGTTCGCGCCGGGGCCAACAAGGTGATCTCTCCTCACGATCTTGGAGGGTTCCGGATCGCTCAGGCCCTCATTCGGCCGACGGTCCTCGATTTTCTCGAGCGCATCGTCGATAACCGCTCCCTCGACCTCCGCCTGGAAGAGGTCGAGATCACTCCAGGCTCCCGTCTGGACGGTGTCACCGTCGCCAATTCGGGCCTGAGAAAGGAATGGAACCTGATTATCCTGGCCGTCAAGGACGCCAAGGGAAGCATGCATTTCAATCCTTCCTTCGAGACGGAGATCAAGGCGGGCGACACCCTGGTCGTACTCGGGAAGGCGCCTGACCTCGGGAGTCTGGACAGGATCGCCTAGTACCCATGTCGCCAGGACAGTTTTTCGCCAGAGCATCCCTGAGCAACCTTCAAGAGGATCTTGCATTTCTGGACAGGAACGGGTTTCTGCCGGAGGTCTACCTCCCGGCCACGGCACTGGATGACCTCGATAACGACCGGCTGGATCCGCTGGTCAGGATCAGGGAGTCGGGGCGGCCCGTCTCCCTTCACGCGCCGTTCATGGACCTGTCCCCGGCCGGACTGGATCCTCGCGTCCTGGAGGTCACCCGATACCGATTTACCCAGGTGAAGCAGATCGGGGAGATCGTCGATCCCTGCCATGTTGTCTTTCACCCGGGTTACGACAGCTGGCGCTTCGGCTGGCAGAAGGAACTGTGGCTGGAAAAGAGCATCGGGATCTGGTCCGAGATGATCGAGTGGGGAATCCGGAACGGCGTCAGGATCGTCCTGGAGAACGTTTTCGACCCTGAGCCGGACCACCTGCTCATGCTCCATGAGCGTCTCAGCGGGGCTTTCGGTTTCTGCTTCGACACGGGGCATTTTCTCCTCTTCTCCCAGATCTCCCTCGAGGAATGGCTTTTCGTGCTGGGCGATTCCCTCGCGGAGCTTCATCTTCACGATAACAGGGGAGACAGGGATTCCCATCTTCCCGTAGGTGAAGGTATCTTCGACTTTCAAAGCCTTTTCGCCCATGTCAGCCAGGAGGACCTGTCTCCTCTCATCGTGCTCGAGCACCACACGAGAGAGGACACCATCAGGTCGCTGGGCAACATGGAAGAGCTTCTGAAGGGATCAGGGCATGACCTCGGTCCTTCTCGATGACATCCTTCCGCTGGTCGAGCGACCGTCACAGTACCTCGGCCTGGAACTGAACTCCGTCCACAAGGATCCGGAGGATGTCAGTTTAAGGGCCGTTCTGGCCTTTCCCGACCATTACGAAGTGGGCATGTCCCATCTGGGACTTCAGATCCTCTACGGGCTTGGAAACGATCTGGAGGGCGTTCAGGTGGAGAGAGTCTTTCTGCCCCATGCGGATATGCTCGCCCTCCTCAAAGACCGGGGGGTTCCGCTTTTCTCCCTTGAGAGCAGGACTCCTCTATCGGGCTGCGACCTTGTGGGAATCACCCTCCAATCGGAGCTCACCTACACCAATACACTCGAGCTGCTCCATGCCGGTCAGATACCCATTGCCGCATCAGCCAGGGGAGAAGGGCATCCACTGGTCATCGGGGGCGGGCCATGTGCCTTCAATCCCGAGCCGCTTCACGAATTCTTTGACCTTTTTCTCCTCGGCGACGGCGAGGATCTGTGGGTCCGTATTCTCTCCTCCCTGAGGGATGCCAGGGTTGAAGGGCAAGGACGGACAGACCGGCTGGCGGCTTTGAAAGCCCTGCCCGGGATCTACGATCCGAGGGATTTCGATCTCCATTACGCTTCCGACGGGCGGGTCAGGGAGATTATTCCGAAGGGCGAAAGGGTGAGGGTCGAAAAGGCCCTTCACCCTGACCTGGAGTATGAACTCCCCATCAACTCCTTCCTTGTCCCTTTCCTCCAGCCGGTTCACGACCGGATAACCATCGAGGCCGCCAGAGGGTGCACGCGCGGCTGCCGGTTCTGCCATGCGGGCAGCGTTTACCGGCCGGTCAGGGAGCGGTCGCCCCAATCCCTGACGGACCTGGCAGGAGACGCCCTCCACGGGACCGGATACGAGTCACTGTCCCTGACGGCGCTGAGCATAGGGGATTATGGTCCTCTGGACCAGGTTCTCGGGGACCTGATGGACCGAATGGAAAAAGAGCGGATCTCCCTATCACTTCCTTCCATGAGGATCGGTGGATTGACCCCTGAGATCGCCAGGCAGATCCTTCGGGTGCGCAGGACGGGCTTCACCATTGCTCCGGAGGCCGGCACCAGGAGGCTCAGGAATGTGGTCAACAAGGACTACCCCGATGAAGAGATCCTCGAGACCGCAAGATGGGTCTTCGACAGGGGATGGAACGCGTTAAAACTCTATTTTATGATCGGTCTGCCGACGGAGACCGAAAAGGATCTGGATGGCCTTGTCGATCTCGTGAAAAGGTTGGCGTCCCTCGCTCCAGAGAGGGGCCAGATAACAGTCAATCTTTCCCCCTTTGTCCCAAAGGCCCACACCCCCTTCCAGTGGTGTGCCCAGGATCCGGAGGAGGTCCTCAGGGGTAAACTGGATTATCTGAAAGCCGGTCTGCGCGGTAAAAAGATCCAGGTCCGCTGGAGCCGAACGGATCAGGCGTTCCTCGAAGCCGTTCTGGCCCGCGGGGACAGGCGGGTTGCAGAGGTGGTGGAGACCGCCTGGAGATCCGGCGCGCTTCAGGACGGCTGGGACGAGCATTTCGACTGGGGGGTATGGGTCGATGCCTTTCAGAAATGCGGTCTCGATCCGGCATGGTACGCCAACCGGTTGAGAGGTGAGGACGAGATCCTGCCCTGGGAGCATATCTCGTGCGGTGTGAAAAGGGATTACCTCCTCGAGGAATTCCACAGAGGTCTCAGGGGTGAGATCACTGAGGACTGCCGTGAGGCGGGCTGCCGTCTGTGCGGAGTGTGCCCTCCGGAAATGAAAACACGGATACCGGAGCTGAGACCAAAGTCATCGGAGCAGGCATCCGCGATCCCTTTTGATGATGGGGCCCGGGAACCTGACAGGACCTACAGGCGGATGCGGTTCGTCTTCCGAAAGGCCGGCGATATGAGGTTCCTCGGCCACCTGGAAACCCTCCGACTTTTCGAGCGGGCGGCCCGAAGAGCCGGGGTGCCCCTTGCCTTTTCAGGAGGATATCATCCGAAGCCGCGGATCACCTTGGCCCTCGCCCTTCCCGTCGGTGTCGAAGGTCTGGAGGAGTGGGGTGAGATGGAGCTTTCCGGGAGTTGGTCGGCAGATCTCTTCACCGCCCGGATGAACGAGTGCCTGCCCCATGGCCTGGAGATACTGGCCTGCTGGAAACCTCCCCTGGAGGGGCAGGCCCTCAATGTCAGGATCAAGAGCATGGAGTACGTGGCCAGGATCCCGCTTCCACCGGGTGAACTCCAGGAGAAGATCTCCAAGCTGCTAGCCAGGAAAAGCATTCCCGTAGACAGAGAGAAAAAAGGCAAAGTCAAAACGGTGGATCTCAAGGATTTCCTCCAGGATATAGGCGTCGACATGACCGGGGCAGTCCGTTTCAGCCTCTCCCTTGATCCCGGCGGGGGGAGTGCCCGGCCCCAGGAGGTCGTCGGTGCCCTCCTCTCGGAGGATAGTGTCCGGCAGGCTGATGTCCGCCTGGCGAGGACCGGTTTCAGCCTCTCCGTGTTGTCCGACCGGTCGGCAGGCAGGCCCGGCTGGTCCCGGGTGTGGGATTAAAACGGGTTCCAGGTTCCGCCCTGCACTGTTCCTGTGTGTGGGTCACTGAAGGAAGTCTGATTTGGGCCCTTGATCATAGACGTCGGCCGCTTGCCGCCGCTTTTTCCTTGGACCAATCCGGCTGAAATTGTTAACTTGCCCTTCATTAAAGGAAAAGACCGCGCCTCGCGGCGCGTTATGAATTGTTGAAGTTATGAGGTTTCAAAAGGCATGGGATCAGAAATCGTTATAAACGTTAACGAATTCGAGACCAGGATCGCCCTCATCGAGAACCGGCAAGTTTCAGAGATCTGGGTCGACCGGGTCAAGGATCGGGGAATCTCGGGGAATATCTTCAAGGGACGCGTGGTGAGGGTCCTTCCCGGCATGCAGGCTGCCTTTGTGGAGATCGGCCAGGAAAGGGCCGCTTTTCTCCACGCCTCGGACATTGTCCTGGATATGGGCGAGTACGCCGAAATGCTCGGTCAGGAGGAGTTTGACGAGAACGGCGACGTTCCTCTGATGACAGCCTCCGGGCATGCCATAGAGGATCTCCTCAAGGAAGGTCAGGAGATCCTCGTCCAGGTGACCAAGGAGCCCATGGGCACCAAAGGGGCCAGGGTGACGGCATACATTACTCTTCCGGGCAGATTGCTGGTACTGATGCCGGCCCTTGAAAAGGTGGGAGTGTCCAGAAGAATACAGAACTCGGCCGAGAGGGCCCGTCTCCGGGAAACGGTGACCTCCCTGCAGCCCAAAGGGGTCGGTTTCATCGTCAGGACCGCCGCGGACGGGGCCTCGGAGGAGAGCATCAAGCAGGATATGGATTTCCTCATCCGCCTTTGGGAGACGATAAGGAAGAGGAGACCCAGGGCCAAGGCCCCAAGCCTTCTTTACGCTGAGCTGGACCTCACCTACCGGATACTCAGAGACCTGTACGGCTCCGATATTGACGCCGTTTACGTGGATTCCAAGGAAGAGTACAAGAAGATCCTCGATTTCACGAAAAAGTTCATGCCCAGGCTCCGTCAGGTCATTCAGCTCTTCGAGGGTGACGATCCGATCTTCGAGGCGTTCGGGGTGGACCTCGAGATAAACAGGGCTTTGGGAAAGAGGATCTGGCTCAAGTCGGGCGGCTATATCATCATTGACCAGACGGAGGCTCTTACCGCCATAGATGTCAACACGGGCAGGTTCGTCGGCAAACGAAACCTCGAGGACACGATAGTCAAGACAAACCTGGAGGCTGTTCAGGAGATTGTCTATCAGCTGCGCCTTCGTAACATCGGCGGACTGATCATCCTGGACTTCATCGACATGGAGAGGTACGCGAACCGCAAGAAGGTCTTCTCCGCCCTCGAGGAAGCCCTAAAGGCAGACCGGACCAAGACGACCATTCTCCAGATCTCGGAACTCGGTCTGGTGGAGATGACGAGAAAAAGGATCCGGGACAACCTGTCATCCGTCATGACAGAACCCTGCCCCTATTGTGAGGGGAAAGGCAACATCAAGTCCCTTAGGACCATCGTTTACGACATCTTCCGCCAGGTCCGGAGGGAAACGCCGACCCTGGACGGGAAGAGAGTCGTCCTTATGGTCCATCCCAAGGTGGCCGACATGCTCTATGAGGAAGAGCGGGACTACCTCGAAAACCTCGAGAAGCAGATCAAGAAGAAGATCGTGGTCAAGACCGATTACAACATGCACCAGGAACAGTACCAGATCATGGGGCTGTAGGGTCCGTCACCGGTGTCGCTCCCCTGACCGGTGGCTGGTGCCCCGAAATGGCGGAATAAGGGGTGGGATCGCAACCGGTGCTGCTGGCGGGGGGTGGTTGCCGATAAGGCCCAGTCGCTGTGGATGGTCCATCCCGGGGTTTTGATGCCACAAACCGAACCGTCTGTCTCCCCTCAGTTATTGACAAGGAATGCCGGTTTTGGTAACAGATTCTGTTCCTGTTCCAAGGGGAATATTTCTGATATTATTATCTCACAGACAAAGGGAGGCTTTATCCCATGTATGCGGTTATTGCGACGGGCGGAAAGCAGTACAGAGTCAGCGAAGGTGATATCATCCGGGTGGAGAAACTTCCCGCCGAAGTCGGGTCCGATATATCCTTTGACCAGGTATTGCTTGTCGGGGACGGCGAGAAAATCAGGATCGGAACACCCGTTGTCGACGGCGCCAGCGTCACAGGCAAGGTGGTCGAGCAGGATCGGAGAAGAAAGATCATCGTCTTCAAGATGAAGCGGAGAAAGAACTACCGGAGAAAACAGGGTCACCGGCAGGATTACACCGGGGTTCGCATCGAGAAGATCGATCAGGGCTGATGGGATAGATAACACCAGGCTCCGGTGTAGCAGGAGGTTTTAGATGGCTCACAAAAAAGCTGGCGGCAGTTCCAATAATGGGAGGGACAGCAATTCCAAAAGGCGGGGTGTCAAGCGTTTCGCTGGTGAATTTGTCCGTGCCGGGAATATCCTTGTCCGGCAGTGTGGGACGAAGTTCCATCCCGGAGTTAACGTCGGATTGGGCAAGGATTTTACACTCTTCGCGAAGGCCGACGGGATCGTCAAATTTGAAAAGAAGGACAAACGCCGCAAGCAGATCAGCGTCTATTCTATTGATTAAAGCTGCAATTACCGCCCCCGCGCGATGAGATTTATCGATCGCGTAAAGATTCTGGTAGAATCCGGCAAGGGCGGCGATGGCTGCGTCAGCTTCAGGCGAGAGAAATACGTTCCCCGTGGGGGCCCTGACGGTGGTGATGGGGGCCGAGGCGGGGACATTGTTATCCGCACCGACACCCACCTCTCCACGCTCATCGACTACAGATACAGAAGGGAATACCGGGCTTCCAGGGGAGCCCACGGAAAGGGATCCGGCATGACCGGCGCAGACGGTGAGGCCCTCATCCTGAGGGTCCCGCCCGGGACCGTGATCATGGACGCCAGCACCGGCGAGACCCTGGCCGATCTCGTCGACGGCGATTTCGTCGTCGCCGAAGGAGGTCGAGGAGGGAAGGGCAACTCCCGATTCGCCACCTCGACCAGGCAGACCCCGCGGTTCGCGGAACCCGGAAAGGAGGGGCAGCGGAGGGAAATTGTCCTGGAGCTCAAACTCCTCGCCGACGTGGGGATCGTCGGCCTTCCGAACGCAGGAAAATCCACCCTGATCTCCCGCATTTCGGCGGCAAAACCGAAGATCGCTTCCTACCCCTTCACAACCCTGATTCCCAACCTCGGCGTGGTCAGAATGGATGACTTCAGGAGTTTCGTTGTGGCCGATGTCCCAGGGCTGATTGAGGGCGCCCACGAGGGGATCGGTCTCGGACACCAGTTCCTGAGGCACGTGGAAAGGACGTCCGTCCTTCTCCATCTCGTGGGCCTTGCCCCGGATGACGGCAGTGCCGTGGAGGCCTACCGTACCCTGCGGTCGGAACTCGAGGCCTATGGATTCGATCTGGCCGGGAAGGTGTCCGTTGTCGCCCTGAACAAGGCTGATCTGCTCGACCGGGCCGCCAGGGAAGAGGTCCTGGCGGATTTCCGTGAGGGAACCGGCGTGGATCCCCACGTGATCAGCGCGGTTACAGGGGAGGGACTTCCCCGTCTCGTAGGCCAACTGGCGGATGCGGTGGAGCGGGAGAAGACAGGACGGGGGGAGGAATGAGTCCAGAGGCCAGAGTCCAGAGGGGACGATTTTAAGGTAATGTGTACCGAAGTATCGAGGTACCGAAAGTATCGAGGTGTTTAGATCAATAAAGAAGGAACCTGAGGTTGAATTCCTCGATACCTCCATACCTCGTTACACCGATACTGACCGGATAGCCTGGTACCTCAATCTTCTGACGCGGGGACCTACCCGAGGGGGCGAGGGGGAGATAGGGAGAGGGGGCGAGGAGCTGACGCGGGGACACGATGGGGCGGTAGGGCGATGGGGCCCTTCGACAGGCTCCGTTCGACAAGCTCACGGCAGGCAGGGCAGGCGAGAAACGGACGCGGAGACGCGGGGAAAAAGCGGTTGTCATTGCGAACCGATCCCCGGGTGAAGCAATCTATATTTGTGAACGGTGAACGAGTCTTTCCGAATCACAAATTACGGATCACTGATCACGGCGGTTTCCCAACC
>CP070719.1:279870-288822 GCA_020350725.1 bacterium
GCCCAGGGGCCAGAGTCCAGAGGGAGACGCGGGGACCTACCCGAGGGGGCGATGGGGCGAGAGGGCGATGGGGCGAAAAGCGGACGCGGGGAGGAATGAGTCCAGAGTCCAGGGGCCAGTGTCCAGAGGGAGCGAAAGGCGGTTGTCATTGCGAACCGATACTTGAGTGAAGCAATCCCGGGGGACCCTGACGCGGAGACACGGGAACCCGAGGGGGCGATGGGGCGCTTGGGCGAGGGGGCGAGAAGCGGTTGTCATTGCGAACAGAAAATTATGTGAAGCAATCTTCACCTGCGAACCGAGAACTGTGAACGGTGAACTAGTAATTACTAATCACTAATCACGAATCACCAATCACGGCGGTCTCAACCGGGAACTAGTCTTTTCGAATCACCAATCACGGCGGTCACAACCGTGAACTGTGAACTTTTTTTAATCCGGAATGCAGCGTGCCATGACCGAAACCGGGAAAACAGACCCTCTTCAGGGTGACATCCTCTACATCGATCCCTTCAGCGGGGTGTCGGGGGATATGCTCCTCGGAGCCTTTATATCATTGGGAGTCCCTCTTCCGGTCGTGGAAGGGGCCATCGAAAGGGTCATTCCCGGTGAGATCGTCCTCGAGGCGACCGAGGTGAGACGCAGTTCCCTGGCCGGAGTCAGGTGCCTGGTCCGGATAAAGGGCGGGCCCCGCCGCCGCTCCCTGAGCGAGATGCTCGGTCTTGTCCGTGGGGCCGACATCCCAGAGTCCGTCAGGGACGGGAGCATGCGGGTTCTGGGCCGGCTCGGGGAGGCAGAAGCAAGGGCCCACGGCGCCGGGAGCTCGGTCCATCTCCACGAACTGGGAGGCCAGGACACCCTGGCCGACGTGGTGGGGACCCTCGCCGCCCTCCATGCCCTGGGGGTGAAGGCTGTCCGTTCAGGCTCCATCAACGTGGGTGGAGGAACGGTCAGCACCGAGCACGGCACCATGCCCGTCCCTGCTCCGGCGACGGCGTTCATCCTGGAGGGTACACCCGTCAAGTCCGTTGGGCCCGAGGTCGAACTGACCACCCCGACGGGAGCGGCCCTGGTTGTCGAGACCGCCACGCAATTCGGCCCCTTTCCCCCCATGACCGTCGCCGCGGTGGGCACAGGGGCGGGGGAGAGGGATACCGAGGGTTTCCCCAATCTCCTCAGGCTGTTTCTCGGACAGGCGGCCGGAGCACGCACCCTCGGCGAGAGCGTCATGATAGAGTGCGGTCTGGATGACGCAAGCCCTGAGTACCTGGCTCCCGTGACGGAGATACTCCAGGATTCCGGGGCCCTCGAGGTCCACATGATCCCCGTCCACACCAAGAAGGGGCGGGTCGGGATCCTGGTAAGGGTCCTGGCGGAGCCGGGAAACGAGGGGTCCGTCGTCCAGGCGCTCCTCGATCACTCCGGGAGTGCGGGTCTGAGACGGTGGAGGGTGGAACGCGACATCCTGCCGCGGGAGACCGTGACCGTCGAGACCGAATACGGCTCCGTACGGGTGAAGAGATGGTTAACGCCCTCAGGGGTGTGGCGGGTAAAACCGGAATTCGAGGACGTCCAGGAGATCTCGAGACGGACAGGTAAGCCTTCAGGTGAGCTCAGGGACCGTATCCTGGCCGTCTACTACGGGCAGGAAGGCGGAGGCGGGGGGGAATGAGTCCAGAGTCCAGAGGCCGGTGTCCAGAGGGGACGCGGGAACCCGATGGGGCGGTAGGGCGATGGGGCGAGGGGGCGAAGAACAGACGCGGAGACGCGGCGAAAAAAACGAATCACGAATCACGAATCACAAATCACGAAAATTACATTTTGGATTTGGGACCTTGGATTGGTTGAACTGTGAACCTTAACCGATCCTTTACCGGAGCTCTGTTATGGATAGAACAAAGATCGAAAAAGGGATGAGGCTCATTCTGGAGGGTATCGGCGAGGATCCGGACAGGCCCGGTCTGCAGGACACCCCCCGGCGCGTGGCCGACCTCTTCGAGGAGGTCTTCTCCGGTATCGGTGTCGACGCCGACAGCCTGCTCGTCCCGGTGGCCGGTGAGACCCACGATGAGATCGTCCTGATCAAGGATATACCCCTGCACTCCATGTGTGAGCATCACCTTCTGCCCTTTGTGGGAATAGCCCACATTGCCTACATCCCCGAGGGGGGCAGGATCGTCGGACTGTCCAAGATCGTCCGGGTTCTGGACATCTACACCCGTCAGCCCCAGGTTCAGGAGCGGCTCACCACCCAGGTGGCAGAGGCCATCATGAAAGGCCTCGAGCCGAAGGGCGTCATGGTGGTCATCGAGGCGGAGCACATGTGCATGTCCATGAGAGGCGTAAAGAAGCCGAACTCCCTCACCGTGACCTCAGCCGTCCGCGGGTCCTTCCGCAGGGACGAGAGGACCCGCAGCGAGACCCTGTCCCTGATCTACGGGGGGATGAAGAGATAGTTCCCAGTTAGTACCCGGAACCAGGAACCTGAAACATGGGATGTGGGACCTGGACATCAGATGCGGGGAGAAATGAGTCCAGAGTCCAGAGGCCAGAGTCCAGAGGGAGCGCATGGGTGAGGGGGCGAAATGAGTCCAGAGCCCAGAGGGCAGCGTCCAGAGAGGGTGAAGAGCGGACGCAGGGACGCGCCTTTGAATAGGGAGTCAGGAGCCAGGAGACAGAATTCAGGAAGATGGAAGAGGGCGGACGCGGGGAGAAAAAGCGTTTGTCATTGCGAACCGATAACCGGGTGAAGCAATCCCAGGAAACCCCGACGCGGAGACACGGAGACACGGGGAAGTGAAAACAGGTGTCGGAGTAACGAAGTATCCGAGTATCGAGGTGTGGTTAAACTGCAGCACATTAATTTATTTTCGAATCACTAATTACGAATCACAAATCACGGCGGTTCCAACCGTGAACTGTGAACTTTTAACGATCCATCCACCCCACCCGGCGGCGGTTGCCTGTTGCGGTGGCAGGGAGGTTTCTGCTACCGTGTCCGACGATTCCGCCCGGACCGCGGTTGCGGCGGGGTTGACCCGCTCCAGGGCGGCAGGGGAGCCGGAAGGTATTCCCGGCCATGGATTGGAGACCGGATGAGAAGCCTTCTCTTTCTGCTGCTGGCCATCTGTCTTATCTGGTCCGTCAAGGCGCTCCTGAGGCCTTTGAGGCAGGACCGACGTCCTTCCAGGGGAGGCCTGGACAACCGCGGCGGCGGGGAGGAGATGGTCAGGGACCCTCATTGCGGTGTCTACGTGCCGCGAAGCGCCGCCGTTTCGAAAAGGGTGGACGGTGCGGTCCACCATTTCTGCTCCGAGAAGTGCAGGGACGAATTCAGGTCCCCATGATCATCCCTGACCAATCACATATCGGGAGGTAACAATGAGAGATAAAATGTTCCTCGTCGCCCTCGTGACCGCGGCGATCCTGGCCAGTCCCCCGGCGGCCTATTGCCTGGGCATAGGATCCCCCGGCAGGACGCTTGACCTCGGGGGATCGTCTATCTCCGGGTCGTTCGGGTTGACCGAGATGGAAGTCGACGATGTAGACGTCGAGAGCAAATCGATCATCTTCAAAGGGGCTGTGGGAGCCAGGGAAGGTCTGACCCCCTATCTGAAGTTGGGTTTCGCCGATCTGGAAAGAGGAGGCGGTTTTCAGGGCAACCTGGGTTTTGCGTGGGGAGGGGGGGTGCTGTTCGAACTGGTGGCCCCCGGTGAGAGGTCGGGCCTGTCGGTGGACCTTGACCTGCAGATCCTCTTCTGGGACAGCGAGGACGGGGGCTCCTCTATAGATGTCCTCGAGGGTCAGGCTGCACTCCTGGGCTCCATGAAGTCCGGGGGCACCACCGGCTATGGCGGTATCGCCCTGACAGCGGTGGAGGTCGACGGCGCAGGGCAAGATCTGGACGAAAGTACTCTGGGTCATCTGTTCTTCGGGGTCGATTACCTCATCGATTTCAACTGGTATTTCAGTGCAGAGGCTCACCTGTTCGGCCAGGATTCCATTACCCTCGCGGTAGGCTACCTCTTCTGAGGAAAGGATGAAGGATGAAGTTCTTTCTCGACACAGCGAATCTCGAGGAGATCCGGAAGGCCAGCGACATGGGGCTCATCGACGGTGTCACCACCAACCCCTCCCTGGTGGCGAAGGAGGGCATGGAATTCCTGCCCCTGGTGACGGAGATCTGCCGGGTCGTAGCCGGACCCGTCTCCCTGGAAACCGTCAGTCCGGATGCCGAGGGGATGGTGGCCGAAGCAAAAGAGCTCGCCGCGATCGGTGATAACGTCGTGGTCAAGATCCCCATGACCCCCGAGGGTCTCAAGGCCGTGCGCGCCTGCAGTAAGCAGGGAATCAGGACCAACGTCACCCTGGTGTTCTCCGCGGTTCAGGCACTCCTCGCCGGCAAGGCCGGGGCTTCCTTTATCAGCCCCTTCGTGGGCAGAGTGGATGACGTGGGCAATTCCGGTATGGACCTGATTGCCGATATCATGCGGATCAAGGACAATTACCGACTGGAAAGCGAGATCATCGTCGCCAGTGTGCGTCACCCCGGTCACGTGCTCGAGTCGAGCCTTCTCGGAGCCGACATTGCAACGATCCCCTACAGGGTTCTCCTCCAGCTGTTCAAGCATCCTCTGACGGACCTTGGGATCGAGAGGTTTCTCGCCGACTGGGAAAAGGTGCCCGGCCCGTCGAAGTAGGCAACAAAGGGCTTTCCGTGAAGGCCGGTGATATGGCAATCTTAGGGAGTCCAGGGACCCCGGTGGAGCGATCCCGGGACAACGGGCGGCGCTCTACGGCGAGGAGTAGCGGACCGGATTTTTCGGTGCGGGGTCGCAGGAATTGAAACCGTTCCCTTTCGGGACCGGGGGGTGGAAAAGTGGATGTTCCCAAGAACTGTCTCTATACCCGCGATCACCTCTGGGTCAGGCCCGAGGGCAGCAGGGCTGTCGTCGGCGTGACGGATTACTACCAGGAGGAACTGGGTGAAGTGGTCCTGCTCGACCTTCCGGAGATCGATTCGGACATCAGCGTCTCTGCATCCTTCGGGATCATCGAATCGGATCGGATGGTCTCGGACCTGACCGCCCCGCTGACCGGCGAGGTGGTGGAGGTCAACCTCGATGTGATAGACAGCCCGGAGCTGGTCAACGAGGACCCCTACGGAGACGGCTGGCTCGTCCGGATAGAGATGGACGACTCCGATCAGACCGAGATTCTGATGAGCCCTGAGGAGTACGAGGACTATATATCGGGTCTTGTTGTCCAGGAGGAATAGTTTATGCCTGAGAACGCCGGAGGGCGGCTGAATGCGGGCAGTGCCTCTGCCCCCCGCCAACAGGAAGACACCCTCGTCAAGATGGTCGACGTCCGGGCCGAACGCTACGGCGACCGGACCGTCATGGAGCGAAAACGCGACGGCATATGGCAAGCGGTGTCCTGGAGAGACCTGTCCAGGTCCTACCGGGAGGTGGCGCGCGGCCTGTTGACCCTCGGCCTCGAGAAGGGGGACAGGATGGCCATCCTGTCCGAGAACCGACCGGAGTGGGCCTTTGCCGACCTTGGCTGCTTCGCCATGGAGGGTGTTGTGGTTCCCCTTTACTGGACCCTGACGCCGGCTCAGGTCGAGTACATCCTCAGGGACTGCAGCGCCAGGGTGGTCTTCGTGTCCAACGCCCAGTACCTCGACACGGTCCTAAAGGTCAAGCCCGGCCTTCCCGAGTTGAAATACGTCATCTACTTCGATCCCGTCCCTGCCGACAGGCTGGAGGACGGGGTCCTGTCGATGGAGGAGCTCATGCAGATGGGCAGGGATGCGCCGCCGGAGGCCTGGGAGACCATGGGCAGGTGTATCGCCGAGGCCTGCGGGAAGGACCTGGCTACGATCATCTATACCTCCGGCACCACGGGGGAGCCCAAAGGGGTCATGATCAGCCACGACAATTTCCTGTCGAACCTCAGGTCCGTTCTGGAGGTCATCGACGTCAAGGACACCGACATCTGCCTGTCGTTCCTGCCCCTGTCCCACGTCTTCGAGCGGATCGCATATTACCTCTGGCTCTACATCGGCGGGACCATCGCCTACGCAGAGAGCATCGACAACCTCATGGACAATATGGCCGAGGTAAGGCCCACCATCCTCGTCAGCGTGCCCAGGATCTACGAGAAGGCCTACGGCCGGATCCTCGACCGGGTGCGGGATGGCTCCCTCCTGGCCAGGCTCATCTTCGTATGGTCCCTTGGCGTGGGGAGGAAGGTCAGCACCTGCATCCAGGGCGGATCGGTACCACAGGGCTGGCTGGCGGTTCGTCAGAGGATCGCCGACAGGCTGGTTTTTTCCAAGCTCAGGGAGAGGTTCGGGGGACGGATAAGGCTGATGATATCGGGCGGCGCTCCCCTCTCGAAGGTCATCGCGGAGTTCTTCCACGCGGCGGGCCTGACGATCCTCGAGGGATACGGCCTGACCGAGACCTCCCCCGTCATCACCGCGAACCGTCTCGACAGGCTTCGCTTCGGTTCGGTGGGGATCACCATCCCCGGAGTGGAAGTACGCATCGCCGAGGACGGGGAGATCCTGACCAGGGGGCCCCACGTCATGATGGGTTACTACAACCTTCCCCAGGAGACGGAAGAGGCCATCGACGGGGAGGGGTGGTTTTACACCGGTGATATCGGTTTCGTCGACGAGGACGGTTTCCTCCATATCACAGACCGGAAAAAGGCCATCATCGTCACGGCCGGGGGCAAGAATGTGGCTCCGGCGGCCATCGAGAACGCCCTTTCCGCCGACAAGTTCATCAGCCAGGCCTTCGCCTACGGAGACGGCCGCAAGTACATCTCGGCCCTTATCGTCCCCGACTGGGAGCGGGTGGAGAGCTACGCCAAGGAGCACAAAATCCAGTATTCCACCCTGAAGGACCTTTGCCAGGACAAGGTCATCGTCGATCTCATCCAGAAGCGGGTGGATGCCGCCCTGGTGGACATGTCCTCCTTTGAGCAGGTCAAGCGGTTCAAGCTCCTGGACAGGGAATTCTCCCAGGAGGCGGGCGAGGTGACGCCCACCCTGAAGCTCAAGCGGAAGGAGATCACCCAGCGGTTCTGGCAGGACCTGGACTCGCTCTACGACTGAAAAGCGGTTGAAAGTAAAAAGTTGAAGGTTGAAAATAGAAAGGATATAAAAACAGGATCGCCGAATGTTAACTCTTCTCCCTCTACCGATAGTTCGGAGGCCGTGGCATCCCGAACCTGTTGAGGGAGAATGTTTAAATAGGGGTGGATGGGATACCCCGGAACGGGAATGTATCACCAGGGGCTCCAGTCAAGAGGTGGCCTGACTGGCGATGACGTGTCAGCAACCTTTATGGGGGGATTGGAAAGGAGTGTTTCCATGAAGAGAAGTTTTGTTGTCGCTCTGGTCTTTACGTTAGCTCTGGCCCTGTCGGCCACGGCCGCTTTCGCCGGCGGGTTCCGGGTCCCGGAGGCCGGGTCTAAGGCCATGGGTCTGTCCAACGCCTTCGTCGGCATGGCCGACGACCCGTCGGCCGTCCAGTTCAATCCCGCAGGTATCACCCAGCTGGACGGGACCCAGATCTATTTCGGGACCACATATATCGGCACCTCCAACGAGTACACCGACACCGGCGGCACCACGACGCCCGCTGAGGAGATGACCTTTTTCCCGCCTCACTTCTACTACACGAACCACCTGGGTGACGGCGACCTCTGGTTCGGCCTCGGCGTCGCAGTGCCCTTCGGCCTGGGCACCGAGTGGGATGTGGCCTCTTTCGAGTTGATCGTCACCGACACCCTGATCGAGATGGTCAAGATCAATCCGGCGATAGGGTACCGGGCGAGCGAGAACCTATCCCTGGCCTTCGGTATCGACTACTACAAGATCATGGAGGCCAAGCTCGAGAATGAGGCCCTTTTACCTGGCCCCACGCCGGCCTACCAGGAGTTCGAGGGCGACGGTGACGGGTACGGGTTCAACTTCGGCCTGCTGTACACCGCCTCCGATATGCTCTCCGTCGGATTCGCCTACCGGTCCGGGGTGTCCCCCGACCTGGAGGGCGACCTGACCGTCACGATCGATGCGACGGGACTCCCCGCCCCGGGTTTTCCGACGCCCGGTTCGGCTGACATCAATCTGCCCGCCACGGCGGCCCTCGGCATATCCTACAAGCTGTCTCCCCGCTTTACCCTCAACGCCGACCTGGATTGGACGGCCTGGTCGGACTACGACGAGCTGAAACTCTCGGTGCCGGCGCTCGGCCCCGCCACGGTGCTCCCCAAGGACTACAGCGACGAGATCGCCTACCGGGTCGGCCTGGAGTACGACCTGAACGAGGCGTGGAACCTCAGGGGAGGTTTCCTGATCGAGTCCATGCCCATCCCGGAGGAGACCTACGATCCCAGGCTCCCGGACGGGGACCGGGTCGGCATCTCCATCGGGGCCGGCTACACCAAGGACGCCTGGACCCTCGACCTCGCCTACATGTTCGTCGACTTCTCCGACGAGGACATCGACAACGATATAACCGATGCCTACGGCCAATTACAGACAGTGGACGGCAAGTACGACGGCGACATCAACCTGTTCGGCGTCAGCCTCGGATACAGGTTCTGATCAACGCCGGCTGCACGGACCTCGAGAGGGCGGGAGCGATCCCGCCCTTTTTTTGTCGAACGGGGACGCCGGGGAAAGGCGGCTGTCATTGCGAACGGACACCCGAGTGAAGCAATCCCGGGACAAACAGACGCGGGGACGCGGAAACCCGAGGGGGCGGTAGGGCGAGGGGGAGAAATGAGTCCAGAGGCCAGAGGCCAGCGTCCAGAGGGAACGATTTAAAGTTAATGGTGCCGAAGTATCGATGTAGCGAAGTATCGAGGTGTTTAGATCAATAGCAAAAGAACCTGAGGTTGAATTCCTCGATACCTCCATACCTCGTTACA
>CP070719.1:288922-292872 GCA_020350725.1 bacterium
CGAGGGGTCATTTTCAAGGAGGCCGATCAATTGAAGAAAGCCCTTATCACAGGAATCACGGGGCAGGATGGATCCTATCTTGCCGAACTGCTTCTCCACAAGGGCTATGAGGTCCACGGGATCATCAGGAGGGCAAGCACCTTCAATACCCACAGGATCGACCATCTCTACGTCGATCCCCACCTGAACAACGTACAGTTCTTCCTCCACTACGGCGACCTGTCCGACCCGGGCCAGGTCGACAATCTCATCTACAACATCAGGCCCGATGAGATCTACCACCTCGGCGCCCAGAGCCACGTCAGGGTCAGCTTCGACATCCCGGAGTACACGGGGGACATCACCGGGCTGGGCGCGATCAGGATCCTGGAAGCCCTGAGGAGAAGCGGGATCAGCTGCCGGTTCTACCAGGCGTCGAGCAGCGAGATGTTCGGCAACGCCACCCCGCCCCAGGGGGAGGGCACAGCCTTCCGTCCGAGGAGCCCTTACGCCGCGGCCAAAGTGTACGCCCACTGGATGACGGTCAACTACAGGGAGGCCTACGACCTGTACGCCTGCAGCGGTATCCTCTTCAACCACGAGAGTCCCCGTCGGGGAGAGACCTTCGTCACCAGGAAGATCACCAGGGCTGTAGCCGACATCCTGGCGGGAAGGCAGGACAAGCTCTACCTCGGCAATCTCAAAGCAAAACGGGACTGGGGTTTCGCCCCTGAGTACGTGGAGGCCATGTGGTTAGTGCTCCAGCAGGACAGGGCCGAGGACTTCGTCGTCGCCACCGGCACCACCCATTCGGTCGAGGATTTCCTCAAAGAAGCCTTTTCCTACGTCGACCTGGATTACAACGATTTTGTGGAGATCGACCCGAGGTACTTCCGCCCGACGGAGGTGGACGTTCTCATCGGAGACGCATCCAAGGCCTCCAGCAAACTGGGCTGGTCGCCGAGGGTCACCTTCCACGAACTGGTCAGGATCATGGTGGATGCCGACGTGGAGGCGGCGGGGCTGGAACCCATAGGGGAGGGCAAGCGTATTCTGGCGAAGAAGAAGTTCGACTGGATGAAAAAACCCTGAAGGACAGCCTCCCGTATCCAATTTTTCCGGTGGTTCTCCGTGACGTTGTGACCCGTAAACCCAGAAGGCACAGCCGAAGGACGGAAAACCTTGAAACGGTCCTCGTCAATCGATCATAAACTAGGGGTGACTCTGCACCACACCACAAATCACTGATCTCGCATCACGGGCTCTATGGATCTTAAAGAGAAAAAGATACTCGTCACCGGCGGCGACGGCTTTCTCGGCCGCTTCGTCCTCGAGGAGCTGGAAAGGGAGGGGGTTCGACGGAGGGACATGATCGTTCCCCGGTTCCCTGAGGTCGATCTTCGCCGGTGGGACGACTGTGCCAGGGCTGTAGAGGGCGTGGACGCGGTGGTCCATCTGGCCGCCAAAGTGGGCGGCATCGGCTACAATCGGCGGAACCCGGCCACCCTCTTCTACGACAACATCGTCATGGGGGCCCATCTCATGGAGGCGGCCAGGCAGGGAGGGGTGGAGAAGTTTTTACAGGTGGGGACGGTCTGCGCCTACCCGAAGGAGACCCCGGTGCCGTTCCGGGAGGAGCGTCTCTGGGACGGATATCCTGAGGAGACCAACGCCCCGTACGGTGTCGCCAAGAAAGCCCTGCTTGTCCAGGCACAGGCCTACCGCCAACAGTACGGAATGAACGTCATCTTCATCCTTCCGGTCAACCTTTACGGACCCGGGGACAACTTCGACCTCGAGGATTCCCATGTTATCCCGGCCCTGATCAGGAAGTGCGTCGACGCCGCGGAATCCGGTGCAGGTGAGATCACCGTCTGGGGGTCGGGAAGACCGACGAGGGAATTCCTCTACGTCGAGGATTGCGCCAGGGGTCTCGTCCTTGCCCTGAAGAACTACGATGATCCCGAACCGGTCAATTTCGGCTCGGGGCAGGAGATCACCATCAGGGACCTGGTTGAGCTCATCGTCGGGCTGACGGGGTTCGAAGGTGAGGTCCGATGGGATGCCGACAGGCCCGACGGACAGATGAGGAGGTGCCTGGACACCAGCCGGGCGGAGGTCTTCGGGTTCCGGTCGGAGGTCGGCCTGAAAGAGGGCCTCGACAGGACCATCCATTGGTACAGAACCCAGCGGAGGCAAGCCGAATGAGCCGTCTCTACGCGATCATCCTCGCCGGGGGGTCCGGGACCCGATTGTGGCCCCTGAGCCGGCAGCGGTCTCCCAAGCACCTGCTCAACGTGGCAGGTTACGGGGACACCACTCTTCTCCAGGACACCATCGGCCGGCTGCGCCCCAGAGTCCCTCCCGAGAGGATGATCTTTCTGGCCTCGCAGGAATTCCTCTCCGAGGTCAGGAGGCAGGCTTTCGAATTCCTCGGCCGGGATGCCGACCTGTGCACTTTCATCGGGGAGCCGGTGGGCCGGAACACGGCCCCTGCCATCCTCCTCGGCGCCATGGTCATCGCCCACAGGGATCCCGACGGTCTTGTCCTCGCCGTTCCGTCCGATCACGTCATCAACGATTCCGGGGCCTTCCTCGAGGCCGTGGACCGGTCCCTGGATGCCGCCGGTGACGGATACATCGTCACCTACGGGCTCGTCCCCACCAGGCCGGAGACGGGGTACGGTTATATCCTGTCCGGAGACCGGAGAGGCGAGGTCCTTGCCGTGGAACGTTTCGAGGAAAAACCCGACCGGGAGAGGGCGGAGGCTTTCCTCAGGGAGGGCCGTCACTACTGGAACAGCGGTATTTTCCTCTTCTCGGCCGCGACCATCATCGAGGAGGCGTCGCAGTTCCTGCCGGACCTTGTCGGGCACCTCCGGCGTCTCTCCCTGGAATCCCTCGACAACCTGGCCGAGATATACGGTGACATCGACCCCGTCTCCATCGACTACGGCATCATGGAGAGAACCCACAGGGCGGCCGTGCTCCCCGTAAAGATGGAGTGGAGCGACGTGGGCAGCTGGGACTCCCTGTATGAGATCGCCGAGAAGGACGGGAGGGGGAACGTGGTCCGGGGGGAGGTGATCCACATCGATTCGGACGGCAGCTTCCTGATGACCGGACAGAGGCTGATGACGGCCATAGGGGTCAAGGACGTCATCGCCGTCGACACCGATGATGCGGTCCTCGTCTGCGCCAGGGGCCGATCTCAGGAGGTGAGGGAGGTGATCGACCGCCTGGAGGAGCGGGGCAGGTCAGAGCACATCGAACACAGGACCGTCCGAAAGCCGTGGGGATCCTACACCGTCCTGGAGCCGGGCGACGGCTACCACGTCAAGAGGATCACCGTGGACCCGGGGCAGAAACTGAGCCTTCAGGCGCACCGGCACCGCAGCGAACACTGGGTTGTGGTCGCCGGCACCGCCCTCGCCACGGTGGGCGACAGGCAGGTGACCCTGTCGGCCAATGAGAGTGTTTTCATCCCGGTGGGCGAGAAACACCGGCTCGAAAACCCCGGCCGGACGCTCCTCGAATTGATCGAGGTCCAGTATGGAGACGTCATCAGTGAAGAGGACATCGTCCGTTTCGAGGATATGTACGGAAGGATCGGGAAGAAAGAGGATTAGAGCATTAGACATTGGAGGATTAGAAATTGGAGCAATAGACATTAGAGCAATAGACATTAGAGCATTAGACATTAGAGCATTAGACATTGGAGCAATGGAAATTAGAGGATTGGAGCATTATTATTTGAGGGCGTTGGATTGCTGAGACATTGAGAGCTCCCGTTTCCGATATCTAATATCTGATCTCTGCTGCTCCAATGCTCAGATTATCCTTATCGACACAGGAGTTTGCCAAATGACTCAGATACCACAGCACATCTTCCGGGCTTACGATATCCGCGGAACCTACGACAAGGAAGTCACCGAGGAGGTGGCCGCCGCAGTGGGTTGGGCCTTCGGGGA
>CP070719.1:292972-372998 GCA_020350725.1 bacterium
TGATCTGTTTCCGTCGGAAGCGGAAGGTTCTGTTGTTGGTTCGGCAGACGAGGTGGTAGGGGTATTCGGTCTGGATGATGCGGGGTTTCCTGGCCATGCCGGACAGAGAGCAGAGAGCGTGCCAATATATGCTCTGACCCCAATTTCTCTCCGAAAACGCTCTGACACCGGTGGCCCGGAGGCGGCTGCCGTCACCCTATATCAGCATAAAAAGCAAAACGCGCTTCGACGGGGGACGTTTTGCCCTGGTGGTTAGAGTATTAGGTCTTGGGCCGGATTACCAGGATTGACTACTAGGGTTGAATACCAGGACCTGGAATTCTTGGGAGTCAAATAGTTCGACAATGTGACATTTTTCGCTGTCGTTTAAAATTTAAAACCTCTTAGCATTGTTCTCCTGGTTGGGATACTTAGCCGATCTCAGGAAACGACGATTCGCCCCTCGAATATTGTATGGATTACTTTCCCAATCCCTAGGTAGAGTGACCGATCCAGCACCCGATGAACTCAACGCACCGCGGGCGGCCCGGCAATCCGCCCAAAAGGCCATGGTCACGGTTGCCTGGCTCCTTTTATACTCCCAAAGCCTTTATCAGTCTGCCGCAAAGATTCCACTTCACCTTGACGGTTTCTACCTCGCCCGAGGCTGTCGCTTCCTCTTCCTGAACACAATACCCGATGTCGGCATCCTCGAACTCTTCACGAAGATCCCGATAGGTCATGTACATGTCCAATTTCCCCTGTTCATCGGCCATCTCGTATGTCTCAAGAATCCGCTTTACTCTCGTCATTTCCAAACCTCCCAACGGCAAGCCCCTCGATGGCGGGCTCAAGAAAAAGTTGTCATTTAATGCACCCTTCAAAAGGTGTAAGTGGTGACAGAGCAGGCTGGATAAAACAGCCTGTCGAACGAACGATCGTGCTATTACATGGCCAAAAAAAATCGTATCTTTATGATGCCCCGTTTATTTCTGGTCAGTTTTCCGTGTTTTTTGACATGGTTGCCTCATAGGTGGAAAGAAGCCTCTCCATAGCCAGGTCGGAACGTTTACTGGCATCGGGGTCCTTGAGCAGCCTCTGGAGAAGATGATAACCGTGAAGGATCGACTCGAATTCGAAGGAGAACTGCCTGGGGTCAGCATCTGACCTGAAATGGCCTTCGTCGATGGCGATCTGGGCCGACTTGGTCAGGACATCGAGGAGGGTATTCATCATGTTAACGATCTCGTCTCTGACCGTTCCGGGACGGTCATCGAACTCTGTGGAACTGGCTATCATGACGCATCCTCCCGGGAGAGACTCTCCGTCGATCCAGTCCTTCCAATTACCGTAGATAGCCCTGATCCGGGGAACTCCGCGTTGCTCCCTGAAGGCGGGACGCAGGACCTCCTCCGTGAACATGTTCGCCACCCACTGGATGACCTGGGCTTGAAGGTTCTCCTTTGATTTAAAATGGGCAAAAAGACCGCTCTTGGACAGGCCGGTAGCTTCTGCCAGTTTGCCTATGGACATGTCCTCAAGTCCACAGATACTTGCCAGGCCGGCTGCCTTCTGAAGGATCTTATCCCTTGTTTTTTCTCCCTTTGACATCGTCAACGATCGTCTGTTAAATATTCTTGCCCAATAATAGCACGACCGTTCGGTTTTTTGCAAGGTTTTTTTCAGGTTGCTTGAACTTCCTCTCGCGAGGATGCCCGCCGGGGTCAGAGCATCATTTCCGGGGTCAGAGCAGAGCAGGAGCAGAGCAGAGAGCAGAGCAGGCTGTTCCCGCCGGGGTCAGAGCAGAGTAAGAACAGGGTCAGAGCAGAGCAGCGGAGCAGAGCAGCGGGGGTCAGAGCAGAGCAGGCTGTTCCCGCCGGGGTCAGAGTATCATTTGTAATTTGGAGATATCCCGGATGGAGATCTTCCGGGAGGGCTGAATACAGGCGTCTCGATTGACAGAAGCTGTCAGTTCTCTCCTAAAAACCCACAATTAACCTACAATGCAGGTGGTTTAAAAAAAGCTTTTCTTTACCCAGGAAGTTGACAATCCCTTGGGGGGTGATAGAATTAAAGTACACTCCAGTGCTCCATGGCCCCCAACATGGAGCAATTTTAGGCGGGTTCGTCCAGGACCCGCCTTCTTCATTCCACTGAATTCCCGTCCAGAGGGTGGGCATTCCGGCTGCTATTGACCTTACGTATCCCCATGCTAACAATATTCTTTTAAACCGATGATCCGTGGATAGTAACCTGACGACACCTCTCCGATCCGATCTGCGGGGTAAAGAATTCGGGTCGACTCCCGCGAAACCATCTTTTCATGTGGTCCGTCCTTTTCGATATGGTTCAGAACGCAACCTTGGTTTAACATTGAAATAGGCATTGAGTAGATCACCGGGACCCGAGGAGCCTGTAGTGATGAAAAGCCTTCGCGCTCTGCTTGCGATCATGTTTCTCCTGCCCCTTCTGGGTGCAGCCCCGGCGGGGGCTGTCGTCACCCTCGAGGTTGCGGTTCAGGGGCTTGCAGGAGAGCAACTCCAGAACGTCCTGAACGTCCTCTCCATCGAAAAGCGCAAGGATCATCCCCTGCTCACTCCTGGCCTCATCCTCAGGCTGCACGCTAGGGCACCTGACGAAATCCGCAGGGCCCTGGAGCCCTTCGGCTATTACAAACCGGTTATCGAGACCGACATCACTCAGGAAGAAGAACTCTGGAGCGCCGTGTACCGGGTGGATCCGGGTCCTCCGGTAAGTGTCTCCGCCGCGGATCTCGAGATCAAAGGCCCGGGAGCCGAAGATCCGGTACTGGCGACGGCCCTTGAACAGTTCCCGCTGCGAGAGGGGGAGATCCTGGTCCACCGTGCCTATGAGGATGGAAAGAGATCCCTGCTCTCCGCCGCCCGCCGGCAGGGCTATCTGGATGCTGATTTCGTCGAATCGTCGGTCCAGGTCTCCACGGAGAAAAACACGGCCGAGATCATGCTCCATCTGGATTCGGGACCCAGGTACAAGTTCGGTGGCGTAACGTTCCACCAGGATTTCCTGGACGAGGAATATCTTGCCGGGTTCGTCACCATCCGGGAGGGGGAGGAATACACCCTCGACGCCCTTCTCGATCTCCAACAGGCCCTCTCCGACACGCGGCAGTTTCGACGGGCGGAGGTCATAGCACCCCGAGAGAAAGCAGTTGAATTGACGGTTCCGGTAGAGGTGACGCTCACTCCCGGTCCGGCCCAGAGGTACTCCATCGGTGTCGGGTACGGGACGGATACCGGAGCAAGGGGAAAGCTCGGATGGGAGCATCGCCGGATCAACCGCAGGGTCCACCGCGTGCGAACCGATCTCCTCCTGTCCGAGGTGGAGCAGAGCCTGGCGGTAAGGTACGTCGTTCCTCTTGCCCGACCCCAGACAGACCACCTGGATTACACGGCCGCCTGGTTCAGGGAGAATGTGGAGGACATCGACAGCGAGACACTTATGGTGGGGATCAGCCGAACCAGGTTGAGGGGGAGGGTGCAGGAGACGGTCTTTCTCAACCTCCTCGAGGAGGATTTCACCATCGGATCCGACTCCGAGGTGACCGCGCTCCTCATTCCCGGTGTCAGCTGGTCCCGGTTAGTGACTGATGACCCGATCCGTACAGGTCGAGGATATCGGGCGACCCTGGAAGTCAAAGGGGCGTCCAGAGATCTCGTGTCGGACGTCTCCTTCGCCCAGGCCAGGTTCCACATCAAGGGCATACTGGGCCTGGGGGCATGGGGCCGGCTCATCACGCGGGCCGAGCTGGGCGGGACACATGTCGACCGTTTCTCAGAACTCCCTGCGTCCCAGCGTTTTTTCGCCGGTGGCGACCAGAGTGTGAGGGGCTACGATTACAAGTCCCTGGGCCCGGCGGATGAGACCGGCGAGATCGTGGGTGGGGAGAATATTCTCGTGGGCAGTGTCGAATTTGAGGTCTACCTCTCCGAGAAATGGAGTGCGGCTGCCTTTATCGACACCGGCAACGCAATGGACGATTTCTCCGGGTCCCTGGAACAGGGGGTCGGCGTAGGGGTCCGGTGGCGGACCCTCGTCGGTCCCATTCGTCTGGACCTGGCTAACGCCGTAAGCGAGGACAGCAGACCGTGGCGAGTCCATCTGAACATAGGCCCAGACCTCTAGGGCTCAGAATTGCGGTTGCCGTCCCGGTCGGTCTCCTGCTGATCGTCCTGGCGGGGGCGGTGTTTCTGACTCTGACCGAACCGGGCCTCCGAATTCTGGCCTCGAGGGTCCTGAACCAGGTTCCCGGCGTCAGTGTGGACCGGGTCCGCGGGCGCCTCATCGGTCCCGTCCGCATCGAGGGCGCGGCGTACAGAGACGGGGCTGCAGAGGTCACTGTCGATCAACTGGAACTGGACTGGCATCCCCTTGCCCTTCTCCGGGGCAGGGTTCAGGTCAGCCGGCTGAGAGGAGCAGGGATCCGTGCCCGGATTTACGGGACGGAGGATCCGGATCCGGAAGCCGGTGGACAGGCCCCCTTCGATCTTCCCGTCGCCATCGCCCTCGAGGAGGGTGAATTTCGGGACATTGCCGTCCTCCTCCCGGGCGGGGCGGATCCGCTCACGCTCCGCAGGGTTGCGCTCCGGGGAAAGGCGGACAGGGACGGGATCGACCTGAAACGCTTCAGTGTGGTTCACAGCGGGGCAACCCTTGACCTGACCGGGGTTCTCGCCCGGGACAGGGACGGGGCGGTCCGCCTCGACATCGAATGGAACATAAGGGGAACCGGACGGGCAGGACTGCGAAGCCAGGGGGAGGTCTCCGGGCCTCTTGACGACCTGGAGGTTGCCGGCCGCCTGGTCGAGCCCGCACCCGTCCACCTGGCCGGGCGGCTCCAGGGGCTGACCACTGTTCCGAGATGGGAAGCTGCCATCAGCTTCGCCGGGCTCTCACCGGCCGTGTTCTCCCCCCGGCTGCCGGAGGGCGATCTCACCGGGGATCTCGAGAGTGAGGGAACCCTGTCCGCGTTTACCGTGACCGGGTCCACGCGGGGCTTGATTGCCCCGGCCGGGGAGATCGAGGGGAAGCTGTTCCTGAAGCGCGATGGCCCGACCGTGACCCTCGAACAGGCCGAAGTGTCGATACCGGAAAAGGGCGGCATCCTGTCCGTTCGGGGAAAACTCCGGTGGGAAGAGGCCCTGGACTGGGAGACCGAGGGCGAGGTGAGGAGCCTCGATCCCGCTCTCCTCATCGGTGGATGGCCGGGGGCGGTATCTTTCCTCCTCCACGCCGGGGGGTCGCTTAAGGGTGAGGAGCACCGATGGTCAGTGCGGATCATGGATATCAAGGGTGTCGTCAGGGACCTCGGGGTTGCCGGCTCCGCCCGGATGGTGCACTCGGCAGGCCGATCCCGCCTGGAGGGCCTCGATCTGGCCCTGGGTTCCTCCAGCATCCACGCCACAGGCGACCTGGACAGTGAGTGGAACATCGACGGTTCGGTCAACATGCCCCGGGTGGCCGAACTCTGGGACAGTGCAGGCGGCAGGATCGACAGCAGGTGGAAGGTTACAGGCCCCAGAGCCCGGGCCCGCCTTGACGCTTATGTCACCGGAGAGAAGTTATCACTGGCCGGGGGAAGGGCGGAGAGTGTCACGGGGACGGTGAGCGCGACCCTTGGTCCGACCCCTGAGGGCTCCTTCCGATTCGACGCCCGGGAGGTCAGCCGGGAAGGTTGGGCAGCTGAACTGGTGTCGGCTGAGGGTTCGGGGACCCCTGAGGACCATCGGATGACGGCGTCGGTGTCCGGCGGGACCATGCCTGCCACCGTCGAAGTGAAAGGATCCTACCGGTCGGGGAATTGGAACGGGAGCGCCGTCGCCGATCTTCTGACGGGCAGGATCGAAATTCAGGGGTCCGTCACCGGAGACGGGACCTGGTCCTGGCGGGCGTCGGCCGTCGGCGAAGGCCTGAACCCCGGCGTGGTCGCTGCCCAATACCCGGGGGATATATCCTTCTCAGCGGAAGGGGAGGGCCGTACCGTTGACGGAACCCGGACCATGGTGATTCGGGTTGCCGGGATCGAGGGGCACCTCCGCCGGCAATCCGTCTCCGGTAAGGGACGGCTGACTATCAGGGGCGGCGGCCTGATCGTCAACCAGCTGGAGCTGGAGTGGGGCGAAAGCCGACTGTCCCTTACCGGGGATGTGCAGGACCGTTGGGACCTGAACTGGACGGCGTCGGTCTCCGATCTCGGCACCTTCTCTCCCCAGGCGGCCGGTCGCGCAGTTGCTGAGGGCCATTTATCAGGACCCCGCTCCCTTCCCCGCCTTTCGGGTCGGATCTCGGGGGAGGAACTGAGCGGACCCGGTGTCGGCGCCAGTCGTCTTGACCTTTCCTTTGACGCGGGACTCGGGAGGGAGGAATCCCTGCGCATCGAGGGCGAAGCTCTGGAGATCCGGATCCGGGACCATGTCGCCGACAGGGCTGCATTGGAGGCCTCGGGAACGCCCGCATCCCACACGGGGGATCTGACCGTGGAGCTGGCAAAGACTCCGGTCCGACTGCATGTCGCAGGATCGTATGGGGAAGCGTCCTGGGAAGGGTCCATGACTGCATCGGCACTTGACGGCACCCTCTCGATCACGGGTGGGGCGAGCTGGGGGGACGGTTTCACATGGGAGGCCGGCATACTGGCAACCGATCTGAACCCATCCCTGGTGGCCGGGGGAGTCCAGGGCCGTGTATCCTTCCGGGGCCGGACCGCCGGGACCCTGAAGGAACAGCAGCGGAAGATGGCTTTCAACCTTTCTGAGGTAAAGGGAGACCTTGCCGGAAGGGAGTTGCAGGGAGGAACCGAGGTGGCCGTGGACGGCGATGGTATAGCTGTGCAAAGGTTCCTCCTTGCCCTGGGAGAGGCGAAAGTGACCCTCTCGGGAATGGTGGGTGCAACCTGGGCAGTCGTGTCGGAGATCACCGTTCCCGACCTCGGGTCACTGGTTGACGGAGTCCGGGGAAAACTGGATGGAAACCTCGAGGTGAGCGGCACACGCGCCGCGCCGCTGCTGAGGATCGAGCTGAACGGGTCGGGACTGGGCCTTGGCACCCTGAGTGTGGACAACCTGACGCTGCTTGGAACCGTGACCCCTTCCGAAACGGCCGAGTCCCTTCTCACTCTCTCGGCCGGGGGCTTCAAGGTGCCAAACGTGACCCTTGAGGAGGCTGAGATCAACCTTTCGGGAAGACCCTCTTCCCACCGGCTGGACATGATCCTCCGAACAGAGGACACTACCGCCGTCGCGTCTATGGCCGGAGCGGTCCGGGATCGGTCCTGGCAGGGGAAATTGGTCGAGGCCCGTTGGTCCCTCGCTGACACGGAGAGCTGGGCCCTCGCCGAGCCGGGGACAGTGACTGTCTCCGAGGGGGCCTTGGTCCTTGATCCCATCTGCCTGGCCCGCGGGGATGGAAGGCTGTGTCTCTCCGGCTCCCGTGACCGGACGGGTATCGGGCAGGGCAACGTGGAGTGGGCCGCGTTTCCCCTGTCACTTCTCGAGTACGTCGGCCCTCCTAACCTGGACCTCGAGGGAACCATGGCCGGTCGGGCAAGATGGATCATGGAGGACGGCCGGATATCGGCCGAGGTCCGGTCATCAACCTCGCCTGGGTCGCTGACCTACGAGCTGGAAGGGGCGGTCGAGGCCGGTGCCGGCTTCAGGAAGGTGGAGATCTCGGCTTCCCTCGATCGTGACGGGGCAGCCTGGAGGGTCTGGGCCGACCTGGAACGAAGGGATGGAACCGGCGGAGATTTCCTCGAGTGGACTCTCCGGGTCCCGGGTTTCACCCTGCCTTCTCCGCCCCCGGCGGACGACCTGAAGCTGTTCAGCCGGATCAGGGCCCGGATCGAGGACTTGGATCTCCTCCAGGGCCTGTTGCCCGATATCCGGGATCCATCCGGGATTCTAACTGTTGATATGGACATCGGGGGTCCTCTGAAGGGGCCTTCCATCACGGGGCAGGCGAAACTCGAGGACGGTGCCCTCCAGCTGCCCGTGCTGGGTTTGACCCTGGAGGGTATCAACCTGGAGGCGACAGCCCGGGGCTCAGACAGACTGGACATCCAGGGACAAGTGCGATCCGGCGGAGGGGACGCATCGGTGCAGGCGGATGTCTATCTCAGGCCGTCGGAGGGATGGCCTGCAGAACTCCGGTTCAAGGGTCGGGATTTCCTGGCCGCCGACACACCCTCCCTCCGGATCCTCATCTCACCCGATCTCACCGTGGGGATCGGGCCGGGTGAGATCGCAGTGGCGGGAACAGTCACCGTTCCCGTGGCCCGAGTCGAGCCACCGGATGTGTCGCTGACGACAGCACCCTCTGAAGATGTCCGGGTGGTGGACAGGGAGCCGGCCGAGAGGGCCGACCAGCTTCGGCTGAGGGCCGAGGTGACCGTCGTGTTGGGGAAGAAGGTGGAGTTCACGGGCTTTGGCCTTTCCGGCCTGATTGAAGGAGAGGTGACTGCCCTGGAGGAGCCGGGCGCCTACACCACGGGAAGGGGGGAGATCAGGGTGGCGGAGGGCCGATATCGGGCTTTCGGGCAGAGGCTGACCATTGAAAGGGGACGCCTCATCTTCGCGGGTGGGCCCATCGATGACCCTGGACTTGATGTCAGAGCGGTTCGAAAAGTGGGGGAGGTAACCGCGGGAGTGGATGTCCGGGGCACCCTGAAAGAGCCTCTGCTCACCCTGTCCTCGGAGCCACCGATGGACCAGAGCGAGATCCTGTCGTATCTGATGCTGGGAAGGCCCATGAGGCAGGCGTCGAGCCAGGAAGGGGAGGTGCTCAGCCGGGCCGCAACCGCAATAGGCCTGACCGGAGGCGAGGCCATTGCCGGGAGGATCGGCCGCGCCTTCGGTTTCGAGGAGGTCCGGGTGGAGGCGGAAGGGGGCGACGATCAGGCCAGCCTCGTTGTCGGGAGGTACCTGTCGCCCAGGATCTATGTCCAGTACGCGGTGGGGCTTTTCGAGCCGGTGAGCGTCTTTAGGCTCGGCTATCAGTTGAGCAGGAGATTCCTCCTCCAGGGTGAGTCGGGACCGGAGTCCGGCACCGATCTGATCTACACCATCGAAAAGGACTAGGAGTGTCCGACAGATCACTTTCCCGAACAGTTCGCCTGTCCGGGATGTCCGGCAGTGGGGGCTCTGCACCGGGGAAGGATTTTGGGGTCCCGGAGATGCTATAGTAGTGTTGACGGGTCGCCGGCAACAGGATCGGGAGGACTGGGGGACCATTCCGGAGGAAGGGACCCGTTCCACAGGAGAAAAACCCTCAAAGGAGACGTCATGAACACCCTTTACTATCTGAAGCTGTACGCAGTCACCGTACCGGTCTTCTTCGCCATCGACATGGTCTGGCTGGGTTTCGTCGCCAAGCGCTTCTACGGTGACAACCTCGGACACCTCCTCAGCCCCACCGTCAACTGGCCTGCGGCGCTGGGATTCTACCTGCTGTTCATCATCGGAATCCTCATCTTCGCCGTCGTCCCGGCCCTCAGGAGCGGCTCCCTGGGCAGAGCGGTTCTGTGGGGGGCGCTTTTCGGTTTTTTCACCTATGCCACCTATGACCTCACCAATCTGGCCACGCTGAGAGACTGGCCCCTGAAGGTGGCGATCGTGGATATCGCCTGGGGAAGCTTTCTGTGCGCCAGCGTGGCCGCCGTGAGCACTCTGCTGGGACGCTGGATCGCCCGGTGAAGGCGTGAGGGTGGGGGAGCATGGTACCGGACGGACGATCGACAGGACCAGAGACGGGATCGGGGCTCAGAATAGGCGTCATAGGAGGGGGCGTGGCCGGCATCGTAGCCGCATACCTTCTCCAGCGTGATCACGAGGTCACCCTTTTCGAGGCCAACGACTATCTGGGGGGACACACCCGCACCATCGTTCTCCAGGAGGGTCCCGATGCCGGCACTCCCGTGGACACAGGGTTCATCGTGCTCAACGACCGGACCTACCCCCTTTTCACCACCTTTCTGGGCCGTCTCGAAGTCCCAACCCGTCCCACGGAAATGTCCTTTTCCTTCCACGACAGGGTCTCGGGGCTCGCCTATTCCGGATCGGGGCTGAGCGGACTTTTCACCCAGAGGCGGAACCTTTTCAGCCCCCCGTTTATGAGGATGCTTCTGGGGATCCGTCGCTTCTTCCGGGACGCGAAACGGGATCTGGTCCGGGATGCTGTGCCCGACACTTCCCTGGGAGACTATCTCAAGGGCCGGTACCCGAGGGAAACCATCGACCACTATATTATCCCCATGGCCTCGGCCATCTGGTCCACCTCCTCCGACGACATCGACCGGTTCCCCGCAGGACACTTCCTCCGCTTCTTCGAAAATCACGGACTCCTGGGTGTCCGGCACAGGCCCCAGTGGATGACCGTGGTCGGGGGCAGTCACAGCTACGTGAAGGCATTCCGGGCCTCCTTCGGGGGAAGGATCAGGCTCGGCGCCCCCGTGAAGGGCATCCGCCGCGAAGAGGAGAGTGTATCGGTCCGGACAGCCTGGGGAGAGGTCCACCGGTTCGACAGGGTGGTGGTGGCAACCCACGCCGACGATGCCCTGGATCTTCTTGAGGACCCCTCGGAGGACGAGACAAGACTCCTGGGCCCCTGGCGGTATCAGGTCAACCGCACTGTTCTGCACACCGACACCTCGGTCCTGCCCCCTGAGAGGCGGGCCTGGTCCTGCTGGAACTACTGCCGGGAGGATGCCGAGGGGGATCAGCGGCCGGTCTCCGTGTCCTACAGCATGAATCTGCTCCAGGGACTCGACACGGTGCATCACTACTGCGTATCCCTGAACCGGCGGACTCCGATCCGGGAGGGATCGGCCATCGCCGGCATGGTCTACCGGCATCCCGGTTACACTTTCGCCTCCATGAACACCCAAAGGGAACTGCCTCTCCTGAACGGAGTGAGGCACACGTACTACTGCGGGAGCTATTTCGGTTACGGTTTCCACGAGGACGCGGTGCGTTCCGCCGTGGAGGTGGGCCGCGCTTTCGGTGTGACGCTATGAGGTCCAGGATCTACACGGGAAAGGTCCTTCATGCCAGGTCGTGGCCGGCGAAAAACCGGTTCTCCTATCCGGTATATTTTTACGGTTTCGACATCGACGAGCTTGACGATCTGGACCGCGACATCTTTCTCTTCGGCCACAACCGTCTCCGGCCGGTGGCCATTCACGACCGGGATTATCTGACGCCGGGTCCGGAGTCCCTCAGGGAGAAGCTCGAAGGATTGCTCCGGGACGATGGCGGCGTCGGCAGCCTGGGCCGGGTTGATCTGGTCACCTCGGCCCGTGTGCTGCATTACGTCTTCAACCCGGTGAGTTTTTTCTACTGCTACGACCCGGAGGGACTTCTGGATCGGGTGGTGGTCCAGGTAAACAACACCTTCGGCGAGATGCACGTTTACCTTCTCACCGATCTCCTTCCCGGCAGGCGCCGGGGAGAGGCACATTGCCGGACGGAAAAGGTCTTTCACGTCTCCCCCTTTTTCGACCGGGTGGGGAGATACGACTTCTATTTTTCCGACATCAGCAGGGACGACTTAGACGTCATCATCCAGTACAGCCAGGGCGAGAAAGTGGTTTTCGCCGCCAGACTCACCGGCTCTCCCCGCCTGCTGGACCGGTGGACGGTGGTGAACAAGCTTCTGCGCCACCCCCTGACCGCCAGTCTGACCACTCCCCGCATCATGAGACAGGCCGCCCGCCTTCGGTTTGTCAGGCACCTGCCCGTCTATCACAAGCCGCCCCCCATCAGCCCCATGACGATCCGAAAAGCCCCTCCCGGTCCCATGGCACGTCTGGGAAGATCGTTGATGAAGCGGTTCCTCTCCAGGATCACGAAAGGACAACTTGCCCTGACCTTCCCCGACGGCCGCACGGAGAGGTTTGGACGGGAGGGGGCACAGAGCGCTTCCATGGATGTAAAGGACAACGCCTTCTTTCGAAGGACGCTGCTGGGAGGCGACATCGGATTCGGTGAGTCCTACGTGGCAGGGGAGTGGACCACGGGCGACCTTGCCGGGGTTCTTACCCTTCTTGCGGATAACCTGGAGGAACTGGAGGAAAACCACCACCTCCTTTCCGCTCTGGGTCGAACCTTCGAATATACCCGGCACGCCCTGAAACCAAACACCCTGGCGGGAAGCCGGCGCAACATAGAGGCACACTACGACCTCAGCAAGGACTTCTTCGCCCTCTTCCTGGACCGGACCCTGACTTACTCCTGCGCAGTCTACGGGGGGACGGCCGCCACCCTCGAGGAGGCGCAGAGGAACAAGATGCGGATCATCATGGAGAAGGCCCGGATCACGGAACAGGATCACGTCCTGGAGATAGGATGCGGGTGGGGCGGCTTCGCCCTGGAGTCCGCACGGACCATCGGCTGCCGGGTCACGGGCATCACCCTGTCCGGGGAGCAGCTGGAACTGGCCCGGGAGCGTGTTCGGAAGGCGGGCCTCCAGGATCGGGTCACCCTGGAGATGCTCGACTACAGGCACATCGAGGGCACCTACGACAAGATCATTTCCATCGAGATGCTCGAGGCGGTGGGACACGGGAGCCTGGGGACCTGGTTCGCCGTCTGCGACAGGGCCCTGAAGCCGGGAGGAGTGGTGGCGGTCCAGGTGATCACCATCCCCCACGACCGCTACGGGCAGTACAGGAGGAGCTCGGACTGGATCCGGAAGCACATCTTCCCCGGAGGACACCTGCCCTCACTGGAGGCCATCCGGGAGGCATCGGAAAAGAGCTCCAGCCTGGTCATATCCGACGTGGAGGGGATCGGAAAACACTACGCCAGGACCCTGGAGGACTGGGATCGCAATCTGAAGGAACACCACGATAGGGCCAGTGCCCTGGGGTTCGAAGAACCGTTTCTACGCAAGTGGGAGTACTATTTCGCCTACTGCCGTGCCGGCTTCGCCACGGGAGCCATCGACGACCTCCAGATCGTCCTGGAAAAGCCTCGGGGAGATAAGGGGCCGTGAGGGACACCCTGATCAACGTGGCGCTCTACCAGACGGGCTGGTTCGCCATGGTCCTTGGGGCGTCGCGGGGATGGCCCTGGGCCGGGGCAGGAGCAGGCCTTCTTCTCGTGTCTGTGCACCTGGTTCTCACCCGTGACAGGGGACCGGAAATTTTCACCGTCATCGTCATTGGGGTCATAGGGACCGTGGTGGACAGCGTTCAGGCCTTCGCCGGTGTCTTTGTCTTCGAATCCGGTTACTGGTCGTACTGGATCGTGCCGCTGTGGCTCACTATCATGTGGCTTCAGTTCGCCACACTGTTCCACTTTGCCCTGAGGTGGCTCTCCCGGCGGTACCTGGTCTCCTCGGCACTCGGCGCGCTAGGGGGGCCGGCCGCCTTTCTCACCGGCGAGCGGCTCGGAGGTGTTATCTTTCCCGTCGGCACCCGGTACAGCCTCCTCATACTGGCGGCGGTGTGGGCTGTCGTCATGCCTGTGTGCGTCCTCGTTGCGGACTATTTTTCCCCTCCCGGGGGCAGGGGTTCCTACCGGCTGTAAAAAGTGCTCTGACCCCGCAGTTCCGCAGTTCCCTGCGCAGTTCGCAGTCCAGCAGCTTCCCGCACCTTGGCGCCAGGTGCGTCGTTCGTTCGGTGTTTCCCCTCAATGGGGATAACGGGGGAATAATTGCGTGGTGTCCTCCCGCTTGCCTGAATCGGGGGTATACTTATAAAAATCGGAATCCGGAGGGTGTCGGCAGATGAAGAGATTGTCGGTCCTTGACGCCGAGAGATGCGTTGGCTGCCAGTGCTGCATGTTCGCCTGCTCGAGGAGGGCGAACAGCCCCGGCCTGGCCGAATCGTGCATCGGCGTGAGGTCCAACGGGGGCATGGAGCGGGGGTTCGTCGTGGTGGTCTGCAGGGTGTGCGAGAACCCTCCGTGCGTCAGGGCCTGCCCGACAGACGCCCTCGTCCGGACTGAAAAGAGCGGGATACGGCTCGATGAGGCAAAGTGCATCGGGTGCGGCAGCTGCGCCGAGGCATGCGTGGTGGGGGCCGTCTACTGGGACAGCGAGATCAACAAACCCATGATCTGCATCCACTGTGGTTTCTGTGTCGATTTCTGCCCCCACGGCGTGCTCGGGCTTAAGGAGAGAAGGGGGCTCAGTCATGCTGGATAGCGATCCCCTGTGCAACGTCCTCTACGTGGACCTAACCCGGAAACGGTTCCGGGTCGAGCACAGGCAGGACCTCTTCGACAGCCAGATGGGAGGCGCCGGCGTCGCCACGCAGCTGCTGGCCCAGGAGTGCCCCCAGGGCTGCGATCCCCTCGGACCGGAGAATCCCATCGTGCTGGCGGTGGGCCCCCTGACCGGTCTCTTCCCCCTTGCCTCCAAGACGGTGGCCATGTTCAAGTCTCCCCACACGGGAAACCTAGGAGAAAGCCACTGCGGTGGCCGGAGCGCCGTGTCCATCAGGATGGCCGGCTACGGCGCCATCGTGATCACGGGGCGGAGTGAACTTCCCATCTACCTGGCCGTGCACGGGGGCGAGGTGCACTTTCGAGACGCGTCGACCCTGTGGGGGATGAGCAGCAGCCTGACCGTCGGCCGGATCATCAGGGAAAGGGAGCCCGGTTCCGGCCTGCGCACCATCATGAGAATAGGAAAAGCCGGCGAGAGGATGGTGACCTATTCCTGCGTCTCGGTGGAGACATACCGGCACTTCGGCAGGCTCGGCCTGGGCGCCGTGTTCGGAAGCAAGAACCTCAAGGCCATCGTCGTGTCCGGCAAGCGGTCGCTGCCCGTTACCAGCAACAGGACGTATCGGAGGATCTACAGGGACATCCACGAGGCGGCCACCACTTCCCCGGCCATGAAGAAGTACCACGATCTGGGCACGCCGCAGAACGTTCTCCCCCTGAACAAGCTGGGCGCTTTGCCCACTCGGAACCTTAGGGAGGCCCGGTTCGAGGCGGCCGGGGAGATCTCCGGCGAGGCCTATGCCGAGCGTTACCTGGGAAGGCGCCTGGCCTGCTCGCACTGCCCCGTTGCCTGTATCCACATCGCCGCCCTGAGGGAACCCCACGAGACCGAGCCGTATTTCTACAAGACCTCCATGATCTCCTATGACTACGAACCCATCTATGCCATGGGACCGATGCTGGGGGTGGGCGACCCTGAGGGGCTGCTGCGCCTCCTGGACAGGGCCGAAGTCCTCGGCCTGGACCTGATGAGCACGGGCCCGGTCCTCGCCTGGGCGACGGAAGCCCTCGAAAAGGGGCTGGTGTCCGACAGGGAGACGGACGGCCTCAACCTCCAGTGGGGAGACTGGAAGACCTACCTCGAGGCCACCCGGAGGATCGTCGAGCAGCCGAACGACTTCTACGCCGCCCTGGCCAGAGGGGTTGATTATGCCTCATCCAAATACGGCGGTGAGGATTTTGCCCTCGCCTTCGGCGGCAACGAGATGCCCGGATACCACACCGGCCCGGCGGCCCATGTGGGCTGTCTGATGGGGGCGAGGCACAGCCATCTTGACAACGCCGGTTACAGTGTGGATCAGAAGGTCCTGGTGGAGAGGGAACTCAGCCCCGAGGAGCTGGCAAATGCCCTGATCAAAGAGGAGAGCTGGCGGCAGATCCTGTCGTCTCTCGTCATCTGTTTCTTCGCGAGGGAAATATACGACCGGGACACGGTGCTGGCCTGTCTGAAGTCCGTCGGTTATGATCTGGATGAGGAGAAGCTCCTCGAGACGGGCCTGGCCATCCACCGGGAGAAGTTCCGGTTCAAGAAGAGGGAGGGATTCTCACTCGACGGGCTGCGCATTCCCGGGAGGATCCTGGAGACGAAGTCCCCCGTATCCAACCTGACAGAGGAGTACATCAGGGCCACCCTGGATCACGTGGGCAGAGTACTGGCCTGAGAAGGGTGGCCGGGTAGCGCTTTTTACCGGCCTGGCGACCTACGAGAGCTCCCAATCCGCAGGCGAATCTAGCCTAGGGACACTGCCCCGATTTCATTGGGGGAGGGCAATGAGGATCTCCGTCGTCATGTCCTCCGGTAGGGAATGCCAGCCCGGCAGCTGTTTGTTGGTCTGAACGTTTACGTTGGAAAAGGACACGATGTCCCCGAAGTCCTTTCCGGGAGGACCGTCGTAAAGGGTCCACATGCCGAATTCCTCCCTGACGGACCACCCGGGGTACTTTTTTCTGAACCATTCCCGAACCGCCTCGGGACTGTCCTTGGTGGCGAACCGGACCCCCATGTCGGCGCTGCCGATGCAATAGACAGCCCCGGGGTAGACTTCAATTCCCGCCCCGTCGAGGTCCGCCTTCACCCCTGCCGGGATGTCCGCGGCCAGTATCGGGACAGCCCACGTCAGCAAGCCGAGAAGGATAACCACTAAAGCTTTTCTCAACACGCATCCTCCTTTTTTGTCGGTGACATCCGAAGTGCTCTGACCCCGGGTGAACGCTGAACTCCGGTGGACATGGATACCATGTCCGCGCCCTTTGAGATCTTCTTCAGTTACTCCTGCCAGTGGATACACTCCGTTGGACACTCGTCGATGGCGCTCTCCTGGATCTCTTCTTCCGAGGCGCCCTCGGGATTAAAGCATTCCGCCAGACCGTCATCATCGAGACGGAAAACGTCAGGCAGGTTCGCCACACAGAGGTTGCAGCCCGAACACTCGTCCTTGTCTACCCACGGAACTCTTGCCATCTTCTGTCTCCTTTCCAGATCACGGCGTCGATTTTCCAGAACAAGCTCCTGGCGATGGATCGGCCTGCCGCCGGAAGCATTCGAACAGATATAATTATATACGATAGGATAATCCTAGAACATGTCGGACCGTGTCAAGGAATGGATAATAGCTCCGTCGAGCGGTCCGACTCCGACCGGGGATATCCGAAATTACACTTTACTCCTTCTCCCGCGGGGAACGAAGCCCATCGGATGTCGGAACCCGGCCGCGAATTGCGGCTGCTTCGGGCCGTTGCGGCCGGACCCGCCTTGCGCCCGTTTTCTCCATGCACTATCATTAGCACTCACGTTACGGCAGGTATCCCGGTTCACGAATTCTGACCTGCCAAAACCCGAAATCACCGTGTCGACACTGGATGACCGGCCGGTTTGACGGCTGCTGATGACAGGCGGGAGGAGGTATTGCCATGCTCAAGGATTATCTGGACGTCCGGGAAATGCTTCACCGGGGTGATTATTCCGTAAACAAGAACTGGGAGAGGTTCGGCAACCTCCTCGTCCTGAACGAGGGTGGGACGGGAACCATCCGGTTCGGCGACGTGAAGTTCGGCGAGAACGTGCGGATCCGCATCGGTCCGGTGGGCCTGGTGGAGATCGGGGACTACTCGTTCCTCAACGACCGGACCGAGGTCCACTGCAAGAAACACGTGTCCATCGGCCGATACTGCCTCATCGCGTGGGCGGTGACCATCATGGACACGGATTACCACGGCATCGGGAAAAACGCCCGTCAGACGGCGCCCACAATCGTCGAGGACGGCGTCTGGATCGGCAACAACTCGCTCATCACCAAGGGCCTCACCCTGGGCAAGGGCTGTGTGGTAGCGGCCGGAAGCGTCGTCACCAAGGACGTCCCCCCGTTCACCATCGTGGGCGGCAACCCGGCCAAGGTCATCAGGGAGATCGAACCCTTCGAGGGGAGACACGGCATGGATTATGAGCCCAAGTGGTGGGATCCCTCCTTTGTCCCCAAGCCACAGGAGGACGGGTGTCCGGACCCGTCCCCCTAGGTCCTGAAGCGGGGTTCCCGTTGGGACAATAACGGCCACAACGTAAAGGCCCCGTCAGGGGCCTTTACATTCAGCGGCAGGTTCCGGTTCGGGACAGCGGTGACAGCGGACATTGACCGGCCTCAGGCAACGACCTCCTGCAGGAGAGGGTGGATCTTCTCGACGAATATCCTTTCCCACCGGTAGGACCCCAGGACCCTTCGGAACATCCTGTGGGGGGCCAGGCTCTGGGTGAATTCCACCAGCCTGGAGGCGACTGCGGCCGGAGGGTCCTGGGCGGATATGGTGCAGACGTCCGAACCGCCGATCTCCAGGAAGGGGGCGATGTCCGAGCAGACGATGGGCAGCTTTGCCAGGCCCGCCTCCAGCAGGGGCAGGCCGAAGCCCTCGTGGAGGCTGGGCAGGAAGAGAAGATCAGCGATCAGATAGAGATCCCGGATGAGGGCTTTGGTCAAAGAGGATTCCCCGTCGCTCCGGAAAAAGTATTCGGCCAGGAAAAGGATGTCGTCCTCCAGGTCGAGATCGGCCGTCAGATCCTTGAGTTCCTTCAGGTAGGAGATCGTTCCATCCTCGTGGGGGTCGTACGACCCAAGGAGGAGGAGCCGTGCCCGGAGCCCCCGATCCCTCAGGGCCCTGACCACCCGTATGGAGAATGGGATGTTCTTCCTCGGGTGCAGTCGGGCCGGCTGGAGAAGGAGGAGGTCGGCCTCGAGAAGATCCCACTCCCGGATCAGGCTCTCGATTCCCGGTTCCAGGACAAGGAACTCCCCCGGGTCGATGCCGTTGGGGATGACCGAGACCTGGACATCTTCACCGAAAAGGGAGGTAAAGCGCCCCCGGCGGGCTTCACAGATGGTCACGTAGCGGATGTTGGGGTTGCCGCTCCTCAATATCCGCCAGGCCTCTCCAGTCAGAGTGTCGGGATAGCTGTCGTAGAAGAAGGGAGAATCGTGGCACCATCCGATCACCCTCACAGCATCCGAATCGGCCAGGCGATGGAGGGCCCGGGTGAGGGGGAGGTTGTAGGGCATGGTCAGGACGTTGTGGGCGATGAGGACATCGACTCCGGGGAGGACGCCGGTCAGGAACTCGAGGATGCGGTCCGTGATGGCCTCCACCGGCCCGCTGCCGGATGGGATCTCCCGGTGGGCGGCCAGGACGTCCGGATGACGGGAGCCGAGGAGTGGATTGATCTCGATGGGAAACCTGTCGCTGAATACCCCTCCGCTGCCGGCCAGAAGGCGCAGAGGATGACCGTGACGGTGGAAGAGGAAGGCCTGCTGAGCCATCACCTCCTCCACTCCGCCAACCACCGGGGGACAGGAATAATGAAGGAGTGCGATGTGCGTGTGCGGCCCCATGGCTCACCTCCCGGCGTCAGACCGCCCCGGAGAAAACACCTGCTCTCTCGTTAATTCCCGATGTCCGTCATTCCGGTGGGCCATTGGAGAAGACCTCCAGCAGACGGCTGAGCTTCTCCTCCAGAACACGGTAGGAGAAGTGCTTCTCGGCCAGGGCAAAATTCTTCCTCACCATCTCCAGGCGGCGCTCTCTGTCCGACAGGACCTCCCGAATCTTCACGATGTTCTGAACGCTGACGAAACCGTCCATCAGGATAACGTCGAAACCCTTGGGCTCGATGTCCCTGACGTAGGTCGAATAACGGTTCACGACAATGGGTCTCTCGTAGTAGACGGCCTCCAGAAACGCGTTGCCGAAACCCTCATAGCCGCTGGGATAGGTGACAAGGTCCGCGCAGCGGTAGACGTCGCCGATTGTGTAGAGCTTCTCCCCCCTGGCATCTGTCCCCCTCTCGGGAGCGATCATGTCATCGATGTGGATGATCTCGACCCTCATATTTCGTGCATATTCCTGGATTCTTCGGTTGTAATCGTCTCCCTCGTCCCCGGAGGCGTGGGAGATGATCAGGAAAGGTTTTGCCAGCTCGAGGTTGTTGACGATCTCGATAGACCGTTCGATCCACTTCCTGGGCACCACTCGCGTCGGCTGCAGGACGAGGACATCGTTATCATCGAGACCGACCCTGCGGCGAAGGTCCTTATGATAGGAATCAACCCCAGGGGGGATGCTGTCGAAGTCGAGGACGTTGGGGACGATGGTGTTGGAGATGCCCCGGCGATGGCTCAACTGCTCCGAGGCCAGGGAATTGATCACCACATGCTCTATTGAGGGAAGATCGGGAGGAAAGGCCATGCTGAGGTAGTCCTCGCAGGCGTTGACCAGGAAGCGGATCCGCTCCCAGGAGAAATCGTGATGGTGGGCGATGGTGGGGATGCCGGTTTCCGCGATCAATTCGGTCAGGGCGATTCCCAGGGGGATGTTCATGGGGATGGCCAGGATATTCTCCGGAACGATCAGATCGATGGAGAACCTCTCGATGTACCGGTAGAGCTCCTCCTTGAGTTCCTCCTTTATGCGATGGACGCTGTCAGTGACGCCTCGGCTGCGGACCCGTCGGCCGAAAACTTCTCCGTTAATGGCCAGGATGTCGGGGTGATCGAAGTGGGCCCTGGGGACGAAGCAGGAGACCTCCTCGGGCCTGTCCAGCTCTCCTGCGAAGTAATAGCACCTGCCGCCGATGCGGGAGAGCACGTCAGCCCACTTGGCGATCTCAAGGGACACACCGTCTGTGCCGGCGATGCGGGTGGAGATGAAGCCGATGTTCTCTAAGGGTTTTGGTGCGGACCGGGACTTTTCAGTGGGTGTCATGGGACGGCCTCTCGGCAAGGTTTGGATATTTGGGTTCTTTCATGCGCCCGCTATTTTGCGCACCACCCATTATTCAGAAGAATGGCGGGAGAGGCAAGTCCTGTTCAGCCGCATCAGGTTCCAGATTCCAGGCTCCGGGTCCGAGGTTTCCGGATGATCTGAGAGTGCTCTGACCCCGTTACGTTACCCCGTTACCCTCTGACTCTTAATCCGTAGGTACGGGGTTCGATTCCCTGGCGGCTCACCAGCCAATAAAAGGAGCCACTTCAGTCATCTGGAGCGGCTCTTTTTTAGGAGTTCCAAGTTTCAGGTTCAAGGTTCCAAGTTAGAGCGTAGTCGGACTTGTCACGGCGCACCTCGATGAGCGAAGCCGGATTGCCCTTTAAAACCTCGATTATAAACACTTTATGAGCCCGGAATGAATGACCACCGGACCCATTCGCGGCGAGCATTCTGTTTGAGGCAGGTTAATAGGCAATAAACCGATAACGGACGATTCGGTTGTTGTAGGTGTCGGCGAACCAGATGACGTTGCCTGCGATCTCGACGCCCTCCGGTCGGTTAAACAGGCCCTCGCCTTTCCCCGGATTCTTCGTTCCAAGCACATGGAGGAGCTCCCCTCCCCGGGAAACGACTTTGATCTGATTGCTGTTTTTGTCCGCCACGTACATCCGGCCCTCGGTATCAAAATCCATGTACCTGGGTCCGTTAAATGCGTACTCGGACCCTGCCAGGGTCGCGGTGATCTGAAGGGCCTCGTCAAGGCGGACCACGCGGTCATTACCGGCGTCGGCCACCCAAACCGAGCCGTCCGGAGCAAACTCGACATCGTGGGGTGCCGAGAAACCTCCGGTCTCGCCGGCGACCTCCCCATCACGGTAAACAACCAGATTATTTGAGGCCGCTCCCGTGGCAAACACCCGGCCGTCATCGTGAACCGCAACCCCTTCAGGTCGGTTGATCCGCCCCCGCAGTTCGCCGACCAACCTGCCGCCGGTGCCGGAAACCTCGTAAATCGAAATCCGGCTGTTGCCGGTATCCGCGACCAGCAGGCGTCCTTTCCGATCGAAGGCCACGTCGTGGGGCTCACGCACTTCGCCTCGGCCGAAGATCCCGATCTCCTTGAGAGTCTGGCCGTCGAGTACGGCAATCCGGTGGTTGCCGTTGTCGGCCACGTACAACTTTTTCCCATCCGGTGACAGGACGATGTCATGAGGATGAGCGTAGAATTCGGTACTTACCGCCTCCAGCTCGAAAGTGAATGACTCTGCCAAAGCGACAGGCGTCGAAAAAAAAGCGACTACCGCAAAAATTAATGAAATATAAATACGGCTGAACATGGAAACCTCCAATGTTTTAATCCAGAGTCCGTAATTCGCTTTTTATAATTCACTGCCTACTTTCTCAATGTAATGCTCAAAATTCCGGATTCAAGGTAGAAGCTCCAAGGTCGCAGCTTGAATTTTAACCGATGTTGAAATCCAAGTTACGACCCCGGCCGGGGATAAATCACTCCGCGGATTCTTGACAGGGATCTATTTAATACTGTACAGTACGGTACTAAATTGAGTCTTTGCCCGGGCACTAACATTCGGTGATTCGCATGCGTCGTGCGGGCTATAAAAATTCGATTCGGAAGCCGGCAAGGAGGAAGCCCTTTGACCAGAGATGAGAGCACCGGAATATCGATGAACACGGCGGGGGAGAAAAGGCGCAAGGCCATCCTCGACGCGGCGTGGTCCCTTTTCCTCGAGAAGGGGTACGCCGCGGTCAGCGTGGATGAGATCATCCGCGCCTCAGGCGGGTCAAAGTCCTCTCTGTATAAATACTTCGGAAGCAAGGAGGGTATTCTCAAGGAACTCATAGAATCGTTTGCCGAAGACATGCTGACGGAAGTAAAGCTCCCGTTTCCGCTGGACAAAACCCCCGAGGCCACGCTCAAAAGAATTGGTCTTCGCATCGGTGGCATGGCTCTGTCCCCGTTCGCGATCAATCAATACAGACTTGCCGTATCCAACGCCAATCCTTTCCCGGAAATTGCCAGAATGTGGTATGAATTCGGCCCCAAAAAGACCTTTGACGGCCTTGCGGAGTATATGGAGAAGGTAGCTGAAGCAGGAAAGCTGACGATTAAAAACCCGGAAAGGGCTGCCCTGTTTTTCTTCGGGATGATCATATTCAAGGACAACATGGCCATGTCCATCGGAGCTCCACCTCCAACGGAAGCGGAACTGGAGGAGATCGTGGATGAGGCAGTGAGGGTTTTTCTCGCCGCCTACGGGAGGGAGGAAGTCTAACCTCCATCCAGGATAACGCTCTCCGTATTGGAAGTTGGATCCAAACAGGGAGCTGGCAGCCCCGGCGAGGCGTCCAATATCTTTTTCTCCATTCAGCTGATCCTCCATTACCTGACACTGTCCACCTGCCGGTTATTTTCACGAAGATAAAAAATAGTGGTTGACAAAGACTGTACGGTACGGTACTTATCTTTTTAGTACTGTACCGTACAGTCTTTAGCGATATGCGCCGGCAAATGCATTTGAACTGAGGAGGTGACGCTGAAAGCAGATAGATAAAAAGAGGATTCAGTCCCATTGAGGAAGCAGAAGGAAACGGATCAATGAACATGACGACTTGACTTGAGAGGTACAGATGATGCGCACTTTAACCCTAGTAGTAATTGGAATACTGCTTACTGTTACACCGGCCTTGAACGGCACCGCAGCTCAGATCCAGCGAGTCCCGGATCAACAGGCCGCGACCGCCCTGCCCGCCTCCCTCGACTCGTTCTACCCGCCCAGCACCGACCGGCCGGTATATCTGATGGACATGCTGAAACTCGACACCCTCTTCTCGGGCATCGCGGCCGACGTTATGGAGGGGGACCACCAGGGTGCGAAGAGCACGTTCCGGCAGTTCAGATCCCAATATGTGGACGTCGGGAAAATGGTCCCGGAATGGAGAGAATACTACCCGATGGAACCGGTGGAAAAACTCGGAGCCGAGGTGTCCAGCGGAGAACCGGGAAGGATCATGGCCGCCATCAGTGAGGTGGGCAGGCTCTGTCACGAATGCCACTTCGTTTCAATGGTCCCCGTTCAGCAGAAGTACCACTGGGGGACTTTCACCGAGGTGAGAGTCGACGACCCGCTGAGCCGGGAGGAGGTGGACTTCTCACTGTTCAAGAAGTACCTTTCCACTAACCTGGCGGGAATCAGCATTAACCTTCGACAGGGTCAGACGGAAAATGCCCGTCGGCAGTTTGCGGGATTCGAGGCGAGATTCCAGGCACTGAAAGGGTCCTGCCTGAATTGCCATGATCAGGAAAACAGGTACTTCGTCGATGGTGTGGTGGAGGACCTTTTGGGCAGGCTGGGCAGTGCCCTGGGGGACCAGAAGGTCAACACTGAAGCGGTGGAATCCCTGATCCAGGGTATCGGAAGGGAGAGCTGTTCCAAATGCCACCTCGTCCACGTGCCCGCTGCCTTAGCCGGAGTCAAGTATCAATGACCTTCGGTCCCGTCCGATGCGGTAGAGGGATCCTGGACCGGCCCTGATACCCTAAGACACCCTGAATACAGAAGCAGTCAACAAAGGGCCGTGGCCTGCGCGATGGGGGAAAGTAAGCCCCGAGGAAGCCGCAGGTCACGGCCCGGATCCATTGGACCAGTCTTGCGCCCGTGTTTTCCATCCAGTGATGGAGTGAATGGTGCTCTGACCCCGTATACCGTGATGGTGCTCTGACCCCGTATACCCGCCGTATACCTGACCCCGTATACGTCGCCACTCAGGGGAGGCTGTGAACTGGGACCTGGGTAATCGTTCCAGGCTCCCAGTTCCAGGTCCCAAATTGCAGGTTGCAGGTTTCCGGCTGATCTCAGGATTATACCGACAGGTCCTTTAACCCGTAGACTCTCGTGTGAGCTGCCCAGGCGGGGCACCAGGTCCGGTGCCAGGCCATCAGCCTCCCGAAGGGAGAATTCGGTGTGCGGTTGGCGATGGGGCAGATCCGGCAGCTGTGGCAGACGCCCGCCAGGACCTTGGTGGTTATTCCAAACCGCCCCGCAGCCTTAGTGCTGTATTCCCTCGTCATCATGATAAACCTCCCCTGTCCGTTCTCATCGCTTTTAGGAAGATCGAGATGCCCGCCACCGCCAGCAGCAGAGGCAGGATCAGGTTCCAGCCCCCGAGGCCGATCCCCAGGAGGATGGAGCCGAAAAACAGTCCGAAACCGATGCCCTTTCGATATTCGGGCATGAGTATCCGGAACGTTGTCTCCACCAGAACGATCGCACCCGCTCCGGCGAGGAAAACTCCCCAGCCATCCTTCCACCAGGCAAAGTTCGATGCGTAGCCCGTGCTCTGGGCGAGGAGCACAAAAGCAGCCCAGAGAAAGATCGCCCCCCATCCCAGTGTGTCGAGTCTGTCATGGCGCATCCATTCCCCGCACCATCCGCAGCAGTCCCTCCAGAATTGATCTTCCTTGTCCCTCTCTTCCATTGCGTGTTCAACCATGATCCTCTCCTTTTCCAACAAGATCTATCTAAAGTGGCCTTCTTGTCCCGTTTAACCCTATAGACGGAAGAACGGTCGAAAAGGATACAGGCATGTTGCTGTTGCCAAACGCTGATCGACCCATTAAACTCTACGGAAAAGATGTGGGAGAAAAACAATTAAGGGAAACTTCGGGCCACCTTTGGCAGGGTGGCCTTTTTCAGGGGGAAGATCAGTGGTGAATGGTATGCGGAGCTTTGAGGAGATCTACGAGGGTTTCGGACCCCAGATAATCAGGTATCTGGCACGGCTGGTGAGCGAGAGCGAAGCCGAGGATCTGGCTCAGGAGACCTTCCTGAGAGTCCACAGGGGGCTGGAAGAGTTCCGGGGGGATTCCCGGATATCCACGTGGATCTACAGGATCGCCACGAATGTAGCGAGGGACAGGCTGAGGAAAGCCTCCTCGATGAGCGGAGGGGCGGTCACCAGCCTGGAAGAGGGGATGGACGTCGAGGACGGCAACGTGTGGACCGACGAGAAAGCCAGGAACACAGAGGGGATGACCATCAGAAAGGAGATGAACGACTGTATCCGCCGGTTCATCGACGACCTGCCGGAGGATTATCGGACCGTCCTGATCCTTCAGGATCTCGAGGGGTTCAAGAACCAGGAGATCGCGGACATCCTCGGGATAAGCCTGGACAATGTGAAAATCCGCCTCCACCGTGCCCGCACCCGGCTGCGAGAGGAGCTTCAGACCGGCTGCAGTTTTCACCGGGACGAGGAGGACGAACTGGGCTGCGATCTCAAGCAGCCGCAGGACTGATCTCTGACAGCAACCCGGCCTGCGGCCTGAGCGGCCGTCACTCCGGTTTCCGGTTTCTGCTCTGACCCCTTTTCTCTGCTCTGACCCCTTTTCTCTTTTTTCTTTTCCGAGATCATCGTTCCAGGGTCCAGGTTCCATGTTCCAGGTTTCCCCGTCCGGAGGACCGCGGTGGCGCGATAGGGATGGTGCTCAGGGATGGTGCTCTGACCCCGTTGTCCGTTGTCAGGCTCCGGGCCATTCCAACTCAAACTGCCGTTGCCTCCTGGCATCGGCAGCCTGGAAGAGGGTGGATGGCGAAGGTGGATGTTCTCTGTGGCAAATCTCATTGCCCGCATCAGGCCAGCAATGCGGCGGAGGTAGAAGCCGCCGTTTTTATGTCAATCCCCTGGCTGCACTCGACCGTACACCCCTCGCATTCTGCACACACCTTTAGCCCGGAAGCGAAGACCGCCCTCTCCGACGCCAAGCGGAGGTCCTTGTAGCCGTCAAGATACATGGCGATGCGGACCGCATCCAGACCTCCCACGCCGTAACGGCATTGGTCGATGCACCCTGAGCAGAAGGCACAAGCCTTTCCCATGAGGTCCGCCCGGAAGGCGTCCAGGAGAAAGAGATCGGAAAGCCCTCCCTTCCTCAGGACGGCAGCGAGGTTCTCGTCCACCATCCTCCGGCTGAGCATGCCGGGAACGGCCGTGTGAATACCGGGCCTTTCCAAAACGAAGCGGAGGGCCGACTGATGTGAATTCAGCTCAGGGTAGGTTCCACTGGGGAAGCCCCCGCTCTGGGTCTTCATGGCGATGATGCCGACTCCCCCGCGGGCTGTTTTCTCGATAATCTCGAAAAGAGCCGGGGGAGAGCGGAAGTTTACAGCCACCAGGACCGTGTCGTAGAAGCCGTCCGCCATGACGGCCTCGAGCACTTCCCGCTGGTTGGAGTGGGTGGTCACCCCGGCGAATCGGATCTTCCCCTCGGCCTTCATCGCCTCCAGGATCCTCTGGACGCCCTTGTCCTCAATCTGGCGTCGCGATGACATTCCGTGGAGCTGCATCAGGTCCACCGAGGTGACCCCCAGAGAGGACAGGCTCCTGTCCACCGATGACCTCATCCTGGCTTCGCTGCCCATGTGGACCTTGGTGGCGATGAACACCCTGTCCCTTATACCGGCGACCGCGCGCCCCACGATCTTCTCGTTCCTTCCCCCCATGTAGCAATCCGCCGTATCGATGTAGGTGATCCCCTGGTCCAAACCATGTCGGATAGTTGACGGGTCGCTGCACTGCATGGCGCCGTAGCCGAGCACGGAAACCCGGACTCCGGTACGTCCGAGGATCCTGGCGGGCATACTGTTGTCTGCAGCGGCGAGGGCCTGGCCGGGGAACACCAGGGTTCCCACCAAGCCGGCCGTTTTTTTCAGGAATTCTCGCCGCCCGATACTCATCGGTGGGCCTCCGTTACTGTGCCAAGGACTTCCCGGAGATATTGCGATATCCCAGGGGTCCGATCCCGCGACCAGGCCACGGCCCTCCCGATCGTGACAAGTCCCCTGACGCCCTTTTCCGTGAGGGCTGCGGCGAGGCCCCCCGCTTCGGCTGGTGTCTCCAGGAGTCTCATGAAACAGGCCTGGCCTCCAGGGGCTGTCCAGAGGTATCCGGGGCCGGCCCCGAGATCGTAATCCACATCCTCCGGGTGATAACCCACATCGCACGGGGCTCTGGCGGCATGCTGTAGAACACCCACGACATCGGGAAGCGGCTGGGAAACGGGGAAAGTCCCGGAAAGGCCCGTGAGAAACTCACGGGTTACGGATGCACCGTCATCAGAGTCCACGTCGATCCGGATGAAAAAGGGGCCGTTGCGTGCGTAGGAGGTATATGTTCCCGGGAACACATGAGTCCCAGAGATTTCCTCGGGACTGCCCTCACAGCCGGAATACAGGGCCAGCAGTCCGAAAGCGTTCAGGGGGGTGCCCAAATCGACAATGTCCACGCTCAGGGTGGTCCCGCCGGGACCCTCGTAAAGGGCGTTGGACAGGGAAACGGCTCCGTAACGCCTGAGGAGCTCCGCCTCTCCGTTGATGTGCTCGTACATGGTCTCCGGAGCCCATTCCCGGACATCCCCAGTCCTGTGCATCCGGATGGCCTCACCGAAAGTCTCCGGAGGGATGACGGAGGCGGCCCGGGCCGGATGGAGGGTGAAGGCGATAAACAACGGGATGAGAAGGGGGAGAGCGGACATGGTTAATGTGAAATGATAACCGTTTGGGCCTGGATGGTCTAGATATTTTTCGGGTCGGGTCGGGATCAATGGATCGCACTTTCGCATGTGCCCTGGACCACCTACCGGGGAAATATTGGAATCCATGAGTTCCGGATTCCAGGTTCCGGGTTCAACGTTCACGGTGCCGAGTCGCTCCCTCTCCCATGATCCCCTCCCTCCTGAGAGTCACAGAGGAGATCATGCATTTCTGGCCTCCGGGTTTTGGTCCCGCAAAAACCCTTATCCCCGTCAGTCCTCTCTGGCCCTCTGTGCTGTGGCATCGGGACTCTTAAGATGAATGTAAAAAGGAGGCCGAAAGGCCTCCTGAATTGGGAATCTGGGATTTGGACGCTGGAATCCGTCCTCACCACCCTTCCGGTGCCTTGGGCGGATCCGGCCACCTTTCGGAATCGTACATGTTGTCCTCCCTTTCCCAGCACTCCTTGGAGCAGAAGTGGACCGGTTCGAAAACACAGCACCAACCGGAGAAGCTGGTGTCGTATGGGTCCCCCTCGATCTTATGACCGCACTGTTCACACCACAGGTCTACGGTTCCGGTGTTGTTCAGGGTTGATTCCTTGAAGTTGGTGGACATGAAAACCCTCCGATCAGAGAATTAGAATATGGTTGCCCATAAAATTGAGTAGTTTTGTTTATAATACAAAGGGCCCGGAAAAAGCAAGCAAAAATATCAGAGTTTGCTAATATTCCGATGCCATTTTCGGGGAGGATTCGGCACGAGGCCCTTAAAATAGAGGAGTTGACAGGTGCCGCAATCGGGATAGAATGAGATCCTCTCCTATTATAAAAGGGGGCTCAGCCGGATCATCCTTCTGCCCCCCCATGGCAATACTGTTGGCGGCCGTGTGCGCCGGGTGGTGGGGCTTATGGGCGATATATGGGCTGTTCTCCTGATCGCAGGTTTACTGGTCAACCCCCTTGTTTTTTTCGGTTCCATCTTCCTTGTCGTGTTCCTGAACAGGCGGATCAGGCTCTTTGAACCCGGATACAGGGGAGGGTGGATGGTTGTGCTCCACCTTGTCCTCATCGCCGCTATCGGGCTCTTCGTCGAGACGGTCGCAAACTCTTTTGCCGGAAGGTCAGTCCGGAACTGGTTCCTGCTTCCCATAAGGGCGGCCCCACTTTTGGTGGTGCCGGGCCTTCTGTATGTGAAGCTGAGAAGGCGGCGGGCGGCTGTGCCGGCACCGAAAAGGGCATCTGAGGCTGCGGGAGCCGACGTCGTCTGGGAAGCCACTCCAGCCCCTCCCGCGGCCGCGGCACTCCCGGAGGGGAGATACAGGACGGTGGCGGTCCGGACCGCATGGGCCATCGCCCTGTCCGGTATGGCCATGCCTTGGCTGGTGGGGCTTGGGGTCAAGGTGTATCTGATGCACATGGGCCATCCCACCTGGCCCATCTCATCCTTCCTGGAGCCGGTCATGATACCGGTCCTCCTGGGTTCCACGGCGTCTCTCTGGTCCTCGCCGTTCCTGGTCCTGGCCCTTCTGGCCCGCTACAGGATCCTTGCCGGGGACGTTACCAGGATGGCATTCAGGGACCGCCTGTGGATCGTCGGATTGACCCATCTGGGCGGCATGGGATCGGCCGTCCTCCTGTTCACCGGCGTGTTCTGGGAGTTCGACATCCTTTACCTGTTCGCACCCATGGGCCTGTTCCTCCTGCCTCCCATGCTGCTGGCTTACGGTGCCGGCCTCCTCGCCGTCAAGTTCCGGAGGAGGACCCCTGATCGGTCGAGGGACACCTCTTTCGACAGACGGACTGCCGCAGCTGAACAACCGGGGTTCAGAGATGAGGAATGAGGATATCCGGGACCGGGGGCGAAGGGTCTGCGGCTAAAATAAGGCAGATCTCTATTGAGCCGGTAGTTGGATGAATGCGGCCGACGGCTTGATGAACTGCTGACGAAGGCTCAGGGTGTAGGCGCCCTGTCCGGGCAGCAGGAGGACGTCTCCCGGCTCGATGCCGTCACCGAAATAGGACCATCCCCAGACGTCGTGTGGGGTGCACAGGGAGCCGGCGATCAGGCATGGGTGCTCGTCGAGGGAGGGCCGGCTGAGGTTGATCACCGGCACGTAATCTGTCTCGTATCGTTCCCACCCCACGATATTGGTTCCAGCGTCGGTGACGACGAGGTCGTCGGCCTTCCTGTCGGCCACCCGGATCATGATGTGCATGGCGTCGTTGACGATCCAACGCCCTGGCTCGGCGTAGACTGCCGGCGATGAGAAGGGAAAGATCCGGTCGTGGAGGGTTCGGGAGATCTCACGGGCGAAGTCCTCGATGGACGCCGCCTCAAGACATCGGCTCCCCCTTACGCCTGAGCCGCCTCCCGGCGATCGGATCTCCTCGGTCAGGAGCCACTCGCCGTCCCGGGGCCAGTAGCCGCCACCGATGTCAAGAAATTCAAGGCGGTTGCCATGCACCGGATCCAGGTCCCTCCAGACATCCCCCAGCCGGCGGATGAAGCCGGTCTGGGCTTCAGGGGTGAGGTTCCAGCTCGTGTGGAACTGAAGGCCCCTGAGAAGGACGCCGGGACAGCCTGCCGCCCGGTCAAGGAAGGTCTCGAGATCGGAGAGGGGGATGCCGAATTTGCGCCACAGGCCCTCCTCCTGGGTGGTGAGGCGGACGCCGGAGGTGATCTCGACGGCGGCGCGTTGCGCCGCATTCGTGAGACGGTCCAGCTCCCCGAAACTGTCCATGAGAACCGTCACTCGCTCATGGTGGGCAGCGGCCAGATCCAGTTCCTCCTCTGTCTTACCGGGACCGGAGAAGAGGATCCGACGGCACCCTGTCTCCAGGGCCAGCTTGAGCTCCAGACCGCTTGAGACATCGAGGCCGAGGCCGGAACGAACCGCTTCGGCCGCCACCTGAGGGTGGTTGTTGCACTTGACGGCGAAGAACGCTTCGAAAGCCGGCAGACGCTGTCTGAAGGCGTCGAGGAAGGACCGTGCCCTGTCCCTCAGAACAGCAGGCTCGAAGAGGTAGAGGGGTACCGATTCCTGCCGGGCAATCCCCTCGAGTTCAGCCGCCCGGTCAAGGAATTTCCTTACCAGATCCCTTGCCTTCTTCCGGCAGTCCGCGTCCTCCCGCATGAGACGGGAAAGGTCTGCCGATTGACGCCTGTCGGGAGCGCCGGTCACGAGGCGATCTCCACCTCGGCAAGCTCCTCGAGGCAGGCGCCCTCTTCAGACAGCCGGCTTCGGTCTCCCGGCCGGAAGACAACGTGACCCAGAACGCGCGAGAAATAATCGTCGGGCGGCAGGGCCACCCGGTGCCCGGGTTTTCTGTAAAAAACCACCTCGAGGACCTTCGGGTCCGTCTGGAGCCGGCCGTTGGCGAGATTCTGGAGGAGACCCTCCCGGCGGGCGAACATGCGGAACGCCGCGAGGAATTCATGGGATTCCAGTTTCGGCAGGAAGATCGTCCGACCCTCGGCCACGTCCAAAGCCAGGCCCAGAGTGTCGATGCCGCTGCTGGCCTTCACCAGCCAGGGAAGACAATCCCCCGCAGGCCGCGCCGAGACCTCCAGGAAATAGGGGCGTCCCCGGTGGACGATGAAATCGGCCATGAATATCCCCTGTTCGAATCCCATGGAGCTGGCCGAATTTCGCAGCTGGGCCTCGAGATCTCTCTGGCTGATACCCGTCTCCTCCATGTCGGCGACGTAATAGAGAAGAGCTGTTCCCGTGCCGATCTCAGGTGCCAGGATCTTGCCGGAAAGACGCACGAGCTGCGCCCGATGGCCGGAGAGGACAAAGTCGCAGCTGAACTCGGGACCTGTGAAGCCCTCCTCAAGGACGACGTCCTGCCTTGGATCCAGACCCCGGCCCGGGGGGGAAAAGCTCCGGTACATCCGGTCGTCGGTATGGTTGGCCAGCCTCCTGGTGATGATCCGGAACGCCTTTCTGGCGTCTTCCCGCTTACGGCACCAGAAGACCAGTTCGCTTCCCGATCCGGTAAGAGGTTTGAGGACCAGGGGGAATCCCAGCTTGTCCATGACCGTCTCGAGGTCATCCCTGTCACGGGCGGTCAGGGATCTCGGGCAGCACACACCCGAGCGAAGCCATGCCCTCTTGGAGTGGAATTTGCTGCGGCTTGTCCGCACAGCCTCCAGTGAATGAAAGGGGAGCTTCCAACGATCGGCAAGATCGGAGGCGAGGATCAGGGATTCGTCGTCGTAGCAGGTAAGGCCGCTGAGTTCGATGTCGTAACGGACAAGATGGCCGGAAAGCGCCTCCGCCGACCCCCGGGCATCCCGAAGGTCGAAGGTGACCTCCTCTTCAGGACCCGGCGTTTCCTCCGACGCCTCAAGACGCATCCTCTCATCGGTGAGAAAGAGGGCTCGTCCCGGGTATCTCCGCCGTATGATGTCGACGTAATCGGGAGTCGTGCCGACTACGAGGACCCGTCTTGAGCTCATGGGATTTCCTTTTCAGGCTGCCCGAACACCGGCTTCGGCCAGCAGGTAGAGGGGGCGCTCCTGGAGGTGAAACATCTTCTTCCAGTTGAAGTCGCCGCAGAGGAAATCCACCTCGAGCATCCGCTCCTCGCAGGCCCGCCTCATGTGATGCAGATTGATGAGCTTGGCGATGCCGGGATAGAAGGCGCTGGTGCCCCCCGCCATGAGCGTGTACACGCCGTTGTAAAGCACCCCGATGTCAACCGCGGCGGTCTCGCCTGCGATGAGGACCGTCGTCACCCGGAGCCAGCCTTGCTGGTCAAAGAAGCTGACCATGTCCCGGAATCCCCTCCTGAAGCGGGGATCGCTGAAATAGGAGTCATGGCCGAACCGGGAGACGTTCATGGTCACCATGGAATCGAAATCCTCGATCCGGTTTTGACGCCAGGAGATCCCCATGGCTTCGATGGCCTCGATCTCACGGCCGATCCTCTTGATCGATTTGCTCGAGAACTGGCCCATAAACCGATCGAATTCGAATCCGAAATGGGGGGGGCGGAAGAGATAGCCGATTTCGTCCACCGTCCTGTTGGCGGGAAGAGCCGCAGACCTGTTCGACAGGTACCTGATGTGAAAGGGGCCGGGGACAGCGGCCAGCAGACGCTCGGGGTCCCTGGCAGTCAGGATGTTCTGCTCCAGCCAGGTCCTGCCCTTCCACGTTTCACCGGGGAAAAAGGCGTAGCAGCCCTGTTCCTCCACCCAGGACAGGGGAAGGAGGCCTGAGAGACGGCCGCCGGTTTCCTCTACCAGAAAGTGGATAGGTCTGGAGAAATGGCGGTGAAAGGAGGAGCGCACCTCCCAGAGATCGGTGATCATCTCCCGGGGCATGATGGCCTCCCAGAGGCTCCTGGCCTCCTCCAGGTCCCGGACCACCCTGAGGCCGTCCATCCCTACCTCCGGAAGGTGATGCTGGTTTCCACCCTCGACCCGCCGAAGTAACGGCGCGCGAATTCGGCCACGATCTCCGGGTCGTAAGGCTTACAGCTGAACACGTCCAGGTAGGTCGTGTTGGTGAGGTTGGCGAAGTGAGCCGAGATGAGGGAGGTTTCGATGAGCTGGACCATGGAGAAGCCGGCTACCCTCTCGTCCTCCCCGAAGTGGATCACCTGCGTCTCGCCGAACCGTTTCATCTCGATGAGGTCGCACAGTTGAACAACGAACCGGCGGATGGCGTCCGCGTCCCGAATGGTATCCGGGCAGCAGTCGTAGATGTCGATGGCCGTGGCAATGCCCCAAACGTTCTCAGCGGCGGCGCGCTCCGGCACGCTCATGGGTACGGGCTGAATTCCCATCATCTTATTTTTCCTCCTTTCTTGCCTTTAGGTGGCCTGTGGCCTTGCCGCTGAGATGGCGTTGGGGCTGGTCACCGCTAGGTTTCCTCCTGACGGAGGGCTCCGTTGATGAACCGCGCCATGCTGCTCACCAGGACCCCCCTCAGGGACTGCAGATTAGCGTCCACGTCATCGTCCTCCGAGGCGATGACGGCGAACGAGTAGTAGCCGGAAAGAAAACCCGCCACCGCGCAGCCCATGCGGCGCAGAAGGGGTTTGTCGAGACGCTGTTTGACCACTGCGTCCACCAGTGCCTCGATGGACTCCAGGTATTCGATGAAGGGCAGCTCCAGGCCGGAATAGCCCTCCTTGAGCTTCAGGTCCGCACGGCCCTGATAGTAGAGGACAAACTCCTCCCATCGTGTGCTGAAGAAATCGATGTGAACCTGGATGATGGATTCCAGCAGGGACGTCAGGTCGTCAGCCCCGGTGCATCGCTTCTCCATGAGCGAGGTCAGCTCTTCAAGGACCTGCCGGATCAGGTCGGCGATGATCTCGTTCTTGTCGGAAAAGTGGTAGTAGAAGGTTCCCTTCCCCACGTCCGCCCGCTGGGTGATCTCGTCGATCGTGGTCAGATCGATCCCCTTCTCGGCGAACAGCTCCCTCGCCGCAATGAGGAGCCGGCGGCGGGTGGCACGGACCCTTCTGGTCTGGCGGGTGGCCTGTTCCCTGCGGACATTATCCACACCGGTCATGATGATTTTTTCCTCCCATTTTTTCGACTAGATAGTCAATTTTGACCATTTAGTCAACAAAAAATTGGACCTTCCGGAAGTTTTTTTCCGACGGAAAAACAGGGGCAGTTAGAAACGAAATTTCCCCTTTAATTTAAACAGTTAGAATGGATCCGGTTTGTGTGATCCGATCGTCCGGCGGCCGGCCGGGTCCTTCCCTTGGGGCTGCCGGAGAAAAGGGGTGGTGCGGTCAGAAAAAAAGCCCGGTTCATCTCGAACCGGGCCTATCGTTGATTTGGCATTTCTGAAGCCCGTGGACTGTGATCCACTCCATCCACACACTATTACAATAGACTATATCCTTTATTTCTTTACTTTTCCCCTATCCCCCGTCCTCCTCCAGCACGAACAGCAGCTGGTTCTCGATCACCGGTTCGTTCAGGCCGATGCAGATCTCGGCTATCCGACCGTTGATAGGGGCGGCGATGACGTTTTCCATCTTCATCGCCTCGATGTTGGCGATCTCCTCCCCTTCGTGGACGATGTCTCCCACGGCGATATCACCGCGCTTGGGATTGCCCATCCGCCACACGGAGCCGGTGATGGGTGAGCCGACCTCGTTGGTGGCCTTGGCCATGCGGATCTCGGCCTTGACCACCCGGGGCGTCTCCACCGTAAACACCTTGGCCTGGTTGTTGATCCTCAGGACCACCGGGACGTAGCCGTCGTACTCGTCGCCCACCGAGACCATCTCGACGGTATGGGGCTTGTCTCTCATCTGAAAGTCCACCTTGTCGCCGGGGCGGGGGAGCCCGGAGTGCCACACGTTGGTGGGCAGGACGATGGAGGATTCCCCGTACTCCTCCCGAAACTCGATCATCTCCACCGTGTCCTTGGGGTGCATGAGAAAGAGGATGAACTCCTCCTCGGAGGGATGCCAGCCCAGCTTCGCGGCAAGATCCTCCCTCAGGCCGTCAAGATCCTCATCCTCCAGGGCGTCGAGGGGAGAGTCCCCGATCCTCCTGGCCAGATTCTCCTGCCATTGATCTCCGAACGCGCTCTGGTAGACCCAGTCGGCCGGCCATCCGGCAGGAAGCCTGCCGTACCCTCCCAGGATAAGGTTCTTGAAATCCCCCGGCGCGGTGACGAAGAACTCCATGAGCTCCTCCCTCTCCTCGGGGGCCAGCCTGTCCAGGTCCTGGTCGACTTCCTCGGTGAACTTCTTCAGGAGGGCGATGAGGCGGTTGACGCCTGTTAAACCGAACTCTTTGGCGTAGCGGTTCACGGTGCCGCTGCAGGTGACCCAGGTCATCTGGCTGCCGGGGGTGACGTCAAAGTAGTGGACGATTCGGTTGTACAGGGACATCACCTGCAGGATCTGGGGCATAAGGTGGAGAAAACCGCCCCTCTCGGCCTGCTCGAAGGAACTGGGAAAGGCCCCTCCGGGCATCCTGTGCTGGACGACGTTATGATCGAAGCCCTTGAAAGGCGACTCGGCCCAGCCGTATTGGCGCACCCAGTCCCGGGCCTTCTGGACGGCGGCCTCCGCCTCAGGGCGGTTCAGGAGCACCGGGATCCCGGCCTCCTCGAGATAGGCGTGGAGAGAGAGTATAGGAGCCTGACCGTAGAATCGGGTTAAAGAGTCCTCCTGGGCGTCCAGGAGTTTGGCGCCGGCCTGGGCGGCAGCCAGCAGGGCGGGAAGGGCCAGCCCGTCCGTCGAGTGGCGGTGGTACTGAACCACTGCCTCCGGGTACTTCTGCAGGATGGCGTCAACCAGCTCCCGGATCCTCTCCGGACTCCCCACTCCCGCCATGTCCTTGATGCAGAGGACGACCTCCTCCACGCCGCCGCACAGGTCAACCATGTCGTCGACGACTCCGAGGTAATAGTCGTTGGTCGCCCAGTCCGCCTGGGTAAAGGAAACAGCCGGTTCGAACAGGAGGCCTCTTTCCATGACCACCTCGCAGATGGTACGCATATTGCGGACGTCGTTGAGAAAGGAGAAGCACCTCCAGACATCGATGTCCACCTTGGACACCACATATTCGATGACGTTCCGGGGGTAGGGCCGGTACCCCCACAGGCTGGTCTCGCGGATCAGGGTCTGAAGGAGAACGCTGGGCATTCTCTCACGAAGGATAGCCGTCTCCTCAAAGGGACTCTCCCGGCGGTTGAGGATCCCCACGTGCCAGCGTGCCCCTCCGTGGACCTCTGCGGAAAAAAGGTTCATCCGGTCGTAGTGGGGAGCCAGGGTGGCCTGGTCGTGGATCCGGAGCCGGTTCTTGAAGTCCGACTGGCCGGCGTCCCTCATTCCCGTGGAGGTGATGGCTACCCCCGGCAGGGCTCTTACCTTCCTGATGATCTCCGCAGGGGTCATGCCTGGTCTGAAAACTGTCCGATCACTCATGATATGTCCTTATATCCAGGACCGCGGTCCCAGGGCTGAAACCTCCGCCAGGTATTTGGCGATCTTGAGCAGCTCGTCCTCAGTGCTTGGTTCCCGGAAGGCCTTGACCAGGTCCTGGAGGTTGTCGTCGATGAACCGGGTGGAAAAATCCCCGGCCCGGAAGGCCGGGTGGCGGATGATGCTCATGAGAAGGGGTTTGAGAGTCTTGACCCCTTCCACCCTCAGGCTGCGTCCCAAAGCCCGGTCCATGACGTTGAGGGCATCCTCGCGGTTATGGCCGGCGCTCATGATGAGCATGAGCAGGGAGTCGTAATAGGGCGGGACCGAGGCACCGTGGTATACGCCGGTGGCGATCCTCAGGTTGGGCCCGTCGGGTGTCCGCAGGCGGGTGATCGTGCCGAAGGAGGGTCCGAAGGTCTCCGGATCCTCGGCATTGAGCCTGACCTCCATGGCCCACCGGTTGGGTTTGACGTCGTCCTGTGAAAACCCCAGGGGTTTGCCCTCGGCCACGTCCAGCATGAGGCCCACCAGATCGTATCCGGTGGTCAGTTCCGTGAGGCCGTGCTCCACCTGCAGCCTGGTGTTGACCTCAAGGAAATAGTAACTGCCCGCACTCTGGTCGAAGATGAACTCCACAGTCCCCGCGGACTGGTAGTCGATCTCCCTCATCAGGGCAACCGCCTTGCCGCAGATCTCCTGCCGGAGGTCCTCGCTCAGGGACGGAGAGGGCGATTCCTCGATGACCTTCTGGTTGCGCCTCTGAATGCTGCATTCCCTCTCGTAGAGGTGAACGACGTTCCCATGCTGGTCGCCCAGGATCTGGACCTCAATGTGGCGGGCATTCTGGATGAACTTCTCCAGGATGAGCGTGCCGCTCCCGAAGGCCTTTTCGGCCTCTGAGCTTGCCTGGGACAGAGCCTGTTCGAGATCCTTCGCCCGGTCCACCCGGACGAGGCCCCGCCCCCCTCCACCCGAGGCGGCCTTGATCATAATGGGGTATTCGATGCCGGCTTTTCTGATCCAGTCCAGGGCTTCTTCTGAGGTGGTGACATTCTCCCTCCCGGGGATAGTGGGTACGCCTGCTCTCTGGGCCATCTGCCTGGCATGGGCCTTGTCACCCATACTGCGGATCACACCGGGAGGTGGACCCACCCAGATGAGGCCTTCGTCCTGGACCATCTGGGCGAAATCACCGTTCTCGGCCAGAAATCCCCAGCCGGGATGAATGGCATCGGACCCCGTCTCGAAGGCTGCCCGCAGGACGTTCTCCATGTTCAGGTAGGACTCGGCGGGAGGTGCTTCACCGATGTGCACCGCCCTGTCTGCCATGACCACGTGGTGTCCCAGGCGGTCCGGCGTGCTGTAGACAGCGGTGGTTGGGATCTTCCTGTCGCGGCAGGTATGCATGACCCTGACCGCCGAAACTCCCCGGTTGGCCACTAGAAGCCGTTCGATTTTCTTCACTTTACAGACCTCTCTTCTCCATCATCTGCCGGCCCCATCGCCGTTCGAGTGCCGCCGGAGGTGCAGCACACCCACCGCCCGCGGCGGCTTCCCCCGGAGGGGCAAATGGACGCTCCGGATAACGTCGGGTGCCGTTCAGGTCCGCGCACTGGGTTTTGTCCTACACCTTTTGTGGCAGGGTGGATCTCATGCGGAGGGTGAAATATTAATTGGCCCGACGGAGGAAATCAAGAGGATAAGAAATCGATCTCCGGATTCGAAGGGCGGTCTTGGAGTGTCGATCCCCCGTGGTGCGAACGGCAAAGATGGTCCGTGTTGGAGGGAGGGCAAGTAGGAGCAGAATCGAGGTCGACACCAAAGTGAGAGACAGGATCGAGGGCTAGATTCTGGTCAGGAGGGTTTCGTATTGAAATTTCCTCCGGTTGAATACGTTTGACCCGTGGATCAGGGTTAATCTTGCCGTGATGCTGTCGAAGTCCTTGTGCTTTTCGGAAAACTCAATTGCGAAGGGGAGAGTGATATCCTCTATGGTCGCGTGAGGGCCGATGTTCAAAGAACCGTCTGCCCGATCATACAGGGAAGACGGCTGAGTCTGAAGGGATATTTGGTCCCCTGTTTCCAACCTGATATGATCTAAGGACGCTGGGACGATATTTGCCGTCTTCAGATCAAATTCGTCAATCTCAATTTCGTATCCCCGTATCGAGGCGTCCGAAAGAGGTTCAGTCTGGATGCTGAACCGGAAGACCAACCAGGTCCTCAGGTACTTTTTCTCCTTCTTCTTAACCCACAGCCTGTTTTTGATCTGATGCCCGAAGGCCGGCCGGGACCCGCCGTTTGAAGGGAGAAAATGGAGTTTCGGTTTCCTGAAAACGGCCCGGAGGGGATGGAAATAAGCACGTGCCATAGGACATCTCCCTGATCCCCTCCCAATGGAATTCAAGGCTAGAAGAATAAAGTCAAAAAATAAACAGGCACCTTACTCAACTAAAATGCTAGTATATATTTGGGCAGTTGTCAAGTTAAATGTTTACCATAGCAATCAGGTAATTAATCGGTAAGCTTTCGCAATTTCACCTTAAAGTGGGGTATTTTGTCCCTCCTGTAACAGGCCGGGTTCCCAATGACCGCCGGCCCGTTTGCAAGCGAACGGGCCGGCAAGGACGAAAAAGGTCATGAGTCGAATTGGGGCGGGAGAATCCGTGACGGAGCGGAAGTCGAGCCCGAATCCCTTTCCCCGGGAGTCAATGCCTATCAATGATTTAAACCTTATATCAAATCCGGGTGTCTACAGTAGTAAGGGATGGGGTGCAGGACCATGATTGCCTGCCGGTCATCGAGTACCTGTCCGGCAGGGTGTTGGAGAGGAGGTGATCGATCCCCCAGAATGTGTTCTTCAGGTCTCTGCCCGCCGGTTGGATTCCGGGGAGCAGTTGACCGACTGTATTGTGCTCTTCGGAAAGCGACACAGTCCGAAAGCGAGGAGCTTGCAGCGAAAGCTGAGGAGGAAGAAGATGAAGATCACAGTGAGAAAAGACCTGTTCTGGGTCCTGTCCCTTGCCATGGCTTTCCTTCTGATCGCTCCCGCTTCGGTCCTATCTGACGACCAGGATCAGACACAGGATCGGATACGGGAAGGTCAGTACCAGGAAGAACAGGCCCGGCACCGCTTGATGATCAGGGTCCAACAGGATGCGGAGCTGGGCGTTACGGAATCGGACACCACGGAACCCGAGCAGAACCGGGAGCAGAACCAGGAGCAAAACCAGGAACAGTCTCAGGAACAGAACCAGGAGGGACCGGGCGGCGACAGCGGCAATGGCAACGGTAAGTGAGACAAAGGCCGGCTATCGATCCTGAGTTCACGGACAGAGGCGGCACCGGGAGGCGCCGCCTCTGTCATGCAGAGAGGTTGTTACACGCTGCCGACCGGGCGGAAGGGGCGGCAGTCTGTCATCGGAGCAAGAAAAGGGCTGCAGATTGTGAGGGCAGCCCTCCTTTGAGATGAATTCCGGGGGGGAGCACCCGGGATCTCCAGGGCGGGGAGGTCCCAACCACACCCTCTCCTAGAAGTGCCAGACGCCCCGAAGATTGAAACGCTCGCCCTCGGGTCTCCACTTGGCCGAGGACTCGACGTAGGCATTAAAGAAGAAATGCGTATCCTTGTTGGCATGCCAAACGGCACCTGGTCCGATGGCGAAGATCTTCTCCTTGTCCACGGAACCCAGTCCGACGCCGTTGACCTCCGTGTCGGAGATCTGGTCGAAGAAGTAGCCGTTGACACCGAGGCGCAGCTTGCCGGGGTCCACCTCGTAGGCGGCGGTGAAGTTGGCGTGCCAGGCCGTACCGGGCTTGACGCCGGTGTCGTCGTTCTCGTCGTTCCACAGATAGTGGATACGCCAGGACGTGGTGAACCTCGGCGCGACGAACACAGTGGCCGCCCAGTAGGGGTTGAAGGAGAAGTGATTGCTCCCCGGGTTCAGGTCCCTGTCACTATCGTACTTTCCAGTGGGCCAGATGGTCTGAAACTCCACCCGGTTGAGCATCTTGGGGCCGTTTGGTCCCATGACCGGCGCCCACTGGATGTAGGGACCGATGAGCAGGTCGCCGAGGCCGGCACCGTTGTCGGTCAGCGGCGGATTGACATCGAGGGAAACGATGGGCAGGATGACGTTCAGGCCCCACTTGCCCTGGGACTGGTAGATGAACTGGTTGAGGCTGACCCAAACATCGACGCCGGGATCGGGAAGGCCCGCGTCGGCGATCTCATCGGCCGTATAGAACTGGATGTACTCGGTGAAATAGTAGCCGGGACCCGCCGGGGGACCGCCGTCCAGGAAGCTGGTGAAGCCGAGGTTCACTGCCGGCTGGCTCAGGGCAAACGCGGATGAAACCCCCATCACACCTGTTACGAGAAGACACCCGAGAACAACAGATAGCGATTTGCGCATCGTGGACCTCCTGTCAGAAAGGTCTGGAGCATGGCCGGACAATAGGGGTCTGATGCCCCCTCCCCCCGCCGTGCCGGGAATTTTCATCGTTAAAGGAGACTTCTGACGCCCGGCAAAAAAGGTCGCCCATGATGACACGTTTGGCGGCTAAATGGAAGGCGGATTTCCCCTGTTCGGTCCAGGCTGGCTCCCCTTTTTCCATAGAGAGAGTCCTCCCCGGCGGCACCCGGGGATTGGGGAGCCAGGCTGTCCGTTGGCCGCTCGGGTGGGCCCATCTCTACGTCCCGCCCTCGGAGCCCATCTCCGTGCTCAGAAATGTGGCCAGGTTGACGTCGCTGTTGATGATGCCCAGTTTGCGTCTGACCCGCTCCCGATGCCTGTTGATGGTGGCCGGGGAGACCCCCCGCAGTTCGGCGATCTCCTTGGTTCTCAGGCCGTTCTTGATCATTGTGCAGATCTGGATCTCGGTGGGGGTCAGGGAATGGAAGGTTCCCGACAGACGGCTGACGAAGGGTGATGTGATCTCCTCGAGGTTGTCCCGGAGGAGCTCCACATACTTCCTCTGAGGTCTGCCCACGGTCATGTAGAGTTCGTGGAGAATGGGCATGAGCACCTTCTCCACGTTGTCCCGGATGTCACGGTAGATCTCCCTTTTCTCCTCCTCGATCCTGGCCATGAGGGTCCGCAGGGCCGTATTGGTCTCCTGGAGAGCTTGACGTTCGACCTTGAGCTGCTGATTCATCTCCTGGAGTTCCCGTTCGGCGTTGATGCGCATGGCGATGGCGCCGATCCGTTCGGCCACCGCGTCGAGCAGCACCCTCTCCTCGTGAAGAAAGGGTCCCTCGTAGGCCGCCGGCTTCTCCTCGAGGTAGCAGACGGTCACTTCTCCCACCGGTTCCCCGTAGAGATGGATAGGGGATGACTGATGCCAGGCGGTCAGACGGAAACCGGGACTCCAATACACCCTGTCGAGGAAGGTGATGCGGGCACAGGTGATATCGGGGTACTGCCAGGAGGGCGGGATAATGGTGACCACCACTTCCAGGACATCCTCGATAGGGCCGTCGCCGGCTTCGGCCAACTGAGCGATGGCGTAGAGACAGTTCAGTTCCTTGATCCGCTCCTGGAGGGCCCACACCACCCGTGCCGGATCCCTCTCCTCGCTCGGGGTCAGTCTCCATCTGAAGGGAACGGACGGCTTGACCGTGTTATCGATCTCGGGAAGATCGGCCGGGTCCATGTGCGGCGGTTTCCGTGGCATGAGGACCTCCATCCTTGCCTAATCGATGTAGGTATTTGATAGGCAATAACTTGGCACAAAAAATACCTACATTTTATAGGCACTCTATGTGCATTCAAACAGTATTTACCTGACAATCATTACCACATTACCCTTAGGGGCATCAACCGTCAATTTTCCGGACAGGAGGTGCATATGGCCGGGTCATTCGCTGCCATTCTCGAGGGGCGCAGGAGTCAGCCCCATCAGCTGATCGAGGTTCTCCAGGACATCCAGGTGATGCACGGTTACATTTCCCGGGACGCTGTGGATCTCGTCTCCCGGGAACTGGGGGTGCCGATAATGGAGGTCTACCGCGTCGCGAACTTCTACAAGGCCTTCTTTCTTGAACCCAGGGGCAAGCATGTCGTCACCCTCTGCCGCGGGACGGCATGCCACGTCAGGGGGGCCAATCCCCTTCTCGAGCAGGCCCTCGGGCTCCTCGGTGTGGAGGACGGGGAGACGACCGAGGACGGCCTCTTCACCGTGGAGAGTGTGAACTGCATCGGAGCCTGCGCCCTCGCTCCGGTGGTCATCCTCGACGGGGTCTACTATCCCCACATGACACCCGGCAAGCTGCGGGCTCTTATCAGCGGGGTGAGGCGGAAAGAGGAGGGACCTGGACATGCCTAGGATATCGACCGTCGATGATCTGAAGGCCCTGAACGACCGGCTCGCAGCCGAGCGCAACGACGGGACCATTCTGATGACCGTTTGCGGGGGGCCCGGATGCCAGGCCTCGCGTTGCCAGGACGTCGCAGCCGAGGTGAGGAAGGGGCTCGACGGAAACGGACTCGATGGAAAGGTGCGCCTGAGGGTAACGGGGTGCCATGGCTTCTGCGAGGTGGGTCCCATCATCGTTATCGACCCCAGCAACACCTTTTACTGCAGGGTGAAGCCATCCGATGTCGAGGAGATCTTCGACCAGACCCTTCGGAAGGGGGAGATCATCCCGAGACTGCTATACACCGACCCGGTAAGGGGCGAGACGGTACAGACCGAGGCCGAGGTTCCCTTCTACCGGGCCCAGACCCCTACTCTCCTCTCCCAGAACCGGCTGGTGGATCCCCTGTCCATCGAGGACTATCTCGCCATCGGCGGTTACCGCGGATTGGCCAAGGTCCTCACCGAAATGACGCCCGAGTCGGTCATCGGTGAGATCGAGGCTTCAGGCCTGCGCGGCAGGGGAGGGGGCGGATTCCCCACGGCGCGGAAATGGGCGGCCTGCCGCGCCGCGCGGGGTGAGGAGAAGTACGTTATCTGTAACGCCGACGAGGGCGATCCGGGTGCCTTCATGGACCGGGGTATCCTCGAGGGTAATCCCCATGCGGTCCTGGAGGGGATGATCATCGGCGCCTTCGCCATCGGCTCCGAGACGGGTTACATCTACGTCCGCAACGAGTATCCCATAGCGGTGGAACATTCAAGGGAAGCGATCCGGCAGGCCCGGGAATACGGTCTGCTCGGCGACGACATCCTCGGCTCCGGAATGCGGTTCGACATACAGGTTGCCCGGGGCGGGGGGGCCTTTGTCTGCGGGGAATCAACGGCTCTCATGGCCTCCCTCGAGGGGAAGGTGGGTGAGCCGAGGCCCAAGGATATTCACACCGTGGAGCAGGGACTCTGGAACAAACCCTCCACCCTCAACAATGTCGAGACCTGGGCCAACGTGCCTTCGATCATCAACAAGGGTTCCGGCTGGTTCGCCGGCATGGGAACGGACGGCAGCAAGGGGACCAAGATCCTGGCCCTCACCGGACAGGTTAAGAACACGGGCCTGGTGGAAGTGGCCTTTGGCACCTCCATCCGGACCATCCTCGATGAGATCGGCGGCGGTGGACGCAACGGAAAAAACATCAAGGCCGTTCAAACGGGTGGTCCCTCCGGGGGATGTCTTCCGGCCTCCATGTTCGACCTTCCGGTAGACTTCGACGTGCTCTGGGATGCGGGATCGATGATCGGATCGGGCGGTTTGGTCGTCATGGACGAAAAGACCTGCATGGTGGATGTGGCCAAATACTTCCTCAATTTCCTCCAGGACGAATCGTGCGGCAAGTGCGTTCCCTGCCGGGTCGGTGTGAGTCGACTGCTGGAGATCGTCGACGACATCACCGAGGGCAGGGGGAGGCCGGAGCAGGTTGACCTTCTGCTGGAACTCGGTGACACGGTGGCCCAGACGGCCCTTTGCGGCCTGGGCAAGACGGCTCCCAACCCGGCTCTGTCCACCCTGCGTTATTTCCCGGAGGAGTACGAGGCCCACATCAGGGATCATCGATGTCCGGCGGGCGTCTGCACCGCCCTCATCCATTATTCCATCCGCACCGAGGTCTGCGACGCTTGCGGGGCCTGTTTAAAGGCGTGCCCATATGGTGCCATTCACGAAGACGATGAGGGGTTTTTCGCCATTGACCAGCAGATCTGCAACAAATGCGGAATCTGCCCGACCGCCTGCAACCACGAAGCCATAGTCGTCCAGTAAGGGAGGGAGAAAAATGCAGTCACAAGTGACACTTACCATAGACGGGTCAACCGTACGCGCCCCGAAGGGAGCGAGCGTCCTGGAAGCCGCCCTCAGTTACTCCATCTGCATCCCCCACCTCTGTCATCTCCCCACCCTCTCCGATGTCGGCGCCTGCCGGCTTTGCATCGTCGAACACGCCATGAACGGACGGTCGAAGATCACCACATCCTGCACCCTCCTCGTGCAGGAGGGGATGGTGATCCACGCCAACTCTGATCGGGTCAGATCGCTGCGCCGGAACATCGCTGAACTCCTGGTGGCCCAGGCGCCCAATTCCCGGGCCATCCAGGACATAGCGATGCGCTGCGGTGTCAAGGAGGTCCGCTATCCCTTCCGCCAGGACGACTGCATCCTCTGCGGACGGTGTGTGAGGACGTGCAAGGAATCCTACCGGGCGAACGCCATCGATTTCGTGGGCCGGGGCCGGGAACGCCGGGTGGACTATCCTTACGGGGAGCGCCCTGAATCCTGCGTGATGTGCCGGGCCTGCGTGTCCCTCTGCCCGATGGCGATCACACCGTGTGACGGTCCGATGAAGCCGGGAGAGGAGTACCTGTGCGGAAAATGCGAGTCGGTTACCCAGACCCCTCAGTACAGTGTAGGAGACTGTATCCGGTGCGACCTGGGTAAGGGATTCGACTGTGTGCGCCACCGCTGATATCCCATCAAGCCCAGATCATAGTGCCGCTGAGACAGGATGGCCCCCCTGACCCGGGGGGCCTCCTGTTTTCGGCCATCGGTTCCCGGTCCGGCTGCGGCCTTCGCGATCCTTGGAATCGGAGCTTTAGCGTTCAGGATCGTTGCCTCCCCGAGTGCGGTTCCAGGTTCCATCCCTCCCCTTCGACAGGGGGCCGGTGCGGGGGCAGTCCACCCCGCTCTCACCCGTTGTCGCCTTCCCCGGTTCCCTTATTTCCTCTTCGGGGTATAATAGCTGCGTGCGAGAATGGCGGAACTGGCAGACGCGCTGGATTTAGGATCCAGTACCTAGCGGTGTGGGGGTTCGAATCCCCCTTCTCGCACCACCCTTCGACAGGTTCAGGGTTGAAAATGAGTCAACGATTGGATATCAGGGGGATGAGAACCCTGACCGAAGGTCACCGGTGAGCCTGTCCTGAACGGAGTGAAGGAAATCCCCCTTCTCGCACCACCCTTCGACAGGCTCAGGGTTGAAAATGGGTCTTCGATTGGATATCAGGGGGATGAGAACCCTGACCGAAGGTCACCGGTGAGCCTGTCCTGAACGGAGTGAAGGAAATCCCCCTTCTCGCACCGGCAGCGTCCCTGCCGGACTACGGGTGTAAAGTATAATAGGGATAAGGGCAAAGGGGACATCACAGCCCGTTTTCTTGACCATATTTTCTCTTTCTACTTTCGACGCTAACCTTTTCCCTCTGACATCTCTTGCTCAATGTGTCTTTTTTTTGTAGCATCAGCCACCCACACTGGGAGTTCAGGGTTCTGGAACCTGAAATCCGGAATTTGTAACGAAGTCCTAACCTTTACAGGGATACCATATTAAATGAAGATCAACGTTGAGAAGACGAGTGAGGTCGAGAGAAAGTTGAACGTGGAGATACCCTGGGAGACGGTCAGGGAGGAGATCGACCGAAGCCTGACAAAGATCCGCAGGACAGCCACCCTCAAGGGCTTCCGCAAGGGCAAGGCGCCCCTTGATCTGGTCCGCAGGATCTATTCCGATGACGCCCGCCAGGAGGCGATCAACGCCCTCGTCATGCGGGCCACAAGGCAGGCCCTGGACCAACACAACCTGGAGCCCTACGGCAATCCCTACCTGACGGACGTCAGATCTGAAGACAATGAGCCGATGGTCTTTGAGGCGATGGTGGAGCTGTCCCCGAGATTCGAGGTGTCCGATTATCGCGGCCTGGTCCTGGAAAGGCCTTTCAGGGAGGTCACGAGCGGGGACGTGGATGGTTTTCTCTTCACGCTGAGAGAGCGCAATGCAGAGGCTGTCCCGGTTGAGGATGCAAGAGCCCTGAGGGACGGGGACGTGGCCACCGTGCACTTCAAGGGGTCCAAGGGCGGCGAGGTTCTCCAGGGTATGGATATCGATGACTTCGAGATCCGGCTGGGCAGAGAGCAGCTCATCCCGGGTTTCGAGGAGCAGATCGTCGGGATGAAAGCCGGCGAGAAGAGGGAGTTCGATCTTCCCTTCCCTGAGGAATACCCCCAGGAAAACCTTGCCGGAGAGACCGTCCACTTCGAGGTACTTCTCAAAGAGGTCAAAGAGATGAAGATCCCGGACCTCAACGATGATTTCGCGAGGACCATTGGGGAGTTCGAAACTCTGGAAGATCTGAGAAAAAACATTCAGGATGACATGGATGAGGCGGCCAATACCGAAGCGGAGAAAGCCCTGCGGGCCAACCTCACCCGAAGCCTTTTGGACAGCAACGTCTTCGAAGTTCCTCCCTCTCTCGTCGATAAGGAGATACGCTACCTGACCCAGGAGTATGGCGAGAATCTCCTGCGGGGAGGGCTCTCCAATGAAAAGGTCAGGGAGCTGATAATGGCCAATGAGGCTGATATCAAGAGGGCGGCCGGGGAGCACGTGCGCCTGATGTACCTGGTGAACAGGATCGCCGAAAAGGAGGAGATCAAAGCCGAACAGAAGGAGATCCTGAGTGTTGTCGCACAGGCTGCCCAGCAGATGGGACGGCCGGTGAACGAACTCATGGACCAGTACAGCGAGGACGGCACGGTTAACGAGATCGCCTTCAATATCATCAGGAACAAGGTTTTCGACACCATCCTGGAGAGCGCAACGGTCAGTGACGTGAGATTGAAGGAAGGGGATACGGGTAAGACCGAGAACAGGTCCCAGGCGAAGACCAGGACAAAGACAAAGCCTAAAAAGAAGGCTGATGCTGACGCGGAGTCGCGGTGACACGGAGACACGGAGATTGTTCTCCCTGTCTTCCTGTCACCCCCCCTGTCGTTGAGCGAAAGAATCATTAGGAGCGAGACATGAATCTGATACCCATGGTAATCGAACAGACAGGCCGTGGCGAAAGGGCCTACGATATCTACTCGAGGCTTCTGAAGGACCGGATCATCTTTCTGGGTACGGCCATCGACGACACGGTGTCGAACCTTCTGATCGCCCAGCTTCTCTACCTCGAGGCGGAGAGCCCGGATCAGGACGTCCACATCTACATCAACAGCCCGGGCGGTTCCGTTTCAGCCGGTCTTGCTATCTATGACACCCTGCGTTACATTAAACCGGAAATTGAAACCATTTGCATCGGGCAGGCAGCCAGCATGGCGGCTTTGATCCTGTCCGCCGGGACGAGGGGAAAGAGACTGGCCCTGCCCCACGCTAGGATCATGATCCACCAGCCGATGGGAGGTTTCTCGGGCCAGGCTTCGGATATAGATATCCACGCCAGGGAGATCCTGAGGATCAAATCCGAGATCAACAGGATCCTGTCCGAGGCCACGGGACAGCCCATAGAGAGGATCGAAGCCGATACGGACAGGGATTTCTTCATGTCGGGTGCGCAGGCCATCGAATACGGGCTGGTTGACAGAGTCATCTCCAGCCGTCTGACACCAGAAGCCGTCTAGTACAGGGAGATAAAATGGGCGATTCGACGACAAAAGACAGCAGCGTCCTGAGATGCTCCTTCTGCGGCAAGACCCAGGACGAGGTGCGCAAACTGATTGCCGGACCGACGGTGTACATCTGCAACGAGTGTGTCGAGCTCTGTACCGACATCATCGAGGAGGAGTGGGAGAGAGAAGAGGGAGAGCGTATCTCCAAGGGGCTCCTGAAGCCCGAACAGATCAAGGCGGCCCTGGACGAGTACGTCATCGGTCAGATCAGGGCCAAGAAGATCCTGTCCGTGGCCGTTTACAATCATTACAAACGCATAGAGGCGAACTCGGACGACGTTGAGCTCCAGAAGAGCAATATTTTCCTCATCGGGCCCACTGGCTCCGGCAAGACGCTGCTGGCTCAGACCCTGGCCAAGATCCTCAATGTCCCCTTCGCCATCGTTGACGCGACCACGCTGACGGAAGCCGGGTACGTGGGAGAAGACGTCGAAAATATCATACTCAGGCTTCTTCAGAATGCCGACTACGACGTGAGCCGCGCCGAGAAGGGGATCGTATACATCGACGAGATCGACAAGATAGCGAGGAAGAGCGACAACCCCTCCATTACCAGGGACGTGTCGGGTGAAGGTGTGCAGCAGGCCCTTCTGAAGATCATCGAGGGCACTGTGGCCAACGTGCCGCCGCAGGGAGGGCGGAAGCATCCGCAGCAGGAGTTCATCGCCGTCAACACAGACAACATCCTGTTTATCTGCGGCGGAGCTTTCGTGGGCCTCGAGGCGGTCATCGAACAGAGGATCGGCGCCAAGAACCTCGGGTTCGGGGCGGATGTCAAGTCCCCAACCGAGAAGGATATCGGTGAGATCCTCTCCCAGATGCAGCCCGAGGATCTGATACGCTTCGGGATGATCCCCGAGTTCGTGGGCAGGGTCCCCGTGGTAGCCACCCTCCACGACCTTGACGAGGAGTCACTGGTAAGGATCCTGACGGAACCGAAGAACGCTCTCGTCAAGCAGTACCAGAAGTTCTTCGAGTTCGAGAACACGCTGCTGAAATTTACCGATGGAGCCCTCAAGGCCGTTTCCAAAGAGGCCATAAAGCGTAAATCCGGGGCCAGGGGTCTCAGGGCCATACTGGAGGACGTCATGCTGGACATCATGTATGACCTTCCCTCCCAGCCCAATGTCCGGGAGTGCATCGCCAATGAGGACGTTGTTCTTCGCGGGGCCGACCCCATCCTGCTTTACGATTCCGGGCCGGGAGAAGAGGAAGATACGGAGAAGCAGGTATCGTAGATATTCCCCCGGCGCCTGTACACACCGGCCGGCGCTATTTGTTCCGCCGGAAGGGCTGGTTTTTGATAACCTTGTACTAAATAGCTTCTGCTATTATCTCAGCCTCGCGAAGGCAGATTGACCCGCGAGGTGCGATTGGAGAGTGATCCATCCATGGCTGACAATATCGGAAACACCATAATCACCCAGGCACTGCCTGTCCTGCCGTTGAGGGACATCGTCGTCTTCCCCCATATGATCGTGCCCCTCTTTGTGGGCAGGCCCAAATCCATCCGGGCTCTCGAAGAGGCCATGGAGGCGGAGAAGAATATCCTCCTCTCGGCCCAGAAGGACGCAAAGGTCGACGATCCCACCCCCGAGGAGATCCATCAGGTGGGGACATTGTCCTCCATACTCCAGATGCTTCGCCTGCCCGATGGGACGGTGAAGGTCCTGGTTGAGGGTCAGACGAGGGTCCGCCTGTCCAATTTCCAGGAGACGGAGGAATATTTCTCCGCCGAGTATGAGGAGCTGGACTTCTACTGCCCGAGGGACCCGGAGCTGGAGGCCCTCATGCGAAGCATCGTGGACCGCTTTGAGCGCTACTCCAAGCTGAACAAGAAAGTGCCCCAGGAGATCCTCGCCTCCCTGAACACGGTCGATGAACCCGGGAAGTTCGCCGACACGGTGGCTGCCCACATGCTTCTCAAGGTAGAGGATAAGCAGGAGCTCCTGGAGACTGTGGAGGTTCCCCAGCGACTGGAGAATGTCCTCCAGATCCTCGAGTCCGAGATCGAGATCCTGCAGATCGAGAGAAAGATCCGCAGCCGCGTCAAGCGCCAGATGGAGCGAACCCAGAAGGAATACTATCTCAATGAACAGATGAGGGCGATCCAGAAGGAGCTCGGCGAGAAGGATGAAGCCAAACAGGAGGTCCAGGAGCTCGAGGAGAAGATCAAGAAGGCCGGCATGCCCGAGGAGGTCCACGAGAAGGCCATGAAGGAACTCCGCCGCCTCAAGATGATGGCTCCCATGGCCGCCGAGGCCACCGTGGTGCGCAATTACATCGACTGGCTGATCTCCATTCCCTGGAAGGACCGGACGGATGACAAGCTGGATATAACTGAGGCCGAGCGGATCCTGGAGGAGGACCATTACGGGCTGAAGAAGGTCAAGGAGAGGATCCTGGAGTACCTGGCTGTCCACCAGCTTGTCGGCAAGCTGAAGGGTCCGATCCTCTGTTTCGTCGGTCCTCCCGGGGTCGGTAAAACGTCCCTGGCAAAATCCATCGCCCGGGCGCTGGGACGCAACTTCGTCAGGCTTTCACTGGGCGGCGTCAGAGACGAGGCCGAGATAAGGGGTCATCGCAGGACCTACATCGGGGCTCTGCCGGGAAGGATCATCCAGTCCATGAAGAGGGCTAAAACGGTCAACCCGGTCTTCCTCCTCGATGAGGTGGACAAGATGAGCATGGACTTCAGGGGCGACCCGTCATCGGCCCTGCTGGAGGTCCTCGATCCGGAGCAGAACAATTCCTTTTCGGACCATTATCTGGAGGTTGACTACGACCTCTCGGAGATCATGTTCATCACGACGGCCAACACCCTCGATCCCATCCCGGCTCCCCTCAAGGACAGGATGGAGATCATCCGCATCGCGGGATACACGGAGCCGGAGAAGCTGAACATCGCCAAGAAGTTCCTGGTCAAGAAGCAGCTCGACACCCACGGTCTGACGAACTCCCAGCTGAGGTTCAACGACAGCGGCATCCTCTCCATTATCAGGGGCTACACAAGGGAGAGCGGCGTTCGAAGTCTGGAGAGGGAGATCGCCTCAGTTTGCCGTAAGGTGGCGAGGGAGGTCGTGAAGGTCGGCAGGGACAAGGCCAGGCAGATGAGAATCAACTCCAAAATCATCCCCAGGTATCTCGGCGTTGCCAAGTTCCAGCACGGGGTCATCGAGGAGAAGGACCGGGTCGGTCTGACCACGGGCCTCGCCTGGACGGAGACGGGCGGAGAACTTCTCCAGACGGAAGTGACTGTTCTGGACGGAAAGGGGAACCTCACCCTGACCGGAAAGCTCGGTGACGTCATGCAGGAATCCGCCAGGGCAGCGGTGAGCTACGTCCGATCGAAGGCGGACGAACTGGGCATCCCCAGGGACTTCTATCAGAAGATCGACATCCACATCCACGTCCCGGAAGGGGCGATCCCCAAGGACGGGCCGTCGGCAGGGATCACCATTGCCACATCCCTCGCATCGGCCCTGACCGGGCGGCCGGTTCGCCATGACGTGGCCATGACCGGAGAGATCACTCTGCGGGGAAGGATCCTCAAGATCGGCGGTCTCAAGGAGAAACTTCTTGCTGCCAACCGGGGCGGTGTCACGGATGTCATCATTCCCAAAGAGAATCTCATGGACCTCAGGGAGGTTCCCAAGGAGATCCTGAAGGGTCTGACCATCCACAACTTCGAGAGCATGGACGATGTCCTTGGCCTGGCCCTCAGGCAGGCGGTCGAGGAGCCGCTCCTGAAGGCCCTCCGGAAGACCGAAACCGGTGAGATCGGGGGAGACTCGGATTCCGTCCACGCGCACTAGAGCGGGCTTTGCCCTGCACCGTCGGAATCATAAGATCCAAAGGCCGAATACCCAAGGTAAAGGGGTGTCGACCTGCCGGTAAATTACTCCAAAAGAACAGGATCCCGGGTTTGGAATCCGGATCTGAAATTTGGCATGAAATACATTTTGTATTATTGACATCACCGGACAAGATTATTATAAACAGTCTGCTCATGGGCGGTTAGCTCAGTTGGGAGAGCATCGGCCTTACAAGCCGGGGGTCACAAGTTCGAGCCTTGTACCGCCCACCACGTTCGGATACGCCGTAAAAGGTGGTAGAGTAAAATATACGGGGTCGTAGTTAAGTCGGTTATAACGCCGGCCTGTCACGCCGGAGGCCGCGGGTTCGAGTCCCGTCGACCCCGCCAGAATCCTAAAGGGGGATTGCATGTTGCGATCCCCCTTTTTCCCTCAGCGAGGACGGAGAAATGATGTCGAGAAAGATGATGCTTTGCGGTGTCCTGTCGGTCTTCCTTCTGGTGTCGGTCGCTTCCTTGACGGGTGCGTCCGACCAGGGGGGATTGAGCTCGGACGTCTCCCTGGCGGAAAAGGCCATCGAGGAAGAACGTTACGACGACGCCGTCGGCCTGATGGAGAAGCACGTCGAGGCCAGGCAGGAAAAAGCCCAGGGCGCTCAGGTGCGCTACCTCCTGGCGCTCGCCCTCTTTCACAGGACACGCCTGGATATCAACGAGTGCCGGGAGCGGGGGGAGATAGGGTCTCGTCTGAAGACCGAGCAGGCGGACGAAATGAAGAGGGCGGAGAGGTATTTTCTCGAGAGCCAGGAGATGGATCCCGACGGTCCGAGAGCCGATGCCTGTCTCTACTTCGCGGGCGTCATCCAGGATTACGGCTGTCTCAACCATTTTGAGGATGCCAAGGACACCTTCAATAAACTGGTTGACCTGTATCCGGAATCGGAATACGCCGAGGAAGCGAGGTTTCGGGCGGACAGGCTTGGCGGGCACGGCGGAGTGCCGAAAAGGGGATTCCATTAAACCTCTGAAGTCCAGGCCCCGCCGGCCGGCACTGTGTCCCAATGGCGCGTCATAGAGTGAACATCCTGCCCTGGAGATCGACTGCCCCGAGGGTCTTCAGGACGATCCCTGCAGGCCTTGCCGCCATAGTGACCCTCTCGGTATCCATGTCCGCCTGTTCCAGGGCGCTGGTCGCACCGAGTGATCCCTCTGCGGATCTGGCAAAGGCTCAACAATACCTGGCAAGCGGGTCCTATCACCTGTCAGAGGCCTACCTGGATCCTTACCTCGAACAGGACCTGGATACCGAAACAGCATCGAAGGTCCATTTCACACTCGGGCTCGCCGTCTTCTATTCGGTCAGGGATGACCTCGAGAGGCAAAGTCAGGGGATCGGCAGGGCTATGGGCTTTCTCAGCGAGCGCCAGGTTGACGACCTCCTCGAGGCGGCAGCCCATTTCAGCGCCGCCGTTCGGCACAATCCCCTGGGCAATGAGGCGCCAGAGGCCCTCTATCTGCTGGGGGTCATCCACGATATCGGGTACCTTCAGAGGTTTGAAGAGGCCATGATCTTCTATCGCCGGTGCCTGGATGAATACCCGGACACCGAAGGTGCTCGGCGAGCGGAAGAACGGTTCAGGATCCTCGAGGAGATCTACGGGGGGATCAAAGGGACGTCGCACGGGAGATAGATCGGTACAAAGTGCAAAGAGCTGAGGCGGAGTGCAAAGTGCTTTGTTCCTCGTGCTTTGTCCTTCGTGCTGATTCTACTTCCCACGTATCCGATTGTACTTTTCCAGCAGCCCCCCTTCCGTCTCCTGACGATCGGGGTCCTGTCTGCAGACGTCCACCGGGCAGACCTCTGCGCACCGCGGTTCGGAGAAGGCCCCCACGCACTCCGAGCACAGGTCAGGGTCGATGACGTAGATCTCCTCGCCCTCCGTAATGGCATCGTTTGGGCATTCCGGTTCGCATGCTCCGCAGGCGATGCACTCGACGTCGATCTTCAGGGCCACGATCTTCTCCTTGAGGAAATTCCAGATCCCGGGTTGCCGGTTCCAAACAATAAATTCACAGCTAAGTACAGAATAAGTCTGCCTTGAGACGGTCAGAAGGTACCCTTCTCGGTCAGGTGAATGCTGATTTTATCACCATCACCTGATATATAAACACCATGGTCGATATAGGAAAGAACCTTGACATTCTGAGACGGGGGATCGCCGCAGCGGCTGACCGGGCCGGGCGGGATCCGGGGGAGGTTCTCATTCTCGCCGTCAGCAAGACCATACCCCTCGAGGTGATCCGCGAGGCAGCTGAGGCGGGTCAGGTTCACTTCGGGGAGAACCGCGTTCAGGAAGCGAGGGATAAGATACCCCTGCTTCCTTCCGGCCTGACCTGGCACCTGGTCGGGCACCTGCAGAGCAACAAGGCCAAATACTGCCCGGATCTCTTCTCCTGGATCCACTCAATAGATTCGACGGCCCTCGCCCGGGAGGTAGCCAGACGGTACCGGGAGAGTTCCGCTGTCTGCAGGGCCCTGATCCAGGTCAATGTGTCAGGGGAGGACGCCAAGTTCGGCTGCTCCCCCGACGAGACACCCGGCATCCTCTCGGTCCTCCTCGAGGAGGATGCGACTGAACCTGTGGGACTCATGACCATGCCGCCCTTCACGGACGATCCGGAGGATGCCCGACCCCATTTCAGGAGCTTGCGGGTCCTGAGGGACAGACTCGTCGGGGAGGGTTACCCCAAAGAGAACCTCAGGGAGCTGTCAATGGGCATGACCGGGGATTTTGAGGTCGCCGTCGAGGAGGGAGCAACCATCGTCAGGATCGGGACGGCCATCTTCGGACCGAGGGGACTTTGACAGTGGATGCCGGCATCACCATGTCCGCCGCCACCGTCCACTTTAGGCTGAGCAGGTGGGACCTCTATCAGATCGTCCGTCTGACCGCTTCCCAGAGGCCCCTCAGGAGAGTGGCCCTGCCGGGCCTTGCGGGGTTCGTTTTTCTCGGCCACGCTGTGGACGGAAATTACCTCAGGGGCGCCGTCTGGGCATGTGTCGTCGCTGCCCTTTACTGGGGTATCTCAAACCTGATGTACCTGCTCTACGTCTATGGGGGCGGCAACGAAACCCTGCTGGTACCCCAGGAGATATCCCTTTTCGACGACCGGATGGTGGTCCAGAGCGAGTACTCCCGCGAGGAGTTCCCGAAACCGAGGCCCCAGGATGTGAGATCGGCCGGTAACAGCCTGATCCTTGTCCGGGACGATGGTACCCGACTCATCTTTATCAGGAGCAGCTTCGAGGACCCTGAGGGTTTCGAGCAGGTCAGGAAGTGGGCAAAGAGCCATTGGGGCAGTGCTGAGAACTAAGTCCTGAGTCCATGAAATCCTGTAACTCGGCGCAACCGCCCGGATGAGGGGGCCCGACCCTCTCGGCGATGGATCCTCTTGCCCGTCTTCTCACTCCCGGCCCCTAGTCCTTACTTTTACCAAGCTCCCTCGAACGCTCCACGGCAGCCCTGACACCTGCCCTGACCGCATCCTCGAAACCCGCTTCGGCCATGGCTTTCAGGCCGGCCTCCGTGGTGCCGCCCGGCGAGGTCACCATACCGCGCAGCTCCCGGGGAGATATCTCCGTCTCCAGTATCATCTTCCCGGCACCGAGGATGGTCTGTCCGACCAGCTCAGCCGCAGCCTCTTCCGGGAGGCCGGCCGCAGTTCCCTCCCGAATGAGGACCTCGGCCAATCGGAACACGTAGGCGGGACCGCTGCCGGAAAGGCCGGTGACGGTGTCCAGGAGCGATTCGGGGAGGACAAGGCAGGATCCTACGGAGTGAAAGATCTCCACCGCCCAGTGAGTCATTTCAGCGTTGACCCTGCTTCCCGGAACGACGACCGTGGCGCCGCATCCGATGAGAGCCGGTGTGTTGGGCATCGATCTTATGATGGGGGAGCGGGGAAGGATCTTCTCGAGGAAGGACAGGGTTGTTCCCGCGGCGATGGAGATGATCAGCTGCCTGGGTGCCGGAATCTTTCGGATCTCCGCGAGGACTTCCGGCAGGACCTGGGGTTTGGTGGCGAGGAAGATCGTTCCGCTGATCTTGACCGGGACCCGGTTGTCCTCGGTCACCCTGACACCGTAGGTCTTCGCCAGAAAGTCGCGGCGGTCGGCCCTGGGCTCGGAGATAGTGATGTTGAGGCCATCGCAGATGCCCGCCCGGATGATCCCCCCGGCGAGGGCCTCGGCCATGTTTCCGCCTCCGATAAATCCGATTGTTTTTCGATAGCTCATTGAGCACCGCCCTTTCCTCGCCGATCCCGGTCAGTTGAATATTACCTTTCACTGGAAAAGCTGTCCATCCCCGTGACGGAAGGTATGCAACTTATGGATGTTTGACATTTATCGTTGGTAATTTTATATTTAGAGCCGATTCTTAAGGTAAAATCGGAGGTCTGTATGTACGTATTCGGGAATTTCCTGGCCGCCCTTGCCAAGGTCATCGACATGCTGCTGACCATCTACATGTGGCTCATCATTATTCGGGCGCTCGCCTCCTGGTTTTCACCTGACCCCTATAATCCCATATACCAGTTCCTGTACAGGGTAACTGAGCCGGTATTGAGATACATCCGGAGATTGCTGCCCGTGCGGGCAGGCATGGTCGACCTGTCGCCCTTTGTTGCCATCCTCATTATCATTTTCCTGCAGGCAGCCGTGGTTCAGTCTCTTTATCAGTTCGCCCTCTCTCTCCGGTAGGAAGTACCCAGCGAAAGGAGGTCTGAAATGCGCCTTTCTCCCCTGGATATCCAGAGCCAGCAGTTCAGAGTAAAGATGAGGGGCTATGAAGCCAGGGAGGTCGATAATTTCCTTGAACTTGTAGCCGCGGAGTTCGAGGAACTCATCCGTGAGAACAGCAAACACAAGGAGAAGCTTGTCCGGCTGACCAATCATCTCGACGAACTCCGTCAGAGGGAGCAGACCCTCAAGGAGACCATGATCACCGCTCAGAAGGTGACCGAAGACATGAAGATCGCGGCCCGGAAAGAGGCCGAGATGATCCTCTCTGAAGCGGAGCTGAAGGCTGAGCGGATGATCGAGGACGCCCACCGCAAGCTGGCTGCCCTGAACGACCAGATCGTCGAGATAAAGAGATTGAGAGCCCACTTTGAAACCCAGGTCCGGTCGGCAGCGGAAAGCCACCTGAAGATCCTCGAGATCTCCTCAGAGGAGATCCAGGAGGAGATGGCCCGGTCGGAGAACGTGAAGTATCTGGTCAGCAAGGACAAGGAATAGGAAAATCCTGCTTTCGGTCGGATGGATTTCCGGCAGCCCGCCGATCGAGGACTCCTTCTTCCCGAATGACGCACCCGGATGTGCCTTTTTGAAACAGGACGCTCCGGGTGTTTCTCTCTTTCTTTTTCCTGGAACAGCGGATATCGTACCCGGAAGGGTCTGTTAGAGGGCCGGGCGGTGGGGACCGGGGGGAGGGGAGATACCATGGGCCGGACGGATTCCAGGGCGCGGATCACAGTGAGGGTAAGGCCGCGTTCGTCCAGGGAGGCTGTGGAGGGATGGCAGGAGGGCATGCTTATGGTCCGCCTCACCAGCCCTCCCGTTGAGGGAGCAGCCAACAGCGCCCTGGTGAAACTCCTGGCGAAGAGGCTGGGCATTGCCACACGAAGGGTGAAGATCGTGGGGGGCGAACGATCGAAGACAAAGATCATCGAGGTTGAAGGCCTCACTCTTGACGAGGTCTCCAGGGAGCTGAATTGCTAGGCCCCGGTCCCCTAAGAATCGCCGCCTTCCTGTTTCTCCTCCTGGCAATTTTCAATCCGACCGCGGCCGATCACCTCCTCGATCGGGCGGAATGGGAGGTCCTGGCCGATTTTCCCCTGGAGGTCAGGTTTCGGCACGAGCACAGGACGCTGGCCGAGGACATTCTTGGCCGGTCCAGGGTGTTCCTCGACAGGGTTTCCAACTTTCTGGGGATCCCTGTAGGGGGTCCCTACACTATCCTCATTGCCGGCAGCAGGGATGAGTTCGTGGAACTTCAGCCGGAGGCGTCCTCCGTCCCCGAGTGGGCCGGCGCTCTCACATATCCGCAGTTCGGAGTCGTCATCCTCATGACTCCAGGCGCCATGGATATTGACCCTCAGGATTTCTGGTCCCTGCTCGAGCATGAAATGGTTCACCTGGTTATGGGAGAGCAGGAGAACATCCGTCAGGCCCGGTTTCCGCGCTGGCTCAGCGAGGGGATCGCGACATATGCCTCCGGGGAGATGAGGCTGTCCCGTCTGCTTCACCTTTCCTGGGCTCAAGTGACAAGCAGAACCATACCCTTTCGGGATCTCCTCACGGATTTCCCAAAGGATCCCGGCGAGGCCGAGGTGGCCTACGCTCAGAGCTATCTCTTCGTCCAGTATCTCGTCCGCAAATACGGTGAGGGAGCTGTTGCCACGCTGGTGGAATCGGTTCTCGAGCAGGGGGACATGGCACGGGCCGTGAATAGGTCTTTTGATGTTTCCATGGGCGAACTTCTGGACGGTTTCGACCAGTACGCCCGGGTGAAGGCGACCTGGATACCTGTGATCACCAGCTCCGCGGTCCTGTGGGGCGCTATCACCCTCCTCTTCCTCTACACTTACGCCTGGAAGAAGATGGTGGGCTATCGACGAATGAGGTACTGGGATGAGGAGGAGTCTCAGAGCAATGCCCTTTCCAACGGACAACTTAAAGAAGGTGAGGAACCGCCGACCGTTCACTAGGCTCGTCGCTCTGATCCTGGCTCCGCTGCTTGTCGTTGGCCCCACGGGGCCTTCCCTGGCGGAGACTTCGTTCCGGAAGGTGGCTGTCCTCGACCCACCTCCAAACCTTCCCCCCGCGCAGGTGGCCCTCTGGCAGACGGCAATTGCCAAGGTCCGTTCGAATCCCAGGATCCTGTTGAAGGACGAGGAAACCGTTAGGGCGATCCTCGTTGAGTGGGTCGATAAAACGGCGGCGAAGGAGGCAGAGCTTCTCTCCGAGGCCATGTCCCTCCGGGGGGCTGTGCGTCTGCAGATAGACAGGGCATGGGATCATTATTATCGTTTCGATTTTCCTGCATCCAGGCAGGCTCTCGCCGCTGCAGAGCCAGTGCTGGACGATCTCCCTTCCACGGACATCCAGGCCGGTCTCCTGTTCGAGATCCTTCTCCTTGACGGCATGGTCCTGAGGGCCATGAGGGACCCGGACTACCGGCAGAGCTTTCAGAGAGCGGCGTCCCTGAAGCCCGGGGCCGTTCTCGAACCGGAGAGGTATTCCCCCGACGTCATCGGGGACTTCCAGGAGGCGAAGAGAACAGTTCAAGACGGGCCGAAGGCCACCGTCTCCGTGACCGTCCCGTCCCTGGGGGGGACGGTCCTGATCGACGGCCGCCGGGCGGGGGACGTGCCCCTCTCAGGGTTTGAGACCTTTCCGGGGGTTCACTTTGTGGAGGTGGTCCATGAGGGGTTCCGGTCCCCGGCCACGAGGATCGAGCTGGCGGACTGGCAGTCGGTGAACCTGTCCTTCGATCTGACCCCTAAGGGGCCCACGGATCCGCCCCAGGCTTTCTTTGCCCAGAGAGTCTGGGCAGGAGACAGCCGGTTCTTCCGGGAGCTGGCCCGCAGACTGAACGTTGATCTCGTGGTTCTGGGAAGCTGGGACGGCAGGGACATGAGGGTGTGGCTGATCGACGGGGAGGGAATGGTCAACACTGAGGGGATGCTCTGGTCCGGGGATTCGGATAAGGGCCGGGAAGACCTCCTCTCGGACATGCTTCGCCAACCGGAGGACGAATGGGCAAGGGACGAACCGGTCATGGGGATATCGGTCAACGTACCCGAAGCGCCGGAGCAGGAAGTGGAAACGGAGGATGACCGCCTGGAGGGCCGACGCAGGAAGTGGTACCTGATCCTCGGCGGCGCTCTGCTCCTCGCCGTGGCGGCAGGGGCGATGAAGGATGAGGGAGGGGGCACGAGGGTGGAGGTGACCTGGTGATCTCCGGCATCCGGACCAGGTTTGTGTTTCTCTCCCTGGCCGCGGCGGTCTTTCTCTCCGCATGCGGTGGTGAAGAGGAGAAGGGGAGGCTGACCGTCGGTCTGAGCCTTCCCCCCGGTTGGCAGGACAGGCTAGACATGGGCGTCCTGTCAGCGCAGGGTTCGACGCCGTACATAGGCACGGTCAGGATCAGGATAACCTGCGGAGGGGTCGAAAGTTCGTGGGAGGCCCCCTGGGCCACGAGGAGCCTCTCTCTGGACGGTTTGGATCTTAAGGGAGGATGCGACATCCTGGCCCAGGCCGTCACCGCCGGAGCCGTCATCATGGAGCGGCAGCTGATCGACGTCCGGGTCGGGGATGGGGCGGACGTGCCGCTCGATATTCAGCTCGAGGAATCCGAGGGGTTCTCCGCGGCCGGAAGCCTGATAAATCCCAGACAGTACCACTCGGCGACGCCTCTCCCCGGTGGGGTCCTGATCGTCGGCGGCACCCTGGATACGGGCGCCATCGAGAGTATCTCCGCCACCGGCAGAGCATTGGCGGCTTCCGCCTACGGCTGTTCCCTTGTTACACCCAGGACCCGCCAGAGGGTCCTCCACGACGACGCCAACGGCCAGTTGTTTGTCTTCCTCGGCGGAATGGACGACAGCCAATATGAAATAATTTCTACTGATGATGGACAATGCTATGGATATTCAATAGAAGGAAATAGAAAGAACTTCTTTCCGGCAATATATAAGCAATCAGTATTTTTGTTTGGTGGATACGATGTAATTAATGAGTGGATCATTAACACATTAGAGATTAATTCGAATTCTTTATCCGAAAATACGGTTTTTACCATGGGCATTCCGTCACCTAGACAAAATTTGCATTGTTTGGTTTCAGGTGTTTATCTGTCTTGTTTAGGTGGGATGGATGGTTCAAATTACCTCGCTGAAGTAAGTGTTATGGACTTAGAAAATGAAGTTAATAGAACGCAGCGTAGTTTATCTAAACCAAAAACCTCATTTGGAATGACGTCCTTGTCTGATGGGAGATTTTTACTAACTGGGGGTATAAATGGAAGTGGTTTCTTAAAAGATGTTGAAATATTTGATCCAAATAATGGTCAAGTTATCGATTTTGGTGAAGCCTTGATATACCCAAGGACACGACATTCCGCAACTCTATTGTTAAATGATACAGTATTAGTTGTTGGTGGATTAGAATATACCGGTCCCTCTATATCAGCAGAGATCTTCGACCCCGCAACCGGCATCTCACGGGAGCTGCCTTGGCGGATGCGGGTGCCGAGGGTAGGCCACACGGCCACCCTCCTTCCCGACGGAAGGGTCCTGATCGTCGGTGGGAATATGGGTGATAAAACCATCGAGGTGTTCAATCCGAGGATAGACTGATCCAAAATCCAAAGTCCGAAACCCCAAAATAAAAACCGGCCACAGGCCGGTCTCTTGTTACGTGATCCAAAATGCTTTTTTCCCGTTAGCCCGTTACCCTGTTACCCGACATCCGGCTGCCGGCCGAACGTCATCCCGGCGTGGACGCGCACCCGGTCGTTTTTCGGGTGTCGTCAGACGGTTCGGCTTCCTCTTCCTCCTCGGTCCTCCGAACCGTTCTCGAGTAGAGGATCTCGTCAACCTTGGCCGAGAACAGGCTCTCGTCACCGTCGTTGAACCCCTTCTTCCGGAAGAACTCATTTCCACGGCGATCGAAGATAATGATGGTGGGAATGTAATCGACACCGAGGTACTTGGGAATATCGCTGCTCGAGTCAATGAGGATGTTGTCCAGCTGGAAATCGTAAAATTCCAGATACCTCTCGATCCTGGCCAGACCGTGACGGTCCACAAAGGCGGCCGAGACGCTTATGCTGTCCCTGTACTTCGCCTTGAGAAGCTCCAGGGCCCTCAGTTCCTTGATGCAGGAGTAGCAGGTGGTCTCGGTGACGACCAGGAGGTTGGCCGGGGCAAGGTGCACCCTTTCGAACTCCACGCGCTCCCCGCTCAGATACTCCAGGACGGTAAAGTCAGGTTGGGTCTCGGGCCTGCCGAAGGACACCCCGATGGAAAGGGTGGAGAGGTAGAGCAGGATGATGAGAAGGGATATATTCCTGGCGATATTCATCCGGTAATTGAAAGCGGCTCCGACTAAATGTATCAGGTTTCTGTCTGCGCAGACTTCTCGTATAAGCGGTGGGCAGTGCTGACCCTTTAGCCTCTCTGTATAGTCCTACAGGGGCATCCTTGTCAAGGAAACTTGTGAAACTGGTAACATTCCCGGCCCTGTCAGCTGAGCACCGGCGATCGGGTGCTGTAAGTGAGGACCTGTCCGGGACGAGACCGGCGGGGGGAAATCGAGAAAAGCTGTACACCAGGGCTTTGTGCCCGGGGCCGGCCACGGCCATGGTGGCAGCCGGGGGTGCGGTCTCATATCACCCTCAGGTTGGCGTACTTCGCGATGAGTTTCTTCTTTCCACCCTTGGGAAAATAGACGGTGATCCTGGCGTCGCCTCCCTCTCCCTCGACTCCCATGACCTGGCCGACGCCGAACATGGGGTGGCTGACCTCTGTTCCGGGCAGGAGAGTTTCCTCTCCCTCTACCGGTTCCGGCTCGTAGTGGAACTCGCTTATGGCGATGGTTCCTTCGGAGGGTATACGGGAAGGCCCTCCGCGGCCGGTCAGGCCGAGGATGGGGAAGGCCGATTCGCTGTGAAGTTCGACATTTTCATCGGGGAGTTCAGAGAAGAACCTCGAGGGATGCGTGTGATCGTACTGACCGAAGATCCTCCTCCGCCTGGCGAGGGTCAGAAAGAGCCGCTCCCTGGACCGTGTCATGCCGACATAACAGAGGCGTCTTTCCTCCTCGAGCTCCGCCGGCTCTCCCTGGGACCGGTAGTGGGGCAGGAGGTCCTCCTCCATCCCCGCCAGGAATACCACCGGGAACTCCAGGCCCTTGGCCATGTGCAGTGTCATGAGTGTCACGGCCGAACCCTTGTCCTCCCAGGAGTCGATATCGGACACCAGGGAGACCTGATCCAGGAAGGCCGACAGGGTGTCCGATCCCGATTCCTCGACGCCGGTGGAGATCTCGAGGAAATCGTGGACGACGGTGAGGAATTCCTGGAGGTTTTCGATCCTGTTCCTGGCCGCTTCCGTGTCCTCTGATTGCAGGGCGGGCAGGTAGCCGGTATCGTCCATGACACTGACAACGAGTTCATCGAGGGCCTGAACCTGGACCTTGTCGCGGAGACCTCCCATGGTCTCGAGGAAGGCGCTCAGGGCTGACGCGGCTTTCTTCGTGATCTTAACGCTCTTCAACGCCTCGAGAACCGCCTTTTCGGGCGGGGCATCCTTTGCCGCACAGGACCTGATCTTCTCGAGTGTCACCTTCCCGATGCCGCGGGCAGGGGCGTTGATAACCCTCTCGAAGCTCGTCCAGTCCGCCGGATTGAGGATCAGCCGGAGGTATGCCAAGGTGTCCCTGATCTCCATGCGGTCGTAAAAACGGACACCGCCGACAATGGCGTGAGGGATATTGTTCCTCCTCATGGAGTCCTCGATGGCCCTGGACTGGGCGTTGATCCTGTAGAAGACCGCGAAATCCCCTGCCGCAAATCCCTCCCTCCGCATCAGGTCGAGGATAGTGGCGGAGATAAAATCGGCCTCGTCACGCTCGTCGACGGCGGCAAAGGCCGAGACCTTCAGGCCGTCGGGGCGCACCGCCCTCAGTTCCTTGTCCTTTCTTCCCAGGTTCCTGGATATCAGGCAGGAGGCCGCCTTCAGGATGTGGCCTGTGGATCGATAGTTTTCCATGAGGGAAACGACCTTGGCCTCCGGGAAGTCACTTTCAAAGGAGAGGATGTTGGTGATGTCCGCCCCTCTCCAGCGATAGATGCTCTGGTCGTCGTCCCCCACCACGCAGATGTTCCTCCTCCTGGCCGACAGGTGCCGGATGATCTGGTACTGGGCGTGATTGGTGTCCTGGTACTCGTCGACCATTATGAACTGCAGAATGTCCTCGAGATTATCCCTGATGTCCGGATGCCCCTCGAAGAGGCGAAAGGTGAAAAAGAGCAGATCATCGAAATCAAGAGCCTGTGAGGCCCTGAGCCGTTCCTCGTAATGACCGTAGGCCAGGACCACCTTCTCCATCAGGTGGTCTCTGCGGACCTCCCCCAGGTCGGCCATCCCCTCGGGTTCCACGAGGGCATTCTTGGCCCGGCTGATGAGGTAGGAGACGCGCCGGGCTGGTAGAACCCTCTCGTCGACGTTCATCTCCTTGAGAATGCCCTTTATGATCCTGAGGGAGTCACTGTCATCCGCTATCGTGAAATGGCGGCTGATCCCCATCCGGTCCGCGTGCTGGCGCAGGATGCGCACGCATGCCGAGTGAAAGGTGGAGATCCACACCATCCTGCCCTCCCTGCCCGCGAGAGATATAACCCTTTCCCTCATCTCCCCGGCGGCCTTGTTTGTGAACGTCACCGCCATAATGGCGTAGGGCGGGATATTTCTCTCCTGCAGGAGGTATGCGATCCGGTAGGTGATCACCCGGGTCTTGCCGCTGCCGGCCCCCGCCAGAATGAGGAGAGGCCCGTCGACGGTGGTGACGGCGTCTCTCTGGCTGGGGTTGAGATCCTGAAGAGGGAAGAGGGGATTAGGTGGTCGTTTCATACCTGAGGATGGCTTTGTTGTAGGCGGTGAGGATGTCCCTCCTGGTCAGGATCCCCATGAGCTTCTTCTCGTTTCTCGAGTCGACTACGGGCAGCTGTTCCACACTCCGATAGGCCAGTTTTTCCAGAGCGTCCTTGAGGTTGTCGGAGGGAGTGACCGTGGTGACGTGGGGCGTGGCCAGGTCCTTGGCCACGACGATGTGATCCAGTTCGGACGTGAAGACGTGCTGACGGATGTCCTGGAAGGAGAGGATACCGGTCAGCTCACCGTCCCGGTTCACGACGGGGAAGTTGGAGTATTTGCTGTTGACGAAGTGCTGGAGAATGTCCTTGAACCTCATGCTCTCGGGTATCACCTCGACCTTGGCGGTCATGGCGTCCCTGACTTTCAGGGACTGCAGGACATTGACCTCTTTACCGGCCTCGATGGTGATCCCCCTTTTATGGAGGCGGATCGAATAGATGGAATGGGGTGAAAGGCCCCTGATGGTCAGGGTACTCATGATACAGGCTGCCATGATCGGCAGTATGATGTGGTAATCCCCTGTGAGCTCGAAGAGGATCAGGATGTTGGTCAGCGGCGCATGGGCCGCCGCTGCCACCGTGGCCCCCATTCCCACCAGGGCGTAGGCTCCCTTTGTGGCCGTGACCGAGGGAAAGAGAGAGTGGACGACAGAGCCGAAGGAACCGCCCAGCATTGCGCCAATGTAAAGGGAAGGGGCGAAGACGCCTCCCGAACCTCCTGAACCGAGGGTAATGGAAGTGGCGAGTATCTTGAGAAACACCAGAACGATCATTATCTGAAAGGCCATGTTGCCCATGAGGGCTTCCCCCATGGAGGGGTATCCGTTGCCGAATATCTGGGGGAAGATCAGGCCGACGACGCCGAGAATGAGTCCCCCGACAGCGGGCTTCAGCCAGGGATGGATCTTGACTTTGTTCTCGAAGAATTCCTCGAAGGTGTCGAGCGTGTGAATGAACAGGAGGGCCACGAGTCCCGCCAGGAGGCCCAGGATGATGTAGAAAACGATCTCCACCGGGTTGACCAGCTCGTAAAGGGGGACACCGAAAGCCGGTTCGTTTCCCATTATGTACCGGGCGGTGGTGGTGGCGATCACCGAGGACATGATGACCGGGCTGAATGTGGCCACCTGCCAGTCGCCGAGAACGATCTCCAGGGCGAAAAGCGCACCGGCGATAGGCGCGTTGAAAGTCGCCGCGATCCCGCCCGCCGCTCCGCAGCCAAGGAGGGTCCTGACATTGCTGGCCGACATCCTGAACACCTGACCGACGTAGGACCCGATAGCGCTGCCGATCTGGGCGATGGGGCCCTCCCGACCGGCTGATCCACCGGAACCGATACAGATGGCCGAAGCCAGGGCCCTGATGAAGACGGTGCGGACCTTCAGGACGCCGCCCCTGAGTACCACCGATTCCATGACCTCAGGAACTCCGTGCCCCTTGGCCTCCGTGGGGAAGATGGCGGAGATGGGGCCAAGGAGAAGCCCGCCGAGTGCGGGGAGGAGGGGGATCAGGAGGCTCGTAAGGTCTCCGGGTATGTATCCGCTGTATCCTCCCCAGGTGCTCCAGAAAAGAGTCCTGAACAGCTTGATGAGATTGATGAATCCCACCGCACCCAATCCGCTGAGCAGACCGATCATGATGGCAAGGGAGATGATGATGGTCCCCTCGGTGCTGATGAATTCCTTGATGGACCTCACGGAAAGGATCTTTCTGAGGCTCTTGCTCTCGCTCATCGTGCTTATTCCACCGTAACGCTCTTGGCCAGATTCCGAGGCTGGTCGACGTCTGTTCCCCGGAGAACAGCCACATGGTAGGCGAAGAGCTGGAGAGGAACCGTGGACAGTATGGGTGTCAGAAGGGGGTCCGTCTGGGGGATGGTGATGAGGTGGTCGGACTTCTCCACCAGGAACTCATCATCGTGGTCAGCGACCGTGATCACGACTCCGCCGCGGGCCTTCACCTCCTCGAGGTTCGCGAGGACCTTCTCGTACACACTGTCCCTGGGCGCCAGGAACACCACCGGCATGTTCTCGTCGATGAGGGCAATGGGGCCGTGTTTCATCTCGCCTGCAGGATAACCCTCCGCGTGAATGTAACTGATCTCCTTGAGTTTCAGAGCTCCTTCGAGGGCAATGGGAAAGTGAACCCCCCTGCCGAGGAAGAGGAAATTCGAATAACTGTAGAATTGGCTTGCCAGTTTCTCAATGGCAGCCTCCTGGGCCAGGATGGTCTCCACCTGCTGAGGAACCGCGACAAGCCGGTCCATGACCTTATGGAAACGTGAGGCATCGATGGTTCCTCTTCGCCTGCCCAGGAAGAGCCCCAGAAGGACCAGGCAGGCAAGCTGGGTGGTAAAGGCCTTGGTGGAGGCCACTCCGATCTCCGGACCGGCATGGGTGTAGAGGATGTCATCGGACTCCCGCGTAACCATGCTTCCCACGACGTTGCAGATGGAAAGGATGCGGGCTCCCTTCTCCCGGCACTCGCGGACGGCGGCCAGCGTATCGGCGGTCTCCCCTGACTGGGTTATGGCAAGGGCCAGCGAACGGTCCCCGACGATGGGGTTCCGATAGCGGAATTCAGAGCCGTAATCGACCGTGGTAGGGATGCCGGCAAGCTCCTCGATGAGAAATTGACCCACCAGGCCGGCGTGCCAGGATGTCCCGCATGCGATGATGATGCAACGGTCTATGCTTCGGGCAAAGTCCTCTGACAGCTCGAGGTCATCCAGCAAGACCCTCCCCTCACTCTCGAAGTATCTGCCCCTTAAAGTGTCGGCAAGCGCTTGGGGCTGCTCGTGGATCTCCTTCTGCATGAAATGTTTGTAGCCGCCCTTCTCCGCGCTCACCGGATCCCACAGTATTGTGATCGGCTGGTGGTCTACCGTTTCACCCGCCCGGTTCGTGATCCTGACCGAATCGGACGTCACCACGCCGATCTCGCCGTCACCGAGGTAGATGAACTCCCTCGTCCGGTGGAGGACTGCCGGTATATCGGAGGCGACGAACATCTCACCGGAGCCGAGACCGACCACCAGGGGAGGGCCGTATCGCGCGATCACCAGTTTGTCGGGCTCATCCGCATGCAGAGCGACCAGGGCGTATACACCCTCGATCCGGTCGAGGGACAACCTCACCGCCTCATAGAGGTTCCCATCGTAATGTTCCTCGATGATGTGGGCGATCACTTCGGTGTCCGTCTCGGAAGCCATCCGGTGGTTATTTTTGACAAGGCTCTCCTTCAATGTCCGGTAGTTTTCGATGATGCCGTTATGGACGATGACCAGCCTCCCGGTGCAGTCACGGTGAGGGTGGGCGTTCTCCTCGCTGGGTTTGCCGTGGGTCGCCCATCGGGTGTGGCCGAGGCCGGGGGAGCCTCCAGCGGGGTTCTCAGACAGGACCCGTTCCAGCTCGATGATCTTCCCGACACTTCTCCTCGTCTGCAGGTTGGTCCCGTCCAGGACGGCTATCCCGGAGGAATCATACCCCCGATACTCCAGGCGCCGGAGTCCGTCCAGGAGGATATCGGCGGCCCTGTCAGGACCGATGTATCCGACGATCCCGCACATCAGGTGCCCTCCCCGTCACTCTTCTGGGTCATCTTCTTCCGCCACTTGACGGTCCATCCCTTTTTGATCTCCTGCCTTGCACGGGCTATGGCCAGGGAATCCTCAGGTATGTCGTGGGTGATCGTTGAGCCGGCTGCGACCATGCAGTTTGTCCCGAGGGTGACGGGTGCGACCATCATGGTCCCACTGCCGACGAAAACGCCATCCTGAATGGTCGTCCGGTGTTTGGCGAAGCCGTCGTAGTTGCAGGTGACGCAGCCGGCGCCGATGTTGACCTCTCTGCCAAGCGTGGCGTCACCGACGTAGGTGAGGTGGGAAACCTTGGTGCCCTCGCCGAGAACCGATTTCTTGACCTCGACGAAATTCCCGACCCGGGCTTTTTGACCGATGACGCTTCCTGCCCGGAGGTGGGCGAAAGGTCCAATAGCTGCCCCATCGGCAATTTCGGCCTCGATGATCACGGAGTAGGGCCTGATCTCCGCATTTTTCCCCACCACCGAGTCGGTGATGACTGCTCCGGGGAAGACCACCGTCCCTGACCCGATCCGGGTGTTGCCGTAGATAAAGGTGCAGGGGTGGATAACCGCGTCTGACCCGATCGTAACGGAATCATCTACGAAGGTCGATGAGGGGTCCACGATCCGCACTCCGTTTTCCATCAATTTCCGGAGGATACTGTCACGCATCTCTTTCTCCACTTCCGCCAGTTCGGAGAGGGTGTTGATACCTCTCGCCTCTGTCGGTTCGGCCAGCTGTACCGTGAGGATCTTCCTGGACGTCCTGCCCGCCGCTTCGACCAGGTCGGTGAGGTAGAACTCACCCTGAACATTCTCATCGGAGAGGCTGGGGAGTTCATCAATGAGGAACGCGGAGTCGAAAACGTAGACGCCCGCGTTGATCTCCTTGATAGGCTCCTGATCGGCCTGAAGGTCCTTCTGCTCGACAACAGACAGCGGATGGCCCGATCCGTCCCGGACGATCCTGCCGTATCCCGTTGGGTCTTCGAGGACGGCCGTCAGAACCGTCAAGCTGGCGGCCTCCTTCACATGACTGCGGAGCAGGCCTTCAAGTGTCTCCCCGGACAGGCCCGGCACGTCGCCCGACATAACCAGGACCGGCCCGCGATGTTCCGCCAGGTGCTTGAGGCACTGCATGAGCGCATGTCCGGTTCCCCTCTGTGGCTCCTGCAGAACGAACTCGGCGTTGCCGTGACGGTGCTCGATCGCCTTCCTTACCATTTCAGACTGACTGCCGATCACTACCAGGATCCTCTCCGAATTGACCGACTTGGCAAGGTGCAGGGGATATTCGATCAGGGGTTTCCCCCCGAGCTTATGGAGGACCTTCGGCAGATTGGATTTCATCCGGGTCCCCTTGCCGGCAGCAAGGATGATGGTCATCGGGGACCGATCTGGCGGGTGAACCATAATGAGATCAACTCCAATCGATGGTGAAGACGGTCCCCTGGGGACCGAACCGGGCGAAATATTCACTTCTATCAGAATTTTCGTTTCAGGGAAAGCACGGTGTCGGGAGAACCAGAAGCTGGTTCACCGTTCACGGTTCACAGTTGAGACCGCCGTGATTAGTGATTCGTAATTTGTGATTCGTTTTTCCCCGCGTCCCCGCGTCTGATGTCCAGGTCCCACGTCTTATTTTCCAGGTATTGACTGTGAACCCTTCGACGGGCTCAGGGCAGGCTGTGAACTGGGAACCATCTCCTTCGCCCCCTCGCATTTCCGTGTCTCCGCGCCCTCTCTGGACCCTGACCTCTGGACTCTGGACTCATTTCTTCCCCCCTCCCTATCATGCGGTATCTTTGCCGGGATCATTTGTGTAAGATGTCCCGGGGTATCCGAGGAAGATCCACGACCGGCACAATCCGTCGCACAGAAGGGGAAACGTTATGGCGGGACAAGGGAGGGCCAACCATATGCTGATTCCGACGTCGGTATTTGCCGTACTAGCGGTGGTACTTCTCCTGGTCGGTTACTCGCGGGGCCAGGAGCAACACATCGCAGGTGTCAGGATCGCCTTTGGCATGATCGTGCAAGTCCTTCCCCTCCTGCTCTTCGCCTTCCTCGTCGCGGGGATGATCCAGGTTCTCATCCCGAGGGAGTATATTCTCAGGTGGATCGGGGCCGAGGCGGGTTTCAAAGGGATCCTCATAGGGTCGGTGGCTGGAGGTCTTACCCCTGGGGGGCCTTTCGTCAACCTGCCTCTGGCGGCGGCACTTTACCGTTCCGGTGCCGGCGTCGGCACAATGGTCGCATTCCTTACCGGGTGGTCCCTTTGGGCCGTGGCCAGGCTGCCCATGGAGATCGGTTTCCTGGGTTGGAGGCTGACGGCCATCCGGATCTTTTCCACTCTCCTCTTCCCACCCCTGGCGGGGATCATCGCCCATATTGCCTTTCGGGCTTGAACACGGAGCGGCATAAAGCACCTCCGCTTTCCGTTTTCAGGACAGTCCTGAGCAGAGACTCTGTCACCCTTCGCACCCCATACCCTGGTCCGCCTGTGAGACAGGGTTCGCCTGTCACGGAACGAAAAGTACCGGCGCACTCCCTTTTCCGGTAACAGGAGACCGAAGCTGCGGCCCGTCGGCTGCTAAAGCCTTTGCATTCCTCCTCGGCCCTCTGTTATCATTTCACTGTAGCGGGCGAACGGCTTTTCCAAGGATTGAGTGATATGCCCTGGGAAATTCAATGGGCGGTCTGTCGATCTGACGGACCGGGAGAAGGTCAACCCAAAGGGTGGAAATGGAAAACAGGCTTAAAGCACTCGAGGGCAATATCAACAAGCTCAAGACGGAGTACGATCAGTTCTTTCTCGGCGTATTGAAGACGCCGCCTGAGAAACTCGCCGGTGAAGTGGCCAGGGAAGTCCGACTTCTGTCGACCACCAGCGTCACCAATACCGCCCTGCGATTCAGGATCCAGCAGGTTGTCTCCCGCTACAACACGTATCTCCAGTACTGGCAGAGGAACCTCCGGGATCTCGAGGAAGGCCGAACGCCCCGCCGGCGGATGGCATCCGCGGCTGCAGAGACCATTGGTCCCGGTATCGTAGTAATTTCCTCCACCGGTGGAAACGGCGAAGGGATGGAAACCCTCTATAGAGCCCTGAAACGGGAGTACAGGAAATGCGGGGCGGCTGCTCCGGACATCTCCAAGGTTCGCAGAATGGTTGAGAAGCAGACCGCCGAGATCAGGGACAAGTACGGGTGCGACAGGGTCTCATACCGAGTCACCACTGAAGGGGGAAAGGTGAAGGTCAAAGCCTCACCCGTTGGGGGAAAGGGGAGGTAACCATTTGGAAACTGGTGTCCGGTGAAGGAAGACCGGTCCGCCGGAATGGATCATCCGATTTCAAGGATCCAATACTGCGAAACATCGCTCTGTTTGATACGCTCCCCGCTCAGCATGGAGATCCTTCCCGGGTTTGGGAATTGAGATGGACGATCGCTTCACGTGACCGCTGACCGCAGGCCGGTATTCTTTTGCGGCTTGGATCCCCTCGCCTGGAGGAGATGCCCATGACCCGTCCCAAGGCTGCAGTGCTTCTCGAGAAGATCGCCCGGATTATCCCCGGGATCGCCGGTTACCAGGACAGGGAAACATGCCGGAATACGGACAGGATTGTCAGGGAGAAGGCGGCACAATCGATCCGTCGCTGCCGCGAAGGTATTTCCAGGACCATTGACGGGCTTTCCCGGAAGCCGGGTGGTGCCGGCCTGACTTCCATCGGTCCCCTTGAGAATCTCTCCAATAGACTCGAGAGGCTCGAGGACGGTTTACGGTATGCAGTCTACGGCTATGCCGGCTGGTTCAGCAGTACAGGGGTCATGCTTGAGGATCTGGAGAGGCTCTACCAGTACGACCTGGACCTTCTGGCCAGAGCGGAATCAATCTTTGACGTCCTGCCGGGACCCGGTGACACGGGCGGAGATGCCGGGTGGATCCCCCGGCTCTCCGAGGAGATCGATCTCCTGCTACAGGCCGTTGAGGACAGAAGGAAAGTGCTGGAGGGAGAGGGCTAGAGCCCCCTTTTCCTCAGGCGAGGGCAGAGCACAATGAGTGAATTTATAGAGATCCTGAAATGGGTCGATGAGTCCGGAAATGAGATGGTCCACAGGGTTCCACCGGAGGGAATGGGTGAGATCAAGTTCGGTGCTCAGCTGATCGTCCACGAGAACCAGGCTGCTGTGTTCTTCCGCGACGGAAAGGCGCTGGATGTCCTGGGTCCGGGAAGACACACCCTGACGACCCAGAATCTCCCCCTTCTCACCAAGGCTCTCAGTCTGCCCTTCACCTTTGAGAGCCCCTTCAAGGTTGCGGTCTACTTCGTAGCCATGAAAACCTTCACCAAGCTCACCTGGGGAACCCGTGATCCGGTGGCTTTCAGGGACAGCGAGCTGGGTATGGTGCGGCTGAGGGGTCACGGCAATTTCACCATCCGGATCGTGCAGCCCATGCTCTTTGTCAATGTCCTCGCCGGCACGCAGGGTATCTACGCAACCGAGGAAATATCTGATTTCCTGAGGGCGATCATCGTATCGCGGATCAACGATCTTCTGGGTGAAAGCCTGGAGACGCTCATTGATCTGCCCCGGGTCTACGATGAATTGGGTGCCGCCGTCAAGGCGAGGGTAAGGGATGAGTTCCTCAAATACGGTATAGAGTTGAGGGATTTGATCATCCGTTCCATTACCCCTCCGGATGATGTCCAGCGCATCATCGATGAACGCGGAAGCATGCGAGCCGTCGGGGAGAGGGACTATTTGCGTTTCAAAGCGGCCCAGTTCATGGGTGAAGCCGGACGGGGTGTGGGTGAGGAAGGGACAAGTACGGCCGAATCCGGGATGGGACTGGGACTCGGGGCCGGTTTCGGTATGATGGTCCCCGCATTCCTGAAAGGAGCCCTGGAGGGAAAGGTTCCGGGCGATATGGGGGGAAGCCAGTCGTGTCCGCAATGTCAGGTCACCTTGCCGGGCGAGGCCCGATTCTGTTTCCGGTGCGGAACGCCGGTCATCAGAGGGCAGGTTTGCTCCCTGTGCGGCCAGGATCTTCCATCTGACGCCAGGTTCTGCAGCCGATGCGGAGAGGAGATCAAGAAACGGAAGGTCGACTGCCCCAACTGCGGGAAGAAGGCACCTGAAGGGGCCCGTTTCTGCCTCCACTGCGGAGGAAAGATGGGAGATGACTAGGGATTGGAGATCAGACATTGAAGATTAGCGGTTAGGCATTGAAGATCAGACATTAGACATTAGAGATTAGGGATTGAGCGGTAGAGACAAGAGATTGGAAAAGAGAGGGTGGAAAGCAGGAATCGCCGATCAGGGACCGGGATAGTCCTTTGTCCCGGCCTTAGCCCCTTTACCTCGGGTACCAGGTTCCCTTGCCCTCGGAGCGGGATCTCCGGGGCCCGGGCGGGGCCGTAAAGTGGGCACTCCATTGTGATCAAGTCGTGCTATGTTAGTCACATCTGCCCACGTTGCGGCGGAGAAGTGGTCTTTGACCAGGAGGCCACGGCTACCAAGTGCCTCTATTGCGGCGCGGGTTTGATGGTGCTGGGAGGGCGCTCCTCCTGGCTGAATTTCCTCATTAAGCCCAAGATCGAGGTAAAAGATACCGTCGGAGCCATCACCACCATTGCCCAGAAAAACGGATGGAGACCACCCCTTGTCCGCTCCGTCATCCCCTTTTTCTATCCCTTTTACCGGACCAGGGGACATGCCATAAAATGGACGAGAGGAGAGAAGAAAGCCCAGAGTGACCCGGTTGGCGAGATCGTCGAAGATGTGGTGACACGGAGTTACGATATCATGAGATCGGCCCATGAGGACCTGTCCTGCGGGCTGTTCTCGCCGGGTTTCAGGGTGCAGACCCTCCACCTCTACCTCGCTACCAGGGAAAACGCGGGCAAATGGCCCTTCCTCGAAAATCAGACTGACAGGAACACCTTTCTCGACAAGACAAGAGGGAACTCAGTCGATGGACTCGAATCACCCGGAGTGCAGGTGCGGGAGGAGATGGCCTTCCAGATCCGGGAGCGTCACTCCGTGGTCTATTTCCCCTTTTCCCTCGTGGAGATCCGCGAAGGAAACCAGATCAGGCAACTCCTCATCGATGCCGTCGGCGGAGCGCTCGTCCGGCAGTTAGGCCACGAGGAGATGGAACTGCTGCTGGACAACATGGGCCAGAGTGGCGCCAAGTCGCCCGGAGAGGGCCGCCTGAAACTGATCCCTCTCATCTGTCCTGAGTGCGCCGGCGATCTCGATCCGAGCACCACCGCGGTTGTCCGATTCTGCAGGAGCTGCGGCAGGGCCTGGGAGGCCGGAGGAGCGCGCATGAGGGAACGGGAGTGTCTCTGGGCAGGCACTGAAGTGATCGTTCGTGGGGAGGGAACAATCTTCCTGCCTTTCTGGAGGAGGAGCGATGCGGAGAGGACCTTTTTGATACCGGCATTCGGTGTCCGTTCTCCCCAAAACCTGTATAATATCAGTCAGCGCTACTGCGAGGCCCGTTATCCCGCGGATCCCGTACCCTACGACAGCAGACTCCGCATCGAGGCCCTGAATGCCCAGATCCAGGCCGACGAGGCAGATGAGATGATCGAGATACTATCCTTAACAACAGACATAAAGCCCTTAAACAGACGTGCAGGTGGCCAGAATCTGGTCCTCATCCCGTTTCGGCGGCGGGGACCGGACCTGGTGGACCACTACCACGGCTTGGCCGTTCCTATCGGAACCCTGGAGGTCAGGCTATGAGACCGAGCAGTTGGGATGCAGGCAGACATCTGTCGAGGACATTCCTCTCACTGATCCTTTTTCTGCTGATGCTGGTCGGTGCCGGTATCACCCTGGCAACCGGCGAAGAAGGTGCCCCATCCGGCAGCAGTGAAACCCGGGCGGAAGGTGGTTCCGAGTCGGGCTCCGGCCGGATCATTCGGATCACCGTCGAGGGGCCCATCAACCCCATCACGGCGGAATACATTGAACACCACATACTGAAGGCGGAGGAAGAAAAGGCTACCTTCCTGATTCTCCAGCTCGACACGCCCGGGGGGCTCATGGAATCCACCCGCCAGATCGTAAAGGCGGAGTTCGCCTCCAAGGTGCCCATGGCCGTCTACGTGGCGCCCCCGGGAGCGCGTGCGGCTTCGGCCGGTGTATTCATAACGATGGCTGCCCATGTCGCTGCAATGGCACCGGGCACGAACATCGGTGCGGCCCATCCCGTCAATATAGGGGGAGGAGGATTCCCCGGCCAGCCCAGGAAGGAGGAGCCCTCGAAAGAACCCGCGCAGAGTCAAAAAGACCAGGATCAGGACGGTTCATCGGACTCTGGGCAGGAGAAAGAAGGCGACACAGGTAAGGAAGAGGAGGAAAAAGGGACCGAGGAGCCGGCTCCGAAGGGCGACGAGGTGATGGCTCAGAAGATTGTCAACGATACGGTGGCCTTCGTCCGTACCATAGCGGAGCGATATGGCAGAAACGCCGACTGGGCCGAGAGGGCCGTCAGGGAGAGCATCTCATCCACCGAAAAGGAAGCCCTCAGTGAGGGAGTTATCGACCTTATCGCTGAGGACGTGGATGAACTGCTCGAGATGATCGACGGACGGGTGGTAAAGGTCTCCGGAGAGGACCTGACCTTGAAGGTGGCAGGCTTGCCGATCATCGACAGACCCATGGACTGGCGAAGGAAGATCCTGGCAGCCGTTACCGATCCCAACGTGGCCTATATCCTCCTGATGCTCGGTATCTACGGTATCTTCTTCGAACTGGCCAATCCCGGCGTAGTCCTCCCCGGTGTGTTGGGGGGCATCTTCCTCATCCTGGCTTTTTTCTCATTCCAGGTCCTTCCTATTAATTACGCGGGGATTCTCCTCATCTTTCTGGCCATTATCCTCTTTATCCTGGAGATCAAGGTCACTTCCTTCGGCATGCTCACCGTGGGCGGTATTGTCTCCCTCTTCCTGGGAAGCATTATGCTCTTTGACTCCCCCGAACCCTATTTCCGGGTGTCCCGGTCCCTCATCGTGGGAGTCACCGGCTTCACCGCCCTCTTCTTTGTCCTGGGTGTGGGGTTGGCCGTCAGGGCTCACAGAAAGAGGCCGACGACGGGGTTCGAGGGGCTGATCGGTAAGACGGGAGTGGCGACCACCGACCTGATCCCCGCAGGCAAGATCAAGGTGCACGGCGAGATCTGGTCAGCCAGGAGCAATATTCCCGTCAGAGCCGGGGATGCGGTCCGGGTAGCGAGTGCGGACGGGATGCTGCTGGACGTGATCCCCCTGGACGATCCCGAAGGGGGGGATGCAGGCAGAGAGGAAACGGGGAAACAGGGGGAATAAAATAGGGTAGGGGATTGACGAGGGGCAATTGACCCGGTTTTCCTCTCCCGTCATCCATTCCCTATTTCCGGAAAAGGAGGTCTAAAAGATGTACTACCTGCTTACAAATCCTGTTGTCGTCATCGTCGTCATTGCCATAATGGCCATCTTCGCGAGTCTCAAGATCCTGAGGGAGTACGAGAGGGGTGTCATCTTCCGCCTGGGCCGCCTGGTCGCCGCGAGAGGCCCCGGGCTGATCATCGTCATCCCGGGACTGGAGAAGATGGTCAGGGTAAGCCTCCGTCTTGTGACAATGGATGTCCCGCCCCAGGACATCATCACGAGGGACAACGTCTCGGTAAAGGTCAACGCGGTGGTCTACTTCAGGGTCATGGGTCCGGACAAGGCGATCGTGGAGGTGGAGGATTTCTTCTATGCCACCAGCCAGCTCGCTCAGACCACTCTGCGGAGCGTTCTCGGCCAGGTAGAGCTCGACGACCTGCTCTCGGAGCGGGAGAAGATCAACCATCAGCTCCAGGAGATCCTCGACACGGCAACGGACCCCTGGGGAGTAAAGGTGACAACAGTTGAGATCAAGCACGTGGACCTTCCCCAGGAGATGCAGCGTGCCATGGCCAGACAGGCCGAGGCGGAACGTGAGAGAAGGGCCAAGGTCATCGCTGCGGAAGGTGAATTCCAGGCTGCTGACAAGCTGGGCCAGGCTGCCGAGATCATTGCCAGGAATCCCCAGGCCCTGCAGCTGAGATACCTCCAGACCCTGAGGGAGATCGCAACGGAGAACAATTCCACCACCCTCTTTCCCATCCCCATGGACCTTGTCAACGCGTTCATGACCCACCTGGGGAAAAAACCCGAGGGGACATAGACGGGCGGGAGGAGCTTGGAAAGAATGGAATTACCATCACAGGTTGTTGCCCGCTTCCGCTATGTTTTCATCGCGGCTGTCCTCATTCTCCTCGTCCTCTCCCTTGCCAGCCTGGCAGCGGGTATCGTCAAGGGCGTATCGCTGATCCTGAGCCCGGCCGACCTGAAGCCGGGGTCAGGATCCCTGTTCCTGTCCTACTTCATACGCGCCGCCTTTCTCTACTTCCTTGCAGTGGCCTTCTCCACGCTCTTTCTTGGCGATCTTCCCGTCCCCCAATGGATGGTGGTCAGGAATCTTTTCCATTTCAAGATCAAGGTCCTGACCTTTGTGGCAGTGATCATTGCCCTGAATTTTCTGCGCATCCTGGCCGATGGGGACAGGACATCCGCCGATCTGCTCCAGGCCGGAGGCGGTATATTCCTGGTGCTCGCCGGCATTTTTCTGGTCACCCGCATGGGGGGGCCGTCGGGTGATGAGATGCTTGCCAGGGAAGGCAACCGGCCTCACGGGACGCCGACCGGCGAGAGAAGGAGAAACAGCGAAAGGCGGAAGGCCGATCGGAGAAAGTCCGAGGACGGGGTCTGGCCGGAAGAGGCGAGAGACGGATTGAAATTCGAGAGGAAAACCATCCCCAATGGTGGGGATGTGGAGGAAAGCGGCAGACGCGAAGAAAGAGTCAACGGAAACGTGACAGTCAGACCGGGACCGAGGAGGCCGCCGCGACGGAGGTCGAGAAGCCGTAAGGAAGGTGGTCGGTGAATTTCAGGGGACAGCCCCAGATCCAAGATCCGAAGTCCAGAGGGTGTTTTCGAAGTCGAGCATAACTCAGCCTTGATTTTGGATCTTGGAATTTACATGTTGGATTCAATTGGGGCCGCCGCACCTTCATAGAAAGGAAGAGAGAACGAATGCAGATACTCAGAATCCACCCCAAGTACTATTCCGACGAGAGGTTGAACAGCGAGCACGACTTCCTTCACCAGCTGTTTGAGAGTCTCAGCGGGGAAGAGGGAGCTCTGACCGAGCATGCGGACTATTTCCGCTACAACGGAAGACGGGGCCTTCTTTATGAACGGCACAGGATCCTTGTGGAGGAGATGATCACCAGGGGCCTGTCCCATACCACTCTCATCGACCGCCGTAAGATCGAACCGGAGGAATGGAAGCCGTTGGAGACAACAGAAGATGAAGTCCTCGCCCATCGTGACCTGGTCAAGGAAGAGGGGGACGCCGGCAGGAAAGAGCTTCCCGATGACGACAACGTGATAGAACTCTCCGGGGAGGAAGAACTGCGCTCCGTACTGGTGGGGGTGACCGAGCAGGATGTCCTGTTCGGATTGTGGAAGCGATACAGGCACCTGGTCATGGAGCGTTCCTACGGCCGTTATCGAAATCTGGCCGATCCCATCCAGGGCAAGGGGCGAGGGCAGGTGTGGATGCTTTTCGACCTGATGATCGAGGAGGCCTTCGCGTCGGACCCTGAAGACGGGGCCCCGAGGACAGCCTACGAGACGATCTGGGAGGAGGTGGAGGAAGGGGCGACAGCCGAGGAGAAGGAGGACTTCAACAGGCTTCTCGATGGCCTGGAGCCGGCAAAGGTCAGCCTTGCGATGCGCGGATTCCTTGCCGGCGTGGTCTCCCGGTGCCGTCACGAGGAGCTGCTCAAGTCCCAACTGTTCAAGGATTATCTCTAACCGGTGTGTGGAGTCTAGGATCAAGGCTCTGGAAGCCGGACATTACAGGCACTCATTGACCATCATCCGCTTCAGTTTCGCCGCCGCCGGAGGTCCCGAGCTGCCCGCCTCGTAGGTGAGAAGCCGTCCCGCCCTATCCGGGCAGGTTTCGCATTCTTTGAGGACCGGATCCATGAAGGCCCACGTTCTGTCGATGCCGT
>CP070719.1:373098-440836 GCA_020350725.1 bacterium
ATGGTGATGCCTGGGGACAACGTGTCGATGGAGGTCAACCTGATCACACCCATCGCCATGGAGAAGGAGCTTCGGTTCGCCATCCGGGAGGGTGGCCGGACCGTGGGTGCCGGCGTCGTCAGCGATATCATCGAGTAGGGAAGAGAGGTCTTCCTGCAGGATAAGGACGGTCCACAATGCGTGTCATCGTTACTCTCGAGTGCACTGGATGCAAAAGGCGGAATTACACCTCGACGAAGAACAAGAAAAACACCACCGAGAGGTTGGAATTAAAGAAATACTGCAGTTTCTGTCAGGGGCACACGGTCCATAAAGAGACCAAATAGACCCAGAGCCGCCGGTAGAAAAGGACAGGCCAGTAGCTCTAACGGTTAGAGCACCGGTCTCCAAAACCGGGTGATGGGGGTTCGAATCCCTCCTGGCCTGCCAATTCTTTCCCGGCGACGGAGAAGAATTTTTTTCCTCCCCTGGAAGGTGAACGGGGTATATGGGAGACGGGAACATAGGGGAATTGGAAAACGGTCTTAAAAGCGTCCGTAAACCGGTGATCTGGAGATTCAGTATCCGGATTCCATACCCCATTCCCCCGAGGAAATATACGCGATGTTCGGAAAACTCAAGACGTTTATCAGTGAAGTCAGGGTTGAATTGAAGAAGGTTACCTGGCCCTCGAGACAGGATACCGTCGCTTCGACCGGCGTTGTCCTGGTGGTCGTTTTCATCATCGGCTTCTATCTCGGCATCATCGATGTTCTGCTCAGCCGCCTCGTGGCGGCCATCCTCAGTTAGGGACCGGGAGAACTCCGTGACAATACCTGAAAAAGACTGGTACGTGGTTCACACTCATACCGGTTACGAGAACCAAGTACGAGAGTCCCTCCACCAGAAATTCAAGGAACAGCACAAAGAGGAGTACCTCGGGGACATAATGATACCCTCCGAAGAGGTCGTCGAACTCAAGAAGGGCCGCAAAAAGATCTCCACCCGAAAATTCTTCCCCGGGTACATTCTGGTGGAGCTGGCCCTGAACGACGAGACCTGGCACCTGGTGACCAGTCTTCCCAAGGTCACAGGATTTGTCGGCGGATCGAACCCCGCCCCCCTCTCTCCCAGCGAGGTTTCAGAGATCAGGCAGCAGGTGGAGGAAGGAGCCGAGAGACCGACCCCGAAGGTGGTCTTTTCCGTTGGGGAGAGCGTGAGAGTCGTCGATGGACCTTTCACCAACTTCAACGGAATCGTCAAGGAGGTCAACGAGGAAAAGGGCAAGCTGAAGGTCCTCGTCACCATCTTCGGCAGGGCGACCTCTGTGGAACTGGAGTTTCTCCAGGTGGAGAAGAACTGAACGGAAGGAAGGAAGCTGGGAAATGGCGAAGAAAGTTATTGGAATGATCAAGCTGCAGGTGCCGGCGGGACAGGCCAATCCCTCGCCCCCGGTGGGGCCGGCACTGGGCCAGCACGGTGTTAACATCATGGAGTTCTGCAAAGCGTTCAACGCAAAAACCCAGGATCAGGCGGGTCTGATCATTCCCGTTGTGATAACGGTATACGGTGACCGATCCTTCAGCTTCATCACGAAGACGCCACCGGCGGCGGTCCTGCTCAGGATAGCGGCCGGTCTCGAAAAGGGGTCCGGTGAACCCAACAAGATCAAGGTCGGGAAGGTGACCTTATCCCAGATCGAAGAGATCGCCAGGACAAAGATGCCGGACCTGAACGCCAACACCCTCGAGCAGGCCATGTCCATGATCACGGGGACGGCCCGCAGCATGGGTATCGTTGTGGAGGCCTCGGGAACCGGGGAGGCGGCTCCGCCGGCGGACGCCGGGCAGGCCGAGGGATAGGGCTGGAACTTCAGAGAGTGGAACATTCGAAGTCAGAGATTCGAGTACTGATCGCCGGGTGAGGAAATTCGAGTTTTTGGACGGTCGATTTACCGGCCTTCCAATGTTCTAATTTCTATTCTCCAATGTCTGCGACAATTAGGAGTTTTCGATGAAAGCCGGAAAGAGATATACCAGTGCTGCCGAGAAGATCGATCGGATGAAAACGGTGGATTTCCAGACGGCCGTTTCCCTTGTGAAGGGGACAGCCACCGCCAAGTTCGACGAAACAGTTGAGTGCGCTGTTCGTCTCGGTGTTGATCCTCGCCGAAGCGACCAGGTGGTCAGGGGGGCGATCGTCCTCCCTCACGGACTGGGGCGCAGCGAGAGGATCGTGGTCTTCGCCAAAGGGGAAAAGGAGAGGGAGGCAAGGGAGGCCGGCGCAGACTTCGTCGGATCCGACGATCTTGCCGAGAAGATCCAGGGCGGATGGCTGGAATTCGACAGGGTCGTGGCAACCCCCGATATAATGGGCGTTGTGGGAAAACTGGGCAAGGTTCTCGGCCCGAGGGGGATGATGCCCAATCCGAAGCTCGGCACCGTCACGTTCGAAGTGGCAAAGGCTATCGAGGAGATCAAGGCCGGAAAGTCAGAGTTCAAGACGGACAAGAATGGAATCGTCCACTCCCGCATCGGCAAGGCGAGCTTCGACGAGGAGAAGCTGGTGGAGAACCTCACCGCTTTCCTCGAGGCCCTCATGAAACTAAAGCCCGCGGCCAGCAAGGGACGCTATTTGAGGAGCATCACCCTCTCGTCCACGATGGGACCCGGGGTCAAGATCGATCCCGTGTGGGCTACAAATGCACTCAGATAAGAAGGTAAGGATCGATTCGCCGGATACACCCTGACTGCGGTCGGGATGAGGGGGGGGGCCGACACATCCGTAGCCCCGCCAGTCCCGGCCGGGTCCATACAGACCGAGTAAGCCACACCGGCAGTTCCATGACAGCAGGGTCATGCCGCGGTTCCGAGCAGGTTCCAGGACCGAGGCGGATTAAAAGTCCCCAGGGGCACCCTGCCGAGACGCGGTGTGATTCCATAGCAATCCACGGAGAATACCTGGAGCGCGTTGGACCACTTCAAGTCTCATCCTGTCACAGCACCCGGAGTGGAAAGGACATGTCACCCGAAGACCGGAGAAAGGAGGTTTGAAGTTGGGTCGCGCCGAAAGAGACAGAGAAATCCAGGATCTGCATGAGCTTTTTGGAAGTTTCGAGATGGCCATTCTCGCCGATTACCGCGGCTTGAATGTCAGCGAGATCACCGATTTCCGTTCGCAGCTCCGCAACGTCCAGGGCCGTTTCAGGGTTGTGAAGAACACCCTGTCCATCCGCGCCGCGGATGGGACACCCCTCGAATCCGTCAAGGATCATTTCGTCGGCCCGGTGGGGATCCTTTATACGGTGGGGGACCCAGTCGGTCCCGCCAAGATCCTCGTCGAATTCATGAAAAAGAACGAGAAACTCGAGGCCAAGGTCGGTGTGCTGTCGGGCAAGGTCATCGGCATGGACGACATAAGGATGCTGGCCGATCTTCCTGACAGGAGCACCCTGGTCGCCAAGGCCCTGTCCTCCATGCAGGCACCGGCGGCCAATTTTGTCCGGACCCTCGCGGAAGTTCCGGGCAGTTTCGTCCGGGTTCTGGAGGCCATACGCTCGCAGAAGGAGGCCGCCTGAGCCCCCCCGACCGTCTCGATCAGATCGTTAATGAACAAAGTTTTAATAGGAATAGGAGGAAAAGATCATGGCAGGTATCAGCAAGGATGATGTGGTTCAGTTTATCGAGAACATGACCGTTCTGGAGATGGCTGAATTCGTCAAGGAGCTTGAGGAGAAGTTCGGTGTCAGCGCTGCCGCACCTGTGGCGGTGGCCGCAATGCCCGGCGCCGCCCCCGGAGCCGCTGCGGAGGAGGAGAAGACCGAGTTCGACGTGGTTCTCTCCGAAGTGGGAGCCGAGAAGATCAAGGTCATCAAGGTCGTGCGCTCCCTCACGGGCCTCGGGCTGAAAGAGGCCAAAGACCTCGTCGACGGGGCCCCAAACCCGGTCAAGGAGGGCGTTTCCAAGGATGAGGCGGAGGATGCCAGGAAGCAGCTCGAAGAGGTCGGTGCCAAAGCGGACATCAAGTAGAGCGCGGATGTTCCCAATTATGCTGACGGAGGGAGTCCTCCGGGCTCCCTTCCGTCAGCCGTTCGATTCTAACGTCTATAGCTAAAACGGGGTGAGACGATGGCAACAGCCACTCAGACCAGGTTCTCCCTGAGAAGAGATTATTCAAGACTTCCTTCCATTATCAGCATGCCCAACCTCATTGAGGTCCAGAAGGAGTCTTACGAGAAATTCCTCCAGATGAATGTGGCGCCGGCGGAGCGGGAGGAGATCGGCCTCCAGGCCGTATTCAAGGGGATCTTCCCCATCGAGGACTACTCCAGGACGACGCTCCTCGATTTCGTCGAATACGACATCAAGGAGCCCAAGTTCGATGTCCAGGAGTGTCAGGACCGGGGGATGACCTATGCGGCCCCCCTCAACGTGACGATCAGGCTCGTCCATCTGGACGTGGACGAGGAGACGAAGAACAAGAAGGTGCGGGAGGTCAAGGAACAGGAGGTCTACCTCGGCGAGATCCCCCTCATGACCCCCAACGGAACCTTCACCATCAACGGTACCGAGAGGGTCATCGTCAGCCAGCTCCACCGGTCTCCCGGCGTCTTCTACGAACTGGACAAGACAAAATCCATGCTCGGCGGCCGGCCCCTCTACTCTGCCCGTGTCATCCCATACCGGGGGTCGTGGCTCGATTTCGAGTACGATGCCAAGGGTCTGATCAACGTCAGGATCGACCGGAGGCGCAAGATCCCCGCCACCATCCTCCTCAAAGCGCTTGGCTTCGGCCCCGAGGAGATCATCCGGAACTTCTATCTCCTGGACGTCATCAGGCTGCAGAAGGGTAAGGCCTTCAAGAGGTATCAGAAGGAAACCCTCGAGTACCAGAAGGTCTCCCGGGATATTACGGACGGCCGGTCCGGTGAGGTCCTCGTGCGGGAGGGGAGGAAGGTATACTCCTCGACCATCCGAAAGATCGAGGCGGCCGAGATCGCCGAGTTCGAGGTCGATCCGGTCGAGGAGCTCGTCGGGAAGTATATCGCTTCGGATCTGATCGACACGAACACGGGCGAGGTCATCGCCGAATGCAACGATCAGATCACACCGGAGATCTACGACCGCATCGTGGAGGCGGGGATCGGCGAGCTCGAGGTCATCTTCATCGACAATCTGAAATACGAGACGTCCCTCAGGGACACTCTCGCCGCCGACAAGGTCAAGGACAACGACGAGGCTCTTCTGGAGATCTACCGGAAACTCCGGCCGGGTGATCCCCCGACCCTGGAAACCGCCAAGGCCCACTTCGACCGTCTCTTCTTCTCGGATGACCGTTACGATCTCTCCAAGGTCGGCCGGTTGAAGCTCAATAAAAAGCTCGGACTGGACACACCGCTGGGCATGCGGACCCTGATGAGCGAGGACATCATGGCCATCATGCAGTACCTGGTCAAACTGCGAAGCGGGGCGAAAGAAGTCCAGATGGACGACATCGACCACCTGGGGAACCGGAGAGTGAGGAGCGTCGGCGAGCTCCTCGAGAATCAGTTCCGCATCGGCCTGGTCCGGATGGAGAGGGCCATCAAGGAGAGGATGAGCATCCAGGAGATGGAAACGGTCATGCCTCACGACCTGATCAATGCCAAGCCCGTCTCGGCGGTGGTCAAGGAATTCTTCGGCAGCAGCCAGCTCTCCCAGTTCATGGACCAGACCAATCCCCTGTCCGAGATCACACACAAAAGGAGGCTGTCGGCCCTGGGCCCCGGCGGTCTGACCCGGGAGAGGGCCGGATTCGAGGTCAGGGACGTTCACCCCACCCACTACGGCCGCATCTGCCCCATCGAGACCCCGGAGGGCCCCAACATCGGCCTGATCTCCTCTCTGAGCACCTTTGCCCAGATCAACGAGTTCGGTTTCATCGAGACCCCCTACCGGATTGTGGACAACGCCAAAGTCACTGACGAGATCGTGTACCTATCCGCGCTGGATGAGGACAAGTATATCATCGCCCAGGCCAACGCCCCCCTCGACAAGAGGGGCCGGTTCGTCAACGAGCTCGTTTCCTGCCGCAAGGGAGGAGAGCCGATCATGGTGGGCCGAGACGAGGTGAGCCTGATGGACGTGTCCCCGAAACAGCTCGTTTCCGTGGCTGCGTCGCTCATCCCCTTTCTGGAAAACGACGACGCCAACAGAGCTCTCATGGGATCCAACATGCAGAGGCAGGCCGTTCCGCTTCTCAAGACCGGCACACCGCTGGTCGGCACGGGGATGGAGGCAACCGCCGCCAGAGATTCCGGCGCCGTCGTGGTTGCCAAGAGGAGCGGCAGGGTGGAAAGCGTCGATGCCGGACGGGTCGTCATCCAGGTCGATGAGTCCGAGGAGGACAAGGAAGGAGTCGAGGGCTCCTCGAACGTCGACATCTACCATCTGATCAAGTTCAAGAGATCGAACCAGAACACCTGTATCAATCAGGTTCCCATAGTCGAACCCGGCCAGATCGTCGCAACCGGCGACGTCATCGCCGACGGGCCGGCCACGGACGGCGGGGAGCTGGCCCTCGGTCAGAATATCCTCGTGGCCTTCATGCCCTGGGGCGGCTACAACTTCGAGGATTCCATCCTGGTGAGCGAGAGGCTCGTCCAGGACGACGTCTTCACCTCCATCCACATCGAGGAGTTCGAGGTCATGGCCCGGGACACCAAGCTGGGCAAGGAGGAGATCACCAGGGATATTCCCAATGTGGGGGAGGATGCCCTCAAGGACCTTGACGAGGCCGGTATCGTCCGCATCGGAGCCGAGGTCAAATCGGGCGACATCCTCGTCGGCAAGGTCACCCCGAAGGGGGAGACGCAGCTGACGCCCGAGGAGAAACTCCTCCGGGCCATCTTCGGCGAGAAGGCCGGTGACGTGAGGGACACATCCCTTCGGGTCCCGCCCGGAGTGGAGGGGGTCGTCATCGACGTGAAGGTCTTCTCCCGGAGGGGCATGGACAAGGACGCCCGCGCTCAGGCCATCGAGGATGAACAGGTGGCCCGTTATATCAAGGACAGGGACGACGAGATCAGGATCGTACGCAACAGCATGTACGAGAAGATCCGGTCCACCATCAACGGCAAGAAGCTGGCCGCCGACGTCAAGGCCCCCGACGGATCCGTCCTGAGCAAGAAGGACGGCAAGGTCACGAACAAGATCCTCGACGAGCTCCCCAAGATCAAGTGGTTCGACATTCCTCTCACCGACCCGAAGGCCCTCGAGAGGATGGCCCTCCTGCGGCAGCGGTCCGAGAACCAGGAGGAGATGATCAGGACCCTGTTCGACGGCAAGATCGAGAAGCTCAGAAAGGGTGACGAGCTTCCGCCGGGCGTCATCAAAATGGTCAAGGTATACCTTGCCATCAAGAGACATCTCTCCGTCGGGGACAAGATGGCCGGCCGACACGGCAACAAGGGCGTCCTGTCCAAAATCGTCCCGGTTGAGGACATGCCATATATGGAAGACGGCACGCCGGTCGATATGATCCTGAATCCCCTCGGCGTCCCCAGCCGGATGAACGTAGGCCAGATCCTGGAGACAATGCTGGGCTGGGCGGCGAAGGGGATCGGTGACAGGATCGACGAGATGCTCACCAACAGCACGAGCCCGGCGAAGGTGAGGCAGTTTCTCAAGAAGATCTACACACCCGACCAGGCCACCGAGTCCTCGTCGAAGGCGGTCGACCTGATCAACAGCCTGGAGGATGAAGAGGTCTTACGCCTGGTCGACACCATGAGGCCAGGACTCCGGGTCGCCTCACCGGTCTTCGACGGGGCCCACGAGGAGGAGATCCAGACACTCCTCACCATGGCCGACCTCCCCATCAGGGGGCAGGCCCGCCTTTTCGACGGTCGGACCGGTCATCCCTTCCACCGGAAGGTGACCGTTGGATTCATCTACATGATGAAGCTTCACCACCTCGTGGATGACAAGATCCACGCCCGGTCCATCGGCCCGTATTCGTTGGTCACGCAGCAGCCCCTGGGCGGCAAGGCCCAGTTCGGAGGTCAGAGGTTCGGAGAGATGGAAGTGTGGGCGCTTGAGGGATACGGTGCGGCCCACACCCTGCAGGAGATGCTCACCGTGAAATCCGATGACGTGGCCGGCCGGACCAAGATGTACGAGGCCATCGTCAAGGGAAACAATGCCATGGAGGCCGGCCTCCCTGAATCCTTCAACGTACTGGTAAAAGAGCTCCAGAGCTTCTGCCTGGATGTGGAGTTGCTGGAGGTTGAGGACGAGACGTGACACCGGGCGCATCATCCCGCGGGGAGCACTCAGGTGCTTAGATCCCCTGTATTATATGGTTACGGAGGTATTCCATGCCTTTAACAGATTTCTACAGTGAGTATTTCGACAGGCCGAAGTACCCGACCAACTTCAACTCCATCAGGCTTAAACTCGCCTCACCGGACAAGATCCGGGCGTGGTCCTACGGCGAGGTCAAGAAACCGGAGACGATCAACTACAGGACCTTCAAGCCGGAGAGGGACGGCCTGTTCTGCGCCAAGATCTTCGGCCCCACGAAGGATTACGAGTGCAACTGCGGCAAATACAAAAGGATGAAACACAGGGGCATCGTGTGCGAGAAGTGCGGCGTGGAGGTCATTCAGTCCAAGGTCCGGCGTGAACGGTTGGGACACATCGAGCTGGCCTCGCCCGTCGCACACATCTGGTTCATGAAGGGGATTCCGAGCCGTATCGGTCTCATGCTCGACATGTCCCTCAGGGAACTGGAGAGAGTGCTCTATTTCGAGGAATACATCGTCCTGGATCCGGGAGGCGAGGAGACCGGCCTTAAGGAAATGGACCTCGTTTCCGAGGACCGGTTCCGGGAGCTGAGGGAGAGATTCGGGGACACCTTCATCGTCGGCATGGGAGCTGAGGCGATCCGCGATCTCCTGACGCGTATCGATCTGGACCCCGTGGCCGGCGATCTGAGACAGGAGATGCTCGAGACCAATTCCGAGGCCAAACGGAAGAAGATCGTCAAGAGGCTCAAGACAGTGGAATCCTTCCGGGAATCGGGCAACAGGCCCGAGTGGATGATCCTCGACGTGATCCCCGTTCTGCCGCCGGAGCTGAGGCCCCTGGTCCCACTGGATGGGGGACGTTTCGCCACTTCGGACCTCAACGATCTCTATCGGAGGGTCATCAACAGGAACAACCGCCTCAAGAGGCTCATGGAGCTCCGGGCACCGGAGATCATCGTCCGAAACGAGAAGAGGATGCTCCAGGAGGCCGTGGATGCCCTGTTCGACAACGGGCGCCGCGGCCGCCCCATAGTGGGATCCAACAAGAGGCCCCTCAAATCACTGAGCGACATGCTCAAGGGAAAACAGGGCCGTTTCCGCCAGAACCTGCTCGGCAAGAGGGTGGACTACTCGGGGCGGAGCGTCATCGTCATAGGCCCCGAGCTGAAGCTCCACCAATGCGGGCTGCCCAAGAAGATGGCCCTGGAGCTCTTCAAGCCCTTCATCTATCAGAAGCTGGAGCAGTACGAGCACGTCACGACCATCAAGAGCGCCAAGAAGATGGTGGAAAAGGAGAGGCCGGAAGTCTGGGATGTCCTCGACGAGGTGATCAAGGACCATCCTGTTCTGCTCAACCGGGCGCCAACCCTTCACAGGCTCGGTATCCAGGCCTTTGAGCCCGTCCTCATCGAGGGAAAAGCCATCCAGCTGCATCCGTTGGTCTGTGCCGCATTCAATGCCGACTTCGACGGGGACCAGATGGCCGTTCACGTGCCCCTGTCGCTGGAGGCCCAGTTAGAGGCCAGGACCCTCATGCTCGCCACCAACAATGTCCTGTCTCCAGCCAACGGCAGGCCCATTGTCGTTCCGACCCAGGACATCGTCCTGGGGGCCTACTGGATGACGAAAGAGCGACCCAAATCGAAGGGCGATGGTCTGATCTTCGCCAACTTCGACGAGGTGCGCATGGCCTATGACCGGGATGCCGTGGCCCTCCAGGCCATGATCAAGGTCCGCCACAACGGGGAGCTGGTCGATACCACCGTGGGCAGGGTCCTCCTCTACGAGATCATGCCGGTCGAGATCCCCTTCGAGAGGGTCAACCAGCTACTGCGCAAAAAGGAGATCGGAGAGCTCGTCAAGAAATCCTTCGTCCTGGCCGGGAGCGAGAAGACCATTTACCTGCTTGACAACCTCAAGGACATGGGCTTCGCCTACGCGACCCAGTCCGGCCTGTCCATCTGCATCGAGGACATGCACGTTCCGATCAGCAAGGCGGATCTGCTCGAGCACGCCGAGAAAGAGGTCGGTGAGGTCCAGGCCCAGTATACGGACGGCCTCATCACCGACGGGGAACGCTACAACAAGGTCGTGGACATCTGGGCCAACGTCACCGAAGAGATCGCCCGCGAGGTCAACAAGACCCTCGAGGACGAGGGAACCGAGGGCGTTGGACGGTTCAACTCCATCTACATGATGGCCGATTCCGGCGCGCGGGGATCGGCCCAGCAGATCAGGCAGCTGGCCGGCATGAGAGGCCTGATGGCCAAGCCCTCCGGTGAGATCATCGAAACTCCCATCAGAGCCAATTTCAGGGAAGGCCTTAAGGTCCTCGAGTACTTCATCTCCACCCACGGCGCCAGGAAGGGCCTTGCCGATACAGCCCTGAAGACGGCCAATTCAGGATATCTGACCAGGCGGCTCATCGATGTCGCTCAGGACTGCATCGTCACCTCGGATGACTGCGGGACGCCCGACGGGATCATCGTCACCTCACTGGTCGAGAGCGGTGAGGTCATCCAGCCGCTCGAGGAGAGGATCCTCGGCCGCATCGCCCTCGAGGACATTCGGGATCCCGAGACGGAGGAGGTCATTGTCCCCTCCGGTGAGGAGATCGACGAGGAAGGGGTGCAGGAGATCGACCGCAGGGGCCTGGGATACGAGGGTGTCGCCATACGTTCGGTGCTCACCTGCCGTTCCACCCAGGGCGTCTGCGCCAGGTGCTACGGCCGGGACCTCGCCCGTGGCAGGCTGGCCGCCGTTGGAGAGGCCGTCGGGATCATCGCCGCTCAGTCCATAGGCGAGCCCGGTACACAGCTGACCATGAGGACCTTCCACATCGGGGGGACGGCCAGCCGGCGGGTCGAGCAGACGTCTCTCGAGGCGCCCATTCCCGGTACCGTTCGTTTTATCAACTTGAGCACGATCCAGAACAGGGACGGCGATCTGGTGGTGATGAACAGGCACGGGGAGATCGCCATCACCGACGACAGCGGAAGAGAGAAGAAGAGATATCCTGTGATCTACGGGGCAAAACTCAAGATCGGAGACGCCGTCGACGTCGAGGCCGGCCAGCTTCTGGCCGAGTGGGACCCCTTCAGCACGCCCATCCTCACCGAGGTGGGCGGGCACGTGAAATTCGGCGATATCATCGAAGGAAGGACCATGAAGGAGCAGGTGGACGAGGTGACCGGAATAGCGAGCAAGGTGATCACCGAATACCAGGGGACCGACCTGCGCCCGAGGATCTCCATCAAGAGCGACGAGGGCAAGACCCTCAGGGTCCCCGGCACCAAGTCCACGGCCAGGTATTTCATGCCCTCCTCGGCCATTATCCTGGTCAACGAGGGCGACCCGGTTCAGCCGGGCGACATCATCGCCAAGATCCCCATCGAGACCACCAAGACGAAGGACATCACGGGTGGTCTGCCCCGTGTGGCGGAGCTGTTCGAGGCCCGCGTGCCCAAAGAGCAGGCCACCATCAGCGAGATCGACGGGACGGTCCACTTCGGAAGGGACGTCAAGGGCAAGAGGCGGATCGAGATCAGACCCGACGTCGGTGAGCCGAGGGAGTATCTTATCCCCCGCGGCAAGCACATCAGCGTTCACGAGGGCGATCGGGTCAGGGCCGGAGAACCCCTCATGGACGGTTCACCCAACCCCCACGACATCCTTCACGTCCTGGGGGAAAAGGAACTCCAGAAATACCTGGTGAACGAGGTCCAGGAGGTCTATCTCCTCCAGGGAGTCAAGATAAACGACAAGCACATCGAGGTCATCATCCGTCAGATGCTGAGGAAGGTGCGCATAGAGGATGTCGGCGACACCGGGTTCCTCGTCGGTGAGCAGGTAGACAGGTTCGACTTCGTCAGGGAGAACCAGAGGGTCATCGTGGAGGGGGGAGCCCCGGCCACCGGCAAGCCCATCCTGCAGGGGATCACAAAGGCGGCCCTCAACACGGAGAGCTTCATCTCGGCAGCCTCTTTCCAGGAGACCACCCGAGTCCTCACCGAGGCGGGGATATCCGGGAAAGTCGACTATCTGAGAGGCCTCAAGGAGAATGTCATCGTCGGCCGGCTGATCCCGGCCGGAACCGGGCTGAAGAGTTACTGCGACTCGGGTATAAAGCCCAAGGATCTCGCCGAAGGCAAGCTCGCCCAATAGTCGGCCCTTAACCGACCCCTTCTGGATAAGGGCTCGGCCCGCACGCCAGGGGGATCGCCGACAGAATGCATGCGGACGGGATGTCAACCATCCCGTCCGCTTTTATTGGTCACGCAAATCCGAAATCCCGTACGGTTTTGGCTTGACAAATACTCCCGGTGCTGTTAGCTTCACCAAGTTTTCCCCAAGCTACATCAGCCGTGGGGGTAATACAAACAGAGGTAAAAAAACAGTTGGTCTGGCGGGGACTTACGAGCATGCTCCCGGAACCCGCAGCGCTTCCTGCGGAAGCCCGGAGCGGAGGCTCCAGCCCGCGACAGGATCGTTTTGTCCTTTCGAAGGTTCAGGGGGACAGGACTGCATTTCTTGAAGGAGTGGACGGTATGCCGACACTGAATCAACTGGTGAGAAAGAGCCGGAAGAATGTGACCAAAAAATCCAAGAGTCCGGCCATGCAGCAGTGCCCGCAGAAAAGGGGTGTGTGCACCCGCGTCTACACCACCACCCCCAAGAAGCCCAACTCCGCACTGCGGAAGGTGGCCAGGGTCAGGCTTACCAACGGTATCGAGGTGACCTCCTACATCCCGGGGGTGGGGCACAACCTCCAGGAGCACTCCGTTGTGCTTATCAGGGGCGGCAGGGTCAAGGACCTCCCGGGTGTGAGGTACCACATCGTCCGGGGGAGTCTGGATACGGCTGGAGTTGCCGACAGGAGGCAGAGTCGATCCAAATACGGAGCAAAGAGGCCCAAGTAGGGTCGGTAGAGTTCGGAGGTAAGTATCGATGGCTCGCAGAAGGGTGGCGAAGAAAAAGGAGATCCTTCCGGATCCGAAGTTCAAGGACAAACTAGTCACCAAATTCATCAATAACCTGATGTACGACGGCAAGAAAAGCCTTGCCGAGACCATCTTCTACGGCTCCCTGGATCTGATCGGCCAGAAGGTCAATGAGGACCCTCTCTCCGTATTCAGGAAGGCCGTGGAGAACACCAAGCCCATCCTCGAGGTCAAGTCACGGCGGGTCGGCGGTGCCACATATCAGGTCCCTGTCGAGGTTCGTTACGACCGGAAACAGGCTCTGGCCATACGCTGGCTGATCACCCACGCCAGAGGCCGTACCGAGCGGACCATGGTCGAACGGCTTGCCAACGAATTCATCGACGCCGCCAACAACCGGGGAGCTTCCATCAAGAAAAAGGATGATGTCCACCGAATGGCCGAGGCCAACAAGGCCTTCGCCCATTACAGGTGGTAGGGCGGCGAGATCAATCGCCCTCAGAATATCTGGAGTTGTCACGTGGCCAGGCAGTATCAGTTGGATAAACACAGAAACATCGGCATCATGGCCCACATCGATGCCGGCAAGACCACTACGACGGAGAGGATCCTCTTCTACACCGGGGTCTCCCACAAGATGGGAGAGGTCCACGACGGTGCTGCGGTGATGGACTGGATGGAGCAGGAGCAGGAGAGGGGAATTACCATCACGTCGGCGGCCACCACCTCTTTCTGGAAGGATACCCGCATCAATATCATCGACACTCCCGGCCACGTTGACTTCACGGTCGAGGTTGAGCGATCCCTGAGGGTCCTGGATGGCGCCATCGCTGTTTTCTGTTCCGTGGGCGGCGTCGAACCGCAGTCGGAGACCGTGTGGCGGCAGGCTGACAAATACCACGTTCCCAGAGTGGCCTTCGTCAACAAGATGGATCGGACAGGAGCCGATTTCAGCCGTGTTGTCCGCATGATGAAGGACAGGCTCGGCGCCAACGCGGTCCCCATTCAGCTGCCCATCGGCTCGGAGGAACATTTCAGGGGTGTTATCGATCTGGTGCGCGGGGTGTGCTACACCTTCGACGAGAGCACCCTGGGCGCGAAGATGGAGGAGGGCCCGATCCCACAGGACATGGTGGAACGGGTCGATGAGGCAAGGGAGACGTTGATCGAAGCCCTGGCCGATGTGGATGATACCCTTCTGGAGCGCTATCTGGAGGGGGGCGAGATCGACGAGGGAGAGATCAAAAAAGCCATCAGAAGAGCCACTCTCCGCCTGGTCATCGTCCCGGTGCTCTGCGGGTCCGCCTTTAAGAACAAGGGGGTTCAGCCTCTGCTGGACGCAGTGGTGGACTACCTCCCATCGCCCCTCGATGTTCCGCCCGTCACCGCCACCAGCCTCCAGTCCGGTGAATCCATTGAGATCACCGCCGATGACGAGAAACCCTTCTCCGCACTGGCATTCAAGATCATGACCGACCCCTATGTCGGACAGCTGACATTCATCAGGATCTACTCGGGTCACCTGGGGGCGGGAAGCTACGTTCTGAACACGACCACCGGCAAGAAGGAAAGGATCGGCCGTCTCCTCAAAATGCACTCCAACAAGAGAGAGGACATCAAGGACGTATATTCCGGGGACATTGTGGCCTGCGTGGGCCTGTCCAAAACCCTGACGGGAGACACGCTCTGCGATCCGGAAAGGCCGGTTAGCCTGGAGGAGATGGAATTTCCAAAACCGGTGATCTCCATCGCCATCGAACCGAAAACCCAGGCCGACCAGGATAAGCTGAGCGCATCCCTGGCCAAGCTTTCCCAGGAGGATCCCACCTTCCGAGTCAGCACGGATCCGGATACGGGGCAGACCCTGATCTCAGGCATGGGCGAACTTCACCTGGAGATCATCGTGGATCGGCTCATGCGGGAGTTCAAGGTCGGCGCCAACGTGGGCAAGCCCCAGGTGGCTTACCGTGAGACCATCACCGCCTCCGTCAAGGCGGAGGGACGTTTCGTCAAACAGAGCGGTGGGCGCGGGCAATACGGTCACGTTCTTGTCGAGATGTCGCCGAACGAAGCCGGGACGGGATTCACCTTCCACAACAACATCATCGGCGGAGCGATCCCCAAGGAATTCATTCCGTCGGTGAGCAAGGGCATCGAGGAGGCAATGGAGCAGGGGATCCTCGCCGGTTTCCCGATGATCGATGTCAACGTCTCCCTTTACGACGGCTCCTATCACGAGGTGGATTCCTCCGAGATGGCCTTTAAAGTGGCCGGTTCTCTGGCCTTCAAAGACGGGGCGCGGAAGGCCGGGGCCGTCCTCCTCGAACCCATCATGGATGTCGAGGTGGTCGTTCCGGAGGAGTACATGGGAGATGTCATGGGGGATCTCAACGCCAGGCGGGGCAGGGTCACCAGTATGGATGAAAGGGCCGGTGCCAAGGTCATCACCTGCCTTGTACCCCTGGCGGAGATGTTCGGCTACGCCACCGACCTGAGGTCCATGACACAGGGAAGGGCGACCTACACGATGCATTACGCTCATTATGAGCGGGTTCCGCAGAATATCGCCGAAGAGGTCATGGCACAGTCCGGCGTTGCCTGAAAAGCGATTAGACTGAAGGATTTACCGTAAGGAGGAGATGATGTCTAAGGCGAAGTTTGAGAGGACGAAGCCTCACGTGAACGTCGGGACGATCGGTCACGTGGATCATGGCAAGACGACGTTGACGGCCGCGATCACGAAGTGTTTGGCGAATACGGGCAAGGCCCAGTTCATACCATTCGATGAGATCGACAAGGCGCCCGAGGAGCGCGAGCGGGGGATCACGATCGCGACGGCACACGTGGAGTACGAGACGGATAATCGTCATTACGCTCATGTGGACTGTCCTGGTCACGCCGATTACGTGAAGAACATGATCACGGGTGCGGCGCAGATGGACGGAGCGATCCTTGTGGTATCGGCTGCGGACGGTCCGATGCCCCAGACGCGTGAGCACATCCTTCTTGCCCGTCAGGTTGGTGTTCCTTTCATTGTTGTGTACCTGAACAAGGTTGACATGGTTGACGACCCTGAGCTTTTGGAGCTTGTGGAGCTTGAGGTCCGTGAGCTTTTGAGCCAGTACGAGTTTCCCGGTGACGACATTCCTGTGGTCAAGGGCAGCGCTCTGAAGGCGTTGGAGCATGGTTGCGGTGATGAGGGCTGCGCGGACTGCGGTTCGGTGTTTGAGTTGATGGCTGCTGTTGACAGTTACATTCCTGAGCCTGAGCGGGTGATCGACAAGCCGTTTTTGATGCCTGTTGAGGACGTTTTTTCCATTTCCGGCCGCGGTACGGTTGCCACGGGTCGTGTTGATCGGGGCGTGATCAAGGTGGGTGACGAGGTTGAGATCGTCGGTATCCGTGAGACGCAGAAGACGGTTGTGACGGGCGTGGAGATGTTCCGCAAGCTTTTGGATCAGGGCCAGGCCGGTGACAACGTTGGTCTTCTTCTCCGGGGCATCAAGCGTGACGAGATCGAGCGTGGTCAGGTGGTGTGCATTCCGGCGAGCATCAAGCCTCACACGAAGTTCAAGGCTGAGGTTTACATTCTGACGAAGGAGGAGGGTGGCCGCCACACGCCTTTCTTTGACGGTTACCGGCCGCAGTTTTATTTTCGGACGACGGACGTGACGGGGGTGGTGACGCTTCCTGAGGACGTGAAGATGGTGATGCCTGGGGACAACGTGTCGATGGAGGTCAACCTGATCACACCCATCGCCATGGAGAAGGAGCTTCGGTTCGCCATCCGGGAGGGTGGCCGGACCGTGGGTGCCGGCGTCGTCAGCGATATCATCGAGTAGGGACCCCGAAACGGGGACGGGACTACGCCTTTCGGCGGGCAGGAGGATTGAAGGCAATGGAACAACAGAAGATCCGGATCAAACTGAAGGCCTATGATCACCGGATCCTGGACGCATCGGTCAACGAGATCGTCGAGACAGCCAGGCGGACAGGTGCGAGGGTCTGCGGGCCCATCCCGCTTCCTACGAGAAAGAGCGTCTATACGGTCCTCCGGTCCCCGTTCATCGACAAGAAGTCCAGGGAGCAGTTTGAGATCCGGGTCCACAAGAGGATGCTGGACATCGTCGAGCCGACGCCGCAGACGGTGGATTCGCTGATGAAACTGGATCTCTCCGCAGGCGTGGACGTCGAGATCAAGCTCTCTTAAGGATAGGTGATGATCATGCCCCAGGTGGAAATCCTCAATACGAAAAGAGAAGTCGTGGGCAAGGTTGATCTGGCGGCCTGGTGGGGCGAACCGCCCAGTGTGCCCATCGTCCACCAGGCGGTCGTCTCCGCCCTCGCCGGCGCCAGGAGAGGCAGCTCCTCCAGCAAAGGCCGCTCGGAGGTTCGCGGGGGCGGGGCGAAGCCGTTCCGGCAGAAGGGCACCGGCCGCGCCAGGCAGGGCACCATCCGTGCCCCCCAGATGAGGGGCGGTGGCGTCGTTTTCGGCCCCAAGCCGCGCGATTTCTCAAAATCCATGAACAAGAAGATGAGCAGAAAAGCCCTCAGAAGTGCCCTGGCGCACAAGGCGGCCACAGATGCACTTCTGGTGCTGGACGGCGTGGCGATCGAAAACCCCAAGACCCGAGAGCTGGTGGCCCTGATGGACAATCTCGACGTCATCAGTGCCCTGCTCGTCCTGGAGGAGATCCCGGAGACGCTTCAGAGGGCCTCCTCGAACCTGAGGTGGCTCAAGATCGTAACGACCGACAGGGTAAACACCTATGATGTCCTCGGATTCGAAAAACTCATCGTCACAAAGGGGGCCCTCGAAGCCCTGGAAGGAGCCCTTTCCCGATGAAACCCTTCAGCAAGGTGATCCTCCGGCCACTTCTCACGGAAAAGAACGCGTTTATGAAGGAGCTGGAGAACCGCGTGGTGTTCGAAGTGGCCAGGAGCGCCAATAAGGTGGAGATCAAGCAGGCCATCGAGGAGGCGTTCAAGGTCTCGGTGGAGGCAGTCAATATCGTCAACGTCAGGGGGAAGGTAAAGAGACTCGGCCGGAATGTGGGAAAGCGCCGGGATTGGAAAAAGGCCATCGTAACCCTCAAGGAGGGAGAATCCATCGAGTTCTTCGAGGGCGTGTGATGGGACTTTGTCTCCCCTGATCCCTCGCTCCGGGCAGGTTCGCGGCGGTGAGTACGCCCGAGGACGTCAGGAACGGTGGATTGGGGAATAGAGGCAGCATCGATCAGGGAGTCAGTATATGGGAGTTCGAAAGCTCAAACCGACGTCGCCGGGCAGGCGGTTTCAAACGGTGTCCGATTTTGCAGAGGTCACGACAGACAAGCCGGAGAAGAGCCTTCTGGTTCCCCTGAAGAAAACGGGCGGCAGGAATAACACCGGCAGGATCACGGCCTGGCAGAGAGGTGGCGGGCACAAGAGGCGCTATCGGATCGTCGATTTCAGGAGAAACAAATACGACATCCCCGCCAAGGTCAGGTCCATCGAGTACGATCCGAACCGGTCGGCATATATAGCTCTGCTTGTCTATGCGGACGGTGAGAAGAGGTACATCCTCGCCCCGCAGAATCTCAACGTCGGTGACCAGGTCGTCTCCGGCGAGAGGACCGATGTCCGTCCCGGCAACGCCATGAAGATCAGGAACATCCCTCTGGGAACCCTCGTTCACAACATAGAGCTCAAGAGCGGCAAGGGGGGGCAGATGGTTCGCAGTGCCGGTGGATATGCCCAGCTCATGGCCAAGGAGGGCGATCACGCCACCCTCAGACTTCCCTCCGGGGAGATCAGGCTGGTCCGGCAGGACTGCATGGCCACCGTTGGGGAGATCAGCAATCCCCAGCACGAGATCATCTCCAAAGGAAAAGCCGGCAGGAACCGGTGGCTCGGGAGACGTCCAAACGTCAGGGGGGTGGCCATGAACCCCGTTGACCACCCCATGGGGGGCGGCGAGGGCAAGAGCTCTGGAGGACGGCATCCGTGCACACCCTGGGGTGTCCCCACGAAGGGCTTCAAGACGAGAAAGAACAAGAATTCCGATCGCTACATCGTGAAACGGCGGTCCTAACCCAGGAGGAGAGCATTGGCCAGGTCGATAAAAAAGGGCCCCTTCGTCGATGACCATTTACTTAAGAAGCTCCAGCATATGCATGAGAGCAGCGAGAAAAAGGTCATCAAAACCTGGTCCAGAAGGTCCATGATCATCCCCGACATGGTCGGCTACACCTTCGCTGTCCACAACGGGCGCAAGTTTGTACCCGTCTTCGTCACGGAGAACATGGTGGGCCACAGGCTGGGAGAATTCTCCCCGACCCGAACCTACAAAGGACACACCTCCAAGACCGACAGAAGGGGCAGGAAGTAAGGATAGGGACAACCCATGGAAGCTCAAGCGAAGGCAAAATACGTTCGGATCGCTCCCAGGAAGGTCCGACTCGTGATGGATATGGTGAGGGGCAAGTCCGTGTCCGAAGCCCTCAACACCCTCGGTCTGGTTCGCAAGGCCGCCTCGCCGGTGATCGCCAAGGTCATCCGGTCGGCGGTCGCCAACGCGGAAAATGCGAAGGAGATGAATCCGGACGCCCTCTATATCAAAAGGGCCTTTGTCGACGAAGGACCCACGATGAGGCGCTTCATGCCGAGGGCAATGGGGAGGGCGACCTTGATCCGCAAGAGAACGAGCCACATTACCGTGGTGCTGGGTGAGAAGTAAGGAGGAACGATTTGGGTCAGAAAGTCCATCCCAAGGGATTCCGGCTGGGGATCATCAAGGACTGGGATTCCCGCTGGTACGCAGAGAGGGAATACTCGAAGCTTCTCCACGAGGATATCAGCATTAGGAACACCATCAAGGAGAGGCTCTATCACGCGGGTATTTCCCAGATCATTATCGAGAGGACGGCAAAGAGGGCGAGGATCAACATTCACGCCGCCAGGCCGGGCATCATTATCGGCAAGAAAGGCTCTGAAGTGGAGTCCCTGCGGCGCGAGATCCAGAAGATGACCGAAAAGGACATCTTCATCAACATTATCGAGGTGCGGAAACCGGAGATCGAGGCCCAGCTCGTCGCCGAGAACATCGCCGGCCAGCTGGAACGCCGCGTCGCCTTCAGACGGGCCCTTAAGCGGAGCGTTACGTCGGCCCTTCGGTTCGGAGCCGAGGGGATCAAGGTGATGTGCGCCGGCCGTCTCAATGGCGCCGAGATGTCCCGGCGCGAATGGTACAGAGAGGGACGGGTTCCCCTCCAGACCCTCAGGGCTGATATCGACTACGGTTTCGCCGAAGCGAAAACGACCTACGGCGTCATCGGCGTCAAGGTCTGGGTCTTCAAGGGCGAAGTCATGACCAACAGAGGGGAATCCGAGGTCACCGTCGGCTGAGGTCGGACCTGCGGGACGAGACGGTCTGATGTGGAGATTGCGCCATGTTGATGCCTAAAAAGGTTAAATTCAGGAAACAGCAGAGGGGCAGGATGAGGGGTGCCGCGAGGAGAGGCAACGTTCTCAATTTCGGTGATTTCGGCCTCCAGGCCCTGACGCCGGGCTGGGTCACATCCCGGCAGATCGAGTCCGCCCGGATCGCCATTACCAGGCACGTCAAGAGGGGCGGTAAAGTCTGGATCCGGATCTTTCCCGACAAGCCCATTACCAAAAAACCGGCCGAGACCCGGATGGGCAAGGGTAAAGGATCCCCCGAAGCATGGGTTGCCGTCGTCAAACCGGGGCGGATTCTCTACGAGCTCGAGGGTGTTCCCGAGGCGGTGGCACGGGAAGCCATGAGGTTGGCATCCCACAAGCTCCCCATTAAAACCCGGATTCTCGTCAGGGAGGAGAAGGGATGAAAGCGGGGGCACTCAGGGACATGACGATCGAGGAACTGATCCAGAAGGAGAAGGACCTGTACGCGGAACTCTTCAACCTCCGCTTCCAGCTGGCCACCAACCAGCTGGAAAATCCCATGCGCCTTCCCCTGACCAAGAAGGATCTGGCAAGGGTCAAGACGATCATTGCGGAAAAACGGCAGTCATCCGAGAGGGCTGAATGATGTCGGACGAGTCAAGAACAAGGAACAGGAAGATCATCACCGGGACCGTGGTGAGCAACAGGATGGACAAGACGGCGGTGGTCCAGACCCAGAGGAAATTCATGCACCCCGTCTTCAAAAAATTCGTCAGCAAGAGAGTCAAATACAAGGTCCACGACGAGAAGAACACTCTGGATATCGGGGATACCGTCCGGATCGTGGAAACAAGGCCTTTGAGCCGCGACAAGCGGTGGCGACTCCTGGATATTCTGGAAAAGGTCCAGCAGGAAGAGACATAGGTTGGCGATCGAGGGGAAGAGGAAATGATCAAGGTGGAAACGGTCCTGGATGTGGCCGATAACAGCGGCGCCAAAAAGGTGCTCTGCTTCCGCATACTCGGTGGCTCACGACGGAAGTCCGCCTCAGTTGGGGATGTCATCGTCGTCTCGATCAAGGAAGCGGCACCTGAATCAAAGGTTAAAAAGGGCGAGGTCCACAGGGCGGTTATCGTCAGAACCAAGAAGGAGGTCCGCCGTCCAGATGGATCCTACATTCGCTTCGACAACAACGCTGCGGTGATCATCAACGACCAGAGGGAACCCATCGGGACGAGGATCTTCGGCCCCATAGCGCGGGAACTGAGGGGAAAGAACTTCATGAAGATCGTTTCCCTCGCTCCGGAGGTCCTTTAAAGGAGGCTCCCATGGGAAAGACGAGCATTAGAAAAAACGATATGGTGATCGTCACGGCAGGCAAGGAGAAAGGCAAGAAGGGGAAGGTCCTGAGAGTCGTGCCTGAGAAGAAACGGGTCATCGTGGAGAAGATCAATTTCATAAAGAAGCACCAGAGGCCGACCAGTGCCCAGAAACAGGGCGGCATCATTGAGAAGGAAGGGCTGATCCACATCTCCAACGTCATGATCTTCTGCGAGAAATGCGGCAAGGGCGTAAGGGTTCGCCATCAACGTCTTGCCGACGGCAGCACTGAGAGGATGTGCGCCGGGTGCGGCGAGTCCTTCGATTGAGTGGGAGATAACGTTCATGGACAGTCTTCAGAACAGGTACCGCAAAGAGATCATCCCGGCGATGATGAAGAGATTCAACTACGGGAACATCATGCAGGTTCCCAGGCTGGAGAAGATCGTCATCAATATGGGACTGGGTGACGCTCTTCAGAACGCCAGGATCCTCGACACGTCCATTGACGAGCTCTCCCTCATAACCGGCCAGAGACCGGTCCTGACCCGGGCAAGAAAGTCCATCGCGAACTTCAAGCTCAGGGAGGGAAATCCCATCGGCTGCATGGTCACGCTCAGGAAAAAGCGAATGTACGAGTTCCTCGACAGGCTGCTCAACGTCGCCCTGCCCCGGGTGAGGGACTTCAAAGGGACCTCACCGAAGGCTTTCGACGGTCGGGGAAACTACACCCTCGGCATCCGGGAACAGCTTATATTTCCCGAGATCAATTACGATAAGGTGGAGCAGATCAAAGGGATGAACATCACCATCGTCACCACCGCCAAAACGGACGAGGAAGCCAGGGAGCTTCTGTCCCTTATCGGCGTGCCGTTCAGGAATTAGGACTGGAGGAAAAATGGCCAAGAAAGCCCTGATAAACAAGGCCAGGCGCGAACCGAAGTTCGCGGTGAGAAGCTACAATCGATGCCCCCTCTGCGGCAGGTCCAGGGGATATCTGAGAAAATTTGCCATGTGCAGGATCTGCTTCCGCGCACGAGCCCTCGCCGGGGAGATCCCGGGCGTGGTCAAGGCAAGCTGGTAGGAGGATCACCATGTCCATGACCGACCCCGTAGCCGACATGCTCACCCGGATCCGGAACGCCCTTCTGGCGGGCAAGGAGAGGGTCGATGTCCCCGCCTCCTCCCTGAAGGAGGACATCGCGAGGATCCTCAAGGAAGAGGGATATATCAAGAGCTACAAACTCATTGAGGACAGCAAGCAGGGAGTTCTCCGGGTCACCCTGAAGTACGGTGATCAGGCCACTCCCGCCATCACCGCGATCCGCAGGATCAGCAAGCCCGGACGGAGGGTCTACGTCAGCACGAAGGAAGTCCCGCGAGTGCTCAACGGCCTCGGGGTGGCCATCATGTCCACTTCGAAGGGCGTCATGACCGACAGGGAATCGCGAAAACAGAATGTCGGCGGCGAAGTGCTCTGCTACGTCTGGTAACGGCCCTCGGACGGCCCCAGGGTCGGACGGGGGAAGATTTCCCCTTGGAGCGAAAGAGATGTCAAGAATCGGAAAGCATCCTGTACAGATACCCGGCGGTGTAGAAGTCAGGTTCGAGGGACGGACGGTCTTCGCCAAAGGTCCTCTCGGAGAGCTCCAGCGGGATCTGCCCGCCGGTGTCGAACTGAAGATCGAGGAGGACAACATTCAGGTCCTTCCTCCCCAGAGGCCAAAGGAAAAGACCGCCATGCAGGGGCTCACCCGCACCCTCATCGACAACCTGGTCGTCGGCGTCTCACAGGGATTCACCAAGGACCTCGACATGGAGGGAGTCGGCTACCGGGCCATGGTGAAGGGAAGGACCCTGGAGTTGATGGTCGGCTTTTCCAATCCGGTCCAGTTTGAGATACCGGAGGGTATCTCGGCGGAGGTCGGGCAGAATAACAGGATCACCATAAAGGGAATCAGCAAGGAGAAGGTAGGGCAGACGGCAGCGGACATCAGGGCCATCCGTCCCCCGGAACCCTACAAGGGTAAGGGTATCCGATACGCGGGAGAGCGGATCAAGCGCAAGGCGGGTAAGGCCGCGGTGACCTAACCTGCGCCTCGGAGGGTTCAAAATTGACAAGGATCGAAGCGAAGACCGGCGCGCGCATCAAGAGGAGGAGGAGGATCCGCGGCAGGATCCGGGGAACGGCCGAACGGCCCCGCCTCTCGGTGTACCGAAGCGCCCGCCATATATATGCCCAGATCATCAACGACGATACGGGCGTCGTTCTGACCAGTGCGTCCACAGTTGACAGAGAACTCAGGGGGACGGTCAAGAACGGGGGTAACGCGGACGCCGCCCGCGAGGTGGGTAAGCTCCTCGCTACACGCGCTGTGGAGAAGAGGGTTCAGAGTGTCACCTTCGACAGGGGAGGATTTCGCTATCACGGCAGGGTCAAAGCCCTGGCCGAGGCCGCCAGGGAGGGCGGGCTCAAATTCTAAGGCCCCTGCCGGCCCCCCGACCGGGAAGGCGGCGCAGGAGCATGGGAGTGACAATGAAGAGATCCTTAAAAAAGCCGCTCAGGGATGTCACCATCGACGAGACTGACCTGATCGACAAAGTCGTCTTCATCAACCGCGTGGCCAAGGTCGTCAAGGGCGGCAGGCGGTTTCGCTTCAGTGCCCTGGTGGTGGTCGGCGACGGAAAGGGAACAGTCGGCGTCGGCTCCGGCAAGGCGAACGAGGTGCCGGAGGCCATCCGCAAGGGCATCGACAACGCCAAGAAGAATCTCCACAGGATACCCCTCAGCGGAACCACTGTGCCCCATCAGGTCATGGGCCGCTGGGGAGCCGCCAGGGTTCTTCTCAAGCCGGCCTCACCGGGCACGGGCGTTATCGCCGGCGGACCCGTGAGGGCTCTGATGGAATCCCTGGGTGTGAAGGACATCCTCACCAAGTGCATCGGGACGAACAATCCCAGCAACGTCCTCATGGCCTCTATGCAGGGGCTCCTTACTCTGAGAAGCCCGGAAGAGGTCGCTCTCCTCAGGGGCAAGAGTGTCGGTGACGTCCTCCACAGATAGTGCGGGAGAGCATAATGGCTAAGATCAGCATAACCCTGGTTCGAAGTACCATCGGCAGGCCCGAGAAGCACCGCAGGATCGTCCGCAGCCTCGGACTCAGAAAACTCCACCAGACGGTCTGTCACGACGACAACCCGAGAATCAGAGGCATGATCGAGAAAGTCCCCCATCTCGTCAGAGCCGAGGTCCTGGAGGAAAAATAGATGCTGGATCAGCTGAAATCCGCAAAAGGGGCGGCGAAAAAGAGAAAACGGGTCGGTCGCGGTCCGGGGTCAGGGATCGGCAAAACCTGCGGGCGCGGCGCCAACGGACAGTGGGCCCGCTCCGGAGGCGGTGTCAAGGCCGGATTCGAGGGGGGACAGATGCCCCTTCAGCGGAGGCTTCCCAAGAGGGGTTTCACCAACATCTTCCGGAAGGAATACTCCATTGTGAATCTCAAGGACCTGGGCCGGGTGGCCGACGTCGATGTCGTGGATCCCGATCTGATGATCAAGCTGAGGCTGGCGAGAAAAGGGCTCCCGGTCAAGATCCTGGGCGTCGGTGAGCTTGACCGACCTCTCACCGTGAGGGCCCACAAAGCAAGCCGGACTGCCGCCGAGAAGATCGAGAAGGCCGGTGGCAAAATCGAGATCATCTGAGAGGGAACAAGTTGTTCAGCAGCCTACAGAATATCTTCAAGATCCCCGAACTGAAGAGGAGGATCTTCTTCACCTTCGGCCTGCTCGCCATCTACCGGGTGGGTGCCCATATTCCCACGCCGGGAATCGATGGGACGGCGCTGGCGGAGTTCTTCAGGCAGGCTCAGGGTACTCTGCTGGGATTCTTCGATATGTTCGCCGGCGGGGCGCTCCTGAGGATGACGATATTTGCCCTCGGGATCATGCCCTACATCAGCGCCAGCATCATCATCCAGCTCCTGACCGTCGTCATCCCGCACCTGGAGAGGCTCTCCAAGGAGGGCGAGGCGGGCCGCAGGAAGATCATCCGTTACACCCGTTACGGGACGGTGGGGCTTGCCGCCTTCCAGAGCTTCGGCATCTCCGTCGGTCTGGAACAGATGACGAGCCCGGGGGGAGCGGCCATCGTGCCCTTTCCCGGCTGGGGTTTTCGCATGATGACGGTTATCAGCCTCACCGCGGGGACGGCCTTTATCATGTGGCTGGGTGAGCAGATCACGGAGAGGGGTATCGGCAACGGGATATCGTTGATCATCTTCGCCGGAATCGTCGCCAGGATGCCCACCGCCACCGGAAGGACGGTAACCCTTGTCAGAACAGGGGAAATATCGACCTTCCTGACGCTCTTCGTCCTGATCCTGATGGTGGCTGTCGTCGCCTTTATCATCTACATGGAGAGAGGTCAGAGGAAGATACCGGTCCAGTATGCCAAACGGGTCGTGGGGCGGAAGATGTACGGAGGGCAGAGCACGCACCTCCCCATGAAGGTGAACACGGCGGGGGTCATACCACCCATTTTCGCCTCCTCGATCCTCATGTTCCCTGCAACGGTGGCCGGCTTCATCAAGAACCCCATCATGGAGGCGATCGCCAACACCTTCGCCCCCGGAAGGGCCCTGTACACCGTCCTTTACGTGGGCCTGATCATTTTCTTCTGCTATTTCTACACCGCGATCCAGTTCAACCCGGTGGACGTGGCGGACAACCTCAAGAAATATGGAGGTTACATCCCGGGCATAAGGCCGGGGAGGAAAACGGCCGAATACCTGGACAGGGTCCTGTCGAGGATCACATTCGGTGGGGCCATCTACCTGTCCCTGGTATGCGTCCTCCCCGAGATCCTCTACAGGATCTTTAATGTTCCCTTCTATTTCGGGGGCACAGGACTCCTCATCGTCATCGGCGTGGCCCTCGACACTGTCACTCAGATCGAGACCCATCTGCTCACCAGACACTACGAGGGGTTCCTCAAGAAGGGAAAGATCAGAGGGAGGCGCTGATGGACATTATCCTTCTCGGACCACCTGGAGCCGGAAAGGGAACTCAGGCGAAGTTCATGGTTGACAAGTGGGAGATCCCCCAGATATCGACGGGCGACATCCTGAGGGGCGCCGTCCGCGATGGCACTCCGCTCGGTCTTGAGGCCAAGGGCTTCATGGATCGGGGAGAGCTGGTCCCCGACCGGGTCGTTATCGGAATTATCGCCGAGCGCCTCAGGGAGGACGATGCCCAGAGGGGTTTTATCCTGGACGGTTTCCCGCGCACCATTCCCCAGGCGGAGGCCCTGGAGGAGATTCTCACCGAACTCGGTCGCAATATCGACCATGTCGTCAGCATTGACGTGGACGATGAGGAGCTGGTGAGAAGACTGACGGGGAGGAGGATGTGCAAGGGGTGCGGAGAGAGTTTCCACATGGTCTTCAACCCCCCCCGGACGGAGGGCGTGTGCGACAGCTGCCGGGGGGAGCTCTATCAGCGGGACGACGACAACGAGGAAACCATCCGGCAACGACTCAAGGTGTACAACGACCAGACCTCCCCCCTGATCGATTTCTACAGAGGGCTGGGAAAACTTCGGGAGATCAATGGGACGCGAACTCCCCCCGAGATCTTCTCCGACATCGTGAGCACCCTGTCCGGGTAGGGCTCACGGATCAGGCTCCCGTGAATCCCCTCACGTCCCGGGGTGGGAACAACGAAACCTCCCGATGATATACAGAAAGTCAGCGGCTGAGATAGGCCTCATGAGGGAGGGCGGCAAGGCCGTTGCCAGGATCCTTGAAAGAATGAGGGATGTCGTAAGGCCGGGCGTCCCGACATCCGAGATCGAGCAGGAAGCCGAAGGGATGTCCAGGACCCTCGGGATCGTACCCGCATTCAAGGGGTACATGGGTTACCCCAGCAGTATTTGCGTCTCCATCAACGATGAGGTGGTACACGGCATCCCCTCGGAGAAGAGGCTCCTCAAGGGAGGCGACATCGTCGGTCTCGACTTCGGTGCCCTGTATCAGGGATATTACGCCGATGCGGCCATCACTCTCCCCGTTGGAGAACTCGAGGGTGAGGCCGAGCATCTGCTCAAGGTCACGAGGGAGGCTCTTTTCAAGGGAATCGAGGCCGCGGTGGTCGACAACCGCGTGGGGGACATCTCCCACGCCGTTCAGAACCACGTGGAGAGCCACGGTTACTCGGTGGTGAAGACCTTTGTCGGCCACGGGATCGGACGAAAGCTCCATGAGGAGCCGCAGGTTCCCAACTTCGGGAGCCCCGAGTGGGGCGCCCGGCTGAAGGAGGGAATGACCCTGGCCATCGAACCTATGGTCAACGCAGGATCCGACGGTATCAGGGTCCTCGACGACGGCTGGACAGCGGTCACAATGGACGGCAGCCTGTCAGCTCATTTCGAACATACGGTCGCGGTCACGGCCAACGGTCCGATGATCCTGACCGATATCTGAGAGGCGGGCGGAGGAGAGAAAAGGGATATGGCTAAGGAAGAAGCGATTGAGGTCGAAGGAACGGTGGTGGAGCCTTTGCCCAACGCCATGTTCAGGGTTGAGCTCGAGAACGGCCACCAGGTCCTGGCGCATATCTCCGGCAAGATGAGGATGCATTACATCAGGATATTGCCCGGGGACAGGGTAACGGTTGAGCTCTCGCCCTACGACCTGACCAGGGGAAGGATAACTTACAGGGCAAAATAGCCTTCCCGAAAGGAAATTGTGAGAGATGAAAGTCAGACCATCTGTCAAGAAGATGTGCGACAAGTGTAAGATCATCCGCCGCAAAGGGGTTGTGAGGGTGATCTGCGAGAACCCGAAGCATAAGCAGCGGCAGGGATAATACTGAGGAGGTACTGCAGTGGCGCGTATCGCCGGAGTGGACTTACCGAGGAGCAAAAGGATCGAGGTCGCCCTGACCTACATCTACGGGATCGGCCCGACCAAGGCCGCGCAGATAGTCAGGGATTCCGAAGTCGATCCGAATACCAGGGTTAACGAGCTGGATGAGACCCAGGTCAGCCGACTGAGGGACACCATCGTCAAGAACCACATGGTGGAGGGCGACCTCCGCAGGGAGGTCTCATTCAATATCAAACGCAAGATGGACCTCGGTTCATACGAGGGGCTGCGCCACAGACGAGGTCTGCCCGTCCGGGGCCAGAGGACCAAAACCAACGCGAGATCCAGGAAGGGACACAAACCTTCCATTGGCGGCAGGAAGAAGAAGTAAGCGTCTGCACTGGAGGAAACGATGGCTAGACCGAAGAAGGGATCTGCCCGAAAGGTTAAGAAGAACATACCGGTTGGTGTGGCCCACATTCAGGCGACATTCAACAACACGATCATCACCATCACCGACCCCTCTGGAAATACCGTCGCCTGGTGCAGCGCCGGCAGCAAGGGTTTCAAGGGATCGAGGAAGAGCACGCCTTTTGCCGCCCAGCTGGCCGCTGAGGATGCAGCCAAAAAGGCCATGGAGCACGGTGTGCGCAGGGTGGATGTTATGGTCAAAGGACCGGGATCGGGGCGTGAGGCCGCCCTCAGATCCCTCCAGGCCGCCGGCCTTGAGGTCACCATGATCCGTGATGTCACACCCATCCCCCATAATGGATGCAGGCCTCCCAAGAGGCGGAGGGTTTAGATCCCAGTGGGATACAGAGGGTCCACGAGAAGATATCTGCACTGTCTGTGATCAAGGAGGACGAAATTGGCTCGATACAGAGAATCAGTCTGTCGACTCTGCAGAAGAGAGGGTACGAAGCTCTTCCTCAAGGGAGATCGATGCTATTCGGATAAATGTGCCGTTGAGCGCCGGCCCTATCCCCCCGGAGTGCATGGGACGAGGCGGATGAAACACTCCGACTACGGTGTCCAGCTCCGGGAGAAGCAGAAGGCCAAGAGGATCTACGGGGTCATGGAATCCCAGTTCCGGAATTACTTCAAAACGGCCGACCGGATGAAGGGCGTGACGGGGGAAAATCTGCTTGTCCTCCTCGAGAGGCGCCTGGACAGCACCGTTTTCCGCCTCGGGTTCGCCCAGTCGAGGGCGGATGCCAGACAGCTCATCCGCCACGGTCATCTTCTGGTCAACGACAGGAAAGTGGACATCCCGTCCTACAGCCTCCGACCGGGTGACGTCATCCAGATCAGGGAAAAGAGCAGGAACTCGGTGCGGATCCAGGAAGCTCTTGTCGCGGCGGAGAGGAAGAGCGTGCCGGCCTGGCTTGACCTGGAGGTCAAGGATTTCAAGGGCACCTTCAGGAACTACCCGAGCCGGGATGAGATTGCCCTGCCCGTCCAGGAACAGCTCATAGTGGAGCTTTACTCCAAATAGGGCCGAACCTGCGAGGAGAGATAAACCATGTTGGAAAAGAATTGGAAGAGCCTTACCCGCCCTAAGAAACTCGATTTTGATGTCGAATCGAAAACAGACACATTCTGCAGGTTCACGGCTGAGCCCTTCGAGAGGGGATTTGGAACCACCCTGGGGAACGGGTTGAGGAGGATCCTCCTGTCTTCCCTTCAGGGGGCTGCGATCACGGCGTTCCGGGTCGAGGGGGTGCTCCACGAATTTTCGACCATCCCGGGGGTTTTCGAGGATGTCACCCAGATCGTGCTCAATCTCAAGGAGCTCCGGTTCAGGGTTCACACCGATAAAGCCAAGATCATCTCCCTGGACATGAACCAGGAGGGTGTCGTCACGGGGGGCGATATCATCACCGATCAGGACGTGGAGATCCTCAATCCTGAGAAGGTGATCGCCACCCTGGAAAAAGGCGCCCATCTGAAGATGGAAATGGTTGTCCGCCTGAACAGCGGTTTCATCACATCGGACAGGAACAAGGACGAGGATCTCCCGGTGGATTTCATCGCCCTCGATTCCATCCATTCGCCCATAATCAAGGTGAATTACTGGGTTGAGAACGCCAGGGTGGGGCGGATGACAGACTTCGACAAGCTCAGCATGGATATCACCACAGACGGCAGCATTTCGCCTGAGGATGCCCTGGCCATCTCGGCCAAGATCCTCAAAGAGCACATGACCCTCTTCATCAACTTCGAGGAGCACGATATCACCGAGGAAGAGGCGGAGAGGGAGTCGGAGGAGGAGCGGCAGCGGCTCTACGAGAAGCTCAACAAGCACGTCAACGAGCTCGAGCTCTCCGTCCGGTCCATCAACTGCCTTCAGAATGCCAATATCGGGACCATCGGCGAGCTGGTTCAGAAGACCGAAGCCGACATGCTGAGGACCAAGAACTTCGGCAGAAAGTCCCTCAATGAGCTGAAGGAGATCCTCGATGAGATGAAGTTGAGCTTCGGTATGGATATAAAGGGCTGGACGCCTGAACAAGCCGGGTTCGAGGAGGAAGAACTGTCTGAGGAGGCCTAGCGGGCCGATCAGATTTCGTCAGGGAAAGGCAGGAGATTTCATGCGTCATCTTAAATCAGGGAAAAAACTGGGAAGGACCCCGTCTCACCGGAAGGCCCTCTTCCGGAATATGGTCACCTCTCTCCTCCAGCATGAAAGGATCGTGACCACGGAGGTGAAGGCCAAGGAGGTGGGCAGATTGGCGGAAAAGATGATCACCCTCGGTAAGCGGGGAGACCTGCATGCCAGACGGCAGGCCATCGCCTTCGTCAGGAGCAACGAGGTCGTGAAACGGGTCTTCACCGAATATGCCGAGAGGTACAGGAACAGAGAGGGTGGTTATACCCGGGTTCTCAAGCTCGAGCCCAGGTCCGGTGACAACGCACCCATGGCCCTGGTGGAACTGGTGGACCGTCCGGTCCGGGAGCCGGCTAAGGAGAAGAAGCCCGCCAAGGAGGCAGCGAAGAAAGCGAAAGCCCCCGAGAAGAAGGAAAAGGCCGCCAAGCCGAAAAAGGCGCCTGCCAAAAAGGCCGGGAAAGAGGAGGAGAAGCCGGCGGCCAAAAAAACCACCAAGAAGGCTGCAGCTGAGAAAAAAGCGCCCCCATCAGCAGCGAAGAAGAAAACCGCCGAGAAGGGGACTGAATAGGAACTCCGGACCTCGTCCCATCACATTTCCAAAGACAGGGAGGTTGAGCTTTAGCCCGATCTCTCTGTTTTTGTTTTAGGGTTTTTCTTGCCGGGCCGAGATCCTACTGGAAAAATCCCGCCCTCTGGACCGGGGTTTGCCGATCAGGAATCCCATGCCTTTTCTGGACATCAAAGGACTGACGTACACCTATCCCGGCCAGACCAGGCCGGCGCTTCTGGACGTTGAACTGGAGATGGAGAGGGGCGAGCTGGTCGCCCTCGTAGGCCCCAATGCGTCCGGGAAGAGCACCCTAGCCAGGGCCATTAAAGGGCTCATTGAACCGCAGGGGGGAGAGATCACCATCGGCGGTCAGGCCGCGGCGGCCGGGTCGGTTGACAGGCGGGTCGGCTTCCTCCTGTCCAATCCCGAGAATCAGCTTGTCACGTCCATCGTCGAGGAGGACGTTGCATTCGGAATGGAGGCCCTCGGAATGGCCCCGGACGTGATCAGGGAGTCTGTGGACAGGATCCTTGAGACACTGGGAATTGTCGACCTTCGAAGGATGATGCCGCACAGGCTGTCGGGAGGGGAGCAGCAGATGGTGGCCCTGGCCGGCGCCCTGGCCCCGGACCCCGACATCCTGATCCTCGACGAGCCTACGGCCTACCTCGATCCCTACGGCAGGCGTTCGGTCCTGGATGCCCTGAACGAGGTCGTCCGCCGCGGGAAGGCCGTTCTCCTCATAACACATGACATGGAGGAGGCGGCTTTGGCCGACCGGGTCGCCCTTATCCACAATGGACGTATCGAACGGGTCTCCAGGCCCCTCAGGTTCTTCACCGACCGCACCGGTCTGGAGGCGGTCCGGTTGCGTCAGCCCTTCTCTGCCAGGCTGTGGAACACCCTGACAGAGGAGGGCATAAGCATAATGGATCCTCTCCTGGACCTCGATGCACTTGTCCCGATGCTGGTTCAGCACGCTGGGAACGTCCACCGGCGCCGGGCCACCGGGGGATCGTCCGAGTGCGATCATGGGGGACCTGCGGTGTTTCCATCGGCCATGGAGTTCCAGGACATCGGATTTCGATACGGTACCGGTGGTGAGGCCGATGGGGATGTCCTGGACGGATTTGACCTGAACATACCCAAGACCAGCTTTTCCGTTTTGGTGGGTGCCAACGGCGCCGGAAAGAGCACGCTCCTGCAGATGTCCAACGGCCTTCTCGAGCCGGACAGAGGTCGGATCCTCATCAACGGTCTGACCATGGACGAGACCAGGCGTCTGCCGGGAGGGGTCCCCTCCCGTGTCGCCCTCCTCTTCCAGAACCCCGAACGCCAGGTCTTTTCCGACACGGTCTATGACGACATAGCCTTCGGACCCAGAAACCTGGGGAGGACGGAAGCGGAGGTTCGCACTTCGGTGGAACAGGCATTGACGTGGGTCGGACTGGCCGCGGAAACCCTGCAGCGTTCCCCGTTCCACCTCAGTGGGGGGCAACTGCGCAGGGTAGCGGTCGCCGGTGTCCTCGCCATGGGCTCTGATGTCCTGGTTCTGGACGAGCCCACGGACGGCCTCGATCCGGCCGGGGTGGATGAGTTCATGTCCAGGGTGGGAGAGTATATCACCCGCACGGGGTCGACCGTTCTCCTTGCCACCCATCGGGTTCCGGAACAGATGGAGGGTGTGGATCTCCTTGCAACACTCGGGGAGGGAAGGATCAGGGGGTGCGGTGCCCCGTCGAGGGTGCTCTTCTCACCGGACCCCTCCCTGGCTCTGGACTTTTACCCCTCGCATGTTCGGGTGCAGGTGGAGCTTCTTCGGTGCGGCATTGACATCGGAGAGCCGTCCCTGGACCCTGGTGAGGCGGCCCGTATCGTTGCCCAGACCCTCCGCAAGGGAACAGGGCGAGGGGAGGAATAGCCTGCAGTTGCCGGTTTACACTTTACCGTATCCAGTTGCCGGTTCCCGGTTTTCAGCGGGAACCTGAAACGTAAAAACCGGAACGACCTTGCAGATCGCAGCATCGAATTGCTGATCAGGAAGTATTCCTTTACGTTCCTAAAATTGCTATATTTCAGGATTCAAAAGCCGGCAACAACCATCCACTGATCGGGCGGATCTGGCTGACGGTGCAGGATGCGAATCCGGCAGATATCGGGTCCGAGGGGGAAATCGCCCCATAAGATGAAAAGGAGAGGGAAATGATAGCCAAGAAGATCCACCTGGATGAGAAGGAGATGCCTAAGGCTTGGTACAATATCCTGCCTGATATGCCGACTCCTCCCGATCCCCCCCTCAACCCGGGGACCGGCCAGCCCATCGGGCCGGAAGATCTGGCCCCCATATTCCCCATGGGCCTTATCGAACAGGAGGTTTCCCAGGAGAGATGGATCTCGATCCCCGAGGACATTCTCGACATCTACAGGCTGTGGCGTCCCTCTCCCCTCTATCGTGCCTATCATCTGGAGGAGGTCCTCGATACGCCGGCAAGGATCTACTACAAATATGAGGGCGGCAGCCCGGCCGGCAGTCACAAGCCCAACACCTCCATCGCCCAGGCCTACTATAACAAGAGGGAAGGGGTCAGGCGCCTCGCCACCGAGACGGGGGCCGGCCAGTGGGGCAGTGCCCTGTCCCTGGCCTGCCAGTTCTTCGACCTTGAATGCACCGTTTACATGGTCAAGGTGAGCTATCATCAGAAGCCTTACCGCCGGTCCATGATGCAGGTTTGGGGCAGCGAGGTCATTCCCAGCCCCAGTGACAAAACAAACGCCGGACGGGGCATTCTCGAGAAGGACCCCGATTCCCCGGGAAGCCTGGGCATCGCCATAAGTGAGGCCGTCGAGGACGCGGCCACAAGGGAGGACACGAAATATTCCCTCGGCAGCGTTCTGAACCACGTTCTTCTCCATCAGACCATAATCGGGCTGGAGGTCAAAGAACAGCTCAAGAAGGTGGGCGAGAAACCCGACGTGCTCATCGGGTGCTGCGGCGGCGGCAGCAACTTCGCCGGCCTCGTCTTCCCGTTCCTGCCGGAGAAGTTGGCCGGCGAAAAGATCAGGTTTCTGGCCGTCGAACCCACATCCTGTCCGACCCTGACGAAGGGAGAGTTCGCCTACGATTTCGGGGACACGGCCCAGATGACGCCGCTCATGCCGATGTACACCCTCGGTCACGATTTCATTCCCCCCGGGATCCACGCGGGAGGTCTGAGGTACCACGGCGAATCCCCTCTGGTGAGCGTCCTGCATCGTGACGGGATCGTCGATGCTGTGGCCTATACTCAGAACCCCGTTTTCAGCGCGGCTCTGACCTTTGCCAGGGCGGAAGGGATCATACCGGCGCCCGAGTCAGCCCATGCGGTGAAGGCGACCTTCGAAGAAGCCATCCGCTTCAAGGAGGAGGGCAAGGAAGGCGTCATCGTGTTCAACCTCAGCGGACATGGTCACTTCGATATGGCGGCTTACGACGCCTTTCTGGCTGGTGATCTCGAGGACTACACCTATCCCGAGGAGAAGATCGCCGAGTCCCTCAAGAACCTGCCGAAGGTCAAATAAGGTCCCGTTCATGGTGTCCTGGTTCCGAAGAAGGTCTTCCCGGCCAGAGCGGTCGGACCGCCGCAAGGTGTCGGTCCCCGAAGGGCTGTGGATCAAGTGCAACAACTGTGGTGAGATCGTCTACAGCAGGGAGATCGAGCGGAATCTGAAAGTCTGTCCCAAATGCGATTATCACTTCAGGATAACGGCCCGCGAGAGGATCGATCTGCTCGTTGATGCCGGATCCTTTGAGGAATTCGATTCGAGCATCGAGAGCCTCGATCCTCTCCAGTTCAGGGATTCCCAGAAATATTTTGACCGCATCAGGACATCCAAGAAGAAGACGGGGCTCACCGAGGCGGTGGTATCCGGATCCTGCACCATCGAGGGAAAGAGGACCATCCTCTCCGTATTCGATTTCTTCTTTATGGGGGGCAGCATGGGATCGGTGGTCGGGGAGAAGGTCGCCAGAGCCATCGAGAGGGCGATCCAGGACAGGTGCGGCCTTGTTATCGTCTCCTCATCAGGGGGCGCCAGGATGCAGGAGGGAGCTCTGTCCCTTATGCAGATGGCCAAAACGAGCGCGGCCCTGGCCAAGCTCCGGCGACTTCATCTGCCTTTTATATCGGTGCTCACCGACCCCACGACCGGCGGGGTCACCGCCAGCTTCGCCATGCTCGGCGACGTTATCCTGGCCGAACCCAAGGCCCTGATCGGTTTCGCCGGCCCCAGGGTCATCGAACAGACTATCAGGCAGGAACTCCCCGAGGGTTTTCAGAGATCCGAGTTCCTCCTCGAGCACGGTATGGTCGACCGCATCGTCAACCGCAAAGAACTCAAGAACACTATCGCCTTCCTGCTTGACGCCTTCACCAGGCAATGACCTATCAGGAGGCCGTTGACTATCTCTCCGGCCTGGTCGAGGTGCGCATACTTCCCGGGCTTACCCGGATCCGGCAGGCTCTGGATGCCCTCGGACAACCCCATCGGTCCTTTCCTCACCTGCTTGTCGGGGGGACGAACGGAAAGGGTTCGACATCCTCTTTCCTGGGGTCCGTGCTCACGGCCGCCGGGTATCGGGTCGGGCTCTACACCTCACCTCATCTTTTCAGCTTCCGGGAGAGGATAAGGATCGGTGACGACCTCCTGACGAGGAAGGATCTCCCCCGGCTTGTTGAGGCGGTCATAGAGACCGGAATCTCCCTGTCCTATTTTGAATTCGCCACGGCCATGGCCCTGGTCCATTTCGCCCGGCAGCATGTCGATATGGCCATCCTGGAAGTGGGCCTGGGGGGGCGCTGGGACGCGACCAATGCCACCGATCCCATCCTGTCGGTCATCACGAATGTGGATATGGATCACAGTGAATGGCTTGGTCGAACCGTGGAGGAGGTCGCGGGGGAAAAGGCATGCATTATGAGACCGGGACGGCCGGCTGTCCTGGGCGCCGGGGAGGGGACCGGTCTGGACACCCTCCTCGAGAAGGCAGCCGAAATGGGGGCCGACGCCCTTGTTGCAGGCCGTGATTTTCTCATGACGAGAGGGCCTCAAGGTCTTTGTTTCAAGGCGCCGGGATGGGCGATCGACGGGCTGCGTCCCGGCCTGAAGGGGCAATTTCAGGTGGCCAACGCAGCGTGTGCCCTGGCCAGTGTGGGCATTCTTAGGGAAAAGGGATTCCAGGTCGCGGCGGAGGCCGTCAGGCGTGGCATAGAAGCCGTCCAGTGGCCGGGCAGGTTCCAGGTGATAGGAGGTCCGGTCAAACTCGTCGTCGATTCAGCCCACAATCCTGCGGCAATGAAAGCCCTTGTCGAATCCCTCGATCTGGTCCCATCCGAGGTGATCTGGCTTTTTTCAGCCCTGAGTGATAAGGATGTGCCCGGGATGATCCGTCAGATCCCCCGTCCGACAGGCGGGGTGGTGGCGGTTCCTCTCGATCATGACAGAGCCATGTCCCTGGATGACCTGGTGGCCGCCTTCCGGGAAAGCGGGCTGGATGTAGTGGCGGAAACCGGCATATCCTCAGGGCTGCGCAAGGCCGTCGAAAAGGCCGGGCGCCGGGGCACGGTCATCGTGGCCGGCTCGATATTTCTCGCTGCTGCTGTTCTGGGATCATGGAAGATGGGTGCGGACGCTTGAAGGCAGTAAGTTTGCGGTTGAGGCTTCTTTCCCTTGTGACGACGGCCATGCTCTGCTTCCTGTCCGGTGAAGTCAGGGCGGGAGCGGGGGATGTCAACATCGAGGCCGAAAAGATGCTCGCCTACCCCGACGGCACCCTGGAGGCGGAGGGAGGGGTGACTGTCGAGGGACAGACCTTTTCCGCCAGGGCTGATCGATTGTATTACGACCCCGGGACAGCCCGGATCAGGCTGGTGGGAAACGTTGAAATGTCCGAGGTAAAGGGAGGTCTGTTTACGGGAAAATCCCTGGAACTGGATCTGAACACCCTGGCCGGGGCCGTGAGCGGCGGTGAATTCTTCATCGAGGAGAGCGGCATTCGGATCATCGGCGAAGTGATAACGCGACTGGGCCCCGATGAATTGGAGGTGAGGAAAGGCGAATTCACCTCCTGTCCCGGTGATTGCCCTGACTGGTCCTTTACCGCCTCCAGGCTGAAGATCCGGAAGGAGGGGTATGTAACCGCCAGGCACGCCGCCTTCAGAATCGCCGGCATTCCTGTTTTCTACAGCCCCTATCTGTTTTTCCCGGTCAAGACCGAGAGACAGTCGGGACTTCTTCTCCCTGAATTGAGCTACACCGAGCGGTCCGGCCTTGAGGTCTCGCTGCCCGTTTACATCACCCTGGGCGATGCCGCAGACCTGACCATCACCCCCCGAACCTTTACCAGGGATGAAACGGGCCTGCAGGGCGAGTTCCGCTATGATCTTCCATGGGGCGGCGGAGGAGAATGGTCTGGATTCTCCATAGGTGATCGGGAGGACAGGGGGCTGGACCGCTGGTATGCCTCCGCCACCCATGCCATGAGAACCGTGACGGGCGTGTGGACCCGGGGCCGATGGTACGATGCCGGGAATCCGGATGCACCGGTTGATTTCGGCGACAGTTTCCAGGACAGGAATCCAGGTGCTGTGGACCGCCACCTTTTCGTCGAGGGCGACTGGGACCGAGCCGGTATCAGGGTGGGCATGGCGAGCCTGGTTCCGGATGCCGGGAACGCCGGAAGCCTCGCGGTCCTGGATAGGCTGGAGGCGGGAGCGGGTCTGGGATGGTACAAAGTGGGATCCCTGGATGTTCAAGCGGGCCTGGAATACACCGAATTCGACATCGGTGGTGAGCGCCTCCTCGTCAACCAGGGACTGTCCCTCGGCCTGGCGGGACCCGGGCCGCTGTCGGGAAGATTGTGGGCTCAATGGCAAGGCTCGCATGACGGCGAAGGGACAGTGGAGGATTCCTTCTCCCTCCTCGCCCTGGAAGAGAGGATCTCGCTGTCCAAAAGGGCATCATGGGGACTGCACCGGCTGGAAATGTCCCTTGCCGGAGTCCGTTCCACCCCCTTCACCTACAACGAGTCGGCGCCAAGGGACAGCAGGGACAACGGCCGGGAGCATGCGCTTGTGTCGGGGCGTTTCCGAAGTCTGGTCATCGGTCCTTCCTATTCCTGGGAGCTGCTGGCATCGGGCTGGTCGGACTCCAAGATGGACAAAGCCATGGGTTTCGGGAGGACACTCCTGAAGAAGGATCCCTGGTATCTCGAAGCCACCGTCAACCGCGATGCTGAATTTGGCCTGGTTCTGCCCCTTCAGGCCGGTGTGGAAGGCCGGTGGGAAGGCTGGACCGCGGGTGCCGGTTTCAATTCCGACGCAGCGGAACTCGAGGTCGAGTGGGAGTCCAGAGAGGATAAACCGCTGATTCTGTCCGGGTCGTACCGCTATACCCTGAAAGCTTTCGAGTTCGAAGGCAGCGCCCAGTTCGACCTTGACACCGATCGCACCTCCGACGAGCGACACACAGTAACCTATCTGGCCGACTGCTGGGAACTGGGCGTGTCAAGGCTCAGGAACCTGAGCCGGACGGACTGGCGACTGGTCTTCCGGCTTGCTAATTAAAGGGTCCAGAGGTCGGCCGCCAACCGGGGTTTCCAATACGCATTGACATGAAAGGCCCCTTATTCTATATTCTAGCGCCCTTCGCACTGGCCTTCGGCCTGTTCGTGGTCTACCTGCTGGTCGGCATCCTCATGGGTGATCCGGCCAGGCCCTTCAGGATGTTTGCCGCGGGACCCCTTCGCGATCCTGTCTCCGAGGCGGAAAGGATCCTGGATTCGATAGAGAGCGGGGATATCCCGGAGGATGAACGGGCTGAGCTGAGGAGCCGTCTGCAGGAAATCATTGATTCGGGGGGAGAGGGAGAGCGCTGGGAGCGGATTTTCGCCAGATCGAGGGATCACCTTTGAGCCCCCGTGCGGTGACAGGGAAAAGACATCCCCATCCCCTTGCGGCCACGTCATGACATCCAAACAGGACCACATCAGGAACTTTTCCATAATAGCCCACATTGATCACGGCAAGTCCACCCTGGCCGACAGGATCCTGGAGATGACCGGAGCGGTCACCGGGAGAGAGATGACCGGCCAGGTGCTGGATTCCATGGATATCGAGAGGGAGAGGGGAATCACCATCAAGGCTCAGACGGCCCGCATAACCTACCGTGACTCGGGGGGAAGGGAATACCAGCTCAATCTCATCGATACGCCGGGGCATGTCGACTTTTCCTATGAGGTCTCCAGATCCCTGGCCGCCTGTGAAGGGGCGCTTCTCGTGGTGGATGCGGCCCAGGGGGTCGAGGCCCAGACGATAGCGAACGCATATCTGGCCGTAGAACAGGATCTGACTATCATACCCGTTATCAACAAGATCGACCTGCCCGGTGCCGAGCCGGACAGGGCCAAGGAGGAGTTGAGCACCCTGCTCGGTATCGATCCGGCTGATGTCCTGGAGATCAGTGCGAAGGAAGGGACCGGGATGGTGGACCTGCTGGAGGCGATCGTGTCGAGGATCCCCCCGCCGGCGGGAGATGTGGACGAGCCGCTGAGGGCCCTCATCGTAGACTCATGGTATGACAATTACGTGGGCGTCGTGGCCCTTGTGAGGGTATTTCAGGGGGCCATGACATCGCGGTCCGGCATCCGGTTGATGGTTCAGGGGGGGGACTATGAATTGGGTGACATCGGCGTTTTCGTGCCTGCCGCCAGGACCGTCAAATCCCTGGCCGCCGGCGAGGTGGGCTACATCGTCCCCGGCATCAAGGACCTGAAAAAAGTGCAGGTCGGTGACACGGTCACCCATAAGGCGCGTCCGGCCAGTGACCCTCTGCCCGGGTTCAGACGGATGAGGCCCATGGTCTTTGCCGGAATGTATCCTGCCGCAAGCGAGGACTTTGCCGCCCTGAGAGAGGCTCTGGGAAAACTGCAGCTTAACGATTCCTCCCTGGTCTTCGAGCCCGAGACATCCGTGGCCCTCGGTTTCGGTTTCCGCTGCGGCTTCCTGGGGATGCTGCACATGGAGATCGTGCAGGAGCGGCTGGAGAGGCATTTCGAGCTCGACCTCGTGACCACTGCCCCCACGGTCGTCTACCGGGTCATGACCAGGGACGGGCGGTGGGTAGAGGTGGACAACCCGGCCAAGATGCCGTCTGCCGGGGAGGTGGAGGAGATCCACGAACCCCACGTCCGAGGAACGATCATGCTCCCGGATAATTATCTCGGGGGCATCCTGGCACTGCTCACCGAACGCAGGGGGGAGCAGCGGGCAATGAATTACCTTGAGGACAGGAGGGTCATTCTCGAGTATGATATCCCACTGTCCGAGGTCATCTATGATTTTTATGATAGACTCAAGAGCCTCAGCCGGGGATACGCTTCCCTGGATTACGATCCCATAGGCTACAAGGTCGGAGACCTGGTCAAATTGGACATCAGGGTGAACGGGGAGGCGGTGGATGCTCTTTCCGTCATCGTTCCCAAGGAAAGAGCCTACCACAGGGGGCGGGACCTCGCCGGGAGGATGAAGGAACTGATCCCCCGCCAGATGTTCGAGGTCGTGATCCAGGCATCCATCGGAAGCCGGATCATCGCCCGGGAAACAGTCAAACCTATCAGGAAGAACGTCCTGGCCAAATGCTACGGGGGGGATGTAACGCGGAAGCGGAAACTCCTGGAGAAGCAGAAAGAGGGCAAAAAGAGGATGAAGAGCATCGGCAGGGTCCAGATCCCCCAGGACGCCTTCATGGCCATCCTGAAGGTGGAATAATTGGACCTGGAGATAAGTCCCCCGTTCCAAGTTCCAGGTGCCAGGCTGTTGTCATCAGTGAGACCGGGCAAATGACTCCTGGAACCTGGAACCGGATGATCAGGATCGATTCATGACCAAGGAGGAAAAGTGTCGGTGGACCGGGACAAGGCAGCTCCGCAGCAGCAGGGAGGAGGGCCCCTTTCGATGAGAAGGTTGTGGCCGAGGGGCAAACTCTGGGAGTATCTCGAGGCGATCATTCTCGCCCTCGTTCTGGCCCTGTTCATAAGGACTTTCGTCGTCCAGGCCTTCAAGATCCCGTCGCCGTCCATGGTCCCGACCCTTCTTGTCGGAGACCACATCCTCGTCAACAAGTTCCTCTACGGTTTCACCGTCCCCTATACGGACAACAAGGTCCTGGCCCTGAGGACGCCCGATCAGGGGGATGTCGTCGTCTTCAAGTACCCCAAGAACAAGAAAATGGATTTCATCAAGCGATGCGTCGCGGTGGGCGGTGACACGCTCCAGATCAAGGAAAAGACCCTCTACGTCAACGGGGAAAAGGTCCCCGATGAGCATGCGGTCTTCCTCAGCGAAGGCGGTTCTTCCCTCCTCAAGGGAAGGGACGATTTCGGCCCGGTCACGGTGCCCGAAGGGAAAATATTCGTGATGGGTGACAACAGGGACAACAGCAACGACAGCCGATTCTGGGGCTTCGTGGATATTTCCGAGGTCAAGGGAAAGGCCATGGTGATCTACTGGTCGTGGGACAGGGCGAGGAAGTGGCCGAGGTTCTCCCGTATCGGAGACGTCGTGAGGTAGGTCCGACGTTCCGCGCCTCCCCGGCCGCAGGTTCATGCCGGGGCTGGCTCCAAATCCTGTCCCGGGAAGCCGCGGAGGGGAAACCTGCCTTCAGGGTGCCTGGGGAATGCTCTCTTTCAGCCTTTAACCAGAACTTTCCACCCTCTCAAACCCCTTTTCCCTTTCCTCCTTTTCTGCTAATAAATCCCCATGAACAAGCAGCGGCTGAAGAACCTTCTCCTCCTCCTCGTCGCCGGCTATCTGATCGTCTCCGGTGTCAAGCTGGGGACTCCGTGGCTGCGCAACCAGATGTTCGTGGAGGAGATGGACAATCAGGCCAGGGCCCTTGTCGTGGACGGAACGGCTGAGCGAACAACGAGGAGGCTCCTGGAATCTGCCCGGGGGTACAAGATCCCCATCGACGAGAGAAACCTCACTGTGATCAGGGACCTCGAGAGGGGCCAGGTGCTGGTGGAGGCCAAGTACAGGGTTGTGGTCGTCCTTCCCTTCGGCCTCTACACCCACACCTGGAATTTCAATCCCCGTTTCGTGAGGGTCATCCCGTCCAAGCTCCGGGGCAGATTCTGAGTGGGTTCTGCGATGCCTTCCGGCCAGCGGCGGTGCAGCCGTTAGGACTCCCTCTGCCGACCGGAGGTCCCCTTTACTTTTTCCCCCGCTCAAGCTGTTGATTTCCCTCGCGAATCTCAAGGGGGGTTGACAACAATACGGGGAAGGGTAATAAAGGTATCCGGATCTTGACCCTTTAATCTAATTCCGTGAGATTAGAAAGGGAACCGCAGTGAAAGATGTGCCGAAAATGACGAGTGCAGGCCCCACCGTTCTGAAGCGGGGGGGCTTTTTTTTGCTCTGTCGGGTGGGGTGGTTTGCCGGTGATCCCTTACGCATGACTCGGGGGAAGATGGTTGCCGGTTCCATGGTGCCGGTCCCCAGACCGTAAAAACGGGGCCACCCGGACCGGCCGATCAATCAGAGGGTGACGACATGAAGGGAAGAAGGCAAAGAGAGATCCTCGAGCAGGGCGATATCGATCGCGCGGTGAGGAGAATCGCCCACGAGATCCTGGAGAAGAACAAAGGGGCGTCAGATCTCATTCTCATCGGCATACCCACACCGGGACCGGTGCTGGCCAGACGGATCAAGGCTCTGATCGAGGAGGCGGAGGGTGTCTCCGTTCCCGCGGGCAGCCTTGATATCACCTTCTACCGTGACGATATCTCAAAAAGGCCAAAGCCGCTGCCGAAACACACCGATCTCCCGTCCAATATCGACGGAAAGACAGTGGTTCTCATCGACGATGTGCTCTTCACAGGCAGGACCATCCGGGCTGCCCTGGATGCCCTGATGGACCACGGAAGGCCATCCAAGGTCCAGCTGGCGGTCCTGGTGGACCGCGGGCACCGGGAACTTCCGGTCAGGGCGGACTTCGTCGGCCGCAATATCCCGACGGGCAGACACGAGGAGATCCACGTTCTGCTGAGCGAGATGGGGCACGATGAGGACAAGGTGTACATCACCGAGGGGGAAGTATAAGGATCCGAAATCCAAGGTCCAAAATCCAAAAACACCCTTCTTGCGAATAGTCATCGGCGGTCTGTTTTTGACCTCGGACTCTGGATTTTGGGCTGTTCTGGAGGAACGCTCATGATCGGTAACAACCGTCACCTTCTGGACCTCGATACCACCTCCGCCGAGGATATCAGGCGGATCCTGGACACGGCGGAGGGCATGAAGGAGATCTCCACCCGAAAGATCAAGAAGGTCCCCACTCTTCGCGGGAAAACGGTGGTGAATCTGTTCTTTGAACCGAGTACCCGGACCCGGACATCCTTTGAGATCGCCGCCAAGAGGCTCTCGGCGGACGCAGTGAATTTCACGGCCTCCGCCAGCAGCACCGCCAAGGGCGAGACACTCCTGGACACAGCCAAAAATCTCGATTCCATGGCTCCCGATGTGGTGGTCATCCGTCACAGGTTCTCGGGAGCTCCGGAGATCCTGGCCCGGAACCTCGACTGCTCGGTGGTCAACGCCGGTGACGGATGCCATCAACACCCCACCCAGGGCCTCCTGGACCTGTTCACCGTTCGGGAACGAAAGGGGAGGCTGGACGGCCTGAAAGTGTCCATCATCGGCGACATCGCCCACAGCCGTGTTGCCCGGTCGGATATCTCGGGTTTTACAACCATGGGGGCGGAGGTCTTCGTCAGCGGACCGTCGACCATGATCCCCACCGGCATAGAGCGGCTGGGCGTCAGGGTGGCGGACAGCTTCGAGCACGCCCTCGAGGGAGCGGACGTGATCATCATGCTCAGGATCCAACTCGAGAGGAGGAGCGGGTCCCTTATTCCCACCTTGAGGGAGTATGCCCGCTTCTTCGGGCTCAACCGGGAGAGACTCCGGCTGGCCAGACCGGATGCCCTCGTCATGCATCCGGGGCCGATCAACCGAGGCGTCGAGATCTCCTCGGATATCGCGGACGGTCCCGAAAGCGTGATCCTGGATCAGGTGGAAAACGGTGTGGCGGTGAGGATGGCGGTCCTGTACCTGCTGACTGGAGGGAGCGATGAAACGACTGATTAAAGGCGGCAGGATCCTCGACCCCGCCAGCGGCAGAGACGAGATCCTGGATCTGCTCATCGAGGACGGTCGCATCGCCCGGCTCGAAAAAGACATGAAGGATCGGGATGGGGGGGACGTCTTCGACGCTTCGGGCCTGGCGGTAATGCCCGGCTTTATCGACATGCACTGCCACCTCAGGGAACCGGGCTACGAATACAAGGAAACCGTCGCCACAGGCTGTGCCGCGGCCGTCAAGGGAGGGATCACCTCCCTGATGTGCATGGCCAACACCGACCCCGTCAACGATTGTGCCTCAGTGACCACCCATATCCTGGAAAGGGCGCACGAGGCAGGCCTGGCGAAGGTCTACCCGGTGGGATGCCTGACCAAGGGTATGAGGGGCGAATCCCTGTCGGAAATGGGTGAATTGGCCGCATCGGGGTGTATCGCGGTCTCCGATGACGGCAGGCCGGTGCCCAGCGGCGAGATCATGAGGAGGGCCATTGCCTATGCCGGCATATACGGACTTCTGGTGATCGATCACGCGGAGGACCTGACCATCGCCGGGGACGGTGTGATGCACGAGGGGTACGTTTCCACCATGTTGGGGCTGGAGGGGATACCCGCCTCGGCGGCCTTTTCCGAGGTGGCCCGGAACATCGCCCTGATAAAGGAGTTCGGCGGACGGATCCACATCGCTCATGTGAGCACGGCCATGGTGGTGGGGCTCGTAAGGCGGGCGAAGGCTGAAGGTCTCGCCGTGACCGCTGAGACGTGTCCCCACTACTTCACCCTCGATCACGAGGCCGTCATCGGCTATGACACCAACGCAAAGGTAAAGCCGCCCCTGAGGACCGCGGAGGACGTGGAAGCGATCATCGAGGGGCTGGCCGACGGGGCCATTGACGTCATCGCCACCGACCACGCGCCCCACCACGCCGATGAGAAGCAGGTGGAATTCGACCTGGCGGCATTCGGGATCTCAGGCCTGGAGACGGCCTTCGCTCTGACAATGGGCCTCGTCCACGGGGGGCGCATTCCCATCCTGCAGGCTGTCTCCAAGTGGACCGATGCCCCGGCCGCTGTCACGGGGATCCGGGGCGGATCCCTCGGGGTGGGAGAGCCTGCCGACGTCGTCATCGCCGACCTGGATGCCCAATGGAGGGTGAACCCGGAAGAATTCCTCTCCCGGGGCAGAAACTCGCCCTTTGCCGGTATGGAGGTGAGAGGCCAGGTGACCGCCACCTTCGTGGATGGAAGACTGGTCTACACCAGGGAGAAGGGGATCACAGGTAAATAGGAATTCAGAAGACAGTAGTCAGTATTCAGGAAAAATTCCTTCGTAACGCCCTTAGGGGGAATCAGTAAAGACCCTGCGGAATGCCGAATACCGGGTCCTGAACACTGGAGTTCAAATTGCTCAGTCTTTCCCAGATCCTCAAGGAAAACAAACCCAGGGCCACGCTGGCTCTGGCCGACGGGACGCTCTTCCGCGGCTGGGGATTCGGGGCCAGGGGACCGGCGACGGGAGAGGTCGTGTTCAACACCTGCATGACGGGGTATCAGGAGGTGCTCACGGATCCGTCCTACCACCGCCAGATCGTGGTGATGACTCCGGTTCAGATTGGAAATACGGGCGTCAACCCTTTCGACGGTGAATCCTCCAGGCCCTGGGTTGCCGGGTTCGTCGTCCGGGAAAGCTCCATCATCACCAGCAGCTGGCGCGCCGAGGAGGGGATGGAGGAATACCTTGCCAGAAACGGCATCACGGGGATCGAGGGGATCGATACCAGGGCGCTCACCCGGCATATCAGGGACAAGGGCGCCCAGGGGGGGGTGATCGGGATCGGAGAGACGGATCCCGATGAGCTCGTCGCCCGGGCCCGGGCCTGGGGCTCCATGGAGGGGAAGGACCTCGTTGCCGAAGTCACTCCCGATGGTGAGTATGGATGGGAGGAAGGTCCCTACCATCCGGTTCTCGGATTCCGTCCCACCGTGATGAGCCGGCACGTCGTCGCCATGGATTTCGGCATCAAGAGAAATATCCTGCGGGAGCTGGCCGGCATGGGCTGCAGGGTGACGGTGGTGCCGGCCGGTACGGCACCGGAGAGGATCATGGAACTGGGACCTCACGGTCTGTTCCTGTCCAACGGTCCCGGAGATCCCGATCCGGTTCGGTACGCAGTGAAGACGGTCAGGGAACTGCTGGGCAGGCTGCCCGTCTTCGGTATCTGCCTGGGGCACCAGATCCTCGGCCTGGCCCTCGGCGGCAGGACGTACAAGCTTACATTCGGCCATCACGGGGGCAATCACCCCGTCATGGACCTCGAGACGGGAAAGGTGGAGATCACCAGCCAGAACCACGGATTCGTGGTCGATCCTGATTCCCTGCTGGCGGCGGGGCAGAGAGTGGCGGTGACCCATGTCAATTTGAACGACCGGACGGTGGAGGGAATCCGACACACCGAGATCCCGGCTTTCTCGGTCCAGTATCACCCTGAAGCTTCGCCGGGCCCCCGCGATTCTCACTATCTCTTCCAGAGGTTTATCGACCTGATGGATGAACACGGGACGAAGAGCCGGGGCGGATGAGCGAAGACTCGGCGAGGATGCGTTCCCCGGTTGCCCTTCGTTCTGAGGTCTCTGTTCTCCGCTCCGTCCCAAGGAGTCTCCTTTGCCTCGACGTGACGATATAGAGAAGATCCTCCTCATCGGGTCCGGACCCATAGTCATCGGCCAGGCGTGCGAATTCGACTACTCCGGTACGCAGGCCTGCAAGGTCCTGAGGGAGGACGGTTTCGAGGTCGTTCTGGTGAACAGCAACCCTGCCACTATCATGACCGATCCCGAGTATGCCCACAGGACCTACGTTGAGCCGCTGCTCCCGGAATTCGTTGAGAGGATCATCGAAAAGGAGAGGCCCCAGGCCGTTCTTCCCACCCTGGGAGGCCAGACGGCCCTGAACCTGGCGATAGCCCTTTCCGAAAGGGGGGTTCTTGACCGGTACGGAGTCGAGATGATCGGGGCCGACAGGAATGCCATCGAGAAGGCTGAAGACAGAGACCGGTTCAAGGTGGCCATGGAGAGGATCGGGCTCGATCTTCCCAGGAGCGGCTATGCGAGATCCTTCACCGAGGCCCAGCGGTTCCTGGGGCTCGTCGGTCTTCCGGCCATCATCCGGCCGTCGTTCACCCTCGGCGGTACGGGCGGCAACGTCGCCTTCAATCTCGAGGAGTATGAACGCCACGTGAAGTGGGGCCTGGATCTGTCACCGACCGGCGAGGTCCTCATCGAAGAGAGCATCCTCGGGTGGAAGGAGTTCGAACTCGAGGTCATGCGTGACCGGAAGGACAATGTGGTCATCGTCTGTCCCATCGAGAACTTCGATCCCATGGGGATCCACACGGGAGACTCCATCACCGTGGCTCCGGCCATGACCCTCACCGACCGTGAATACCAGGAGATGAGGGACGCGTCTCTCAAGATCATCCGGGAGATCGGGGTGGACACCGGCGGATGCAACATCCAGTTCGGAGTGGACCCTGGATCGGGCAGGATGGTCGTCATCGAGATGAATCCCAGAGTGTCAAGATCCAGTGCGCTGGCCTCGAAGGCCACAGGGTTCCCCATCGCAAAGATCGCGGCGAAATTGGCCGTGGGATACACCCTGGATGAGATCACCAACGATATAACCAAGGAGACGCCCGCCTGTTTCGAGCCCACCATAGACTACGTCGTGGTCAAGGTTCCGCGGTTCGCCTTCGAGAAATTTCCCCGTGCCGACCAGGTTCTCACCACCCAGATGAAATCAGTGGGCGAAGCCATGGCCATCGGCCGGACGTTCAAGGAGGCCATCGGAAAGGCCTTGTCCTCCCTGGAGGTGGATTCGGCCGGCTTCGAACCCAGATCGGAAGCCACCGATGACGAGATCAGGCAGGGGCTGAAGATACCGAACTGGGAGAGGCTGTGGGTTCTCGCCGAGGCCTTTCGGAGGGAGTTCCCCTTCGAGGAGATCCACAGGCTGACGGCCATCGATCCCTGGTTCCTGGACCAGATAAGCCAGATCATTCAGGCCGAGGACTGGTTCACCGGCAAGACCCTTGAGGATCTGAGTGACGAGGACCTCCTGGTGGCCAAGCAGGCTGGATTCTCGGACATCAGGCTGTCCGACCTCACCGGCGCGGACATCGAACGCCTGAAAGAGAGAAGGGCCGCCTCGGGCATCCTCGCTGTTTTCAAGACTGTGGACACCTGCGGGGCGGAGTTCGAAGCCTACACCCCCTACCTCTACTCCACCTACGAGATGGAAGACGAGGCTAGACCCACCGACCGCCGCAAGATCATTATCCTGGGGGGCGGTCCGAACCGGATAGGGCAGGGCATTGAATTCGACTACTGCTGCGTCCACGGTCTCTTCGCCCTCAGTGAGGAGGGTTACGAGACCATCATGGTCAACTGCAATCCGGAGACCGTCAGCACCGATTACGACGCTTCCGACAGGCTTTATTTCGAACCCCTGACCCTCGAGCACGTTCTCAATATCGTCGATGTCGAGAAACCGGATGGGGTCATCGTCCAGTTTGGCGGTCAGACACCCCTCAAACTGGCACTTGACCTCGAGGCTGCAGGGGTTCCCATCATCGGCACCAGTCCGGAGAAGATCGACCTCGCCGAGGACAGAGAGCGTTTCAAGGAGCTTCTCCATCGGCTTGGCCTCAAGCAGCCTCCCAACGGGGTGGCCACCTCGTTTGAGGAGGCGAAGAAGGTGGCCTTTCAAATCGGCTATCCCGTCGTGGTGAGACCCTCCTACGTCCTGGGGGGGAGAGCCATGGAGATCGTCTACGACGAGGCGAGCCTGAAGCGATACATGACGGAGGCGGTATCGGTATCCCCTGAGCATCCGGTCCTCATCGACAAGTTCGTCGACGGCGCGATCGAGGTGGATGTCGATGCCATAGGTGACGGCGAAAGAGTGGTGATCGGCGGTGTTATGGAGCACATCGAGGAAGCTGGTGTCCATTCAGGAGATTCCGCCTGCAGCCTGCCGGCGATCTCCCTTGGCCCCGAGTTGGTGGCGGAAATCGGCCGCCAGACGAGGCTTCTGGGTGAGGCGCTGGAGGTACGCGGCCTGATGAACGTTCAATACGCCGTGAGGAACGGGGAGGTTCTCATCCTCGAGGTCAACCCGAGGGCCTCCCGGACAATTCCCTTCGTCAGCAAGGCCATCGGCGTTCCTCTGGCCCGACTCGCGGCAAAGGTCATGGTGGGGATGTCCCTGGCGGACCTCGGGTTCACCGAGGAGGTCATACCCCGTCACATCTCCGTAAAGGAGGCGGTCTTCCCGTTCATCAAGTTCCCCGGTGTGGACTGTCTCCTCGGCCCGGAGATGAAATCCACCGGGGAGGTCATGGGCATCGACCGGACGTTTCCGCTGGCTTTCGCCAAGGCCCAATTGGCCGCCGGCATGAGGATCCCCGTCGAAGGTGCAGCCCTCCTCTCCATCAAGGACGGGGACAAGGAGGCGGTTCTTCCTCTGGCGGAGAGTCTGGTTGCCATGGGCTTTAAGATCATCGCCACGAGGGGTACGCGGGACCACCTTGTGAACCGTGGAATTCCGGCCGGCGTCGTCAACAAGGTCCGGGAGGGGCGTCCCCATGTAGTGGACTCCATCATCAACGGCGAGGTCCAGCTCGTTATCAACACAGTTGAGGGGGTGGAGGCTATCGGGGACTCCTACACCATCCGCCGGTCATCGGTTGATATGAGCGTGGCCTATTTTACCACTGTCCCCGGGGCCAAGGCGGCGGTCCTTGGCATAGAGGCCTTAAAGAGGAAAGATTGGGACGTCAAGGCTCTTCAGGACTACTATCTCTGACGGTGGCCCTGGCACTGGTTCTCCTGCCCGGGTGTCGTGATCAGGGAACAGTCACCACCGACCCGGCATCCCGCTTCGGGGGATCCGATGAGGGTGTTGCCAGGACTCTGGGCATCTACTCGGGTGGGGGACAGCGGGTGGGGACCCATCGGGCTGAACAGCGCAGGGGACTGTGGGACAGCAGCGTCAGGGCCATCGAGGTGGTCGAGAGGACCGAACTGAACCTTTCATTCCGGGGTGACCGTTTCACCATCCACACCGACCAGACATCCTACCTCGAGGAGGAGAGCCTGGAGTTGCTGGCCTCTGCCAGTACCATCGATTTCGGGGGACAGAGGTGGAAGACCCGATGGGTCAGGGAGGGGATGAACCGGTACCGAAAGACCGAGAGCCTCGGGGGAAGTGAGCGCACCGAGATCCAGACCGTGCCCGCCGGGGTCCTGACCATGGATGCAATGGATCTTCTCCTTGCCCGAATGGCCTTCGACGGGGATCGTGACCGGTCAAGGCGGATACACCTTTACAACATGACCCTGGGAAGAAGCCTCCCGGTGGAGGTCTCCTGGAAAGGGCGACAGGGCCCCGAACGGGGGTTCGTCCTCTCCATCTGGGGTATGGAGGAGGAGATCTGGCTGGATGAGAATGGGCTCGTGCTTCGCGAGACGATGCCATGGGGCGGCATCACGGCCCGTGGGACGGTTCCCGGGGAGCGACAGGGCCCCCTGTCCCTTGAGGAAGTTTTCTCCAAGACCTCCGTTGCCGCCAGGGACATCCCGGAATCCCTCCGGTACCGGAACGGGGCGGTACTTGTCCTGCGAGGCGTCCAGGACCTCCCCCCGCAGACACCCTGGCAGAGGGTCGAGGCGGAGGGTGATACCGTCACGGTCAGGCTGACGCGGCCGGACATGGCTTCCGGGATCGAGGCGGGCGGCGCGGGTCCGGTGGATGCGGCCGGTGATGAAAACCGCCTCAACCTGACCGATCCCAGGATAAAGGAGCTGGCGGGGGAGATCACCGGGGAGCTGACGGATCCCTGGGAGAAAGCGCTGGCCATCGGTGCCTGGGTGTACGGGAACATGGGCAAGAGCATGCGGGAGTGTCTGACCGCCATCGAGGCCCTTGAGGCTGGGGAAGGGGAGTGCCAATCCCACAGCCTTCTGATGGTGGCCCTCTGCCGCGTCAGCGGGATTCCGGCCCGGTTCCTTTACGGGGCGGTCTATCTGCCTGATCGGGGAGCCTATCTTTTTCATACGTGGGTCGATGTCTTCGTGGGGAGATGGATGCCGGTGGATCCCACTCTGGGTCATTTTCCGGCAGGCGTTGATCACCTGGTCCTCGGCATGGGGAGCTACATGGACCAGTTCCAGGTTTTTCCCTTCGTCCTCGGAGCGGGAAATTGGAGTATCGCGTTTAAACCGGATGAGGCGAAATAGCGGCAATCGACCCATGAGCAGGAACAAAACCGTCAGATCGCGGGGAAAGGCGCGGAGAAAGGCGGAACCGTCCCCGTTCTTGTCCGCCCTTTCCCCTGTGTCCCCCGTGATCTCTGTGGTAGAATTTTCCTTCGGATCACCGACCGCGAATCACTGATCACGGACCGGGGAAGCCAATATGACCGCCGGACATGACGATCGACACTGCGCGGCCCCATCCCCATCCGCCCTCATGGAGGCCGAGGTGCTCACCAACACCGAGGTGGCAGCCGGTCTCTGGCGGCTGAGGCTTGGGATGCCGCAATGGAGCCGGAGCGAGCCTTCTCCGGGCCAGTTCGTCATGGTGCGGGTTTCCGATGACGGGGACCCCCTCCTGGGAAGGCCCTTCGGGATCGCGGGGTTCTGGCTCCACGGCCCGACGGCAGAGATGGAGATCATATTCCGCGTCGTCGGCAAAGGGACCGGATTCATGACCCGATGGAGTTCGGGATCTCCCGTCCGTCTCCTGGGTCCCCTGGGAAACGGCTTTCCCCTTCCCCCGCTCGGTTCCAGGTGTATCCTTGTCGCGGGGGGGGTGGGTCTGCCACCCCTTTTGGCCCTGGCCCGGAGTCTGGAGTCCGGGGGCCGGGGCGGGGACGTGCTCCTCCTCTACGGCGAGGCGAACCGGGACAGGATGCTCGACCTGGATACCCTCCCCGACCTGGGCGTGCGGTTCGCAACCTGCACCGAGGACGGAAGCTGCGGCAGGGAGGGCCTGGTCACCGACCTCCTGGCCGCAGCGGAGATCGGGGAGGATTCTCTCGTTTACGCCTGCGGACCGGCGCCCATGATGAGGGCCGTCCACGAACGGGTGAGTGGCCGGTGTCTGGACTCCTTCTACTCCCTGGAGTCACGGATGGCGTGCGGTTTCGGGGTCTGTGCGGGCTGCGCTGTCGAGGTGAGGGAGGGCGATGAATGGACTTATGTCAGGGTGTGCTCGGAGGGACCCGTATTCAGTGGTGATCTCCTGACGGAGAGGTCGTTCCGGCAAGCATGATGAGGTCGTCCAGAGTCCGACGCCCGACGTCCCACCGATCTGATGTGTTTTGGGCCCTGAATTGAATGCCCGGAAACCGGGATCCGGCGTTTAGGGGAGCCGGATTACACTCCGGGTGACGGTCTGCCGCCCAGGATGTGGAAAAGCTCAATGACTGGTAAAAACAGAAAGGCCGTCCCTGACCTGACGGTGGATCTGGGCAGGGGCCTTGTCCTCAAGAACCCGGTGATGACTGCCTCCGGAACCTTCGGTTACGGCGAGGAGGCCTCTGCCTATCTGGACCTTTCCGAGCTCGGCGCCGTGGTGGTCAAGGGGATCAGTGAGGAGCCCCGCAGGGGGAATCCACCCCCGAGGGTGGTGGAAACGCCGGCCGGGATGCTCAATTCAATCGGTCTGCAGAACGTTGGGGTCAAGGCCTTCCTGGCCGAGAAGCTGCCCTTCCTCCTGGACAGGGGAGCCACCGTTGTCGTGAACGTTCTGGGGAGCACGGTGGAGGAATATCTGCGGGTGACCGAACGGCTGTCCACAGCCCCGGTGATAGGAGGGATCGAGGTCAACATCTCCTGTCCCAATGTCAAGGAAGGTGGAGTCCAGTTCGGCATGTGCCCCGACATGGCGGCCGGCCTGGTGGCATCCCTCAGGAGCGCCACGGATCTGCATCTCATGGTCAAGCTTTCACCCAATTCGGGCGACATCCCCGGAATGGCCAGAGCGGTCGAGGAGGCCGGGGCTGACTCCGTCTCCCTGATCAACACGATCACCGGTATGGATATCGACATCCGAACCCGAAGGCCGGCCCTGGGAGGGGTTTTCGGCGGCCTTTCCGGACCCGCCATCAGGCCCGTCGCCCTCAGGATGGTGTATGAGGCCTTCGGTGCTGTCCGTATTCCCGTGGTGGGGATAGGTGGCATTGCGGACCCGGAGCACGCCGTCAAATTCATTATCGCCGGCTCCCTGGCCGTCCAGGTTGGGACCGCCTTCTTCCTCGATCCCCTGACCCCCCTGAGGGTGATAAAGGGGATAGAGGAATACTTGAGCCGGGAAGGCATGCTTTCCCTCGCCGACGCAAGGGGCTCTCTCGTCGTGGGAGACCCGGGCTAACCGTCCGCGGTGCTTGATTTTCCCATCCATTGTTGTTAAGCAGATAGATATGCTTAGGGGAGACGGAGGATGAAGGCAGGACTCATGGTCGCCCTCGACCTCGATGACGGTGAGGAGGCCGTCTCGCTGGCGAGGGAGATCGGAGGTTCTGTCACCGCGCTGAAAGTCGGGCCGCAGCTTTTTTTGAGATACGGTCTGGACATCATCAGGCGAATCCGGGGGGAAGGTGCCGAGGTATTCCTCGACCTGAAGTTTCACGATATCCCGAACACAGTCAGAAAAGCGGTAGAGGGGGTCGGCCCTCTCGGTGTATCATGGTTCACCGTTCACGCATCCGGCGGCAGGGATATGATCACAGCGGCCAAGGAGGCGGCGGGAGATGCCAAAGTCCTGGCCGTTACCATTCTGACGAGCCTCACAGCTGATCATGCGCATGACATAGGGTTCACGGGGCCGATCGGGGACCATGTTCTCCGTCTGGCCCGTCTGGCCCGGGGGGCGGGAGCTGACGGCATCGTATGTTCGCCCCTTGAGGTTTCCGGGCTGAGGGGTGCCCTGGATGAGGACTGTCTTCTGGTGACGCCCGGCGTTCGTCCGGCAGGCTCCTCCAGTGACGACCAGGCGAGGGTGTCCACTCCGGCCCGGGCCGTGAGGGCGGGTGCCGACTTTCTGGTTGTGGGGAGGCCGATCGTTTTGGCAGAAGACAGGATGGCGGCGGTGGACCGGATCCTCGCCGAAATGAGAACAGACGGTCCATGAAGGCCAGGTTGGCGAGGGCGCAGTATCCACTCTGAGGGATGGGATCCAAAGGGAGGTTGAGATGGCCGAGAGAATACTCATCGTGGAGGACAATATCGTGATCCTGACGATGCAGAAACAGATCTTTGAGATGGAAGGTTACGAGATCTTGACGGCACAGGAGGGAACCGACGCGCTCAGGAAGGTCCATGAGGAGCGGCCCGACATTGTCCTTTTGGACGTCAACATCCCCGGCATGAACGGATTCGAACTCTGCCGACAGATCAAGGAGGATCCATCCCTGTCCAGAATTATCGTCGTAATGATATCAGCCGTTTACTACTCCGATGAGGACGCCAAAAAGGGGATGGCCATGGGAGCCGACGCCTATTTCACCAAGCCCTACGAGAACGAGGTTCTCCAGAGCAAGATCAAGGAACTGCTGGAAAAGAGAAATGCGTGATGATCTGCTGCAGATATTCCGGGAAAAGGGTGCGCTCCTGGAGGGTCATTTCGGTCTGACGTCGGGAAAGCACAGCACCGTCTACCTCCAGTGCGCCCTGGTCCTGCAGTATCCTGATATCGCCCGGGAGATCGGCAGGGAAATGGCCCGACTCGCCGGTGAGGGGATCGACCTGGTGGTCTCGCCGGCCGTGGGCGGCATCGTGATAGGACAGGAAGTGGCCTATTTCCTCGGGGCAAGGGCCATCTTCACGGAAAGGATGGAGGGAAAGATGGCCCTGAGGAGGGGCTTCGCGGTGAAGCCCGGTGAACGGGTGCTGGCCGTTGAAGACGTGGTCACCACCGGCGGGTCCGCAAGGGAAGCAGCCGAACTGGCCGTGAACATGGGGGGCGACCTGGTCGCCACCGCTTCCATCGTTCACCGGTTTGTCGACCGTCCGGTCAACCCCATGGACGTGCCCCACCACTCCCTCCTGCAGGTCCACGCGCCGGCCTTCGATCCCGATCGGTGTCCTCAGTGCGGCGCGGGTATCCCGGTGGAGAAGCCGGGAAGCAGAGGGATAAAATAATTCCCCATTCCGCACCCCCATTCCAGACCCGGGGCCTTTTGCTTCTAAATCAAGCCTTTAAATTGAGATAATTATAATGGATTCGGCCCAGGTTCCCGGTGCTGGCAGGGGAAGCCCTGTCCGTTGACAGGGACCCGAGGATCGCTCTGTTTGACATTCTGCGGTTTTTCCCGCCCGATCGGGAAGCCATAGTCTGGAATGTGGAATCAGGAACTGTTTACGAATCCCTGGCAACAGCTGTTATTCGACGGCAAACCGTGAACGCCAACGGGAAACCATCCTTTTGGCATCTGGAATTCCCAGCCCCGCCGGTCACTTACCATTAAATACCTGAAATCCAACCTGAATAAATCCGATTAAATCCCTTGACAGAAAAGGATAATTACATATAGATTAAACCGTAAGCGGCAATTAACACTTAATACTTTTTGGTGAGGTGACGATGTCGAAGCTTGTGAAGAGGAAGGATATCTGTCGGCTGCTGGGTATCTCTCCGTCCAAGGTGAACTTCTACACGACACAGGGACTGTTCCCCCTCGAGGGGAGAACCCAGGGAGGTTACGGTCTTTACGATCCCGACGAGATCAAGGCCAGGTTCAAGAGGATCATGGACCTGAAGGACGAGCGTCTGACGATAGCCGAGATACGGGACCGGATCATGGAGGAAGAGAGGGAGCGACGTCAGTTCCTCGAGCTGAAATTTGATGAATAGACATACCAGCACGACCGGAAGCGGGGGAGATTCCGCGATGAAACTCCTCCTCCGGCAGAGCAGTGAAGTCGTGACGGATAAACTGGCCGGCATTTTCCCCAGCAGGCTCTTTCAGCTTGTCAGTGCCCGCACCGCAGAGGAGATAGTGGCCCGCATCGCTTCGCAGGATGTGGACGTCGTTCTGCTTGACGTTTCCATCCCGGCGATGGAGAACAAGCGGACCTTCGATGCGGTAAGGTCCCTGAGCCCCGCACCTCCTGTCATGGTCTTCGGAGACGTTGATTCCACACCCACCATGTCCAGTTTCCTCAGGCATGGCGCCACCGGCATGTTCACCCTCCAGACCGAACCGGATGTGATCATCCATCAGGTCCGGCAGGCCGTTCTGGGACACCGCCTTGCCAGAGAGAATGCCGAATTGAGGGACACCCTCATCAGGAAGGAAAAAGCGGTGGATATCCTCGAGCACCTCGGGGAGGCGATGTCCACGGTCTTCGATACGCGCCGCATCCTCAACCTCACCCTCAAGATCGTTCGACGGGCTCTCGACTGCGAGATCTGCAGCCTGTTCCTGATCCACGAGGGATCGGGGGAACTGGTGGACAGCAGGGAAATCGGCCGGGACGGGGCTTCCCTGCAGCTTGCCCTCTGGGGGGAGGTGGGTAGGGGGCGGCAGCAATTTCTCCTCAAGGCGGCCAGACGGTCCATAAAGTCTTCCGAGGGGCTGTGTCTCAACCGGCCCGAGGAGATCACCGCCCTGTTTCCGGAGTCACGGGTTCAGCCGGTGGACGACGGCATTAGATCTCTCCTCACCGCACCCCTGACGGTAAAGCGCCGACACCTCGGCGTCCTCGTCGTGGCCAACAGGATCGGCAGGCCCGGATTCAGCGGTGAGGAGATCGAGGTCCTCCAATCCATCGCGAGGCAGACCGCCCTCGCGCTGGAGGGTGTGAGATCACTTGAGCGCGAGACGTCATTCCAGGAGAAACTCAGTGAACAGGTGGACCTCGCGACCACGAGGCTCAAGGAGAGAAATCTGGACCTCCAGAAGCGCCTGGCCGAGAAGGAGAGGGCAAACCGCAAGATAAACGCCATGGCTGAGGAGATCCGGGTAAAGAATCTGTCCCTCAAGAATATGATCGAGCAGTTCCGGGTTATCCACGAGATCAGCCAGGTCATAGGATCGGAGCTCGAGAACGAGACGCTGATCAAAAAGATCATCTCGGAGGCGGCCTCTCTGCTGAGGGCTGAGACCGTATCGATCATGCTCAGGAACGGTGACGGCAACCTCAGGATCAAGCACGCCCTGGGACTCAGCAATGAGGTGATCAAGAACACCCGGGTCAAGCAGGGCGAAGGGATCTCGGGCTGGGTTATGGAGGAGGGAAAGCCGATCCTGGTCAAGGACGTCAAGAGCGTGCGCAAGGAGCCCGCCAACGACACCAAGTACACGACCGACTCCCTCCTCTGCGTTCCCCTCAAGATCAAGGGAAAGAACTTCGGCGTCCTCAATGTCACGAACCGGAGCGGAGGGGGTGCCTTCGATGAGCGCGACCTCTTCCTGCTGACCATTCTGGGCAATCACGCCGCCGTTGCCATCGAGAACGCCCGCCTTTACGGCACCATCAGGGATAACTACTTCAACACGATCAAGGCCCTTGTCAATGCCGTTGAGGCCAAGGACACCTGGACAAAGGACCACTCCGAGAACGTTACCAATTACAGCCTGAAGATCGCCGACTTCCTCGGGCTCTCGGAGAAGCAGAAGGACACCATCAAGTACGCTGGTGTCCTCCATGACATCGGCAAGATCGTCATCAGCAACTCGATAACGGACAAGCCGACCAGCCTGACCGACGATGAATGGGAGATCATGCGTGAGCATCCCCTCATCGGGCAGAGGATCCTGGATCCCATCGATTTTCTCGAGCCGGTGAAGATCTGCATTCAGACCCACCACGAGAGATGCGACGGCTCAGGATACCCCTTCGGATTAATGGCCCACGAGATCCCCCTCGAGACGAGGATCCTCTCGGTGGCGGATGCCTTCGACGCCATGATTCACTCGAGGCCTTATCGAGCGGCCTTGAGCGTCGGCGAGGCTGTTGCCGAACTGAAACGCTCCTCCGGATCACAGTTTGACCCTGCGGTAGTGGACGGCCTGATCAGGATCGTCGAGGCGGAGGCCCTGATGACCCGGAGAGAGCAGTAGCCTGGGGCCTGCAGTCCGGAAAAGGAAAGGGCGAGGTTGTAGATTGAAGATCAGGAATTCGAGATCCGGGCATCAGCGCATCCGGCGGCTGATGTCCCGATCTCTATTCTCCGGTTCTGGATGCCCTGCGAGGATGCGGCTGTCCGGGAAGGTGCGATGAGAGTCAAGGGAGAGGTGGACGGTTTTGAGTCCTATCTGAGGATCTTTGCCGAATCCATGGGCGTCCATCTCCTCCTCAAGGGCACCGATGGAAGAATTCTCACCGGCCCTGTGGGCCTGAAGGGGATCTGCGCCTGGATGTGCCAGCGCAGGTACAGCCCCTGCAGGGAGACATGCCTGGAGCCCCTTTCCGGTATCCACGGAAATGACGTTGTCCGTTTCAGGCACTGTTCCTTGGGCCTTATCGTTTTCTCCTCACCCGTCATGCACAGGGGGAGGCTGGCCGGGTATCTCATGGGTGGAGGAGCTCTTCCCAGGGAGGGATATCGGCCGGATGCCGAGCGCTTGCGCAATATACGGTTGAAGGACGCCGATCCGTCGACGGTCGCGTCCATGACCTTCCAGAACAGCTTCCGGTCGATCGACGAACTCTCTTCGCTTATCGGCGGCGTGAAAAGGAGCCTCCAGGTCTTTGCCAGCACCCTGAAGATCAAGGACACGGCGGAGAGGAGGATCCGGCAGGTCGAGAGCCTGTTCGCCTGCATGGAGAGCACCTATCCGGGTCTTCCCCTGAAGGAGGGGATGGATATCATCCTCAACTCCCTCTCCATCTTCTTCCGGTTCGGGGCCGCACTGGTTGCCGTCCCCAGGCCTCTCGTCCAGGGTTACTACTTCCTCTCCGTCACGGGCCCTCCCTCCCTTCTTCCGGGTGATGCCGGGGGCAATGCCGGCGACGGATTCCCGGCGGTGTTGAGGGAGGAGGATCAGCCCTGTTTCATCCAGAACACGTCCCTGCTCATGGATGCCGGATTCCCTGAAGGGGTTCGATCGGGCTGGTTCTTTCCGGTCCTCCTCGGGGACAGCAGGGAGGGGATCATGGCGATCCTCAACCCGTCCCTGGCCCGTGAGGAGATCAGGATCCTGCGGGGATATGCCAGGTTCCTCGCCCAGACCATGCGCATCTTCAATCTGGAACGGTCGGAGGAATCCCTCCTCGACGAGAGGGAGTTCCTCCTCTCCCTGATCAGGGAGCTGACCGGGATCTCGGACAGGGACAGCATCTATGACATCTTTCTGAGCAAGGCCTGCTCGATCACCGGGGCGGAAAAGGGCTCCCTGATGCTGATGGACGAGGACGGCGAACTTTCCGTGGCCAAGACCCTGGGGCAGGATGAGGTGATCCTTCACGGGTTCAAGATCAAACCCGGTGAGGGCATCGCGGGCCGGGCCTTCCTGAAGGGCTCGGCTATTTGGACGCAGGATCTGGAGAAAGACGCCGAGAGATTGGGCAGGTTGAGGCCCCGGTACAAGACAGGCTCCTTCATCTCCTTTCCCCTCTACCCGAAGGCGAGTCCGCCCGGCGTGCTGAACCTGTCCGACAAGCGATCAGGACATCCGTTCACCAGGCAGGACCTGGACCGCGTCCGCGCCCTCAGCGATCACGCGCTTATGGCCATCGAGAGGGCTTTCCTGCATGAGAAGGTCAGGATCGTGAGCTCCCAGGCGGCCATCGACGACCTGACCGGTCTGGCGACGAGAAAGCACCTTAGGACTTTCCTGGAGGCTGAGATCGCCCGCTGCGAGAGACACGGCCGGTCCATGGCGCTGATCATGGCCGATGTCGACCGGTTCAAGGAATACAACGACCTCAACGGTCACCTGGCGGGTGACGAGGCCCTCAAACTCATCGCCGCAATATTGCGTCAGTCCGTCCGTACCATGGACATGGCCTGCCGCTTCGGAGGCGAGGAGTTCTGCCTGGTCCTGACCGAGGCCGGCCTGGATGAGGCTGTGAGGATCGCCGAGAGGATAAGAGCCGAGGTCGAGACCACCCACTTCCCGGGTGAAGACGGGATGGAGTCCGGAAACCTCACCTTGAGCCTCGGAGTGGCCAGTTTCCCGGGTTCATCGGTCACCCCCGAGGAATTCCTTCACACCGCCGACATCGCCATGTACGCGGCGAAAAGGGAGGGACGGAACCGCGTTCGCTGGGCCCTGGGCGGTTGCAAGAAGCTGTTAAGGGATCACATCTCGGAAGCAAACAGACGTCGGGACAGGGTCTCCCTGACCTAGGTCCGAATTCCTTCGGCCATCCATGCCCGCTCCTCCGCCACAGGGACAGGGGATCACCGGCCCCTTCAGCCGTGGGCGCTCCGGACGGCTCTCCACATAAGCCATTGGAAAGATAATGTTTTTCCTTGCCGGTTGAGGTGATTTGTCAACCCGCATGTAATTATTTCAAACTGGCTGCCCACCGGCCATGCACAAGGAGGGATGAAGACAAAAAAGTCTTTTTTATACAATAACTTAGCCGTTCTCCCCACACAATGATCGATGGCATATTAATTGCCATGACAAGGGTGTCCCGAAGACACTGCTAATTAAGGTGTAAAAATTGACTAATTTAATAATCTCTGTGGGCCGACGGGATCACCGTCCGGGGCACCTCCGGGAGGAGGGGCTGACTGTCGCCCTGCGGAGAGAGGATTCCCCGGGCGACAGGACAGGTCACGGTATCATGAACCCGGTCATCACCGTCCTGATCTCCGTTCTGGCTCTCCTTTTCTCCTCGTTCCTCCCGGCCCAAGCGGCCGTGGTTGGTTCCTTCGATCTCTCCCTGCCCGCGGGGACCGGCCTGGTGATGGGGGACAGCACCGCAACCCTGCCCTTCACCCTGGAGAACGACTCCTCCAGCGCCGACTCCATCCGCTGGGTCCGTCTATACTTCGATGCGGCATTATATTACGTCAGTGTCGCCAACACCCCACCGGCGGGCTGGTCCGTAACCGAGATCAAGAACGCCGGTGCCGGCCAGACCTACATCACCTACGGGGCCACGACGGGGGCCCTCGACCCCGGCGACTCGGTGGACTTTTCCATCCTCGTCACCGGGTCCAACGACGGCCCCTTCCCGGCTGACGTCAGCGACATCACCGACTCCCTCGAGAGTTTCGACATCAGGACCGGACCGAGGAACAACGACGACACCTTCAACGGCTCCTCCCCGATCTGGACCCGGCACGGTCTGGCAGCCTCGATCGTTGCCTTCCCGGCATCGTCCGAGGCCGGCGACCTCATCACCGTCTCGGTCGCGGTAACCAACCGGACCACGGTCCTCCAGGCGGGGGTCACGCCGGGGGTGCTGACCACACCAGGGAGCGGGACGGTGAGTTACGTGGGTGGTCCGAGTCCCGCCAGTGTCACCCTCGATTCCGGTCAGGAGCAGGTGTTTCTGTATACCTATCAGGCGGGCTCTGCCGGAGTCGTGCTCTTCTCCGGCTCCGCCTCCGGTTCCACATCACCGCTTTCTTCCCCGACATTCCAGTCCAACAGTGTCGCCATCGGCGATTTTACCGCCCAAATGGCACTCGATCCCGCCTTCGCCATCAGCGGACAGCAGGTCACGGTCTCCATAACGCTCAACAACAACGGGACGACACCGCTGATCGGTATCACACCCACGATCGTTGCCTCTCCGTCAAGCACCGCGGGAATCGCCGCCGTTTCCGGGCCCATCCCGCCGGCCATCGGTTCCCTGGCGCCGGGACAGTCCGCCGTCGTCCAGCGGGCCTTCACCGTGACGGGAGCAGCCGGCGACACCTTTCTCTTCACGGGCCAGGCGTTCTCCACGACCCTGAGCACCGATCCGGTCGACACCTCCGTGGGGGAGATCTTCTCCTACTCGGCGACCGTCGCTCCGGACACCTTCCTTTCCGGATCCGCCAACGTCACCCTTGCTTTCACTGCCTACAACGGCGGCGTGGACCCGGCGAGAAAAGTGGGGGTAACCATCCCGGGCGGCTGGGTCTTTCAGTCGGGAGCCGGCCCAACCGGGTGGACCATCTCCTCGTCGGGCAACCCGACGGTGGTCGCCTTCCAGAACACCGTTTCCCCCATCCCGGGCGGGGGAAGCGAGACGTTCACCCTCACCTTCTCCACTATTCCGGCGGTATTAAGCCCGACCCCCTACAATTTCCTGGTCAGTTTCTGGGATACCAATACCAACATGAACCAGGAACCGACCGGGGCGGTGGAGACGGCCGTGGAGGTCCTGCCCTACCAGGTGGTTCTCACCGCGTCCGTACCGGTTGGATTTTCCAGTCCACCCATCGCCGACGGCGTGGAATACTATGACCTGGTGGCCACAGTCACGGATGGCGGCAGTCCTCTGGCAGGAGTGCCCGTTCTGTTCTCCGCCACGGTCGGATACCTGGGCGGCGCATCGGCTGTGACAGACAGCCTGGGCCGGGCGGTCAACACCCTGACCGGCCCGTTGTCCACGGTGGCCCTGAGCGCCGCGGTCACGGCAGAATACCTGAGCGCGGTCGGCGTCACCGTCCTCCCCTTCGATCCGTACACGGGCCTCGCCCTGGACTATGTTCCGGGCTCGCTGTCCCCCATGTCCGTCAACACCGGCGACCCTTCGGTCGCCTTCTCGTTGAGGGTGATCAACGTCGGGACCACGGACGCGACCCTGACCACCGCCTCCTCCTTCAGCTTCACCGATTCCCCCACGGCCGTCCCCCATACGTTTGCGGTCCCTTTGGCCTCGTCCGGCCCGGCGACAGTCCCGCCGGGAGGGACAGCCGTCCTCACCTTTGACCCCGGCGGCGTGGATCCCGCCTTCCAGCCGGGCAGCTATTTCCCGCTTCTTTTCCTCTCCGACGGGGCGTCCTCCGGCTACCGGCCGGTGACCGACCCGGTGGCCGTGGCGGCTTTTCCGGACCTGCTGGTGATGAAGCAGGTCACCCTGATCAGCGATCCGGTCAGTGCGGTGAATCCCAAGGCCATCCCCGGCTCCGTCGTCCAGTACACGATCACCGTGGTGAACACCGGCTCGGGGACTGCCGACGGCGACTCCGTGGTCATCGATGATTCGGTCCCGAACGGCGCGGAGCTTTTCGTGGGCGATCTTCCAGGGGGATCCGGTCCGGTCATGTTCTCCCCCATGACCAGCGGCCTTACCTACACCTTCCAGGGTCTGGGCAGCCCCGGCGACGGGGTGGCCTTCTCCGCCGACGGGGGATCCAGTTTCAATTACATTCCCGTTCCCGATACCGACGGCTTCGACAGCGATGTCACCGACATCAGGATCAATCCCGACGGTGTCCTCAACGGCAAGACAGGTCCGACGAATCCCGGTTTCAGTCTCAGTTTCCGGGTGAGGATCCGATGATGCAGACGTTTATCGAAGGCAGGCGCTTTCCCGTCATGAGGAAGGGGCCGGTTTTTTCCAAGGAGGTTGCAGTCATGAAGCGTTACCTTGTAGCCGTTCTGACCGTTTTGGCCGTGTTTTTGGCTGCCCAGCCCGTCTGGGCGGCGGGAACCCCTGTGAACACGGTCATCGCCAACCAGGCCACCGCGGACTATCTCATCAACTCCAACCCGCTGAGTTCCACCAGCAACACGGTGTCCACGGCGGTGGCGGAGGTGATCGACGTCGTCGTGGTCTGGCAGGACAGTCCCTCCCTGGTGGTTTCGCCGGGAGACGCCGACCAGGCTCTGGCGTTCCTCATGTCCAACACGGGAAACGGGGCCGAGACGTTCGATCTGTCCGCCACCAGCACGGTGCCGGGTGATGATTTCGACCCGGTCCTGCAGGCGCCTGCCCTATACGCGGACACCAACACCAACGGCGTCTACGATGCCGGCACCGATCTCGCCATAGCCGGATCCACGGTTACCCTGAACGCCGACGAGGGAGTCCTCATCTTCGTGGTCAGCAACATCCCCGCCGGCATCTCCACGGACGGCTTCACCGGCGACACCCAGCTGACGGTGACGTCCCAGACGGCTGCAGCGGCGGGAACGACCCCGGGAAGCGGGCTCTCCAACGGAGGCGACGGCGGTGCAGTGGACGCCGTGGTGGGCAGCACCAGCGGTACGGCCACCGTCACGGGGACCTATCAGGTCTTCACCACCCAGCTGACCATCCTCAAGAACGCCACCGTGTCCAATGCCTTCGGCGGTACCGAACCGATCCCCGGGGCAACGATCACCTACGACATCATCGTGACGGTGAGCGGTTCGGGACAGGCCGACAGTGTGGTGGTCACGGATCCGATCCCCGGTAACACGACCTACAGCTCAGGCACCCTCGCCGTGAACCCCGGGCCGGCCGTAAGCGCCACCGTCGGGGGGGCGCCCCTGGGCGTGGCCGTCGATTTCGGGACCCTCGATTCCACGAACACACCCCAGACGATCACCTTCGATGTGACCATCGACTAACGGGGAGGACGGGAAGATGAAAAGAATTACTCTGATGACACTGTGCTCTATGGTTCTTCTCCTTTCGGTGCCCGTCACCGGCTTCGCCCAGGAAAAGGGCCACATCGAACTGAAATCGATCGCCGAGATCGAATTGGAGACGACGGACGACAAGGGCGAGAGGGTGTGGGTGAGGTCTCCGGCCGAAAAGGCCTTTCCCGGCGACGAGATCATCTTCACCACCACCTACACCAACATCAGCGAGGAAAGGGCGGACAACGTCGCCATCACCAATCCCATACCCGAACAGATAACCTACCGGGCCGACAGCGCGGAGGGACAGGGGGCGGTCGTCACCTTCTCGGTGGACGGCGGCCGGACCTTCGACAAGCCCGAAAACCTCAGGGTCACCGGGGAGGACGGGAGGGAGAGGCCGGCAAGACCCTCCGAGTATACCCATATCCGTTGGCTGCTCCAGGGTGCCCTCCCTCCCGGCAGGGAAGGCACGGTGAGCTTCCGGGGGATCATCAAATAGAGATTGAAAGAGGGCGCGGATCCACTCCCTCGGGCGAGGGGACCGCGTCCTGAACGGTGAGAAAAAATAAAAAGAGCGCAGGAGGTGAGGGATATCGAGAACCATGCAGGGACCTTGACCAGGATGGGCGACCCCCTGCTCCGGGCACTGTCCGGGCGGATCGGGGGTCAAGGAGCAGGAAAACAATGACAGATCGACTGTTTGAAAACCCTAAAGGAGAGGAGAAGGTGACATGAAGTTACTGAAACGAGCACCGTTGAGGACATTAGCCGCCCTGGCTCTGTTTGCCCTGGCTATGCCGCAGACGGCGCTGGCCATCGGCACCGAAGCCGGGACCACCATCAGCAATACCGCCTCGGTGAGCTATTCCCTCGGGGCGGTATCCCAGAGGCCGGTGGAGAGCTCCCCCAGTGGAAACTCCGTTGCCGGAACAGGCAACGGGACGGCGACCACCTTTCTTGTCGACAACAAGGTCAACCTTGTGACGGCGGAGTTGGTCGCGGCGGCGACCCAGGCCGGCCCCGGACAGACCAACACGGTCTTCGCCTTCAACGTGTCCAACACCGGCAACACGGTACAGGATTATACGGTCGTGGCCTCGAACTTCGCTGTCGGTGACACGGTGAATCTCGGCGGTCTGCTTACCGACGACATGGACGTGACCATCACAGCCGTAGCCGTCGACACCAGTGGAGACAATGCCTACGGTGCCGGTGACACCACGACCGCCGGAAACAGCGCCGTGATCAGCAACCTTTCCCCCAGCACCGCCGGGACGGACAGTAACATCACCGTCTTCGTCCTGGCTACCGTGCCCATCAGCGCCGTGGACGGAAGCGTCGCGGTCGTCGGCCTCAACGCGACCACATTCGATGCCGGCGGCGGAGGTATCACCTCATCGAACGCCGGCGACGTCTGGGACACCACCACGGTACAGGTCGTGTTCGCCGATGGAGCGGGTTCCGATGACGTTGCCCTCAACGGCGATTACTCGGCCCGGGGGGCCTATGTCGCGGCTGCAGCCCTCCTGACGGTGACCAAGAGCGCTGACGTGATCTCGGACCCGTTCACCACCACCGGAAATCCCAAGGCCATACCGGGAGCCGTGATCGAGTACACCGTCGAGATCAACAACTCGGGAACCGCGGCTGCGGACAGCGTCATCTTAACGGATGTCCTGCCTGCCACCCTCGGCGCACCGGTCACCATCACCGGCGGCACCAGCAGCGCCTATAACTCGACCACCAACACGGTGACCATCGATTTCGGCACGATCGGCGCCGGTGCTGCCACCGCAACCGCGACTATCAGGGCCGTCATTCAGTAGATCCGGATGATGTGAAGCCGTATGGGTAACAGGCTGAGCGGAATCCTGCGCTTCTGGCGCTTTGCTGCCCACCCGATGGGTGGAACAGGGGATCCGTCTGCTCGAAAACTTACCTGTAAGCCATTAACCGGTCGGCGGGAGGGCATTAAGGCCCGTACGCCCACCCAGTGCGCGCCATCCCTACCGGCCCCCATGCGGGGACGCCGGCGCCAAAAGGTCCAGTACGCCCAGGTGCTGGTAATACAGCATACCCCGGCGGCC
>CP070719.1:440936-455687 GCA_020350725.1 bacterium
CGGACAATAGCCTTTGATCGATGTCCTCCCGCACCTGCATGAGGGAGAACTCGAAGAACCCGGCCATGGGCGGCGAAAGGACGTACTGCATCTCACCCTGGTGTTCCATGTCCACGAGGATCCCCCTTCCGGCGAGCTCCTCGAGGACCTTTCGGGCGTTGCCGGTCTCCATCCTCCAGATGCGGGCGGCCTTCCCGGTGTTGAAGGGCCTGATGGGAAGAAGGGAGGCGAGCTCAGCTTCCTTCTCCGAGAAGAGCATCTCGAGGATGCGGTAGAGCAGTTTCGATGGGGGAGCGCCCTGGGGAAAACGGTTGAGCCGCTCGACGAGCCTGGCATAGGCCGATTTGGGTGTAATGTGGGCCATGGCTGTTGCTTTAAGGTTAAAGGATAAAGGGGAAAGGGAAAAGGGGAAAAGCCAGGGCCTGGAAATTAGTCCTCAGTACTTCGCTCTCAGTACTCAATTCATAGTCATTGGCTCGGGGCAAAAAAAACGGCCGCCCCGGTTACGGGGTGGCCGTTTTCCACCGTTCAACTTCTGAAGGCGGGTCTACAGGGCCGGACGAGCATCAATCATCATCGCCCTCTCCACCTTCTTCGCCGCCCTCGCTCTCACCTTCTTCATCGCCGTCGTCTTCACCTTCGTCGTCACCGCCTTCCCCGTGACCTTCATCGCTGTCCTCATCTTCATGGGAACCGTTCTCGTAGCGGTCATCATCGTCATCCACGTCCTCATCGCTGTCGTCGTCGTAATCGCCCTCATCGTCGTCATCGAGATCGTCATCGTAAAGATCCTCGATCACGTCCCCAATCTCGTCACCACCCGGATCATCCACCAGGGCGTTCTTTATCGCGTTAACGATGTCTGTTTCATCCACTCCCGTTTCCAGTGCCTCTATGGCGTGCTCCCGGGCATCCTCCCGGTCGTCGGGTTCGGAGATGGAATCGATCAGGCCGTTGAGTTCACCTCCCATGGTGACCTGTGCCATCGCCGGACCGGCCAGGAAGGTGAGGATAATTGCAATTGCCGGGATCGAGAAATTCACCGTCAACCTCTTCACTGTTCTACCTCCTCCCTTACGTGAGATACCTCACGTCCAATATCTAATCTCCAATTTCTAATTTCTAATACCTGATGTCCGATGCCCCATTTCCCTTTTCTCAGGGTTCGGCGCCGCCTCAGTCCTCCTGCCCGTGACACAGTGAATTGTTGAAACACCCCGGCGTGACACCAGGAGGCAGGGGTACCGGATCGTTGAGGCTCTGGTCACCGAGGTGGCAGAGGCCGCAGACGGGGGCGTTGCCGGTGTTTGTCCTGGTGTGGGTGGGCGTTGATTCGCCTTCCCAGCGGTTGCCCGACGGGTGGGGAACGTCGGCCTGGTGGCAGACGGCCGGAGACCGGCATGACACGCCCGACGAACCGCCGGCGAAATCGTCTCCGTGACAGCTCCGGCAGGCAGCGAATCCGCTCATGGTCCCGGGAGCACCCTTGGCGGCCGCCCCGTGGACGCCGGATGTATCCCAGTCGGCCTCCTCGTGGATCTCGTGGCAGTTGTGGCAGAAGGGCTCGTACCCGAAGCTGTTGTTGATCTCGTGGCAGATGACACACACGTCCGCCGCCGGGGAGGAAAAGCCGGTGTGGGTGTCCGACGTATCCCCGTGAGAGTAGGTGGAGCCGGCCGGTACCCGGAGCAGGCCGTCCTCGCTGAAGTGGCAGTCAAGGCAGTTGTATCCCGGCGCCGTGAGAGGATCGGCCGGGTCATGGCAGAGATAGCAGGCTGTCGGATCCGCTCCCGGGATACCGTGGAATTCGGAGGAGAGTTTGTCCAGCCAATCGACAGCGTGGAAGGCCGGGCCGCTGGCGTGGCAGGTGACCAGGCCCTGGAACGACGCCGAGAAACAGGAGGGAGCATTCGGCCCGCCCATCAGGTCATCCCCGTGGCAGGATGTACATCTGGATCCGTCCGGAAGGGAGAAGGATCGATGTCCCGTTATCCACCCCGAAGGATGCCTCCCGTCGGGCCCCACCAGACTGAGTGGAGAGTCCTCGTTTGCGGTGGAGCAGGCGAGAATCACCGAAGAGATGACCAACATGATCAAAACAGGTAGAAAAGCTGGCAAACGTGGCATCGGATTGGCTCCTTTTCCTTTACTATCCTCAGTATTTCTTCGGTGATTCAGAACGAAGGGTTAAGTGAAAAGAGCCAGGAAAAACCAATGGATTTCCGGCAATTGCTGCTCGCTGGATGTTTTTCCTTCCCTATTTGTCCCCAGCTTTCAGTTCTTAGCCCTTCGCCCTTAGCACTAAAAGTTCAATGACACACCGCGCATTTTTCGTTGTTCCTTCTCCCATGACACTCGACGCACGAACCCGGGTCCACCCTGCCGTCGATCTGATGCTGCACCAGGTAATCACCCCTGTGCGGCAAGTCCAGATCAGGCCTGTTGCCCATGCGGAGGCTCGGTTTCAGCTCCTCCTCGGGGGCGTGGCAGCTCTGACAGAAGTCCGCCCTGTGACAGGACGCGCAGAGGTCCTGATCCCGTGAGGAGTAAAGACCGTGCTGCAGGAGGAACGCGGTTGTGTGGACAAAGGAGGCATAGGGCTTCAGGGCCCCGGAGGTCTCATCCTCGTGGCACTCCAGACAGTTGGCCCATCCCGTTCCCAGCTCCTCGGGATGCCTCGTGGGAACGGAAGGCCTGTCCGACAGGGAGGCGCAGCCGGCAATCAATGCCAGTCCGATCACAGGAAGTAAGAACCGGAATACGTCTCTCATCTCTCTCTTTCCTTTCCACCTCATAGACCGACCTCCGCCCTGACCAGGACCGCCAGGTCTTCCTCGAAATTGGGACTCTCTGTGTATCGTATGTCCCCGGATAGTTTCAGGTCCCCGCTGAAGCGGCGGCCCGCTGATCCCACGACCTGGAGGACGGTGTCCTCGCCGCTTATCTCCTCCTCGTAGGATTGGGTCAGGGCGTCAAGGGAGAACGTCCAGTTACCCATGGATTTTAATGCGTAACCCCTGACCTGACTGTATTCGTTCTCCGGGAGATCCGCCGTCTGAACGGCAGCCGACAGACCGAGGCCGTCAAGGAAGCCCTCCAGGGTAAAGCGGACTCCCAGCTCACCGCGGTTGGCGTCACCGGGATCGCTTCTATCGTGGCGGATATTCCGGATACCGGCTCGAAGGGCCGATCGGCCGTTGAACCTCCAGTCAAGGTCTGCGAAGACCGCCGTCACCTCGTCATCAGGGTCCAGGATGGAGAATCCAAAGGCGCTATTGAGGGAGGACTGAAAGAGATCCCCGTAGCGGTAACCTTCACCTCCCACAAGCAGGTCGAGGGAAGGGAGGGGACCGAACCTTGCCGCCAGACGGTAGCTTGCCATGCCCGAGGTGGCGAGGTTGTAGAGCCCCCGTCCCACGATCTCGATCCCCTCCGCGGGCCTGAGCCAGAGGTCACCGCCGACCTCCCGCCGGTCGTCGCCGTTAAAATCACCCTCCTCCGTCAGGTATCCCAGACCCAACTCAGCGAACCCCTCCAGGACATAGGAAATCCGTCCGCCGGCGAGGAGATCCCCTTCCTCGTCCGAACTGACGGAGTTCTCCACAGGCCTGCCGCCGAAGACCGCTCCTCCCAGACCGCTCGTATGACGCCCCCTGGTGAAGACGCCGTCCAGGGTCTCAGATGCAGTGCCCTCAGTGAGATAGAACCGCCCCGCCTTGAGCTGATATCTTTTCCCTTCCGGGTGGCTGTATTGGGCATAGGCGCTGCTCAGGGAACCCCCGGCGCCGTCGTCGTCCGTGTCGTCGCCGAGGTCCTTCCTGCCCCAGCCGTAAAGATGGAAGGACCACTCTGGGCCGGACAGCTCCCAAAGATCCAGGGACAGGTACTCGTACAGGGAGATGAATTGCTGATCCTCACCAACGGCCTGGTCCCGGTCATAGAGGCTCAGATAGGTTGTCGAGTACAGGTCGTATTCAGCGGCCGCAGCGGGACTTGTCGGGCCAACGAAGGCGGTGATGAACGTCACCCCGAGACCTAACAGAGTGAGGAGTACGCGCTTGCCGGAAGGGATCCTCATTTGATCGGACATTATCGCACCTTCTGTTGGTTGGGTTTCAACCTTCGGCGCTTCCCCGGCGACGATCCGCCGCCGGGGAAGCGCCATGGCCATCTGTTTCGCACCGACCGTGATCGGAGCCCTGATCAGTCATCCAGTTCCAGCCTGTCGGCCGTCAGGGTGCCTGCCGCGAAGGAGCCCCTTGCCTTGACCTCTCTGTTCTCGCTGAGGTTGGCGAAGAAGGTAGCCCGGTCGATGGGGGTATCCTCACCCAGGCGGTACTCCACGCCGGTTCCCTCCACGATATTCACTCCGACGATGAAGAATGGACCCGGTGTGACCGGGACACCGGACGCCGGGCCCTTGAGAATAACCCTGGAGGAATCGGCGGCGTCGTTGTCCCTCTCGACCCGGGTGGCGGTCAGGGCACCGGAAGAGTCGATGGAAGCCTCCACGCGGAGCCAATCCGTGGTCGGGGCTGTGGCGTCGATGTCCCCGGCATCAAAGGGATCAACGCCTCCCGATCTGTCTTCGAACTCCGTTGTTCCGTCAAAGCCCACCGTGATGCCGAGGATGGTAAGGGTCTGGGCCGGGGTATTGACGGCCTCCACGAAGGCCTCGATCTCCACACCGTCCTCGGCCTCGAACTCGACCTCGCGGGCGACCAGGACCAGCTCTCCCAGCCGATCCTCCAGACGGCCTTCCACCTCGATCTCAGCGTCGACGGCTATGTCGGCCCCTGTGCCGCCCTCAAACCGGGCGCCGGAAGCGTCCACACGGATGCCGCTGACAACGAAGTCGGTGGACGAGGACACCGAACTGATATAGCCCTCGATCTCCAGGAGGTCCCCGGCATCGCCTGCGGCCAGTTCCTCGAATTCGATCCTGTCTGCATCCAGGCCGTCGGCGGGGTCATCGTCACCCTTGACCTCGACGAGGCGACCTATGGCCAGGTCACTTGCCGAGCCGTTATCGAAAATGGTTGTCCCAGGATCGTAGGTGATAGACAGGGCACCGATGTTGAACGTCCTGGATGGGGTGTCCAGATTGGCCACCAGGCCCTGAACCTCCAGGACATCCCCGGGTATCGTGACTCCGGTTTTCTTCTCCACGCGTGTGGCAACGATCTGGAAGCTGGAATCCGGAAGTCCGTACACTTCCACCACGTCACCCTGGATCAACTGGCCAGGGGTGAGAGATCCTCCGCCGGAGATCTCGAAATATGTCGACGTTTCGTACAGAACCGTCTGGCCCATAACCATGATGATCCTGTTGGTTGTATCAACCGGGTCCGAGATGGGGCCCTCGAGGATGCTGTCGATCTCCACCTGGTCGGCCGTTCCGGAGAACCCGTCATCGTTGAATTGGCCGTCCACCCGAACTACCTGACCCAGTGCGAGGTCACTCTCCTGACCCGGATTGTCGTCCAGGATGATGACGGTCCCGGGGAGGATCTCGAACTCCACACCGTTGACGAAGATGCTGCCGAAGGCCGAGATGACCCCGACGCTCCTTCCCGTTCCCCCGATGCCGCCGCCGGCAAGGCTGCCCGTACCCCCGCACGCCGCCAGGGCCGACATCAGGATGAGGGCCAGGGAGACCTGAGTTGCCTTCCATATTCTGCCCTTATTCATCTTTCACTGTCCTCCTCAACACCCTCCTCGAAATAGAATACTCCAACCCCGGCTCTCCTTCTCCCAGTGCCTTGGACTTCGGGGTTTACGTCACGGTCCTTTTCCGACATCCGACTGTCGAGGTACTCCAGCAGTTTCTGTCCGTGTTCTCTGGCCATCATCCGGATCCCGGCCAGATTTTCTTCGGGTAGATTGTCGTAACTGACCTTCCTCTGGAAAAAGGCGTCATCTCCCGCCCTTCCCAGATTATGGTCGATGGTGGATATCAGGTCTGATACGTCCACACCCAGAATGCCTATTTTGTCGGCATTGCCGGTGCTCGGTACATATCCGCGGGCGAGAAGCCTCACGCCGTTCCCCTCGGTCCGAACCACTGCCCCGACCCTGATGAGTTCATCCAGGATGGCCCTGTGGGGGATGTCTCCGCTGTACTTCTTCACCAGGTCACTGAAGGAATTCTCGACCCCCTCGATGGCAAGGTCCGCCGGTTTACCCTCCTCATCCAGGAAAGTGGTGTCGCGGATCCATCCGCTGATGACCCGCGCCGCTCGATTGTACCGCTCCACGGCGCCGAGGTCGTCCGGCTCTGGGAGGCTGCGGACCCGCTTCACCTCTTTCCTGGATAATCCGGTGATGACCGATACCCGGGATGCGGAAGGTTTTCTGCCCTCGATGGAAAATTCCTGGAAGGCGACGTCGACGTAGACGCGCTTGGCGATGTCGGCGAACGAACCGTAGGGTATCCCGTTCCTCAGCATGATGCGAACCAGGGGGCGGAGCAACCGGTCAACTGCAGATGACAGGGCCTTTGTCAGGGAATCCATAATTGGGAATATATTCCCAATTTTAGTCAGCGTCAAGAAGTTTTTTGTAACGGTTACAGATTGGGTGCCGTGGAAAGTGGAAAGGATAAAGGGGAAAGAGTCCGGACCAATGTACACGGTACAAGGTACAAGGGGAAGCGGGTCTTCTGTGTACTATGCACCATGTACTGTGAACTGAACGGTTCACTTATTTCTCCCCCTTGACCTTTAATCTTTATCCCTTAACCTTTAACCTTCGAGTCCGTCAGCCACTCATTGTCGACCAGTTCCCTCAACCTCTCCACGATCCTCATCATCCCCTCCGTGTCGAGATCGCAATATTCCCGCAGCTCCCGGTAAACCCGGACCCTCTCCTCCTCCGGGACATCGGTGTAGGTGACCCTGAAGTATTCGGTGCTGGCAGCCATTCCATCTGCGATGGGGAGATGTCCGTAGTCCAGGCCGGTGAAGGCCGGCAGGACATCCTTCATGGAGGCGCTCCCGTGCTGTTCCGGATGATAGGCATGGAAGGAACGAAAGGGCGCGAACAGATCAACCAGCCGGCCGTCGAGATCCTCCCACCAATCGAAAAGATCGTCATCCGTGGCGGCAAGATCTCTCAAAACCCCCCTCTCGAAGGGAGCGTTGTACACGACCACGGACCCTGTGGGGCGGATGGCCCGCCGCAGTTCGGCCAGCAATCCCGTCCTGGGATCTTGGGACTCCTCTGCGAGACAGGAGTGATGTTCCGATGCGCCCTGTGGCGACCCGACCACGTGGCAGGAGAACTGAAAAGGGATCTGCTGATAGGGACGGGTCCCGTCGAGGAGGGGGATGGCCGGCATAAAAGTCTCGAAGTCGAGATAGTGGATGGGGTATTCAAGCCCGGCGAGGAACTGTTGCACCTCAGGACGGCTGAGGTGGACCCGCTGGGACCTCAGGGCCTCAACCTGGATGCGCTGTTTCCCGGTGAGGAAGACATCCTCCGGCAACTCACGCAGTTCGGTCACCCCCCTCTCCAGAAGTTTAAAACCCTTGGCCCTGTCGCCGTGGAGCGTCGTGACACTGTCTTCGGGCAGGAAATCCCAACAGACGGACTTCAGAGAACACTCGTAAGGGGACGTGCACTGGACGCCGATGCCCACCTCGGGGCACCTTTCGGACAGGACGACCTCTGTCATCCTCTCCAGGTCATCGTCTATCGCCGGGAGGAGACCCGCCGTCTCTTCGGTAACGTCCTCGGCGTTGAAAAACCGACCGAGGTCCAGCTCTCCCTGCAGAACATACTGATTGTCGACGTGGAGGAGGTAGCACGACCTCACCTCCACCCCCGCACCGGCGAGTATATGCCTCTGGAAGGCCACGTCGGGGATATGCTCATTTTTGACCCTCGTCGAACTCTTGACCTCGTAGAGGTCCCAGCGGTCCGCCTCCACCGGTTCGAGGACATCCACGCGGGCATAGGCGTTCCTGTACACAAAACCGGCCTCGAAGAGGGGTACTCGAAGAGGGAGGTGTCTGTGGGTCTCGGGAACGACCTCCTCCGCCCGGTGTCTTTCCCCGCTGATGAGGAGCCCACCCGGAAACAGGTCTCTGGCCATCTCGCCGACTCGATGGCCCTGGTCGAAGATGGCCTGACGAACAGGGTCGACCGGTGGAAAGATCTCCCGGTCATTGTAATGACACCAGAGGAGTTTGGGGCACAGGAGCCCTGACAGGTAGCGGGATTTGGATATGAGGGGCGGTGTTTCCCTGGCCATGTCACTAACATTGTAGCCTGAGAGGGGCTTGGGGTGAAGGGAGGAGGAGCGATACCCGAGAGTAATAGTATATAGTGTATGGTTATTGTATATAGTATTGAGTGTGAGATGATTGCCCTGCCACTGTCATCCAACTATAAACTATAGACTATAGACTATTGCTGTACACTGTGACCGAAATCGGGGAGGGTATATGAAAAGGGCATCACTGGTTATCGCGGTCCTGATGACGGCTCTCGGCATCCTCTTCCCGGGCTGCGCCCACGTCCCGCCGGAGGTCAGATACGAATCGGACGCTCTTCGGTCGAACAATTCGGTGCAGAAGGCGTACGCCGCCTCGCGCCTGGCAAAATCCCCCGACAGGGCGGAGCTGGTTATCCCTGATCTCATCGACGTCATGGCGGATGAGACCTCTCTGGACTGGTATCGCGGCAGACTCTTCCCCGCCGAGGACCCCATAGGCCCTCCCATGAGATCAGGGGCCGTCCGGACGACGCCCGCCCGTGAGGCCAGCCGGACACTGGCAGCCATCGGCGGTCCGGCTATCGACCCTCTCATCGGGGCTTTCGGCGACAGCAGCCCCACAGTGCGCAAGTGGGCCGCCGTTACCCTGGGAGACATCCGCGACCGCCGTGCCGCCGGCCCCCTGGAGAAACTCCTTTCCGACGGTGACACGGAGGTCCGGATCGCAGCGGCCAATGCCCTGGCTGCCCTCGATCGGGACCGGGGCACCGATGCCCTTATCCAGGCCCTTTCAGATGAAGATCCGGCCGTCAGGAAGAACGCGGCCCGCATCCTGGGCAAGCTGCAGGCCTGGGAGGCTCTGGAGGCCCTCATCATAACGTTGGAGGACGAGGATTACAGCGTGGCACTGGAGGCGATCACGGCCCTATTGAACAGCTCCGATTTCAGGGCTTACGGCGCCTTCGCCGAGATGATGGAGCATCCCGACCCCCTCATCCGTAGAGAAGCGGTAAAGGGACTATTCTACAACCCCAACATGGCCGAGGCGGACCTTCTGATCGATGCTCTCTCGGATGAGGATTCCGTTGTCCGCGAATATGCCGCCAGGACCCTGAGCCTTCTATCCGACCCCAGTCTCGTCGAACCCCTCATCATAAAACTCGCCGACCGGAACTACAGCGTCCAGTATTGGGCGGCTGAAGCTCTGGGAAAGATCGGCGACCGGAGGGCCATTGAGCCCCTGATCGACAAGCTGGGCTCGGACGTCCCCTATATCTGGGAGATGGCCCGCCAATCCCTGAAGAGGATCACGGGCCAGGATTTCGGCCTCAGGCAGTCGAAGTGGCGGAAGTGGCTGGAGGAGAATCAATAGAGCCTGGAGCTTAGAACTCAGCCCTTAGCCCTTAGTACTTAGTACCTAGAACTAAAAAAGGTTGAAGTCCCTGAAGATTTTATCATTGGGCGGTCTTCAACCTTTTTTCCAGGCTCTCGTCCGAAAGGGTTTTCCTCGATCTCTTCGGCAGTTCCTTGAGGGGATCCCCCAACCGGTGCTCCCGGAGGCGATTGATGAACCTGAGGATGCTCCAGGCGTGCCGCTGCAGGCTGTCCTCACCGATCCGGCTGGACCCGTTGATGATCCGGAGCCGGACCTCCATGGCCTCGAGGATCTCGGGCCACAGAGCCCCGGCCGCCATGGGCATGGACTCCTCCCACGTCCCGCCGCCGGTGACGGCGGTGTAAAGCTTCAGGAAATTCTTCTGATTGATCGCCTCCGAGGGAAGAGCTTCTCTGGCCTGTTCCACCGTCCACCCTTCCCTCTTGCACGCCAGGACCAGCAAGCGTTTCCGGACCGCCTCCCAAAGAGCCCAGGCAGCGGTGAACGCAGTCAGCCCGTCGGGCGGATCCTGGTTCAGGGCCTTCTCGGCCCTGGTCTTGAGTGCGAGGAGGTATTTGGGGTGATGCATCGCTTCACCTACGGTGAAGATAAATCAGAGCATTAGAGGATTGAAGATCAGAGAATTAATATCGTTGAACCATATCCAGGGTTCTGATTTCCTGCCATTCAACGATCTAATATCCAATGATCTAATGCTCAACTCTATTTCATGTCCCCCACCCACTTCACATGGCTGGCGAACGGCGACTGCTGGACGGAATCGTACAGCCCTCTCCGTGCCGTGACCAGGCGGCATTGGTTCTGGACAGCGAGGGCAAGGTTCAGGCCGTCGATGAAAGACCATCGCCCGGACAGGGATATTTCCATGGCTGATTCCATAAGGTGCCCCGAGGGGTAAAGAAGCACGGGCACTGAGAGTAACGCCGACAGGATCTGTCTGGCCTCATCGGCGTCCAGTTGACCCATTCCGGCCTTGACCGACACGATCTCACCGGCATGGGGGAAAAGCAGGTCAGTGCCGATCAGGTCGTGGGCTCCTGTGAGAAGGCGGGCCGCTTCTCGAGACAGCACCTCCGGTATGAACCACTTGACGGCCACAGCGGGTTCGACGGCATAACGCGCCATCGCCTATTTTCTCTCGACCAGTTCGGCGCTGTCGGTGTGCTCCCGCCCGCCGATCATCCGGCGGATCCTGGCCGACAGGATCTCCGCGTCGATGAACTCAGCCTGGGCCGCGCTCTCGATAATGGACTTGAGCTCCGACTGCATGGACCTGCCGTTGCGGCGGGCGCGGTTTTTGAGATTCCTCAGGGTTTCCGGGGAGAGGTCACGAACGAGCACGTCCGGCATGGAAGGCCTCCTGAAATGTGATATCGATATGATAGCATATTTCAGGACCTTCGCAAGTAAAGATGGCGATTCCAGGGTTCGGGCTTTAGATGCTCGATCCAATATCTAAAATATAACTTTCGTGATTTGTGATTCGTAATTAGTGATTCGAAAAGACTAGTTCACGGTATCCAATTCACAGTTGGAGATTGCTTCACTCAATTACCTGTTCGCAATGACAGACGCTTGTTTCTCACCATGTCTCCGCACTGGATATCCAAGTTCCAGGTACTGTGTCTCAGGTACCATGTCTCACAGACCCTTTTGGATTTTGGACTCATTCCTCCCCTCGCCTGCCCTGCCTGCCGTGAGCTTGTCGAACGGAGCCTGTCGAAGGGCCCCCTCTCCCCCTCTCAATTACTGTGGCCCTCTGCCTGCCCCGAGCCTGTCGAGGGGTGGCGGCTTCTCAAGGGTCGCCCCTGTGTCCTCTGTGGTAAAGTTTTCATTCCCGGGACTGCTTCACCCGGTTTTTTGTTCTCAATGACAACCGCTTTCTCCGTATCTGACAGCCATGTCCCATGTTCCAGGTATTAACTGTGAACAGGGAACTGAGAGCTGAGTCCTAAGTACTAAGTGATATGTGATAAGTAACAGCTCAGCATACTTATCTCCTATCTCTTAGAACTGTATATCCTCTCCCCCTCACCGCATCACGAACTGCGCAGGACCCCTCAGAGCTTGACCCGGTCGAACCCGGTGTAGACGGTCATCCTGTCTCCCCTCACGTAGCCTATCGTGGTCAGATTGACCCTCTCGGCCAGGTCGATAGCCAGGGTGGTAGGTGCCGAACGGGAGACCAGGATGGGAAGGCCCATCTTGGCCACCTTGATGACGATCTCCGATGACAGGCGACCGGTGGTGACGATCATCTTGTCGTGCAGGGCGATATCGTGGAGGAAGGCCGCGCCCCGGATCTTGTCTACCGCATTGTGTCGTCCGATGTCATCCCTAAACATGAGGATCTGCTCCCTGTCGGCCAGGGCGCTGTTGTGTACCCCCCGTGTCTCCCGGTAGAGTTCAGACATTGAGTGAAGCTCACCCATGAGATGATAGATCTGGGCGGGGGTAACGGAAAAGCCACCCCCGACGGGTCTGGCCTGGATAGAGTCCAGGACGCTGTAAAAAGTAGCTCCCTTCCCGCAGCCCGATGTCACCGTCCGCTTCTCCCACAGTTCGTGCACCTCGCTGAGGTCGCCGGTGACGGTCACCTCGACCGCCCCGGATTGGACATCCTCGCGCACGGACTTCAGGTCTTTCTTGTCCCTGATGAACCCCTCGGAAAGGAGGAATCCCAGGGCCAGTTCACGGTTGGCGTCTCCCGTGGTCACCAGCGTGATGAGTTCCCGACCGTTCACGTACAGAGTGACGGGAACCTCGCGGACAATGGGTATGGCTTCCTCGGTGGGCCTGTTTCCCCTCAGGGACAGGACCTGCCGGACGCCTTTTCTCTCATCATTCATCCACTCTCTCCGATCAGAGCGAGAAATTCGGTCTCGTTCAGGACCTGAACGCCGAGTTCCCTGGCCCTGTCCAGTTTACTTCCCGCATCGGCCCCGGCCACCACGTAATCGGTCTTCGAACTCACCGATCCGGTGACCTTCCCGCCACGATTCTCGATCCGCACCTTCGCCTCGCTCCGGGCGAAACTCTCCAGCGTCCCGGTGAGGACGAAGGTCTTCCCGGCCAGGTCTGTCGTCTCGGGCCCCGAGACGGTCAGGGGAGAGAGGATCTCCCAGAGTATTCGGGCCTCGGACCGGTTGCCGGGCTCACTGAGAAAGGCCCGGACCTGGTATGCGATCTCGGGACCGATGCCCGCTATGGCGACCATCCGCTCCTCGTTGGCGTTCAGCAGGTCCTCGACCGTCGAGAAAGCGCCCATCAGGATGCGGGCGACCACAATGCCCACAAGGGGGATCGCCAGACCGAACAGCAGCCGGTCCGCTGTTCTGGTCCCCCTGGTCGACTCCAGAGCCTTCAGGAGGTTCTCGGCCGACTTTTCAGCGTACAGGTCGAGCTGGAGAACCTCCTCCATGGTCAGGGTGTAGAGATCGGAGGGCAGCTTCACCTTTCCGCCGTCCACCAGCTGGGAGACCGTTTTCATCCCCAGCCCCTCGATGTCCATGGCGCCCCGGGAGGCAAAGTGGTGGATCCGCTCCTTGACCTGGGCCGGACAGGCTATGTTGACGCAGCGGTGAGCCGCCTCCCCGTCTACACGTACCACCTGGGACCCGCAGACAGGGCAGAAACCGGGGATCCGGTACGGGGCCGCCCCCTCCGGCCGTCGGTCGCGAAGAACCCGGACCACCTCGGGGATAACATCGCCGGCCCTCTGGACGAGAACCGTATCTCCCACCCTCACATCCTTGCGGTCCACCTCGTCCTGGTTGTGGAGGGTGGCCCGGGACACCGTGACCCCTCCCACCCTGACCGGCTCCAGGAGGGCCACGGGGGTGACCTTTCCGGTCCTTCCCACCTGGACGACGATGTCCCTGACCGACGTCGTTTCCTGCTGGGGGGGGAACTTGTAGGCCAATGCCCACCGGGGGTTGCGGGCGGTCGTTCCCGCGATCTCCCTGAGGTCGAACCGGTCCACCTTGATGACCACACCGTCGATCTCGTAGGGGAGCTCGTCCCTCATCAGGAGGAGTTCCCCGTACCAGGCCAGCGCCCCGTCGATGCCCCGGCTGCGCCTGCGCAGGGAGTTGACCTTGAGCCCCAGCCGAGACAGATATTCGAGCAGTTCCCCCTGTCTGTCCGGTACCTGTCCGGAGACCTCGCCCACCGCGTAGAAGAACCCGTCCAAGGGCCTCGTGGCGGTAACCCCCGGGTCCAGCTGGCGCAGACTGCCGGCGGCCGCGTTCCTGGGGTTGGCGAAAGGGGGCTCTTCCCTGGACTCCCGCGCCTGGTTGAGCCGGTCGAAGTCCGCCCTGTTCATGAAGATCTCACCCCGGACCTCGATACGGTCCGGGATGTTCTCACCGCGCAGCTTCAGGGGGATGGACCGCACGGTCCGCAGGTTGGCGGTGACGTCCTCTCCCGTGGTCCCGTCCCCCCTCGTTGATCCAAGGACGAAGATCCCGCCCTCGTAGACCAGCTCCACGCCCAGGCCGTCCAGCTTCGGCTCTGCCACGTAATCGATCTCCTCCTCGGAACCCAGGAAGCGCTTGACCCGGCTGTCGAACTCCGCCGCCTCCCCTTCGGTCATGGCGTTCTGAAGGCTGAGCATGGGGACCGTGTGGCGCACCGGCCCGAACTCCTCGCTGGGCGGCGCTCCCACCCTGGCGGTGGGGGAGTCCAGGGTTCTGAGTTCCGGATACACCTCCTCCAGCTCCACCAGGCGGCGGAAGAGCCGGTCGTATTCCGCGTCCGGGATCTCGGGACTGTCCAGGACGTAATACAGGTAATTGTGCCGTTCGATCTCCGAGCGAAGCCCGGCGATTTCATGTTTGATGGTATCGGGAATGGACATACACTGAATCCAAGGTCCAAAATCCAAGATCAAAAATATCTCACACCCGTTCTTTTTCCACCTAAGATGCCAAACAGTTTCCAGACTCCAGACACTGGATCTACCTTCAACTTTAAGGCATCCAGGACTGCTTCGCCACGCCAGGTGGGTAAATCACTATGACGACGCCCCTCTATTGTTCTTATCGTTTCTACTGTCTACTTTGTACCTTGTACTTTGTACTCCCTCGATAGTGAGGACTAATCGTCGTCAGCGCTGAGTGCCTCCTCACTATCGAGG
>CP070719.1:455787-489595 GCA_020350725.1 bacterium
TTTACGGTGTAGGGGCCGCTGTGAGCCTGGCTGGGTTTGGAGTCAGGGCGGAATACGAGATTATAGATGTGGATGAAGCAGACGTGGAAATGTATTCGGTGGGTATCGTCTTTAATTTCTGATATTATTCTGGAGGAATTTTACCCAAAAAGGGGCCCATTCAAACGGGCCCTTTTTTTTGGGGACCCAGTACTTGCTCCTGCCTCCCGAGTACCGGATGCTAATAATAAAGGCCCCACCCGGGGCCGCATATTTTGGATTCTGGAATTCCTGTCCGCCGTAGCTTCAGCGAAGGTGGATGGATTTTGGATTCGATCTCAGCTCAGCCAGCGTTTGCGTCGCCTGTAATGTTTGACGTCCCGGTAACTCTTCTTTTCCCCCACTTTGGACAGCCCGAGATAGAACTCCTTGACGTCCTCGTTTTCCCGCAGTTTCTCGACGGGATCGTCCAGGACGATCTTGCCGTTCTCCATGATGTAGCCGTAGTCCGCAATGGACAGGGCCATGCGGGCATTCTGTTCCACGAGGAGGATGGTGGTTTTTTCCTCCCGGTTGATCCTCTGGATGATGCCGAAGATCTCCTTGACCAGAAGGGGAGCCAACCCCAGGGACGGTTCGTCCAGCAGCATGAGCTTGGGACGGGCCATGAGGGCCCGGCCGATGGCGAGCATCTGCTGCTCTCCTCCGGAGAGGTATCCTGCCAGGGTATGGCGCCGCTCGGTGAGCCGGGGGAAATACTCGAACACCATTTCCATGTCCTGTTTGATCTCCGCCCGGCTGTTGCGGGTGTGGGCGCCGGCGATGAGGTTTTCGTCAACGTTCAGGTCGTCGAACACCCGGCGGCCCTCCATGACCTGGAAAATACCCCTGCGGACAATGCCCTCCGGATCGGTGTTGTCGATCCGGTCCCCCATGAAGGTTATGGATCCGTCGGTAACCTTTCCCTCCTCGCCCTTGAGAATGCCCGAGATGGCCTTCAGCGTCGTGGACTTGCCGGCCCCATTGGCGCCCAGAAGGGCAACGATCTGACCCTCGTAGACGACCAGGGACATCCCCTTGAGGACGAGGATCACGTCGTCGTAGATCACCTCAATATTGTTAAGGGACAGGATAGGTTCTTTTGGTTCTGTGACCTGCTCGGTTGGCTGGGTGTGTTCCATTTCAGCTCCCGCCTGTGATTTTGACTGTGTACACTGCCGTAAATTAAATGGGGGTCGTGTTACAAACCTGGAGATATGTGCTGAGGAAAACCAAGTCCGTATCGCAACCCGGAACTCGGAACATTAAGTACTCAGCGCTGGAACGAAAAATACAAAGGGGGGCGGCAAGAGCCGCCCCCGCCCAGGTGCGTATTGTTCGTCCCTACTGACCCAGCCACTCGGGTTTACGCTCGAGGGTGGTCTCCTTGACGGGTACCTGTTTCCCCTCGGCATTGACCTTGTAGATGAACAGGGTGGTGTTGGGCCGGTGGTCGGTGGGTGTGAAGGTGATGGGTGCCGCGGTGAGGCCGCCGGTGTCGAAATTATCGACCTTCTCCAGGGCCGCCTTGACCGCGGGGCCGTCGAGGGTCTCAGCCCTCTTGAGGGCATCCCACATAACCATCATCGACACCCAGGACTGGATGTAGCGGACCAGGTGGCCGTCATCCGGATGCTTGCTCTGGTGCATCTCGAGGATGGGCTGCATGCCCGGGGCGTCAACGCCGTAAAAGGTGAAGGGAGCCATGCCGTAGGCCCTCTCGTTGGCGGCCTCGCCGGCCAGCTTGGGCAGGTTCTCGTCGAATCCCCACACGTTGATGAGGAACTTCGTCTCGAGTCCGAGTTTGGCAGCGTCCTTGATGATGACCGCTGTGCTCGGTGTCGTCCCGCCTATCCACGCCCAGTCGGGATTGAACTTCTTCATGTTGGTCAGCTGGCTGACCGCGTCGGTGGCGGAGAGACTGACGATCTGGTCCGGTCCGATGTCAAAACCGAGGGACTCGGCCATCGCTTTGCCCGAAGGAATGGGGTTCTTGCCGTAGGGATGGTCCGGATAGATGAAGACCACCTTGGGCTTCCGGCTGGTGTCGGTCCAGGTCTCGGATACGAACTGCATGGCCGCGCGGATGGCGTCGCCGTAGCTGGTGCCGACGTAGAAGTTATAGGGGGTTTTGGCCGGATCGTTCAGGCCCGAATCGTAGGACGCGGACATATAGACGATCTCATCCTTGTTGATAAGGGCGGACAGAGCGTTGGTGTCGCCGGTACCCCAGCCCTGGATCAGGAATATGCCCTTGTCCTTGTACGTCTTGTACAGTTCGACCGCCTTGTCCGGTTTGTAGGCATAGTCGTTGGCGATCAGCTCGATGGGCCGACCGTTTACCCCCCCGTTGGCGTTGATATAATCGGCTGCATCGTTCGCACCGACGGCATAGTCCTTGCCCACGCCGGAGGTGGGTCCGGTGGTGTCGAAGATCCCCCCTATGAGGATCGGTTCGGCGGGCTTCGCGGGCTCCTCCTTTTTGGCGCAACCGAATACGCCCAGGGCAAGAACCGCGACGATCACGGTCAAACCGATGGTCCACTTCGTTCTCATTCGCATCATAGCAAACCTCCTCTTAACGAATGTTCCCCCCCATTTGTCTGATCTCTCCGAATCCGCCCCTTCTTCCGCCACGGGCGGAGGGGCTTGCAACCCCAGATATTAATACGAGAACGGCCACAGCTTCCAGTAGTTTTTTATGGTGTGCCATCGGGCCGCCAGGCCGTCGGGTTCGAAGATAAGAAACAGGATGATGATCAGGCCGAACACCCCCTCGGTGAGGCTCTGGAAAATAGCGAAAATTCCGGGGTAGACCTGGGTCAGGGCGTGTTCGGGGATGCGCAGGAGGATGGGCAGGAGTGTCATGAAGATGGCACCGTAGATAGCCCCGAGCACGTGGCCCATCCCACCGATGATGATCATGGCCAGGTATTGAACGGACAGCCAGATTCCGAAGGCCTCGTCGTTGACCACCAGGACGTAGTGGGCCCAAAGGCTGCCGGCGATACCCACCATGAAAGAGCTGACGCCGAAGGACAGGATCCTGTAGAGCCAGACGTTCACACCGATAACCTCGGCGGCAAGGTACCTGTCCCGGATAGCCACGAAAGCACGGCCCGGCCGGGTCCGGGTCAGGTTCTTGGTGTAAATGGTTGCCCCGATGACGATGGTGTAGATCAGGTAATAGTAGGACCTGTCGCTGTCGATGGCAAAACCGAAGAGGGAGGGGGAACTTACCACCATCCCCGTGCTTCCCCCCGTCAGTCCGGTCCAGTTCCTCATGCCGTACTCGATGATGAACTGGGCCGCCATAGTGGCGATGGCCAGATAGAGCCCCTTGAGCCTCAGGGACGGAATGCCGAACACCATTCCCACCAGGGCCGTGATCAGGCCCGCCAAGGGAAGGGAGAACCAGAAGGGGATTCCCAGTTTGACGGTTAAAATAGCCGACGAGTAGGCCCCGACCCCCATGAAGGCCCCGTGTCCGAGGGAGATCTGGCCCGTGAACCCGGTGAGGATATTCAGGCCGTGGGCTCCGATGATGTAGATGCCGATGAGATTCATCAGGTAGAGCGTGTTCGTCCTCAGGGCTGCGTTCAGGGGTTTGGCGATCCAGGGAAAGATGAGCAGAAACACGAACAGGAGAGCCATCCCAGTTTTGACAAAGGGCGTCTGGAAGACGGCCATGTCCTCCTGGTAGGTCTCGTGGAAGATACCGCACTGCTGCATGATCTCAGACCCTCTCGATCTCTTCCGTGCCGAACAACCCGTAGGGTTTGATCATGAGGATGATCACCAGGATCACGAAGGGGGCCACCTCTTTGACTCCTCCGCCGAAGAAGTGATCGAGATAACCCCCCGAAAGGTTTTCCAGGATCCCGATGATCAGGCCGCCAAGAACGGCTCCGGCGACGCTGTCCAGCCCGCCGAGGATGACGGCGGGGAACACCTTCAGACCCACGGCGGACAGGGTGATGTTGACCCCGTTGATGTTGCCGATGAGGATGCCTCCCACCGCCGACACCACCGCGGCCACGCACCAGGAAACGGCGAACACCCTCTTCACCGATATTCCCATGGACAGGGCCACCTGGTTGCTGTTGGCGGCAGCGCGCATGGCAATACCCAACCGGGAGTACTTGAAGAACAGGGCGAAGACCACCAGGAACACCATGGACGCCAGGAAAGTATAGATGTAGACCTGGGAGACCACTATCTGTCCCGCCTTGATGGGTGCCTGGGGGAAGATAGCCGGGAAGACCTTGATCTGAACACCCCAGATGGAGGAGACGAAGGACTTCAGGACCAGGGAGAGGCCGATGGTGATCATGATGATGGAGATCACCGGTTCGCCGATCATCGGCCTCAGGACAAACCGTTCTATGGTGAGGGCCAGGACGACCGAAAAGGCCAAGGTGAGAAGAAAGCCGGCCCAGAAGGGGACATTGAACGTGGTGAGCAGGGCAAGACAGACGTAGGCGCCCACCATGAGCAGTTCGCCCTGGGCGAAGTTGATCACCGACGAGGCCTTGTAGATGAGAACGAATCCCAGGGCAACGAGACCGTACACGCTTCCAATGGCAAGGCCCTGGATGATCAGTTGGAGCAGGAACCAGATCTCATTCATGGTTGGCTATACCTCCTCCGGAACCAGAGTGCGAACGGCAACTGTGGTCTTGATCCGGCTGGTCCGCCCGTCCTGGTATTTGATGTTGGTGTCAATGGGAACCGCTTCGATGTTCCCGTACATTGCCTCGATGATCTCGCTGTAACGTTCACCGATGAAACCCCGCCGCACCTTCTGCGTCCGGGTGAGCTCGTCGTCGTCGGCATCGAGCTCCTTGTAGAGAAGGACGAACTTCCTGATAACCGACAGCCGGTTGATCCGCATGAGATCGCGGTTGACCTTGCCCGACTCAACCTCGATCAGGTCGTACACCTCGGGCTTGGCGGAGAGATCGGTGTAGGTCGTATAACTGATCCTGTTTCGCTCGGCCCATTTACCGACGATCTCCATGTCGATGTTGATGATGGCGGTGATAAACTCCCTCATGTCCCCGATACAGACAGCCTCCTTGATGTAGGGCGAGAACTTCAGTTTGTTCTCTATGAACTGGGGCGAGAAGCGGGTTCCGTCGGACATCTGCATCACGTCTTTCAGGCGGTCGATGACCACCAGGTGCCCGTCCTCTGAAAAATGACCGGCATCTCCGGAGTGCAGCCACCCTTCCCTGAGAGTCGCCACAGTCTCCTCGTCGTTCTTGTAATAGCCGAGGAAAACGCTGGGGCTGCGGGACAGGATCTCTCCGTCATCGGAGATGCGGATGTCCGTCTCGGGGATCGGCTTTCCCACCGAGTCGAAGTTGACGTCTCCGTCGTAATGGATGCAGGAGATGCCCGATATCTCCGTCTGGCCGTAGATCTGCTTAAGGTTGACCCCCAGACCGTGAAAGAAACGGAAGGTGTCAGGGCCCAGAGCGGCTCCCCCGGTGGAGGCGGAGCGAAGGTGGGAGAAGCCCAGGCGGTCCTTCAGGGCCCGGAAAGCGAACAGCCAGGCGAGAAAGTATTGACACTGCAGCCACAGGGACGGTTTGCGCTTTTCGAACCGGCAGTCGGCCATTTTGTAGCCGATGGGAAGGGCTCTGTTGAAGGCGAACCGTTTCATGGGTGAGGCGTCCATGACCCGGACCTGCACGGAGGCAGCCATGTTCTCCCAGATGCGGGGGGGTGAAAACATGACATGCGGTCCGATCTCCCTGATGTTCTCCTGGACCGTCTCCGGCTCCTCGGGGAAGTTCACGGTGAATCCAACGAGCATGGCCGAGGCCACGCTCATCATCTGTTCCCCGATCCAGGGCAGCGGCAGAAAGGAGACGAACTCGTCATCGGTGTACTTGGGATCCACCCTGATGAGGTTGCTCGCCATCTTGAGCATGTTGGTGTGAGTGAGCATCGACCCCTTGGGGAATCCCGTGGTTCCCGATGTGTAGGCGATGAGGGCCAGGTCCTCTCCCTTGGTGTTCCTGACCGAATCCATAAAGAGGTCCGGGTGCCGGGCCTCGTGGTCCCGTCCCATATCCTCGACGCCCCTGAAGTCCAGAAGCATGTCGTCACTGTAGTTCCGCATGCCCTTCGGATCCGTATAGATGATCTTCTGGACCTTGGGGATGCTCTCGCGGAGTTCCAGGATCTTGTCCACCTGCTCCTGGTCCTCGGCCACCACGAACTTGCTGTCGGAGTGGTCGATGACGTACCCGACCTCCTTTGATGTCGAGTCCTGGTAGATTCCCAGGGGCACGGCACCGGCGCACTGGGCGGCCAACTCGGCAAACACCCATTCGGGGCGGTTGTCGCCGACGATGGCGACCTTGTCGCCCTTGGTCAGGCCGAGGCTGACGAGCCCAAGGGAGAAGAACCTCACGTGTGTCAGGTAGTCCTCCCACGTGAAGGACTGCCAGATGCCGAACTCCTTCTCACGCAGCGCCACCTTCTCTCTGCCGAAGCGGCGCGCGTTGCGCACCAGGAGCTTCGGCAGCGTGTCCTGGCTGGAAACCTCTGTGTTGTCAGGAATTATTCCGTCTTTTCTTTTAAACATAAAATTTTCACATCAAAGGCGGAGGATAGAAGGCAATAAGAGCATTGCCTTTACCCTTTTACCTTTTCGCTTGACCTAAACCTCTTCTTCTCCCAGGTATGCCGCGATGACCTTCGGGTCCTGCTGGATCTCGCCGGGCCGGCCCTCCGAGATCTTGACCCCGAAGTCCAGAGCGCAGATCCGGTCCGAGATATCCATGACGACACCCATGTCGTGTTCGATGAGGACGACCGTGACATCCCGTTCCTCGTTGATGTCCAGGATGAAGCGGGCCATATCCTCCGTTTCCTCGACGTTCATCCCCGCCATGGGTTCGTCCAGGAGGAGCACCTCGGGAGCCATGGCCAGGGCCCGACCCAGCTCGACCCTTTTCTGAAGGCCGTACGCCAGCGTGCCCACGGTTTTTTTCCTGATGTCCTGGATCTCCAGGAAATCGATGATCTCCTCGACGATTTCCCGGTGCTGGATCTCCTCGCGGCGCGCCTTTCCGAACCAGGTGCCGCCGGTCAGGAGGTTGGTGCGCATGTGGAGGTGCCGGCCGAGCATGAGGTTGTCGATCACGGTCATTCCGCGGAACAGCTCTATGTTCTGGAAGCTCCGGGCGAGGCCGAGGCGGGCCCTCTTGAACGGGGCAAGCTTCGTAAGTTCCTGTTTCCTGAAGAGGATATGCCCGCGGTCGGGGTGATACAGTCCCGATATGCAGTTGAAAATGCTGGTCTTGCCGGCGCCGTTGGGGCCGATGATGGCGAAAATCTCTCCCTCGCGAACGGTGAAACTGACTCCGTTCAAGGCCATGATCCCGCCGAAGTGCAGGTAGATGTCCTTGATCTCCAGAATGGGCAAACGTCAGTCCTCCGCGGGAAGAAAAGTTAAAACAGTGTTTTAGGGTGTAAGGGAAAAGGTTCCTAGTGGTACGATATTTAAGGTTCCCATGTCAAGGAGAAAGCCCGGTTTTGGCAGCCCTCGGGCGGGGCCGAAAAACTTTTCCTTCCGGTTTCCGAGGGTCAAGTGCTAAAACTATCCTTGGATAATCCGAAACGGATTCCATCGGTCCTGAGCCGCGGATCAGGACGGCGGACAACCACCTCTGCCCGCCGGAGTGTCAGGCGGGATTCTCGAGGTGACACAGTTCCAAAGGAGGCGGCCATGCTCGCACGGGATTACATGACCAAAACGGTGGTCACGGCAAAGCAGGACGATCTGGTGATCGATGTGCAGAGGATGATGCTGGAGCAGGGCTTTCGCCATGTGCCGGTCGTTGACGGGGACAGCCTGGTCGGGATCGTCAGCCTCAATTCCCTGAGGGACGCCGCCCCGTCCAAGGCCACCGATCTCTCGATCCACGAGGTCCACTATCTCCTGTCGAAGATGAGGATCAGGGACGTTATGAAGAGGGAAGTGATCACGTGCGGTCCAGATGACCATGTCGAGGACGTGGCCCTGATCATGCAGACCAGGCGGATCGGAGCTGTGCCCGTCGTCGACGGCAAAAAGCTGGTGGGTATCCTGACCAACGACGACATGTTCCGGATCCTCATGAAGATCCTCGGCATGGAGGGGCCCGGCAAACGCATCACCATGGAGATGGAGAGGGGGCGTGGCGAACTGCTCGTGGATATCGTCAAGGCGGTGAAGTCCAGGGGTAAGTTGATCAAGAGCCTCCTGTCCATCGAGAGCCCGAAGCCGGGCAGGCAGACCGTCATCCTTCACCTGGATTCCTCCGGCATGGAAGAGGTCGTGGATGACCTGAAGAGCAGGGGATTCGATATCCATGCTGTGGACGAGGTGAAGTGACCAACCGAAGGCCCATCGAGGAGGGAAAACTGAGAGGGGCAGTCCAATGACCGACAGAAATGGTGAGGTCCGATACGAGGTCCGGGACAGGATCGGTGTGATCACCCTTTCCCGTCCGGAGAAACGCAACGCCCTGACTCTGTCCATGTTCGGTCAGCTGTCCGCTGCGGTTAGTGAGGCGGGTGGGGACAGGGACGTTCGCGTTCTCGTCGTCATGGGGGATGGAAAGGATGCTTTCTGTGCGGGTGACGATCTTACCGAGTTGCTCTCCCACGATGCCCTGACCGTCAGGGACTTCTTGATCATGGCCCAGGGTATCCTGACCCGCCTGGAGGGCCTCCCGATCCCCGTCATCGCTGCCGTGGAAGGTTTCGCCCTGGGCGGCGGACTGGAGCTCGCGCTTGCCTGTGACCTCATCCTGTCAAGCGACAGGGCACGCCTGGGCCTCCCCGAGACAAATATCGGTATCATCCCCGGCCTGGGTGGCTGCATACGGCTGCCGCGCAGGGTCGGTCTTGGCCGAGCCAAGGAAATGATCTTCTCCGGCCGCATTGTGGAGGCCCCCGAGGCGTTTTCCATGGGGTTGGTCGACGCGGTCTTTCCGTCTGATACTTTCAGGGAGGACTGCCTGGAGTACGCAAGGAAGCTGTCGAGGAAATCGGCTTCTTCTCTCGCCCTGGCAAAGTCAGCTGTCCTCAAGGGGGTCGAGGCCAGCCTGGAGGCGGGGCTTGCCCTGGAGCGTGAGTCCTTCGCATACTGCTTCGCCCTGCCCGACGCGCGGGAGGGTATTCGAGCGTTCCTGGAAAAGAGGGACCCGAAGTTCGGGCAAGACTGAGATGGGGGGGCGCATGGGGGCACGGGCGTATGGGTGTCTGCAAAGCACCTTCTTCCTGTCTCCCCCTCCCCCGGTCGCCCCATCGAATGGTCGATGAATATGAATGACCTCGGACGCGGTTATATCCAACTGTACACGGGTGACGGCAAGGGGAAAACGACGGCCTCCCTGGGGCTCGCCCTGCGGGCTGTCGGCCGAGGGCTCAGGGTGCTCGTCATCCAGTTTCTCAAGGGCGACGAACTGCCCTCGGGGGAGGAGATCGCAGTCAAGGACCTTGCCCCCAATCTGGAGATCCGGCGCAGGGGGGCGCCTGGATTCATTGAGGAAGGGAGGGTTTCAGGGAAGGACAGGGAACTGGCGGGGGCCGCGTTGGAGGAAGCCGGCCGTGAGATGGAGACCGGCTCATGGGACGTGATCATCCTCGATGAGATCAACGTGGCTGTGCACTTTGACCTGATCCCCCTCCAGGACGTCCTCTCCCTCCTGGATCGGAAGCCGGAGGGGCTGGAGATGGTCCTGACCGGAAGGAGAGCGCCCCAGGAGCTCATCGACAGGGCGGACCTGGTAACCGAGATGAGGGAGGTCAAGCACTATTACCATTCTGGCGTACCGGCACGCAGAGGGATTGAGAAGTAGCAGAGGGTCGAATAGTATTCAGTATTCGGCAGTCAGTATTCAGTGGTAAATATGCCGATTATCAGAATTGGTTAACTTTGAAGCAACCCCTGTGACTGAATTATGCTGAATCCTGAATACTGAATCCTGAATACTGAATCCTGGATACTTTAATGTAGGAGCAAATCATGAAAAAGGTCCGCGTATTAATAGCGAAGCCCGGGCTTGACGGCCACGACCGGGGGGCCAAGGTGGTGGCCAGGGCCCTCCGCGACCGGGGTTTTGAGGTCATCTACACCGGCCTGCATCAGACGCCCGAGCAGATAGCGACCTCTGCCGTTCAGGAGGGCGTGGACGCGGTAGGCCTGTCCATCCTCTCCGGATCCCACGGCACCCTGGTGCCCAGGGTCATCGAACAGCTCCGGGCTCTGGGAGCCGGAGATATTCCTGTCTTCGTCGGCGGCATCATCCCGGCCGATGATATCCCGCAACTGAGGGAGGCGGGGGTCCTGGAGGTTTTCACGCCCGGAACGCCCACTTCTCAGATCGCCGACACCATATTAGAAGCTGTCGGAGGGAAATAACGGTTTGTCCCACACAACGGTGACCACCGAAAAGGGAACCGGATGGACCATTGTCCGTCTGTCCAGCCGCAGGGGGCTCAACAAACTGGGAACGGAGCTCCTGGAGGTCCTCAGGCAGGAGGTTCTGGGAGCTCTTGCCCGGGCCGATATGCGGTGTCTCGCCCTGGTCGGAGAGGGGGGCTCTTTTGCCGTCGGAGCCGATTTGCGGGAGATCCTCAAGCTGTGTCCGGACACCGCCAGGGAATTTTCGGATCTCGGAAACAGCATCTTCAGAGCCCTGGAGAGGAGTGAGGTTTTTGTCGTTGCCGGAATCGACGGCTTCTGCCTCGGCGGAGGGCTCGACCTGGCCCTCGCGGTGGACTGGCGCCTGGGAACGGTTCGGTCCGTCTTCGGCCATCCGGGTGCCGACCTGGGCCTGATCACCGGTTTCGGAGGCACTCAGAGGTTGTCCCGTCTCATCGGCGCCAAGAGCGCCCTTTCTTGGTTCCTCACGGCTGATCGGATGTCCGGCCAGGAGGCCTACCGCTGTGGATTCCTTCAGGAACTCTGCCCGACGGAGGATTTCCAATCGAGGTTCTCGGAAACAGTGGAACGTTTCGCCTCGGAGCCCCTGTCCCGGCTGGTCGAGTGCAAACGGTTGATCGGGATGGCGGAACATCCGGGGATGAGAGGGGGATAGAACCGGACGCGGGGAGAGATGAGTCCAGAATCCAGAGGCCGGGGTCCAGAGGGAGCGATTTAAAGGTAATGCGTACCGAAGTATCGATGTAGCGAAGTATCGAGGTGTTTAGAACAATTAAGAAGAAACCTGAGGTTGAATTCCTCGATACCTCCATACCTCGTGACACCGATACTGACCAGACAGCCTGGAACTTCAATTTTCTGACGAGGGGACGAGGGGGCGAAATGAGTCCAGAGCCCAGCGTCCAGAGAGAGCGCATGGGTGAGGGGGCCCTTCGACAGGCTCAGGGCAGGCGAGGAGCGGACCCGGGGAAAAGGCGGTTGTCATTGCGAACAGGAAACCTCGTGAAGCAATCTATAACGGGGAACTGTGAACCGTGAACTGAGAACTATCTTTTTGGATTTTGGATTTGAGACTTTGGATTCGCAATCTAATCACAAGTCACGAGTCACTAATCACGGCGGTTCCAACCCTTCGACAGGCTCTGAACAGGCTGTGAACTGGAAACCCGTGAACTGCAAACTGTAAACCGGAAACTGTATTCTATGTCCCATTACAATCCCCTGATCGAGAGAGCACTTGAGGGAAACATGCTTGCCCTCGGCCGGCTGGCTCGGATCATAGATGACGGTGAGGACGGCGCCGGCGAGATCATCAGGAGCATTTACAGGAGGGCCGGGCGGGCGCACGTCGTCGGTATCACGGGGCCGCCGGGAGCCGGCAAGAGCACCCTCGTCAATGGTCTCGTCCGAAGGTGCCGCAAGGAGGGCAGAAAGGTGGCGGTCCTGGCCGTGGATCCGACGAGTCCCTACTCCGGCGGGGCGGTTCTGGGCGATCGCATCCGCATGCAGGAGCACGCCACGGACCCCGGTGTCTTCATCAGGAGCCTGGCCACAAGAGGACACATGGGAGGCCTCTCCCGTTCGGCCATGCCCCTGACCATCCTCCTGGATGCGGTGGGACACGATCTGATTTTCCTCGAGACGGTGGGTGTCGGGCAGGAGGAAGTTGAGGTCAAGGATCTGGCTCACACGAAGGTGTTCGTCACCGTCCCCGGCCTGGGAGACGGGATACAGGCCATGAAGGCCGGTGTCCTCGAGATCGCGGACATTCTTCTGGTCAACAAAGCGGACCTTCCCCGGGCTGATCTCACCGTCAGGGATCTTGAGACAATGGTGAAGATGGCTGAAGGGGATCGGGGATGGACACCACCGGTGCTGACCTCAGTGGCCTCGGAGGATGTGGGCCTGGCGGAGGTCATGTCCTCCTTGACGGACCACTATCGGTTCCTCCTGGACTCCGACTTCCTTCATGCCTGGTCCCTTTCCACGGCGGAGGCTGCCGTCAGGGAGGCGATGAGAGGCGCTGCAGAGGCGGGGATAATGGATCTCCTCGAGAGGGAGAGAGCAGCTTTCGCCGAGGACGTTGGAAAGGTCTCCCTCAGGGAGGAGGACCCGATCACGGTCGCCCGCAGGTGGCTGGCGAAGTTGGGCCTCCGTGATGACTGAAACGAACATTGAAGAGGAGAGCAGGCGAGGTGGAGATGAGGTGACGTTTTCTCTTCCCCCTCTTTTCCAGTTTTCCGGCGTGTAACAAGGAGGATTGCATGGATTTCTACGAGGTCATAAGAGGTCGCCGAAGCTGCAGGGTGTTCAACGCCGATCCTGTCCCCCGGGAGGTCCTCGAGAGGGTGATCGAATCGGCGACGTGGGCACCATCCGGCAAAAACCGCCAGAACTGGAGGATCTTCGTCGTCACCGGTGAGAAAAAGGATGCTCTGGTGGGAGTGGCGGATCGTTCCTTCCCCCTCCTGGAGCCGAGCCTGAAGGAGATGTACGACGAAAAAATTGTCTCTTTCACGCGGGGGTTCTTCAGGACCCTCGGCGGGGCTCCCGCTGTTCTCGTGTTCTATTCCCTCCCGACCGAAGAAGGCCCTTTTGTCGATACGCAGTCCGTCTCCGCCGCTGTTGAGAACGCCCTGCTGGCTGCGGCCTATGAGGGGCTGGGAACATGCTGGATGACCAACCCCGTCCACCTGAAGGAGGATGTCGACAGGATCCTGGGCGTGGAGGGCATGGAACTCATCGCTTTCGTCCCCATCGGCTATCCGGGCAAGGAACCGCCGACCCCGCCGAGAAAGGAAGGTCGGGTGACCTGGGTCGGGTTTGATTGAATCCAAAGTCCAAAATCCACTGCTTAAAGTTTTAACCGTCCTTTTAGCTTCTTTTTGAAAAGGAATATCCGGTAACAGGACCGAGTGGAGTTTCCAGTACCTTAATTTTCGGATTTTTAGATTTTGGATTGACTCAAAGGAGACCATCCCATGACCGCTTTCGAACAACTCACCGGCACCTATGACAGGGTGCCGGCCGAAGAGACCGGTGCCCGGATCTCACGCTTCCAGGGCCTTCTTGACCGGGAAGGCATCAGTGGAGCCCTCATCATACAGCTCATCGATCGTTTCTATTTCTCCGGGACGATCCAGGACGGTATCCTGATCGTTCCGGCGAAAGGGGATCCAAAATACCTCTGCCGGAGGTCGGTGGAGCGGGCGCGTGCCGAGTCAGGTCTCGAGGTCGTTCCATTCAGAAGCCTCAGGGAAGTCCCTCTCCTGATGGAGGACATGGGGTTGGGCGGCAGCCTCAGGCTGGGACTTGAGCTTGACGTTGTCCCGGCGGCTCTCCACCTGCGCTTTTCCTCCCTGTTTCCCGATGCCGACTGGGTGGACCTGGGAGGCCTTGTCAGGGAGGTCCGTGCGGTCAAGTCCCCCTTCGAGATCGACAGGATCAGGGCCGCGGGGATCCAGGTCGGAAAGGTCATGGATCTGGCCGCCAGGGTTCTCGAGGAGGGGATGCGAGAGGTCGACTTCGCCTCCCGACTGGAACAGCGCGCCCGGGAACTCGGGCATCAGGGCATCCTCCGGATGCGGGGTTTCAACCAGGAACTCTTTTACGGCCACATCATCACCGGCGAGCACTCGGCCAGGATGTCCCATATCGATGCCCCGTCCGTAGGTGTCGGAATGAACCCTTCCATCGCACAGGGCGCAGGATTCAGGGTCATCAGGAGGGGCGATCCCGTCAGCGTGGATTTCGTCGGAAACGTCGGCGGCTATCTGATCGACCAGACCAGGCTCATGGTCATCGGCGATCTGAGCCGCGACCTCGAGGAGGGATTCGCCCAGGCCCGCGACATCCATGACCGCGTCGCCGCGGCCGCGGCTCCCGGTGTCAGGTGGAGCGAACTGTACGATATCGCCTGCGATACTGCGGAGGGCCTGGGAATAGCCGACCGCTTCATGGGCCCGCCGGGGGAACAGGTCCGGTTCGTGGGACACGGCGTCGGCCTGGAGGTGGACGAGTACCCCTTCCTCGCGCCCCGCCTTGACCTCGAGCTTCTCCCGGGTATGGTGTTCGCGCTGGAGCCGAAGATCTTCCATCCCGGAAAGGGTATCACCGGCATAGAGGATACCTACCTGGTGACGGACAGCGGCGTGGAGAGACTGACGGTCACGGAGAGGGAGATCCTCAGAATCCTGTAGAAGGCGGGTCGGGAGCCGGTGGTCAGGCAAATCCTCTGCAGGGCATGGGCTTCCGGCCATTATTCGACCCGGCCGCAAGGGGAATCTCACCAGGAGGGATGCCGTCACATTCCTGGAGCAGGCGTGGCCCATGTCCGACCGGTTCGCAACCACTTTTCAGGCCAGGGTATCTGGTTTTTTGCCCACCCGGCTATTGGCCTGCCACATTTGCCCCCTGACCCCTGTCTATATCATATTTCCTTTTCTCGATCCCCCTTTGCCCGGTTTGCCTCAAATCATTATCCTTTAGATATAGATCCAGAAAAATAAAACGAGGTTCGCATTTGGCGGCTCTGGCCTCCGTTGTCGGCCTGGACGGGGAGCTCTCCGGCCTCCCTCCCTTTCCGTCCGGCATCACCACTCAGAGATGACATATTAGAAACGATGATGGGGAAATTTGCATGCCGCAGGTAGCGCTGTTTCGAAGTGTCCCCCTGGCGGTGGCCGCCCATTGTCCATGCCCCTGCCATTATAGAGGAGGATTTTCCTTGACACAATTAAAACGGTGTTATAAAAGCACTTGTGTAAAGCATCCTTATACAAGAAGATAGGAAACGGCATCCTGGAGTAAACAGCTACAGAAGATAGAAAACGGCATCCTGGAGTTAAACAGCGGCTGCACCGGGCCGTGGATTCCACGCCATGCCCGTTTTTTCCACATATCCCTGCGCATATTGCCCTACGGGGGGGTAAGACCTAATGACCAAGCGGCCCGAAGGCCCGGGCAGTGAGCCATCGCCCCACCCCCGGTAGTCTCCGGCGGGGGCCGTGCCCATCAACAGAGGAGAGAGAGAGTCTATGCAGGTCAAGACCAAAATCCCAGACAGGAAAAGTCCTTACTTCCAGCCCGATATCGAGACCATGCCCGTTGAGAAGCTCAAGGATCTTCAACTCAAGCTTCTCAAAAAACAGGTCAAGAACGTCTACGACAACAATCCCTATTTCAAGAAGGTTTACGACGAAGCCGGATTCAACCCCGGCGACCTGAAATCCCTCGACGATCTGTCCAAGGTGCCCTTCATGGAGAAGAGCACGGTCCGCGACGGATATCCCCTGAAGATAGTGACCGGGGACCAGGGCGGTATGCGGGAAATGCACAGCACCTCGGGGACCACCGGCAAGCCGGTTCTGATCTTCGCCACCGAGGAGGACATCGACCTTTGGGCTGACCGGAACGCCAGAGAGCTATGGATGGTGGGCGTCAGGCCGGGGGACATCTTCCTGAACTCCTTCGGCTACGGGCTGCCCACGGGCGGTTTCGGGTTCCACTACGGCGCCCAGAGGATGGGCGCGTGCCCCATTCCCCTTTCGGGCGGTCAGTCCGACAGGATGGTCGATCTCCTGGTCGACCTGCCCATCCATTCCTTCTGCGCCACCCCCTCCTTCGCCCTTTACGTGGGGCAGAAGGCACAGGAAAAGGGCTTCGATCTGGCCAAGGACTCAACCTGCAAGGTCAGCCTCCACGGTGCGGAGCCCTGGCCGTGGTCCACCCGCGTCAAGATCGAGGAGCTGTTCGGAGTCACGGCCTATGATGAGTTCGGGATGACCGAGTTCCTCGGGCCGGGCATGACCTGCGAGTGCGAGGCCCGCACCGAGGACATGCCCCAGAAGATGCACGCCTGGGCCGACCACCTCCTCGCCGAGTGCATCAATCCGGACACGGGCGAGCCGGTGGGAGACGGCGAGGACGGGGAGATGGTCTGGACCAACCTGGTCAACACCGGTACCCCCCTTATCCGGTTCAGGAGCCGGGACCTGGCCTCACTCACCTGGGAGGTTTGTCCCTGCGGCAGGACCCACCCGAGGATGGCCGCCATCAAGGGACGCTCCGACGACGCCGTTTCCATCAGCGGCCTCATCGTATTCCCGAGCCAGGTCGAGGAGGCCTTGACGCCCTTCCCGGAGATGGGAGCGAACTTCAGGATGGTTATCGAGACGGATCAGAGGGGCATGGACCACTTCACCCTCCGGATCGAGCTCAAGGATAAGGCTTATCTGAGCGATAAGGGTCTCGTCGAGCGGCTGAAGAAGGAGATGAAGGATGCCGTTAAGGGCGTTACCGACGTCAATCCCAAGGTCTTGGATCTTATCGGCCCCGATGAGCTGCCTCGAGCCACCGCCGGCGAGGGCAAAACCGCCAGTGCCCGCGTCGAGGACCGGCGAAAGAAATAATGACTAAGGCAACTGTTCCCAGCCGACGCACCGGCAGAGGAATTGATCGTCTATCTCTCGTCCAGTTGTTCACGCACACCGCGTATGGCCAGAGGTAAGACATTAACGAAAAAACCACCCACAATCTTCCCCCCGGTCGGGGGGGGAGACCTGAGGTGGGGGGAGAGACACTCGGGTTCGATTCGAGTGGCGTAAAGATCACGCCCGAAGAGCTGTTTTGCGCCCCGCAGGATGTTTCCGGGACGCTCTTCGGGGCCGGATGACCAGTGGCAAAAACGAAAGCCAAATGGAAGGAGGTGTAAGTATGGAGCGAAAACGCATGCGGGCCCGCATTACCGAGGAGGACCTTCGCCTCTCCGAGCGTGTGGAGCCCAAGGAGTCGTTCGAGACATGGCAGAAGGTCATTGACGCTGCATGGGACATGACTATCGTCGCCGTGGCCTACAACGACATGCGGATCCCTCTCAAGAGGGTACCTGAGACCCTGGAGAGCCTAGAGAGCACAATCTCCTCTGTGACCGACGAGAAGACCCTCGACGTCATCGAGGAGGAGGTCAAGACGGGCATCCGGCACTTCTCGGATATCCTCGAGGGAGCCAGGGACAGCAGGGAGAGGATGGACAGGATTCTCCGTGCGACCTGGAACCGCAGGGTGCAACTCAAGACTTAAACGGCTTTTAGCGGAGCCAAAACTGTAACTTTGAAAGGAGATTAGGTTATGGCAGAGGCGACTATCCCCACTTTTATGAGGGGAAAAGACAAGATCATGTCCCTCTCGGATGCGGTCAAGACCTTCATCAAGCCAGGCACCTGCATCTGCCCGGGCGGCTTCAGCTATACCAAGAAGCCCTTCGCCCTGGCCCGTGAGGTGATCCGCCAGGACATCGGTAACCTGTTCATCACCATGAACGGCGGCGCCTCCATCTGCGAGTTCTGGTGCGCCGCCGGCCTGGTGAAGCTTCTGGACACGACGTATATCGGCCTCGAGGGCATTCAGCCCGTGGCCTACAGTGTCCGCCGCTCCATCCAGGACGGGACCGTCGACGTCGAGGACTACTCCAACTACGGGTTCGGCCTGCGGACGGTTGCCGGCCGGTACGGCTGGCCCTTCGCTCCCCTGATGTCTGAGTTCGGGACCAGCTTCATGGATCATGACACCTTCGGCAAGATGGGTCTGCGGGGCAAGAAGGCCGACGGCAGCTGGATCCATCCCTCCATCGCCCCCGCACGGGCGGCGGTCATCGAGGACCCCTTCGACGGCTGGGGACTGCGCCCCCACGCCTTCGAGGGCGGCGACGCCACCTCCAACCAGACGAACTTCCTGGACCAGGTCCGCGAATCAACCGCCTACACCGGCAACAAGGGTGTGAAGTGCATCCTGGTTCCCCCCATCCTCCCCGAGGTCACCATCATCCTGGCCCAGAGGGTCGGCGAGAAGGGGACCACCAGGATCGAGGGGATCTGGGGCCCGGACAACGAGCAGGCTATCTCGGCCAAGAACTGCATCGTTCAGGCTGAGAAGATCGTCACCGAGGAGGAGCTCCGGGCTCAGCCCTATTCGAATACCATCGCCATGCAGTACATCGACGCCATCGTCCAGGTGCCCTACGGCGGCTTCCCCGGCCAGGTGCCCTATTACTATGACTACGACTGGGACTTCTGGCGGGCCTACACCCAGATCAACCGCAAGGACAAGGCTGAGGTCAACAAGTACATCAGGGATTGGGTCATGGAGGACGAGTGGACCTTCCTGGCGACGCGTCCGGGTGACGGCTATCCGACGATCACCGGCACCAAGGGCCTCGAGAGGCTCTTCGAGCTGCGCGCCGACGCGCTTTATGGCTACAGGCCCGGTCTGGCCAGGCCTCTGTAAGGCTTCGGCTGAATCTTCTTGCCAATCTGAGGAGGTAAAACATGTCTGTTATTAGACAAAGTGATCCCAAGGCCTGGACCGCTGTCGATGACACTGAGTACGAGGCCTACTGTAAGGAGAGGGGGATCGATCCAGAGGAGTACACCACTATGGAGCTTCTCTGCATCGCCGCCGCCCGGCAGACCTACGATTTCTCGTTCATCTTCGCCGGTACCGGTCTCCCCATGATCGGGTGCATGATGGCCCAGCACACCTACGCCCCCAACGCCCTCATCATCATGGAGGCGGGAATCCTCGATCCCAAGCTCCTCGAGGTCCCCATCTCCGTTTCCGAGGCCAGGGGAGGCTACATGTGCTCCACCCTGTCGAACATGGCCGACACGTTCGGCACCTTCGCCCAGCGCGGCTTCTGCACCTTCGGGATGCTGGGCGGAGCGGAGTGCGACAAGTACGGCAACCTGAACTCCACAGCCATGGGCGGCTACTACTCCAAGAGCGCCCGTGACGACGGAAAGACGGGCCCGGCGGTCCGGTTTGCCGGCTCCGGCGGCGCCAACAACATCGCATCCTACGCCGACGTCGGTCTCGCCATGATGGTGCAGGAGAAGAGGCGCTTCCCCGAGGTGAACGAGTACGTTACGTCTTGCACCGGGTCCCGCGGACCCCTTGGAAGCGACGAGGACAGGTACCACAAGGGCCTTTTCCGGGGCAGCGGAACCACCATCGTTTCCGATCTCTGCATCTTCCGCAGCAGCCCCGAGACCGGTGAGCTGCAGATGGCCGAGATCTACCCCGGCGTGGAAGAGCAGCTGGTCAGGGACAACGTCAGCTGGGAACTCCAGACCGCCAAGGACTTCAAACCTTTCGCTGCGCCGGCGTACGAAGAGATCAAGATCGCAAGAATGGTTTGCGATCCCAACCGGATCTACCTCGGTCGCAAGACCAAGAGAGAGCTGGCTGCAGAGAAATAGCGATCCACGTGCGGGAGGGGGGTCTTCCCCCTCCCGCATCCCCTCTTCCCCTACCAGTCGGATAAGGAGACGGCTCCTGCCCATTTCGGAAGATAGACTCGGCAGGGGAGACGGAGTAGCAGGCAAAGACCTTTCGGGCATGACCAAAAGACGTTTCCTCCCAGAAGGAAACGTACGAGGGGGAGGCACTCGATCGATGTTTGACGATTTCAACTTCAAAGTACTGGAATTCGAGAGGGAGCTTTCCCTCGAGGAGATCGAGGGGAAGATGAAGACCATGGCCGACGCGCCGGGCAGCTTTACACCGTTGGGAGACCGGGGCCTGAGGTGGACACCGGACAGCTGGGAACTGCCCACCATATATTTTGCCGACGATGGAAAGACCCTGGAGGTCGTCACCAAGGACCTGGACATCGGTGATGTCGACGACTTCCTGTGCCAGCTGGCTCAGGTTCTGGAGTGCAAGATCCTGGGCGAACATCTGGAGTATTACTGAAACAGAGCCAAGAGCTAAGTCCTCAGGACGAAGAACAAAAAGCGATGATCTGTGCGAGCTGCAGGAAAGTCGAATTTGAAAAAACGCTTAGCCTCGACGAGATCGAGGAAAAGCTGAGAGATGCCAAGGATATCGTAGGCACCTTCGATAGATTGGGGGAGCGGGGCGCCCGTTTCGTTCCGGAGGACTGGGAGATGCCGACTGTTTATTTCGGCCAGGACGGAAAAACCCTCGAGATTATGACCAAGGACCTCGACATCGGTCAACTGGATGAATTCCTCGGTCACCTGAGCCGGGTCCTGGGCTGCGAAATACAGGGCTGAGAAGGGAGATCCGAGAACCGGGAACTGAGAACCGGAAACTGAGTACTTAAGAACTGAACCTTAGCCCTTAGTCCTTTGGACTTAGCAACGTGAAAGGAAACCTTTCCCGAGGGGGGAAATACATGAAAGATCGATTTACACGAAACCCGACCGCGCACGACTACTGGACGAAGGGTAACGGACTTTTCGACGAGGGAAAGATCCGCGCTTCAATAGACTATTTCGAGAAGGCCATCAGGCATGACGGTAATTTCGCGGAGGCGTACAACAGCATGGGGATCGCCTACTATGAGGTGAAGGACTATGCGAAGGCGCTGGAATGCTACAAGAGGGCGGTTCTCATCAAGCCCAACTTCATGGAGGCCCTGAGCAACCTGGGAACGGCCTTTCTGTTTCTGGGCCGCTACCCCGACGCCGTCATGGCCTTCGAGAAGGTGGTCGAGATGCAGCCGGACATGCCCGAGGCCCACAACAACCTGGGTCTGGCCTACGAACAGGTGCACAGGACAGATGACGCCATTCGGTCCTACCGCAGGTTCAAGGAGCTGTGGAAGGGCACCAAGCGTTACCTCCACGCTGCCCAGGAGAGGATCGACAGACTTGAGAAGGGCAGGAAGTCGGGTATCAACGAACCCTTTCGAAAGGCGTCCAAGCTTGAATAACAGGTTTCCCAGCAATGGGAAAGGGGATGTCCCTCTAGCTTGCCCCCCCTCCTGGAGGGGCATCCCCGCTCTTTTTTCCCCGGGCGGAGGTAGAACAGAAAGAGGCTGATGGCTGAAGACCGCCGGGTTAAGTAACGGTTAACGAGGCCGGGATGGTTAAGAGAAAAAAGAGCGATTACATACTCCATTCGGTGGACCATGCTTTCGATGTGCTCGAGGCGTTTCGGACCACAGAGCCCGAACTCGGTGTGACACAGTTGGCTAAGATCCTCAACCTGCACAAGAACAACGTTTTCAGGATCCTGGCTACCCTGGAAAGCAGGGGCTACGTGGAGCAGAACTCACGTACGGGGAATTACAGGCTCGGCCTGAAGGCTTTTGAGGTCGGGCAGGCCTATCTCCGCCACACCAACCTTCTATCGGTTGCCCACCCCCTTATGGTCAGGCTGACCGAAGACCTGCGCGAGAACAGCTACCTCGCAGTGCTCAGGGGAGATTACGTCTTTTACCTCGACGAGGTGATCGCGGACCAGACCATTCAGGTTGTGTCGCGCCTCGGCACGAGGGTATCGCCCCATTGCACGGCGACGGGCAAGGTCTTTCTCGCCTTCGTCGATGAGGATCAATCGGAAGACATTATCAAAAATCTTGATTTTGAGAGAATGACGCCGAACACCATCACGGAAAAAGCCAAGCTCCAAAAAGAGATCGAAGACGTTGGTTCCGAGGGATTCGCCGTCGACAGGGAGGAGTGGACACTCGGCCTCAAATGCGTAGCCGCCCCCATCCTCGATTACTATGGAAAGGTCCAGGGGACCCTGTCCATCAGCGGCCCGGCTGAAAGGATGTCCGAAACCCGGATCAAGAAGGAGATCGTTCCCGCCATTCAGCAACAGGCGCAGGAGGCCTCCCGGAAACTCGGTTTTCTGGTGGGACGCTCCACCGCCTGACCCCTTACTGTTTCTTGACTTATCCCCCACGCATCAATACAATTCTGCTTTGTTTGCTTCGAGGCTCCGGTTCCACTGCTTCCGGTCCCGTGCCGGCGAACCTCTGAATTTTTTGTCCGCTATTTCAGGGGGACGAGGGGCATCGAACGGTCCACTTGGGGACCCTATGGTGATCCAAATGTAGGGGAATTCTGCCGGGGCTGGACCTCTGCAGAAGATCAAGGCGCCGGCCGTTCCCGTCAGGGTGAAGGGCCGGTTGGGGAAGGATCCCATCAACGGGTAGATTTCCCGCCTCCCGACCTCGGCCGGATAGCGGTTCTCTCCATGCCGCCAACTGCTGGAGGAGCTGATGACACAGATCAAGAGGAAGAAGTCCGATTACATCATCCAATCGGTTGACCACGCTCTGGATGTGATGGAGGCCTTTTACGGGGATGAGGAGGAACTCGGCATCACCGAGTTGAGTCGACGTCTGAACCTCCACAAGAACAACATCTTTCGCATTCTGCCACCCTGGAGAGCAGGGGTTATGTGGAGCAGAACCTGGCCACCGACAACTACCGTCTGGGTTTGAAGGCCCTGGAACTCGGCCAGACGTACATCCGCCACACCGGCCTGCTCACAGTGGCTCGACCGGTCATGGAACATTTGAACAAGATGGTAAACGAGAACGTGTACATCGGGATCCTCAAGGAGCGGTATGCCTTTTATCTGGACGTTGTGGAATCGAGCCATACGGTAAGGGTGCTGTCGCGGGTGGGATGCCGCGTCCCGACCTACTGTTCGGCCATGGGAAAGGCCCAGCTGGCCTACGAGTCCATGGAGAGGATAATGGACGTTCTCAACAGGAAGGAACTGAAAAAGTTCACCCCCAGCACCATTTCGGACCGCGACGATATCATCAAACATCTGATGCTGGTCAAGGAGATGGGCTACGCGGTCGACAATGAGGAATGGGACGAGGGTGTTCGATGTGTCGGAGCTCCGATCTTCGATTACACCAGAAGGGTGGTCGGAGCCCTGTCCATCTCAGCGCCGGCCGTGAGGATGAGCATGGACAGGATCAAAAAGGAATACGTCCCCCTGTTGAAGACAGCCTGCACCGATATCTCAGAGAAACTGGGCTATAAGTCCCTGGAAGACGACAGGGAGAAATAGGGCGGGTGAGAGCTCTGGGCTGCGGTGGGTTAAGGAGACCAAAACGATGAATAACCTGAAGCTGAAGACCTCCGACCTGTTTCTGCTGATCGTCGACGTCCAGGAGCGCCTTGCCCGGGTCATGGAGCGACGCGACCAGGTGACGGACAACATCAAGGTCCTCATAAGGCTTGCTAAGCTCATGGATTTTCCCATCATCCTGACCCAACAGTATACCAAGGGTCTCGGTCCCACGGTTGAGCCCATCGCGTCTGACCTCGAGGGTGTCGAGCATGTGGAGAAGATTCACTTCTCCTGCTGCGGTGAGGAAGGGTTCACGAAGCTTATCGATGGTCTGGGCAGGAAGTCGGTGCTCCTGACCGGGATGGAGGCTCACATCTGTGTTCTGCAGACGGGGCTGGATCTCCTCGAGGCCGGGTATATCGTTCACGTTCCATGGGATGCAGTGTGTTCCCGGGCCGACGGCAACAGGGACCGGGCCCTCAACCTCATGGAGAGGGCCGGCGCCGTTATCACCTCCACCGAATCAGCCGCTTTCCAGGTCCTGGAAAAAGCCGGCACTCCTGAATTTAAGGAGATATCATCGCTGCTCAAGTGAAGATCCCGGCCTCGATGAATTCACCCATTGTGATCGACAGCCCAGGGATGGAGGTCATCTTCTCTGGTAACGAGGCGGTTGCCAGGGCCTGCGTCGAGTCCGGTGTTGCCCTGGTTACGGGTTATCCGGGAACTCCCACCACACCTGTCATCGAGATCCTCCGAAAGGAAAAGACGGAGTTGAAGGCCCGGTGGGCCATTAACGAGAAGGTCGCCGTCGACATCGCCGCCGGCCACTCCTGGGCGGGCCTCAGGACCCTGGTGACCATGAAGATGTCGGGTCTCAACGTCGCGTCCGACACGGTTCTCTCCGTGGCCGCCTCGGGAACGGTGGGGGGCCTTGTGATCTACGTCGGAGACGACCCCAACGTCTATTACGGCATGGTCGAGCAGGACTCCAGATACTACGCTCTCCTCTCCTCAGCCCCCATGCTGGTCCCGGCCAATCCCCAGGAGATGAGGGATTTCACCAACTACGCCTTCGACCTCTCAGAGAGAATAGGCGGCCCGGTTTTCCTCCGGAGCACGACTGTCCTCTCCTACACCTATGGCAAGGTAACCCTCGGCGAGATCCGCAGGCTTCGGCAGAAGGGCCACTTTACCTTCGATGTCGACAAATATACAAAAGCCGGGTCCATCAGGTGCAAGAAACAGCATGAGGAGGCCCTGCACAGGGTCCGGGAGGCCGAGGAGCTCACCGAGGACCTCAACGTCATGTTCGAGGCGGGCAGCAAGGTCGGTGTCGTAGCGTCCTCCCTGGCCTGGGATTACCTGGAGGAGGTCCTCTTCAAGCACGATCTGGACCTGACCAGGCTGAAGGTATCGACGGCACATCCCGTACCCAGAGACAAGATCCGTCGCCTGCTCCGGACCGTCGAGAAGGTCCTCGTACTCGAGGAGCTCGATCCGATCATCGAGAATGCGGTCAGGTCGGAGGTGTCGAGGGCGGAAAACCGTCCCGCGGTCTTCGGCAAGGACGACGGCCTGGTTTCCCGGGTGGGCGATCTGTCCCCGGATCTGGTTCGCCGGCACCTCTCGGCTGTGCTCGGAGAGGAGCTGGAACCCTGCCGGGGTATCGACCTCAGGGTGGACATCGAGGAGATGAAAGTGGGGCGTCTCCTCACCTTCTGCGCCGGCTGCCCCCACCGGAATTCTTACTACGCCCTCATTGAGGCCATGAAGGAACTGGGCCTCGATCCGACCCAGACTGTGGTCACCGGTGACATAGGCTGCACCATCCTGGGGATCAACGAGCCCTTCAACATCTGCTGGACAGAGGTTTCCATGGGAAACAGTATCGGACTGGCCACCGGTTTCCTGGAGGCCGGTCTGAGGAAACCGGTGGTCGCCACCCTGGGTGACGGCACCTTTTACCATGCCGCCATACCAGCCATTCTGGACGCTCTGGCCACGGCCCAGGATCTTCCCATCATCATTCTGGATAACAACTGGGCCGCCATGACGGGGTATCAGGAGACCCTGGGCACCAGGGACGGCACCCAGATGCGGATCCCCATAGAGAAGGTGGTCCAGGGCATCGGTGTCCGATCGGTCGAAGTGGTCAACCCGTATCGTTACCGAAAATCAATCCGTGCCTTTAAAAAAATCCTGTCGGCGCCGGGCGTCAACGTGCTGATACTCAGGGCCCCGTGCGTCGCGCGGGAACCGAGGGCCTGGGACTGGTCCGTGCGGGTTAACCAGAAAAAATGTCCCGGTTTCGAGGGGTGCGAGAGAACCTGTATCGAGGCCCTGGCATGTCCGGCCCTGGTCAGGGAAGGGGACACGGTGAAGGTGGCTCAGGAGATCTGCATGAGCTGTGGCCTCTGTGTCCATTACTGTCCAGCTGACGCCGTGCGTGGAAACCTCCTTTGGGCAAAGAGGAGGAGAGTTGGAATATAATATCGTCGCCGCCGGGGTCGGCGGGCAGGGGATCGTTCTCTTCTCGGAGATCCTCTCCAAGGCCATGCTCCTGGAGGGAATGAACGCCAGTTTCTACGTCCACTCGGGGCTCGCCCAGCTGGGCGGGTCCGTGCGAAGCCACATCCGGTCGGGGAACCGTATCTGTCCCAAGATCTCGGAGGGGTGTGCCGATGTCATCCTCTCCCTGGAGATGGCCGAGATCCTCCACGCTGTCCCCTACCTGAAGATGGGAGGCACCGTTCTCATCAGCGAGGTGGTCCGCATGCCCTATCACTCTGCCATGGAACCGTCAAGGTATCCCTCCAGAGAAGCCCTGGAGAGGCTGTTTGTCGATGGGGGCACGAGGGCCACCTTCGTTCCGGCCGACGGCATCGCTCTGGGTGTGGGGCACATCCAGACAGTGAATGTCGTGATGCTCGGGGCCCTTGTCGCCAGTTCGGGTGTGGTGGAGACGGAAAGCCTGGTGACGATCCTCCGCAGCTGCATGGACAGGAACGCGGACATCAACGTTGAAGCCTTCTGGAAGGGTTACGAGTTCATCAAGGGCCGGGATTGGCAATAGGTTCGTTTCAAGGACAGGACCGGGTGCCGAGTCCATGGCACGTTGATTCTCGGAGCCGGCAGTGCATGCCCCGCCTGCACCACTTTTTAGGAAAGCCATCCCGTCTCCCGCCTCCAATCCCTAATCTCCAATCTCTCATCACAGATCTCGAATGTCCCATCTCTGATCTCTAATTCTCTGATCCCTGATTTTCCCCCGTTCACCCTTCTCTGTATTGACGTTATAATGTAACCAGTCAGTTGGATCGATCCTTTCCCCGATGCTCCGCAGGAGGAATGTCATGAGAAAGCCAGCCTCTGTCCTTCCCTTTTCCCTCGTCATCGCCCTCTTGTCCTGCACCGTCGTTCTGTTCACCTGCCCCCGGGCCTACGGCAACTGGTTCCTGGGCGGAGGCCTGGAACACGTTGCACTGGAAGACGATCTCGATGACTTCGAGTCCGCCGTCGGTTTCACTCTGGCCAGCGGATTCAGGGTCACGCCCTCTTTTGCCCTGGACTTCACCCTGACGGTGAGCAGCCACGACGAGGATGTCTTCGGCATTGAGGGGGACTATTCCAGGCTGGACGTCGGGGCGAAGTTCATCTTCGCCGAAGCGGCTCCCGTTCAGCCCTTTGCCGTACTGGGTATCAGCAGCCACTACCTCGACCTGCAGTTCTTCGATGACATCGACGGGGCAGGGCTGTTCCTGGGGGCCGGCTTCGAGGGATTCCTCAACCCGGCGAGCTCCGTGGGGTTTGTCGTGAAGAACCACTGGTGGGACGGTGAGGACGTCTTCGCGGGCGGTGACTACGACGTCCAGACGCAGTCCATCAGCGTGTACTTTCATTACTATTTTATGGGGTTCTAGGAAAAAGAGCCTCAGGGCAGAAACGCGATAGTGCATGAATGGCCACGTGCTGAAGCCCGTCGGTGGGCCGGGTGCGCTCGTGAAAGGATGATCGAAACCTCTTCCCGTATTGCCGAGCCGTCCCCCATTCTGTATACTTCCCTTTCCCCATTTGCTATGTGAATAACATTTCCTCAACTGAATTGAAGTGGAGGTCGACCCATGTCCCTTGAAGAGAAATTCCAGGAGCTGGAAAAGCGCAACAAGGAGGCTGAGCTCGGGGGAGGAGAGGAGCGCATCGCCAAGCAGCACGAGGCGGGCAAGCTCACTGCCCGTGAGAGGATCGTCCTCTTCCTCGACGAGGGCAGCTTCGTGGAGATGGACAAGTTCGTCACACACCGCTGTCTCGATTTCGGCATGGACAAACAGAAGATCCCCGGGGACGGGGTGATCACGGGCTACGGGACCGTTAACGGGCGCAGGGTCTACGTCTTCGCCCAGGACTTCACCGTGTTCGGAGGCTCGCTGAGCGGCGCGTACGCTGAGAAGGTGGTCAAGGTCATGGACCTGGCCATGAAACACGGACTGCCCATCGTCTGCTTCAACGATTCGGGGGGCGCGAGGATACAGGAGGGCGTTGTCAGCCTGGGCGGATACGCCGACATCTTCCTGAGAAACACGCTGGCCTCCGGGGTTGTTCCCCAGATCTCACTTATCATGGGACCCTGCGCCGGTGGCGCGGTCTACAGTCCGGCCATAACCGACTTCATTATCATGGTGAAGAAAACCAGCTACATGTTCATCACCGGTCCGGAGGTCATCAAGGCCGTGACCCACGAGGAGGTGACCAAAGAGGAACTTGGCGGAGCGTTGACCCACGCGACGAAGAGCGGCGTCTGTCACCTGGCAGCCGAAGACGAGAAATCGGCACTGGGCCTGGTCAGGGAACTTCTCTCCTTCATACCGTCCAACAACGCAGAGGATCCTCCCTATACCCCTTCCGAGGACGATCCCCTGCGGGAGGACGAATCTCTCAACGATGTCGTACCCGACGATCCCAACAGGCCCTACGATATCAAGCAGATCATCACCACCATCGCTGACGATCAATATTTCTTCGAGATCCAGGAACACTACGCGCCCAATATCGTCATCGGTTTCATGCGCCTCGGCGGGCACTCGGTGGGTGTGGTGGCCAACCAGCCGGCCCACCTGGCGGGCTGTCTGGACATCGACGCATCGATAAAGGGTGCGCGGTTCGTCCGCTTCTGCGACGCCTTCAACATCCCCCTCATCGTCCTCGAGGATGTGCCGGGTTTTCTCCCCGGCCTGGACCAGGAGTTCGGAGGCATCATCACCCACGGGGCCAAGCTCCTGTACGCATTCTGCGAGGCCACCGTCCCCAAGCTCACGGTCATCACTCGGAAAGCCTACGGGGGAGCCTACTGCGTCATGAACTCCAAACATATCCGGGCGGACTTCAATTTCGCCTACCCGACGGCCGAGATCGCCGTCATGGGGCCGGACGGAGCCGTCAACATCATCTTCCGGAACGAACTGAAGAAGGCGGACGATCCGGTGGCCCGCAAGAATGAGCTGGTAAGCGATTTCAGGCGTACTTTCGCCAATCCCTACAAGGCAGCGGAACTCGGATATATTGACGAGGTGATCCTGCCTCAGCAGACGAGGTCGAGGTTGATCCAGGCGCTCCAGATGGCCCTGACCAAGAGGGACGAGAATCCGCCGCGGAAGCACGGGAATATTCCGCTGTAAGGCAGGAATTAGAGATTAGATCATCAGAAATCAGAGCATTAGAGATCAGAGCATTAGAGCATTAGAGATCAGAGCATTAGAGATTAGAGCATTGGAACAGTAGTATGATAGTTGATGCCGCAATTGTCCGATTTCCAATCATCTGATCTCTAATGATCCAATGTTCCAATTTCCCAGGTAGAGGAGATCAACTCCATGTTCAAGAAAGTCCTCATAGCCAACCGGGGCGAGATCGCCGTCCGGCTCATCCGCGCCTGCCGGGAGCTGGATCTCCCCGCCGTGGCCATCTATTCCGAGGCGGATCGAAACGCACTCCATGTCAAATGCGCCGATGAGGCGTACTGCGTCGGTCCTCCGCCTTCTGCTGAGAGCTACCTCGTCATGGACCGGATCATAGAGACGGCAAGGAAGTCGGGCGCCGATGCCATCCACCCGGGCTACGGCTTCCTGGCGGAGAATCCCGTCTTCGCCAAGATGTGCGAGGACAACGGCATCACGTTCATCGGTCCGTCACCCTCAGCCATCGAGATGATGGGGCACAAGACGGTGGCCCGTGAGACCATGGAGAAGGCTGGAGTTCCGGTGGTCCCCGGAACGGAGCTCCTTGACGACGATGCGGAGCTCACGCGACAGGCCATCGCCATCGGTTTCCCCGTTATGGTCAAAGCCGCCGCCGGAGGGGGCGGCAAGGGTATGCGCATCGTGAGTAAGAAGAAGGATATTGAGGGGGCCATCAGGGCTGCCCGCTCCGAGGCGAAGTCCTCCTTCGGCGACGATTCCGTCTATGTGGAGAAATACGTTGAGGAGCCCAGGCACATCGAATTCCAGGTCCTCGCCGACAGGCACGGCAATGTCGTCCATCTCTTCGAGAGGGAGTGTTCCATCCAGAGGAGGCATCAGAAGGTGATCGAGGAGGCCCCGTCGCTGGCCCTCTCCGAAGACCTCCGTTCCCGCATGGGGAAGGCGGCGGTAGAAGCCGCCAGGGCCGCCGGATACTGGAGTGCCGGCACCGTCGAGTTCCTGGTGGATAAGCACAGGAACTTCTATTTCCTGGAGATGAACACGCGCCTGCAGGTGGAGCATCCGGTGACCGAACTGATCACGGGCGTCGACATCGCCAAGGAGATGTTCCGGATCGCCTCGGGAGAGAAGCTGTCCATCGAGCAGGAGGACGTCTCGATGAACGGATGGGCCCTCGAGTGCCGGATCTACGCGGAGGATCCCTACAACAACTTCCTTCCCTCACCGGGTGTCATACAGACGCTCAGGGTCCCCAGCGGCCCGGGTGTACGGGACGACTCGGGGGTCTACGCCGGGTACGAGGTTCCCATGCACTACGACCCCATGATCTCGAAGCTGTGCACATGGGGGCGGTCGAGGGAGGAGGCGGTGGACAGGATGAAACGGGCCCTGGGTGAATACGTCATCAAGGGCATCAAGACCACCATACCCTTTCACCTTAAGGTGATGAACAACCAGCATTTCCTGGACGGCGACATCACCACGGGCTTTATCGGCGAAAAGTTCGTCCTCGAACCCGGCGAGAAGAGCGAGCAGCTCAGGGACGTGGCCCTGGTGGCCGCGGCCCTGCAGATGGGCAGGCGCAAGCGGGAGGTGGTCGCGGCCTCGGGTCCCGTCGGGGGCGGCGGGGACGCCTGGAGGATGATGGGCAGGAGGTCGAGATGGGGTTTGTAGCGATCATTGACGGGCAGAAGATACCGGTCGGCGTCACCACTGACAGTGAGGGCAGGACAGTCGTCACGGTGGAAGACCGGGAATACGTGGTGGATTCGAGGTGGACCCAGATGGATCTCCTCTCCCTTCTCATCGACGGCCAATCCTATCAGGTGGACATCCACAGCGAGAAGGATTGCCACCGGGTGCTGATCGAGGGGGAGCATTTCGACTTCGAGCTCTTCGACGAACGCAAGACTCTTCTGAAAAGCGCCGCCGGGCTGGGCGCAGAAGGTGTTCAGGAGATCAAGACCTCCATGCCGGGAAAGATCGTCAAGATCCTGGTCAGCGAGGGAGATGAGGTCCAGCAGGGAGACGGTCTCGTTATCGTCGAGGCCATGAAGATGGAGAACGAGATGAAATCCCCCAAAGCCGGTGTGGTCAAGAGGGTGGGGATCAAGGAAGGGGAGGCGGTCGAGTCGGGTGCTGTGCTGGTCGTTGTCGAATAATGCGCCTGCTTCAATCAGTATGCGTGTAACGGTGTGTCGGAGTGACGGTGTGGGGAGCATCTCTCCGGCACCCCGATACCCGGATACCCCGATACGGGATCAAATGCGATGACCGAGGATACCAAGAAAGAGGTCTCCCGCTGGATCAGAGAAACCTATGATCCGGCGATTGAGAAGCGTCCCGAGCGTAAGGGGGAATTCACCACCATCTCAGGTGCCGCGGTTCGCCCGCTCTACACGCCCCTGGACCTGGAGAGTTCCGGTTACCTGGAAAGCCTCGGTTTTCCTGGCGAGTACCCCTTCACGAGGGGAGTCAGGCCCACCATGTACCGGGGGCAGTTCTGGACCATGCGCCAGTACGCCGGGTTCGGCACCGCCGAGGAATCCAATCGGCGTTACCGGTACCTGCTCGACCAGGGACAGACGGGACTGTCGGTGGCCTTCGACCTTCCCACACAGATGGGATACGATTCGGACCACCCCATGTCCCTGGGTGAGGTGGGCCGCGTCGGTGTGGCCATCGATTCCCTGGAGGACATGGAAACGCTGTTCTCGGCCATCCCCCTGGAAAAGGTCAGCACCTCCATGACCATCAACTCCACTGCCGCCACCCTCCTGTCACTCTATGCCGAGGTCGGCGCCCTCCAGGGAGCGGGTGCGGATAAGCTCCGGGGAACCATACAGAACGACGTCCTCAAGGAATACATCGCCAGGGGAACCTACATCTATCCTCCGGCACCGTCCATGCGGCTGATCACGGATATCTTCGCGTATTGCAGCGAGAGCATGCCCCTGTTCAACACCATCTCCATCAGCGGCTACCACATGCGGGAGGCGGGAGCCACCGCGGCCCAGGAGGTGGCTTTCACCCTCGCCGACGGCATCGCCTACGTCCAGGCCGCGGTGGATGCAGGCATGGACGTTGACCGGTTCGCCTCCAGACTCTCCTTTTTCTTCAATGTCCACAATGATTTCCTCGAGGAGGTGGCCAAGTTCAGGGCCGCCCGGCGCCTTTGGGCCGGCATCATGAGGAACCGGTTCCGGGCCAAGGACCCGACCTCGTGGATGCTTCGATTCCATACCCAGACGGCGGGGTGCTCCCTGACCGCCCAGCAGCCGGAGAACAATGTCGTCCGGGTGGCTCTCCAGGCCCTGGCGGCCGTTTTGGGCGGCACCCAGTCCCTGCACACAAACTCCAGGGACGAGGCTCTGGCCCTCCCCACCGAGGATTCGGTACGGATCGCCCTCAGGACCCAGCAGATCATCGCCCACGAGAGCGGTGTGGGGAGCACAGTCGACCCCCTCGGCGGATCCTACGCCGTCGAATCGATGACGGACCGCATCGAGAGCGAGGCCGGGGAATACATCCGGAGGATCGACGGGATGGGGGGGGCGGTGAAGGCCATCGAGATGGGGTTTCAGGCCGGGGAGATCGAGGAATCGGCCTACCGGTACCAGATGGAAGTGGAGGCCGAAGAACGCATCGTCGTCGGCGTGAATGCTTTTACCGTGGACGAGAAGGAGTTCGCCGGCGACCTCCTGAAGGTGGATCCAGAAGTGGAGCGGTCGCAGGTCCAGAGGCTCGTGGCCCTGAGGACAAGGAGGAACCAGGCGGCCGTCGACAGCGCCTTGAGAGCCCTTACGGATGCCGCCCGTGATGACGCCAACCTGATGCCGTTGATCCGGGAGGCCGTTCGCGTCTACACCACACTGGGGGAGATCAGCGATGCGCTGCGGGAGGTATTTGGCACCCACGACCCCCATTGAACCGGATGCGGGTACTTGGTGAATGGGTGTTCCTCCGTGTCTCCGGGTTCCCTGTCCTGATCTGGTGAGAACATGAAAAAGCCGTTGCTTGACCACATCGGTATAGCGGTTGATGACCTCGACGCCGCGGTGGACATCTACCGGAAATTGGGCTTCGAGGTGGATTCGATCGAGGAGGTCCCCGGCTTCGGGGTCAGGGTCGCCTTTCTTCCCATGGGGGAGGGAAACGTGGAGCTGGTTCAGCCGGTTGCCGCCGACAGCGCCATGGCGAGATTCCTCGAGAAAAGAGGACCGGGATTCCATCACCTCTGTTTCCGGGTCGATGACATAAGGGCTGAGCTGGCCGGTCTGGCCGAGGCGGGAGTGCAGGTGGTGGACGCCGAACCCAGGGAAGGGGCACACGGGACCCTGGTCGCTTTCCTGCATCCGAAGAGCACGGGGGGCGTGCTCATCGAACTGGCCCAGGTAGACAGTCCAAAATCCAAAATCCAAAATCGGGAATAAACGGCCGCGACCGGCTGAATTGTCGAGGCAGAACGGGTCGCGGGCTGCCCGCTGCCTTCCCGGCTTTCCCCTCCTCCCGGGGAGGGCCGTTGACCAATCAGTATTTTTTCCTTCGTTCTCCGTGTGGTAAAATTCCCCTTCGGTGAACTGAAAGCTGTGAACTGAGAACTGGTCCCCCAATGCCCAAGACCAAACCCTTCTGGAACCCGGAAATCGAGACCATGCCGCGGCAGGACCTGGAGGCCCTCCAGGCGGACATGCTCCGGGACGTCGTGGACAGGGCCTACCGGAAAAGCCCCTTCTACCGTGATCTGTACCGGAAGGTCGGCATTACCCCCAGGGATATCCGGTCCCTGGAGGACGTC
>CP070719.1:489695-522362 GCA_020350725.1 bacterium
TAAAGCGGTACGCGAGCTGGGTTTAGAACGTCGTGAGACACTTCGGTCCCTATCTGCCGTGGGCGTAGGATATTTGAAGGGAGCTGCTCCTAGTACGAGAGTACCGGAGTGGACGGATCCCTGGTGATCCAGTTGTCCTGCCATGGGCATAGCTGGGTAGCTAAATCCGGAAAGGATAACCGCTGAAAGCATCTAAGCGGGAAGCCCCCCCTAAGACGAGATATCCCCTCCGTCTTCGGACGGACTGAAGACCCCTTGTAGACTACGAGGTTGATAGGCCGGGTGTGTAAGTGCGGCAACGCACTCAGCTTACCGGTACTAATCGGTCGTGTGGCTTGACCACTTTCTGTTTACCTTTGACAGGTAACGCTCTTCGGTCACAATGATCTCTTACCCCTATCTTCAGAATTCGGTTTTCTGGCGACTATAGCGAGGAGGGTACACCCGTTCCCATTCCGAACACGGAAGTTAAGCTCCTCAGCGCTGATGGTACTGCACCGGCGACGGTGTGGGAGAGTAGGTCGTCGCCAGAAATTTATTCGAGAGCCCCGAGTGATACGACATCGCTCGGGGCTTTCCCATTGGACTAAGCGCCAAGGACTATGTGCTAAGCGCAAAGGTCAACTGTATGCAGCTGGTTTGTCAAATCCTGTCCCCATCAGCGGATCATGGTTCATTTGATCATCTCAGTTCTTTGCTCTTAGCCTTTAATTCTGTAACTTTAGAAACTTTCCACATTCCACTTTAACCTTTTCTCTCAATCGTCCTTCTGCTATCTTCCCCGCAATGAATCAGCAGACTGACAACAGAAAACTCCTCTATTTCGTGGCCGGTTTCGTCCTCACCGTTGTCGCTCTGGTCTACCTGGCTCCCGGGGCCTTTCGAACACTGGCGCTGGCCTTCGCTCTGGCATACCTTGCGGATCCCGTCGTTGATTTCCTGGCATCGAGGAGGGTCCCCAAGACCCTTTCCATCCTTTTCATCCTCCTTGTCATCGTCGGCGTCATCGTTCTCCTGCTGGTCCTGGTCGTCCCGATTCTCCTGGACCAGGCCCTTGCCTTCGCCAGGGAGCTTCCGGACCTGCTGAGGGATGCCTTCGAGAGGGTTCGGCTGTGGGGCATCTGGGCGGCCACGGGCTATGAGATCCCGGACACGCTTCCCCAGGCGCTGGAGAAACTGGCATCGGGGCTGAAGGAAAGGGGTTTGGCCCTGATCAGTCCCGCCATATCGGCTGTGTTCAACGTCACTTCAGGTCTCGTCGGATTTATCCTCACCCTGGCCAGCCTTATCATCATCCCCGTGTTCTTCTTTTTCATTCTCAGGGATATCGATGCCATCGCAGACAGCTTCTACGCTTTTGTCCCCCCGTCGGGCAGGGAAGGGGTCCGAAACTATCTTGCGATGGCCGACCGCGTCCTGGGCGGTTTCATCAGGGGGCAGTTCCTCGTCGCCCTGATCCTGGCTTTTCTGTATGCCGCCGGCCTGGGCCTCACAGGCATCAGGTTCGGCGTCCTCATCGGTGTGATCTCCGGCCTTCTCTTCATCGTTCCGTATGTCGGGACCGTTATCGGGATCCTCGCTTCGGCCATCGTCCTCATCGTCGATTTCTCAGGGTGGGGACAGGTAATAGGGGTGGCGGCGACCTTCGGGATCGCCCAGGCCATAGAGGGTTACCTCCTGACCCCGAGGATCACCGGGAACAGGGTGGGCCTGAACCAGCTGGAGACCCTTGTCGCCATCCTCATCGGAGGCGAGATCGCAGGCTTCACCGGCCTGCTCATCGCCATACCCGCCGGGGGGATCTTAAAGCAGACCCTGAATCTGTTGAGACCGGAAGGGGAGAAACCAGAGGTGGAAAGGGGAAGAGGGGGCGAAGGGGAGGGAAATTCAGAGTCAAGTGTCTAGATTCTAGAGTCTAGCCAGAAACCAGACACCAGACACTGTTTTTCCTCCCGTTATTTAATGGAGGAATAACCCATGACCGGAACCAAGGAATCGAAGATGGAGACAACCGGGACCGTTGAGACCTACTGCATCCAGTGCGGAAAGGTGATCGAAGGCGAACCCTATGAGATGAGCATGGACGGCATATGCGCCTCCGTCACCCCAGTCTACTTCTGCTCGAAGGAGTGCTGGGAGAGCAGTGACGAATACAACACGGAAAATTGGGATTAGGTAAGGTGTTTTAGAGCATTAGAGCATTGGAGATTAGAGCATTGGACCGTTGAGGGAAACGTTCTACAATCCAATATCTATCGTCTCATCACCATTTTCCAACCTCCGATATCTCAGTGCTGTATCCCCGATCTCCAATGCTCCGGCGAGTGATCATTCCCGATCCCACATCTCGAGACCGTCACGGAAGGGCAGGTTCTCCGGCTGTCTGTTTCCCGGTCTTCCCTTCCGGCCGACAGTCCTGCTATAATCCGTTCCTCGGGAGAGGGAAGGAGGCAAGAGGTGTCTACATACTACAGTCAGTCCGAGCTGCAGACATTCGGGACCGTGAATCTCTGGTGTGACGAGTGCGGCCGCAAGATCGAGGGAGACCCCTACGAGACCAGTTTCTGCGGCATCTGCGTATGCTTTGAACCGGTTGACTTCTGCTCCAAGGAGTGCTGGGACCGTGCAGACATGTACAACACCGACAACTGGCCCCCGCCACCTGATCCCCCCGAAGGATGGTAGAAGAGCGGTAGTCAGTAATCGGGATTCAGTATTCCGTGGGGAGATCTTCTGTCACCAGGAACGGTCGATGGCCCACTGAGCACTCAAAAAATGATAAACAATTCAATAATGTCAGCGATAACAGTTAGATGAGAATTTAAATTAAAGTATTTTATTAGGTTTGTCCCGGGGGTCTGCCATGCCGAAAGTGGATAAGGAAGGGATTCAAGCCAACGCGCCGATGCAGTACTACTGCGTGGAGTGCGGCCACAGGATCGATGGGGACCCCTACGAGATGAGCCTGGCCGCCTATGAGGACTCCTGCGATCCCGTGTATTTCTGCTCAAAGGAGTGCTGGGACGGTTCCGAGGAATTCAACACCGACAACTGGCCCGATCCTTCCGGGAGTTGAGCCTACCTGAAAATTCTCACCCGGACCCGACATCGGGACTGCTAACGCGTCCTCTCCGTCGAATAGACCTTCATCTCTATACGGGACGAGTCGCCGGACGCCGTGGGATAATCACGGACGGTCTTCTGGTTCTCGGGGGGGACGGGGGACTTCCCCTTTTTCCTCTCTCTGAGATAGTCCAGGGGGGCGCTGAAACCCTGTTCCGAATCATCCCGCCCGTAGTGATACCGATACAGGTACCTTCCCTCCATGTGGGATCCAAAGTCATACCTGTAGATCTCAACCGGCTCCCCGTGCACGATGTCGATGGTGCCGAGGTTGACCAGCTGGCCGGGAGCGACCGAGAAATCCAGGATGGAAATGGTCTTTTCCCCCTTCCAGTCGTCTCTGTCGACCCTGGACCGGATGAGGCTGTAATTGCCGGCGGGAACGGTTTTGACAAAGAAGCCCCTCCTGTCAGTCGACAACCTTTTCCTGAACCCCGAATCCCTGCCCACGATGGTAAAACCCCTGATGCGCGGCCGGTAGGGGTTCAGGCTGTTCTGGTAGCGCATGTCTCTCTTAAAAAGGTAGGGTACGGTAAGATCCACCCCCAGGATGCGGCCGACAACCTGGCCTTCCGCCGGTTCGGTCCCGGCGGCAACCCCTTCGCCAAGAAGGGGGACGCAGACCAGAAGGAAAATGATCAGAACCAGTGAAGATCGTCTCATGGGAGTCACCTCGTTTCCTCAGCCCCTCCACGTAGAGAGTTTAACACCGCCCCTCCATTTGGCAACGGCTCGCTGCGTTTGTCTGTCCCCTGGGATCTGATGGCCCTTTCCGTTTAAACTCTGGACTCTGCCGAGGCAGATGATATAATCATGCCACCTGAAACCGTTACCGGCACTGACGGTTGAGAACAAGGTGGAAAGTACAAAGGGAAAAGGGGAAAATCTAGGTTCCAAACTCGACCACCTATCTCCTTTCGCCCTGTTGCTTTCAACTGAACCGAGCGACGAACGGGAGTATACCGTGAAGGTCCTGTGGGCACCCTGGCGCATGGAATACATCCTCTCGGAAAAGGATGGCGGCTGCTTTCTCTGTGACCTGGTGGACGCCGGGCCCTCAGTGGAGAACCTCCTGCTCCTTCGCACGGAGAGGGCCATGGTCCTCATGAACCGGTTTCCCTACAACAACGGCCACCTCCTGGTGGCGCCCAAGGTCCACACATCAGGGCTTTCCGAGCTCGAACCCTCCGTCTACTACGAGGCCATGGAATTGTTTCGGTTCGGCATCGATGTTCTGGAAGAGGCCCTGGCTCCGGAGGGTTTCAACGCGGGCCTTAACCTGGGAAAATCGGCCGGGGCGGGCCTCGAGGATCACGTTCACTGGCATATTGTCCCCCGCTGGCACGGAGATACCAATTTCATGCCGGTGGTCTCGGACACGAGAGTGATACCGGAAGCGATTCAGGAGACGTACAACTCCCTCCGACCGATGTTCGAGAGGTATGGTGAAATCAGGGATTAGGGTTTTACAGATCAGAGCACCGGATCATTGGATCATTAGAAATTAGATCATTGGAAATGGGAAGTAAGATGATTGAACATTAGAAGCTGTGATGTTGTAACGGTCGATGCTCTCCTGCACTAATGGTCAATTGTTCCAATATCTATTCTCTAATTTCCATTGTCTGCTCTCCATACAAACGGTGACCCTATGAAATACGTTTACGCAACCCTTATCCTCCTCCTGGCTCTGACGCTGGCCGCGTTTATCCAGCAGAACAGCCAGACGACCATCCTCAGATACTTCACCTGGGAATCCCCGGCCCTGCCTCTCTCCCTTTATATGGTGGTGGCGTTCGCCGCCGGCTATCTGCTGGCGACCCTGCTGGGATTCACGGGCGGCATACGTCGGAAGGTCAAGTACTCGGTCATGGAGCGGGAAAACAGGAAACTGAAGGACGAGCTCGCCCTCCGGGAAACCGCGAGTGCCGGGGAGACCGTTTTGATCTCCAAAGAGGAGGAAACGGCGCCTGAACGCCCCGAGGGGCAGGGTGACAGGACCGCCGCCCTGTCGGCGCCCTCTCCCGGGGGCGGGGAGGGCGATGAGGCTGGAGAAGAGGAGATTTGATTGCACGATCCACTGGCATTTGCTGGCGAGGGATAAGAGCCGGTGGGCTGTACCTGTTGGCAAATCTGGTCATATCCCTGATCCACCCCGCTACCGCTTCCTGCAGTGGACCTCAGGAATTCCTGCTCGTAGGCCGCGCCCACTTCATGGCCGGAAACCTCTCCGACGCCATTCCACCCCTGCAGGCGGCGGCCGCATCCGGCGACCCGGCTGGGGCGGACGCCCACTATCTTCTGGGCAGGATCCACCTGCTGATGGGCGACTACAGGCAGAGCAAGGAGTATTTCGAGAGGGCCTTCGAGGATTGCAGCGGAGCGAACCCGCAGGCGTATGGGTGCTGGCGGGCAGCCATGGGCATAGGGGACGCCCTGTACGGAAACGGGAACTATCAGGAGGCCATCAGACGATACCGCGAAGCCGGACAGGGTTCGGGTGTGAACCGTCCCGAGCTTGATCTGCGGATCGCTCTTGCCGACATGGCCCAGGGGCGCCGGGAGGAATCTCTCGAACGGCTCCGTGAGGCCCTGTCCCGGATACCGGTTCTCTCCGGTTGGCGGGGCAGGGAGGAGGACTTCATCAGGACCCTGACCATGCAGGGATTGAACAGGAATGCGCCCGATATCGTCAGAAGGTTTTACGTTCTCGTGGGCCCGGTGGGCCGGGAGGTGACGACGCTGGACGGGATCGAGATCGACAGTTCGGTTCTCATCCAGAGGGTTCGGATCAAAGGGCGCTTTTTTCTCGAAGTCGGACCCTTCTGGGACTCCATCGAGGCGGTCATGATGGCCGAGTCCATCAAGTCCGGAGCCTCCCTATCCGCGGAGATCATCTCAAGATGACCCGGAACAGGACCGACAAAAGCGGCGGGACAGCCACCCCCATGATGAAACAGTATCTGTCCATCAAGCGGGAGCACCCCGACGCCATCCTCTTCTTTCGAATGGGTGATTTCTACGAGATGTTCATGGAGGATGCCGTCAAGGCCGCGGAAGTGTTGAAGATCGCCCTGACCTCGAGGGATAAAGGAAAGGAGAACTCCGTTCCCATGTGCGGTGTGCCCTATCACGCCGCTGAGAGCTACTTGACAAAACTGGTGCGTTCGGGTTTCAAAGTGGCCATCTGTGAGCAGGTTGAGGATCCCAGGAAGGCCAAGGGACTCGTCAGGCGGGAGGTCACCAGGATCGTCACACCCGGCACCGCAGTTGAAGAAGCCCTTCTGGAGGCCGACGAGCCGTCCTACCTGGCGTCCATCGTCAGGGATCGGCACACCGTGGGGATCGCTCTGCTGGACGTCACGACCGGTGATTTCAGGGTGGCTCAGTGGAAAGACGATGACGCCGGTCGGGACCTGGATATGGCCCTGGCCAGGTTCTCCCCAAGGGAGATCCTGGTTCCGGAGGGTGACCAGAACGGCTTCCCGGGCGTTCATACGACGAGGATCGAGGGGTTCCGCTTCCACACCGATCTCGCCGAACGGACGCTGATGGATTTCTTCGGCGTCCGGACCCTCGAGGGCTATGGACTGGACGATATGCCCCTTGCCGTTGGTGCCGCGGGCTCGGTCCTGTGGTACGTCAACGAGGTTCACGGCAGGACCCTGAAGAACATCAAGGCGATCCGGCCCCTTGTCGGCGAGGACGGCCTCGTGCTGGACCGGACGTCCCTGAAGAACCTGGAGATCACCCATTCCCAGGCGGAGGGGAGGAGGGAGGGTAGTCTTCTCAACGTCATGGACAGGACGGTGACCCCCCAGGGGGCGCGTCTGCTGAAGGAGTACCTCATCCATCCCCTGCGGGACGCCGGGGCTATCAATGCCAGGCTGGATCTCGTGGAGGAGCTTGTCCGCGGCATCATCCCCAGGGGCCGGATCAGGGAGACCCTCAGGGAGGTCTCGGATGTCGACAGGATCCTGTCGAGATTGTGTGCCGGCACCGTCAGCCCCAGGGACCTGGCGGCTCTGCGCGGCACACTGGCCGTGATCCCGGCATTGAGGGAGATCCTGGCCGACCTCGACTCGGACCTGGCCGAGGGTGTACTGGACAGGTTGGAGGAGATACCCGCCGTCAGGGACCTGCTGGAGAAGTCCCTGGTGGAGGCACCTCCGGCGGTCATGAAGGAGGGAGGAGTCATCCTCGACGGTTACAGTGAGGAGCTCGACGAGTTGCGCTCCCTCGCCAGAGACGGCAAGAGGTACATAGCCGACCTGGAGAAGGGGGAGAGGGAGAGGACGAAGATCCCATCCCTGAAAATCGGTTTCAACCGGGTCTTCGGTTACTACATCGAGGTCACCAACGCCCACAGGGATCTCGTCCCGGATGGCTACATCCGAAAGCAGACCCTGGTGAATGCCGAACGCTACGTCAATCAGGAACTCAAAGAGATGGAGGAGCGGATCCTCACCGCCGAGGAGAGGATGACCGCTCTGGAAAAGGAGATTTTCGAGAGGATCAAATCGGACGTCATGCTGCACATCGCGGACCTCCAGAGGACAGCCAGGGGTGTTGCCGAGATAGACGTCTTCACATCCCTGTCAGAGCTGGCGCACACGTCGGGTTACGGCCGTCCCATCATCCTCGAGGACGACCCCATGAGAAGGCTGTCCATCACCAACGGCCGCCACCCGGTGGTGGAGAAAGTAGACCTGGGGGAGACCTTCGTGCCCAACAGCGCCTATCTGGACGGCGAGGACAACCGCCTTCTGGTCATCACCGGACCCAACATGGCCGGCAAATCCACCTTTATGAGACAGGTGGCCCTCATCGTCATTATGGCCCAGATGGGGTCTTTCGTCCCTGCCGAAGAGGCCATTATCAGCCCCGTGGACAGGATCTTCACCAGGGTCGGGGCTGCAGATGTCCTGACCAAGGGGCTTTCCACGTTCATGGTCGAAATGGTCGAGACGGCCGATATCCTCCACAATGCCACTCCACAGAGCCTGGTCCTTCTGGACGAGATCGGCAGGGGAACGAGCACATTCGACGGGATCAGCATCGCCTGGGCGGTGGCCGAATATCTCCTGTCCAGGGACCGGATCGGCTGCAAGACCCTCTTCGCCACGCACTACCATGAGCTGACGGAGCTGTCGCTCACCAACGAAGGGGTGAAGAACTACAACGTCGCCATCCGGGAATGGGGTGAGAGGCTCGTGTTCCTCAGGAGGGTCCAGGAAGGCCCTGCGGACGGCAGTTACGGGATCCAGGTCGCACGGCTCGCTGGGCTCCCCGAGGAGGTGATCAGCCGTTCCAGGACAATCCTCCGGAATCTCGAGGACAGCGCCCTGGATGCGTCCGGTAGACCGGTTCTCGCCGTCGCCGACGGGGGAGAAGAGGCAGAGCCCGGGCGGCAGCAGGAACAGATGGGGCTGTTCGCCGCCGGCGACCGGGGTTCGGAATTCCTGAAGGAGATTGCCGGAGTGGATCTTGACGGGATGACCCCCCTGGATGCGCTCAACCTGCTCGCGGAGCTGAAAAAAAGATATGGCTGACCCGAAGCGGAACCGCATACCGATCTTCCGCACCCGAAAGAGGGAAACCGGTGCTGGCCACAGAACCGCCGATGGCGACCCTGGGCGAGGAGGAAATGGATAGACCACTGAAGACCAGACATCTTTTTTCCGTCCTGCTGGCGTTGGGCGTGATGACGGCGACCCCGGCTGCGGGGCCGCTCTGGGCCAAAACCTACTGTGAGCGCCTGTACGAATCGGCCCGGAAGGACTATTACGCCCTCCTGGATAGCGACCGGAAGCAGCGTTTCCACGACAACTGGGACAAAGTCATCGACAAATTCGCCGCCATCGTGGATCAATACCCCGAATGCCCCCGCGCCCCGGATTCCCTGTTCAACGCCGGGGTTCTCTACCGCAAGCTATACCGGAAATCGTGGGTGAAGAAGGATCTGGAATCGGCTCTGAACTCGTTCAAGGAGCTCAACAGACAGTACCCGAAGAACAAGCTGGCCGACGATGCCCTCCTTGCCGCAGCCCAGATCCAGGAGGAGCTGGGTGACCGAGGAGCTGCCTATATCACCTACAGCGATCTGGTGAAAAGGTACCCGAAGGGAGACATGGCCGGCGAGGCCCGGCAGAAGATCAAGCTCCTTGCCGCCTATGCACCCAGGAGATCACCACGGCCGGCCAAGCGATCCGGTTCCGCCGCCGTCAGGGTGACCGACATTAAATACTGGTCCAATCCGGACTACACGAGGGTCGTCGTCTACGGGACCGGCCGGTTTGAATACAGCGCCAATCAGCTGAGAGGAGACTCGGCCACCGGCAAACCGCCCCGGATGTACATCGATCTCGACGGAGCCGTCGTCCCCCAGGACCTTTGCAGCCCCATCACCATCTCCGACGGGCTCCTCCTCAGGACCAGGATGGGGCAGTACGACCGGGATACGGTCCGCCTGGTCCTGGACATCGACAGCATCGAGGATCACCGGGTCTTCACCATGGAGAATCCCTCCCGCCTTGTCGTGGACGTCATCGGAAAACAGGGCAAATTCACCGGCACTTCCTCCCGGGACGCTGAAACAGGACGGGAGAGCCCCTTGCCCCTGGCCCAGCAGCTCGGATTGGGCGTCAGGACCATTGTCCTGGATCCCGGCCACGGAGGTAAGGATCCCGGCGCCATCGGCCCCGGAGGACTGAAGGAAAAGGACGTGACCCTTGCCCTTGCAAGGAGGCTGAAACCCCTTCTCGAGGACAAGGGCTACCAGATTCTCATGACACGGGACAGCGACACCTACGTGGAACTCGACGCGAGGACGGCTTTCGCGAACAAGCAGAGGGCCGACCTGTTCATCTCCATCCACACCAACGCCAGCCGGAGCCGCTCGGTCAGGGGCGTCGAGACCTACTTCCTCGGCGTGGCCAGGGATCGGGAGGCCAGCGAGACCGCCCTGCTGGAAAACGCCATCTCCGAACAGACACTGGCGGACCTGGATCTCATCCTTCTCGACCTGGCAAGAACGTCCAACCTCAAACAGTCGAGCGTGCTTGCCGAATCGATCCAGGACAACCTTTACCGGGGCCTGGCCAACAGACATTCCCGGGTCAGAAACAATGGAGTCAAGCAGGCGGCCTTCTACGTCCTCATCGGTGCGCAGATGCCGGCTGTGCTCGTCGAGACCTCCTTTATCAGCAACCCGGAATCCGAGAAACTCCTGTCGAGCCAGGAGTACCGGGATCTCATCAGCGATTCCATCTTCCGGGGGATCATCCATTACATCCAGAGGCTGGCATCCGTGAGTTCCAGGGATGAAGAATCATGAGCCTCCTGAACCTCGACCTCCTCAGGTCGTCCCAGTCCAGCCAGGAAGCGGGGAAGCTCATCCAGTCCGAATACAGGAGCGCCTGGAACACCCTCAAGCTCGAGCACCGAGGGGGGATGGACAGCAACGAGGTGATCCAGCAGTTGACCCGGCTCATGGACGAGGTCATCGGTTTCGTCTTCGACCGGACCTCCCGGTCGATGCAGGAGGAAGGGCTGAAACCCGACGACTCACTGGTCCTCGTGGCCCTGGGCAGTTACGGGCGCAAAGAGCTCTCGCCGCATTCCGACGTCGACCTGCTTTTTATGCTTCCGGAGCGCCTGACGGAGTGGAGCAGGCTCTTCACGGAAAGGGTCCTCTACACGCTTTGGGACACCGGCCTCGACGTAGGCTACAGCAGCAGGACCCTCAGTGAGTGCTTCACCCTGTCCGCCGAGAACTACGACGTCCTCACCTCGCTGCTGGATGCGAGATACCTTCAGGGAAACCTGCCTCTTTTCAAGAAATTCCAGGCCGAGTTCAGGAAAAAGGTTCTCGACCGGGTCGGCAGCGACTTCGTCATGACCAAGCTCCAGGCCATGAACGACAGGCTGGAGAAGCATGGCGGGACGATCTACGTCCTCGAGCCCAACATCAAGGAGGGAATGGGCGGACTGAGGGACATTCACACGGCGATGTGGGTGGCCAAGACCCTCTTCGGCGTGGAGAGCCTGGAGGATCTGAATGAACTCGACGACCTGAAGATCCTCGACGACAGCGACCTTCGCCAGCTGAGAAACTCTTTTCAGTTCCTCCAGAGGGTCCGGTGCGAGCTCCACTTTGCCTCCAATGCCGCCAGAGACCTCCTGAGCATGGAGAGGCAGGCTTACCTGGCTGAACGGTTCGGTTTCAGACCCCGCAAAGAGGTCCCGGCCGTGGAGCGGTTCATGCAGACCTACTACTCCCACGCCGGTCAGGTCCACCACATTACCGAGAACATCATCAGACGGAGCCTCGACAGGAAGAGGAAAAGACCTAAGATCCTCGCCCGATGGAAGGAAAAGGACCTGGGTGACGGATTCTATTCCAGGGAGGGGAACCTCTACACGAGGGAAGATCCCATCACGTTCTTCGGCAATGCCCCCGGCCGGATCATGGACGCCTTTCTAAAATACCAGGGGACCAATCTGGAGTTCTCCCCCGAGCTGTCGGTGGCCGTCAGGAGATCGCTCAAACTGGTGAACGCCGACTATAGAAAAGACCGGGGGATCAGGAACAATTTCTTCAAGATCCTCAACAAGGACCGCCGGCTTTATGAGACCCTCCTCGCCATGAACGAGCTGCGCTTTCTCGGCAAGTACATCCCCGAGTTCGCCACCATTCACTGCAAGATGCAGCACGATTACTACCACACCTACACCGTCGACGAACACAGCATCAGAGCGGTTCGGGAGATCGTGGAGCTCTCGGCCTCCCCGGACGAGTCCACGCAGCTCTACTCCCAGATCCTCGGAGAGATGAGGGGACAGCGTCTGCTGCTCCTCCTTACTGTTCTCCTCCACGACGTCGGCAAGGGGCTCGGCGCCAATCACGCCGAGACGGGCGCCAGGATGATCGCACAGGCCGCCCGAAGATTCGGGATGGATGCCGAGGAAGTCGAGACCATGTCCTTTCTCGTCAGGAATCATCTCCTCCTCTCCCATGTCGCCCAGCGAAGGGACCTCCATGAGGAAAAGACCATCATCGAGGTGGCCAAGCTCATGGAGACCACCGAAAGGCTCAAGCTCCTGTACCTGCTTACCATGGCGGACCTCAAGGCCGTGGGGCCGGGTGTCTGGAACGAGTGGAAGGCGAGCCTGATAACGGAACTCTTTCTGGAGGCCAACCACGCCATAGAGGCCGGCGGGCTCACCCGGGAGGATCTGGACGCGAAGATCGCCAGGGCCAAGGCCAGGGTCCTGGAGAGGATGGCCGAGAAATTCGACGAGTCGGCTGTCCGTTCGGAACTGGACAACCTCGCCGACAGGGCCTTTCTGGTCTTCCGGCCCAGGCTGCTCGCCCGTCTGATCTCTCTGCGGTTGAAGATGGGTGAGAGACAGGTCATCACCTCCTGGAGACAGGCTCGCAGCGGAGGGCATACCGAGTTCTGCATCGTCTCCCACGACCAGCCGGGCCTCTTCGCCAAGATAGCCGGCGTGCTGGCGGCCAATAACGTCAATATCCTGGGAGCGCAGATCCTGACCCGGGAGGACGGCATCATCTTCGACCTGCTCCACGTCACGGACAGTGTCATGCGGCCCATCTCGGACCGCATGAAGTACCGCCTGGTCAGCGGTGAGCTGGAGAGGGTGATCACCGGCGAGGTGTCGGTCGAGGATCTTTTGAGGGGCCGGAAGCTCTCCCTGCCCCTCCACAGGAGAGACCGGACGGTCCTCGAGGCGCCCAACCGCGTCGACATCCACAACGACGTCTCCGAGAGCTACACGGTGGTGGACGTCTATGCCAATGACCGGATCGGCCTCCTCTACACGATCACCTCCACGCTGAGCGCGCTGGGGCTGACCATTCACACCGCGAAGGTGTCCACGAAGGTCGACCAGGCTGTGGACGTCTTCTATGTCGCCGATCTTGCGGGCAGGAAAATCGAGGACGAGGGGGCTATAGAGAGGATACGGGAAGAGCTGCTGGGGGCCCTGGAACAGTGACGGTCCCTGACGTCAGGTTTTCTTCTCCCGGGTGGGGTGGGAATAGATCTGATTGCCCCCCAGTTCCTTGGCCTTGTAGAGGGCGGTGTCGGCGGCGACGATGACCTGATCGTAGTTTTCCGCCGTTCCGGCGGCAAAGGAAACCAGGCCGATGCTCGCCTTGACCCGGTGCTCCTTGTCGTTCGTGACGAAAGGCCTCGAGAGACGCTCCATGACCTGCTGGGCCACCCTTTCTCCGCCGATACTGTCCGTCTGAGGAAGGAGGAGGGCGAATTCGTCCCCACCGTAGCGGGCCATGATGTCCGTCTCCCTCAGGCCGTCCACGAGCGTCTTGGCCACTTTCTTGAGGACGAAATCACCATGCCGGTGGCCATAGGTGTCGTTGACCTCCTTGAAGTTGTCCAGGTCGATGAGGATCATGGTTATGGGAGTCTGATAACGCTTGCTCCTCTTGATCTCCTCATCGAGCTTGTCGATAAGGTGCCTGTAGTTGGGGATGCCTGTCAAACCGTCTGTGACAGCCATCTCCTCGAGCTGCCTGTTCTTCTCCCTCAGTTCGTCCTGGAGGTGTTTGATGCGCAGCATGGCCTTGATCTTGGCGAGGAGAAGAGTGGTGTTGAAGGGCTTGGTGATATAATCATCGGCTCCCGCATCGATGCCCTTCATGATGTCCTCAGGCTGATCCTTGACGGTCACCATGAAGATGAGGGTATCCTGGAGGTCGGGGTGGGATTTGATCCGGCGGCAGACTTCCAGGCCGTCGATTCCCATGCCTACGGGCATATCCGGATCGGGGAGCATAACGTCGAGGAGGACGAGATCGAAGGGGCCCTCCGCCTGGATCTTGTCGAGGGCGTCCTTTCCGCTCAGAACCGAGACCGGTTCGTAGTCCTCCGACGACATGATCTTGCAGAGGATCTCGTTGAGATTGGCGTTGTCTTCAACGACGAGGATGCGGGCCTGGCTGTCGGTGCTCTTTTCACTCATTTGGATATCGCCGCGTAATGCTTTGCCTTACCCACGATCTCGGAGATCTTGAAGGGTTTTGTTATGTAGTCCACGGCTCCCAGATCGAGGCCCTCCTGGACCGATTTGGCCTGATCCATGGCGGAGATGAAGATCAGGGGTATCTTACTGGTGGCCTCGTTGTTCTTGATCGCCCTCAGAAGGTCCAGGCCGGTCAGGCGGGGCATCATGATATCGGCGATAATGAGATCGGGTTTATCCTCCTCGAGGGAGACGAGGGCATCGAAGCCGTTGGATTTGGCGATGACTTCGTACCCGGCTTCCTCAAGACCCGATTTGATCATATTGAGGATGATTTTATCGTCGTCCACGACGAGAACTCGGCTGTCAGACAAGAGGCGTCCCCTTTTCCCCGATGGAACTTTTTGATAACCTCGAAGGCGGCCGGATTTGAATCGGGATCGCGCCCGGATGCTGTCCCGGCTGTGGTCAGGTTGCTTCAGGGCAAACTCGATGGTGGCTTTTCCGGTCCGTCAGACTCTGCAATTTATTGAATGCGCACCGAAAAATCAAGGAATAATGGGAGACAAGGACAAATTCATCATGACCGGTGATCTCTTTCCTCCCCGGAAGGAAGAGAGAGGGGAGGGAGCCACCCGGCCGCTTGCGGACAGGATGAGACCCGAGGCGCTTGATGACTTCGTCGGTCAGGAGGAACTCGTCGGCCAGGGCGCCATCCTGAGAAGGATGATCGAGGAGGACAGGCTCCGATCGGTCATCTTCTGGGGCCCGCCGGGGTCGGGGAAAACCACCCTGGCGAGGCTCATCGCCCACAGGACCGGGGCCCATTTTCTCTCCTACTCGGCTGTGACCTCAGGGTCCAAGGAGATGAAGAGCGTCATGGCGACCGCGAGGGACATCCGCCTCTCCACCGGAAAGAGGACCATCATGTTCGTGGACGAGGTCCATCGGTTCAACAGGGCGCAACAGGATGCCTTTCTGCCCTATGTCGAGGCAGGGGATGTGATCCTCATCGGGGCCACCACGGAGAACCCGTCCTTCGAGGTCAACGCGGCCCTTCTCTCGAGGAGCAAGGTCTTCGTCTTCGGCCCCCTCTCCGACGACCAGATCGTAACCCTCGTCAGGAGGGCCTTGGAACGGGACCCGGAACTGTCGGCCGGAAGTTTCTCCCTCACCGAGGACGCCCTGGACACGATATGCCGCAACGCCGATGGCGATGCCAGGAGGGCGCTGAACGCCCTCGAGATGGCCGTTCTCCTGGCGGCAGAGGGCGGCATGGGTGAGGGGACGATCACGGGAGAAATGGTTACCAGGGCGATCCAGGGGAAATCCCTCGCCTACGACAAGACGGGGGAGGAGCATTACAATATTATCAGCGCTCTGCACAAGAGCATCAGGAACAGCGACCCGGACGCGTCACTGTATTGGCTGGCCCGGATGCTGGAGGGAGGCGAGGACAGGAGATACCTTCTGCGGAGGCTGGCGAGGGTCGCCGTGGAGGACGTCGGTCTGGCCGATCCGGGGGCCATCGTGCAGGCCTCCGCCGCCAGCCAGACCTTCGACTTTGTGGGGGAACCGGAGGGGGACCTCATCCTGGCCCAGCTGGTCATCTACCTGGCCATGGCACCAAAGAGCAACTCGGTGTACACGGCGTACGGCAGGGCCGTCAGCGACGTCAGGAAGAGCACGGCACACCCCGTGCCCCTCCACATTCGAAACGCCCCGACCAGCCTCATGAAAGGCCTGGGCTACGGCAGGGGTTACGAGTATGCCCACGACATGCCCCACCGGTTGTCTAAGCACAGCTTCTTTCCGGAGGAGATGGGTGAGAGGAGGTATTACCTTCCCGGAGACCAGGGGAAGGAGAAGAATATCAAAGAGCGGCTGATGGAGATCAGGAAGGTGATTCGCCGTCTCCGGGAAGGAGGGGGCGAGGAGGAGATCGGGGGAGGGGAAGAGGAGGGTAAATGAGCCGAAGGCCCGTCGTTGTCCTTCCCGACAGCCTCGTCAACGTCATCGCGGCAGGTGAGGTTATCGAGAGACCGTCTTCCGTCGTCAAGGAGCTTCTGGAGAACGCCCTCGACGCCGGAGCCGGTAGGGTCGTCGTCAGGCTCCAGGACGGTGGGCGGCGCCTGGTGTCTGTGGAGGACGACGGAGAGGGCATGAGCGAAGAGGACGCCCTCCTGGCCATCGAGCGGCATGCCACCAGCAAGATAGCCGTCCAGGCCGACCTGGGGGATATCCGGACCCTGGGATTTCGAGGGGAGGCCCTGCCGAGCATCGCCGCCGTCGGCGGTTTTGTCCTTGAGAGCCGGGACGAGGGCTCCCCGGCGGGAACCAGGATCACGATGGACTGCGGCAGGCTGATGAAGGTGGAGGCCTGCGGACGGCCCCGGGGGACCTCTGTCGCCCTCCGGGGCATCTTCTCCAAACTGCCGGCCAGGCGAAAATTTCTCAAGAGCCGGGAAACGGAGCTCTCCTGGTGTCTAAGGGTGGTGGAGGACCTGGCCCTGGCATATCCCCGCGTCCACCTGGAAGTCCACTCCGACCAGAGCACCGCCCTCTCCTTTCCCCCTGTGGAGGGGCTGAGGGACAGGATCGCAGCACTCTGGGGTCCCGATACGGCCCACGGGCTGTCCCGCATGAGATGGGAGGACGAAGGCCTTTCCATCGAGGGCTATCTGAGTCCTCCGTCGGAGACCTATCCCAGGCGAAGCCGGCACCATGTCCTGGTCAACGGAAGGCCCGTGAGGGACCCCGGCGTGAACAGGGCCGTCTCATCCGCCCTTGCCGGCAGGTACCCGCCGGGGCGCTTCCCGGCTCTCGTCCTCTCCCTCCGGCTTCCTCCGGGCGATCTGGACGTCAATGTCCACCCGTCGAAGAGAGAGGTACGGATCCGTGATCTGAACGGGGTGGCATCCGCGATGAGGGACGCGGTGGAGAGGCTGGACTTCTCGCCCTCCGGCCTCAGGGAGGCCCTCCCAGCAGCCGGGTCGCCCACCGATCATCCCGCGGTTTATTCCCATCCCCCCCCTCCCGCCTCCCGGAGCGGCCGGGCCGCCTCCGGAGGACCGGCATATGGGTCTGGTGAGGCGGCGGATCTACCGCTGGAGAGGCGACAGAGGGTGCTCGGACAGCATCTTGGAACCTACATCATCACCCAATCGGGCCATGACCTGAGGCTCGTCGACCAGCACGCGGCCCACGAGCGGATCGTCTACAACCGACTCATGGAGTCGAGGGGGAAGGGTGACCCCTCCGTTCAGAGGCTGCTCGTCCCCGAGCTGGTCGAACTGAGCGGCTCCGAGGCGAAAAACCTCCTGGCACGACAGGAAGTCCTTTCCTCCTTCGGGTTCGAGATCGAACCGTTCGGCGGCGACAGCGTGAGGCTGCTGTCGGTCCCGGCGGCCATAACGACCCGAAAGGCGGGGGATCTTCTCAAAGCCGTTGCCGCAGACCTGTCCGAGATCCCCGACCTTCCCGAGGAGATCGGGCTCCTGGTGAGCAGGTGGGCCTGCAGGATGAGCGTCACAGCCGGCAGGGTCCTGTCGATGGCCGAGATGGAAAAGCTCATCACGGACCTGGAGACGGCAAGGTCCGGCTACGCCTGTCCCCATGGGCGTCCGACCAGCGTTTCCATCACTCCGGCCGATCTCGAGAAGCTCTTCGGCAGGCGATGAAGGACAGACCTTTTGTCCTGATCATAGGGGGACCCACCGCTTCCGGCAAGTCGAGACTGGCCATGGAGCTGGCCCGCCTCATCCCCATCGAGATCATCAGCGCTGATTCCATGCAGATCTACCGCGGCCTCGATATCGGCACCGCAAAGCCGAGTGCCCGCGACAGGAAAACGGTCCCCCATCATCTGATCGACCTCAGGGACCCCGACGAACCCTTCGACGCCGGGCAATACAAAGAGCTGGTCAGGACCATAGTGCCGGAGATCGCGGGCAGGGGCCGGATCCCCGTCCTGGTGGGAGGAACGGGCCTGTACATAAGGGTCGCCATGGGAGGCATCTTTCCCGGGCCCCCGCGGGATGAGCAGCTCCGGAAGCGCCTGAGGGCAGAGGAAAAGGGGGAAAGGGGAACTCTCCACCGGAGGCTGACCGAAGCCGATCCAGTGTCCGCCGGACGCATTCATCCCTCCGACACCGTCAGGGTCATCAGAGCCCTCGAGGTATTCCACCTGACCGGCAGACCGATCCGCGATCAGCAGGTGGAGCATACTTTCTCAGATCGGCCCTTCGTGACCGAATTTCTCTGTCTTGGTCCTCCCCGCGAACTGCTCTACCGTTGGATCGACGGCCGGGTGGACCGCATGATGGCGCAGGGCCTGCTGGAAGAGGTGACGGGCCTGCTGGAGAGGGGCTACGGGCGGGGCCTGAACTCCATGAAGGCCCTTGGCTACAGGGAGATGACGGCCCACCTGCTGGGAGAGACGGGCCTCCGGGAAGCCATCGAGATGCTCAAGAGAAATACGCGCCGGTTCGCCAAGAGACAGATCACATGGTTCAGGGGCGAGAGCGACGCCGCCTGGCTGACGGTGGGGTCGGTGGAAGAGATCCCGGGCCTGGCCCAAAGCCTGGCGGAGAGACTCTCGTCGCGTGTGGAGCTGGGATCAGGGAACTAGTTCCCGGTTTCCGGTTTTCAGTTTGGGGTCTTCCATGACCAAAACACTTTGAATCAAAAGGGTCTTAAAGTATAAATAGCCAAATAATTAAATAAGATACAATAATATATTAACAAAAGAGTTTAGGTTGGATTCCCTGCCGTCCGATGCCGGGGCGGGGCCGGGACAGGGGCTGGGGAAGGATCCGAATACCCTCTCCGCGATGGTGATTTCTCCCGCTGTTTGAACTGGAAACTGGAAACTGAAAACTGTAAACTCAATGTCCTTGGAGGAACCCTCGGTGGACACCATTCGAAAGATCACGCTCACAGCACTGACCGTCTTCCTCGCAGCAGGCTTCGTCTGCGCCCCGGCTGCCGTTCACGCCAGATCCTACAAGGTGTCGGCATTTTCGTCCATCAACAGGGGGGACGTGGCCGCCGCCCAGGCTGAGGCCCTGGAAGAAGGACTCAAGAAGGGCGTCTCAATGGCCCTGGAGGACATGGTGACCGCCGAGTCCTACCAGGTCTTCCTTCCTCTCTTCGAAAACCGGATTCTCACAGGGACCAAGAGGTTCATCTCCAACTACAAGATCGAATACCAGGATGTAAGTGACCTGGCCTACACGGTCCACCTGATCGTCAATGTGGACATCGACCAGCTGAAAGCCGAACTGGCCAGGATCGGGATCATCAAGGAGCCGGGCAGCCCTCCCATGGCGGCCTTGTTCATCACCGTTTCCCTGCCCGTCAACAAGGAGCAGTTCAGTGTCATCGGGGAAGTGACCGACGGCTATTTCTCCCGCACCCTGGGGAATGGCGGAATCACTGTCATCCCGCCCCCGGAGGGAGAGTTTCCCTTTCGTGTTGTGCGACCTCCCCAGGAGGCGGAAACTCTGATAAGCCGGGCATTGGAGAACAGGGCTGACCTGTCCCTCGGCATCCTCTTTCAGATGAACGGGGAGGCGCACAGGTCGGGCAAAGCTCTGACCGCCCCGGCCACCGTCTCCTACCAGATCCTGGACGTTGCCTCGCAAACCCTGGCCGGCGTCGGTTCGAGGGACGTCACCCTTGTCCTTGACACCGACTCGGGGGAAATCCTGGAGGGCAACCTCAATGCGGTCCTCGGCGAACTGGCTGCGGCAATGGCCTCGGATCTCGGTGCCCTGGTTTCCAGTGATGAAGAGGAGAGGGAGGCCTTCCTCATCACCATCACCGGTGCCGTGTCGTCGGCCGTCATCCGCGAGCTCTCCTACAGGCTGATCATGGACCTGGGCCAGGACACAGTGCTGCTGCCGATCAGGTTCACGCCGGATGAGGTGACCCTGAAGGTATTTACCGAGAGGAGGCGCGAGGAAATGGCCGACCGCCTCGCAGGCCTTATTCTCTCAGGTCATCCGGTGGAACTCACCGATCGCCAGGGTGGATTCAGCCTGACCGTTCCGGAAGAGGTCGCCGTCCCCGTCGGCGTCAGGGAGTACGGCGAGGAGATACCTTTTTACAGACGGATTCCCGCCCCCGGCATAGACAATCCGGAGGACCTGATCAAGGTGGAGGTGATTCCCTGGCAGGAAGTGGAGGAAAACGGGATCGTCGCCCTGGCCAACCCGGCGCCGACAGGGGAGGCGATCCTGGGCAGGATCGACCCGTCCAGGGACCGCGACCTTTACCGGTTTCAGGTGCCGAAGAACACCTCCTCGATAACCGTAAGCGTCGAGCAGGCGGGACCCGGCGAGGTGAGGCCGAGGGTCCGTGTCTTCGACGGCTCGGGCCGCCTCCTGGGGGATAGAAGGGCTTTCTCGCGGGGCAGGGGACTGTACATCTCCCTGCCGGTCAAGCCCGGCCTCGGAGAGGTCGTCCTGTCCGTGGAGGACTATCTCGGCAGGTATGTCTCCAAGTTCCCCTACATTCTCAGCGTCGGAGCAGTTGTCGGTCGGAGCAGGGAAGGATGAACCTGCCCAATGCCCTGACCATCCTGAGGATCCTCCTGATCCCCGTGTTCCTGCACAAGGTTCTCAACGGGGAGTTTCTCTTCGCTTTGGTGATCTACATTGTCGCTGCCGTGACCGACGGTCTGGACGGATTCATCGCCAGATTCTGGTCGATGCAGACCCGACTGGGAACCTTTCTGGATCCCATGGCCGACAAGCTCCTCGTCACGACCTCATTTGTCAGCCTGGCATTCCTGAAAGTCATCCCCCTGTGGCTTGCCCTCATGGTCATCACGCGCGATGTCATCATCGTCTCGGGATCCCTGGTCGTGTACCTGATGAAGCATCAGCTCACCGTCAGGCCCCATCCGGTCAGCAAGGTCACCACATTCTTTCAATTCCTGTACATCCTCATGGCCCTCTTCCTGGCGGCCGATCCGGGAAGGGGCGCCCCGGGATTCCTGCCCCCGCTCTACGGGACCCTTGGCGCCGTCACGGGTCTTTTCACGGTCGTCTCCGGGGCGATATACATCCGGTTCGGCCTAAGGTCCCTCGAGGATTAGAGGAGCTCTGGAACTTGTCCCGCCTCCTCGCCCAACTGATCTCCGTTCTTCTGCTCGCTGCACCGGTCGCCGCCGGGGCGGACGTCATGACGATCACGGTGGGTCCGGGAACATCCCTTATCAGGGACCGCGATACGGGCGAAGACCGGGACTTCGTCATCCTGTCCCTGCTGCCGTCCTACCGGTCCAGGACCTGGAACGTTTCACTCGATCTTAATCTGAGGTGGGATTCCTCCGACGGCTCCTTCTTCAAGGAGGAATGGAGCCGGAGGGGCGACTGGCTGAGGCCCCTCCGGCAGCTGACCTATTCCTCCCGGCGGGCGGACCTCACACTCGGCCTCGAACGCCTTACCGATTACACCCTCGGCAGCGGTCAATTGGTCAGGGGACTGATCGGCGATGCCGAGGTCCAATACGGCCTGCCCGGCTTCTTCCTGGAGGACGTGGTGGGCGACATTCGGGTCCAGGCGGCGGCAGACAGGACCGTCGATCCCTCGGTGGCCGGGGTGGCTTTCATCTGGGGGCCGTCCGAAGCCCTGACGGTGTCTCTGGAAGGAGCAGTGGACCCGGAGGCTCCCCTGGCCTTTTCCGGTCAGTTCGAGGGCGGCCGGCCTGTCGCGGACAGCGAGGAGGAGGTCACCGGTTGGGGAGGAGAGGTCAGTTACAGATTCCTTGACGGGAGGGTCTTCAATCTGACCGGCGTTTTCAGGGGAGGATCCCTCGAGGGGGGAGCCAGAGGGCAGGGCGGGGGCATCCGCCTCGATCTGGACTTCTCGTCTTTCTACGTGAACCGGCTCACCTTAAGGGCGGATTCCGTCAGTTGCGAGCGAGGTTACGTACCGGCCTATTTTGACGAGCTCTACAGCCTAGAGAGATGGGGCCTGACCGGTGAGCCTCTCAGGGTCCAGATTCCCTTTGGCGAAGGCGTTCCCGACAGGACCATGTGGATGACCTCCCTCCGGTACGCGCTCGGCGATTTTTTCCTGGTGGTCCTCGACTATGATCGGTTCGAGGACGGTTCCATGGAAAGGGCACGGGTCTCCATCAAGATCCTCGAGGAGGGGAACAAGGGTATCGAGGCCTTTGCGTGGTCGAGGACCAACAGCGAGGACGAGAATTTGTTCGACAGCGAGCGGAACTTCTTCGCAAGGGTGACGGCTCTGTACAATTTACGTCCCCATCTCCTCTTCAAGGTGGGGTTCGATCATTCCTGGGCCATTACCGAGGAAAGGGGAGGTGTCTTTCCCAGGACGGATTTCATGGTGAATCTGCTGTACACGATATCGATGTAAATGCAGGATCCAAAGTGATCCGTAATTCGTAACTCGTGATTGGGAATGAACGTGATTAGTGATTCGTGATTGGAATGACCGTGATCAGTGACTCGTCATTAGTGATTCGTAATATTTTAAGTAAATCAGACACTTGTTTGCACCAGAAGGGGCAGTCCGAATCATCGCGTAAGATTTATCAGGATGGTTTTAAATCATTGATGATCGAAACCATTCACGAATCACAGATCACGAGTCACGTATCACGGCTTCTTGCATCTTGACAAAGGATTTACGAGTTGTTAGTTACACTTTCATTCTGTAGGCACGTAGCTCAGTGGGAGAGCACTGCCTTGACGCGGCAGGGGTCGGCGGTTCGAAACCGCCCGTGCCTACCAGACATTCAAGCTTCAGAGGCATCTTGTCGAGACCGGCAGCAAGATGCCTCTGTTATTTTGACATTAGAACATTGGGTATTAGAGCATTAGGTATTAGAGCATTGGAGCGTCGGACATTTAACTGGAGGTTTTCGTTTTGAAGGTTACATTCCCAGACGGTTCGAGCAGAGAATACGATGCCGGGATCACCCTGAATCAGGTCGCCCAGTCCATAGGGCCCCGGTTGGCCCGGGAAGCCCTGGCGGCGGTGGTCGACGGTTCCCTGGCTGACATGTCCACTGCTGTCGAGGATTCGGCAAAGATCCGGTTTCTGACTTTCCAGGACGAGGAGGGCGTCGACGTCTTTCGGCACAGCTCCTCCCACGTTATGGCTCAGGCCGTCAAACGTCTCTACCCGGAAGCCAAACTCGCCATAGGACCCCCCATCCAGGACGGGTTCTATTACGACATAGACGTCGAGGAGAGGATCAGCGAGACGGACCTGGCCCGCATCGAGGAGGAGATGGCCAGAATTGTGTCCGAGAGGATCCCCTTCACCAGGAAAGTCCTGCCCAGGCAGGAGGCCATGGAGCTGTTCGAGAAACTCGGAGAGGATTACAAGGTTGAGCTTATCCGGGAACTGGAAGACGACACCGTGTCCGTTTACTGGCAGGGAGATTTTGTCGATATGTGCCGCGGCCCCCACGTTCCCGACACCGGTTACGTGAAATCGTACAAGCTCCTGCACACCGCCGGGGCCTACTGGAGGGGCGACGAGCACAACAAGATGCTCCAGCGGCTTTACGGCACCTCCTGGTTCGACAAGAAGGATCTCAAGGCATATCTCGACCGCCTGGAGGAGGCGAAGAAGAGGGATCACAGAAAGCTCGGCAAGGAGCTTGACCTCTTCTCCATCCTGGAGGAAGCAGGGCCGGGATTCGTCATCTACCACCCCAAAGGGGCGCTGATCAGGACCATTCTCGAGGACTTCGAGAAAAGAGAGCATCTGAAGAGGGGATACCAGATCGTCGTCGGCCCCCAGCTTCTCAAACTGGACATGTGGAAAAAGTCGGGACACTTCGAAAATTACCGTGAGAACATGTATTTCACAGAGGTCGAGGATACCCAGTACGGCATCAAGCCCATGAACTGCCTCTCCCACATGCTCATCTACAGGTCGAAGATCCGGAGCTATCGTGACCTCCCCATCCGCTATTTCGAACTGGGGACCGTCTACAGACACGAGAAATCGGGCGTTCTCCACGGCCTCCTCAGACTGAGGGGCTTCACGCAGGATGACGCCCACCTCCTGTGCACGCCCGAGCAGCTGAACGGTGAAATCAGGGGGGTCATCAACTTCGTCAAGGACGTCATGGGCGTCTTCGGATTCGAGTATGAGATGGAGATCTCGACCAGGCCCGAGAAGTCCATCGGCTCGGACGAGGACTGGCAAAGGGCCACCGAGGCATTGAAACAGGCCCTTTACGATGAGGAGATACCCTTTTCCGTCAACGAGGGAGACGGAGCATTCTACGGGCCGAAGATCGATGTGATCCTCAAGGACGCCATCGGCAGAATGTGGCAGTGCGCGACAGTTCAGTGCGATTTTGCCCTGCCTGAGCGTTTCGATCTGGAATACGTGGGCCAGGACGGCCAGCGGCACCGTCCGATCATGCTCCACAGGGTGATCCTGGGTTCCATCGACAGGTTCCTCGGCGTTCTCATCGAGCATTATGCGGGAGCGTTCCCCGCCTGGCTTGCTCCCGTCCAGGTGAAGATATTGACAATCACCGACAGGAGTGCTAACTATGCCCAATCCGTGGCGGAGCGCCTGATTCATGAGGGTTTCCGGGTCGAGAGTGATCTCAGGAATGAAAAGATCGGATACAAGATAAGGGAAGCCCGCCTGGAAAAAGTTCCGTACATGTTGATCATCGGTGAGAAGGAAGCCGCGGCCGGTGCCGTAGCTGTGAGGCATCGAGAGGACGGCGACAGGGGACTTGCGTCCCTTGACCGTTTTATCGGCAATGTCCGCGCAGAGATGCTGCCACCGGTACTGGAATAGGCAAGGAGGGTCGAAATAGTCTCAGAAAAGCAAGTTCCTGTTAACCGCAACATATCGGCCCGCGAGGTGCGTGTCATAGGGCCGGAAGGCGAACAGCTCGGTATCCTGAGCAAGGATGAGGCCCTAAAGGCCGCCGAGGAAATAGGATTGGACCTCGTCGAGGTCGCATCGAACGCAGACCCGCCAGTTTGCCGTATCATGGACTACGGCAAGTTCAAGTACCAGCAGAGCAAGAAAGCTCAGATAGCCAGGAAGAAGCAGAAGATCATACTGGTCAAGGAGATCAAGCTCAGGCCGAAGACCGACATCCACGATCTCGAGGTGAAAGCCAAGCATGCGAGAAGGTTTCTTGAGGAGGGCAACAAGATAAAGGTCACGGTGAGGTACAGGGGAAGGGAGATCGTCCACGCCAATCGTGGGCAGATCGTCCTGAACAAGCTCATGGAGCTCCTCGAGGATGCGGCCGTCGTGGAGTCGAATGCCAAGATGGAAGGCAGGACCATGGTCATGGTCATTACGCCAAAAACGTGAATGCCTGGAGACAATGATGCCTAAGATCAAGACCAACAGAGGGGCGGCCAAACGCTTCAGCCGCACCGGAAGCGGCAAAGTGAAAAGACGCAGGGCCTACCACAGCCACATCCTGACGAGCAAGAACCAGAAAAGGAAGAGGCGCCTGAGGACAGGCACCCTGATCCACGCCGCCGACGAGAAGAACATCAAGAAACTGATACCATACGTCTGAACGACCGGGAGAAGACAAGATGCCCAGGGTTAAGAGGGCGGTTCACGCCAGAAAGAAAAGAAAGAGCATTCTGTCCCAGGCCTCGGGGTACCGGGGCGGCAGGAAGAACCTCGTAAAACAGGCCCGTAACACGGTTGAGAAGGCCCTCCAGTATTCCTACAGGGACCGGCGAAACCGCAAGAGGGACTTCCGTCGGCTGTGGATCGTGCGGATCAACGCCGCTGCCAGGAGCCACGGTCTCTCCTACAGTCAGTTCATGCACGGCCTCTCCGAGGCCGGTGTCACCATAGACCGGAAGGTCCTTTCGGACCTGGCGGTCCATGACGACGCCGCATTCGCAGAGCTCGCCAAGGTCGCCGGCGTACATATTGGAGAGAGCGCCTAGGGCGAAGGGTGTCCGGAGATAACCCCCTCCCATGCCGCCACGCGGAAAGGGCCAGGGGGATCAACACAGCAGCAAAAGCTTTGACGGAGAGTGATATCCTGCCGTGACGCTCCCAGAGAGGAGAGGCCATGGGCTGAAAGCCTTTCCGAACGTCAGAGGATCATCTTTCCCTCCCGAGCTTCCCGCCTGACCCGATCACTAGGGCGGGACGGCCGCTCCCCGTTACCGGAGCTGGGCACCAGAGGTGCCCGCCGAGTGCCCACGCGGAGCGTGGGAACCGGGGTGGTAACGCGGAATGAACTTCCGTCCCCAGCGGGCGGAAGTTTTTGTTTTTTTGACACACAGGACGCGGAGGAGAGATTCAGGTTCCAAGTTCCAGGTTCCAGGGCCCAGATCCCGGAGTGCAGGCGCCAGGGTATGGAAAAGGACCCAGAAGGGAGCCGTCGGCAGACTGCCATTTTTGGATTTTGGATTCGGGAATTGGGACCTAATCCAACGCACCATCGATCTGGAGAGGGTACCATGAAAAAGAAGGTGGACAAACTCCTGAGGGAGGCCGTCAAGACCATAGAGGAAGCGTCCTCATCCAGGGAACTGGACGAGATCCGGGTGCGGTACCTGGGGAAAAAGGGAGCGATTACAGACCTCCTGAAGTCCCTGGGCACCCTCCCTGCCGGCGAGAGGCCGGCGGCCGGACAGACCGTCAACCTCGCCAGGAGGAACGTCGAGGAGGCGCTCGTCAAGAAGAAGGGGGAGATCTCCGCGGCCGAGGGCGATCGCCGCCTTCAGGAGCAGAGGACGGACATCTCCCTGCCCGGTGTGTCCTTCGAGCAGGGGAGCCGGCATCCCGTAAACCTGGTCATGGAGGAGATCCTGGGGATCTTCCGGGGCATGGGTTTCTCCGTGCGCACAGGCCCCGAGATCGAGAGCGACTACTATAATTTCGAGGCCCTCAACATCCCCCGAAACCACCCGGCGAGGGATATGCAGGACACCTTCTACATCGACGACGACACTGTTCTCAGGACCCACACCTCTCCGGTCCAGATCAGGACCATGGAGACCGAAAAGCCCCCTTTGAGGATCATATCCCCCGGAAAGGTCTACAGGGTTGATTACGACGTGACCCATTCCCCCATGTTCCACCAGGTCGAGGGTTTTCTCGTGGACGAGAGGGTCACCTTCGGTGACCTGAAGGGGGTTCTCATCGAGTTCGTCCATCAGTTCTTCGGCCAGGGCACGCCTGTCAGGTTCCGCCCCAGCTTCTTCCCCTTCACCGAGCCCAGCGCCGAAGTGGATATCGGATGCGTCATATGCGGCGGCAACGGCTGCAGGGTCTGTTCGGACACCGGTTGGTTGGAGATCCTCGGATCCGGCATGATCCATCCGGAGGTGTTCAGGTACGTCGGCTACGACAGGGAAAGGTTCAGCGGGTTCGCTTTCGGCATGGGTGTCGAGCGGGTGACCATGCTTCGCTACGAGATCGACGACATCAGGTTGTTCTTCGAGAACGACCTGAGGTTTTTGAGGCAGTTCTGAGAAGCAGTACATAGTGCATAGTACAAAGTGCAAAGGAACACGGACCAATTATTCAGTGGGTAATTTGAAGTCCAAAATGGATCCACGAATCACGAATCACTAATTACGAATCACGTATAAGGATTGTCCCATGAAAATAAGTCTTGAATGGCTCAGGGAATTCGTCAAGGTGGACAGGGACCCCCGCCAGGTCGCCGAGGATCTCACCATGGCCGGCCTGGAGGTCGAGGGGCTGGAGGACACCGACGGGGACACCATCCTCGAACTTTCCGTGACCCCCAATCGGCCGGACTGGCTCAGCCACCTCGGTGTCGCCCGCGAGCTGTCGGCGCTGTACGGCCTGAAGGTGAAGATCCCCGACCAGACCGTGGAAGAGAAAGGCGTCCCCGTGGAGGCGATGTCCTCGATCGACATCGAAGATCCCGGCGGGTGTTCCCGGTACAGCGGACGGGTGATAACCGGCGTCACGATCGGTCCGTCACCGCCGGAAGTGGCGAAAAGGCTGGAATCTCTGGGTGTCAGGAGCATCAGCAACGTGGTGGACGCCACAAACTACGTCATGCTGGAGCTGGGTCAGCCCCTCCATGCCTTCGATTATCACCGGCTCGCCGAGAACCGCATCGTGGTCAGAAGGGCAAGAGACGCAGAGGTCCTGAGAACCCTCGACGGCCAGGAGAGGGTCCTTGACGGCGAGGACCTCCTGATCTGTGACGGTCTCGGGCCGGTGGCCCTGGCGGGCATTATGGGCGGCGAGAACTCCGAGGTGAGCGACGAGACCGTTGACCTGCTTCTCGAGAGCGCCCACTTCGACCCGACCTCCATCCGGAAGAGCGCCAAAAAACTGGGCCTTGCCACGGAAGCGAATTACAGGTTCGAGAGGGGTACGGACCCTTCCGGTACGGTGCGCGCCGTCAACCGCCTGGCCAGGCTCATCCATGAATGGTCCGGCGGCAGCGTCTGCGCCGGCGTTCTGGACGCCCACCCGAGGGTGGAGGGAGAGCGCAAGGTCGCCTTCACCATGGGCGCCGTCAGGGACTACCTGGGCCTCTCCATCGAAGACCGAAAGGTCAAGAGTATCCTCGCCGGCCTGGGCCTGAAACCGGCCAAGGAGAGCAGGGACCGGTGGTCGGTGACGGTTCCCGGTTATCGCAGGGACATCGCCATCGAGGAGGACATCATCGAGGAGGTGGCCCGGATCCACGGCTACCAGGAGATCCCCGTCACCATGCCTGAGGGGAGGACCGTACCCGTATCCCCGGCACGAAGGGAAAAGGTCCTGCGGGCCGCCGGCGGCGTCCTCGAGGGAATGGGCTTTTCGGAGGCCATCAACTTCAGTTTCATCAGCGCCAGGGAGCTCGAGGAGCTCGGCGTCACCGGCGGCCCGGATCCCGTGAGGCTGTTGAACCCCATCTCCGAGGAAATGGAGGTCATGAGGACGAGCCTCCTTCCGGGACTGTTGAGCTCCCTGCGGACCAATATCAGCCGCAGGATCGAGGACGTCCGGCTTTACGAGGCCGGCAGGGTGTTTCTCCCGTGTACGGCGTGCAGTGTTTCGGAAGAGAGGATGAGGATCGCATCCGTCATGACGGGAAACCGCATCCGGAAGACCTGGTATCAGGAGGGCAGGGGGGCTGATTTCTTCGACATAAAGGGAACCGTGGAGAGCCTCATCAGGTCTCTCGGTATCTCTGAGGTCTCTTTTCAGGAGATGGAAACGCCCTACCTGCAGCCCGGTCAGAGCGCCTGGGTCATGATCGGCGACAGGTCCGTGGGCCCCGTCGGCACCCTCCACCCGCGTATCAGGGAGAAGTACGACATCAAGGACTGGGCCGGCTGTTTCGAGCTCGACCTGGATCCCATCGAGGAAAACGCCCTGGGTCACACCCCTTACAGGTCCCTGCCCCGCTATCCCGCTGTTCTCAGGGACCTTGCCCTCCTGGCCCCCGTCGGCGTGCCCGCCCTGGAGATCGAGGCGGTGTTGTCGGAAACGGGGACGGACGTTGCGGACATCAGGCTCTTTGACCTCTACCAGGGCAAGGGGATCGCCGAGGGATTTCGTAGCCTGGCCTATTCCCTGGCCTTTCAGAGCCACGACAGGACCCTGACGGACGAGGAGGTGGACGCTTCCGTTGACAGGATCCTGAAGGAACTGAAGAAGCGGTTTAGGGTGAAGCTGCGGTAGTTCAGGATCAGGAGTTCAAAAGTCCAAAAGTAGAATCTTAACCCGCAAGCTTTACACAGCCGGTATCCTTGATGTTTCGCCGTCAAGGGCTGGCCAGGGTCCCCGATATAGCCCCTGCTCTGGACTTCAGATTTTGGATGTTTGATTGCTTTTTTTCTCTTGACTGTGCAATCGTAAACCGACTAAACTATAAACCATTGAAATTCAAGGAAATTGTTGGAGTGAGGGAAGAAAGGGCATACAGATGACGAAGGCCGATATCGTTGAGAAGGTCCACAACAGGACAGGCTTCTCAAAGAAAGAATCCTCTGAAGCTGTCGAGTCGATCCTCGATATCCTTAAGGAAAACCTGGAGCAGGGCAACAAGGTGAAACTTTCTGGTTTCGGCAATTTCGTCATCCGCCAGAAAGATGTCCGGAAGGGCAGGAATCCCAAAACCGGCGAGGAGATGGAGATCTCCGCAAGGAGGGTCCTGACCTTCAAACCCAGCCAGAAACTGAAGGACTACATCAACGGCAAAGCCTAGGGAAAAATTCTTTGGATATCAGTAAATTAGACTTTGTTGCTTGAGAGTTTGGAGTAACTCTTTGAGAACATTCGATCATTAGAGATCAGCAGATGGAGATTGCAGGATCGATCCGGGAAGTTTAATTTGTCTTGCACTAATCTCCACTGCTCTAATATCTAATGTTCTAATCTCTAATGGTCTAATATCTAATGGTCTAATTTCCAATCTATCTTTTTTGTTATGAGTGAAGGCCTGAGTACCCCCGTCAAGATCCCCGACAAACTGTTCTTCAAGATCGGTGAAGTGAGCAGGCTCACGGACGTCAAGCCGCACGTCCTCAGGTACTGGGAATCGGAGTTTCCCATGCTGAGCCCCCCTAAGAACAGAGCTTCCCAGAGGGTTTACAGAAAAAAGGATATCGAGACCGTTCTCCGCATCAAGAAGCTGCTTTACGAGGAGAACTACACCATCTCCGGCGCCCGGAAAAAGCTCAGGGAACTCAGAAGCCAGGGCCGTTCCGCCGGACAGATGGACCTTTTCGGGGGTGGCGACCGGAAGCAGATCCAGGCCGCCATCGACGAGCTGGAAAGGGCGCTGTCCCTGATCGAGGGGGAAGAGTAGGTCGGAGTCTATAGTCTATAAGTTTATAGTCTATAGTCTATAGTTTTATAGTATATAGTTCACAGCCCGCCCTGAGCTTGTCGAAAGATTCCCGGTTCACGGTTCCCAGCACACGGCTCACAGTTTCCAGCCTGCAGTTCCGTTACCACCTCCCGCCCTCATGATGAGCGCCCGAATCAAAACCCGTGTCATGCGGTTCCTCTCTGCGGGGATCTGCCCACGTCGTCGGGCCATCACCGCTTGTGCCGTCCCTGTTGACAGCCGGTTTCCGGGTAAGAGTTCCCCTGTCCGGTGGGCATAGGTAAGGGAATGATGCTAAATGCCCAATCTGCCATGGCAGTTATTTTTAAATTGACATCCATGGTACATTTAGTATATTTATTAGATATTAAAGAACCAACGCAGTGGGGCAGGAGCCGTCATGCAGCCGAAGATCAAAACCAAACAGAACTACACGCCCAATGACGTTGGGATGCTGCTCGGCGTGCACCATAACACCATCAAGAACTGGATCAAGAGCAATCAGGTCCTCGCATTCCAGACCGTGGGCGGGCACTACAGGGTACCCAGGCGGGAAGTGGTCAGGCTCATCAAGGACCGCGGACTGCCCGTACCCGAAGAGCTTCAGGGCCCCATGGGCCTGCTCTACGTCGTAGACGACGATGAGCTGATAAGAAGAGCCATGGAGGACGCCCTGGACGACACGTACGAGATCTACACCTTCTCCAACGGCTTCGACGCCCTCATGCAGATGGGTCGCCTCAAGCCCGACCTCCTCGTCCTGGATATCTACATGCCCGGCATCGACGGCCTCGCCCTGGTCAAGAAGATCCGCCAGGACGAAAAGCTCACCTCCATCCACGTCATCGGGATGTCCGGAAAATCGGTGGATGCCGCGCATGCCATCGCCTCCGGCTTCAACGAGTTCTTCGACAAGAACGACGGGCTCCTGCCCATCGTTTCGAAGGTCCGGGAATTTCTGGGAACACCGGTGTAAAGACAGTCCAGAGTCCAGAGGCCAGAGTCCAGAGGGGCGCGGGATGCAGCCCATCGAGAGGGAGCGGACGGGCGATGGGGCGAACAAGCGGTTGTCATTGCGAACCGATGCCCGTGTGAAGCAATCTCGATGATATAGAGCCTTTACCACAGAGGGCCACAGAACGGTCCCTTTCAGACCGCATCACAGAGAACCACAGAGGTAATCTCAGTTTTGGATTTTGGATTCGCTACCTAATCACTAATCACAAGTCACTCATCACGGCGGTCTCAACTGTGAACCGTGAACCGTGAACCAGTCTTTTCGAATCACAAATTACGAATCACTAATCACGGGTGCTACCTAATCACAAGTCACTCATCACGGCTCTTTCCCAACCGGGAACTGTGAACTCGGAACTAAGAACTAAGAACGATCCCCTCACTTTCCTTGACTAAACACAAGTCTGTTGCTAAATTCCCCCTCTGTTACTGCGGGGCGTAGCGCAGTCTGGTAGCGCACCTGAATGGGGTTCAGGTGGTCGGAGGTTCAAATCCTCTCGCCCCGACCAGACACAAAAACCGGAAGCCGTCTGCTTCCGGTTTTTTTATGCCGCGGCGGGGTAGGGGGCCCTTCGACAGGCTCCGTTCGACAGGCTCACGACAGGCAGGACAGGCCGAGGGCCACAGTATTTGCGCGGGGGCGGCGGGGCGAAGGGGAGAGGGGGCGAAAGACCGACGCGGAGACGAGGGGAGAAAGACGAATC
>CP070719.1:522462-550122 GCA_020350725.1 bacterium
AACCCGTAATATTCTACTGAAAAGATGGAGAAATGTTACAGGGGTAGGATATTGGAGATTAGAGCATTGGAGATTAGATCATTGGAGATTAGAGCATTAGAGATTAGAGCATTGGAGATTGGAGCATTGGAGATTGGATGGCATGCCCGTTCGCGGAAGGATATCGTTGCTTGGGCGCCTGGCCGTAGCCGTGTCGGGTCTTCCCTTTGCCGTAAATGGCTGTGAGGATCATTCCTATGATCAGGGCAGCGGCAAGGAGGATGAGAAGGAGGTCGGCTTTTTTCATGGGGCCAGATTTGCAATGCCGGATATCCCATTCCATCTTCCGGATGAACTCCTTCCGTTTCGCCATTTCCTGGAATTCAGAGCCGGGATCCGGAATGGGATGTTATTTCCTCCAGGTCGAGGGCAGCAGGAGGACGAGGATCGAATACAGCTCCAGCCGGCCGGCCAGCATGAGGAAGGACAGCAGCCACTTGCCGGGGATGGAGATCCAGGCGTAATTCTCCACCGCCCCCACCTCCCCCAGGCCGGGGCCGATATTGGACAGGCAGGCGACCGACGCGGCGAAGGCCGTCACAAGGTCCGTGGATTCCGACAGGGTCATGAAGACCGTTCCCAGGCCGAAAAGGGACACGTAGATCAGAAAGTACGTCGTGGCCATGAGGACATAGGAATCGGAAACGGGTTTGGCGTCGATCTTGACGTGCATGACAGCGTTGGGAAGCAGGGCCTGACGGACGCTCCTGTAGCCCGATTTCAACGCCACCCAGACTCGAATGACCTTCATGCCGCCACCGGTGGACCCCGCACACCCTCCGATGAACATGAGAATGACCAGGACCACCTTCAGAAATGCCGGCCACAGGTTGAAATCGGCCGTGGTGTATCCCGTGGTCGTCAGGATCGAGACCACCTGAAAGGCGGCCGTCCTCAGGACCTCCTCGCCCAGAGATCCCGAGGTCAGGTAGAGGATCGCGGTAAACACAGGAACGCAGGTCAGGATGAGAAGAAGGTAGGTCCGGAACTCCTCGCTCCGGGTGTAGGAACGCACCTGGCCCCGCAGGGCCTGATAGTGGAGCTGGAAATTGGCTCCTGCCATGAGCATGAATCCGATGATGACCCACTGAATGTAGGGGCCGTAGGCGGCGATACTGGCGTTCTTGGTGGAAAACCCCCCCGTTGCCATTGTGCCGAAGGTGTGACACATGGCGTCGAACAGGGGCATCCCCCCGGCCATCAAAAGGACAGTCTCGGCGAAGCTGAGGATGAAGTAGACCATCCAAAGGGTCTTAGCCGTTTCCTTCATTTTCGGCCTGACCCTCTCTGCGGTGGGACCGGGCGCCTCGGCGCGATAGAGCTGATAGGCCCCCCTGCCCAGGGCGGGGAGGAGGGCGACGGACAGAACGATGATCCCCATCCCCCCCAGCCAGTGGGTCAAACTCCGCCAGAACAGGATCCCCCTGGGAAGGGCTTCGATCCGGGTGATGACCGTCGCTCCGGTGGTGGTGAATCCGCTCGCCGTCTCGAAGAAAGCGTCCGTGTAGGACGGAACCGCCCCGCTCAGGAAGAAGGGAACGGCCCCGAAGACCGATATAAAGATCCAGGAGAGACCGACGATGGCCAGGCCGTCCTTGGCGTTGAGTTCCTCCATCTCATCCATCGATACGGGGAAGAACTTCCTGACGAGAAAGGTGAAGACGAAACCTCCCAGCATCGCTACGAGGAAGGCGCGTGTTTCGGTGCTCGAATAGTCCTCGACAAAGGCCCAGCCGAGGGGAAGGACCATGGACAGGCAGACAACCAGAAGGATCCGGGACACGACATTGAGGACGAGTTTCTTGTGCATACCTGAGACCTCAGGACGGTTCGGCGAAGGTCTGGGTCATCGTCCGGATGCCGGGTGTGTAACGGCGTGCCCTGGACATGTCGGGGGTGGTAATGGCCATTTTCTAGAGGAGCTTCCTCTTGGAAAAGAACTTCTGGACCTGCGGTACGACATCCTCCTGGCAGAAGACCACGACCTGCTCTCCCTCCTGAACCTGGGTGTCCCCGGCGGCGAGGATCACCTCGGAGTCCCTGATGATGGCGCCGATGATGGATTTCTTCGGGAACTTCAGTTGGCGTATGGGTTTTTTGGTCACCGGCGAATCGGGTTCGGGGATGAGTTCGAGGACCTCGGCCTTGCACTCCGGAAGGGTCGCGACCGTACTGATGCGGCCACCGCGGACCAGCCTGAGGATCTGATCGGTGGCCAGCAGGCGGGGATTGATGACCACGTTGATGTCCAGGGCACTGACAATTGCCTCGTAGTCGGGCTGCTGGGTGGTGATGACCGTTGTTTTGGCGCCCAGCTTCTTGGCCAAAACGGCGCTGATAAGGTTGGAGTGATCGTTGGCTGAGACCGCGATAAAGGCGTCGGATGCCTCCACTCCGCATTCCCGGAGGATGTCTGCCTCGGAGGCGGCACCGTTGATGACGGTAACTGAATTGAGACTCCCGGCGACACGTTCGGCCAGCACCCTGTTCTCCTCGAGGAGGACCACCTCCGGGACGGTCTTGGACAGATCCATAGCCAGGGACTCACCCGTGTTGGTCGCCCCGTAGATGATCACCTTGCGGGGCAAACGGACACTGGGATGGACGAACGTGAGGAACTCGGCCAGCGAGGGCCGGGGCAGCAAGGTGTAAATCCTGTCGCCCGTCTCGATGTTGTCCTGACCATGGGGTATGACGATGGACCCGCCACGGTTGATGGCGACAAGGAGGAAGGGCCACGGGAAATCCTTCTCCTTGAGGTCCTCGAGCTTGAGGTTGACCAGAGGAGAATCATCGTGGATGTCGAACGAGCGGAGGAGAACCTTGCCGTCGGCGAAATCAGCCACCTCTCTGGACCCTGGAGCAGCCATCACCTTGACAATGGCCTCGGCAGCCACCCTGTCGGGATTGATGATCTCGTCCACGTGGAAATGGGCCATGCCGAACTTCTGAAGAAGGTCCTTCAGGGATGGATCCCTGACCCTTGCGATACGCCTCTTGGCACCGTAGGCTGCGGCCAGGGAACAGATGATGAGATTGGAGACGTCGGTGTTGGTCACGGCAATGACCATGTCCGACTGTGCCACGCCCGCAGTCTCGAGGGTGCTCGGCTCCGTGGCACTGCCGACAATGACCCGGACGTCCAGTTTCTCACTGGCCTTTTTCGCGGTGCTCTGGCGCTGTTCGATCAGGTTGATCTCGTGACCCTCGTCCGACAGGTACCTCGCCAGATTGGATCCGATGACGCCGGCGCCGCAGATGATCAGTCTCAAGGAATATCCCCTCCCCTTTAAGGTCCGCCCGGATCGCAAGGGATTCCTTCGCCAGGGTGGCCCCGGAAAGGTTGACACACAGGCAGAAAGAAATCAAGGGAGGTAAGAGTAGGATAAGTTTCCAGTTTCCGGTTGGGTAACAGCTGTGATTAGTGATTTGTGATCCGTGATTGGTTAACGAATCCAAGGTCCCAAATCCAAAGTCCAAAAAGGAAAGTTCACGGTTCCCCGTTCGCAGTTGGAAAACGGCCGTGATTGGTGATCCGTGATTCGTGATTCGGTAGCGAATCCAAAATCCAAAGTCCAAAAGCCAAAAAGACAGTTCACGGTTTCCGGTTCCCTGTTCACCGTTATAGATTGCTTCACCCGGGCATCGGTTCGCAATGACAACCGCTTGTTCGCCCCCTCTCCCTCTCGCCCCGCCGCCCCCTCCCATTTCCGCCTCCCCGCGTCCGCTCTTCGCCTGCCCTGCCTGCCGTGAGCTTGTCAAACGGAGCCTTTCGAAGGGTTCACGGTTGCCGGTTGCCGGGTTCCGGTAGTGCGGACCGGGGAGGAGAGGTTTTACCCTCCAACCGGACCCATCCCAAAACCGTAAGCGTCGATCGGTACTTGTTACTTTCGGTCATTCGTGTTATTATTTTCACGATCCGCTGTGCTGTACCGAGGGGAGAGAGGGTTGATTCTCCCGGGTTCGATATGTGCCCGGAGGCGGGTGTTCGGTTTCCCTCTGTTAAAACCCAACGGTTGAGAGGAGATCGTTGCCATGACTGCCGGTAGAAAAGGGATGCGATGCATCCGCACTGCCGCGATCCTCGCGGCCGCCACCCTGGTCCTTGCTGTTTCCGTGCTGTCCTGCTCTACCCTGAAGACAAGCCGTCCTCTGGTCCCCATGAGGGAATACGAGAAGATGCTGGTCGGTTCCCTCTTTGCCGACTACGTGGGCAACGAGAACTGCCTCAAGGCCTGCCACGTCCACGACCGGAACGCGGCCTTCCTGGAGAAAAGCGTCCACGGCCAGCAGAGGGTCGAGGGGACCGGTGTGCCGCTGGTGAACTGTGAAACCTGCCACGGCCCGGGAAGTGAGGCCGTTTCGGCGGACTACATCAACCAGAACAACCAGTGCGACACCAGCAAATTCATACCCATCAGAGAGTTGCCGGCGGCGGCCCAGTCGCTGCTCTGCCTCAAGTGTCACAGCGCCTATTCTATGGTAAACGTCCAGTTCTGGCAGAACAGTGAGCACGCCATGGCCGAAGTCAGCTGTCCCGATTGCCACAAACTCCACGAGGGCACGAGGCAGAAGAAACAGGGGCGGGAGATCAACGACCTCTGCTATTCCTGCCACGAGGGGGTGAGAAGCCAGTTTTCGCTCGTCTCCCGGCATCCCCTTCCCGAGGGGTTGATGCTCTGTTCCGACTGCCACGATCCCCACGGTACGGGCAATCCCGGCCTCCTGATAGCCGCTGACGAGAAGACGCTCTGCGGGAACTGTCACGCTCAGGCCATCGGCCCTTACACCTTCGAGCATGCCGATGTCACGGACGAATGCATCACATGCCACAGGGTCCACGGCTCCATGTTCGCGGACATGCTGAACTACCAGGAGCCTTTCCTCTGCCTTCAATGCCACACCGGCCACACCGATTTCGGGAGCCCGAGTGCTCCTCGAGCCGGAGTAAAGCAGGCCTTCTATACCCGGTGCACCAACTGCCACTCCCAGATCCACGGGACCGACACGAGGGGTCCGCATCCGGGCAGCGGCCTGACCCAGTAGAGGGGGAATGGAAGAGAACGCCTTGACAGGAGCTTTACGATGAGGGGATTACGAGGGTCGGTTGTCAGTGCTGTCCTTTTCTCATCCCTGCTGATCATCCCGGCGGCGCCCGGCGAGGTTCGGGGGGATGTATCCGACTTCGAGGAGATCGTCGTCGACGTGGAGGATCTCATCGGGTACTTCGGACTCGTTGACTTCGACATCAGTGGCGGCGGCGAGACGGTCGTCCCGTACGGCACCCTCGATGCCCACGGGACCCTCGGCGGACAATACCTGGTCGGATCGTCCTTCGGGATCCTGGACCTCTCCCTGAACTTCAACACCGAGCAGTATTACGATTTTCAAGGTCACCTCCACACGGACGAGGTTGCCGTCGATCTCGATGCCATGCGGTTCCTCAGGAACATAGAACATCGCAACCTCCCCCTTGCCTCGGACACCTCCGCTGCGCCCCTGTACACCCCGGACGACAGGGATCCAGCCGACGATTACGGGGCGGAGATCGGGGAACAATCGGTGGAAGCCAGATGGAAGGTGCCGGGCTACCCGGCCCACGTGAGGGTCCTCGCCCGGCAATACACCGTGGAGGGGGAAAGACAGCAGGTCTTTCTCAACGAGAACTGCACCACCAATTGCCACAATGTGTCGATGACCAGGAGAGTGGATACTACCACCCGCCAGATGGGGATAGGTGCCGACGCCCACGCCGGTTATGTGGATATCTCCTATAATTTCAAGGGCACCCGGTTCGAGGACAACGAGCCCGACCCTGTTTTCGGGTACGATCCCATATTTTCGCCCCTGGGCACGATCAGGGCGGCGACGACCAGTGTCCACAACGCCTATCCCGACATGAAGTCATCCCGGCACGAGCTCCATATCACCACCAACGCCACCGGGCGCTGGACCGGCGGGATGGGCTGGACCCTCGGTGAGCGGGAGAACGACGATGCTGACCTCACCGAGGAATTCCGCGGGGTATCCGGATACCTGACCTGGCGGCCCAGCGAGAAAATCCTCCTGTCGGCCGATTCGAGGCAGATACTCAGACAGGACGAGGCTCCCCGGGCGGGGTCCCAGGCAGCTCTGGCCAGGATCACCGATGGCCTTCCCCTGGAGTACGGTACCCTGGAGACGCGCTACCGGGCATCCATGACCTACTACCCAACCCCCGATGTCAAACTCAAGGGGAAGGTCAGTCGGGCAGAGACGGAGAGGGAGGACGAGGAAAGCTGGGGCCTGCCTGACTGTACCACCACCGACGAATGGGGGATCCTGGGCCGGTTTCGCCTCGGGCGGGGATGGATCTTGCGGGTCGACCACAACACCAGGGATACCTCGGACCCCGAATATGACACGTCGCCGACGGGCAGCCGCCACTCGATGCTGGAATCGCAGTGGACCCCCCTGCCCAACCTGGCGGTGGTGATCGATATAAGGGACATCAGCGACGAGAATACCGACAGCGGGAGGGTCAGCGAGAGGCTCCTGCTGAATGCCGGCGTGACCTATTCCCCCTCTCCCCCGGTAAACCTAGGTCTTCACCTGTTCAGGTACGAGGACGACGTGGACACCGACCTGACCTTCGATGGGGGCAGCGGGACGATCCTGGCTGATCCGGGCGCGCCCTACCGGGCCGAGAGCGATCACCTTCTTTTCCGGATCTCCTGGGCGGCCACGGAAAGCCTCCAACTGACAGGTGCTTTCAGTCACCTCGACGCTAACGGGTCCTTCCGATCCGAACTGCCCCAGTTCTCGGATGTCGGGGACTACTCCAGGCTGGAGGTGACTCAGGTGGAGTCCTCCCTGGACGTCCTCTACCGGATGAAGGGCGGATGGAGCCTGACGGGAAGACTGGCACAGCTGGAATACGAGGACAGGGGATCCCTCCGTGAAGACGAAGAGGTCAGGCGGCTGGCCGCCGTGATCAGCAAGAGGTGGTAGAATGGGTGAAACCGGGAAAAGAAAACTCCGATCCACCGGAAAAAAATGGTTTGCTCTGGGGCTGATGCTGGCCCTGTCCGTTCCTTCCCCCAGCCCTGCCGCCGATACCGTAGGGATGATCCTCCCCAGGGACTGTGCCGTCAGTGCCGACGCCAAGGATAAATTCGTCCAGATGCTCTTCGCCCGGGATATACCCTCCGGGAATGTGGAGGTTTTCGTCCAGAGGCCGGCACCCGACAGGGTGTCCCGCCTCAACAGCGCCAGGAAGTTCCTCTCCTTCGGGGTGGCGGCTATCGTCATCTGGGGCGGGACCGCGGTCGAGGAGATCCTCAGGGAGTCGGGACGGACACCCGTGGTGTTCGTCGGTGTCTACAATCCGGTCAAACAGGGGATCGTCAAGGACCTCAGGGCGCCCGGCAAGAACACGACGGGTGTCGCCTCCACCACGTCGCTGTCCTTTCTCCTGGACAACATTCTCGAGGTCGTCGACGACGGTGTCCTGGGGGTGGTCTACCACTCGGACATTACCGACAGCGTGGTCCAGTTCGAGGAGCTCACGTCCCTCGCAGGCGCGAAGGGGCTCAAAATCCTCTCCGTGGACGTTCTGGGAAGCGATCCAGCAGGGATCTCGGAGGTGCTGGCCCCTGCTCCCTTCCTCTACCTCGCCCAGGGCTGCTACGTCGAGGATGGCAGCTTCGTCAACATGGAGAAACTGGGCAAACCGGCGGCTACCCAGACCCCCGGCATCACCGGCGGTGGAGTGGTGTTCTCCCTTGCCCCCGATATAGACGAGATGCTCAATGAAGCTGCCGGGATCACTGCGCGCATTCTCAAGGGCGAAAAGGCGGGCGACATTGAAGTTGTCCGGATGAAGAAGATCGACTTCGTCATCAACATGGGCGAGGCCAGGGCGATGGAGCTGAAGGTTCCCTTCGCGGTCCTGAACCGGGCGACGAAAGTCATCAAATGAGGTGGGTCGGATGAGCAATCTCCTCAAGATGGATCTCAGAACCAAGGCGGCCGTTTTCATTGCGGCCATCCTCGTTGTCGTCATGGGACTGTCCACGGCGATGCTCACCTCCCAGGCCATCGGGCAGCTGGAGACCGCCCTCCTCAAGTCCTCCATCCTCGTAGGCAGGAATCTCGTCGATGAGATCACCAAAACCATCAGCATGGGGATCTACCTCAACGAGCTGGAGGGCCTTTCCGACCAGTTGACGACCTCGGTTCAGCAGAATGAGGATCTCGGCTACATATTCATCACCGACTCCGCGGGAAAGGGCCTTTACAGGAGTGAGGGCGTGGCCAGGTGGGTGGAGGAACGGGCGGCCCCATTCAGGACGGGGACGGGCGGTGAGAAGGCCGAGACGGTCAACCAGATCCAGGAGGAAAACGTCGGGTACTACAACATCACCCTCGCCATCGCCCCTCAGGGCAAGACGGAGGGTTACCTCCACCTGGGCATGAAGGCCGAGGTGGTCAAATCCCAGACCAGGGGCATCATCTGGCGCATGCTGCTCATCGGTGTGTCCGGCTTTGTCGTCGCAACCGCCCTCATCATCGTTTTCGTCAGCAGGGCGATCAGCCGGCCCCTGGGAGGGCTGGCCGACACCGCCCGGGAGATATCGGCGGGCAGGCTGATCCTGCCCGAAAAGGTCCACAGCGGCGACGAGATCGGGGAGCTGTCAGGTGCCTTCCGGGTCATGGTCCAGAGCCTGACGGATATGATGGGCAGCCTCAGCGGGACCTCGGGAAGCCTGCAGCAGTCCTCGAGCGAACTGTCGGATGTCGCCCGCAACCTGTCCGGATCCTTCGGCGAGCAGGTCGAGACGCTGGACAGGGTGGCAGCTTCCATCCTCGAGCTGGACGAGCTCGCCCAGGACCTGTCCCGTCAGGCCCAGCACCTGTCCGACTCGGCCAACGAGTCCTCCTCGTCCATTCTCGAGTCGACATCGGCTCTCGCTGAGATCAATCAGAACATGGGCGAGATCAACACCTCCATTGAGAACATCTCATCCTCGGTGATGGAGATGACCTCCACCTTCACCCAGCTGGCCGAGGGAGCGGAGCAGACGGCCAAACTGGCCGAGGAATCCCGGGAGGCCATCGCCCGCATCAACGAGGGCGTCAAGAACATGGAGGAGATGGTCATTCAGTCGGGCTCCCTCGCCCAGGATCTGAAGGTCAACGCCCAGGATATCGGAGCGAAGGCCGTCAAGGAGACCCTGAGCGGGATCCTCTCCATCCAGGAGGATGTCAAGAGCTCCGAACAGGCCATGAAGGTCCTGAACGAGAGGGTGGACAGCATAGGGGAGATCATCACCGTGATCGAGACGATCGCAGAGCAGACCAATCTCCTCGCCCTCAACGCAGCCATTATCTCGGCCCAGGCCGGGGAGGAAGGCAAGAGTTTTTCGGTCATCGCCTCCGAGATCAGGGACCTGTCGGCGAGCACCACCGAATCGACAAAGAAGATCTCGTCCCTCATCAGTTCCGTCCAGCAGGAGGCGAAGAACTACGCCGGGTACGTCTCGAGGGTCACCAAGAGCGTGGAGGAGGGCTACCGCCTCGGCCAGCAGGCGGAGGCGGCCCTGGAGAAGATCGTCGCTTCGGCCGATGAGTCGGCCGAGATGTCCGGACTCATCGCCCGGGTGACCCGGGAGCAGGCGGAGGCCAGCGAGAAAGTCTCCAGCAGCGTCAATATCTTCACCGAGAGGGCCGACGAGATTCGGAAGGCGACGTCTGAGGAGGCGGACGCCGCCAAGTTCATCCGGGAATCGGTGGAAAAGGCCAAGACCATGGTTGAGAGGGTGTACCGGTCGACAGAGGAACAGAACAAGACCAGTCAACTCCTGAACGAGACGGTGATCAAGGCTGAGGAGATAGCGGGCAGACTGAATGCGGCCACCGAAAAGGAGAAGGAGCTCAGCGGTATGATCGCCGCCGCGGTTGAGGAGATCAAGAGCCAGAGTCACCAGAACTTCGACGTGGTCAAGAACGTCAACACCTCCTCGGAGATGCTCACCCGGTTGGCGGCCTCCCTGGCGGAGGAACTGAGGAGGTTCGGACAGTGATACCCCTGGGCGCCGCGGCGCCCCGCGTGGGACGACACGCTGAGTGCACTCGTCAGGAGGTCATACCCGCGACGGGGATAGACTCAAGGAGTGAGGATCATGACCGGTAAGCGGATCGCCTGGTTAGCCACGTTTCTGGCCATTGTCCTGGCTGTTTCGGGCTGTGTCGGCTCTCTGACCGACAGCGACGAGGGAGCACCCAACGCGTTCATCCCCAGCAATCTCGGGATGGACGTCTGCTGGACGACGGCCGGCTGCCACGACTCGGCGACGTCATTTGACAACAATCAGATCTACAGTGACTGGAGCCAGGCCGGCCATGCCAATGTCCTCAATGTGCCAGACACGAATTTCTTCGGAAATTCACCCGAGAACTGCACGGGATGCCACGACATCAGCGGCGACAGCGCCAATCTTGGTTACGGAGGGCCCGGCGACACACCAATTAACAGGCCCGTCGTGGGATGTGAGGCCTGTCACGGGGGCGTGGAAAGACATTTCAGCAGCTATGTTCCTCCCCCCTATCCCCTCCCTGATTTCGATCGCTGCGGACAGTGTCACAACCAGACCTTCGATACGGTGTCCCACGGCGCACCGGAGGGGGAGGCCATCGTCGAGAACTACAGGGCCTCGCCCCACTTCAGGTCGGTGAACGATGCCGTGAAGGCCGACGCCAACCGGGCCTTCGCCAGGTGCTCCAAGTGCCACACCGACAGGGGAGCCAAGGACTACCGGAACGTTTCCGGAGGATACGACACTCTGGTTGCGGCTCTCCCCCGGGACGGGACGGCGGCCACCCCGAACATCTTCCCGGCCGAACCGGTCCAGTGCCGGACCTGCCACTTCGGCCACACCCCGGAGGACCTCCTGCTGGGACAGAATGAGAACGTCCCCGGTTCCTCCGAGTTCAATACCTGCACCAATTGCCACCAGCTTACCGACAGCACCGGCAGCAGGATCCGGGCCTATCACGATCCCGTTGTCAATACCCGGAGCAGTGTGGAGGAGATCATCACCGACACCCATTTCGGAGAGGCAGGCAGCTTCACCGGGGCCAACGGTGCCAACGTACTGCCTATCGCCGGGTACGTCCTGGATGCCAACGACGGCCGGGTGTGCCGGAACTGCCACAACCAGCACAGCGCCGATCTGGCGATCAACCGGCAATGGATCCAGTCGGACCATGCCGACACGACGGCCCTCGGGGCGTGGGCTCATTACAACTGGAGCGATCGCCCCGACTGTCAGCGGTGCCACACCCTCGCGGGCTATCAGGCCTACGCCGCGGCCAACGCCGACGGGGACGACTCGGATTACAGCCCCCCGTTGTCACCCGATCCGAATTACAGGCCGCAGATGCTCTACTGCCACGGCTGCCACGCCGACAACGCCGGCGGCCTGAACAGCACAGGGCCCATGACCGCAGACTACAGCTATTACTCCGGCTCCACCCAGGTGACCACCGAGAGTTTCGCCTACACCGGCGTGGCAGGATCGAACCTCTGCATGCCCTGTCACACGGCCCTGCAGAGCGGCGCCACCATCGCCGGCCTCGTCTCGGGCAATGGGGTCAGCGTCAGCTTCAGCAACCAGAGCAGGATCCAGCCCCACTACCTGGCCGCGGGCGGCGTTCTCTACAGGGGCGTGGGATACGAATACGCCGGTACAATCTACGACGACTATCCGTTCTTCCGCCACAACGCCATCGGTATCGCCTACACCGCCGGCCTCGGTGTCGAAGGGCCGTGCATCGGGTGCCACCTGTCGTCACCGGAGAGCCACCTGCTCAGCCCGTTTTCCCGGGACAGCGGCGGAAGGATCAGCTCTGTCGCCAGCACAGCCTGCGGGGGAAACACCGACTGCCATGTCGGCCAATTTGCCCTGGATGCAGCCGAGTTGAACGAGGAAGAGGAGAGGTTCCACGAAGCCCTGGACGCCCTCGAGCAGAAACTGGCCACCAACGGCTATTTCTTCGCTCCCAGTTACCCCTATTTCTTCAACACCTCGGTCCCCGGTCCCCCCTCGACGTGGGTGACGGACTGGCTGTCTCCGGGAGACACCCAGATCGATGGAAGTGTCACGGGCAAGGACAACATGGGAGCGGCGTTCAACTTCGACCTGCTTCATCATGATCCGGGTGCCTGGGTCCACAACCGGAGATACACCAAACGGCTGATCTTCGATTCCATCGACTGGCTGGAGGACAACACCCTGGACGGGACGGTGGACCTGTCGGCGTTCCCCGAGGCGGCTGCCTACCTGGACGGCGACCCGGTCACGACCGGCGTGCAGAGACCCTAGGATCCGGCTGGTCCCGCCGCTTGAATTTGCCGATTGGTATGCTACTATGATCCGCAGCGGCAAAGGTTTTTCCCGCGCGGAGAGGAGAGGTGAATGTTAATCTGGCTGATAATCGCGATCGTGCTGGGGTTCCTGGGTATCCTCGAGTATCTCCTGGGATTCTCGGTTCCCTACCCCCTGCTCCGGACCATCATGGTCTTCCTCATCGTCGTCGGCATGGCATACCGTATCTACTTCATGGAGAAGGACGCCGAGAAGGAGAGGCTCAAGGAGAGGGTCCGGGAACTGGAGGACCGGGTGCGGGAGTTCGAGATGGGGATGCCGCAGGCCAAGGCCGAATCCGGCGAAAAGGATCTCTGAAGGACGGCGGGAAAATAAAGGTGTTCGCCACAGCCGGCCCCGGGAGGGGCCGGTTTTTCTTTCAGTGAAAAGGTTACAGATAAAGTAGAAAGGGAATCCAGGTCCTCAGGGACAAACGGGTAGAGATAAGTAAAGGCGTATTCTACTTATCACTTATACTTGGCACTTAGGACTTCTTTAACCTTTCACCTTCTCCCCATCGCCTGTTCATGCAGTTTCATCAGTTCCGGGTTGACCATGGATGGCTGAGGGCGGAAGGAGGGATCAAGGCCGTAGGATTCCCGGAGAGCCGCCAGGGCACTGTCCCGGTCCCCGTAGGCAAGGTGGCAGGAAGCCAGAAGGCGCAGGGCCTCGGGCCGGTCCGCGGAAGATATGCTCCTCTGACCTTCCGCCAGGAGATCCCTGGCCTCACCATAGTCCCCCCTCCGGAAGGCCTCCTCAGCCTGGATCAGGGTCCTGTCGGGCTTGCGGGATGCGGGAGCCGGTGGGGGCGGTTTTTTCACCGGAGCCGGGGTCGCCGGCTTTGCCGGTGCGGGTGCCGGCCGCGGCCTTGGCCTTGCAGCCCTGGTAAGGATCAGCGGTATCTTGATCCTTGTCCCGGCGGCGATCCTCGCCGGGTCGTCGATGGCACTCGCCAGGGCGATGGGCCGGAACTGTTTCGGGTTTCCGTAGTAGGAACCTGCCACGGTGGACAGGCTCTCGCCCCTCCCGAGGCGATAGGGGACCATGACCGGTATCCGGATCTTCGTTCCCGCCGGAACGGACTCGGGTCGGGCGATGCCGTTCACGTCAGCGAGAACCTGGTAGAACATGGGGGTGTTCCAGACCCTCTTGGCTATCAGGCTGAGGCTCTCACCCCGGCCCACCGTCACCCTCTCGGAGAAGGGGAGCCTGATCACGGTCCCAGGCTTGATCCTCTCCGGATCGTCTATCCCGTTGTAGAGAGCGATGACCGCAAACAGGTCTTTGTCCCCGTAGAAATCCCTGGTGATGGCCGACAGGGACTCTCCCGGCTGTACGGTATGCCTGGCAACTCCGGCCCAGACGGGTGCCGGTCCCGACAGGATCGTGAGCAGGGAGACGAGAGATGCTGTCCAGAGGATGTTACGGAAAAGGGACACCCTCATCGGCCCTTCTCCAGAAAATCCACGGCTATCCTGTGGGGTGTGCCGGGCGAGAGGTCCAGGGTGAAGGTCCTGCTTCCCAGGTGGGGATTCTCCAGGGTCAGGGTATGCCTTCCGGGAGAAACCGGGAAGGGCAAGGCGGCCGGCGTGTAGCCGAGGGACCGGCCGTCGAGGATGATCTCCGCCCACGGATAGGCCACGATCGTCAGGGGGACCTGGAGGGACTGAGGAGCCGCGGGAATGCCGGCGGGCTCCCTGGGAGTCTCCCTGGGCCAGGCGAGGAGAAGGATGACGCATGCCGCAAGGGTTACCCCCGCCAGGATGGAGAACCGGACATACCGGCGGGGCTGAATATCGGTGGTCACCGGTATGGTGGCGTCAGGACTCTCCGAGGCCCTTCCGTCCCTGATGAGCCTGGCCACCCCCTCCTGAACGGCAAGGGCCCTTCTCGGCAGAGTCCTCCTCAAGGCCGCAGCCATCTCCTCCATGGTGGCAAACCTGCGGTGGGGTTTCTTCCGCAGGCTCTTCATGATCGTCCGGGACAGGCTTCTGTTGACGGCTGGATTCAGCCGTCGGGGCCGGATGGGCCTTCTCCTGAGGATGGCATGGGTCAGGGCGACGTCACTGGGGGCTGTAAAGGGCTTGGAACCTGTAGCAGCCTCGTAGAGAACAATTCCCAGGCTGAAGATATCTGAGGCGGGGGTCAGTTCCTCGCCGCGTATCTGTTCGGGCGACATGTAGGAAGGGGTTCCGATGATCTGTCCTGTCGTGGTCAGGTCTGCCGACCCGGAGACGAATACAATGCCGAAATCGGCCAGTTTGACATCCCCCTTGGCCGACAGCATGATGTTGCCCGGCTTGACGTCCCGATGGATGATCCCCCTCTCGTGGGCGTAGCTGAGGGCATCGCACACCTTGATGACGATCTGGGCGGCGAGCATGGGATCGACGGCCCCGAACCGGTCAAGGACCTCCTTCAGCTCCAATCCGTCCACGAACTCCATGGCGATGAAGGCCTTGTTGGTCATCTCCCAGAAGTCGTGGATGGTGATGATGTTCGGGTGATCAAGGGATGCCGCCGCCCGGGCCTCGAGGCGGAACCTCTCGGCGGCCCTGATGTCAGCGGTGGTCCTCCGGATGTCCAACTCCTTGATGGCAACGACCCTGTCGAGGGACTCCTGGCGGGCTCGGTAGACCACGGCCATACCCCCACGACCGATCTCGGCCAGGATCTGATATTTGCCCAGTTTTCTGCTCATGGATAAAGGGCGGTTGTAGCTCAGCCTCCAGATGGGTCCAGAAGGTAGGGATTGCCGTCGGCGTCCACCAGGAGGAACTGGAGGACCTGTTTTCCGACGGTGATCCTGTCGCCGTGGCGGAGGAGCCTTTTGTCCACAGGCCTGCCGTTGACCTGAGTCCCATTGGTGCTTCCCATGTCCATAAGGTAGAATTCGGTGCCGAAGGGCTGGAGGGAGGCGTGCCGGCGTGATGCGTCCCGATCATCGAGGGTGAGGTCGCAATCCTTGCTCCTCCCGATGACGATCCGCCTGTCCGTCGGGAGGGGGTACTGGCTGCCGGCCTTCTCGCCCGTCAGGACAGCGAGGTAGGCTTTGAGGGCGGGGGGTTTTTTCGGGGCCGCATTCCTCTTGGATATGATCTGCGTGGGATGGAACTCGTCTCTTTCGTCGTTTGCCATGGGTCTGACCCCTCGAGGGCGATGTTCAGGTTGCGCCTTCGGTGAATGGGTGTCCTGCGAGCCAACAATACTGCTATCATATTTGGCAGATGAGGTCAAAGGGTAGAACGGCTCAAGGCCAAAGGGGAAGGGTGAGGGCTTCCGATTCGGGGGAAAAGGCTGGTCGAGAGTGGGGAAAGGGGTTGGGAATGTGGGCCGGAAACGGTAAAGGAGCGGGGTCCCAACGGAGAGCCCCGCCCCTCACTCGACCCTGAAAACTTTTCCTTGGACCTCTACCCTATCCTCTGTGAAGGATCGTGGTGTCGCCCCAGGTGAGGGTTTCGCCCGGGCGGAGCGTCCTCGTCCCCTTTACGGGCTGATTGTTGACGAGTACCGTCTCGCCCCCGATGGTCATGGGGACGGTCCCGCCGCCTTCGGCCAGGACCCTGGTGATCATGCGCGTGGCCTGGGAAGAGCCCTCCACCAGGAGGACGGGGTCCCGGCTCAGATTGTACTTCGTCAACCGGCCGGCGGCAAAGAGCCCCGCGGGGCCCAGGAGGGCCAGGAGAAGAAGAACCGGCGACCTCGCCCCCGATGTCCCGTAAAAGGATGCCCTGGGAGAGAAATAGGCACCCTCAATGGAGAGCTCACCGGAACCGGAGGAGAGGTTCAGCGCCACCGGCACCGCCGCCGCGGCGGTGAGGGGCGAGCGGTAACGGATGAGAACCTCCCTTGAGATGTCGTCAGCGAATGCCTCGAAGAGTCTGGCCAGGTCGGAGGGGTTGGACGTGTAGACGCTGGTCCCGCCGGTTTTTCCGGCCATGGTCTCCAGGCGGTTCCTCCTGGCGTCCGGCCCCAGGCCCACGAAGAGCAGGCTTACCCCACCGTCCTGGGCCGCGAGCAGGGCCTCATCCATGGAGACAATGCCCCGGTTGGCCATGCCGTCGGTGAGAGTGATGACGACTCTCCTGCCCGGCTGGTTTTCCAACAGGGCTGTGCCCGATCTGATGGCATCGAAAAGGGCCGTGTGGCCGCCGGCCTTAAGCTCCGATACCTCGCGATAGAGCATGCTGGCGGGTATTCCCTCGGCGATCACTCTGACCTTGTCGCTGAACGAGATCAGGTTGACCCGGGCCGAGGGATGTATGGACTGGGTGAAACGGAAGATGGCGTCCTTGGCCTCCTGCAATTTGGCGCCGGTCATGCTCCGGCTTGTGTCGACGACAATGGATATCGTGAGGGGAACGTCCCTCGTCCCCCTCTTCAGATCCCTGACCTCGAGGAGGAGGGCCTCCCGGCCGCCTTCGGACACCTCCATAGTGTGAAAGCGGCCCGGGCGAAGGCTGCCGGGCAGGGATGCGTAAAGGTCCACCACGGGGAAGCCGGATGCGTCGATCTGGGTTATCCTGGCCTGTTCGTTGTCATCCGCACAGGCGTTACCCGGAATGGACACCGGACCGGCCAGGACCAGAACGGCCAGACAGAGGACGGTCGCCGCCCGCCCGGTTTTCAGGCCGGCTGCACTCACCCTGAAGAGGCTTCGGCCGATGCGGATGAGATCTCCGTGGGTAAGGCGTGCCGAGGTTCCGGATATCTTTCGGTCGTTCACCCTGCTTCCGAGAGGAGAGCCCATGTCCTCTATGACGGGGCCGCTGCTCCGGACAACGATCCTGGCGTGCTTGGGGGCCACACCGGCTTCGGTCAGGCGGACAGGGCAGCTTCCGTGACTTCCGATCAGGGTGCTCCTCCCTATGGGCAGTTCCGAGCCCCGGCCGGGTCCCTCGAGGATCTGAAGCCGCACGGAGGAGAGGACCCTCTCGGTCCAGGAGATGCCGAAACCCATGGCCACTCCAAGGGCGATGAGGCCGAAGACAAGACTGGCCTGACCCATCATGGGCCTGAAGAGCTGCATGATGATGCCCCCCAGAGCACCGCCCGCCGCCCCCCCTGCGGCCGTCAGGAGCCACCGCGACCGTCTGGATGAGAAAGGCAGGGTGATGGCCGTCCCGACACCGATTCCGGTCAGCGCCCATCCGGCGCCGGCCCCGAGAGAAAGGGGAACGGCGATGCCGGTGGCTGACCCGCCCACCAGATGCTGGCCCAGTGCGGCAAACGATGTCTGGCCCAGATAGGCTCCCGCGGCCCCTCCCAGGGCGCCCAGGGAGCCTGAAGCGAGAATCCGGTAGAAAAAACGATCCCGCATCTGTGTCCACAGCTGTTCGAAGGCCGTCAGAAAGCCCGCGATGGTGCCGCCGAGGATGGAGCCGAAAAGCAGGCTGGTAGGCCCCCTGCTCAGGGGAAGGGAAAGGATCAGGCCAAGGGGAAATGCGGCGCACAGAGCAGCGCTGGCCCCGACAAGGCCCATCCGGAGGTTCCTGTTTCCGATGGCTTTCATACCGTTCCCCCTTCCGGCTGTCCGCGGTGGAACACGGCCTTCAGGCGGCCCAGATAGATGGTGTCGCCCTCGGCCAGCGTCACCTTTTCGCCCGGCTGGATCCTCTCCCGGTTGACGATGGTTCCGTTCGTACTGCCCAGGTCCTGAAGGCGGAATTCGTCCTCGAGGCACTCAATGATGAGGTGACGGCGGGAGACACCCAGTTCGTGTCCGCCGTGGACAGCGAGGTCCACGTCAGGGTGGATGCTCTCCGATGGGTCCAGCCGTCCAAAAAGGGTCTCCTCTCCGAAAAGGTCGAGGCGGCTCCCGTCCTCCAGGGAGAGGTAGGCGGCCGGTCCTGCTGCCAGAGCCGCCTCCGCATCCTCCTCCGCGCACTCCGGACAGTTTTTCATCCCCTTTTCCAGTTCCATTTGACATTTCGGGCACTCGTTCATGGTCCACCTCCGAATTTGAATTCTGGTCTCATTCCGATGATCACAGGGCAAGAAGGGGGCCAGAATTGCAGAGGGTAAAGTGAAAAGAAGAAAGTGAGAAAAAACAGCGAGTTAGACTGACATGCCAAAAGAAAACCTGCCCTCTCGACCCCGGGTAAAGCGTTTGGAAATTGGACGGGTGTTCGGGGATAGGACAGACGCAGGGAGAAATAAGTCCAGAGTCCAGGGTCCAGCGTCCAGAGGGGGCGAAGAGCGGACGCGGGGACGCGGGGACACGGAAATGCGAGGGGGTGAAGGAGGAAGGATATATAGTGCTAAGAGATAAGTGATAAGAGATAAGTCTACTGAGCTGTTAGTTATCACATATCGCTTAATTCTTAGGACTCAGCTCTCAGTTCCCGGTTCTCAGCTCTCCTTTCTTCAAACCTGAGAACCAGGTTTTCGAATCACCAATCACGAATCACCAATCACGGAAGTTAAATTTTGGATTTTGGATTCGTTTCCGAATCACTAATCACGAGTCACAAATCACGGCTTTTTTTTACTGGAAACTGTGAACCGTCTTTACCTGATTAAAGTGGCCCCTTTCCGTTAATTGTGGTAGCTTTCAGCGGACGCTGCCGTGGGTCGACGCATCTCCTCCACGGCCCTTGCCTTATACTCAGAGGAGACGATCCCGGGTCCGAAGCCGGGCCTGAAGAGAATGCGAGGGAGATATATATGAGCGACGATCGGATAAAATTCGAAGAGTGCCCCGTGTGCTCCGGCTGCCACGAGTTCGTCCTGGATGTCCATCGCAAATCCATCCAGGTCGTCATCTCGCCGGACAGGGAGACCGATACCGCCTTTACCAAAGCCGACGTGTTGTTCACCTGTCCCGATAAGGACCAGACATTCGAAGCGGAGGTCACCCTCCTCCACAGGCCTTACGAATACATCAAGTCGGTGGAGGTCAAATCCGAGGACGACTGAGCCGGAATAATGTCGGCAGGGAGACCGAGAGGCTAGGACGCGGGGAGCGATGTGCCCAGAGTCCAGAGGCCAGCGTCCAGAAGGGGAGCATGGGTGAGGGGGAAAGGATATATAGTTCTAAGAGATAAGTGATAAGAGATAAGTGTACTGATCACTTAGTAATTAGGACTCAGCTCTCAGTTCACAGTTAGTACCTGGAACGTGGAACTTGCATCACCAGCAACGGGGACGCGGGGACGCGAGGACGCGGAGGAAAGGCGGTTGTCATTGCGAACCACTAACCGGGTGAAGCAATCTATAACCGGGAACTGTGAACGGAGAACTGTGAACTAGTCTTTTCGAATCACTAATCACGAGTCACAAATCACAGCGGTTTTCCAACGGCAAACTGCAAACCGAAAACTCTCCTTTGGATTTCGTGCCCAGAATCTGGGATCAGATCCTGTACTGCTTCATCTTTCAGATCCTGTACTGCTTCATCTTAGCGTACAGCGTGGAGGGCGCGATGCCTAACAGGCGGGCGGCCTTTCGCTTGTTGCCGCCGGCCCTGTCCAGGGCCTCCCGGATGGCCTGGGCCTCGGCGTCGCGGATGCTTCCGCCCCCTGCCTCTCCCCCGCCCCCCCCGAGGGGGGGGAGGTCGTCCACCGTGATGGTGTCCCCGGTGGTGAGGGCCACCGAGGTCTCCAGGACGTTTTTGAGTTCCCGCACGTTGCCCGGCCAGTTGTAGGCCTTCAGGGCCCTCTCGGCATCCCTCTCCAGGCGGGCCTTTTTGCCCGACCTTCCGGAGATCTCGACCAGGAGGTGGGCGGCGAGGGCGGGGATGTCCTCCGGGCGCTCACGGAGGGGGGGGAGCTTGACCCTGGCCGCCGACACCCTGAAATACAGATCCTGGCGGAAGGTGCCGTCCCTGACCTGCTTTTCGAGGTCCCGGTTCGTGGCCGCGACGAACCGGATATCCGTGTGGCGGACCCCGTCGGTTCCCAGACGCCTGAACTCCCTCCTGTCCAGGAGGCGGAGCAGCTTCGGCTGCAGGGTTGGGGGGAGTTCGCCGATCTCGTCCAGGAAGAGCGTTCCCCCCTCGGCCTGTTCCACCGCTCCGGCCCGATCCTCGGTGGCGCCGGTGAAGGCACCCTTCCGGTGGCCGAAGAGCTCGCTCTCCATGAGCTCCGAGGGAACGGTGGAGCAGTCGAAGACGACGAAGGGCCCCCTGGCCCTTGATCCGTGATCGTGGAGGGCCCTGGCGGCCAGCTCCTTGCCCGTCCCCGTCTCCCCGTCGATGAGGACCGTGACGTCGTGGACGGCGAGTTTCGAAAGCAGGGAGAAGGCCTCCCGCATGGGACCGCTCTGCCCCACCATGTCCCCGAACCGGGTGAGTTTTCCGGCCTTCGGGTCGATGGTCTCGCTGCTGAGCTGAAAGCCCAGAACGCTCTTGCCCAGGGTGATGATCGAACCCGCCTTGAGGTAGGCCCGATCCACACGCACACCGTCGAGTTGTGTTCCGTTGGTGCTTCCGAGATCCTGGAGGAGGAACCCCTCCGAGGTCCTGGAGATCTCCGAATGTCTCCTGGAAACGGTGGGGTCGTTCAGGCGCAGTCCGGCTTCCTCGTGGGTCCCGATGACCAGGACTCCCTCCTCGAGGGTGACGGCCCGGCCCCTGTCAGGACCTTCGGTCACCTGAAGAGTGGCTCTCTCGATCCGGACGGTGCTTTTACCTGGTATGCGCCGGGTCATGGTCATGGGTGAAAGAATACCGAAGACAGTGGTCTTAATAAAGGATTTCCTTGATCTCCAAAGTGCCCGATCAAGAGTCCATACACCTTCACGGAAGCTGCGGCGGGAAAGACGGACGCGGGGACGGGAGGAGAGATGAGTCCAGAGTCCAGAGACCAGCGTCCAGAGGGGATGCATTGGCGAGGGGGAGAGAAACAGGCGCGGGGAGACGGGGAGAGGGGGCGATAGGGCGAAGGGGCGATAATCAAGTTCCCAGTTTCCGGTTCACAGTTCACAGATAGTACCTGGAACGAGGAGCGTGCATCACCGGACGCGGGGAGAAAAGGCGGTTGTCATTGCGAACCGTCACTTGAGAGAAGCAATCTCTAACCGGGAACAGTGAACCGTGAACTGTGAACTGTCTTTTCGGATTTAAGGCATTATCAAGCGCCCGAAAACCAGTCCCTGATTCCACATTGACCCCATTGTGAGCGTCTGTTACAAAGGCCCGATGGCATATTCCGCCAACTCCCCCGTCCTCCTTGCCGTCCTCCTGTCGGCGACCTTCGTCCTGACACTGCCCTTCGGGGCCTGGCGGGCCAGGTGCCGGAAGTTCACCCTGAAATGGTGGCTTGCCATCCACCTGATCATTCCGGTGATCATCCTCATGCGAATGTGGGGCGGCTTCTCCTATTCCTACATCCCCCTGTTCCTGGCGTCCACCGTCCTGGGCCAGATCGCCGGGGGGAAGATCAAACAGTACAAGTAGCCGGGAGACAGGGACCGGGCGTTCAGGACTCAGGAGGAACCATTGGCTGGAGGGGTCCCAGATTGACCCGGTCTGAACAGCTTTCAGGCAGCCCGCACCTCCCCGTGCCCGCCAGGATAAGGAACAGCGGGAGGAGGGGCTTCGCCTCCGGCCTGGCTACCGCCTGGATCATGGTCAAGATCATGGTACCCACCATCGTCCTTGTCCAGATCCTCCGGGCTGCCGGTATTCTGGAAATCCTTTCCAGCGCGGCGGCACCGTTCATGAAGTACTTCGGCCTCCCGGGTGAGGCGGCCCTCGCCCTCATCACCGGTGCGGTGGTGAACATCTATGCCTGTATCGCGGTGGCCGTCAATATCCCCATGACTGCCAAATCCATGACCATACTGGCTGTCATGGTCCTCATCGCCCACAACCTCATTGTGGAGACCGCCGTCCAGAGCAAGGCGGGGACGCCGGCCGCCCTCATGCTGGCGGTCCGGCTGTCGGCTTCCTGGATCGCCGGTCTGGTCTTCGCCGCCATCATCCCGGACGAAGGGACCTTCCTCAACCTTGCTGTCTCCACTCAGTCCCCGCGGGGCGTGGGCCAGGTGATCCTGAGCAACGCGGTTTCCCTGGCCAAGATCGCAATCATCATTATTACCCTCCTTCTCCTGACTGAGATCCTGAGGGAGTTCGGGGTCATGGACCGGTTCATGACCGCCCTTAACCGCCCCATGAGAGTCCTCGGAATGGACCGGAAGACGTCCTTTATCGCGGCGGTGGGACTTGTCCTCGGCCTGACCTACGGTGCCGGATTGATCATCGACGAGGCGAAGAAGAACCCCTTCACCCGTCGGGAGATCCTGGCCACCAACGTTTTCCTGGGGACCAACCACGCCCTCATCGAGGACTCCCTTCTCTTCGCTGTGGTGGGAGCGAGCCTGCCGTGGATCGTACTGGGCCGGCTGGCCTTCGGGTCCGTTTACCTGCGGGCTGTGATGCCGGTGATCAAGAGGTGTGTGAAGGACGAACCGGAGTCCATCCGCCTCCGCTAGGACCTGCGGCAGACAGGGACATGGGGCGCGGGGAGAGATGAGTCCAGAGGCCAGAGTCCAGCGTCCAGAGGGAGCGCAGGGGCGAGGGGACGAAGGAGGAAGGATATATAGTTCTAAGAGATAAGTGATAAGAGATAAGTTTATTGAGCTGTTACTTATCACATATCACTGAGTACTTAGGACTCAGCTCTCAGTTCCCGGTTCTCAACTCTCCTTTCTTCAACCCTGAGAACCAGCTTTTCGAATCACGAATCACAAATCACGAATCACGGCGGTTTCCCAACAGGGAACTGTGAACCGTGAACTGGGAACGGTCTTTTTGGATTTGGGACTTTGGATTTTGGATTCCATACCGAATACCGAGTCACGAATCACAGCGGTTTTCCAACTGGAAACTGTGAACTTGCTTTTTTCCCCTTGCCCCATGCCTAACGGGACTTACATTTGGTATGGAAGCAACCTGAAACCATTACACCTTGACACGCAGCCGGGTATGGGAAAGAATGCATCTTCGAGTGGGGGCCGATTCCCCGGCATATTCACGGAAACCCTTTAACAGGAGGAGTGAGATGAGCAAATGGCGCTGTTCGGTATGCGGTTACGTCTACGATCCTGTAGCCGGTGAGCCCGATGACGGGATAGACCCGGGCACCTCTTTTGACGATCTTCCCGACGATTGGGTTTGCCCCGACTGCGGAGCGGACAAGAGCTTCTTCGAGGAAGTTTAATATGAAACCGGTCCAAATGGTTCCGGGGGTCCACTGGACGGGAGTTCTGGACCCCCAGCTTCGAACCTTCGACGTGATCATGCACGCCGATCACGGAACGACATACAACTCCTATCTGGTCAAGGGAAGCACCGGCTGCGCCGTCATCGAGACCAACAAGACCAAGTTCAAGGACACCTACCTCGAAAACCTGGCCTCCCTGGTGGACTTTTCGGAGATCACCCATATCATCGTGAACCACACGGAGCCCGACCACTCGGGCTGTCTGGAGAGCCTGCTCGAGCGGGCCGGGTCGGCCAAACTCGTCTCGTCCAAGAACGCGGTGCCCCTGATCAAGGCGATCCTCAATCGGGACGTCGAGGTCATGACCGTTGGAGACGGCGACACGCTGGACCTCGGCGGAAAGACCCTCAGGTTCATCACCGCCCCCTTCCTTCATTGGCCGGACACGATGTTCACCTATCTGGAGGAGGACGGCATCCTTTTCCCCTGCGATTTCCTCGGATGCCACTACGCGGACGATCGCCTGTTCAACGACCTCGTGGACGATTTCAGCTATTCCTACGAATACTATTTTCACGTCATCTTCAGGCCCTTCAAGGAACACGTCCTGAAGGGTCTGGACAAGATCAGGGATCTGCCCATCAGGATGATCGCCCCCAGCCACGGTCCGATCCTCAGGGAGGATCCCTCCCACTTCACGGACCTATACAGGAAATGGGCTTCCGTACCTGAAGAAAAGGGAAAGCCCAGCCTGATGGTGCTTTACGCCAGCGCCTACGGCAACACCGCCAGGATGGCCGAGGCCATCGCCGAAGGGGCCAGGGAGGGCGGCATGGAGGTCTCCGTCTTTGACCTGGAGGTTGCCGACCCCATATCGCTCCTTGACAAGGTGGAGAGCGCCGACGCCCTGGCCGTGGGCAGCCTCACTATTGAAGGTGATGCGGTCAAGCCCGTGTGGGACTTTCTGTCCTCCCTTGCCACACTCAAACGGAGGGGCAAAGTGGCGATGTCCTTCGGCTCCTACGGTTGGAGCGGCGAGGCGCCGAGGTTTATCGAGGAACGGCTCAAACAGCTCAGGTTCAAGGTCCCGGAAGAGAATCTCCGGGTTCAGATGTTCCCCACCGAAGAGGACCTCAAATCCTGTAATGATCTGGGCCGCAGACTCGCTGAATTAGTCGCGGAATGATCTCGCTGTCATGGTGCTTATCTTTCAGCACGACCCCTTCGAAGGTCCGGGCCTGATCGCCGACATGCTGGAGGGAAGGGGAATCCCCTTTGTAGTTGTCGAGGCCCACGAGGACGATCCGTTCCCCCTCTCCCCCGCCGGTTACTCCGGCATCGTCTCCCTGGGCGGCCCTATGTCCGCCAATGAGGACCTGTTTTTCCTCAACCGGGAGAAGGCTTTCCTTGCCGAGGCGGGGAAAAGGGGGATCCCGATCCTGGGGGTCTGTCTGGGCGCCCAGCTCCTGGCGTCGGCCCTCGGGGCGAGAATATATCCCGGCGAGAAACCGGAGGTGGGCTGGGGAGAGGTGCGCCTGACCCCGGAGGGAGGACAGGACAGGATCCTGACCGGGGTCGACGATGTTCTGCCGGTTCTTCACTGGCACGGGGATACCTTTGACCTTCCGAAGGACGCTGTCCTCCTCGCCTCCACGGCCGAGTATCCCCACCAGGCCTTCCGCTGGGGTGACAGAGCCTACGGTTTTCAGTTCCACCTGGAGATCAACGAGGAGATGGTGCGCGATTGGGTCAAGGAGGACACGGCCAGGGACGGCGGCCTGATCTCGGATCCCGATCCCATACTCTCCGGGGTCAAGGCCCATCTGGCAAAGGTGAATCTGGCCGGATCCATTGTTTTCGGCCGGTTCCTGGACATGACGAGGATGGAACCGCCGGGGACAGCCGATACGGTTTTGAGACACTGAATGGAAAACAATAGAATTCTCAGGAGGTAATACATGGTCGACAAGGAAAAGATCAAAGAGGTTCTGGACAAGGTAAGGGTCTCACTGCAGGCGGACGGGGGTGACGCGGAACTGGTGGAGATCACCGACGAGGGTCTTGTGAAGTTGCGGCTCACCGGGGCCTGTGCCGGTTGTCCCATGTCCCAGATGACCCTGAAGGCGGGCATCGAGCGGGCCCTGAGGGAGCACGTCAGCGAGGAGATCACCGTAGAAGAGGCGGTCTGAGAGCGGCCGATGGCCGCAGTTAAAAGGACAAAGCTGAAAGTTCAACGTGATCCGGAAGGGCTGTTTTCCCCCGGCTTTTCCCTTATTCGCTTTTACCTTTAACCTTTTAATCCGTGGTCATTTTTTCCCGGATCTGATAGAGCCTGGCGGCGTGGCCCCGCTCCTGTCGCTCCAGGTCCTCGACTGAGGCCCTGTCCTCGGGATCCTCTATGATCCGGGCCAGATCCTGGTAGAAGGAAACGGACCGGAGCTCGAAATCGAGCGCCATATCGATGGCCTCCACGGCATCCGACAGGGCTTCGGCCTTGGCCACGGCGTCCTCCGGATCCTGGAAGATCCTCCGGCTGGCGAAGGCCCTGAGGTAGAGAAGCTCCTGTTCGGAGACCGAGTACTCCACGTTGCCGTGCTTCTCCAGGGCGGAATCCAGGACATCCTGAAAATCCTTCATGTGCTGGTATTCTGCTGCCTCGAGATATCCAAAGAGCTCCTCGGCCTCCTCGTTCCGGGCTATCTCCTTGACCCTTTTATAGAAGGCCGCCCCGGATGTCTCGATCTGGATGGCCATCTCGATGATCTCCTTAAGGTTGTACGTCTGGTTCGCCATGGTCTCCCTCTTTTCAGGACAAGAGCTTCCTACTGATTTGACTTACAGGTTAACATAAAACTTATCCGTCCGAATGCAACCGATAAAAGGTTCGATGATAATGATCCGCACCGGCAGGATCGCTGCTCTCTTCCAGATACTGCTGCTTATGATCCCCCTCAACGCCTCCGGTGCCAAGGTGAGGGTGACGTGGAATCCGGCCGCCGTCCATCGCGGCGCCGTTGTTCCCCTCAGAGTGGAATTTCCCGGCGATCTCTACCGTGTCGAGGCGGTGGTCGGAGGTGAGCGTTTTCCTCTGATCCCGTCACCGCAGGGAGGGCAGGTGGCCCTCGTCGGTATCGATCTCGACCATCAGGGCGACACCCTTCCCGTACTATTCCGACTGCGGCCCTACGGCAGCAGGGAGCCGCGGGACCTCGTCGCTGAACTCAGGATCCGGGAGAAGGATTTCACCAGCCAGTCCCTCTCCCTGCCCACCGGCATGGTGGACCTGGACAGGGAGAAGCAGCGGCGGGTGAGCCGGGACTCGGTGAGGACGAAGGAGGCTCTCAGGGCGAGGGCGAAGGAGCGCTACTGGTCCGCCGGCTTCGCCAGGCCGGCCGAGGGAAGGGTATCGACCTTCTTCGGCACGGCCAGGGTGCTCAACAGGGTACCCCGCTCCCCCCATCGGGGTGTGGACATCGCCGCGCCGAGGGGGTCCCCTGTCAAATCGGCCAACTCCGGGGTGGTGACCCTGGTGGGAGACCTGTTCCTGTCGGGCAGGACGGTGGTGGTTGACCACGGCTGGGGCGTCTCGACGCTCTACGCCCACCTGGACACGATTACGGTGAGGGAGGGGCAGTTCGTCCGGAGGGGAGAGCTCCTGGGGACCGTGGGCTCCACCGGACGGGCCACCGGGCCCCATCTTCACTTCGGCGCCTTCATCCGGGGGGCGAACGTCGATCCGCTGCAGCTGATCAGGGCCACCGCGGGATTTTGAAACAAATTCCTGAAAGATAGATCCCAGTTCACCGTTCCCGGTTTGGAAACCAGTGATTCGTGACTCGTGATTAGTGATTCGGCTTTTTCCCCGCGTCCCCGCGTCCGCTTCTCGCCTGCCCTGAGCCTGTCGAAGGGCCCCCTCTCCCTATCGCCCATGCGCCCCCTCGTGATGGGCTTAGTCCCCGCGTCTGCTAGGTTCCCCTCTGGACGCTGGCCTCTGGACTCTGGACTATCTCTTCACCTACTCCTCTTCTTCCTCCCTGGCCATCTCCTCC
>CP070719.1:550222-567868 GCA_020350725.1 bacterium
CCGTATAGAGTACATGATCGCGAGGACCGAGATCGAACAGGTCAAGGACACCCTTGACGAGGAGTTGAGTTCCCTTCTGGTCGCCGATTAGCTTGTCAGTAAAAACACCGAATCCCAAATCCAAATTCCAAAAACAAGTTCACAGTTCACCGCCTGCCCTGAGCCTGTCGAAGGGTTCCCGGGAGTACTGTTGGGAAACCGCTGTGATTCGTGACTCGTGATTCGGAAACGAATCCAAAGTCCAAAGTCCAAAATCCAAAAAGACAGTTCACCGTTTACGGTTGAAGATTGCTTCACACGGTTTCCTGTTCGCAATGACAACCGTCTTTTTCCCCGCGTCCGCTTTTCGCCCCCTCTCCCCCTCGCCCTACCGCCCCATCGGGTCCCCGCGTCCGCTCTTCCCACCCTCTGGACTCTGGCCTCTGGACTCTGGACTGTCTCTATTCCCTCTCCCAGTGGACCCTGATCCGCTTGTTGTCCTCCTCGTAGTGGTAATTCAGATCCCCACTGTAGGAACTGTGGAGGGCATCCCCGATCCTGCGTGCAATGTGGACCCCGGTAGTGGTGACCATGGCGTTGTCCCGGCCCTCTTCAATGTCCATGATCCTCTCCAGGGGCCTCTCGTTCTTCTGCTGCCGATCCACGTTCCTGACCAGGTTCAGGATCTCATCCTGATGTTCTCGGAAAAAGGCCCCCCTGATCTGGACAAAACCGGCTGGATATTTGTCCTGGATCCTCTGGCACGCCGGACAAGTGGCCTCCAGGCACTCCTCGCCAGTCTCGTTCCAGGTCCATCGCCCACCTTCGTACACCGAACCGCACCGTGTGCACACCGTGCAGTCCCGCAGCTTCCTCTTTTCCTGGTAGGCGTCATTTCTCTTCTGCTTGATCAATCTGTCCTGCCTGCCTAACCTGCTTCTGTCCATGACAACCTCCCGAACACTGGCCAGTCCCGTTTTCCACCCCGCCGTGAAAGCCAGGCGCCGGTCAGCCAGCTTCTGCCAGTATGGAAAAGGTCCCCCTAGTAAAATTATACCCGAGGGTTAACAGGTAGCGCCCGAGAAAATAGATGGTTGGACCTTGCTCCGGTTCGCCCCCCGCCGGGGCCTTATGCCGCGACCACGGCGTCCTGTAATATCACACCAAAGACGGCGGAGATAACACCTGGATTAGTAAAACCTGTTTAGATAGCATAATGATATTTTTTTATGAAACTCCTTCAATTTCGGCGCTGTTTGACTTCCCTGCCGGCCTGTGATAAAAGGCTCCGCCGGCAATTCAAACCCATCGTGAACAGGTGGTGGAGTTCACCGTAATCGCTCCCTGGAGCCAATGACTCCTGTCCTTTTCTAGGGCAGGTTTTTTTTGATCCGGAGGTCCCTATATGGCCGTCAGCCTGGCTTTCATCATTCTGATCGGGCTTCTCGCCGACGTTCTCTTCCGCAGGATCCGCCTCCCCGGGCTGGTGGGGATGCTCCTGGTGGGCATTCTGGTCGGACCCTATGTCATGGATATCCTTTCGCCGGACATGATGGCCGTTTCGGGGGATTTCCGGAAGATCGCCCTTATCGTCATTCTGCTCAGGGCAGGCTTTGAATTGAGGCGCGACACCCTGCACCGGGTGGGACTCTCCGCCATCTCCATGAGCATCATCCCCGCATTGTTCGAGATCGCCGTTGTGACCATCGCGGCCCCTCCCCTCCTGGGACTGTCCCTGCTCGATGCCGCCATCCTGGGCAGCATCCTGGGGGCCGTATCCCCCGCAGTCGTCGTACCTCTGATGATCGATTTCATGGAACGGGGCAAAGGTGCCGACAAGGGCATCCCCACCCTCATCCTGGCGGCGTCATCCCTCGACGACGTCTTCGTGATCGTCATCTTCACCGTCCTCCTGGGGATGTTCGGCGGGGGAACTGTGAACATCCTGTGGCAGGCGGCGACGATTCCCATATCCATCTGTCTCGGCATCCTGGCAGGGCTGATAATCGGCTATGTCCTCTATCGGCTGTTCAGCCGATACGATTTCAGACCCCCGAAAAGAACCATCATCGTCATGGGCGCCGCCATTGCCCTGACGTGGATCGAGGACCTGCTCGAGGGCATCGTTCCCCTGTCGGCCCTGCTGGGGGTTATGGCCATCGGGTTTATCATCCTCGAAAAACAGGAGGCTATCGCCCACATCATCTCGAGCAAGCTCAAGCGGGTGTGGATCTTCGCCGAGCTGCTCCTGTTCGTCCTCGTCGGCGCCCAGGTGAACATCCACGTCGCCTGGAAGGCCGGGTTGGCCGGCACCGCTGTCATTGCCGCCGGTCTGGCCGCGCGGAGCGTCGGAACCTACCTCTCCCTGGCCGGCAGCGGACTGGACCACCGGGAGAAGCTCTTCGCCACCGTCAGCTATATCCCCAAGGCAACCGTCCAGGCGGCCATCGGCGCCGTTCCTCTGGCGGCGGGGGTCCCGGGCGGAGAGGTGATCCTCGCCGTGGCCGTCCTGTCCATTCTGCTGACGGCCCCGGCGGGGGCCATCGGTATCAAGATCATGGGGGAAAGGGTCCTGCGGGAGAGCGATCGGCCCTCCTACAGCTTCAAGGAACTGAGAGCAGACCTCTCCCTTCCCCGCACCGGTGAGCGAGTGTTCATGAGGAGCGAGGGAAACACGTGGAAGGTCATCGAGGAAAGGGAAACCTGGCAGGAAGCGCCCGGGGACGGTTCCAGTCCCGTACCGGCCATCGACCTGAGGTTCTGGAAATACAGCGAGGAACTCGAACCCGGAAAAGGCCAGACAAAAACCCTGCGGTTCACCCCATCCTCAGCCCCCTTCGACAGGGAATGGGAGATCCTCTACGACTGATCAGGCCTTTTCCTTACTCCAGGGCCTTGATCACGCCGCAGGCGAGCCTCTTCCCGCCCCTACCGGAGGGCTGGGTCATGTGATCGTCAGGTGAGCCGTGGATGACGAGAGCCGTGCCGTCCGGCCTGAAGAGGGAGTTCTCCCCCTGCCTTAGGGTGACCATCGGGGCGAGGAACACACCCGCACCCTCGCCGTCCGGCCCCACCAGGAGGTTCGGCAGATCACCCGCGTGGGGACCTTTGGGATTTTTCAGGCCGTGCTCCCGCCCAAAGGGATTGAAGTGCCCCCCGGCCCAATTGAAGTCGGGGGCTACACAAACGCCCTTCTCGTGAATGTGGAGGCCGTGGTATCCCGGCGGAAGGGATGCGACGTGGACAGAGATCTTGACCCCTTCCGTGCCCTCGGAGAAGGATGCGATCCCCACGGGAACCCCCTCGGAGTTGTTGATCTGGGCCACAGCCAGCTTTGCCGTGCCATCTCCGTAACAGACAGCGGCAAGAAGCAGAACGACGCAGACGAAAGGTAAAGCGATCCTCACTTTGACACCTCTCTCTCCCCTGTTGCTGCGCACCCGCATCACCTACCCCAGCGCATTACATTCCACTTTATCAGAAAAACCAGCGATTCTCACGGCCTTCGGACCCGGCATACGGTTCCGGATTCCAAAAAAAACAGTTCACAGTTCACGGTTGGTGAATCAGTGATTCGTGATTTGTGATTAGTGATTCGTAAAAACCAGTTCACAGTTCACAGTTTACGGTTCACAGTTCGGGATTGCTTCACGCGGTTCCCTGTTCGCAATGACAACCGCCTTTTTCTCACCATGTATCGGCATTGGATATTCAAGTTCCAAGTACTGCGTCTCAGGTTTCATGTCTCACAGACCCTTTTGGATTTTGGACTTTGGATTTTGGACTCATTTCCCCCCGTGTCCCCGCGTCCGCTTCTCGCCTGCCCTGAGCCTGTCGAAGGGCCCCCTCGCCCTATCGTCCCTCCGCCCCCTCGCATTTACTGCGGCCCTCTGTGGCGGCGTCTCAAGGGACGCCTCTGTGTCCTCTGTGTTTAATCCTCTCCTAACTGAGTTCCGGCTCCTGACTCCTGGCTCCTTTTCAAAGGCACGTCCCATGTTCCAGGTACTAACTGTGAACTGTGAATCGTGAACTGTGAACGAGATTGTCTCTCCCTCTGGACGCTGGCCTCTGGACTCTGGACTCATTTCCCCCCCGCGTCGGGCTGTCATCCCTCCTTCCAGTCCTCGAGAACCGGGCCGGACTTCGCCTCGAGAAGCCCCAATGCGGACAGGAGGATCCGCATCTGAAGGTCCGGCCTGTCCGGGTCCGCAAGAGGACGGCCCAGCTCGAACGGTACCCAGAGGGCACGGGGAGGCCTGATCCGCTCCGTGTGCTCACGGATCAGGCTGATCTGGGTGGTACTGACGCCTTCACCCTCGATGTAATGGGCCAGCCCGCCAACGGCGCGCGTGCAGTTCGGTCAGACGGGGACCAGGAGGGCGGCGGTCACTTCATCCTCTCTCATCATCCTCATCAGCTCTTCGGTGAAGGATACCATGGCCCGTGGGTCGGTGGCCCCCATGAAAGAGTAGTGGTTACGCGCCACCGATCCGATGACGCCCTCACTTTCCAGCTCTCTCAGCCTGTCCAGGGGAAAGCAGACGTTCCGGTCGGCCTCGAACCCGGTCCTGTCGTAGTTGGGCGAGACGTGGCTCATAACGAGATCTCCCTTTCCCACATCGACAGGTATGACCCTGAAATCGGCAGCCCCTGGATGAAAGGGCCTGTCGGATGCCGTGTGGAGGCCGGCGGTGGACACGATGGCGACCCTTGTCCGATCGAGGGGGGGCGGGATAACCCAGGGAGTGAACCGGAATTCCGGGCACTCCAGTTTTCTCAGATGGGACCGCTTGGGCTCGGGAATGTCGGAGAGGCGGACCAAAGTGTTACCTCCCTGGAGAGTCGCTCAGGCAATGGCAGGTTGCCTGAGCTTCTGCTGGATGAAACCGATCACCTCATCGTGCTCTTCACGGCCTCCACCCGTCACCGCTATGGGCGGCCCGAAGCTGAAGTGGGCGGTCCTTGACGGTTCGATCCTGCCGAAATCCTTGAGGAGCCTGCCCTTTCCCCAGGTATCGGTCTTCACGGCTATCGGGATGACGGGAACACCGGCGCGTCGGGCCAGCTTGACGCCGATGGTGTTGAACTGTGCCGGGTCGAAGATCTCTTTCCTGGTCGTCTGGGGGAACACGATCACGGAGATCCCCCGCTCCAGTCTGTCCTGGCCCCCTTCGAGGACGGCCCGGAGGTCCTGTCTCGGGTCCTTTCGGCCGACGACGATGGGGTCACGGCTCCGCATGACATGCCTGAAGACCGGATAGCGGATGAGGCTTTCCTTTACCACGAAGGTCACCCTCATGACGGGCTGAATAAGACAGGGGAGGACAAATGTCTCCAGATTGCTCATGTGGTTTCCTATGAACACACAGGGTTCCTTGAGGTGGCGGTAGGAGTCCATGTGCTCGATGTCAAAATGGCCGCCCACTTCCTCCAGGGCCTGCAGAACCTCCAGGCTGCTCATGCCCCACTCCTCGTCTCCGTACCTGCCCGCTTTGGCCGCCCGCGAGGACCTCAGGTAGATGCCCATCATCCTCCAGTAGAAGAACAGGCTTGGAAAGGCGCGGCGAAGGGGGGAAATCTCTCTTCCCTCCGTTCTGTAATTGTCGTGTTGAGGTATCCGGATCATCGACCACCCCGAGCTGCAAAACAGATCCCTGGAGGTGCTGGATATGAACCCCCTTACTGTATTTCATACCATAAATGTCTCTGAAAACTAAACACGGACAGGAGGTCAAGGTGCCTGTCCGTCCCCAGGTCGTCGATGCCTTACCGAACAGGTGTTATAATATTTTTTATCGCAGTCCTTATAATCCGTTCATCAGGGTATGAACTGCGGACAAGAGGGGGGAATCCGATGAGGAAAGAGGAGAGGATCAGCGAAATGCGCGAACTTCTGGTCCGTGCTAAAAAAGCCCACTATACCTACGAGAAGAAGGTCCTCAAGGGTAAACATGATGAAGACTGGCCCGATTGGTACGCCGACTATCTCATCGGCCACGGCCTGGACAACATCGTGGGAGACAAACTGGAGGCGGAGATGCTCAGCCGATTCCTCCTCCAGACCGCCCTGGAAAAGCTCTCCCAGCCCAACAGGCTGACCTGGGCGGAGTTCACGGCCCGGAAATTCGTCACCGCTTTGAAATCAAGGTTTTAATGATATCATTATGATAACATAAAAATTTTTTATTTCTCATCACCGTTACTGCCTCACATATCCACGCCCCCGGCATGACACGGGAGGCGCCAGGAGGATCAACCATGAGAAAATGGACCTGTTCGACCCTTTTTGCCCTCCTCCTTCCGGTCCTCATGACCGCCTCCCCCGGTATGGCGGCTACGTTCCGGGTGGGCGACAGCGTCTCGGTCACTTCGCCGGCGGGCAACGATATCTATATCGCCGGCGGAAAGGTCGTCGTCGAGGAAAACATCCGGGGAGACGCCGTGATCGCCGGCGGCAATATCATCATGAGAGGGGATGTCCAGGGCGACCTTCTCGTCGCCGGAGGCAACATGGTCTTTAACGGCGCCGTCACCGACGACGCGAGAGTGGCCGGAGGTGACATCACCTTCACGGAGAGGGTGGAAGGCGATCTGATCGTCTTCGGCGGCAATGTCACCATCACGCGACAGGCGTCCATCGGAGGCGACATGGTAGTGGCCGCGGGACAGGCGGTCCTGGACGGAACAGTGGGGGGAAACCTGAAGTTTGCCGGGGGGAACCTCGATCTGAACGGTGAGGTCAGGGGCAATGCCATCATCTACCGTTCCGATTCCCTGACCGTCAACGGTTCCGTCGGGGGGACGACCATTTTTTCGGCCGGAGAGGTCACCCTGAGCGACTCCGCTTCCTTCGGAGGAGATGTCATGTACTGGGCCGGAAATGCACCGGTGGATTTCGGCCGGGTCGATCTTTCGGGAAAGGCCACTGAGGACCCTTCGCTCAAGTCCAGGATGAAATGGCCCTCTGAGCCCAAGATCCGTCGAAAAGCAATCCCGGGGCTTTTCGGGATCTGGTTCCTGTACACCACTCTGGCAGGGGCAATCGCCGTCCTCATCCTCATCCTGCTTCCGAAAAAACTGTTCTCCCCGGCAGTGGAAAGCCTTCGGTCCAGCCCCCTGAAAAATCTGGGCGTCGGTCTTCTCTATTTCCTGGTCACGCCCTTTCTGATCCTGTTTTTCATCATCACCATCCTGGGCATCCCCGTGGGGCTGTTCCTCTCCTTCCTGTTCATGGTCTCCATCCTGTTTTCCAAGTCACTGTCGGCCGTTCTCCTCGCCAGGTGGGCGGAGCGCAAGAAGTACCGGTCCTGGACCAGACCCACCCTGTTCCTGGTCTCAGTGGGTTTCCTTCTCACCATAAAAGTCGCCGCCGCCATCCCCATCGCAGGCTGGATCATCGTCACCCTCGTGGTGCTCACGTGCATCGGGGCACTGCTGTCGGGAGCCCTGGAAGGAGTGAGATAATTCAGGATTCAGAAGTCAGTATCCGGTATTCAGTGAAAGGGATTCAGGAGTAGTCTTGGGTTAAAAAATCAATTGGCCAGGACAACGAAAGGATGGCAAATTGAAAGATTTTGAGCAATATCATTTTGATATCATTTAACACTTGAATTTTCGCGGTCTATTCAGCTTTGATCCGAGGAACCCCTCCTTTACTCTTTCCACTGCCCTCTCTATCTGACTTTCCTCATCCAGAAGGAACCCGGTTCCCTGTCGGCCAGCTCCTCGGCGAGAACAGGGCAGGCCGCGCACAGGGCTTCGGGGTACCGGTGTCTCAGGTAATTGAGAGCTGCCACCACCTCGAAACTCTCGTTGTTGGAGAGAAATGCCTCCAGAACATACTGCTCGTTCCAGAGACGGATCTCCCTGACGATCCACTCCTCCGGGTAGTCCCTCGGGGTGAAGATATCGTGGATGTGGACGAGGACGCCCTCTCTGAGGGAGGGAAGGATCTCCAGGTATGTGAAGACCAGATCACCCTGGGGGCGCAGGACGTGGGAAGAGTCGATGAACAGGATGTCGTTCTCCTCCAGTTCCCCATAGATACCAGGGTCCGTCCACTCCACCCTCTCCCGGACCAGGGTGACGGGGAGATCCTTCAGCCAGCTGTGTTCGTAGGGCTCGACGCAGACGATGTCGCACGAGTATCCGCCGTCCTCCCTCCTGTTGGCTTCGACCGCATTGAGGGCCATGAGGGTGGAAAAGCCGCTTCCCACCTCAATGATCCTTTTCGGCCTGAAATGCCTTATCATGCAGTACAGAAACTCGGCATCTCCAGACAGGAAGGCTTCGTTTCCGTAGTAATATTCCCGGTAACCCCGGCCCTGTCTCGGAAAGGAGACCAGTTCGCCGTCGTATCGGAACTGTTTCAGCAGGGCCAGCTGGCCCTCCGGGTTGAGGTCCAGGCCGGGCAGGTCCCGGTCCCGGTCCAGGGACCGGCGCAGATCCCTCCTCCGGAAGAATGGCTCGTAGTAATGGTCCGTCACGGGCAGGACTCCCAACCGCCAGAAGACCCTCCTGACGATGGGCAGCCTCCCGACACCGTAGGATCTGACCGCCTTGAGGAGGAGCGAGGCGGGCACGACCAGGGGAGCCGACACGAGATCCCATACCGGGGACAACCCCTTGATTATCCTCTTTACCCTATTCCATTCCCTCATCGTGCACCTCAGGGGTCATGTGAAGAAGAGGTTCTCCAGGAAGCTTTCCTCGAAACCAGGGTCTCCGGAGATGGCCACGTGGTCTATCTGACGGGCCAAACGGGCCGATTCCGCCTGAGCTTTTTCCGACAGTAGAACCGTGGATGCCCCCACCAGGGCGGTATTGCCCGCCGGTACACATCGATCCTTCGATATCGGGGGGAGAAGCCCTATGGCGATGGCGGAAAGGGCATCCAGGCGGCTTCCGAAAGCTCCGGCCAGGTAGATCCGCTCGAGGTCTGCCTCCACCAGGCCGACCCTGGCTGCGAGGAGATCGAGAGCAGCTCTGACGGCGGCCTTGGCTTTCTGAACCGTCTCCACGTCCCCGGGCTCAAAGAGCACGCCGGCCTTTCCGTCGATACGCAAGCCGGTCTCATCGAGACAGGGGTGGGTACCCGGTCTCATCAGGCCGGTGGCGTCGATAAGGCCCTCCCTCAGCATCCCCGCCAGCAGGTCCACGATGCCGGTCCCGCAGATACCCCTAGGAGACGCGTCGCCGATGGTCTCGTACCTGACGCCGTCACGGGAGATACTGACCCTGTATATGGCCCCCTCCTCGGCCCTCATCCCGGACCGGATGTGTCCTCCCTCGAAGGCCGGTCCGGCCGGTGCGGAGGCGGCGGCGATTCTGTCCCCCTTCCAGACCACGACCTCGGTGTTGGTCCCCACGTCGATCAGGCATCCCTGTGCTCCTCCCTTTTCCAGGGCGCACCGGACCGCCGTGAGGACGTCGGATCCGACAAAACCTCCCACCAGGGGAGGAAAAACGACCTGCGCCGAGCCCTCCGGTCCGTCGAGATCCTCGAGGTCAACGGCGGACAGGACCCTTTCGTCCAGCGTGACGGGCTCAAAGGGCGGAGTCAGGAGACTCTCCGTCGGCAGTCCCAAGGCGAGGTGATGCATGGCGGGGTTCCCGACAACCACCATCCTCCGCAGCCGTCCCCGGCCGACCCCGTTCCTCATGCAGAGGGATCGTATCTGGTCGGACACGGCCCTCCAGACGGCCGCCCGCATTTTCCCGGCCACCTCGGGATCCCGGGCGGCAGCCATCCGGGAGAGGATCTCTTCGCCCCAGGGTGTCTGAGGGTTCAGGCCGGCCACGACGTCCAGCGGCCTTGCCATGGCCATGTCGTACAGCGCCTCTGCAACGGACGTCGTCCCCAGATCGACGGCCACCCCATATCCTTCAAAAGTGGGCTCCACCGACTCCGGACGCCACAGCGGGCTCTGCCAGGTCTCCTTCCATCTGCCGGACCTGTCCACCTCGAGGATCCGTTCGGCATCGATCCGTATCCGCAGGTCGGAGGCTGGATTGACCCTGCAGGCGAGCCGTTCCCCCCGCCGGACCGAATCCGGCCCCAGGAGGCCCCTCTCGGAGGGTGTCGCTTCACCATGATCCCCCTCCAGAACGCGCACGATGCACCTGCCGCACCGACCCTCGTCGGCGCAGGTCCCGTCCAGGAAGACACCCTCGGCCCTGAGAGCGGCCCTGAGGTTGACGCCTGTCTGGACGGAGAAGACACCTATGTTCTCTACTGTGATCCTTGGCAAGGTATTCGGCTCCCATTCTCCGGCGCACCGGACAGGTGCCAATGTAAACGATTAGATCGTCCTAAGTCCAAGGATTCGTGATCAGTGACTGGTGATCCGTGATTCGTGAATGGAACCGTCAACCGGATCATTCCGCCCGATCCATGCATCCGGATACCGTCACACACGGGAATCCCTAATGCTCCATTCCCCAATGCTCCAATCTCCAATTCTCTAATGCTCCATTCCCTAATGCTCTAATATCTAATGCTCTAATGCTCTATTCTCTAATGCTCCATTCCCCAATGCTCTAACCTCCAATCTCCAATGCTCCAATTCCTAATCCTCTAATGCTCTAATATCTAATGCTCTAATGTTCCATTCTCCAATGTCCTAACCTCTTTTCTGTTCCCTTTTTCCGGTCACATCACTAAACTCGATCCATGACGCGTGATCCTTCTCCCGTATCGGGTTCCGTTTCCAGGTGGCGGGTGCTGGCCCTCTGCCACCTCGCAGTGTTCACCTTCGCCGTCACCCTTCAGATGATCCCCCCCCTGGTCGAGGCCCTCGTCGCCGATCTCGGCATGACCCACACCCAGGCCGGGGCGCTGATGGGTCTGTTTACCTTCCCAGGCATATTTCTGGCCATCCCCGGGGGATATCTCTCGGACGTCCTGGGCCCCCGCCGCGTCGGATTGATCTCCCTTGTTACCATGGCCGCCGGAACCTTTCTCATGGTCTCCCTGACCCCCAACCTCCTGTACGCGGGTCGTTTCCTGGCCGGTATCGGAGGCGGCGTTCTCGTGGTCGTCTGCCCCCAAATTATCTCCCAGCGGTTTCTGGGAAAGGAGCTCGGCCTGGCCATGGGCATCTTCAACACGGCGGTTCCCCTGGGAACGATCCTTTCCTTTAACCTGTTGGGACTGACGCACCAGGTCCTTGGGATGCGGGCCGTCGTCGTCATCACCGGCAGCCTCACCGCCGTCTCCCTGGCCTCCTTTTACCTGGCCTACGTGGACCCCTCCATGGATCCGTCGGAGGAGGTTCTCCCCCCACCGACCCTCAGGGGGCTCGGACCAGCCATCTGGCTGATAGCCGCCATCTGGACCCTTTTCAACATGGCCATCATGTCCTTTTTCACATTCGGCATCGATTTCTTCGGGTCATACGGCTTTACCCCCAACCTCGCCGGTCTTTTCACCAGCACGCCCATGATCGTCTCCATCCTCGTCGTCCCCGTTGTCGGATGGCTGATGGACAGGCACGGCTGGCGGACCGGCCTTCTCATCGCGGGGGGGATCCTGTGCGGTATCGCCATTTTGCTCGTGTTCAGGCACCCCGCCGGTGCGGTCCTGTGGACCATCCTTCTCGGTCTGGGTGTGTCCATGGTTCCGCCGGCGACTTTTTCCATGGCGGGCGAGGCCGTTCCCAGGAGAAAAGCGGGGGTCGGTTTCGGTATCCTGACCACCCTGTTCAACATCGGTCTGTTCCTCGGCATCCCCCTGATGGGCACCCTCAGGGACCGGGCGGGAAACTATGGTCCCAGTTTCACCCTCATGGCGGTTTTTTTCCTTGTCTCCGCCGCCATCGCCCTCCTTCTCGGGGTGAACCGGAAACTCCTCCTTCCGCCCCAGGAGACCGGCTAGAGATCTTCCGAGGATATACAGGGGGCCCCGCGGTCTGGTATTCTATGACTTCATTCACCGGTCCGGGACCGGCGGGAGAGCGCTGATTCCTCCCCGTCGGGATCAAGGCCCACGGTACTGGATGGAAAGGAGGTTCTCTATGGTACTAAAGGGACAGGTGGCCCTGATAACGGGCGCCAGCAGGGGTATCGGCGCCGCCTGCGCCGAACTGTTGGCAAAAAACGGCGCCGCGATAGGCGTCAACTTCGTGGGAAACAAGGAGGCAGCGGACAACGTCGTTGGCCGGATCCGGGGCCACGGCGGTAAAGCGCTGGCCGTCCAGGCTGACGTACGGGACGCCGACCAGGTTAAGCGTATGGTCAAGCAGGTGGAAAAGGACCTGGGACCTGTGGATATCCTGGTCAACAACGCCAACATCAATTTCCCGGTCAAGCCCTTCCTGGAGTTCACCTGGGAGGAGATGGCCGGCAAACTCAACGGGGAGATCGGGGCCGCGTTCCACTGCTGCCAGGCGGTCCTGCCCGGTATGATCGAGCGCAAGAGGGGGAAGATCATCAACATAAGCAGTGGGCTGTCGCGCACGCCCGGGGAGGGATTCGTGGCCCACACAACCGCCAAGTCCGGTTTGGACGCCTTCACAAAGGCCCTGGCCCATGAGCTGGGTCCGCACGGCATCACCGTCAACACCGTGGCACCCGGCCTCACGGAGACCGACGCCACCGCCTGGCTGCCACCGGAAGCAAAGGCGGGCGCAGCGGCCCACACTCCCCTGCGCCGGATCGGGCAGCCGGAGGACGTCGCGGGAGCCGTCCTCTTCTTTGCAGCGCACTACGGGCAGTTTATAACCGGCACCTACCTTCCGGTGGACGGCGGAACCACGATGGTCTGACCGGCTACGGGATCAGGACCGCCGTCCCGTCGATCCTGTCGCCTTTGAGATCCCTGAGGACGCCATTGGCTTCCGACAGGGCAAACGGGGTCACCTCGGCGGCAATGGGGATCTCGGCAGCCAGGGCCATCAGCTCCTCGCCGTCCCTCCGGGTGTTCGCTGTCACGCTCCTGAGAACCCTCTCGTGGAAAAGGTACCTGCTGTAATCCAGAGCCGGTATGGTGGTGACGTGGATCCCCGCCAGGACGACTGTGCCACCCCAGTCCACCGATTCAAGGGCTGGTGGAACGATCTCCCCGGCGGGTGCGAAGATGATGGCCGCGTCCAGCTTTACAGGGGGGTTTTCATGTGAGCCGCCCACCCAGGCGGCGCCGAGCCTCCCGGCCAGGGAGCGGTGACCCTCACCGCGGCTGACCACATACACCTCACAGCCCATGTGTTTGGCCACCTGGATGGTCACGTGGGCCGATCCCCCGAAACCGTAAAGGCCCAGCCGCCCCCCCGGCTCGATGCCGGAAAGGCGCAGGGCCCGATAACCGATGATGCCGGCACAGAGAAGAGGTGCCGCCTGGACATCCGGAAAACCCTCGGGTATGGCGTAGGAGAAGCCCTCGGACGCCACCATGAACTCGGCGTACCCCCCGTCTCTGTGGTATCCGGTGAAACTGGCCGACGGGCAGAGATTTTCCCTGCCCGCTTTACAGTAGCGACATAGGGCGCACGTGGAGGCAAGCCAGGATGCACCCACGCGGTCACCGGGGGAGAAGCGCTCCACGCCTTTTCCCGCCTTCTCCACCACGCCGACCACCTGGTGGCCGGGGACAATGGGCAGCTTCGGCAGGTCCAGCTCGCCTTCCACGGTGTGCAGGTCGGTCCTGCACACGCCGCAGGCCGTCACCCTTACCAGGATCTCCCCCGGGCCGGGTTCAGGAACCGGGAGCTGACCTTCCCTCAGCGAGGTGGGCGAGAGGGGCCCGGGTTTATCCAGGATCATCGCGCGCATAAAGGATTTCGTCCCCTTCAGGGGTAGTCAGTATTCGGGATTCAGTATTCAGTATAAAACAGGATCTCCTTCTGACTACTGACTACTGACTACTGACTTCTGCCTTAAAACCACATGCTCCAGCAGCATGACAAGGACGATCCCGACGATCAAACCGTTGCCCATCAGGGCCCGGGTCGGAGCGGGAAACATGGTCAGGAACTGCGGCGGAAGCATCGATGCGGCCGTCCCCATCAGGATCGGCAGACCGATGACCAGGTAATCCCTCACCGTCATCTCATTGCCACCCCTCGTCACCAGGGAGATGCCCACACCCATCTGGGCGGCCAATGTCACGAAAAGTGCTGCTCCGACCACGGAATCGGGGATGGACGCCAGCACCGCCCCAGGTTTCTGCAGGAACGCAAGGACCATGAGGAAAAGCCCGCAGATGAGGACCGGGAACCGGCTGCCGACACGGGTCACCAGGATGACTCCCGGACTGAGAGAATAGCTCACGGTGCCGACCACTCCGAAGAGGGCGGCGGCGAGACCGCCAACGCCCGTGAAGGCGATGCCGCGCTCGATCTTTCTCTTCAGCCCGTCCTTGCCGACCACCTCGGCAACAGCGAGGTAGCTTCCCAGGCCGTTGATGAGGACGGCCATGTAGGCGAGGAGAAAGGACAGGATAGCGGGAAGCTCGAAGACCGGTCTGGGTCCCAGGAAAGGCTTCGGCACGCCGAACCAGGGCAGACTGACCGCCGCCGACAGGTCGATGCGTCCCATGGCGAACATCATTGAGAACCCAAGGAGAATGCCGATGAAGATCGAGAGGTTGCTGGAAAAACCCCTCGTCCAGTGGGACAGGAGAATAATGGCCAGGATGACGATGTGACTGAAAGCCAGGACCCAGGGATCGCCCTGGGGTTTGCCGTCGCTGACCCCGATAACCATGGGATAGAGGAAGGGCAGCAGTGTTGTCGAGATGAGAAGCAGGACCACTCCCACAACCCTGTCGGTAAAAAGAGGCTGGATCCTCTGGACCAGGCCGAAGGCGCCGATAAGGAGGAGAAGGACCGCTCCCACCAGCATCCCCCCTGAAACGGCTGCGAGGCCATCGCCCGACAGGACCGCCACGGACAGGAGAAGCGCCGCCGAGGGCCCGTCCACCAGGGGATAACGATGCCCGGCGAGACACTGGACCGCCGTCACGGCGCCGACGACGAGAAGGAACCGCTGAAAGAGGACCGTGGCCTGCATGAGGTCCATTCCCAGGAAGGAGGCCATGAGATTCGAGGTAACGGTGATGAGGGGCAGTACGATGAGGAGCCACTGAACAGCGTAGAGGACACTGCGGCCGTAGGGGGGGTTCTCATCGACGCTGAACAGAAGCGGTTCCATCGGTCTAGGATTTTCCTTCAGGGGAACAGGTCGAGTCAACGTTTAATCTTTCTTAAAAAAACACGCCGACCGAATAATTAGCTGGATATATATGACCGTGGCCTTAAAATAACGGTTCGCTGACCGTCGTTTCCATCCTTTCTGCATCGAGTCAAGATCCTGTTTGACGCAAAGACAAAGAGGCTGGAGAAACCATCGGAGGATTTCAACAGAATATGTCACTGACCGGGATGGGCAGTATGCCGGGTGAGGCCCTGACGGAAAGCCTTTTCAAGGATGGCACAGTCCTCCTGGAAAGCCAGCTCAGGTCCTCTGAGAACTACCGTTCCTACCTGTTCAAAGATCCATTGTCCACTATATGGTGTACGGATTATTCTCATGTGGCCCACGGCCTGAAACAGATCAGGGATGCCACTGACGAGGGCCTGTACGCAGCCGGCTTCATTTCCTATGAAGCCGGTCTGGCCGTCGCCGACCGCCAACGGACCAGGCACATGGACGGCTTCCCCCTCATATGGATGGGACTTTATGACCGCGTGGGTGCCTCAGACAGCCCCCTGGTCCTGCCCGCTCCACCCCGGCCCGAGGGTGATCTGATCCCGGTCCTCAACGTCTCCAGATCCGATTATGTCTCAGCCGTGGAACGGATAAAGGAGTGGATCAGGGACGGGGAAACCTATCAGGTGAACTACACCTGCCGCATGCGGTACGATTCCGAGGAGCATCCGGTCGACACCTACCTGCGTCTCCGCAGGTCACACCCTGTTCCTTACGGAGCCCTGCTGAACTGCGGCGGGTTCACCGTTATTTCCCAGTCCCCGGAACTGTTTCTGAGGAGAACTGGGGATATTCTCATCACCCGCCCGATGAAGGGCACCGCCCCCAGAGGATACGACAGGGAGGAGGACAGGCGGTCGGGCGAATGGCTCCGTAATGACCCTAAGAACAGGGCGGAAAACCTGATGATCGTGGATCTCATGCGCAATGACCTCGGCAGGATCTCACAGCCCGGAACAGTCGAGGTCTTCGACCCCTTCACCATCGAACCCTATGGGTCGCTGTTTCAGATGACCTCCGGAGTCCGATGCCGCCTGAGGGAGGGAACCGACCTCCCCGCCGTCCTGGCCGCCACCTTTCCCCCTGGATCCATAACAGGCGCACCCAAAGTACGGACAATGCAGCTCATCGGGAAGCTGGAAAACGAGCCGAGAAAGGTCTACACCGGTGCTATCGGCGCCTTCTTCCCCGGTGGTGACTTCGTGACGAATGTCGCCATAAGAACCGTTATCGCATACCGGGACGGGGGCCGCGAGATGGGGGTGGGCAGCGGCATCGTCATCGACTCCTCACCGGAGGAAGAATACGGGGAAACAATTCTTAAATCCCGGTTTCTTACCGCGTCGGCATTGGGGCCGCATCGCCTCCTGGAGACGATCCTGCTTACCGGGGAGGGGGACCTGGTGTCCCTGATCCATCACCTCGACCGCATGGAGCGTTCAGCCTGTGCGCTCAACTTCCCCTTTTCCCGTTCCGGTGCCGAACAATCGGTCCGGAATTTTCTCGGCCCGGATCCACCGGGGCCGGCCGTCGTTCGTCTTCTTCTGGACAGAAGGGGCGATTACCAGGTGGAGTTGTCGCCTCTGGAGGACCTGGGACGCCGGGGCCCGATCAGGGTCCGGATCAGTCCGGAGAGGATCGAATACGGGGATCCGATACGGCGGCACAAGACAACCGACCGGTTCCCCTACGATGAGGAACTTGCCGGGGCCAGGGGCGACGGCTTCGCCGAAGCCCTCTTTCTCAACACGGAGGGCCAGATCACCGAAGGTGCCTTCACTAACATCTTCCTCCTCGTGGAGGGTGAGTGGAGGACACCTCCCCTCTCCTGCGGCCTTCTGCCGGGCATCTGGCGGGAGAACTATCTTTCCGAGGTCCGCGCACGCGAGGTCTCCCTGACGCCCATCGACCTGACAAGAGCGTCACGGGTCGTGATCGGCAACTCGGTCAGAGGAACGATCGAGGTGGACGAAGTGGTGGACGACAAGGGGGAGGTGCTGTTCTCCAGAGGGGAAAGTGGAAAGAAAAAGGGTAAAATACGCGTCTAGGGTCCAGGGTGAAGATTCAATCCAAAATCCAAAGTCCCAAATCCAAAAAGACAGTTCCCTGTTCACGGTTCACAGATGGGAAACGGCCGTGATTAGTGATTTGTGATTCGTGATTAGAAAATTCCAGTTCACCGTTCACGGTTCCCGGTTCACGGTTAGGACCGCCGTGATTAGTGATTCGTGATTGGTGATTAGAAAAGGCCAGATCATCGTTCTCAGTTCACGGTTTACAGTTCGAGATTGCTTCACGCGGGCATCGGTTCGCAATGACAATCGCTATTTATCTCCGCGCCCCCTCTGGACACTGGCCCCTGGCCTCTGGACTCTTTTTCCCCGCGTCTGCTTCTCGCCCCCTCTGGACACTGGCCCCTGGCCTCTGGACTCTTTTTCCCCGCGTCTGCTTCTCGCCCCCTCT
>CP070719.1:567968-594478 GCA_020350725.1 bacterium
CATTTCCCCCCTGCTTACGTCCTTAATCCATTGACTTCCCGTGCCGTTTCCATGTACCAACACCTCTGTATGGCTTCAAATGTTGAACAAAAGCCGGAATCCTCGGGAAAGGCCAGAGTCCGGTTCCTGTCCGTCGCCAAGGTGGCTGTCAGCATCCTCGTCCTGTGGCTTCTCCTTCGTCGGGTGGACCTCGGTCAGGCTTTTGGTTTTCTCGCCGATAGCGGGAAAGGGCCCTGGTCTGCCGCCCTCGTTCTGGTGGTCCTGTCCCAGGCCCTTTCCTCTTTCCGTTGGCAGATTCTCCTCAGGCCGCTCGGTTACAGTCTTGACTGGGTCAGGGTCCTGAAGATCTACTATATTGGCATGTTCTTCAGCCTGTTCCTTCCGTCGGTGATCGGGGGTGACGGCATCAAGACTTTTTACATCGCCGGTACCTGGAGGAGAATTCCAGCGGCCCTCTATACCCTCCTCGCCGACCGGGTCATAGGCATGACGGCCCTGATCCTGTACAGCCTCGTGGGTGCTGCCTCCGTGTGGTCGAGGGTCCCGCCGTGGATGGCGTTTTCGCTCCTGTTTGCCGTGCCGGTGATTTACCTCGTTGTGGTTCTTCTGCCGCGTTTTTCTCAACCCATCCTGGACCTTAGCCGCCGCATGAGGGAGCTTCCCCGCGAACGTCTCTTCGTGTACTGGACCGATCCCACCCCGGCCTTAAAGGGGTGGACTATCTCAATGGTTGTCCACCTGATGATCGTTCTTGCCCACCTCCTCATGGGGTCATCCCTCGGCCTGGACGTTCCCAAGGCGGCCTGGTTCCTCATATATCCCCTGGCGGGGTTTATCTCTGTAATCCCGGTAAGCCTCAACGGGATCGGACTCAGGGAGGCCGCCTACGTCTATCTGCTCGGTCTTTTCGGGGTGGGTCCGGAAAAGGCGTTCTCTCTGGGCCTCATGTGGTTCTCGATGGTTCTGATAAACGGTCTTCTGGGAGGGCTTCCATATCTTCTCGGCGGTGAGCTGAAAGTCAAGGAAGCATTGACCACAGAGAACGCGGAGAGTGATATTCCGGAATCCAGGATCTAGGTTTCAGGGTCCAGGGTCTCGAATCGAGTTTCCTGGAACCGGATCAGGTTTTTATCGTCAGGAATGTAAAGAGCGCCGGCGGGAATAATTTGTTGTCCGTTATCTCTGTGGTAATATTTCTAATCTTGAACCTTTAACCTTTATCCTTTAGCCCTGGACCCGGTATTCCCCAATGCCCAAGACCAAACCCTTCTGGAACCCGGAAATAGAGACCATGCCGCGGCAGGACCTGGAGGCCCTCCAGGCGGATATGCTCCGGGACGTCGTGGACAGGGCCTACCGGAAAAGCCCCTTCTACCGTGATCTGTACCGGAAGGTCGGCATTACCCCCAGGGATATCCGGTCCCTGGAGGACGTCCGCAAGCTCCCCTTCGTGGACAAGGAACTGGCCGACAGGGCCTACCCCTTCGGCATGCTCATGTGCGAGAGGTCGGAACTGCGCCAGGTCCACGCCGCCACCACTCCCAGCCGCCAGATCCTTCCCATCTGGGCCACGGAGGCGGACCTGGATCGATGGGCCGAGAGGTGTGCGCGCATCCTCTGGATGGTGGGTCTGAGGCCGGGTGAGAAACTCCAGAATGCCTTTCGCTTCGGTCTGTCCACGGGCGGATTCGGTTTCCACCTGGGCGCCATGAGGATGGGAATGACCAGCATCCCGGCCAGCATCGGCGGCACCGACCGCCAGATCGACTTCCTCGTGGACCTGGGCGTCGAGGGCATCGCCATGATGCCCTCCTACGGTCTCTTCCTCGGGATGAGGGCGCTTGAGAGGGGGATCGATCTGGGGAGGGAGTCGAACCTCAGGGTGGGACTCTTCGGGGCCGAACCCACCAGCACCCGGATGAAGACCAGGCTGGCCGAGCTCCTGGGCATCAAGGCCTACGGGGAATACGGCATGAACGAGTTCCTCGGCCCCGGCATGGCCTGCCATTGCCCCTTCAAGAAGGGCATGCACGCCTGGGGGGACCAATTCCTGGTCGAATGCATCGATCCCGGAACCGGAGAGCCGGTTGCCGAGGGGAACTCGGGCGAGCTGGTCTGGACGTGGCTCAGCGCAGAGGCCACGGCGGCCATCCGGTTCAGGAGCCACGACATCTCCAGGGTGGTCTGGAAACGGTGCCGCTGCGGCCGAACCCACCCACGGGTGCGGCGCATATCGGGCCGGACCGACGACGCCCTGTCCATCGGGGGCTTCGTCATCTACCCCTCCCGGCTTCAGGACGTCATGGCCCTCTTCCCGGACGTGGGACCCTTCCAGGTGATCCTCGACTCCGTCAAGGGTCTGGACGATTTCTCCATAAGCGTCGAACTCCGGAAGGGCGCCGAGGTCGACGAGAGGGCCCTGACGGATAGGATCCGGAGCGCCGTCTGCTCCTACCTGGTGTGCACGCCCAGCGTCCAGGTCGTACCCGCGGGGAGCCTTGGACTCTCGGAGGCCGACCCTCCCTTCCGGATCATCGACTACCGGAGGTTCAGTGGGCGGTACGGAGCTGAGGAGTGATCTCTGTTCACTTCGGACGCGGGGGAAAATGTGTCCAGAGTCCAGGGGCCAGAGTCCTGAGGGGGCGAAGGGGCGGTAGGGCCCTTCGACAAGCTCACGGCAGGCAGGGCAGGCGAGGAACAGAAGCGGGGACGCAGGGAGACGGGGACGCGATAGGGCGACAGGGCGAGGGGGAGAGGGGGAGAAGGATATATCGTTCTAAGAGATAAGTGATAAGAGATAAGTCTACTGAGCGGTTACTTATCACATATCACTTATGTACTTGGGACTCAGCTCTCAGTTAGTGCCTGGGACGTGGAACGCGTATCACCGGCAACGGGGACCTAGGGACAAAAGACGGTTGTCATTGCGAACCGGAAACTGCGTGAAACAATCCCGATGATAATAACCTTTACCACAGAGGACCACGGAGGCGTCCCTTGAGACGCTACCACAGAGGGCCACAGAGTTGATTTTATTTTGGATTTTGGACTTTGGATTTTGGATTCGTTGACTAATCACGAATCACAAGTCACCAATCACGGCGGTTCCAACCGTGAACCGTGAACGGTCTTTTTGGATTTTGGACTTTGGACTTTGGATTCGATACTTAATCACAAATCACGAGTCACCAATCACGGCGGTTCCAACCCTAAACTGTGACCGGGGAACTGTGAAACGTGAACTGTCCTTTTTTAGAATTCCCAACCTAAAGGATAATACCGACAGAACTAACGTCAAGTACAGCTTGACACTTACGGTAGATCGAATTTGTTTTATTTAAAAGCTGTTTGGGAAGCCTGATTTGCCTAAGCCTCCATTTTCAGGCGGTATTTTTTCACTTGGCAGGACTTCAAATGATGTGTTTCCTCCTCGGATAAAATAGCATTTTACTCTTGCAAACCGGGGGGGTACTCGCTATACTTGGCCACTCATGCTGATACCAGAATCGGCGTCGGGGTGGGGCGCCACGGGTCCTTTACCACTTGTAAAGACAGGAAAAATCGGCTTGACATGGATATTGTGAAGTGCTAATTTTTCGGGAAATTGAGCCTCGGGGAGGGTGATCCGGGGGAAGAAAATCCGGACCGTGTCTATTCGCCGCATTGCGGAACCGTATTCATTTCGGTCACGGCCCGGTTCACGGATAAAATAGAGAAAGGAAACCAGAGGAAAGGAGGGGATAGCGGGGTTCCCAAAGACACATCCGATCTACCATTTCGTGTTCAATCGACTAGTTACTAAGCATGTTCAACCTCATACTTCTTTAAGGAGGGAGATATGAAGAGATTTTCCATTTTACTGTTGGCCCTGGCATTCGCGGTTGCCATTGCCGCTCCCGCCATGGCCGTCCACGAGGGATCCCTCGACACGGGTCCGCCTCCGGCCGACATGGAGGAGGGATGGGCCATGTACGGGGACTATACTCTGGATGCAGAGGACTATACCCACCGGACCGACGCTCAGACCCAGTGGTACGACGACGAGTTCCAGTTCGTCATCATGGTGGACCGCGGCCCGGTGACAGCCACCGTGGACCTTGAAGTCTCCGACGATGAGAATTTCGAGGGAAGCGGCAAAGCCAGGACGGGGGACCTCGTTGACAACTACTTCGTCGTGTACGACGCCGGCGCCAGGGTCGAGGGCCTGAGCTTCAAGGTCGGCGAGTTCGGCAATTCATTCCATTCCAAAGCCATCTTCTACTCCGAGGGCGGCCACCAGATCGGTGCTATATACAGTGCCGATTTCGGTAAAGTCGGTCTCTACCTGGGCAAGAAGGACGAGACCAAGTCGGATCCCGACGCGGATGATGACCTGATCACGTTTACCCTCGACATCGCCAAGTCGATCGACTTCTTCAAGAGCCTGGACTTCATCTACGCTTCAGGTTCTAACGAGGTCACCGCCGGTTCGGAGTACGATTACAGCTTCTTCGGCGGCTACGCAGCTTTCGACATCGGTCCTGTTCCCATAACACTGGAGATGGGTTCAGTTAGTGATGATAGAGATCCGGATACTGTGGGTGGTAACGACGGCGGCCAGTATTTCTATATGACCGCCGGTTTTGACGAGTTCGTCGGCTTCGACCTGAACCTCGAATACTACAATGCTAACGAGGATCATGGTACCATGACTTTCGGTGACGACGACTTCTTCCCCCTCATGATCTACGGCTTCCGGAGCGGCGACAATGAAGCCCTTGCGGACGTCGATCTGATCATGGTCAGCGCCTCCTACGCGGTGAGCGACTTCCTGACCCTGAAGGGCAAGGTCCTCGTCGCCGGAGACGAGGGTAACGCGGTTGTTAACGACGACGATGGATTTGCCGACTATACTAACACCAATGACAGTGTTGGAACCGAGATCGACGTTCACGCCATCATGAAGTGGGCCGGCAACGTCACCTCCACCCTGACCTACGCCACCTGGAGCCCGGGCGACGGCTACACGCCCGACGACACCGCTACCGACATCCGCCTCAGGACGGTCTTCAGCTGGTAAAAAACGCCATCTTGAGCTGTTCGAAGGGTCCCGCCGTCCGGCGGGACCCTTTTTTTGTCCATGCTAAGACCCCTAACCGCGGCGTGGGCCGGACGACGGAAGGGCAGCAGAAGGATAGGCAGGGGTTGAAATAGAAACGGGAGAGGTAATGGCGGGTGTTCGAGTATGGACTGTGTGAGTGGGGAGAAGGGGAGTCTATGGCGAACGACCCTGGATGCCGGGAAGGCGATATCGCGGCGGGGAGTCACCCGTTTGCCTTGGTCTCACACCTTTGGCCTACCCCGGTGTCGACCATCCCTGCCCAGCCCGACAGGAGGCTGCGGCAAATTGAGGGGCGGTTTGTCCGTGGAATCATCCCCGTGGTCCGACCAGACGAGATCCTGTATGAAAGGGCAAGGAGAGGGCCTCCCTGCCGTCCCGGGACGGAAAGGATGGACGCGGCCTTTGGAACAACGGCGTGGGTTCTAGGGAGAAACGGTGGCCGGTTTTCTCACCGGACCGGCTGGAAGGGGAACGGCGGTGGACGGCTCTTTGCCGATGCCGACGGCGGCCCGGGAGGGGCAGGTGCACAGGTAGGTGTTGCCGAAGGGGCACCGGAAAGCGCATGCATTGGCCCTCGGGCCCCGCTCGAGGCACACCATGAAGTTCCTGTTGCCGATGTTGCCCGTGGTGCAGGGCCCGTCGGCGCTCTTGCTGGACGGTTTACCGCCCGAGAAGTATCGGAAAAAACCCACCTTCATTACCCCGCTTTGATGCTAAGATAGGATCCGCCGCATGCCGGAGCCCCCCCGGGCCGCCGGAACATACATGTGGCGAGACGCTCTTGTATAGAATTTATCTTCCGAATGCAAGCAAAATATTCCGGGGCCGGGCAATGGCTGCCGGGGCCTTTTTAGACCGGGATCGGCGGGTTAAACATACGACAGATACGGGAAGGGAGGTTTTGAAATGTCAGGTGGATTGGAGAGGGCCCGGTTGGGGGGAGGGAAGGCGTTCCTGTTGGGTGTCCTGACGGCGGCGGCCGTCCTCGTCCTCCTCGGGGCCGGGCCGTCGGGCAACGGCGGACCCTCCTATCAGGTCACGTCGTCGACCACGGGAGCAGGCCGCGTCGTGGTCCACATCGTGGACACGTCCACCGGCGAGACCAAGGTGGTGTCCAACGGGATCAGGAGCCAGTACGGTGTGACCTTCGGGGAGATGGCGGCGGATCTGTAGGGCGGGAAAAAGGGTTACCAGGAGCCGGGATTCAGCAGTCCGTATTCGGTATTCAGCAAAACATCGAAGATCGACTCCTGAAATCAGCTCTCGGCGTAACGGTTACCTCTTTCCCGGAGTAGTGCAAAATATGCGCAAGAAGGGGTGGACTGCCATGGTTTGCGCAGAAAGTGCGCGCTTAATCTGGAACCATTTTCGATACGTGGAGGGAGAAAGCCGTTTCAAATCAACCCATTACGGAATTGGACACCTGTTGGCATACCGGTTGCAATATTCCGGGCGAAGGCTCCTTTCTCACCCCGGTGCCCGGCAGCGGCAAACCCTTTCTCCCCTCCTTAAACCCTGCCGGGTAACCGGGACTTTTTATGCCCTCGCGGGGCAGACAATGACATCACCGGAACTCTCGGGATCGAGCCCAGATCCAAAATCTAAGATCCGAAACCGGTATATGCAATGTTCTGTTGCTCTGATCTCTAATGCTCCAAACTCCAATGGCTGATGTTCCAATTTCTAATACTCCAATCTCCAATCTCCAATGTTCTAATGCTCCAATGCTCTCATCTCTAATGTTCTGATCTCCAATCCTCCAATGTTCTAACCTCTGATACTCTATTTTCTAATGCTCTATTGCCTGATGCTCCCATTCCCCCCGCCTGACGCTCTCACCCTCTATATTCTTGACATCGACCGGCCTTTCCCATAATTTGCAAATTGCCGGAACGTGAGAATATGGAGGGGCCAAACTGTCCTGTTTTCCCTGTCAAATAGAGTTCGGAATTCTGCAAAGGAGGTATTCATGAGAGCGTTCGCCAGATGCGTTCCCGTCGCGGTGTGCGCCGCGGCCCTTATCCTCGGCCCGGCCTCGCTGGCCGGAGCCCATTCCTTCGCCGTCAACACCAGCGGCCTGAGCGGGCTCTACGTCACCACGTCGGGCGAGACCCTCGAGGCCGGGACCTTTGTCGTCGGGGCGGGTATCCTCTTCGCTGACGAGGGGGATATCGGTTACACCACCTATACGGTACCCGTGACGCTGACCTATGCCCTCTCCGATGGTCTTGAGGGAGGCCTTTCCATGCCGGTGATCACCGACCTCGATCCCGACGGTGGTCCTTCCGAATCCAGTGTCGGGGACCTCCTGGTCTCCCTTAAGTACAGCGTTCAGAAGGAGACCGAGGGCCTCCCGTCCATCGCCGTCGGCGGCAGGGTCAAGATCCCCACTGCAGACGACGAGGAGGGACTGGGCTCGGGTGAGGTCGACCTCGGCCTCTTCGCCGCCCTGGACAAGGACCTCTCAGGGGTACGGGGATACCTGAACGTGGAGTACTTCATCGTGTCCGAGCCCGACAACGGCTTTCCGGAGCAGGATCAGGTCAACTACGCCGTGGGCGTCGGCATTCCCTACAAGGACAACGTCGATTTCGGCGTTGAACTGCTGGATCAGTCCTTCCTCACCAGCCCCTGGGTGCCCGGCTTTCCCGGTTTGCAAGGCGATATCCTGCTGGGTAGCGCGTATATCGATATGCCCCCGTCCATCAACCTCGGATTGGCCGTCGGGTTCGGGCTGAGCGAGTTCGCCTCGGACTTCCTGGTGGGAGGAAAGATCTCCCTCCGCCTCTGATGTAGAGGAAGGTCGTGACGAGATAAGCTTTATCCCGCGGGCCGGGATATAAACCGATGGCAGCCTTCAGGTAAACGTTTCAACTGTTAGGAGGGTACAGATGATCAAGAAGAGGATCTATTCACCGGGTCCGGTCGATGTGTCGCCGCTGACCCTGCTGGAGATGGCCCAGCCCGTCATGCACCACCGGACCAAGGAGTTCGAGGCCATCGTCGCCGAGGTGGTCGAAGGCCTCAAGTACGTCTTCCAGACCAAGGGAGATGTGCTCATCTTCGCCTCGTCCGGAACCGGCGGCATGGAGGGAGCCATATCCAACACCCTCAATCCCGGCGACAAGGCCATCTGCGTCCGGGGCGGGAAATTCGGCGAGAGGTGGGCGCAGCTCGTGTCGGCCTTCGGCGGGGAGCCGCTGAACCTGGATGTGGAATGGGGCCAGGCCGTGGATCCCCAGCAGATAGCGGACGCCCTCAAGGCCGATCCCTCCATCCGGGCCGTCTGCGTCCAGGCCAGTGAGACCTCCACCGGCGTGGCCCATCCGGTCAAGGAGATAGCCGACATCGTCAAGGGCTACAGCGATACCCTCTTCATCGTCGACGGCATCACGGCCGTGGGTGTGATGGACATCCCCTTCGACCGGTGGGGTCTGGACATCCTCGTCGGCGGTTCCCAGAAGGCGTGGAGGCTGCCCCCGGGACTGGCCTTCGCCGCCGTGAGCGACAAGGCCTGGGCCGCGGTGGAGAAGTGCACCCAGCCCCGGTATTACTTCGACTGGGCCAAGGAGAAGAAGAACCTGGCCAAGAACACGACGGCCTACACACCGGCCGTCTCCCTCATGGTGGGCCTCGCCCAGGTCCTCCGGGAGATGAGGGAGGAGGGCCTCGAATCCCTGTTCGCCCGCTCCGCATCCTACGCCAGGGCCTTCCGGGAGGCCATGCTGGCTCTGGGCCTGAAGTTGTTCGCGCCCGATTCGCCCTCTGATTCCATCACGGCAGTCTACGGTCCCGAGGGCATGGACGCCGGTGCCATCGTCAAGCACCTGTCCTCGAAATTCGGCATCACCATTGCCGGGGGGCAGGACCACGCCAAGGGCAAGATCTTCCGCGTGTCCCACATGGGCTATCTGGACGCCCTGGACATGGTCACCGCGGTGGCCGCCCTGGAGATGACCCTGAACGACCTTGGCCACCAGGTGGAGCTGGGCGCCGGCGTCAGAGCGGCCCAGAAGGCGCTTGCATAAGGGAGGGGAACCATGAAAGTTCTAGTCAGTGACAAGCTCTCACCCGCCGGGGTCGAGATCCTCGAGAGGGCGCCCGGACTCTCCGTGGACGTCAAAACGGGGCTGGCCCCCGATGAGCTCAAGGCGATCATCGGCGACTATGACGGACTGGTGATCCGCAGCGCCACGAAGGTCACCAAGGAGATCATCCAGGCTGGCTCGCGCCTGAAGGTGGTGGGCCGGGCCGGCATCGGAGTGGACAACGTGGACATCCCCGAGGCAACGAAGCGGGGTATCGTGGTCATGAACACCCCGGGAGGGAACACGGTGACCACTGCCGAACACGCTATCTCCATGATGTGCGCCCTGGCGCGCCAGATACCCCAGGCCGATGCCAGCATGAAGGCGGGGCGCTGGGACAAGAAACTCTACATGGGCGTGGAGCTTCTGAACAAGACACTGGGTATCATCGGTCTGGGAAACATCGGATCCATCGTGGCCGATCGAGCTCTCGGCCTGAAGATGAACGTTATCGCCTACGACCCCTACCTCACCGAAAAGGCGGCTTCCAAGCTGGGCCTCGAACTGGTGGACCTGGACGAACTCTACAGAAGGTCGGACTTCATCAGCATCCACGTGCCCCGGACCGAGGAGACGCAGAACCTCCTGAATGCGGAGGCCTTCAAGAAGATGAAGGCAGGTGTGCGGATCATCAACTGCGCAAGGGGCGGCATCGTCAACGAGGCCGACATGGCCGAGGCCCTGCAGAAAGGCCTGGTGGCGGGGGCAGCTTTTGACGTTTTCGCCAAAGAGCCCACCGAGGAGGACAATCCTCTCCTGGGGCTGGACAACGTCATTCTCACGCCGCACCTCGGCGCCTCCACGGGAGAGGCCCAGGAGAATGTAGCCATCGCCGTCGCCCACCAGATCGCCGACTACCTCGTCAGCGGCACGATCACCAACGCCGTTAACGTCCCCTCCGTGAGCGCCGAGGCCCTTCCAAAGGTCCAGCCCTACCTCGACCTGGCCGAGAAGCTCGGCAGCCTCACGTCTCAGTTGGCCGACTTCGCGCCGAAATCCGTTCAGATCCGTTACGCCGGATCGGTCCGGGACCTTCCCCTCGAACCGGTGACCATCAGCGTACTGAAGGGGGTCATGGAACCGGTCCTGGGAGTCGGCGCCGTGAACTTCGTCAACGCTCCCGTCCTGGCCGAGGACAGGGGGCTGAAGTACACCGAGACCAAGAGCTCAGAGTCGGAGGATTACAGCAATCTCATCGAAGTGACCCTGGTAGCCAACGGCAAGGAGATGTCGGCTGCAGGCTTCATCTTCGAGGGACGGGAATCACGGATCATCCGCATCGGGCGCTTCTCCATGGAGGCCAGGCCCGAGGGTCACGTGCTGGTTCTCTCCAACGAGGACCGACCGGGTGTCATCGGCAACCTGGGCAAGACACTCGGCGATCACGGCATCAATATCGCCAGCATGCAGATCGGCCGCGACAAGCCCGGCGGGGAGGCCCTGTCCTTCCTCCAGGTCGATTCCGAACCCGGCGAGGATGTCCTGAAAGCCCTGAAGAAACTCCCGCATATCAAGACCGTCACCAAGGTGGAGTTCTAGGCGAACCAAGGCGCAGGGCCGGTGTGAGGCCGTCCTGCGCCGTTTTGCGCCTTCAGGTCTTAAACCACAGAGACTGCGGAAGGATACCGGAGAACTGCCAGGCTAAAGGGAACGTCAATCGGCGCCCGGCGGCCTGTCTGTTCGCTGCCGTTTTATTACGGGACCCCATAAAGGGGCAAATTCCCTGTATAATAATCCAAGAACCCCGTTTCAGGTTCCCTCTGAGATCTCCGCGGAACCTGACCCTCTCCGTGTCCCCTGCGGTCAAACTGTTACTGGAGATGCATTGAGTCACGGCAGGATAATCGGTCCATGGCAGCTGCCCACAGGCGTCTTCGAGATGACCCCTGACAGGGCCGCTTCTTTCAGGAAAGTGGAAAACTCCCTCCTGTCGACGTTTTCCGGATGGGGCTACCGTGAGATCCGCACCCCCGCCATGGAGTACCTGGAGACAATGGCCCAGGGGCTGACCCAGGCCGAACTCGACATCGCCTTCAAGCTCGTTGACCGTTACACCGGCCGGATGATGGTATTGCGGTCGGACGTCACACCCCAGGCGGCTCGGATGGCAGCCATCGGCCTTCAGGACCTTCCCCGTCCCCTGCGGTTATGCTACATCGCCAACGTCTACCGCTACCCTGATGACCCGGGCCACCCGCGGAGGGAATTGGTCCAGGCCGGAGCCGAACTCCTTGGTCTTCAGGAACCCCAGGCGGATGCGGAGGTTGTCGCCCTGGCCGTCAACTCCCTCAGGAGCATGGGACTGAGCGGGATACGCATCTCCATCGGCCAGGTGCGTTACGCCAGGGGGCTTCTCAGCGAGAGGAACCTGCCACCTCAGACGGAAGACCGGTTGATGGTTGCCGCCCACCGGAAGGACTGGGCCGGGATGTCCGGCATATTGGACAGTGAGGGTATTACCGGGGGCGATCTCCGCCCGGCTCTGCTGGCCCTTACGGAGACCCAGGGCGGAGATGAGGCGATCGCCAGGGCAGAGCATCTCGCACCCAATCGTGAGTGCCGGGATGCTTTGACGAACCTGAGGACGGTCCTGGAACTGCTGCCCTCCTATGGGATCGACCGGGACCTGATCCAGGTGGATCTGGGGGAGGTGGCCGGCTTCCGGTACCACACAGGAGTCGTTTTCGCCGGGTTCGTGTCCGGTGCCGGAAGGGCTGTCCTCAGGGGAGGGCGATATGACCACCTGGCGGGCAGATTCGGAAACCCGGATCCGGCCACCGGTTTCGCCATCGACATTCTGGAACTGGTCGAGATCGCCTCGGGTAGAGTCGAAATGGTTCCATCGATCGATTACATGCTGGTCAACCGGACGGGAGATCGGGCAAAAGGGCTGCGTATCGCCGTGGAACTGAGGAACAGGGGACGTAATATACTGTGCCTGATCCGGGACCTGCCGCAGGAACGGCTTCTTCCCTATGCAAAGGCCCACAGTATTAAAAAGGCTCTTATCCTGGAAGGCGATGGGAGTTTACATTGCCTGGACCCGTCAAGCGGAGAACCTTCAGCGTGTGATCTGGAGGAGCTGTAAATAAACAGGAAAAAAAGAAACGGTGGGAGTTCAAAGGGTTAAACCCGGGGACACAAGCTGATACAACTGCTTCACCGGTTGCGTCCACTTCTGCTAATTCACTGGAGGGTGAAAATGTCCAACGTCGTCATCGTGGGAGCCCAGTGGGGTGATGAGGGCAAGGGGAAGATCGTCGACATCTACACTGAGCGGGCCGGTCTCGTAGTCCGCTATCAGGGAGGGCACAACGCCGGACACACCGTTGTGATCGGAGATGAGACCTTTATCCTTCACCTCATACCATCGGGGATCCTGCATACGGGAAAGAAGTGCGTCATCGGCAACGGTGTGGTGGTCTCCCCCGAGGCCCTGGTCCATGAGATGGATGAACTCTCCCGGAGGGGTATCGAACTGGAGGGCCGGCTTTTCATCAGCGAGCGGGCCCAGGTGATCATGCCCTACCACGTCGCCCTCGATCAGGCGCGGGAGGAGAGGAAAGGGGACAAGGCCATCGGAACCACCGGCCGGGGAATCGGGCCCGCCTACGAGGACAAGGTCGCCCGGACCGGCATTCGCGTGGGGGATCTGAAGCGACCCGAATATTTCCGGGAAAGGCTGGCCGCCGCCCTGGAGTACAAGAATTTCATCCTCACAGGTTTCTTCGGCAAGAAGCCCTTTTCCGAGCAGGCGGTCTTCGACACGACCATGGCAATGGCCGAACGCTTTGCAGGATGCATCGTCAATGCCGCCGACCTGATCCAGAGAGAGGTCGCTGCCGGTACGGACGTCCTCTTCGAGGGGGCCCAGGGCAGTCACCTGGATATCGACCACGGCACGTACCCCTTCGTCACCTCCTCTTCCACGACTGCAGGGGGAGCGAGCACAGGCTCAGGTGTGGGTCCCAGGGCCATTGACCATGTCATCGGTATCTCCAAAGCGTACACCACCCGTGTCGGTGGAGGACCTTTCCCCACGGAACTTGACGGTGACCTCGGGGATCGGATCCGCGAGGCGGGCGGCGAGTATGGTGCCACGACAGGCCGGCCTCGGCGCTGCGGCTGGTTCGACGCCGTGGTCGTCAGGCAGAGCGCCAGGGTCAACGGGCTCACGGGGCTTGTGGTCACCAAGCTGGACGTCCTGGACGGGTTCGACCCCATCAGGGTGTGCGTCGGCTACTCCCGCGGTGAGGAAAAATACGACCTTGTGCCCTCTGGCCTTCCGGAACTGGTCGGCTGCCGGCCCCTGTACGAGGAGCTTCCCGGCTGGTCGTCTTCCACCGCCGGCCTGAAGGCCTGGGAGGATCTACCTGACGAGGCCCGATCCTACGTCAGGAAGCTGGAGGAGTTAACGGGGGTACCGGTGGTGATCGTCTCCACGGGCCAGGAGAGGTCCGAATATATCGAGCTCTCCGATCCCTGGAAGTGAGGGTTTTGCGGGTGGCCAGAGCCTGGTGTCGAGTGGTTTAATGTAAGGTGCGCCCTGTGACGGGTTGCGGGCGGCAGAAATAAAAGATCAGGTCTTTCCGGCCGCCGGTCAACGGAAACGTCCTCGCAGAGCTTGACAAAAGCACCGGCAAATATTAGAAAGTCTAACGTTTTGCGAGCCCGTAGCTCAGTCCGGTAGAGCAGCGGACTTTTAATCCGTCGGTCGAAGGTTCGAATCCTTCCGGGCTCACCAGATCTTTGCACGATATGTCCCGGAAGGATGAGAACCGGCCGTCAGGCCCTGGTGAGCTTGTCCTGAGCCCGTTGGTGTTTGGTTTCCTGTGGCGAAGGAAATCCTTCCGGGCTCACCAGAAATTTTCTCCGGAAGGAGAAAATTTCAGTTTGTAGTTTCTAGTTTCTGGTTTCTAGTTAATCATATGATCCAGATCATCAAGTATTCTAAACCCTAGACACTAGAAACAGTTTTTCAGTCCCCTTCGTCTAGTCAGGCCCAGGACACCAGCCTTTCACGTTGGCGACACGGGTTCAAATCCCGTAGGGGACGCCACCAATAAAACGGCCCGGGTTGCTTACCCGGGCCGTTTTCGCATCGTTGCATGGGAGTAGGGTGCAACGGAGTTTCAGGCGCCGGGATCGATCCTGGATCCTGTCTCCTGACTCCCGAATTCTACCCTGTAACCTTTGCTTGCCTTTTCCGTAAGAGATGTTGTCCCTGTCGTCTAGTAAGGCCCAGGATACTGGTCCCTCAAACCGGTGACACGGGTTCAAATCCCGTCAGGGACGCCAAAAATAACACGGCCCAGGGCGATTACCTGGGCCGTGCTTGTATCGGGGTATGGGAGTATCGGGGTATCGGAGCTCCAAGAGTTTTTCACTCCCGTTGTTTGATTCTTCTGGATACTGAATACTGACTCCTGAATACCTTTGGCTGAATTACTTCACTTCCAGCTTCTGCATCTTGGATCCCTCGAGGGTGAGGTTGTACATCAGGCCCGCCTGCCCGAAGACGAAGCCGACGATGGGCTCCTTGATGTTGGTGGTGTCGATGGAGCCGCCTGCGCCGATGTCCACCAGGGCCACCGAACCGTCGACGCCGACTTCCCAGCCGCTGCTTTTCCGGAACTTGGCCAGGGAGTCCGCAGTGAGGAACATGATGACGATGGTCTTCTTCTGGCCCCCCAGCTGGAGTCCTATGGACGCTGCCGATGTGGAGTAATAATCCACTGTCTTTCCACCCATCAGCAGGGCACCCTTTCCGTGCTCCGCTCCTATGCCGATGCCGGCCTTGTAGACCCTGGGAAAGACCAGGACACCGTTGGCCTGATCCAACAGTTTGACGCCGCCCTTGACCTCCTTCCGAAACTGAGCCAGGGCTTCAACGACCTCGGCGTCGATCTTTGCGGCCGTCTTGGCACTGATGGCGAAAGCCGGTGCCGCCAGGGCGGCCGTCAGAATGATGGAGAGGGTCAGTGCCTTTAGTTGACGAGATGTCAGTCCCATGGACATAACCTCCTTTATAGAGATTGATGTGATGTTTCCTTAACTCTAATGCCCAATGACGCCAATGTCTAATCTCTAATACTCCAATCTCTAATGCTCCAATGCTCTAATCTCTAATGTTCTAATCTCTAATGCTCTATTATCTCATTCCCCATCTCCTATCTCTTCCCCGAATACCCGAAGCATCTCACAACAGTCAGGCGCAGTCCGTCATCCTCTCCGGCGGTGTCCGGTACAGGCTCCACCCGGTCGAACCGCGCCAGCAGGAACTCCCTCTCCCTGGAAAAATCCCGGTAGCTGACAAAAACGCCATCATGACCAATATAATCCTCGGGTTCGAACCACAGAAAATGGTTCCTGCCGTGGGAGCTGCCCCCGCCCAGAACCGTCACCTCGGGATGGCCCGGCGTGTAGAAGGCAACCAGAGAGGAGAGGGCGTAGGAACGGGTGAAGACGAACGCGGCATTATCTGCCTTCATCTCCTCCAGGACCGCCGATATCCTCTTTCCCGAATCGGAGGGGGATATGGTCAATTTCCTGAGTTGGGCGGTTTTGACCTTGGTGTTCCTGAGGGGATACTCCCAGTCGTCCGGAAGCAGACGGGGGATGACCGGAATGAGGAAGAGAAGCGCGGTGAGGACCCAGGCCGAGGCCGCAGCGGCGACATAGCCGCTCGATATCGGTCCCTTCCTGAGAAGATAGGCCGTGACCGTCAGGGCGAGGAATGGAAGACCTGCGGCCGGCCAGTGGGCTCCGACTTTGGTCAGTATACTGACGAGGAGCAGTCCTCCGTAGGGGACCAGGGCAAGGAAGGCGGGGAGTGCCCATCTGGTCATCCTGTTGCCCCGGAGGCCTATAAATCCGCCGGCCAGGGCCGGAAAGGCGAAGAGCAGGACCAGGGGACTGAGGCCCAGGGACTGTCCCAAAAGGTAATCTGCCGTGTTCCCGAGTCCGGCGCCCGCGCCGCTGTGGCGGGCTGAAAAGGTGTAGACGAAAGTGGCCCACTCGTTCGATGCGTTCCAGACGATGACCGGAACCAGGGAAACGGCCGCAAGGGCCAGGGAGATGTAGGGTCCCGGTTCCCTCAGAAGCGGCCTGTGATGTTTCGAGAGGATCAGAAATCCGAAGCAGGCGGCAGGGAGTGCGGCTCCCAGGAACTTGCTCAGGAGCGCCGCGCCGAAACAGAGCCCGAGACCCCACCAGGCCCTCCGGTCTCCCTCCTCGGCCGCCAGATAGAAGAAATAGCCGCCCAGGGCACCGGCGCCGATGAGAGGGGTGTCGGGGGTGATCAGGACCCCTCCGATCTCCACCAACGGGATGCCCATCAGGAGAAGCCCGGCCAGACAGGCGAATCTGGCTGAACCGCTGATACGCCAGGCCAACCGGTGGGTTATGAGGACAACAGCGGAGATGATCCCCACGCCCGTGATCCGTATCGCCAGGACCGTATTCCCCAGTACGGAGGTCATCAGCCACAGAATCCAACCGGCCATGGGCGGATGGTCGTAATAGGAAAGGGAAGGGTGCCTTCCCCATTCCCAGAGGTAGGCCTCGTCTCCTGTGAGGGGAAGAGTCCGGGCGTAGATGAGACGGAGGAGGGTGGTGGTTGCCAGAAGGATCCAGAAAGCTCGGTCCCAGGCGTTGCTCTCTTTGCCGTAAGGAGGCAAAGACGGCCGATCTGCTGTCAGGGGGGTCGCAATGTGGGACATGGGCGAATCTTAGCCTAGGAAGTGGGGTGGGGCAAAGGAGCAAAACCGGAAAAATCTCTCACTGGATGGTCGAAGACATCTAAGGTATCGGGGAAATGGTTTGTCCATTACCTGGAGCTCAAAGTCGAGATGAGGGGTGGACAGGACCCTCCCGGCGGCTCCGTTCCTCTCCGCGAGATGGATTCTATGGAAGCGTTGTACGAATGAACCGATTTTATACCAGATGGTTCAAACACGATCCATGCATACCGACCGACGATTTCCCCGTCGCCTCCATAGACTCTCCGGTCCGGATCAATTTTTCCTGTCGAAGAAGGGGTTCTTGCCGGTGGCGGACAGGGGGATGCCGTACGCGATCCTGACCGGGCTTGGGAAAAGGCCCAGATCGACGGCAGCTCGTCCGGCCGTGAACATGATCCGGTTGTCGATGTGTCTCCGGGCGGCAAAAGCCGCCGCTGAACCGATGGCGGTGCCGAGATCGCTGACGGAAAAGGCACAGGGGGTGTGGCCGTGGTCGCGGTTTTCCTGGCAGTCCTTCCATCCGCAGTAACCGCAGTGCGGGATGTCGAGGGGGCTGATCTCGGTTCCCACGAGAAGGATCACGGGGGCATGTTTCAGATTCTCAGCGTCCCTGACGAAGAACCCTATTTCCTCGCTGCTTCCAATCCTGTGCATTTCATCGGCCAGCCGGTCCTTGTCGTCTTCCGTCAGGATCAGGATATGGATCGTGTCCCTGCCCCGGCCCTTCGGTGCGGTCCGGGCAGCTATGGCCATCTCCTTGGCCGCCTCGATCAGTTTTTCCCTGCAGTAGGTTTTCCATTCGATGCGCATCGGATTCTCCTTTAATATTAAAGTATTCAGTAGTCAGTATTAGGTATTCAGTATAGATTTAGTCAATGATTCCAGCAGTTTACTCACCTCTTCGATCTGTGATTCCAAGGTAATGATGTCGCCGTAGCCAAGATCCTCTGCAAGTATAAGATAATATTTGCATTCCTCTATCGAACCTTGTGCAATATTCATATACCGGGCTTTATCCACCTGTGATCTTTTCTTGAACCCTTCAGCGATATTTGCCGGGATCGATATTGCTGCTCTCCTGAACTGGGATGTCAGGCTGTACATCTCTGATTTTGGGAATTGGCTACTGAGCAAATACACGGATAGGACAAATCGATGTCCCTTTTGCCAGACAATCAAGTCCCGGAAACTTCTCGCAGGTTCTCTCACCATAACTTACCTCCTCGTTCTTATACTTCTTGGAGAAGTACCTGCAAAAAATGAACCCGGTTCTAAAGTTTTTTCCTGAATCCTGAATACTGACTTCTCGTTGTTAAATGCCCGCCCCCGTCACCGAGATCCACAGCGTGTAGGTTGCGATGGACAGGACAGTGCTGACGGTCACGGCGGCTGCCGCAAGGTCCGACTCACCCCCCATTTCGGCCGCCATGACATAGGATATCGTGGCCGACGGGCTGGCGAGGAGGATCACCGCAACAGCGGCCTGCGGCAGGGACACCCCCATGATCCGGAAGACGAGAAACCCGCAAAAGGGAAGAAGGATGAGCTTGAAAAATGTCGACAGGCAGACAAGCTGGATCCTTCTCGTTGGGGCCCTTTTGAGGGATCCGCCGATGATGAGAAGCGCCAGGGGAAGCGCCATGTCCCCGACGATGGTAAAGGAGCGGTCGATGAATCCGGGAAGACTGAATCCGAAAGCGGAGGAGAAGAGGCCGAGCACTGTGGCGAGAATGATGGGGTTGCCGAGGAACTTCCAGGCCAATCCCCCGTCGAGCCTCCGCCCTCTGGCCTGGAGAAAGGTGTAAAGGGAGATCGAGATAAGGTTCTGAAACAGGATCAGAAAGCCGGCCAGGACGCTGGCAGCTCCCCGGCCCGAAGGGCCAAGGGTATAGAAGACAACCGCCAGACCGACGTATCCGAGGTTCCCGTGGAATGAACCCTGAACGAAGGTGGCGCTGCCGCCAGGGCTCAGACGGAGGATGACAGCGGTGAGGAGACCGATCGACATGATGATGACCACCGCGAGAAAGGTCCCGGAGATCTGGAGGAGATCAAAACTCTCGGAGAAATGTCCCGCGGAGATCTCCCCGAAAACGAGGATTGGAATGGCGATGTAGTACACGAGGCGATTGGCCGACTGGATAAAGGCGTCGGGAATAAATCCCATCCTCCGGGACAGATAGCCGAGTCCGATGACGAGAAATACGGGGGAAATGCTCTCGAGGATGCGCAGCATGACAGCTGCGAATATAGCCCATGGGCCTGGCACCGGCAAGGTCAGGGTGCGATCTTGACAGAGGGTAAGGGCGAGCTAAATTTACCATAGAAAGCACCACATTTGATCAAAGGAGGAAGATAAAATGGCTATCGAGCGCTTCAGGAGACAGAGACCGACTCTCTGGGAGCCTTTTTTCGGTCTGCGGGGCCTCCAGGAGGAGATGAACAGGCTCTTTTCGGACTTCTACGGGGAGCCGAGCGGGACCGCTGTATCCATGGTAAATCCGGCGGTGGATGTGGTCGATACCAAGGACAGCATCAGGATCCACGTGGAGCTCCCTGGCATAGCCAAGGAGGACGTGGAGATCTCCCTGAAGGACGACATCCTGACGATCCGGGGGGAGAAGAAGCGGGAGAAAGAGGAAAAGGGCGAGAACAGGTATTATGTGGAAAGGTCGTTCGGATCTTTCTCCAGGACCATGAGCCTGCCTGGCAGGGTCAAGAACGACAAGGTCAAGGCCACCTTCAAGAACGGGGTCCTGGAGATCGACCTGCCGAAAGCCGAAGAGGAGAAGTCCCGCGAGATCCAGGTCAAGGTGGAGTGACCCTTCTTCGGAATCCCAACGGATAAGGCCGCCTTCGGGCGGCCTTATTTTTATATTCGGTATCGAGATGGATCAGGAGTAAGGGAGATGGATGTCTGATACCGGGGGTCTGTTCCAAAGGTCCTGTATGGGATGCTCTCATGTCACCGGAACGGTTCCAACGACCTTCCCTTTCCATATCCCGATCCCAAATTGGGATCGTCCCATTATCCCGGATACCGGGCACTGAATTCGAAATTCACCTCTTTAGACCGGCACTTTTCCAGCCAGTTTCTCTTTGCGGTTCTTGTCCATAGTCTTTTCACCTCCATGTGGTATAAGAGAGATAGCCCTTGAATCAGTCTTCGCATGTGGAAAACGGGTGTCCGGGCGAGAAAGCGATCACAGGCCGCGACGAATTATTATATTGAAATCCGATGAAGCCATTGGAGCATTCGGTATCCGACCGCCTCTCCCCTGAGGCTGCCCGCATCATGAGGGAGGAGATCCACCTCTGCAGCGGTCACGAGATCTTTTTTATCGGTCGGACGCAGGAGGGTGTCGTCGTGGAGGCCGAACCCATAGCGAGGGGCAATTCCGAGGCTGTTCCGGCCGTGGCCGAGACGGCAGGACCCGGCGACGTTCTGATCCACAACCACCCCACCGGCATCCTGGTCCCCTCGGAGGCCGACATCGCAGTGGCTTCAAGGTACGGTGGGCTGGGAATCGGATTTTACATCATCGACAACGACGTCTCCCGTCTCTATCCAGTGGTCGAGCCCCGATCCTCCGAGTCCGCTCCTGAGCCCCTCGATCCATCCCGCATATCCCACCTTCTCGGCCCCGAAGGCCCTCTTGCCGAGGTCCATCCCACCTACGAACCCAGGGAGTCCCAGTGTCGAATGGCGGCCGATATCACGGCTGTCCTGGAAGGCGGCGGAGTGGGTGTTCTCGAGGCCGGTACGGGAACGGGGAAAAGCCTGGCATACCTTATCCCGTCGGTCCTCTGGTCCCTGAGGGGAAAACGCAGGGTCGTGGTGTCCACCAGGACGATCAACCTTCAGGAGCAGCACCTCGAGCAGGACCTGCCCCTGGTCAGGAAGATGCTCGGGGAGGACTTCAGGGCGGTCATCGTCAAGGGAAGGGGCAATTATCTCTGTCTGCGAAAGAGGGATATGCTGGACACCGATTCGGGGGAGGTCCTCCTCGAGTTCGACGACGTGCAGGAGATGAGAGAGCTTCTCCACTGGAGCAGGAACACCTCGGACGGAAGTCTATCCGACCTCCCTTTCGTGCCCGGGGACAGCAACTGGGAGCTGTTGAGGGCCGAATCGGATTCGTGCCTGCGGGCCCGGTGTCTGAACTTCTCAGCATGTTTTTTCTACAGGGCACGGGTCGAGGCGGCCTCGGCCCAGATCCTCCTGGCAAACCACCACATTCTCTTTGCCGACCTCGCCCTTCGCGTTGGAGGGCACGAAGCGGCCGCCATTATGCCCCGCTACGATGCAGTGATCCTGGACGAGGCCCACAACGTTGAGGATGTGGCCCTCTCCTATTTCGACGCCAGCGTGGGGAGGTATGGTCTGCTGGGCCAGTTCGGGCGCCTCGTCAGCAGACGGAGATCCGAGAGGGGCCTCATACCCTTTCTCCTGAAAAGGATCCCCGCCCTGAAAGGTCTTAAGGGTGACAGGGGCACGGAGATCCTCACCCTCGCGACCGATGTTCAAGCCGGGATAGGTGCGGGGCGAAACCGCCTGGACAAGCTCTTTGAGGATCTTGCCTTCTCCTTTTCGAGCTGGCTGGGCAGGGGGGATACCGGCGGGGACAACCGGTGGCGAGTGCCCCCTGAGAGGCGGGAGGAAGGCCAGTGGCAGGACATCGGTGCACTGCTGACGGAGATGTCGGGCCTCATCGGTGACACGGCAGCGCCTCTGCGCAGGATCACCCGAAGGCTGAAGGACCTGGTCGAAGACGGCTTCGAGGAGCTTGCCGGGCTGTGGAGCGATATCGGGGCGGTCGTCAATCGTCTGGATGGGGCGGTCGATCTTCTCAACAGGGTCAGGAGGGGTGAAGAGGAAGGGGAGGTCTTCTGGGTAGAGGTCAGGAGGAGGAGGGGTCGATCGGTGGTCAACCTGCACCTGACGCCCCTTGAGGCCTCAGAGATCCTCAGGAACACCCTCTTTGACGCGGTGGGAAAGGTGGTGATGACCTCGGCGACGCTGACGGTCGGCGGCTCCTTTCAATTCCTCAGGGAGCGGCTGGGACTTGATCAGATCCCCGGCATGGAGGTTATTGAGGAGATCTACGCAAGCCCCTTTGACCTCTCCGACCAGATGCGCCTGGCGATACTGAACGATCTTCCCGAGCCGGGGACGGATGGCTTCGTCCGGGGTATGACCAATGCGGTAAAGGGGATCGTCCGAGCATCCGAGGGCGGGGCCCTTCTGCTCTTCACTTCCTACCGGACGCTGGATGCCGTGTTCGAGCAATGTGCTGAGGATCTCGCCGCGGAAGCACTCCCTCTGGCGCGACAGGGAGACGCACCCCGGACGGCTCTGCTGGAGAGGTTCCGGACCGAGAGCAACCTGACTCTTTTTGCCACCGACAGCTTCTGGGAGGGCGTGGACGTGGTGGGTGATTCCCTTCGCTGTGTGGCCATCGCCCGGCTTCCGTTCCCCGTCCCCACCGATCCACTGGTTGAGGCACGGGGTGAGTCCCTCCTCCGCCAGGGCAGGGATCCCTTCATGGAGGATTCCGTGCCGAGGGCCGTGATCAGGCTGAGGCAGGGAGTCGGTCGCCTGATAAGACATCGTGAAGACCGGGGATACGCCATCATCTGTGACACAAGGATCCTTAAGCGGGCGTATGGTCGGATTTTCCTTGCGTCCTTCCCCGAGGAATGTCTGGAGTGGGGAAGCACGGAAAAGATTGCTGCCAACATGAAACGTTTTTTGGAGAATAATTGAGAGCAAAAGCATTCAGTAGTCAGGGTTCAGTATTCAGGGAATCGGATCAGAATTATTTAATATCAAAGGCTATAACGAAGAAAATAAATACATATGCATTTAAATATCAAAAGATTTTCTACTTATAAATTCTTTTATACCGAAATACTGACTAAAGAATCCTGGGTACTAAGCTACATCTGAACACTTCAGACAAAACGGTTGACTTTTCCCCGAGGGGGAGGTTATAAGAACTTGACTCCACCCGCACAGCGGGTGGAGTATTTTTCGTAAAACCTTCCTCGCGGAAGGGATTTTTATGTGAGCGCCAAGGAGGGCAAGTTAGGATGACGAGGCACCCAATGACCCCGGAGGGCCTGCAGAAGCTCAAGAGTGACCTGAAGAGGCTGAAAACCCAGGACCGGCCCAAGGTCATAGAGGAGATCGCCGAAGCGAGAAGCCACGGGGACATCTCCGAAAACGCGGAATACGACGCCGCCAAGGAGAGGCAGGCCTTCATCGAGAGCCGGATCCGGGATATCGAGATCAAGATCGCCAACGCTCAGGTCGTCGATCCCCTCGACATGGATACCGACCGGGTGGTGTTCGGTGTGAACGTCACCGTTCAGGACCTCGAATCGGGAGACAAACTCAGCTACCAGATCGTCGGGGCGGACGAGGCCGATGTGGCCTCCAGCAGGATCAGTGTCACCTCGCCCGTGGCAAGGGCCCTCATTGGGAGAAGGGTTGGCGACGTCGTCCAGGTGCAGATTCCGAGGGGACTGAGGGAGCTCGAGATCATGGAGATCTCCCTGCCATGACAAAATAGTCCAACGTCTTATGTCCAAAGCCCAAGGTCCATAGGCCGTGATCAGTGATTCGTAATTCGTGATTTGTACTTAAAGTACCTGTTGCTAGTTAATAAAATATCTTTCCATGAAGATTTATTTAGGATTTTTTCGTATGCCTTTACCAACCACGAATCACAAATAACGAATTACGGTCTTAAATAACTCCAAACTGTAAACTTTAACTTGATTTACGAATCACCCATCACCAATTACAAATCACGAATCACGGTCATTCCCCCTTTCCTTTACAATGCAACTCCCATCCATTAATCTTTAGAGGAGCGTTCCGACGACCCCGATCCTCAGCGATCCAGGACGGCCGGTTTGCTCTTGAGACGACCGGGGAAGCGAGGCGGCGGACTGCGGCCGGTCTCCCCAGCCTCAGACCGGACCGCCGTCCATCCTCACATCCCCCTTCTCCCGATGGACATGCCTACCTCAACCGTGGAAGCGGTTCCCGTTCATCGGTCCCGTGAGGGTCGATTTTGCCTAACCTGTAGGCACGCGATGTTCGATGTGACGTTTATTTAGGCAGGAAGGGGGAGGCCAATGCCGGATGTCACCGGTAAAATATCTCATAAATTCATGTAGATAGAGTGAACAGAGGATCCACGCGTCTTTTGGTACGGTGATTGCTCTTTGCGATGACAACAGAGGAGGAAAAAGAATGAAAAAGGTCGAGGCCATCATCAAACCTTTCAAGCTTGAAGAGGTCAAGGAGGCTTTGAACTCACTGGGTATCCAGGGGATGACCGTCAGTGAGGTCAAGGGATTCGGCAGGCAGAAAGGACATACGGAACTCTACAGGGGAGCCGAGTACATCGTTGATTTTCTTCCCAAAGTCAAGATCGAGGTCGTCGTAAAGGACGAGATACTGGAAAAGGTTCTGGATGCAGTTGCCAAGGCGGCAAAAACGGGGCGGATCGGGGACGGTAAGATCTTCGTCATCCCGGTGGAGGATGTAATCCGCATCAGGACCGGAGAGACCGGCGAGGAGGCTGTCTGACGCCGGTCGGCATGAAACTCACGTAAGGATTGGAGGTTTTAAGATGACACCGAAAGAGGTACTGGATTTTGCCCAGAAGAACGGGATCAAGATGGTTGACCTCAAATTCATGGATCTGCCCGGGACATGGCAGCACTTCGGGGTGCCCATCAGCCAACTGGAGGAGAGCAGTTTCGAGGACGGTTACGGGTTCGACGGGTCATCCATCCGCGGCTGGCAGCCTATCCACGCCAGCGACATGCTGGTGATCCCGGATCCATCCACGGCACAGATCGATCCCTTCATCAGCTCTCTGCCCACCCTTTCCATGATCTGCAATATCGTGGATCCTGTCACCAAGGAACCCTATACCAGAGATCCGAGGTACGTGGCGCAGAAGGCTGACGCCTACCTCAAGTCGACCGGCATCGGCGATGCGGCCTATTTCGGCCCCGAGGCCGAGTTCTTCATCCTGGACGACATCCGGTTCGACCAGAATGCCCACTCCGGTTATTTCTTCCTGGATTCCAAGGAGGGGTGGTGGAACACGGGCCGGGATGAAGGCCCCAACCTGGGTTACAAACCACGGCACAAGGAGGGGTATTTCCCCTGCCCACCGACCGACAGCCAGGTCGAAATCCGCCATGAGATGGTCAGGATCATGGAGGAGGCATACGGCATAGAGATCGAGGCCGAGCACCATGAGGTGGCAACAGCGGGTCAGGCTGAGATCGACATGAAGTACGCCCCCCTGGTTCAGGCCGGCGACAACCTCATGCGGTTCAAGTACGTGGTCAAGAATGTGGCCCGCAGGTTCGGTAAGACGGCGACCTTCATGCCCAAACCCGTCTTCCAGGATAACGGATCCGGTATGCACGTGCATCAGAGCATCTGGAAAGGTGACAAGCCCCTTTTCGCCGGGGATCGGTACGGCGGGTTGAGCGAGATGGCCATGCACTATATCGGCGGCATCCTCAAGCATGCGCCGGCTCTGTGCGCCCTGACCAATCCAACCACGAATTCCTACAGGCGGTTGGTGCCCGGATACGAGGCGCCCATCAACCTGGTTTACTCCTCCCGTAACCGGAGCGCCGCTGTGAGAATTCCTCTCTACTCGGCCAGTCCCAAGGCCAAGAGGATCGAATTCCGGACGCCCGACCCCACCTGCAACGGCTATCTGGCTTTCTCGGCCATGCTCATGGCCGGCCTGGACGGGATCGAGAACCGGATCGATCCGGGTGAGCCCCTTGACAAGAACATTTACGGTCTTTCCCCCGAGGAGCTGGCCCAGTATCCCAAGGCCCCCGGTTCCCTTGAGGAGGCTCTTGATGCCCTGGAGAGGGACAACGATTTTCTCCTCAAGGGCGATGTATTCACAACGGACCTTCTCGAGATGTGGATCTCGTACAAGAGGGAAAATGAGGTGGATGAGGTCAGACTCCGCCCCCACCCCCACGAGTTCGCCCTGTATTTCGACATCTAGGACAAAGGTCTATCGCGGAGGACGCGAACGAAGCAAAGGAAAGTGATTTTTCATTTTATTTATCCTATCTCTTAGCACTTAGCTCTTAGTCCTTGTTTTAAAGTTCCCTGGCCGTCTCAGGGACTGAAGGGGGAGGCCGCTTCGGCGGCCTCCCCCTTCTCCAGTCGAGAGTCCACCCGCCTGCGCGGAAAGGACATGCGGACAGGGGAGGGAAATGAGTCCAGAGTCCAGGGGCCAGGGTCCAGAGGGAGGGGAACTAGTCTTTTCGAATCACAAATCACGAATCACAAATCACGGCGGTTCCAACCGTGAACCGTGAACTAATCTTTTCGAATCACAGATCACGAATCACTAATCACGGCGGTTCCCACTGTGAACCGTGAACCTGGTACACCTTAGGGTCGGTTTTTCCTCCGTTCCAGATAGACGTAAGCTCCCACGGCTATCGGCAGCAGGACCAGGGCGGTGATCTGGCTGGTGCTCAGTGTGATGCCGAGGATGGAGGCCATCCCCC
>CP070719.1:594578-652763 GCA_020350725.1 bacterium
CTGGAGATCTGATTTTTGACCAGGAGGACGATCCGGAATTGGGGAGGGTGATCTTCAAGCAGGAGACAGAATAGATCCACTGTCAGCTGATGAGCCGTCGGTGCCCGGAAGACACTGCTCCGAGGATCCCTGCCGGAATACCGGCAATCCGTCCGGCAGATGGCCCTCATACGGGTCCCCTGGAATACTGCCTTCCGGATGTTGCGGGGGCCTTCCTCCCGGACTCCGACTGCTGGCTCCTGACTATATTTTGCCCCCTATCCCACTCCCGCCAGGGGACAGGATCTGATAAAACGGCAATGAGGGGCATGGTGCCGCGCTAGCCTGTCCTGCCCACCATCGCTGCCAGCCGCACCGCATCCCGGACGGCGTTGCCCCCGATGTCGTTGTTGAAGTAGGCGAAGACGTCGACCCCATCGGCCAGCCACGCAGCGATCCTGTCCGCCCACCCCCTGACCCCTGATTCACCGTACTGACCGTGATAGCGTCCGCTCGGCCCGTGGAAGCGCAGGTAGGTCCAGCGGGTGGTGAGGATGCAGGGCATTTGCATCCTCGCGTAGTCGTGCAGGCAGAGGGACAGGCCTGACTCGGACATGCGTTCGAAGACCCCTTCTGAGAACCAGGACGGGTGTCTGAACTCCAGGGCGCACCGATACCCTGCCGGAAGAAGTGCCGAAAATCCGGCAAGGAGGCCATGGTCGGCTTTGAGCTGTGGGGGGAGCTGAAACAGGATCGGCCCCAGTTTTTCCCCCAGGAGGGCCACTCTGGAGAAAAACAGCGCCGCCGCCTCCTCCACTCCTGCCAGCCTCTTGACGTGGGTGATGAACCGGCTCCCCTTGACGGCGAAGGTGAAGCCGGGTGGCGTCCGGCTCCGCCATCCTTCCACGGTTGACTCGGTGGGCAACCGGTAGAAAGTGGCATTGACCTCCACGGTGGGGAAGGTCTCACAGTAGACCTCCAGCCACCGTCGCTGGGGTACTCCCTCCGGATAGAGAACACCCCGCCAATGGGGATAGGTGAAACCGGAGGTGCCGATCCAGACCTTCCCGGACATTCCCGCCCCCTTTGACTTCATTTTAACACCGGGGGGGCGGAGGGATGTTTGTATTGGGGAGAGGGGAAAAGCAGAGGAGTCCTAAGTGCTCAGTTCTAAGTGATAAGTAACAGCTCTTTTGCTTATCACTTATCTCTTATCTCTCAGAACTGTTTTCCCTTTTCCCTTCAAACCGCTACAGACCAATTTTCGGACACATCCCCGCCACCGGACACTCATTGCACTTCGCCTTTCTCGCCGTACACTTGTCCCTGCCCAGGTAGATGACCAGATTGGAGAAAGGGGTCCATCGATCGTCCGGCATCAGCCGGGCCAGATCGCCCTCGATCCTGTCCGGGTCGATGTTCTCCGTAAGCCCCATGCGGGCGGCCACCCTTTTGACGTGGGTATCCACCACGACTCCCGGGATCCCCTCGGCGTTGCCCAGCACCATGTTGGCCGTCTTGCGCCCGACACCAGGCAGCTTGACCATCTCTTCCAGGGAAAGGGGCACCTCGCCGGAGTGATGCCGGACAAGGACCTCGCAGCACGTCTTGATGGACTTTGCCTTCTGGCGGAAAAAGCCGGTGGGATGGACCGCCTCCTCGAGGTCCACCAGGGACGCCGAGGCGAAGGCGGCCGCATCGGGGTATCGTTCGAACAGCCCCGGGGTGACCCTGTTGACCCTCTCATCGGTACACTGTGCCGACAGGATGGTGGCGACAAGCAGCTGGAAGATGTTCTGAAAGTGGAGGGCGGTCGTCTCCGGGTACCGACCCGACAGGACCTGATCGATCTCGGCAACGCGCTTTTTCCTGGCTGCAACGGTCTCTTTCAAAACGTCCTCCGGTTGCTTAAACCAAAATCCAAAGTCCAAAATCCCAGGTACGTTTTTGCCTCTCTTCTCGATGCTGTTTCCGGTGCCTCCCGAGTCAGGCCTTTAACCCTTAACCTTTCCCCTTTCCCCTTTAACCTTTCCCCTTTCCCCTGCCCGTCTTCCTTTTCCCCCTGAAATACGCCATTAATTCAGAGGCGGGCAAACAGTTCAGAACATCCTCCTTCTCCAGCCACCCCTTCCTGGCCGTATTGACTCCGGTGAAGGTGAAGATCAGGTCCTCCGTCCCGTGGGCGTCCGGACAGATGGCGATCTTCAGGCCCAGTGCCTTCGCCCGGGGCATCAGCCGCCAGTCCAGGTCCAGGCGGTAGGGATGGGAGTTGAGTTCAACGGCCTTGTCGTTCGCCGCCGCACACTCGAGGACCACCTCCATGTCAACCGCATATGGCTCCCGGGTCAGGAGCAGCCTGCCCGTGGGATGGCCCAGGATGTCCAGATAAGGATTGCTGAGGGCCGAACAGATGCGGTCCGTCATCTCCCTCTCCGGCATGGTGAAGTTGGAGTGGACGGACCCGATGACGAAATCGAAGGATGCCAGGATGTCATCCGGATAGTCCAGTGAGCCGTCGGGGAGGATGTCGGCCTCGATCCCCTTGAGGACCAGGAAATCCTCCAGATTGCTGTTCAGCCTGTCGATGCGGGCCCACTCCGTCTTTACCCGGTCGGGCTCGAGGCCCCTGGCGTATCTGGCCGACCGGGAATGCTCGGTAACGCCGATATAGGTAAGACCGAGGTTTCGGGCTGCTTCCACCATTTCCTCCAGGGTGGACGATCCGTCGCTGGCGATCGTGTGAACGTGCAGTGCACCCTCAATGTCTTCCGGCTCGACGAGGTCCGGCAATTCAGAGATCTCGGCGGCCTCGATCTCGCCCATGGCCTCGCGCAGTTCTGGAGGGATGAAGGCGAGACCGAGGTTTCTGTATATGTCCCCCTCCTCCGCACAGGGGATGTTGCGTTCCCCTTTGAAAAGCCCGTACTCGTTGGACTTCAGGCCTCTGGAGGCGGCCCGCCCGCGCAGTTCGATATTGTGATCCTTGCTGCCGGTGAAGTGCTGGAGGGCGTAGGGGAATGACTCATCGGGGACCACTCGGAGGTCCAGGTTCACTCCGGATGAAAGGTGAGCCGTCAACTTGGTCCCACCCCGGGATGTGACCTCCTCCACCAGCGGGTGGGAGGCCACGGCGTCCATGAGGGCCTCGGCGTCTCCGGAGGCAACGAGGTCCATGTCCTTGACCACTTCCTTTTGCCGGCGCAGGCTCCCCGCAACACTTAATCGGATGACCCCCTTGACACTGCGCAGGGCCCGGACGACCTCGTCGGCCTCCCTCTGGACGTTGAGGGCGAGATACCGCCCGGCGTACGCCGTCAGACCCCTGATCCCCTTCAGGATGTTCTCCTGTGTTTTGGCCCCGAAACCGGGCAGGTCAAGGAGGCGGTTTTCCCGGCAGGCGTACTCAAGCTCCCCCACCGACGTGATTTCCAGCTCGCCCATGAGGACCCTGATCTTCTTGGGACCGAGACCGGGGATCCGGAGCATCTCCAGGACGCCGGCCGGGAACCGGGACCGCAGTTCCTTCAGGAAGGGGGGTTCCTCGGACTCGAGGAGCTCGGCGATGTGCTCGGCGATGTTCGGCCCGATGCCCTTGACGTTCCTGATCGACCCGTCCGCCACCGCTTCGGCCAGATCGGCCGGCAGGCTGCGGATGGTCCTGGCCGCATTCTGGTAGGCCCTGATCCGGAACGGGTTGTCACCCGAAAGCTCCATGAGGGTGGCGGCCTCTTCAAGGGCGTCGGCTACGGCTCTCTTGTCCATGAGGAAAAGGTAGCAGAAATCAGGGACAAGTACTAAGGACTATGTCATGGCTCCCTTTGTGCCGGGCGTTATTCTGTCAGTTTTCCGGGAGGGGCCGCTGTGCTATATTTCTATCTGCCCGGGGTCTTCACGACCCGGTGATGAGGAGACGTCAGATGTCACGGGACAACCTCTCATTCATGAAGGATCTTCTTCAGGCCCTCAGGGTCAACGAGGAGGCCATGGGCCGCTTCTACCTGGCCTGCTCGGAGGCATGGCCGGACGAGAGTTCCCTGTGGATGCAGCTGGCTCTGGAGGAAGAACAGCACGAGAATATCATCGACCAGCTGCTCACGATCGTCGAGGCGAACCCGGATCGGTTCAGCCTGGGGAGGCCCTTTGAGATCTCGGCGATTCAGACCTACACCCTCGCCATCGGCGAGATGACAGGCGATATCCGGAAGGGTTCCCTGTCCCTCCGGGAAGCGTTGTCCTTTGCGAAGGACATGGAGGAATCCTTTATTGAATCGCGCTACTTCGAGGCCGTACGGAGCGACAGCCGAAAGTTCCTTGACCTCGCCGGCAAGATCGCCTTCGACACGGACCGCCATCGCAAGCGATTGATCCAACGGATCGAAAGGCAATCAGGCTGAAATCAAGGGATGGGGGAAACCCTTCGCTGACTCAAGGGTGGAAGGGAACGAACCAGGCTCAGCGACACGGGGATGGGAAGGCCGGACGGTATTTCATTTGGACGCATCATGGATCACCGGTCCCTGAGCCAATTTTTGTTCTTTCTGTCGGACAACCCGAAATGTGAAGCCTGAAACCTGAGACTTTATTCGAGATGTCGTCAGCCAACCTCCCCGCTCAATACCTGGAAGCCGAAGAGGAGTTCCGGCGGGCCGACACGGCCGAGGCCAAACTCGAGGCTCTGAGAAAGATGCTGGCTCTGATCCCCAAGCACAAGGGGACGGAGAAGATCCAGGGCGATATCAAGAAAAGGATAGCCAAGTGGAAGAATCAGGCCGAAGCCGCCAGGAAGAAAGGGGCGAAAAGGGCCGATCCTTCCCATGTTCCCCGGGAGGGCGCCGCCCAGGTTGCCCTGATCGGTCCGGTCAATTCCGGCAAATCCTCTCTCCTGGCGGCGCTGACCAACTCCCTGCCCGCCATCGGCGACTACCCCTTTACCACCCGCATGCCGCAACCGGGCATGCTCTTCCATCAGGGCATACCCATCCAGCTGGTCGACACCCCAGCCCTCGACCCGGCCGTCACCGAAAAATGGATCGGCTCTCTCATCCGCAACACGGATATGGCCGTCATGGTCCTTGACCTGGCCCGCGATGACCTCCTCGAGCAGTGGGAAGCGGTCCACACAACTCTCGACTCCCTGAGAATAAGACTGGAGCCGCCCGGTTCGGAAAAGAGGTTCACAGGCGACGGGTGGGCTATCATTCCGACTCTTTACCTGGGCAACAAGTGCAGGATGGAGGCCGCAAAGGACCGGTTGGAGGTTCTGGCGGACCTCTATCAGGATCTTCCCGAGATCCATCCGGTATCGGTGCGGACCGGATCCGGTCTTGAGGGGTTCAAGGATCTTCTCAAGGGTTCCATGGGTCTCATTCGGGTCTTCTCCAAGCCGCCCGGCAAAGAGGTCGATCTCGACCAGCCTTTCGTTCTCAGGGAGGGTGCGACGGTGGCCGACCTTGCCTCGATGGTCCACAAGGACATCGGCAGGATGCTGAAATTCGCCAGGGTGTGGGGGACGGAGGTCTTCGACGGCCAGAAGGTGGCCAGGGATTACGTCCTGCTGGACGGAGATGTGGTGGAGCTCAATACATGAGCAGGGCGCAGGGCCAGGGACGGGGGGCGAAGAGGAAAAGAAGATCTGCCCTTTCCCTTGTCCCCTTTCTCCTTTCGCCTTCGCATCTTATAACGCTGGCTGTTATCCTCCTGTTGCCGGTTGACGCCCCGGCTGATCGCATGACCGCAGTCGCCTCCATCTTCCCCCTCTACGAGTTCGCAGTTCAGGTAGGCGGTGATAAGCTGGAAGCGGCTATCCTCATCCCTCCCGGGTCAGAGCCCCACACATGGGACCCCAGGCCGTCGGACATCGTCCGCCTGGGGAGTGCCGACATCTTTATCTACGTCGGAGACCGTATGGAACCCTGGGCGGCGGAGCTCCTCCGTTCCCTTGGGGACCGGATGCCCGCGGTCCTGAGGATGGACACGATCCCGACCTCCAGGTCCCCGGCTCAATCGGAAAGGGGAAAACCCCGGGAGGAAGGTGGGATCGCCCTGGATCCCCACATCTGGCTGGACTTTGGCAAGTCCGTGGAGTTCGTCGGGAAGATCGCGGACACCCTCTCGAAACTGGACCCGTCCAACGCCTCCCACTACCGGGCCGGAGCACAGGATTATTCCAGGGTACTGGAGGACCTGGACCGTCGATTCGCCCGGGGTCTGGCATCCTGCCGGAGGCGGATCTTTGTAACGGGGGGACACGGGGCCTTCGGTCACCTGGCGGCCCGATATGGCCTCACCCAGCTGCCCATCTACGGCCTCAGCCCCGATTCGGAGCCCAGCCCCCGGTACATCTCTGATATTATAAGGACCATGAGTCAGGAAGGGATCAAGGTGTTATACTTCGAGGAGTTGATCTCTCCTCGCCTGGCGGAGGTCATCGCAAGGGAGACGGGAGCCCGGTCCCTGGTCCTTCACCCCGGCGGCAACCTGACGGGCCGGCAGTGGAGGGAGGGCGTGACGTTCGTCTCCCTGATGGAGCGGAATCTGGAGAACCTGAGGGAGGGTCTTGAATGTGAGTGAGCCCGATGTCCTCTTCGACATCGACAACCTGTCCTTCGGTTACGGGGGAGAGCGGATCCTCGAGGAGATCACTTTCCGGGTCACGAGGGGGGATTTCCTCGCCATCATCGGGCCGAACGGATCCGGCAAAACGACTCTGATCAGAATGATGCTTGGCCTGGGTCGTCCCGACTCCGGTTCCATACGTATCATGGGTGAATCGGTGGAGAGCTTCAGGAGCTGGGATCTGATCGGATATGTCCCACAGCGTGCCACGGAACTCGATCCCCTTTTCCCTGCATCCGTGCGCGAGGTCGTCGCCATGGGTCTCCTGCCTCACAAGAGATGGCCCCGTTTCCTCGTTCCATCGGACGAGGGGGTGATCGACGAAGCCCTGGAGATGGTGGACATGGTCGCCTATAAGGAAAGGCGGATCTGGGCCCTCTCGGGGGGACAGCAGCAGAGGGTGTTCATCGCCAGGGCCCTGGCATCCAAACCCGAGGTCCTGGTCCTGGACGAACCAACGGCCGGTGTGGACGCCGACGCCCAGGAACGTTTTTACAACACCCTGGAGACTATCAACCGGATGCGTGGGGTCACCCTGATCCTGGTGACCCATGATATCGGGGTCATCACGAAACACGTCAATAAGGTGGCGTGTCTGAACCAGAGACTGATCTTTCACGGCAGCCACCAGGACTTCTGCGATTCGGAGCAGGCTATCACCCTGTTCGGTCCCGATCATCACCTCATCTGCCACAGACACTAGGGGAGGGACGGGATGAGAGCAGTGGAGATTGGAACATAGGACACTGATGCGTTAGAGATGAGAACATTGAAGATAAGACCATCGAGGGATCGGAAGGGAGAACACGGAATGAAAATACCTCCGGGTGTCACATTCTGTTGTGCTGGTTTTTTCCTCTTCCCATTTCTAACATCCAACTTCTGATTTCCATCGACTTATTTTTCACCGGCCGGCGTCAGTTATGGAGATCCTACAGTTCCCATTCATGCAGAGGGCGTTGGCGGCGGGGCTGCTCATCGCTGTCACCTGTTCCCTCCTCGGCGTCTTCCTGGTCCTCAGGAGAGAGGCCATGGCGGGCCACGGTCTGGCCCACGTCACTTTCGGCGGGGTTGCCCTTGGTCTCCTGATCTCGGTGGCCCCTGTATGGTCGGCCCTTGGAGTGGCCATCGCCGGATCCGTGGGCCTTTTAAAACTCAAGGAAAGGGCCGGGATCCATGGGGATACGGCGATCGGCATTGTCTCCTCCGCGGGCTTCGCTCTCGGCATCGTCATCGCCAGCATGTCAGGCAAGTTCAGCGTGGAGCTGTTCGGTTACCTGTTCGGCAACATCCTGGCCATAGGTCCTGGAGAGGTCTGGGTCTCTGCCCTCCTGGCCGCTGTGGTCCTCGCATCGGTGACCCTGAACTACCACGACCTTGTCACCATTACCTTCGATCATGAGATGGCCAGGGCTTCCGGAATCAACGTAGGCAGGCTGGATATGCTCCTGGCCGTCCTGACTGCAGTGACCGTGGTCCTGGCCATGAAGGTTGTCGGCCTCCTCCTGGTGGCCGCCCTCCTCGTCATCCCGGCGGCGACGGGCCTGATCGCAGCCGCAAGCTTTCTCAGGGCTATGGTCCTCTCCGGTCTGTCGGGGGGGCTCTCCGTCCTGGGAGGTCTTGTCTTCTCCTACTATCTGGATCTCCCGGCCTCCGGCGCCATCGTCCTGACGGCCACCTTTCTCTTCCTGGCCTCCTTCAGTCTCAAGGGTCCAACCGGAAGGCGGCCATGAAGCGAAACGTTGACCTGGACGCCCCGATATGGTGAGATTTGCCCTATGAAGGATTACGATGTAACCACCCTGGAGATCATCGAGAGAACGCCGACCTGCCTCAGCGTCCGGACCGGGAAGCCGGAGGGATTCACCTTCATGGCGGGTCAATGGGGCCTGTTCACTCCGGTGGCATCGGGCATCACGGAAGGTAAACCCCTTTCCTTCTCCTCGTCGCCGACGGAACCCTTTCTCGAGTTCACCAAGAGGATATCGGGATCGGCCTTCAGCGGCGGCATCAGGTCTCTCAGGCCGGGGGACCCGGTCCATTTCAGGGGACCGGCGGGAAATCTCGTCCTGGAAGGGGGGGAGGGGAAGATCCTGTTCGTCGTCGGCGGCATCGGAATCACGCCCATTCGAAGCATTCTCCGGTACATGGCCGATTCCGGTCATGAATCGGATGGCACCCTCCTCTTCGCCAATCGGTCTCTCGACGAGATCCCCTTCCGGGAGGAACTGGAATCCATGGCGTCCGGGGGATCGTGGCTTCGTGTCATCCATGTCCTGGAGGACCCGCCCACGGGGTGGAAAGGCCCCACCGGCTTCGTCACTCTGGACACCCTCAGGGAACAGGTCTCCGACCTTAAGGAGAGGGCCATCTTTCTCTGCGGCCCGCCGCCCATGGTCTCGTGCCTGGAGGGCATGTTGAGCGAACTCGGAGTACCGGAGAACCGGGTGAGGAAAGAGCAGCTGGAGGGTTATGAGGGCCTGACGTGAGAGAGCCCGATCCATGCGACCGGGCTCCCATCAGTCGTGACGTGGTCTCATGTCACCGGGCGTCCATCGCCCGGTCCTCGGTCATCGACCCTCAGCACCTGTAACCCCTCCACAGTGACAGTCCTCTAGAACTCCAGCGTCAGGTTGGCACCGGCGGCGTAGAAGTCGCCGCTGTCGCCCATCATGCCGCCGATGTCGATCTTGAGGACGGGGAATCCGAGACCGACACCCGCGTGCAGCAGCGTGGGGTCACCGCTCTCGGCGCTGTTCTGGCTGATGCCGGCTCTGAGGGCGAGAACCGGCAGCTTGAACTCGGCACCGACCGCCACCTCCTGATATTTGGTCCCGCTGAAACTCTCTACCTCAGTCAGGTCCATATCGGCGACGATCCTGAGGGCGGCGAGATCGAGGGCTGCCCCGGCCCGATACCTTGCCTCGATCTGTTCGGTGCTGATAAAGGTGTCGAACTCCGGCTCGTTCACATTGCGCCCGACGAGACCGACCTCAAGGAGAGGTGTCAAGGACACCAGGATGCCTACGTCGATGGCTGTAAAATCGTCCTCCACCTCGACACCCTCGGTCACCGCGTCAAGATCGATGTCGGGAGCCGTAAGCAGATCCTCAACGTTGAAGTACGTGGTGCTCTCCACCTGTCTGAGATTGGCGCCGATCTTGACCCCCCCGAAGTCTTTGGCGGCTGTGATCACGACCTGCTGTCCCTCGAGGGCGCCATAGAACAGAGTGGCCGCGGGGGCGGCGATATTGGTACTTCCCACGATCGCCTGCACCGAGGCGTCGATAAGGTCCGAGTAGCCGAAGGCGACACCGATCCCCGGGAAGTTCATGCCCAGGGTAGCGGTTGCGTAACCGACCAGATCGACCGCATCGCCATCGATCCCTGTGAGGAGACCGGCGATCTGAGCGGCTTCAGCCGGGATTCCCGCGTCCAGGTTTCCGATCTGGTCCACCACATCGACAAGCCCGCCATGATCGTCTACCCTGACGTTGAGGTTTGGGACCACGATCTCGATGCGGCCGCCACTAAGGAGGGCCGCCGGGTTGTAGTTGACGGAGGCCGCACCGGATCCGTTGGCCACGTAGGCCCCACCCATCCCCAGTGCCCTCGCATCCGTGTAGGGGAAGGGAAAGGCCTGCAGGGACGCTGCGCTGCCGGCCAAAAACACAACTGCGAAAGACAGGATCACGATCCTTCTCATGACAACCTCCTCTCCCTCGTTCAGGGAACGTGGTTTCGATTCTGGTCAATGCCGGGCACTTCGCTGTCAGTGACCCTTAAGGCGAGGCCCGCACCGTCAAGACCTGCCCTTTTTGAAGCCACCTTGACAAACTTTGTCACGAAACAACCCTGAAAGGGGCCCATCGGCAGGGTATTTCACCGACCGTGCAATAACCCTGCCTTATCGGGCGGGCCGGCCCCGGAGACCCACCCCTGTATCGAAAGGGGTGGAAAAAGGCTGGAGTTACCTCATCCATTGGGTTAACATGCTGTCCCGACTGGGAAAAATGTCAGAATCGTTGTTCCAGGATGTTATATTTTCTATAAGGGGGAGGAAAAGAGAAAAGACCATGGAACGGGAAGGCAACGGAAGCACACTGGCCGTCTTCGTGGACTTCGAGAACATCGCACTCGGGTTCAAAGGGAAGAAGCCGTCCCTGAAATTCGATATCAACAAGGTTCTCGAACGCCTCGTGGAAAAGGGCAAGATCGTGGTCAAGAAGGCCTACGCGGACTGGGTCCGCTACTCCGAGTTCAAGCATCAGCTTCACGAGGCGGGCCTGGAGCTGATCGAGATTCCCAAACGCCAGATGGCGGGGAAGAACTCGGCCGACATCCGTCTGGTGGTGGACGCCCTGGATCTCTCCTGGGCCAAAGAGCACATCGACACCTTCGTCATCGTCTCCGGCGATTCCGATTTTTCACCCCTCGTTTCCAAGCTCAAGGAGAACGGCAAGAGGGTGATAGGGCTGAGCCTTCAGGAGTCGGCCTCGAAGCTTCTCACCGAAAACTGCGACGAGTTCATCTACTACGAGGAGCTGGAAAAACCCGTTGGGATCCCTCCCAAACTGGGGCAGACCCTCCCCAAGCAGCGCAAGGCGGTCTTCCAGCTCCTGGTCGATTCCATCATCGCCCTCGTCCGTGAGAACAAGGAGATCCTCTGGTCCTCCATGGTCAAGGAGACCATGAAGCGCAAGAAGCCCTCCTTTTCGGAATCGGGGTATGGCTATCGGACGTTCAGCGAACTGCTGGAGGACGCCGAGCGGCACGGTCTCATCAAACTGAGAGCGGATGAGCGGAGCGGCTCGTATATCGTCGTCGGATTCGGCAAGGAAAAATAGGCCCTTTCAGACGGTTGACCATGACAGAAACCGGGTGTCTCCGGATGGTGGCCGAGAAAGGACCTCTGATCTTTGCCTTTCGATCTTGGACTTTGGATCGGATCCGTTACAGATGGTCAGGATCTAAAGCTCCACCGGCGGCCTTCCATCGCTGTCCCATCCCCTCTTCCTGTAGTACATCTCCAGGATCCTCTCGTATTCGTCCCGGTCCACAACGCTCCCTCTGGTCGGCCCGGACGGTACAGGGTCGTCGAAGGTCCTCGACGGTGGAAAGTCATCCTTACGGCTGATGCCCAGTCTGACGTTGATGGCCCGCGTCAGGTCGTATATGTGATTGGAACATTCCATGAGTTCGGACAGCGGCCTGTCCACGCCGGTGACGGCATGGTAGTAACGCTGATAGTATTCCTCCGGGAAACCGAGCTCGATCCAGGGCAGCCGGCAGACGCCCAGCATGTCGAAGAGGGGCCTGACCGTCTGGTGGTAAATGACGAAGTCGGCCTTTTCCTCCAGGCCCCACTCCATTCCGTTTTCCAGTTCTGTGGCCACCGTCCAGGCGCGGGTGTGATGGGCGCCGATGTCAGAGGTCCCGTAACCCAGGGCCATTGATATGGCGCCTCTCGCGTCGTAGGCCGACTGTTCCAGACCCTTGACGTGACAGATAATACCCGCCAGGCCGGGCCATCGGTTCAGGATCTCCCTCGCTCCTCCCGCCAGTATGCCGCCCACCCCCTGCCGGCGGGCGATCTTTTCGATCAGGGAAAGGATGCCCTCCTCGTCGCCCCACTCCAGAGTCAGGCCGCCCAGATCGTCAGGGGAGAGGATCTGCTTTTCAAGACCTTCGATGACAGCTCCGACGATGGATCCGGTGGAGATGGTGTCGAGGCCCAGTTCATCACAGAGGGCGTTGGCCTTCAGGATGTAGGCGAAGTTGGAGGCCCCGAGGTTGCTGCCCAGCATGGCGGCCGACTCGTATTCGGGGCCCTCTGTCACCGTCCCACGGTATTTACCCTCCTTGACCAGACAGATGTTTCCGCAGGACATGGAGCAGCCGAAGCAGGCGGAATCTCCGATCTTATACCTTTCCTCCATGGTGTAACCGTTCATCTTGTCGGCCCTGTCGAAGACCGTCTCCTGGAAGTTCCTGGTTGGCAGAATGCCCATGGTATTGGCGTAATCCACCACCGACATGAGGCCCTGCTGCTGCCAGAACCTGAAGAATTCGTGGGCCTTCAGCTCATCGTATCCCTCCCTGGCCATCTTCACCAGAGACTTCAGGTCGGCCACGGGCAGGTCTTTCGAACCCCTCACGGCGATGGCCTTGATGTTCTTTGACCCCATAACGGCCCCGATCCCGATCCGTCCGGCGTTGCGGCTCCAGTCGGCGTTGACGCAGGAGAAGACGGCGCCGTTCTCACCGGCCACTCCGATGGAGGCGATCTTCATGTCCTCGTCGCCGGTAACCTCGCGGACCAGGCTCTCGGCCTCCAGGGTGTTCATGCCCCTGGCCTCGGGGAGGGGTATGATCTTGATCCTGTCGTCCTCTATGGTAAGGGCGGACAGCTCATGGGCTCGGCCCCGGAGGACGACCGCATCGTAACCGGCCTGCCTGAGCTCCACTCCGAACACCCCTCCCATGCTGCTGTCTCCGTATATCCCCGTGGCAGGCGACAGGGTGACGAAGGAGTTCTTTCCCGCGGCCGGCAGGTAGGTGCCGGTGAGAGGGCCTGGGGCAATAACCAGGACATTGTCCGGCCCAAGGGGATCTATCCGCTTACGGGATTTTCGGATATGGTCGGCGAGGATGCGGGCCCCGAAACCGCGCCCGCCGATGTACTGCAGGGCGAAGGCCTCGTCGAAGGGCCTTACGGACGACTCGCCCCTCGTGAGGTCGACGTCGAGGATCCTGAAGAAGTAACCGCCCTTAATCTTCATCTTTCTTCACCTTCTCCCTCGCATAACGGATGATCTTTTTCTGGCCTCCGTCGAGGTACTCGACCTTGCTCATCTTGGCATAATTCCTTGCGGTGGAAAGCCTGTGGGCCTGACCGAGGATGTGCTTGGGATGGAACTTGAGGGCCTCCTTGGGGCATGCCTCGACACAGAAGGGCTTCCCGTCACAGAGGTCGCACTTGAGGGGAAGGTCAATGTCGTCGTGGAGGAACATGGCCCCGAAAGGACAACTCGTTATGCACTGGTTGCAGGAAATGCATTTTTCCTCGTCCAGCCGAACGATACCGTTCTCCCTGTATATGGCGTGGGTGGGACAGCCCTCACCGCACTTGGGAACTCCGCACTGCCGGCAGACGATGGGCATTCTGATCACGGGGTGAGGATAGAGGACCATGACCCTCATCCGGCTCTTCTTGGGATTGTTGACGTTTTCCCGTCCGATGCTGCAGGCCAATTCGCAGATCTTGCAGCCGGAACACCGCTCGGGGATGACGGTGAGTTGCATCTGGGGCCTCCGGTAAGGATATCAATCTGGTCAAGGGCCTTCTAATTATCAGAAACTCTTTCGGATTGCCAGAGGTAAAGGAATGACATATCGGTGTGGCGGCGGGGAGAAGGTGTCAGCAAGTGAAGTCCGGATCTCTGAATCAGGAGTTCGATCTATTGACTTTTTCGATGCAATTTTACCATTATATTGGTAGGATATATGGAAAGAAATCCGGAAATCAGAATGCAGAATACGGAGGCCGGGATGTCCTGCAACACAGTTCTCATTTACGGCAAGTCCACGTGACCCTACACCGTCAAGGCCCGTGAGGCCTATCAGGGGGAAGGTAAGGTCGTCGACTACAGGGACGTGGAGGTCAATCCGGCGATCATCGAAGAGATGCTCGCCCACAGCGGGGGGAAGAGGAAGGTACCCGTGATCGTCGATCACGGCAAGGTCACGATCGGATTCGGGGGCACCTGAGGCGTTTGAGGACCGGCGGTCGCCGGTCGATCAGAAAGCCCACCGCGAAGACCCCAGAGAACTCATGAAAGCCGGGTAGCGGGGTTCGGAACCCGGGATCCTGGTTTCCGAAAAACCGCGACGACAGGAGATCCATTGAAAAAGCCGGGGATCAACCCCGGCTTTTTCCTTTTGACCGGTTAACGCTGTTTCCCTCAGCTGACGTCGGATCGCATCAGTTTCCAGCCCTCATCGGTGGGCTCGAGGAGATGTTCCACCGGCGTGTTTCCGAGGTCCCTGACCAGGACAAAGCTCTTGATGTGCTTCTTGTTCACGGCCAGGAAGGAATGGCTGAGATTGGCCTGTTCGAAGACCTTCATGATGCCGGGTTCGATCAGGGCATCCAGCTTTTCGGTGGTGGTCCAATCGGTGAGAACCCCTGCGAAATCGTGCTTCTCTGTGGGGTTGAGAGCCCTTTCCAGACAGAGCTCCACATCGTTTGTTATCCTCCTGACACAGATGACGCCGGAGACCTCATCCAGGGTGACGAGTTCCATGGAGACATAGAGATTGACCTGGGTCCTTCTCTCATAATTGGCCAGCTCGGAGCGCCTGGCGTTGGGATCGACATAGTCCCTTACCCCTACGATGTAGTCCTTGTTGATGTGATGACCGTCCACCGTCTTGAGGATCTTCGACGGGCCGTTCAGGACCCTGAGCAGGGCCTTACCCTCCAGCTGCGAATGAAGGACCTTCTGCCGGTACTTCTTGAGCTCCTCATAGTTGAAAATACTTATGGGGTATTCAGGGTAAATCGTGACATATTTCATCTTCTGCTATTCTCCGCCCTCTTTATCATCTCCTACCTTAAATCATTATCCGGGTCAAATCCAGGCCAGGATGGCCACGCCCGTGATGACGAAGATCAGACCCCACAGCTTGAGACCCCTGTCGGAGATCCCGATCCACGCACTTATGGTCTTCCTGCCCTTCTCCTCGTCGCCGAGGAGAAGCATGGCGCCTATGCCGACGATAATGAGGCCGACGAGAAAGAGAAACCACACCACACCGCTCCAGAAGGATGATATCGCCAGGAGAACCCCGAACCCGGCCAGGGAGCCCCCGACAACTTTTGGGTTGAGGTCTTCTTCGAGGTTCTCGCCAAGATCCCGCACCCTCTCGGTGTCGAGGATCACCGCGCTCCCCAGAGCGATCCAGACGAAGGAAACCGCATACAGGAACCAGACCATGATGTCTCCTTTTCCCCTTTCTCTCTAATCGTTTCTCTCTACGTCGTAGACGTCCACCCAGGGGGCATTTCCCGCAGCGCTGAAGACCTCTCCGTAGACGGTTATCAGGCTTCCCCTCTCAGCCGACTGCACCCTCTGGACGACATCGGCAAACTCCCTGTCGATGAAGAGCCGCCACAGGACAAAGTCCCCCGACTCGACCTGGAAGTTCAGGAATTCGGTTGATTTTCGAGGGGTGGTGAAAGATGCCGTTTTTTTCCCCACACTGGTCCCTTCGACGAACACAGGCAGAACGCTGTGCAGCGAGCAGAGGAATTTTACCCGCCTGCCCACAAGGCTCGATGCCTCCCTGGCCAGATGCTCGACGCCCACCTCCTCGAAAAGGGCCGCCAACTCCCTTATCTCCTTCCGCGCCTCGTCGGCGTGGATGTTGTCAGGGTATTGGCGGAGAAATTCCCTGTAGCCGGACAGCTGATGGGCCGATCTGAAGGGCAGGTACACCAGATCGTCTATCCGCTCCTTCGCTCCTTTGACGTAATAGTTCCAGGGGTTCCTGTCTATGAATTCCTCAAACGCGGCTATCGTGCCCCTGATCTTGTAGGGTCGGTAGACGATACCGTCGGCAATCCGCCCCGCTTCCTCCGCCAGGCCGCTTCCGGGGTTCCTTCTGACGAACTGCCGGAAGGCGTCCTCCGTACCCTCGATGGTCGCCCGTATAAAATCGCCGTACTCGAGGGCGTTGCTGAAGATGAGAATGGCCCTCGTTTCCCTGATCCGCCGGGCAACCGACGCCGGTATGGGTTCACTGACGATCTCATCCGAGTAGACATTCCTGACCGTGATCTGGGCAACGGGCTCCCCCTGATCCGTAAAGACGTAGAGGACGTCACCCTCCCCTACACCCTGCAGTCCCTGGATCTTCCTGTTGATCTTGACCACAGAGGAAACCGAACCGAGAACGGCTGCTCCCCGGATCACCTCCGCTGCCGACGGGATCGGAGCGGCCACCACCGACAGAATGATCAAGAGGGCTGGAAGAACGGGAGATCTCCTCATGGATCGACTCCTGGGCGACCTGAATGATCGACAGGGCATAGACAAAAGGGATGACGCATCATCATACCGAAAATCCCGCCCGCCAACAACAGGACCGGATACCCGGCCTCAGGGCAACCCTCCCCCGTCTGGGGGAAAGAGTTCCAGAACGGTGGCACCCCATCCGCCGGCATGGCCCTCAGCATCCCTGAAACTCCTGACCATGCTCAATCCGGCAAGCAGGTCCCGGACCGCCTTCCGCTGGACACCCTTGCCCTTTCCGTGGATGATCCTTATCTCGAGGATGCCCCGCTCTCTGCAGGACCTGAGGTACTCCTGCACCACATCCAGGACATCAGCGGGCTGGAACATGTGCAGATCGAGGACTCCCTCCAGGGGCACCTCGGTTATGACATCCCGGTCGTCCTGACCGTTCTCAGGACGATCGTCTTCAGTCAATCCTCAATTCCTCCAGCAGGGCGTCAGCGGCCGGCCTGACATCGACGACCTGCTCCGAACCTCCCGGGCCGACGATCCTGACCTGACAATCGACCTCTCTGGGCGCCTTACTGTACCGGGCGGTTATGGACGCTGCAACGCGCCGGTCGTCCTCCGCAGCCCCGCCCTCAAGCAGGGAAACCGGGCCGGGAAAATCGACGACCTTGACGACGAGATCTTCCGGCCTGAACAGCCCCTCGATCACCTCGTTGTCGCTCTGGTGGCGCCCCACCACCACCTTGCTCCCGCCTGAAAGCCTGAAGTGCCTTCCCACCTTGAGCCTCTCGATATCCAGGGCGTCCGCGAGAGGTTTCCGGTCCAGGAGTTCCCTCAGACGGGCCGAGAATCCGGGATCGGTGAGCAGGCAGCCTCCGCCCGGTGAGGGAAACTCCCGGATACCGAACCTCTCAGCCAGTTCCATCTGCCTCCTCCGGGACCGGCCCTGGATATCGAGCAGAGCGGAACGGTCCACGAGACCCTCCCGCTCGGGCTCCGTCTCGGGAAGGAGCCTGGCAGAGAGGGGTCTCAGGATACGTCCGGGATAGCCTGACAGTTTCTCGACCAGCCGCAGGGCCGCCATGTTCTGGGACATCGGCCTCTGGCCGAGAACCTCTCCGGAGAACAGAAAATCGGCCTCCAACTCCTCCATGAGGTCCCCGGCGATTTTGAACATCATGCCGTGACAGTCGATGCAGGGGTTCATGTTCTTGCCGTAACCGTGGGCCGGATCCTTGACCATCCTGAGGTGGTCCTCGGTGATGTCCAGGACCCTGTGGGAAATGCCGAGCAGGGCGGCGGCCGCCTCACCCCTGGCGCTCCCGAAAAAAGGGGTCCTGAAGGTCATGCCCAGAACGTCGATCCCCTGCTCCAGGAGGACCCTCACGGCCAGCATGCTGTCCAATCCTCCGGACATCAGGCCGATACCTCTTGTTTTCCGTTTCCCGTCCGGTGTCACCGTCTTCTCCTGTGGCCGGCGTCTGCATTGATCCCAATGGTGTCACTGATCATCCAATAACAGGGCCGGTGAGTCAAGGAGGGGAAGAGACAGGGTCCGGTATCCCATAAAGGTTCCCAGTTCCCGGTTCACAGTTCCCGGCTCTCCGGGCAAAAAAACCCCGGGCCGGAAGACCGGCCCGGGGCTGACGCGGTGGAGGATCGACCCTACTTCTTGCCCGTCACGAAACTCCTGACGAAATCGGTGGTGACGGATTTGGGCCTCTCGATGGGAGCGCCAAGAGCCCTGTTGTAGATGAGCTGGGCGCCGACCCCGAGGGCCCGGGAGACGCTGAACAGAACGGTATAGTAGGAAAACTCCGTTATCCCGAAGTGGTAGACCAGGGAACCGGATGCCGCGTCCACGTTGGGCCATGGATTCTTGGCTTTGCCGTGTTCCTTGAGAATGCCGGGCACCAGGTCGAACATCTTGGCCACCGTCTGGAAGACGGGGTCCTCCGGGATGCGCTCCTTTCCCCAGGCGACCTGGGCCGTGAAGCGGGGGTCGGTGACCCTGAGCACGGCGTGTCCGTATCCGGGGATAACTTTGCCGCCGTTGAGGGTATCCCAGCAGTACTGGGTCAGCTGCTCGTCGTTGGGCGCCCCGCCGAACTTGTCGATCATCTGGAGCACGAAGGCCAGGCACTCCTGATTGGCCAGGCCGTGCAGAGGGCCGGCCAGACCGTTGAGGCCGGCAGAGAGGGCATAGTAGAAATCGGAGAGCGCCGATCCCACGGTGTGGCAGACATGGGCGCTGACGTTGCCGCTCTCGTGGTCGCTGTGAAGGGTGAGATAGAGTCTCATGAGATCGGCCAGGTTGCCGTCAGGATCGGGGATGCCCATCATGTGGGCATAGTTGCCGCCCCAGTCGAGTTTGGGGTCGGGAGGGATAAGATCGCCCTTGTTGAAGCGGATGCGGTAGATTCCCGCGGCCAATTCGGGGAGCTTGGCCAGGAGGTTGAGGACATCCTCGAGGGTTGAATCCCAGTACTCCGTTTTCTTGACCCCGGCGGCATACGCCTTGGCGAACTCGGACTGATTCTGCATGGCCATGATGCCCACGCTGATCATGGCCATGGGGTGGGAGTCCTTGGACATGGCCCTGAGCACGTCCCAGACGTAGGAAGGCACGCCGGCGCGCTTGGAGAACTCTGCCTGAAGACCCTTGAGTTCATCGGCACTGGGAACCTCACCGGTGACCAGGAGCCAGAAGATCTCCTCCGGAAGCTTGTCGGTGAGCTCCAGAAGTGGAATTCCCCTGATGATCAGACCCTTCTCCGGACTGACCTCCGAAGTGTCGCAGATCAGGCCTTTGATGCCCCTCATGCCACCGTAGGCCATGGCAACAGTCGCCTCGGAGAGGACGACATCCCCATAGTTCTTAACCAGATCCCTGATCTCCTCCCGCTGACCGGGAATCTGGCTGGCTAGTTTCTCCTTTAGGCTTCCCATACTCACACTCCTTTGCTCGTTGTGTTTCCGGCGGACCACCGTCGGATCCAAAAAACGAAGATCGCTATCGTATCCCTGGAAAAGTAGATCCCCTCCCCTCTGAATGTGATTCGATTATTTTTCGGAAAACATCAGTAGAATCAGTCTGTTCGGCACATCACCCCAACACAGCCAGATGAGACATACTGTATACAAAATACCGGATAAGATAGTCAATGCGCAAGCAGTTTTTTCGCCAAGCTGTAAATTTCTTAACAGGTTTCTTCATCCCCCTTCTTGACGGCCGTGCCCACCTGTGATTAGGTGCAGGCCAGACAGAGAGGAGGTCGGAACGTGGAACGTCTGAAGCCCGGAGCGAGGGGGAGCTTTTCCGAGGTCGTCGAGAACTGGCATCTGGCCAGCTCCATGGGAAATACCGGTGTGGATGTCCTGGCCACGCCAACGGTCGCCTATCTGTTCGAGGGTGCCGCCTCGGACGCCCTGGCCCCGGTCATGAGGCCCGGCGAGATCTCGGTGGGGACCGAGATCCTCGTCCGCCATCTCCGGCCCACCCCCCCAGGTATGCGGGTGGAGACGATCGTCGTCCTCCGCGAGGTCCGGGGCAGCAGATATCTTTTCGACGCCGTGGTCCACGACGAGGTGGAGAAGGTTGCCGAGGGGACGATCGAACGGGCTATCCTCGACGGCCGCAGGTTCGAGAGGAGCGTGGCCGAGAAGAGGAAGCCGGTGGTGGTGTGATCGGTTGCTTCGAAACGGATGAGAGTGATGGCGCGATGGGGCGGACGGGCGACAGGGTGACTGATAAAATACCTGATCTCCGCTCACCACTCACGGATCCCGAATTTAACCAGAAACCAGGAACCAGAAACTAGAAACCAGAAACTAGAAACTATTCTTTATGGACCATTCCCTCCTCCAGCCGGAGATTCAATTTCTCACCCTCCTCACTTTCGCCGCGGCGATCGCCGTGGCCGTCAAGTACGTCCGCCTCCCCTACACCATCGCCCTGGTCATCGGCGGACTGTTCGTGGGCCTGACGGGGATCGAACCCTATCGCCTCACCCAGGATCTCATCCTGTTTATCTTTCTTCCCCCCCTTCTCTTCGAGGGTGCCATCCACTTCGAACTGACGGATCTGAGGAGGAACCTCCGGACTATCGGCACTCTGGCTTTTCCCGGCCTTATCGTCACCGCTTTTCTGGCGGGGTTTCTCATCCAGCGCGTCACGGAGCTTCCCATGACGGTGGCCATTCTCGTCGGGGTCATGGTCACCCCCACGGACCCCATCTCCGTCCTGGCCCTGTTCAAACGCCTGGGAGTGTCGAAGAGGCTGTCCATGATCGTCGAGGGGGAGTCGGTCTTCAACGACGGTACGGGCATCGTCCTGTACGGCGTCCTGCTCGGAATCGTGACCTCCGGCACCTTCAGCCTGCAGTCCTCACTGTACCTCTTCCTCAAGGTGGTCATCGGGGGTCTCCTCGTAGGGGTCCTCTCCGGCTACCTGGCCTTTCTCCTCCTGAAAAAACTGGACGATCACGTTCTCGAGGTGCTCATCACGATCCTCCTGGCCTTCGGCTCCTTCATCATCTCCGAACACTCCTTTCACGTTTCGGGTGTCATGGCCGTGGTCGCCGCGGGAGTCGTGGTGGGCAACCAGGGGACCCGTTTTGCCATGAGCCCGACCACCAGGATCGCCCTCATGGATTTCTGGGAGATCGCCGCCTTCATCATCAACTCCCTGATCTTCCTCATGATCGGGACCCAGATCCACGTGACCGAACTCATCGAGACGGGTCCGGCCATCCTCATGGTGTTCGCCATCGTCATATTGGCGAGAGCGGCCACCTGCTATTCTTCCGTCGGTCTTCTCAACCTCGCCGGGGAAAGGATCCCGTCCCGATGGGTCCACATAATCAACTGGGGCGGCATTCACGGCTCCATCCCCATCGCCCTGGCCCTGGGACTGCCTGACATGCCGAGGAGGGACTTTATCCTGTCGCTGGTCTTCGGGGTCGTCTTCCTGTCACTGACCGTCCAGGGCCTGACCGTGTCCCCTCTGATACGGCTCCTCCGTCTTGCCGGAAGGGACGAGGAGGAGGAACTCTACGAAAGGTCCGTGGCGAGCGCCGTCGCCCTGAGGCGGGCGGCCGAAGACCTGAATCGACGGAGAGGTGAAGGACGGATCTCCCACGCTATCCACGAGCGGCTGTCGGAGGAACTGGATGTGCGCCTGGGCCAGGTCCAGGAGAGGATCTCACGGCTGGAGGAGAATCCGGCGGTCCAGTCCCTGTGGGAGAAGAAGACCAGAAAGTCCCTCCTCATGCTGGAGAAGAGCACCCTCATGGACCTGGCCATGCAGGGCGTGATCAGCTACGAGAGCGCCGGAGAGCTCATTCGGCGGGTGGATGAAGCCCTGGCGGATGAGAAGTTCATGATCGAGGAGGAGGAGGAACGGACCGACGATCAGTGACCAGGGCGATCCAAGATCCAAAACAAAGATTTTTCACCGCAGGGTGCGCGGAGCAATGCAGAGAAAACCAAGGGTGTGTTTTTAGTCTGATCTGCAGGCTGTTCCATACCCGCCTTCTCGATCCGATCCGGGACCAGGCGTCGGGGATTAAAGATCTTTTTCCCAGAGATTGCCCCATTACCGAAATGGATCTGTCCTGTTGCTTCCAGCTTCGCCCGCAACCTCAGGGCCATGGCGAACAGGTACAATGACGGAATAAACGGAAATATTCAGGATTCCCAGGCGATCGCTGATCTTCCGTTCTGGATTTTGGATTCGATCAACCACCTACTTTTCCGGATCGATGACCAGAGTCCCGTCGATGTCGGTCATGATCCGTCCGTCCGGGAGGTCGCTGGGTTCCACCTTGAAGACCAGAGTGTGTCTGCCGATGGTGATGCGGTCATTGTTCCTCAGGCCGCTCTTCCAGCGGATCCGGGACCCGTTGACGAAGGTCCCGTTGGTGCTGTTCTTGTCCTCCACGAAAAATGGGTGCTCCTGCCGGTAGATCTCGGCGTGAAACCTGGAGACCGCCGGGTTCTCAAGCTGGACGTCGTTGGACGCATCCCTTCCGATCCGGATCGTCTGTTTTCCGACGTGGATCTCGCGGAGCACTCTGTCCCCGATCATCACGATGACTTTGGCCATGAACAACCTCCTGTATGGTACCTTTAACGACAGAGATCACAGAGAAAATCGCCGGGGACCGGGAAAAATTGAGCCGAAAAGCGATCCTGCCCTGAACTTCCCGGGAGTGAAGAGAATACAGAAGTTGGATCGCAGAATCCAGCATTTCGAAAATCCCGAATACGATCAGGAGAGGAAGTCGCCCTTAGCCCTTAGCCCTTAGCCCTTAGCCTTTAGCCCTTAGCCTTTAGCCTTTAGCTCTCAGTTCCTATATCCTAACCCACAGCCCTCAGAACCAGGATCACCAGTGTGATCACCGCCACCAGGGTGCTGGCCAGGGCGAACGCCACCCGCCAGCGCTGAAGAGCCACCTGTTTTTCCGCCGCTTCCGCCGATCGTTCAGCCAGCGATCGCCCCTCGTCACCCTCCGAACGTGGCCCGTTCGGACTTCCCCGGGCCTTGAGTTTTTTGGCGGCTTTTGCCCTGGCTTTGGCCATCTTCTTCAGGTATTTCGGGTCGTCCACACCGCCCATATCAATCTCTCCCCTCACTTCATGCCCCTGGCGACGGCGAAACAGCCCTCTCCGTACCCTTCCCTGATGGGCTCAAGTTCCCTGATCTGGCCGGGATCTGTGAAGATCGTCTGGCCGTAGGCCAGGGAATGAAAGCCTGCGCTTTTCAGGCGACAGTCCACCTCTTTGCCGGAGCAGAATGCCGCCTCCCTGTAGAAGAGCGTTTCCCCGCTGCGCTCCTGATATACCCTGCCGACGGGGCTGTCCCGGTCGACAAATCCGACGACGAGGGACCCGCCGGCACTGAGGACGCGGTGGGCCTCCCTCAGGGCTCCGTCGACGTCATCGAGGAAGCAGAGTATGGTGACCATGAGAGCGAGATCGAACTGGTCTCCCCGGAGGGGCAGATCTTCGGCGATGCCGCCGATCACCCGGACTCCCCTTTCCCGGGCGATCCTCGCCATCGACTGTGAAGGCTCTACGCCTATCCTGATGCCCAGCAGGGCGGCAAACCTCCCGGTACCGACCCCGATCTCCAAACTCCGTCTCCCGTGAGGGAGCATGATCCTCACGGCTTCGAGTTCGGATCGGTAGGCACGCCAGTTCCTCGAAAACCGGGTGTCGTATTTTTCCGTGTGCCTCTCGAACGGCCCTATCCGGGCCGCCACCCCCCGAACCCCGGTACCGGAAGCTGCTGGGACTATTCCTGTTCCCCCGGCCGGGGACATGCATTGGAGACCGTGATCACCATCACCGCATCACCCCTGTCGGCCGCTCTGCGAAAACCGTCCAGAAGGGCATGGAAGATCCTTTCATCATCGCCCCACACGATGGTGCCCATGGCCCCGGGCAGGTTCTGGACATCGTGTCCGTCGAAAACATCGAGAACGGCGCTGATCGAGGGTGACAGATCGTCCTGTCTCAGGGGGTAGACGCTTACCAGGGCCGTGATGCCGTGCATCCCCGACCACCTCCCTTCTCCAGGCGCCCGCCACTCTTCCCCCTTCGAGGCGCAGCCCGCATGATCACTTGATGTCACGAAGGCCCGGGTCGGGGGTTAAACCTCCGGGGGGCCGCTCTCCAGGGGATAGCCCCTTTCCTTCCAGTCAGCATAGCTGTCATTGTAATCGAAGACGGGGCCGAAACCCATCCCGTCGAGCTTGCCCGCCACCAGGCCGCTGGCCGGACAGTCGGCGTCGTTGCTGTAGACAACGACGGGAACGCCCCTCGGGAGGAGTCCCTCGGCTTTCTGTTCCACCTCCATGTTCAGGAGGGAGAAGGCTCCCGGGATATGATCGATCAGATAATCTTCCCTCGCCCTGGCATCCACGATGACGATGTCATCCCGGCGATCCAGTTTACCCTTCAGGTCCGGCCCCGCAATGGGAAGAACCATGTCGCCACCTCGGCTTTCACTCCGGCGGCTCCAGCATCACCGCCATATTTTGATCCTAACATAAAATCAGGCCCATGAGATCAAGCTCACTCCCATGGGACGGATCATCTTCGGTCAATGGTATGATGGGGCTCTGCACCGGGAGACGGGACCTGGCCTCGGTGCAAAAAGTACCATTGCCGAGTCGGCCGAATTGTATTACATAGTATTGCCCTCCGGACAGGCGGCGTCCCCCCTAATATGGAACAGCGGGGATGGTCTGTCAAAGGGGACATTTTCAGGAAAGGGACAGATGGTGGCTCCCAGAGGAGAGAAAAAACGCCAGCCTCCTGCTGACGGGATCCCGGCGGGATTCATCGAAACCGTTACCGACCGGTTGAGAGAGAACCTGCGGGTGCGCCGCACCGTGCCCGAGGGCGGCCGTCTCCACATCGACCGGCAGCTCCCCTTCCTGTTGATATACAGGCGGCCGTCCAGACGCGAGGACAGCGGCACGGACCGTCTGGTGGTCGGGGAGGCATCCTACCTGATCGCCCCGGGCGGAAAGAGATACAGAGAAACGGTGTCCTCCCTGGTTCGGGCCGTAGCCAAGACCCAGGCCGAGGCCTTCGGAGCCTTTCTCGTCCTCGAGGTGTGGTCCGTTCCCATGCGTCACCCCTCAGAGGCCAAGAACCAGGATCTGCCGGTCCAGACCTTTCGCCTTGTCGCCCCGAAGGCCAAGGGGATCCTGACAACTCTGGAAACCCTTGAGGGGGGGTTGAGGAAGGTAAAGGTCGAGGGGTATCGATTCAAGACCGAGATTGTCCGGGTCAAGAACCCCTCGCCGGCGGGGATGGAGCCCCTTCTGACCGAGGAGGACGTCCGGGGTGCCGATGTTTACCGCGTCGGGATCGGCGTTCCCCGTATCTATCGGAACGATGAGACGGGCGAGATCTACCCCATTGTTCTCAGGCGCCTTCACCGCAAGCTCTCCAGGATCCTCAGGATGGGCGTTTTTCAGTTCACCCGCTCCCTGACGGTACACACTCCGCCCAACTTCCAGGCACTGGGGCCGAGGGCTATGGTGAAGGCCGTATGGGAGGCCGATCGCCAGCTGGCGGAGATCGAGAGCTCCTTCGATTTCCTTCTCCTGTCCACCGCATCCAACCCGCAGGCAGCGTGGGCCGAATTCAGGCGGAACGGCTATGACCGGCCGCCCGAGTTGCACTATCGACCCGTGCCCGTTGAGCCCGCAGGCCTCAAAAGAGCTCTGTTCCGCATCCCCCTTGAGAGGATCGAGGATCCGACCATGGCCTTTCTCTTCAGGGAAAAGCAGGGGGAACTCGACAGGTTGATCACCATGCTCTCCGATCGGGGGACGCAGCGCTTTCTTTACGGAAGTCTCCAGGTCTTCGGCGGTGTCGGCGAAGACCTGGCGAGAGCGGCCCTGGATCTCCTGGATACCATCCCTCCGCGCACCAGGGACAGCAGATCCAGGTATTCCCTGGATGCGGCCGCTTTCGCCCAACTGGCCAGAGAGGAGGTTGAGCACTATCGGGTTGTGTGCCCCGATATCATGGCCAGCGTCGAGGTCCGGGAGGACATCAGGGGCCTCCTGGTCTCCCGGAACAGGCTTCTGGTGGGGAAAACCGTCAGGATTCCGGCCATCAGGGTCCAGGCCCTCCTTCAGCATGAGGTGGGAACCCACCTCCTGACCTACATGAACGCTTCCCTTCAACCCTTACGCCAGTTGAAGTACGGCCTGGCCGGGTATGACGACCTTCAGGAGGGCCTCGCCGTTCTGGCGGAGCATTTCACCGGCGGCCTGACCCGGTCGAGACTCCGTTTCCTCGCGGCACGGGTCATCGCTATTTCCAGGATGGTCGATGGGGCCACATTTGTGGACAACTTCAGGGAGCTGGTGGGAGCCCACGGACTCACCAGGCGAAAGGCGTTTGACATCCTCCTGCGGACCTATCGGGGCGGCGGTCTGACAAAGGACGTCGTCTACCTGAGAGGTCTTCTTCGCCTCATTAAGTATTTTGAGGACGGGGGAGATGTTGATATCCTGTTTACTGGCAAGTTCAGTCGCCAGCACCTGCCCATCATCAGGGAACTGCTGTCCCGGGGGGTCCTGTCCGCCCCTGTGCTCCGTCCGCGCTATATGGACGACCCCAGGACGCTCGACAGGATCGACCGGTTGAGGACAGGTGTAACTCCCCTGGAATTGACCACCCGAGGGACGTTCAATCAGAGGAAGGCTCAATGAAAATAGGTTTCGTGGTTAACGAAGTCAGCACCGAAGAACCGGGCTACACGACAACAAGGCTGGCCATGGCGTCCGTCAACCGGGGATACCAGACATGGCTCATTGGCTCCGGTGACTTCGCCTACGACCCCGACGAGCACATCCGTGCCCGAGCGGTGACCGTCCCCAAGACCAAATACAAGTCCCTCAGGATCTTTCTCGAGGATCTCCAGGGCAGCAGGGCCGTATCCAGGAGGATCACCGTCGATGATCTCGACGTCCTCATGCTCAGATACGATCCCTCCACTGAAGTGGGATTGCGATCTTGGGCCCGGACCGCCGGCATCGAATTCGGCCGCCTGGCCATGCGCCGTGGCGTCATCGTGCTCAACGATCCCAACGGTCTGGCCAAGGCAATGAACAAGATGTATTTCCAGCTTTTCCCCGAGGAGGTCCGCCCCAAGACAATGATCACCCGCAACCGTGAGGAGATCAAGCACTTCGTCGAGGAGATGGGAGGGAGGTGCATCCTGAAGCCCCTCCAGGGATCCGGGGGAAAGGGCATTTTCCTGGTGACCCCCGAGAGCAGGGGAAACATCAACCAGATGATCGAGGCGGTCAGCCGGGACGGTTACGTGATCGCCCAGGAATATCTGCCAGCCGCCGAGGAGGGGGATATCCGCCTGTTCGTGATGAACGGTCACCCCCTGAGGTACAAGGGAAAATATGCCGCCTTCCGCCGCGTCCGCTCGGATGATGACATCCGGAGCAACCTCCACGCCGGCGGCAAGAAGGCGCCCGCTGAGATAACCGCTGAACACCTGAGGATCGTCGAAATGGTCCGGCCCAAGCTGGTCCAGGACGGCATGTTCCTGGTGGGACTGGACATCGTCGGGGACAAACTCATGGAGATAAACGTCTTCAGCCCGGGGGGGCTCGGGAGCGCCAAGAGTTTCGAGAAGGTCAACTTCTCCAATGCCGTCCTCGACGCGCTGGAGAGGAAGGTCGACTATATGACCTTCTACCGGAGGAATTTCGACAACACGGAGATGGCCACCCTTTAGCGGGCTGGCCGCCACACAATGCGCGCCTGGAAAACCTCCCCATGGCGCGCGATGCAGGATTCCCTTCGTTCCCAGACCTCCTCAGGGTACTCAGAACAGCCTCACTATTGACCTGTGGTCATTGGGTTCGAATCCTGCATCTCATGGACGAAGCTACAAAATGAGGGCCGCCCGCAAGGGGCGGCCCTCATTTTTATAGATGGCGCGCGATGCAGGATTCGAACCTGCGGCCTTTGGCTCCGGAGGCCAACGCTCTATCCGACTGAGCTAATCGCGCGTTGCTTTTCAGGCAGCGGCCGCCTCACATATCACTATCCTCCCTTTCCGTCAAGGTGGGGGGGATACCTGTCAGGAGCCGGCCAGCCTCTTCCGGACGCTGGCCACCTTCTGCTCGGCACTGGCGTCCTTGTCCCTTCTTTCGTCGATAACGAGCTTGGTCAACACCCTGGCGGCACCGTGGTTGAGGGGCACCCGATGGAGCATGCGGACCGCTTCGAGGATCTCATCTAGACTCCCCTCGATAACTGTGCCCATAGGAGTCAGAGTGTGTTTGATGTCGGCCTTGTCCAGGGCCCTTATGCATTCGGCCACGTATTCGCTGACGCTCGGATCTCCGGTCCCGATGGGAACGACACTTATCTCGGCAATAGCCATGAGCGCACCCTCCTATAAAGAAAGGACCGAAAACACCCGGTCCGAAGGCTCTCCGGTAATTATCACCCTCTCGGGGTGTTCCTGGCAAGGGGGAATCGGGATGGGGATCCAGGAGTCAGGAGACTGTACTCGGCGTATATGCCGGGCGCTTCTCCTTCCCAATCGTGTCTTCGTCCAGGACCCTCGCAGGGTCGAGGGAGAGAAGGGCTATTTCTCCTTCTGTTCCTCTTCGACAGGGGGTGGAGACGCTCCCATGAGCTGCCTCATCCTCTCCATGGGGTCGGCTTTCTTCTCCCTTCCTAAAACGAGGGGTTCGCCTTCCCCGATCCTCTCGGCCACCTGGGCGAGGCCCTTGTCAGCCAGCAGCGCCCGCAGGGACTCCTCAGCCTCCGCCGTGCGCCCCTCGGCAAAGAAGATCCCCTCCAGAGCCCTTAGGGGGTCTGCGTAGTCGGGATCCTTCTCCAGGGCTATGAGGTAGCGGTCCCGGGCCTTGTCCTCCATGCCCTTCTCGTGCAGGCGGCGACCCAGATTGTAGTGGAGCATGGCGTTATTCTTGGGTTCATATTCCAGTTTGCCCCGGGAGGCCGTCTCCTCCTCCGTTCGGCGCTGCCGGATACCCAGGCGGACCTCGAGCTCCTCCTGAAGGTCCAGCCTTGCGCTGGTGGGAAAGCTCCCCATCTTGTATACCAGGGTCCCATCGGGTTCGAAAAACAGCGTGGTGGGAAGAACGATGACGCCGATCTCGTTGAAGTGGACCAGATTGTCGTCAATATAGGCAGGCAGATCGATTTCGTGGTCAGCCAGGAATGCGTCAACCTTGGCGATGTCCGCTGCCTCCATGTGCTGGTGGTCCGCGTTCGCGGCCAACACCGTGATATTGTGGTCGCTGTAATCCCGGGCGAACTGGTTCCACGCCTCCAGAGCCGGCTGAGACCGGGGGCTCCAGGTGGCCCAGAAGACGAGCACCGTCAACCCCTCTTCGGAAGGAACGGAGACCTCGTCCATTGTCCGGGTCCTGATCACCCTCTGGGGGATCTTCTCTCCGACCTCGATGCCCCTGTCGGCCTCCGCCGGGTCCGAGGAGACACCGCCGGCCAGAACGAGGAGAAAGAACCCGATAATCACCGTCAACCGGGGATTGTTGAATCCTTTCCTGACGAATATCCTCATTTTACCGTCTTCCCTTCATCCGGCATATTCACCGGGGGACCGTCATCGTCCCCCCCCTCCCTGTCGGTGCCGGGAATCGTCCCGCCGCCCACGAGCTGCCTTAATTTTTCCATGGGGTCTGTTCTCTTCTCCGTTCTGACGATGAAGGGTTCTCCCTGACCGATCCGATCCACCAGGTCCGCCAGGTCTCTCTCGGTGAGGAACTCCCTGAGTTCCTGCTCGCTCTCCGGCGTCGTTCCGTTGGCGAGGTAAATACCCTCGAGGGCCCGCAGTGGATGACCGTAATCCGGATCCCTTTGCAGGGCCATGACCAGACGATCCTTGGCCTTCTCGGTGAAACCCTTCTTCCAGAGGTTGATGGCCATGTTGTAGTAAAGAAGCGCATTGTTCTTGGGCTGATAGTCGAGTTTTCCCCTGGCCGCCCTCTCCTGGTCCGTCTCTCTCTCCCTGAGACCGAGACGGATCTCGAGCTCTTCCTTCAGGTCCAGGGCGGCGCTGGAGGGAAAACTGGCGAGTTTATAGACCAGAACACCTTTATCGTCCAGGAACAGGGTGGTTGGGTTGACGACAATGCCGATCTCGTTGAAGAGTTCGAGGTTGAAATCGATGATCACCGGCAGAGCGATATCGTTCTCCCGGACGAAGTCATCGATCCTTTTGAGATCCGAAGCATCCATCCGTTGATTGTCCGCGTTGACACTGATGACGGTGACGGGGTGCTCTGCATATTCCGTGGAATAACGCTCCCACATCTGGAGGGCCGACTTGGACCGGGGGCTCCACGTGGCCCAGAACAGGATCACCGTCAGCCCCTCCCCGGCCGGAATATCGACTTTCTCGTCGGAAATGGTCCTGAGGGTCCTTGGGGCAAAGGTGTCCCCCTCGCTCATGCCCCGTGAGCTCCGAAAGACCACTTCTCCGTGGGCATCCCCGAAAAGGGAGGGATCACCCCCCAGCAGGAGAGTAACAAGCACAACAGCTGCAATTGAACTAAAACTATTTAATTTCAGCACGATACGCCTATTCACAAGCCCCAGAAAGCAGCAAAAAAAAGCCCGGAGGGCGCAGCACCCCCCGGGCTTCCTGAGAACCTATTTTACTGATCCGAGTACTCGGCGTCAACCACGTCCTCTTCCCCACCGGCCGCACCGGTGCCGGCTTCGGCGGGGCCTCCTTCATCGGGTGCCGAAGTGGCCTGGGCCGCCTGATAGAGGACCTCGGCCAGTTTGTGGGAAGCCTGGGTGATATCCTCGATGGCCTTCTCCATCGCACCCTTGTCCTCGCTCTTCAGGGCCTCCCGGCCCTCTTCCAGGGCTTTGTCCAGGCTCTCCGCGTCCTCGGCGGGGATCTTGTCCCGGTTCTCCTTGAGGTTCTTGTCCACGTCGTAGATGAGGGAATCGAGGCGGTTGCGGATCTCAACCTGCTCCTTCCTCTTTCGGTCCTCCTCGCCGTGCGCCTCGGCGTCCTTTACCATCTGGTCGATCTCCCGGTCCGACAGCCCGCTGGAGGCCTCTATTCTGATGGACTGTTCTTTCCCCGTCGCCGTGTCCTTGGCCGATACGTGTACGATACCGTTGGCGTCGATATTGAAGGTGACCTCGATCTTTGGCATGCCGCGCGGTGCCGGGGGGATACCCATGAGCTGGAAACGGCCCAGGGTTCGGTTGTCCCCGGCCATCTGGCGCTCGCCCTGGAGAACGTGGATCTCGACCTGGTTCTGGTTATCCTCGGCGGTGGTGAAAGTCTCCGATTTTCTCGTGGGGATAGTGGTGTTCCTCTGGATCAGGGTGGTCATCACGCCGCCCAGGGTCTCGATACCCAGGGACAGAGGGGTCACGTCCAGGAGCAGGACGTCCTTGACCTCACCGGACAGAACACCTGCCTGGACGGCAGCCCCAAGGGCCACCACCTCGTCCGGGTTGACACCCCTGTGGGGCTCCTTGCCGAACAACTCCTCGACGGTCTTCTGGACCAGGGGTATCCGGGTTGATCCGCCGACCAGGACCACCTCATCGATGTCGCCCGGTTTGAGACCTGCGTCCTTCAGGGCCTTCTTGCAGGGCTCGACCGTCCTCTTGACGAGATCGCCTATCATCTGCTCGAACTTGGACCGCGTCAACTTAATATTCATGTGCTTCGGGCCGCTCTGGTCGGCGGTGATGAAGGGCAGGTTGACATCTGTCTCCTGGGTGGTGGAAAGCTCGATCTTGGCCTTCTCGGAGTGCTCCTTGAGCCTCTGCATGGCCATCGGGTCACCGGACAGGTCGATACCCTGGTCCTTCTTGAACTCCTCCACCAGATACTCGATGATGAGTTGGTCGATGTTGTCGCCCCCCAGGTGGGTGTCTCCGTTGGTGCTCTTGACCTCGACCACGTTGTCGCCCACCTCGAGGATGGAGATGTCGAATGTACCGCCCCCGAAGTCGTAAACGGCGATCTTTTCGTCCTTCTTCTTGTCAAGACCGTAGGCCAGAGCGGCCGCCGTGGGCTCGTTGACGATCCGAAGGACCTCGAGACCGGCGATCTTTCCGGCGTCCTTGGTGGCCTGCCTCTGACTGTCGTTGAAGTAGGCCGGCACGGTGATAACGGCCTGGGTGACCTTCTCTCCGAGGTAGTCCTCGGCGGCCTTCTTGAGCTTCTGCAGGATCATGGCCGAGATCTCGGGTGGTGTGTAGGCCTTGCCCTTGATCTCGACCACGGCGTTGTCTGACCGGTCACTGGCGACCTTGTACGGGACGATCCTGATCTCCTCGGGCACCTCTCCGCGGCGGCGTCCCATGAACCTCTTGATGCTGTAGATGGTGTTTTCCGGATTGGTGACGGCCTGCCGCTTGGCCACCTGGCCGACCAATCGCTCGTCATCCTTGGTGATGGCGACGATGGAAGGCGTCGTCCTGCCACCCTCCTCGTTGGGGATGAGCTTGGGATTGCCCCCCTCCATGACAGCGACGGCCGAATTGGTCGTCCCCAGGTCGATCCCGATAACCTTTGCCATTGTTGTCTTCCTCCTTGCAAAACTGAATAATATCCTGAAAATTCAATGCGTTTTCTTTCCAACGGTGATAAATTAACCACAAACTGGTGGCTGTCAACGGATGATGGACCCCGAACTGTCCTTGACAAGGCCCATCAGGAGAAATATGGTTCGGGCGAAAGAGGCCGGTGGGGGTGGGCGGGGAGAGATCAGTCCAGCGGCCAGAGGCCGGCGTCCAGAGGGAGCGATGGAGGAACGATATATAGTTCTAAGAGATAAGTATACTGAGCTGTTACTTAATCACATATCACTTAGTACTTAGGACTCAGCTCCCAGTTAGTACCTGAAACATGGAGCTTGGGACGCGGCTATCAGGCGGGGAGAAAAAACGGTTGTCATTGCGAACAGGAAACCGCGTGAAGCAATCTATAACCGTGCACCGGGAACCGTGAACTGTGAACTGTGAACTAGACTTTTCGAATCACGAATCACGGCTGTTTCCCAACCGTGAACCGGGAACTGTCTTTTTGGACTTTGGATTTTGGATTCGTTTCCGAATCACTAATCACGAATCACAAATCACGGCGGTTTACCAACCGCAAACCGGGAACCGTGAACTGGGAACCCGTCTTTAACCCATCACGGTACTCAAACTCTAAACCGAAAACCTGCGCCTGTCAGACATGATATCCACCGAGAGAGATCCCCATAACAGCTCCGTCCCCAGGACGATCCCGAGAAAGGCCCACCGCATCTCCCGGAAGGACATCGACTCCGACGCCCTTAAGGTATTGTACCGGCTCAATCGCCACGGTCACATCGCCTACCTGGTGGGAGGCGGCGTCAGGGACCTCCTCCTCAAACGGAGCCCGAAAGACTTCGACATCAGCACTTCCGCCCATCCCAACGAGATCAAGAGGATCTTTTCCAACTGCCGGCTCATCGGCAAACGATTCAGGCTCGCCCACATCTACTTCAGGGGAGGAAAGATCATCGAGGTATCCACCTTCCGGACCATCTCAGAGTTCGCCCTGGACGAGGGCCCCATAAGTTCGGATAACACCTTCGGTAACCCGGCCGAGGACGCCTTTCGGAGAGATTTTACCGTCAACGCCCTCTTCTACAATATCGGCAACTTCTCGGTCATCGACTACGTCGGTGGACTCGAAGACCTCAAAAACCGGGTCATTCGCTGCATCGGTGATCCCCTTGTTCGTTTCAGGGAGGATCCCATAAGAATGCTTCGGGGAGTTCGTTTTGCCTCCCTGCTCGGCTTTACCATTGATGCCCGGAGTCAAAAGGCCATTTACGCCCTCAGGCAGGACATCTGGAAGGGAGCCAAACCGAGGATCCTGGACGAGGTCCTCCGCATGTTCTCCAGAGGGACGGGCGTTACGGCCTTCACCATGATGGAGGAACTGGGCCTTCTGGAATCGATCTTCCCCGAGATCGACCGTCATATCCGGAGGGAGGGACGCGAGGACTACATCGGAACGATCTCCTGCCTGGACAGGGAACAGAGCAAGGGCCGTGACTTCCCGCCCGCCATCCTTCTCGCGGTTCTGTTCTACCCTTATTTCCATTCCGTCGCGGAAAGGACGGCCGGGTCGGACACCGTCAAGCTGACCCGGGAGATCCTCTCGCCCATCTTCGAACGCCTGCAGGTACCGCGGCGCATCCAGGACACCATCCGGCAGGCGCTGGCCGCCCAGGGGCGCTTTTTCGCCCTGGGTCAGAAAAGGTACAGACCGCGAACCATGTTGGGGAAATCCTACTTCGATGACGCCCTTATGTTGTTCGAACTGATTGCCGGGGGCACCGAGGAGGGCCGAAAACTGATCGGGGACTGGCGGAGCCTCAGGCGGGGAGGGGGCAGCGGACAGCCGCGCCGGAGGAAGAGGAGGAGAAATCGTGCCCACGAAGGGCAGCGGCCGGGCCAGCGATAACGTCACGATCGTCCTGCACCGCCCCTCCATTCCTGAGAACATTGGCTCCGTCGTCAGGGTCATGAAGAACACGGGCTTCTCCCGTCTGATCCTCTCCGACCCCCGGACGGAAGATCTCGACACTGCGGGGAGGCTGGCCGTCTCCGCCCGATCACTGCTTGACCAGGCGCGTTTCTGCGATACCCTCGGGGAGGCCCTGTCCCTGTCGGGCGCTCGATTTATCGTGGGGACGACGGGAAGAGACCGGAGATACTGGAGACCTTCAGAGGTTCCGGAGGCTGCGCGGACGATCCTGGCCCGGGCATCCGTCGTCCAGACGGCACTCGTTTTCGGTCCCGAGGATTCGGGTCTGACCAATGATGAGCTGACCCTGTGCCATCAGATCATCACGCTCCCCGTCGCCGGTGACCTGACCAGCTACAACCTCTCCCACGCCGCCGCCATAATCCTGTTTTCCCTCATGACGGCCGATCATCCCGATCGACCCGGCGGCGAGACGGTCTCGGCCGGCTTTGAGGATCTGGAGGGGATGTACGGACACATTCAGGAACTCCTGACGGAGATCCGGTTCCTTTGGGAGGACAATCCCCACCACATGATGCGGGCTGTGAGGGAGTTTATCAACAGGTCGAAACCGACGGAGCAGGATGTGAGGATCATTCGCGGCATCTGCCGGCGCATGTTGTGGCACCTGAGGAACAGGTGACCGGCGATCCGTCGAGTCCAGTTCCAAATTCCAGGGGAAAACCTCCCATCTCCAGTTTTTAATCTCCAATCTCTAATCTCCAATTTCTACTCTCTAACCACCTACTGCTCATTTTCCCCCTGTGCTCTCCGCGTCCTCTGTGGTTAAATTAGACCCATGAACGTTGCCGTCCTTGCGGATGTCCACTCCAACCTTCCCGCTCTCGAGGCGGTGGTGGAGGATTTTCAGCAGCGAAACGTAACCCATGTCTGGCATCTGGGGGACGCCATCGGATACGGCGCCGAACCATACGCTTGTCTGCAGCTGCTGGCGGACCTCAAGGCTGAACTCATCACCGGCAACCACGAACTGGCCGTATTGGACGCCGGCCAGGCTATGGGTTTCAACTCCATGGCCAGGGAGGCCATCAATTGGACGAGAAGGGAGCTGTCGGAGGAGATCCGGGCTTTCCTGGAGACCCTCGCACAGGGTATGAAACCCCTGCCGGGCGTGTACCTCTTCCACGGTCTGCCCGGACAGCCCAATGGCTACCTAAGGACGGCCGAGACAGCCGAGGCGGTGTTCTCGCATTTCGAGGAAAATGATCCGAGGATCCGGATCGCTTTCTTCGGGCACACCCACAGGCCCATGATATTCACCCACCTTCCCGGAGGGCCGGTGAGGATGTTCGAACCCCATGAGGACCTGATGATTGCCCCCGGAAGGCGCTATCTCGTGAACCCCGGCAGCGTCGGTCAACCGAGGAACCGAAACCCCTTCGCTCAATATCTGATATACAGACCGGGTGAGGGACGCATCCTTTTTCGAAGGGTCGAATACAATGTCCGTGAAGCCCAGTCGAGGATCATCGAGGCCGGGCTGCCGCCGAGCCTGGCCGCCAGGCTGTCACAGGGGCTGTGAAGATGATCCCGGCCAACCCCTCCGTCATCCTAATCCACCACGATGTGGACCATGCCCGGTCGCTGGAGACGATCCTGCGGGACGGGAATATCGACGTCATCACCGTCCAGACCCGTATTGAGGCCATGATCCAGGCGGGAAAGGGCGCCGATGCCATCATCCTGGACATGGACATGCCCGAGGACAGCGCTGACCTGTGCAGGACGCTGAGGAAGGACGACCGTGTCGGACACATCCCCATCCTGGCTCTGGCGGGAAGGGCATTGAACGAGAGCGAACTTGGGGCCATTCTCAGCGCGGGTGCCATGGATGTCCTTGAACTGCCTCACGGCCAGCCGCTTTTCCTCACCCGCGTGAAGAACCTGGTCCTCATCCACCGGGAGGAGACCCAGATCAAGGAGACGGAGCAGCGTTATCGGCGCATCTTCTCCTCCTCCCACTACGGCTACTTCCTCTCCTCGAGAGAGGGGCGCTTCCTGGAGGTCAACGACGCCCTCGTCAACATCCTCGGATACTCCAGCCGGCAGGAGATGCTCAAGCTCCGTCTTCCTGACGATCTCTACGTCAACCCCGATGACAGGGATCTCCTTCAACGGCTCATCGAGAAACAGGGATTCGTCAAGGACTTCAAGGTGGACTTCAAGAGGAAGGACGGATCGGTTATGACCATCCTCCTGACGGCAAATCTCTATCGCAGCCTCGATGGGAGCACCGTCGGTTATGAGGGATTCAACGTGCCTCTGTTCGAGGTCGAACCGACCCTGCCGGAAAAAGTGCTGAACCTTATCCTGAGACCTTTTCGGAGATTCCTCAAGGAGAAGAAGTCCTTTTTCTCGGTTTCCCGGATCAGTGAGCTCATCGCCAACCAGTACGAGAAGATAGAGGAGCTCTCGGAGGGCTACTATACCTCGGTGTGGAAGGGCCGGGACGTCCTGGGATTTGAGGAAGCCCCCCTGGTGATCAAGATCTCCAAAGGCGAAGCCGTTAACCAGCGCCTGCTCCTGGAGGCTCAGACCATCAGAACACTGGCGGGCCATCCGGGCATCCCGGACCTGGTGGACGTGGCGCGCCACCGGGGGCGGACCGTGATCGTAACCCGCTATGTGGAAGGGCAGACTCTTTCGGACATCATCCACAACCTTGATCTCCGCACGAAGGACAGGATCAGCTTCCAGCTGGTCGACGTCGTGGCCCACCTCCACGACCACAAAATTGTCCATCGGGATATCAAGCCAAACAATATCATCGTCCGTCCGGACGGGACCGTTGCCCTTCTCGATTACGGCATCGTCAGACAGATGGAGGAGGCGGAGACATCTTCGACCATCATCGGGACGAGGCCCTACATGAGCCCTGAGCAGGTCAACGGAAGAAGCGAGCGCAGGAGCGATATCTGGGCCCTCGGGGTCGTCCTCTTTCAGATGTACACCGGCCATCTGCCCTTTGACGGTGTGACGGAGCTGGAGCTGATGGAGAACATCCTCAAACAGGAGCCGCCGACGCCGAGGTCCCTGAACCCTGACATCCCGGCTCCCATGGAGGCGATCCTCATCAGAGCGCTGCGAAAGAGGCCTGAGGGACGTTTCCGCAATGCGGCCGAGATGAGGGCCTCCCTTTTGTCACAGGTTCCCGGTTTTCGGGATCATGTCCAGGATCTGTTACCCGTCGAGGACGAGCCGGTGTTCCTGGTCCCCTAGATGCGGCTGCCGGGGATACCCGTGGCCACGCCAACGGGAGGGGTGGACGCGTGAAGCGGAAGCAGAACCGCCCCGTGGGAGCCGGAATCAGTTTCGGGTTTATTACAATCTCCCGCCGCCTGACTCCATGATCCCGCTGGCTGAAAAGGTCTACGCCGGCTTCCGGCCCCCGAAGATCACGAACACCCCGTATTTGTAATAGCAGTCCACCTGCCTGAAACCGACCCGCCGCAGGGCGTCCAGCTGAAAGTCAAGGGTGTCCGGAACATTGTCCGGATTGTCCTGATAGCGCCGTGTGATGTCCGAGAAATCCCTGTCGGTGACGCCCTCACGGCGCTGCCTGTCGACCCAGGCCCGCCAGAGTTCCATGTACCAGCTCTCGAGCTCGTCATCGGGAGCAAGCACCACGTCGAGATTGAGAAAATGCCCTCCGGGCCCGAGATGACTGTAAAGGTATCGATAAAGAGATTCCTTGTCGGGGCGGGGCAGATGGTGAATGGCGAGGGATGATATGGCAAAATCGTAAGTGTCCTTCAGCACCTGCTCCTCCGCCAGTTCCTGAAACGTCGCCCGGATATAGGAAAACTCCGTCCGGCCGGTAAACCTCTCTGCGGCCCTGTCCAGCATGTCCTGCGAGCCGTCGACCAGAGTGGGAACCGCCTCAGGGCAGGTGCTGAGAACGATTGAGGTCATTATCCCGTCGCCGCACCCCAGATCGAGGATCCTCGGTTTATCGGTGGATGACAGAAATGCGGAGCAGAAGGATCGTACCGTCTCCATCATCTCCCTGCGGAACGGAACATAGGTCTCGGCGTGATCCAGGTACTCCTGAGCGAACTGCGAATCGGCCCAGTTGGAATCGGAAAAATCGGACATTTTTTCTCCTTTACCGGTTATTAAAAAACTTGCTCTTTCCGTATTGCTCTCCTTCGCCCCTCCCGCCATTGCACGGCCAACGCCGCCTCCTGATCCCTGTCTTCCTGACTATCGATACCCCGCCGCAGGGCATCGGGTACTGTTTTTACCGGTTCACAAAAAATATGCCCGCCGCGACACCCGCCAGACCGAAGAGAAGGGCCGGCGGCCAGGATTCGTTGAGGAGGAGGCCGCCTGCCAGGACCCCCATGACCGGGGCGAAAAAACTGAAAGATGCCACCCGGCTGGCCGGGTAACGGTGTATAAGCACGAACCAGGTGAGGTAACTGAAAAGAGCGACGACGATGCACTGATATCCGAGGGCCAGAGCGGTGCCGGCGGTGAAATCGAGGATAGGTCTTGGCTCCAGAATGATCGCCGCCGGTACGAGAAGGAACAGGGAGAAAAAGAGCTGATAGTGGAGACTCTGTATTGCCTCGATCCTGCCCGCCAGGTGTTTCTTGATGACCAGGGTGGTGAGACCCCAGGCGGCGCCTGCTCCGATAGCCAGAGTATCGCCCGCGATCGTCTCTGCATCGAAGGTCAACGCGTGCTGGCCCATAACGGCCGACACACCGGCGAAGGCGAGAAGGAGGCCGAGGGTTTTTCTCCATGTGAGGCGATCCCCCGGAAGGTAAAAATGGGCCCCGGCGGCGACGAAAAAAGGAGAAGTGTAGAGCAGCACGACCCCCCTGGACGCCGAGGTCCGGTCCAGACCTGCGTAGAGAAGGAGGAATTCCAGACCGAAGAGGATCCCCGCCCAACCGCCCCAGAGAGCGACTTTACCTCGATGAAAGAGGGGAATGCCCCGGCGCCTCATCCAGACCATCAACAGGGCGGATGCGACTGCGGACCTCAAGGCGGCGGCCGTCGCGGGCGCCAGGCCTCTGTTTGAGATCTTTATGGCCACCATATTGACACCCCAGATCGTGCACAGAGCGACGAGGGTCAACATGGCTGGAGCCGTCAGGCGGTCTTTGCCGTTCAATGGATCCCTTCTCTGCCTCCGGCGATCCCCTTATGGGAACGACCACACGCTACCACCAATCGATTTGCCGTTGAAAGGGGAAAGTGCTGGGTGGAGACAGGGGGATGGAGATCAGAGATTAGAAATTAGAGATAAGGGCCTGGAGGGGCGGAGGGGAGTGCGGGTCGGGGAAAAAGGAAGGAGGAGGATTTACAGCCTCCTCCTTCTTGCCATCCTGTTCGGTCCTTTCTACTCGAAAATGCGGTACACGCGGCCGGTGTTTTTCTCAACCTGGATCCGGTTGACCAGCTCGCCTCCCTTTTTGGTGACGACCTGAACCTCGTAACCGTCCTCGTTCTCGGTGACCTCGCCTAGGGTGAGGTAGGGATTACGGCTGACCCGGGACTCGACCAGATGCCTGGCCTCCTCCATGGTGATGTTGGCATCCAGGGCGCGCCTATCCTCCCACCGGCGTCCACCGGAGTCACAGTCCCCGTAGCGGGGTCCCTCGCACCCGTACCCACCCGGACCGTAGCCGCGATCGTAACCCATCATGCCGCGCCCCCAACCGCCGTGGGCCTGCACGAGGCCGGCGCCGGCGGCCAGGATGGTCAGGCTGACGACCGTAACCAGAATTGCTTTCCCTTTCATTGCTGTTGCCTCCTATTGTCTCTGCCTTTCGGCCTGCATCTGATGAGGGCCCAATTGCCCATTTGCCTATGGGAACAGCATGGGCCGTGCCAACCGAGGCAAGATCCGGCATATCCAATGCAACATACTGATTTTAAATTGAAAATAAGCGGAAGCGATGAAAGCAGGGAAGGGGTTTCGCCCCGGGAGTGTTACCTTTCTATCCGCATGGAAATGGGCCGGGTGGGTAGTTTCTACTCACGGGCTGCCGGCCTTCCCGGTGTATTTCAAGGCCCCATTGGTACCGCCTCTTCCTGCTGCCTGCGGCCTCCCGGACCTGGATCCATCCCGGATCCACGATCCGCGGCTCCGCCGTGGACGACGACGATGCCCAGGTATCCGTCCACGGTGATGTCATCACCGGTTCGGATAATGGAAGCGGCGTCGGGAACACCGTTGACGCAGGGGATGCCGTATTCCCGGGCGATGATGGCGCTGTGGATCAACATGCCCCCCCGACGCTCGACGATTCCTCCGGCCAGGGCCACGAACAGTGTCATGTTCGGGTCCAGCGTGTCGCAGACCAGGATCTCGCCCCTGCTGAAATGGGAAAGGTCGCTGAAACCCGTCACCACCCGGGCTGTCCCCCGGACCACACCACGGCCGGCCGGCTGTCCCACAATCTGCCTGGGAACCACCCGGCCGGCGCCGACAGCGGTATCGGACCGGATGGTCCTGGGTCGGTATCCCGGGTCCCGGAGGGCTTTGGCCACCTCGCCGGGATCCGGCGGTTGCGGCACCTGGATACCCTTCGCCAGGATCCTGTCCACCCCCTCGGAGACGGCCGCCCTCAGCTGTCCCTCGATCCTGCCCAGGTAGATGTTGTCGTCGTCTCGAAGCCTCCAGCTGGCCCGGGCCAGATCCAGGAGTTCCCGGGCATAAGGCTGCCGGTTGATCTCGAACCCGGCCACGAATTCCTCGGCCAGGCTTTTCGCATCCCTGTCCGATTCCCTCTCCCTCTTCGCCGGTTCGTCGGCAAGCTGCCGGACCAGGGCGATGATCTCCGCCTGCGAGTCGACCAACCTCACCCCCTGCCAGGTGAGATCTCCAAAGGCCTCCAGCAGCCGTTGCATGACCCGGTTAAAGCCGGAATGATCACCCGGGATGCGGCCTCTGTCCAGTTCCGATCTCAGGTCGGGATCCCCTCGGACCATGTCAGCCAAATGCCTGAGAAGACGATCCCTCTCCAGGCTCATCATGGGCGTATCCCGCAGCAGATCCACAAAACGGTAGGGATCCCGAGGTCTCATGACCTGGTTGAACACCTGACCGAACAGACGGACGCCGTGGGCCATGGGGATAAACTGGTCCCAATAGACCCCGACCCAATGGTCGTGCACCAATTTCCGCCGGTGGATCTCCTCCGCCAGATCACGGTCCCCCATCTGTTCCAGGGCGACCGAGGACATCTCGGCGGCAGTCCTCTCCATCTCCGGAAGATGGATCTCCTCGATTGCTGTCCTGAGGCTCCGGAGGTTGTCGAAGCTCCTGCTCAGTTTGAAGTATCTGACCCGTTCGTCGTCCTCCTCGCCTCTTCGCCGGGCGGTAACAGGTCTCGACTGCAGGAGGTAAATCCGGCCGTCGCATCGGGTCCACTCCACATCCTGCGGGGAACCGAAGACCCGTTCGGCGCTCAGAACCATCTCCCATACCGAGCTCACACCCTCCTCGTCCAGGGGAGGGGATTGTCTCTGGGCTCCGTCAAGCGGCCTCGAAGCGACCCCCTGGGGGCCTGGCCGCAGGGCGTCCTTCCTCTCGGCCGGCTGAAAGGCCGAGATCTCCCCCGTCCCCCTCGCTATGGTCCATCTGTCCGGGACCACCGAACCCTCTACCAGGCCCTGGTTGAGGCCGTATACCGCCTCGATGACCCCGAGGCTCTCGTCCACCGGGCTGACCCCGAAGGCCACGCCGGAGCAGTCGCCGGACAGAAGCTCCTGGATCACCACGGCCATACTGCTCCGATCCATCGCCAGGCCAAGCTCCTTCCGGTAGAGCAGTGCCCTGTCGGACCAGAGAGAGGCCCAGACCATCCGGACGTGGTCGAGGACCGCCTCCGCTCCCCTTATGTTGACATAGGAATCGTGCAGGCCGGCAAAGGATGCTTTCTCGGAATCTTCCTGGGGGGATGAGGAGCGCACCACAACCGGAGCACTGCCGAAGCGCTCCTCGAGCTGCTGGAGGAGACCATCATGCATTTCAGGAGGGATCGGTACACTGAGAAAGACATTCCGTATTCGATGCGCGGCGTCCCAGATCTCCTCCCAGCGCAGATCCTTCGCCCTCTTCCGATATAGCTCCAGCAGAATCCTCTCTTTGACGCCGGGCTGCTGAAAGTACCTGGCGTAGGCCGCAACCGTCAAACACACGCCGTCGGGGACCGCAAGGCCTGCTCCTTTGAGGCGGGAAAGGGCCACAGCCTTGCCTCCACATGATGAGGTGTCCTCCTGTTTGAGGCGGGAGAGATCCCGAAGCAGGTTCACCGCGGCACCTTGAATTCGACCACGTTCTGAAACCGGCTCACCAGAAAGTAACGCTGGACCTGGATCTCGAACAGGGCGCAGGTCGGGGAAGCGACGAAGTCCCCCAGGTAGGGATGCTTCTCCAGAAAGAGACGCCGTTCTCCCTCCCCCTCGCCGGCGATCTCCCGTGCTGTACCGTGAGCGGTTACCGCGGCTGCTCTGTGGAAATCCTCTTCCCGGTTCGCCCGGTCGTCCACCAGAAGGGTTACCCCGGCGTCCCGGATGATATTGGCGTACTTCCGGGTAGATCTTGAGGTGGCAAATACGATTCGGCTCAGGTCCGGTGTGGCGGCAAAGGCGATGAGACAGACATGGGGCGATCCCTCCTGGCTTGTGGCCAGGACACCAACCCTCTGCCCGGTCAGCATCCTTCTTATCTGACGCTCCGTGTTGTCGCCCACCATATTCCTTCGCAGCCTCGTCCGCCTTCTCCTGGTTGTATCGAGATGCCCCGCGGCGCACTGGGACGGGAAGATCCCGACCATGAAGTAAGGACCGGACGGGACGGGACGGGTCGCAGGGCGAGGGATGATTCGACCTACCTCGTCCGCGTTTTCAATGCGGCCTCCCGGTCCGTGGATCTGTCCCTAATCGATCGACCGGAAATAATCTTCCAGGATCTTTCTGTGGTCGAAAGCGATCTGTTCGGGAAGGTTGCCCCGGGTAAAGGCACCGGCCTCGACGGCGTCGTCGGCACCCACCGGGGTTCCGGACGCCCGGCCCACGAAAACGGTGGAGATGGTGTGGAAACGGGGATCTCGGTCGGGGTCGGAGTAGACTCCCAGCAGCCTGGTCAGCTCAACATCGAGCCCGGTCTCCTCCCTGGCCTCCCTCACGGCTGCCCTCTCCACCGTTTCACCGTAGTCGACGAACCCTCCCGGTATGGCCCAACCGGGAGGAGGGTTCTTGCGTTTGATCAGCACAATGCCCCCGTCGTCGAGTTCAATGATGACATCGGCTGTGGGAAACGGATTTCTGGGCCGGTTGCCGCTGGTCATCGAAATCTGTCCGGCAAATAGGTCTGATGGACGCCCGCCGCAGCGGCAAATACCGCGAAACTCAGGATCAGGATCCAGACAAAGGGGATTCCTCGGCGGAAGAGGTACAGGGCCGCAATAAAGAAGAAGATCGTGGGGATGATGGCGAACAGAACGGATTTTGTGAACGTAGCGGCCAGCTGATAGTCCCTTGTGTCGGCGTAGAGCCATATCAGGGTCAGCAGTGTGGTCAGGGGCATGGCGGCGATGAGGCCGCCCAGGGAAGGCATTCTCTTTGCCAGCTCGCTCACACCGGCGATGACCAGGGCCGACACGGCGATCTTGACCAGGAAAAAGGTGGGTCCGGTCAAGGGATCATTCCTTGGTCAGGCGGTCGATGGCATCGGATATGGATTTGAGGGGCTCGGGATCGAGGCTTTCGATGGCCATGACCACCTTTCCGTCCTTGTCCACAAGGACGGCAAAGGGGATGATCTCGACACCGTAGCTCTGGTAGATGTCGAGCTCGGGGTCGAGGATGACGGCGAAGTGCATCTTGGCGGCGTACTTCTTGACCTGGGTCAGCATCCGGTCGGTGGGAGGGTCCCCGGCGATCCCCACCAGCTCGAAGTTCCGCTTCTGGAACAGGTCATTGATCTTGTTGAGCGCCTCGATCCGGCTGAGGCAGTCCCGGCAAAAAACAGACCAGAAGTTAAGGAGAACCACATTTCGCCCCAGGTGCTCTCTCAGGTCAAAAGTGCCTCCCTCCAGGGTCCGTGTCTTGAAAAGGGGGGCCCTGTCACCGGGGGCCACGGTCACGGCCGAAGAGGGCTGAGGCCTTACCACCAGAAGGGTCACCGCCAGAAAAGCGGCGGTAGAGAATCTGAAAGCACGCAAGGACATAATCTGTCTCCCTCAGTCTGCCTGGCGCTCCTGCTTTACGACCCAGGCGATCCTTCTGAAGATGCCGCGGACGATCCTGGCGTCCTGGGATGTACGGATACCCCGGGAAAAAATCTCCCTCAAGTGTAACATAACCCGTTCCCTGGGGTTTCTGATAAAAAACCCGGTCCTGTCAAGGACCGATTCCACCTGCTGGAGCGTGCCGGAGTACTCACCGGCCGAGGGACCCCCGAAGGATCGTACCTGGTCCTCCCCCGGCGAGAGGGTCCTTCTCAATTCGTAGGCGACCACCATTACCGCGTGGGACAGGTTCAGGGAAGGGCATCTCTCGTCGGCCGGAATGGAGATCACCCCGTGGCACAGGGAAAGCTCCTGGGCTGTCAGACCTGAATCCTCGGGTCCGAAAACGAGGGCAGCCCGGCCGCCGCCGAGTTCCCTCACCAGGAGGAGAGCAGCCTCCTGCGGTGTCATGATCCTCTGTCTGCTGCTCTTGACCCGCCTGGAGGTTCCGAGGACGATGTCAAAGCCGTCCAGGGCGCCTTCAAGGGAATCGTTTATAACCGCTGATTCGAGAACATCTCCCGCCGACGCGGCCATCATGCGGGCCTCGGCCAGTGCGAAGTCGTCCGCTGTCGAGATGATCATGCCTCCCAGACCCATGTTCTTTACAGCCCGTGCCGACGAACCGATGTTGCCCCCGTACCGCGGGCGGCAGAGGACGATCCGGACCCGGTCCAGCCTGAAACGATTGTCGGCACCGGTCCTTGCCGCCACCGCCAATCCCTTCTGTTCCACATCCTCACCCATTGCGTCAGTTCCCCCGATGGCTGCCCCGGCCGGAGCGGCCGATGGTACCGGTCCGGGCGTTCAGTCCGGATCGTCGAGCACCCTTCCGGAAGCGGTTCACTGCGGAGTCGGCAACCCCCCCCGGAAAATGACCGTTCTGTATTCGCTCATCTCCTCCACGGCGTACCGGACTCCCTCCCGCCCCATACCGGAATCCTTGGTGCCGCCGTAGGGTGTGCTGTCCACCCGGAAGGTGGGGAAATCGTTAACGATGACCCCTCCCACGTCCAGTCTCCACACCGCCTCGAAGGCAAGGCCTATGTCCGAGGTGAAGATTCCCGCCTGAAGGCCATACACACCTCTGTTGACCTCATTGAGGGCTTCGCGGAAATCGCTGTACCTGTAGAGCGCCACAACCGGGCCGAACACCTCTTCACACGAGACCCTTATCGAGGGCGAAGCGTTGTCGATCACATAGAGGGGAAGAAGATTCCCCTGCCGCTCACCGAAGGAATGAACCGAGGAACCTGCCTCCTCTGCCTCATTCACCCATGCCGTCACCCGGTCTGCCGAGGCTGAATCGATGACCGGACCCACCAAAGTATCCGGATCCCATGGGTCGCCGGTCGGCACCCGCGCCGCCTCCTCCAGGAAAGCGTCCTTGAAGCGATCGTAGATGTCGTCCTGGACGAAGATCCTCTGGACCGATATGCAAACCTGTCCTGCATGGGCAAACGCCCCCATTGCCAGGCGGGAAACGGCCCACGGGAGGTCGGCGTCCCCGTGAACGATCGCCGCGGCGTTGCCCCCCAGTTCGAGCAGAACGTGTTTTCGGTCGGCGGCGTTTCTCAGGTTCCAACCCACTTTCGCGCTGCCTGTGAAACTCAGTGTCCTGATCCGGTCGTCGGTTACCATCCTCTCGGCGACAGCCACTTCGCAGGGAAGGACGCTCAGAAATCCGCCCGGGATGCCGCAATCCTCAAGGACTTCCGCCAGGAGCAGGGAGGTCAGCGGAGCCTGAGGAGGAGGCTTAAGCACGATCGGGCATCCCGCTGCCAGGGCAGGGGCTACTTTGTGGGCGACAAGGTTGAGGGGAAAATTGAAGGGCGAGATCGCCGCCACCGGCCCGCGGGGCACGCGGACGGCCAGCGCCAGATAACCTTCGGTGCGCGCTTCCGCATCCGCAGGCAAAACCTCTCCCAGCGCGTCATGGGCGGCCTCGGCGGCAAGCTGGAAGGTAATCACCGCTCGGCCCACCTCTCCGCGGGACAGTTTTATGGGCTTTCCCGTCTCGGCGGTGATCAGGTCGGCGAAATCATCGGATCTCGACGCGATGGCCTTCGCGGCATCTGAGCATATCGCGCTCCTGAGGTGGGTCGGAAGCCTGGGCGTCTCGTTTGAGGCGCGGGCCGCCGCCTCGAGGGCAAGCTCCATCTCCTGGTCTCCGGCAAGACAGCAGGACCCGGCCTCTCTTCCGTCGTATGGACTCTTCACGACCTGGACGTTTTTTGTGGTGATCCATCTGCCGCCGACGAAGACCGGTTTCGGTTCCATACAGATCCCTCCGTGGATTCAAGGAATGACCCGCGTAGGATATTATGACGGGGATTCTACGGCAAGGGGAAAGCGAAAAAACAGTTCGCGGTTTCCGGTTTCCTGCTCAGGGTTAAAACCTGAAACTGTATTACGCTCTGGGCGCTGGACAGACATGATGGTCCAGGATCCCGCATCGGGCAAAGGATAAGGCTGCCCCGTGATGGACTCCTAACACAGTCGGTGGCCGCTTGGTAAGGAGGGGAACTGTGCCGGGAGCGGAGAACCGGTATTCCACGCTTAACGGTTAACGGCTCTCCTGGGCAGCCTTACGGAAAGTATACCTCGACTGCTCCACTTCGCAAGGGATATGACCGTGCAGTCAGGTCCTGCCGGCCCAGAGGGCTATCCGCCGCTCCAGGCCCTATCCGCGCAGAGCCTGAACCACCCGCCGGAGAACGGACCGTCTGCGGGGAATTGCGGTGATCTCGACCTGCTTGCCATGCCGGTGATCCCCGGCGGGAACGACAGCCATCCCGAAAGAACGGATGGATTCCAGGGTGAACCGCCGGGCATCCAGGATCCTCTGAAGGGGAACATTCCTCAGTTCGGACTGAAATGAGACCGAACCCAGGCCGGGTCCCCCGCTTGCGAAGCTCTCCACGAGCCGGTCTCCACGATACAGGTGGTAGGAATACTGGCAGGCCTTGGGTTCAAAGTGGCAGTAGACGACCTCGAGGACAGCCGGGCTGTCCACAAGCTCCTCGAGGAGGGGCCTGATCCGGTCGTCGTTCCCTCGGACAAGTATACGGCACCAGTCCTCCGACCAGGGCCCGACCGTCAGGTCGATCCGATCACCATGACTCCCGGCTGACGGGAGTTCCCTGTCCACCGACAGGTCGAAGCCCAGCCGGGGAAGGAATTCGGTTAAGAATTGGGCGAGAGTGTCCACATCCGAGCGGACGTATATTCCTGATTCGATCATGGCACCGCCTCAGGAAGGCTCCTTTCAGGCAGTGGCTACCTCAGGAGGCCGACGGCCACCGGCACGGACCAGCCGGGGACAACGAAGAGAACGGTGTCCATTCCAGGTAAGGTCGCCGGCGGCGCGTCGAAGCTCATGTTTCCCGCCGAACCGGGAAGGATCTGGCCGACCATGACGCCCTTGGCCTGGTCGAATCCCTTCGACAGATGCAGTTCGATAAGCTGATCATATACGCTGTGAAGATCCCGCACCATGACAAGGCTGCCGTCAGCCGAAATGCTCACTGTACCGGTGACGAACTCGGCCTTTTCATAACCGTAAATTGTCGCGGTCTTGGCCTGCGCCAGGCCGGCTCCGGGAAGAGCCAGAACGATTAAAAACGCCAACACCAGACAGAAGGTCCTATTCATAGCTTTTTCTCCTGAGGGAAGTGGCCGTTCTGTTCCTATACACGGTTCAATCTAGCACAGATAGGGGAGGATATTAAGGGGGGTGAAGAACTGGTTTTCGGTTCACGGTTCCCGGTTGGCAAACCGCCGGGATGAGTGATTTGTGATTCGGTATTGGATCCAAAATCCAAAGTCCCAGATCCAAAAGGACGGTTCACGGTTCAAACCTAGCACGCGGAACGGCTCTCTCTGAACTCTGGACTCTGGACTCTGGACTATCCTTTATATGTTCCCACCACCGGATATTCAAAGATGACGTTGTCCCCATGCGGGGCTTCGTCCATCTCGTCGGTGAGGTCCAGGCCGAAGGGGTGGCCGAAATGATCCCCGTGTTCCGACTCGGCCATGCCCGTCATGTCATAGACTTTGCCCAGATAGGCCACGTAGGGCTTGCGGCCCTCGAGTCCGTCGAATTTGGCCAGCTCTTCCCTGGTGAATGTCTTCATGGCGATCCCTCCGATGAATTCAAGGGTCCAGAATCAAAACCCTGGAACTGGTCTCCGTCTTGCCTTTCTCCCTACCTTGAGTCTCCTTGCTCCCGGCTTACGGCTCCTGAAACAAACTTACCCCGAATTTACGGCGGATGCCAGTTCCCTGATCAGTTCATCCACCGACCGGAGGGCGGCATCCGGGCTTCCGGCCTCCATGATCACTCTGGTCACTGCCGATCCGACCACCACGCCGTTAACGTCACCGACAACCTCGGCCGCGTCCCGGCCGTGCCGTATTCCAAAGCCGAGGCAGACCGGCAGCTTGCCCATGTCTCTGGCGGAAGCCGCTACGGGTTTCCAGTCGGCACTGGACGCTATGGCGTCACCCGTCAGACCAGTCATGGACACCAGGTAGAGGAACCCGGAACCTGAGGACAGGAGTCTTTCCACCCTCGCCGGGGGCGTGGTGGGTGCAGCCATGGGAATGAGGGAGATCCCCGCCCTGTGCAGATCGCCCTTCAGCGGCCCCGATTCTTCCATGGGAAGGTCGGGAACGATGATACCGTCCACACCCTCATCGGCAGCCCTTTGCGAGAAAGTTCCGTATCCCATGCGGTAGACCGGGTTGACGTAGCCCATGAGGATGAGGGGGGTATCCTTTCGTTTTCGGATCCGTCCGGCGAGGGCGAGGGTCCCCCTGAGGGACATTCCGTTCTCCAGCGCTACCCTGGAGGCTTCCTGGATGAGGGGCCCGTCGGCAACAGGGTCGGAGAAAGGAAACCCGAGTTCGAGGATGTCCGCACCGGCCTCGATGGCGCAGTGGGCCAGCTCCTCATCGGCCCCCGGTGACGGGTAACCGGCCGTCAAATAGATGATGAGCTTTTTCCCGGGCTCCCTGAAGGTCCTGTCAAGACGGTCCACCGCTCACACCCTCCCCTCGAGCAGGGTCTCCATGTCCTTGTCCCCCCTGCCGGACAGGCACATGAGGACCTTTTTCCCTGCCAGCCCTTCCCTTTCCCTGAAGATCCATGCCAGGGCATGGGCCGCCTCGAGGGCGGGCAGAATACCCTCATCCCGGGTGAACCCGCGGGTAGCCTCCAGGGCTTCTCCGTCGCTGACCCGATAGTAGGCGACTGACCCGGATTCCTTCCACTGGCTGTGCTCCGGCCCGACCCCCGGGTAGTCGAGGCCTGCGGACACGGAATGGGCGGTGACGATCTGACCGTCGTCGTTCTGGAGGACGTAGCTGAGGCTTCCGTGAAAGATGCCCGGGCTGCCCAGTCCCAGGGAGGATCCGTGCCGGCCGGGATCGTCCCCGGTCCCCCCGGCCTCTATTCCCACCATCTGAACCGAGGTGTCAAGAAAGGGATGGAAGAGTCCGGCCGCGTTGCTGCCGCCCCCGACACAGGCCACCAGAAGATCCGGCAGCGTCCCGTGCCGTTGAGTGAATTGCTCCCGGGCCTCGATTCCGATCACGGACTGAAAGGTACGGACCATGACGGGATAGGGATGCGGGCCCACCGCCGATCCCAGAACGTAGAAGGTTCCTCCCACATTGCGGACCCAGTCCCTCATGGCCTCGTTCACCGCGTCCTTGAGGGTCCCCGCACCCTGGTCGACGGGAAAAACCTCCGCTCCGAGGAGCTTCATCCTCTCCACGTTGAGGGCCTGGCGGCGTATATCCTCCACCCCCATGTAGACGACACAGGGCAAGCCGAAGAGCGCCGCCGCCGTTGCAGTGGCCACGCCGTGCTGTCCCGCTCCCGTCTCGGCGATGATCCGGGTCTTGCCCATCCTCACCGCAAGCATGACCTGGCCGAGGGTGTTGTTGATCTTGTGAGCACCTGTATGGTTCAGGTCTTCCCGCTTCAACTCCAGGACGAAGTCCTCTCCGGCCCCGGCGTACCGCCGGCAGGCGGTGAGGGGGGTCGGACGCCCCGAGTATTCCTCCATGACCGTCCGCAGTTCCCCCTGAAATGCGGCGTTCCCCCGGACCTCTTCGAAGGCCTTCCCCAGCTCTTCGAGGGCCGGCATCAGGACCTCGGGCATGTAGCGGCCGCCGAAGGTCCCGAAAAATCCCCTGGCATCGGGCTCCCTAACAGGCGATGTCATCGCAACCTCCGTTACCCAGGGCAGCGTCCCGTGCCGCCCTGATAAATTCTTCCACGAGCTGCGGATCCTTGACGCCCGGGGCTGACTCGACCCCTGAGGCGGCGTCAACCCCGCACGGAACCAGGGTCCGGATGACCTCCCCGACATTGTCGGGCCTCAGCCCCCCGGCGACGATCACCCTGTTCTCCCGGCAGAAATCCTCCGCTATTTCCCAGGGAAATGTCCTTCCCGTCCCCCCCAGTTCCCCCTCGACCCTGGCGTCCAGGAGGAAAGCGGCCACCCGAAACCGATGGAGCCCCTCCAGGTCTTCCCGACCCCCAACGCGAACCGCCTTGATGACCGGTGCTCTCACCCGGAGGCAGTAATCGGCCTCCTCGTGGCCGTGAAGCTGAACCGCATCCAGCCCGAGGAAGGACGTCAGGTCGTTTACCACGGACAGTTCCTCATCGGCGAAGATTCCGACCCTGGTGACAAACGGGGGAAGGCACTGGATGATATGTCGAACCGTGTACGGATCAACGTACCTCTTGCTGACCGGTACGAGATTGAATCCCAGTATGTCGGCTCCCAGACAACACGCGTCAAGGGCATCCCGCTCACTGGTGAGTCCGCATATCTTTACCTTGAGGGACGGGTTCACCGCGGCCTCCCGGCTTCCACCATCGAGGCGAGGACCAGGTCTGGATGCCGGGCTGTCACGAGGGACTCACCGACGAGCACCGCCCGGTATCCCATATCCGCCATTTTTCTTACCTCCTCGGGGCCTCTCATGCCGCTCTCGGCCACGGCCTGGACACCCCCCAGCCGGGAAGGGGCGATGCTCTCGGAAAGGGAGAGATCGACCTCGAGAGTCACAAGGTTGCGGTTGTTTATCCCCACCAGATCAGCCCCGGCTGTCAGGGCCGTATCCAATTCCTCTTCACTGTGTATCTCCACCAGGGGACGCAGCCCCTGGTCGCGGCTGACAGCTATCAGGTCCCTCAGTCCGTCCGGGCCCTGCAGGCCGGTGATGATCAGGATGCCGGAGGCTCCCAGGTGGGCCGCCAGCCGGGCCTGGAAGGGATCGACGACGAAATCCTTCCACAGGAGGGGAAGTTCACAGCCGCCGGCAATCTTGCGGAACAGCTCCGGTGACCCTCCGAAGTGCTGTTCCTCCACCACCACACTGACGCATTCGGCTCCCGCTGACACGTAGGCATCAAGGAGGCCGGACGCCTCCGTTTCGGCCATGAGATCCCCCCTGGACGGGCTCCTCAGCTTGATCTCGGCGATCACACCGCACCCGGAGCCGTCAGGCGGCAGAAAACGGGGACGCCGATCCCTGACCGGCTCTCCGGACAGGAGATTCTGCTCCTTCCACCTCCTGACGTTTGCGACGGCCGCTCTGCCGGCCTGACCCAGGAAACCGGAAGTCATGCGTCCTGCTCCTGCGTGATGATCCTGACCCCGTCCAGAACCCTCCTCGCCGCGCCGCTGTCGATGGAGCGGGCGGCCATCTCGATCCCCTCGTCTAAACCCGAGGCCCGTCCGGAAACCTCCAGGGCGGCTGCGGCGTTGAGGATGACCGCCTCCCGTACGGCTCCCTCGGCCCCATCCAACAGCTCGAGGGAGATGGCGGCGTTCTCCTCTGGAGTCCCTCCCCTCAGAGCGCCGGATGCCCTGAGGGGGAACCCGAACCGGGTCGGATCCAGGGTCCTGACCTCCACTCTGCCCCCCTCGTAGACTTCGGCCACGGTACTGGGTGCACAGACGGATATCTCGTCCAGACCGTCGTCGGAGGCGACAACAAGAGCCCTGCGGGTGCCCAACCTGACCAGGACGCCTGCCATCAGGGGGACGAGGTCCCGGCTGAAGACTCCCAGCAGCTGCCTCCTGACGCCGGCGGGATTGCAGAGAGGGCCGATGAGGTTGAATATGGTCCTGAAACCGAGCTCCTGGCGGACGGGGGCGACCTCCTTCATGGCCGGATGGTAGAGGGGAGCGAAGAGAAAGGCAAATCCGGTCTCGTCGAGGCAGCGAGCGGCGATTCCGGGATGAACCTCGGCCCTGATCCCGAGTGCCGAAAGGAGATCCGCGCTCCCGCACAGGCTGGAGACAGAGCGGTTTCCGTGTTTGGCCACTTTGGCACCGGCACCCGCCGCCACGATGGCGGCCAGGGTGGAGACGTTGACGGTACCTGCCTCGTCGCCGCCGGTACCGCAGGTGTCCAGGGCGTTGTCCAGATCAGTCGCCGGGAAGGGGACCGCCCTCTCCCTGAGGGAGGTCGCCGCTCCGGCGATCTCCTCTTCGGTCTCCCCCCGGACCTTCAGGGCCGTGAGAAAGGACCCTATCTGGGCACGGGTGGCTTTACCCTCCATGATCACGTTGACGGCGGCCGCCGCAGCGACGCTGTCCAGGGTCTCGCCGGCTGCCACACGGGACAGGATCTCACGTAACATGACGGACACCTCCGCTCAGCCTGAGGAAGTTCCTGAAGATCCTCTCTCCCTCCAGGGTGCCGAAGGATTCCGGATGAAATTGGACCCCTTCGACTTGAAGCGACCTGTGCCGAATACCCATGATCTCTCCGTCATCGGCTACGGCCGTGATCTCCAGTTCCTCCGGAAGGGATTCTCTCCTCAGGGCAAGGGAATGATACCGGATGGCCTCGAGGGGCCTGGGCAGGTCATGGAAGATCCCCTCACCGTTGTGGTCGATAAGGGAGGGTTTACCATGCATGATCCGCCCGGCGTGGACCACCTCGGCGCCGTAGACCTCGCCGACCGCCTGATGGCCGAGACAGACGCCCAGAACCGGTGCCTTTCCCGCCATTTTCCGGATGGCCTCCCTGCTGATGCCGGCCGCCTCCGGCCTTCCGGGTCCCGGTGAGATCACCAGGTGGGAAAGCGGCATCCCGTCCAGTTCCTCAGGTGAAATCCGATCGTTTCTGATCACCCGGATATCGGATGCCATTGTGCTCATGGCCTGGTAGATATTGAACGTGAAGGAATCGTAGTTGTCGATGATCAGGATCATGGGTTTGTCCTCTCTGGCATTATTTCGGAACGGAGAACTGAGTACTAAGCACGGTCCTTCCCCTCCACGTTACCGAAGGCACGGAACATGGCCTGGGCTTTTGCCGCTATCTCGTCGTACTCCCGCTCAGGGACGGAATCGTAAACGATGCCCGCCCCCGCCTGAACATAGGCCCGGCCGTGGGCGTAAAAGACGGAGCGTATGGTGATACAGAAGTCCATATTGCCGCGAACGTCGAAATAGCCTACCCCGCCGGCGTAGGGGCCCCTCACAACCGGCTCCATGCCGGCAATAATCTGCATGGCTCTGACCTTGGGGGCACCCGACACCGTCCCGGCCGGAAAACAGTTCCTGAGGACGTCGAAGGAGTCCTTGCCGGAGGCAATATAGGAACGCACCTCCGATGTCATGTGCATGACATGGGAATAGTATTCGACGTCCATTCGACGGGTGACTTCAACGCTGCCGGGGGCTGCTACGCTTCCCAGGTCGTTTCGCCCGAGATCGACCAGCATGATATGTTCGGCCCGTTCCTTCGGATCGGCCAGCATGTCCTCGGCGTTGATCCTGTCCTCCTCCTCATTTTTTCCCCGGCGTCTCGTCCCGGCGATGGGTCGGACCGTCAGGGTGTCGATCTCCCTCCTGACAAGGAGTTCCGGGGAGGCGCCCAGAAGAACACCCCCGGGAAGGCGGAGGAAGAAATGATAGGGTGAAGGGTTCAGACGGGAAAGGGCATCGTAGACCGCCTCCGGTTCGGGGGGGGGCGTCACTTCCCACCGCCGTGACAGGACCACCTGAATCAGTTCCCCATCGGTAATAAGCCGTCTCGCCTGCCCCACGGCCCTGAGGAAATCCTCCCTGGGAAAAGAAGAACGCGCTGTCCGCACCACGCTGCCGAGTGCAGGTCCCCGGTACCCCTCAACCCCCTGGAGACGGAGTGCGGCTTCCCTCAGCAGATCGTTGGGATCCTCATCCTCGAGGGCCCAGGCGACGAGGACCAGGCGCCTCTGGACGGCATCCTTGAGGACGATCAAAGAGGGCAGAAAGAAGGCAAAATCCGGCAGATCCAGATCATCCTGCGGTGCGGGCCGGATGCCCTCAAATTGCCTCGAGGTCTCGTACCCGAGCGAGCCCAGCCACCCTCCCACGTAACGGAAGGAGGACAGGCCGGCGGGAACATATCCGGAGGGACTCAGGGAACGCATGAGATCAAGGGGGTCCGAGAAAGTCCCCTCGGTGGCATTCCCGTGCCTGTCATGGAGCCGATATCGGCCTTCCTTTCCGTGAACCTTCAGGATCGGACGGGCTGCTGCGACACCGTACCTGGCCCACTTCTCCGTTCCCTCCCGGCTCTCGAGGAAGCCGATGGCTCCCATGGGCGCGAGAGCAGCATCGATATCCGGCATCTCGCCCAGATCGTAGGACAGCTCCTGGTAGGCACACCTCATTCTGAGCTCTGCGGCCTTGTCGGGTGCCGGTGATGTCATGGTTTACCTCCCGTGGTGTCCAACGCCGAAGGGGCCGTTTCAGCCGCGGCCCCTTCACAAAAAAGCCGCGGGTTCTCGGGGAGAACCCGCGGCGTCCATCACCTAAAATACACAGATCGGATCAGCGGCCGGGACCCTCCCCTGCGGGCTCGGCCCACCACCAACCAAGAGACATATGGATCTCTTTCCTGCAGTGACTCGTCATGGTTCCGACCGATTACCAGAAAACCGAACCTCTGTCAACCTCCACGCTCACCCCAACCTTACCAGCGTGGCCACCGACAGGGGAGCATTTTCGCTCACCATGACCCCCCTGGAAGACACCAGGAGCAACATGCCCTCCATCTGGGAGTCCCAGTCCTCGACGGCCACCGTGGGGTGCCACAGCCCGTTCTTCATCAGGCTGACATGGGGCTGAATGAGCAGCAGATGCCCATCGGGAACATCGACCCTCTCGTTATACGCCACCCAGTAGGAACCCTGGGCCAGGTCCCACCATCCAAGGTCCTCTTCGGCCGCTCTCCGGGCCGGTCGCTTGATCCGCCTCGCGTTCTCGGAAGCCCGCCCGGAAGAGTCGAGGCGGCCTTCTCCCATGATCTGCTCTACGTCCAGGAGAGTCAACGTGATCCGGCCGCCGGTTGTCTGGGCATCCGGGTCGACGGCGAACCGCAGGATGTTCTTCAGGTCGTCCCGACTCCTCATGATCCGGATTTTCCGGCCCGCTGCTGCTTTCCGCCGGTGACCGTCAGATAGATGACCCGGTCCCGCGCCCTGAGATCAAGCTCGATCAGGATCACCTGCTGCCAGGTGCCCAGAACGGGCCCACCGTCCCTCACCGGAACCGTCAGGGAGGGACCCAGCACCGCCGCTCGGACGTGGGATCTCCCGTTGCCGTCCCCCCACCGGGCGTCATGGTCGTAGTGGATCCCTTCGGGCGCGATCCTCTCGATGGCGGCCCTGAGGTCGGACAGCGCTCCTGATTCGAACTCCACAGTGGTCAGGGCGGCTGTCGACCCGGCAACGAACAGGTGGGCGAAACCATCTTCGACGCCTGATCTTTCCACCCGGGCGAAAACCTCCTCACTCACATCGACGATGTCCAGTTCCCCCCTGGTCCGGACGGAAAAAAATGTGGAATGGCAGATGAAGGCGCTGTCGGTGGCACTCATTTTGAATGGCATTAAACGGTTTCAGGCCAGCGGATCGGATGGTTTCACAGTATCCCGCTGGACGGGCGGCCGGGAGAGGCCCGGCGTCAATCGTAGAGGGCATGATATATGAAAGCCGGGTACCACGCAAGAGAGACGGAAATTGTCCTTCTCCAGCCCCTCGTGGGACGAAGGGCGGCCGAGGAGCTGCTGGCCCGCTATCCCCTCAGTCAGGTCCTGCGCGCCGACCGGTCGACGCTTATGGAGATCTGCCAGGTGGGTCCCAAACGCGCCGCCGCCATCCTCTCCCTGCCCCGCCTTCTCGAGCATCTGGGAAAGGGATCGGAGGGGGGGCCGTCTATCTCGTGCAGCAGGGACGTCTTCGAACTCTTCCGGTACCGTCCTGGGATGTGCGACCAGGAACAGTTTGTCGTCCTGGCCCTTAACAGCAGGAACAGGATCCTGGTAGAACACACGGCGGCCATCGGATCCGTCAATACCGTGCACGTCCATCCCTCCGAGATCCTCAGGCCGGCCGTCCGGTATTCGGCCGCCAGCATCATCTGCCTTCACAACCATCCGTCCGGTGACCCGGTCCCGTCCTACGAAGACCGATCTCTCACGGGCCGCATCTCCAGCGCCTGCGCCCTCATGGGGTTTCGCTTTCTCGACCACCTGATCCTCACACCGGATTCCTATTACTCGTTCTCCGACTCGGGCAACCTGTAGGGCAGGGGGGAAAAGGAGTCCAGAGTCCGGAGGCCAGTGTCCAGAGGGGGCGATAATCTGGTTCACAGTTATTACCTGGAACATGGAAGGTGCATCACCAGACACGGGGACACAGGGATGCGAGGGGGCGGAGGGGCGACAGGGCGAGGGGGCCCTTCGACAGGCACCGTTCGACAAGCTCACGGCAGGCAGGGCAGGCAGAGAGCCACAGTAATTGCGAGGGGGAGAGGGGGAGATAGGGCGAGGGGGCGAGGGGGCGAGGAACAGACGCGGAGACACGCAGACGCGGAGACACGGAAAGAAAGCGAATCACTAATCACGAATCACGAATCACTGATCACGGCAGTTTTCAACTGTGAACCGTGAACTGTGAACGAGTCTTTTCGAATCACGAATCACAAATCACTGATCACGGCGATTTTCAACTGTGAACCGGGAACTGTCTTTTTGGACTTTGGATTTTGGATTCGTTTCCGAATCACTAATCACGAATCACAAATCACGGCGGTTTACCAACCGCAAACCGGGAACCGTGAACTTTTTTTTGGACTTTGGATTTTGGATTCGCAATCTAATCACGAATCAC
>CP070719.1:652863-663575 GCA_020350725.1 bacterium
GCCAGGGCCGATCCCGGCTTCTGGGACAAGCGGAAGGAGAGGTTCTGGGACAGAAAGAGAAAACGATAGGGCGCCGAACGGACGCGGGAACGCGGGTACCGGGGTACACGGGCACACGCGGGGGAGAGGGGGCTAGGGGGCGTGGGGGCGAACAAGCGGTTGTCATTGCGAACAGACACCCGCGTGAAGCAATCTATAACCGTGAACCGTGAACGGTGAACTGTGAACTGGAATTTACTGATCACGAATCACAAATCACTAATCACGGCTCTTTGCCAACCGTGAACTGTGAACTGTCCTTTTGGATTTTGGACTTTGGATTTTGGATTCGTTGAACCGTGAACAGGGTATAGGTTATCTAATGTCCAAACACGCTGACAGACTGGCCGAGGCCGGCATAGCCGTCCTGACCTGCGCCCTGATCCTCCTCAACCTCCCGGGGATGATCGGCGGGCCGGGCCGGGCCGATGGCCTCGCCGCCGCCCGCCCTCAGGAGCTCTCCTCCCTGGACAGGCCGTCCTTCCTCCAGGACCTGGACAGGGCCAGGTACCTGGTGGACGGAAACGGTGATCCGGAGGACGCCCTGGCCGATCTCAAGTCCCGTTTTCCGGGGAGGCACGAGGTCTGGGCCCTTTCCGCAAGACACAGTGAGTCGGCCGGTGACGAGTACGGGGCCGTTCTGGATTACGCCCGGGCGGTCAGGCTCCAGCCGGACTACCTGGACGATCGATCCCCGCTCTACATGGGCGTCAGGATCGCCCGGATCGCGGAGAGGGCCTTCTCAGACCTGACCCGGGCACGAGCGACGGGCCGGCTGGAGAGGGTAGAGAGGGATGCCCTTGACGGTGTCTATTTCCTCAGACGGCGCCTGGCGGGAGGGTGCGAATGAAGTGGGCGAAAGGGGACAGCCTGCTCATCGCCGCCGCCGGAGCCAGCATGGGTGTCCTCGGCGTGGCGCTGGTCCACTGGGGCAACCCCGCCAATTCGGGGATCTGTATCTCCTGCTTCGTGGAGAACCTCGCCGGGGGACTTCAGCTGCACGCCAACGACCGCATGGCCTATTTCAGGCCGGAACTGGCCGGATTCGTCCTCGGAGCCTTCCTGATGGCCATGGCCGGCAGGGAACACCGCGCCAGATCAGGCCGTCTTCCCCTGATGGGTTTTTTCCTCGGGGTTTTCCTGATCGTAGGCTCTTCCGTTTTCATGGGGTGTCCCATCAAGATGATGCTCCGTATCGCAGCCGGCGACCTGACCGCGCTGGGAGGTCTGGCCGGTCTGGGTGCCGGGGTATGGGTCGGCGTCTTCTACCTGAGGGCGGGGGTCGACGTGGGGGGTACCCGCGCCGAGCAGGGAAAGCTCCAGGGTTATCTCCTGCCCCTGGTGACCTTCATCGTGTTCGCGGGATGGATCCTGCGGCCGGGCATCCTGACGGCCAGTGTGACGGGACCCGGCAGCCGCCATGCACCGGTGGCTTTGGCCCTCATAAGCGGCCTCCTGATAGGGGCTCTGGCCCAGAGATCCCGATTCTGCGTAACGGGAAGCTTTACCAATCTTTACCTCGCCCGCGACGCCGGGCTGATGAAGGGACTGGCCTCTCTTCTCCTCTCTGCGGTGGCGCTCAGCGCCGCCCTCGGCCTCCTCCGGGTCGGGGTCCTCGATCAGCCGGGATCCCATCCCGACCATCTCTGGAATTTCCTCAGCATGGCCATGGTCGGCTTCGCGTCGGTTCTGGCGGGGGGCTGTCCCTTCCGACAGCTCGTCCTGGCCGGCGAGGGGGCCACGGACGCCGCATTGGTCGTCCTCGGCATGGTCGTGGGAGGGGGGGTGGTCCACCAGTGGGGGATCGCAAGCACCTCGGCCGGGCCGACGCCCCACGGCAAGGCGGCGGTTCTTCTGGGCCTGATCTTCTGCCTGGCCGTCGCGAGGGCCTACCGGAGGGATTGACCGAGGGGGAGACAGGGCGATGGGGCGAGGGGGGAAAAGAGTCCAGAGGCCAGAGGCCAGAGTCCAGAGAGGGTGAAGAGCGGACGCGAGGACCTACCCGAGGGGGCGAGGGGGCGATAGGGAGAGGGGGCGATGGGGCGATGGGGCCCTTCGACAAGCTCCGTTCGACAAGCTCACGGCAGGCAGGGCAAGCGAAAAGGAGTCTGTCATTGCGAACAGGAAACCGCGTGAAGCAATCTATAATTGTGAACCGTGAACCGGAATTTACTAATCACGAATCACCAGTCACGGATCACTGAATCACCAACCGTGAACCGTGAACTGTAAACTATAATTAACCTACAGGAGGTTACCATTGGCTGTCCTGACCCGTGCACCCTCCGTTCAGTGGAGGGTCGAGGAGCACAGAGAGGAGAAAGCCCTGGAGGTCCTGGCCGATCCTGACCGACTCGGGGAGGACCCCGATGTGATGGAGCTCGGGACGGTGACCATCCTGGCCGGAGGCGTGATGCATCAGCTCAACCTCCTCGGCGGCCGGATCTGGACACTCTGCGACGGAACCCGGGACAGGGCTGCGGTCCTGGACGAGCTGCTCGGGGTCTTCGAGGTGGACCGGCAGACGCTTTCCCGCGACCTGGACGAGTTTCTCGCCGACATGATCGGAAAGGGGTTGATCCGTGAAGAGGAATGACGGCCTCCTCTCGGCTCCATTGACCATCAACTGGTCCCTGTCCTATGACTGCAACTTCTCCTGCAGCCACTGTTACAGCCGGGATCTGGGCGACGGGGGGCTGCCCCGGGAGGAGATCTTCCGGATCGCCGACCTCCTGGCTGCGAAGGGTGTCATGTTCGTGAACTTCGGCGGCGGCGAACCCCTGGTCTACGGCAACCTCTTCGACGTCGCCGCCTATGCGTCGGGGGCGGGCCTGAAAGTCACGATGAACAGCAACGGCTTTCTCCTGGAACGGCGTGCGGCGGCCGAGATCGCCCGGGCCGGATTTCACAGTGTGGGGATAAGCATCGACAGCCCCGTCCGGGAGGTACACGACCGGTTTCGAAACATGCCGGGCAGTTTCGACAGGGCCCTGGCCGCCCTGGACCATCTGAGAGAGGCCGGCGTTCCGTCCACCGTCTCCTGTGTCGTCAACCGTCTGAATGTGAACAACTGGGACGGGATGATCGCCCTGTGCAGCGATCACGGAGCAGAAACGCTGTACCTGCACAACTACAAATGCACCGGAATGGGGCTCGCCAATATGGGAGGCCTGGACCTGAGCCCCGAGGAGTGGGGCCGGTTCTACGCCGGTGCTCTCGAGATCCAGAGGGCCGTCAACGACATCACCATCTCCTTCGACGATCCCATAATGGCGGCCGTGCCCGGCCACGACCCCCGGACAGCAGTCCCCGGAAGCACCTGCGGCAAGCTCAGCCTGCACCTGAAGCCCAACGGGGATCTGACGCCATGCGGTTTCATTCCCGTCGTTATAGGCAACATCCTCGAGGATGAGCTCGATGACATCTGGTTCTACTCCCCCGTCCTCCAGAGCATGCGTGCGAAAACCCCCCAGGGAAAATGCGACGGATGCGAGAGTTACAAAACCTGTCTGGGCGGGTGCACGGCCAGGGTCTTCGCCCTGACCGGCACCTTCGATCAACCTGACCCCCACTGCTGGATCGAGGAGGAGGACCGGGATGGCTGACCTGGGCTTCGACTCGCCCTGGCGCGTGCACTGGCGGCTTCTGGGCTGCGACCCGGCGCCGGTCGCGGGCATGATCCGGGAGGCAGGGCCCCTGGCGGTTACACTGGAAGTGTGTTCGCCGGATGAGCTGTCGGGCCTCGAGCTGCCCTGGCCCAACGCATCCTTCGTGGTCGTCCTGCAGGACTGGAAGATGGTCCGGGACGGCCTGTCTGGATCGGATGTCGCCAGGTGGGAGTTTCCCGTCACCGGGCCTGAGGAAGCAAGGCAGGCGGCCGAACTCCACTCCGGAAGGCTTCCGCCGTGGGGAGGAGCCTTCCGGTGGCTTCCCGTCCGCGGCCGTCTGACCGATCTGCCCGTCATGCTTGAATTGGCGGCGAAGAATCGATTCGGTGTGACCTTGCCAAACAGACGGGCAGATGATATCACGGCGCGGAAAGAAGACGTGCTGCCCCTGCCCGGGGAACCGGGCGCTCTTGACCGCGACACCGTGATGCGGCTGGTTGAGGAGCTGGGCAAGGAGAGGATCAGGGTCCACGATTTTATCCTCTCCCAGACCATGGGCCTGAGCACCACGGAGCCGGGCGGCTGCGAGGCGGCAAATGCCCTGGTCTTCGTTGACGAGGCGGGAGACGTCTACCCGTGCGATTCCCTCCGGGTCAGAATGGGCAGCCTTCGCCGGGAGAGCCTGAGGGATGTCTGGGAAAAACCGATCCGGACCCGGATCAGGAGGGACGTCAGCTCCCTTCCTCCTGTCTGTTCATCCTGTGACGTTCTCCCTCTCTGCAGAGGGGGGTGCAGGGGGATTGCCTTCCACGTGACGGGTCATTTCGGCGCTCCCGACATGCTGTGCGGCCATCACGAATGTAAAGAGGACGATCTTTGACCCGGCGGACCATCTACATGAACAACGCCGCCACGAGCTGGCCGAAACCGGAACCGGTGATCGGCAGGTTGATGTGGGGCGTAACCGAACTCTCCGCCGCCCCCGGCAGAGCCGGTTCTCCAGCCCTCGAGAGCGAGAGGGCCATCTTCGAGGCCCGCGAAGAGGTGGCGAAATTCATCGGCGCCAGGGACAGCTCACGGGTGGTCTTCACCCTCAACGCAACGGCGGCTCTCAACCTCGCCATAGGGGGGCTTGTCAGGGCCGGTGACAGGGTGATCACCACTTCCATGGACCACAACTCGGTGGCCCGCCCCCTGGCCAGGGCGGCGGAGGAGATGGACGTCGAGGTCGTCCGGGTAACTGCCGATGAAGCGGGGGAGCTTCAGGCAACGCAGATCCTGGACGAGATCGATGACCGGACCCGGATGATCATCCTCACCCATGCCTCCAACGTCACCGGCGCTATTCAGCCGGTGGAAGAAATTGCCGAGGCGCTGTCGGCCCGGGAGGGATCAAGGCCCCTCCTCCTCGTCGACGCGGCCCAGTCCGCCGGCGTCCTCCCCATCGACGTCGACCGGTCGGGAATCGATCTCCTGGCGGCCCCCGGACACAAATCCCTCTATGGTCCGCAGGGTACGGGCATCCTCTACGTGGGGGAGGGAGCCGACCCCGTTCCCCTCATGGAGGGCGGCACGGGCGGGGAATCGACACTGGTTCGACAGCCGACCTCCCTGCCGGACCGTTACGAGAGCGGGACGCCCAACATCCCCGGCATCGTGGCCCTGGGGGAGGCAGTCAGGTTCATCGGGGACAGGGGCATCGACACGATCCGGGCCCACGAGAACAGACTGATGGGGACCCTGATCGAGGGGCTGGCAGGGGTAAGGGGGGTGCGACTGTTCGGGCCCTGCCGGCCTGACCGTCAGGTGGCGGTCCTGTCCTTCACAGTCGAGGGGATGGATCCGGCCGAGGTGGGCACCTACCTGGAGAGGACCGAGGGGATCGTCACGCGCGTCGGGCTTCACTGCTCGCCCCACTCCCACCGGACCATCGGGACCTACCCCGAAGGGACCATTAGGGTCAGCCCGGGGATCTTCAATGTCGACTCCGATATCCTCTCCCTGGTCCGGGGCGTTGAGAGATTGGCGGCGAGGCGGTCCCGATGAAGACCGGCGAGCTCCTCGTCGTGTTCCCCACCACCCACCTGACCCTCAAGGCCGAGCAGGTCCTGAGGGGGGCGGGTATTGCCCACCGGACTATTCTCAAACCCAGGAAGGTCAGCAGCGACTGCGGTCTGGCGATCCGCCTCCAGTGGGAGGACCTGGACAGGGCGGCGGGCATTCTGGAGGAGGCGAAACACCTTCCCGCCACCTTCTACCGGTCCGAGGAGGGCCAGTGGAGCCAGATCCGCATGCTGGGTGCTCCGGAGTGAAGGGACGGGGGGGGGAAATGAGTCCAGAGTCCAGAGGCCAGGGTCCAGAGGGAGGACGGAGACGCGGGGACACGAGGGGGTGAGGGGGAGATAGGGCGAGGGGGCGAACAAGCGGCTGTCATTGCGAACCAGGACTCAGGTGAAGCAATCTGTGACTGTGAACTGTGAACCAGTCTTTTCGAATCACTAATTACGAATCACAAATCACGGCTCTTTCCAAACCGTGAACTGGAAACTGTAAACTGTGAACCATTTTTTGGACTTTGGACTTTGGATTGATCACTAATCTCTAATTTCTAATGCTCTAATGTTCTGCTTTTCAGCTGTGAACCGTGAACCGGGAACTGGGAACTGGAATTTACGAATCACGAGTCACTAATCACGAATCACGGCGGTCTCAACTGTGAACCGGGAACCGGGAACTGTGAACTGTATTTAATATAAGGATTTCGATTTGCGCATCTACGGCAACCTCGATGAGATCCACGGTCGCGAACGGGGCTGTGTCGCGGCCGTCGGCAACTTTGACGGTGTCCACCTGGGGCACGGGGCCATCCTCAAGCAGGCCGCCGCCAACGCCGCTGCCAGAGGGGTTCCCGGCCTGGTCATGACCTTCAGCGTTCATCCCGCCAACCGGCTCAGACCGCACAGCGCTCCGAGAATCATCATGAAAATGGAGGATCGGCTGGCCCTCATGGCCCGCGCCGGTATCCAGGCGGCGCTGGTCCTGCCCTTCGACAGGCGGCTTGCCGGCATGGAGCCGGCAGAGTTCGTCGACGGGGTCCTGATCAACAGCCTGGGCATCACCGAGGTCGTCGCCGGCGAGGAATGGAGGTTCGGTAAGGATCGGGTCGGTGATATGGACAGCCTGTCTTCCATGGGCCGTGAGCGGGGTTTTTCGGTCACCTCGGTCGGCGCTCAGATGCTTGAGGGGTCTCCGGTCAGCTCCACGCGCATCAGGGGCGCCCTTCAGGAAGGAGATGTCGGCCTGGCGGAAAAACTCCTCGGACGTCCCCACTTCGCCCGGGGCACCGTCGAGCGGGGGGAGGGCAGGGGAAGGAGGCTCGGGTTCCCAACCGTCAACCTCGCCTGTGAGAGTGTGATCCTCCCTGCCCGGGGGGTCTACGGTGCCGCGTTCGCCTGCGATGACAGGGTGGGGCCTGCCGCGGTGAATATCGGAAGCCGGCCGACCTTCGGGAGCGGGACGGGAACCGTGGAGGCCCACCTCGTCGGGGTCCGTGAGGACCTGTACGGCAGGCAGGTGACCATCATCTTTCTGACGAGACTGCGGGACGAAATAGCGTTTCCCGACAGGGGTTCCCTGATCGAACAGATCGCCCGGGACGTTGAGAGGGCCGAGAAAACCTTCGATCTCTCTCGAATAGGGGAGGTGCCCCTGTGACTTCCCGCCGGGTCCACCGGAGAATTACCCGGATATCACCGCCATGGACCTTGACAAATTCGCCCATTGAAAGATAGCCTATAGCCGCTCGTGGCAGATTCGCCCGAAGGAGGAAAAGACCCGCATGTCGGCAGCACGACTTGGTGAGATGCTCGTCAGGGCCAAACTGATCGACGAGGAGCAGCTCAAATTGGCCCTGGAGGAGCAGGGGAAATCCGGCGGGCGGTTGGGATACAACCTCGCCAAGCTGGAGATCCTGAGCGAGGCGGAGATCGTGGCTTTCCTGAGCAAGCAGTACGGGGTGCCTTCGATCAACCTCGCCGAATTCGATATCGATCCGAACATCATCAAGCTCATTCCCGCCAAAACGGCCAAAAAGTACCAACTCATTCCCGTGAGCCGGACCGGGGGCACCCTGACCCTTGCCATGGCCGACCCGACCAACGTCTTCGCGCTGGACGACATCAAGTTCATGACCGGATACAACGTCGAGCCGGTGGTGGCATCCGAGACCGCCATCGAGGACGCCATCATGAAGTACTACGAATCGGGCGGGTTCGGAGGCGGCAGGGCGGACATCGACGCCACCGATTTCAACCTGGATGACGTCGACATCGGGGGGTTCGAGGGTGAAATGGAGGCCGGCGCCATCCTCGATGTGGAGGAATTCGACAATCTGGTTCAGGGGGCGGTGGACGACGTCGAGGTGGTTGAGGATTCCGACGAGGACATCCTGTCCGGCGAGGTGGAAGCCCCCATCATCAAGCTCGTGAACGGTATCCTGATCAGGGCCTACAAGATGAAGGTGAGCGATATCCACATCGAACCCTACGAGAGGATCATGAGGATCCGCTACCGGCTGGACGGTGTGTGCAAGACGATGATGAATCTGCCCCTCAAGATACGCAACGCGGTCATCTCCCGGGTGAAGATCATGTCCAAGCTGGACATCGCCGAGAGGAGACTTCCCCAGGACGGTCGGATCAAGATGAAGCTGGGACGCAGAGCGGAGGTCGATTTCAGGGTTTCCGTTCTCCCCACCCTCTTCGGGGAGAAGATCGTCCTCCGTCTCCTGGACAAATCCAACCTTCAGCTCGACATGACCAAGCTCGGATTCGAGGAGCAGGCTCTCGCCAACTTCAAGGAGGCCATCCACAAGCCCTTCGGGATGGTCCTGGTTACCGGGCCCACGGGGAGCGGCAAGACGACGACACTCTATTCGGCCCTGGCGGAACTCAACAAGGATGACGTCAACATCATGACGGCCGAGGATCCTGTGGAGTTCAACCTCATGGGCATCAACCAGGTGCAGATGCACGACGAGATCGGCCTGAACTTCGCGGCCGCCCTCAGGTCGTTCCTGAGGCAGGATCCGGACATTATTCTCGTGGGTGAGATCAGGGATTACGAGACGGCCGAGATCGGGATCAAGGCAGCCCTCACCGGCCATCTCGTCCTGTCGACGCTCCACACCAACGACGCGCCCTCCACTATCAACAGGCTCCTCAATATGGGCGTCGAACCGTTCCTCGTGGCATCCGCCGTTATCCTCGTGGTGGCCCAGAGGCTCGCCAGGCGGGTATGTGAAGGGTGCAAGAAGGTCCTCGAGGTACCCGAGAAGGCCCTCATCGACGTCGGTTTCTCCCCCGAAGAGGCCGGGAACATCGTGTGCTACAAGGGCGAGGGATGCAACGCCTGCGGCGGGACCGGATACAAGGGCAGGGTGGCACTCTACGAGGTCATGACGGTCAACGACGAGATCAAGGAGGTGATCCTCCAGGGAGGGACCACTTTCGAGATCAAGGAAGCGGCGGTCCGTGCCGAGATGAACACCCTGAGGATGAGCGGCCTAAACAAGATCAAGGAAGGGGTGACCACCATCGAGGAAGTCCTTCGGGTCACCTTCGGCGATTGATCGCCTGCCGAGAGACGCGTCGGCGGTGATTCTTAATCGGATCATTCCCATTCCGGCGTCCTCACGCCGCCCCTGAGGGAGAGAGGCCATATGGAGGGACCGACCAAGAATATGCCCAACCAGAGTGCGGGCATGGATGAGATGCCCAGCATTCATCAGATGCTCAAGTTCATGGTGGATAACGGGGCCAGCGATCTCCACATCACGCCGGGCACACCGCCCCAGTTTCGGATCGACGGATCGCTCCGCCCCCTGAACGTTCCCATCCTCACGCCGCCCGTCACCAAGAAGATCGGCTACAGCCTCCTGACGGACGCCCAGAAACACAGCTTCGAGGAGGAGAAGGAACTCGATTTCTCCTTCGGGGTCAAGGGCCTTTCACGGTTCAGGGCCAACATGTTCCACACCAGAGGGTCCGTCGGCCTGGCCATCCGGACGATCCCCTTCGAGATCATGACTTTCCAGCAGCTGGGACTGCCGAAGGTGGTGGAGGATCTGACCAAGAAACCCAAGGGCCTCATTCTTGTCACTGGCCCGACCGGGAGCGGGAAATCCACCACCCTCGCAGCCATGATCGACCGGATCAACACCAGCAGACACGAACATATCGTCACCGTTGAAGACCCCATAGAGTTCCTCCATCCCCACAAGAGCTGCGTCGTCAACCAGAGGGAGGTCGGGGCCGACACCGACTCCTTCAAGAAAGCGCTCAAGTATATCCTCCGTCAGGATCCCGACATCGTCCTTATCGGGGAGATGCGCGACCTCGAGACCATCGAGGCCGCCCTGACCGTTTCGGAAACCGGCCACCTGGTGTTCGGCACCCTTCACACCAACAACTGCGTCCAGACCATCAACCGGATCATCGACGTCTTCCCGCCGTACCAGCAGCCGCAGGTCCGCGCACAGCTCTCCTTCGTCCTTGAGGGCGTCCTGTCCCAGACCCTCATCCCCAAGAAGGCCGGAGGCAGGATCCTCGGCCTCGAGATCATGATTCCCAACGCGGCCATCAGGAACCTGATCCGTGAGGACAAGGTCCATCAGATCTACTCCAGCATGCAGGTCGGCCAGACCAAGTTCGGCATGCAGACCATGAACCAGTCTCTCCTCGATCTCTTTCAGAAGGGGACGATCTCGCTCGAAGAGGTCCTCGGCCGGACGACCAACCCCGAGGAGATGCGCCAGATGCTCGGCCAGGCCGGGGTGGACGCAGGAGCGAAGTTTGCCTCATCGGAATGAGGGGAGTCCGGAGGGGGAGAGATCCGGACGCGGAGACGCGGAGAGAGATGAGCCCAGAGTCCAGAGTCCAGCGTCCAGAGGGGGCCCTTCGACAGGCTCAGGGCAGGCGAAAGGCCGACGCGGAGACGCGGGGAGAAAAAGCGGTTGTCATTGCGAACAGGAAACGGCGTGAAGCAATCCATGACTGTGAACAGGGA
>CP070719.1:663675-668028 GCA_020350725.1 bacterium
GCCTTCGGTGTCATCGCCGAGGACGGTGGCTCCAATACCCTGACCGCCGGCATGAAGTTCAGGTTTTAGGGACCCTTCAGGACGATGGGGTGTGCCGGGTGAGGGGAGCAGAGTGTTGGACATTGGAGATTGGAACATTGGTGGTTAGAGCATTAGATATTAGAGCATTAGAGCATTGGAGATTAGAGATCGGAACATTAGAGCATTAGGGGTTGGAGATTAGAACATTAGAGCATTGGATATTAGAGCTTCGGAGATGAGAAATTGATCCAGAGTCCCGGAAGAAAGTGCCCTGTTCCCGTTACCCGTTCACCGAAAATGACCTGGAACTGGAACCCGGAGAAGGGAATCTGTAAGATGGTACCTGAAGCTGTGATGGGATGACCATCCCGGGAGGACGGAAATGGGCCATTTAACGGGTAAGGACGTGTACCGGGAGCTGGGCCGGAAGATCGACGGCCAGCCCATACGGGCTCCGTGGAACAGGGCACTCGCCGAGATCCTGAAAGCCCTTTACTCGCCCGAGGAGGCCGAGATCATCGTCAAGATGCCCTACGGGCTGGCGAGCCTGGACAAAATTTCCCTCGCCACCGGCCGGGGCGAGGCGGACCTGAAGAGGATCCTGGCGAAGCTGGCGGACAAGGGGCTGGTGCTAGACGTGTGCATCCGGGACCGGTACTTCTACATCCTGTCCCCGATGGTCATCGGGATCTTCGAGTTCACCATGATGAGGACCGATGAGGGGCTCGATGCGAGGGGGATGGCGGGCCTGTTCCACGAGTACATGGAGGAGAGCCACCTCTTCCTGTCGGCCAACTTCGGCGTGGGGAAAAGGGTGTCCCCGTTGAGGACCATGCCCTACGAGGAGACGGTGGCCGGAACGGAGCACATCGAGATCCTCGACTATGAAAGGGCGAGGACCGTCATCGAGGCAAATGATGTTTTCGCCCTCGGCATCTGCTCGTGTCGCCACAAGAAGTCCCACAGCGAGGAGGGGGCGTGCGACGTCCCCATGGAGAAATGCTCCACCATGGGTGCGTCGGCACAGTACATGATCCGCCACGGCCTGGCGAAGGAGGTCTCGAAAGAGCGGATGCTGGACAACCTGGACGAGTCGAGGGACCTCGGCCTCGTCATCAACGCCGACAACGTCCGGAAGGGCTGCGAGTTCCTGTGCCACTGCTGCAGCTGCTGCTGCATTTGCCTGCTCGGTATCAGCAAATACGGATACCCCAACACCGTCGTCAGTTCCAGTTTCATGGCCCAACCCGACGGCCCTGCGTGCACCGGGTGCGGGGCCTGCTCGAGGGCCTGTCCCATCTCCGCCATAAGAATGGGTCCGGCAGACAGGACCGGAACCGCCGGGAGGAAAACCCCCATTGTGGACGAGTCCGCATGCATCGGCTGCGGTGTGTGCTCCCTAAAGTGCGGCAAGGGGTCGATGGTACTTGTCCGCAGGGAGCAGAGGGTCATCCACCCCGAGAATGTCTTCGAGAGGGTCATCCTCCAGTGCCTGGAGAGGGGCACCCTCCAGAACCAGATGTTCCCCGAGCCGGAGAACGTCACCCACAGGTTCATGAGGTCCTTCATCGGCGGTGTGCTGAGGCTGCCCCCCGTGAAGGCCGCCCTCATGAGCGACGTGCTGCGGTCCCGGTTCCTCGCGGCGGTGACGAAGGGGGCGGGGATCTAGGTCCTGAGGGAAGGTACGTCCGGCCCTGAGCACAAGTGACAAGAAGAAGGTCTGAGTGTCAAGGGACAGGTGATCAGTGAATGCGCCTTCCCCCTTATACCTTATGCCCTATCACTGAGGCCCCCCTCCCACCCACCTCCTGTATCGGAAGACTCGGGAAAACTTTACCCTTTCCCCTTTAGTTACCCATTGACCCACAGACAATCCTGATTTAAATTGTCTGAAAAGGAGGGCTTAACTCGGGAGGTCCAGTATGAAAAAGAGATCCTTTAAGCCAACCCTTGCAGTGGCCGCGGCGATCTTGATATCGGTTGGGGTTATATCCTTTTCCGACAAGGTGTCGGCACACGAGGACGCCAAAGAGTACGAGGTTGCGGGCGTCAAACTGGGGGGCCAACTCTACGACAAGTGGTACAAGGTCCTTGGTGTCGAGGTGAGCGGCACTCACCCCCTCTATCCACCCGAGGGAAAGAAGAGCGGCGATGATACGTACAGGTGCAAGGAGTGCCACGGCTGGGACTACATTGGCAAGGACGGGAGATACCGCAAGGGCTCTCACTACACCGGTATCAAGGGTGTGTACGACGCCAGGACCAAGAGCGCTGAGGAACTGACCAGGATCCTCACCGACCCGGCCGGCGGGCACGGGATGAAGGAACTCTCCGCCGATCCGGCCAACGTCCGGGCCCTGGTGACGTTTATCCGCGAGGGGCTCATCGACCCGGATTCGGTCTTCAACGCGGACGGGACCGTCAAGGGGGACCCTGCCAGGGGGAAACCGCTTTACGAATCGGTCTGCGCCAAGTGCCACGGCAAGGATGGGAACAACCTGGATTTCGACAAAAAGGACAAGGGCGTCCAGGGTGTCGGCTGGCTGGCCAGGGACAACCCGCAGGAGACCCTCCACAAGATCCGATGGGGACACCCGGGATCAAAGATGCCCTCGGCCGTGGTTGACGAGGGATTGAAGGATAGCGAGACGGTGGACCTTCTGAAATACTCCCAGACGCTGTAACTGGAAACATAGATCATGAATAGGAACGCCCGGCCTCGAGGCCGGGCGTTGCCGTTTCCTCACCAGAAATCGGTTCCCGGTTCCCCCTTGAACGGGCCGACCACGTCGGGGGTGATCCAGCCCCCGTAGAATCCGCCGGGCTGGGGCTCCACCATCTGTCCGTCCACCGTACACCGGTCGACCCTGCCGGCGTAAAAGGCGAAACATCCGGCGATGGCTTCGTATCCGGGAAGCGGCTGGGGATAGCACCAGGCGGCATTCTCCGACAGCCTTCCGCCCACCCGGAGGTTATAGTAGACCGCCTGCCCCTTGAATTCGCAGAAGGAGCTTCGCCGGGACGGCTCCAGGAGGCCGACCTGAGCATCCCCGGGCGGGATGTAAAATGTCGGCGGATGGGACGTCTCCAGGATGCGGACGGCGGCATTGCTCCGGGCGATCTCACGGCCGGCAAAGAGGACCGTTACCAGACGGCCGTCGGGCGCGCAGACCGGGGGACGGGGATAGTCCCACACGGACTCCTGGCCGGGTCCGGGCTCGACGATATGCGAAGGTCTTCGTGTCATGGCCAAGAAACTCGATTTCCGTCTGAATGTATGGGCAGCTTACGGCCGTTTCAGGGTTCCCGGGAAAAAGGTCCTGCCGGGACAAAACATGTCAAGGCAAGCCTCCACCTAATTGCATGCCGAAGAATCCCTGCCGGCCATGGCCCGCTCGATGTTGTCGGCAGAGGCCCAGTAGAAGTTGGGCTCGGCGAAGATCACCCTGCCGTCCCCTCCGATAATGACGTTGGTGGGAAGGGCGTTGACCTGGTAACTGTCCCAGATCTTCAGGCCCTTGTCCAGAATGACGATAAAGGGGAGATCCCATTCCTGGACGGCCTGCTCGATCCTGGCCAGTTCCTCTCCGTCCACGTCCTCGCTCTCGGAGGTTATTGCGAGGAAGACGACGTCAGGGTACCTCGCCTTGAGGGTCTTGAGGTACTCCATCTCCTCCCGGCAGCGCGAACACCAGGAAGACCAGAAGGCGACGAACACATGCTGCCCCCTCAGATGGGAGAGGGTGACCTGTCGACCCGTCAGCGTCCGGGCGGCGAAATCCGGTGCGACATCGCACTCCGTGACGTTGATCGCCCCGGCAGGACCGACGGCGATAAGCATGGCACACAGGGCGACCAGAGAGGACAGTACCAAACACACCGATCTATCATCCGATTTTCTCATACTCCTTCTCCCTTCCTCAATTCCCCTCCATGTCACCAGTTTCTCCTGTTGTGGGTCTCCCCGTGACAGGTCCCCGTGCAGGTCACCTGCGTGGCCGTCTGGGTGAACGCCAACGCCATTTCCAGGTGGGCCTGAGCGGGTTCGTAGTGGTCGAGACCGGACCCGCTTCCCTGGGCACCGTGGCACTCGGCGCAGGCGTAGCCGTGATCCCCGCCGTGTCTTCGGTCACGGTTCGGAAAGGCATTGCCGTTTGGCGGGTTTCCGTGACAGGAGGTGCAGCTGGGGTCGGTGTAAGGGTTGCCGGCCGTGTGGCATGCATCGCACCGCCGAGAGCTCTGGTCGGGCTGAGATCCGATCACACTGTGGCACTGGGAGCAGCCGTCGTCGAAATCGGTCTGGGTGGGGACGACCAGATGATGATCCGTGAA
>CP070719.1:668128-673626 GCA_020350725.1 bacterium
CTCCGAGCGAAGCCCGGCGATTTCATGTTTGATGGTATCGGGAATGGACATACACTGAATCCAAGGTCCAAAATCCAAGATCAAAAATATCTCACACCCGTTCTTTTCTTACCTAAGATGCCAAACAGTTTCCAGACTCCAGACACTGGATCTATCTTCAACTTTAAGGCATCCAGGACTGCTTCGCCACGCCAGGTGGGTGAATCACTATGACGACGCCCCTCTATTGTTCTTATCGTTTCTACTGTCTACTTTGTACCTTGTACTTTGTACTCCCTCGATAGTGAGGACTAATCGTCGTCAGCGCTGAGTGCCTCCTCACTATCGAGGAGGTACACTTCCACCCGCTGACCCGCCTCCGCTTTCTCGGCCTCCTCCGGCAGGATGATGATCCCGTTGGCGGCGGACATGGATCGAAGGATCCCCGACCCCTGCTCGCCTGTCGTGGATGCATAGAGAATACCGTCCTTCTTGCGCTGGACGACGCCCCTGATGAAGTTCCGACGGCCGGGTTTTTTCCTGATCTCCTCCTCGAGGACCGCTCTGACTGTGGGCCTGAACAGCCGGGTGTGGCCCATCATCTTCCTCAGGGCTGGCCGGACGTAGAGTTCAAAGGAAAGGGTCGCTGAGACCGGATTGCCGGGCAGGGCGAAGATCGGTTTCCCCTCCCGTATGCCGAACGTCATCGGTTTGCCCGGCTTCTGGGCCACCTTCCAGAAGAGGACCTCAACGCCCACCCTGCCGAAGACGTCCTTGAGGTAGTCGTAGTCCCCCATGGAGATCCCCCCGGTGGTGACGAGGACGTCCGACTGAAGGCCCTCCTCGATCATGGCGGCCAGATGGCCGGGATCGTCCCTGGCGATGCCTAGCTGCCTGGGGATGGCACCGCACTCCCGGACCAGTGCGATCAGAGCGTGGGAGTTGCTGGAGAAGATCTGGGCCTCGTGGGGAACCTCCCCCAGGCTGACCACCTCGTCCCCCGTCGCCAGAATGGCCACCTCCGGCCGCCGATGGACCTTGAGCTGGGCGATCCCCTGGGAGGCGACGAGGCCCAGGTCGGCCGGACGCAGGGATCGCCCTGCCGGCAGGATCTCCTCCTCGCAGGTGATGTCCTCCCCGGCCCTTCTGATATTCGCCCCCCTCTTCACGGGAGAGGTCAGGTGGAGGTTCTCCGCCTCGACATAGGTGTCCTCAACGGGGACGACGGCGTCGACCCCCGCCGGGACTGGGGCCCCGGTCATGATGCGGACCGCCTCGTCCATGGCGACAGGCGGCCCCGGCCTGTCCCCGGCGCGGATGGTTCGCGTTATGGGAAGGGTAACGGGAGAAGAATCGCAGGCCCCCTCCGTGGCCTCAGCGGTCAGGGCGAAACCGTCCATGGCCGAGTTGTCCCTGGGAGGTACGTCCCTCCGGGCGCACAGGGGCTCGGCGAGGACACGGTGCAGGCAGTCGTCGAGGGCGAGGACTTCAGCACCGAGGACGGTGATGCTTTCCAGGATGAGGGTGCGGGCCTGGGCAACTCTTATCATGTGTCTAACCTCCGGATGGGGCCTTTCCCCGTTTGATCCGGACATCGCCTTTGCGCATGGTGACCTGGGTCCTGTCCAGATACTCGAGAAGGGGGATCATCCATTTCCGGGTCGTAGTCACGATCTCCCTGAAATCGGTGAGAGTGAGCTCATCCTTTTTCCGGAAATGCTCCTGGATGGCCTCCAGAAGCCTTTGATGGGCGGAGGGATGGATGAAGTAGTCGTCCTTGATCCTGACCAGGTCTCCCCTCTCCGCGAGGAGATTCAGAACGGGCTTGAGCTGATCCACACCCGTTGATAGTTCCTCTGACATCTCCGGCAACATGGGCACGGCAACCCCTCCGGAGTCGACAAGAGAGATGACCTTTTTCGCCAGCTCCTCCTGTTCGGGAGTCAGGGTCGCCCGGTAGCCGGCGATCCGTACGTTGTCGCCCTCGACGCAGATCTCTCCCCTGCCCTCCAGAGCGGTCAACAGGTTGCGGTAGGGCCGGTCCGGAAGCTGACGGGCCACTCTCATCCGCAGCTCCTCTCTGCCGATACCGGTACGCGTGGGATGTGCACTGTGATACTTCGCCACAGCCTGGACCAGGCGATGTTTCAGCCTGTCAAAGGAATCCGCCGAGTACGCCAGAACACCATCCCCTTCCCCCGACGTCACCACCCGTTCGCCCTCCCCAAGGCCGGTGAGGATCTTGAGCGCCTCGGGGACGGAGGTGCCCGCCCGGATCGCGACCTGCTTGATCGCCATCCCGTGATCGCCTGCCTCGGTGAGGTGGGCAGCTATCCTCTCGGCCAGGTTATCCGTATCGAGAAGGGTAAGATGATCGAGGACCGATCTTCTGCCCCGCCTCCGTTTAGGAGGAAGGGGATCAAGAACCCTCCCACCCCCAATGGTGGTCATGGGGGAGTAGCTGCGCAGGATGAAAAGGTCCCCGGGGAGGGCGACGGCCGGACTTTCCAGCCGAAGCTGGATCAACCCTTCACCTCCGGGCTCGATCATATCGCCGTCGAGTACCGCCGCCCTGGTCATTACTTCGTCCGTGAACATGTGCAGGCGGACCCGGTCCCTGTTCTTCAGAGGCCTGGCGGCGGTACCGAGCAGACGGACCTGGGCGTCCAGCATCAATGTGGATTGAAGGCTTCCCGGCCTGGCAGCCGTCTGACCCCGCCGGATCTCCTCCTTGTCAATGCCCTGCAGGTTAAGGGCCGTGCGCGTGCCGGCGGCACTGTCCCGCACCGATTCACCGTGCACCTGGATGCCCCGCAGCTTGGCCCTCCTCTCGCCAGGATAGAACAGGACTTCCTCACCGACCTCCACTTTTCCCGAGATAAGGGTGCCGGTGACCACTGTTCCGAAACCCTTCATGGAGAAGACCCTGTCGATGGGAAGGCGGAAAACGCCGGCGGCGCTCCTCGGGCGAACCTGCTCCGCCATCCGCTCGAGCTCTGACAGAAGACGGTCCCCTCCGCTTCCATCCACGGATGAGAAGGGCACGATGGGGGCATTGTCGAGAAAGGTCCCCCTCAGGTATTCCCTGACGTCCTCAGTGACCATGTCCAGCCACTCGGCATCCACCAGGTCCGTCTTGGTCAGGGCCACTATACCGCCGGCCGTACCCAGGAGGTGGCAGATATCCAGGTGCTCCCTCGTCTGGGGCATCACCCCCTCGTCGGCCGCCACGACCAGGAGGACAAGATCGATGCCCGTGGCCCCGGCGACCATGTTCTTCACGAAGCGCTCGTGACCGGGAACATCCACCAGACCGATGCGCACTCCGGAGGGAAGGGTCAGGGGGGCAAAGCCCAGCTCGATGGTGATCCCCCGCTCCTTCTCCTCCTTGAGACGGTCGGTGTCGACTCCGGTGAGGACCTTGACCAGGGAAGTCTTGCCGTGGTCGATGTGCCCGGCGGTGCCGACAATTATGTGACCCTGTGTAGTCAAGGTTTCTGATCTCCCTGGTATCGGGGTATCGAGGTAAAGGGGTGTCGGAGTAAAATAACAGATGAACCGAGAATTTTAACCAGGGACTTTGACACTACAGCATTCCTGTAAATTATGGTTTTCTCGCCCACACGTCGATACTGCGACACATCGATACAAGTGATCCTACGTTTCAGCATTTAGGACCGCTCCCCTGATCGCCCTTTCGAGCTCCCCCAGTTCCCGGGATGGGACGGTTCGAAGATCCAGGCACAGCCTGTCACCAACGATCCTTCCCACCACCGGCGGTTCCTGTCCTCTCAGCCTGGCCTCCAGATCCTGAGCCGACAGCCCGTCGGCTTCAAGAGCGATGAGGACTGTGGGAAGCTCCTCGAGAGGCAGGGCACCTCCCCCGACCTTAGATTTGCCCGCCATGAGGGATACCCTCACCGGAAGGTCGGCCAGGCGGGAAGCAAACCTTCTCGCCCTCTGACCGATGGCCTTTCTGTCGGCGGCGATCATTCTCAGGGTAGGAATCCTATCCACGGCCGTCTCCGGCTCCAGGTAGGCCTTCAGAACGGCCTCCAGGGCCGACAGGGTCAGTTTCCCAACCCTGAGTGCCCTTTTCATGGGACTCTTCCGGATGCGTTCCAACGTGTCGGACCTGCCCACGATGATCCCCGCCTGAGGTCCACCGAGGAGCTTGTCTCCGCTGAAGGTCACCACGTCGACGCCGCTGTCGAGGACGTCACTGACCGTCGGCTCCTGGTGGGAGAGTCCCAGGACCCTCATGTCGATAAGGCACCCGCTGCCCAGGTCCACCATGACCGGGATCTTTTTCTCCCTGCCCAGTTCCACCAGGTCCCTTATCTCGGCCTCCTCGGCGAAGCCAACGATACGGTAGTTGCTGGTGTGGACCTTGAGCAGGAGGGCGATATCCTCTCCAATGGCTTTCCTGTAATCCTCGACCCTGGTGCGGTTGGTGGTCCCCACCTCCACCAGCCTGGCTCCGCTGGCGGCCATGACATCGGGGATCCGGAATGAACCGCCGATCTCGACCAATTCGCCGCGGGAGACGACAGCACCGCGCCCGGAGGCCAGGGTGTTCAGAACAAGCATGACCGCGGCGGCGTTGTTATTGACCACGGTGGCCGCCTCGGCCCCCGTCACCCGGCACAGCAGCCCCTCTATTAGGTCGTCCCTGGAACCCCGCTTGCCCGCCTCCAGGTCGTACTCCAGGGTCGAGTATCCGGAAGCGGCCATGGCGACCTGTCTGATGGCCGAATCGGGAAGGGGGCTTCGCCCGAGGTTGGTGTGGATGACGACGCCGGTGGCGTTGATGACCCGGCGCAGGCTGGGCATGTTTCCCTTCAGGGCCCTGTCGGCCGCCCTTCTTGCCACCACGTCCCCGGTAAATTCAGCCGGGTCGGTGATGCCGCCGGCCTGGATCATCTGGCGGGTGCGGTCGATCTCCTCCCTCACGGCCGCCTTGATCAGCAGGATCGGCACCCTGCCGCGAAGCGATGCGACTTCGGGACTGGCGAGGACCTGGTCCACCTTGGGAAGGTGTCGGAGGAGGTTCTTTCTGGTCTCGGATGCGGGCATTGGCGGCCTCAAAAAACGTGAAAAATCAACTAATAACGTGATTTTCAATAGTCCGACAACATGTCATCGTTGTCAAGGGGTGGTTGGTTCCGGTACCAGTTCACGGTTTCCGGTTCACGGTTATAGATTGCTTCACCCGGTTCCCTGTTCGCAATGACAACCGTTTGTTCGCCCCTTCGCCCTATCTCCCCCTCGCCCCCTCGGGTAAGTTCCCGCGTCCGCTTCTCGCCTGCCCTGCCTGCCGTGAGCTTGTCGAACGGAGCCTGTCGAAGGGTTGAAGAACCGCCGTGATTGGTGATTCGTGATTAGTGATTAGTTAATACTAGTTCCCAGTTCACCGTTCCCGGTTCAAAGTTATAGATTGCTTCACGCGGTTTCTGCTCGCAATGACAACCGTTTGTTCGCCCCTTCGCCCTATCTCCCCCTCGCCCCCTCTCCCCCTC
>CP070719.1:673726-678911 GCA_020350725.1 bacterium
CGTCTCAAGGGACGCCTCTGTGGTCCTCTGTGGTAAAGGCTCTATAACATCGAGATTGCTTCACACGATTTCCTGTTCGCAATGATAACCGCTTTTACTCTCCGCGTCCCCGCGCATTACCTGTCATCGCGAACTGCGTACAGGTGAAGCGATCCGGAAAATCTTGGATTGCCGCGTCGCCCTCGTCCCTCTCGTAACTCCTCGCAATGACAACCGCTTTTTCTCTCCGCCTGATAGCTACGTCCCATCTCTCAGGTTCAATGTTCCATGTTCGAGGTACTGACTGTGACCGGGAACTGAGAGCTGGGTCCTAAGTACTAAGTGATATGTGATAAGTAACAGCTCAGTATACTTATCTCTTATCACTTATCTCTTAGAACTATAGTATCTTTTCCCCTCGCCCTATGTCCCCCCGGCCTCCTTTTCCGCGTGCCTTCTCACCATGTACCGGACGATGGCGAAGCCCCCCACCAGGAGTGCCATGAAGACCAGGGTGAGCCAGTTGAAGTATTTCTCCAGGAAGAACTTCATCGGCTCCCCCCAGAGGTAGATGCAGGCGCCGACCAGGAAGAACCGGGCGCTGCGGCTGGCGGCGGACACCAGGGCGAAGGGTTTGAAGGGGATCTCGAACGCCCCGGCCGACAGGGTGAAGACCTTGTAGGGGATGGGGGTGAATCCGGCCACGGCGATGGCCCAGACCTCGTATTTCTCGAAAGCCCTCTTGACGGCGCTGATCTTGTCCTCCGAAAAGACCCTGTGGAGGAGAGGCCTGCCTCCCGCCCAGCCTAAGAAATACCCGAAGATCCCCCCGAACACGGACCCCGCCGAGCAGACGAGGGCCAGGAAAAAGGACTCCACCGGCCTGAGGAGGGCCATGGCGATGAGGAGGACGTCGGGCGGGATGGGGAAGAAGGATGATTCGGCAAAGGCGATGAGAAAGAGGGCGAGCGTCCCCGACGGGCTCTGGGCCCACCCGATCACCCACTCGACGAGCCCCCCCATCAGCCTCTCTCCTTCCAGCCGTGTTTGCCCAGGAGCTTGACGAACACGCAGCCTCCCAGGTTCTCCTCGTCCGTCGACCCGTCCTCCCTCTTGGTCACCCTGACCAGTTCCTGGCTGAAATCCCCGCCGACGGGGATGACCAGGATGCCTCCGGGAGCCAGCTGGTCCACCAGCGGCTGAGGCACGGAAGGCGAGCCGGCGGTGACGAGGATCCGGTCGTAGGGAGCGTACTCCTCCCATCCCATCGTGCCGTCGGAGAGCCTGACCAGGACATTGCGGTATCCCAGGGAATCCAGGACTTTCCTGGCTGTGCCGGTGAGGGACGCGATCCTCTCCACCGAGTAGACCTTACCGGCTATCTCGGCGAGGACGGCCGTCTGGTACCCCGAACCGGTACCGATCTCCAGGACGGTCTCCTCGCCGGTCAGCCTGAGGGACTGGGTCATGATGGCCACCATAAAGGGCTGGGAAATGGTCTGCCCCTCGCCGATGGGCAGCGGATGGTCCTCGTAGGCGCTTCCCCGCTGCATCTCCGGGACGAAAAGGTGACGGGGGACTTTCCGCATCGCGCTCAGGACCCTCTCGTCGGTAATTCCCCTCGGAACGAGCTGGGTCTCGACCATCTTGTCCCTGGCCCATTCGGTGCGTTTGGCGTTCTTCTGGATCAATTGCCGCTCCTGTTCCAGGACCGGATGGTCTCCAGGGCCAGGCTGTTGGTCATGTCGGGGTGGAGGGGCGTCACGCTGATGTATCCATTGCCCACCGCGCCCACGTCCGTCTCCACTCCCCCCTCGGGAGGGAGGGGTTCGCCGGCGATCCAGAAATAGGACCGGCCGCGGGGGTCCTTCTTCTGGATGACGCTCTCGGCGAAGCGCCGCCGTCCCTGGTGGGTGATCAGGTATCGGTCGAGGTTCTGGTCCGGGTCGTCCGGGACGTTGACGTTGAGGATGGTGTTCTCCGGCAGGCCGTTCTCCTCGATCCACCTGGCGACCTTCACCGCGAACCGGGCGGCCGGCCTGTAATCCTCGTTGCGGTACTCCACCAGGGATACGGCGAAGGAGGGTATCCCCATCAGGTTCCCCTCGAGGGCGGCCCACACCGTCCCCGAATAGGTGACGTCGTCTCCGAGGTTGCCCCCCCTGTTGATACCCGACACGAGGAGGTCCGGCTTCCGCTCCAGGATGACGTGCACGGCGAGGTGGATGCAGTCGGTGGGAGTCCCGTCCACGGCGTAGCAGTCCTCCGCCACCTCCTCCATCCTGAGGGGGTGATGCAGGGTCAGGGAGTGGCTGGCGGCGCTTCGTTCCCTGTCCGGGGCGGCGATGACCACCCTGCCGAGTTCCCTGAGGGCCTCCGACAGGGCCCTGATGCCCGGAGCGTGTACACCGTCGTCGTTGGTCACGAGGATAAGCATATCTTTTCCCGCTTTGGACCGGGAGTACAGACACCCGGAAAAGTCCCTGTTCAGGCCTCCTTTGGGGGCCGGGAGACGACATCCTAGCCTGTTATGGTGGGGTTTTCAAGAAAGAGGAAGGAAAAGAGATTAGAGGATTAGAGATTAGAGCAATAGAGATTGGAGCAATAGAGATTAGAGGATTAGAGATTAGAGGATTGGAGATTAGAGGATTAGAGATTAGAGCATTGGAGATAAGAGGATTGGGGGTAAGAGCATTGGGGGCTGGGGAATTGGTTGGATTCCGTGATTCATTTGATGATCCAATATTCTACTTTCTAATGTTCTAATGCTCTGATCTTTAACTGTGAACCGGTTCCTACTTGTCCCCATGGCAGCCGATGCAGGTGTTCTCCCTGTTGCCCAGGCGGAGCCTCTTGAACATGTCCTCGCCCGCCACGTCGTCGATCTCGATAACGCCCTGCTCGTGGGGATCGTGGCATGTGATGCAGGTGATGACGCCGTTATAGAGGGGCAGTGACACGCCGAACTGGTCGTAGGCGTCGTCCATGTTGTAGAGGATGTCCCTGGAGGGTTCCCTGAGGTGGGCTCCCATGGGGTGCCGCTTGATGAAGTACTGCGACGTGTGGCACCAGATGCAGTAATTGACCGGGTCCTTGTCCCGAAAACCGGTGAGGTCCTCGATGCCGATCACCCGGTCCCGGGGGTTGTAGGTGTGGCAGAACAGGCAGGCCGACTCCTTGATGTTTCCGCTGCTGTCCAGCTGATCGTGAGCGTTCAGGGAGACGAACAGCTCCTGGATATGGCATCGGAAACAGAATTCGTTGCGGACCGACAGGCCGCCCCTCAGGAACATGGGATTGTGCCGGCCCACCGAGCCGGCGTTCTCTCCGCTCTCCTGCAGGCCGGCCTCGTGGCATGTCCTGCACGTGATCTTGCCCTCCTCCAGGGGCATGTAGGGTGGGATGTTCACGGACGCCGAGGGGGCCACTCCCACGGGGTGGATGATCATCCTGGCGAACTCGTTGTTGTGGCACCGGTTGCAGAGCCTGTTGATGTCGCCGTCGAACCGGAGCCGCTGCTCACCCTTTTTAGGCACGCCGTCGTGACAGGTCACGCACATGATGTTCTTCCAGTGCGGGTTGACCCTGTTCGAATCCGACACCAGTTCCAGGTAGGATCGCCTCAGCAGTTTCTTCTTCTTCCTGTCCGTCGCGTGGGGGTCGTGGCAGCTGATGCAGGAAAACCGGCCCTTGAACAGGGGAATGTCGACCTCCTCGTTCCGCCACTGGATGTCCGGGTCCGAGAAGGGGTTGACGGCCAGGTAGTGTTCCCCTCCCGCCACGCCGTGACAGAAGTTGCACACGAAGGACGGGTTTCGGGTGAGGTAATCATCCGGCGGGTCTCCGGGGGCCGGTATCCTCTCATGGCACTGCTGACAGGTCCGATTTTCCAGGCTGTGGGGTGAATACTCCTCGAGGCCCCTTCTGTGGCATCGCGAACAGACAACCTTGAAACGCTGCTCACCGTCCGCCGGATCCCCCCGGATGAGGCCTCTCCGGAAGAGGTCGATCTTCTTGTGGACGTAATGACAGGTGAGGCAGGTGATCTCCTCTGTGTCCTGAGCCGTTTCCGGCAGGGCGTTTCCGCCGTCCATCGTCCCCGTGCCGCCCGGCGAACCGGCGGTGACGGGATGGACTCTGCACTCGTCGTGGCACTCCGTGCAGAGACCGGAAGGATCCTCCGGAGTCCGGTACTCCTCGTACACGCCGCCCAGGACAGCGACCTCGTGGCACCGGTCGCAGGGCATCCCGTGGGGGTTCTCGATCCTGTCGTCCGAGGCCGAGGACTGTTCCAGGCGGTCGGCGAGGCTGAGGTCGTCGAGCCTTGCCGCCCCGAGCTCTTCCGGATGGGGATGACAGATGGTGATGAGGATCACCACCGCCGCCAGGATCGGTTTTCGCATCGTTTACCTTTCGGAAACCCTGGATGGGGGCCGACCAAAAGGCCGGGGACGGGGGCAGACCACCGGCAGCAGATTCCATCCGCCCCACGGTTACCTTCTCCGCCAGGACCGGAACCGGTAGGTTACACGGTAAAATATCGTGGAATCAAGGGCATAAAAAAGGGCGGCGGATTTCTCCGCCGCCCCTGGAGCGCGGTGCCCGCGGGATCGTCCTAACATCTTCCATTCACGCATCCACGCCTCAGCACCTTGCGCCTAATGAAAAGTATAGCAAAGATTCCCCTACAGTCCCGTCCCCTCCATGAATTTTATCTGTCGTATCCGGTGAGGGGATGGATCTGGATGTTGCCGCCCCGAAGGTAGCTCTCGACCTCGTAAATGACATCCTGGCCCCTGTCGCAGTACTTCGGGCCGCCGAACTCCTCGGTGATCACGGGTCCGTCGTAGATCCTGATCCGGTAGAAGTCGGGGCAGCCGTCGCTGCAGTCTACCTCGTTGGTGGTGATGGGATCGGGCCTGTAGACATCGTTCTGGCCGCTTGACGGGCAGATTTGATCACCCGGCCACCTCTGGTTCTTGCCGCCCTTGCCGCCCGGCTCGCCCTGGTCCTCGTAGTGGACCTCGACGCAGTGGAGCGACTCGCCCACCGTGACGAAGGCCTCCAGGGGCGAGTCCTTCATGTTCTTGAAGGATCCGACGCCGATCCAGTCGAGCTGCTTGTTGGGCGCCTTGCGGGCGGGGCTGCACCAGCCCGGATCGGTGCAGGTGATCTCGTCGACCTCCGTGCCCGGAGGAGCGCTCGA
>CP070719.1:679011-687382 GCA_020350725.1 bacterium
CAGGGACGCATTGAAGGAGAGGGGGATCCTTCTCGGAACGGCACCCCACCTGTGCCATGTCCTGCCGTTGGTGACCCCTCTTTACAGCTGGGCCCGAGTGCCCTACATCTTCGCCGGGCTCAAACTCTACGACCTCCTGGCCGGATCCCACGGAATCGGACACAGCAGGCTCATGGGACGATCCAGCGCTCTGGAACGGTTTCCCATGCTCCATGCCGAAGGTCTCAAGGCGGGCGTTCTGTATTACGACGGCCAGTTCAATGACGCCAGGATGGCCGTATCTCTGGCACTGACTGCCACTCAGCACGGAGCGGTGCTGGCAAACCATGTCGGCGTGACGGAGCTGATCAAAAGTGGGGGAAGGATATCGGGGGTGTCTGTGAAGGATTCGATCACCGGTGTCGGCTGGCCGATCCATGCCCGTGTCGTTGTCAACGCCACCGGTCCCTTCGCGGACGCCACACGCAAGCTGGACGACCCTGACGTCCGTCCGATGCTCAAGGCGAGCGAGGGCATCCATGTCGTCCTGGACGGGCGGTTCGCCCCTCCGGACACGGGCCTGTTGATCCCCAGGACCGAGGACGGAAGGGTCCTTTTCGTCCTGCCGTGGGAAGGGCATGCCCTGGTCGGGACCACCGATGAACCCGCCGAGGTTTCCGAGCACCCCCGTCCACCGAAGGAGGATGTCTCCTACCTGCTCCGCCACGTGCGCCGATATTTCGATCTCCAGGTGACCGAGTCCGATATAAAGGCCGTCTGGTCGGGATTGCGCCCCCTTGTCTTCGATCCCGGAGCTTCGGACACGGCACGGCTGACGAGGGACCACGTGATAGAGGAGAGCCGATCCGGTCTCCTTACCATTGCAGGCGGCAAGTGGACGACCTACAGAAAGATGGCCGAGGATACGGTGGACTATGCCGTGCGTCGATATCATCTCGGACCTGCCAGGAGCTGCTGGACAGATCGGATTCCTCTCGTGGGCGGGGGGGCTTACGAGTCCGGCAGCGGACCAAAGCTGGCGGAAAGGCATGGATGGGATTCCGATGTGGCCCAGTATGTCAGCCGAACCTACGGTGATCGAGCCGATGACGTGGCCCAGATCGCGGCCCAGGGCGACGGCGGTCGACTCGCACAGGGCCACCCTTTCCTGAAGGCCGAGGTGATCCATGCGGTTCGTTATGAGTTCGCCGAACGCGCCATGGACGTCCTGGCTCGCCGGACACCGCTGGCCCTGCTGGATACGGAGGCTTGCCGAAGGGCGGCTCCAGGCGCCGTGGATCTCATGGCCGCCGAGAAGGGATGGGATGACAGCCGGTGCGCTGAGGAGATGCAGATGGTGGAGGAACGTTTAGAGGTGGGGATATAGATAGAAGGAAGAAGAGATCCCCAAGCCGGAAGGCAAAGGGGAGGAGTCAGGAAACAGGAGACAAAGTCCGTTCTGGCCCTATGCGTTCTCGGATGCAGTGCCTCCAGGGCACGCCGAAAGATCGGTCAAGAACATAGGAAACGGTGGCGCCCCTGAAGCCTGTCAAAAAACGGGATGAAGTACCGGCGCGATCTGATGTCTCTCTTTGCTCTGACTCCCGTCTTCTGATAGTTGACTCCTGAATATCAAAAACATCCCAAGAGACACTTCGTGATCTTGATCCTGTCCCCCTCCTCGTTGCAGATCTTGCCGATGGTGGTCAGATGCACGCCGATGGCCTCCGCTATCCGGTGGGCGGCGTCGCAGGAGAGGGCACCGTCCTCCAGCTTCGTTTCGATAATCTCCCTGATCCGTTTTTCGTCCATGGGACACCTCCTTCTAAAGAACTGAGAACTGAGAACCGGGAACCGGGAACCAGCCCCTAGACCCCTTTCCCCCCTTTCTTCTCTACCTTTTCTTTTGCCGAAGGGGTCTGGGCCGCCAGACGGTAGATCTCCCGGCGGTTGATACCCGTCAGGTCCGCCAGGATGCGGGCGATCCGGGAGGCGGAGAGACCTTCCGAGCGCAGGGCAGAGACAGCATCATTTACCTCCGGAGGCTCGGCTGGTGCACTCCCCCCTCCGACAAGGACAGTCACCTCCCCCTTGATCTCCCGTCCCTCGATGCGGTCAAGAACGTGTGAAACGGTTCCCCTGGTAAATTCCTCATGCACCTTGGTAACCTCCCTGGCCAGTACGACGTCCCGGTCACCGAGGGTATCAAGGATATCCGTCAGAGCCGCCCGGATCCTGCGGGGGGACTCGTAGAACATCAGTGGGTAGCCGATCACGGCCAACTCCTTCAATCGTTCTACCCTGGCTGCCGACTTGGCGGGCAGGAATCCCTCGAACACGAATCCTCTCACGGGGAGACCGGAGGCGCTCAGGACCGCCGTAAGCGCACTGACACCGGGGATAGGGACAACAGGCAGGCCGTCCTCGAGGCAGACCTGGACAAGATAGTGTCCCGGGTCGGATATGCCGGGTGTTCCGGCATCGGTGACAACGGCGCCGGATTGACCGCCGAGCAGCCTGTCGACGATATCACGCGCCGACCTTTTCCGGTTCTCCTCCCTGTAGCTGACAAGCGGTTTGGACAATCCGAGATGTCTGAGAAGGGTTCTCGTCCGGGACATGTTTTCGGCCGCGACGAAGTCCACCTTGGACAGGACCTCCACAGCCCGGGTGGTGACGTCCCCCAGGTTTCCGATGGGTGTGGCGACGATGTAGAGGGTTCCGGTTTTCACGTTTCAGATACCTTATCAATCCAAAATCCAGAGTCCAAAATCCAAAAGGACAGTTCACGGTTCCCCGTTCAGGGTTGGGAAACCGCCGTGATTCGTGACTCGTGATTCGTGATTAGGTTGCGAATCCAAAGTCCCAAATCCAAAAAGAAAGTTCACAGTTTACGGTTCACGGTTCACCGTTGGGGAACCGTTGTGATTGGTGATTTGTGATTCGTGATTCGAAAAGACTAGTTCACAGTTCACAGTTCAAGATTGCTTCACACGGTTTCCTGCTCGCAATGACAGCCGCTTTTTTCTCTCTGCCTCCGATACCCAGGTCCCGTGTCTGAGGTGCCACCTTCCAGGCTATCGGGTCAGTATCGGTGTCACGCGGTATGGGGGTATCGAGGAATTCAACCTTTGGTACCCTCTTAATTGATCTAAACACCTCGATACTTCGCTACCTCGATACTTCGTTACGCATTACATTTAAATCGCCCCTCTGGCCGCTGGCCTCTGGCCTCTGGACCCATCTCTCCCTCCGTCCGGTTAACTGTAAACCCTAAGCGGCCGACTGTAAACTCAGAGGGAGGAAAAAGTCCCGCGTGATATAATTACCAGGAACTCCCCAGTTTCCATATTTCCGTCCACCGATGCCGGGAGTACCTGGACCGAGATGGTCAAATCGATGAAAATCCCTAATATTCAAGAAGAATTAACCCGTATGGGTTTGACACTGTCCGAGGCCATCTGGTACTTTTCTGGAGGGGCTTTCATCGAGGTCTGTGGACCTGCTGCGGCGGGGTCCTCGCGGCCATTGCGGTCGACCCGGCCAAAGCCCATTTTCCCGGCAATTTGACGGAGCATTCAATGATGAATCAACGCTTCGAGCAGACCTGTCCGGTGGATGCTTTTTTGTGGAGGTCAGAGCCATGAGGATCGGAATTCTTACCGGAGGAGGTGACTGCCCGGGACTCAATGCCGTTATCCGAGCCATAACGAGAAAGGGGATCCAGGAGGGAGACAACATCCTGGGTATTCTTCATGGTTGGAAGGGCATGTTGACGAGCCAGCACGAGGAACTGACCCTTCGGGCGGTATCAGGCCTGATACACAAGGGCGGCACTATCCTGCACACGACCAGGACCAACCCGTTCAAGGAGGATGGAGGCGGGGAAAAGGTCCTCTCGACCTTCAAGAGGCTGAGTCTTGATGCCCTCATCGCCATCGGGGGAGAGGACACCCTGGGAGTGGCCAACAGGCTGTACACGGAGTTCGGGTTCCCCGTCGTCGGAGTGCCCAAGACCATCGACAACGACCTGTCCGGAACGGACTTCACCTTTGGATTCGATACCGCGGTGACGATCGCAACCGAGGCCATCGACCGGCTGCACACCACGGCGGAGTCGCACGACAGGGTCATGGTCGTGGAAGTTATGGGGAGACACACCGGCTGGATCGCGACCTACTCGGGCCTGGCCGGCGGCGCCGATGTGATCCTGATCCCTGAAAAACCGTTCAATCTCGACAGGGTGGCGGAGGTGATCAGCATCCGACACGCGAGGGGAAAGAACTTCTCCATCGTCGTCGTCGCCGAGGGAGCCCAGATGGAAGAAGGTGGCGGGGAGGCGCTGGTGAAGCAGGGCGAGGAGGTAGACGAGTTCGGACACGTCCGACTCGGGGGGATCGGCCATTTTCTCGCCCAGGAGTTGGAATCGAGGACCGGCTTCGAAACCAGGGTGACTGTCCTGGGGCACGTTCAGCGGGGCGGCTCGCCGACGGCCCATGACCGTATCCTGGCCACACGTTTCGGGGTCAAGGCCCACGATCTCGTCAAGGAGGGGAGGTTCGGCACGATGGCGGCACTGATCGGCAATCGCGTCGATGCCGTCTCTCTGGAGGAGGCTGTCCGGGAACTCAAGACTGTGGATATGGACCTGTACGGGATCGCCGAGATCTTCTTCGGATAGGGGAGGGAACTTTTGACGGCCCAAAATCTTTCCAACGCCGCTGTCATCGGAGGGGGAAGCTGGGGAACGGCGCTGGCTATCCACTGTGCCCGCCAGGGTTTGGATGTCCGTCTCTGGGTCTACGAGGAGGACCTGGCATCGAGGATGCTCGAAACCCGGATCAACGATGTCTACCTGCCGGAAGCTGAACTTCCCGACAGTGTGCAACCCACCAGCAGCTTCGAGGAGTGCCTCACGGGAGCGGAAATGGTTCTTTCGGTGCTCCCCTCACACGTGATCAGACAGGTGTGGGACAGGGCGAGGGCCTACCTTCCGGTGGATGCGGTCTTTCTCAATGCCACAAAGGGGATCGAAGAGGATACATATCTCACCTCGACGGGCATCCTGATGGAGACCATCGGTGAGGAGATCCTCAACAGAAAAGTGACCCTGTCGGGTCCGACCTTCGCCAGAGAGGTTGCCATCGGTCTTCCGGCGGCCGCTGTGGTGGCGGGAAAGAACCACGACGTGTCTCTGCTTGTCCAGAGAACTCTGAACTCGGAAGTGTTCCGGCTATATACGAACAGGGACTACATCGGTGTGGAGATCGGGGGCTCTCTGAAGAATGTCATGGCCATCGCGGTCGGTATATGCGACGGTCTTGAGCTCGGACACAACGCCAGGGCGGCCCTTATAACGAGGGGCCTGGCGGAGATAACGAGGCTGGGAGTGGCTATGGGGGCCGATCCACTCACGTTTCAGGGACTGGCGGGTGTCGGTGACCTTGTCCTCACGTGCACCGGAGACCTGTCCCGAAACCGAACCGTGGGCCTCAAACTGGGCCGCGGGCAATCCCTGCAGGATATCCTGGCTTCCACCCCCATGGTTGCCGAGGGTGTTCGGACTGCGAGGTCGGCCAGAGGGCTGGCGGAGCTGAAGAATGTGGAGATGCCGGTGACGGAGGAGATCTACAGGGTTCTGTACAGTTCGAGAAACCCCATGGAGGCCCTCAAGGGTCTCATGTCCCGGTCGCCAAAAGAGGAGGCCGTTTGAGAGTCACCTACAAGGTCGTTGAGACCCAGACGGTTACCGATGAAAAACTGGAGTTCCTAATCAACAGGTGGGTCGGCGAGGGGTGGGTACTGGACAGCGTAAAGTTCGCCATGAGCGAGGCCAGCCGGAGGCCGGCAATGGCCTTTTTACTCTTCATCAGGGACGATCTTGGCTCAGAGGAGGGCAAATCCGATGGGAACTGAAGTCGGTTCCGAGAAAGCCAGTTTACTGAAACGTGGAATGGCCAGGGTCGTTGATCTTCTGGTCGCCTGGGCTCTAGCTCTCTTTATTCCTCCGGTGGGCATTATCCTCGGTTTGGTCTATCTGGGTGTGGCGGACGGACTGCAGAGAGGCCAAAGCCTCGGAAAGATGGTCTTCGGCCTGGATGTCATAAAAAAGGACGGCCATCCCTGTGACCTGCACTCATCCCTATACCGCAACCTGCCCTTTCTGTTCCTGTTCCTCTTCGCTTCCATACCGGTTCTGGGGTGGATTCTGTTGGTCATTGTCGGCCTTCCCCTCGTCATTATCGAGACCTGGCTCGTTATTGTCGATGAGCGCGGGGAACGGCTCGGCGATCGTATCGCCGACACCCACGTCATAGAGGGAAGACCCGGAATTGGGTAGGCGGTCTTGAGAGATCTTCCGGTCCGCGTCCTTGCCACCGGTCTCGGTGCGGGCTATTCGCCCTTCGCCCCGGGGACAGCGGGAACCGTGGTGGCGATCCCGTTATTTCTCCTTCTCTCGCAATGGGGATCATGGGGTGTTTTTGCCGGTCTGGCGATCACGGCCGCGGTCGGCGTCCCGCTGGCCGGCCGGATGGAGGTGCTGACGGGTGTGAAGGATCCCAAACCGGTGGTCATTGACGAGATCGCCGGCTACCTTCTCACCATGATCGGCTCACCTCCTGATGCGCTACACGTCCTGTCGGGTTTCTTCCTGTTCCGGGTGTTCGACGTTCTCAAGCCTCCCCCGGTGAGATCCCTGGAGCGGGCTTTTGCCGGAGGACTGGGTGTCGTGGCAGACGACCTGATGGCAGGCGCCTACTCCTGGGCCTGCCTCTGGATCCTGAGGACTTACCTGTTCTAAGAGGAAAGAAGAGGCCTGGGTCCACCGGATCCTGCATAGGGCTCCTCCTCACGCGAAGTCGCAGAGAAAATCAGGCAAATCAGGTTCTTACCATTGGAAATATTTGCTAAACTCCTAAGCGTCCCGGCCGAGTCATGTCACCGGTGTGAGGAGCGGGCGACAGCCGAGGATTCCCGTAACAGGGGGCAGAGAGATACCATGGATTTTCCCGGTTCCCCGGAGAAGGAAATAGCCAGGATCTGCCTGGAAAAAAAATGGCGGATAGCGGTGGCGGAATCGTGCACCGGAGGTCTGCTCGGTGGCCGCATAACTGCTGTCCCCGGCAGTTCATCCTATTTCCTGGGGGGCGTTGTTGCTTATTCCAACAGCCTCAAGGTGTCCCTCCTCCACGTGGACCCGGACCTGATCCAACAGCACGGGGCCGTCAGCGGCGATGTGGCAAGGGCCATGGCAAAGGGCATCGCCGCAGCTGCCACCGCTGAGATCGGTGTCGCCGTTACCGGGGTCGCCGGACCGGAAGGAAGCGAGGAAAAACCACCCGGTACGGTATTCATAGCTGTCTGCACACCCCTTGTCAGCCTGTCACGTCATTATCATTTCAGCGGTGACAGGGCGGCCGTCCGGGAGGCGGCCGTCCGGGAGGCCCTGGCCCTGGTGGTCGAGTGCGCCGGGACGGACCGGCCGTGAGACTATTCCTTGCCATTGAGCTCGATCCGTCCATTAAAGACTCCCTGAGGGGCGCGATCGAGGAGCTGAGGGCCGCGAGGGCACCCGTCCGCTGGGTCAGGCCGGAGAACCTCCATCTCACCCTCAAATTTCTCGGAGAGACGGAGGAGGAAAAGGCGGCAGAGCTGTGTTCCCTACTTGCCGGGGTCTGCCGAGGCATATGGCCCTTCGAGTTCGATGTTCTGGGCGCCGGCGTCTTCCCCGCCACCTCCCGGCCAAGGGTCGTCTGGGCTGATATACAGGAGCCCTCCGGCACTTTTGGGAAGCTCTACGGTCTCATCGAGACCGTCACCGAACCGCTGGGCTGGAAACCGGAGCGAAGGGGATTTTCCCCCCACATCACTCTGGGGAGGGTGAAGGGGAACATCAACCTGGACCGTCTGAAGGCGACGATCGGCGATTTGAAGGACAGGCACTGGGGTACCCAGAGATCCGACCGGTTGGCCCTCTATCGCAGCCACCTGGGTCCGGGAGGGGCCCGTTATGAGGTACTGAGGCACATTCCCTTCCCGGGATAGAGCCAGGGTGAAGGACGGACGCGGAGACACTGGGATGCGAGGGAGCGGTAGGGCGATAGGGCGAGGGGGAGAGAGAAGCGGACGCGGGGACCCACCTTAGCTAAAGCTACGGTGGGCAAGCGCGGGGACACGGAGACGCGGGGAGGAATGAGTCCAGAGTCCAGAGGCCAGGGTCCAGAGGGAGCGAACAAGCGGTTGTCATTGCGAACCGGAACTCGAGTGAAGCAATCCATTACTGGGAACTGTGAACCCTTCGACAGGCTCCGTTCGACTAGCTCACGGCAGGCAGGGCAGGCGAAAAACAGACGGAGGGACACGGGGAGAAGATGCGGTTGTCATTGCGAAC
>CP070719.1:687482-707095 GCA_020350725.1 bacterium
CGTGATTCGGTAACGAATCCAAAATCCAAAGTCCAAGATCCAAAAAAATAGTTCACAGTTTACAGTTGGAAAAACGCTGTGATTCGTTATAGACCAGTTTCCGGTTCCCGGTTCCCAGATCACAGTCAGTACCTGGAACCCAAGCTTCTCGATTGGAGGAGAAATGATCCCCACAGTGCTCTTTGTCGCCCGGTCCGAAACCGGCAAGACCACGCTGATCGAGGGAGTCATTGGCCGTCTGGCGAGCATGGGGTATAGAGTTGGAGCCCTGAAACACGCCGGCCATCCCGTGAAAATGGATACCGATGGGACCGACTCGTGGCGTTTCTCAGAAGCCGGATCGGACGTCACCATCGTCACGTCACCCAGCGGCATCATGCTGACCAGGCGATGGCAGGAGGAGATGCCCCTCGAGGGGATCATCGCCGAATTCGGCCGGGACCTGGATATCCTCCTCGTGGAGGGATACAAGGGTACATCCTTTCCCAAGATCGAAGTCTTCCGCTCCGAAACGGGAGCCGATCTCCTGTGTCGGGGTGAGCAGAACGATCCGGCCCTGGTGGCATTGGCCGCCGATATCCCCCTGGATGAGGACGTCCCGGTGTTTTCCATCGACGACCACGGATCCATCGCCAGGTTTCTCGTGGAGAGGTTTCTGAAAAAGCAGGACTAGGAGTCAAAGAGCATTTGAGATTGGAGCATCAGGGATCGGTGCATTAGAGATTGGAGCATTAGAAATTAGAGCAATAGAGTTTGGAGCCTTAGAAATCAGGGCATTCAATTGGCCCTTTCCCCTCATTCCCCTCCCTACCCAGACTTGATAGGCCTGTGTTTTGCATTATCACGATTTATCGGATGGATTTGTCCCCAAATTGGTCACTGTTCGAGGGCTCATTACGAAAATAGTCACTTGACATGGGAAATATTTTCAAGGGAAATAGATTCCACTGGAGGTAAGAAGGGGAGAGAGGATGCGCCGCCATTCGATTCCGATACTCCTGTTCGTGGTCATGGCTGCTGTGGGATGTGCGACCCTTCAAGGGTCCACCTCCGGCGGCGGGATCGTCATCGGCCCGGGCGCCGGCCGGACCGAACCGGTGCCTCAGGCCGGCAAAGGCCTCGACACGGCCGCCCGCAACCACATCAGGAGCGCCCACCGTTTTCTTCAGAAAGGAATGCCCGACAAGGCCCGAAAGGAGCTGAACAAGGCGGAGGCCAAGTCCTCGAGGTCCTTCTGGTACAACTATTACCTCGGAGGAGTGTACTTCTATCAGGGGATGTTTGCCGAGGCCAACAGATCCTGGAACCTGGCCTTGCAGTACAGCGGAGGGGACGCCATCCTCGGGGCAAGGGTCAGGACCTGCCAGTCCTTCGCCTATTTCCAGCTGAATGACCCCGGGCAGACGAGAAACAGCCTCGAACTGGCCCTTGAGCTCGACTCCGGAAGCGAAACCGCTCGAGGGCTGCTCGCCGACCTCGAGGCGGACAGCGGTAGAGGCCGGCCGGGGAATACCCCGACGGCGAAGGCTAAGGGCCGGGTCAAAGGCGATACGCCGGGAAATGCCTCCGGGAAGGGGAAAAAAAAGGTCTCGGAGAAGAGTGAGTTCGACAACTATTTCCTTGTCGAGATGTCCCTGGAGGAACCGACTTGAGGGTTTTGCTCTGGACCTTTTTCCTCTGCCTGGGAACACTGACCGTTCCGGCAACCTCCTTTCCTGATGTATACCGGTTCGTCGATGAGCGGGGTGTTGTCATCTTCACGGACATCCCCAGGCACAGCGGTTACAAGATCCATTTGAGGGACGCCTCCACCGGCGCCACCGTTCGGTCGCGCGAGTATTACCCCTACCGGGGGGTTGTGGAAGAAGCCTGTGCTGTATATAAAATCTCCGAGCCGCTGATAAGGGCCGTTATGGAGGTTGAATCCGACTACGACCGCTACGCCGTGTCGGTGGCCGGTGCGAGAGGGCTCATGCAGCTCATGCCGCAGACCATGAGGCATCTGGGGGTGTCGAATCCATGGGACCCCAGGCAGAACATCATGGGAGGGACCAGGTACCTGAAAGGCCTTTTAGAGCGTTTCTCCGGTAACGTTCAGCTGGCCCTGGCCGCCTACAATGCGGGCAGCAACGCTGTGCTAAAATATGGCAGTATACCACCTTACCCTCAGACCAGACGCTATGTCCTCAAGGTCATGGAAAGGTACAGGAGGTACGCGGAAAGGGCGAGCTACTGATCTTCCACCGGCACGACGGGGCAGTGAAGGTGTGTCAGGGGGGGATGATCAAAGGTTCCGGGAACCCAGGGGGTTAATCGTTGAAACTCAATACCATACCGAACTGGCTGACCATAGGGAGAGTCCTGTCCCTTCCGGTTCTCCTTTTTCTGACCTCCTTTCCACAGAGGGGATTCGGAGTGGCAGCGGCCGTAGTCTTCTCCGTGGCGGCTATCACCGACTTGCTGGACGGATATCTCGCCAGAAAGACGGGCCAGGTGAGCTCCTTCGGGAAGCTCCTGGATCCCATCGCTGACAAGATCATCGTCGCCTCGGTTCTCATCATGCTCGTCCAGCTGAACAGGGTGCCGGGATGGATGGTCGCCCTCATCATCGCCAGGGAGTTCGCCATATCCGGCCTGAGGGCGTACGCCGTGACGAGGAGTATCGTCATACCGGCCACGGCGACGGGAAAGACGAAGACCACCCTGCAGGTTCTCGCCATCATCTGCCTGCTCGTCAATTATCGGCTCTGGGGTTTTCCATTCGCCGAATTGGGATGGGTCCTCTTCCTGGCGGCCTTCGCGGCGACAATTTGGTCCGGCTACCGATATTTCATGGATTATGCCAGGCTCATCAGGGAGTCCGAGTAGGTAGGTGAAGGAGGACCAAAACCCGGTTTTCAAGCCTCCGCCGAGACAAAGGGGCCTTGAAAACTAACGGTTAATTTGCTATAAAAAATACGCTTTCCCGGCGGGAATAGCTCAGTGGTAGAGCGCCACGTTGCCAACGTGGATGTCGCGGGTTCAAATCCCGTTTCCCGCTCCAGATGAATGAAAAGGGCTCCGGATAGGAGCCCTTTATATTTATCTGAGCGATGGTGCAAGGTGTATCGGGGTAAGGGTGTTTTCCTGCTGGATACGGTATACTGAATCCTGGCTCCTGTCTGCTTCAAGGGGGATTCATTCATGGATTGGTCGCTTGAAAAGAAGACTCACGCCCTGGAGAGATTCAACATCTTTTCGGGTCTCGACCGGGACTTCCTTACCGAACTGGCGTCCATCGCCCGGCCTGTGGAGATCAGGAAAAAGGACCTGGTCTTCCGCGAGGGTGATCCCGCCAGAGGGTTCTATCTCCTTGTCCGGGGACGGATCAAATTATCCAAGATAAGCGCGGGGGGAAAGGAACAGGTTCTCCATTTTGTGAAGGAGGGGGATTCCTTCGCCGAGGCGGCCCTGTACATGGACCGGACCTATCCGGCTTTCGCCGAAGCACTCGAGGACTCGCAGCTTCTCCTGGTACCGTGCGACATTTTCCTGGATAAACTGAAGGGCGATCCGGACCTGGCAGCCAATCTGATCGCCCATCTGGCCCAGTTGCTGCACCTCCTGACGAGGAAGGTGGAGGAACTGTCCCTCATGGACGCTTCGTCGAGGCTCTGCCGATACATCCTGTCAAACCTTGACAGGGATACGGGGTCAGTGAAGCTGTCCATGGGGAAAGGGCATACAGCCTCGAGCCTGGGTATGGCTGTAGAGACCTTCTCCCGGACCCTGTCAAAGCTGAAGGAAGACGGTGTGGTCAGGGAAACGTCGCCCGGCGTTCTGCAGGTCATGGATATGGAGGCCCTGGAAAAATTCTGTGAGTGAGAAGGGTTTTTCGTCTATTCAGGTGTCATCCACCGGTGTTCGCTTGAAAAAGGAGAGCTTCGACGGAAGGAGGGGATAGAAGCAGGTACCGAAGGTTCTTGCCCCTGAATACTGACTTCTCTCCCCGAATGTCCCGCCTTTGACCGCCATCAAGGAACCTTTTCCAAGCGGATGGTAGACGTGAGGTATGAAACAATCGACCACCCGGCGCAGCCCAGATATGAAAATCCAGATCCACAGTGACGAAGAGATCCGGAGAGACTCCGACAAACTCACCCGGTTTGTCTCCATGTACTGTGACGCCCACCACCGGAACAGGGAGAGGAAACCCTTCTCCTTTCAATATGAAAAGATACCGGTGGTCGTCAGGGATGGACCTTCCCTGTGTAAGGACTGCACACGCCTCCTCAGACATGCCATCGTCATGAGGGTTTATTGCCACCTTGACCCCAAGCCAAAGTGCCGCAAGTGTCCCGAACACTGCTACCGTCCGAAATACAGGGACGAAATGGAAGTGGTCATGAGATACGCCGGCCCGAGGTCTCTTTTCGGTCGGTGACGGGGGATCGACCCGGCGGGCCGGACCCGAAGTCCCATCGATTGCCAAAAAAAATTAATTCCGGAATTCTGTTGAAGATACCGGGATTTCCCCCCCCCGCAGGGCGGAAAGCATTGGGTAAATTAATTCCCAGGCTGAGGGCCGATGCATGAATATTGGGAAAAAATGAACACAATAAAGGAAAATATTTTCTCGTAGCTTTGTGACAGTACCCCGCAATCCGATGGATTGAGGTGATTTTCGCTTTGGCATGCAAGTTGCTCATGAGTGCGAGGAGATGACCTGCAGAAAGCACTGGAAAAGACTGCTCTCATTGACAAGGAGACCATTTGTATCTAGTATCTAACAGCCATCCAGGCGCCATGGCCAAGCGGTAAGGCAGGGGCCTGCAAAGCCCTCATTCCCCGGTTCGAATCCGGGTGGCGCCTCCAGTGACCTGGGTCCGGCTGCGTGAGCAGCCGGACCTTTTTTCATGGATTCAGGACGTATTCGAGTCCAGGGGCCAGCGTCCAGGGGGAGCGAAGAGCAGACACGGGGACACGGGGACGCGGAGACCAACACGAGGTGGCGAAAGGGCGAGGGGGAGAGGGGGCGATGGGGCGAAAAGCGGACGCGGAGACGCGAGGAGAAAGACGAATCACAAATCACGAATCACAAATCACGGGTGCTACCTAATCACAAATCACGAGTCACCAATCACGGCTGTTTCCCAACCGTAAACCGGGGACTCCAAACGGTGGATCTGGTACCGCGCCCTGGCGGATCACCTCACGTCCTCGGCTTCGCTGATCATCTCGATGAACTCCTCGACGATGTAGCTGTCCCACAGCCCCTTTTCCGATTCGCTCAACAGGATATCCTGGGCCTCCTGACAGTTAAAGGCCCTCCGATAAGTGCGGTCCATCTGGAGGGAATCGTACACGTCAACCACCGAGACGATCCTTGTGAGGAGGGGGATCTGCTCCCCGTTCAATCCCTCCGGATAGCCGCCTCCGTCCATCCGCTCGTGGTGGTGCTTGATGATGGGCAGTGACGGTTCGAGGAAGGGTATGCCGCAGCAGAGGTTGTAGCCGATCTTGGGGTGGGACTTGACCACGGCGTACTCCTCGGGATCCAGCATGCCGGGCTTGTGGAGGATCCGGTCGGGGATGAAGATCTTGCCGATATCGTGGAGGATCGATCCCCAGCGCAGAGCCTCAAGCTCGGCCGTCATCAGGTTCATGCGCATTCCGAAGGCGACTGATGTCTGAGAGACCCGGCGAGTATGTCCTTTCATGGTGGGATCGCTCGACTCGGCCATTCTGACGAGGTGGCCCAGAACGCCCTCCAGATAGTTTCGGTTGGAATATTCCTCCTTCTTCGTCAGGAGCTTTTTGACACGGTGAGCGAGGTAGTCGAGGCCGGCTTCTCCCGGGACATAGTCATCGGCGGTGCCTGAAATGGCTTTCTCCTCGTCTTCGGAAAGACCCTCCATCGGACGGAAAAGAATGGGCAGCTGCCGTCCTCCCGGAAGTTCCCTCACCTTGGTCATGATGGAATAACCGCGCTGGCAGTCTCCCTGTACGATGACGAGGTCGGCAGAGGGGATGTCGGCGGTCTCAAGATCCATTAATGTTACCGGCTCAGCTCCGTGCAGGCCGCGGTCCTCGAGGTTCAGAGCCAGGTTTCCACCGGACCCGTTGGAGGAGAGAACGACGATCCTGCTCTCCCTGGGAGGTGTTTCAGGGTAGGGGGCTGCCTGGTCGAGGACCGTCGCCCGCTGTTTGGACAGGAATGTGAGCCGCTCCGGATCCCATCCGTCTTCCGGAGTCGAAGCACTGCCCGCCAGATACGCCCCCCGTTCGAGACCCTCTGCCTCCAGGAGGTGGACAAGCCTCGAGAGGGCGTTCCTGGCCTTGGAGGCCGGCGTCTCGGGAAGGACGAGGGAGAGCTCAAGGTCTCCTGTTTTGAAGATAGCGTCCAGATTCCTCAGGGACCTCACCAGGACGTTGGAGGCCAGCTGAAGGGCCGAGACAGTCCTGAATTTGAAAGTGGAGAGAGAAAAGGGAAGAGAGGCGCTCTGTGACCACTGGGTCATCTCTGGCAGGTAGAACCTGAAATACTCCTCGCCGGCGTAGCCAGAAAAGGGATCAGCCAGGTCTTCCCCGATGAGGATCTGGTAATTGCCCGCCAGTCTCTCGTGGCCGGAGCGCCTTGTCAGGAGGCGCCTTATCCTTGTCAGGATCTCCACCTCCGGGGCCGGTTTTACCAGATAATCGTCTGGACCGAAATCAAAACCCAGGATGCGGTTGTCCAGCTCCGGGACCGAAGTGAGCATGAGGAGGGGGATGTTGCGGGTGGCGGAATTGCTCTTGAGAAAACGGCACAGGTCAAATCCGTCTTTCTCCGGGAACAGGATGTCCATTATCACGAGGTCCGGGGCTGACGCCGTAACCATCTCCAGGGCCTCCCTTGCGCTGCCGGTCTTGGACAGTGAGCATCCCAGGTTCTTGACGATGGTCTCGATCCGGTTCCTGTGCTCACCCTCGTCCTCGAAGAGAAGAATCCCGGGTTTTTTACCCAGTGGCGAATAGGGCTTCAGATTGCGTCTTCTGAGAAAGAGCTCCTGCAGGCGGATCTGGCCCAGAAGCTGGCGGTTTCGCAGCAGGGATCGGGACCTCGTTATCAGTTCGAGGGCGAAGATGGGTCTGAAAATAGTATCGTCGATCCCCTCCCGGATGATCTCTATGATCTTAAAGTCATCCCGTCTGTCAAGGATGTAAAGGAGGGGGACCTGGGCGTGACCGCCGAACCTCCTGAGGAGCTGGTTCAGGGTGCTCGGTGTGAAACCGTCAATGGCGGGATCAATGATGAGCAGATGGGGGATGGTCCGGTAAAGCTCACTCTTGGCGTCCTTGAACGTCATCGCCTGGATGATGTCGTAGTCGACCCCCATGAGCTGGGCTGACAGAGTTGTCAGCTCCGAGGCACGGGGTGAAATGATGATGATGCGCGGTTTCCAGGGCAATTGCCTGTCCTCCCGAACCATCCATTCCCCTCGGGGATGAGATCCGGCTTCAATTCGGTTCTACATTTACGGGTTTCTTAGCAATTCCTATTCCATAATTGTATTTTGCCATAAATGGCAGGTGGATTTCCCACAAATCCGATAATCGGAGGTAAAACGTTGATAACAGGGGATGATAGGGGTCCTCAATCGCCTCCGTTTCACGCAAACAGGAGAATCCCGGCGGAGAACGGGATGGAAACGGATGAACTCGATGTGACAATACTTGTCAGAAAAGGTAATTAATCCGACATCCAGGGCCCGGAATGGATGGAACAATGGTCCGGGCTGATCATACACACTTCATTCTATCACCTTTTTGGTTGTCGGATTCGAAGTCCTTATCCGGGCCGGAAAAACTGGGGGGATCAGACGGGGAGAAATGAGTCCAGAGGCCAGGGGTCCAGAGAGGGCGAGGGGGAGAGGGGGCGATAGGGCGACTCGGGGACGGGGGAGTAAAAACGGTTGTCATTGCGAACAGGAAACCGCGTGAAGCAATCTCGGGAAATGAGGACACGGAGAAATACCTTTGTAAAGGGAGCCAGGAGACAGAATCCAGGAGGAGGGAAGGAACCAAGGCGGAGACGCGGAGACAAAAAGCGGTCGTCATTGCGAACCGATACTTGAGTGAAGCAATCTCTAACTGGGAACCGTGAACAGGGAACGGTGAACGATTCTTTTGGATTTTGGATTCGCAATCTAATCACGAATCACAAGTCACTAATCACGGCGGTTCACAACTATGAACGGTGAACCGGGAACTGTCTTATCTGGATACCGGATCACCTGTCTGTGGCATTCTACTTACGAATATGGTAGCACGACAGTGTCTAGCCACACGGAGGAAATGGACTTGGCATCCCTGGTCGCCATGCTGTTTTACCGCACCCTTTCCATAATGCCCCTCCGGGCCATCCACGGGATCGGAGCCCTTCTTGGTCTGCTCCTCTATACCTTCAGGGCCGAACCGAGAAAGCTCTCGGAGATCAATCTCGGCCTCTGTTTTCCGGAAATGAAGGAGACCGACCGGGACAGACTCGTCAGGAGGAGCCTCATAGAGTCCAGCAGGTCCTTTCTCGAGATGGGGGCGTTCTGGCACATGCCCCGCCGCCGCCTCGAGGGTTACATCGCCCAGGAAACCGGAAAGGAGATCCTCCAGAAGGCTACCGAGAGGGGGGAGGGGCTGATCCTGCTCCTCCCTCACCTGGGACTTTGGGAGTTTTCTACCTATTACTTTCTACGTTTCGCCCCCTTTACAGCTCTTTACCGACCGCTCAGGCTGCCCAGCCTGCATGAATATGTTCTGGCCGGGAGGCAGCGGTTCGGGGCCAAACTGGTGCCAACCAACACGTTTGGGGTCAGAGCCCTGTATAAAGCGCTTCAGCGGGGGGAGTTCGTCACCATTCTGCCGGACCAGGATCCGCACAGTCGGGCCAGAGTGTTTGCTCCCTTTTTCGGTGTTCCTGCAGCGACCATGATCCTGGTGGGTCGTCTGGCAAGAAATACGGGAGCGCAGGTGGTTACCGCCTATGCCGAACGCCTCACCGGCGGACGGGGTTTTCACCTCCACGTGGCCAGGGTGTCGGATGACATTTACAGTGAGGATGACCTGGTCTCCGCATCGGCCATGAACCGGGCCCTCGAGGAGTGCGTGCGCAGGAACCCCGACCAGTACCTCTGGAGCTACAAGCGGTTTAAGGCCCGCCCGGAGGGTACCGGCGTAGATCTTTACAGGAAGAGGTGAGGTTGGCGTGCTGTTCCGTTTAAACTGGAAACCGGCAACCGGAAAAGATAAACTGAATGCTTCGGGGGAGTGGCGGAACTGGTAGACGCATGGGACTTAAAATCCCAGACCCGTAAGGGTGTGAGGGTTCGATTCCCTCCTTCCCCACCACTCGAAGCACAAAAAGGCCATCTCAACAGGAGATAGGCCTTTTATTGTGCTCGTGGCGGGCCACATGGTAGGAAATGAGTCCAGAGTCCAGAGGCCAGCGGCCCGAGAGAGCGCTTTAGTGAGGGGGCGAGAATCGGACGCGGAGACACGGGGACGCGGGGAAAAAACCGAATCACTAATTACGAATCACAAATCACGAAAGTAATATTTTGGACTTTGGATTGATCTCTAATCTCTAATTTCTAATGCTCTAATGCTCTGATTTCCAACTGTGAACCGGCAACTTATTTCCCTTCATTCAGCAGATCCGGGGCAGCATATCCCCCGTGAGGCGGTCCACCAGACGGCGGCCGCCGAGAACCGTGCGGAGGACAACCCTTCCCGGGTGATCCGAGGTGACCTCTCCTATAATCACCGCATCCTTCCCCAGGGGATGGGAGCGCATGGCCTCAAGGCCCCTGTCCGCAACATCCCGGGACACAACGGCCACCATCTTCCCCTCGTTGGCCAGATAGAGGGGATCATACCCCAGCAGTTCACAGGCTCCCTTGACCGCCTCCCGGACGGGGATCGCCTCCTCGCGGATCTCGATGCCCGCCCCGGACTGATCGGCGACCTCGCACAGGACCGTGGCCAGCCCGCCCCTGGTGGGATCCCTCATGACGTGGACCCCGCTGCCGGCGCTCTTCAGGAGGACCCCGACCAGCCCGTTCAGGGAGGCGGAGTCGCTGACTACGGGCGTCGAGAAGCGGATCCCCTCCCTGGCCGAAGCGACGGCGACACCATGGTCCCCGACGGTCCCGGACAGCAGGATCCTGTCTCCCGGGAGGGCACGCTGACCTCCGATGTCAAGGCCGTCCTCCAACACCCCGAAACCGGTGGTGTTGATGAAGATCCTGTCGGCCGCGCCCCGGGAGACGACCTTGGTGTCCGCGGTGACGATTCTTACGCCGGCCTCCCTTGCGGCCTCCGCCATGGAGACGACTATCCTCTCGAGGTCGTCCATGGGCAGGCCCTCCTCCAGGATGAATCCTGCGCTCAGGGCAAAGGGCTCGGCACCCGACATGGCCACGTCGTTGACCGTGCCGTGGACGGCTAGGCTTCCGATGTTCCCCCCGGGAAAGAATATGGGATCGACGGTGTAGGTATCCGTGCTGACGGCGATCCGGCCTCCTGGCCTCTCCATGACGGCCTGGTCGTTCAGAAGGAGCAGGGCCGGATCGTCAAAATGCTTCAGAAACAGGCGTTCCGTCAGTTCCCGGCTTTTTTTCCCCCCGCTGCCGTGGGAGAGGAGGATGCGGTCGTCTTTCAATTCCATACTCCGGTTAAATCCAAAAACCAAAATCTAAAATCCAAAATATACTTTTCATTCAGGATGTCCGAAATTGCATTTTCTGATGTCCTTTGGACCTTGGATTTGGGTTTAAATACCCGTTCTTCCATATTTATGCCACGCAGCGCAGGAGCCCTCCGAGGAGACCATGCAGGACCCCACCGGGTTCTCCGGCGTGCAGACATTGTCGAACAGGGGACAGTCGGGCGGAGACAGGACTCCCCTGAGCACGGACGCGCAGCCGCACCCCTCCGGATCGGTGCCGGTCGTAACCTCCTCGAGTCCGAACCTCTCGATAGCGTCGAATTGCCTGTATCCCTCACGAAAAAGGAGGCCGGACCGGGGAATTTCCCCCAGGCCCCGCCACAGAGCATCGGCCGGCTCGAAGACCGTGAGAAGCAGTTCCATGGCCTTTCGATTTCCTCCCCTGTCGACGGCCCTGCCGTAGGCGTTCACTACTTCATGTTTTTTGTCAGCTAATTGGTCTAAAAGCATTGAAATACCAAGCAAAATATCAAGCGATTCAAAGCCTGATATCACGCATGGCCTGCCGTATTTTTCCGCGTAGGGAGCATAGGCATCGGACCCGAGCATGACACTCACATGCCCCGGGCAGAGAAACCCGTCCAGGGCCCCGTCGGGGGAGTCAAGCAGCGCCTCCAGGGCCGGTGGAAGGAGCTTGAAGGCCGGGTAGACCGAGAAGTTCTTCAGGGCCAGTTCCGCAGCCTTCCGGACCACGGCCGCGATAGTCGGAGACGTGGTCTCGAACCCCACGCCGAGGAAGACCACCTCCCTTTCGGGGTTTTCACGGGCCCATTGGAGGGAATCAAGAGGAGATGCCGCCACCCTGATATCCGCCCCCTCGGCCTTCTGCCTCTCGAGGCTGGAAAAGGAGCCTGGAACGCGGACCATGTCTCCGAAGGTGGCGACGATGGGGTTCCTCCCCTCCCCCTTGCCCGGAATGGCTATCATGCGGTCCATGTCGGGCATGGCGGTGACACAGACGGGGCAGCCCGGACCAGACACGAGGATCACGTTGCCCGGCAGCAGGGATTTGATCCCCGACCTGAAGATCGCAACCGTGTGGCTGCCGCAGATCTCCATGATCTTGGCCTCCCCCTGGATGCGGGCGGCGGTCCTGCGGATCCTGGCGACAAGGGCTCCTGCCGCACCCGGATCCCGGAACTCATCCAGATATTTCATCGTCCTCCTCTTCCAGCAGGCCCAGGTACTGGTCAAACAGTTTCAGGGTCTCCTGCGCCTCCTCCTCGTCGAGGCGGTTGATGATGAACCCGGCGTGGACAAGGACATAGTCCCCTACCGAGAGGCCGGGCACCAGGTCGGCGGAGGCCACCCTGGTGGTGCCCCCGAAATCCACTGTGGCCATGTTGATGTCATCGATCTCGACGATCCTGCCCGGAACTGCGATGCACATGGTCTATCCTTTCGTCATCTCGAGGGCCATGCGGCCGTACACCGCCTGGCCCAGTGAGATCCCGCCGTCGTTCGTCGGAACCAGGCGGTGGAACACCGGCTCCAGGGACCGGGCGGCGAATTCCTCCGCCAGCATTGCCGACAGGGTCTCGTTCTGGAAGACGCCACCGCCGAGGGGGATCCGCCTGGGCAGGCCAGGGTGATCCTCCAGACAGGCGGAGACGGCATCGGTGAGGGCGGCGGCCAGCGTCCTGTGAAACAGCCCCCCGAGGACTCCCGCCCCGTCACCTGCCAGCCTTCGCTCCACCGCAGTTGCGAAGGAGGGGACCAGATCGACGATGACCGTCCCGTCATCGCCCCGGTCCAGGGAGTAAGGCAGGATATCGGCAACGGAGGCGTCCGTCAACATCTCCAGCTCTATGGCCGGCTGCCCCTCGTAGCGGGTATGCAGGCACACTCCGGCAAGGGCGGAAAAGGCGTCAAAGAGCCTGCCGCAGCTCGAGGTCATGATGCCGTGCGTCCGGCCGGCCGCGAGGCCCAGGAGGAGCTGGAGCCTCTCCGGGTCAAGATCCGGGAAAAGAGATCCTGCCGTCCCGGCCGCCTCGGCCTCGCCCTGCGCCTCTAACAGATAGGACAAGGTCATGCGGTAGGGCTCCTCTATGGCCCTCTCGCCGCCGGGCATCCACACCGTCCGCAGGTGCCCCAGGCGTTCCATGCGGGTGCCGTCCACCAAAAGGATCTCGCCGCCCCAGATGGTGGCGTCGGTCCCGTAGCCGGTGCCGTCGAGGGCCAGGCCCACGACGGGCCCGTCCAGACCGGCCTCGGCCTGGCAGCTCAGGACGTGGGCGTGGTGGTGCTGGACCCGGTAGACCGGTATGTCCTTCGGCCAGGGGGTGTCGCCTGCCCCCTCCTCGGCCAGCCAGGTGGTCAGGTAGTCCGGGTGGAGGTCGCAGGCCAGGGCCTCCGGCGTGATCTGGAGGATATCGGCCAGGTGGAGGACGACCTCCCGGAGGAAATCGACTGTCTCGAGATTCTTCAGGTCCCCCAGGTGCTGGCCGATGAAGGCTTTGTCGCCCTTCGTCAGGCACACCGTTCCCTTAAGCTCGGGCCCCAGGGCGAGCACCTCTGCGCCCGGCCGGTTCAACGGAACGGGAGCGGGGACAAATCCCCGGGCGCGCCTGAGAACGATGGGGCCCCTCTCGGGGCAATCGGCATCCGGCCGGACGATGGAGTCGTCGCAGCGGAGGGTGATCTCCCTGTCGTGCATCAGAAAGGCGTCGGCGATGCCGTCCAGTCTCGTCCGGACCTCCTCGTCGCCCGAGCAGAGAGGTTCCTCGGAGATATTGGCGCTGGTCATCACCAGCATGGGGAACTCCTCCATGAAGAGGACGTGCAGGGGCGTGTAGGGGAGCATGAGGCCGAAATAGCGGCTCCTGGGGGCCACACCGGGTGAGAGGGCGGGATCAGGGTGGGCCAGACGCCTTAGGAGCACTATAGGGCCCTCTGTGCTCTCCAGAAGGGCCCGTGAGGAATCGTCTATCCGGCAGAGCTTCCCGGCCTCGGGGATCCCCCTGACCATGAGGGCGAGCGGCTTTTCCTCCCTCCCCTTGCGGGCCCTGAGCCTGGTCACGGCCCCGTCATCGGCCGGGTCGACTGCGAGATGGTAGCCTCCGAGGCCTTTGATCGCCACGATCCTTCCCTCCCTGAGGAGACCGAAGGCCGCCTCCAGAGCGTCCCCGTCCGGTTTGCCGCCGTCGGAAAGGACCAGCCCAAGGCGGGGTCCGCAGGCGAAGCAGGCGTTGGGCTGGGCGTGAAACCTCCTGTCCGCGGGATCCTCGTACTCCGACCTGCACGCCGGGCACATGGTGAAGGAGGCCATGGATGTGTTGGGGCGGTCGTAGGGCACGGACCTGATAATGGTGTAGCGGGGCCCGCAGTTGGTGCAGTTGATGAAGGGATAGCGGTATCGGCGGTCCCCGGGGTCCAGGAGCTCTCTCCTGCAGTCGACGCAGATAGCCGTGTCGGGGGAGACCAGAACCCTCCTGTCGGCCCGGGCCAGGCTGCTCCGGATGGTGAAATCGAGGTACCCGGTCGGGGGCAGGGTCTGCTCCTTCACAGAGGCGATGGAAGCCAGGGGCGGGGCATCCCCCCGGAGGCGGCCGGTGAAGGCGGCAAGAGCGGCCGGCGTCCCCTCGACCTCTATCAGAACGCCGTCGGATGTGTTGGTCACCCAGCCTGTCAGGCCGAGATCCAGGGCCAGCCTGTAGACGAAGGGCCGAAATCCCACCCCCTGGACGATTCCGTCAACCTCTATTCTGTAACGGGATTTGGTTGGTTTCAAGTTTCAGGTTTCACGTTTTAAGGAAAATCACTAATGCATGATGTTTGAAGTCCGGAATAAAAAGTATTTCGGATCACGGCTCATAAACTGCAAACTGTAAACTACAAACTGGAAACTAATCACAGATCATGGACTTTTCGAATCACGAATTACGAATCACTAATCACGGCTCTTAACAAAGGAGCGAACCCAGTCGTTCCATACCTCCAGTCCCTCGCCCGTTCGGCACGACGTCCTGAGGACCTTCACATCAGGATTGAGGGACCTGGCGTTCTCCACCGCGGTGTCCACGGAAAAATCCGTGTAGGGCAGGAGGTCGATCTTGTTGACGACCATGAGGTGGGCGGAGTGGAACATGGCCGGGTACTTCAGGGGTTTGTCGTCGCCCTCGGTTGTGCTGATAAGGACCACCCTGGCCCCCTCCCCCAGGTCGAAGGCCGACGGACAGACCAGGTTGCCTACGTTCTCGATCACCAGCAGGTCGAGGTCCTCCCATTGAAGGCTTTTCAGGGCCTCGGCGATCATGGCCGCCTCCAGGTGGCACGCCCCTCCGGTCTGGATCTGGCGGACCGGAACACCCGTCCGCGCGATCCTCCGGGCGTCGTTTTCCGTCTGGATGTCACCCTCGATGACCCCGATCCGCATCTCCTCGGAGAGACCTCCCAGGGTTCTCTCCAGCAGGGAAGTCTTTCCCGAGCCGGGCGAGCTGACCATGTTCAGGACGGCCACCCCGCGGGCCCGAAACCGGTCCCGAAGGTCCCCGGCCAGAACATCGTTCCGGGAAAGGATCCTCCTCTCTAGCTTGATGGAATCCAAATGCCCGTCCCTCGCAGAAGTAACAGTAGTCAGGATTCAGTATACAGGATTCAGTATCCTGGATAGCAGCTTAATCAAACACCATTGCCCTTTCCAGGCAATCTTTAGAGTGTCACCTGCGTTTTTTCCATACTGAATACCGACTACTGAATACTGGCTGCTTTTCCCTATTCTACTTCTATCTCCACCACGTTCAGCTCGTCCCCCTCCAGGAGCTCCGTGTCCAGTCCACCGCAGGCCGGGCACCTGACCAGGGGACCGTGGCCGGGGAAGGACTCCCCGCACGGCCGGCACCGGACCCTGACCGCCACCCTGTCGACGATGAGGTCAGCATCGCGCGTCACCTCTTTTTCCCCGCGGATGGCCTCGAAGCAGTAGGTCAATGAGGAGATCTCCACCCCCGACAGATCGCCGACCTTCAGAAGGATCGACCTGACGCCGCCGGCCCCGTGGTTTCGAGCTTCCCGCTCCACGATTTCCAGGATCTCCATGGCGATGGACAGCTCATGCACGGGCAGTGAACTCCTCCAAGATTTCCATGCCGATCAAACACAAAAGATTTTACACAGAGTAACACAGAAAGGCCTGTTCAGCCCGGGACACAGAGGGCCACAGAGGGGAAAACCAGAGTCCAGGCTCTGGATCAAAGGATCCAGGCGAAACTCCCTACAAAAGAACTGAGATTTTTCTGCGTGTTTCTCTGTGAAGTGTCCTCCGTGGTTGATGGTTCCGCTTTTCCACTTCGGACGCGGGACGTCGTCAGAGGTTGGACCCTATTCCTCCGGTTCCTCCGGCGCCTGATACTGCGGCGGCCCCGGCCTGACCAGCGGACCCTCGATCCTGTCCCTGTACCGGTCGGGATCCAGGCCGGCCGTCTCCAGGACCAGTTCCATGATCCTGGGCAGCTTGGCCTCCACGGCCGGCGAAAGATCCATGGACATCTCGATCTCCGCCGGCTCCACCCCGATGACGGTGGTCCGCGGCGGCTCCCTGAAGGCACCGGTAAGGGTTATGACCTCGTCGATGCTGATCTGGTGCACGGAGGTCTTGTAGATGTCCGGGAAATGATCGTAGTCGTCCAGATCGAAGCGGTAAATAGAGGCAGGCTCACCGCCGCCCTTCACACAGTCGACGACGATGAGCCTGTCAGCTTCCATGATGAGATGAAACAGCTTGAAACCGTCGGTACCGCCCTCGATGACCTCGAAGCCCTCCGGGAGGGGGAACTCCATGAGGTTGGCCGCGACGTGAACACCTACTCCTTCATCCCTCAGGAGGAGGTTGCCAACTCCAAGGACGATCGTCTTTCCTCTGGTCTCGGTCTGGTCCATCCCCTTTCTTTTTCAGCCCTCACCCACCGATCAGTAGGGTGACGTGGTCTCCTCCTCCTCCGGCCTCACGCCGAAGAACATGTAGAGGAAGTATTTGAAGTCCTCTGCCAGGACCAGGTAGACGTGGAAGAGGACCGAGAAGACGAAGAACCACATGATCAGGTAGTGAATGGCGTGCATGTTGTTGAGCCCGCCGACCGCACGGATGAGGCCTGCCCAAATCGGTGACGTCTTCCACAGCATGGCGGCGCCGGACAGGCCCATGGTCCACACGGCGATGGTCCAGATGACGTAGGTGGATTTCTGCCAGCCGTTGTACTTGGACGTCTTGGGCTTCGTCTTACGCAGGAAGTAGTAGTAGGACATCATCGCAAAAAGTTTGCCCTTGTTCTCCTTTTCGGGCAGGAAGTACCTGATGTCCCGCGGTTTTCCGAAGAAAGACCAGTACACCCTCGTCACCGAGTTCAGGAGGATCACGAAGGCCGCGTAGAAGTGGATGTTCCTGACAAGGCCCATGCTCATGCCGAACAGGCTGAAGTTCGGCTTGTGGATGAAGAAGCCCGTGGACACCAGGACGATCATGCACACCAGGTGGATCTGGTGCATGATCCTGGCGGGTATGGGGTGATCGTGTAAGGCCATCCTTTACCCCCTCTCTACTCGATCCTGAACTTCAGGATCTCGTTGGTCCTGGGGTCGATGACGTGGATGGCGCAGGCCAGGCACGGATCGAAGGAACGGATCACCCTCACGATGTTGATGGGGTTCTCCGGGTCGGGAACCGGCGTGCCGATGAGGGACTCCTCGTACTGGCCCCTCTGTCCCTTCTCGTCCCTTGGCGAGGCGTTCCAGGTGGACGGGACCACGGCCTGGTAGTTCTCGATCCTCTTGTCCTTGATCTTGATCCAGTGGCCGAGGGCTCCCCGCGGCGCCTCGTAGAAACCGGCGCCCTCGCCCGACGACGGGGGTTCCCAGTGGGCGGTGTCCTGGATCTTGAAGCCGGGCTTGCCGGCGGCCTCGATGAGCTGACCCAGCCAGACCTCCATCTGATCGGCCATGTGGAGCGTCTCGATCATCCTGGCCGCATGCCTGGCCACCGCGCCGGGCTTGGCGCCGGCCTGGACCAGGCTCAGCAGGGTGGGATCCTTGTGGACGACCATCCTGGCCAGGGGCCCGACCTCGAAGGGCATATCCTCGTACCGGGGGGCCTTGATGAAGCTGTAGGCGCCGTCCTTGTCGAGGTCGAAGACCTGTTCCCCGTCGTAGGGGTGGACCGGATCGTTGTCCTTGTACCAGGCATGCTTGACCGATTCGGTGACCTTGTTCGGATCGAAGGCCTCGATCTTGTCCAGGTTCAGTCCCTTGACCACACCGGGCTTGAAGAACAGGTCCTTGCCCTCATCGTCGTTGGGGAACGCGCCGAAGGACAGGTAGTTGTAGTGCCCTCCGCCCACGCCGAGCTTGGCCAGCGGGAACAGGGGCCCGCCGGGGCCGCCGAAGAGGAGGACGTCGTTCTTGTAGACGTTCCTGACAAAGGCGTTGACCTCACCGAGCATGGACTTGAAGCGGCCGATGAGGTCCGCGTCCGGATACTGGGTCACGCCGCCGACCACGATGCTCTGGTAGTGCGGCGCCCTGCCGCCGAAGATGGCGCCCATGTTCTTGGCCGTGACCTGGACCTTGAGGGCGTCCAGGTAGTGCTTCACCGCCATGATGACGATGTCCGGATCGGCCACGGAGAACTCGTCAGGCTCGTATCTGGGCGTCAGGGGATAGGTGTCCCCCCTCTTGACCAGGCTGACGATCTTGTCCTTGATGGCGTTCAGCTCCGCGTCCTTGCCCGAGTAGTTGGCGATGGCCATGATGTCCAGGTAGTCCAGCGCCGCCAGGTGATAGAAGTGAATGATGTGATCGTAGAGGTACTCGGCCCCCATGATGAGGTTCCGGATGAGCCGGCCGCCCTCGGGAACCTGGGCGCCGAAGGCGTCATCGAGGGCCGCCGCGGAGGCCATGGTGTGCACCGAGAAACACACGCCGCAGAACCGGCTGGTGACGTAGCTGGCGTCCCTTGGGTCCTTGCCGGTGAGAAGGGCCTCGAAGCCCCGGGCCATGGTGCCGCTGCTCCATGCGTCCTTTACCTTACCGTTCTCGATCTCCACCTCGATCTTGAGGTGTCCCTCGATCCTGGTTACGGGATCTACTGTAATCCTCTGGCCCATTCTCAATCACCTCCTTCTTCGGGGGGGCCCCCCTTGCCGACACGGCCCGTCATGACCTGGCCGATGAAGTGTCCGGCCAGCCCGACCGCGACCGCACCGGTCATGACCATCCCGACGGTCTCGATCCTCGGCCCGTCGCCGGCGATGTCCTTGGTCTTGTTGTAGAGGGGCGTCATGCCCGTGTAGAAGGCCGGCTCGGCGCATCCCTGGCAGGTGGCGCTGCAGCCGATGCACCAGTTGACGCCGTCGTTCCACCTCCGCTTGGGGCAGTCCGAGTGGGTGAACGGTCCCTTGCACCCCTTCAGGTACATGCAGAAGTTCCTCTGGTTGAAGTCGTTCCAGTCGGTGAGGAACTCGCCGTTCTCGAAGTGGCCCCGCCGCTCGCAGTTGTCGTGGATCAGCTTGTCGTAGAACATGAGCGGCCTGAGTTCGGCGTCCATGGGGGGCGCCTTCTGGTAGAGCAGGTAGTAGACGACGGTCCCGATGAACCGCTCGGGGTGGGCCGGACAGGTGGGGCAGTTGATCAGGGCCTTCTTGGGGATCATGCCCGCGGCCATCGCCTCGGCCACTCCGATCCCGTTGCTGGGTGTGCCCCTGGGGATGCCGCCGTAGGTGGCGCAGGCCCCGATGGCGATGACGGCCGCCGCGTTGGCCGCCGCCTCCTTCACCGAGTCGACGAAGTTCCTGCCCGCCACGGTGCAGAAGCGGTCGTCGGCCTTGGGGATGGACCCCTCGACGACGAGAACGTAACCGCCCTCCTTGATGGTGTCCTGGAG
>CP070719.1:707195-717810 GCA_020350725.1 bacterium
ATCAGGATCGGCTTGAGGAATTCCACGGTGTCGCCGTCCCCGACCCAGTCCCCGGCAAGGAGATCCCTCAACTTGACGGCGCCGTCCTCGCAGCCGTACCTGGATCGGATGGATTCGCCCTCGGCCGCTGTCAGGATGGCCTCCCCATCGTCAGCGAGTCCGGCCTCGACCCACCTTCGGAAACCCGGTACCGGCGACAGGGTCGCGAAGTGTTTCAGGGCCGGCATCTCCCTGGAGAGCTGTTCCACAACGGTCTTGATGAGGAAGCTGCCGAGGTGGATACCGGTCAGCCCGGGCTGAGTGCTGGTGATGGAGTAGAAGATGGCTGTGTCGGCCCTGTCGAGTGCCGGCTCAGGGTCCTCACTTTCCAGGAGCTCCTGAATGTTGTCGCTCATGCCGTTGACAAGGGCCACCTCGACGAAGATCAGGGGCTCGAGGGGCATCTTGTTGTGGAAGAAGGCAAAGCACCGTCGGTCGGAGGTGAGTCGCCTTCTCAGGTCGTCCCAGGAGCGTATCTGGTGGACCGCCTCGTAGGCGATGAGTTTTTCCAGGAGGGCCGCGGGCGAATCCCAGGTGATCTCCTTGAGGTCGAGGAGGCCGACGTCGAACCAGGCGGCGAGGATCTCCTTCAGGTCAATGGAAAGCCTGTAGAGGAAAGGGTCCTCCTCAACTATGGGCAGCAGGTCCGCGCGCATGTCGATGAGAAATTTGATTCCGTTGGGCAGGGAGCTGAATTGCCGGAGCAGGCCAAGCCGGGGAGGGACGAGGGCTTCCTTGAGAGCGATCTCGGCCCGCACGCGATCCTCGGTCGTCTCGGCTTTCCCCAGGGAGGACAGACATTCCAGGAGAGCCCCCTCATCGACGTCGAAATCGTGGGCCAGAACATGGTGGAACATCCTGCGTCCCTCCGGAGAGAGGTTGAGGTAGATCGATCCCAGTTCCACGGCCCGCGAGCGGGACGAGGCCTCACCCCGTTTGGTGTGGACACAGTCGCTGATAACCGCCCTTATGTGTTCCCTGCCCTCACCGGAAAGACTCAACCCTTCCGTCCCGGCGAAGGTGGCCCGGGCGAGGGTCTTCAGATTATTCCAGGCCTTTTTCAGTTCACCTTTGGTCAACCGATGGAAGACGGCCAAGGATCTCTTTCCGGATTCGTCGCGCGTTTCGGGCATCATTGCCCTCCTTTTAATAAAGGCGTCCGGAATTCAGGAGTCAGGATGAGGACCGCTTCCAGGGTCTGGGTTTCGTTCCCAGACACTGTATCCTGGACGCCGGGTACTGATTTCTGCCTACCCCTCGTCCCTCTGACCCTTTTCTCCTCGGGAAAACAGCTCCTTCACCGCTTCGTTGAGGACTTTACCCATAGTGTTCCTGGGCAGATGGTCCACGAAGAGGATCTCCTTGGGGCATTTCCAGTCGTGAAGATGGACCCTGCAGTGGGCCTTGACGGCATCGGCTGTCACCCGGGTCCCGGCAGGCGGGACCACCGCGGCGACGACTTTCTCGCCCCACTCCTCGTCAGGGAGGCCCACCACCGCGGACTCGACCACGCCAGGGAGCTGATTGATCACACCCTGGATCTCCTTCGGGGAGATGTTCTCCCCTCCCGAAATGATGATGTGCTTGAGGCGGTCGGTGATGTAATAGTAGCCGTCCTCGTCGACCTTTCCCAGGTCGCCCGACCGGAACCAGCCGTCCACGAATGCCTCAGCGGTCTCCCGGGGTTTGCGCCAATATCCCGGGGTGATGGACGGCCCCTTGAGCCACAGTTCTCCCTCTTCCCCCGGAGCAACGTCCTCGAGGGTCTCCGGATCGACGATCCGCGCCTCCAGACCGGGAAGGGGCAGGCCGATGGTCCCTGGCTTCCGGACACCCCTGTAGGGATTGGAAAAGTTCATGCCGGTCTCCGACATCCCTTCGCGCTCCACGGGCTCCTTACCGAAAAACTCCTTTATCCGGGCAAAATCCTCCACCAGGAGGGGTGCGGATCCGGAGGTCCACAGGCGGATGTGGGAGAAGTCGGGTCGCCTTTCGCCCAGCCATGCCATCAGTTTGGCGTACATCTGGGGCACAGCCATGAAAACCGAACAGGCGTGATCCCCCCCCTTTCGGGCCAGGTGGTCGATAACGGTCTTGGGGACGAATCTGTCGAGCATGACCACATGGACCCCCGACATGAGAGCTGTCTGAAGGGCGAAACAGAGCCCGTGGACGTGAAAAAGGGGGAGAGCGTGGCACAGGACGTCCGATGCGGTGATCTCCCAGATGTCGATGACATTCCTGGCATCGTGGACCAGGTTCCCCTGGGTGAGGACGGCCCCCTTGGGATCGCCTGTGGTACCTGAAGTGTAGATGATCAGTCCGGGGTCATCCGCCTCCAGGTCCACCCTGGGATCGCCGACCGGACCAACCGGAAACGGGTCCTGATCCTGGTAGGGTCTGTCCGGATCCACGGTCAGGATTCGCATCCCCGGATCGATGTGCCGGATCGTCTTCTCCTGATCGGGCCCGCACAGGATGAGGGAGGCGTCCGCGTCCGCCATCAGATACTCCATCTCCGTCTCTTTGAATCCGGGGTTCAGGGGGACGGCGATGGCGCCGACCCTCTGGAGGGCGAGGTAGGACACCACGAAGGACAGGGATTTTTCAAGGTACAGGATGACCCTGTCCCCCTTGCCCACCCCCATGTCCCTGAAGCCGCTGGCGAACCGGATCGAGTCCCCGGCCAGGTCGGAATAGGATATCTGGGTCTCCACCCGGCCGTCACGGAAGAAGGTGACGGCCGTTTTATCACCCCAGGTGGAGAAGCTTCGATCAAAGCAGTCTGTCAGGGTTTCGCCCGTCATGGATCCCTCCGCCGCCGATCAGGTGTCAGCCGATCATCTTGTTCGGCAGCCACAGGGCCAGTTCGGGGAAGACAGTGACCAGGACGATCACCAGGATCTCGATGATGATAAAGGGCACGACCCCCAGGAGGATGTGAGACATGGGAATATCCGGGGCGATATTCTTGACTATGTACAGATTGAGACCCACCGGGGGGGTGACGAGACCGATCTCCAGGTTGACCGTCATGATGACGGCGAACCATATGGGATCGAACCCCAGACCGGTGATGACCGGCATGAGCATGGGGGCCACCATGAGGATCACCGCCGCAGGGGGAATAAAACAGCCAAGCAGGAGGAGCAGAAGATTGATGAAGACCAGGATACCGTACTTGCCGAGGGGAAGCTTGAAGATCAGTTCTCCCAGGGTCTGGGTTGCGTACAGGTCGGAGGACACGTAGGAGAAGAGCAGGGCCGCCGCCATGATCATGAGGATCATGGAGCTCTCATTGAGGGTTTTGACCAGGATCTCCCAGAGTTTCCTCGGCTGATAGATCCGGTAGATAGTCATGACGAAAAACAGGGACAGGACGGCCCCCAGCCCCGCCGCCTCGCTGGGGGTGGCCCAGCCGCCGTAGAGGGAACCCATGATGCCGATAATGATCAGGACGAAGGGCAGGACCTTCCCCAGGGCCCTGAATCTCTCTCCCCAGCTGTAGACCCTGTCATCCTCGTGCTCCCTGATGTAGTAGAGGGAACCCGGTTTGGCCGGCACGTACTTGCGGTAGAAAAAGACCCCTCCCACCCACAGGCAGCTGAGGAACACCTCCAGAAGACCCGGTATGACGCCGGCGATGAAGCACTTGCCTATGGAGGTCTCCGTGGCCACACCGTAAAGGATCATGGTGATGCTGGGTGGAATGAGGATGCCGAAGGTCCCCGCATGGGCGATGAGCCCCGTGCTGAGGGCCGGCGAGTAGCCCCGCTTTCTCATCTCCGGGATGCCCACCCCGCCGATGGCCGCGGCCGTGGCCGGGCTTGACCCGCAAAGGGCTGCGAATATGCCGCAGCCGATCATGTTGGCGATACCCAGGCCGCCGGGGATCCTGTGCAGCCATTTGTGCAGGGCCTCGTACAGATCCCGGCTGGCATTGGAAGCGGCTATGGGTGCACTCAGGAAGATGAACAGGGGGATGGCCAGGAGGGCAAAGCTGTCCATGCTGCCGTACAGGACGTAGGGGACGGTGGACAGGGTGTGGGGGGAGAAGATGAGGATGAAGGTCAGGGAAATACCGGCCAGGCCGGCCCATATGGGGATGCCGGACATGAGGACGAGGAAAGCGCTGCCGAACAGCAGGGCGGCCATGAGGTAATCATTCACGGGGACCCTCCCCCGGGTCTACCTCCCGACCCTCGCTGTCCTCCTCCTCGCCGTGGGGGATCTCCAGTCCGCGCAGCTCGGACCGCTCCACCTCATCTGCGATGTCGCCCCTGATCAGCTCTGTTATCTTCTCGCCGATGTGGACGAGGTACTGGAGAAAAAGGAGCGTCATCCCGAGGGGCAGAAACAGGTAGGGAATCCAGAGGGGCGGACCCCAGAGGGACTCTGAATGCTCCTTGTACTTGACCGATTCCCACCACATGGGCCAGGAGTACCACGCCAGAATGACCACCAGGGCACACGCCAGGATGGACACGACGATGAGGACCAAGGCCCTCGCCCTTGGGGAGAGGTGGATGACGACAAGGTCCACGTTGAGATGATGCTCGTTCTTCTGGACGAAGGGGGCCCCGGCGAAAACCGCGAAAATGAGCAGGAAAACGGAGGCCTCGATCTGCCAGATGGTGGAGATGCCGAGCAGCTTTCGGACGACGACTCCCTCGGTAACAATAAAGGCCGCGGCAACGATACACATTGCCGCGACCCATCCAGTGACAGAACTCAGACCGTTAACCAACCATACAAGTCTTTTGACAATCTGTCTCATTCTTCCTTATTTCATGGCATCCAGGGCAAGATCCAGAAGCTCCTGACCGCCTTCCACGTTGTCGGCGAAATCCTTCCAGGCCGTTTCCCTGGCAAACTCAAGCCATGTGTTGAACTCGTCTTGGGTCATATAGTGTATATCCACTCCGGCTTTGGTGTATTCTGTGATCAGGGTGTCCACCAGGGATTTGAAGTTCTGATAGACCCAGTTCTCGTGCATCCATTCAGCCACCTCCAGAAAGACCTTCCGTTGATCCTCGCTGAGCCGGTTCCAGGTCTTCTCGGAGATGATGAGGTTCTCGGCCATGTACCATATGGAGTAGTCCCTGGGGGCGTTGATGAACTTGAGGACCTCATAGAGCTTGTAGGAGACGAAGGATGCTGAAGAGGTCAGCATGGTGTCCAGAACGCCTGTGGAAAGGGCATGATAGGTCTCAGAGGAGGGCATGCTGGTAACGGAGGCTCCTGCCTGCTGCATCATGAACTCGAACTTCTTACCGGCCGCCCGCAGCTTCGTTCCCTTGACATCGGAGGGAACCCTTATTTGTCTGACCTTGCTGCCCAGACCGCCGTCGAACCAGGCCCAGACGAGGTTGCGCACTTCACTGTCCAGCATAAGGCCTTCAACCTTCTTGCCGATGGCCTTGTCCTTCCAGGTGATACCCTGCTGTATGTTGGCCACGGAACAGGGCATGAGGGTTATGGACAGCTGGGGGACCTTGCCGGAGGCGTAGTCCAGGGGGAAAACGGACATGTCCAGGGCGCCTTTCCGCAGGGCATCCCATTGTTCCCGCGCCTTGAACAGCGACTGGGCAGGATAGTGCCGGAAGGTCACTTCACCGTTGGTCCTTTCGGTTACCATCTCCCCGAAGACCCGTGCCATGCGGTCCCTGACGTCCCCGGCCGCGAACTGGTGGGAGACCTTCAGCTCAATGGGTTTGGCAGCCGCCGGAACGGGCAATACGAGGAGAACTCCCGCCAGAAACAGAACCGCGACAATTCCCGTAATCGCTTTCTTTTGCCTTTTCATTACCGCCTCCTTCTCGGTCAAAGGACGCCGGGACGGTCGGACGGTGAATCCGTCCTAAAAAATCTTACGGTTCCCGGCGTGGAAATATCACTGGATTTAAGGGGTCCCCTCCAGAGAGGATGGGAATACCGTGACCGCATTATAATTACCAAACATTGTTATGGCAATTAAAACATGGGTGATCTGGACCGGTTCCAGGAAAAGAGCAGGTAATGGATAATGGAGAAAACACCCTTAGTCCTGAGGGTCAGGGGACGGGTGACAGATAAAATCCGTCCTGGGTTGCATGTGCCAATTGGCAGGTAAGAGCGCGGTCCATTTTCCACAGAGAACGCATCTCCAAGGACTGCCTTTAAATTTATCTCTCAGGACTCCAGCTCTCTTTCCAATTTATACTCTCTAATCTTTACCTTCTGTTTCCTTTTCCCCGTACATGTCCTTGTCCGCCTCCCTGATCAGGGTCTCCAGGGACATGGGGGCGACGGGATCGAACTCGGCGAACCCGATGCTGACGGACAGGGTGTAGTCCCCCTTTATCAGGGTGTTCTTACCGTCCACGTTCCCCGTGACCCGGGGGTGGATAAGGTCCCTGTTAGAGAGGGAGGATTTGGGGAGGAAAACGACGAATTCGTCCCCTCCGTAACGGGCCACGATATCGGACCCCCTGAAGGAGCTGAGGAGGGCCTCGGCCGTCAGGACGAGGGCATTGTCTCCCTCATCGTGACCGAACCGGTCATTGATCTGCTTCATGCCGTCCAGGTCGATGAAAAGGAGAAGGGCCTTTTCGGTGAACCGCTCGGCCCACTCCATCTGCTGCCTCGTCAGGGCGAAAAAGGCCCGCCTGTTGTTCAGGCCGGTCAGTTCGTCGACAAGGGCGAGATTTTTGAATTCCTCTACCTGGCGGGACTTTTCGGTGAAATACATGGTCAGGGATCCCAGGACGGCCAGACCGAGCAGCCAGATCACGCCGAACGCGGCTTTCGTCTGGCTGCGGAAATCGGCGTGGGATTGGATGAGGTCCTGGACCGGGAAGGTCACACTGATGCCTCCCCGGATGTCTCCCTCTGCGTACCCCTGCCGGGAGTGACACTTCAGACAGGTGCCATCCACCCTGAGCGGTTCCATGTAACGGAAGAGGCTGGTCCCATTCTCGTCGGTGGTGTGATCGGCCATGTAGGCCGACCCCTTTTCGAAGCTTGCCAATGCGGACTCCTCCCAGGGGAGGGGCTCGTTGCCTGGCCGCAGGGGTTTCAGACTGGTGATCCGGATGATGACGCCCCGCTTGCGCCGGCCGATCTCGGCCAGCTGGCGGGTCATGTAGGCGGGATTGATGAGGGTCAGTTCCTGTCCGTCCGTGGTCACCAGGTCCCGATCGGGGACGTCGAGATAGGGATTGGGGCGGGTCCGATCGTCAACCTTTACGTAGACTCCTCCGTAGGAGGCGTTCCAGCTGCGGGCGTCAACCACCTGCTGGAAGAGAGCCCTGGCCTGAGCGAGGGCCAAGCGCCGGGCGTCCTCCTCGTCCATCAGAACCACCTGCCGGTAGACGACGAGGCATAGGGCCGTCCAGGCGACGGCAATTGTGAGGACAAGAATGCGTCGCATCGGTAGTCATAAAATAAAGGGAAAAGGGGAAAGATTAAAGGGTAAACGTGAAATACCCGATCCCTCCGGCCCATAAAGGGCGCTCAGGGGACCGGGTATTATTGATTTCGGCCCTGTCAGGCGTTCGCCGGTCAGCAGTTGGTGGGCTCGAGTATGTGTTCGCCGTATTTCAGATCCGGACCCTTAACCATTTCCTTCTCAACCCACTCTCTCGCCTCGTGTTCCAGCTGTTTTCTCAGCTCCTCCTCGGCGTAGGCGGTGGCGTCCTCAACGTGTCTCCTGGCACCGTCGTCTCCACAAACCAGCGAAGAGATTTCCGCCTGGTTCTCGATCTCCCTCTTCGCATGCTCCATGCGGACCTTCAACTCCTTCTCGATCCAGGCATCAGCCTCTTTCCTCAACCTCTCGCGGTTCAGATCGTTGCTGTTTGTCATTTCATTGTCTCCTTTTTCAGCCCCCAACCGGGGATGCGGTTAATTGATTCTCCTGACTATAAATTAATCATTATTTTAGAATTGTCTAATGGTTTCGGCAAAAAAATCCTGTTACCAACCCGATCATTGATCCAGGGTCCAGAAAGATCGTTCCCGGTTCACGGTTATAGATTGCTTCACGCGGTTTCCTGTTCGCAATGACAACCGCCTTTTCCCCGCGTCTCCCTCTGGACGCTGGCCTCTGGGCTCTGGACTCATTTGTCCCCGCGTCCGCTTCTCACCTGCCCTGCCTGCCGTGAGCCTGTCGAACGGAGCCTGTCGAAGGGTTGGGAAAAAGCCGTGATTGGTGATTCGTGATTAGTGATTCGGAAAGACGAGTTCCCGGTTCCCGGTTCACAGTTAGAGATTGCTTCACACAGGCATCGGTTCGCAATGACAACCGCTTGTTCGCCCCCTCTCCCCATCGCCGAAGCGCCCCATCGGTTAGGTCCCTGCGTCCCCCCTGGACGCTGGCCTCTGGGCTCTGGACTCATTTTTCCCCTTCTCCCCCTCTCCTCACCGCCCTATCGCCCCCTCGGGTAGGTCCCCGCACTCGCCCTCCACCCTACCGGTTGCCGGTCCCGGGTTCCTCCGTTATAGTTAAAAGGAATTCTGCCCGCTTAACAGAGATCCCAAGCCATGTCCGGATATCCCGGGGGAGGGTGAAAATGAAAAGATCAACCGTGTTCGTTTTGATCCTGGGCATTCTTGCCTGTCCTGCCGCCGTACGGGCACAGGAGGACAGGGTCAGCGATCAGGCCGAGCTTTCCTACGTGGAGACAACGGGGAACACCGAGACGGTAAGTCTGGCGGCCAAAAACGTTCTGAAGTACACGTTTTCAGAGAAACTCCTGGGCACCTGGTCCCTTGGAGCCCTACTTGTCGAGACCGATGACGTGACCACAGCCGAACAGTACTCCACGAGGGTGCGGCTGGATTACGTTCTCAGTGACCGGCTCTACTCCTTCGCCGACGCCGGCTGGTTCCAGGACGAACCCGCGGGTGTCAGCAGCCGAGTCGACGTGGGGGCGGGGGCTGGTTACTGGTTCCTCACCGGCCCGGAGCACAAGCTTCAGGGCGAGGCAGGTCTGACGCAGACCACCGAGGAGTTCACCGACGGCACGGACAACGACTTCCTGGGCGGACGCCTCTTCGGCAAGTACGCCTACAGCTTCCGGGAAAAGAACGAACTCTCCCAGTCTCTGGAGTACCTCCTGGATTTCGACGACACGGACAACTACGCCGTCAACTCCGAGACCGCCTTTACCAGCGTGATGACGGACGTCCTGTCCCTGAAGACCAGCTATGTCATCAACTTCGACAACGAGCCGCCTCCCGGCTCCGAGGACACCGATACCAAGCTCAGCGTCACCCTGGTGGTGAACCTGTAGGGAGGGAGAACCTGTTCACGGTTCACGGTGGGGAAACCGCCGTGATTGGTGATTCGTGATTAGTGATTCGGTAGCGAATCCAAAACCCAAAGTCCAAAATCCAAAAGAACAGTTCGCGGTTCACGGTGGGGAATCAGATCTACCTGTCACTCGTCACCTTTTCTGGGCCTGCGGTGCGGCCTCTACTGAATGCCTCCCATCCGGGTGATAAGGGTGATGGCGTCTTCATGGTTGTTAACAATGGCAAAGGACAATGGAGTGGCGCCGTTCGCCGTCCTGGCATTGATATCTGCTCCCTTGGAATAAAGAAACTTCAGGGTCCGGCAGCATCCGGAGATGGCGGCATGGTGCATCACGGTAAAACCCCTACGATCCGTGGCATTGAGGTTCCTCCAGGGTGTGTACAGGATCTGGACCATCTCGAAGTTGCCAGCTTTCGAAGCCACCATCAGGGGTGTGGTGCCGTCAAAGGAAGAACAGTCCGCATCCGCTCCGTTCTCGAGGAGAAGCCTGACTATGTTGATGTCGTTCAGTTCCACGGCCAGGTGCAGGGGCCTGATTCCACCCCTGCTTTTGCAGTCCAACCTTCGGGGGTCCAGGTCAATAAGAAAAGCAGCCCTGTCGCAATCGCCCTCCGCGATGGCCTCGAAGATCTGTGAGGAACCTTTGGCCAACGTCGGTAGAAAAAGGAGCAGACAGGCACCCACAAAACCTGACCACCACAACTTTGTCAGCGTTCGATAGCGAGTCTGAAACGGAAGAACGGCCACTGTTAGTCACCCCCCTGACACAGTGGTTGGGCTACTGATATTGCATAATTTTACCATAAATCCGATCGATGTCTATTCGGGGGAAAAACTGGTGGTGAGATTCGGAGGAAAAACCCTGCCATCCTCATCCTCTCTGGTGATCCGATCCCTCGACCCTACCCTTGTCCCGGGCTACCTCATCTCCGGCTTTGAGCTTTCCGGATAGAAATATGGAAAACGAGAGTTCACAGTGGGGAAACCGCCGTGATTGGTGATTCGTGATTAGTGATTCGGAAAGACCAGTTCACGGTTCACGGTTCACAGTTAAAGATTGCTTCACGCGGTTTCGGTTCGCAATGACGACCGCTCGTTCTCCCCATCGCCCCCTCGCATTTCCGCGTCTCCGCGTCTCCGTGTCCGCATATTACGGGATTGCTTCACGCGGTTTCCGGTTCGCAATGACAACCGCCTTTTCCCCGCGTCTCCGCGTCTCCGTGTTCCTGCGTCCGCTTTTCGCCCCATCGCCCCACCGCCCTCTCGCCCCCTCGGGTA
>CP070719.1:717910-722180 GCA_020350725.1 bacterium
CGGGCCTATGCCATCCTGGTGAGGGAGTGGGTTCTGTACATGGAACATCTGAAAAAGAGGTACCCCTATCTCTTTTCTTTCGCCCTGAGGACCAACCCCTTCGACGATGTGGCTGCGGTGGAGTTCACCTGAAAAGGAACGAGAAACTTGGAAACTTGGGTCAGAGCACCGTGACACGCTGGAAATCAGAACCAGAACCAGAAACCAGAAACCGTTTTTTCAAGTCACGGCCTTCCTGCTGAATACTGTTAAAGCCTCCGTTCTCCGCCTATTCTTCCTTCCCGAAGGCAGGCCCGTGGTCGAACTCCAGGGTCCTGGCGAAGGTCCGGTCGGGGCCCGGTTCGACCTCGTGGTACAGCGGACCGCCGGGGCCGACACGGCCTCCCATGTCGTAGGTGAAAGAGCGCTGGGCGACGTGGCGCAGCCAGTAGCCGGCCAGGACCGGCCCGGTCCGGTCGTAAAGGGAGTGGAAGTGAAGGAATTCATCCCCGGGGTGGGGCCGGCCCTCCACCCAGGCCGCCGGGGCCTGATCGTAAAAAACCGGCCGGATGCGTCCTCCTTCGGCGGGGAGCTTAAAGGCGGCGTCCTCGAGCTTTGTCAACACCGCCTCCCCACGGTAGAGGAGGGCGTTCTCCGGGGCGTCGCTGGAGTAGAACCCCCTCTCGTTGAAGGACCAGAACTCGAGCCTGGTGAGGTCAGAAAGATCCACCGGCCGGAAGTAATACCCCACAAACGGCCCGAAGCCGCGGATCTGGCCGTCCACTTTGACCTCCAGGCGGGCAGCAGCCCCGGCGGGGACGGCGAGGGGCAGCGGCTGCGGAGGACGCGAGCACCCTGCCAGCGCCAGGCAGAGAACCGCCGCCCAGAACCCGGCTATGCCTCGGCGGGTCCCCATATCTTCCCGATGAGCCACACCGCCGCCCCCAGGATCACCACCAAAACCGCGGTGCCGAGGGCAGGGCCGAGCCAGTCGGACAGGGCCAGCGGTCCCATGTTGGTCGGGGCGTAGAGAATGGGAATGAGGGCCTCGTGAAGGTGGGCGAACACCGCCGTGCCCGCCAGGCCGCCGAGCAGGGCGAAGATGGCGTCCATCCTGCCCTCTCCGGCCGCCGCCCAGCAGGTCCCGGGGCAGTAGCCAGACAGGCCCCAGCCGATGCCGAAGATCACCGCCCCCAGTCCGGTGGCCACCAGGCTGGTGGGCAAGACCAGCATCCGGCCCACTCCGGCAGCCTGCAGCCCCAGGAGGCCCAGGGCGGACACGGCCACGGCGGCCACCATGAATTTTGGGATCCGGCCGTTGAGCATCAGGTGGGCGCGGGCCATCTCGTTGGCGTCGGTGGCGCCGGCACGCTGGATAACAAACCCGAAGGCGATCCCGGAAAGAAGGCCTAACAGGGCCGCCGTCATGGGATCACCTCCCTTCCCGCGTTCCGGTAGACGAGGCGGGCCACCAGCATGGCCACGGCGAAGATGGTCACTCCGAAATAGAGGCCGCTGACGGCCAGCTGGGTGGAACCGGAGATGAAAAGGCCCAGGGTACAGCCGCCGGCGAGCCTGGCGCCGAAGAGGATGAGAAAGCCGCCGGCGAAGGTGGTGGCGTAACGCCTGGCCCGGTCCGGCCCGAAGCGCCTCTCCCAGATCTCCGGTACGTCCTTCGCCGGGACCCGCCACGTGCGCCCTCCCAGCCAGCCGCCCATGGCCATGCCGATGACGAAAGCCATCAGCCAGGACCCGACACCGGGCATCAGGGCGTAATGCTCCTTACCCTCGGCGTAGTCGGGGGCCACCAAGGAGAGGAGGCCCTTGAGGGTGGTGACGAATCCACTGGAGGAGGCGGGGGGGCCGAAGGTGGCGAAGATGAAGACGATCACCCCTCCCAGGGCGGCTGCGGCGGGAAGCCACGTCCAGTACCGATCTCTCTTTTCCAGTTCTGCCATCGTCCTATCCTCCACAGGAGACGTAACCGGAAGGGCTCTTCCGGGGCCCGGTCCCCTGCCTGACGGTCCCTTGGGCTGAGGGTCCCCTCATCGCCGTGGGGAGGTCCGTCCCGGCCAGTCTGCGCTCGGTCATCTCCACGGGGTAGAAGTTGTCCGGGCTGCCCCACTCGTACCAGGACGGGTCGTAGAGGGCGACGTTGTCAAAACCCATCAGCCGCAGGATGAAGTAGGAGTAGGAACCGCGCCTGCCGGAGTGGCAGTACAGGATGATCGAGGCGCCCGGGTCCAGGCCCCGGTAGAGTTCCTGAAGGTCCCGGTACCCCTTGACGGCCTTGGTTTCGCTGTCGGTCCAGTTGAGCTTGTACTCGACGTTCACCGCGGTGGGGATGTGGCCGAGTTTGAGGGCCCCGCCCCCCAGGGCCTGGTTGGCCTTCTCCCCCAGGTACTCCTCGCGCGACCGGACGTCCAGGACCAGGTAGTGGGGATCGCCCAGGCGCGAGTAGATGAAATCAGCATCGGCCGAGCGCCTCCTGGCGATCTCGTCCGTCGGAGCCTGGTACAGGACCGGCTCCGGAACCCTCGCCTGGGAGGCGATCTCGCCGCCGGCGTCCTGCCAGCCGTCGATGCCCCGGTCCAGGATCATCATGTTCCGGTGGCCCAGGAGGTCCAGGACCCAGAACACGTAGGAGGCGGTGGCCCCGCCGTCCCTCTTGACGGAATCGTACAGGACGACGGTGTGGATGCGTGACACGCCGTGGCGGCCCAGGATCACCTGGGCCGGGACCGTGCCCGCGAAGAGGTCCCCGATGCCCCGGGACGGGTCGTCGACCCGGAACAGCGAATAGGGCATGCGGATCGCCCCCGGGATGACCCTGCCGTCGAAGTCCTTGTCCCCCCGGACGTCCACGACGATCAGGTTGGGGTCGTCGAGGTGCTGTTTCAGCCACTGTCCGGAGGCCAGGTAGCTGCCGTTGGGGTACTGTCCCTCGGCGGCTTTGGCGGCCGCCGACAGGGACCAGACGGCCCCCATCACCAGGATAGCCGCAATCACAATGCTACGGATCGTTCTCGAAGTCATCTCTGTCACCTCCCCGAAAAAAAAAGCGATACACGCTTGTCGTTGCATATATGGTGGCCAGGGAACGGCGGGGAACGCCTTGGAGCGAAGGCAGTGTCCTGCGGCCCCTGGCTTCCGTGCACATGGCTCAAAATATAGAATAGCATTAAATGGAGTGGGACGGGATGCGCCCTTGGTGCGGTGGGGTGCCTATCGGGCGCAGTGGAAAGTGGAAAGGAGAAAGGTTAAGGAATTCAACTTTAGCCCTTTCCCTTTAACCTTTAACCCTGGAACCGGGGACAGGCACCCCCGGGGTCGTATCTTGCCTTTTAACCTTTTTGACAGGACCCGCGACCTGGCCGGAATGTTCACTGAAACCGGTGAGTTCAGGGTGTTAATTGGACTGGAAGCACAGTGCACCACTGCACTCATGCACTTCTGTCTCCGGATCTCGAACTTTGGACTTCCCTTTAAGGGACGTTGTTAAGTAATTGCCCGATTTGTTAGAACAAATCTCTGCAGTAGTGATCCAACCCATCATCCAAGGGTAAATTCATGATATTCGGGACAGTGATATTATTAGAATAAAGATAGGCGCTATTTCCAGTCTAAGGATGGATGGAAGATGTGGCAGATCATTGAGGATCTCGTCGTTGGTTTTCTCCTGTTGGCCCTGGTCAAGGCTTTGGATGATATCGATCTCGAATTCAAAACAGTTCATCAGGACCAGGGTCGGGAGAAAAGAATAGGTTTTACATCGTAATGCACAATATTCTCGCCGCACTTAAATCCTGTTGTTTCTGCATAACATTTTAAACCCTATGTCAGGTTGGAACTGTCCGGCCATGGCACTCCGTACCTGGCTCCCATTCCCTGCCTCTTTGTCCTTTATTTCTGCCCCCCGCGGTCATAGAATACACCTGCCTTCTTTAGAGGAATTTTCCCTTAGATAACCGGGAGCCCTTTAATGTCCTTCCTGCCTGTGGGAACCGATCGAAAGCTGGAGAGTATCCCCTGGGCGACAGTCTCCATAATCCTCCTGTCCTTTCTGAACTATGTCCTCGATCTCGGGACCGGGGACTGGATCATTCCTCTGCCCCTCCTTATGCATGTAGATATTTTCCACCTGGTCTTCAACATGCTCTTTCTCTGGGTGTTCGGGTGCTACCTGGAGAACAGGGTGGGAGCGGTCCGCTTCCTGCTGTTTTACGTTGTATGTGAGCTGGGATCGGAACTCGTGGCCAATGTCATTATGGGCCAGGAGGGGATCGGGGCC
>CP070719.1:722280-845025 GCA_020350725.1 bacterium
CAGGCGAAAGAGGACGTGGGATTAAGGAGGCCGAATGACGGTAGCAGCCGGAAACCGAAAACCTGAAACACGGGAGGATGAGACGGATGGACGAACTGGAAGGGATTTACCGGGTGATCGAATACCTCAGCTCCACGAAACTCCTGTACACCATCGTCATAATCATCATCGCCGCCGCTTTCGGGGCTCTGGGCGGCCTCACACAATTCCTCGTCGGCAGGGACAAAACAGGCAGGGAGGACGACGCGAACAGGCCGTGGCTCTACTCGGTGGTCATCGGGGCTACCGCGGCGCTGGCCTCCCTTTTCGTTTTTACGCCCACCGACCCCATCAAGCTGATCGGCCTCTGTCTCATCGCGGGCTATGCGGGAAAAGCGCTTCTCGACTCACTGAGGACATGGCTGGACAACCTCGTCAACAGAAGGGTCGATGTCCGCGTGGAGGAGAAATTCGGAGCCATGGCCTCGGAGCTCATGGAGCACCAGGTGCCCGGCCTGGTGGAGCAGAGGATCGAGGAGAGGTTGTCCGGACCGGAGAAAGGAACCCCGGGAGAGTCGGACACTGACCCGAAACGAGGTGGCACATCCTGACGGATTCGGGACTGACAGGTCACCGGGTTGGAAGGCTGCATCGCTGATGGACTACCGCATCCGCGCTCGCCTGCCCCGATCCACCTCCAGCCACCAGGTAACACTCCCAGCAAGAATCAGCATCGCCGGCAACATCAAGGGACCGGCGACCAGGATCATCCAGGCAACGGCTATCACCGGTAACAACAACATCATCAGGACATTCTTCGCCCATCCGTGTCCATGGAGCCAGTCAGCCACGGGCGGGGAGTGGCGGTAGTAGAACCTGACGAGGACCCCTCCGAAAGGCGATCCGAGAAGAAACCGGTCTCGAAACAGTCTCAGGGTGCGCACGCCGGGACCGTCCTCTCCCCCGAAAACGGCCGTGGCTATGAAACATCCTCCGACGCTGCCTCCGCCCGTCGAGGAGGTGGATTCCCCAACCAGAAGTACGCTGTAGGATCCGGGAGGGTCGACCAAAAAGTCCAGGACAGCGTCAAGATTCCCCTCGAGTGCCGGGGAGAAGGTAACGGAAACCGTACAGGCCTCGCCCTGAGCGAGGATCCTCGGCGGAAGGCCGCAGGTGCTGACCGTACCGTCTCCGGGGTCAAGGGTGAAGGCGTCGGCGTCGACTCCCAGGATCTCGATGCCCCCGATGGTCAGGTCCACGCTGCCCGTGTTGGTCAGGGTAACCGTTTCGGTGCCGGATTCCTCATTGACCCGCTTGACACCATATTCAACCCTGCGGTCGTCATAGGGAAGAGTGCTGTCCTCGATGGTGACGCTGCCCCCGGTGTTGCCGGAAGTGGACTGGCCGACCAGTAGTACACTGTAGGATCCAAGGGAGTCGAATGAGAAGTCGAGGAAGGCGTCCAGGGTACCCTCACTCGCCGGCGAGAAAGTGACGGAAACCGTGCAGGACTCGCCCGCGGCGAGGAGTCTCGGCGGCGGACCACAAGTGTTGAGGGTGCCGTCCCCCGGGTCAAGGGTGAAGGCGTCGGCGTCGATTCCCAGGATCTCGATGCCCCCGATGGTCAGATCCGCACCACCTGTGTTGGTCAGGGTAACCGTTTCGCTATCCGACTCCTCGTTGACCGGTATGGAGCCAAACTCAACCATGCGATCGTCATACGGGGAGATGCTGTCCTCCACACGGACATTACGGTGGTCGTTCAGCCAGATCCTGTTGGCTCCGTCGTTCGCCACGATGGCATCCGTGTCCCCGTCACCGTCCACATCGGCCAGGGCACCGCCGTAGGTGCGCGTGTTGCCCAGGTTCAGACCGCTGTCCGATAAAACACCGCCCCCGTCATTCAGCGAGACCCTGTTACCTCTATCGTTCATGTTAAAAGCGTCAGGGTCCCCGTCGCCGTCAAGATCTGCCAGAGCGACACCAAAACTGTTATCGTTGCGCAGGTTCTGGCCGCTGTCGGAGAAAACGCCGCCCCCGTCATTCAGCCAGACCCGGTTGGCCCCGTCGTTGGCCACGAAGGCGTCCACGTCCCCGTCGCCGTCCAGGTCGGCCAGGGCGACACCGTTGCTGCGCACGCCCCCCAGCTCCTGACCGCTGTCGGAGAAACGGCCGGCACCATCGTTCAGCCAGACGCTGTTGTCCCCGTCATTGGCCAGGAAGGCGTCCACGTCCCCGTCGCCGTCCAGGTCGGCCAGGGCGACACCGTAGCTGCGCGCGTCCCCCAGCTCCTGACCGCTGTCCGAGAAAAGACCGGCACCGTCGTTCAGCCAGACCCGATTGGCCCCGTCGTTGGCCACGAAGGCGTCCACGTCCCCGTCGCCGTCCAGGTCGGCCAGGGCGACGCCATTGCTGCGCACGCCCCCCAGCCCCTGACCGCTGTCGGAGAAAAGGCCGGCACCGTCGTTCAGCCAGACCCTGTTTCCCCCGCTCCCCTCGTTGGCCACGAAGGCGTCCGCGTCCCCATCGCCGTCCAGGTCGGCCAGGGCGACGCCGTAACTGCGCGCGCTGCCCAGTTCCTGCCCGCTGTCGGAGAACAGACCACCGCCGTCGTTCAGCCAGACACTGTTGGCTCCGTCGTTTGCCACGAAGACGTCCACGTGGCCGTTGTCATCCAGGTCGGCAATGGCGGCTCCGTAGCTGCGCACGCTCCCCAGGGTCTGCCCGCTGTCGAAGAAACCGGCGGACACATCAACCGCAAATACCAATTGGAAAAGGAAAAGAATGGCCGTCAGGAAAAGACCTTTCCAACGCCGAACCGGGCCTTCTCCCTTGAGGACCCGCCGTTGCCAAATCAGTTGGTCCACCTCTGCGATCCCCCTCTTCATTCTCCATCCCCATCCCTGGAGGTTCATCTCCCTGTGCTGACAATTCAGGCAATACGGAGAAACACTCCCATTCCGCGCGGCAGCGAAGATGCCCAAAGACCTGCCAGATGTACCGTCTATGACCTTCCCCACCCGGAGGAAAAAAGAATATCTTACCTCAACTTGTGGTTATTAACAAGCCGTTGATTTTTAAGGGATTTAGATACCGGAGTGCGGGAGAAGCGGGTCCCGGGACGGGCAATTTCCTGTATCGGACTGGTAAACAAAATTCCCGGGCGGATGACAGCGGGCGTTGAGGGAAAGCTGCCGCCGACCCGGGATCCGGCACCCTCAAGGAGGAGGGGACCCTCTTTCGCCCTCCCGGGCCCTAAAGCCCTGAAGACATCCATCCCCCGGAGCACCGGTATGTTTCGGCCTGGTGCCGGTCGACCGGCCCGCATCAGGGCCCCTGTCGGGCAGGAGGTGGACAAACATGTTTAATTTTAAAGGCGAAAGAAATTGTTTAATTAATTCACCCTAATTAAGATATTCAGGACGAATGGAATTCCATTTTTTCTCCCCACCTTTGGGCTTCAGAAAACAGCTGAATCACAAAAAATCATTATTTTATAGTACTTTAGAAGGTGGGAGAAACCATCATCGTTTTGGAAGTAAATGGGGAGATTGTACTGAATGTCAGGAAACGTCATCGTCATTTTTTGCCGGGACCCTCATGTTTTGCGGTCAACTGCCTTCCTGCAGTCCACTCCCTCCCGACCGGGGAACGGGAATGGATCAGGAGACCCTCATGCCGCCTCCAACGGCCCAGGACCACCTCTTGGCGACAGGCCCATGCCCGGTGACGGGGAACCGGGGGAGGCGGAGCTTGCCTCTGGTCCTCGTTCCAGGCAACCGAGGTTTGCCCGTCCAGCATCAGTTGCTGATCGGTAGAAGAGTGGAATATGCGATTTTTCGTCCGGCCCCTGTTTTGAACACCCTATCGATTTTCCTCTGCAGTTCTTCAACCGTCATTTCAGGATACCAGACGGGAATATTGACGAGCCAGTCCGCGTCCCAGATGACCCTGAACTCCGTGGTGTCGATATCCCTATCAGAGTGGTGGTTGGCGATGATGCGGCACACGTGGTCTACCCGGTCCTCATCCATTCCAATCCGGTCAAGGATCTCCCTCGCGATCGGCGGCCCCTCGATCTCCTGGTAGTGCCCCGCCGGTGAACCGTATTTCCTCTCGGCTTCGTGAATCCCTATGTCGTGCAGGACCGCTGCGGACAGGATCACCTGGAAGTCTCCTCCCTCGACTTCGGATATCCGTTTCGCGTAATCGAGGACAGCCAGGGCGTGTTTGATCCGTCTCTCATCACCCCCGAAGGTGGCCTTCATAGCTTCAATGAGCAATCCCTCCGGCGTTTTACCGGCAACAGGTTTTTTCATCTTACAGTCCCCTATTGCGTCCATCATCTGTTTTCATTTGTGTATTCTGCGTCTTAGCGACAGTCACCCGGCATACAAGAGTTCAAAAGGGGCTATCCCTCCGATACTCCGCCCGTCCCGTTAGTCCCGCCGGCGAGGAGCCTGCCGAAGCGAATCTACCCGGGGAGCGGAATAAAACGCCCACTATTTCGCTTTACCCGCCAGGAACCGTCGACAGGCCTCAATGTTCTCCACGTGGACCCGCCTGATCCTGCCGAGGTCCTCCAGGACCTGTGGTTCCGACCAGTCGGAAAGGGCCTCATCGAGCTTCCTCACCACCCACTCCTGCCCCTTGATGAGCAGGTTCAGCCTGTCCGCGGGATCGTCGACAGCCATGACCTTCAGATAAAACTCCCCGACGTTGCCGGAGGTGGCGCCGGCCTCCCTGACGATGGAACGGCCGATCAGCCGGCAACTCTCCTTCTCGCCGTCGAGGATCTGTTCCATCAGCTGCCGCTCCGCATCCTCCGAAGATTCCTCCACCAGGAACCGGCCGGCAAAAACCCCCGCCCTTTCCGCCTCGAGGAGGACGGACAGCCTCTTGATCCTGTCATCAGCATTTCCCATCACGCACCTCCTGTAATGGTTTTATTCTCAGGTTTTCGACCTATCCCCGTCATTGACCTGGGTCAACTGTCGATCGGATGCCGGCACTCAGGGTTCTGAACCTCATCGGCGGAAAGGGGGACAGGGACCTCGGGCGGGAGGAAAGAGGGGCTATCCGGATCCCGACCCGGCTCCTACCACCTCCACAGGGCAAGGATGAGGATGATCAGGGTGCATGCGACAAGATTGAAATAGGCGTTCAGGGTGAAGACCCGGACCACGGCCGGGGGACGGTCGGCCTCCCTGTAGAGATCCCCGACCATGCTGTATCTCTCGAGCACCTCAGGCCCGTGGGGAGCGTTCTTCAGGTATTCGGTCATATCCTGACCCGCCCTGTGTCGACCGGCGTGCAATCCGCCCTTCCACATGGGGCTGGATGACACGTCCCACACCTGACCCTGGACAGAGACCAGGATCCTGTCCCCCTGGCTTCCGTCATGGAATTTCAGCGCTTCGACGGTGTACCTGCCTTCTCCGACCCCTCCCGGGGAGGCTTCAGGACTCCTTACCGCCCTTTTCAACCGTGGACCGATGAAGAGGGTGACGAAGGCGGCCGATACCACCATCAGGGCGAAGATGGCGATCTTTCCGGCAAGCAGTCTGCCGAACATGGTGGAAAAGAGGCTCGGTGTCACCCTGATCCGATACGCCGTGAGGAGGATCCCTGTGACCCCTATAAGGGGCATGGAAACCCAGGCCAACCGGAGTTCGGACTTTGGAAGTCCCCCCACAGCGTATTTCGGCTTCAGGACCAGGTGGACGTAGAGGATCGTTCCCACCCAGACGATGCCGAACAGGATGTGAATATAGAGGACGGCAAGGTGGACAAGTCTGAAGAAGGTCGGGATCCTCTTCCTCGAACGCAGGGGAGGCTGCCAGCTGTCAGGGTCAACCCTGAATTCCTCACCGCTGGCCGTCAGTCCTCCACCTCCCGATCTCGAGACGTGACAGACGGAGCACTCCTGGCCGGTATCGGCTGCGTAATCCTCGGTAGCCGCAGCAGGGAGCGCTGCCACGATCACGGACACTGTAAGGATGCCGATTGTCAGAAAATACGTGCAACGCGAGCCCAAGACTTTCCCTCCCGCCCCGCGGTTCAACATACTTTATCTTACCATCTCGGAACGAAAAGCCCAGAACCCGGGAACCGATGCGGTCACCCGTCAAGGCCCTGTTCCAGGTTACCCCATCCGCTGGTAAAATTATCTGTAGGATGCAGGTGTGTTAAACTTTCACCGCTAGGCGGGTTAACCCCTGATCGGGCCTGACCTGCACCACTCAGCAACGGGACCTGAAGGAGGTGGGAACCATGTTCGAGATCAAAACCATTCTGTGTGCCGTGGATTTTTCCGACAACATGAACCAGATCATCATCACTGCCCTGAAGGAGGCCCAAGTCCACGATGCCTCTGTCCACGTCCTTCACGTCCTTCCCAGCCCCGACATGAGCATGGCCATGCAGATGGCGACGGTGTTGGGGGATGAGAAGTACCGGGAACTCATAAAGGAACACAAGGTAGAACTGGAAGCCAACATCAGGACCAGGATCGATGAACTGCGTGGAACCATGACCGGGAGCCTCGAGGGGGCCGCGGGAAGGATCAGCGCCGTGTACATAACCGAGGGCGATCCGGTGATCGAGATCCTGAACAGGACCCTCAGCCTGAAAGCGGACATGTTGGTCATGGGAACCCACACCAGGGGGATGGTGGAGCACACCTTTTTCGGAAACGTTGCCCGCAAGGTGCTCAAGAGAAGCCGGGTGCCGGTCCTGGCCGTTCCACCGGTGAAGGAATAAGGCTTTCTTTAACCAACCCCTCCACGGGTACTTCACCGGTGCTCATCGTCGAGCCTGATATCCACCAACGATGACATTCCTGTGGCTGCAAAGGAGCGGGCACCCCGAGGGGTGCCCGCCTTTTTACATCAGGGAATATGTGATCCGGTTTTATATTCGGTTCTCGACCAAGGGAACAGCCTGCCGCACCTTCGATTTTCTTTCATGGAATGTTTATGGCTCTTCCGGGGTGAACACCAGGTCCTCGTCCTGCACGATTCCGACGCCGTAGGCGTAGATCTTGATGTCCTTCTCCGGGCTGCAGTCAGAGGAATCGATGATCATGACGCATTCGTTGAACGTCTCGCCATTCACCTCGCATTCTTCAAAGATCTTGTGGACTTTCCCCTTGTCAAGGGCTTCGTCCGCGGGAGCGATCTCCTGGTAGAACCTGTATTTCACATCGATATCATCGAGGCCGGGCATGATCTGGCCGGCCAGGGCGCCTTCACCTTCCCTCCATTCCCCGGGATGGGTGATCCCCAGGAAGTTCCCCTCCTCGTCCCAGTTCCAAACGTCCACGTCCTCACCATGGTAATACACCGCCCCGCTGTCCGGACAGAAGGTGAAGAAGTTGTACGAGATCTCGAGGGTCCTCAACACGGCCGCACCGTTTCCGTCATCGATGATCTCGAATTCCCTCTCCTCAACCACCCTCGTTTCTAGATCGCCCACCATCTCGGTGTCATCCGTGACCACGATCTCTACCAGTTCATCCTCGCTCGCCAGCACGATCTCGTAACCGGGTATCAGAGGGAAGTACGGATTGTCGCCTTCGGTCAGGAGTTCGCATTCAGACAGGTCCGGGAATATGCTCCTGAACTTGGGATCCGCGGTGAAATCTTCCAGCTCCTCTCCGCACTGCCCGAACAATCTCCCCTGGGATGTGCCCGGCGTAAAAACGGTCAATGCGACCGACATCGCCAGCACAGCCACCGTCAATGTCTGTATCGTGTATTTCCTTTTGCCCACCATCGCTTTCCCCTTTCTTTAAGGTTACCTGCGTGTCAGAGGTACGACTGGCCTCCCCTTCGCCGGGCCGCTTCCCGAGCAAAACACCATGCCCTTGATCCCCTGGTCTACAGGATACTCAAGTCCCGATTACGGGAAGATTATCGGCAGATTATCGATCGGTAAGGAACGGGAGGTGCCTTCGGCGCAGATGAGAGCGTAATGTGGAATTTTGAGAAGGGAAACGGGCGCTATCGGTGTCGGGGGGTTGGAAGTCAGGGGTTATCTCTAGCCCTTGGTGCCTGGTTCCTTGGAGGTTGGCCCCTTATTCCCCTTACACCATGATCGGCAGGACCACGCTGAAGACGCTGCCGGCGCCGGGGCTGCTGACGACCGAGATGCCGCCTCCCATAGCCTCGGCAAAGGCCTTGGCGAGGGTGAGCCCGAGGCCGATCCCGGACTCGCATCGGCTCGCCTCCGACCTGTAGAAGCGGTCGAAGATATGGGGCCTGTCGTCCTCCGAGATCCCGATGCCGTTGTCCCTTATCTCGAAATGGAGGACAGATTCACTTATGGAGGCGGAGAGGACCACTTCGCCGCCCTGATGAGAGTATTTGATCGCGTTCTCCAGGAGATTGGCCAGAACCCGCTGAAGCTTCCTCCTGTCCCCCGAAAACATCAGACCGCCCGACACTTCGACACGGATCGAGACCTCTTTATCGTCCGCAAGGGGTCGATAGATCTCGCATGCGTCGGAGAGCAGATCGCTCACGTTGAACTCATCCCTGGCGATATCCATGATCCCGGCTTCACTCTCCGTGATGTCGAGCATGGTGTTGATGATCTCGATGAGGTTGTCGCACTCGTCGATGATGCCGGCGGCCATCTCCCTGAATCCATCCGGCGAGGTCTCCTTGAGAAGGGCCATCTCGGCCGATCCCCTGATCCGGGTCAGGGGACTTCTCAGATCGTGAGCCACGTTATCGGTGAGCTCTCTCATCCCCTCTATCAAAACGTGGATCTCGTCCAGCATCCGGTTGAAGGTCTCCCCGAGCTCCCGGACCTCCCTGTACTTAAGGCCAACGTCCACCCTCATGTCATGGGCCCCCCGTGAGATCTCCCGGGCCGCATGGGTGACCTTCTCCACATCGGAGAGGGCCTTTTTGCCCATGTAACGGCCGATGAATACCGAGAGGAGGAACACGGCAAGGAAGAGCAGGATGAACAGATTGCGGAAAATCTGGAGATAATCCTCGGCATCCTCCAGGGTCATGCCGATCTGGAGCACCAGTTCCGGACCTATGGAAGCGAAAATCGTTCTGGCATGATAGTCGCGGGTGGGGAGCTTGAGGGTTTTAAGGACGTTCTCCCTCTTCAAAGCGGATCCGATCGCTTCCCTGTCAACCGGCAGATCACCCCACGACGACAGGTCCGTGGAAGCCAGGACCTTCCCATCCCCGGAGTACAGGCGGAGGAAGATCTCTTTGGGGTCTTCCTCCTCGATCTCAAGGGACATTTCCCCCCTCACGCCCTCGACTCCGTCCTCTTCACTGATTTCAGCGAATTCCCCCACCTCCTCGATGAGCTCCTCGTCGACCTGGCTCATGGTCAGGGAGTGGATCCGGTAGTAGAAAACGGAGAAGGCAAGCAGTGAGGTGAGAGCGAAGATGCCCGCGTAGATCACCGCCAGCCTGAACGAAAGGGTATCCCCTATATTAATCCCTCTCTTCGAGAACATAGCCGACACCCCTGACAGTGTGGATGAGTTTTCTGTCAAAATCCTTGTCTACCTTGTCGCGCAGATAGCAGATCCTGGCCTCGACGACGTTGGTCCTGGGGTTGAAGTTGTAGTCCCAGACGTGCTCCATGATCATGGTTTTGGTCACCACCTGCCCCGTGTTCCTCATCAGATACTCCAGGAGGGAGAACTCCAGGGGCTGGAGGTATATCTCCCTGCCGCCCCTCGTGACTTTCCTCCTGTAGACGTCCATAACCAGATCGGCCACCTCCAGCGTGGAGGGTCCGGCTGATCCGGTGGCCCGCCGGATGAGGGCCTGAACCCGGGCAAGGAGTTCCGAGAATGCGAAGGGTTTGGTCAGGTAATCGTCACCGCCGATCCTCAGCCCCCGGACCCTGTCATCAACGCTGCGCTTGGCGCTCAGGATAAGGACGGGTGTCTTCACGCCCGACGATCGCATCCCCTCTATGATGGTCAACCCGTCGAGGAGCGGAAGCATGATGTCGATGACCGCCACATCGTAGGGTTCCGTCTGGGCAAGGTGAAGGCCCGTCTCGCCGTCCTGGGCGCAGTCGACGGCAAAACCGGCCTCCTGTAGCCCTTTCTGCACGAAGTCCGCGATTTTCGTGTCGTCTTCCACCAACAGGATCCGCATGCCTAACTCTCTCCTGAGACCCGGAGTCTCACCTGGCGCCCCGTCGGGGCCTCATGTTCTTTCTTCACCTGCCGGACTGACCGAGTCTCTCTCGCACCGTGCTTCAACATTCCTCAAATTCCGAGGTTAGTAGAGCTGCCCGGATTTGTCCAGACAGGAGGTTGATGAAGACGCGGCCCCGTCCATCGCCCGTCCTCACGACTTCCTGGGAGAAGCCTTTCCCTGGAGGGAGTGCCTTTGACACCATCGGCACAACCGACTAGCCTTTGTCCTGTCCCCTCTGTCTCCCCGCAGCTGGTGTGTTCCCAACGGGGATCATTGTCGGTCGAAATAGACCAGGAGCGCTATGCACCCTACACCCGCCAAAAGACCGAGGAGATAAAAGCTCAACAGATCACCAACCGAAGATCGAGATCGTCAGCCGTCACCGGCATCTACCCGTCAACCATAAGGGATGGGAAATTATGGGGAGATTATCCGAAGATTACCGTTTGGTAAGGAAAAGCAAGTTTGGAAATTGGAAATTGGAGAATGGAGAATTAAGTTGCCAGCGGCCAGTGGCCAGTGGCCAGTGGCCAGTGGCTGGTGGCTGGTGGCTAGTGGCTGGTGGCTGGTGGCTAGCAAAGCATATAATTCGTAATTGATGAAAATCAATATGTGTATCCTAACAAATTAATCACAAGTCACCAGTCACCGCCGTTAAAACTCCACCGCAAGCTGTGTCGTCACCGTATCCCTCGAATCCTCCGAGCTGAAGGAGCTGTCGAACTCGTCGTGGAGATACTCGAACGACAGGCTGGCGTTCTCCCACACACCGTAGGAGACACAGGCGCCGTACTGGGACTCGGGCTCGCCGGCCCACTCCGAGCTTCCTCCTATCCGAACGGCAAGCTCCAGGTCGTCTCGAAGATCGACTGCAATTTCCGCATTCCAGGCGGAGGGCCTATCGCCCTTCCCGTCCCCGTCTTCTTCCAGGTCGCCGGGATCGAACTCGTCCGAGGCGCCGAGGTGTTCGCCCAGGATCTCAAGACCGCCCAGCTCCAGGACGAAAAAGGCGCTCATCCCTGCCACCCGGTCGATATAATTCTGCGTCAACAGTTCGGCGTCGGTGTCGGCCATATCGATGAAATAGCTGGCCCCGAACTGGAGATTGTCGGACGGAGCGACCATGACCGAGAATCCCAGGTCATCGATCTGATCCTCGTCGCCGGCTTCCTCGAAGTCCCCGTTGGCTATCCAACCTAAGACGGCGAAACTCTCCCCTTCGTATCCGACGAGAATGGCCGTTTCCTTGACCTCCCCCAGGTCCTCCGTCAGGGGTCCCGAGATCATGTGGCTGGGAAAGTGTCCTGAGGGAAGGTCCTGGATTCCGAGCCTCAGGAACCAGGGACCCCGGGAGTAATCGACGGTCGCCTCGTCCACGTCGAGACCCGACGTGCCGTCCTCTTCGAACTCCAGGATGAGGATCGCATGGAGTTCCTCGGTCACTGTGGCCTCGAAACCGATCTGAGCCGTGGCCAGTTCGATGTCGCTCTCAGCCGTGTCGACGCCCGCCTCCTCTACGTTCGCCCATTTGACCTCCACCTCGACCAACCCGGACATGGCTACATTCTCGGAGATCTTCGCTCCCGTACCGGCCTCCTTCTTGCCGGCCAGGGTGTGGTAGAGCTCGGCCTGGCCTTTCTCCAGCGCCTCGATCCGGTGCTCGATCTCATCGGCCCAGACGACGGACGGAACGGAAAAGACAAGTGCAGCAACCAGAAAGCCCCTGATCTTCATGGGAACGCATCCTTTCTCCGTTTTTACCTGGAGACCACGACAGGACGATGGTAGGGAAGATCTCTCCCTGACAGATCAGAGGATATCCCATGCCTTCGGCCCGATACCCGACATGATAAATCCTCTGAACTCCCTCCTGCAATATATAGATAGGGGATTATGTAAAGATTATCAAACGATCACAAATTGTAAGCTCAGCCCCGGGGTCAGGTCCCCGTCTGTCCCACCGTATCGCCTCGTCCCGGGCGGAGAGTGTGCTCCGCCACCCTTGTCCTTCTCCAAAACCTCCCTCCGCGATGTGCAGCCCGGTTCTCATCTCCGGTCGACAAGCGCGCAGAAGGCTTCACACGGGCAACCCGCCCTCAGGAAGCCTGCCTGTGAAACAGATGCGAAAACAACAACTTGCATCGGCCTTTCTCCTCCAAAGGGGGCGGCACGTTCCTTGCCGATCCTCGGGCCAAAGGGGGTGAAGCCCATGGACAAGAAGCTGTCCATCAGCGACGTCCTCCGGGCCGTAAAGGGTCGGACACGGAGGAGCCTGGCCGGCCTTGGCGTCTGCTGAGCCCCCCTCCCGAACCCGTGGAGGGGCGGCAAACCTTTGACGGGTACCCCAGGATTTCCCTGAGGACCCGAACTGGATCAAGGAGGGAGAGATGAAAAAATTATCAGTGATGCTGACTGTCTTTGTTGTTCCACTTCTCTTTGCATCCCGGGCCCCGGTTGTCGCCGAACCTCACTATCTCGGGGAAGACAATCGATGGGTCATCGAGGATGTGCTCGATTCGGCCGCGAGGCCGTTCGCAATCGGCCACCGCGGGTACGGCGAGAACAGGGGAGAGATACCCGGTGAGCCCATCGAGAACACTGTCGAAGCCGCCACCCGCGCGTTCCGGGAGGGGGTGCAGATCGTCGAGGTCGATACCGTGCTGACCAGGGACAATATTCCCGTGGCACTGCATGACGACTATCTCGATGATCTCACCTGCGTCAACAGCCTCTATCTCGAGGAGCTGAAGGTGCGCTTGGAGGACGTGTCGACACTGCGCCACGTCCTTCAGAAGGCGCGGACCTTCAGCCAGGAGAGATCGAGTGACCGGCCGAGCGGGCTTGTGGTCGTTGAGATCAAGGCGCCGTCTCCGCTGTGTGATCCTGAGGACGAAACGATTCCCGCCCTGGTCGACGCCGTCCTCGGCGATATCGCGGCAACCAAGATGGAGAACCAGGTGATCGTCGAATCCTATTCGCCGGAGATCCTGGGACTTGTGATGATGCATGAGCTCGACATCCCGCGCATGTTGGCCGTCAGCCTTCTCCAGTTGCTGCCCGCCGAGGTGATAGAGGCGATGACGGACCTTGAGGTCACGCCGATCGAAAAAGATGCGGGATTCGACCTGCAATGGGGAGAGATCGGGATGGAGATCGGCGGCCAGATCATCAATCTCTACCGCATGCCCGGGTATGTTTCCCTCGAACAATATACGGGCACTCTTTTCGCCACGGGATCGAGATCCGCCTCCCTGGAAAAGGACATCCTGGCGATGCTCGATCAGCCCCCGCTCAGTTCTCCGATGGATCTTATCGACACGCTGCACGGCCTGAGCTTCGACGTGCTGGTGTTCACCGTCAACAGCGAACTCGAGTGGACGGCTGTCGCTGCCTGGGGTGCCGACGGGATGTATGTCGACGACATTCCGTTGGGGCTGTCCCTGGAGGGGTGCACACCCTGATCCTGCAGAGGGCGGAGCGGCTCCGTCCGTCATCGATAAGACGGGGGCGGACCGGAACCTGCCTTACAGAAAGAAAGGCCCCCCGGATATTTCCCGGGGGGCCTTTTTGACGAAAGCGGCCGGAGATGGGCAGTCAAGGAGGTTAGGATCGGTTCATGAACGGTTCCAGCTTGGCCCCCATTTCGGGGCCGACGTCCACGATCTGGAGACCGATCCGGCGGATCACCTCGGAGGAGTATGTCGAATACAGGACCACCCGGCTGTCCGAGATCTTCCGGCACCGTATGTTGTCCAGAAAATATCCTTCCTTGGTCGAATGGATGCTGACGACCGTTTCCTCGGGAATCGCCTCCTCACCGTAGTTGTAGATGGCGAGTCCCCCTCCGCTGATGTCCATGATCCAGTAGAAACGCCCCTCGAGCAGGGCATGGGTCCCCTCGACAGGAGGATATCGATCCCATCTGCGCTGATCGCTGGGAGAGTCCTTCCAGGCCTGATACCAGTCCTGAATGTCCATTTTGTCTTTGGTTTTCATGGAGACTTTACCCCAGATCCACCTACACCTAGATTAAAATTATAACATTTTTCTCCTCAAGGAGACAAGGCCGGGAAAGAGGGGGGCGATCAGGATGTCCGATCGGGCTACCCGCCCCCCAGCTTCACCCCGAGCCGAAAGGCGTCCTCCAGAAGCTGTTCGTTGCCCTCGATCTGCCCGGCCCCGGCCGCCGTGCCGTAGACCATCCCGACGATCTCGGTCCCCAGATATCCCGATATATCCTGGAACATGCGGAGGGCGTTGACGGCTCCCGACGTGAACGGGTCCGAATCGGCGTAGACCATGAGGATCCCCAAGTTCTTACCGGCGAGGATGTTGTCATCCCCCACTCCCACGGCGTAGAGGCGGTCGATAACGGTCTTGATCTGGGCGGTAACGGAGAACCAGTAGACGGGGGTCGCGAACACGATGGAGTCAGCATCCGCCAGTTTGCCGTAGATCGGCTGCATGTCGTCATCGACGACGCATCCCCGGGAACCCTCACGGTGGCATCCTTCACACGCCGTACAGGGGTTGATGTCGAGGTCGTGCAGGTAGAACCTGTCCACCTCGGAGCCCACGGATCTTGCCCCTTCGGCGAGCCGGCCGGCCAGGATCGCGCTGTTTCCCGCCTTTCGCGGGCTGCCGAGAAGGATAAGGACTTTTCTTCCGCTCATGTCTGCTCCCAGAGTACTCTGTGATAGGGTGCCGGCCCCCTGATCTCCCCAGGCGTTTCGAGTCCGGCCAGTCCACCGTTAACGGCCGAAGCGATCAGGAGAAATCCCTTCGGCGCGGGGTGACCGTCCCAGTCAGGGCGGTAACCCTTTCACCTCTATTGACGGCTGCTCTCCTGCCTCCCTGTGGCGAACGGCGCCGTGCATCCTCACCTAGACCGTCTTCTGAAAGAGGGACGGCCTCAGGCCGGCAAAATGGCAGGCTGCCGAGTGGCCGGATGCCAGTTCCCTCATCTCCGGCTCGTGCTCCCGGCAGACCTCCTCGACATACGGGCATCGGGTGTGAAAACGGCAGCCTGTCGGTGGCGCGATGGGGGACGGGACCTCGCCCTTGAGGATCGTGTGCACCGGTTTCCGGTGGGGATCGGCCATGGGGGCTGCGGACAGCAGAGCCTGGGTGTAGGGATGAAGCGGGTTGGTGTGGATGATGGACGAATCCGCCAGTTCGACTATCTTCCCCATATACATCACGGCCACCCTGTCCGAGATGTGCTCGACAACGGACAGGTCGTGGGAGATGAAAAGGTACGTCAGTCCGAACTCCTCCTGCAGATCCTGGAGCAGGTTTATGACCTGGGCCTGGATGGACACGTCCAGGGCCGACACGGCCTCGTCGCAGACAATGAGTTTGGGGTTGAGCGCCAGCGCCCGGGCGACGCCGATACGCTGGCGCTGTCCCCCTGAGAACTGATGGGGATAGCGGCGCATGTGTTCCCGGCGCAGCCCCACCACCTCGAGCAGGTCCTGCACCCGCTCCTCCCTTTCCCTGCGGCTCCTCATGCCGTGGACGAGCAGGGGCTCGCCCACGATATGGGCGACATTCTTGCGGGGGTTGAGGGACGAGAAGGGGTCCTGGAAGATGATCTGCATCTCATCCCTCATGCAGCGCAGGTCCTCCCTGCTGCAGGAGAGGACGTCCTCGCCGTTGAAAAGGACTTCCCCGCTGGTGGGCTCCTCCAGCCTCAGGATAAGCCTTCCCAGGGTGGATTTGCCGCACCCCGACTCACCCACCAGCCCGAGGGTCTCACCCCGCTGGATGGCGAAGCTCACCCCGTCCACCGCATGGACCTTGCCGATCCGGCGCAGCAGGACGCCGCCGGTCACCGGGAAGTGCTTGACGAGACGGCGGACCTCCACCAGGGGTGTCATGACCGATCCTCGATCCCGGAGACAGCGGACAACGACCTTCGGCCCCGTCCCTGATAAGCCGGGAACATGAAATGAACTCCGACAGGTTTAACCCTTCCCACTTTCCCCCTGATCCTCTCTAGGGCATGTGATTCCAGCACCTGACGAAATGGTCGGGCGCGACCTCCGTGACACCCGGAAGGCTGTCGCGGCATATGTCCGAGGCGCTGGGACAGCGCTCGTAGTAGGGGCATCCGACGGGAAGGTTGAACAGCGACGGTACCACCCCCGGGATGGTGGCCAGCCGGTCCTTGCCCCTGCTCATGGCGGGGATGGAGTTCATCAGACCGATAGTGTACGGGTGCCTCGGTTCATCGAACAGGGATACGACCCGGGCGTACTCCATGACCTTTCCCGCGTACATGACCGCCACCCGCTGGGCCATCTCGGCAATGACGCTCAGGTCGTGGGTGATGAACAGGATGGACGCCCCGGTCTCTGACTTGAGCTTGTTCATCAAATCCAGGATCTGAGCCTGAATGGTCACATCAAGGGCGGTCGTCGGCTCGTCGGCGATCATGAGCCGCGGGCTGCAGGCCAGGGCCATGGCGATCATCACTCGCTGGCGCATTCCCCCGCTCATCCTGTGAGGGTGCTCTCCCACCCTGGACTCGGCAGCGGGGATCCCCACCTGGCCGAAAACATCTATTACCTTGGCCATGGCCTCCCTGCGGGACAGCCCCTGGTGAAGCCGGATGACCTCGGCCACCTGCTCCCCCACCGTATACACGGGATTCAGGGACGTCATCGGCTCCTGGAAGATCATGGAGACCCGGTTGCCCCGGATCCTTCTCATCCGGGCCTCGCTGAGTGCGAGCAGATCGTCCCCCTCGAACAGGATACGGCCCCCGGCGATCTTGCCCGGCGGCTGGGGGACAAGGCGCATGATGGCAGACGCGGTCACCGACTTGCCGCACCCAGACTCCCCCACCAGGCCCAGCGTCTCCCCCGGAGCGATGGTGAAGCTCACGTCGTCCACCGCCTTAAGGGTGACGCCCCGGACCTCGAAATGAACCTCGAGGTTTCTCACTTCCAAGAGAGATCGCATTACAGATCCAAGATCCAAGGTCGAAAACCCAGAATAACCCCCTCAATTCCCTCTATAAACGTTTCTTCTTTGCTGACCTTGCTTCTTTTCGCGAGACAATATTCTTCCCGCGAAACTCTGCGAACTCCGCCGCCAATGCCTTTCCTTATCACCTATCTCTTGGCACTTAGCACTGCTCTAATCCCTCAGCCTCGGATCCAGCGCGTCCCTCAGGCCGTCGCCGAGCAGGTTGAAACCCAGCACGCCCAGCAGGATGGCGATGCCGGGGAACGTCATCACCCACCACGCCCGCAGGATCATGGATCTCCCCATGGCGATCATGGCCCCCCACTCGGGTATGGGAGGCTGGGCACCGAGGCCGAGAAAACTGAGGCCCGCCGCATCCAGAATGGCCGAGCCGAAACCCAGAGACGCCTGGACGATGATGGGGGCCAGACAGTTGGGCAGGATGGCGTTGAAGATAATGCGGCCGTTTTTCGCCCCCACCGCCCTGGCCGCCAGGACGTAGTCCTTTTCGTACTCCTCCATGACCGACGCGCGCACGATGCGGGCAAAGCGCGGTATGGAGATAACCCCGATGGCGATCATGGCGTTCCGGAGGCCCGGGCCCAGGTAGGCCACGATGACGATGGCGAGCAGGATGCCGGGGAAGGCGAGGATGATATCCATGACCCTCATGATGACGTTGTCCGGCCATCCCTTGAAATAACCGGCAATCGCCCCGAACAGGGTGCCGAGGAAGACGGCGATCCCCACGCTCACGACTCCCACCATGAGGGACACCCTCGCCCCGAAGATGAGCCGGGAGAGGATGTCCCGGCCCAGATCGTCGGTGCCGAGAAGATTGCTGGATCTACCCCCCTCCTTCCACGCAGGGGGTTTGAGCTGTTCATAGAGAGCGTTCTCCACGGGGTCGTGGGGAGCGATAAAGGGAGCGAACACCGCGCACAGGACGAAAACGGAGATGATGATCAGACCGGCCACACCCGTCCTGTTCCGGAACAGCTTCTCCAATTGATCGAAGAACGGGTGACGCGTCTCCGGGTCGGTGAACCTGTTGAGGAGCCTGATCATGGCTGCGACCTACTGTATGGAGATCCTGGGGTTGATGACGGCGTAAAGGATATCCACCAGTGTGTTGACCACGACGAAGGCGGTGGCCACCAGCATGGTCCCGCCCTGTATGACCATGTAGTCCCTCTTGACAACACCCTCGTAGATCCACTTGCCCACCCCGGGCCATGCGAACACGGTCTCGGTGAGGATGGCGCCGCCGAGGAGGATGCCGAACTGGAGGCCAACCACGGTGACCACTGGTATGAGGCCGTTCCTGAGGGCATGCTTGAACACCACCTTGATCTCGCTCAGACCCTTGGCCCTGGCCGTCCGAATGTAGTCCTGCCGGAGCACCTCCAGCATGGACGAGCGGGTCATCCGCGCCACGATGGCCAAGGGGATGGTGGAAAGGGCGACCGCCGGCAAAGTCAGATGATGGAGGACATCGGCAAGAGCCCGCCAGTTTCTGGTCCAGATGGCGTCAATGACGTAGAAGTTGGTGATCACCTCGAGGTCGGTGCCGATGCCGATCCGCCCCGACACCGGAAACCACCCCAGGTTGAGGGCGAACACGAGAATGAGGACCAGGCCGAGCCAGAACACCGGCATGCTCACTCCCACCAGGGACCCAAGCATGCTCAGGTAGTCAAAGGCGGAGTATTGTCTCGTCGCCGACACGATCCCCAGGGTGATCCCGAACAGGCAGGACAGGAACATGGCGGCAAGGGACAGTTCGATGGTGGCCGGGAAACGCTCCTTGATCTCGACGATGACCTTCTGCCGGGTCCAGATCGTCTCTCCCAGGTCCAGTTTTACCAGCCGCTTAAGGAACAGGCCGTACTGGACATGGAGGGGCTTTTTGAGGCCCAGGTACTCACGCATGGCATCCAGGGATTCCTCCGTGGCCCGCTCCCCGAGGAGCAGTTCCGCCGGGTCGCCCGGGGTGATGGCCAGCAGCATGAAGACAACGACGGACACCCCCAGCAGGGTGGGAACGATGATGAGAGTGCGGCGGATGATGAAACCTAGCATGGCACCAGCAAGGTTAAGGGGAAAAGGACAAAGGTTAAAGGGAAAACTTTATGCGATCTCCTTTACACCTTTAACTCTTTACTTTCCACTGAATTGGCAAAAAAAGGGGAGAGGTGACCCTCTCCCCTTTCCCTTTTGGGAACTGTCTACTCCTTCCACACGCTCTTCATCCTCACCGAGGCGGTGGGGTGGAGCTTGAAGTTCATGACGCTCTTGCGCATGGGCCAGATCACCGTTGAGTGGGCCACCGGGATGGCAGCCACCTCGTCGAACATGATCTGCTGGGCCTCCCTGTAGATCCTGGCCCGTTCCCCCTGGTCGATGGTCTGTTTTCCCTTGAGCATGAGCTCGTGGTAGCGCTCGTTCTTCCACTGGGTCCTGATGGCCGGGGAGGCCAGGCCGTCAAAAAGGACGGCCAGGAAGTTGTCCGGGTCGCCGTTGTCACCGGTCCAGCCGAGCTGGAACAGATCCCTGTCGTCCGGCTGTTCCCTCTGGCGCTTCAGGTAGGTTCCCCAGTCATAGCTGACGATGCGGGCGCGGATCCCCGCCTTGCCCATATCGCCGAGCATGGCGATACCGACTTTCAGGCCCTCCGGATTGTAGGGCCTTGGCACGGGCATGGACCACAGGGTCAATTCGGGCAGGCCCTCACCGTCCGGATACCCGGCCAGGTTCAGCTCCTTCTTGGCCAGCTCCGGATCGTAGGCGTACCCGGGGACATCGTCATTGTAGCCCCACATGGTGGGGGGGATGCCGTTCTTGGCGATCTGACCCATTCCCTGGTAGATGTTGTCCACGATCGCCTGCCGGTTGACGGCGTGGGCCACAGCCCTGCGCAGGTGCACATTCTTCCACATGTCCTTGGTGTGGTTGAAGCCCAGGTAGCCCACATTCATGCCCGGCTGGCTGACCAGCTTCAGGTTCGGGTCCTTTCTCGCCAGGTCGACATCGGCCGGATTGGGGAACTGACAGATGTCTACGTTGCCTGCCTTCAGCTCAAGGAACCGGACCGAGTTCTCCGGGATGGCTCTGAAGACGACCTTGTCCAGATAGGGACCCTTGTCCTTGTCCCAGTAATCGGCGAAGGCCGTGAGGACGATCCGGTCGTCGGCGACCCACTCGACGAACTTGAAGGGCCCGCTGCCCACCGGATTGCGGACGAAGGCCTTGGGGTCCTTGACGAACGCGGTGGGGCTGATGATGCTGGCAAAATCCATCCCCATATTGGCGATAAAGGGTGCCTCGACCCTCTTGAGGTTAAAGACCACTGTGTACTCGCCGGTGGCCTCGATGGAGCCCACCGTGTCGTCCATCTCCATGGACACCCAGTACTCCGGCGGCCTTTCCTGGGCCGGGATCTCGAAGCCCTCGCCGAAGAACTTGACGTTCCTCTCCTTCATCATCCGTCCGATGGAGAAGACCACGGCATCGGCGTTAAAGGGCGTCCCGTCGTGGAATGTCACCCCTTCCCTCAGGTTGAAGGTGTATTTCAGCCCGTCGGGGGAAATCTCCCACGAGGTGGCCAGACCGGGCTCGATGTCCGTTGACTCGTCCTTGTAGGCAACGAGCTGCTCGTAGATGTTGTCGCACACCATGAAGGAATTGCCGTCGGTCTCGTAGGCCGGATCCAATCCGACGGAATCCCCTCCCCGGCCGAAGACGAGGGTTCCGCCCTTCTTCGGCCCTTCCGCCGCTGGCGCAACCTTGGGCGCTTCCTCCTTCGGTGCACAGCCCAGCATGGCAACGAACAGGACCAGACCTAAAATGAGAAGTTTCTTTTTCATATATGCCCTCCTTGTCAAAACCGGAAAAGTCGTTCCCCTTCAGGAAGGGAACCGCCAGTGACCTCCCGAATAACCTATTGACCGGCTTGGCTTTCGGATAAAAAAATCCTGACTTCGTGGAGTTCGGCCTCGGCCGCAAGCAGTATGCGTCAATTATAGCGGAGAAATGTTGAGAGTGGCGGGCATCGGTGTTGATCTCAGGAGGATCCGGAGCCGGGCCTCTCCCCTCCCTCCAGAACGCCCTTCCTCTCCTCGAATTCCTCGGTGGAGATCTCACCCCGTGCGTATCTCTCCTTGAGGATATCCATCGGGTCCCGTGCACCCGGCTGTGAAGATGACACACCCCCTCCCGTCATGGACCTGACGACGAGGACGATGAGGACGACGATGACCACCCAGAAAAGAAGCATGCCGATCCCACCGAACCAGCCCATGCCCCACCAGCCGTGACCCTGACCTCCCCAGCCCATCGCCTCTCCCCCATCACCGCCTCTCGGTTCGAAAGGACCGGTTTATTATTTGTAATATAGCATCTTTTGGTGTGCCGGTACTACGAAGGCATCGGGTCTGCATGATGAGAGGCGACTATGCTTTCCCCGGGCGCTGGATGGTGTCCGATCCACCTCCCCCCTGACAGCCGATGAACAGGGGTCCGGCCCTCCCTTTAGGTATTTTATTTACAGGCGTCCACCATCAATGTGGGGGTTGCGCACAGGTTAAATAGTTGTTAAATAGGCTCTGGGAATAGGAGCCCCGAACCGGACCGGAGGGGGAACAGAGAGTTGAACCGAGTGAAAGGCTCCTGCCCCGAATTTCGTTGTCTATCCGGCAAACCGCCCCGGGGGCGGGTCCTTGCCTTAGCAGACCACGGATCGAATCCCCTACCCATAGAACACAAGGCGCCAGAGAGCGGGCACTTCAGGGCCGGATTCATCGTCCATGTCATCCCCAAGTTCCTGAGTTCGTTGTGATCGTGACGTGAGAGGAACCATCATTATGACCAAAGGGAAGGTAAATATTCGAACCATCGTCGCCGTCCTGGCCCTGCTGGGTGGAGTCGCCTATCTGATCGTGTCGAGTATCTCCGAAACCGGCGTGTATTACCGCACTGTCAGCGAGGTTCTCGCCAGCCCCACGCTGGACCGAGCCCTGAGGGTCAGCGGAAAGGTGGTGGAGGGGACGGTGAATGTCAACCAGGAAAGGCTCTTTCTCGCCTTCGAGGTTTCCGACCTGGAAGACAGGACCAAGACACTCAAGGCCATTTACAGCGGTGTGGTCCCCGACGCCTTCAAGGAGGATGCCGAGGTCATCCTCGAGGGGAGCTACGATAGGGCATCCAACACCTTCAATGCCGTTACCCTGTTGGCCAAGTGTCCGTCCAAATACGTGGCGGACGCTTCCCAGACAGAGGCCTCGGCGGAAAAAGAGCACGGGAGATAGGGAAACAATGTCTCAATTCGGAAGCTACACCATCTACCTGGCCCTCGCTTTCTCTCTGGCGTCCATCGTAGCGCTTCTCCTGGGGGTTTCGAAAAACGACTTCAGGTACCTGTTGAGCGGCCGAAGATCCCTGGCCTTCACAGCCCTGTTTACCACCCTGGCGGCCGCGGCCATGACCTACCTGTTCGCGGCGGACCGTTTTGACATCGAATACGTATACTCCTACTCCGACCGGGCTCTTCCCCTTTTCTACAAGCTCACGGCCTTCTGGGCCGGGCAGAGGGGGTCGCTGTTGTTCTGGGCGTGGGTCCTGTCCCTGTTCGCCCTCGTGGTGGTCTACAACACCCGACAGGACCTCGAGAACCGCACCACCCCATACATCTACCTCGTCCTGGGCGGAACCCTGAGTTTTTTCCTCTACCTCCTGGCCACCATATCAGATCCCTTCGCGGTCATTCCCGGGGGGGTGGTACCCCCGGACGGCAAGGGATTGAACCCCCTTCTCCAGAACCCGGGTATGATCTTCCACCCGCCGACCCTCTTTCTCGGCTACGTGGGATTCACCGTTCCCTTCGCGTACGCGGTAGCCGCCATGGTGACGGGTAAAGTGGATGAGACCTGGTTGAGAAAGACCCGGATCTGGAATGTCCTGTCCTGGGTTTTTCTGAGCATCGGCATCATCCTCGGGGGACAGTGGGCCTACGTCGAGCTCGGCTGGGGAGGTTACTGGGCCTGGGATCCGGTGGAGAACGCATCCTTTATACCCTGGCTGGTGGCCACCGCTTTTATCCACACCGCCATCATTCAGGAACGGCGCAACATCATGAGGGTGTGGAACATGGTGCTCATTGTCCTCACCTTTGTCCTGTGCATCTTCGGCACCTACCTGGTGCGCAGCGGCATCCTCCAGTCGGTCCACGACTTCGGGGCCACCGGTCTGGGAGGCTTCTTCCTCTTTTTCATGTTCTTCGTGATGCTGGTGGGCATCGTCCTCATCTCAGCCAGCTACCGGGACCTGAGGACCGACCACTCCCTGGAGTCCTTTCTGTCCCGGGAGAGCACCTTCCTGTTCAACAACGTGGTCCTGCTGGCCCTGGCCTTCTCCACCCTGTTCGGAACGATGTTTCCCCTCATCTCCGAGGCGGTGACCGGCAACAAGCTCACCGTGAGCCAGCCCTTTTTCAACCGGGTCAACACACCCCTGTTTCTGTCCCTGATCCTGATCACCGGCCTGTGCCCGCTCATCGGCTGGCGCAAGGCATCGACCGACAACCTGAAGAAGAACTTCCTGATGCCTCTCGCGGCTATGGGCTCCGGGACGGCAGTCCTGTTCGTTCTTGGGGTGAGGGGGGTTTACCCGCTGCTGGCTTTTGCCCTGTCCATCTTCGTGGCCGCCACCATCGGGCGGGAATTCTGGTCCGGGACCAGGGCGCGGGCACGCCTGACGGGCGAGGGGGCCCTGGTAGCCTTTCCCAGGCTCCTGTGGAACATGCGCCGCAGGTACGGAGGATTCGTGGCCCACCTGGGAATGGTCCTGATGGTCATCGGTATCACGGGGTCGAACGCCTACAAGGTCGAGAATCAGGCCACGCTGCAGAAGGGCCAGAGCATGAGCGTGGGGGAGTACACCCTGCGCTACGACCGCCTGGGTAAGTACTCCGATCGTAACCGCGAGGTCTACGTCGCTACCCTGGCGGTCTTCAGGGAAGGCCAACCGGTGGGCGTCATCAGACCGGAGAAGAGATTCTACAGCAAGGCCGACCAGCCCACCACCGAGGTCAGCCTCAGGTCCACCCTCCTGGAGGACCTCTATGTGACCATGCCCACCATCGGCGACAGGACGGTTGTGACCGTGCGGGCAGCCGTCAATCCCCTTGTGATATGGGTCTGGATAGGCGCCTTCATCATGGTGGGTGGCGGCGTGATGGCAGTCATCCCGAGGTGGAAAAGAAAAGGAGAGATCCGTGAGATTCCCGAGAGCTAACATCGTCTTGCTTTTCCTTGTCCTCGCCGCGCTGATCGTTCCGCCTGCGGCCATGGCCCTGACCAGCTCAGAGGTCGAGGGGGAACTCATGTGCGACTGCGGGTGTGGGGACGTTCTGGTCAACTGCACCTGCGACCGGTCAGAGGAGCTGAGGGCCATCATCAACGGGATGATCCAGAGCGGGAAGACCAAGGAGGAGATCCTCCAGATCTTCGTGGACCAGTTCGGTGAGGTCATCCTTTCCGCTCCACCCCGAAGGGGGTTCAACCTGGTCGCCTACGGCGCCCCCGCCGCGGGCCTGCTCATAGGCACCGCGTTGGCCGTGGTTGTCGTCAGGCGGTGGTCGGCCGCCGGGCGCCGTGAGGAGGACGAGGAGGCATCGCCTGACGAAGCGGTGTCCGAGTCCCTTCCTGAAGATGTTGAGAGAAAAATTGACGAGGAGCTCGGCCGGATCGAGGAGGACTGATCCATGATAACGGTTATCTCACTGGCCCTTTTTGCGGGGGCCATGTATTACGCCTTCTCACCCCTTACGGGGCAGCGCGTGGACTGGCTGGATTCCGAGGAGTGGATGGACGAGGAACGGAGGGGTCTCGAGACGGAAAAGAGGATCTTCCTCAAGTCCCTCAAGGATATCGAGTTCGAGCGGGCGTCGGGCAAGATAAACGACGATGACTTCAATGACCTCAGGACCTACTACCGGAAAAAAGTGTCTGATCTCCTCGACGAGATCCAGGCCATGGGCGAGGAGGAGTTCGACGACGAGGACGAAGAGGACGGATACGAAGGTGAGCACCGGGACCCAGATGACGAGGATGAGAACGATTTCGAGGGGGAAGAGGAATACGAGGAAGACGGGGGATACGACGACGAGGAATACGAGGAGGACGACGAGGATTACCACTCGACCGAGGTCCCCCGGAACCGTCGCGAGAACACATTCCTGGGTTTCTTCTGGTTCGTCCTGGTCGTCATGGTCGGTCTCATCGGGATGGCCGTGGTGAGGGGGGTGTAGGGGAGGAAGGTTTCGGGTTTCAATATCAGAAGTATTCAGGATTCAGTAGTCGGTATTCAGAATTGAGGCAGTTTCAAGAATCCCCGATTCCGGACTTTAACCGATACTCCGATACACCCTTACCACCATACTTTTTCTCTCCCCCTCGCCCACTCAGTGAGGTTTTCCCCGCGTCTCCGTGTACCCTTGTCCGTTCTTCGCCTGCCCTGCCTGCCGTGAGCTTGTCGAACGGAGCCTATCGAAGGACCCTCTCGTACTCCCCCCCTTTTTTCAGTCCCGGGCCTGATCCGCCAAATGGACATTCATACTCCCCTGGCGGTATCCCTGCAGGTCCACCGTCACGTAATCAAACCCCAACCCAACAAGGCGGCCGGTTATCTCCTCACGATGTCCGGTCAGAAGGGTATCGATATCGGGGGCTTCAACTTCGATACGGGCTATTTCCCCGTGCGATCTGACTCTGCATTGGCGAATGCCCAGCGAACGCAGGTAATCCTCTGCTAGTGCCACGCGGTTGAGTTTCTCCTCGGTGATCTCCTCGTAATAGGGAAAACGGCTGGCCAGGCAGGCGAAAGCCGGTTTATTCCAAGTGGGTATTCCCAGTTGCCTCGACAGGAGCCGGATATCCTCCTTGTCCATGCCGGCCTCCAGGAGGGGCGAAACCACGCCCATCTCACGGGCTGCTTTTCGACCTTGACGATGGTCGTCGAGGTCACTGACTGTGGCACCGTCAGCGACATGATCGAGCTGTTCCTCGTCAGCTATCTGTCTCAGGATCCGGAACAGCTCTGATTTGCAGTAGTAGCATCTGTCCGGGGGGTTCTGGCTGAAAGAGGGGATTGCCAGCTCTGACGTTTCCACGATCCTGTGCCGAAATCCGAAAAGCTCTGCAAGAGATGCAGCCTCTTCATTTTCCCGTTTCGGATAGGTCTCTGATCGGGCTGTGACAGCGAGCGATCTGTCCTTGAGTTCATTCGCCGCTACCCACATGAGGAAGGTGCTGTCGACACCTCCCGAGAAAGCAACCACAACCGATCCGAGATCCCTGAGGATCTCGCGCAGTCGGGCTAACTTCTCCTGAGAGTTCACGCTTGTCATCCTGATCCCTCCCTGTCACATGATCGGTTACTGGATCCGAAACCTTGGACTTCAGGAAATCAACCACCGATGCCATCGAAAAGGACCGTGGAAAGATAACGTTCTCCGGCGTCGGGGAGGATCACCACGATGGTTTTGCCCCTGAATTCATCCTGCTCCGAGAGCCTGGCAGCCACCGCTGCGGCCGCACCGCACGAGATGCCGCTTAAGATACCCTCTTCCCTTGCCAGTCGGCGCGCGAACTCGATGGATTCCTCGTTGGTTACCAGCTCGACACGATCGACCATCGCCAGATCGAGCGTGTCGGGTATGAATCCGGCTCCGATCCCCTGGATCTTGTGGGGAGATGGCTGAGGGGGTTGTCCGGCCAGGGTCTGGGTGATGACCGGGCTGGCCTCGGGCTCCACCGCTACCGAGAGAATATCTTTTCCCATGGTGTTCTTAAGGTACTTCGAGACGCCGGTGATCGTTCCGCCCGTGCCGACGCCGGAGACCAGGACGTCTATCTCCCCATCCGTGTCGTCCCATATCTCCGGTCCGGTGGTCTGTTCGTGGATCAGGGGGTTGGCTGGATTCTTGAACTGCTGAGGCAGGAAATACCTCTCAGGGTCACCGGCGGCTATCTCCTCAGCCCTGCGGACAGCACCCGGCATTCCTTCCCCACCGGGGGTCAGGATCAGATCGGCCCCGAACATGGCCAGGACCTGTCTCCGTTCCAGGCTCATCGTCTCGGGCATGGTCAGGGTGATCCTGTAACCTCTGGACGCCGCCACAAAGGCCAAGGCGATACCCGTATTTCCGCTGGTCGGCTCGATGATCTCCACCCCGGGTTTTAACAGACCCCGCTCCTCCGCATCCCAGATCATGGACGCTCCGATACGGCATTTCACCGAATATGCCGGGTTCCTGCCCTCGATCTTCCCGAGGACTGTGGCACCCGCGCCCGCAATCCGGTTCAGCCTCACCAGGGGCGTTCTGCCGATGGCTCTCGAATTGTCACCGTAGAAATTGCTCATGTGAACTTCTCCTCTCCAGGATCTGTGAATATGACTTGCCGTATCCTTTAAACCTGATCTTCCCGGAAGCACCCCGATTCGGTCACAGACCCATGTGTCTGCCCCCAAGACCGGCCTGCTCGCTGGAACCTTCAACAGGGAAGTTGTGGCAGTTGGCCCATTCGATCCAGGATCCGTCGTAGTTCTTTGCTCGATATCCCAGGGACAGAAGGACGAGTGTCGCATACGAGGACCGTATGCCCGTCTGGCAGTGTGCGATGATCTCAAGATTCCGGCTGATGCCCGCGGCTTCAAGGATCATCTGGATCTCTTTTTCACTCTTGAGGACCTTTACCCCCTTTTCATCCCTGAGAAGATCCAGCCATTCCAGGTGGACAGCCCCGGGAATATGGCCTCCTCTGGCGGCCCTGACTTCCGTTCCCGTGAACTCGCTTTTTCTCCGTGTGTCCCAGATGAATGTTAACGGGTTGTTCAGCCGAGCCAGCACATAATCTCCACCCGCCCTGATGTCGGCCGACCCTGAAACCCTGTATCCGGAGACCCGGTCAACCCTCCCCGTCATCAGGGAGGTGGAACGCCCCTCCGTAACCCATTTATCGTAACCTCCATCAAGAAGGTAGGATCGTTCGTGGCCGTGGAATCTGAGGGTCCAGACGAAACGCGCCATATACGGATTGTTGTCTTCAGAATACGCCACGACCACCATCTCCGGTGTTATGCCGTATCGGTCCATGAGCAATTCGAACTCCTTTACTGTGGGAACCAGGCATTTGGTACCGTGGCGGGTGCTGAGAAACTCACTCCTGTCGATGTTGACCGCGCCCTCAATATGACCCAGAAGGTAAAGAGCTGGATTTCTCACATCCACGATCTTCACCTTCTCCCTGTTATTGTCCAGCCAATCAGTCTCCACAAAATAGTCACCCAACCCGGCAAAGGCCTCAGTTGTTATCAAGAGGACCATGAGAAAGACCCCTATCCGAAACACCCGCCTGCGAATCATGCCACATCTCCTTCCCGTAACTAGCCGGAATTAAAAGAAACATCTGACACGTTATAAGCCATGAAAAATACCCTACAAATAGGATTGTTAAAATTCGAATCTTTAATTACCATTTAAATACAATTAAAGTCAACTTTGTAATTTTATATTCACCTTAAATTAATGGTAAAATATTCGAGGACATGGACGTTCCCAAGTTCCGCAGGATCTGGATGAGCAGGAGGTGCCTCTAACGGGATAGACAGAACATGGCCGACGAGGCCCTCAGGTTAGGCCACACCCTCACCGGGTGGAATCTGCCGTCCGCACCGGGGGAGGAGTAGGATTCTTTCAGAACACTCAGGCCGAGCCGGCGGCACAGGTTCCTGAAATCCTTCACCGTCACCAGACGGATATTGGGGGTGTCGTGCCACTGATAGGGAAGTGATGGGGTGACCGGAAGGCGGCCGCGCAGGAGCAGTTGGAAACGGGTTCTCCACACGGCAAAATTGGGAAAGGTCACGATCACCCTCCGGCCTACACGGAGAGATTCCTCGATGAGGGTAACGGGGTCGCGGATAACGGTGATCACCTGGTTGAGGATGACGACATCGCAGGACCCATCACCCAGGTCTCCGAGACCCTCCTCCAGATCTCCATGCACGACCGACAGTCCCCTGGCGATGGCCCCGGTGACGGCCTTGCCGTCGATCTCGATCCCTTGCTCATGGACTTTCCTCTCCCATTTAAGCCGGTCAAGGAGGTCCCCCTGGCCGCAGCCGAGATCCAGAACCCGATCCCCGACATTAACACTGGAGACGATCTGATCGTCCAGAGCCCTGTCCCGAAGGTGGGTCAGGGTCCAGTCCACATGGCGCAGTGACTCGGCCCGCGTACTTTTCACCTCCGTTGCGAGGGCCTGGATTCCGCTCATGGCCCACCTCCCCTGGTCAGACGGTTCAGGAACCCGGCCACCAGGTCTCCCATCCGGTGGCCCGGCAATAGAAATGCGTCGTGCCCCTGGTCCGATTCGATGTTGCAGTAGGAGACTTCCTTGCCGAGTCTTTTCAAGGCCCCGACAACCTCCAGAGATTGGCCCGCCGGAAACAACCAGTCACTGGTAAAGGAAAGGACCAGGAAGGACGCGAGGCTGCCGGAGAAGGCCCCCTCCAACGAACCGTAGTCAAGCTCCAGGTCGAAGTAGTCCATGGCCCGTGAGATGTATAGATAGGTGTTGGAGTCGAACCGTTGGACGAACTTGTCCCCCTGGTGATGCAGGTAGCTCTCCACCTGGAAATCCCTTGAGAAGTTAAAGGACCTGCCGTTGTCCCCGATGAATCTCCTTCCGAACTTCCGGTGCATGGACTCCTCCGAAAGGTAGGTGATATGGGCGATCATCCTGGCCAGGGCAAGGCCCCGGGCAGGCGGATCTTCCTCCGGGTAGTTCCCATCCTGCCATTTCGGATCGCTGAGGATGGCCTGGCGGCCCACCTCATTGAGCGCGATCCCCTGGGCCGACATTTTGGCCGTGGTGGCGATGGGGATAACGCCCCTTACCCTGTCCGGATAGGAAATGGCCCACTGGAGGGCCTGCATGCCCCCCATGGAGCCCCCGATCACCGCAAGAAGGGTGTCTATTCCAAGGTAGTCGAGAAGCCAGCACTGAACGTCGACCATGTCCCTTATGGTGAAGAACGGGAAGGTGAGGCCGTACGGCCTTTCCGTCCCCGGGTCGATGCTGGTTGGCCCTGTCGTCCCGTAGCAGCTTCCCAGGAAGTTCGAGCAGATGACGAAAAAGCGGTCGGTGTCCAGGGGCTTTCCCGGCCCGATGAGGATGTCCCACCATCCGGGTTTTTCCGCAGGTCCCGTGCCGTGAAAGCCGGCAGCGTGGGCGTCGCCGGACAGGGCGTGGCAGACCATGACCGCGTTGTCCCGTGAAGGCGACAGTTTCCCGTAGGTCTCATAGGCCACCGTTATGGGGGACAGGGATTCTCCGCTCTGCAGGTGCAGAACATCCCCTTGTCCGTCGAAGGTCACCGACAGGACCTCAACCTGTCCCACAGAGCCGTTGTCACGGCCCTGTGGGAACTGGCGAACCGGGCGAACCGGTTGTTTGCTATCGCGTGGCGCTTGTCGCGATGTCTCTGCGCGCGTCATGGCGATCCTCCTTCCCTGCAGCCTCCAGAGCCCTCTCGATATCCTCCCAGATGTCCTCCACATCCTCGATGCCCAAAGACAGGCGAATGTAATCCTCTGTCACTCCCGTGCTCAGACGCTCCTCTGCGGAAAGCTGTTGATGGGTCGTGGAGGCAGGGTGGATCACCAGACTCTTGGCATCACCTATGTTGGCCAGATGGGACAGGAGCTTGAGGCTGTCGATGAACCGGACACCGGCGTCGAGCCCACCTTTCACACCGAAGCCGACGATGGCGCCGAATCCCTGAGGCAGGTATTTTACCGCGTTCTCATAGGTCGGATGATCCTCCAGGCCCGGGTATATGACCCAGGTGACTTCGGGACGCTCCTTGAGCCTCCGGGCTATCTCCAGGGCGTTCTCGCTGTGCTTCCTGATCCGCAGGGGAAGGGTCTCAAGCCCCTGAAGGAACAGGAACGAGTTGAAAGGGCTCAGGGCCGGACCGATGTCACGGAGGAGCTGGACCCTCGCCTTCACGATGTACGCAAGGTTTCCCAGGGCCTCTGTGTAGACCAGACCATGGTAGCTCGGGTCGGGTTGGGTGAATTCGGGGAACCGGCCCTGGGTCCAGTCAAACCGCCCGGAGTCAACAATAGCTCCGCCGATCGATGTGCCGTGGCCGCCGATAAATTTGGTGGCGGAGTAGACGATTATGTCCGCACCGTGGTCAAAGGGACGGAACAGCACAGGGGTCACGGTGTTGTCCACGATGACGGGCAGTCCCTCCTCGTGCGCCACCTTTGCGATGGCCTCGAAGTCGGGGACGTCCAGTTTCGGATTTCCCACGCTCTCAAGGAAAACAGCCCGGGTTTTGCTGTTGACAGCCCGTCTGAAGTTCTCCGGGTCCCCCGGATCCACGAAGTGGACCTTGATCCCCAGTTTTTCAAAGGTGTACTTGAACAGGTTGTAGGTTCCACCGTAGAGGCTGGTGGCCGAAACGATCTCGTCACCGCTTCTGGCGATGTTAAGGATCGAAAGGGTGATGGCGGACTGTCCAGAGGCCAGCCCCAAGGCGCCCACGCCACCATCCAGCTGGGCCAGGCGCTGTTCGAAAACGTCCGTGGTGGGATTCATGATCCGGGTGTAGATGTTTCCGAATTCCTTGAGGGCAAAAAGGTTTGCCGCGTGCTCGGAGTCCCTGAAAACATAGGACGTGGTCTGATAAATGGGCACGGCCCTGGCCAAGGTGGTCCCGTCCGGCTCCTGGCCGCCGTGAAGAGCGATGGTATCCGTCCGATATCCGTTGTTGGACAGGGTATTCCTCCTGTCAGGTCTGCCGCCATGGATACAGGCGGCCCGAAATTTCCATCCGTCAGAATGGAAACCCGGTCAATGTGTTCAGCGATGTTTCGAAAAAGGTCAGATCAGGGATGCTCCAAGGTCCGCCGGGCGGTCCTCAGAGCGGTGGCATGGCACATCGGGACATGGCGCCATGGACCCCCCCGAGGTCAGGGGAGGCGAGGATGGGGATAGACGATTCCCTCTTACGATTGAACCGGCATGATCCCCTGATTGTGGAAAAGAATCTTGTTTGACTCACAATTATCTTTACCTTTTCAATAAAGTAAAGGGAGAAACTAAAGAATAATCTCCTTAAAGTCAAGATGTTTTTTCAGCCAAGCATCTTTAATATCCTATTTTTGCAGGCATCAAACCCGATACTTATTTACTACTAATAGAGTAGTAAATATTAAGGTTCGGCTTCGATCCATTTGACAATATCCGATTTCAGGTTCTCCTCAACACGGATCTTCCAGCCTGCCTTCTTCAGGTTCTCAGGGGTCCTCCGGTTGATGTTGGCACCCGTCAGCCTGACTGTCAGAGGATTGAGGATATCGAAGAGAAACCCCTTTAAGGACGATTGCGGCCGAACATGTTCGAGAAGGATGAGGCGGCCTCCAGCCCGGCACACCCTCCTGACCTCCGCCAGCCCTCTTACCGGGTCCGGCACCGAGCAGAAGACGAATGTCGCGAAAATGGTATCGAAGGTGTTGTCGGGGAAGGCCAATTGCTGAACATCCATCTCCGCCAGGTTGACGCTGGCGCCGTCATCCCTGGCTCGCCTGGCTGCCCGTTCAAGCATCCGGGGGCTGAGGTCCACGCCGGTAACGGTAATCCCAGGTGGATAGCAGGAAAAATTCTTGCCTGTCCCGACCCCGACTTCAAGAATCTCTTCGCCCTCGACCACCGTGGTCAACCTCCTCCTCCACGGGGCGAAAAGGAGCCGCTCCATGGGCATTTCCATCAGGTCGTAGAGCCAAGCTATTCGATTGTAACGGTTTCGGGTCTGTCTCGTTGTGGGCATTTCAGGTCTGGTTTAAAAAGTGTCCCCGGTTCTGAAAGGGACGAGATTTTCGTCCTGGACTGTCTCAGATCTTTCGCCTGTACCGGCGCATCAGAAGCGAATTGGTCACCACGGAGACGGAGCTGAAGGCCATGGCCGCGCCGGCGACTATGGGGCTGAGCAGGAAACCGGTAAAGGGGTACAGGATGCCTGCGGCGACGGGGATACCGAGGGAGTTGTAGATGAATGCCCAGAACAGGTTCTGTTTGATCTTCCGCATTGAGAAGCTGGACAGGTCCATTGCCATGACGACGTCCCGGATGTCGTCTTTTATGAGGACGATGTCACCGGACTCGATGGCCACGTCGGTACCGCTCCCGATAGCGATGCCGATATCAGCCTGGGTCAGGGCCGGCGCGTCGTTGATCCCGTCCCCCACCATGGCCACCCGGTGACCATCACCCTGGAGCCTCTTCACCTCCGCGGACTTGTCCTGCGGAAGCACCTCGCTTAGAACCTTCCTGATACCGACCTGGGCGGCGATGGCTTCCCCGGTGCGCCGGTTGTCCCCGGTGATCATGACCACTTCCTTGCCCATACCCTGAAGCGCCTGAACGGCAGCTTTTGAGTGCTCCTTCAGGGTGTCGGCAACGGCCAGGATGCCGGCGATCTCGTCGTCCGCCCCGACGATCATGGCCGTTTTGCCCTGTGCCTCCAGTTCCACCATGGCCCTGTCAAGGTCGTTCAGGTCAAGATCCAAGCCGGTAAAGTGGGCCCTGTTACCGATCGCGATCTTCCTGCCGTCAACCGTGCCCTCGACACCCTTGCCGGTCACAGAGTGGAAGTCCTTCACCGGGAGGATCTCGAGGCCTCTCTTCTCAGCCCCGGCCACTACGGCCTCCCCGAGGGGGTGCTCGGAGCTCTTCTCCACCGAGGCGGCCAGTTGAAGCACCAGGTCCCGGTCCCGGTTACCGAAGGGCACCACGTCCGTGAGCTCGGGCTCCCCCTTGGTCAGGGTCCCGGTCTTGTCGAAAACCACCGTGTCGATCTTATGGGCAATCTGGAGCGCCTCGGCGCTCTTGATGAGCACACCGTTTTTCGCCCCCAGCCCGGTACCCACCATGACGGCCGTGGGGGTCGCCAGGCCAAGGGCGCAGGGACAGGCGATGATGAGGACAGCGATGAAAACGGTCAGGGCGAAGATGAAACTCTGGCCCGCCAGCATCCAGATGCCAAAGGCGAGGGCGGCGATGACGACCACCGCCGGCACGAAATAGGCCGAGATAAGATCCGCCAGGGCCTGGATAGGGGCTTTCGAGCCCTGAGCCTCCTCGACGAGCTTGATGATCTGCGCTAAAGCCGTGTCCTTACCCACCTTGGTGGCCCTGAATCGGAAGGAGCCGGTCCTGTTGATCGTCGCCCCCACGACCTCTGATCCCACGGTCTTCTCGACCGGGATGCTCTCGCCGGTGAGCATGGATTCGTCCACCGCCGAGTATCCGTCGATGACCACCCCGTCCACCGGGATCTTCTGGCCCGGCCTGACGAGCACCTCATCGCCCGTGTGCACCTCCTCGACGGGGACCTCCATCTCCTTGCCGTTCCGGACGACCAGGGCCGTTTTCGCCTGGAGGCCCATCAGGGACTTGATAGCCTCGGAGGTCTTTCCCTTGGCGATGGCCTCGAGGTATTTCCCCAGGAGGATGAAAACGATGAGAAGGCCGGCGACCTCGAAATACAGGTTATCCTTTGAATAGCCTGCCTTGCCCATCCAGATGGCAGCCAGGACCGCCGTGCTGTAGGCCCACGCCGCCCCGGTGCCGAGGGCCACGAGGGTGTCCATGGTGGCCATCCTGGTCCTGGCAACGGCGAGGATGCCCCGCGTGTAGAACTGGTAGTTGGCCAGCAGGATCGGCGTCGCGAGCAGTAATTGGACAAGGGCCTCCCACCTGTCGGGGATATGGGGAACAGGCAGCCCCACCATCGGACCCATGGTCAGCAGCACCAGCGGTATTCCCAGGAGGGCCGAGAAAACAAATTTAAGCCTGAGGGTCTTTATCTCCCTCTCTCTGGCCTCCTTTTCCCTGTCCAGAACCTCTTCCGTCTCCTCGACCGGGGTGTACCCGGCGTCGCGGATAGCCCGGAGAATCTCCTCCCTGCTGGTGATGGAGGGATCGAAGCTGATCCTGGCCCTTTCGTTGATGAACAGCTCTTTTGACGTAATTCCAGACAGGCGGTTCAGGGCGCCGTCCACCGTCCCCAGACAGTGGGGATTGTCCATCCCCACCACCTTCAGCTCGAGCCGTCCCCCCGGCTCCTGCCGGGCGTGGGGTGTGTATCCCGCATCCTCAATGGCCTTTTCCAGATCGGCGTATGCGGTGTGTGACGGATCGAACCGGACGGATGCCGATTCGGCGGCGAAATTCACGTGCGCCTCCGAGACACCGTCCAGTCTCATCAGAGCTTTCTCGATGGACGCGGCACAGGAGGCGCAGTTCATCCCGGTGATGCCGATGGTGACTTTTTCCTCCGGGACCTCACGGAGGTGGGGCGTATAGCCTGCGTCCCTGACTGCCTGTTTAAGCTCCTCGACCCCGACCTTCTCCGGGTCGTACTCCACGGTCCCTGATTCGGTGGCGATGTTGACCGCGGCACTGGTTACCCCGTCGACTTTTTTCAGGGCCTTCTCGGTGTTGGCGGCGCAGGAGGCACAGTGCATGCCGGTGATCCCCATGGTGAGTTTCTTCGACACCCTTCCAACCTCCGACTCAACCGATACCGGGATCTCACACGCCTCCCCGTTAATCAGGGTTTCAGGTGTTCGGGTTTGTGTGGTCAGGTGAATATCTTCGCTTTCCGACCCTATTGGATTTTGCCCCTCGACATTGCTCGGGGTCCTGAGCTTGTCGAAGGGGGTTTTGGATCTTGGATTCAGAAACTCCTCCCTGCACCCCTCACTGCAGAAATAGTAGGTCTCGCCGTCCTTCACGCCCGACAGAGCCGCATTCTCATCCACCTCCATTTTGCACACCGGATCAATGGCCATTTTCTTTCCCCGCATACTGCTTTTTTCGTTTTCAATTGAGTCCAACAATGAACTCTTTTATCCGCAACATCCTCCCCCTCTTTTCCTGAAACCGGGGTCAGGGCTGCTTTTGCCCTCAGAATCGCGGTTACCGCTTATCATGTTATCTTCCTCAGCATGTTGCCCCCCGTGGCAGCTGCCCCCGCGGCGGGGCCGAAATATCATAAATGCCACTAGAAGGAGCACCGCCCACCCTATAACCTTGGATATCATTATGGTTGTCTCCTCGATCGCGGGGATCACCTGAACCTGGAAAGAAGATCCAGCACCTCATCGATCTTCGCTTTCCTGTCCACGGAGTCGTCCCCGGACAGGGAATCCTTGACACAGCTCTCCAGGTGACCTTTGAAGATATTTTCCTGCACCTTCGCCAGGGCGTTCGAGGCTGATCGAATCTGGGTCAGGATATCCACACAGTAACGATCTTCCTCGATCATTCTCCTGATCCCCCTTATCTGGCCCTCGATCCTGTTGAGCCTGACAATCTGAGCTTCGTGCATAATTACCCTCCTCTTAATTGGCTATCATCCTAATTATTTAGACTATTTATACCATACCCACCCATGGTATGTCAAATAATATAATTATGGTTGATTAAAAACAACCTGAAAAAGCAAAAAAACTTGCATACCCCTCCAGGGTATGGTATTGAAATGATGGAGGGAGAGGAGAAGCCGGTTGGGAGCCAAGCAAGAATGAGGCCGACTTCTCTGGAGACCGTCGGGCATGGACAGTAACGGTGAGAGGAAAATCTCAACCCGTTCGAAAAAAAGAGATCTCCTTTTTGCGGCCATGGGTCTTGGTGTCCTGGCCCCTCCCATTCTGACCTACCTCTGGACCAGCCACAAGGACCACATTCTGGGCCTGTTACCATGGGCCCTCGTTCTGCTCTGCCCCATTATGCATCTCTTTCTCCACGGAAAACATGGCAAGGGACACTGATTTTCCATGACCCCCAATCGGCTATTCAATAGGGCACCTGTACTACCTGTCATCCTCGTCTTGGCGTTAGTCGCTGCTGTTTCCTTGGTGACATTCCATGGCATTGGCGCCCTTGGGGGAAAAACCACCTGCCACCAAAGCGGCATCTTCTCCTGCCTGTATTCCATCTGCGTTGTCATCCTCACCGTTCCCATCCTTATAGTAGTTACCTTTTTTTACACTCTGGTTCTTGACTCAAAATTATCTTTCAGCACCAATTCGGTATCCCCCCCGCACCGCCCTCCCCGCGCCTAACGCCCCAAGGTCTACAGCTACACGTGCGCACCGGCAGTTGTCCACACAACCGTCGGGGTCGGATCGTCCCCCTTTTTCCGCATAGGAGATGAGTAATGGAACCAAAGGTAGACGCGGACCGGTGGAGGGAGATCGCACAGGTGCTGTCTGTTATCCGGGCAAATTACAGCCACCGGGTGCGTTTTCTTCTTCAATCCAGCTGCAGGATGGCAAACGGAGCTCGAAACGCAGAGACCCCTGGTGGGCTCCTTGGTGAACCAGGATTTTCAATCCATTTCAAAGAAAGGTCTTCAAGATGACAAAGCAGAGCTCGAGAAAAATGATCCTGCAGGGAACGTGTTCACAATGTGAAAAAAATTTTCGGGACCGGCAGACCCGTTTCGTTATTGGATATTTCCCCGCCGACCAGTTCTGTTCCTTAAAATGTATGGAATTGTTCCTCGAGAAGGACGATGGCAGGACACGAGCCGTTTCACTGTCTTCCATCTTCAGCCAATTTAACGGCTCTTAAAAAAACCAACGGGATTTCAATTTTAATACTCAATGGTTGAGAACCGGAATTATTAACGGATACTTCGCCTCCGGAACTCACTCCTTCAACACAGGAAAGGTAGGTTAGATAACTGGGCTTTGAAGTTTATGCGACTTTTCCGTTCCCTGGGTTTAGGGTCAGAACTGATATTTTAACTGGGTAATTTGGGAACAGTACTCTATCGATCCACTGGGAGTTTTTTACGCATCTACAACCGGGGCTGATTTTCACATAAGCAAAAAAATCCATTAATATCAAATACTTGATCTTCTTTTTCGATCAAACGTATCTTTGGCACGGTAGGTGCTTTGAAGTAGACAACAAAACTTCCGCCGGCCAAGCGGCCGGCGCAGAGATCAAAGGAGGTCTGTACCATGAGTAAAAGAGGAACTCTGATCACGGCAGTGAGTCTCACGATCGTCCTGGCCGGCTACGGCCTCGTCCAGGCCCACGGGGGATGGAGCGACCGCGATTACGCCCGCGGTTGGGGCCACATGGGTGGCTATGGCGGCCACATGATGGATTACGGTCACATGGGCTATGGGAGCAGAAACTATGACTACGAACCCTGCTGGACCGACTCGAGTGAGGCCAAAAGGGCGGATATCAACAAGGAAACCGCCGAGGAGATGATCACCCGTTACTTGAGCCGGACCAATCCCAGGTTGGAGGTCGGCAAGGTCACCGGAACCGATGACGGGTTTGAGGTCCAGGTGGTCACGAAAAAGGGCCAGGCAATCGTTGACAAATTCCTGGTTGAGAAGGACACCGGCAGAGTCTACCGGCTCTACGAATAACCATGGTGAACGGGAAGGGAATGTGCTTCCCTTCCCGTTCTTGCGCTTGGCAGATCATAACCGGTGAAGACAAGGGGAAATTGGAGATGAGGACGGACAGTCCAGTGATCAGATCCGTGCTGTGGGGGTTTACCGCCGGCGGCACCCTGGCAGCCCTTTACTTCATCGTCCTGTCCCTTTCCAACTCCCTCCAGCACGCCCTTGAGGAACTGCGGGCCCTTTGGTTCTGGCTCCTTCCCCTGATCACAGGTTTCGGGGTCCAGGCAGGTCTGTATTTCTTTATCAGGGGAACGATAAAGCAAAGAGCGGAAAGGTCTGCCACCGCCTCGGTGGTAGCTTCAGGCGGCACCTCCACAGCGGCCATGGTGGCCTGCTGCATGCACCACGTGACAGACATCCTGCCCATTTTCGGGACGTCAGCGGCAGCTCTGTTTCTGGCGCGATACCAGACCGTTTTTCTGGCTTTGGGCGTGGCGTCCAACGTGGTGGGAATTATCATGATGCTGCGGATCATTCAGCAAAAAGGGCTTTACGGAGAAAACAATCGGATCCTCGTCCAGATCATGAGGCTTGATATGGGAAAGGTTTTTTTCGTTGCTGTCCTGGCCGGAACGGCATTCATCGGATCGATCGTTTCCTTGGCATGAGGCAAAGCGGATTTTTATACCTTTCAGGTCCCGGTCGATTCAAAGGAGAATATTGTGAGGACTGTATATTTCTATCTGATCGCATTTGTAGGAATCGCAGGCATCCTTGGCGGCATTCCCGCCTTCGCCGGAATGGGCGGAGGCGGGGGTCCAGGTGGAGGGGCCAGCGGAGGAATGGGCGGAGATTCCGGAATGGAGACCAGCCCCATGCCCCGGGGTACCGGTCAGGGGATGAGAGGTCCGGTAGACATCGACTCCATGCCCAGCATATCCACTGGCGGCATGAACAGCGGCAACGCCACCATCGAGATGAAACCCTACAGGTTCAGCGATGGCAGACTGGAGTTGAAGTACTACGCGAATACACACACCGTGAGCCTGGGAAAATACGATCTCATGGAACTGACCACCCTGGAAGTCGACGGCAATATCTACAGACCGTTAAGCATCGCCCGGATGAGGGGACACCATGCCGGGGGCAGGATCGTCTTCGAGGTGCCCGAGATGCCCAGGCAGTTTCGGGTGATTATACGCGGCGTCCCCAGCGTGGAGGAACGGATCTACGAATGGTAGGAGATCCGGAAGAATCATTATAGGGATGTTCCGCTTTAAAAGCGGACAGTAACAGAAAGGTCGGTCATGGTTAAAATGTCCACTGGTCTGATTCTTTCTCTCCTGGCTGTCCTCCTTGCTGTCGTACTGGCGGCATGCACCAGAGGGAGCAGCCCGGAAACCAACAATCCGCCATCCGCCGAGCAGGCAAAAGCGAAACCCCAAGGCAGGATCGGGACTGACGACGCCCTCGAGGTCGAACTGGGGTCGGTCAACATCAAGGGGGGCCATATAAAGCGGACCTTCACCCTGAGAAATGTAGGGGAGGGAGCCCTCACCCTCCGGGGAGCGTTCACGTCCTGTGCGTGCACCGTCGCATCGATAATACTTTCAGACCCTCCCGTTTCCGAAAAATTCGGAATGAAACTGCCGAGGAACTGGAGCCAGGTGGTCAAACCCGGCCAAAGCTTCGAAATCGAGGTTGATTTTGATCCCCTGTACCACGGCGAAACCGACACCGGTCCCTTCACCAGAACCGTTTACCTCATCACGGATGCGCCCTCGGACGACCACCTTTCGACCAATCTTCCGATCATCCAAAACGGGACCGTGACAACGATCCTTCTGAAAGGAACGACTCTTTCGGAGGGTGAATTCAGGACTGCGAGGGCCGACTCCCTTTACCGGGAAATCAGCGGCGATTTCAGATATACGAAGACGGAATACGACCTGGGTAAGGTCAAACAGAGCCAGGGCATCGTCAAACAAGAGTTCCCCTTCCTCTATGCCGGTGAGATGCCGATTACTGTTAAGGGCACTCCCACCAGCTGCGGTTGCACAAGGGCCTATGTCACCAACAAGGACCTGAGGCCGGGAGATGAGGGGGTCCTCGTGGTGGAGTTCGACCCTAATTTTCACGAGGAGCCGGAGGGTAAATTTTTCAAGACGATCTCCCTTCTCACCGATCCGCCTCTGCGTGAACGGTCCGAGGTGAGGATCTGGGCCGAGATCGACCTCGATCTGGGACCGAATGCCTACAAGTATGTGGGCCACAAGGACGAAGACGAGGAGCATGATGACGACGGGGAGACCAATTGACAGATGTACCCTGAACTGCTTCACCTCGGACCGTTCGTCATCCACACCTACGGTTTCTTCTTCGCTCTGGCAATACTGGCCGGAATAACATTGGCCGAACATCTTCACCGAAGGGATGGCGGGCAGCCGGGGACCTTCGCTGATCTGGGCCTTATAGTTATCATCGGAGTGCTGATCGGCGCCAGGACCCTCTTTATTATCGTCAACTGGAAGTATTTCCTGGACAATCCAGCCGAGATCCCCATGATCTGGCGGGGTGGACTGGTGTTCTACGGAGGGTTGATCGGTGGAGCATTGGCATTCATAGCCGCCGTTCGGCTCAAGGGATTGCAGCTCTGGCGATCCGTCGACACATTGGCGCCCGCCCTGGCTCTTGGCCACGCTATCGGCCGTTTGGGATGTTTCTTCGCCGGCTCGTGTTACGGCAAGCCAACGGATCTGCCCTGGGCCGTCACCTACACCGATCCCAGGTCACTGGCCGGTGACATGCTCGACGTTCCGGTCCACCCGACCCAGCTTTACTCCTCAGCAGCTCTCCTGGTCCTGACCGTTGTACTTATGAAAGTAAGATCCCGAAAGGTCTTCGACGGCCAGGTCGCCGCTCTTTACGGCCTTCTCTACGGGACATGGCGATTCTTTATCGAGTTCCTGCGGGGAGACCCGCGGGGAGCTGTGACCGTATTTGACCTGACCCTTTCCACCAGCCAGATCGTCAGTCTGTTCCTGGTGCCTTTGTCGGTGGCCGGCTTTCTGGTATTGAGGAGAAAGGGTTTGGGTATTCCGGGGAAAAAGGTCCCCATTGGACAGGAATCGGCAGTCAACCTTCCCTCAGTCCAAAGTCCAAAACCCAAAGCCCAAAATTGAAAATTCAAGACCAGCGATAAAAAAACGGTCCCGGGTGAATCCGGGACCGCCTTTAACGTTGATTTAGGTATTCCTCGAAGTCTCTCAGTGCTGCGAGGAATCTTTCTCCTGATCCAGTTTAGGGACCACGGGGGGATTGCAGCAGTCCACCGGTTTCTTCGGGTTGCTTGCCACCGAATCCTCCTTCAACTCCTCGAAGATCCTCTTGACACTGGAGTTTATCCTTTTCCAGAAGCTGTTCTCTTTTCTCGCTTCCATGGTTCCTTCTCCCTTTCTACAATCTCAGTGTATCCTGACTGTCCCCGCCGAGGCAAATTCTCTAGGGCCTCTGGGGCCTGAAAAGGAGGTTGGTTTTGTTTTTTCCTTTCCCGGAGGTTCTGCCTAATACCGTTTCGGGCCGCATGGATGGAAAGGGCATGACGAAGGTTGACAGGACAAGGGCACACAGGAGGATCAGGCAGTCGATCAGGCCACCCGGTATATCCCCCCTGTGGTGAACCAGAAAGGCGATCCCGGCCAGTACCGCCATCATGGTCGGGAGAAAGGTCATCCCTGTTAAGCGTCCCCTGTCCACAGTAATCTGCCTCCTGCCATGCGCCTTAATCATGGAGATAATCGTCCAGCAGATCGTCATCATCCCCATCGCGGAACCCGGAATCCCTTCCCTTTTTCCTCTCCGGGCCTGACGACCCCTTCCTCGCCCGGGTTTCCGGGGGTCGTCCTTTCCCGGAAGACCTGCCCCGTCCCGAAGGCTGGGGCGCGGACCGTGCGTACCTGAACATCATCATCCCCGCCAGTGACAGTCCGAAAACGACGAGGACGATTCCCACCGTCTGCTTGCTCAGTCCGCCCCTGCCTCCGATGGATCTGGCCGGAGGCGCGGCGGCGGCGTTGGCCACCAGCACGGACGCTCCAAATCGATCGATGAACTCGCTGATGATCTGATCCTCCGACATGCCCCTGTTGACCATGTCCTCGAGATCCGCTCGGTAGCCGTCCGACTGAGGACATTCGCACTCGGACAGTGTCTCGTCACAGGTACCGCAGGCGCACATGAAGTTCAGGGCGACCTTGAAGGGGGAGAGGGCAAAGGTCAGGCTGGGCAGCAGAAGCACCAGGACGAAAACAACGGGAATTGCAGAAAGGTGAAGCCTTCCCATCTGAGGGTCTCCTTCCCCCTCCCAAAACTGTATTTTCGGCTCCAAACGGAAAAGGACCTTCCGGGGGAAGGTCCTTTCTCAAGTCAAATAGTAGTTATTTAAACAGCCCCTGTCAAGGCATACACGCATTTTATTGATAGGCCAATCAAACCCTCTGATGTCCAACCTCTCCTCTCTCGCTTATCATTCCCCTTTCCCAGCCCATACCAACTCTTGACTTACGCAAAACTTACGCCTATATTATTCTAAAAAGGATTCAGTAGTCAACATTCAGAATTCAGGAGAACCTTTCTTTTGCTCCTTCAACTGAATACTGATTACAGAATACTGACTACTCTGGAGGTCCTTATGTCCCCCCTCACCCCCAAGCAGAAACGGATCCTTGATTTCATCCGGGAGCACATCGAGACGGAGGATTACGCCCCCTCACAGCAGGAGATCGCCGACGCCTTCGGCTTCTCGTCCCTGGGCACGGTGCAGAACTACCTGATCCGCCTGGAGCGGGAGGGCCACCTGACGCGGTCATGGAACGCCCGCCGTGGAATCAGCGTCCCACCACCCGGCTCCTCCCACTTCGAACTCCCCCTGGCCGGGACCGTGGCCGCGGGAAAACCCATCGAGGCGGTGGAGGTCTCCGACACCATCGAGGTGCCGCCCTCCATGGCCGGCTCCGGAGACAACTTCGTCCTGCGCGTAAAGGGGGATTCCATGATCGAGGACGGGATCCTCGACGGGGACTATGTCGTCGTCCGCAAACAGGAGACCGCCGACAGCGGCCAGACGGTGGTGGTCCTCGTCGACAACGAGGCCACGGTCAAGCGACTGGTGAGGAAGGACCATCTCGTCGAGTTGCATCCGGCCAATCCGGCCATGGTCCCTATCGTTCTCGAGGAGGGGGCGGAGCTCAGGATCGTGGGAGTGGTCGTCGGGGTGATCCGATACTGCGGATAGGCGAATCCAAAGTCAAAAATCCAAAGTCCAAAATAAACCTCAACCAGATGCTTTCATTGACACAGTGTGCCTATTCCGATTCCGGGAGCTTCATAAATTTTGGATCTTGGACCTTGGATTTTGGATTTATTAAACAATGGACCGCGACATCCTGCACGTCTGCATTCCCCACTTCCCCATCGCCCTGGCACGGGTGGTGGACCACTCCCTCAGGGAGCGGCCGGTGGCCTTGGCCCCAGGCCATTCCGGCCGGTCCATCATCCAGTGCGTCTCGCCCGAAGCGGAATCCGACGGTGTCCTCGAGGGCATGCCCGTCTTCCGCGCCCTCCGGTATTGTCCCTCCCTCATCCTTCTGCCTCCGGATCCCCGCCTCGAGGCGAAGGGGAACCGGGCCCTTTTGGACCTGTCATGGCACTACACGCCCCTGTGGGAGCCCTCGACGCCCGGTCGGTTCTTTCTCGACCTCACCGGGAGCAGTCGGCTCCTCGGTCCCGGACGGGACGCCGCCGCCCGCCTCGACCGGGAGATCGCCGACAGGCTGTCCCTCAGGGGTTCCGTGGGGGTGGCCGGCAACAAGATGATATCCCGCATCGCCTCCGGCTGCCTGCATCACCCCGGCGTCTGCGACGTCCTGCGCGGCAGTGAAGCATCCTTCATCGCCCCCCTTCCCGTCTCGGTACTGCCCGGCATCGGGCTGGTCAGGGAGAGAACCCTGCTGACTGACCTGAACCTCCATCGCGTCGAGGAGCTCGCCGCCCTGACCGTCTCCCAGCTGGGCCTCCTCTTCGGCCCGTTTTCCCGTCTCATCCATCAGCGGGCCCTGGGAATAGACCCTTCGCCGGTTCAGCCCCCTGAAAGGACCCGGGACATCACGGAGGAATCCTTCCTGGCCAGGGAGGACAACAGCGATGAGGTTCTCTCGGCGGAACTGTGCCGCCTGGCGGAGGGGTGCGGCATGCGTCTGAGGGGTCTCCGAAAAGCGGCGGGCAGGCTGACTCTCACCATACATTACTCCGACGGCATGTCGGCCCGTCGTTCCGCCGACCTCTCACCTCCGGCGTGGAGGGACCAGGATCTGATCACGCACCTTTCCGATCTCTTCTCGAAGACCTGCACGCGGAGGGTCAGGGTCAAGGGCCTGCGCCTCTCCTGCCGGAACCTGGCGGACGCGGACCGCCAGCTCGACCTCTTTGCACCGGCCGATCGGCGGTCCCTCCGACGGGACGCCCTTCAGGAGGCACTGGACGGGATCCGCGAGAAATACGACAGGGACGCGATCAGATGGGGAACCGCCCTCCCGGTCGGCGGCCCGGATCAGAAAGGGGAAAGGTTAAAGTGAAAAAGGAACCGCATGCTCTTTTTCTTCTTTCCACCTTCCACTTTTCACTTTCCACTTGATATCCCATGTCTTCCTTCGTCCACCTCCACGTTCACTCGTCCTTCTCCCCCGGCTGGGGAGTCCACGGTCCCGAAGCTCTGTGCCGGGCGGCACGGTCGATGGGGTACACGCGCCTTGCCCTCACCGACACCAACGGCCTGTACGGCATCGTCCGGTTCATTGAAGCCGCCAGAGAGGCAGGCATGGAACCGATCATCGGCGCCGAGGCGGCGACCGGCACGCACCGGGCTGTCCTCCTCGTCGAGAACGAGGGCGGATACGCCAACCTGTGCCGCGTCCTGTCGGACCTCCACTGCCGGGGGGATTTCGACCTCGTCAGGTCCCTGTTGGATCGTCACGACGGCCTTCACATCCTCACCGACGACCCGGGTGTCGTGAAACCGCTCAAGCGGACCGCTCGGGACCGCCTCCATGTCGAGCTGTCGCCGGGTCACGACATGCACAGGGCCCTGGCGCTGTCCAGGGAGACAGGCCTTCCTCCCGTGGCAACCACCCGGGCCGTTCTTCTCCATCCGGACGATCTTTTCCTCCACCGGGTCCTTCGGGCCATCGACATGAACACCACCCTGTCACGCCTGACCCCGTCCGACACCGCCGGGACCGCCGACCTTCTCCTGCCCGCAGCCGGAGCGGCCGACTATTTCCCCCACTGCCCGGAGGCGATCGCCAACACGGACCGTCTGGCCCGGCGCTGCTGGACCGGTTGGGATTTCAACCGGGTCATCTTTCCCGCCTTCCGGGGGATGGAGGCGGAGGAGGCCTTTCACCTGCTGGAGGAGCGGGCCCGCTTGGGGATCAGGTGGCGCTACGGGGAGACCACGGACGACATCGAGAGCCGGCTGGCCAAGGAGCTGTCCCTCATCCGGGAAAAGGGCTTCGCCCACTACTTCCTGGTGGTGGAGGAACTGGCAAAACGGTCACCGAGGACCTGCGGGCGGGGGAGCGCCGCCGCCTCCCTCGTGGCCTACTGCCTTGGGATCACCCACGTGGATCCACTGAAGCACAACCTCTTCTTCGAGCGGTTTCTGAACCCGGGCCGGATCGATCCGCCTGACATCGACGTGGATTTCCCCTGGGACGAGCGGGACGACATCCTCGATTTCGCCTTCGCCCGGTACGGGTCGGTGAGGACGGCCATGGTGGCCAACCAGGTGGGTTTCCGGGCGCGGGCCGCCGTCAGGGAGGTCGCGAAAGTATTCGGGATGACGCCTGCTGAGATCAAGGACTTCACGAGGCGGCTGTCCGGCTACTGGAGGCCGGCCAAAGCCGCGTCGGCCGCCAGCTCCCATCCCCTCTTCGACGGCCGGGAGCTGAACGGTGACTGGGAGAGGGTCCTGGACACCGCCGCCAGGCTCGAGGGTCAGATGCGCCACCTCTCCCTGCACTGCGGCGGCCTGGTGATCGTTCCCGACGACATCCGCCGCTACGTCCCGGTCCAGGTGTCGGCCAAGGGGCTGCCGGTCATTCAATGGGAGAAGGACCAGACGGAGGCCGCGGGTCTTGTCAAGATCGACATCCTGGGCAACCGGTCCCTGGCCGTTATCCGGGATGCCCTGGCTGCAATCAAGGCGAACACGGGGGCCGATATCGATTACGCCAGGTGGCAGCCCCTCGAAGATGAACCCACCCGGCGCCTGATCCGGACCGGACGGACCATGGGCTGTTTCTATATCGAATCTCCCGCCACCCGCCAACTGCTCAGGAGGATGTGGGGAGAGAAGCCCGAACCCCACACCCTCCGGTGCGATCTTTTCGAGCACTTGGTCATGGCCTCCTCCATCATCCGGCCGGCGGCCAACGCCTTCATCATGGAGTTCGTGGCCCGCATGCGGGGCAAACCGTGGCGGTCGCTGCACCCCCTTCTGGACGACGTCCTGAACGAGACCTACGGCATCGCCATCTACCAGGAACAGATCACCCGGATGGTGATGGCCCTGGCGGACTTCTCGGCCTGCGACGGGGACCAGCTGCGCAAGATCGTCACCAAAAAGCACAGGACCGGGAGGCTCGAGGACTACCGTCAGCGGTTTCTCGCCGGAGGACGGCGCAAGGGTGTCGACGGGAACACGCTGGAAAAGGTCTGGGACCAGATCCTGTCCTTCGCAGGGTACTCCTTCTGCAAACCGCACTCGGCATCCTACGCGCTGGTCAGCTGCAAATCGGCATTCCTGAAGGCCAACCATCCTGCCGAGTTCACGGCTGCGGTCATTTCCAATCAGGGCGGTTTCTACTCGGCCCTCTCCTACCTCTCCGAGGCACGGCGGGCGGGCCTCGACATCCGGCAGCCGGACATCAACCACAGCCGATACCACTACACCGGGAGAGGGGATGAGGTACGGGTGGGACTGATGCAGATCCAGGGCCTGGGCAGGAAGGTCGCCGACCGGATCCTCGAGGAGAGGGACGACGGCGGACCTTACCGGAGCTTCACGGACTTTCTCAACAGGGTCCGACCGGACCCGACGGATGCCAGGGCCCTGGTCAAAGCGGGGTGCTTCGACGCTCTCGAGGGTCTGCAAAACCGGCCCGCCCTCCTCTGGCAGCTCCTGGCCCACGGTCACGGAGAGACTGAACGGACGCCGTCCCTGTTCGAGGAGGAGACGAGGGAGCTGCCGGTGCCCTTGCCGTACGATGAGAGCACCGTCCTGGATCAGGAGCTCGACACCCTGGGATTCCTCGCCTCCCGACACCCCCTGGACCTGTACAGGCAGGCCCTGGACCGGATCCGCACCGTCCCCGCAGCGGAGATGGACCTCTGGGCCGGACGGCACGTCACCATGGCCGGCTGGTGGGTCACCGCCAAACCGGTGCGTACCAGGCACGGAGAGCCGATGGAATTTGTCACCTTCGAGGATACCACCGGCACCTTCGACGCCACCTTCTTTCCCCGCGCCTACGCCCGGTTCTGTCGGAAGCTCACCCGCCACCGACCTTACGTGGTCAAGGGCAGGGTCGAGGTGGAGTTCGGTGTGGCGACGCTGAACGTGAAGTGGGTCGAAGCGGTGGGGTGGGAAAAGGGGAATGTGAAAAGTGAAAAGTGAGGAGACTGAAAAGGCAGTCGCCGGGCGGCAGGATTCTCATTTGGACAAGAGGCTGAGGTGCGGCGAGCTTTGGATCCTGAATTCGCAACAGTTTCGACTTCGCCGATCCCCTTTATCCGATCTACCCGCTTGCATTATCGGCCCATTCCCTCTAGATTGACCGGGCTTTGCCAGCCAGGGGGAATTCCATTGAATAAAGGGACCTTCAAGGCCGACATGCTGCTCCTGATCACCGCCGCCATCTGGGGGTTCGCCTTCGTGGCCCAGCGTGCCGGCATGGAGTACGTGGGGCCCTTCACTTTCAACGGTGTCCGGTTCGGCCTGGGCAGCGTCTCCCTTATTCCCCTCATCCTGTACCTGAGGCGAAGGGAGGACGGCGAAGGCCCCTGGCGAGGATCGCTTAGACTCACCCTGGCCCTGCGGTTCAGCGTCCTGACCGGGGTCGTCCTCTTCGCCGGTGCCTCTCTCCAGCAGGTGGGCATCGTCTACACGACGGCGGGTAAGGCGGGATTCATCACCGGCCTCTATGTGATCCTGGTCCCCATTATCGGTTACCGATGGGGACAGCGGACCACGCCGGGGACCTGGGCCGGCGCCATCCTCGCGTTGGCCGGCCTCTACCTCCTCAGTGTCACAGAGACCTTCTCCATTGAGAGGGGCGACCTCCTCGTCCTCTCCAGCGCCCTGTTCTGGGCGATCCATGTCCTGCTCATCGGCTGGCTGTCGCCTCAGATGAATCCCATCGTCCTCGCCTCCATCCAGTTCGCCGTGTGCTCGGCCCTCAGTATGATCGCGGCCTTCGCCGTCGAGACCGTGGCCCTGAAAACGATCCTCGAGGGGATCGTCCCCATCCTCTACGGCGGCCTGTGCTCCGTGGGTATCGCCTACACCCTCCAGGTGGTCGCCCAGCGAACCGCCCATCCCGCCCACGCCTCCATCATCCTGACCATGGAGGGTGCCTTCGCGGTCCTGGGGGGCTGGCTGCTTCTCAGCGAAGTCCTCTCCCTGAGGGCCCTGACCGGTTGCGCCCTGATGCTGACGGGGATGATCGTGTCGGAGATCACCGCATTCTACATTTCAGACAGATCATCGCCGGCAGGTTCTCACCTGAAATAATGGTCAAGGGTATGGAAAAGGGAGGGTGGATCCACTTCAGTGCCGGCAGAGATCTTTTTACACAGGAACCACAGGGAGGGCCCTTAAGCCCTCGTCACGGAGAATCGGAGAAAAACAGGATCACAGGTTTTAACTGTGAACTATCCTTTGGGACTTTGGATTTTGGATTGTTTTTTTCTCTGTGGCCCTCTGTGTTAAACTTACCCGGATAAAGGTTTAAAGACCGAACAGGGAAAGGAGGGCAGACCATGTCCTGTTACTTCAGGCACATGAAGGACGTTCTGGAAGAGGCCGGAATAGAGCCGACGCCGGAGAACAAAAAGGACGTGGACCGCATCATCCACGGGCTGGTGGAGGTGGAGTACAAGAACTGCTCCCCGGCGTGGAAAATCGTCAAGGAGGCGGTCAGGGGGGACGAAAAACTGCGTGCCGATTTCGTCGCCAGGCTGCGGCAGGAGTGGGATAAACAAAAGTAATGGGCTATAGTCTATAGCAATAGGATGTGCCGGAAGGACCTGCAAAAGAGATTGTCCGGCCCGTTCTTCCCTATAACCATTACCATAAACTATATACTATTACCTATTGCCGAGGAGGTCACATGTCCGAACAGACATTCGAATGCCTGTGGGTGGAGGAGAGAGAGGACAAGGTCTTCACCAGGAGCATCATCACCCGCAGTGTGGACGATCTGCCCGAGGGAGAGCTGGTGGTCAAGGTCCACTATTCCTCCCTGAACTACAAGGACGCCCTGTCCGCCACAGGCAACAGGGGCGTCACCCGCCATTTCCCTCACACGCCGGGAATCGACGCCGCCGGTGAGGTGGTGCGCTGCGACGACGGCCGCTTCGCCCACGGTGACATGGTGGTGGTCACCGGTTTCGACCTGGGCATGAACACCCCCGGCGGCTTCGGTCAGTACATCCGCATCCCGTCCTCGTGGGCAATGAAACTGCCCGAGGGGCTGTCCCTTGCCGAGAGCATGGCCCTGGGGACAGCCGGTTTCACAGCCGGTCTGTGTGTTGAAAAGCTCGTCAACGGGGGAGTCGGTCCTGGGGACGGCGAGATCGTCGTCACCGGGGCCACCGGCGGCGTCGGGAGCATCGCCGTTTCCATCCTCCGCCAGGCCGGCTACCGGGTGGTGGCCGTCACCGGCAAGGAGGGGGAGGCGGATTTCCTCAGATCCCTCGGCGCCGAGGAGGTAGTGACCCGTCAGGAGGTCACCGACGACAGCGGCCGGCCCATGCTCAAGGAGCGGTGGGCGGGGGCGGTGGACGTGGTGGGCGGGGACATGCTGTCCTCCATCATCAGGGCCACCCGGTACGGCGGCGTGGTCACCTGCTGCGGTCTGGTCGGGTCGCCGGACCTTCCCCTCAACGTCTACCCCTTCATCCTCCGGGGCGTCAGCCTGATGGGGGTGGACTCCGTCCAGGTGCCCATGGGGGAGCGCCTGCCGGTGTGGGAGAAACTGGCCGGGCCCTGGAAGCCCGCCCACCTCATGGAAACCGTCACGGAGTGCTCCCTCGAGGAGCTGGACTCGAGGATCGACGCTATCCTGAAGGGTCAGTTGAAGGGCAGGACGTTGGTTGAAATCAGCGCTTAGCACTCCGTCCCGTTTAACGGCCGCCTTATCTATGGTGTCCATCATAACAGGATACAAATAGTTTTTTTTCGGCTAAAATGCCTTTCCTTCCGAGTTCCCAACCGGAAAAAGGTGGTTATATTGACACCTGTTTACTGATCTCCATCCACCCCCCCGAACGGGAAGGGAAAACCGGCAAGAAGGACCGTTACACCCACCATGAGGAACCATCCCCCGTCGGCGAGCACGCTCGACCGGAACGTCTCGACACTGACATTCCTCGGTGTCCTGCTCTTCACCGCAGTCGCCATCACTTCCTGCGCCCACGTGGCTGAGGAGGGCCGTTCCGACCCCGGTTTCCCCATGCCCGACACCTATAGCCTCTACGAGGAGACCGCTCCCGCACCCGACCGCTGGTGGGAGGGGTTCGGTTCGGAAGAGCTCAACACGCTCGTTGAAGGAGCGCTGAAGGGCAGCCTGACCCTGAGGCAGGCCTATGCCCGCCTCGAGCAGTCCAGGGCTCTCGCGGTTCAGGCGGGAGCGGACAGGGTGCCGGACCTCGATCTGGGCGCCTCGGCGTCGGAGACCCGGAGAAATGCCGACGGGGAAACCGTCACGGACAGTTCCAGGAGCCTGACCCTCGTCACCGCCTACGAGATCGACTTCTGGGGCCGACTCCGGTCTGAGCATCAGGCGGCCCTCCTGGAAGTGGAGGCGTCACAGGACGATCTCTGCACTGCGGCCCTCACCCTGGCCTCAGAGGTGACCCTTAAGTGGCTGGAGCTCCTGTCGGTCCGCCAGCAACTGGAGATTCTCGACACACAGATCGAGACCAACCGGACGATTCTCGATCTCATCGAGCTCCGCTACCTGAAGGGCGCCGCCTCAGCCCTGGATATCTATCAGCAGAGACAGGTGCTGGCCGAATCCATGGCGGGGATCCCTCAGCTCGAGGCACGCCGGCAGACGCTGCTCAACGATCTGGCCGTCCTGACGGGTGAACCTCCCCGCACGGATCTCGGCCTGAGGGCTGTCGCTTTCCCCGAGGTGGGATCTTTGCCGGAAACCGGCGTTCCGGCAGATCTCCTCGCCCGCAGGCCCGACGTCCGGGCGGCCGGTCACGAACTGTTCGCCGCCCGGAGCCAGCTCAGGGCGGCCCGGGCTGACAGGCTTCCATCGGTGAACCTGACGGCCACCGCCGGCTTCAGGGCCGACGGCTGGGGGAACCTCTTCGACAGCTGGCTCGCCTCCCTGGCGGCCAACCTCTCCCTGTCCCTCTTCAACGCGGGGGCAATCCGGGCGGAGGTGACCAGGAGGGAGTGGATTGCCGACGAGCGCCTGGCGACCTACGGCCAGACCGTCCTGACCGCCATCCTCGAGGTGGAGGAAGCCATGATCAACGAGGTCAAGCAGGTTGAGTATATCCAGGCTCAGGAATCCCGCCTGAAGATCGCCGCGGACAGCTATCGTGAGGCCCTCCAGCGTTACCGGAAAGGCCTCATCGACTACCTGCCGGCCCTCGAATCCCTGATCTCAGCCCAGAGGCTGGAGCGGACCGTCGTCCAGGCGCGTTTCGACAGGTTGAGCTACCGGGTGAAGCTCCACCGCGCCCTGGGCGGAACGTGGATGGGGGAGATCATGGAGGGGAAAGAGAACAGAAGTCCTCAGAGATAAGTGATAAGAGATAAGCGGTCCTAATTTTACTTATCTCATATCTCTTAGCACTTAGGACTCATTATCCTTTAACCTTTGACCTTTAACCTGATTTAAGGAACACCCCAATGGCAGAAGACAACAACAGGCAACCCCTCACGGCGAAGGAGAAAGTTGCCCTCACAGTGGCCGGCATCGTCATCCTGGCGGTTTCGGGTTCGGCGGCATTCTACATGATGACCCACAAGCCCAAGCCCCAGAGACGCACTCCCCAGCCCATTGCCCCCCTGGTCAATGTCAGGGAGGTGATGCCCTCCTCCCAACGCATAACGGTGCCGGTCATGGGAACGGTGGTTCCCGCCATCGAGGTGGATCTGAAGGCCAGGGTGGGCGGTGAGGTGATCTGGACCCATCCCGAGTTCGTGGAGGGGGGGGTGATAGAGAAGGGCCAGCCCCTGGCCAAGATCAACCCGGTGGACTACGAGCTCGCTCTCACCTCCAGGAAGGCTGTGCTCGAGGCGGCTATCTACGATCTCAAGGTGGAGCAGGGCCAGCAGGAGATCGCCCGGACCGAGTGGGAACTTCTGGGCCTGGGGGATGACGCCTCGGCCCTGGACCGCGAGCTTGCCCTGCGCCAGCCCCAACTGGCCGCCATGGAGGCCAGACTGGAGGCCGCCAGGGCGGAGGTCAGGCAGGCCGAACTCGATCTCGAGAGAACCGTCATCAAAGCACCCTTTAACGCCGTCATAAAGTCGACGGATATCGACATCGGAGGCCAGGCCACGGTCCAGGGAACCCTCGCCCACCTTGTGAACTCCGATATCTTCTACGTCCAGGCTCTGGTCCCCCTGGACATGCTCAAGTGGATCATCCTTCCGGAGGGGTCCCGCTCTCAGGCATCCACCGCAACGGTGAACTCGGGCACCGGGAGGAAGCACGTGGGCCGGGTATACAAGCTCATGAGCGATCTCGAACCCAACGGCAGGCTGGCCAGGCTTCTCATCGAGGTGGACGACCCCCTTGACCTCAAATATCCCAATGGGGAGAGGAACCCCATGCTGCTGGGGGACTACGTGAGCGCGGACATCCAGGGCCGCACCGTGGATAATGTTTTCTCCATCGACCTTGAATATCTGCAGGACGGCAGCACCATCTACACCGTGGACTCCGATGACCGGATCCGCATCGTGGAAGTGGACGTGGTCTGGCGGGAAATGGATCGGGTCCTGGTGCGGGGGATCGAGGCCGGCCATCGGCTGGTTGTGTCCAGCATATCGGCGCCGGTTGAGGGCATGGAGGTCCGGATCCACGGTGAAACAGAGGCCCAGGCCGGCGGCGGAGCCGAGAGCCGGATGGGGGCGGAATGATCCATCACAGGCAGAAATGCCCGGGACCGGCTCTGGGGTTCGGGGGAACGGATGACCGGGCGGCTTACCGAAGAAACCGGACGTCCGGGTTCTCTCACTCGCTTTGGGCGGGGTAAGAAACCATGTCTGACGGTAGCCACCAATCCTCAGTCCAGGATTCCCGGCAGACCGCCCGCGGGGCGATCGGCTGGATGGCCCACAACCCTGTCGCGGCAAACCTCATCATGGTCGCGTGCCTCCTTGGCGGATTTCTCATGCTGGGCAAGATCACCCAGGAGGTCTTCCCCAGTACCGAGGCGGACATCGTCCGGATCTCGCTCTCCTACCCGGGTGCCAGTCCGGAGGAGGTGGAGCAGGGCCTCATCCTCGTGGTGGAAGAGGCGATAAGGGGACTGGACGGCGTCCACGAGGTCAGTTCCACCGCGGGAGAGGGCAGCGGCTCTGTTGAGGTGGAACTTCTGGAGGGCCAGGACCTCCAGAAACTCGCCAACGACATCGAGAGCGAGGTCACCCGCATCAGCACGTTCCCCCTGGATGCCGACGATCCGGAGGTGAACATCGTCTCCCGGCGGCGGAACGTCATCGACCTGGTCCTGTACGGCCAGACCAGCGAGGCGGCCCTCCACGAACTGGGCGAACTGGCCAGGGACCAGCTGCTCTCAGATCCCGGCATCACCCAGGTGGAACTGGACGGCGTCAGACCCCTGGAGATCAGCGTCGAGATCCCCCAGGAGAACCTGCGGCGGTACAACCTGACCCTGGATGAAGTGGCGGCCAGGCTGCGCAGCGCAGCGGTGGATCTCCCCGGCGGCGGCATCAAGACGGCCACCGGCGAGATCCTCCTCAGGATGAAGGAACGGCGCGACTACGGCCGCCAGTTCGCGAACATCCCTGTGATCACGGCCCCGGACGGGACCCGGGTCCTGCTCCAGGACATCGCAGCTATTGACGACTCCTACGAGGAGGCCGACAGCTACGCCAAGTTCAACGGCAAACCGGCCGTTTTCCTCGACGTCTACCGCATCGGAGACCAGACACCCATACAGGTCGCCGACGCCGTCTTTCGACAGCTTGAGATCCTCCGGACCACCCTGCCGGAGGGGATCGGCATCTCCGTTCTCCGGGACCGGGCCGAGGTCTACCGCCAGCGGGCCGAGCTGCTCATTCGGAACGGCATTCTGGGTATCGTGCTCGTCCTCGTCATCCTCGGCATCTTCCTGGAGCTTCGCCTGGCCTTCTGGGTGATGATGGGCATTCCCATCTCCTTCCTGGGGTCCCTGCTCTTCTTCCCCGTCCTGGGCATCTCCATCAACATGATCACCCTCTTCGCTTTCATCATGGCCGTGGGGATCGTGGTGGACGACGCCGTCATCGTGGGGGAGAACGTTTACTACTACTACCAGGAGGGGGATTCACTTCTGGACGCCGCCGTCAAGGGGGCCCGAGAGATCGCCACCCCTGTGACCTTCAGCATCCTGACCAACGTGGCCGCCTTCATGCCCCTTTACTTCATCCCGGGGGTCATGGGAAAGGTCTTCAAGATGATCCCGCTGGTGGTCTGCACGGCCTTCATGATCTCCCTCTTCGAATCCCTCTTCATCCTGCCGGCCCACCTCGGGCACAGACGGGAGAGAAAGCTGGGCCCCGTCCGGGAATGGATCCACCGGCACCAGCAGGCCTTCTCCCGGTGGTTCACTAATTGGGTGCGCGATCGATTCGGGCCCTTCCTCGACGGCGCCCTGTCGAGGCGCTACCTGGTCCTTGCCATCGCCGTCGCGGTCCTCGCCTTCTTCCTCGCTTACGCCGGCAGCGGACGCATGGGACTGGGGCTCTTCCCCCGGGTGGAGTCGGACTTCGCCAGGGCATCGGCCAGTCTGCCCTACGGGTCGCCGGTGGAGAAGACCGAGGCGGTGGCGGCCATAATGCATGAGGCGGCCATGAGGGTGGTGGAGGAGTCGGGGCACCCGGAACTGGTCACGGGGATCTACACGCGGGTGGGGAGGGGCGGCAGCCACAACCTTTACATGACCGTCTACCTGGCGGAGCCGGAGATCCGCGACAGCATCATGACCACAAGGGACTTCACCCGGAAGTGGCGGGAGGCAGTGGGCGATGTTCCGGAGACGGACAGTCTCAACTTCGCCTCCGATTTCGGCGGGCCCGGCTCGGGGGCGGCGATCACGGTGGAGCTTTCCCACCGGGACACGGCCATTCTGGAGCAGGCCAGCACCGAACTGGCCGAAGAGCTCCTCCACTATTCGGTGGTCAAGGACATTGACGACGGGTACTCCCCCGGCAAGGAGCAGCTCGACTTTTCCCTCACACCCGAGGGCAAGGCCCTCGGCCTCACCGCCCAGGAGGTGGCCCGGCAGATAAGGAGCGCCTTCTACGGTTCCAGGGTCCTCCGCCAGCAGAGGGGCCGCAACGAACTCACCGTCACTGTCCGGCTGCCCAGGGACGAGCGGACCTCAGAGTACAACCTCCAGGAGATGATGGTCAAAACCCCCACCGGTGTTTTCGTGCCCCTCAGGGAGGTGGTGGAGATCCACCGGGGCCGGGCGTTTACCACCATCGTCAGGCGGGCCGGACGGCGGGTGGTCCAGGTCACGGCCGACATTAACGACCGCAGCCGGGCCGGGGAGGTGGAAAGCGCTCTGCGGGACGAGGAGATGCCCAAGCTCATGGCCAGTTTTCCCGGGCTCCAGTACAGCTTCGAGGGAAGGGCCGCCGACACCCGGGAGAGCATGTCGAGCCTCAAGATCGGCTTCACCATGGCCATCCTCATGATCTTCACCATGTTGGCCATCCCCTTCCGGTCCTACATCCAGCCTCTCATTGTCATGACAAGCATCCCCTTCGGCATCATCGGGGCCGTTATCGGGCACATGATCATGGGCTATTCCCTGAGCGTGGTGAGCATGTTCGGTATCGTGGCGCTGTCCGGGGTGGTGGTCAACGACAGCCTCATCCTCATAGACTTCGCCAACCACAGGATCAGGGACCGGGGGATGTCTGTGCACGACGCGGTCCTCGACGCCGCCATCCAGCGCTTCAGGCCCATCCTGCTCACCACCGCCACCACTTTCGGCGGCCTGGCCCCCATGATGTTCGAGCGCGCCCTCCAGGCCCGGTTCATGATCCCCATGGCCATAAGCCTCGGTTACGGCATCCTCTTCGCCACCGTCATCACCCTGGTTCTGGTACCTTCCCTCTACATGGTCGTGGAGGACGCGCAAAGGGGATTTGCCACCCTGGGCAGATCGTGGCGGAAGCTGACCGGCTCCTATATCGGGGACTAGGCGGAAGGAGTGCGGGCCGGGCCCGGGCGGGACGTCAGGCGCCGTGTATCTTCTTCATCAACCAGGCCATGTTGCCGCCCAGGTTCCGCATGGTCTGCATCCCCTCCTCATCCCCCTCCACCTCGCCCGGGTTGAGGCCGAAGGCGAAGTTCCAGTAGGAGGAACCGGGGACGACCATCTGGTTGATGAAGAAGAAGCGGTTGATGCTGTCGAACGTCGTCACCGCGCCCCCACGCCTCACCGCCACCACGGCAGCGCCGACCTTTCTGGCGAACATGTGGTCGTTGGCGATGGCCACCAGTCCGGTCCTGTCCATGAGGGCCTTTATCTCGGAGGAGACGGTGGCGAAGTAGACGGGAGAGGCCAGGATGATTCCGTCCGCCTGGTCCATCTTCTCGATGCAGGCGTTAACGTCGTCATCTCTCACGTTGCACCTCCGGTCCCTGTTCTCGAAGCACCGGAAGCAGGCGATGCATCCCCTGATCTTTTTCCCGGCCAGCTGGACCAGTTCCGTCCCGATGCCCTCCTTTTTCAGCTCCTCGAACACCTTTCCCACCAGAAAAGCTGTATTTCCATCTTTACGGGCGCTTCCGCTGAAAGCCACGATCTTCATTGCTCCCTCCTTTGAAACCGCTTGAACCTTAAAGGATATAACAGTGCGGTGGTTTTAGGCCATCGGGAATCCGGTCGGGACACGGTAATGGGATTCCGGATGGATGGGATACATTTCCAGGAGTCAATTGTCATATTATCCGCATTGGAGAAGTTTACTGAGCGGAAAGTTCCAGGGTGCCGCGGGCTGAGGTTTTTGAGCCATCCTTTCCACTTTCCCCTTCATACCTTCCCCTTGCTTCCCCACTGTCCATGGGAAAGAGGACCAGGTCCTCAACCTGGACCCTGATACCGAGTTTCTCACCGATGTGGTGGTTATGGTGGCTGGGGACGAGGGACAGGATGCGCTCGTCGGTCGAGGTGCGGAGGGAGAACATGATATTCGGTCCCCGGTAATCCTTCTGCTCGATGGTGGCCAGGCACTGGCTGTGATCGTCGTGGACGATATCCTCCGGCCGAATGAGCACCTCAACGCCAGCGCCGTCGGCATAGGGCCCATTCATCCTTCCCCTGATGAGTCCGAGGGCCGTCTGGACGCCGACGCCCCGGACAACTGAGCCGGGAATCAGCACACCCTCTCCGATGAAGGCGGCCACCCTTCTGTCCGCCGGGTGATGGTAGATCTCGTGGGCGGTGCCCCACTGGAGCATGTGTCCTCCTTCCATGACGCCGATCTCGTCGGCCACTGCGAAGGCCTCGTGCTGGTTGTGGGTCACCAGGAGCGCCGTGGAGCCCAGGTCCTTGATGACCCGTCTGACCTCCCTGGAAAGGGCATCCCGAAGCGAGAGGTCCAGGTTGGAGAAGGGCTCGTCCAGGAGGATGATCTCCGGCTCGGGCGCCAGGGCGCGGGCCAGAGCGACCCTCTGCTGCTGACCTCCCGACAGCTCGTGGGGGTAATTGTCCTCCAGCCCTTCAAGGCCCGCTTTCCGGATCAGCGTCTCCACTTTCCGATCTTTCAGATCGCGGGGAAGGTCACTGAGGCCGAAGCCGACGTTCCCACATACGGTGAGGTGGGGAAAAAGGGCATAGTCCTGGAACACCATGCCGACCTTCCTGTTCTCCGGAGGGACGTTGAGGCGGTCATCCGCCACGGTGCGCCCGTGCAGTACGACACTGCCCTTATCGGGGGTCTCGAAACCGGCTATCAACCTCAGGAGGGTGGTCTTTCCGCATCCGCTCGGGCCGAGCAGACATCCGATCCGGCCCCTTTCCAGGGCAAAGCTGACCCTTTCCAGGACCCCTCGACCGGAGAAGGTTTTTTCCAGGTTTTTCACTTCCAGGACGATATCCATTCCGTTCATCTCCTTCGGTTTTTTTCCGATGGCCGACCGTCCTCCGAGAGCTTTGTCAGAAGGTAGACGGGCAGCAGGCCGGTCAGGACCAGGGTGATCGCGGGCAGGGCGGCCCGCTCCCACTCCCCCTCGGAGGTCAGTTCGAAGATCTTGGTGGCCAGGGTACCCATGCCGAACGACCTCGTCATCAGGGTAATGGGCATCTCCTTCATGACGTCCACGAAGACGAGGACCGCGGCGGTGAGAACTCCTCCCCGCAGGATGGGGAGATAGACCCTCCTCAACAGACCCATGCCCTGCACGCCCATGACCCTCGCGCTCTCGTGGATGCTCCTGGTTATCCGGTGCATGGAGCTGTCGATGGAACTGTGGCCCACCGCCATGAACCGGACCATGTAGGCCAGGATCATGACGACCATGGTCCCCTGCAGCAGGGGGCCGTCAGGGACACCGGCAAAGGAGGACCAGGTTCGATGGAGTACCGCGTCGAGGCCCGCCACGGTCATGAACACCCCGACCGCCAGGACCGTCCCGGGCAGGGCATACCCCAAGGTGGACAGGCGAGCAAGGTGCCCAACGGCGGGCTTCGTGTTTCTCCTTGCCGCGTAGGAGATGACGAGGGAGAGAAGACAGATGACGGCGGCCGAGATGCCGCCCAGCATCAGGGTGTTCTTGAGAAGGCCGGCGTACCTCGCGTCGAACTCGTCAGCGAAGGATCCGCCCGCCCACAGGAGAAGCTGGCCTGCCGGCAGGAGAAAAGCCAGAGCAAGGACGAGGGCGGCATAGACGGTGGCCAGGTACCTCCACGGAGGCCCGAGGCGAAGATGCCCTGCACGGTCACCGCTCCGGCCCATTCCGGTAAAGGCGGTTCGGGCCCGCATCCTTCTCTCCACTGTGACAGCCATGAACGCCAGCAGGATCAGGGGCAGGGAGAGCTTCGCCGCCGCAGGAAGGGAGAAGAAACCGAACCACGCCTTGTAAATGGATGTGGTGAAGGTGTCGAAATTGAAGATGGAGACGGCCCCAAAATCCGCCATGGTCTCCATGAGAACCAGCATGACTCCGCTGACGATCCATGGCCTGGCCATGGGGAGCGCGACACGGAGGAAGCCTCCCAGATGTCCCTGTCCGAGGGACCTTGCCGCCTCGAGGGCCCCCCGTCCCTGGGTCCTGAAAGCGTTCCTGGCAAGGAGGTAAACGTAGGGATAAAGGGCCAGGGACATGACGGTGACCACCCCTCCCGGTGACCGGATGTCCGGGAGACCAGGCAGGGATGCCCCCCGCAGATAGGTCTGAACCGGCCCCGCGTAATCGAACAGACCGATAAAGGTGAAAGCCAGGACGTAAGTGGGCATCGCCATGGGAAGAAGCAGTGCCCAGGTGAAGAGCTTTCTGCCTGGAAAATCACATACCGCGGTCAGCCAGGCCAGGCTGACGCCCAGAACCAGGGTCCCCGTTCCCACTCCCAGGATCAGGGCGGCCGTGTTCCCCAGAAGACGGAGAAGGAGGGTGGAGGCGATGTGCCCGATGACGTCCCCGGCCGGCTCGAGGGCTGTCAGAACGACGGCCAGAAGCGGCGCTGACACGATACCGGCAGAGGCAGCGGTGATGATCAGCCAGGGATCGGACACACGCCTTGACCGCGGGCCGGCCATGCGTGGACGGGCCGTTCTGCGACGATCCCAAAGGCGGATCGATCTCCGACGGGGCAGGGTCAGATTCATGTCCTATCGGTATCCGGCCCGGTCCATGAGCCTTATCGCCTCTCCCTGAAGCTCTCCGGCCCTGGCCAGGTTCATACCACTCTGCTTGAAAGTGCCCCAGGCCTTCACCGCGGGGTGGGGTTCGATCCCCGGGTTTGCCGGATATTCCAGGTTGGCCTCGGCAAAGATCCCCTGGGCACTGGATGAGGACAGCCACTCGAGGAGCCTGACGGCCTCTTCCCTATGCCTGGCATGCCTGGTCACTCCGGCCCCCGAGACATTGACGTGGACGCCGCCGCCGTTCTGGTCCGGCCAGAAGAGGGCCAGGGGCAGTTCGGGATCCTCTCTGGACAGGCGGCCGTAATAATAGGTGTTGACGATACCCACATCCCCCTGGCCCGCCAGGATCGCTTCCATGACCTTGGTGTCGTTGGAGAGGGGATCGACGGCAAGGTTTCCGACCCAGGACCTGACGATCCTTTCGGTCTTTTCCACACCGTGATCGGCGATGAGCATGGCGACCAGCGACTGATTGTAGACCTTCTTGGAGGTTCGAAGGAGCAGGCGTCCCCTCCACTCGGGCCCGCCGAGGGCCTCGTATGTGGACAGGTCCGCCGGATCGACCCTGTCCGTACTGTACACGATGGTCCTCGCCCGGACCGAGAGGCCGAACCACCTGCCCTCCGGATCCCTGAGGTGGGATGGGATGTTCTCCTCCAGGGTCGGTGACTTAACGGGCTGCAGAAGACCCTGATCGGCCGCATACCAGAGATTGCCCGCGTCCACGGTGATGAAGAGATCCGCCTGGGTGCGGCGACCCTCGGATCGAATCCGCTGAACGAGGGCTCCTGCCTGGTCGGTGATGAACTTGACCCGGATGCCGGTCTCCCCGGTAAAGCGGTCGAAAAGAGGCTGGATGAGATGCTCGTTGCGGGCCGAATACACGACCACCTCCGCCGCCCGCAGCGGGGCGGTGGACGCCAGAAGGACGAGAAACAGGGTAAGGGCCAGCAATGACTTCTTATTCATGACGGATCTCCTAAAATGAAAATGATATCCATTATCAATTACTCCTCAAAAAAATATCACTCCCTGCAATCCGAGCAGACGCCGTACAGGACCATCCTGTGGGAGATCAGGTCAAAGCCGTGCTTCCTGGCCTGCTTTTCCTGAAGGTCCTCGATGGTTGGATCGCTGAACTCCACCTGACGAAAGCACTTCTCGCAGATTATGTGATCGTGATGGTTCTGTGAGTCCTTCCGTTCATACCTGCTGACCCCGTCGCCGAACCGGACCTCTTCGGCGATCCCGGCCTCCGAAAACAGTTTAAGGGTCCTGTACACCGTGGCCTGTCCGATGCCCGGGTTCCTGGCCTTGACGATGTCGTAGAGCTCCTCCGAGGAGACGTGCCCTCCCTGGTTGAGGAAAACCTCCAGGATAAGCTTCCGCTGGGGGGTCAGTTTCAGATTTTTCCCGGACAGATATTTTATGATCGCCTTCTCAGCCATGAAAGGAATCCAAATAGAAAATGATAATCATTATCACCTCTGACTGTTTAACACACAGGCGGGTCCCTGTCAATGAGGTGACTTCCTAATGGGCAATCCCTACCCGCCGATCAGGATGATGTGAAGGTCCATGACATTGGTCATGGTCGGCCCCGTGATGAGGAGGTCCCCCAGAGCCGTGAAGAAATGGTAGGAGTCGTTGTTCTCCAGGTACCGGTTCGGATCGAGGCCGGCGCTCCGGGCCCGGGCTACCGTCGTGCCGTCGGCCACGGCGCCGGCCGCCTCGGTGGTCCCATCGGTGCCGTCCGTCCCCCCTGACAGCATCACCACCCCGGGCAGGCCGTCGATTGCCATGGCCGCCGCCAGGGCAAACTCCTGGTTCCGGCCGCCTTTTCCGCTCCCCTTGACCGTCACCGTCGTCTCACCACCCGATATGATGCAGGCCGGCGGCGGGACCGGGGAACCCTTCTCGAGGACTTCCCGGGCGATAGAGCTCTGGACGCCGGCCACGGCACGGGTCTCTCCCGTGACGGAGGTGGACAGGACGACGGTGCGGTACTCCAGTTCACGGGCCTTTTCGGCCGATGCCCCGACCGCAATGGTGTTGGTTCCGATGAGAAGGTTGGCCACGCCCGCGAGCTCCGGGGCGCCCGGCTTCGGCGTCTCCGGGACCCCGCCGTCCGCGCCTCTTCTCAGCCGTGTGAGAACACGGGCCGGAACCCGGTCCAGGATCCCGTACTTCTCCAGCGCCCCGAGGGCCGTCCGGAAGGTCGTCGGATCCGGGACCGTGGGCCCGGAGGCGATGACGTCCAGGGAATCCCCGACGACATCGGAAAGGATCAGGGTCAGGACGCGGGCCGGATAGGCCATACGCGCCAAACCTCCCCCCTTGATGAGGGAGAGATGCTTCCTGACGGCGTTGATCTCCCCGATCTCAGCCCCACTCCTCAGCAGGAGGTCGGTGACGGCCTGTTTGTCCTCCAGGGTAACGGGCGGCGCGGGGAGGGGAAGGAGGGCCGATCCCCCCCCCGAGATCAGGCAGATAACGAGGTCCCCCTCGGAGGCCGACTCGAGGATCCTCGTCATGGCCACCGCGGCGTCATACCCGTTGCCGTCGGGCACGGGATGCCCCGCCTCGACGATCCGGATCCGATCAGCAGGCGCCAGATGACCGTATTTGACGCAGACCAACCCGCCGGTGATCCGGTCTCCCAGGACCTCCTCGACAGCCGAGGCCATGGGCGCTCCCGCTTTTCCACCGCCGACGACGAATATCCGGCTGCCGGCGGCAAGGTGAAGGGAGTGGTCACCCGCGTGGAGGGTGTCCCCATGGACCGTGAGGTGGGTGATGACCGCCCGGCGGGGCTCCACGGCCTGGAGTCCCGCCCGGAAGATCGCCTCGGCGTCCTGCCGCAGTTTGTTCAGGTCTCTGTTCATAACCTCTACTTTATTCAAGCTCCGGCAATCTCGAAAGACCCCCATGATCCCTGCAAAGACGATTCAAACATGACAGGCCAGGGTTTCACGGAGAGCGCTCTGCCCAGGTCCACCATGGAGAACTAGAGAGAAATTCGCCGTATAAGCTGCCATTCGGCGGCCCTTGCTCAGGATCTATTCCGTGGTCCTCTCCGGCCGTCCTGAAGCGGACGCTCCGTGGCTCTCTGTGTTTGTCTTTTCCTCACCTCTTTTTCGCCTGTCTGGAGGGTGCCGAGGGGTCTGGCTCCTGGCCCTTCGTCAGCACCATGGCCTTGAAGACCTCCCCCATCCCCTCCTCGTCGTGGATCAGATTCTTTATGGTCAGCCACTCCCTCGATACCTCCGGATCGCCCTCCCTGCCCCTCATGGCGTCGTGGAGGAGGTCGAGGATCCCGGCCCTGATGAGGAAGGAGGCCTGGGTGGTGAACGACTCCCTGACGAAACCGGCGGACCGGGCCAGATCCTCCAGGAGGGTGAAATTGACGTGGGCGGTGATATCCTTTTCCCCCGCCAGCCGATAGGGATCGGAGTCCACCCGGTGCCTGTGATAGCACCGCAGGGTCCCGGAAGCTCTCCACGGTGCCGACAGGGTTTCCCAGACGTCACCATAGTCCAGCACCAGCAGCGAGCCCGAGTCCAGCTTTCTCGAGATCCTTTGGAGCCACGTTTCCATTTCCGGAGCGAACTCCATTCTCTGGCCTTCCGGAAGCCCGCGGAGGATGCCGCGAACCTCATCCCCCAGGGACCGCGGATCGAGGGTGAGAAGGACCTCGCAGAGATCGACGCCCCGGACCGAGACATGGATCTCCCTCAGTTCGCCGTTCTCCCGGCAGATGACGCGCAGCGGAAGAGCATCGAAAAACTCGTTGGCGAGGACAACACCCGTAAAGTTCGGCAAACCATCCCACTCCCCGGGCGAGGCGACACGGACGGGCTTTCCGGCAAAGGCGCCCCGGAGATGGTCCCTCTGAGCTGCACTCTCCTCCACGAGGACAATCTGGACATCCCGGGACGTGCCGGAGTCCGTCCAGTGGGAGAGGATGTCACCGGCGAGATGCCCGTTGCCGGGGCCCAACTCCACGATGATCCCGGGGGCCGGATCCGGCCCGGCGGACCTGGCCAGGATCCAGTTTGAGATAGCCGCCCCGAAGAGACGGTGAACGTGAGGCGCGGTGTAAAAATCCCCCTCCCGCCCCGTGACAACTTCGCCCCGCTGGTAATATCCGTAGGCCGGGTGATAGAGGCAGAGGGCCATGTAGCGGTCGAATCTCAGGGGACCCTCAAGGAGGATCTCGTCAACGATGGCCCTGTGAAGAGGGCTGTCGGATGGTTCCATACCCGGAAGGATACAGGAGACGGGAGGGAGAATCCAGATACCAGCGGCTGCGGACCGAAGATGTAATGGCTCCAGGGCGGTATCTCTGTTGACAGGTATTTGCACCGTGGCGGATAATGATACCTGTCAATTCCGGTGTATTGTTCCGACAATTATTCCAGGGGAAAGGGAGCTGAGCATGAGTGAGATCGTCGATATTTTCGCGAGGCAGATTCTGGATTCCAGGGGGAATCCAACGGTGGAAGTTGACGTATACCTCGAGTCCGGCGCTTTCGGGAGGGCAGCTGTTCCCTCCGGGGCCTCGACCGGGAAACGGGAGGCCCTGGAGGTACGTGACGGCGACAAGAAGAGGTACCTGGGAAAGGGTGTCCTGAAGGCTGTCGAGGCGGTCAACGACCAGATCGCCCCCGCTCTCATCGCCTACGAGGCCCTGGCCCAGGGGGAGGTCGATCAGGTCATGATCGAACTCGACGGCACCGAGAACAAGAGCGACCTTGGGGCCAATGCCATCCTGGGGGTATCCATGGCTGTCGCCAAGGCGGCCGCCGAGGAGGTCGGCCTTCCCCTCTACCGGTACATCGGCGGACTCACCGCAAACATCCTTCCGGTCCCCATGTTGAATATCATCAACGGCGGTGCACACGCCGACAGCGGCCTTGACATCCAGGAATTCATGATCTTTCCCTGGGGGGCCGACACCTTCGCCGATTCCCTGCGCATGGGCGCTGAGGTGTTCCACCATCTCAAAGCGATCCTCAGCGGGATGGGGCAGTCGACGTCCGTCGGTGACGAAGGGGGCTTCGCGCCCCGTCTGGAGGGCAACAGGAAGGCCCTCGACGCCATTATCAAGGCTATAGAAGCAGCCGGGTTCAGACCGGGTGAGGACGTGGCTATCTGCCTCGATTCGGCAGCTTCGGAGTTCTTCAAGGACGGCCAATATGTCCTGGATTCGGAGGGGAGCAAGCTCTCACCTGAGGAAATGGTCTCCTACTATGCGGCCCTGGTCAACGATTACCCCATCGTCTCCATCGAGGACGGAATGGCTGAGGATGATTGGGACGGATGGGCCATCATGACCGAACGTCTCGGGGACAGGGTCCAGATCGTGGGTGACGACGTCTTTGTCACGAATCCCCACATCCTGTCGGAGGGGATCCAGAAGGGTATCGCCAACGCTATCCTCATCAAGCTCAACCAGATCGGCACCCTGACCGAGACCCTCGAGACGATCAGGCTGGCCAGGCGGGCCGGCTATGCATCGGTGATCTCCCACCGGTCCGGTGAGACGTCCGATACAACCATCGCCGACCTCGCCGTGGCAACCGGTACAGGCCAGATAAAGACCGGCGCCCCTTCCCGGTCCGAGAGGGTCGCCAAGTACAATCAGCTCCTGAGGATCGAGGAGGAGCTGGACGAGCAGGCCGTCTTCCTCGGCCAGGCCTGCCTGCGGTATCCGGCCGTGGAGGACTAGGCCGGGCAGACGTCTTTGAGCAGCCGGTGCCGGTTTTGGAGGACCCGCGTACCCATCGGATCCTTAGACAGATTCGGGACGGCGAGACTGTCGAACGGCGGACCCGCGAACGGCGGGGGAAACCGCCGCACCGTCAAGGGCTGCCTGTAGACCCTGAGTTGGGCCTTGGACCGTGGCATCGGGGCAGCGGGTCCCGATGTTTCACCCCGCCATGCGCCGCTTCCGCCTTCGGTTCCCGGGCCCGCGCGCGGGGGGCCTGCTCTTGCTGACGCAAGGCTCACCCCTTATCCGTCAGGACGATCGTCAATTCCGGGGAGTGAAACCGCCTGATGCAGCCCGATTCCAATATCAGATCAGGAGGAAACGACTGCGGGTACCGCCGCCGGGTGCGGGTATCCGTGCGTCACATCCTGGCAGCTGATGGATATCGACCACTTCGAAGACGGAGAACCGACAGGTGATACCTTTAAGAGACACCATACCCTCGAAGACGATCCCGTTCGTCACGTACTTCCTCCTTGCCGCAAACATCCTCGTCTTCCTGTTCGAACTCTCCCTGGGACAGCGGCTGGGACAGTTCGTCCACGTTTTCGGCGTCGTCCCGGAGAGAACCATTCTCATTCTCACCAAGACACCGCAGTATCTGCACTTTGCCCTGATCCCTTTTTTCAGCTCGATCTTTCTACACGGGGGATGGTTTCATCTCCTCGGGAACATGCTCTTTCTCCACATCTTCGGCAACAACGTCGAAGACGCCCTGGGCCACATCCGGTACCTGATCTTCTACGTCGGCAGCGGTATCGCCGCATCCCTTGTCCACCTGGCCGCCCACCCCTCCTCCGGGGTGCCGACGATCGGAGCGAGCGGGGCAATAGCCGGCGTGATGGGAGCCTATTTTCTTCTCTACCCCCATGCGAGAGTGGTCACGCTCATCCCCATCTTTTTCTTTGTCCAGATCGTGGAGCTTCCGGCTTTTATCTTCCTCGGCTTCTGGTTCCTCATCCAGTTCCTCAGCGGTTCTCTGTCGCTGGCCACATCCAGTGGAGCTGCGGGTGTGGCCTGGTGGGCCCACATCGGCGGCTTCGCGGTGGGAGTGGGCTATGTCCTGATCCGGTTCAGGGGCAGGGTGCTGAGGAGACGGATAACGTGAGTCCCCGAAGGGATTTCCGCAACCGGGATCAGCCCCCGGAATGGTCAGATTCAGCTCACCTCGGACATGGAATCTGACATGTGAGACTGTTTTTCGCTTTCCCCGCCTTTTCTCCCGTTGGAAAGAGATCGCCAAATGAGATATAGTGACCATCATCGGTGGTCATGGATCGTGCAGGGGGTGAAAGATGAACCTCGAAGAATATCCCAAGGAAACCGTTCTCAAGGACGGCTCGAGGGCCGAACTGCGGCCCATGGTAAGGGAGGACGAAGAGGGCCTTCTCCAGTACTTCCAGGGTCTCGCCGCCAGCGACAAGCTCTACCTGAGGGACGATGTCAGTAATCCTGATGTCGTCCGGGGCTGGGCCGAAAACCTCGATTACGACAGGGTGCTTCCCATCCTGGCGGTCGCCGGGGACAGGATCGTGGGCAATGCCACCCTGCACCGCAATCCCTTCAGCTGGATGAGGCACGTCGGGACCATCAGGATCACGGTGGCTCCTGATTACCGGAAGAAGGGGCTGGCCAGGATCCTCGCCGCTGAGGTTTTCCGAAAGGCGCTGGCCTCGGGTCTGGAAAAGCTGGTGGCGGAGATGCTCACCGACCAGGAGGATGCGCGCCGGGTCTTCAACCGTCTCGGGTTCCGGGACGAAGCAATCCTGAAGGACCACATTCTCGATGCGAACGGGGCCAAACACGATCTTCTCATCATGAGCAACGATCTGAACCAACTGTGGAGGAGATGGATTGAGTTTTCCGAGTCGATGTCCGGCACCTGGCACATGGAGGACTGAAGACATTCACGGAACATTTTGACATTTACGCGGGGGGAACATGCTGTTCGAACGGTATCCGAAGGAAGTTGAACTGCAGGACGGCTCGAGGGTTGTCCTGCGGCCCATGATCCGCGATGACGAGGACCCTCTCATCGATTTCTTTGCCACTCTGACCGACAGGGACCGTCTCTACCTGCGAAACGACGTCTCCAATGCGCGGCTCATCCGTTCCTGGTTCGAGAACATCGACTACAAGCGCGTACTGCCTATCCTCGCCGTCAGCGGCAAACGGATCGTGGGCAACGGCACCCTGCACCGTCGACCTTTCAGCTGGATGAAACATATAGCCGAGATCAGAATAGTCATCTCGCCCGATCACCGCAAAAAAGGCCTGGCACGGGCCCTCGCCAAGGAGCTCATCGATAACGCCATAGATGAGGAACTCGACAAGTTGACGGCCGACTTCGCGGCCGAGCAGAAAACAGCCCTGAAAGTCTTCTCCCGACTGGGGTTTAAGAAAGAGGCGACCATGAAGAACTATGTCACCGACGCGGCGGGGAATCGGTGCGATCTGGTGGTCATGACAAAGGATATCTCAGAGTGAGGAGAGGAGTTCACCATGGCGTCCGTCGCTAGAAAGACCTTGATCATGTCCGTCGTCCTCCTGATGGCGGCCTCCTGCGCCCCGACGCTTCACCTGTCTTTGGGGGAGATACCCGCCGCCGATCCGGGGAAACACATCAGGGCGGGAGTGACCTCGCGGCAGGAGGTCCTCGACACCTTCGGTCAGCCCGACCTGGAGGGGTTCGACAAGGAGGGACTGCCGACCTGGACCTACACCCGGATGTCCGTCCAGATCGTTAAGGCCAAGGAGGCGACGATGACCGAATTCTTCAACCTGGAGATCTCGTTCAGGGACGACGTGGTCCAATCCTTCAGCTACGATCTAAAGGCAGGGAAAACAGGACGATGATCGGCGGGCTGGGGGTTCAGGAGCTCCTCATTGTCCTGGTCATCGCCCTGGTCCTGTTCGGGGGCAAGAGGCTGCCCGAGATCGGCCAGAGCCTGGGTAAGGCGCTGAGGGGTTTCAAAGAGGGGAGCGAGAAGGCCCTGGACGACACCTCCGAGAGAAAGGGTGAACCGGCGGAAACCGGTGAGAAACAGTCGGCGGAGCAGGAAGTGCCCCACACGCCTCCTTCGGAAAAAACCGAAGGGCAAGCGGAGGAACCGGAGGCCGTCGACGAAGAGGAAAAGGCCTGAAACGGAGTAAGGCAGCCAACAGCCCGATGAAATCTGTCTGAAGACACCCGTCAGCCGCCGGTATCAGATCTCCAATCACCAATCACTAGTCACCAGTCACTAATCACTTATTTCCAATCTCTATTCTCCAATCCGTTCCCCTACCCCTCGATCCCGTACTCCTTGATCTTGGCCAGGAGGGTCTTGCGGGTGATCCCCAGGGTCCGTGCCGTGTGAGTTCTGTTGCCCTCCTTTTCGGCCAGGGTCCTCTCGATGAGCATCCTCTCCATCTCCTTGAGAGAGATGCCGGACTGGACGGCATCCAGACCCGGCGGCGCCTCAACCTGCTTCCCCGCCAGGGGTTCCGGCAGGTCCTCCTCACCGAGATATCTGCCCCGGGACAGGATGACCCCCCTCTCGATGACATTCATCATCTCCCGGACGTTGCCCGGCCAGTCGTAGGAGACAAGGCAGGCGAGGGCGCGCGGCGATATCCCGTGGATATCCTTGCCGTGCCGCCGGGCGAAGCGTTTGAGGAAGAGATCGGCAAGGAGAGGGATGTCGATCTTTCTCTCCCTCAAGGGAGGAACCCTGACGGGGAAAACGGACAGGCGGTAGAACAGGTCCTCGCGGAAACGGCCGGCCCTGACTTCCACCTCGAGGTCCCTGTTTGTGGCCGCGATGATCCGGACGTCCGTGATGATCTCACGGTTGTCGCCAAGGGGGGTGATCACTCCGTCCTGAAGGACCCTGAGAACCTTGGCCTGAGCCGGGGCCGGAAGGTCTCCCACTTCGTCCAGGAAGAGGGTCCCGTCCCTCGCGGCGACGAACTTTCCCTCCTTGTCCCGTTCCGCCCCGGTGAACGAGCCCTTCCGGTGCCCGAAGAGCTCGCTCTCCACCAGATTTTCAGGAATGGCGGCACAGTTCAACCGGATCATATTTAAATCCCGCCGCGGGCTCATCATGTGTATCGCCTCAGCGAGGATCTCCTTTCCGGTGCCGCTCTCCCCGGTGAGCAGGACGGTCGCGTCGGTAGGGGCCACCCTTGCGATCTCAGTTAGAAGGCCCTCCATGACGCTGCTGGTTGACACAATACCCGTCCGGCGAAGCTCTTCCGGAAGACCTGCCAGCCGGTAGTCGTCCTCCGGTTCGAGGCCGGCCCGGACAGCCTCTTTGAGCTCGTGGATGTCGAGGGGCTTCGTGAGGTAATCGTAGGCCCCTTTTTTCAATGCCTGGACGGCGGTGTCCACGGCTGCATAGGCCGTCATGATGAGGACGGGAAGCGACGGATCGTAGGCCTTCAGAAGGCGCAGGGTCTCCAATCCTCCGATGCCCGGCATCTTCAGGTCCAGGAGAACGAGGTCTGATGGATCGGTCCTCTGCTCCTCAAGGCCGCCCTCTCCGGTTCCGGCCTCTGCCGCTGCGTAGCCCTCCTCGGCGAGGGCCTCCTTCAGCATGAGGCGGTGCGACGCATCGTCGTCAATGATGAGGATCTTTCTTTTCGCTCTCACTGACGATCTCCTGCGGCGGGGGCGGGGATCTCCAGAACGGCCACCGCACCTCCCGACGGACCTGCCCCGGAGATCCTCGCCGATCCTCCATGAAGGTCGGCGATCTTCCTGACCAGAGGCAGGCCCAGGCCGGTGCCTTTCTCGCGGGTGGTGTAGAAAAGGTCGAAGATGCGTTCCCTCTCCTCCTCGGCAATGCCCGGCCCCTCATCCGTGACCCTCAGGGTGAGCTCATCCTTCCCGGCTTCGGCCTCGAGGCGGACAGTTTGACCGGGGACGGACGCCTCGATGGCGTTAATGACCAGGTTGAGCAGAGCCTGTATGATCATATCCCGGTCAAGGGGCCACTCCAGCCCTTCGGGCACCGGGCCGATCTCCAGCGCGACGCCCTTCGACCGCAGGTCGCTCTCGGAGAGCGACAGGACGTGGGACAGGATGTCGGCGACAGGCCAGGTCCGGATGTCGGGAGATTCGGTCCTGGCGTAGGACAACATGCTGCCGACCACCCTGTTCAACCGGTCCACTTCCTCGACGAGGACGCGGGTGTATCGGGCGTGATCCTCGGACACTTTGCCGGACAGGAGCTGGGCGAATCCTCTGATGGAACTCAGAGGATTTCTGATCTCGTGGGCGACGGTCGAGGCGAGGCGGCCGAGTTCAGCCAGACGCTCGGCCTGGTGGACCCGTTCTCTGAGGGATTTCAGCTCGCCGATATCCTGGAACAGGACCAGCACGGCATTGACCTTCCCTTCGCCGCCGGGAAGAGGGGTGGCCGACAGGCTGACCTCGAGATCCACCCCGGAGGAGCGATGCAGCAAGCCCTCCCGAATGGACGCGGTCTGCCCGGCAAGGACAGAGTCAAAAGGCAGAAGGTCGGGGGAGAAGATGGAGGTTATCTTCCTTTTCAGGAGAGCCCTCTCGGGGATGCCGAGGACAGCTTCCGCTGAGGGGTTGACGATGGATATTCTGCCATCCGAACCGCAGAGGATCAGGCCGGCCGGCATCTGACGGACGAGTTCCCTTGCCATGGATTCCGTCCGGGACAGGGCCTCCGTCACTTCCCTGGCCCGCTGGCTCCAGAAGATCCACCCGAGAAACCCCGACGCCGCCGCCGCCAGGAGAAGCCCCAGGAGGATGGTCACCCTCTGGTGCCTGGCCCGAAAGGCCAGAGGTCCCTCGGCGTCGAGCACGACAAGGACCCAGGACCCTTCGGACGGGATCGGGGATGGACGGCGCAGGCCCATCCTCCCCATGTGGCCCCTGCCGCCGCCTGGTCCCTGTTGCGCCAGGATCATCCTGTACACGAAGAGCTCTTCACCGGGCAGAAAATAGCCATCCGGCAGCCCTGAAGCTCCGGGAGGATCCGAGAGGATCCGGGAGGGAAGCTCCCCGGGTGTTATGCCCCCGGAGGCGGCGACCTCTCCCCCCGCGCCCACGATGCCGAGGAACAGGACCCCTGCCTGATCGGCTGTCTCGGACAGGAGATTTTCCAGGGCGTTCTGCTCCAGGGCAAAACGCATCATCCCGGTCCTCATACCGGCTTCAAGGCTTCTTGCCAGGGCATCGGCCTGACGGAAGAGACTTTCCTCGATGAGGCCTCTCTCAACCCGGGCACTCCGGTAGGTCAGAAACCCGATGGCGACGAGGGGGATGACAAACAGCAGCAGTAAAAAGGGTGTTCGCCTGACTGAGGAGGGCTTTTCCCGGGGAAGCCAGGTGCCCGGCGGCCGGGGCGCATCGGTGTCCATGCTCAATCAATAGGTCGGCTGGAGGTCTCTGTCAAGGGAGGACCCTGATGGGCAGTTGGAAAGGAGTAGGGAGAAAGGGGAAAGGATTTCTTGGATCCCGGTCAGAACTGTTCAGAGACAGGTCCTGGAAGAGTACCCTTTTCCCTGTCGCCGGCCACTCAGAGCCCTTTGACCTTCGGCCTTTATCCTTTTCCCCGATCCCCTCCATGTCCCGGGGGAGATGGTTAAAAGGACTTGAACACCTTCGCCAGCGATTCTCCGCCGATGTGGAGTTTCATCTCGCAGAAATAGCCGAAGGGCGTCAGGTGCACGGCATATCCCGCACCCTCGAGGCGCTCCGCCGCTCGCTCGAGGATCTGGCGGGCGTAGTGGGGGTCCGCCCGGCTCTCCGAGAGGTGGGAGAAGAAATGGAGGACCACGGTCCGGCTGTCGAACTTCCCCGCCAGCCACTTGATGTTCTTGACCAGTTTGTCCAGGATCTTCTTGCCTTTCCCGGGGTCGTCCTCCTCTGCCTGGACGAGGACGAGAACGCATCCCCTGACCTCGTTCTCCCCCTCGGCGTCCGGCGCCCCGTCCATGCTTTTCCTGTGGGTCCTGTACCAGAATGACGGTGTGTGGAACATGAGAAGTTTCATGAAAATGAATATAGACGAAGAGGGCGGTCAAGTCTAAGTTATCGTTTGGATCATCTCCGTGTCTCCTCAGGGATGGTTGCAGGGGTGGACGCCTGTTGGTAGTATTCTTGGAAGTGCAGGGATGGGCGGAAAAGCAGAGAATTAGAAATTAGAGTTTCAGAGCATTGGAGCCATAGGGAATCAGGGCCGGCGGTGCCGGCCACGGTCATGTTCCGAAGGGAGTGGGGACAATGAAAAGGGGAAAGACACAGACGGGCTCCGTGGTTTTACCAACCCACAGGGGGGACGTCGTCTACAGCTGCATCGAGTGCCAGGCTCAGTATTCGCTGGAGGAATTTCACTACACCTGTCCCTCCTGCGGATCGCTCCTGAAGCTTCTGGACAGGGCCTTCGACGAACTGAAAAGGGTGTCCGGCACCAAGTGGCGCGCCATATTCGACGGCAGAAGAGTTTCCAACCGGCACTTCCTGGCGGGCATCTTTCTTTTCCACGAGCTGATCCTGCCTGCCGTACCGCCCGAGGACGTTATCTATCTCGGGGAGGGCCACACTCCCCTAATAAGGGCTAACGAGGATCTCTCCGGCTGGGTGGGAGCCCCTTTCTATGTTAAGAACGACGGCCTGAACCCATCGGCGAGTTTCAAGGACCGGGGAATGGCCAGCGCCATCAGCTACCTGAACCACTCCATCAGGGCGAGGGATATTCCCCAGGTCCTGGGGATATGTGCCAGCACGGGGGACACCTCGGCCGCCGCGGCCCTTTACCTGAGTTACCTTCCGAAGGGGAAGGTCAAATCGGTGGTCCTTCTCCCCCAAGGAAAGGTCACCCCACAGCAGCTCTCTCAGCCCCTCGGTTCGGGGGCAACCGTCATCGAGCTCCCCGGGGTCTTTGACGACTGCATGAAGGTGGTGGAGGAACTGGCGGAGAATTACGAGGTCTTTCTCCTGAACAGCAAGAACCCGGCCCGCATCAACGGCCAGAAGAGTTACTCCTACGAGGTGGCCCAGCAGCTCGACTGGCAGACCTCGAACCTGGTCACGGTGCTGCCCATCGGCAACGCGGGCAACATTACCGCCGTCATGGAGGGTTTCCTGGACCTGTATCGCCTGAATATCATCGACACCCTGCCGACGGTCATCGGAGTCCAGAGCGAGCATGCCGACCCCGTGTACCGGTGGAGCATGACCGGCAAATATGCGCCTGTCCCGGTCAGAGCCAGTGTTGCCCAGGCGGCCATGATCGGCGATCCGGTCTCGTTCCCCAAGGTAAGACAGCTGGTGGAGGAGCATTATCAGAGCAGGTTCTTCGCGGTCAGGGTCAGCGAACAGGAGGTCATGGAGGGTATGTTGACAGCCAACCGTCACGGCCACGTGGTCTGCACCCAGGGGGGAGAATCCGTCGCCGGCCTGAAAAAAGCCGTCGCCAACGGTCTGGTCAGCCGGGAGGACACTCTGGTGGTGGACTCGACCTCCCATCAGCTCAAATTCGCCGAGTTCCAGCAGATGTATTTCACGGACTCCTTCGCCCCGGAGTACGAGATCACCACGCGCATGGACCTCAGGAATGCACCGGTGGCCCTCGATGCAGATGCCGAATCGGTGGCCGGGTTTTTGAACCTGAAGAGAAAGGGGAAGACATAGGCTCGCCGGGCCTGTGCGGTATGGGCAGGGGAGTGACCTTTCCTTGCTTATTTAAAGCGGTTTTCCGCGCCTGAACCCTGATCTGTCACGGGAAGAAAAACAGGATGTCTGAAACCTTCCGCCTGCGACATTACGCGTCCAGCCTTCTCCTCATCCTTTTCCTGTTTCCCTGTCCTGCCCATGGGCGGGACGAGGTGGTGGTCCTTCTCCACGGGATCGCCAACGTCCCACTGTCCATGAAATTTATCCAGTATCACCTGGAGGAGGAGGGCTATACCGTTCTCAACCTCGGGTATTCCAGCACGGAGATGTCCATCGAAGAGGCGGCAGAGGGGGTCCGGACGCGGGTCAGCCGGTGGATAAAGAACAACCGTCATGAGGGCAAAACGATCCATTTCGTCGCTCACAGCATGGGCAACATCGTGTCGAGGAAGGCCGTGGGAACCGGTTTTCCCCGCCTCGGCCGGATGGTCATGATCGCGCCTCCCAACAGGGGTTCCCTGACGGCGGCCCAGCTGAAGGATCTCCAGCTCTTTAAATGGATTTACGGACCCGCCGGTCAGCAGCTCTCCGCGGACAATCGTATCTTCTTCGACCGGCTGCCCGTACCCCCATGCGAGTTCGGCGTCATCGCCGGTGGAAAGGATGACGGTGAGGGTTACAATCCCCTCCTGGCCGGCGACGATGACGGCACGGTGAGAGTGGAGGAGACCAAACTCGAGGGCATGGCCGATTTCATCCTGCTGCACAACATGCACACGATGATCCTGTTCGATCGGGACGCGGCCGACCAGGTGGTCCATTTTCTCCGGAACGGAAGGTTCAACCACCTATCCGTCCCCGGGGGAACGGAGATGGGACGGTAATTGGACATTAGACATTAGACATTAGAGACTAGAGATTGGAGATTAGAGATTGGAGGCCGGTTCTCCGTTCCGGGTTTCCGGTGCATCTTCTCCAGCTGTCGTCTTTCAGCCCTTAGCTCCTTTTTCTGTAGATGCACTTCCTCACCCTCTCGAAGCCGGCGGCGCCGGGCAGCGTTTCCGTCCGGCCGATGACCAGGAGACCGGGCGCTTCGAGACAGCCGCGGATGCCGGCCAGGACCTGCATGCAGGAGTCCTCCGTATTGTAGGTCAGGATGGAGTTGCGAAGGAGGACCAGGTGGCAGCGGTCCGGGGGGGGGTCCCTGAGGAGATCGCGCCGGAGGAGAAGGACCCTGCCCTTTACATCATCGGACAGGATCCAGTCCTCACCGACGCGGACGAACCACCTCTCCCTCATCCGCTCCGGGACCTCCCTGATGCTTCCCCACTGGTAGGCGCCCTCCCTGGCCCGGACAAGGGAGATGTCGTGGGTTTCCGTTCCGACGACCTTCCAGGAGGGTCCGATCTCTCCCTCCTCCTCCATGGACATCAAAAGCATGGCGAGGGAGTAGGGTTCCTCTCCCCCTGCACTTCCCGCACACCAGGCCGACAGTCCCCTGGAGGGGATACAGGTCACCTCTTCCAGGATGACCTGCCGGAGGTCCTGCCAGACGGAGACGTTTCTGAAGAAACGGCTTATGGTGACACGGAACAGGGATTCGAGGAGGATCCTCTCCGCCGGATCGGCCAGGACCCTGTCCCGGTAGAGGCCCGGGTCCCGGATGCGCAAGGAGTCCATCCGCCGCTGGATCTTTCGGCGAATATTCCTTCTGTTCAGGGGCCTCCACCGGTAGCCCAGCCGGGGGGCTGTCTCCCTCAGAAAACTCTCGAACTCTTCCGGCTTCACTGTTCTTCCCCCTGCGGCCGGGACTTCTTTCCCTGGGGAGGAGGATATCACATCGGACATTACAGGTTATTGGGAATTTCCGGAACTTATGGTATTTTTGGCGAAAAAGTCCGATCGAAAAGTGAAATTGACACGGGCACCGATGTCCGAGGTCTCGAACCCGGCCAGGCAGGGGGCAGGTCGCATGATCCATCTACCGGGCCTTGGGACCCCGGACGGGCTCGACCTTTGGGATGCCTGGGATATATGATCATAACTGAGGGGGGCGGACTCGTGAAGGAACCGGAAAGTATCCTACGAGGTCCTGGACCGTCGGGAGGCCAAGATGATCCTTGCAGCCGTAAGTGACAGTCATGACCACAGGGCGCCCCTGGGAGCGGCCGTCAAAAAAGCCCATGAGGAGGGGGCGCAGATCCTGTTCCACCTGGGCGATCTCATTTCTCCCTTTATGCTGTCGACCCTCAAGGAATTCCCCGGCCGGATCTATCTCGTTATCGGGAACAATGACGGAGACGCCCTGGCGGTCTCCAGGACCATACCCCAGGAGTGTTCCCAGATCCGGGAGTATTCCAGGAATATCGTGGTCGAGATCAACGGCGTGACGGTGGGGGCGACCCACTACCCGGAGTACGCCAGGCCCATGGCCGCCAGCGGTGACTTTGACATCGTCCTGTACGGCCACACGCACCAGTACTCCGAACGGAGGATCGGCGAGACCCTCCTCCTCAACCCGGGGGATCTGATGGGGCTGTCGGAGGATAAATCGTTCTGTCTCGTCGACACGGAAACGCTGGAGGTGAGGAGGCTGTTCGTGTGACGGAGACCAGGGTCTACGCCGCGTTCGGAGACTCCATAACAGACGGCTATGGGGTGGCAAGGAGTTTCGTCTTCCATGCCGCCGATCGGATCAGAGGGGCCACCCCGCACCTGGAGTGGACGATCCTCGTAAGGGGAATGAGCGGAGAGACCTCCACGGAAGCCCTCTACCGCCTCGACAGGGACCTTCTCTCCCAGGACCCCGACCTCGTCACGGTCAACTTCGGGGTCAACGACGCCTTCTCCGGCATATCCCCCGAGAGGTTCGCCGACAACCTGAAGACCATGGTCCACAGGGTCAAAGAGAACGGCTGCGGGAGGATCGTCCTTCTGTCCTCGGAGGTGATCCCCGAGCCCGAGGCGGAAAGGCAGGTCCTGCCCTACTGGGACGCCATGAGGCGGACGGCCGACGATACAGGTTCCGTCTACGCCGACGTCAACGGTTACTGGCAGAAACTGATCGACGCAGGGCGCAACCAGTGGGATATGATCATCCCGGGTGACCTCCACCCCAACGAAGAGGGACACCGGGTCATCGGTGAGGCCGTCTGGCTTGCCATCGAGGAGAGCCGCCTGCTGGAGGACCTGTAACGTTCAGGGCACAGACGACCATTGAATCCGGGAAAGAGCGACATCCCGTTTTCCTGAGATCCCCACCCGAAGGAGGCCGAGTTGTGGCCGGCAGGAGAAAAACAGACCCCAGAAAGTTGACCGCCTACCACGAAGCGGGGCACGCGGTGGCCGCCTTCGACCAGGGGGTGAGGATACACGGCATCAGCATCGCCTCCGATCAGGTTAGCCGGGGGCACATCGGCATCGACACGCTCCATCTCGACCGCCACGTGTCGTCCTTCCGGGAGGACAGAGGTTCCCGGAACCGGTTTCTCATGGAGCGGCATGTCCTGGTCCTGCTGGCGGGAAAAGCCGCCGCCCGCCGGCTCGATCCTTCCTTCAGGAAGCGCAGAGCGGACACGCCGGAGGAGGGGTCGGACTACGGCACAGCCCGCTGCCTGATCGGATACTTTGCCGGCAGCGACAGAGAAGCGGAAAAATACCGCGAGTGGTTGGAAACCCGGGTGGAGGGGATTCTCTCCGCACCCTGGAGGTGGCATCAGGTGAAGAAACTCGCCCAGGCCCTCCTCGAGGAAGAGAAGATGGGGGCGAAGAGGGTGAGGGAGGTCATCAGGGATGCCGGCCAGGATTGGTATGACGGGCATCTAACCGGCAAGGAATAGCCGGGCGGCGGACGGCAGGCGAACTCCCGCGGCAGAACGTATCGCCGCAAACGGATCAGGGGGTGCAGCCCCCTGATCCGCTGATCGGTTAACGATCCTTCGCCGCGGTCCCGCTCAGCGTCTGTAGAGGGCGCTACGGTACCTGTCGTAGATCTCCTTGTGACACCTCGAGAACCACTCCTCGCACTCGTCATAGCACGAATCGGCCGTGACGTGGACGAGACGGCCGGAAGTGAGGTTGTCACCCTCTGACCAGAACTGCCAGTCCCCCTCGTCGGTGATCTTCGGTGATTTCGTCTGAACCCGGTAGGTTCCCAGGTTGACGACCTTTCCCAGCGGGACGATGAAGGCGTCAAAGACATGCTTCGAGCCCGCCGGGTCCCCTCTCTGGAGAACGTAATAACCGGAATCGGCCCGCAGGCAGAAATATCCCTCCTCGTCCAGTTCCACCGTGTAGGTCTGTCCGGTGTGTGGGCTGTAGATCTCAAACCCTCCCAGTTCGATGAGCGGCGGGTGCCACATGTCGGCATCGGAAGTGAATCTGACGTTGGCGGGGACGACCCTGTGCCCCTCGATGCGGCCGAATACGACGCAGTCCTCCCAGAGGACCAGTTCGGGTTCAACCTCAACGGCTCTGACCCCGCCCTCTCGAATGAGCGCCTCCTCGAGGCCCCCCCTGAAGAACAGTTCAGGCTCCCCTTCAATGGCCATGGCCAAGGGCGCCGGTACCGTCGTCAGCGCCGCGATCAGCGTTGCCAGAATCAACAAGCGCTTCATTTCTCATACCCCCCCATCCTTTCCGGACGCAGGACGCCCGGATTTTTTTACAGACTGATACAGCTGAATAATGCGGATTGACCGGTTTTCTGGCAGGTTATCGACCCCCAATCTGGCCTAGTTCAATTATACCTCCGATAGGGAGATGGGGGGGGAAAAGAGTGGAGGGCAGGGTAGCCGCCAGGCGTCGGGGATCCTGCCCGCTCGTACCATGGATCATGCCACATTGTTCCGGTCAGACCAGACCTGTAATCTCCTGCAGGCACACTTCACCGTCGTTCATCTCCCACTGTCATCCCCGTCGAGGAAGGATACCTTTCGTTACCCCCGCGATGCGTCAGGCGGAGACCTGTCTGGAGGGGGGGTAGCCGGGGAATGGGTGTAAACCACCGCAACGACGCTCAGGAAGGTCATGACCCCCCAGAGGATGAAGCCGACGGGGAACATGCCGGCATCGCCGAAGGCCCCAATGACCGTGGGAAGAACACCGCCTCCCATGATGAAGGCAGGAGGGACGATAAGGGAAACCCCAAGGTTCCGCGACCTGGGATGGACGATCTCCGACAGGATGGTCCAGATGGGAGGGAAGAAGGCCGTGGACAGCATGGGCTGGATGAAAAGGGCGCCCCTGAAGAGGCGCTCGGGTCCCACGCCCAGCATCGCCGTGGCCGCACCGTTGAGGACCATGATCGCCGCCAACAGCCTTCTCGGCCCGAAGCGGTCCGTCGCCCACCCCACAATGAAGGGCGAGAAGATGGCTGCAATCCGGGACATGGACAGGAGGGTGTTGGCCGTCGTCTGGTCCAGACCCCTGCCTGCCTGAAGATAGAGGGGCAGCATGGCGTACACCCCCACGTTGGCGCCGGCCCCCAGCATGAATATGAAGAGCAGGAACCAGTATCTCCTTTCGGACAGGACGCGCCGGACGCTCTTCGACGAGGGCGCCTCGCCGTAGGTCCTGCCGGTGACGGGTCGAAGGAGGTAGATAATCCCCAGCAGGAAGATCCCCCCGGCCACCGGCAGCAGGACCCTCTCCCAGGGATAATGACGGAGCATGACCTCGGCCAGGATGGGACCGATTATAAAACAAAGGCTCGGTGAGACCTCGTGAAAGGAGTAGGCCTTACCGTAATCCCCCGGAGCCAGACCGTAGGTGAGGGACGGGATGGCGGACGGGAGGTAGATCCCGGTGGCCAATCCGACAAGGACCATCGAGATCGCCAGGAAGAGAAGGGAGTCCGCCATCGAGGCCCCGGCGAGGACGATGCCGCAGGAGACACACGAGAGCCCTATGGCCCCCGGATGGGAGAACCTCTGGGAGACGTAACCCGAGATCAGCAGTCCCACCATGTAGCCGATGGTTATGAGGAAGAAGAGGGAACCGGCTCCCGTGTGACTGATACCCAGATCCCTTTCGATGGGCACCAGCAGAGGTCCCCAGATGAACCGCGCCAGGAAATTGAAGAGAAAGATGACCGTCATGAACAGGAGGGGCGCCAGCCTGCTCCTGAAGGGAACCACCTTCTCTCCATCCGCGCCAAGGGTAACGGATATGCTCATTTGGATAAGGTTGGAGGGTCGGCGGTGCGGCTAGAGAGTCTCGGTGTTGTAGAATTCCCCGAAGAGTTCCTCTTCGGACGGCCTGTCCTCCGGGATGGGCCGGGCCACCCACGTGACGTTCATGTAATGCTTCAGGTGGATGTTCTCGTTGGTGATATTGCCCCCCCAGATGCCGCAACCCAGGCTTGAGGTCATGGGCATGCCGTTGGTGAAGGACCCCGCGTTGGCCTTCGATTGGGGCTGGCGCACCATGATCCTGCTCACGGGGGCCACAAGGGCGAGGCGGTGGATATGGTCGTCGTCGAAGGAGTAGATGCCGCATGAGTGCCCCTTACCGCCCACCTCGTAGATCTGTTTGACCATTTCCAGGACGTTGTCAAAACCGCTGTATTTGAAGATAGCCAGAACGGTGGTCAGCTTCTCCCCGGAAAAGGGGTACTCCTTACCGATCCGATCCTCCTTCACGATGATGAACTTCCTGTCCGCGGGGATGGAAAACCCGGCCGCCGCCGCCATATCCTGGGGCGATCGGGCCACCGTGTCCACGATCCTGTTCCCCTGGGCGTCCCACATGGCGGCTTCCAGCCTCGCCTTCTCCTCGTCGGAAGCAAGATATCCACCCTCCACCTGGAGCCGACTCAAAAAGGCGTCGTAAAGGGAGGCCTCCACGAGAAGGTTGCCGTCCGCGGAGCATCCTGAACCGAAATCCGAGGTCTTGCTAATGCGTGTGTTGCGGGCCGCCTCTTCGATGTCGGCTGTCTCGTCGATGACCATCGTGGAATTTCCAGCGCCCACGCCGTAGGAAGGCTTGCCCGAGCTGTAGGCCGCCCTGACCATGGCCATTCCTCCTGTGGCAATGGTCAGGTCGCAGATGGACATGAGTTCCTGGGACAGGGGGATGCTCGGCCTCACCACACACTGGAAGAGGTCCTCCGGGGCACCGTGTTTTTTAAGTGTTTCCCGCATGACACGGACCATCTCCATGGTCGTGTCCTTGCTTCTCGGATGGGGGGAAAAAATGACTGCATCCTTGCATTTCGCAGCGAAGATCCCTACCCCTGGAGGGGTCAGTTCCGGGTTGGTGGTGGGGACGAGGGCGGCGATGACACCGGCCGGCTTGGCGTACTTCACGATACCCTTTTCGGGAAGCTCCTCGATGACGCCCACGCTCTTCTCCCTCAGGATGTCACGCAGGATCCCCATGATCTTGAACCGCTTGGCCACCCGTCCTTCCCTGTCCCCGATACCGCTCTCGTCCACTCCCATCCGGGCCACACGGGCAAACGTCTTCTCGTTGGCTGTCGCCCAGCCCAACGCCCGGCACAGCCTGTCCACGGTCTCCTGGCTGTAATCCTCGACCGCTTTCATCGCCGCCCTGGCCTTTGCGAGGAGTTCCTGAGCGTACTGCCTTTCCTCATCCGTGATCGGTCTAGCCATCTCGACTCTCCTGACAACCAGGCGATGTAAACCGCGCGGGCGGATGTCTCCGCCTACATACCCGCGCCCCTCTTTTCCTCAGGAGGGGGATCCGTTCATCCCAGCCACCTATCTGGTGGGCAACTGCCCGGGCGGAGCATAGGCCCACAGGAGCCAGAGGGGTTCTTCCATGTCGTTGTAGTGGATGTGCTCGACTCCGTCCGGTATCCACATGAAATCGTGCAGTTTGAACCTCGTCTCCCTGTTGTTGTCCACGTCGATGGCCAGCCCTCCGCCCTTCACGACAAAATTGATCTCCTCGGAACCGGGATGGGAATGGGGTGCGCAGCGCTCACCCGGCTCGAAGATGGTCAGTCCCGCCACGATCCGCTCAGCGCCTATCTGGGCGTGATCCACCGCGCGGAAGACCTTCCGACGGTAACCCTCCTGGTCAAGGCCCAGCCAGATCTGCTCAGCATTCTTGAACGTGTTGATGATCTTGATCTCCAATGCCGCCTCCTTATCCGGGATCCGGTCCGGTATCGGGATTTTCCCTCGGTTCAAAAGGTCCTGTTATTCATTGTCCGCAGCGAGAGCAATCGCATGCCCATTCCGCAGAACCCTTAACTCAGAAGGTTGGCTGCGGCCCGGAGAGCCATTTTATAGCTGTCCACCCCGAGGCCGCTCACCACCCCTTTCACGACGGGCGCGAACACGGAATGATGTCTGAATTCCTCCCTCCCGTGCACATGGGACATGTGGACCTCGATAACGGGCACCTCCAGAATGGCCAGGGCGTCGGCGATGCCGTAGCTGTAATGGGTCCAGGCTCCGGCATTGATGAGCACCGCGGACGTCCCGTCCGTGTGGGCATCGTGGATCCGCTGTGCCATCTCACCCTCATGATTGGTCTGGAAGCAGTCAACCTCAAGCCCCAGTTCCCGGCCGAAGACCTTCACCTCTTCGTCTATCTGGGCCAGGGTGACCGTCCCGTACTGCGCCGGGTCCCTCTTACCGAACATGTTCAGATTTATTCCGTGCAGAACCAGAACTTTTTTCATGGTGCCCCCTTGTTTACAGATAGGGGTCTCCCTGTTCGCGAAGTGATATAATGCCGTACTTGCCCGGGGACCCGTACGCAACGCCATTCCGGATGTCTATTGAAGGAGATCAAGACAGCTGCCCAGCCGGAAAAAGTCTAATAATAGGTCTGACGTTCTGCTATGCAGAACAAAAATAATATGGAACAAAGAAATCCCCTTGTCAATACGCAACCGGTTCCAATTGAGCCCAGATCTCATATAATAGGATCACTATCCTGTTATCCCGGACCATGAGGCCCTGCTCTGCGAACGGCCCTGAAAACGCCGGCCTCATTTAAACCCCTCTCCTTTAATATATCAGCATGATCCGGAGAGTCGATGAAGAGGACAAAAAAAGGCGATATCCTGAACGGCCCCCGCCCTTCCGTACCCAGGGTCGACACGGTGGCAAGGGCGCTGGGCATCCTCGAGTGCTTCACGGCGGGCGAACCGGAACAGACCTTGAAGCAGCTGTGCGAAAAAACCGGCCTTTACAAGAGCCGGGTCCACAGGCTCTGCATGACCCTGCTCGAGTGCGGCTACCTGGTGCGCACTTCATATTCCAGCTACCGCCTGGGTCCCAAGCTCCTGGTCCTGGGAAAGGTGTACGAAAGGACCAACACCCTGATCTCCGTGGCCCGCACCATAATGGGTCGGCTTGCAGAATCTGCGGGGGAGTCGGCGGCACTTTTCGCCCTGGAGGGAGACAGGTCCATTTGTCTGGCCAGGGAATACGGCCCCTCAAGGCTTTACTTCGCCATCAATGAGGGCGACTACATGCAGCTTCACGCCACCGCCATTGGCAGGGTCCTGCTTGCCCACGCTTCGGAAGAGACCCGAAACAGTATCCTGGGCAGACCGCTTGAGTCCGTCACGCCTTTGACGATCACTGACCGAAGGTGGATCGAACAGGAGTGCGGCAACATACTGGAACGGGGCTACAGCGTCAACCGGGAGGAGATGGAACTGGGAGTGGCTGCCGTTGCCGCCCCGGTCTTCGATTTTGAAGGAAAGGTCCCTGCGGCCCTCTGCCTGGTGGGCCCGGTGCAACGGTTCTCGGAGCAGATCCTGCCCGGTCTGGTGGAAAAACTCCTCGACGCCACCGGAGAGATCTCCCGGCTCATGGGAGAAAAAAGGTAGGTCCCCCATCTTTATATCGGCCGCCGGCCGCCGGCCCGGAGAAAATACCCCCGCTTGGCGGTAAAGACGTCGACGAACCGGACACGGGGCGTCAGGCTCTGCATATTCCGGGACAGATCTGGGGCGATGGCCACCATGCCTCCAGGTTCGGGGGGCATGCCCCCGGTTGCCTGAATCCACCGGTCCGCCAGACCCGGCAAGCGATCCTCCTCCATGGCTCCGGTCGCGAGCACTGATCGGAGAGGGGCTTACGATCAGCTGTCGGTGCTAACGTGGGAGATGTCCTTGTCAGGGGAGTAGATGTCCAGGATGTTCCAGTGCCCGGTGGTCGGCGTCGGGTTGTTGATCATGGGCACGTCGATGACCACGGGTGCATTTTCCCCGATGGCCCTCTCCAGCGCCGGCCTGAACTGATCCGCAGATTGGATCCTGACACCCTTCACACCATATGCCCTTGCCAGGTCGGCGTAATCCGGTGATGTGGACTCTCCGTCCTTCCTGAAGACGGTGCCGAAGGTGGTTCCGAAATGTGCTTTCTCCAGACCGGCTATGGTGCCGAAGGCGTCGTTGTTCATGATGATCCACACGGCCGCCACCCCTTCCGCTCTGGCGGTGGCCAGCATGGCCGGGTTCTGGCCGAACCCGCCGTCGCCCACCAGCGCCACGACCACCTTGTCGGGCTGCGCCAGTTTTGCCCCAATGGCCGCCGGGGCGCCGAACCCCATTGTCGCCAGGCCGCCTGTGATCTGGATGCTTCCCGGCTCGTAGATGGGGAACTGCTGGCCCACGCCGTTCTTGTTCCAGCCCACGTCGGTCGTCAGGATGGCATCCCTGGGAAGGACCTCCCTCAGTTCCGAGAGGATCCGCTCGGGCATCATGGGGAAAGCATCGCTCTGTTCCATATCCCGGTTGCGCGCCTTGAATTCCTCGCGCTGGCCCGCGATCTCCTCGACAAGCTTCTGTTTCCGGACCCCGTCCGGGTATTTCTCGCGTGCGACACGGGTCAGAGCGGATAGCGCCATCTTCAGGTCAGCGACGACACCGATCTCGGTGGCGTAGTTCCTTCCGATCTCGCCGGGTTCGATGTCGATGTGGATGAGCTTGGTCTCGGGGATGCTGAAGGTGTACTCGGGGTACCACGAGCTGCTGTCGGCTTCCTTGAACCGGGCCCCCAGGGCCATGATGTAATCCGCGTTCCGGCACGCGTCGTTGGTGTACTGGGTACCCCAGAAACCGGTCATTCCAAGGGTCAAAGGATGGTCGTCGGGCAGGGCGCCCTTTCCCATCAGGCTGTGAGCCACCGGGATCTGGAGGTGGTCCACGAACTCTCTCAGCTCCTGCGCAGCGCCGGCCAGCACGATGCCCCCCCCGACGTAAAGCACCGGCCTTTCCGCCTGAGCGAGGTGGTCAACGATCCGCCCGGCGGTTTCGTCGTCTATGGAGGGCTTTCCCAGGGTCTGGGTATTTCCCCGCAGCCGGTCGAAATCGGCCGCATCCATCTTCATGGAGAGGATGTCCATGGGCACATCCACGAGGACGGGGCCGGGCTGGCCGCTCGCGGCCAGCGTGAAAGCTCTCTCCATGATCCCAGGCAGGAGTTCGGGCCGCTCCACCCGCCAGACCCTCTTGCAGAATGGACGGTATATCTCGCACTGGCTCCCATCGAAGTGGAGGTTGATCTCCTGGTGGGGGTGCCTGCCGTAATAGTGACTGGGAACGTCTCCGGCAATGACCACCATGGGGATGCAGTCCAGGGCCGCGTTGGCCACTCCGGTCACGGCGTTGGTTATCCCAGGACCCAGGTGGGTCAGGACGACGGCGGTCTTCCTGCTGGCCCGGGCGTAGCCGTCCGCAGCGTGGGCGGCGATCTGCTCGTGACGGACGTTGATAAAACGGATGGAGCTCTTCTCCAGGGCAGCCAGAAACGCTATGTTGGTGTGCCCGCACAGACCGAAAATGAACTCGACGCCGCGGTGCTCAAGGTATCTGACCAGTTGATGGGAAACCAGATCTTTCACGACAACCTCCGCAAATTATGTCTCGAGCATCTTCTCGAGCTGCTTGTCTTCGTGAAATGGACGGACTCAAAAAAGGACCATCTCAGAAGCCAAAGTACCTGGGTATCCAGACCACGGTGGCCGGGGTGAACATGATGATGATGAGGGCCAGCACTTCCACTAAAAACAGGGGGAAGATCTGACGGATCAAACGCCCCAGACCCACCTGCGCCACGGAATCGGCGACGAAAAGGCACAGTCCCATGGGCGGCGTGATCAGGCCGATCATCAGGTTAAAGACCACCAGGATACCGAAATGTGTGGGGTCGATCCCCATGGACACGGCAATCGGATGGATGATCGGCACGAGAACGAGCATGGCGGCGATCCCCTCGAGGAAAAGGCCGACAATAAGGAACAGGATCATGGACGAGATGAGGAACATCCACTTGGCTGTCATGAACTCCAGGGCGAAATCGGTGATGATGTTGGGAACCCGGTTGTAGGTCATGAGCCAGTTGGCGGCGGACACCGCTCCGATGACCATCAGGATCGTGGACGTGTCGCGCATGGAACGGCCGAAGATCCCCGGCAGATCCTTGACCTTCAGTTCCCGAAAGATAAATAAACCCACCACCAGGGCATAGGCGACGGCGAAGCAGGCCGCCTCCGTCGGGGTGACCACTCCCATGAGTATGCTGCCGACCACGAACACCGGCATGAAGAGGGGGATGATCCCCTGTATCAGGGTGTTGAACAGGGATCCCCTGGTGGTCCCCTCGGCAGGCTTTTCAAAATGACCAGCGAAGATCATGACATATATGGACAGGAGGGTGGCCAGCAGGAGGCCGGGGCCGATCCCTCCCAGGAACAGCCCGGGAACGGAGACACCCGTTACGGTCAGGGCGTAGATGATCACGGGGATACTGGGAGGGATGATGGGGCCGATGACGGAGGAAGCCGCGGTGACGGCGGCGGAAAAGTCCCGGGGGTAGCCCCGTTTTTCCATTTCCGGGATGAAGATGCGTCCAATGGCGGAGGTGTCAGCCACCGCCGACCCGGACAGGCCGGCAAAGATCACCGAGGCCCAGATGTTGACCACCGCCAGTCCGGCGCGGAAGCGGCCGACCAGCAGGGTGGTGAATGAGATGATCCGGGTGGTGATGCCGGACTCGTTCATCAGTTCACCGGCGAGGATGAACAGCGGGATGGCCAGAAGGGGAAAGGATTTCATACCGCCGTACATCTGGGTGGCGACAATGCGCAGGGTATAGGGGAATTCCCCCACAGCCATGAAATAGAACAGGGCGGCCAGGATGGAAAAGGCAACCGGAAGGCCGATTACCAGGCCGATCAGCAGGATCAGATAAACCATGACCTATCCACCCTGCGGTCTGGTTTCCGGACGGTCGGCAGGAGCCATCCATTCCCCTTCCGTTACCCGTTCCAGGAATTTCAACAGCGCCGCGATGAGAAGCAGCAGTCCCCCCAGGATCATGGCCGCCTGGTAGGGATAGAAGTGCCCCAACCAGATCATCCACTTCCACCCGGTGGCTTCGACAAGATCCTTCGCCAGGCCTATAAGCCCGGATGTTTCCATCCCGCCCCTTTTCAGGACGAACTGCCAGCCGGACCATGCCATGAGACTCCCGATCCCCACCATAACGAGGTCCAGGAGCATGTACAGCCTTCCGATGAGACGCCTCGGTAAAAAGGCGATAAGAATGGTGAAGCGGACGTGACGGTCCTGCATGTAGGCGTAGGCCGCCCCGAACAAGAAACCATAGATGGCTATGAAGACAGGCAGCTCCTCTCCCCACTCGAGGGATTTGCCGAACAGGTAGCGCCGCAGGGAATTAAAGAGGATGATGGCGAAAATGGCCGCCATGGAAAAGGAGGCGCCTCCGGCGCAGAGGGTGGTAAAAAATCGGGAGGTTTTTTGAACTGCTGACCGGTACATGCTGCGCCCTTTGAGGTTTGGGGTCGGTCCGGTTCAAAGGATGAGTTCGTGAAACGACCTTTCCCCGGGCGGGTGTCGCCCGGGGAAAGGTTTCGGGACAGGGATTTTATTGATTCTTTTCCGCCTCGGCCACAGCTTTCTGCAGTTTATCGACCCACTCGGCTTCGTCTCCAAGTTCGCCTCGGAGCCACTTGACCACGGCCGGCTGGGCGGCATCCTTGAACTGCTTGAGTTCGCCTGATGAGGGCGAGTAGACCTGCATCCCCTCGGCGACCACCTTGGTCACGCCCTCCGCAGTGTTGAACTGCTGGATGGCGCGCCCCATGAGACCCGCCGTGCGCGCGGCCTTCTTGACCAGGGCCTGATCCTTGGCCGAGAGGGATTTGAAGAACTCCTCGCTGATGAGGATGAAGTCCACTGCGTAAACGTGCCCGTCCAGGGTCATGTACTTCTGCAGTTTGTGCAGCTTGTTGTTGTAGATAACGCCGACAGGGTTTTCCTGCCCGTCAACGACACCGGTGGCCAGGGCGTTGGGAAGCTCCGACCAGGCGATGGGCGCCGGTTCACCGCCCAGGCCCTTGACCATCTCCACGTAAAGGGGGATCGGCTGGACGCGGAACTTCAGACCCTTCATATCAGCCGGAGTCTTTATCTCCCGCTTGCCGTTGGTGAAGTTGCGGTACCCGGTTTCACCGTAGGCCAGGGTGCGCAGCCCGGATTTCTTCAGGCAATAGTCGGCCAGTTCCCTTCCGAATGAACCGTCCATAACATCCCAGGCGACGGGTGCCGAAGGGAAAGTGTAGGGAATGTTGAGAACGTCGGCCACCTTGCAGACCTTGGCCATGGCTCCGGAAACCAGGGCCATCTGAAGGGTGCCGTCCTGCATCTGCTGCACGAGGTCGTTTTCATCCCCGAGGGCCTTGGCCGGAAAGAGCTCGACCTTCATGTCGCTCTCACCCTCGACGATGTTCTTGAAGATCACACTTGCTGCACCCTTTTTTGAAGACTGCCACTCGGCCGGGTCCACGTGGGCCAGCTTGATCGTGGTCGCAGCCATGGCGGCGGGTGCGAGCGCCAGGGCGATGACCGCCGCGAGGCTCACGTACTTCATCACTTTCCTGACTGTACCTTCCATCTCTTCCTCCTTTTAAAAATCCGTCTTTAACCTTCCCGTTTATGTGGAGAGGGCCCGGCAGGAATCAGCGGTGACCTCCGGATGACCCTGACAAGCCTTCGAAGTCTCCAATGAAGAGATATCTCCTGACCTTTCCCTGAAGAGGATCCACCCGGGGAGGTGCTTTCCGTAACCTGCAGACGACCGGCAGACCCGAAACACGGCCGCCGGAAGGGCTCCCGGTTCGGACACCGCTCCAGACCGCCCAAAGGATTCTCTTCCAGATCACGGAGTTAAAAAGGGAATAGGTATCCTAACAAATAGGACACCGTATACATCTTATAGAATAAAAAACCTTGTTCACCTTTGTCAAACGTTTTTTATTGGAACCCGCCTCGGGCCCGGTCCCCGATGCCTTTATCCTGTTATGGTTAAATTATACAGGGACCCGAACGCAATTTCAGGACCCTGTTGGGACTGCTTTGCTGTCCGGAAATCGGGATGAAGTAAAAGGACATCATACTTCCATCGAAGGAGACGCCGATGTCCCGCGGGCCATGGTGTCCGTTATTGCCCGTCAGAAGCTCCCAGCCGTGACGGCCACATTGTCCTACTGTAAGGAACGTGATACTGTTTACGCCATATGGGGCCCGGTGGATTGCCGGCAGGAAATACCGGGCCCCGACTTGGACCAGATAACCTTCACGGAGGACACGCCATGAAAGCAGCTGTTCTGAGCAGCACCGCCAACCTGGCTATCGGTGAGGTCCCTGATCCGGTACCGGGGTCGGGAGAGGTTGTCATCGCCGTGACCCTGGCCGGCGTGTGCGGCTCCGATTATTCCCTGTACCACGGCAAATTCGGTGTCCCCCTGCCGGTCGTACCGGGACACGAGGGTATGGGGACCGTCCACAGGATCGGCCCCGGCGTTTCGACGGTCACTGCCGGCCAGAGGGTCGTTATCCAGCCCAATTTCGCCTGCTGGGACTGCGACCTATGTGATTCCGGGCTCGACAACATCTGTTCCGGCAAGGTCCGGTTGGGGATCGATACCAATGGTGTGTTCGCCGAGTACGTCAAGGTCCCCGCAAGATACGTGTGGCCCGTCCCGGAGGGGCTCGACGACAGGACCGCGGTCCTCACCGAGCCCCTCGCGGTGGCGGCCCATGGCGTCAAGGTCCTGTCTCCCGCACCGAGGGTCCGTGTCCTGATCATCGGCGCCGGGGTCATCGGGCTGATGACACTCCTCCTCGTAAAGCTGGAGGGTGCCGGGGTGAACGTTTCGGACCTCCAGGAAGAGCACCTAGCCCTGGCCAGAAAAATGGGGGCCGACAGCGCTTTCCTTGTCGGTGGAAATGAGACAATGCAGCCGTCCTCCTTCGACCTGATCTACGAGACGAGCGGCGCTCCTTCGGGACTGGCGGACGCCATCGAGTTCGCCGCGCCGGGAGCGCGGATCGCCCTGCTGGGCCTGCCCGCAGAGGCGCACCCCGTCCCCACCACCCCCATCGTGCGCAAGGAGCTTACCCTCGTAGGTTCAATGATCTACACCGACGAGTTTCCGGGCGTTCTCGAGCTGCTTGAGTCCGGCCGGATCGATCCCAAACCCCTGATCTCGGATGTCGTCGGCCTGGAAGACCTGGACGGTGCCATCAAGACGTTCAACTCACCGGACCGGATCAAGGTCCTGGTGTCCATCGGGTAGCCACGCCCGGCCACGGGGGAGACCGATGGACAAAGGAAAACAGAACGGGGAACTGCTGCTGGAGGATGAGGCCCTGCGGGACGGGCTTCAGATGGAATCCCGCATCTTCAGCCTCGAGGAGAAACTCCACCTTTTTCGCCTTCTTGAGGGGTCTGGAATAAAGCGGATCCAGGTGGGGTCCTTCGTCCATCCGAAGATCGTGCCGCAGATGGCCGACACCGACGAGCTTGTCCGGGCCATCGGCCGAACCGAGAAAACGGTGGTCTCCGCCCTGGTGCTGAACGAAAAGGGGCTTGACCGGGCCCTGGCCTGCGGAGTCGGGCATCTCAGCATGTCCGTTTCCGCCAGCGACACCCACAGCCGGAAAAACGCGGGAAAACCGGCCGACGAGGCCCTGGACTCTATGACGGAACTTATCGCCCGCGCAGCCGGAGAAGGCATCCTGGTCCGGGCGGGGTACCAGTGCAGCTTCGGCTGCGTCTACGAGGGGGTCGTGGACCCCGACAGGGTCCTTGAGGGCGTCACCCGAATGGCCCGGGCGGGAGCCGTTGAGGTCAACCTGGCCGACACCGCAGGAATGGCCAACCCCCGATCTGTCCGCCGTCTTTCCGACAGGGTGATCAGAGAGCTTCCCGGGGCCAGCGTTTCCCTTCACCTGCACGACACGGCCGGCCTGGGGCTGGCCAACATGCTGGCCGGATTTGAGGCGGGCGTCCGCATTTTCGACGTCGCCGCCGGAGGCCTGGGCGGCTGTCCCTTCGTCAAGGGGGCCGCGGGGAACGTTCCCACCGAAGACGCCGTCAACATGTTCGAATCGATGGGCATTGCCACCGGCATCGACCTGGAAGGCGTGTGCAGGGTGGTCGGCATGCTTGAGGAGAAGCTGGGCCGTTCCCTTCCGGGCCGCATGAGCAGGGTTCTTACAGGAGCCGTCGATGGTTGAAAAAGTTGAGAAGCGGGTCAGGGAATCGGACCGTCAGGTTGATACCGTCGCCAAGGCCCTGACCATTCTTAATTGTTTCTCCGCCGGCGAGCCGGAGCTGTCCCTCAAGGCGCTGAGCGAGATAACGGGCCTTTACAAAAGCCGCATCATGAGGTTGTGCGGCACGCTGATCGCCCAGGGCTTCCTGGTGAAGACGTCGCGGGCCACCTATCAGCTGGGCCCCAGGGTCATGATCCTGGGCAAGATCTACGAGGAATCCCACAGCCTGTTCAAGTCAGCCCAGCCCGTCCTCGAGGAACTCGTCCATTCTACCGGGGAATCTGCGGCGATCTTCATGAGGGAAGGGATGACCCGTTTCTGCGTTATCCAGAAGGTCGGGCCCTCCTCCCTGAGGTACTCCGTCAGCGAAGGGGAGCCCCTGCCGCTCCATGCTGGGGCACCGGGAAAGGTCCTCCTGGCCTGGGCCCCCGAGAACATAAAAAACCGGTTCCTGGAGGATCGGGTTCTGAGAAAATACACCTCGAGAACCATCATTGCAAAGAAGGACCTGGAGCGGGAACTGGATTCAATACGCCGAAGAGGTTACGCCGTCAGCGAGGGCGAAGTCGTGCAGAACGCCGTTTCCATAGCCGCACCGATCTTCGATCATGAGTCCAATGTGACCTACGCGATCCACGTCGGCGGACCGGCACAGCGTCTGACACCGGAAAGGCAGGTGGAAATTCTGCCCCCTCTGGAAGAATCCGCCCGCCGACTCTCCTTCCTGCTGGGCAAGGAATAATTTTTCCTCGCCCTGGAGACGGGGCGAAGGCCATTGAGCTCGGCAGTCGAACCAATGCCGTACAGCACACCTATCCCTCTGAATGAAACGAACTCAGGGATCTGACGAGCTCTCCCGGATCATCGAGAGGTACGATCCGGCACCTGCCGATCGCCTCCAGGAGCACGGACTGAACCCGCCCCTCCGACCGTTTCTTGTCCCTGGTCATGTATCCGAGCAGGTCCTCCTCCAACTTCACCTCGGGAACGGGTATCCTGCCAAGGACCCGCACGGCGCGGTCGAACTGGTCATCCGGCAACCCGCAGATCCGCTTTGACAGGGCCAGGGCGGCCTTCATCCCCAGAAGGACCGCCTCTCCGTGGCGTATCTCACCGTAACTCATGGACGCTTCCAGGGCATGGGCCAGGGTGTGTCCGAAATTAAGGATCAGGCGGGGCCCCGACTCCCACTCGTCGGCCTCAATGATCTCCGCTTTTCTCCGGCAGGCCGAGGTCACAACGCGGGCGATGTCCACGTCCCCGTCGGGTCCCAGATCGGTGACCTCCTCGAGATAGAGGAAGAGTTCCGGATCGAGGGTCAGGGCGATCTTGATCACCTCGGCCATGCCGGAGTACCAGTCCCTCGGGTGGAGGGTCCTCAGGACGTCGGTGTCTGCAAACACCGCTTCCGGCTGATGGAAGGTGCCGACCAGGTTCTTGCCCTCCGGAAGGTTGATGCCGGTCTTGCCCCCGGTGCTGCTGTCGACCATGGCCAGCAGGGTCGTCGGGGCCTGGATCAGCCTGATCCCGCGAACGAAAAGAGAGGAAGCCAGGCCCGCGAGGTCCCCCACGACTCCGCCTCCCAGTGCAACGACCAGGGAACTCCTGTCCAGTCCGGCACCGGCCATCTTTCTGCACAGGTCCTCCAGGTGGGCGAAGGATTTACTCCCCTCTCCCTCCGGGACAACGGCAACGACGGCGGGTGGTTTCGAGGCTTCCCCAAGCTCTCCGATGCGGCGGCCATAAACGGAGTTCACCCGCTCGTCGGTCACGATCATAACCCTGCCGGCCGGATCCCGTCCCCGAAGATGCTCCTCCAGAAGGCGCCAGGCCCCGCTTCCTATGTGGATGGAGTAGGACCGTTCACCCAGCTCAACGGGAACAACTCTCGCAGTCATGGTCAGGGGGAGGTCTTTTCGAAAGGGGATGGGACCGCATTTCCGAAGGAAGTGCCTTCGATGGCCGCGATGAAATCGTTTCCCTCCCCGGTCCAGGTGCGTTGCCTCATCACGACTTCCCTGCCCTGCCCTCAGGATTTCAGGTCGGCGAGGGCGGAAAGAACCGCTTCTTCCGGGACCTGATCGGTGATGAACACATCTCCGACGTCCTTTATCAGGACATATCGCAGCTTTCCGGCCTGTTTCTTCTTGTCGCTCCGCATGGCCAGAAGCAGCTGATCAGAGGCCAACTCCGCCGGGATCCGCGTCTGGAGCCCCGCCGAAGCCATAACCGCCTCTATCCTCTCCTGCAGGTCTGCCGGACAGTGGCCCAGATGCGCCGAGAGGTTCGTAGCGGCAACGATCCCCATAGCCACGGCCTCGCCGTGACTGATCCGGTGATGGCTGAGGCGTTCGATGGCGTTGGCGAAGGTGTGTCCGAAATTGAGCACCGCCCTTCGACCGTGGTCGAAGGGATCCTCCTGGACGATGTTGATCTTGACCTGGATCGCCTGGGCGACCAGCGCCTGAAGCTCCGAGGGCTGCTGATATATCCCACCTGTGATCTGGATCCAGTTACCCGACTCGATCTTGTGGAGGAGATCGGAATCGGCGATGAGGCTGTGCTTGATCACTTCGGCCATTCCGGATGCAAACGCACGGGGAGGCAGACTCTGCAGGGTGGCGATGTCGGCTATCACGGTTTTCGGCTGTTTGAAGACACCGACCAGGTTCTTCGCATGCGGCAGATCAATCCCGGTCTTGCCGCCGATGCTGGTGTCCACCATGGCCAGCAGGCTGGTGGGGCACTGAACACAATCGACACCCCGCATATAGGTTGCGGCGATGAAGCCGGCGAGTTCGGTGATCACCGTACCGCCGAGGGCGATGATCGTTCCGGTGCGGTCGAAATCCGCTCCAAGCAGTCTCTCGTAGATCGATTGAGCTGTTGCCAGGTTTTTATTCTGCCTGCCCGGCGGCACTGTGACTACAACATCCACCGAACCGCAGCTTTTACCGTACAGGGGGCCGACATTGTCGTCGGTAATGATGGCTATGGGACCGTCAATTCCCGCCAGGTGGGAGAGAAACGGCAGGAGCCCTCCGCCGACGATGAACTCGTACCGGTCGTGAGGTGCCGCGATGGGAAGACGGACGTCCGCCCCCCCTACCAGGATGCCCGCTAAATCTCCGGCGAGGGTTTCCGGGGTTTTTTCTGACGTGACAAGCTGGAGAAACTGTCCGTAACCCTCCTTTCGCTGCTGGAGCAGTTCGACGATATTCTCCAACGGATTGGGCACCTGAAGCAGCGGACGGACATGGCTGTCGCCCTCGGCGCGCTGAAGGATCTCCTCCGGCGTCGCCACCAGACAGAAAACCCGCCCGGTCCTGCCCAGTGCGGAGGCATTGTCAGGATCGAGCATGAACCGGCCGCCGGTCGATATGACCAGGCCTCTCCTGTCCGCAAGCTCCTTCGCAAGGTCCGACTCCATTTTCCGGAAGGCTGCCTCGCCCTTTTCCTTGAAGAATTCCGCAACGGTCATGCCGATCCTTGTCTCGATCAGTTCATCGGTATCGACAAATTCATAACCGAGCTGCGAAGCCAGGGTTCGGCCGACGGTGGTCTTGCCGGTGGCCATGAATCCGGTCAGGATGATATTTGTTCTGTCTTTATCTTCCATAATGTCGACCAGCAGCCGAGAGTCAGAGAAAACGGCGGATCCGGTTTTGGGGTATTATTTCAGCTTTTTGGAAAAAGAATAACCTCCCAGGCCCTGCCCATCGACGATGAATTTACGGAGATTCCCCGGGGGCATATCCGGGTGATCGGCCAAAGGAGCAACGCAGAGAAATCGGGATGTCCCCCCTGGGGAGAGGGAAAACTAACACTTATCTGAAGTTAACGCAATCCGGAGGGCCTTCTCCTTCAGGACCCTCCCTATCGAAAGCCGGTGGGGATGGAAGGCCTTGAAAGGCCTGACCGGGCGGATAAAAACCCGACCGGCAGAAAGAAGGCGGCCTTGCGGCCGCCTGTACCGTCGAGGTTCAGCTTCGCTTTGCCGGCATTGCCGGTCATCTGTTCCGTCAGGGCCGGCACCCGAGGCCGCCCCCATTCCGGCCGCGGACCGGAATGGTGGAACGTGTTCCTCAATCCAGCTCGTATTTCCCCCTCCAATAGTCCTTGTTGTCGTACTCCGGCTGATCCTCCTTCTTGAAAATGAAGTCCCCCATCACCAGGTAATCCATCTCGGTTCCCATGAAGCATCTATATGCGTCGTCCGGCGTGCAGACAATGGGTTCACCCCTGACATTGAAACTGGTATTGACGATGACGCCGAACCCGGTCTGCTCCCTGAAGCGGTTGATCAACTCCCAGTAACGCGGGTTGACCTGCCTGTTCACTGTCTGTATCCGCGCTGAACAATCGACGTGAGTAACGGCCGGCACGTCGGACCGCAGCCAGTAGAGGCGGTCGTAGAGGACCATCTCTGAGTAGTCGTCGGGTAACGGGGTCTGCCTTTCCTTCCTCACCTGGGCCACGAGAAGCATGTAGGGAGACGGCCTGTCCAGTTCAAAATACTCACCGTTGCACTCTTCGAGCACGGTGGGGGCGAAGGGCCGAAAGCCCTCCCGGTACTTGATCTTAAGGTTCAGCTTCTTCTGCATCTCGGGATGGCGTGCGTCCCCCAGAATGCTGCGGTTTCCCAGGGCCCTCGGACCGTATTCCATCCTGCCCTGGAACCAGCCCACAACCTGCCCTTCCGATATCAACCTGGCCGCGTCCCCGCACAGTTCGTCAAAATCGTCGTACTTTTTGAAAGATGCCCCGTATCGCCTGGCGACCTTCAATATGTCCTTTTCATCGAATTCCGGTCCCAGCAGGGCGCCTTTCATCAGGTCCTTACCCGGGTTGCTGTTGTTTCTGGGCTGATCCATCCAGATGTACCATGCGGCCAGGGCCGCTCCCAGGGCTCCGCCGGCATCACCGGATGCGGGCTGGATCCAGATGTCCTCGAAAATCCCGCTTCGCAGCAGTTTTCCATTGGCGACACAGTTCAACGCTACACCGCCGGCCATGACGAGATAGTCGCTTCCCGTGACATCCTTGGCCGTTTTGGCGAGCTTGAGGACGATCTCCTCCGTCACCTCCTGGATGGCCAGAGCAAGGTTCATGTAGTTCTGGTCAAGCTTCGTCTCCGACCTTCGGGGAGGGATGCCGAAGAGTTTCTCCCAGGCCGGGTCGTTGCACATGGTGAGGCCGGTGGCGAAATTGAAGTAGTCCATGTTGAGAAGGAATGATCCGTCCTCACGCACATCGACCAGGTTCTGGTTGATGAGATCCCTGTAGGCCCGGACCTGCTCGGAACCGGGGTTGCCGTAGGGCGCCAGTCCCATGAGCTTGTATTCGCCGCTGTTGACCTTGAAACCGCAATAGTAGGTGAAGGCGGAATACAGCAGTCCCAGGGAATGGGGAAAAGCCAGCTCCTTTTCAATGCTCAGCCGGTTTCCCTCCCCCCTGCCGATGGTCGTGGTGGCCCACTCCCCGACACCGTCCAGCGTCAAAACGGCCGCCTCGGAAAAGGGTGAGGGGAAAAAGGCGCTTGCCGCATGGGAGAGGTGATGCTCGGGGAACAACAGCTTCGGGCGGCTGCAGCCGAACTTCTCAAACTCCTCCTTCAGCATCGTCCGCATGAGAAGCTTTTCCTTGATCCACACGGGCATGGCGGAAAGGAAGCTTTTCAGACCCTTTGGAGAAAAGCTGTGATAGGTCTCCAGGAGCCTCTCGAACTTGAGGTAGGGTTTGTCGTAAAAGGCGACGGCCCTGACATCCTCCAGGTCGATGCCGGCCTCGTCAAGGACATAGGCGACGGCATTCGAGGGAAAGGAGGAATCGTGCTTCTGCCGTGTAAACCTCTCCTCGTGGGCGGCGGCAACGATCTCACCGTCAACGATGATGGCCGCCGCGCTGTCGTGATAGTAGGCAGAAATGCCGAGAATGGATTCGGACATGGCTCGTCTATCCTAAAAGAGCGTGTAGATAAAGGGCGCGATGGCCGAACCGCTGGTCATGACGATCAGCACCCCGAAAAGGAGCAGCATTATCGTCACCGGCAGCAGCCAGTATTTCTTTCTCACCTTCAGAAAACCGTAGAGATCTCTGAGCAACTCCATTTCTTACTCCTTCAAATCAATATGGGTTCTCCAGGTCTTTTCCCGAATAGGAATGCTGTCTGACCCTGAAGACCGATGTTTTACCCTTCTTCCACCCCCTGGTCTGCATGGAGTCCTTGCCGATGACCCTCCTGATGAAACCGACGGGGACGACCATCAGGAAGAAAAGGATGGACAGCAGCACCTTTGACACCACCGTTCCGATCGCATGGGAGAGGCCGAACCACAGCCTGGCAAAAGGATGGTAGACCACGGGAAAGGCCATGGCTGCGACCAGGAACAATATGGCCAGAGGGATCAGGATCTGAGCCCTGGTTATGGAATAGGCGATCAGACATATGAGAACCAGGGCAAGGCCCGAATCCTTGCACTGTTCCGATGTCACGCTTTCAGGCAAAAAGGACATGTATCCTCCCGGTTGATCTATCCTCGCGGTTCCTTCCACCGTCGATTCTTGATGCGGGGAGCCTCACAGGTGTACCCGGAAAACTCTGTGATCGGAGAATCCGTCGGTCCCTTTTTACTCCCAACGTCCGAAAAGGCAACCCTTATCTCTCGGGCAGACCCGGCGGCACCTCGCTTTTCTTATTTGACCTCCTGGAACAGATTTGCGGTGCTTGGCCGTTCGCACTCTTCCGTTATCGACTCCATTCCCAGGAGGTGCGCGGCGAGAAACTCCGCTGAAACAGCGTTCCCCCGGGGACTCGCATGGCCGTCGTGGGGCACCAGGTAGAGCTTCTCCGCCGGCAGTTCGGAACCCAGCAGCCCGGACAACAGGTTGACGGTGTCAATGCCGGCGTCCGAGGCGGACCGGATGGCCCACTGGAGGGGTTCACGCCTGTCGCTGCTGGTGAAGGCCTCGTGGGATGGGAAGGCGGCCAATATCATGGGTATCCCCTCCCTGAGCAGGTCATCGCGCAGAGCGACCAGCTCTTCCCGGTAAGCCTGGCGCAATTTGGAGCGCTTGGCCGCAATTTCGGACGGGTCTGTCTGCGACTGTCTGTCAGCCGCAGCCCTGATGGACAGTCTTGCTCTGACCTCCTGAGCGAAGTTCCAGAGCGCCGTGTGGCGGAGGACCGGATACACCAGGGACAGAGGCATCTGGGATTTTCGGCGGCGGTTTTCGGCAAAAGTGAACCAGGGAGGGCTGGCCAGATCATCCAGGTCGTTCTCGAAGAACGTCAGGACCACAAGGTCGGGATCCAGGGCCAGGGCCCGCTTCGCCATTTTTCCATGGGTTACGATCGTGGTCCCGACCACTCCGCCGTTGATCACCCGGACGTTGCCGCACAGAGGGGCGAGCGCTGCTTCCAGCTGCGCGGGCAGGGTCTGATCGTCGTCGACATAGGACCCGAAGGTAAAGGAGTCCCCGATCATGAGGACCCGGTACTCCCCGGCCGGCTTGGTCAGGGGGAAGTCCTCTCCCCGGTATCCGAGATAATTGGTCCGCACTCTGTAGGGCAGCGCGGGGATGCTCCGGTCCAGGACCTCCTGGTTGGGCGTGAGGAACCCCGGAATTCTCCTGAAGTCCTCCTCGGTGACGGTGGCGATACCGGCGGTCGGCGCAAGGTCGAAAACCCGGAGGGCCACCTCCGCCAGGATGACCGTTGCGATCACAGATCCCGCGAGGAGAAGAAAATTCTGGGAGAACTTCTTAAAGTTGCTCGTCATCGTCCGGCTTTCCGCTCAACCGTTCGATACCCGCACCTGATGCCGGCCGGGCATGTCCGGGTTCCCGGTACGGGAGATTTTCCTTCTCCGCACCTTAGGATGTTCTGAAATTACAGGTCTACGCCAATGTGAAAGACAGGTAAGCAACTTACGTACCAAAACCTAACCGGTCAATATTTATTGTATTTTCCACATGATACCAAATTGAATGGGTAGGGTTTTCCATATTGTATGCGGGTAATTGGGAAAAGTTATTCACAAAACATGAAAAACTTTACCCTAAAAATGTATTTTAGAGCCAACAATGAGGGTTCCAGGGTGTGTTTTTGTGACATATTTAAGCATGTGAATGCGGAATGTAAAGGGATGTTCACAAACTCGATTAAAAAGGAACCCAGGGGTCGTATCTTGCCTTTTGACATTTTTCCGCCCGCCGGGACCGGCAGGTTAAAAGGCAAGATACGACCCCTGAATCCCTCCCTACTTGCCCCTTGCCCCTTTCTTTCTGTCGACATTGCCCTTGGCGGCCTTGCCGAAGAGATCGCCACCTTCCTTCAAGGCCTGGAACTCTCTCGACCCCGGTTTGATGCCCAGGCTTTTTGCCAGCACTCCCCATCCTCTTTTCCCGTCGGCTTTATATCTCTCCAACACGTAGTCGACAGGTACCGATGACATCTCCCCCAATCGAAACACCATGTAGGCGTCGGCAGGTCGATCCACGTTTCCAAGCACGACCTGGATCTGTGCATTGCCGATATTGAACCGGGCGGAAAGCCGGGCTCTGAAGCCTTCGGGATCCGCTTCGGCCCTGATGTCAAGATCCTTCGTCCAGTCGAAATCCCCCGCTGCTGCGACCGCCGCAGACAGGACAACCGCCAAGACGACCAAAAGCGAAAGGGTGATTTTTCGTGTTTTCATAAAGATCTCCCAGCAAAAAAGTTAACGACCGGCCCTCCCCGGATGGACCCGCGGGGCGGAACTTGGCTGATTTTTGCAACTTCTACGCCACCGACGGAAGGGTGAATGGGACTGGAACCAACTGTTTTTGCTTGGGAATTTTAATTCTACAGAACTGCCAACGGCAAGTTTTGCGTAGTTATGGACGGGAAAGGGTGCAGGGAACAGGGCCGGCTCTCGTCTTTGTGTGAACAAATAAAAAGATCCGCCTCGAAAGAAGCGGATCTTTTTATGCGTCGATTGGTGGAGCTGATCGGGATCGAACCGACGACCTCATGACTGCCAGTCATGCGCTCTCCCAGCTGAGCTACAGCCCCACAGGTAAAGAGAATCTATATACTCCCTCGCCCGGTGCGTGTCAAGACCGCCCGACGGTCCCCCCGGGACGGAAGTGCCTCCTTCTGGAAGTCCTGCCCATATGAGGCTACTCGTCCTCGACCTCTTCAGGGGGTGAAGCCGCCTTCCTTCCGGCCGAGGCCTTCGCAGCCTTTTTACCCTTTGACGGCGGGGGCTTCTTGCCGGCGCCCGTTTTGCTCTCGGCCGGGGCTTTGCCTTTGGGCTTCGCCTTGCCTCTGGTCTTGGAGATCTCCCTCTCCAGCTTCCTGACCTCACCGTCGACCTTCTTGATCTGCCGGAGGGTGTCCAGGGTGCCCTTGATGGAGATGGTGGAGTCCTTGACCCACTCGTCGAAATACATCTCCCCCAGCAGTTTGGCCAGCTTACCCCGCTTGAACTTCAGCGTTTCGATGTCCACCCTCATCTTTGCTGTGGAGGACACCTTGGAGGCCTCCTCGGCCCCCAGGGAAGCGTACTCCACGACCTTCCCCCAGAAGTCCTTGAAAAATCCCTCTAGCTCGGCTGCCGGTTTTTTCGTCGTTTCCTCTTTCGATCTGTCCTCATCCTGCTTTTTCCCTTTTTCTGCCATGCTGACCTCCCGAAGGGCGGCTGCCCGTCTCTGTTCCACCGGGCAAAATTAACAACGGTATTAACCCCTGTCAATGAGACCGGGGGATGATGAAGGGCTTGTCCGAACAGGGTCCCTAGACCGATTTTTCCTCTTCCACCTCCAGCCAGGGAAGAGTGAAGGTGAACGATGAGCCCTGTCCCCGCTTGCTCCTGACGTCGATCTCCCCCCGGTTCTTCTTGACGATCCTTTCAACGACCGCCAGGCCGACGCCCGTGCCGGGGATATCCTCTCTGGACCCGCCTCTGTTGAACAGCTTGAAGATGTGGTCGATCCTGCCGCTGGGAATGCCGGTGCCGTTGTCGGACACGGTGAAGCATTGATGGATCTCGGCTCCCTTTTCCATCGTCCGATATTCTATCACGATACTGAGCCTTCGGCCGGGATCCCGGAACTTGAACGCGTTGGACAGCAGGTTCGTGAAGAGATGGATCAGCTGATTCCTGTTGCCCAGGAGGACCGGTAGGTGATCGGGCAGGGCGACCGAAACGTCCTCGAGGAATTCCTCCGGCGTGGCCTCCTCGAGGGACTGGGCGATGACGTCCCTGACATCCACCCGCTCCCGGGAGTTCTCGGGACTGGCGAGGGACGCCCGAAAGAAGGTCAGCATGTCCGAAAGCCTCTTCGTGGTCTCCTTCGTCTTGCTCAGGATGACTTTGGCGAACTGGTTCCGCTCCTGGAGAGAGGCTGACTCACCCTTTTTCATGAGAAGGGAAGCGTACCCCCCGATGGTGGCGAGGGGATTGCGCAGGTCATGGGAGAGGATGGAGAGGAGTTCCTCCAGATCCATGTTCTGACTTCTCAACTCCCGGTTTCTCTTTTCCAGCTCCTGGTAGAGACGGGCGTTGTCGAGGTAGATCCCCACGTGGGAGCCCAGGGCGAAGAGAAATTCCATGTCGGCCTGGTTGAAGACATACGGCGGACCCGAGGCCACGGTCATTGTGCCGATGACCCTGTCCTGACTGATCAGGGGGATAACGGCCAGGGAGAGGAATTCCGGCGATCGGGTAACAACCCGTTCGCTCCTGCTCATGTCGTCTATGAGAACGGGCACCCTGTCGCGTACGACCTCGCCCTCGATGAGGTTGTTCCAGCCCTGCCTCGACAGGGCTTCGTTGATCTCGGAGGGTATGTTGATCGACTCGTGGAGCCTCAGTTCACCCGTCGCCGGGTCCAGAAGAAGAATGGTCCCCGCCTTGACGGGAAGGAGGTCGGTGAGGGCCTGCAGGGCCTCCCGGGCCAGTTTTTTAGTGTCCGTGTAGGTGGCCACCCTGCCCGCTATGCCGGCGAGAGCCCCCAGCCGGTCATTCTGCGACTTCAGAATCTCCATGGCCCTGTAATCCGTCATGTCCCGGACGATGCCCAGGGTAAGAATGGGTAGCCCCTCCTCGTCGGTGAACCTGGTCGCGGTGATCTGGCAGGTGAAATTCCGTCCGTCCCTTGCCCTGGCCGGGATCTCGCCCTGCCAGCATCCTGATCCCTCACCCAGGGCCTGGCTGATCGACCAGTTACCGGCCTCCGACTCCGGATGGAGCATGGAAACACTCTGCCCCAGATATTCATCGCTGGTGTATCCGAACAGGCTCTCCATGGCCGGGTTGAAATAGAGGATCCGGCCCTCGTGGTTTACAACACAGGCGGCCACGGATGCTGACTGGAGATCTCTGAACTGGAAAAAAATCCTCTGCAGGACGGCCGGGTCCATGGAGGGCACTCTCCCTTCGGATGGCTGTCAAACAAGATAACCATTTTATTATCAAGGTAATCAGGAGGACTGTAAAGGGCTATTAGAATAAAGGATGGCCGGGGGCCTCCGATCCGTTCCGCATCCCGCTGGACTTGGTTTTTCGGTAATGATACTTTGTTGCCAGGATCGATCCCCCCGCCGACAGGAGAAGGTGATGAGAACAGGATATTTCGGCCTCCTATGCGCCCTGATCGGGACTCTCATAATGACCGCCGGATGCAGTGCGACGATTGCCCCTTCCTACAGTATTTTCGGCGATCCGCCCTCCACACCCGACGGACCCGTGTTCGCCCTTGCGGTGAACGCTGACAGGCAGGCAGCCGTGACGAAGGATGGTCTGTACCTCAGAAAAGCAGACGGGCCCTGGGTACCCGTTGACATCCCCGGCCTCCGGGTGCCGAAAAAGGTCTCTTCCCTCGCTATCGGCGGTGACGAGATCCTCGTTGGGTCGAAGGGCGAAGGGCTGTTCATCTACTCGGACGGGGTATGGGAGGTCAAGACCTCAAGGTACGGGGGGCTGCCGGATGACTCGGTATTCAGCATAGCGATCGAGGATGACGAACGGGGCCTTCCCGGCAAAAACGTCTGGGTGGGAACCGGAAAGGGTCTCGCAGTGAGGCGGGACGGCAGGTGGTCACTGTTTACTCCCGACGGGGACTGGCTCGCCGAGATCGCAGGCCCGTCATCCGGGGACAGGGAGCACTATTTCGTTCCTTCCGGATCCCGGATCGGGAGACCGGGTGAGGACAGGAAAAAATTCCGGCCGCCCGTCACTTCCATCGCGATCGGCGAGAAAAGGGTGGTCCTGGGAAGCGAACACTCCATGCTGGCTTACATGGAGGCCGGCAAGTTCGCCACTGCCGTCCTGGCCGAGGACGTCCAGATCAAGAGCCTGCTGGTCGAATCAGCCATGCTCTGGTGCGGGACCTCCAGGGGTCTCCTCTGGGGTCGTCTTTTTGGAGGAGGCGCGGTGGGTGTGCCTTACCCGTCCTGGCGGGGACCCATCGATTCCGCAACCACCCTTTACGGCGGCAGGGACGCCAGAGAGTTTGTCTACACCTTTTACAGGGTCGGGTACAATGTGGCTCACGTGGAGGATCTGGCCAGGGACGACAGGGGCGGCCTCTGGGTGGCATATGCAGACAGGGAGGGCCCACCAGCACTGGAATCCGGCATCCACCGGGAGGACACGGCCGAGAGGCCTTCCACCCCGGTCTCGGGTGTCTGGCGTTATATAGCCATCGACGATCACATAGCTGCCAAACGTCATCAGGTATTCGAGAAATACGGCACAAACCTGGGCGTCAGAGGGCTTCCCACCCAACTGGAGTATACCGGTGACGAGGCCGGGGTCTGGCTGGGAACCGATTCGGCCCTGTACAACCTGAAGAGATAACCCGGGCTGCTGCCTAGGACGGCGCCCGGGTCGAAGGGGTCTTGACTCGGGTCCACTCTTGGGGTTCTATTGGGAGTTGGGCTCCCCGGCGGCTGTCGCAGGAGGTGTTCAGAGGTCTTCACCGGGGAAGGGGGCCCAACGCCCCGCATCCTGTCATCTTTCCCTCTATGGGATCGAGTCGGATGCCGGCAGCTGAACCGTCAGGGAGGAACCACGTAATTCACCGGCCGGGAGGCACTCGACGCATTCCTGGAGGGCAACAGGAGAAATTCTTGAAAAGGCACCTCTATCAGTTCATACAGCATCTTGCCGTCTCGATCTTCATCGGTATCGCCGTTTACGGTATCATCATCTACATGGGAGGGGAGGTCAACAAGAAGATCCCCGTCGGGACGTCCCTCCTCCTCGGCCTGGCGGCCGTTATCTGCGTTGTCGTCTTCGTCACCACGGGCGGGGTGCTGGACCGGATGATGGCCAAGGGGGCCGAGAAAGAAGACGCACCGGAAGAACGGAAAGGCTGATCGGGGGAAAATTGACCGATCTCGGCAGGCTCTTCAGGGGCGAGCACCCGTTCATCAGCAGTCCCGGAAAATGGATCCTCGTCGGACACGGGATGACGGGCGGCGACATGAAGCGAATCCCCATGGAGGGACAGATCGAGATCATCCACGGGGGGGGAAAGATCCTCACCAGGGGGAGCATGAACCTCGTATCCCACGTGGATCAGGTTTCGTTCAGTTCGCAGTACGAGATGACCCCCACGGAGATCCCCGAAGTGCTGTCTTTCTTTCAGGCCAACCCGGAGGTGGGCGATCTCCGCGGCCAGGTGGTGGCGTTTGATGACAGGATTATCAGTTCCTATCGATCAGGCGATGGGGCCCTGGTCGGAACCGAGGTTTTCCTGCGGGTTTCGGACAGGCGGTATCTGGTCACCGGCAGCCTGACGAGAGGGGACAGGATCGTCAACCTCTGGAAGCTGGACATGGTCAGACCGTCCAGCGGCAGCGGTTCAGAAGGTATTGTGGAGGCGAAGGAGTAGGGTACGCAGGCAATTGTACCCCGGTTCTCCGGACCTGGGGTTCAACGGAGGACAATGTAATGCCGATCAGAAAATCAACCGCACTCATATTCCTCGCCGTTCTTGTGGCGGGCCCGTCAGCACCCGCTCTTTGCCGGGCCGACGCCGTCCAGGACGCGGCCGCACTTCAGGAAGCCGGCGACTACCAGGGAGCCAATGACCTGCTCAAGAGGTCGGAGAGCGACCTGCAATCGCTTCTGAGGGAGAACACTGCCGCGATAAATTCCCAGATCTCGGCCCTGAACAAGGTCTCCAGCACCGAGGAGATCGAGAAGATGAAAGGAAGGAACAACCAGCTGCTCGCGGAAAGGAAGAAACTCAAAGCCGACCTGGCAAAGGTCCAGGAAGCGCTGAACGAGATCAGCGATACTGTTGAGTATCTTCCCTACAGGGAGAGGGATACGGCCGCCGGCTACGAGGAGTTCCTGTCCAATTATCCCGCCAGCCCCTTCGCCGGAGAGGCGAAGGAACGCCTCAGCGACCTTCAGTTCGAGCCCTACAGAAAGGACGGCAGCATCGAGAGCCTCCAGGAGTTCATCACAAAATATCCCGACAGTCCCCATGTCCCTGAGGCTCAGGGCCTCCTGGACAGCGCCCTGTTCGCCTCCTACAGGGAGAGGGGCACTGCGGATGCCATTGAGGAGTTCCTCAGCCAGTACCCGGACAGTACCCATGCCGCTGACGCCAGGGTCCTTCTGGTGGGATTCCAGTACGCCCCGTACAGCGAGCAGGATACCGTGGAAGCTTACATGGAATTTCTCGACCTTCACCCCGACAATCCCAATGCGGAGGCGGCCCGGAAACGCATGGAGGAGCTCCAGTTCGAACCTTACCGGGAGATGAACACCATCGAGGGCTTCGTTGAATTCCTGGAGAAGTATCCAAAGAATCCGTTCGCCGGTGAGGTCCAGACCCGCCTGGGAGACCTTCAGTACCTCCCCTATTCCGAACAGGACACGGCTGACGGCTACGCCGAATTTCTGGAACTCTATCCGGACAGCCCCTTCGCGAAGGAGGCCAAGGCGAGGATGGACGACCTTCAATTCCTTACTTTTCAGGAGATGAATTCCGTCGAGGGCTACGAGGAGTTCATCGCAACCTATCCGGAGAACTCCCACATCGAGGAGGCGAGCACCCTCATCGAGGACCTGGAGTACGCCCCCTTCAGGGAAACCGGGACAGTCGAGGCTCTGGAGGAGTTCATTGAATACTATCCGACCAACCGGCACGTGGAGGACGCCCGGGCCGTCCTGGAGGCCATGAAGGACAGGCCGGAGACCGGACAGGCTCAGGGTGAGGGACAGTAGAAGGAAGGCCCGCCCTCCCTCCGTGAGACGGGACCGCGGGTAAAAAGGCATGGGACAGACGACGGCATGAATGATCCTGAAAACGGGGGACAGGTGCTGTGAACCGTCTCGGAGAGAAGGACGTCATCAGGGCACTCCTGGCGGCCGGACATGAACCGGCCGTCAGTGTTTTTGACCAGGGCACCGAGACGGCGGAGGCGGCTGCCCGGGAGCTTGATGTGGATGTGTCCAGGATCATCAAGTCCATGGTGTTCACCGTCGACGGAGCCCCGGTGCTCGCACTGCTGCCCGGTGACACGCGAGCCGACACCAAAGCCATAAAAAAACTGCTGAAGGCGAAAAAGGTCAGGCTGGCTGACCCGGACAAGGTCCTGCAATGGACCGGCTATCCCGTGGGGGCTGTCCCGCCCGTCGGCCACGCTTCGCCCCTGCCGGTCCTGCTGGACCTGAGCATCGCTGGGGGCGGCAAGATCTATCCCGCCGCGGGGGAGATGAACAACCTCTTCGAGACGACCCTGGAGAAACTGCTGGGCATGACGGGTGGAACCCTCTGTGCCATCTCCCGACCGAGGGAGGGGGGTTGAGGTTTACGGTTGAAAAGCAGAGCATTGGAGTATTAGAAATTAGAGATTAGAGACCGATCCAAAGTCCGAAAACACGGTTCACGGTTACAGATTGCTTCACTCAGATATCGGTTCGCAATGACAACCGCTTTTCTCGCCGCGACCCCGCGTCCCCGTGTCGGTCTTTCGCCTGCCCTGAGCCTGTCGAAGGGCCCCACCGCCCCCTCTGGACCCTGGCCCCTGGACTCTGGACTCATTCCCCCCCCTCGCCCCTTCGGGCCCCCGCGTCCCCTCAGGACACCGGTCGAGGGATGGCTAACTCTTCATCGCCGCCCCGATGACCTCGGAAAACTCATTCAAGATCCTCGCCGTGAGACCCCAGACCGGCTGATCATCCACCTGGTAAACGGGAGGTGGGAAGTCGAAATGCATCTCGGCCTCCACCTGCGTTCTCAGCAGATCCCTGACCGATGATCTGTGAACGCTTTGAACCTCACTCGGGTCGGGGGTGAAGAGGTAAGGCCATGGGATCGATCCGACAAAGGGTGCGACCAGGATCCTGGAAACCACCGTATTTCGCACACTCAACTTTCCCAGGACCCCCACATCGGAGGGAAGAATGCCCAGTTCCTCTTCCGTCTCTCGCAGTGCGGTTCGCAGGAGGTCCGGCCCGTCATTTTCCTGAACCATACCCCCGGGAAATCCCATCTGCCCACCGTGGATCCTCTCGCTGGCGGTACGCCTGATGAGAATGACCCCCAACTCTCCACCGTCAAGGTAGAGGGGGACGAGAACCGCCGCCACCGACTTCCATGACGACGCTCCGTCGATGATGCGATCCTCATAATCCGTGAGGATTTTGGCAATTAAATCCATCATATACCGTTATGGTATCCCGAATGAGCGGTGAGGTCATCATCTGTTTTGAAATGGCGGTATAATGTTTATTAGTCCGGAGTTCGATACCTGATCAGGTCCAGGCAGCCGACCGGGTCGAGGAACAGGGCGACACTTCGGAACATCCTTGTGCTTCCCTCATTGCCGGCATCCTGCGGGCATGGTAATTTCCGTTTAGACCACCCTGACCTGAATGAGCCGCAGGCCGGGTCTCAGGGGAGTCCATCTCGGCGACCGGGCGGAAAGGAGATCATGAACAGGTGATGAAGGTGCTTGTTACAGATGCCATTGATCAGGAGGGAATTGACCTCCTCGAAGCAGAGGAGGACCTGGAAGTGGTCGTGGACCATTCCCTGAAGAGGGACGGCCTGGCTGAAATCATCCCCGCTTTTCATGCCCTCATCACGAGGAGCGGGACATCGGTGACTGCCGGCATCATCGAAAAAGCCCGGAACCTGCGTGTGATAGGACGGGCAGGTGTCGGTGTCGACAACGTCGATATCGAGGCCGCCTCCCGGGCGGGGATCATCGTCATGAACGCGCCTACGGGCAACACCCTGGCTGCCACCGAACACACAATGGCCATGATGCTCGCCGCCGTCCGCAAGCTGCCCTTTGCCCACAACTCCCTGGAGGAAGGTCAGTGGAACCGCAAGATGTTCATGGGGATCCAGCTCTACAAGCGCACCCTGGGGATCGTCGGACTCGGCCGAATCGGCAGTGAGGTGGCGAAAAGGGCCAGGGCGTTCGATATGCATCTGCTGGCCTACGACCCCTACATCAAAAGAGAGAAGGCCGACAAGCTCGGAGTGGAGCTGGTGGAAAAATTCGATGACCTTCTCGACAGGTCCGATGTGATCACCTTCCACGTCCCCCTGACCAGCGAGACCCTCGGTATGGTGAAGACGCCCCAGTTCGAACGGATGAAGGACGGAGTGGTGCTCATCAACTGCGCCCGTGGCGGCGTGGTCAACGAAAACGACCTCGCCAAGGCCCTCAGAGCGAACAGGATCTACATGGCGGCCCTGGACGTTTTCTCCGAGGAACCCCTCTCAACCGACTCCCCCCTGCATGGCCTGAATAACCTCATCGTCACACCCCACCTGGGCGCCAACACGGAAGAGGCCCAGAAGAACGTCTCCGTCATCATCGCCCAGCAGGTTATCAATGTCCTGAAGGGCAGGTCCTATGAGAACGCCGTCAACCTGCCTTACGTGAGAGGCCGCCTCTCGCCGGAGCTACAGGCCTACTTCGATCTCTCAGAGAAGATCGGGCGCCTTCTTTCCCAGATCGTCACCGGCAGGATCGAGGAGGTACAGATCACCCAGGTCGGGTCCCTCTTCGCCGAGGACATCGGGGAGAAGGTCTTCGACTCCCCTTTTCGCTATCAGCCGTTCACTTTCGCCGTCCTGAAGGGTCTTCTCGACCACCGCATGCAGGAGGGGGTCAGCTACGTCAGCGCCCCCTACTACGCCAAGGAGAGGGAGATCGGCATCGTGGAAGCCAAGGCGGAGAGGGTCAAGAACTACAGCGATCTCATATCGGTTAAGATCACCACCGACAGGGGCTCGAACACCGTTGGGGGGACTGTGTTCGCCGACCTCAAGGGAAGAGTGGTCAACATCGACCAGTTCCTGGTGGATATCGTTGCCGAGGGGACCTTCCTGTTCTTCACCAACCAGGACCGCCCGGGTGTCATTGGCAGGGTGGGCACCATCCTGGGCGACAACAGGATCAACGTCGCCGGTTTTTACCTCGGCCGGGAATCCTACCAGGGAAACGCCCTGGGCTTTGTCTCCCTCGACAGCAGGATACCGGAAAACGTGCTTGAGGAGATCCGAAACCTGCCGGAGATCCTCGAAGCGAGGGAGATTATCCTGTAGGTTCGATGACGCCGCCGGATGACCGGGGACGCTGGTCCCGCCGATCCCGGGCCTGTGGTCCTGATTTCTCCTGATCCGGAGTGCGGGGCGGGGGGTTTCGATTCCGGGACGATCGGCCGGAAAGTGGAACCTGGAAGAACGGCCGGGGTATAATTTCGGGTAACATGCGGGGGAGGTCGAGATGAAACGTCTACTGTTCCTATCGTTTATGCTGGCCTTGCTGACTGCTCCCGCCGCGGCTCACGCGGTGGTCGAGTTGGGCATCGGATGGGGCGTGACCGCCCTGGAGGAGGACCTGGATTCCGTTGACACGGACGCCGGATACTCGCTGGAGGCAGTCATCGGCACCGGAGGCATCAGGTTGCTCCTGGCGGGCCTGTGGAGCGATCACGACAATGAGGGCGATTACAGCTCACTCATGGCCGGGTCCCTTTGGACTCTGGATTTCCTGGAGGGAGTCGATTCGAGGGTCTACGTTGCCGTTTCACGACATGACTTCGACTCCAGCGATCCGGCCCTCAACACCGACGGATGGGGGTTGACGCTCGGCGGCGGGGTCAGGTGGCACGTGCTGCCGGCGGCCTCCTTCGGCCTTGACCTGAGGATCAGCGACTGGGAGGGGGACAACAGCCTCGGTGAAGACCTGGATTCCGGTGCCGGGACCCTGCAGGTCCTGTTTCAGGTGGGGTTCTGAGATCCCCGAAATTTCCCGTTTCCGGTTTCCGATTTCCCGTTAAACCAGAGGGGAAAACCGAGCCGCAGCGGCGTTGACGGTCAACCGGGAACCGGAAACTGAAAACCGTCTTCAGGGCAGCGCGTTGAGGCTCGCATTCAGCAGTTCGATCACATAGAGCGGGTTGTGATACCCGAGGCTGCCGTCCTCGACGACTATGTCGTAGTTGTAGGCCGCCGCCCTCACGGTCGCCGAGACGGAGGCCATCCCCTCCAGGTCGAACAGGCCCTGGCTCGGGTCGAAGGAGCCGCCGGCGGCCTGGATCTTCCCCTTCAGGTCCCCCAGCATTCCGAGGATCTCCGTCTGTAAGGCTTCGACCTCACCGTCGCCGTCGTAGTCGTTGTTCGTGTACAGGGGGGCGTGAGCGGTCCCCGAGAACATGAGCGAGGAGAACTGGAAAGACCCGATAGTCGTGTCCACGTAGGAAAAGGACGACCCGTCGGAAAGCAGGAGATCCGACGGAGCGTGACAGCCCTTCAGGGCCGGATTGGCCGGGTCGGCGGACGGGGCCATACAGCCCTCGAGGCGGGGCAGGAAGGCGTGGCCGGTGGTGGCCTTCTGGGGGTACTCGCCCAGGTCAACGTCACCGGCGACAACGTAGTGACACTGGATGCAACCCGCGCCGATGGCGGCATGGGCCGAGTCGGTGGCCGTGAAACCGGGCAGGTTCTCAACTCCCCTGAGGGAGTCATTGGCGGCGTTCTGAACGCCCTCAAAGATCTCCTTCTGGGGATGACGGGGGGTCTCGAGGCCCGAGGTGTCGATCTGACCGGATCCCACGTCCGACGGAAGCAGCCGCACGTTGTGGCACTGGCTGCAGATGTTGGTGGAATCAAAGGAAAATCTGATGTTGTCGGCGTTTGCCGTCTCATGGGAGGGGTGGCATGTGATGCACGAGACCTGGGACAGGGCTCCGCTGCCGGGCAGGGGCGGTGGATTTGTCAGATCCGCGTCTCCGGTCTCGGAGACGATCCGGTCGATCTCCCCCTGGCTGGAGGCCCAGCCGGTATCATCGTGGGCGAAGAAACGGACGAACCCCTCCACCGAGTGGCAGGCGGCGCACGGCTGTCCCCTCAGGACGCCGGTCATGAGGCCCTGGATCGTCTCCACCACCAGAGAGTCGGAATGGCCGTCATCAAAGACCAGGGCCGTGCCGTCACCGCCGAACCACTCGGCGAACTGGTTGGCGAGAAGATCTCCCGGCGAGGCCCCGCCCGCGTGCTGGTCCGGACTGTGGCAGGGGCCGCACGATGTCAGGTGGTACGGATTGCCGTAGACGGGGGAGATGGTGCTGTCAAGCGGTGCGCGGTGGTTCCCGATCACCGGAAGGGTTCCGGCGTAGGCGTAATGCTCCGTCCCGGTGCCATGGCACCCCTCGCATCCGGGCATCGGCCTCGGAGTAAGACCGACGGCGGCCAGCGCGGTACCGCTCACCGGGTTCGAGACGGTGGTGAACAGAAAGGCCGCGTCATCGGCCAGATCGGCGACGGGGTCGTGGCACGGGGAGCAATCGGCGTTGAGCCCGTCGGTGGTGGCGGGTATCGCGCTGGTGTTGCCGTGATCGGCCAGGGCCCACGACACGGCCGGATTGAAGCCGGGAAACGACCCGTTGGTAGCGACAAGGGCATCGTGACAGCCCGAGAACAGGCACTCCAGCGTTCCCTTGAAACCAAGTTCGGCAACCGGCCCTCCACCCTCCTTGGGGTTATACCCGCATGAGGCGGCGGCCGCGGCGCCGAACAGGGCCACGATGATCAACAGGCGTCTTTTCAATGACATTCCGCGCACACCTCCGGAGCCTCTTTCCGGAATTTGGCCTGGATGCTCCTCCAGTTCCGGGGATGGGGGCTGACCCTCAACCCTGTCACCGCCGAGTGGCAGTCCTTACAGACGGATCCGTCCGGGTGGCAGGATTGGCATGACCTCAGGGACCGTTTGGCCTCCCTGGCATGGGCGGCACTCCAGTCGCGGGAGGACAGGGCCCCGTCCGGATGGCAGTCCTGGCATTGGGCCAGGGAAAACTGTTCGTGGAGCGGACCGCCGGCGCCGGCCTCTATCTTCGTCCAGCTTTCCCTGTGGGACACCGTTTTCAGGCGGTTCTTGCCGCGATAGGTGTCGTGACAGTCGCTGCAGAACTCCTCGGCATGACACACGTAGCACTCCTCGATCCGTCCTCCGGTGGTCTTCAACGGGTGGACGATGCGGAATCGGGAGGTGTGGGATCTGGGCACACTATCTGTCCGGACGGTGCGCCTGGTCAGGTCGGGAGCCAACTCCCCTCCCTCGTGGCAGTCGGTGCAGAAGGAGAGGGTGTGGCAACTCCGGCACTGGGCATCGGGTTCGGACGAGTCCCTGCCGTGCTGACGGACCCACAGGGGCGTGTGGGTCCTGGTGGGGCCGAGATCTGTCTCCTCCAGGTCCACCTCCTCGTGACAGGGCAGACAGACCTGCGGGGACGGGATGATGCTCTGGGCACCGGTCACGTGGCAGGTTACGCATTCGGAGGCGCCTTTTTCCTCGTGGACCTTGTGCGAGAATCGCATGGCCCACGAGACCGTCGGCACCAGCGCCGCGGCCACCAGGACAGCTGCGGCCGACATCCTCAGATTATAACCACTGCGGTCACTCATTTTAGAACTCCACTGACAGAGCCAGTCTGGTCGCCAACGTGGGCTCCTCCAGTACATCGTCGTCGGACTGCTCGACACGCAGCGACAGCCCTGTCCCCGACGAAGGTTTCCACTGCCCGCCAAGATAGCCCATATAGCTGGTGACGCTTTCATCGCCTTCAGGCTCGGTGGTGCTGATGTCCGCTCCCGCCCCCACTTTCAGCTTCGGGTGGACGTAGGTTGATGCGCCCAGGGAGATCTCGAGGAGTTCGCCTCCCGCACCCGTGTGCTGTTTAAAATCCACCGAGAGTGTGGATCGGCCGGGACTCCACCTTCCCCCTATATTGTATCGCTTGCCGTTCTCTCCGCTGCCGTACGACTCAACGGCATACTCCCAGGTGTATCGCGTGTTCCGGTTGGGCGTAAAGAGCAGGGAGAACAGGGTGGTCTCTGCCGCGTCCACGGCGAAAACACTGTAGATCGAGTCGGCCTCGAACTGGGAGACGCTCTGGGAATATTCCACGACGGCCGTGATCAGATCGGAGAGGAGCATGCGTGTTCCCAGGAGGATCTCGTGGTAGGTTTCGGACATCAGGTCGTAGTTAAGGAAGACATAGGCTTTCGTGTAGCGAAACCAGGAATAGGTCCAGTCCACAGCCAGGAGCTCCTCCATTACGCCCCCGTCATCCGAGGTCTGAGCGTAATCGAGGGACAGGGTCATGCCGGGACGGAGCAGATAGTCCACGCCGATGCCGAATGTCTCCTCATCCTCTGGGTCGTCGTCGGATATGTCGGAGATGAGCCCCCATCGGGCAGTGACGGCGAAGGGATCCCTTCCCACGGAGATGGCGACGCCGTCGATGATGGCCGCCCCGGTGAGAGCGCTGATCGCCTGTCGACCGAGGGTAAACCAACCCTCGGCTCCCGGTTTCGTGACGGTCAGTGCGAGGGAGTAGAGCCTTTGAAGATCATCGTCGCCTGCCTCGACCTCCTCCTCCATCGAGGCGACCCTCCCCGCCCCCTCCAGATCCAGACGGAACCCGCCCGTTTCCCCGCCGGTTCTCAGGTCCAGGTACTGGGCGACGGAGGAATTGGCGGCCCCGTCCTCCTCCTCCCAGCTGTTGATGACGGAGACGGAACGCGCCAGGGCGGCCGCCGGCGATAAAGAGGGCTTCGCCAGGACTGAACCCACCAGGAGCAGGAAGGTCAACGACAATTTCAGGGGGCGCTTTAAAGTCAAGGGTCGTAATCCCCCCTAAGGGGCTTCGAGGGTACGGTTGCCGGTCTCGAGACAACCACAGGACCGGCTCTTTCGAGGGTTTCAGCCGTTAAGATTTACATCAGGGTCGCCGGGTTGTCAAAAGGTTTGACCGGACAGCCAGGACAGCCGGCCGCTGGTGGGAAACGGATTTTCGCCGGGCAGTCAGCCGCCGTTTGCGCAACGGATGGAACCGCCCGGCGGGAGGGTGTTTAACAGGGGATGTGGGCAGGCTTAAGTCGCCGGCATCCGTTCAGTGCCGTGTTCGGTTGGCGGGGTCGTCGATCACGGGGCGACCCGCAGACAGGGAGGGTTCCCTGCTCTGCTCCTCGGAGATCTCGGAGGCCAGATCATGGAGGATGTGCGCCGGCTCAGAGTCCTCAAACAGGGTTGCCATGTAGAAAGCCATCGTCATGATCCTGTGCATCGCGTCTTCCACAACTTCGGCCGCCTTTGCGCCCGTTTCGGCTGTGCCTATCTCACTGATCGCCCAGGTCAGGTAGCTCTCCATGTCCGTTTTGATGTCGCAGAGGTAGGTGGTGATCTCGTCTCTGAGTTCGTCGTCTATCCAGTTCTTCAATTGATGGCCTCCCTGACAGACTCTTTGCCGATCCATCGATCGGCCCATGTTCGGCCTGTCTGTCAACTCCCTGATATAGGGAAAAGGGCTCCATGTCAAGAAACTCCTTTGAACGGCCTGCCGGATACCCGTCAGGCACCGCGGCACCTCTTCCGGCATCCGCCGCCCCCCTCCCTCGGGGACTTCCCCTGTTGCGGATGGACATCCACCCGTGTATGTTCAGAAAAGGGACCGGGCATGGTCAGCCGGGAGCCTGATCCTCTCCTTTCGGACGCGAAGGGCGATACTGCAGGTCCAACCGGCGTCGGGTCACCTGAATTCGGATCATGGATTGCTCGCGGAGTCTGCCATGCACATGAACCGCCGGAAGTCTCTTCTCCTTCTTTTGCCGTTGCTCGTCTGCCTCGCCTTCCCGCACGCGGCGGGCGCCTTCTCGCCTCCCGAGGACCTGTCCGGCCATCACGTTCTGAGCAACGGCCTCGACGTCAGGCTCATGCCCGATCCGGCAACGCCCCTGGTGGCCGCCCTGGTCCTGGTCAAAACGGGGTACGCTACGGAAAACACCTCGAACAGCGGGTACACCCACCTCCTCGAACACCTCGTGTTCGCCGGCACAGACGGAAGAAGCAAGGAGCAGATCACTCGTGAAATAGAGGACCTGGGCGGGTACCTAAACGGTTTCACCAGGGACGACTACGCCGGCTATCTCGTGGTGGGCCACAGGGATCACCTGTCCTCCCTTCTCGAGATCCTCTCCGACATGTTGTTCCATTCCATCCTGGAAGAGGAAAGCATTGCCGAGGCGAGGGAGGTGGTTCTTGAGGAGATCCGCCAGCAGAGGAGCCGGCCGGGTCTGCGGGGAAGCGAGGTGTTCCAGTCCCTTCTCTACCGGGGTTCATCCTACGCGAGAACAGGACTCGGCAACCTGAAGACCGTTGCCGAGGTGTCACGAAACGCCCTGGCAACCTACTACCGTAGAACCTATCGGCCCGACAATATGATCCTCCTCATGGCGGGAGGGCTGTCCCCGGACGAGACCCTCGAGATCATCGACCGGACCTTTGGGGACGAGGATACCGGCGGCGAGGAGATCCCCGTTCTCCCGGCGCCGCCCCTGGCCGGCCAGCGGGTCTATACCGTAAAAAGCGACGCACCGGGGGTCCGCGTCATGGTGGGCTTTACAGGACCCGACCCAAGGAGCGGCGACGCCGAATCCCTGGAACTGCTCGGAGCGGTTCTGGGAGGAAGCGGAGGCATCCTCGACAGGGCCCTCGAGGATGCCGGCCTACGTCCCCGTTCCGTCTCGGCCTATCTGGCGATCAACAGGGGGTTCTCGCGGTTCGTCTGCTCGGCCGCTTTTCCCGACAACTCCGATCCCAACGGGGCCCTGCAGGTCATGCTCAGGGCCATAAAGGGGGCGGCCGAGGCTGGATTGCCCCCGGCAAGGATCAACGAGACCAGGGAAGCCCTGGTGTCCGGTGAGATAATGGGCCGCGAGAAACTCCACTACCACCTCATGGAGAAGGCCCAGTGGGCGGTGTCCGGGGCTCCCGGTCAGGGCTTCTCACCCGGCCGGTGGGACCATCTGAGCGCACAGGACATCGACCGCGTAGCTCTCCGTTACCTGGTGGACACTCCCTTTGCCGCCCTGTTCGTCATGCCCGGAACCGAAAACGGCCGATGGGACGGCGGCGGGGGAGCGATCTCAAGGGCGAAGTCCACCCTGGACAACGGCCTCACGGTCATCGCGGAACAGAGGCCGGGATCAGAGGTGTTCGCCCTCCATCTCATGACGCGGCGAAGGGGATCGATGGAGCCGGAAGGAATGAGCGGCATTGCCGACTTCCTCCACCGAATGCTGACCATGGGGACCTTTGACCGGACAAAGGATGACATCGAAGCCGAACTGAGGGCGCTGGGCGTTTCCCTGTCGACGGCCGGTAACCCCACTGTGCCCTTCGGGGATTTCTACACGTCACTAACCTATTCCTACATACGGGCGGAGTGCGTGAGGGACAGGGCGAAGAAGATGGTCGAACTCCTGGCGGACCTGGTGAGGAATCCATCCTTCCCCGAGGAGAGGATGGAGGAAACACGCTCCATGGTCCGGGATTACATCGCCTACAGGGACACCTCTCCCGGCAAGGCTGCGTCGGCCGCCCTGTCTGACCGGCTTTACCGCGGGGTCCTCCCGGCGGACGTTCTCGGAACCGTCGAATCCATCAATGCCATTACCCGGGAGGATCTTTCGACGTTCCACGGCCGGTACCTCTCCGGCCGGAATATCATCCTGTCCGTTGTCAGCGGCCTCGAGCCCCAGCAGTCCATCGAACTGATGGAATCGTACTTCTCCCAGCTCCCGCCCGGCGAGGGCCTGGGAGACCCCGAACTGACGGAGACAGCCGACTCCGAAGTGATAACCCTGACCCTGGGCAAGGCCCAGGGTGCCCTGACGGCCGGTATGGTCGGCCCGGAGGTCGAGCCCGGTGATCTCCCCGCCCTGGCCATCGCCTCAGGCCTTCTCAACGACAGACTCAGCCGGGAACTGAGAGAGCGGGAGGGTCTGGCCTACTCCGTGGGAGGTTTCATCGGCGGGGCCTACGGCCGGTCCGTTTTCAGGCTGTCCATGGGCACAGCCCAGGACAAGATCGACAGCGCCCGACAGAGCGTGAGGCGTGAGATCGAGGCGCTCAAGGGGGCTGAGGTCACCCGGGAGGATCTCGACAGGAGGATCAATGCCCTGACCGGAAGGCTGCAGATGCGGATGATGTCGTCCATCAACCGGGCCTTCTATCTGGCGCTGGCGGAAAAAGAGGGTTTGAGCCACACCTTCGGCGAAGATTACCGGACCCGCCTCCTGGCCCTCGAACCGGATGAGGTCGAGAGGGCCATCCGCAGATACCTTCCGGGGAAAAACCTGGTCGAAGTCGTCGTCCGCTAGGTTGTGGGGGCGATCCGACCATGAGGGTTCTCCTTGTCACCGCCGTTTTTGCCGCCCTCCTCTTCGGGTGGGTCAGATGGCAGGAGCGGGCGGCGGTCTTCTTCCCGACACGGGGGATCGACGGCTACCCCAGGGGGATCGGGCTGTCCTCGGAGGACGTATTCATCGAAACCGCAGACGGCCTCCGCCTCCACGGCTGGTACGTTCAGGGGACCTCACCGGTCACCGTTCTGTGGCTTCACGGAAACGCCGGCAACATAGTCGACCGGCTGGACATCCTCGAGGCCATGACGGACCACCTCGGCGTGTCCAGCCTGTTGTTCGATTTCCGCGGTTACGGGATAAGCGAGGGACGCCCCTCGGAAAGGGGTCTGTATGCCGATGCCGGGGCTGCCTTCCGGTGGCTGACCGGAGTAAAGGGAGTCGCCCCCGGCAACGTAGTCATCTACGGCCACTCCCTGGGCACGGCGGTGGCGGTCGATCTTTCCCTGGGTCCGGGCAGGGCCGCCGCCGCCGCTGTCCTGGAGAGCCCCTTCACCAGCGCAAGGGGGATGGCCAGGATGATATACGGCGGCCTGCCGGTGCACCTCCTGCTGAGCGTCAGGTTCGACAATGAGGGCCGGATCGGGAAGCTGTCGATGCCCTTGCTGGTCATCCACGGCGAAGCCGACACGGTGATCCCCATTGCTATGGGGAGAAGGGTCTTCGAGGCCGCCCCGGAGCCCAAACGCTTGCTGGCAGTCCCCGGGGGGGACCACAGCGACTGTTTTCTGGCGGGAGGGGAGAAATACTGGCAGGCCTGGCGGGACCTTCTGGACCAGATCCAACCCGCCGAATCCTGATATCGGGGATCCAGAATCGAAAAAGACGGGTCACGGTTCACGGTTTACAGTTCACAGTTGAGACCGCCGTGATGAGTGATTCGTTAACCAATCCAAAATCCCAGATCCAAAATCCAAAATATATCTTTCGTTATTTGTGATTCGTGATTAGGTAACCAATCCAAAATCTAAAACCCAAAATCCAAAACCGAAGACATCTCTGTGGCCCTCTGCCTGCCCCGAGCCTGCCGAGGGGTGGCGGCGTCTCAAGGGACGCCTCGGTGGTCCTCTGTGGTAAAGGTTATAATCATCGAGATTGCTTCACTCAGGTACCGGTTCGCAATGACAACCGCTTTTCTCGCCGCGACCCCGCGTCGGTCTTTCGCCCCACCGCCCCTTCGCCCCCTCTGGACCCTGGCCTCTGGACTCTGGACTCATTCCTGCCCCTCGCCCCACCGCTCCATCCCAATAACTGTGGCACTCTGTGGCGGTGTCTCAAGGGACACCTCTGTGGTCCTCTGTGGTAAAGGTTATAACCATCGAGATTGCTTCACTCAGGTATCGGTTCGCAATGACAACCGCTTTTCTCGCCGCGACCCCGCGTCGGTCTTTCGCCTGCCCTGAGCCTGTCGAAGGGCCCCACCGCCCTACCGCCCCTTCGCCCCCTCTGGACCCTGGACTCTGGACTCTGGACTCAATTCCCCCCGCGTCCGCTTTTCGCCCCCTCCCTTCTGCATCCATTCTTCCAGCGCCCTCACGATCCGCCGGTTGGCGCTCGGCATCGCCAGTCCCTCCAGCTCCTCAGGGGTCACCCACCTCGCCTCGGGCCGATTAAGCTTCCCCCCCTGCCTGCCGCACAGAAACACATGCAATCTCACCCGGAAACGGGTGTAGTTGTGGGTGAACACCCCCAGCTTCTCGTACACCCTGATCCTCAACCCGGTTTCTTCCCTCACCTCTCTGACCACCGCAGCTTCGGCCGTCTCCACCGTGCTTCCCCCTCCACGCCCTCGCGTCGGTTCTTTGCCCCTTCTGGACTCTGGACGCTGGACTCTGGACTCATTTCCCCCTGCGTCCCCGCGTCCCAGCGTACCCTCATCTGCGCGTCCTGCCACCGTTCCGATCTTCCCTCCCGGAAACTCCCACATCCCCGCCAGAAGGCCTCCGGGGGGCCGGCGCTGGACGAGGACCTTACTCCTCCAGAGCACAACGCCGAGGGCGGCCTCTATCCGCCGGACGTCTTCCCTCCTCACGGCGGGAGGGAAGTCGTCCACGGTACCCGCCTTCATCGCCCGGCACCACCGGGCGATGGGACATTCCCGGCAAGCGGGATCGCGGGGAGTGCACACGGAGGCCCCCAGGTCCATGACGGCCTGGTTGAAATCCCCCGGGCGGTCCGTGGGAACCATCCGGGAAACGGCCCTGGTCAGGTATCTCCGGGCCTCCCCCCTCGTTTTCAGCCGGCTCCCGTCGTTTTCATGCGAGACCGCCAGCAGCCTGGACAGGACCCGGAAGACGTTGGCGTCAACTGCCGGCACCCGGAGGCCGAAGGCGATGGATGCGACGGCCCCGGCCGTGTAATCCCCCACACCGGGAAGCCTCTTCAGGGAACCGGGATCCCGTTGGAGCTCTCCCCCGTATGAACGGACGACCTCACGGGCTGCCCGGTGGAGGTTGCGTGCCCTCCGGTAGTAGCCCAGACCCTCCCAGGAACGGAGGACGTCCGCCTCCCCGGCTTCCGCCAGGTCCCGGATGGTGGGATATCTTTCCATCCATCGGTTGAAATGGGGGATGACTGCCGCCACGGTGGTCTGCTGGAGCATGACCTCGGAGACGAGGACGGCGTAAGGGTCGGGATGGTCCCTCCAGGGCAGTTCCCGCCTGGCCTCGTCGTACCAGGCGAGAAGGGCGGCGGTGAGGTTGGGAGCCAACGAGGTGAAAGGTGAAAGGTTAAAGGTTAAAGAAGAACTGCGAAGCCCTTTCCCCTTTCCCCTTTCTTCTTTCCCCTTTCTTCTCACATCCTCGCCCCCCGGAACAGGGCCGCGCCCAGGGTGAGAAGGGCCGCCGAGACCCCGGTGAGGACCATCAGGTCGAAGCCGGGACCGATGGCGGACTTGCCGATGAGGGCCCACCTCAGTCCGTCCACCCCGTAAGTCAGGGGGTTGAGGTAGGCGGCACCCTTGAGGA
>CP070719.1:845125-848558 GCA_020350725.1 bacterium
CCTACTCCCCCTGGGAGGGCCACAGAGTGTACGAAGGGGCGAGGGGGAGAAATGAGTCCAGAGCCCAGAGACCAGCGTCCAGAGAGGGTGAAGAGCGGACGCGGGGACCTACCCGAGGGGGCGAGGGGGCGAAGAAGAGCCTGTCATTGCGAACCGATGCCCGGGTGAAGCAATCCAGGGAAATGCAGACACGGAAACACGGAGAAAAAGCGGTTGTCATTGCGAACCGATGCCTGGGTGAAGCAATCTCAAAGTCCGAGACTGCTTCGGCCGTGAAACAGCCTCGCAGTGACAGGTGCAGTCATTGCGAACAGAAAACCGCGTGAAGCAATCTGGAACTGTGAACTGTGAACAAACCTTTTCGAATGACGAATCACGAGTCACGAATCACGGCGGTTCCAACGGTGAACCGGGAACCGTGAACTGTGAACCGATATTTACCAATCACGAATCACGAGTCACTAATCACCACGAGTGCACAGCACTCTCGCAGCAGGGAAAGGAGGACCGATCATGGATCTCATCGCCAGCTTCCTGGAACCGTCCCCGGAAAGCCGCCGGGTCAGGATGCAGAACAACACTCTCGATGTCGGCCGCGACCCATCTTCCGGGCTGATACTCGATCACCCCTCCGTGTCCCGAAAGCACGCCCTGATAAAGGCCGTTGAAGGGAAAAGCCACTTCACCCTGGAGGACCGTCGCAGCTCCAACGGGTCAACTATAGACGGCATTCCCGTGAACGGGGCCTCGGTCCTGCACAGCGATCAAGTGGTCGGCATCGGCCCGTTCCGGTTCAGATTGTGTGCCGGACCGGAAACCCCGGTCTTCGATGCGGACGGAGCCGGCCGGGCTTCTGGTGACGGCGAGCCGGAGGAGAGGCTCGTCCATCGGGCCATGAACCTGCTCCCGGAGCTCACGGACGCCCTCACAGGCAATGAAACCCTGACGGATGAGGAGCTGAACGGCAGGCTGGAAAAGGCCCTCTATCCGAGGGTCCTCGAGATGCTTCCCGAAGGAGCTGAACTCGAGCTCGCCGGAAGGGTCACGGAAAAGGTCCTGAAGCAGGTTGTCGGTCTGGGGCCCCTGGAACAATGGATCCGGGACCCTTCCGTCAGCGAGATCATGATCAACGGGATCGAAAGCGCCTACCTCGAGAGGGAGGGGAAGCTGATCCGGGAGGAACAACCCTTCCAATCGGAGCAGGCCATTACGAGGGTCATCGAGCGGATCACCGCGCCCCTCGGTCGTAGGGTCGACGAGTCCTCACCCTACGTTGACGGTAGGCTCGCCGACGGGTCCAGGGTCAACGCCGTCGTCCCGCCCGTGTCGTTGACGGGGCCCGTGCTCACCATAAGAAAGTTCGCTTCCCGGAGGATGGCTTTTGATGATCTGGTGGCGATGGGAACCCTCACCGAGGATTCGGCCGATCTCCTATCCCATGCGGTCCGGGAAAGCCGGAACATTCTCGTGTCCGGCGGTACCGGGACCGGAAAAACGACCTTCCTCAACGCTCTGGCGGAGTTCATCCCTTCCGATGAGAGGGTCGTGACTATCGAGGACGCAGCCGAACTCGATCTCGCCCAGGACCATGTGATCCGGCTGGAGACGAGGCCACCCAACGTGGAGGGTCTGGGAGAGATAACCGCCAGAGATCTTGTCAGAAACAGCCTGAGGATGAGACCGGACCGGATCATTGTCGGCGAGTGCCGCGGGGCCGAGGCCCTCGATATGCTCCAGGCCATGAACACCGGTCACGAGGGTTCCATGACCACCTGCCACGCCAACTCGCCGCGGGACGCCCTCAAGAGGATCGAGACCATGGCTCTCATGTCCGGGCTGGAGCTGCCCCACAGTGTCATCCGGGAGCAGGTGGCCTCGGCCATCCATCTCATCGTCCAGTTGGTCCGCCTGAGGACCGGCAGGAGAAGGGTAAGCCACATCCTGGAGGTCGATCGTCTCGAAGGAAGCCAGATCCTGACCCAGGATCTCTTCCTCCTGGACGGTTCCCTCCCGGGATCCGGTCTCACAACCACAGGCCTGAAGCCGTCATGGGCAGGCAGGCCTGACCAGAGCCGGCGGGACCGGGAATGGCAGCTGTGAGCACGAATGATCTCCTCGTCACCCTCTTTCCGGCAGCATCTGCGGGGATACTAGTGGCCTGGGCGACCCAGGGCCTACGCCGGCCCTCCCGGAGGAGATCCGACAGAGGGCATCGGTACTCCCCTCGCCTGGAGAGAAAACTGGAGAGGAGCCTTCCCGATGTCCTCGACAGGCTGGCCTCGACAATGGCCTCCGGTTTCGGCCTTCACCAGGCGATGGAGAGCGTTGCAGGAACCGGAGGTCTACCTTTTTCGGATGTCCTGTCGCGGGTCCTGGCGCAGGTGCGCTCGGGACAGCGCCTCGATGAAGCTTTGGAATGGGCGTCGGACCTGTTCCCCGGCAGGACCATACCCCTGACCCTTTATGCCATGGCCTCTTCCCATCGAAGGGGGACAAATCTCATCGAATCCCTGCAGCTCATCGCGCGGGTCACCCGGGAGAGGGAGGTCCTTCGCAGAAAGGTTTCGGTGATGACGGCTCAGGGCAGGCTGCAGGGGATGGTCCTGTGTGCTGTCCCGTTTCTCTTTATGGTCGCCCTTCTCGTCGTCGCGCCGGGCGATCTGATTCCCGTTCTCAAGAGCGCTTTCGGAAGGTGGTTAATAGCCTTTTCCCTTCTCCTGCAAGGAGTGGGGGGATACATAATATCCAGAATGGTGCGCAGGGAGTTCCTGTAATGGGTTTGACAGAGGTATTCATCGTTGCGATCACCGCCGCATCCGCCGCGATAATAGCGTTTTACACCATGGCCTCCCTGATACCTGCGGTGGACAGGGAGAAAGGAGGCAGGTGGCGCCTTCTGCCCCTCCTGATCGTAACCTCTGCGTTCGGGATGGCGGCCTCCCACTGGATGGGGCATACGAAGGGCCTGATCTGGCTGTCCCTGATCGCCTGCACCGGCTGGTTAATTGCGTTTCTGGCTGTTCATAAGAAAAGAACCCGACGGGCCGAGCGGATCAGGTTGGACCTGCCCTATTTCATCGACTCCCTCGTTCTGCAGATCGAGTCCGGCAGCTCTCTCCTTCCGGCGATCCTGGAGAGCCGGCGAATCCTGCCCCCAATGAGCCCTCTGGTGGCCGCCATCGAGCGGATGGAGGCTGATCTGCAGTGCGGGCTCAGCCAGGCCGAAGCCCTGGAGGCAATGGACCGGTATCTTGGTCGGTCCTCCGGAACCAGCGCCATAGGGAGCATAGCGCTGTCCCTTCGGATGGGCACGCCCATCGGCGGCGTTCTTCGCGAACAGTCAAGCCGGATCAGGGAAGGTCTCCTGCTGGAGGGAGAATATTTCGCCAACACCCTCTCCATAAAGCTGCTCATCCCCCTTCTCTTCTTCATC
>CP070719.1:848658-854782 GCA_020350725.1 bacterium
CCCTGCCGGCGATCTCCGCCGCGATGACCACAGCCTCGTTGGAGTGCAGGGTCCCGACGGCTGAGATCTCACGGTTGGCGGGCATGATCTCGGCCGGGGCCGTCTCCACCAGGAGGCCCGGAGAGGGGGATTTTTCGGTCTTCGCGCTTTCCGGGCTGTCCTGGGTGTCGGCCGCCCTGAGGAACAGCGACAACCCAACGACGGCCAGCAGGGTCAGCGGCAGCCAGAGGAACCGGTGCAGAGATCTTTTTCTACCCGTGGGCTGGCTGTCCATCCGTGCGATATCCTGATCCATGGCTGTCCCTTCTCAACCAAAAAAGATAGTTCCCCGTTCACGGTCCACAGTGGGGAATCAGAGCATTAGAGCATTAGAAATTAGAGATTAGAGATTAGAGATCAATCCAAAGTCCAAAATCCAAAAAGACAGTTCACAGTTCACCGTTCACCGTTCCCGGTTGGGAAACAGCCGTGATTTGTGATTCGTGATTCGTGATTCGAAAAGACTGGTTCACAGTTCACAGTTCACCGTTCACGGTTCCCAGTTATAGATTGCTTCACGCGGGTTCCGGTTCGCAATGACAACCGCATTTTCTCTCCGCCTCCCCGTTGCTGGCGATGCACGTTCCATGTTCCAGGTATTAACTGTGAACTGGGAGCTGAGTCCTAAGTACTAAGTGATATGTGATAAGAAAAAGCTCAGTATACTTATCTCTTAGCACTTATCTCTTAGCACTAAATATCCTTCCCCCCTCGCCCCCTCGCCTTCTCTGGACGCTGGCCTCTGGGCGCTGGACTGATTTCTCTCCGCGTCCCCTCTTCGCCCTGCATTGGGGTCCAAGGTTTCAGGCCTGTTTGCCGAGACGTGAGGCGAAGTGAGTCCTGAAGTGATAATTGCTCAGGCAGAAAGGTGCCGGCTTTTCATCTGTCAGTTGTCTCCTGTCGTGTACCACCTGTCTGTCAGGACAAAAGACACAATCACCATCTCGTCGTTCCTTGTCAAGCGTGGAATTGGCAGACGGATTCAGAACGGTCCGGGTTGAGAGGCCAAGATGCAGGATCCCGCTTTTGTGTCGCCTCCCCACGGAGGCCCCCGCCGCCGGTCTGACGTTGCCATACTGAACACCTGTCCGGAAATCAAACACCTGCCGCGGAAGCACGGGGCCCCCGGTCGGGGCGACAGGCGGATGCGGTGGGACGGTTGTGTTCCGGCTCCGGTCCCGGGAGTGAGGGGGGTCACAAACCGGTCCGAGTCCGACTGCCCCGGTCACTGACCGGGCGGAGGAGGAAACCGGCGTCGTCTCATTTCTGTTGGAAAATAGGGTACTTAACGCCTTCATTGAGTCCCGGCCGCGGCGGGAAAATTCCGCCTTTCCGGCGGCGGCTTCCCCCATCCCTGCCTCCCTTCGCGGCCAATGATCCGGCCGCAACAGGGCCAGGTCTCCTGGGAAGGATGAGGCCGGGGCGGCTTCTGGTATGGCCCGTGCAATCCGATGGTCGTGCGTTGAGCGGGCCGTCGGCCGGTCCACGGAAGGAGAAAGGGTTGGTCCCATGAAATGTGTCAAATGCCTGGCCTTGACCATCCTGTTCGTTGCCCCTTCGGTCGCCTGGGGAGGCCTATACGGCGGTTACCTGGAGATCTGGGACGATGGGGTGGGTTCCGTCATGCTCTCCACAGGCCCGGGAGCGGCCGTCAAGCTCTCGGCCGATCCACCTGCGTGGATGCCGGATGCAGAGGCTTTCCTGCTCAAGGTGGATTGGCCTGAATACGCTGTTGCCGCCACCGGCAGCCGTGGGGCCGCGATCCCCTCTCTGGACCTGACGGGCCTTCCGGTTTCCACGCCAGCGACGGTGCCGGAGGACAGAACCCGCTACAGGATCTTGCCCGACCCGGACGGGGAGATGGATGTGATTGCCATGTCCCCGGACATGGCGACCATGGTCAGCTATCTCTGGGCCGAGATGTTCACGGGAGTCGATATCGTCCGGGAGCTGAGGATCTTCGCCGAGAGGATGCGCCGGGACATCCCGGGGGATGACAGTGCGGAAGCCGGCAGGGACTGCAGGCCCTCATGGAAGTGGAGGTTCTCATACAGGACGGCTGATGACCTCGAGGTCATCGCAAGGTTCAGCGGCAGGGGCGACCTGGCGAAACCGGGGATGCTCACTCTGGAGGTGAATGCCGCCGACGTCCTCCTCCATGAGATCGGCATTTCGGCCTCCCTCCGGGAGAACGGATTCGGGATCGAACTGGATGACGTGGAGCTGAACAACACAATGCTGGCCAGCCTGACGATGGAGTTCTAGGACGGAAGGGGCGAAAGGCTACAGTTTCCGGTTCACATTTCACGGTTCACGGTGGGAATCAGAGCATTAGAGCATTGGAAATTAGAGATTAGAGTTCAATCCAAAGTCCAAAATATAACTTCCGTGATTTGTGATTTGTAATTCGTGATTCGGAAAGACCAGTTCACGGTTCCCGGTTCACCGTTCAGGATTGGGAAACCGTCGTGATTGGTGATTCGTGATTCGGAGATCAATCCAAAATCCAAAATCCAAAAAAAAGTTCATAGTTCCCTGTTCACAGTTAAAGATTGCTTCACACAGGTGTCGGTTCGCAATGACGACCGTTTCCTCCGTGTCTGATAACCATGTCCCATGTTCAAGGTATTAACTGTGAACTGGGAGCTGAGTCCTAAGTACTAAGTGATATGTGATAAGAAAAAGCTCAGTATACTTATCTCTTAGCACTTATCTCTTAGCACTAAATATCCTTCCCCCCTCGCCCCCTCGGGTAGGTCCCCGCGTCCTCAATCCCGCTATTTGCCCTTTCTCAGGCTTGGAAAGCGGAAGCCCCTTCTCGGGGGAACGGGGGAGACTATGCCCGTTTCGCTCACGAACCGGAGGTCCTCCACCGTGTAGAATGCCTGAGGATTGAACTTCTTGATCGAGTCGACCACCCCATGCAGATGTTTTCTCTTGATCACGGTGAAGAGGATCTTCACCGGTCCGCGGCTGCCCTCGGCATTCACCGATGTAACGATGTGGTTTGCCTCCCGAAGATATTTCTCCAGATCAGTGGCATCCCGCTGGGTAATGATCCGAATGATCTGATAACCAAAGGCGATGCGACGTTCAATGGTAATGCCGATGTAGTTACCCACCGCAAAACCGCCTGCATAGGCCACGTAATTGACCACGTTGGTGAGGTTGCTCATGATCTGACTGATGGCGAACAGCCAGATGAGGATCTCGAAGAAGCCGGCCAGGGCGGCGACAGTCCTGAGGTCCCTCGAGATGAAGATAATACGCAGGGTACCGATAGTGACGTCGGTGATCCTGGCCAGAAAGATGAGCAGGGGGAGAAGGACCAGGGAAAAAACATTGCTATTTATTATGGACACCTCTGACACGATCGACTCCGGTTAACTCTTATTGCATCAGCTTACGAAACACCACTCCAGATTCCAGAACCAAAGAGAACGTTTCCAGCTAACAGTTTCCAATTTTAAATGGAAGCGGTTTACCGCAAACCGGGAATTGGATTACAGTGCCAAGTCGCCCCTCCGCCCTATCTCCCCCTCTGGATCTTGACCTCTGGACTCTGAACTCATGTCCCCCCGCGTTCGCCTTTCCCGAGATTGCTTCACACGGGCATCTGTTCGCAATGACAACCGCTTGTTCGCCCCCTCGCCCTATCTCCCCCTCGCCCATGCGCCCCTCTGGACGCCGGCCTCTGGACCCTGGACTCATTTCCCCCCGCGTCAGGCGTCCCTCCGGAACGATCCTTAGAAGATCAGGGTCAATCGTTCGGCTGATTTACGCAGCCTCAGGGAGAGGATCCTGCAGATACCCTTGAGAAGCCTGACCCCCAGCTGAGGATGTTCCTGGAAAAAGAGCTCCAGGTTGTCCCGGGTGAGGACCAGCAGTTCCGAGTCCTCCAGGATCAGCACCGTCGCCGACCGGGGGTGACTGTCGAACATGGCGAGCTCACCAAGGATGGACCCCTTGCCCAGCTGCGCCAGGATCACCCACCTGCCTGCGAATTCGGTCTGCTTTTTGACCTCCACCTCGCCCGACCTGATAACGGCAATAAAGTCCCCGGCATCGCCCTCCTCGAACAGGGTCGCTCCCGATGGGTATTGCCGGGACTCGAAGTAGGGCGCGATGACCTCCAGGTCACTGTCGGCAAAGGAGCGGAAGAGGCTGGGCTCACTCTTAAGGGCCAGAACGACCTCGTTGATCCTGTCTTCCATGGGAGCCTCCGGGGAACAAAGTTAAAACAGTTCCCAGTTCATCGTTCACGGTTTAAAGGCAGAGCATTAGAGAATTAGAAATTAGAACATTAGAAATTTATCCAAAGTCCCAAATCCAAAAAGACGGTTCACAGTTCACGGTTCCCTGTTCACAGTTAGAGATTGTTTCACACGGTCTCCGGTTCGCAATGACAACCGCCTTTTCCCCGCGTCTCCCTCTGGACGCTGGCCTCTGGGCTCTGGACTCATTTCTCCCCATCGCCCCCTCGGGTAGGTCCCCGCGTCTCCCTCTGGAAGCTGGACTCCGGACTCTGGACTCATTTCTCCCCGCGTCCTTTTTCCCCCTTCAGGTCCACGACCACCCTTCCCCTCTGCCCTCCTCGGAGGATGAGCTCGATCTCGGGGTCCAGTTCGTCAAGCGAGACCTCCCTGGTCAGGCGGTGGAGCCCGTCCACCTTCCAGTCGCCGCCAAGGAGGCGCCAGATCTCCCTGCGGACAGGCATGGGGCAGTGTTGAGAGCTGATGCCGATCAGGCTGATGCCCCTGAGGATGAACGGGTAGACGGTGGTGTTCAGCTCGGCCGAAGCCACGTTGCCGCAACAGGTGACCGCCGAGTGAAGCATGGCCCTCCTGACGGCCGTTTCCAGGAGATCCCCCCCCACCGTGTCCACCACTCCTGCCCACCTCTCCGGCAGGAGCGGCTTATCCGAACGGTCCACGGCCTCCTCCCGGCTGATGACCTCCCGGGCCCCCAGATCCAGGAGATAAGGTCGTTGGTCGGATTTTCCGGTGACGGCCACGACATCGTGGCCCATCCCGGAGAGAATGGCAACGGCGAAACCACCCACTCCACCGGTTGCCCCGGTCACCAGGATCTCACCCCGGCCGGGTGCGACGCCATGCTCACGGAGCATGTAAACGGACAGGGCCGCCGTAAATCCGGCCGTGCCGTATGCCATACTCTCCCGAAGGGACAGACCCTCGGGAAGTCCGACCACCCAGGCGGCCGGCACTCTTATGTACTGGCCGAAACCGCCGGGCGTGTTCATTCCCAGGTCGTAACTGGTCACGATCACCTTGTCGCCGGGACGGAATTCTTCGGTGGCGCTCATCTCGACCACACCGGCGGCGTCGATGCCGGGCGTGTGGGGGAAGTTCCGGGTTACCCCCCGGTTGCCGGTGGCCGAAAGGGCATCCTTGTAGTTCAGAGAGGAGTAACTGACGCATACCAGAACCTCGCCCTCGGGAAGATCGTCAACCGACCGCTCCGTGACCCGCCTGACGAACTTCCCATCGCCGGACTCCTCAACCAGCATGGCTCTGTATGTTTTATCGGTCATGGGATCCTCCCTGGGGTATCGACTCCGAGCCAAGATCTAAATTCCAAAAAGACAGTTCACGGCTCACGGTGGGTGAACCAGTGATTCGTGATTTGTGATCTGTGATTCGAAAAAGACAAGTTCACAGTTCACCGTTTACGGTTCACAGTTGAAAGCCGTCGTGATTTGTGATTCGGAAAAGCTAGTTCACAGTTCCCGGTTCACTGTCAGAGATTGCTTCACACAGGCATCGGTTCGCGATGACAACCGCTTGTTCGCCCTCTCGCCCTATCGCCCCATCTCCCCCTCGCAATTACTGTGGCCCTCTGTGGCGGCGTCTCAGGGGACGCCTCTGTGTCCTCTGTGGTAAAGCTTTTCATCATCGGGATTGCTTCACGCGGTTTCCTGTTCGCAATGACAACCGCTTCCTCCGTGTATGATAGCCATGTTCCAGGTATTGACTGTGAACGGTGAACGGAGAGCTGAGTCCTAAGTACTCAGTGATATGTGATGAGTAACAGCTCAGTATACTTATCTCTTATCACTTATCTC
>CP070719.1:854882-899008 GCA_020350725.1 bacterium
GACAGCGTCTATCAGGCAGGGGCGAAGTGCGCCGGTTGGGATGTGGACGCGCTGGAACTATAGGCCTGGACCCGAGTCCTTGATTCAGGACCCAAGACTCTGGATTCCGGGCCATGAACCCTTCCTCTAAGGCACCAGCACGACCTCTCCCATTGTGCAGATCGGAGGGTTGGGCTGAAAGCGGGCGCAGGCGGATGGGCGGTGCCGGCGTCCCAGATGGTGGACGGAGCAGAAAGGTCTTCCGTCCTCGAGGTTGCGGAAGAGTAGGGGGCATATTCTCAGTCGGACGCCGCCGAAGAACCAGCAGGTGTACATCCGATTCCTTCCCTCGCCAACGGCCATGTAGAACTCACCCGCCAGTGTTCCCCGTTCTTTCCACCTTCTATATGTAGCGGCGGAGACGGCCCCTGGTCTCATATGGGTACAGCAGGTCCCGCACCTGAGACATTGGGACGAATCATCGGGAATCCTCTGGGCTGCGAGGGCCTCAACCGGGTGGGATCGGGACAGGATGAGATGGTAAGCGTCGAACAGGGCCACCAGCGGATCGTTGGGCAGATCGCCGTGCCGCCGCCGCACCATCTCCCAGGGAATCCACTCCGCAGAGACGAGGTCGCACAGATGGACCGGGAGGACCGCACTCAGCTCCTGTCGGAAAAGGTCCACGACATTCCCTCCGCCGGTAGTTTAGCAGAATTCAGATGAGGATTGGTAGGCCTTCGCCCTGACGAAGGGCGGCGAAGGACGGGAAATCCGTCGTGACGGGTGACCTGTGATTCGGAAACGGATCCAAAATCCAAAGTCCAAAATCCAAAATGACAGTTCCCGGTTCACGGTTGGGACGGCCGTGATTGGTGATTAGTGATTCGTGATTCGAAAAGACCAGTTCACGGTTCGAGATTGCTTCACTTGAGTCTCGGTTCGCAATGACACCGCTATTACCCCCTGACTGATAGCCACGTCCCATGGCTCAGGTTCCACGTTCCAGTTATAAACTGTGAACTGAGAGCTGGGTCCTAAGGACTGGGTGATATGTGATACGTAACAGCTCAGTTTACTTATCTCTTATCACTTATCTCTCAGAACGATATATCCTCCCCCCTTCGCCCACTCGCCCCACCGCCCCTCCTATCTCCGCGTCCCCGTGTCCCCGCGTCTGCTTCTCGCCCCCCTGGACGCTGGTCTCCGGACTTGGTCTGAACCCGGAACAACTTCCCGGGAGCTGCAATGTGTATCATCGCCGATATTTCGGTTATGATTATAAATATATGGACATCCTCATCTCTCTCATAGTCTCCGGTGTCGTCATCCTCCTCGGCGCTCTGTGCCTGCTGTTTCCCAGGTGGGTGATCTCGATGGTGTGTCGGCACGCCTCCTCTTACATGAAGGAGGATCTGTCCGCCGACCCCACCTACATATATATGTTCAGGTTCTACGGTGCGGCGGCGGCGCTCCTGGGCCTTTACGCCCTGTTTCAGGTAGTAGGGAATGTTTAGAATCGGTTTCGGCTGGGGCAGAGTCAGTTGTTGGGCAGGGTGGAAGCTGCATCGCACATTTCATGCGGACTTTCCCTTCAACAGTTCTCCCTTGCAAATTCACCGTAAAAAGAGTATAAGAGCAGCGCCGGTGTGAATAGACCATTCGGTAGGTCAAGGAATTGTAACCGCGGAAAAGCTTCATGGGTACGATCGGGGTCCTGGGCTTTGAAGTTCGGGGCTCTTTTGGTTGTGGTCGACGACGGGGCCTTTCCTGGGTTGCAAACCAATCAATTCGGGAGGAAAGGTACAATGGCAGAGGGAACAGTCAAGTGGTTCAATGATGCGAAGGGTTTTGGCTTCCTGACCCAGGAGGACGGCCCCGATGTTTTCGTGCACTTCTCGGCCATCCAGGGAGAGGGTTTCAAGTCCCTTCAGGAGGGTCAGCGCGTGAGCTTCGACATCGTTGACGGCCCCAAGGGACCACAGGCCGCCAACGTCGTCGTCCTGTAAGGATCGCTTAAAGAAGGCCTAACATCGGCCCCGGGGCATTCTCTGCCCCGGGGTTTTTTTGTCGTATGGGACACTCCAGGGGCCGGTGTCCAGAGAGGGCGAGGGGGCCCTTCGACAGGCTCCGTTCGACAAGCTCACGGCAGGCAGGGCAGGCCGGAAACCGGGAACTGCAAACTCCCGCTCCGTCCCCGGTATCCCCAGACTCTCCTCCCTAAAACCTCTCCGGCTTTATCGCCTCGATGTCGGCTGAGACGAAGTATTCCCATGCCTCGTCTGCGGTATCAGGGGCAAGGCTGCTGATGACCTCGCGGCTCTCCTCCTTGGTGATGATGCGTATATCGACGAATCCGGCATCCTTAAGTGTCTTTTCGGTATCCTCTGTAGTGGCGGCACCGCCGACGCACGCCGACACCAGGGCAAGATCCTCCTGCATCCCTGCCGGAAGGGGCTTGGTGGAGACGATGTCCGAGATGGACAGCCTTCCTCCCGGCTTGAGGACACGATACGCCTCACGGTAGACGGCAGGCTTGTCGGGGGAGAGGTTGATCACGCAGTTGGAGATAACAATGTCGGCAACTCCGTCGGCCACGGGCAGGTGCTCGATCTCGCCCAGGCGAAACTCCACATTCTCTCTCCCGGATTTCCGTTTATTCTCCCTGGCCAGGGAGATCATGTCCGGCGTCATGTCCACACCGATGACCTTTCCGGTATCGCCGACCTGTTCGGCGGCCAGGAAGCAGTCGAATCCGCCGCCGCTGCCCAGATCCACCACCGTCTCGCCTTCCTTAAGCGATGCCAGAGCGACCGGATTGCCGCACCCCAGGCCCAGATTGGATCCCTCGGGAACACTGGTCATGTCATCCGCCGAGTAACCCATGGAGGCCGAGGCCCTTTCCGGCGTGAAGCCCGATTCACCGCAGCACGAGGACAGGGGTTCCTGATAGCATCCCCGGGCCTCGTCCCGGGCGATCCTCCCGTAACTCTCGCGTACTCTTTCCCTGATTTTCTCTGTCCGCTCCGTTGTCATTCCTTTCTCCTTTTTTGTTTTGCAGTTCGAAAAGTATCGAAATAATAGCCGAAAAAAAGCTCCTGTGGGGCCGGAGGGGCGGTTCCTGCCCTCCGGCCCCGGGTGGATTACTTCTCTTCCGATTCTTCGGAAGGGGGGCAGCAGCCCATCTTCCGCATCATCTCGAGCATCTTCTCCGGGTTGAATTCGGAGTCCTCGCCGCAGAAATTCCTCATCATGGCCGTGCAGTCGAATGTTCCGTTTTTCTGCCGGAACTGTTCCATCATCTCCGCCATCCTCTCGAATCCACCGGCGGGCATCCTGAAATCAGCTCCTGGACAGCATCCCGAGAAATCCGATTTTCCCTCTTTCCTGTCAGTCATGGGTTCATCCTCCTTTCCGTGGGCGTTCGATGCGCTTTACCTTCTTAGACGGCACCGGGGCTGAAAAGGATACAGGTTTCGCAACTCATTCCATTGAAACTTAGAAAATTCGATAGCTTTCGAAATAATGGGGTAAAAAAACATCCCTCACTCCAGCGAGAAGAAAGCTCCCATCGTTTTTATGGTCTCGGGTTCGATCCAGCACTCGATCCGCTGTCCTCGGCGCTCCATCCTGATGAGGCCGGCCCGCCGCAGCTCCTTGATGTGATGCGAAATGGTGGAGGGAACGATGTCGAGGAATTTTCCCACGTCGCCGACGCAGGCGCATCCCTTTGTCTCTATCTCCTCCTCGAGGTCATCGGTGGATACGGGGATGCAGCACAGTGACAGGAGGCGCATGAAGATCCTCAGCCTGTTCGGGTTCGACAGGGCCTTGAACTTCTCTGCCAGCTCCAGGATCTGGTCATCTCGATAGTTCGACATATTTCGAAATATATGTCATGGTCCCCGGTCTGTCAAGAGAAAAACGGTGGGGGACGGAAAATTGGATAGAGCAGGGCTCCCCGGTGACGACGGTTCGGGAGATCCCCCGCTTCCAGGCGAATAGAGGCCCTGCCTGGTATACTTCCAGTAGGAACGCTTTCTTGGCAGATGAGGAGGGGGAGTGGACATCCACGCACGCCCGGTCGGGGGGAGAGAGCACCAAGCGGGGCGGGGGCGGGTCGGAGCAGGCTGGAGTGGAAAGGGGGATGATCAAAACTCTTTCAGGGCAGGATAACCGTGAAGCTGAACTGTTGGGAATACAAGAGATGCGGAAGGCAGCCCGGCGGCGACAGGTCCGAGGAATTGGGCATATGTCCGGCCTCCGTCGAATGGAGCCTGGACGGAGCCCACGACGGCAAGAATGCCGGCAGGGTGTGCTGGGTAGTGTCCGGTACCTACTGTGACAGCCTCGTCAGCGGCACCTATGCCTCTGAAGTCAACTCCTGCGACATGTGCGATTTCTTCCAGTTGGTCAGGTTCGAGGAGCAGGGGGACCAGCCCGCTGCCTGACCTTACGGCGGGCGGTCGGGGAGGCACGTCAGAAGCCGACCCCCGGTCCTTTGCATCCGGAACCCCTTACCCGAAAGGGGCACTGATCTCTTCGCCGGACCCCGGAGCAGGAGGGATTTTACCTGGTCCTGTCGCTGGGAGAAGGATGCCTCTGATTCGGGATCGGTTGCGGTATCCGAACCCCTGCTCCACGAAAGGTGTGGCTTTGCTTTTCCCTGTGCCTTCGGATCCCTCTGTGGTTAAATAGCCGCTTCGGATGACCCGTGGCACGGTTGACCGGGAGGCGAGGGGTCATGACGCCGATCTACCAGCTTGCATATGAGGTCAGGCCCCACGAGGCCGGCTACATGGAGAGGGCAAGGCCTGCTGCCCTGCTGAACTATCTCCAGGACGCGGCCTTCGGTCACGCCGCCGAGCTGGGGGTCTCGGTCTTCGATCTCTTTCCGAAGGGACTGACCTGGGTTCTGTCCCGCTACCACATCGTCATTGACAGGTACCCTCTTGTCGGGGAGAAAGTCGCCGTGCGGACCTGGATACCCGCCCGGCACGGTCATTTCTTTCCCCGTGAGTTCGAAATCACGGATGACGAGGGCAATGTCCTTCTCTGCGCCACCACATCCTGGCTGCTCCTGGACCTGAAGACCAAACGGCCCGTGCCTGACGACGGCTCCATAGACGCATTGCCCGTCCTTGAGAGGAGGGCCGTCGTGGACGATTTCGATCCGTTGCCAGAACTCGTCGAACAGGAAGGGCAATCCCGGTTCACCGTGCGTCTGAGCGATGTGGACGTCAATCGTCATGTCAATCACGTCGCCTACATCCAGTGGGCCCTGGAGTCCGTTCCCAATGCGGCGTCCGCGAACCGGTCACCGGTGAGGATCGAGGCCAGCTATCTTGGCGAAGCCCATTACGGAGATTCGGTCATCGCTCGGATCGGAAGATCCAATGACAGGCGATCATACGTCCACCAATTGATCGGGGAAAAAGATGGAAGGGAACTGACCCGGCTGAGGACTGCCTGGGAGCCGGTCCGGGCCCCTTTGATCCCCTATGGGGCGCCATGAGGAAACCTGGAAGGATATCGGCTCTGAGGAGTATCTCCACCCTTGCCGTCCTGACGGTCCTCGTGGCGGGGCTGCTCTTCCTTTCCTCCGGGCCGGAAGCACCGTCCATTCCCTCTGATCCTCCTCACCTCGGCGCGGGTTTCGATATCCAGTGCGTAAAGTGCCATTCGCCGGGTGCTGTATCGCCGCTGAAGAAAGGGCATACGCCGGAGGAGCAGTGTCTCCAGTGCCATGGGTCAACGGTTCTGTAGTCCGAGGTCACAGGTAAAAAGCAAGGCATGATCATGATGTCGGTCCGACCCACGTGGCGGATCCCGGTACGGCCCATTTTGAATAGACCTGCGCGCCGGTGCAGTATCTCGGTAACCATTTGACCACCCCTCTCGTAATATACGGTGTTCGGAGCAGAATACTGGACCCCTCTGGCGAGGGGGCCTGAGTCGGCAGGGATCTGCTCCGTGGGGTGTCGTTATGAGGGGTGCAGTGACAATGGCGGCGGTCCTGTCCTTCCTGTTTCCCGTACAGGTTGAGACGTCCGCTTCCGATACCGATCCATTCCCCGTCCGGGCCGGAATCTCCTCGCAGAAAAAACATGCCGCCGGAGACCTCGATCCCACCCTGACCAGGATCCGGGAGATCCTGAACAGGGCGCACCACACCAGGATCACAGCCAGGGCGGTCACCGGAAATCTCATCAGGCAGATCGATGTTGCCCTCGCGGAACTGGACGCAGTCACCACAGCGGTGTCGGGTGAGGGGGGGAGCATTCCCCTCCCCGCCGTCTGCAGAGCCAACCCTGCTGCCGGCCCCCGCCTGAAGGCTGCCAGGGCACTGGTGAGGCCGTCCGCCCCAATGGCAGATGGAGGGGCGGTCAGGGGGATGGCAAAGACAGCGAGAGAGGACGAATATGTCGAGCTGGCGGCCGTTCTGGAGGAGAACTGCGAAATCCTTCTGGGCTATATGAGAGCGGTGAAAAAATATCTGGACCCCAAAGCCAGGTTTATATCCAGTCTCACCCCTCGCAACAGGTTGTCGGGGGAGGACAAGTCGTTCCTCTTCGAATGCCTCACATCGGAAAGGAAGAACCTCCGGATGCAGCTGGGGAGATTGACGGACCTCGTCAAATCCATCGAACGGCTCTGCGAGGAATACAGGGAAGCCGGCGGGGAAGCGTGAGGTCAACGGAGGGATGCCGGAGCTGATCGGATCCAGGTTTCCCTCGTCAGGGTTCCATGTTCCCTGTGATCCGGATGATCGGTGTTCTCCTCACGCGGGATGCTTGCCTCGAAAGGAGAAACCTTCAGGCGGGGAAGAGAGTCTGCCGGGGGCCTAACCCTTACCGGTTCCCGTCATCCATCTCCCGGCAGGGGGCACTACCCTCCCAGTTCCAGCTCCACAATCCTCACCCAGAATTCGACGCCGGGCCCTATGATATCGTCGTTGAAGTCGTAATCGGAACGGTGGCTCATGGTGTGGAACCCGTTGCCGATGAAGACGTAGCATCCAGGAACGTTTTCGAGGAAGTAGGAGAAATCCTCGGACGCCATGAGGGGAGGGACCTCGGTCTGGACCCTGCCTGGACCGGCCACGGCCCGTGCGGCCTCGGCCGCTATGGCGGCTTCCCTTTCGGTATTGACCGTGGGGGGATAGCCGGGCAGGTATTCGAAGGTGTGCTCGGCCCCGTGGGCGCCGCATACCCCTGCCACCACCCTCTCCATGGCTCCCTTGATCTGTTCGCGAACCTCCGGTGTCTGCATCCTCGTGCACCCTCTCAGGACGGCCGCATCCGGGATGACGTTCCATGTGGTCCCCGATTGGAAAAGGGTCACGGAGATGACAGCGTGATCCAGAGCGCTGATCTCCCGGGAAACGATGGTCTGGAGGGCCGTGACCACCTCCGCCCCGACAATGATGGGATCCGTTCCCGTGTGGGGAAGGGCGGCGTGGGTTCCAAGGCCCCGGATCACGATCTCGAAGTTATCCGTGGCGGCCATTACGGGTCCCGTTCTCAGGGCAAAGGCTCCGGCCTCCAGGCCCGACCTGTTGTGCATACCGTAGACGGCTTCGATGGGGAACCTGTCGAACAGTCCTTCCTCCACCAGCAGCCGGGCGCCCCCGCCACCCTCCTCCGCCGGCTGGAAGACGAATACCACAGTGCCGTCGAAGCGCCTTGTCTTGGCCAGATAGCGGGCCGCCCCGAGCAGCATGGCCAGATGTCCGTCGTGCCCGCAGGCGTGCATCAACCCCTCCCGGACGGAGGCGTGATCCACCTCTCCCTTTTCCCTGATGGGCAGGGCGTCCATATCCGCCCTCAGGGCGATGGTCCTCTCCGTAGTGCCTGCCCTCAGGACACCGATCACCCCCGTCTTCGCCCAGCCGGTGTGGACCTCGACACCCATGTCATGGAGCCTGTCGGCGATGATCCGGGCGGTTCGCGTCTCCTCGAAGCCCAGCTCCGGATGCCGGTGGAGGTCATGTCGCAGGGCGATGAGTTCGGGCAGATAGGATGAAATAGTCTTTTTCATGCTTCCGGGTTTGTTTTAGCCGGTTCCGGGTCGGTGATGTTGAGTTGAGTGCGAATGCGGGGTCGGAATGTCGGTTTTGATGCCTGATCGCATCCGATCAAGATCAACCGGCGATGTCTGCCTGGGATTCCGCCGGTGTGTCCTTCTCAATGGCCGATCCCGTTGCCGGAAGGGTGATGACAAAAATCGCCCCTTGGCCGGGTTCACCCTCCACCCGGATATCCCCACCGTGGTCCTTGATGATGCCGAAGGTTACCGCCAGTCCGAGGCCGGTTCCTTTACCCGCTGCCTTGGTTGTAAAGAACGGCTCGAAGATCTTTTCCCTTTCTTCCGGTGGAATACCCGGCCCTGTGTCCTTGATCCGTATCTCGACGGTGTCCTGCTCCACCAGGTCGGTCGCCACTGTAACGGTGCCCGGCTTTCCGTCCATTGCCTGCTGGGCGTTGATGAGAAGGTTCATAAAGACCTGGATGAGCTGGTTGGCGTCTCCGCTGATCTCAGGCAGGTCCTGGCGCAATGTTTTTTCGACACCTATCTCATGGATCCCCAACTGGTGGTCGGCGAGGACCAGGGAATCCTCCAGGACGTCATTGATGCTGAGGGAGACCAGCTGCGGCTGGTCCTGCCGTGCGAACTTCATGAGGTTTTCGATGATGGCGTTACACCGGCGGGTCTCCTTTTCGATGATCGTCAGATTCTTGTACAAGGAGTTGTTCTGCTCCAGTTTTTTCAGAGAGAGTTGGGCGTAGCCAAGGATCCCTGCCAGCGGGTTCTTGACTTCATGGGCTATCCCCGCACTCAGTTGGCCGAAGGCCGACATCTTCTCCGACTGGATAAGGGCGGCCTGGGTTTCCGCCAGGGTTTTCTCCCTCTCCCGCAGTTCAACGGCCATTCTGTTGACCGACCCCGTGAGGCTCCCGATCTCGTCGTGGGATGCCGGGTTGAGCTGGATGTCAAAGTGACCTCGACCGACGTCCCGGGTGGCCTCTGACAGCTCTTCCAGGGGCCGGGTGATGCGTCGGGACCAGAAGAGGCTGGCGGCCGCAGCGCCCAGGAGGATCACCAGGGAGACGCCGAGGAGGCTCATGAAGATGGATCTCGCTGTGAGGTAGGCCGTCTTCAGGGGAATCCGCATTCCGACCACGAGGTCGCCGATCTCCACCGGTGAGAAGCTCCCGATCATATCGGTGCCGTCAATGACGTATTCATGCGTTGTGTCCAATTTCGATTGTTCCGCCAGGAGGGCCTCGCCCGGAATCCATCCGGTGGAGTCCCCGGAGAGGACCTGCTCCGGATCCCTGTGGACCAGGAGGCTTCCTCCCGGTTCTGCGATGAACGCCTCCAACACCTCTGATTGGCCCATGATAGCCATGAGGCCGTCCATGCGTACCAGGGCCTCGAGGATGACCCCGGTTTCCCGTCCGGGGACCGGGACGGCGGTGGCTATGGTCATGAGGGGGAGTTCCGCCAGGAAGGTGGAGTTCCGGATGTGAATCACACCGGGCCGGAGGGTTGATGAGGGAATGGGATGTTGGGCCCGATAAGCGTCCAGTTCGGCCCGGGTGGTCCCGGCTTCCGTCAGCGTCAATTCCTCGATAATCGAGGCCTGTTCCCGACCGCCCTCGTAGAAAATGACGGCCACCATCTCGGGATAATCGGTGAAAAGCTGGTCGAACATCCTTGATTTTTCATCCTGGGTCAACCCGCCGTCATAGGCGACTCTGGTAAAGGTCTTTATCGAGTCAAGGTAATTCTGGATCATCGTTTTTACTTCCGCTGCCGTGTGGCGGGTGTTGGTCGAGATAAAATCTTTGATGTAAGCCGTTTTGTCAGCGTGGAAGAGGTTGGCCATGGTGTAGGTGATGGCGCCCACCACGACGGTAACCAGCAGGAGGAAGGAGAACAGGATCTTAAACCTGAGGGAAATAAAGATCTTCATACTATCTCAGAACTCCGCGTCGACTATCTGTGAAAAATACGTCACGTTCCCGACTTTGTCCACCGCTTCCACGACAATGATGTTGGACCCGGGCTTAAGGGGAACGCTGTGGATGAAATCACCGTGTTCGTTGATCGTTGCCTGGAGGCCGCTGACGAAGACCCTGGCCCCGGGTTCAGTGGTTCCCGTGAGCTTCAACACATCGCTCCCCACCGGGCCTTCCGGATAATGGACCTGCAAAACCGGGGGGTCGAGATCCTGGACGAGTTTAAAGTGCCCTACCGCGCTGAATCTGTCACCCCAGTCGCTGGTCGCGGAACTGACCCGCCAGAAGTAATCCCCCGCTTTCAGGTTGCCGTGGGAAAACCGGTTGTCCCTGATGGTATCATCGTATACCACACTGTCGAACTCGGGATCCCTTGACAAAGCAAAACGGTACTGAGAGATTCCCTGGGGCCCCACCCAGGCGAAGGAAACCGTGGGCGAAATGTCCCTGAAGAGAAAGATCGTCCCCTCCTCCGGCGAGGTAAGCACCGGCGACCCGGGCGGTTTGGAGAGGTAAACGGGTGATTGTCCCGGTTGGATCTTGACGATCTGATTGGGGCCCACTTCCATGGATCCCTCTTCCAGCACGAGGTCCGCCGAACCCTCGAGCACGGTCAGGACGGACGAATCGTCCTGCCTGACGGCCATCTGAAACCGGGCCGACTGGCCCATTTTCCCGCGGGACGGGACCCTGGCCACGGCACCCGGAGCCACGACCTCGAGGTTGAACGATTCCTTTACCCCTTTTTTTACCCCTCCTGTCAGCTGACCGCCCATGAGGACAACGACGGTCCTGTTTTCCCGGAGAAAGATGTCCCGGTCGAGCTTTCTCAGGACGACCAGGGAATTCTCGCCCAGTTCCAGGAAGTGATCCCCCGTAAATGAGAGTGTTGCGCCACTCCTGTCGAATGTCTGAATGGCATCCCTGTTATAGAGGAGCATCCCCTCCGAGGCGTTCGTCCATGCGATCTGGGCGGCGCGTTTGGATTTTACGGATCGTTCCTTTCTGGTGAGGACGGCGGTAGCCCTTTTCCCCTGGCCGTCTTCACCGGCCGTGGTGACCAGGCGGAGTTCCCGGGACCCCGTCCCCCCATCGGTGGGATCCCGGGATCCCTCGCTCCGTATGACAAGGTCAAAGAGACTCTGTCCCGAGGGAAAGATGCTGTTGAGGGTCAGAGCGATAACCAGGAAGGCGAGGAGAATCAGCGCCAGCACGAGGAGCGCTTCGATGACATTTTTACCCGCGGCCTGGAAGGAGAGCTTCATGCTGGACTCCGTGACACGGTAAACATCCTGTCCGGCAAATTACAAATATGAAATATACTAGCACAGGTTTTTCCGTTTTTAAACCAGGGTTTTGGCCAGGCTGTTCACCACGATCGCCGGATCGGGGCACGGGATCAAGCCTGCCCGGAAGGGAAAAAGGGGTCCGACCGGAAGGACCCACCGGGAGCCCAGGGAGTTGCCTTGGGTGCAAAAAGAGGCTAATAAGGGGTACGGTCGAACCGCACGGAGACCCGGTCCGAAAGCGGCAGACTGTGACCAAGTCGGTGCCCGAGGAGGTTCCATGGTGAAGCACGGTATCAGGATTCTTATAGCCGACGATGAGCAGATCATCAGAGATCTTCTCACGGAACACCTGACTGAAGAGGGATTTGACGTTGTGGCTGTCCCCAGCGGCGAGGAGGCCCTGGAAACGTTCAGGGCGGACCCGGACTGTCTGGTGGTCACCGACATCAGGATGGGCGGGATGAGCGGGGTTAAGCTGCTGGAGGAGATCAAGAAGCTCGACCCCGAGGCCCAGGTTGTCATGATCACCAGTCACGCCTCCCTTGACACGGCCGTGGCCACGCTTCGCGCCGGAGCATACGATTACATCTTCAAACCCTTCGATAACCTTGACCAGATCACCGAAGTGATCAGTCGTGCCGTGGACAAGATCCATCTGATCCGTCAGAACCGCCAGCTGATCGAGAACCTCGAGGCCAGCAACCTGATGATGGAGCGGGCCAACGAGGCGCTCCGGGAGCTGGCCGTTCGGGACGGTCTGACGGGACTTTTCAATTTTCGCCATTTCAAGGATGTCCTTTACGAGGAGTTGGCCAGGGCTTCCCGATATGAGAGGGAGCTGTGCCTGCTGATGCTGGATGTGGACAACTTCAAGATTTACAACGATACCCACGGACACCCGGCGGGTGATGAGGTGCTCAAGACCGTGGCGGATATCCTCACCAGGCGCCTTCGCGACGTGGATCGCTCGGCCCGGTATGGAGGGGAGGAGTTCCTGGTCCTCCTGCCGGAGACGACCCGGGAGAAGGGGACAACCGTTGCCGAGGACCTCCGGGTTCAGATCGAGGATTACCCTTTCATGGGCCGGGAGTCCCAGCCTATGGGGAAGGTCACCGTCAGCCTCGGCGTGGCGGCATTTCCCGCCGACGGCACGGATGTCGAAACGTTGATCAAGGCAGTGGACGGCGCCCTCTACAGGGCGAAGAACAGCGGGCGCAACCGGGTAGCCTGAACAGCCCGCACCCGGAGATCCGCCCCTTCCGGCCCCGGAGCACCTGACGAGGATGGCCTTCTCCTCCTGACGGCGGGACGCACCGTCCTGTCGAGGGAACCCCACCGGACGGTACGTCCTGTGAATTTTTTTCAAGGTTTTGTCCCTGCAAGGGTATTTGCCCGCTCCATCCCAGAAAAAACCTTCAAATACAATGTGTTGCAAATGTGTCAAATCTATCGGTTCGGCACGGCGATTGCAAACGTAAGACAATGGTCTGTAACAGTGATGTCAGTCGATCTCGCTTTTACCGAACCGGATCCCGCGGATTCCGCGTAGCGGAGCCGGGCAGAGGAAGCAGGAGGCCCCTGGGGCAGTGAAACGGGCAGGACAGGTCAATTCCGGGCAGGATCGTGTCCCCGCCGGGGGCACAGGATGGCTGTGGGGCCTTCTCCCCCTCCTGGCCCTGGTCAGCCTGATGCCGGGTGAGGCCGGGGCCTGCACCGTCACCAACACAGCCGATGCGGGTGGTGGCTCCCTGCGGGCTTGCATCCTTTTCGCCAACGCCAATCCGGGGGACACCATCGCCTTCGACATCCCCGATACGGACCCGGGGTATGTGACCTCGGGCGGCGACTCCTGGTGGCGGATCAGCCCATTCAGTCCCCTGCCGGTGATCACGGCCCCCGAAACCGTTCTGGACGGCCTGACCCAGACGACCAACCGTGGTGATACGAACAGCCGCGGACCGGAGATCGAGATAAACGGGACCGGGGCGGGCATCACGGACGGAGTGGTTCTGACAGGGGGAAACAGCACGATCAGGAACCTTGCCATCAATCGGTTCGGCGACGACGGCATCGTTCTGAGCACTGCGGACGGCAACGTCGTGGAAGGATGTTACATCGGTCTCGACCCCACGGGGACGGTCGACCTGGGCAACGTCGACCACGGTATCATCGTCCGGGACGGATCCGACAACAACACCATCGGGGGGCCCGGAACCGGTAACGTGATCTCCGGCAACGGTGACCGGGGCATCCGCCTCCTGTCCACAAGCGGAAACGTCGTCCAGGGCAACCTCATCGGCACCGATCCCTCGGGGACGGCCGACCTCGGCAACAGCGCATGGGGCGTTCATCTGGAGGGCGCCTTCGGGAATGTCATCGGGGGTCAGAACCCAGGTGAGGGGAACCTTATCGCCTTCAACACCTCCGATGGCCTGTTCGTCACCGGCCTGGGATCGAACCAGAACCTGATCTCCGGAAATACCTTCTTCTCCAACGAAGGACTGGGCATCGACCTGGCTCCCGACGGAGTGGGAGCCGGTCCCGGCGCCAACAACGGTAAGACGGCCCCCGTTTTCACCGGCCTGGCGAATTCGGGGCCGGATCTCGCCGTCACGACGATCGCGGGGCCGGGCGATGTCATCGAGTTCTTCCGGGTGGAAAACGCCGTCGCTCCGGCGGTGGGAGAGGACCCGACCGGATCCGGAGAGGGGTACCTCTATCTGGGCGCCTGCGTGGACAACGGAGGGTGTTCGGGACCGCACATGGTCTCGGCGGCCGACGGGGACGTCTCAGTCGGCACGGTCACCGCGACCCTGTCCGGAACTGTCCTGACGGGAAGTGACCACCTGTCCGCTACGGCCACCGACCCTTCCAACAACACCTCCGAGTTCGCGGCCAACAACGTCGTCGTGTCCCCCTGCCCGACGGTGGTCTTCACCGGTGATCTCGGGCTCGGTTCCCTTCGCGAATGTATCAATTACGCCAACGCCAACCCGGGGACGACCATCAGCTTCGATATTCCCGATACCAGCCCGAATTACGTCACATCGGGCGCCGACTCCTGGTGGCGGATCAGCCCCGGCAGTAATCTGCCGGCGATAACGGCGCCCGGCACCGTCATCGACGGTTCGACGCAGACGGCCAATCGGGGTAACACCAACAGCCTCGGTCCCGAGATCGAGATCGACGGATCCGGGGCGGGAATCGGAGTCGACGGGCTGGTGATCGGTAACCCCGGTGAGAACAGCGCGGTCCGCGGGCTTGCGGTGGGAAACTTCAGCCGGAGCGGGATCTCTCTGTTGGTGGGGGGCAACCTCATCGCCGGTAACTACATCGGCCTTGAACCGGACGGTACGACACTGGCCGGCAACAACACGTCCGCCACCGCCCTGCAGGGAGGCATCCGCATCCAGTCAGCCGGGAACACCGTCGGCGGTGCTGCATCCAGTGACCGCAACGTCATCTCCGGCAATATTCTCGCCGGCATCGTGATCACAGGCGGTGCCACCGGCAATCAGGTCATCGGAAACTACATCGGCCTGGACTCGGGGGGAACCCTGGACAGGGGCAACATCAATGACGGTGAGGGCATCGAGATCGAACTCGCCAACGGCAACACCATCGGGGGCACCTTGATCGGGGAACGGAACGTCATCTCGGGGAACGAAAGCGACGGCATCGAGATCGACGGTGCCGACCTCAATGTGGTTCAGGGCAACTTCATCGGCACCGACTACACCGGCACCGTGCTGATCCCCAACGACCGTGACGGCATCGACATCAACGCCAACGGGGCCGATGGAGCGACGGGCAACACCGTCGGGGGGACCTCTGCCGGGGCGGGAAACCTGATCCGTGGAAACGCCCTCAACGGAGTCCAGTTGCGGGATGAACTTGTCCCTGGAAGCACCACCAACAATTCCATTCTTGGTAACAGCATCTACGATAACGGCCAGCTGGGCATCGACCTGGAACCCGACGGCGTCGCGGTCAATGACCCAGGCGATGGGGATACGGGCCCGAACGGTCTTCAGAATTACCCCATCCTCAGCTCCGTGGTCACCAACGGTGTCTCCACCACCATTTCCGGCACTCTCAGCAGCACGCCCAACACAACCTTCCGGCTGGAATTCTTCGCGAGCACTGCCCCCGATCCCCTGGGTTACGGCGAGGGACAGTCGTTCCTGGGGACCGCCGTCGTTACCACCGACGGAGTCGGCGAGGCGGCCTTTTCCGTGAACCTGCCCACCCCTGTCGCGGCGGGGGCATACGTCTCGGCCACGGCCACCGACCCGGCGGGAAGCACCTCGGAGTTCGCCTCCAACCTCATGACTCCCCTCGTCCTTGTGAAACAGGCTTTTCTGGCATCGGATGGGTCGCCCCTGTCCAACAGCAGCACTCTGCCCAGGGGATCGGTCATTAGGTTTCTCATCTTCATCGACAACGGCGGACCCGTGCGCAACGATGTCAGTGTCCAGGATGTCCTCGATCCCGCTTTCGCCTATTCCGCCGGATCCCTCAGGGTGGACAACAACGCCCCTGGGGGCGCCTCCGTGGGTGATATTTACGCCTCGGTCAGCGCGGCGGCGTCCCTGACCGACACCATCGACGCCGATGTCGCCAGTATCACCGGGAGCACCATCAACGTGGGCAACCGGTTCGTGTCCAACGGCCAGCTGGACATAGCGGCCAACAGGGTCTGGGCCCTGCTGTTTACGGTGACGATGAGATGATGCAGACCGCCTTTCCCCTCCTTCCTCCTTCTCCGCGGCGCCATGCCGGACATCCCACGGGCACGCAATGTTGTTAGTTTTATCAGTAAAATTTTCATAATAGTCCCATTCCACGGCATACTCCACAGCGGTCCAAAAAATTCTCTTTTTAAAATAGCAAGTTACATTTTTAGCGTTTTTATCGATCCGGCACAAAAGTTGCACTTTTGTAACTGTCGTGTGAAGTTCGGCAATTTCACAGGAGATGGTCTCTGTTCAGTGCCATGTCCTGAAAGAGATGCGAGGTGTGAGATCAAGACGGGGTGTCGAAAAGAGCGCACGCGGCGGGATAGCCTCCGCCGCCGAGAATCTGTTTCCGTATTTACCTTCGGTTCTTCCGGCCGGGTACCGGATCTCTGTACCCTTCGCACACTTCCGAACCAACGTCACGCCCCGGACAAGGAGTGTTCTGGTGTCCGGCCGGTCTCTTTTACCCTATCGACCGTCGGGAACAGGCGGTCCTCAACGACATGCCGGCCCCGGCGGGTCGGTATCGGAATGAAAGGAGGTGCCAGCCGAGGTAGCGTAAACCCGTTTCACACCCACATGGAATTGCCGAAAGCGGCGGCGCCGGTCCGCGCCGGCGCCGCCCGAACACGGGAGTTATCGGACAAGCAGCAGAATGGGAAAGAAAAGAACGGAAAAGGAGAATCAGGATGAAAGGCAAAGATCGCAGAAACGGAATCGGGAACAGGATAGCTGTAACGGTGGCGGCCTGTGTGGCTTTCGCCCTTCTTATGGCTGTCCCCGCAATGGCTGCTGACAATCAGGGTTTCGGTGACATCGCCGGTGACGGTGACAGCCTGACCAACTCGAACATCTTCAGCCTGTTTACCACCACCATGTCCCTTAACAAAATGGCTTTTCTTGCCAACGGGACGCAGTTGACCTCAGGTTCCACCCTGGCTCGCGGAACCGAGGTCCGGTTCGTCATCTACATCGACAACACGACGAACTTCCCCCTCAACGACGTAAGTGTCCGGGACGTTCTGGACTCGGCTTTCGCCTACCAGGCCGGTTCCATGAAGGTCGACGACACCATCGCCTCGGGGGCAACTGAGGCTGTTATCTACAGCACGGTCAACGCTGTGGCCACCACTCTGTCCGATGTTGTGGACGCCGATGTGGCCAGCGCAGTGGGCGTAACCATCGAGGTTGGCGATCAGAATGTGGCCAACGGGCAGCTTGATGTTCCGGCCAACAGTGTTTGGGCGGTCCTGTTCAGGGTCCTGATGCAGTAAGCGGACGGCTGGATCGGTGGTCACAGGAGCTTAACCGGGTTCAGTGTACCTGAACTGAACCAGGTGAGAGGCCATGACTTATTGCGTTCACCCTTCGGGGAATACAGCATATATGCGCCGCAGGCGGGCGCCTGACGGTCTTCTGCCGGTGGATAGTCCGAGGGCGGATCGGAGGTGCGCCGCACCGGAGTGGTCCCAAAACGTGCCGTTCCCGGCGCGACCCGCTCCGGACTTCGAAGAGGGGGCGGTGTGTTGACCGGTGCCCTGAGATATCTCCGCTCCGCGGTGGTGGGCCTGCTGTTGATTGCTGCAGCGGCCCCGTCGGCCGTCGCGGCCACCAACGCCGCGACAGGCGGTATCGGGGGGATCGACAACGGTACCCTGCACGGAGGTGACGGGACGGGTCCGGCTCAGATCACCCTGAACGTGACCGGCTTGGCCCTCGTGAAGCAGGCCAGGGACGTGGCGGGAAACCTCCTGCCGGAAAATGCCAATGTCGTCTCCGGACAGGAGATCTATTTTGTTCTCTTCGTCGACAATCCAAGCCCATACTCCGCAGATGATCTGCGCATAACGGACCAGCTGAACGAGACGGAATTCACCTATCTCGCCGGCAGCCTGGAGCTGACCGTCGTACCGGCAGGATCCGGCGATGGGGCCATATGGTCCGGCACCTGGAATTCGTTATCGGACACACAGGGCGGTCCGGACGACGGTGCCTCCATCCTGGATACGGGTGGTCCCGTCGACAGGGACCGGCTGACCGTGGGGGCCGTTCCCGGACAGACCAACCAGGCGGTGGATATACCGGCAGACTCCCTGCTGGCGGTCCGGTTCAGGGTAAGGGTGAACTAGGATGGGCGGGCTGCGCATCCATAGAAAGGAATGCGGACGCCGGCCTGTCTCGGGGCGGGAGAGGCGAAGACTCCTGGCCGGGACGAAGACAGGGGCCAGGGCATTTTGGAGGATCATCCTGTCGGCCGCGTTGGTCGCCTGCCTGGCTGGGCCTTCCTACGCCATCGAAAACACAGCGAGCGGTTCAGTGGGGGCAAGTATCCTTGATACCGGCAGCTCAACCGTGGTCCTCAATCTCGTGGGCGAAGCCGTTGACCCGGCGCTCTCGAGGGTGACGGTGGATCCGAACAATGTGACCGCTGACGGCACCTCCCTGAGCACGATCACGGTCGTACTCAGGGACGCCGACAGTCAGCCCGTCCCCGGGAGAACGGTGATCCTTTCCTCGGACAGGGGCGGCCTGGATGTCATTGCTCAGCCGCTGTCCCCCAGCGATGAGACGGGAACCGTGACGGGAACGATCCGGTCGGGCACGGTGGGGGTATCGACCATAACCGCCACCGAGACGACGATCGGCGTGGTGCTCAACGACCGTCCGCAGGTTTTCTTCACCCAGGGCTTCGTTCTGGATCTCATGAAATCGGCCGACAGGAAGCAGGAAACCGTGGGGGGCGTCGTCACCTACACCGTGGAGATCAGAAATCTGACGGCCGGCGACGTCGGCCAGGTCCGGATCGATGATGTCATTCCTCCCAACTTCAAGTACGTCAGGGGAAGCGCAAGGCTGAACGGAGCCCTGCTGGCCGATCCCTCCGGTAACAGGCCCGTGACCTTCTTTATCGAAACCGTGCCCGCCCTCGTCGACGCCAACGGCAACGGCCGGGCGGACCCCGGTGAACAGGGTTACGCAGCCCTGAGTTACCAGCTGGTCATCGGTTCCGGGTCGAGGCCCGGTGATTACACCAATACGGCCGTCGCCTGGGACGTGAACCCGCAGTTTCCCATATCCAACAGATCAGAATCCACGGTGACCGTGGCCATGGATCCTCTTTTCGACCTGGGCACCATCATCGGAAAGGTGTTCGAGGACAGGGACGGTGACGGATGGCAGGACGAGGGGGAGGGGGGGATCGCCGATGCCACGGTGGTCCTGGACGACGGCACCCGGGTCGTCACCGACGAATACGGACGCTACCACATACCAGCCGTCCGGCCGGGCCACAGGATGGTCAAGATCGACCGGCAGAGCCTGCCGGCCGGGGCCGGTATCGTGGGCGAAGACTCCGGGATCGTCTCCGTGACCCCAGGCCTGCTGGCAAAGGTCAATTTCCGGGTGACGCAGGCACAGGATATTGAATCGGTCGGTAGCCCCCCCGGTATGGGCCTGCTCGTGGAAAGTCGGGATTCCGTTGAGCCGGTCAAGGTCCACGGCAGCGTCGGTATGCTCCAGGCCCTGGTCAATGGAGTGAATGCAGACCTTCCCGGCGGTGACGTCGTCCTGGGGATGCAGGAAGTCACCGAGATGGTGAATATTGCCGGCGGGGATCTCCAGGGACCCCTCCGGTTCCGCACCCGGTTGGATCCCAGGGATAACGTGAAGGAGTGGAAGCTCACGGTGACCGACTCCGAGGGAATGGTGGTGAAAGCGCTGGGCGGACTGGAGACGGTTCCGGAACAGATCATCTGGTCGGGTATCACCGGGGACGGGGACCTCATAGGGGGCGGCAGGATCTACCGCTACCGGATGGAGGTCTGGTACCGTGATGGAGGCTACTGCACCAGCGCCGTGCGGACCTTCGGAGTCAATCAGAGGAGTTTCATCTCCCTGAATCTGAGCGGATCAGGATTTGACCTGGGGTCCGCCACCCTGCACGGCCGGACGGAGGAGGTGCTGGCCGATGTGGCAAGGACCCTGCGGGAGCACCCCAATGAGGCGATCATCATCGAGGGTCATACGGATTCCGAGGGCACCGAGGAGGTCAACCTGAGACTCTCCAGGCAAAGGGCCGAGGCGGCCCTCGATTATCTGGTCGAGGTCCAGGGTCTGTCGCCCGAACGGTTCGTCCTGAAATGGTACGGAGAGTCAAGACCTGCGGCCAGCAATGAGATCCCGGAAGGGCGGGAGATCAACCGCCGTGTGGAGATCAAGGGACAGCTCCTCGAGGTCAATATGTCCCAGCTCCTGGACCAGTATCGGACCCAGCCGAAGGTGTTCATCGACGGCTCGCCCGTGGACGTGGGCGAGGACGGCCGGTTCCAGACCAGCGTGGGGGAGGTGGGTCAGGAGGGACTCAGGATCAACATGGTCAGCGCCGCCGGTGCCGTGACCGAGGGGAAGATCCCCATACCCGATCTCGAGATCCTCGACCCAAGGGGGGAAATCCGCCTGGGGTACGGTGAGACGGGGGAAGCCTACCGGGTCGGGGATCCCGGACCGGACGGGATGTGGGAAGCGGGCGAGCGGGCCCTGACGTACAGGCTCAAGGGAAGGACCGATCCCGTCAACACCGTGATGGTCGACGATGAAACTCTCAGCGTGGACGAGGGGGGAGTTTTTACGGCCGATCTCGCCCTTGCTGCGGGTGAGGTCAACACGTTCGGCCTCGTCGTGAGGAACCCCGCGGGCTATATCCGTATCGCCAGATTGGCGGTCCGGGTGACCGACAGCGAGGAGGATGGAACGCTTGTCGTCGTGAGGGATCCGGTTCCCAACCTCTCGGTCCAGCTTCCTCCGGAGGGGGCCGCTCTTTTCAACTCCCGTCTGACGGTGAACGGTTACACCGATCGGGGTAACGAGGTGCGGGTGAACGGTCGTGGGGTCACGGTGATGGAGGATGGGGGCTTCACCGTTGAGGTCGATCTGACGGAGGGGGAGAATCAGCTTCGGATCCAGGCCTTGGACCCCGACGGGCACATCGGCGAGGTCCAGAGGACCGTGACCCTCTCGAAGGAACGCCTGTTCTTCATGGCCTTCGCCGACGGCAAGATCGGACAGCTCCAGGGCAAGGGATACCTGGAGGGCGCCGGGATGAGAAAGGACCGGGAATTTTACCACGAAGGAAGGGTGGCGTATTACCTCAAGGGGACGGTGGCCGGGAAGTACCTGGTTACGTCCGCCTTCGACAGCGGCACTGGGCGTTTCAGCGAGATGTTCGAGGACCTCGATGAGGGGGACAGGGAGAGATTCTTCACGAACCTGGATCCGAACAAGTACTACCCTGTCTACGGGGATGCCAGCAGCCTGACCTACGACGCCGAGAGCCAGGGCAAATTCTACCTCGCCGTCGACAGCGAGGAACTCCACCTCCTTGTGGGCAACTATGCCCTTAACCTCTCCGACACCGAACTGGCCGCCTACCAGAGGACCCTGTACGGAGGAAAGGCCGTCTACCGCTCCCTCGCCAGGTCGAAATACGGTGAGCACGACACCACCGTGGTCCTCTTCGGCGCCCAGGCCCGAGATATTCACATCCGGGACGAACTGCGGGCGACGGGAGGGTCCCTGTACTACCTCAGCAGGCGGGAGATCACCGAGGGCAGCGAACAGGTGTCTCTCGTCATCCGGGACAAGGAAACGGGGCTCATTCTCGCGGAGATCCCCCAGGGCCGCAACGTCGACTACCAGGTCAGGTATGAGGAAGGGCGTCTCCTGTTCAACCGGCCCATCGCCAGCGTCGTCCAGGACGATTCCCTCATCGACGACGCCATGCTCTCGGGTGACCCCGTGTCCATTCGGGTGGATTACGAGGTGCAGGCCGACAGCTTCGAGCGGACCAGCTTCGGCGGCCGCGTGCGGAAGCAGGTGGGAGACAACCTGTCCGTCGGGGGAACGTACATTGCCGATGAGCTGGAATCGGGGAGTTATGACCTGTCCGGCTTCGACGCCAAGGTGCGGCTGGGAGGCAACTCCTGGATCTCGGCCGAGGTTGCCCGGAGCGCCGGCTCCGATTCCCCGGTGTTCCTGAGCGAGGATGGAGGTCTGACCTATACCGAGGTGCCTGCCGCCTCGATGCAGGACGGTGAGGCGTTCAAGGCGGCGGCGGAACTGGACGTCGGGGAGCTCTTCGGAGCGCCTCAGCGCCTCAAAGTGGGCGGCTATGTCAAACGCCTGGAGCCGGGGTTCCAGTCCAGTGCCAACCACAGCGAAGAGGGATTTCAGAAGTACGGGGCCGATTTCTCCCTCGTCCTGTCCGAAAGCGATACGGTTCTGGGCCGGTACGACAGGCAGGAGAACCTGGACTCTGGTTCCACAGCCCCCGGTGTCGAAAGCGATTCCAGGTCCGGGACCCTTCAGTGGACTCACAGGCGGGATCGACTGAGGTTCACACTGGAGTACAGGGCCGGTGAGTCCCATGACAGCGGCGGAAGCCTGCTCGACCGATCAAGCCTGGCAGCGGGGCGCCTCGACCTGATCCCCAACGGGAAAGTGGCGGCGCACGTTGAGCACCAGGCCACCCTGGACGGTCCGGAGAACGACCAGACGACGGCCGGCGTCCGGTACCAGGTCAGCCCGGCCCTCTCCCTCGGGGCTACAGGGACCCATGGGACCATGGGGGAATCCCTTCAGGGTGAGGCCAGTCTCAATGCGGGAGATTCACGTCTCTATGCCACCGAACGGATGACGAATGACAGCGCGGGACGCAACAGCACCACGGTTCTGGGTGCGGAGACGGCCGTGGATCCCTCCACAAAGGTCTACTCGGAGAACCAGTGGGAACGGCCAGGCCGGGGCGCCGACCGCCAGGTGTCCCTGCTTGGAGTGCGTAGGAGTTGGGATCTTGCCCCGGGTCTGAGTGCCATCCTGTCGGGGGAGGCCAGCAGGACCGAATCGGCATCGGAAAAATCGACCCGTTACACCCTGTCGACCGGTGTTTCCTACCGAAACACGGCCGGCCTGGAGGCCAAGGTGCGCGGGGAGATGAGGAGGGAGAAGGGAAGCCGGGAACGGGTCCAGTACCTGACGTCCAACCGGTTCAGGATCATGCTCTCCCCCGACTATTCACTGTTGGCCAGATACGCCTACAGCCAGACCCGCGATCTTGACCTGGATGAGGTCGAGGCCAGGTTCGAGGAGAGGAGCATCGGAATGGCCTACCGGCCTGTGATCCGTGACCGGTTGAACTTCCTGCTGAAGTACACTCAGCTGATCGACCAGGCACCGGATGTGTACGATGACGTGGAATCCAGGGACACCTGCACCCGGGTTGTATCCGTGGAGTGGTCCTATGACCTGACTCCCCGCCTCGAGTGGGTCGAGAAGAACGCCCTGAAGGAGCTGGAGGAGAAAACCGGCGACAGGTCCACCGTCAGGACGAGGACGGTTCTCTCCATCCACAGGCTCAACTATAACTTCCTGTCCACATGGGAACTGGGCGTCGAGTACCGGCTGAGGTCCGTCGACCAGGCGGATGACAGGCAGGTCGGCTGGCTCGGGGAACTCATGTACGGTATCGGGGAGAATTTCCGGATCGGTCTGGGCTACAACTTCACGGACTTTTCGGACAACGAGTTCTCGGAGAACGACTACTCGGTCAGGGGCACATTCCTGCGGTTCCAGGGCAAGTACTAAAAGGCTGTGACTGGTGATCCGTGACTCGTGATTCGTAGTTGGTGATTGGGAAAAGCAATAAGGACAATTTACGGTTCACGGGTTCAGGATCCAGAGATAACCCGATGACCGATTACCGGACACCGTCTTGTTCCAGCAGTTCCTCAACCGTCTTCGCTATGTTCTCCGCCGTGAAGCCGAACCTGTCCATGTTCACCGGGCCGGGAGCGGAAGAACCGAATCTGTCTATTCCGATAACCCTTCCCTCGGATCCGACGTAGCGATCCCAGCCGAAGGTGGAGGCGGCTTCAACGGCAACCCTTGCGTTGATCTCCGGCGGGAGGACCGAGTCACGGTAGGCCCGGTCCTGCCTCTCGAAGAGGGCGAAACTGGCGACGTTCACCACCCTGACGTGGATGCCTTTCCCTTCCAGGATCCCCATGGCCTCCAGGGCCGGGGCAACCTCAGATCCCGAGGCGAGAACAATGGCTCTCTGGTCATAACCGGTCTCGGCAAGGATATAGGCTCCCCGGGCGATCTCCGAGGCCGCCTGTCGGCCTGTCCGGTCGATCGATCTGATCTTCTGGCGGGTCAGAATGAGGGCCACGGGGCCTTCCGACCTGACGGCGATCTTCCAGGCCTCGGCGGTCTCGGCCGCATCGGCGGGACGGATGTCCACCAGACCGGGGATAGCCCTCAAGCCGGCCAGCTGCTCGACGGGCTGGTGGGTGGGCCCGTCCTCCCCGAGGCCGATGCTGTCGTGGGTGAAGATGAACGTCACTTTGGCCCTCGACAGGCTCGAGAGGCGGATGGCCGGCTTCATGTAGTCGGAGAAGATCAGGAAGGTCGCCACGTAAGGGTGCAGGGCGCCGTGGAGAGCAATGCCGTTGGCGATGGCAGCCATACCGTGCTCCCGGACGCCGAAGTGGAAGTTTCGCCCCAGACGATCCTCGCGCGAGAAATTGTCCTCACCGTCGATCAGGGTATTGTTGGAAGGGGCCAGGTCGGCCGATCCCCCCAGGAGACGGGGCAGAACCGGCGCGAGGGCATTGAGGACCTTCCCCGACGCGGACCGGGTGGCAAGATCCTGACCGGACAGATCGGGCACAGCCTCCTCCCAGCCCTCCGGGAGGTCGGCGCTCCACATCTGTCTCCACAGTCCGGCCATGTCCGGGAACTTCCTCTCGTAGTCAGTGAAGAGTTCCACCCATGCATCCTCGGCTTCCCTTCCTCTCTCTACCGCCTTGTGGAAGTGGTCCAGCACCTCATCGGGGATGTGAAAGGTCGGTTCCTCGGGCCACCCCAGGTTCTGTTTTGTCAGGCGGACCTCTTCCTCGCCGAGGGGAGCTCCATGAGCGTCGGCCGAATCCTGCTTGTGGGGGCTTCCGAAGCCGATATGGGTCCTCACGGCGATGATGGAGGGTTTGTCCTCCGCCCGCCGGGCCCTCTCGATGGCCTCCGCGACGGCGCCGGTGTCGTTGCCGTCGGAAACACTCTGGATGTGCCATCCGTAGGCGGCAAAGCGCCCCAAGCGGTCCTCGGTGAAGGCCAGGTCCGTGGGGCCGTCGATGGAGATGTGATTGTCGTCGTACAGGACGATGAGCCGACCGAGTCCCAGGTGGCCGGCCAGGGAACAGGCCTCCGACGCCACACCCTCCATGAGGTCTCCGTCGCTGGCGATGACGTAAGTGTAGTGGTTCACCATGGGATACCCCGGCCGGTTGAACCTCGCGGCCAGGTGGGCCTCCGCGATGGCGAAACCGACCGCGTTCGATATCCCCTGGCCCAGGGGCCCTGTGGTCACCTCGACGCCGGGTGTCAGGTGGTTCTCGGGATGTCCCGGGGTCCTCGAATCCCACTGCCGGAAGTTACGCAGGTCCTCCAGGGAGAGGTCGTACCCGCTGAGGTGGAGCAGGGAGTAGAGGAGCATGGACCCGTGTCCGGCTGACAGGATGAATCGGTCCCTGTTGGGCCAGGCAGGATTGGCCGGGTTGTGCTTCAGAAAACGGGTCCACAGGACGTAGGCCATGGCGGCCGCCCCCATGGGCATTCCCGGGTGGCCGGAGTTTGCGCGCTGGACGGCGTCAACCGCCAGCATGCGGATGGTGTTGATGGAGAGGTCTTCAAGATTCATCATGCGCTCCTCGATGGGAATCCCATGACAAGAGTATTCGGCATCCAGCAGTCAGTATACAGTGAGATCTGAGATCCTGAATATTGGCTCGGCATCACCTGCGGTGTACTTCTCGGTATCCCGCGATCAGATGATTTTGCTGACACCCCTTTCAACCTGCTCTGAGCCTGTCGAATGATGTCCCGTGGTCAGTTTCTTCTTTTTGGACTTTGGATTTTGGCCTGATTTTGTTTGCGCCGAACCTAACAGGGAGCAAGAGGGGTGTCAAGGAAATGAGTTGCGGGCTGTGAATTCTTCATATACAGGGCTCACAACTCAGTCCCAAGTGCTGAGTGACAGGTGGTAAGTGAACTTCGATATTACTTATCACTGAGCACTGATCTCTCAGCACTGACTCCTTATTCCTCTATCTTTACCTTTCTTTCCCTTAATCCTTTCCCCTCATTTTGATCCTCTTCGCTTCGTCCGGTGGCTCGGGTGGATCGTCCACCCTCCGATAAAGCTCTATAAAGTCGATATAGGAGGTCGAGGCCTCTCCCGTGTCGTCCGAATCGTTCATGAACGCCAGACCCGCCCTGTGCGGCGGATCCTCGCCGAAGGCCTCCCGGTAATCATCCAGGAGGTTGGCCTCCTCCGCGACCCATTGACCGACTCTGTCAGGACCCTGCTCCCGGGCGATCATCATGGCTCTTTCCGTGTAGGGGTTCGGTATGATCTCCCGTCCGTGTTGGCGGTTGGCCCAAATGTAATTGATGGATCTGTACGGCAGTTCCCTGCCCATTGATCTGGCCAGGCTGTGTTTGAAGGATCGCCTGACGGCGGGGTCGTCCGGGTCATACGTGAACATGACGTACAGACGGATGGGATAGTCGTCACCCGACCTGGCGGTCGCGTTGCCCTTCCTGTAAACCCCGTCCACTTTCCAGCGCCACCTTATCCTCGGGAATTCATAGGGATTGAAGTCTCCTTTCCAGACCATGCCGGATGCCGATTTGTTGCTCCTGGCCCTGACGAAAGAGGTCCCGTCGCTGGTTCTTTCTATGGAGTACTCCGAGAGGCTGTCGATCCTGGGGAACTTGAGAGGCTCCCACATCTCGAGGGTAAAAAAATCCTCCCGGAACAGCACCTCGATCTCGTCCGATGCCTGGCAGGGCATTCCCCCCGGGACCGAAGAAACGGCAAAGGCGATGATGATCAGGATCGTTCTCCCGGGGGAGGGGATCATCGGGAAGGCCTCTCGGGGACACCGATGGTCTCCATCACGACGTCGATGTCGGTGGTTGGACTCCTGCATATGAAGTCCCTGCAGACATAGGCCGTCGCCCTGTCCCCAAGGGTCGTCATATCCCCGGTGTAGGGTGCGAGGTCGACAATGGGCTGCCGGTCAGTGGCGGGAACGAACACCAACACGGTATCGGGCAGGAAGGCAGACCTTAAACGCCGTGACATCTCCCGGGTGTCCCCGGCCGCCGGATCGCCAGTGATCACCACCTCTGTGGCGGCATCCCCGGCCGCGGCCATGGCCGAGACCAGGGTCGCGAACGCCGAAGGATGGTGACGGATCTCAGTGGAGAAGGCCCTCGCGATGCGGGCGACTTTGTCCTCGAAGATCGGGTTCGCCGTCATCCGGCTGAGACGCAGCAGATTCATGGCCGAAACGGCATTGCCGGACGGCGTGGCTCCGTCGGTCCCCGTCTTGAGATCTATGGAAAGCGGACCGCTTCCCTTGGCAGTGAAGAAAAATCCTCCCTCACCGTCGTCCCACAGCAGGGAGAGACAGGCCTCGGTGAGGGCCAGGCTCTCCTGCAGGTAGCGGACCTCGAAGGTGGCCTGGTAGAGCTCGATCAGGCCCCAGGTAAGGAACGAATAATCGTCCAGGTTTCCCTGTACCGCCGCTTCCCCTTCCCGATAGCGATGGAACAGACGGCCGTTTTCCTGCCGGAGGTGAAGAAGGAGAAAATCGGCGGCCCTCTCCGCTGCCCTGGCGTACCGGGGTTCGCTGAAGGCCGAGGCCCCCTTGGCCAGGGCCGCAAGCATCAGGCCGTTCCAGTCGGTGAGGATCTTGTCGTCCAGGCTGGGCCGTATCCTCCTGTCACGCGCTTCCAGGAGCTTCTCCCGGGCCCGGGAGACGGTCTTCGTGAGCTCATCCGCCTCCATGCCCAGCCGGTCGGCCGTTTCCGCCAGGCTCTCTCCCCGGTGGAGGATGTTGCCCTGTGAGGGTTGTCCCGTCTCCGGGGAATGATTTCCCCCTTCCCGGATGCGGAATAATTCCCGGACCGCCTGCGCCTCCTCCCGTTCCAGCACGGCGTCGACCTCAGCGGCTGTCCATGTGTAGAACTTCCCCTCGACGCCCTCGCTGTCGGCGTCCTCGGCGGAGTAGAATCCACCTTCGGCATGGCTCATGTCCCTGAGAATGTAGGTGAAGATCTCCTCAGCCGTCCGTCCGTACTCGTCCTTTCCGGTCGCCTGATAGGCTTCCGTGAAGGCCATGGCCAGGAGAGCCTGGTCGTAGAGCATCTTCTCGAAATGGGGGACCAGCCACATCTCATCGGTTGAATATCGATGGAATCCGAAGCCTATCTGATCGTAGATGCCTCCCATGCTCATGGCCTGCAGGGTTCGCTCCGCCATCTGGAGGGCTCTTTCCTCTCCGGCTCTCCTCCAGTGTCGAAGGAGGAAGAAGATATTCCCCGGGAGGGGAAATTTGGGGGCCCGGCCGAAGCCGCCGAACCGGCTGTCGTACTGGCGGCAGAGATCCTGGTAGGTCATCTCCACGGTCTCGCTTCCCGGCGTCCCGCCCGGGACCGGTGTCAGCAGATCCTCCAGGGCCGCGATGATCTCATTGGCGGTGTGGTCGGCTTCCGACCTCCTGTTTTTCCAGACGTCTTCCATCCTGGGGACGAGTTCCAGCATGCCCGTGCGGCCGAACCGGCTTTCCCTGGGGAAGTAGGTCCCCGCGAAAAAGGGCTTCCTGTCGGGAGTCATGATGACCGTCAGGGGCCATCCCCCTCCGCCGGTCAGGAGCTGGCACACAGCCATGTAGACCTGGTCGATGTCGGGACGCTCCTCCCGGTCGACCTTGATGCAGACGAATGCCTCGTTCATCCGCCTCGCCACCTCGGGATCCTCAAAGGACTCCCGCTCCATAACGTGGCACCAGTGGCAGGTGGAATAACCGATGGAAAGGAAGATGGGTTTATCCTCAGCGGTGGCCTTGAGGAAGGCCTCGTTGCCCCAGGGATACCAATCAACCGGGTTGCGTGCGTGCTGCTGAAGATAGGGGCTCTTCTCTCCGATCAGCCTGTTGACCTTCTCTTCGGACCGGTTTCGTTCGTTCAAAGCAGCCTCGTGGCGCCTGCCGTCAACCCTTGGCCCTGACGGCGTCGGCCAGTTTGTTCAGGTCGGTCTCCCTGGCGTAAAGGGGTGACCGGTCCTCACGGTATGCCGGCAATTTCTCCTCGAAGGGGACTCTCTCCCTGTTGACGAAGAGAATGCCGAGGGGAAGCCGTTGCTGCTCGGTTGCGATGCGGAAGGCTTCCTGCCTGTCGGTGACATCGTGAGAATCATCCACGTAAAAGGTGTTCTCCCTGAACCATTGATGGGTATTGACCCGGTTGAACGTGACACAGGGTTGGAGAATGTCCACCAGGGCGTACCCCCGGTGACTGATGGCCTGCTCCAGAATGGACGATGTCTGCTCCCGATCCCCTGCGAAGGCCCGGGCGACGAAGGATGCATTCAGTGCGATGGCCACCGCCAGCGGGTTGAAGGGTTCCTCGAAGACACCGTGGGTCTGAACCGGGGTGACGAAGCCGATCTGGCTGGTGGGGGACGCCTGCCCCTTGGTGAGGCCGTAGACCATATTGTTGTGGACGACGTTGGTGATGTCAGGATTTCGCCTGATGCTGTGGATGAAATGGTTACCCCCTTCACCGTACATGTCGCCGTCCCCGCTCTCGGCGATCACCACCAGTCCGGGGTTGGCGGCCTTGATGGCTGTCGCCGCAGGCAGTGCTCGGCCGTGGAGGCCGTTGAAGAAATGGCATTTCAGATAGTGCGGGATCTTCGCGGCCTGGCCGATCCCGGAGACCAGCACCACTTCCTCGGGGCCCATCCCCATCCTGGCCAGAGTCTCCTTGAGGATCCCGAGGATGGAAAAGTTGCCGCAGCCGGGACACCAGGCGATGTCGATGGGCCCCATATCGAATTTTTTCTCTGGCATGGCTCTATCCTCCGTCCCATTTGACCAGGGCCGCCGATACCTCCTCCACGCTGAAGGGCAGCCCGTTGTATTTCAGGAGGGGATCGGCCGGCATGACCTCCCCGTGCAGCTTCAGGAGACGCCCCAGTTGAGACGTGGCATTGTTCTCCACGACCCTGATCTTTCCAGCTCTGCCCAGATAGTCCCGGGCCTCCGGCGGCAGGGGAAAAACCTGACCCAGATGCATGTGGGCCGTTTTCCCGGGTGCGGTCCTTCGAAAGGCCTCCGAGACGATGGGGTACGTCGAGCCCCAGGTCACAACGAGGTTCTCGAAGTTTTGAGGTCCGGCGAGGAGGGGCGGGAATGATCCCTCGATGACCGCCTCCATCTTCCGAAGCCGCTTGTTCACCATGGTCGTCCGGATGCCCATGTCCTCTGTGATATGCCCGCTTTCGTCGTGCTCGTCACTGTCGGCGGTGACCAGACCATCGCCGAAGCCGGGGATTCCCCTCGGTGAGATCCCGCTCTCCGTGACCGCGTACCGCCGGTAGCCCGATGCCGTTTGGATAAAATATTTCCGGATGGAGACGTTTTCGACGGGCAGGGCAGCGATGTTGTAGTAGGAATCCATGAAGTACTGGTCGGTGAGGATGAAGACGGGGACCTGGCATCGATCCGCCTCATTAAAAGCCCTCTGGACCAGGGTAAAGGCCTCCTCCGTCGTTCCGGGTGCATACACGATTCTGGGAAACTCCCCGTGTCCTGAGTAAAGGGCCAGCTCGAGGTCGCCCTGTTCGGTCCGCGTCGGAAGGCCGGTGGCCGGGCCGGGGCGCTGGGCGAGGTGAATGACCAGAGGGGTCTCGAGCATTCCGGCCAGACTCACACCCTCCCCCATTAGAGCGACGCCGCCTCCCGAGGTAGTCACCATAGCCCTTGCCCCTGCGTACCAGGCGCCCACCGCCATATTGACGGCGGCGATCTCATCCTCCGCCTGCTCGACGATGATGCCGAACGTCTCATCCCGGGCGGCCATGTTGATCAGAACGGCGGTGGAAGGGGACATGGGATAGGAGGAGACAAAATTGCAGCCACCGGCAATGGCTCCGAAAGCAACGGCCTCGGCGCCATTGATCAGGGGCTCTTCAGCCGCCTCCTGCGTTCTCGCCACGCCGACCGACACCGATCCTTCCTCGCGCAGATCCCTTCCCCTCCCATACCCTACCCTGGCGGCCTCCACGTTGCGGTCTATGACGGCCTCGTCCTTTTCCGCGAAGAATTGCCGGACCGTGGCAATGAGGGTCTCCTCGTCGGCATCCAGGACGCCGGACAGGACCCCGACGGCAACGGTGTTCTCGAAGATCCTGTCCCCGATATCCTCGGCCATGGACAGGGTGGGGGCGTCGACGACCGGCCGGTCTGTTGCCAGCTTCCGCCTGTCGCCGATGATCACGGTGTGCGGCGTGATCCGCCCGGACAGGCGGTCCAATGACCTTGCGTCCAGGGGCATCAGGATGTCGATGCGATCAACGGTGGCGTTGACCCTTTCGGTAGACACTCTGATGAGGATGGAGTTGCTTCCGCCCCGGATCCGGGACATGTATTCCTTGGTGGAGAAAACATGGTAGCCTGATCGCTTCAGAACCCTGGCGAGGAGGAATTCGATGGTCTGGATCCCCTGACCGGCTTCTCCGCCGAGGACGATGGCCAGGTCCTCGCGGGCAGCAGGGACTTTATCTGTCATTGTCGCTCCTCTCCCGCCCCGCCCATTCCAGGGGGTGAGGGCTGGAATGGATTCCAACGGGCGGCGTATTTTCATTCATTTTAAACCAAAATTGTCCCGACGGCATTGCCCAATCCCTACATTTTCGGTACTATCCACCGTTCCAATCCACCCCGGAGAGTTATATGGAAGCCACCTCATCAGCACTCCACATGTCCTCCCTTGCCTTCTACGGACTGTCCCTTGTCGTCTATTCCCTGTCACGTGCCGTCAGGGGATTGCCCCAGAAAGTGGCCGTCTGGCCGGCCCTGGCCGGCCTCTTCTGCCAACTGGTCCTTCTCGTCCTGAGGTGGCGGGCGGGCAATCATCTTCCGGTGACCGGGCTCTTCGAGACCCAGCATTTCCTGGCTCTGTGGGTCGTCATGACGGGTCTTTACTTTTCCGTCCGCTATTGGGCCTACAATTTCCTGCCCGCGGCCGTTGGTCTGGCCATGGCGGCCCTCATCTTTGCCTCAAGAGGCCCAAAGGCCGTTACCCCCCTGACGCCCGCCATCGACACACCCCTGTTCCTCATCCATATCGCGACGTCATTTGCGGCTTACGGTCTCTTCGGTATTGCCGCTCTGGTGGCCCTGTTTCGCCTCATCGGGATAAGCGGTTCCCCTGTCAACGCCGAGCAGCGCATGCTCGATGAGAGCATCTACCTGGGCTATATTCTTTTCACCTGGGCCATGATCGCCGGCAGCCTGTGGGCCTACCTGGCGTGGGGGTCCTACTGGACCTGGCGCATAAAGGGGCTCTGGTCCTGGATCCTCTGGTTCTACTACTCCGGTGTCCTCCACGTGCGCAAAAGGTCCGGCTGGCAGGCGCGGCCCCTGGATCTGTTGGCCATCGCCGGCTACGCCTTGGTCCTTTTCACCTACCTCGGGCTGGGTCTTCTGTTCAAGACCTCCCATCCGCTGCTCTGAGGTATGGCAATGGCCTCTGCTGTCGGGAGAAGGGGATAATCGTCCGCATGAACAGGGAAAACGATCGATCGGGAAGAACGCGGATGAGAAGGGCTCTGGAGGCCCTGTGGCGGGCGGCGACATCTCCCGTCACCTTCGTGGTGCTCAGCATCATGTGGTGCGTCGATCTCGGGGCTGGCTCGGTGGCGGCCTACTTCAACGACCCCCAGTTCTGGGTCAAGATGGACCGTTATCCCTTCAACCTCTGGATGCAGCAGGTGGCTCCGAGGACCTTCCCCGAGTCACTCTGGGTCTACATACTGGTCGTCCTGTCCTACCTCATGGTGGCGAGCCTCCTGCTCTGCACGATCAATTGGTTCCTGAGACGGCGAAAAGGAATAAAGGGCCTGGGCGAATTCCTGGTGCACCTGGGTTTTCTGCTGATCTTTGCGGGGTTCGTCATCGGAAGCGCCCTGGGTGTCCGGGCCCAGGTCAGCCTGGCGATCGGCGAACGGAGGGAGGTTCCGGGAACGGCGCTGTCCCTCCAACTCGATGACCTTCAGGTCGTCCGGTCCGCGGACGGCCGCCCTCTGGACACCCTGAGTTCGTTGCGGGTGTACAGGGATGGACAGTCCCCCCGGAGGGGAACGGCGCGGACCAATCACCCCTTCATCTGGGGGACGACAGTGATCTATCCCCCGGAGGATTACGGCTATGGAATAACAGGCGGGATCGTGGGAACCGACCCGGGGGGCGCATACCTGCTGGGACCTGGGCGGTCGGCTCCCTTGAAGGGCGATCGGGTCCTTGCCCTGGGCGGCATCCTTCAGCCGGGGCAGAGGCGAGGGCGGGCGGTGGGGCCCGGCCTGCTGGTAGTGATGAGGGACAGAAGCGGCAGAGTACTTGATTCAGCCTATCTTTCCCGCGCCCCCGGAATGAAGGAAGAGGATGATCTCGCCGGTATCAAAGTCACCCTCGGCGAATTGACCGAATCCACCTACGGTACCTACCGGGTGCACCGGGATCAGGGCGTTTGGATCGTGATCACGGGGACGGTGATCCTCGCCCTGGGGACAGTTTGGGCCCTGGCGGGATTCCTGGGGCTGGTGCCGGGGATGAACAGGGCGGATGTTCGGACGAGGGGGCAGGACCGGGACGAAGCAGGTTAATGACGCCCGGCGCATGAAGTCCCGCGGACGGCAAGACAAAGAGATATTCACAGACGGGAGATGTCCCCCTCGAGCATGCGGGGTGTTCCGGCACTCCGGATTAAAGACACGGAAACCCAAGGGTAGGCTTTATAATTTTTGAATCAACATATTAAGTCCGGATTCTGGCTTCGGGAATCCGGATTCAAGAAGGAGTCTGGAAATTGACCAATATCCCCCCTGACTGGAACAGCATTGAAGTGGTCCTCCTGGACATGGACGGTACCCTCCTTGACAAGCATTTCGACGACCACTTCTGGGAGGAGTATGTTCCCCGCCGGTACGCTGAGATCCACGGTCTGTCCATACGGGAGGCGACCGACAGGCTTCTGGAGCACTACAGAGCTCACGAGGGAACCCTCAACTGGACCGATCTCGATTTCTGGTCGGATCAGTTGGGCCTTGATATCCCCGCCCTCAAGAGACAGGTGGACCATCTCATTGCCGTGCATCCCCATGTCGTGCCCTTTCTGGACGCCGTCCGGCGCATGGGCAAAAAAATCTATCTCGTCACCAACGCGCACGGCAAAACCCTTGATCTGAAGATGGAGAAAACCTCCCTGTCCGGCAAGTTCCACGGCATCTACACGTCCCACGAGCTCGGTGCCCCCAAGGAGCAAAGGAGGTGCTGGGAGGTCCTCCGGTACAGGACCGGATTCGATCCGGAAAGGACCCTGCTGGCTGAGGACACCCTGGCTATCCTCGAGAGCGCCGCCGGCTTCGGTATCCGTTACCTCGTGTACATCGCCAAGTCGAGCAGCAGCCGGCCTGCCGGTCGCTCCACGCGGTTCTATTCCATAGATACCTTCCGGGAGATCATGCCGGAGGAGAGATGATCGCTCGAATGAGGGTCAGCGCAGGAGGCAAGAGGCGCCACCAGAGGCGGGGCATCCCTCTCATCGACCGCGACAGGGTGAAGTGGGCCCGGGACCGGGAGTTGCTCCTCTACCGGACCGTGACGGAAGAGCGCATCCGGGTCCAGATCGATCGAATTCAGCGCAGGCAGTTCGGGGAGTGGTCGGATCCCTTCGCCTCCCTGGAGAAATGCCGAGGCAGGGTCCTTATCTGCCTTCTGGGCAAGACGGTGATAGGGTATCAGTCCTTTGAGCCCTTCGCCAGAAAGGGAAACCCCTTCCCGGAAGGGATGCCGGTCATGCGGTTTACCTTTATCCTGGTACGTGAGGATGAGGAAGTCCAGGCAAGGCACCTGGGGATCGGACACCAGCTGATCGGTCGGGCGCTGGACCTAACCTGGAGAAGGGGATTCGAGGCCGTTTATTCCTACGTGACGGCCTATGAACTCCTCGAGGATTGCGGTTTTACCCCGATGGCAAGCCCCGGTGTCCTGGCGGAGGCGAAGAACATCCGGGATTTCGATCCCGACCAGGCACCGCCGCTGCTCTACTACAGGGAAAAACCGCAAAGTGTCCGGGAAGGTTGAGACCCTGGGACCCGGAGTCCGGGCACGGGACACCAGACCCCGGCTTTCTAGGGCAGGGCGGTCGGTGTCTCCATGATCCCTCTTCTCTTGATGACCAGTGAGAAGCGGCTGTTCAGGGCGGACAACTCATCCCGCATGTTCCATGCCTCCTGGTAACCGTCGAAGAGACCCACTTCCCCGAATACCTGACCCGAGACATCCGTGAGAAGAACTCCTGAAACCCCGGACTCATGGGTGGCTTCGAGAAAAAGGCACTGCTGCTCCTCGAACAGGGGCAGGGTCCGGAGGGAGAATTTCTCATCCTCGGCAGGGATCCCCCGGCTCAACCTCACGTCGATCACGAGACGGGGAGGGGAGAGAAGGGTGAAGACGTCATACTGCAGGGCCCGGGCGGGCATGAGGATCAGAGACTGATCACCGCCGCAGGGTTCCAGGACGGTCATCCCGCTGAGCATCCGGCTCTTGGCAAGAGGCGTTTCCGAACTGAACACGGGATCCCTGATCCCGGTTGCTCCCGGGATCCTGATCACCAGCCTCGAGGGATATTCCCTCGTCGCCAAGAGGATCCGCGGCACCTCGCGGGATCTCTCCTCCCACTCAGGAGCGATGAATTCCAGGACGACGCGCTCGAAACTCCTGTGGTCTCCCCACCTTATCTGGGAAAGCGTATAACCGTCTCCGGTTCCGCCGACCATGTCGATCCGGTCGCGGTAGCGATCGGCCTTGTCCGTGGGGAGGGGATCACCTCCCACCGGCCGGGCGGCAGCAAGGTGTCCCGCGAGGATGGCCGCAGCGGAGACAGCGATAATGTTCCACGAGAACCCTCTCATAGGACCTCCTTATGGCAGCTGGACATGGCATGTTACCATATCATGCCCGAACCTCGATAAGGAAGTCGGCCCTTCTCATCTTCGATCATTCCCGCCGTGGGCCTTCGATGCGCGAACGGATAAGCAGGGCCGGGTCACAGCGGGATCACCCGCCTTCCCCGGGACTTCGATGGGTGTCCTCTGTGGTAAAGTGTTAAAAGAGAGCGGCAATATGGCGGGATAGGGAGAAGAGATCATGGAACAGGTTCTCCTCTTGTGGTCGGCGCTGGTTTTCATCCTTTGGCTGGGCGTCCTCTTCCAATGGGCGGTCGGATCGGGGCGGATAGAGGACCTGAGAGAGCTGGCCGTCCCGGATGCGGAGGGGCTACCCTCCCTGTCGGTGATCATCCCGGCCCGGAACGAATCAACCGCCATCGCCGATTCCCTGACCAGTGTTTTAAGAGGTCTGCCCCGGAATGGGGAGATCATTCTGGTAGATGACAGATCCTTGGACGGCACAGGGGAGATCGCCCGTACGGTGGGATCGGGCGATGACCGCCTGCGTGTGATCAGGATCGAGGATCTGCCTGAAGGCTGGTTGGGGAAGAACCATGCCCTCAACATCGGAGCGGCCTCCTCGGCGGGCGAATGGCTTCTTTTCACGGATGCCGATGTCCATTATCACAAGGACTGCATGGCCAGGGCCCTTAAATTCGCTCTGGACAGGGGTTTTGACCATCTGGTGGTGGCCCCTGAAATGAGGACAGTCGGGTTCTGGGAGAGGACCTTCGAACCTGTCTTCCTCATCCTCCTCCTCACCCGCCTGAGGGCATGGAGGGTCAACGACCCCGGTTCCGGCAGCTTCCTTGGTATCGGCGCTTTCAACCTGATGAGGAGGGAAACCTACGACAGGGCCGGCGGAATGGAGGCTCTCAGGGATGAGGTGGTCGACGACCTCATCCTGGGCCGGAATTTGAGACGGACAGGTGCCCGGCAGGGCGTTGTCGCCGGCAGGGATCACCTTTGGGTCAGGTGGAATGTCGGACTTTCGGGGCTGATCCAGGGCGTTGAGAAGAACGCCTACGCCGCTTTCGGATACAGGCCGACAAGAGCAGCAGCCGGGTGCCTCGCCCTGGCCGCCGTCACCGTGGTTCCCGTACTGTCCCCTCTGGCCCTGAGCGGATGGGGAGCGCTTCCGGGTATCGGGACATGGTTCGTTTTCGCCCTGTTATATCGGATGGTGGGCGGGTTCACCGACGCGCCGTGGACCTATTTCATCACGTTTCCACTGGGATCCCTTCTCATCGTCTACTCCATCCTCCGGTCGGCGCTGCTGTACCATCTGAGGGGAGGCATCGTCTGGCGCGACACAATCTATAGGGACCATGGAAAAGGACTCTGAAAAACAGGCGAATGGCTCGCCGGCGAGGGGGAGAAAGAGCGGGGATACCATCTCCGGAACGGCTGGCAAAAAAATGAGGGAACGCGTCGGCGTCCCCTCTCCCAGCAATGGGTGGTTCAAATAGGCTGGCGGGATCAATGACCTCTGGTTTGAGCACGGCAGCCGGAAAGTTTTTCTCCGCGGATACCGTTTCTGCTTTTAAGTCTAGCGTATTCTGCCGCCCGGGTAAAGCCGCCACCCTGTGATAATGAGTCCAGAGTCCAGAGTCCAGAGGCCGGCGTCCCGAGGGGACAAAGAACAGACGCGGAGACGCGATGGGGCGGTAGGGCGATGGGGAGAGGGGGAGAAATGAGTCCAGAGTCCAGAGGCCAGTGTCCAGAGAGGGTGAAGAGCAGACGCGGGGACACGGAGAAAAGACGAATCACCAATCACAAATCACTAATCACAGCGGTCCCAACCCTTCGACAGGCTCAGGGCAGGCCGTGAACTGGAAACGAGATACCAGTTCCTCCCCCCTCTTGAATTCTCCCCATTCTCCGTCCATATTGGCACCATGATTGAATCGATCCTCGACCTTCCCCTGATGGTCATGGCTGACATCGATGGAAATGTCTTCGAACATCCCGAGCTTCGGATGCTGGGGGCCACGGGCCGACACCACCGCGCACCTCGGTCCGGGGAGATCATCGACATGCCCCGCGGGACTGATCTCTATATCCTTCCAGGCCGCCGGCCGGTTGGTCTCAATCCGGCCACCGCCAGCCCTGAGGTGCTCCATGCCTTTGACGGACAGCCTGTATTCGCCGTATCGGCCTTCCTTCCCCCGGCCTTTACCTCCCACCTGTGGACGGCTTTTCTGAGGGATTCCAATGCACCCGCTCTGCCTCTCTACGCCTACACGACCGTGGGCTGGGATCAGGGTAGGGAACAGTTCGTCACCACCGCTGTCCGGGTCGATCCCGATCCCCGCCAGGATCTGGACAACTATCCGGATGACGGAACCGAGGATGTCAACGCCCGCCAAGCGGTGGCGGAACATCCCGACAATCGGCTCATTGAGCATCTCGCCCACTGCTGCATGAACTACCGTTGTCCCGCGGCCAGGAATCTCTTTCTGGGACGGTACGAGGCGCCGCTGCCCACCTCCAGAGCCTGCAACTCCCGATGCGTCGGCTGTATATCCCTTCAGGAGGATCCGTGCATCAGGGCCACACAGGACCGGATCACCTTTCGGCCCACTGTCGAGGAGATCGTTGAGGTGGCCTTACCCCACCTGGACAACGTTCCGGGCGCTGTCGTCAGCTTCGGCCAGGGCTGCGAGGGGGAGCCGCTGACGGAGGGCAAACTCCTTGAGGGAGCCATCTCAGCCATTAGAAAGCTCACGGACAGGGGCACCATAAACCTGAACACCAACGGCAGCAGGCCGGAGGTTATGAGGAGGCTGTTCTCTGTTGGTCTGGACAGTGCCCGGATCAGTCTCAACAGCGCCAGGGAGGATCTTTACAACCGCTATTTTCTTCCCGTGGATTACACCTTCAAGGACGTGATCCGCAGCATGATCATCGGCTCTGAGATGGGAAAGTTCGTCTCCATCAACTACTTCGTGTTTCCCGGGCTGACGGACGAAAAAGACGAGATCCGAGCCCTTGATCGCCTCATAGAGGAGGCCGGACTTGACATGATCCAGTGGCGGAACCTGAACATCGATCCGGACCTGTACATGGATTGCCTCGACTGGGACGGGGGAGATGACTGCCTCGGCATGTTGGCCGTCATGGCGGGTATTAGGCAACGCCACCCGCAGATCCGGCACGGGTATTTCAATCCGGCTTTAAAGTAAAACGGGGAAATGGGCAGTAAGTGCCAAGGGCTAAGAACTAAGGGCTAAGAATCAGACCCTGACCACTGGACACTGAATCTGGCCTTTGACCTTTTCCCTTTCCCCTCTATAATAATCGCCGTGCCGGAGTGGCGGAACCGGTAGACGCAGGGGACTCAAAATCCCCCGGGCCTCGGCCTGTGAGAGTTCGAGTCTCTCCTCCGGCACCAGGACACTAAGCCTCCCTTCGGGAGGCTTTTCCGCTTCGCGAGGAGAGACGAGAACATGACCGTATTGTCACGGGTGAGCATGACGCGGGCAACTCCAGGACCCTCGAACCATATCGAGGGTCATCCGGGTTAGATTTTGAGATCTGGAATGTGGGATCCGGACTTTCCGCGCCCCTCGTGGTACCGCTGCTGCCAAGGCCCTTTCCTGGCTACCGCCTCAGTCTTCGTCTAAAATCTCGTTCACCTCCGTCCCCGACATCCGGTCCACCTCCATAAGTGCGTAGGCGAGAACTGTTATCCTGTTCCAGTTCGCGGGCCGGGAAACCATATCCATGGCTGTGTCTTTGAGGGATTTGATGTAGCTGTCCATTTTGTGGTCGGGCATATCCCGCCCCCCGACCTGAATGAAGCGGCGGGCCATCGTTTCATCCCGGTGGGCTTCGCGCAGGCCTTCATTATCCCACTGGTTGACCAGGTGATACTCCGCGGCCGGCCCGGCCAGAGAGAACAGGGCGTATTTTTCCGAGAGATCGGGTCTCCTCCAGGGGAGCTCGTTCTTAGGCTGAGTCCTACCCGGTCGGCCTCCGGAATTCTCCTCCGGCGAGGTCAGACTCACCCAGTCCACCGCCAGGCCGAGGTGGCGGAGCATGAAGGCGTGCCCGGCCTCGTGGAAGGCAATGCGGGTTCTGTTATCGATATCGAGTAATCTCATGGAAGAAGAATGACCAAAGATCACAGGTTAAAGGGTTCTGAACGCGAAGAGACAAGTGGCAGGTAAACGGGCTGGATGCCTATCACCGACACCTAGGTCTCAGAACCGTCGTTACCTTCCCATTTACCCTTCCACCGGAGAGTGGAACCATCCTCTGCTACCCTATACTAGCCTGGGCAAAGCGTTTCTGATATATTCCCGCCCATGCAGACCCTACTGATCATCCTCATCGTCGCCGTCGCCGGATGGTTTCTCATCATGCTCGGGTTAAAGGGGATGGCCTTCCTGCTACGCAGGGGCACCCTCAGAGATGCCGAGAAGAGCCTGGCCGGCGAGCGGATCCTGAAGATCACCAACAATGCCAGCTTCCTGGGTGCCGATTTTCCCGGTCCCAATCTCCCGCCCCGAACGAGCGGCGTCCTGGCCATAACCGACAGGCAGATCTACTTCCTCCCCTGGTTTCCCCGAAAGTCCATCTCGCTGCCCTTCAAGTGGGTCAAGGGCACCAAACTGCAGGCCTCCTACGGCGAGGTGGCCACGTCCATCCCCAATCTCGTGATCAGGGTGCGTGACCTGAAGGACCCGGAGGGCTCCATCGCGTGGCTGGTTCACGAACCGAGGGACTGGATGGAGATCATCAACTCGCAGCTTGGGTCCGAGGATAAAGGTTAAAGAGGAAAGGTTAAAGGTTAAAGAGCTCTTAGCGGTAGTTTCTCAGGAATAAGCGTTCTGAACGTTTGCTTATCTCCCGTCACATAGAACTGGGAGCTGATTTTCCTTTCCACCATTTTTCAATGCCTGTGCCCCATATGCGCCGCAGGGTTTCGCACCGCCGTCATCCGCCGTTTCTCTTCCAGACACTCTTCTTTCTCGATCTGGATGGTCGTGTGATCGATGCAGTACTTCTCGGCAAGCATCTCCTCGATCATCCTTCTCAGGGGATCCGGATCACAATCCTCGAAATCCGTCACCACATGGGCCGTCAACAGGATCACCTTGGGGGTAAGGGTCCAGAAGTGAAGATCGTGGACGCCCCGCACTCCGCCTACCTCGAGTATTGACGTCCGCACCTCTTCGAGCTCGATGTGGGCCGGGCTCCCCTCGAGAAGGATGTGGACCGCCTCTTTGATCAGACCCCAGGAGCTGTAGAGGATAAGGACGCCGATGAGGATGCCGGCAATCGGGTCCGCTTTGGTCCACCCTGTCAAAAGGATGACGAGACCGGCCAATATAACACCGAGGGAACCGAGGGCATCCCCAAGAACGTGAAGGAAGGCGGCCCGGACATTGAGGTTCTCCTTCTGCGAACGGTGCAGGATGGCCATTCCGGCCAGATTGACCAGGAGGCCGAGGGCGCCGATGAGCATCATCCCGCCCACATGGATCCTGGCCGGCAAAAGCAGCCGCAGGTAGGCCTCCCTGAATATGAACAGGACCATAACCCACAGGAAGACACCATTGATCAGGGCAGCCAGAATCTCTATGCGGTAATACCCGAAAGTCCTCTTGGAATCAGCGGGCCTTCTGGCCAGCCAAAGGGCGAAAAGGCTGAGGGCGAGGGCTCCTGTATCCGTGAGCATGTGGCCCGAATCTGATATGAGGGCCAGAGAACCCGACAGCAGACCGCCGGCGAACTCAATGACCATAAAGGCCGCTGTGATCACCAGGGCGATCGTCAACGGACGAGCGTCACTGCGCTGTGGAACGTGCGTACAGGTCGGCAAGGTCGTTTTCTCTCGGCTCAACGTGGGGTGGGTTTTTTCGCCGACAGGCCGTAGTGGCCGATGAAGACAAAGTGCTCCTTGATATCTGTGAAACCTGCGAATTCGAGATCCTGGAATACGCGTGAAACGGGAACCCGCTCGGCGGTTGGAGGGCCGATACCGAGATCCTCATCCGGATCCCAGTCAATGAGGAGGAGGGCTCCTCCGGGCTTGAGGATCCGGTAGACTTCCTTGAGGAAATTCAGCCGACCCTTGATCTCATGGTAGACGTTGCCGAGGGTGGCAAGCTCGATCAGGCCGTCCTCAATGGGGATCCTGTCGCTGACGCTCTGACGTATCTGGACGTTGGTCAGATCCAGTTTGTCGATCCGTTTGTCGAGCTCCTCGAGCATGGGGGTGCTGCGGTCCACCGCGATCACCTTGCGGGACGCCTTCCACTCCTCCGCGATGGGAAGAGTGTAGAAACCGATACCGCACCCCAGATCGGCGCACGTCTTCCATCGGAAGGACCGCACCAGATCTACGAAAATGCCGATGTCTTGGATTGCTTTTCTTTCGGGGGATTCGAGCTTGTGTAAATCCCGGGCGCCAATTGCCAAAACTAAACCTCTATCTCATTTGATGGTAAAAGTATAGTGCTATAAAAGTCTCAGATGCAACACCTTTTACAGGGCCCATATTTTCTTTTTCTTACCGATAGGATATGAATTGCTGTCGCAGGGGAGGACATTTATGGACAGAACCGCCGACAGACCGACTGTCTTTCACCGGACGGCCAAATTGATGGACTGGACAGAGATCGACGGAAACAGCCTCACCGATCCCGAATCGATCTCGTCCGCTCTCGCCCTGCCGAGCGGGGACCTGGCAGAGGTGATGTCACAGTATCCGGCCAGGATCAACTCGTACTACCTCTCCCTCATCGAAGCGGCAGGGGATGGTATCTTCCGCCAGGTGGTTCCCTACCCCGATGAGGTTTCCGAGACCAACAACAACCTTCCGGATGATCCCATCGGTGAGGAGGTCTACAGTCCGGTGCCCAACCTTAGTCACCGTTACCATGACCGAGTCCTTTTCCTCGTCTCGGACAGATGTCCCATCTATTGCCGTTTCTGCACCAGGAAACGGAAAGTGGGCCGATCTCTCACCGTTTCAGATGACACCCTCGAGCAGGGTTTTCGATACATCGGAAGACACCCCGAGATCCGTGACGTCCTTCTGTCCGGCGGAGATCCCCTGATGCTGCCCGACGGCAGCCTGGACATGATCCTGGGCAGGGTGGGAGGAGTTCCCCACGTTGAGATCAAGCGCATCGGCACGAGGGTTCCGGCAGCCCTTCCCCAAAGGGTCACACCGGACCTGGCCGACATCCTGAAGAAACACCACCCTCTCTTCATCCATACACACTTCAACCACCCATCGGAGTTAACCCCTGAGAGCCGGGAAGCCTGCCGGACTCTGGCCGACGCGGGGCTTCCCATGGGCAACCAGACCGTGCTTCTGAAGGGTGTCAACGATGATCCGGAGATCCTGGAGCAACTGTTCAGGGGGCTGCTGACAATGCGGATCAGGCCGTATTACCTTCTCCAGGGGGACATGGTCCGCGGTACGGCCCATTTCCGGACGGCCGTTTCGAGGGGCCTGGAGATCATGGAAACCCTGCACCGGAGGACATCGCCCATGGCCCTCCCCTATTACGTGGTGGACCTTCCTCAGGCGCGGGGCAAGGTTATCCTCGACCGCGGCTCGGTCCTCCTCAGGGACAACGGGTGTGTTCTCATAAGAACTCCGGAGGGCGACACGGTCGCCTATCCGGAAACGGAGCTTTAGGAGACAGTTCACGGTTCACAGTTGAAAACCGCTGTGATCAGTGATGTGTGATTCGTGATTCGGTAACGAATCCAAAATCCAAAAAGAAAGTTCACTGTTCGAGATTGCTTCACTCAGGTATCGGTTCGCAATGACAACCGCTTGTTCGACCCTTCTCCCCATCTCCCCCTCGCCCCATCGGGTAGGTAACCGCGTCTCCGCCTCTGCTTCTCTCTCCCCCTCTCCCCATCGCCCTACCGCCCCATCGCGTCTCCGCGTCTGTTCTTTGTCCCCTCGGGACGCCGGCCTCTGGACTCTGGA
>CP070719.1:899108-991328 GCA_020350725.1 bacterium
AAGGACATCGATCTCCATACCCATCGAGTGGAGCTTCAGCCTGGCGATCTCGGCATCGATGTCCTCAGGAACCGGATAGACCTTATTTTCCAGGGACCCTGCCTCACGGACCATGTATTCTGCCGAGAGGGCCTGGTTGGCAAAACTCATGTCCATGACGCTGGACGGGTGCCCCTCGGCCGCCGCAAGGTTGATGAGCCTCCCTTCCCCGAGGACATAGACCCTCCTTCCGTCGGGCAGGGTGAACTCCTCGACAAAGTCACGGATGACACGCCTTGCGGTCGCCATCTCGGTCAGGCCCTCGAGATCGATCTCCACGTTGAAGTGTCCCGAATTGCAGACGATGGCCCCGTCGCGCATGCCGTCAAAGTGATCCTTCCTGATCACATTTATATTGCCCGTCACCGTGCAGAAGAAGTCTCCCAGGGGGGCTGCCTTTCCGATGGGCATCACCGAGAATCCGTCCAGAACCGCCTCGATGGCCTTGACGGGATTGACCTCTGTAACGATGACCCTGGCACCCATGCCCTGGGCCCTCATCGCGACGCCTCTTCCGCACCAGCCGTAGCCGACGACAACGAAGGTGCTACCGGCGATCAGCCTGTTTGTGGCTCTGATGATGCCGTCGATAGTGCTCTGGCCCGTCCCGTAACGGTTGTCGAACATGTGTTTTGTCTCGGCATCGTTGACCGCAATGATCGGATAGCTCAGGACGCCCTCATTGGCCATACTCCTGAGACGGATCACTCCCGTTGTGGTCTCCTCGGTCCCTCCGATGACTTCCCCGAGCAGGTCCCTGCGCTGCGAGTGAAGAACGGATACCACATCGGCACCGTCGTCCATGGTCAACTGTGGACCGATGTTCAGAGCGGACTGGATATGCTCATAGTAGGTGGTGTTATCCTCTCCCTTGATGGCGAACACCGGAATCTGGTCGTGGACCACCAGGGACGCCGCTACATCGTCCTGTGTGCTCAGCGGGTTTGACGCGCAGAGAGCAACCTGGGCGCCTCCCGCCTTCAGGGTCTTCATGAGTTGGGCCGTTTCCGTCGTAACGTGCAGGCAGGCAGCCAGTCGGACGCCGGCCAGGGGCTGTTTCCTCTGGAATCGATCCTCAATAAGTGCCAGGACCGGCATGTTCTTTGCCGCCCATTCGATCCGAAGCCTGCCCGTTTCGGCCAGTTTCAGATCCTTGACATCGTAATCCATCCCATCCCTCCCGGCTTAACGGCCCAAGGCCTTCTTGAGGTCTTCAACGCGGTCTGTCCGCTCCCACGTGAACTCCGGTTCTTCCCTTCCGAAGTGCCCGTATGCCGCGGTCTTGACGTATATGGGCCTCAGCAGGTCCAGCGTTTTAATGATCTCACGGGGCTTTAACGGGAATATTTCTCTGACGGCAACGGCTATTCTGTCGGGGGCGACACGTGATGTGCCGAAGGAGTTGATCATCACGGAAACCGGTTCCGCAATCCCGATGGCATAAGCGAGCTGAACTTCGCATTTATCAGCAAGGCCGGCGGCGACGATATTCTTGGCTATGTATCGAGCCATATAGGATGCCGACCTGTCGACCTTTGACGGATCTTTGCCTGAAAAACAGCCGCCCCCATGGCTGCCCTGACCGCCGTATGTGTCGACAATGATCTTGCGGCCCGTGAGACCTGTGTCCCCCATCGGTCCCCCGATGACGAAGCGGCCCGTGGGATTGATGTAATATTTCGTATTTTCGTCGATCATGTCCAGGGGAAGGACCTTTCTGATGACCTCCTCGATGATGCCCTCTCTTATCTGCTTGTCCCCCGCGTCGGGATGGTGCTGGGAAGAGACGACGACATTGTCTATTCTGATCGGCTTGTCCTCCTGGTACTCTATGCTGACCTGAGACTTGCCGTCGGGCCTCAGGAAATCAAGGATGCCCTCTTTCCGGCAGTTCGTCAGGCGTTTCGTCAGCCGGTGCGCGAAGATGATGGGCATGGGCATCAGCTCTTCGGTCTCAATGCAGGCATAACCGAACATGAGTCCCTGGTCGCCGGCCCCTCCCGGATCCACCCCCATGGCGATGTCCGGCGACTGACGGTGTATGGAGGTCAGAACACCGCATGATTCCCAATCGAAGCCCATGTCCGAGCTGTTATAACCGACCTCTCTGATCGTGGCCCTTGCGATCTCCGGGATCTCCACGTAGGTGGACGTGGTGATCTCTCCGGCCACAACGACCAGGCCGGTGGTGACCAATGTCTCACAGGCGACGCGACATCCCGGGTCATCCGAGATGATGGCATCCAGGATGGCATCCGAGATCTGGTCCGAGACCTTATCCGGATGGCCCTCTGTAACTGATTCAGATGTGAAGAGAAACTCTGTCATGCTCATGGGATATGCTCCTTTTCCGTACCTAATGTGTTGATCAACGCCGTGCAACGGGGTTAATTATCAGATCGTGCCGGGATCGACAAGGTGTTTGTTGCCTGCCTGACGGCATGAGGGGGACGGGGAAGGGAGGTGGGGATGATCCGCCCATGGGGACTTTCACTTCAATCGACCTCCCCGAAGCGGCCGTCGACGATATCAACCAGGGTCCTGAGTGTCTCCTCCTCTCCCGGCCCCTCGACTTCGATCAGGACCATTTCCCCCCGGGCCGCGGCCAAGGTGAGAATACCCATGATGCTCTTGCCGTTGACCCGGTTCTTTCCCTTGGTCAGCCAGACCTCTCCATCATAATTCGTCGTTTGCCTGACGAAGATGGCGGCGGCACGGGCATGCATCCCGAGCCTGTTACGGATGGTCACTTCAGCGGAAACCATGGCATTTCCATCCTCAATCCGAGCACTCCGAGCAATACGGATACAGTTATGACGGTCCAGAGAACAGGCCATGTCCTCTGCTTCCTGAGGGTGAGCCCAAGGGCGACAAGGAAAACCGCCATAACTGTGCCGGGGATACCTGTTTTCATTCCCACGCTGCCGAGCAGAAAACCAAGGAGGGGGGTGAGGACCGACGACAGTTTGTTTATCAGGACCCTGTCCTTTCGCTCAACAATATATTCCAGGGGTTTGTCGGCACCGTCATATCCCCTCTCGAAAAGCTTCCATCTCGTCAAGATGCCGAAGGCGTTGAAGGTGGCGAGCATGAGAAGGATGCCGGCAAGGGGAGAAAAGAATGCCATGCAGATCCCCAGGACCGCCGAGAGCGGACACAGGGTGGCCCAGAAAAGACCATCCCCGTTGGCTCCAAGGGGACCCATGAGGGCGCTCTTTGCTCCCTGTGTCTCCTCCGACCGGCCGTCGGCTTCCAGCCTCGACACAACCCCGATCAAATAGGAAGCCATGTAGGGGTTGGTGTTAAAGAACGCGGTGTGCCGCCTGAGGGAGTCCTTGGGATTTTCCGGATGGAGCTTCGCCAGCCATGGAGAGAGGATATAGAAGAAGCCGAGTCCCTGCATATGCTGGAAGCACCAGGAACCCTGTAACGAGAGGGAGCGGAGAAGGAATCGGATCCTCTCGGCCAAACCGGGGCGCTTCTCCATCAGATCACACTCCAGAAGAGAAGGCCTACGGCGAGACCTCCGGCAAAACCCAGCCAGCCGCGTCCCTTGACCTTCGCGGCCGACAGACCTGCCAGTCCGACGAGCAAAGGGGCCATTCCGACCAGGGCCAGAGCGCCGGCGAGGGAGGGGATAGATCTCAGGACCAGTACAGCGAGCCCCGACAGCGTTGCAGCGCAGAGAAGGATGGCCGCCGTGTTCAGGACAAAAGCCCTTAGAATGGCCGTGAGATGAAGGGCACGGGCCAAACGGATCTTTTCCAGCCTGATGAGCGCCTCTGCCCGCTGGAGAAGGCCGTCGTTGGATCTCCTCCAGATGTCCTCAACGAGCCTGTCGGCCCACACCGAGGGTAAAGCGAAAAGAATTGCCGGAGGGACCATCTCCCAACCGTTCCGTGAGGGATCCAGTGCCACGAAGGCGGCGACCGCCACCAGGGACGGATACAGTGGGTGGTGTGGAATAAAGGATCCCACCGGGAGGGAGGAGAGGAAGAGGAGCTCGAGACTGACGCCGACAAAGGCACCCTGGTAAGGACAGCCGAGGATGGCTCCCGTCAGGCTCGCCGACACCAGGGGCCTGGAGAGGAGGAACTGTCCGAAAGCCGTCCTGTCGAGGCTCAGAAGGCCGCCGAGAAAGCCGGTCACGACCACAGCAAGAGGGGACACCGCCATTAAATGTCTTCTTCCATAAGATGATAGAGATCGTAATACCGTCCCTGAGGAACATCCCTGGCCTCGATCCTGATGCCTTTCATAAATAGCTCACGGATCACTCCGATGTCCTTTCTGTTCAGGAAAACGGACGGGCTGACCTCGACACCGCCACGGACGTGATGAAGGTTTCCCACGTTGATGGTCATCAGGCGCGCGCCGGCCTGAACGGCAGCCAGGACATCCGTGAGGGAGTCGAAAAGAAGGAGGACCTTTCTCTGGTCATCCCCGTCCAGAACCCCTTTAAGGTCAGCCGGGGCCAACACTCTGAAACTGAGGTGCTCCGGCACAACCATGCGCATGAACCGGCATCTGGACTCGTCCTCGCAGATCCTGCCGTTGACAACGTAGATGGAGTCGGCATGGACGAAGGGAACCCAGCCCTCCACCACCTGTCCGTGGACCAGCCTGTCATCGACCCGTGCGAGGACGACCGGCATCTCTATTTCTCCGAAAGATAATCGGCAGCCACCTTTATGTGCTCCTTGCCGTAATCCCTCAGAACCCCGGCTGCCTGAGCCAGCTTGAGGTTGGGATCGAGGGTGGCAAGCTTCGTCAACATTGGGAGATTGACACCGGTGACGACTTCAATTCCTTCATCGGCCAGAAAAGAGAGGCTTATGTTGGACGGGGTGCCGCCGAACATGTCCACGAGAAGGATCGTTCCTTCGGATCCCCTCACCCTGTCTATTGCCCGCTCTATAAGGTCTCGCACTTCCTCGACGGCGTCGGATGCCCTCACCGATACGCTGGTGACGTTCTTCAGATCACCTATGATCAGCGAGCTGGTCTCGACCATTGCGTGACCCAGTTCACCGTGGGTCACCAGGACGATCCCGATCCTGTTTTCCACCATGGCTTACTCCTCGAACAGCTCCCGGTGTCGGACCTGAATATTGGCAATGTCACTGGTCCCGAAAGTTCTGGACAGCCTCTCCACCACCACCACCGATCTGTGCATTCCTCCGGTGCATCCAACAGCCACCGTCAGGTAGCCTCGCCCTTCATCAGCGTATCTCGGGAGGAGATCGGCCAGAAAGGATTCCAAATTCATCATGAATTGTGCATAAGCCCCCGATCCCTCCACGAACCTCTGGACGTCGGGGTTCATGCCGTTGAGATCCTTCAGACTCTGGTGGAAAAAGGGGTTGGGCAGAAACCGAACGTCGAAGACGAGGTCGGCCTCAGAGGGGAGGCCGTACTTGTAACCGAAGGAGACGAAGGAAAGGAGCAGCCGACCTCGGGGTTCCAGTACGCTGAAGCGCTTTCTGATGTGGCGCCTGAGGTCGTGCAGGGTCATTTCCGAGGTGTCGATATGGACATCCGCAACTCCGCACAGCGGGCGGAGCAGCTCAGCCTCTTTTGCAAGAGCCTCCTTCAGAGGTATGGTCGGGTCCAGGGGGTGAACCCGTCTCGTCTCGCTGAATCTTTTCTGCAGAACGTCACGGTCGGCTTCCAGGCAGACGACGTTGACGAGATAGCCGCTCTCCTTCATGGACCGCACGACATCGGGAAAGCGCTTGTGCAGGTCCCTCTCCCGGATGTCCATGACCATCGCGGCCCTTCTGATGTCTGCATGGCCCTTTTCCACAAGGTGGGCAAAGTCGTGAACCAGGTCTGCCGGCAGGTTGTCGACCGCGTAATACCCTATGTCCTCGAGGGTTTTCAATGCCGTGCTTTTGCCGGTACCGGAGGCGCCGGTGATGATGACGAATTCGGTCCTGTTCACTCCACCGACCCCAGATCAGGTTTCTCACGCTCCCATTTATCTTCGTTCAGCTGGCTGTGAAACTGGCGGTCCAATTCCTGGGCAGCGTTGTAACCCATCCTCTTAAGGAGATGGTTTCGTGCGGCAACCTCCATGATCAGGGAAAGGTCCCTGGCCGGGCGGACTGGAATCTTCAGGTAGGGGATCTCGATACCGAGGATGGAATAGGTGTGTTCCTCCAGACCCACCCTCTCCACATCGATATTCTGATCCCATTCCACCAGTTCGACGACCAGCTCGAGTTTCTTTGTTTTCCTGATGGAACTGACACCGTAGAGATCCTTGATATTGATGATGCCGAGACCTCGAATCTCCATGTGGTGTTTTATCAGTTCGGCACCGCTCCCGAATAGCACCCCGGGTCCCTTCCTCCGAATGACGATGACGTCGTCTCCTACCAGCCGATGTCCTCTCTCGATCAATCCCAGTGCGCATTCGCTTTTCCCGATGCCGCTCTTGCCCAGGAGAAGGATGCCGACACCGTATACATCGACGAAACAACCGTGAAGGGAGGTCTCCGGGGCGAGGACCTCTTCGAGGTAGGTCGTAACGCGTCTGATGAGGGTTGAGGATATTTCCGGGCTTCTGAAGAGGGGGACCTTGTGTTCTTCGGCCAGTTCAACCAGCCTGTCCGGCACAGCGAGGCCCTTGGCGACTATGAGGCAGGAGACTTCCGCCAGGCATAGTTCTTTTATTCGCCGATCGGCCAGTTGCGGATCCAACGTGCCGAGATAGGAGATCTCCGTCTGACCGAGAACTTGAACCCTTTCCCGGTGGAGTTGATCGATATATCCGGCCAGCGCCAATCCCGGCTTTTGGATCCTTGCGATTCGAATCTGCCTGTCCATTCCGCCCTTCCCGGCGAGAACCTCAAGATGAAGGTCCTCCCGGTTGTGTTCAAAGAAGTAACGGACGGGAATGGTAACCATGCTTTTGGCATCACCGTCAGTGTCTCTCATCCTCCTGAGAGATCACCTCGAAAAGTTTCTCCCCGTTGGCGGACTCCATTAATGCCCGGCGGCAATCGGGACTTTTAAGGATTTTTGATATCCGCGCGAGGGCTTTCAGGTGCGCTCCGGCCGATTCTTCGGGAGCGACCAGAAGGAAAAAAAGATGTACCGGCTGATCATCGTGGGCATGAAAATCGATCCCCGACGGGGAGCGTCCAAAGGCGACGAGGATCTTGTCCAACCCGGGGAGGCGGCCATGGGGAATGGCGACGCCGTTCCCTATTCCGGTGCTGCCCAGCTTTTCCCTCTCGAGGAGTATTTCCACGAGCTTCTCCGGGTCCTTGACCTTTTTCAGCGATCCAAGGTGCTGGGCAAATTCTCTCAGGACATCCTCCAGATTATCGGCCTCCAGGGTGGGCACGATGTCCTGTGGAGATAAATAGTCGATTATTTTCATTAGATCTCCCCGATCCGCTATTCCGTCATATGAGGTTCGATCAATCCATAGTGCCCGTCATCACGGACATAGATCACATTGAGATTGTTGGACTGTGCATTGTTGAAAAGAAGGAAGTTCTTGTTCATCAGTTCCATCTGCATGACGGCCTCATCCACCGTCATGGGCTTGAGGATGATCTCCTTCCGCTGAACGACCTCGCGGACATCCTCCTCCGCCTCCGGCAGGACCCGGTGGCTGGCCCGGAACACCCGGACCGATTGCCGGTTGCCGTGTCCCTGTATCCTGTCCCTGTATCTTTTAACCTGCCTGTCCAGCTTGTCCAGGACCAAATCGATGGAGGAGTACATGTCATTGGTCTCCTCCTTACCCTTGATGATGATACCATTGGCGCTGACCGTTACCTTGGTGATGTGTCTGTACTTCTCGACCTGGAGGACACATTGGGCACTTACAGGTTCCACCAGGGGCTTCAGGATCTTAGCCAGTTTGTCCTCGACGTAATTCCGCAGCGCGTCGCTCTGCTCCATCTGTTTGAAGGACACGTCTATAAGCATTCGGAGACCTCCCGGAGGGTTCGAGGGGAAAATATAGGGACACAATCACATATGTCCATCAAAGTCAACCCTGGTCTGGCTCAAGCGGATCGTGGAGACAGGTGGTTCCCCTGTCAGAGTCGGAGGCACCTGACCCGTCCCGCGGCCCCCCCTTCTCTCGGTCCCGGCTGGGTCAGCCCCTCTCGTCCCCACTCGGGAGGGCCGGGAGGTGATCACCTCTGCTTTCTTCGCGAGGACGGAGCCACCCTCATGGATTCTCTGTACTTGGCCACCGTCCTCCTGGCAATATCGATCCCCTCCAGCCGCAGCATGTCAGAGATGGCCTGATCGCTCAACGGTCTGGTGGGATTCTCGGCCTTGATGATGTCCCGGATTTTTGCCCGAACACTTTCAGAGGCGAGCATCTCCCCCGAATGGGTCTGAATCCCCGGATTGAAAAAGTACTTGAGCTCGAACAGGCCATGGGGACAGTTGAGGTACTTCTGGGTCGTCACGCGGCTCACCGTCGATTCGTGGACACCTATGTCCTCCGCCACATCCCTGAGGACCATGGGCTTCAGGTACCGGACACCCTTATCGAAGAATCCCTTCTGCTTATCGAGGATGCTCTTGACGACCTTGTAGATCGTCCTCTGCCTCTGGTCGATGCTCTTGATGAGCCATGAAGCAGATCTTATTTTGTCGAGGAGAAATTCTCTGTCCTCCTTGGGAAGTTTATCTCCCCGCTGCAGGAGCTCCCGGTAGTAACTGTTGATCCGGAGCTTCGGCATACCGTCGTCGTTGAGCATAATGGTCCACTCGTCACCCATTTTAAACACATAGGCATCAGGTGTGACATAGACTGCTTCCTCGCCTCCGAAGGGACGTCCCGGCTTCGGTTCAAGTTGTTGGATGATCGAATAGGCCTCCTGGACCTCGGCCCTGGTCAGACCGCAATCCCGGGCGACCTGATCCACGTCACCCCTGGAGAGTGCATTCAGATGCTCCTCTATCAGGGTCCTGTAGATATCGCTGTCAAAACCCAGTTGGGTCAACTGGATGAGAAGGCACTCCCTGAGATCTCTTGCGGCCACCCCCGCCGGATCAAAGCTCTGGATCCTCAGCAGAACATCCTCCCCCATCGATACTGCCCTGTCGCCGAGAGGTTTGAGGATCTCCTCCAGGTTCCCCCTCAGGTAACCGTCCTCGTCCAGATTGCCGATGATGGCTATCCCGACGGCCGTTTCATCCTGGTTGAACTTGGACATCCTGAGCTGCCACGTCAGGTGATCGGCCAGAGTGTCCGGCCTGCTGACCAGTCCTTCGAAGGACGGTTTCTCCATCTCTTCACGGACATAATAGGGCAGGTTCTGGTTGGATTCGAGATAGGACTCCCAATCCGATATGTTCTCGGGGATCGACAGGATATGGACTTCCTCCTCCCTGTCGGAGGCCGGCTTGACGGGTTCCTCGGCGGATGCTTCGGGTTGATCGATAGAGATGGGTTCAGAGCCGTCGGCGGGCGAGGTATCGTCCAGGACAGGATTTTCCAGGATCTCCTCGCGGATCATTTCGGCCAGCTCCAGTCTGGAGAGTTGAAGGAGCTTTATGGCCTGCTGCAACTGGGGAGTCATGACCAGTTGCTGGGTCTGTTTCATCAATAGCTGCGTCTTGATGTTTACCACGTGAAGGTTCCTTTAATAATGAAGTTTCGAAGGAAAGATCACCGAGTGCGAGGGTGAAAACCTACCCGCTCACTCCCGGTTCTCGGTCCTCCGTGCTCAGTTCGCGGTCCTCACCTCTTCGTTCTGCATCCTCTTCACAGACTGAAACCGTCCCCCAGATAGACCCTTCTGGCCTCCCTGCTGGAGGCTATCTGGGCCGGGTCCCCTTCCTCCAGTATGCGGCCGCCGGCCAGTATGTAGGCCCGGTCGGTGATGCCGAGCGTTTCCCTGACATTGTGGTCGGTGATCAGGACACCGAGGCCCCTGTCCTTGAGTATTCCTATGAGCCCCTGGATCTCGAGAACCGTCTTCGGATCGATCCCCGCAAAGGGCTCGTCGAGAAGAAGATAGTGGGGATCCGAGATGAGGGATCTGGCGATCTCCACTCTCCTCCTTTCACCCCCTGACAGATTGGCTCCCAGGCTGTCCTCAAGGTGACCGATCCCCATGGAGTCTGAAAGATCCTCCAACATGGACGCCTGGGATCTCTTCGGAACGCCAACCGCCTCCATGATCGACAGCAGATTTCCCTTGACCGTCATCCCTCTGAATATCGAGGGCTCCTGGGGAAGATATCCCAGGCCAAAGCGGGCTCTTCTGTGAATGGGCCAGTTCGTAATATCGACGCCGTTCAGGTAAACCTGCCCTCCATTGGGTCTTACCAGCCCCGATATCATGTAAAAGGCCGTTGTCTTGCCTGCGCCGTTGGGGCCCAAGAGCCCGACAACCTCTCCCTGGTTGAGGGCAATGGAGACGCCGTCAACTACCGTCTGTCCCCGGTAGGTCTTTACCAGTGAGTCGGCCCTGAGCTGCATCATGGTTCGTCCCCCCCGGGCAGTATCTTTGCCTTTACCGGGCCTTCGAACCTGGCAAGACCGTTATCGACCTGGTAGGCAATTCTCGCTGCGCTTATCCTGCTGCCTCCCCGCGTCAGGTGGGGCGAATCCTCAAGTTCAACAACCCCTCTTTTTATATCGAAATAAGCACTGCCCGCTTCGAGCCTGTCCTCCAGGCGGGTAAGGCGGACATCCCCCATGGCTTGGCCCCTGACCACCTCCCCCGTCCCGCCCCCTTCTGTGAAGAGGATCAGGGTATTACAGGACATTTCAACATCCCCGTACTCGAGCGTGACGCCCCCTTCGAAACGGATCTCGCCCCTGGCTTCTTCGATCTGGAGGGTGTCGGCCCGTATACTGATCTCCCTCTCTGAACCGGCATGCCCTGGAGGGGCCATGACAAGCAGCAGGATGGCGAACAGGCCGGAAGCTGTCCTAATCATCTTCTCTCACCGAACCGTCGAACCTCCAGACGGACCGGACCTTTCCGTCGAGGATGGTGCGCCGGTCGCCTATGGAATAGTGCAGCCTCTCTCCCCAGACCGTGATCTCGCGGCTGACCAGTTCCACTCCCTCCTTCGACTGAATCGTTCCCTCACCTCCGTTCCACTCCATGACAGGGGTGGTGAACCGATAGCCTGCATCGGTCCTGATCGTCACGTTTCCCTCCAGGGAGAGGATCTTTTCTGCCGACCTGAAACGTCCGTGTGAACCCTGGACATCCACCCTGGTGATCGTCCCGTCAATGAGCTGGGCCCTGACTTCCTCGAGAACGGCTTCGGTCTGTGCATAGTAACTGGCCTCCGACGCCACGATCTCCCATCGGCCCGACTCCCCCTCCTGAGCCACCCTGAATCCGGTAATCTTGATTTCCGGGGGGCTGGCGAAGGACATCTTGGGCGACAGCAGGAGAAGACAGAGGGCCCCCAGGAGCAGGCCCCTGGAGTGTGCCGGGATGGTAATTCCCAATGTCATGGGAGACAGATTAGCACAAAGCGAGAGCAAATGAAAGAATGTGGCGTAAAAGTTGCATGAGGCTTACCCGGCGGCTGGTTCGCCGGGTTTGGAGATCCGGCCTGCCCCGAACGGCAATCGGGGGTTGGGGGTTTGCATTTTACTGCTTGTTCTAACGGCGACTTCGAGGGGGGATGTGGGTGAATGGTTTACCGCTTCCTGTTGCAGCTGAGGGGAGCCATTATCCCGGCCTGATTCGGGCTCACACCAGGTATCTTTCCATCACTCCATCCCAAAGCCCCTTCGCCTTGAGAATGAGGACGATCACCTCCCTGCCGGCGCCCATTCCCCCCGAGGCATCCGTGATCAGGTCTGCCGCCTGCCTGACCTCCTCGGGGGCATCGGCAACGGCACAGCCCAGCCCTACTCTCCGGATCAGGGGAATGTCCACCACATCATCACCAAGATAACAGATCTGGTCAGGCTCGAGGCCGGTAGTTGCGAGAAGCTCACCGAGGGCGACGACCTTCTCCTTGACCCCCTGGTAAACATGGCTTATGCCGAGCTCCTCGGCTCGGACCGCCACCATGTCGCTCCTTCGCCCGGTGATCAGGGCGACCTGGAGCCCGGCTCTTTGGGCCAGCTTCATCGCGTGACCGTCTCGGACATGAAAGGATTTGATCTCATGTCCTTGAGATGTGTAGTGTATCTTTCCGTCGGTGAGAACACCGTCGACGTCGAAAGCGATAAGCTGGATCCTCATTGCCGCGTCGTGGACCCTGGCGTGATGTTTACCCGCAGTCAATCGTACTCCCTCCCCCTTTTTATCCTGTACCCTTTGCTTCAGGCAATGCCGGCCCTCAGAATATCATGCAGATGGACGACGCCCTCGATGACGCCCTCACCTCCGCTGACGATGAGGCTCGTGATGGCGTATTTTTCCATTATCTGAAGCGCTTTCGCCGCCAGAGCATCTCCATTGATGACCTTGGGGTCCCTGGTCATCACCTGGACAGCGGACATCGACAGGGGATTGGGCTCCCTCTCAAGCAGTCTCCGAATGTCCCCGTCTGTTATGATACCCTGAAGGCGACCTTCGTGGTCGACTACGGTGGTAATGCCGAGTTTTTTGACGGTCATCTCCACCAGGGCCTCCCTTACGGGAGCCCTCTCGGAGATCACCGGAACAGCGTCTCCCGTGTGCATGATGTCCGCCACCGTGAGCAGTCGCCTCCCGATGGTCCCTCCGGGATGAAAGAGAGCGAAATCCTCCTCCGTAAACCCTCTCATCTCCAGGAGGGCGACCGCAAGCGCGTCACCCAGGGCCATGGTGACGGTGGTGCTGGCCGTCGGGGCCAGGCCGAGGGGGCAGGCTTCCTCCGCCACGGAGATGTCCAGGACGACATCGGCCCTCTTCGCCAAAGTGGAAGAGGGATTGCCCGTCATGCATATCGTCGGAATGCCCAGGCGTTTTACAGCGGGAAGAATCCGGATCATCTCCTCCGTCTCTCCGCTGTTGGAGACGGCGATGAGGATATCGCCCCGAACCAGCATGCCCAGATCGCCGTGCCCGCCCTCAGCGGGGTGCAGGAACAGGGCGGGAGTCCCCGTGCTGGCGAAGGTGGCGGCGATCTTTCTGCAGACCAGACCCGATTTTCCCATGCCGGCGAAAACGACCCTGCCTTTCAGGTCCTGGAGCAGCTTTACGGCGACCGAGAATTCCGATCCGAGTCTCTTTTTGACGACCGCCAGGGACTCTATTTCGATGTCCAGGACCCTCCTGGCAATGGACAGGATCTTCTTTTCTGCGGTCTTCAAGGATGTCCTCCAGGGGACAGCGCATTTCTGATGGCCTGAAGGGATATGAGGAGATCCTCCAGTTGGTCGAGGGGCCACATATTGGGCCCGTCGCAGGGAGCGGAATCAGGTTCCGGATGGACCTCCATGAAGAGGGCATCGATCCCGCAGGCCACGGCCGCCCGACAGAGGTGGGGTATATACTGTCTCATTCCCCCTGAGCGATCCCCCAATCCTCCCGGCAGCTGAAGGCTGTGTGTAGCATCGTAGACAACGGGTATTCCCAGGTCCCGGATAACCGGCAGGGATCGAAAATCCACTACCAGATTATTGTAACCGAAGGAGCTTCCCCGCTCGGTGATCAAAAGGCCTTCACCGTCCCTGACCTTGCCTATGATGCCTCTGACATCCCAGGGAGCCAGAAACTGTCCCTTTTTTACATTCACCGGAAGGCCCGTGCCGGCGGCAGCCTCGAGGAGGCTGGTCTGGCGGCACAGGAATGCTGGGATCTGAATGAGGTCCAGGACCTCGGCGGCCAGTTTCATATCCTGCACATCGTGGACATCGGAGGTCACGGGTAGATCAAATTCGTCCTTGACGGCAGCCAGGACCTCCAGCCCCCTCTCCAGGCCGGGGCCGCGGAAGGAGTCCGCGGAAGTCCTGTTCGCCTTGTCGAAGGAGGATTTGAAGATGATGGGGATGCCCAGTCCGGTGCATGTTTTGACGAGTCTTTCGGCCATTGTCAGGGTCTGGTCCAGACCCTCAATGACGCACGGGCCGGCGATGAGGACGAGAGGTCCGTCGCCTCCGATCTTTATGTCCGATACCTCTACTATCCGGGTCATATCAATTGGCCGGTTCACAGTTTCCGGTTCACAGCTTACCGTTTAGATACCTCCGTGATCTGGAACGTGTGATTCGTGATCGATCGACAGTTCCACCTTTCGGACTCCCAAAGGCTGGTTCGCCGTTCACAGTTGGTACCTGGAACCGGGAACTGCTTTCTTTTCACCCTCTCGCCCAGGTTCCAACCGTCCTGCCGTCTCACCCCGTTTCAGGTGCCACCTCATCCGGACTCTGGACACTGCGCGCTGGACTGTCTTTGCCCTTTCTCTTTCGGTTATCAAGGCTTGCCGCGATAAACCCGGCAAACAGCGGATGCGGATGCCAGGGTCGAGACTTGAATTCGGGGTGGAACTGACAGCCCACGAACCAGGGATGGTCGGCGATCTCGATCATTTCGACGAGTTCGCCGTCCGGAGAGGTCCCTGATATGACGAGCCCGCTTTCCTCCAGGGCCTGGCGACATTCGGGATTGAACTCGTACCGATGCCGGTGCCGCTCGGAGATCTCAGTAGACCCATAGGCCCTCTGGGCCCTGGAACCCTGCTTAAGAAGACAGGGATAGGCACCCAGCCTCATGGTGCCCCCTTTGTCGGTGATCTCTTTCTGCTCGGGCAGGAGATCGATGACCGGATGGGGTGTTTCCGGATCGAACTCCGAGCTGTTGGCCCTCTCCAGCCCCGCCATGTTCCTGGAGAACTCGACGACTGCGAGCTGCATTCCAAGGCAGATGCCGAACAAGGGGATGCCATTCCTCCTGGCGAAGTTGATGGCTCTTATCTTGCCCTCAACCCCCCGGTGGCCGAACCCGCCCGGCACCAGTATCCCGTCGGCATCGGCCAGGTCGCCCAGGTCTCCGCTCTCCAGCTCTTCCGAATCCACGAAGTGAAGGTGGACTCTGGCCCGATTGGCGAGGCCTCCGTGGACCAAGGCCTCATTGAGGCTCTTGTAGGATTCGATAAGGCTGACGTACTTTCCCACCACGGCGATATGGACTTCGTGGTCCGGGTTCCTGACTCCGTCGACAATACCCTTCCATACCGACAGGTCCGGCGTCCTCGTCCACATCCTCAGGCCCTCAACGATCTGGCCGTCGAGTCCTTCCTCGTGATACACCAGCGGGACCTCGTAGATGCTGCTGACATCCTTGGCCGTGATGACGGCATTGGGGTGGACGTTGCAGAAAAGGGCGATCTTCTCCTTGATGTCCCGGCTGAGGATCCGGTCCGTACGACAGAGCAGGATGTCGGGCTGAATGCCGATCTCGCGCAGCTTCTGGACCGAATGCTGCGTCGGTTTGGTCTTCAGCTCCCCCGCGGTCCTGATATAGGGAACCAGGGTCAGGTGCAGGTAGATGACATTGTCTCTGCCGATCTCTCCCTTGAACTGGCGGATGGCCTCGAGGAAAGGCAGGCTCTCGATATCGCCCACCGTTCCGCCGACCTCGCAGATCAGGACGTCGATGCCGACGGCCGCCTTCTTTATCATCGATTTGATCTCATCGGTGATGTGGGGGATGACCTGCACGGTGCCCCCCAGGTATTCGCCCTGTCTCTCTTTGGAGATCACCGAATCGTAGATCTGGCCCGTCGTGAAATTGTTGGTCCTGGACATGGGGGCATGGGTGAATCTCTCGTAATGACCCAGGTCGAGGTCGGTTTCGGCACCGTCGTCCGTGACAAAAACCTCACCATGTTGATAGGGACTCATGGTCCCCGGATCGACGTTGATATAGGGGTCCATTTTCTGCAGGGAGACAGTCAACCCCCGCGACTCCATGAGAGCACCTATGGCGGCGGATGCGAGCCCCTTTCCCAGGGAGGACACAACACCGCCCGTGACAAAGATGAATTTCGTCCTCATAAGGTCCCTCTGTCCCCCCTTGGAGGCCCCAGATCCTGGTCTTCCTCCATGGATAGCATCATCTCCTCAGCTTTAGCCAGGTCATCCGGGCTGTCGACACCTATCCCCGAGAAACCCCTGACTTCCACCACGACGATGGACATTCCGCTTTCTAGGGCCCTTAACTGTTCCAGCCCTTCGGAGATCTCCAAAGCGCTTTGGGGCAGCGATACGAGTCTGAGGAGGGACTCTCGTCGATAGGCGTAGATCCCGAGATGCCTCAATCCCTTGCCATCGCCCTTCCAGCCGTGCGGGATGGGGGACCTGGAGAAATACAGGGCGCGTCCCTCCCCGTCCACAACCACCTTGACCACGTTTGGGTTCAGATACTCCTCCTCACTGATCAAATCCACTGCGGCTGTGACGATATCGGGCCGGTTTTCACTGATCATGGGGCCCAGGACAGCTTCCACTATACGGGGTTCTATCATCGGTTCGTCACCCTGGATGTTGACCATAATATCGGCATCGATATTCTCCGCCACCTCACCGAGACGGTCCGAGCCTGTTCGATGGGTATCCGAGGTCATCACCACGTCACCACCGAAATTCAGGACGGTATTCATGATCCTCGTATCATCAGTAGCAACCAGGACACCGTCGAGGGAAGTACATTCTCGGACCCTATTGTAGACATGTTCAATAAGCGGTTTCCCCCTCAGTAGAGCCAGGGGCTTTCCAGGGAAACGACTGGAACCGTATCTGGCCGGAATAACGGCTATTTTTCTGATGGGCACCCGCTACCGCTCCAGAGCCGACAGTTCACGGAAGCGGGCTCTCATTTTTTCTGTGGTAATAGGCATGGTGCCAACTTCCCCGACCACGACGCCAGCGGCTACGTTTGCCAGCCATGCACACTGATCCATTTCCAATTCCGCGGCCATTGCCAGAGCCAGAGTTGCCACAACCGTATCGCCAGCTCCTGTGACGTCGTAAACCTCCTGCCCTACTGCAGGGATATGGGTCCATTCCCCCCCTTTTTTAAACAAAGTCATCCCCTGATCACCCCTGGTGATCAGCAGATAGCGACAATCCATATTCGCGATGATCCTCCAGCCGGCCTCCATCAGGGCTTCGATGCTGTTAATAACCATGTTTGCCCCAGCGGCCGCTTCAAGGAGATTGGGCGTCAGAACCGTTACCCCTCGATAGGTGGGAAAGTGCTGTATCTTGGGGTCTACGGCTACTGGAACACCGGCCTCATTCGCGAATCTGATGACTTCCTTTGTTAAGGTAGGGGTTATCACTCCTTTGGAGTAATCCGATATGATCACGGCTCCACTGTCGGAGAGGAAGGATTTGACGGAACTCAGCATGGTTGATTCCTCCTCCCTCGACATGGGTGTTGTCATCTCCCGGTCAACGCGGACAACCTGCTGGCTATGGGCAATAACTCTCGTTTTCATGGTTGTCGGCCTTTCCCGCGTAAATGAAATCCCTCTTCTGCCGATCCTTTTCTTCTCGAGTTCCTTGACCAACCATCTCCCCATCTGGTCGTCGCCGACCAGTCCGCAGAGTTCGACCTCACCCCTCAGGGAGACTATATTGTTTGCGACATTGGCTGCCCCGCCAAGGCGAAGGGTCTCTTTCTGGACATCCACGATGGGTACCGGTGCCTCGGGAGACATCCTGGAGACATCGCCCCAGATGTATTCGTCAATCATAATATCCCCGACCACCAGCACCTTCCTGCCGGCAATAGCATCCAGGAGCTGCTCGCCGCTGTTCAGATATGAGTTCTTCATGGGAATTGTTTGCCTCCACTGAAAGAAGAAAACCCAGCATTCAGGGTCCAGTGCCCAAGGTAAAACCCGCATTTAGGTCTTTCACTGAAAGGCTTTTGTCGAATCAATATTCTACCACCTGATATCTGATTTCCAGTCTCTAACTCCTAACTATATCCTCCTGGATTGAACCTTAAACATCTACTTGTACAATTTTGAAGGGTCCCTTGCAAGAGCGATCCGGGGTTGCCAACAGCGAGATTGTTAAATACAGATCGTTGTGATACATACCACCTTTCAAGGAACAGTTCGACAACGCTTTTAACACTCTCTCTCAAAGATTGTCAGCATCCCGAGTATCCCCATTGACCTGGAGATGGACATAAGAATATCGATCAAACTGTCCCGCCGCTATGAATACTGACAATGAAAATCCCTCGAACATCCTGATCATCAGGCTCTCAGCCATAGGCGATGTCGTTATGGCTTCGCCCCTGATCGGCTCTTTTCGTAGAACCTATCCTGAAGCCAGAATATCCTGGCTCGTCGACGACGGATCAAAAGACATTCTCCTGGGGCATCCGGACATCGACGAAATTATCATCTGGCCGAGGAGCGCCTGGCGGAGTCTACTGAGGGAGAAGCGCCTATTAAAGCTGGCGGGCGAGATCACCGCCTTCATGGGGGATCTGAGGAGAAAACCGAGATTTGACCTGGTCCTGGATGCTCAAGGGCTTCTAAAAAGCGGGTTCTGGGCATTCGTAACCGGTGCTAAGGAGAGGATAGGGCTTGGATCGGCTGAAGGAAGCCGGTATTTCATGACTCGGGTTATCGATCTCAAGGAGCCCGACGGAAGGATCAGCTTTCATTACCTTCAATGTGCAGAGGAATTGGGGCTCCATGCAGGTGATTTCAGGATGTCTTTGGCAACAGGGGGCGAAGAGGACAGATTCGCCCTGGAGTTTGCCGAGGAGTTCAGGGTCGAGGACGGGTATGCAGCTCTCTGTCCTTTCACGACAAGACCTCAGAAGCATTGGCGGCCGGAAAGATGGTCCGAGATCATCGGTCGTTTATCGGAAAATTATGGGTTGACCTCCGTTCTGCTCGGAGGACCCGGTGATCAGGCCACCGCCGATGATATCAGCGCGCATGTGAATCGGGAAACAGTTAATCTCGTCGGAAAAACGACCCTCAAACAGGTTGCGGCGATCATCAAGCATGCCTCCCTCTTGATCGGGGTCGACACCGGCCTTACACACATGGGAACAGCATTTCTGGTGCCGACGGTGGCACTTTTCGGATCGACCTGTCCCTATACCAGGACCTATAGCCCACGGACAGCGGTCATCTACAGTGCCAGGGAATGCTCTCCGTGCAGGAGGCATCCTGATTGTGATGATACATTTGATTGCATGGTTGATATTGAAGTCGAGGATGTTTTAGATTCCGTCAGAAAGGTATTTGCCAACTGATAAGCTGTTTGCCATCATCACCTGTCTTTTATGGCGGCTTGACCAATACCTATCCGACTCAGCGCCAGTCAGGTTGACGGTAAAAACAATGGAAAGTGGACTGGATCGCGAAAGACACCGCATAAAACCCCTTCCTGACTGGCTTCTTTCTTGCGCTTTGAAAGGGAATTTCGTGCCGGAAGCACGGAATATCAATCACCCCCGTTGCTGAAGGAATGCCGTTGATCAACATGTCACCTGAGGAAAAGATCAAGGTCCTGCATATAGAGCTGGGCAAACGTCGTCTGGGTGGATCCATGCAGGTATTCTATCTTGCAAGAGAGATGAAGCGTCGCCAGATGGACATCGCAGTGGTATGTCCGGATCAAAGCCCCCTGCATAGCATGTGCGAAATGGAGGGGATTCCGGTCTTTCCGGTTCGGTATCGCGGGGATCTCGATCTGTCGCTTATCCCCAGGCTTATCAGGATGCTGAGTGACTACCGACCGAGAATAGTTCACATCCACAGCCGGAGAGGGGCCGATACCCTCGGTGCTTTTGCGGCGCGACTGGCAGGCGAAGTCAAGGTCGTCGTTTCCCGGCGAGTCGACAATCCGGTAAAACCGGGGATTTTTACCAGGATCCGGTATGGCTGGCTCTGCGATCGCATCGTGGCTGTATCAGGGGGTATCGTGAAGGAACTTGTTCGTGGGGGTATTCCTGAAGAAAAGATCTCCCTCGTCTACAGCGCTGTGGAAGCCTCTGATTTTCAGGTGAGGACTGATGCTGCCAAAGTAAGGGCAGATCTCGGACTTGATCTTCAGGACTCAGTCGTCGCTGTCATTGCACAACTCATAGATCGTAAGGGCCACCGATTCCTTCTCCGGGGTGCTCCGGCTATACTTGCCCGGCACAACAAGGTTAAATTCCTTCTCCTCGGTGAGGGTGAGACCGAGAGTAAACTGCGAAATCTCTCCCGGGAATTGGACATCGAAGAACATGTCATCTTCGCCGGGTACAGGGATAATATCGGTGAGATCCTATCTATCGTGGATGTCCTTGTTCATCCTGCGACCATGGAAGGTTTCGCCAATTGCGTTCTTCAGGCGATGGCCGCACAGGTTCCCGTCGTGGCGACATCGGTAGGTGGGATGCCTGAATCTGTTCTACACGGTATCAACGGGATCCTTGTCCCGCCCCGCGATAGCAAGGCGATAGCCGATGCGGTAATTGAGCTCTTAAATGATGCTTCATTGAGGAAGAATATGGGAGCGGAGGGAAGGCGGATCGTGGAGGACAGGTTCAATGTTAAGAACATGGTGGATGGCAATCTCGCTCTATACTTTGCCGCCATGAAATTGTAGATATGTTTGTAATTTTTCCAGGAGGAAGTAAGTGATCCGATACTGTTCTAAATGCATCATGCCGGATAGCCGGCCTGAACAGGTATTCAATGGGGAAGGCATCTGCGATGCCTGTGTTTCTGCTGAAACCAAACACGGTCATATAGACTGGGATGCCCGCAGGGCGGAGATGGAGGATATCCTCGCCGATTACCGGAGTGACGGCTCGACCTATGACTGCATAATCCCTGTGAGCGGTGGGAAGGACAGCTTCTTCCAGTCGGTCACGATGCGTGACACCTTCGGGATGAATCCCCTATGCGTCAATCACATACCGTGTGAATTCACAGACGTGGGCTGGAAGAATCTCCTTTTTCTCCGTGACCTCGGTTTTGATATAGTACATGTGGCCGGCAACCGGAAGGCCTATCGTGAAATGGTGCGAATCGGTTTTTTTAAGCTCGGTGATTGTTGTTGGCCGGAACACATCGGGATTTTCACCGCTCCAGTCAGGGTCGCTGTTCAGTATCGTATACCCCTCCTGATATGGGGGGAGAATTCTCAATTTGAATATGGTGGGCCGGCCTCAAAACGTGGAAATAATTACCTTGACCGAAACTGGCTGGAGCAATTCCAAATGCTTGGATATCGCATATCGGACGTCGTTCATGACGGGATGGACCTGAACGACATTAAAACATTCCATTATCCGACCGATGAAGAGATCCGAGATGTCGGTGTGACTGGCCTTTTCCTGGGTTATTACATCAAATGGGACTCCATGAAGAATGCCGAAGCGGCCATCGCTGCAGGTTGGAATCGTAACCCCGGAGGACCTGTGGAGGGGGCCTATAATGATATTGAAAATCTCGACTGCAAATGGATCGGCGGCCTCCATGATTATATGAAATTCATCAAGTTCGGCTACGGCAGAGCTACCGATCAACTCTGCATTGAGATACGGGCCGGACGAATGTCGCGTGATAAAGCAATCGTGGAGTTAAAGAACAGTTCCGAAGGGACCGTACCGTGGAAATATGTGCCCGATTTTCTTGAATACCTCAATATAACAGAAAAGGAATTCGTGGATAATCTCGACAGATTCACCAATCGTCGACTTTTTCTATGTGATGATAGCGGAAAGTTGATCAAGGATAAACTGGGCAACCTGACGAGACGTTTTCCAATATGGGATCATTAATAGGAATCGTTAATATAGGCCTCGGGAATATAGACAGTGTCGGTAGAGCTGTCAGGTATCTCGGATACGAATTCAAACTATGTGAGGTCCCTGGCGATCTTGATTCTGTAGATAAAATCATTTTCCCGGGCGTAGGAAGCTTCAGGGCAGCGGTTGCCATTCTGGCTGAGACGACCTTCGATGAAGCGATAAAGGACCAGGTCCTGAAAGGCAACAAACCCATCCTCGGAATTTGCCTGGGTATGCAGCTGTTGGCTCAGCATGGTTCAGAGGACGGCGGTGCCGACGGTCTTGGTCTGATCGGGGGACACGTCGAGCTTCATAGAGGTGCCTTGGAAGGCGTTTCCATCCCCCACATCGGGTGGAACGATGTCCACCATCAGGGTGGGGAGCTTTACAAAGGCATAGAGAGCGGAACCTGCTTCTATTTTGTCCACAGTTACGAATTACTTCTGGACTCGGTTCCTCCTTATGTTGCAACGGCGAATCACGGCGTCGATTTCATCGCAGGATTTGAAGCAGGCCACATCTTCGGTGTTCAATTTCACCCAGAGAAGAGTCAGGAGAAGGGGCTCCAGTTACTCAGGAATTATATCGAGTACTGAAATGCTTAAACATCGAGTCATTCCAATTGTACTTTTAGACGGGTATTCGGTCGTTAAAACCATCAACTTCGACACCCGCAGGAATCTAGGCAATCCGATCACAGTGGCGCGAATCTATAACAGCAGGAACGTGGATGAGCTTATTCTGTTGGACATAAACGCATCCAAATCCGGTGAAAAGATAGATGAATTTACCGTTGCTGAAGTCGCATCCGAGTGTTTTATGCCCCTTGCTGTTGGTGGAGGCCTGCGGAGTGCCGAGGACATTTCTCGAATACTCTCTAAAGGAGCAGACAAGGTCGTTCTAAATTCCATTGCCCTGGAAAATCCCGATTTTATCGCTGATGGGGCGAGTCGATTCGGCGCTCAATGTATCGTGGTTTCGATAGACGTAAAGAAGAACGGTGCAGGCCAATACACTGTTTATTCCCATTCTGGGAAAGATGTCAGGTACAGCCTCTTAGATTGGGTAAAGGAAGTGGAAAGGAAGGGCGCTGGGGAGATCGTTCTCAATTCCGTGGATAACGACGGATGCATGGAAGGATGCGATCTTGAGCTGGTTCGATCAGTTTCCTCGTGTGTTAAAATTCCGGTAATCGCCGTAGGTGGGGTAAAGGAACCCTCGGACGCCGTCGGGTTGATAAGGAGCGGAGCGGCAGCCGTAGCCGCTTCGAGCATTTTCCATTTTACGAGCATTACACCAAACGATCTTAAGGACGAAATGCTGGCCGCTGGCCTGCCGGTAAGACGATAGGCCTCAATTAAAGGACCTATTTATGCTGCCAGTTAATTTGTTCCTCTATGATGGGAAGTCCAATGTCCACTGAAACCAGAGACCTGCATAATAAAAGAAAGAAGATGTGGGAGGCCAGCATGGCCAATCATAGAAAATATATCGACTCGGCATCAGGCCTGTTCGCTGACAGGTTTGTGGAAAACAGGCCGTGTCCGGTATGTGATGTGGACAGCGAAATATTCCTATTCGCGAAAGAAGGGGGCCAATATAAGAAGTGCACCCGGTGTGACATTGTATACCTGAATCCGGTATTCAAGGACAAGTATCTCGAAGAGTATTACCGTGCGAATCATGACCTTCAAAGTGAGATTGTGGAGGAAGATTCGGAGTTTTACATTGATCTGTATGAAAAAGGGCTGCGTTCCATTGAGAAAGTAGTGAAACCAGGTAACATCCTCGATATCGGATGCTCAGCTGGTCTCTTCCTGGACGTGTGCAAAATGGCTGGTTGGAACACATACGGCGTGGAGTTGAACACCAAGGAGGCTGAGTACGCCAAGGGAAAATCTCACACCGTTTACAATGAGCTCATTGAATCAGTTCCGTTCGATACAAAATTTGACGCCGTCACACTCTGGGATGTCTTCGAACACCTCAAGAATGGAGCCTATTATTTAAAGCACATCTCTACTCTTCTGGCGGATGGAGGAGTTATCTTCATGCAGATTCCGAGTGCCGATTCACTGGCTGCCAAAATACTTCAGGAAAAATGCAACATGTTCGATGGATTGGAGCACGTCAACATCTACTCATATAGGGCGCTTGAGAAACTGGCGGGAAAATGTAAACTCACGGTCATTGATATGGACACGGTTATTTCTGAAGTTGGCGTTATTAACAACTATTTAAATTATGAATCCCCCTATTTTGGAAAGGCAGACAAGACCTCCTGTTTATTGAATCTGATCGATGAAGAAGCACTTCATCAACATAAACTAGGCTATAAAATGCAGGTTGTTTTGGGCCGTGCCTGAATATTCAGGCAAATCCTGTAACCGTCTTGATAAAACGTTCCAGTAGAACAGCGTTATTTCCGTCCGAATACCCCTCGACAATCTCTATATAATCGGGATCCACCACACCGGGAAACATCTTTCTGGTTAGCTCCCTGAATGTTTCCTTCAGTTCGACCGGATCCACGGTCGTCTCCGTAATTTCCGAGAGCTGTAACCCTTCCCTGAATTTCACAACACCAGGAAAGGACATGTACCACGGACGGCCGAAAACCAGGACGGGCCTGCCGCTGCAGATTGATTCCCATCCGGCGGTTCCGGTAACAACCGATGTGAATCTCGCCTTTTCCATCAATTTGTATGTATCGATTCCTCTGGATACAAGAGTAGCTCCCGGTATCCGGTCGATCCTTCTGTAGAAATATTCACCTCGTTGTCGATACCTCTGCTTGGGATTTTCCTTAATATAGAGTAACCAGTCATCCGGAATAAGCTCCCTAACTTTTTCCACCGCACTCAGCTGGTCGGCGTAACCATCCCCCAAGGCAGAGGTTGTTAATTCCGGCTGTAATTGGAGCGGAAAATATACAAACGGTCTATCGAGGTCGACCTCCGATAATTCCCTTTGACTCTGAAATTTCTGGAAGTTTCTGCACTCCTGATACTTCTGAAACACTCCGGCCAGGGTGTTCGGTTTTCGTCTTCCTGAGGTTGTCAATTTCAGCAGATCAGCTATGAGGCTGGCTCGACAATGATGCTTTACCGGTTTCGGCTGCTCAATGTAAAAATAGCCGTTCCGGGAATCCTCCGTAGGATCATAATCATAGGCCTCCTCATACGGTTGGATGCCATCGAAAACCCCGAAATCATCCAGATTCTCGATATACAGAAATCGATTGGGGAACAAAGACTGGTACGTTATTACGACCTTGATCCCCAAGGCCTCAGCGACGCGATACAGCACGTAATCAGGACCGAAAACAGGCGGTGCCTGCAAAAAAACCACATCGACCCTATTTCTTATGAGGAGAGAGGAAAAGAAATCGATATAGAGATGAAAAATGTGTCCCAGTTCCTGGACGGGTTTTCCCTGGGCCAACGGAATACGGGAGAACATATCCAGAAAAGTGATGAAACCGTCTGATACGATTGAGGATATATGATTCGCATCCCCCGAAAAGGGGGCTTCGCCGAGTTTACACTGGTAAACTACCTCATCGATGCTGTGCGTACATTCCCCCGCAGGGCCGAACCAGGCGGCTACTTTTATGGCTCCCTCCTTTTCAAGGGTCTTAATCGCTTTTACACCTCCCGGCCAGTGCCAACCCCAAAATACCGAAATCCTCTGGTTGTGATTTTCCATAATCATGATCTTTATTACCGGTCCTCCTTACCGATGATCGACCATCTCAACACCTGACTTCCTGAAAACGGAAAGGATGCTTTCCCGCTGGATCTGATCCTTGAAAGTCATGGCGTTTATCCCATAGGCTACGACCCGACAGTTCTCTCCGACAAGGGATCTGGCGGTGAGAAGGCCGGTGCTGCATATACCCACGACAAGATCGTAGGAATTATCCATTAAAGATATCTCCAGCGGCACGCTGGTCTCATCCTTATGGTAACTCCCATGGTAAAGCTCGTTATTTGGATCTCGCGGATGTCCACGATAAACCACCTCATGGATCCCTTCCTCGGATAGCATCCGCCTGATCCCCTCGGTAACATCCTCCATAACATTTCGTGACATCCTGCCAATTGCAGAGAGAGGTTGGCCGATAACAAGAGCCCTGCCGCCTGGAGGCATGGATCGATCCTTCTGTATGGGATCCACCAGGGATGTTATCTGCACCACCTTCGCAGGATCATATTCGTGGGGAAACTTGGGCAGGATATATATCCTGTCGACCACCTCAGAATCGGTTCCAACACGGTCACCCCTGAAGACAAAATAATTAAGCGAAGGGTATATCAGTCTCCGCATTTTTTTTAGGTATTGGCCGACCTCTTTCATCCTGCTCAGGGGCCAACGTCTGACGTTTAACAGGCCATCGGGCAGGACCCTGACGCTGAAAACCGCAAAAGGATATTTACCGCGAAGGAAATTAATGTGGTAATTAATCGCCTCGGTATCTATTACCGGAACATGCAGACGGATAACGGTTGCGCCAGCACATTTTTCCGCTACAACATCGCAATTCGCCCTTGTTCTCCTGATACGTCCGAAAGGACCTTCCTTGGGATAGAACCGCGGCCAGGGCAGGTATGTGACTGTCGTCCAGCCCTCTGGTTTCACAACTTCCTCAAGGAAATCCCTGTTGTAGAAAAGATGGCATTCCTCTCCCGAACAGAAATGCCTCGCAATAGCCTTGGCGGCCAGGTAATGCAAAGGGGATGCAACTATAAAAAGATTTACTGATCGATTCAATTTCCCGCTACCAGACCGGTTCAGCACATCATCTCCCAGGTCAGCCGTGTCCCCCTTTTTACATCCCTCGAAGCACGCTTCCCGATCACCATATTCAGATATCTTGGCGGAAGTCCGAAGCCCGGACGAATAGACCTGATGTTATCGTGACTGAAAATTTCTCCCTGTTTCATATCTTTTACGACGTAAAGGGAACGGCGAAATTTCAATGATCCTTCCTCATCCCGAGTTGGCCCGTAACTGACCTTCCCGATGGATCTCCAGCAGGCTTCCGATTCTTTGACAAGCGACCTGAATTCATCAGGCTCCAATGAGAAGGCAGAATCAACCCCACCGTCCGCACGTGACAGCGTAAAATGTTTTTCTACCGCAACCGCACCGAGTGCTATACCGGCCAGGGCTGCCCCGATGCCGGGCGTGTGATCGGATAATCCCACGTGGCAATCGAACAGGTCCTTCATGTGAGGAATGGTCAAAAGGTTTGAATTATCAGGTGATGCCGGATATGTACTGGTGCATTTAAGAAGGATCAGCTGATCACAACCGGCGTCCGTTGCTGCTTGTACAGTTTCACTGAGCTCGGCCACAGAAGCCATGCCAGTTGAGATGATTAATGGCTTACCTCTTCCTGCGACCTTTTGTATCAGGGGGATATCGACGTTCTCGAAGGAAGCTATTTTATAGCATGGAACATCCAGTGACTCGAGGAAGTCCACAGCTGAGTCGTCAAATGGTGTGCTAAAGAAGATAAGTCCATACTCCCTGCAGCGATCCATGATCTCTTCATGCCACTCCCATGGGGTATGGGCCTCCTGATAGAGCCTGTAGAGGGAGTAACCACTCCAGAGACTGCCGGTATCATCGATAACGAAATCACCTTCTTCAATATCAAGGGTCATGGTGTCCGCGGTATAGGTTTGAAGTTTAATAGCATGCGCTCCCGCATGAGCGGCCGATTCTACCAGCTGCAATGCCTTTGACAGCGATTGGTTGTGGTTGGCAGACATCTCAGCGATGATGAAGGGTGGATGATTTGGACCGATTCTATATTCTCCAATCAAAATGTCCTTCATATGATAATTTTCTCCTTTTCGATCGCCGTCCGGCTTCAGGTAGGTTCATTTATGATACGGGAGAATGCCGGGGAAAATGGTTGTATCAACGTCCTTGCGATCCGAAGACGGAGCCCTCCAGCTCCATCCTGTTCCTCTCCCAATCGCTCCTGAGAAGACCGAAAACAACGATATCCTCGTACTTTTCACCCTTCAATACATGCTTTCGAAGCCGACCCTCCTCAACAAAACCCAATTTAAGATGAAACCTGATACTCGCCTGGTTGAAGGCGAATGACTCTCCTACGATCTTCCTGAGTCCCAGCTCTATAAATGCGAATTCTACACCGAGCAGACCCATTATGGAGCCCGTTCCCCGCGGCGCCTCCTCTACACCAATATAGAATCCCCAATGGCCTGTTCCGTTTACTTTGTCTATGCGGTTGATCTGAACAACGCCAAACGGGGTTTCCCGAATCTCAAAAATCATGAAGACATCTGTACTATTGTTCTGGAGCCTGTCGAACCATGCCATATGCTCATCGGGAGTGATCACGTGATCGCTGTAACTGCTCGCACGCACCCGATCCGAATTCCGCCAGGCAAGGACCATTTCCAGATCCTCTTCGGATATGGCCCTTAACAGGTAATCTGAGCGACCCGACATGCCTACTCCCCTCGAAGGGCCAAGAGAACCTCGGATCCGACCGAAGACCCGTTACTTCCCGTCAAAGCCATGGATTTGACAGAAATTTCCATGAGACGGTCAGGATTGTTGAGGACCGATTTTAGAGTCCGGGTTATCAATTCAACATCGACCTTTTCACACCGACCAAGGTTGATCACTGCACCAGCCTCGTCCAAGGCCCGCGCTATTTCTAACTGGTTTTCAGCCACAACAAGAATAATGGAAGGGAGGCCCAGATAACATCTCTCCCAGGTTGTGGTGCCACACGCCCCGATGGATAGATCCGACCGGGCCATCATTTGAGCCATGTTACTCACATGACGGTGGAAACGGAGGCCGGGTCTTTGGCCGTACCGTTTTTGCAGATCCTCCGCATGCGGGTTCGAATATCCCAGAACGATATCGACTCTAAGATCGGCTCCGAGCTCGATGACTGCCTCCAGGGCCTTACCGGTCTCGTTTGAGGAGTCTGTCCCGCCGAAGAAGATAAGCACCGTCTCTATAATGCCATCCCTCTTTTTCAGCTTAGCCCTGGCTTCTTTGAATTCAGGACGCAGCAAAGCATGCCTGGGACCGAGCAGCATCCTGCAATGGGATGGCACCAGATCCCGATAAATATTCTCGTGATCATAGCGAAGATTCTGATCCAACAGGAGATCGCAATCGTGGGGCCGATTGGCCAGATCATCGATTACCATTATTCTGTCAACGAGGGAGCGCATCATCTGCTCCCACCTTCTGTCTATGCCGTAGTGGTCAATTATGAGCCAGTCAACCGGCGATCCGGTTGAATTTATTTCCTCTATGGCCTGCGATGTGTCCAGGGCGTCCGTTTTCCAGTCCGTCCCCAGCCACTCTTCATAACCATTGTCCTGAAATCTTCCGGATTCTGATTCCCTGTACTCGAGCTGTATGACTGGAATTTCCGCCTTATGGACGATTTCGGATAGATGACCGGGATGTTTCCGGGATATGAAAGTAACGTGATGGCCTTCGAGAAGCAGTACGTGGGCTAGAGTCAGGCATCTCATGACATGGCCGCTACCGATAAGATTTGATGCGTCTACACGAAAAGCAACATGATAATTAATTTTTTTCTGAAGAACATGGGTGTTGATCTGGATCAGTTCAGGGCGTTTCCTGAGAAGCCTGACTACATCATCTGTGGTAAACACTTCCCCTTCTTCAAAAAGGGATCCATAGATCTCCTTTATCAACGTGAAATCATCTTCTACGTCCAGTGTCCAACGGTGTTCAGAGAGGTCGGTGTCCGATCGGTAGTTCCTCAACCTGAATATGTCGGGGTGGTTATACATATAGGGTGTTACGTGTTCTCGTTCAAATGTTTCCTTCGCCTCCATATGGGCTTTTTCTAAAGCAGAATACGTGAAGATCTCAACATCGAGTCCGCGCGGGAAAGTTCTCTCCAAAGTATTGCTCAGGTAATCGATGGACTCCCCGTCCGATTTACGACCAGTAAAACTATTCAGCATACCGGTCAAAACCTGAGGATCCAAAAGAGGGCAATCCGAGGTGACTCGAACTATTACTTCAGCGCCTGCCTTGACCGCCGCTTCATAGTAACGTTCCAGGACATTTTCCTCGCTGCCCCGGTAGGACGCGACTCCATTCCGACAGGCCTCTTCCGCGATGACGTCATCCTCTGGATTAATGGTGGTGGCAACGACAATGTCGTCCACCAAGGGGCAGGATCGGACTCTCTCTATGACGTGGCTCAGAACCGATCGACCGGCCAGGTCAAACATCACCTTCCCTGGAAGGCGGGTCGACCCCATGCGCGCCTGGACGATGGATACTACCCTCAAACCATTAGCTCCTGAACAGTCTCCCGGACCATATCCACAACATAGCTGATGTCATCTTTCTTCATGAGAGGAAACAGCGGCAAGGTTAAGACCCTGGCGTAATATCTTTCAGCAACAGGGAAGTCACCATAGTGATGGGAAAGGCTTTTGCGGTAAAAAGGATGCCGATAAATCGGGATGTAGTGTACGTTCACGCCTAAGCCCTTCTCCCTCAGGCGGTTAAAAACATCCAAACGATCGAGGGTTCGGAACTGAATGACATATAAATGCCAGGAGGAATTCGCCCATGTGCTTTCTTGAGGCAAAATAAGTTCCTCAATGTTCTCAAAAGCCTTGTTGTAGGTTTGGGCGATCTTCCTGCGACGGGAGATAAAGGTATCAAGCCTCTTCATCTGGCTGAGTCCAAGGGCGCACTGGATGTCTGTGATGCGATAATTAAAACCAAGTGCTTTCATCTCATAGTACCATGGTCCTTCAACGTTTCCGATAAGGTCCGGCTCTCGAGTGATCCCGTGGCTTCTAAAAAGGAGTAATTTTTTGAAAATATATTCATCATTCGTGGTAATCATTCCGCCTTCACCGGAAGTTATATGCTTGACGGGGTGGAAACTGAACGTGGTCATGTGGCTGTGAGCACAGGAACCCACCTTGAAGGTCTGTCCTTCCCAACTGTAGGATGCCCCCAGAGCGTGGGCAGCATCCTCTATCAGGATCAGACCGTGTTCCTTGGCAATCTCCCAGAGACGTGGCATGTCGCACGGGTGTCCGGCGAAATGAATCGGGATAACACCTCTGGTAGAAGGTGTGATTCTCTCGGCGACCCTGTCAGGATCGATACAGATATTTTCCTCATTAATATCCGCAAGGACCGGGTTAGCTCCGGCATAAAGGATACAGTTCGCCGAAGCCACAAATGTTACTGGGGATGTAATGACTTCATCTGTGGTATCGAATTCGGCTGCTAATGCCGCCAGATGGAGAGCCGCTGTACCGTTGGCTACCGCGACGGCATACCGTGCGCCGCAGTATTCAGCGAAGGCCCCCTCGAAACTCTCCACGGTCGGGCCCTGTGTGATCCAATCCGACCTGAGGACATCGACAACCGCCTCGATATCCTCGTCCGTGATCCACTGGCGGCCATATGGGATGAATCTTTTAGACAAACTTTCTAGACCTCAAAGTGAGGGTCGCAATTCTCCCTGATCAGCTCCCTGATTTGATTCACCGTAAGCCATTCGCTGTTGGTTCCACTATTGTAGCGGAAACCGTCGGGACAAAGCCTCCCACCGTTTTTCTTCATATACTCATCGGCGTCCATGAACTGAAGGGCGGGAAGGATAACATAGTGATCGTCAAACTCGAGGGAACTTAGGGCATCCGTTTCGGTGATCATCTCCTCATGTAGCTTCTCCCCCGGCCGGATACCGACCACCTCTGTTCTGCATCCGGGACAGACGGCTTCTGCGAGATCCGTAATCCTGAAACTGGGAATCTTAGGGACAAAAATCTCCCCACCCCACATCCTCTCCAGGCACTTAAGGACAAAATCGACACCCTCTTGCAGGGTTATGTTAAATCGCGTCATCCTCTCGTCCGTAACAGGAAGGATACCCTTGTCTCTTTTTTCCAGGAAAAACGGAATGACGCTACCGCGGCTTCCCATGACGTTGCCGTACCGCACCACCGAGAATTTAAGGTCCCTTAAGCCCTTGAAACTGTTGGCCGCTATAAAGAGCTTGTCCGAGCACAGCTTTGTCGCTCCGTACAGATTTATCGGTCCGGCCGCTTTGTCTGTGCTCAGAGCCACGACCTTCTTTACATCCCTTTCCAGACAAACTTCGATCACATTCTGCGCACCTATAATGTTGGTCTTGATCGTTTCAAAGGGATTATATTCCGCTGTGGGAACGTGCTTGAGGGCTGCGGCATGTACGACTACGTCAATTCTCTCCATAGCCCTGTACAGCCGGTCCTTGTCCCTGACATCGCCGATAAAATACCTGAGCTGCTCATATTTCTCGACGGGGAACCTTTGGGCCATATCGAACTGTTTATGTTCGTCCCGTGAAAATACCACGACCCTTCTGACCCGTGGATACCGGTTGATGATATTCTCGATAAACTTCTGGCCGAAGGAACCGGTGCCTCCGGTTACCAAAACTGAATGTTCATTTAGCAAAGAGTTCTCCTTTGGCTATCCATCGCTATTATTGGAGATGGGTTGTTGGCCGAAAGAAAGAGGTACCCGGTTATTCTTCCTCTCCACTCCGTGGGCCATGCGGACTGAAAACTAGAGAGGTTAAACATGAGCATTATTATCACATAAGCTATGGCTCGCCAAACTTCATTTTCAGGATTTCCAGAACGATATCTGCGTTTCTATTCGAAGCACCGGTAGAGCCTCTCAGGGCATTCATGGATGCGTGGCCCATCGACATGCGCAGCTCTTCGTCCTGTTTTAGTCTTACGGCAGCCTCCTTAAGGGCATGGCTGTCATCAACTATCCAACAACCATTACCCTTGATGAGAATATCCGTTACGTCTCTGAAATTATGCATATTCGGCCCGGTGAGAACGGGTTTGCCGTGCATGGCCGGCTCCAGCAGATTATGCCCTCCCACAGGCACAAGACTGCCTCCGACAAAAGCGATGTCGGCCATAGCATAGAAACCATCCAAAACCCCCATTGCATCGACCAGCATTACATTCGAATCCATCCCGGCAGGATGGTTAAGTGCTGAGTAACGCACGAAGGATATATTCCTTCTGCTCAACAGGGTCTCCACTTCGTCAAAACGTTCCGGATGCCGCGGAACAAGAACAATCTTGGATCCCTCCAATCCCGGTTCTCCAAGAATATCGATCAAGACCTCTTCTTCACCTCTGTGTGTACTGCCTGCTACCAGAAGGAAGGAATCTTTTGCCCAGTCATGAACGGCATCAGGCAGAGCAAATTGTTTTGGCCTAATATCGTACTTCATGTTCCCCGTTACCTGGACCCTGTCCTCAGGGGCCCCGAGAGCTATGACCCTTCTGGCATCCTCCTCGCTCTGCATGAGGAGGACATCAAAGATTCTCATAAAAGGCCCGAAGAACCAGCGGAAGAATCTGTACCTGGTGAAGGAACGGTCGGATATCCGGCCGTTGACGAGAACGACCGGTATCCTCTGTCTATAGCAGGTGTAGAGGAAATTGGGCCATATCTCCGTCTCAGTGGTCACAAACAGAGAAGGTCTTATCCGGGAAAGGGCCCTCTTTACCGGGATGAGGAGATCGAGGGGGAAGTAAAAGATCCTGTCAGCGCTTTCAATTTCACGACGGGCGGTGCCATGCCCCGTTACCGTCACAGTGGAGAGTAAAAGGCGGCAGTTGCCTGTCAGTTTCTCTGAGAGAAGCTTTACCATGGGTGATACAGCCCGGACCTCTCCCACAGATACGGCGTGGATCCAGACGTTATTTCCACTATCCTGTGGAGCCCAGCCTAATCTCTCCTTGATGCCCGCTTTTCTCCTGGGGACGAAGATAAGCTGGAGGATGACCCAGGGCAGGAGAGCCAAGGACACGCCGTGGAGGATCAGGTTATATAGGGCAATTCTCCACCCGAGCCCCTGTACCTTACTCACTCTTATTCATCCCTTCCGGTGAAGTATCCGCAGCATCGATGTATTGAACCAACTCGGCGTTGATGCTGCCGACGCTGACCTTGCTCCTCATCAAAACGGGTATGTGGCGTTCGTCGTCCGTCATCCACACGAACAATTCACCCTTTCTGCGGAAAATTCCTTCGAACTTCAGTTTCGGCTGGACCTTGATTGTCATAAACCGGCCCGCAGCCACCTCCACTTCTTCTCGGGCAAGGACGTCCACCTCGAGTTCATAGTTCTTTCTGTTGTCGAAGACCTTGAATGTCACACTGTCACCGACAGCGAACTGCATGTTCCTCATGGCATAGAGGGAGGACAGGGTGTCGTATGTCTGTCTTTCTATCTCGTACACAATGTTGCTTGTCCTATCATCCTCCCTCTCGATCCTCTTCACCAGCTGCCTGTTCTGGTCGAAGAGGAAGATCCTGTCACTCCTCTTACTTCCCTCCCGCATGTGATGGATGTACTTTCTCGGCAGGCCGTCCTCAGGGGATATGTGGGACTCGTAGCGGTTGCGGACCGGATAGATCATGTCGATGACCGCACGTGATTCGGCTGTATTGACAAGCTTATATATGGTTCTGCCCCTGAGGTCCTTTGCCTCTTCCACAGACATGACGGTGTCTGCGGCAGCGATACCTGCCCAGGTCAGAACGAATTCGAGACGTTCCCCGGGACCGAAGGCACTGACGGGACTGGTATCCCCTTCAATTGGAAAGCATGCCAGAAAGAACAGGATGATGGTGGCAAAAGAAATCCTGGAAATCATGATCCTTCTCCTGCGATCATCCGGGCGGCCTCCAAAAGATCCTTCGCCCTTGCAGTACCCTCCGGAACTGTGCCCTTATCCTCCCTTCCGGTGACCACGAGGATGGACCTTGCCCCTGCCCTCTGGGCCATAATGATGTCCCTGGCTGCGTCACCGACAACCCAGGACCGCTGAATATCGAGGGAAAAATCAGCCACCGCCCGTTGGGTCATCTTTATCCCCGGCTTCCGACATGCACAGCCGTCATCCGGCGAGTGGGGACAGTGATATATCCCTTTGATGTGGATTCCCTTTTCGTCCAGAAGCGCCGAAAGACGAAGATTGACGGCAATCGCGTCCTCATCTGAAAAGTATCCCCTTCCGATTCCCGATTGATTGGTGACCACGATCAGAACGTAACCAGCCTGCTGGAGGATCCGAAGGGCCTCGATGGCGCCCGGCAGAAAATGAATGCCTTCCGGATCCCCGAGGTATCCCGTCTCGTCGATGATCGTTCCATCCCGGTCGAGAAGCACAGCGGGATGTAATTCTTTATCGTTGTCGGATCGATCACTCATGTGAGTTTCAGGTTCCCAACATTTGATCCAGAGTCCAAAATCCAAATCCCGGAATAATGATCTCAAAAGAAGTGGGCCGCACCCTGGAATACCGACTGGAGCACCACACATTGGGTGAAGGAGAACACTCCCTGATCCCGCCAGGAGTCCTGCTTTTGGATTTAGGATTTAGGATTTTGACCGATCGATTCCCCTTCCGGCCTGGTTTTCCACCTGTTGTGTATCCACATCCACTGCTCCGGATATCTGCGCACGACCTTTTCCGTCCAAAGGGTGTAGGCTTTCGTCCTCTCCTTAACGTCCTCTTCCTTGTCCTGGAGCGGCGTCCACGTCATGACGGGTTCAATAACGATCCTGTGCTTCCTTCCTGTGCGGTGAATGTAGGCCGGCACGACCGCTGCCCCTGTTTTCCTGGCCAGGACACCCAAACTGCTCAGGGTGGAGGCCTCCCGGTTAAAGAAAGGGACGAAGATGCCGTCTTTTGCCAAGGCGTTCTGGTCCAGAACGAAACCGACGATCCCTCCATTCCTGAGGTGCTGAAGGATTTCCCTCATGTTGCCGCTGCCGGCGAAAACCGTGGCCCCGGATGATTCCCGGGCCATTATCACCGCCCTGTTAACCGCTACGTTCCTGATGTTCTTGGTTATGCTGCCCATGGGATACCCCCGAAGGGCCAGGGCAATGCCCAGCAGATCGACGTTGTCCAGATGAACGGTAAGGAGAAGGACTCCCCGCCCTTTGTCCAGGGATGACCGGAGATGCTCCTCGCCGACAAAATCGATAATGCCGTCTATTCTGTGGCCCATAAGGGATGGAAAAGCCAGGTACTCCATGAAGGCCATGCCCAGGTTCATGAAGGACCTCCTGGCAATGGATCTTAATTCCTTTTCCGAATGGGTATCTCCCAGGGATTGCCTGAGGTTGTCCATCGCCAGCCGTCTCCTCCTGCCAGCGAGAACATACCCGAGCAGCCCGATCGGTTTGCCAATTTCCAGCGCCCAGAACCGGGGCAAAACCCGCCCGAACGCAAACAATAACCTTAACAGGGCCGAGATGATCCGATCAGCCATCTCCTGCTCCGCCGGCACGCTCTCCCACCAGGGAAATGACACGGTCGATGAGGATGTCCTCACCCGAGAGAAATACTGCGTCCATCGCCAGGGCATAGCAGGGAATCGTCGGACGACGGGACGGCCAGCGTACCAGATCCTTCTCCGTGGTCAACAGTGCCCGGGCTCCCATCTTTTCAGCCCTCTCGGAAAGGAAGTTCACCTCATGAGATGAATACCGGTGATGATCCCGAAAACGGACATGGTCGACCACGATCAGGGGCAACTCTCTCAGGGACAATTCGAAAGAACGGGGGTTGGCGATCCCGGAAAACGCCAGGAAATGTGTGGATTCGAGATCTCTCACGTTCAATACCCTGTCCTCTCCGGGATGGATGAGTCCCACAGGAACATAGTTGGCCCAGGATATCGGAGCATCGGTCATTTCCTTTAGACTTCCGGTGAACTTTTCATCAATGGCCCCCGCTTTGGTGACCACGATGAAGTCGGCGTCCCTCAGCCTGGTTGCGGGCTCCCGCAGGATACCGGAGGGAATCAGGGTGCCATTGCCCAGCCTTCTGTGATCGTCGATAACCACAACATCAAGGTCTCGGTGAAGGGCAAAATGTTGAAATCCGTCATCCAACAGGAACAGGTCAATTTCCCTTCTGCCGATGGCGTACAACCCCGCCCGATATCTGTCGGCGCAGACATAAATGGGCACATCCTCCAGTTTTTGGGACATGAGTGTCGGTTCGTCGCCGGCCCGCAGGGCTCCCGGTCCGATGGAATCGTGGAGTTCCGAGATCGCTCCCTTCTTTCCTTCCTTAAAACTACCGTACCCTCTTGTGAGAACAGCAACCCTGATCCCTCGTTTCCGGAGGCGGGACGCCAACCATATCACGAGGGGCGTCTTGCCGCCCCCGCCCACCGCAATGTTGCCCACACTGACAACCGGCCTGGGAAGTCGTCTGATCCTCCTGAGCCGGCGGCGAAATATCATTCGATTAAAGGCACTTACAGCGCCGTACAGAAGGGAAAGGGCAAACAGCAGGGGGATCAGCCAGAACGGGGGCCCGTCCAGAATCTTTGCCAGACCTCTACGATCCATCCGAATTCAAATCTCTTCTGCCTCGTCGATGAGCATAATGGGGATGTCATCCTCAATGCGGTACCTCAGTCTGCAGGTGTCACAAGTGAGGCCTTTCCCGTCCTCCTGTAGCTCGATCGGTCCCTTGCACTTGGGACAGGCCAGGATCTCTAAGAGTTCTTTATCTATCGCCATAACGATCTCCTGAAGAATAGATGAAGGTTGAAGGGTTAAGGGTTCCGTGGTCAGCACATAATCCAAAACCGAAAAATACAAATTATCCCCTGTTCGCAATCTCTTTTCTCTATCCTCTCTTAATTACCTTTCCCCTTTCCGCTTTCCACTTTCTTCCTCCCCGCTATTCTGTCTGCCTCCTCCTGGAGGGAGAGCATGCGATCACTCAGGTTTGTCCGGTCCCGCTCCATGGAATCACGATCCATGTCCGGATCGAAATGCATCGGTTCGCCGAAAAGGATAACCGCCCGCGCGAAGGGGACAGGAAGCATATACCTGTCCCAGGCTTTTTCCAAGACGACAGCCGGATTCATTGAAGCCGACACCGGAATGACCGACGCCCCGGTTTTTTTCGCCAGGTAAATGACACCCGGCTTCACCTCATGAAGCGGACCTCGGGGACCGTCCACCGCCAGGGTTGCGTGATATCCTTCCCCCATGGCCTTTTTCATCCCGATCAGACCTCTCGCGCCGCCGCGAGAGGTTGACCCTCGGACGATGCGGTGCCCGAAACCCGCCAGAACCTGGGCCTGTAATTCCCCGTCCCGGCTCATGCTGGACATGACCGTGGTCTTTCTTCCTGCAAAATAGGACACAAGAGGAAACTGTCTGCCGTGGAAGAAGGGGATAATGGCGCACTCACCTTTACTCTCTACGGAGTCGAGCCACCCGATTCCGAAATCAGCGATCCTGAGGGTGCCGTAGAGCAGGCGGATAAAGGACCTCACCAAGACGACGGTCAGGTGCCCCTTCAAACCCATCGATCCCCGGTCACCGACAGGATCGGATGTCATGCACTGATTCAATGATCATTGTCCTCTATCAGCAGGGAGTAGAGACGGGAGTACTCTCCCCCGAGTTCGACGAGTTCGTCGTGCCGCCCCGACTCCACTATGCGTCCGTCGGACAGGACGATGATCCGGTCGGCGTCCTTCACTGTGGAAATCCGGTGGGCGATGACCAAGGTCGTCCGACCCCTGACCAGATTTTCCAGGGCCCGCTGGACGAGGTACTCGGACTCGGTGTCGAGGGAGGACGTGGCCTCGTCGAGGATAAGGATCGGTGAATCCTTGATCAGGGCCCGGGCGATGGACAACCTCTGTCTCTGGCCCCCGGAAAGACGTGTTCCCCGCTCCCCGATCACCGTATCGAGGCCATCGGGCAAGGAGGCGATGAAGTCGTGAGCGTAGGCGGCGTCGAGAACCTGTTCCAACTCTCGGTCGCCGACATGCTCCATGCCGTAGCAGATGTTGCTCTTGATGGTCTCGTTAAAGAGGATCACATCCTGGGAGACGACCGAGATCTGCTGGCGGAGGCTCTTCTGGGTGACCGAGCGCACATCGTAATCGTCGATCCATACCGCTCCCGAGGTGACATCGTAGAACCGAGGGATGAGGTTGACGAGGGTTGTCTTGCCTCCCCCGCTGGATCCGACAATGGCCAATTTCGTGCCGGCCTCGACCTCCAGGTTAATTCCCCTTAACACCCACTCCGTATCGTACCGGAAGGAAACGTCCTCGAACCGGATTCTCCCCCTGATCCTCGGCAAGATAACGGCGTCAGGACTGTCCTCGATCTCCGGTGAGATGTCCAGAACGTCGAAGACCCGTTCGGCAGCGGCAAGGCCCTGCTGGATCAGGTTGTTTACGGAGGTCAAATGCTTGATCGGCTCATAGAGGAGCATCAGGGCCGTGAGGAAGGAGAAGAATTCTCCCACGGTCATGGACCCCCTCATGACCATCAGTCCGCCTACCCAGACGATGACCGCCACGGACCCGGCTCCGATAAGCTCCATCACGGGGCTGGACAGGGCCCTGACCTTCTGGATCTTGAGAAAGGTCTTGACCAGCTTTTCGTTGTCCGCTTGAAAACGGTCCAGCTCCGTCTCTTCTGTTCCGCAGGCCTTGACTAATCCGATGCCTGCGATGCGTTCCTGCATGAGCTTGTTGAGTTCACCCATCTGTTCCTGGCTGCGTCTGCTGGCCTTCTTCATTTTCCGCCCAAACTGAACCAGCGGATACATGGCCACCGGCAGGACGACCAGGGTAATGATCCCCAGAGTCATGTTTCTGTAAAGCACCACTCCGGAGAGGATCACGACGGTAAAGACATCACGTATCGCACCTGTCAGGGCCTCGGTGACAGCTCCCTGGATCATCGACACATCGTAGGTGACCCGGGACATGAGGGTCCCGGTGGGTGTCTCCGTAAAAAAGGACATGGAAAGTGTGTTCAGGTGCCGGTAGAGTTCGTTCCGTATATCCTTCACCATCCGGATTCCCGCAGAGTTCATGATGTACATCCTGACAAAACGGCATAGACCCTTGATGAGATAGATCAAAAGGATTGCAAGGGGGACCAGGACAAGCATCTGTCTGTCCCGTTCGATGAACACGTCATCGAGCACGTTCTTCATGAGAAGCGCCGACAGGCCGGTGCACAACGAGACACCCACCATGGCCACCGCCGAGATAACCAGCATCCCGGTATAAGGCTTCACATAGTGGAACAGGCGTCTGTAGAGACGCAGGGCGTGGCTGGTTTTTCCGGACATGTCAGCTGGACACTCACCTCTCTCGGGGAAGAGCGGCCTTCCCTTTTCGATTACCTGCCCCCCGTGATTTCGGCGGGGCTTTCCGAAATGCCATGATCTACATAGAAGAACCGGGTGAAAAGGTCAATGTTTCGCTGATAATAACACGCAGGGAGTAAAAATGCCTCGTTTCACCTTTACAAAGATGTTCGAAGGGTTTATCAGAGACGGTGTCGGGTCCGGGTCACCGGAAGCAGGATCGTTCAGGCGACGAAAACCCGGGCAGAATCACTTTCCATCCTGAAATCCGGGATGTGGAATCTGGAACGGGATCCGGGGGAATTCTATGGATAAGCTTAAAGCGGCCGTGATCGGCGTAGGCTACCTGGGCAGGTTCCACGCTCAGAAGTATGCGGCTATGGAGGATGTGGAACTGATCGGTGTTGTGGACGCCGATGCGGCCAGGGCGGCAGATGTCGCCGCGGAGCTCGGTACAGCCCCTTATGAGGATCACAGGGTCATTCTGGACAGTGTTGATCTCGTCTCCATAGCAGTCCCGACCACCTCCCACTTCGAGGTGGCCAGGTCCTGTCTTCGGGCAGGGGTCCATATCCTGCTGGAAAAACCCATTACCCGGACCGTGGCCGAGGCGGAATCCCTCATCGAAGAGGCCAAGGCCCGCGATCTGGTCTTTCAGGTAGGTCACCTTGAGCGGTTCAACGAGGCCGTCATGGCCCTCGAGGGAGCCATTAAAAACCCCATGTTCGTCGAATCCCACCGGCTGGCGCAGTTTCGTCCGAGAGGGACCGACGTCGATGTCGTCCTCGACCTGATGATCCACGACATCGACATCATCCTGAGCATCGTTCCCTCAGCGGTCTCTTCGGTGGATTCGGTCGGTGTTCCAGTGCTGTCCGACGAGGTGGACATTGCCAACGCCCGGCTGCGATTCGACAACGGCTGTGTGGCCAACGTGACGGCAAGCCGGGTCAGCCGTGAGACCCTGAGAAAGATCAGGATCTTCCAACCGGATTCCTACATCACCATAGACTATCAGACAAAAAGGATCTCCCTCTTTCGGAAAAACGGGGACGGCGCCCCCGTTCCAGGCCTCCCCAACATCTCCATGGAGGAAAAGACATTTGAGAGCGGGGACACCCTCTTCGCCGAGATCAGGTCCTTTGTGGATTCCGTGAAAAACGGAACACCGCCTCTCGTCAGCGGAGAGGACGGCAAAAGAGCCCTGGAGCTGGCCCACGTTATCACGGCAAACCTCACGGGGAAACCGATCGAAGAGGGTTGAACCGGGGAGGGCGCAGACGGATCTGTCCTTTCCCCTGTCCTCTGTTTGATTAAAGCTGTTCCATCCGCACGGTAGAAAGGAACCGTTGCCATGAAAATCCCCATGGTGGACCTGAAAGTCCAATACCAGGGACTTAAGGACGAGATCGAGGAGGGCATCGGAGAGGTCCTGGAGACGGCCCGGTTCATCCTGGGTCCTAACGTCCAATCCCTCGAGGAGGAGGTGGCATCCTACTGCGGGGTCAAGCACGCTGTCGGCGTCGCTTCCGGTACGGATGCACTCCATCTGGCCCTCAGGGCGTGCGGGATCGGTGCAGGTGATGAGGTGATCACATCTCCGTTCACCTTCATCGCCACGGCGGAGGCCATATCGTACACCGGCGCACGCCCCGTTTTCGTGGATATCGACCCCAGGACGTTCAATATCGATCCGGACCTCATCGAAAAGGCGATCACAGGGCGGACAAAGGCCGTGCTGCCCGTACACCTGTTCGGGCAACCGGTGGATATGGATCCGATAAGAGACATCTGCCGGAGACATTCCCTCAGGATCATTGAGGATTGCGCCCAGTCATTCGGGGCCGATTACGGATCGGTAAAGACCGGGGCAATAGGTGACGCCGGATGCTTCTCCTTTTTCCCGAGCAAGAACCTCGGCTGTTACGGTGACGGCGGCATGGTGATCACCGACGATGACACCGTTGCCGAAGAGGTCAGGGTCCTCCGCAACCACGGCAGCCGCATCCAGTACCATCACTCCAGCATAGGGTATAACAGCCGTCTGGACGAGATCCAGGCTGTTGTCCTCCGGACCAAGCTGAGGCGCATCGACGCTTTCAACGGCAGGCGGCGCGCCAACGCTGCAAGGTACACCGAGATCCTGGTTGGAAGCGGGATCGTCACACCTTTCGAGGACGAAAAGGGATTGCACGTCTACCACCAGTACACCGTCATGAGCGACCGCCGCGAAGAGCTCAGGCAGGCCCTTGCCGATCAGGGTATTGCCAGTGCAGTCTACTATCCAATCCCCCTTCACAGGCAGGAGGTCTACGGGAAGGAGTGGAAGGGTGTTTCCCTGCCGGTTTCCGAGGAAACCGCTTCAAAGGTCCTCTCCCTGCCCATGTACCCGGAGCTTTCCCGGGTGCAGATCGAAGAGGTCTGCGACACCCTGACAGAGGTCCTTTAGTGGAATTACCGATGGCGGGCCAGGCATCGGAGCGACGTGCCCTGATCGTCGCGGGGGAGGCATCCGGAGACCACCACGGCGCCAGCCTTGTCTCCGAGGCTGCGAAGATCGATCCGGACCTAACCTTTTTCGGGGTCGGCGGACCCCTGATGGTCAAGGCCGGGTGTGACGTCCTCATTTCCTACGAGGAACTCATGGCCTCCGGTTTCGTGGAGGTCGTCAGACATTTTCCCTCCATCCTGAAGGTTTTCCGGCGTTTAAAAAGGATGTTGACGGGGGGCGAGAGGCCGGATGTCCTCGTTCTCATTGATTATCCGGATTTTAACCTGCGCCTGGCCGAACACGCCAAACGGGCCGGGATACCTGTCCTGTTCTTCGTCAGCCCGCAGGTGTGGGCGTGGAGGAAGAGCAGGGTCAGGAGGATCGCCGGAGCGGTGGACAGGCTGGCCGTCATCTTCCCCTTCGAACCGGAACTCTATCGGGGACTGGACATTCGGGTCGATTACGTCGGCAATCCCCTCATGGACGAGGCCTTCATCGGCATCGAGCGGGAACTCTTTCGTCGACAGCTCGGCATGGATGCGGCAGACACCGTGGTGGGCCTCTTCCCGGGGAGCCGGCCGCACGAGATCCGGTACAATCTGGACACCATCCTCAGGGCCGCAGCTATCGTGGCGCGAAGAATTCCCTCCGCCCAGTTTCTCCTTCCCCTCGCCCCCTTTCTCCCGGAGGAGAACGTCAGAACGAGCGTGGAAAGCTCAGCCCTTCCTGTTACCATAACGTCCGAGAGGATCTACGATGTGGCCAACGCCTGTGACGCGGTGATCACGGCGGCCGGAACCGCTACCCTCCAGACAGCCCTCATGGGGACACCGATGGTGATTCTGTACAGGATGTCCCCCATCAGCCACGCCATCGCAAGGCGTTTGGTCAGACTCGAGTATATCGGCCTTGCCAACATAGTCGCCGGCCGGGGAGTCGTGCGGGAGTTCCTGCAGGAACAGGCTGACCCGGACAACATCGCCGAAGAGGTCCTCCGCATCCTTCTGGACGAGGACTACCGCCAGGGTATCAAGGAGGGGCTGGCCGACATCAGGGCAAAGATGGGAGAACCTGGATGTTCGGCCCGGGTGGCGCACATCGCCTCGGAGATGAGCAAGGGAAGGTGATCGTCCGACGCCAAGCGTCCGTGATTGGTGATTCGTGATTTGTGATTTGGTTGTGAATCGATTGATTCAGTGACCATTGGGGATTATTCAAGTATATTTGCAAAGAATCTTGTCCGAAATAATAGTTCTCTATAATTTGGTTCGCAAGCGGCATTGGCTAATCACGAATAACGAATCACAAATCACGTCCTTTATCTCGCAAACCCCCTCCTGCCGGACAGAAGAAACTCCATCAGGTGCTCGACCTCTGGCGTCGCGTCTCCGGAAGATCGGATTCTGGCCAGCGCGTCGTTGAGGAGAAGACCCTTTCGGAATATCGTATCGAAGGCGTCCTGAAGGCTGGATATCGACTTCCCTGAGTACCTGGCTTCTTTCAGGCCGGCCACATTCAGACCGACAAGTTCGGCTCGATCGCCTCTGGCGGCGCAGAAGGGCGGGATGTCCTTGACCACGATGCACCCCCTCTCGAGGGAAGCCAGTTTACCGATCCTGCAGAAGGGATGAACGGAACTGAAGCTTCCGAGATGGGCTCCGTCTTCTACGTCGACGTGCCCCCCGGGGTTGGCTCCACTCTCGAATCTGACACCGCAACCGACCGTGCTGTCATGAGCCACGTGCGCACAGGCCATGAAGACGTTGTTGTCCCCGATCCTCGTCAGGCCCCTTCCCGTGGTCGTTCCCCGGTGGACGGTGCAGCACTCGCCGAATACGTTGCCATTACCGATAATGACCTCCGTGTCCTCACCCCTGTACTTGAGGTCCTGAGGGTCACCTCCCAGGGAGGAGAAGGGGAGAACCTGGTTGTCGGTTCCCATGATCGTTATTCCCATAATAACCGTGTTGGGCCCGATCCGGCTTCCTGATCCGATCCTTACGCGCGGCCCGATCACAGCGTGGCTGCCGACGACAACGCCATGGTCCAGTTCCGCGCCGGGCATGACGACGGCTCTGGGATCGATAGAGGTCTCGATGCCTGTTTTCATGGTCCGCGTCCGATACCGGCTTCGCCAGCCGGATGAAGAGGTTCTACTTTTGTCGCACCGGAGACCGTCACGGTGTCAACCGGGGGTGTCACGAATGGTCTGAAACACCTTTGTCCAGGACATCTTCATCGGAGAGCGACACGAGGGAAATGGATCGATCCCGGCATAAGGCGTTCAGCTCCCTCAGCCCGAGGAGAAAACACCGGCCCGATTCCACGGCAATGACGCCGCCCCCTGCCCGGGCCAGGGATGAAGCGGTATGCGGTCCAACTGTGGGAACGTCGAACCGAAAATCATGGTCCGGGCTGGACACTTTGACGACGACATTACCTCCGCCCGTGATCCGGCCGGCCCTCTCAATGGCTTCGTCGGTCCCCTCCATCGCCTCCACAGCGACAACGGCGAGATCCTTGATGATGACAGTCTGGCCAACGTCCATTTCGGCGATCCTCTTGGCGATCTTCCATCCGAAGCGGGCATCCCGCATCTGTTCGGGCGTGGGCGGGGGACCGGCGATGTGTCCCTCAACGGCAACAAGCCCGGGGACGATATGGGTGAGCTCCCGGACGGGAAGTCCTTCAGCCGTCAGAAGGTCGACAAAACCCGCGAGGATGGTTGATCCGCGTCTGTCGGGCAGCGAATGGAGAAGAGCCAGAAGTCGTGAGTCAAAATCGTCGTTGAAGAAGAGGGAATCGTGGGGGAGTTTTCCGGCGAGGACGATACTGGTGGATCCCGATCGTCTCAGACCTTCCAGGAGTGCTTCGAGATGACCCACCCGGAACCAGCGGACATCCCGTCCCGGTGTCTCAATGGAGGGGTCGGCTGCTCCCTCGAAGGCGGCTATGAACAGCTGCTTTCCGGAATCCTCAATGGCCTTCGCCACCTCGAGGGGGAGGTCGCTGGTCCCGGCCAGAAGGCCTATCCTCTCCTGCGATCCTGTCACCTGGTGATACCCCGTTCCGAGGCCTCGATGAAGTCGATCAGGTGCCGCACCTCAGGGCAGTCCGTCACACCATTACGGACCCTTTCGACCGCGTCCTCCAGTTTCAGATCCAGCCTGAAGATCAGCCGGTAGGCGGACTTCAGAGCGTCGATAGACTCGGGAGAGAAACCCTTCCTCTTCAGGCCGATGAGGTTCAGACCGAAAAGCCTGGCCCTGTCACCCTGAGCGCTGGTGTAGGGCGGAACATCCATGACGACAACGGAACCTCCTCCCACCATGGCAAGGGATCCGATGCGGCAGAACTGGTGGATGCCGGACAGCCCCCCGATGATGGCACCGTCGTCGATCGTTACGTGTCCACCCAGGGTAGCTGCATTCGCCATAACGACATCGTTTCCGATGATACAGTCGTGGGCGACATGGGTGTAGGCCATAAAAAGGTTCCCATCCCCCACCCGGGTAACCATCCCTCCACCCTCGGTCCCCCGGTGGATGGTCGCGCACTCCCGGATCTGATTCCGGTCTCCTATGACGACCTCGCTGTCCTCGCTCCTGTACTTGAGGTCCTGAGGCTGTGCGCCGATGGAGGCAAAGGGGAAGATCCTGTTGTCCCTTCCGAGGGTGACCTTGCCGTCGACGAAGGCGTGGGAGAGGACCTCCGTGCCCGATCCGATCTTCACCTCAGGCCCGATGACCGCGAACGGACCGATGCGGACTCCTTCGTCAAGGGAGGCATCGGGGTGGACGACGGCTCTGGGATCGATGGATGTTTCCAATTCAGCCTCCGTCTCCGCCTCATCAATCCGAAGCGTCCCGTCCCTCTTCCCGGTCGACGAGAATGGCCTTCATCTCCGCCTCGCACACCAGATCATTTCCGACATAGGCTTTGCCGAGAAAACTGCCTATTTTCCTGCGCCTCTGGAGGACTACCACCTCACCCCGGAGCTGGTCCCCGGGGACGACGGGCTTGCGGAACTTGACCTTGTCGATGGACATGAAGTAGATGACCCTACCTTCCATTTCATCTTCATCGCTCGCGGCCTGGGGCTGGTACGCGAGGATCCCCGCTATCTGGGCCATGAATTCGATGATCAGCACTCCGGGCATCACCGGATGCCCTGGAAAATGCCCCTGGAAGAAGTTCTCGTTGATCGTGACGTTCTTGATGCCCACGGCCCTCTGTTCAGGGACAATCTCCAGGATCCTGTCCACGAGCAGAAAGGGGTACCTGTGGGGCAAGATCTTCATGATACCGTTGATATCCATCCTCAGCTCTCCTTTTTATCTGCCTCGGACAGCCTCTTTACGGCCCTCTCCAGTTCGGCGATCCTGGATCTCATGGATTCGAGGTTCCTCACGAGAACCGTCGACCGCCTCCACTGCCCGGCATCAACGGCCGGAATACCTCCAACCACAGCGCCCGCCGGGACGTCCTTAATGATGAGGGACTTCGCCAGGACCACGGATCCGTCCTCCAGATTTAGATGTCCTGCGATGCCCACCTGACCGGCCAAAGTCACCCTGTCGCCAAGGGTGGTGCTGCCTGAAATGCCCACCTGCGCCACAATGAGGGAGTTTTTCCCTATCTTTACGTTGTGGGCAACCATGATCAGGTTGTCCAGCTTGCAGCCGTCGCCGATGACCGTCTCACCCATCACGGCTCTGTCCACAGTGCAGTTCGCCCCGATCTCGACGTCGTCACCGACCCGCACGGTGCCGGCGTGGATGATCTTCCGGTAGTTCTCATCCTCCCTGGCAAAACCGAATCCGTCACCGCCGATGACGCAGCCTGAATGAACGATGCAGCGGCGGCCGACGATGACCTCCCTCTCCAGGACGACGTGGGGATGGAGAACACTGTCGTCGCCCACCCGAGCGCCCGGCCCGAGATAAGTGCCGGCCATCAGGGTGACCCGGTCGCCGACAACAGCCCCCTTCTCGACAACGGCGAAGGGGTGGATCGAGGGGTCGGCTCCGATGGCCGCTCCGTCATGGACGTGGGCAAGGGGGCTGATGCCCGAGCCGGAATATTCCACCCCGTAGAAGACCTCCATTGCCTTTGCGTAGGCGAGGTAGGGGTCATCGGCGATCAGGAGGTTCTTGCCCTCATCGGAACAGCCCTTTGAAACAATAACAGCTTCCGCCCTGGTGGTGGCAAGGAACTCTCCGTATCTGGGGTTTGCGATGAAGGTCAGATCCCCTGGTCCGGCTTCCCTAACGGGACGGACAGCCGAGACCTTCGCGGTTCCGTCACCCACCAGCTCCGCTCCGATCAGTTTCGCCAGGTCCTTGAGGGCAAAGCCGGTCAATTTCCCTCTCCCCCTTTGTTCTGCTCGTTGTATATCTTGACCACACTCTCGGTCAGATCAACCACGTCCTGGGCAAAGACCACACCGCTGCTGCTCCTCTCGAGGATGATGGTATATTCGTCCCGCTTGCCGATTTCACGGGCTATGCCGACCAGACCATCCAGGATCCTGCCGGAAAGGGCCTGGTTCTCTTTCTCCTCTTCCTCCCTTGCCTTGGCAACGAATTCGAGGAGTTCGCCCTTCTTCCTGCGGAAACGCTGCTGCAGATCGGCCTGAGCGTCTTCGCTCAATACCGGGCTTTTGAGCTTCTCTTCCATGGATGCGAGCTCAGCCTGCATGGCGTCGATCTCATCCTGTTTCACCTGGTGCTTTCTCCTCAGCGTCTCCTTTGCCGCCTGCCCTTCCGAGGTGGCATTCAGCGCCTTCTGGAGATCTATGACACCGATCTTGACCATGCTCGCCGACTCGGCATCTCCCGGGTGGAAGACGCTCGCGACAGCAAAAAGAACAGCCCCGAAGAGAATCAAACGTTTTATCATCCTGATATCCTCCTGAAATACAGTCCAGAGTCCAGAGGCCAGAGTCCAGGGCCCGAGGCAGGACTTCATTTCACACGGAATGGTTGACCCCGTTTCCCAGTAACCTCAGGGCGCGTATCCAGATCACCCATTTCTAATGTCCACTATCCGATCCCGAATGTCCGATCAATGGCGTCCCGTCTCCAAACTCAAGATCCTAATGTCCGATGTCCCTTGTTCTCCTGCTCAGAAAAGCGATCCGATGGAGAACTCCCAACCGGGCTTCTCCTCGCCAGGTTCGGGATCCAGGTTAAAACCCCACTCCAGCCTCAACAGCCCCATGGGCGAATACCAGCGGAAACCGAAGCCGGCTCCGTAACGAAGGTCCCCGACATCGACTTCCTCCCCGTCGGCCCAGACATTGCCGGCGTCGAAAAACAAAACACCCCTGATGTTCGCGTCCTTGATGAGGGGATAAACGGACTCGAAATTCAGGAGGAATGACCTGTTTCCGCCCACTGCCTCCCCATCCTCGTCGAGAGGACCGACCTTCCTGTATTCGAATCCCCTCAGCGAGTACAGCCCTCCCATGAAGAACCGCTCGGAAACGGGGAGGCTGTCGCCGTCGTAAGCGTTCACCGCACCCATTTCGAGGTGGGCCGAGCCGATCAGATCCCCGAAAAGCGGCCGAAAATAGCTCGCCTCGATGATGTTCCTGATAAAGTCGTTGGTGCCACCGAGTATGCCTCCCGCCACCTCCGCAGAAAGATTGAGTACCCACCCCATACGCGGGTCCAGGGGAAAATCCCTTGTATCATATCTGTAGGCAAAGGTCAGGGAGGAGGTAGCGCTCCTGCCCTCCTGCTCCTTGATCAGATTCGACGCGTCGATGTCCACATCGAAGATATTGAAATCGGTGTACCGGTAGCTGAGGGAAATGCTGGAAAAGTCGGAATAGCGGTAGCCGACCCTGAGGCCGCCCCCTTGACTGTCCTCGTCGTAAGTGGAATATTCCCTGCGCCTGTCGAAGGCATCCACTGTGAGGGAAAAATTGCCGGAAAACACCCTGGGCTCGGTAAAACTCACACTGTACGATGACTTTTCCCCGCCGAACTCCGTGTCGAGTTTCAGCCTGTGACCCCTGCCGAGGAGGTTGCTCTGGGCAAGCTGCAGGGTTCCCACCAGCCCGTCGATGGAGGAATAGGCCAATCCGGCGGTAAGGGTCCCGCTGCTGCCCTCCTCGACCACGACCTTGATATCCGCCAGCCCCTCCTCCGTCTTCTGGACATCGATAGTGACCTTGTCGAAGAAACCGAGGGCCCTTACGAAGCGCCTTGAATCGTCCAGTTTTTTCTGGCTGAACAGATCGCCTTCAAGGAGGCGAACCTCCCTCCGGATGACATAATCCCTGGTTTTGGCGTTCCCGGAGATCTGCACCCGGCGGATCCGGACCAGCGGGCCCCTTGTCAGCCTGAGGTCGAGGTTCATGACGGCCCTCTCCGGATCCCTCAGCGTCCCGGGATCGATCCTGGCCCAGGCGAAACCCTGATCACGGTAGGAGTTCTCCAGCATCCGGATATCTCCCATGAGCACACCGCGTTTGAACACGTCTCCCGTGCCCGCTTTCATCTCATCCCTGCGAAACTCGGGAATCCCGTCCCAATCACCGCTGAAGCGGACATCTCCTATCCTGTACTGCGTTCCCTCCTGGACTCTGATGGCCACGTAAAGCCCCTTGCCTTCGGGATGCGGTGTGACCACCGGCTGGTCCACGGTCACATCCAGGTAACCGTGTTCCATGTACAGAAGCTTAATCCTCATAAGGTCATCGTCTATGAGATCCTGGTTGAAGACGCCTGAACTGGATATCCACGAGAGGGGCCCGACTTCGCTTACCTCCATGGCCTTTTTGACGTCACGATCATCCAGGGAACGATTGCCCAGAATATCCACTTCTGAGATGAACTTCTTGTCGGCCTCCTTGACGGTAAAGGAGATCCGGACCCCCCGTTTCTCCTCCGCTATCTCGGCTGTCACCGTTGCGTCATAGTACCCTTCGGCCCGATAGGCCCGGACCACAGCATCGATCTCCTTTCGCAGGTCGACGGGATCGAAGAAACCGAAGGTCTTGAAGGCCAAAACCCTCTTGAGGGCCGCCTGATCGAGGGCCTTATTCCCGGCAAAGGAGATTCCGAGGATCATGGGAAGTTCCTTGACGAGGACCCTGACCACGACACCGGCGTCCGTCATTTCCTCTTCTATGCCGACCCGACTGAATGTCTTCAGGGCATAGACAGCCTTGACGCTCTCGGTGACGAGATTCGGTTCCCATGGATCGCCGACCCGCCAGGCGAGGGCATTGACAATGCTCGCCCGGTCCACTCTCACGTTTCCCTCTACCTCGACCGCTATCACAGGCGGAGGAGCGGACCATCCGGTCCCCGGGGACCCAGCGAGAACGAGGATAACGGCAAAGATCGATAGCGGACCTGCGGACCCGATGACGCGCACTTCTTCTCAGACCTCCGCGTGAAGGGCGCCGTTCTTCAGCTCGAAGCGTCGATGGAATTTGGCGGCCATGTCCCTGTTATGTGTCACCACGAGGAAGGTGGTGCCCAGATCCCTGTTGAGTTCCAGGAAGAGATCCCGAACGGATCCGGCAGTTAACGCGTCCAGATTACCCGTGGGTTCATCGGCGAGAACGAGCGAGGGATTGTTCACCAGGGCCCTGGCCACCGCCGCCCGCTGCTGTTCTCCGCCGGAGAGTTCCCCCGGTCGGTGGTCCATTCGCTCGCCCAGCCCAACCCTCACCAGCAGCTCCTTCGATTTTCCCAACAGGTCATTGCGATCATGGCCGGCGATGATACCCGGCATCATGACATTCTCCAGACAGGTGAACTCGGCCAGGAGATAGTGCATCTGGAAGACGAAGCCGATCCTCCTGTTCCGGAATGAGGCAAGCTCATACTCCGACAGGCCGAATATGTCCCTCCCCTCATGCAAAACCCTCCCCGACGTCGGCTCGTCAAGACCCCCGACAATGTGCAGGAGGGTGCTCTTGCCTGCGCCCGATGCACCGAGGATACCGACGATCTCACCTCGAGGGAGGCTTATCTCCAGGTCGCGGAGCACTTCGATGGTTCGACCGCCTTTGGAGAATCTCTTGTGGAGTCTCTCGGTGGCGAGAACAGGCTGATTCTCACCGTTACTCATATCTGAGGATCTCCACCGGGTTGAGGGACGATGCCCTTCTCGACGGGTAGATAGTGGCGGCGAAACTGACTCCCACTGCCGCAAGGCAGATCGCGGTGATGTCCAGGAGCTTGATTTTGACCGGAATGGTTGTAACATAGTAGACGCTGCTGGGCAGCTCAATAAAATTATACCTTGCCAGCGCCCAGGAAAGGGTAAGGCCCAGGACCAAACCGAGAAGGGTGCCACCGATCCCGATGATGAGGCCCTCCAGCATGAATATCCGCCCGATGGCGTCGCGGGTGGCACCCATTGCCTTCAGAATGGCGATCTCCCGCCCTTTTTCCATGACGACGAGGATAAGAGTGCCGATAATATTGAAAGCTGCCACCACAATGATGAGAATGAGGATGACGAACATGGTTATCTTCTCCAGCTTCAGGGCGGAAAAGAGATTCTTGTTCATGTCCTTCCAGTCCCTCACCCAGAAGGAGAAGCCCAGGGCCTCCTGAAGGGAATCCGCAATCTGGTCGGTCCTGTAGATGTCATCCACTCGAACGGCGATCCCTGTCACCTTGTCTCCCAGGTCGAAGAAGGCACGCCCGGCTTCCATGGTGACAAGGATCAGGCCCGTATCGTATTCGTACATCCCCGTGTCGAAGATCCCCCTGACGGTGAACCTCTCCATCAAGGGGACCATTCCGAAGGGAGAGGATATCTCCGACGGCGAGACCAGGGTCACGGTGTCCCCGGGCCGCACTCCGTGCGTCCTCATCATCTCTATGCCGACGATGACGCCGTCCCTGTCCAGATCCGCGAGGGAGCCCTCAACCATGTTGGCGGCCAGATCGTTGACCTCTCCCTCCCTGGCCGGATCGATCCCCCGGACAACCACTCCGGTGACATTCCCGTCGAGCTTGAGAAGGGACTGGCCCATCACGTAGGGAGATGCGGCCACGACTCCGTCGTGTTCCAGCACCCTGGTGAGAACCTCCGGGACATCCTCGACACCGTTCGTCCCCTGGACGACGATATGGGAGGTGGTACCCAGTATGCGATCCTGCATGTAACTCGAGAATCCGGTCATCACCGAGATGACCGTGATCAGGGCTGCCACACCGAGCGCGACGCCGAGTATGGAGATGACCGTGATCAGGGAGACGAAGGCGTGCCGCCTGCGTGAACGCAGGTGACGGAGGGCCACCATCCATTCGAATGAGAGTCTCAATGGACACCCCTAGGACTGGACGCTGCGCTGATGGGGAAAGAGAATAACATCCCTGATCGATGCCGAATCCGTGACCAGCATGGCGAGGCGGTCGATGCCGATACCCTCTCCCGCTGTGGGAGGAAGCCCGTAATCAAGGGCGGTGATATAGTCCCGATCCATCATGTGGGCCTCCTCATCCCCGGACTCCCTCTCGGCGACCTGTTCCCGGAACCGTTCCTCCTGATCCCGGGGATCGTTGAGTTCGGAAAAACCGTTGGCGATCTCCATACCGGCTATGAAGAGTTCGAATCTCTCGGCCGTTTCCGGTTCATCATCGCTGCGGCGGGAAAGCGGAGAGACCTCCACCGGGTAGTCGTAGACGAAGGTCGGATCCGTCAGGTCCGGCTCGAGGAGGTGCTCGAAGATCTTCAGATGGATTTTGCCCAGCGGATCCCTGTCCGAAACCTGGATATCGCGCCCCCGGGCATAATCGAGGGCGTCCTCGGGGTTTTTCAGGTGTCGGTCCTCGAAACGGTCAAGCCCTCTCAGGGACTCGGCGAAGGAGATGCGGTCGAAGGGTCTGGAGAAATCGACGGCTTTGCCCTGATAGACCAGTTGCTCGGCCCCCGTCGTCCTCCTGACGACCTCCCGGAGCAGCTCCTCGGTGAAGTCCATCAGACCGTTGTATTCCGTGTAGGCCATATAGAATTCGAGCATGGTGAACTCGGGGTTGTGCATGGTCGAGATGCCCTCATTCCGGAAATTCCGGTTGATCTCGTAGACTCTCTCGAAACCTCCCACCACCAGCCTCTTCAGATAGAGCTCCGGGGCTACCCTAAGATAGAGATCCATTTCAAGGGTGTTGTGGTGCGTGACGAAAGGCCTGGCGGTGGCACCACCCGGAATGGGCTGCATCATGGGCGTCTCCACCTCCAGGAATCCATGACCGTCGAGATATTCCCTGATGTTCGTTATGAGCCTGGACCGGGTCCGGAAGGTCTCTCTCACCTCCTCGTTGGCAATGAGATCGACGTATCTCTGGCGGTACCGGATCTCGATATCCTTCAATCCATGCCACTTCTCCGGGAGGGGACGAACCGATTTGGTCAGGAGGACGGCATCGCTGGCCTGGATCGTCAACTCACCGGTCCGTGTCACGAAGGGTGTGCCGGCGATGCCGACAATATCGCCGACGTCCCAGAGTTTGAAATGCCTGTAACCCTCCTCGCCCAGCACATCCTTTTTCATGAAGACCTGGATCCTGCCGGACCCATCCTCGATGTGAATGAAGGATGCCTTGCCGAAGTCCCGTACCGCCATCAGGCGGCCGGCGAGGACGTATTCGGCCCCCGATGCCTCGATCTCCTCATGGGTCCGGTCCTCCATATCACGGTGCACATCCTGCGCCACATGCCTGCGCCTGAATCGATTGGGGTAGGGGTTGATCCCCTGGTCACGGATCTGTTCGACCTTCTCCCTGCGGAGTCGATGGAGCCGGCCCTCGCTCTCTTGGCTCATGGTTATCAGTTCATCCTTCCTTTAAACACGGGGGGATCCACCCTAAAAACCAAGTCCATCACCGTAATAGACCACCACGGATTCGTCAAGGTATTATGAGGACAAAAGGGGATCCTGGATTCAGAGGGGCCGGAACTCTCCCATCGAACGTCCCCGCTTCTCACCCGCCGGAAACCGGCTGCTGTCCGGGTCCAGGATCATTTTCTGAAAAGGTTGAAAAGGACCGTGAGGATGATGCTGATAAGGATAGAGGTGGTGATGGGAAAGTAGAAGACCGCGTTTCGTCTCCTGATAACGATGTCCCCGGGGAGCTTTCCCAGCCATGGAAGCCGCGGTGCCATGAGCAGCACGACGCCCACCGCAGCCAGGCAGATACCGGCGATGAGGAGAAACTTTCCGAGATTGTTCATGGACCCCTGGCCTCTTCGAGCATGAGTTCGATCCCTTTCCGCATGCTGCCGGAGTGGGTCCCCTCCCAATAGATCTTGCCACACTTCGGGCAGCGCATAAAATCCCTGCAGGAGGCGAAAACGTATCGCGGCACGTTACCCTCGGCCTCGGCATGCTTCATAGACGTCAGTTTCTCATTGCAATCCATGCACCGGCTCAGGGGATCGAACCGGCAGGCCAGATGCCTGAGAAGAGGGACCAGCGAGGTGAACTCCTCCGCCACCTTGCTTCCGTATACGAGGTATGCATCCGAACCGAGAATTGCCGCCAACCGTCTGTCCTTCGTCAATACAAGCCTTGATTCCCGTCTCGAGGTGTACCGGATCAGATGATCATCGGCGTCCGGATCGTACAGAACGTCCAGACCGAGCATGCGGAGCCTCCTGGCCAGGCGTCCGAGCATGGCGTCGGCCAGAAACCGCGGCTGTTGTATCCTTTCCTGCACCGGCATCGGGATGGGCCACTGAGGTCACAGATTCCAAATCCAGGATCATGAGGACGGATTGCCCCTCTGTATCCTCTGTGATCTCCGTGATCGGATGACTGCCCTACGGTAGTGCGGCGGGATCGAGGACCAGTGTCCCGGCGGGAAGATCCTCCGCCAAAAGGATCACCTCGGGGCCGCCCACCCTGGTCACACCCTTGCGATCGGCCAGGAAGTTGTCGACCGGTGCGATGGGGAAATCCACACCATCCGTTTTAAAATGCATCGGGATCACGAGACGGGGCGACAGGGCGCCGATAATGTCGTCGGATTCCTCGGCTCCGATGGCGAAGAAGCCTCCCACTGGCAGGAGGAGGATATCAACGGGTTTGAGTCGAGAGGCCTCATTTTCGTCCAGGGTATGTCCCAGATCCCCCAGATGACAGATCGCCAGTTTATCCACCACCAGCCTGAAGATGACGTTGCCGCCTCGCTCGGAACCCTGCGATGTGTCATGGAAAGTGGCAACACCGATGATCTCTATTCCCTTCACGGTCCGGGGGCTTCCGTCGCTGATTATCACCGGGTCTCCCCCCACCCCGGAAGACCAGTTGTGATCCGCGTGGTCGTGTGAGATCAGGACGATATCGGCCTCCTCCGACACCGGCCGGTATTTCATGGCCCCGTCGTAGCAGCCCGGCTCATAGGGATCCGTGATAACCCTTGTCCCGTCGGCCGCCTCGATGAGAAAGCATGAGTGTCCGATGTATTTTACCCTCATCTTGTCCTCCCCGGGGAAACCACCCCCACACCGAATGTACCACCCTGTCCCTATTCGGAGGATTCCTCGCCGGTCCCCTCCTCCGCAGGAGCCTCGGGCGAACCGACCTCCTCCTTGTTCACGAGGAGGATACTCCTCACCTCGATACCGGCCCCCTGAAGGGCTTTCCTGACGTCCGGCAGGGACGCATCCTTGACTTTAACCATATAGTTACTGTGTACGGCCAATGGTCACCTCCTGGTGTGGTGTTCCAGAATGATGCTTGAAGGTTCGAGTTTCCAGTTTGATCCCACCTGCCTCTCCACCTCGGGCGGACTTGAGCCTCTTCGGACCACCGGCAACCTCAAAGCGTAAACCGTGATCGGTGACAATCAAACTGGAAACTGTGCGCTTTTACCCTATCGCGCTTCCTATTCCGCCCCTGTGGTCTCCTGGGCCTCGGAGATCTGCTCGTACGGAGCAAGGAGAACGATCTCGATCCTTCTGTTGGCTGCCTGGCCCTCCAGTGTCTCGTTGGACGCCGCCGGCTGATATTCCCCGTAGGCACCCGCCGAGAGATTCGCCGGATCGATGCCGACCTTCTCCTGGAGGAAGTGGACCACCGCGATGGCCCGGCTGGCGGACAGCTCCCAGTTTGTGGCAAACCTCTCCTTCAACTTCCCTCCTATGGGGACATCGTCCGTGTGGCCCTCGATCTGGATCCTCTTGCCCTTGATCTTCGACAGCTCCTCGCCGACTTTGCTCAATACCTGGATGCCGGATGACTTCAGGTCGGCCCTGCCCGAATCGAACAGGATCTTCTCAACGAGGTTCACCGACAGCCTGTCCTTCATCCTCCTGATCTGGATCTCTCCAGCTTCGATCTCGCTCTTGAGGCCCTGGACCAGTTCGTCGTAGGTGGACTTCAGCTGCTGGAGTTCCTCCTCCTTGCGCGTTTTCACCTCCTGGAGTTCCGCCTGGGCCATATTCAGTTCCCCGACCAGTCTCTTGTTCTCGCTGTCCCTGCGGACGATCTCCTCCCGGAGCTCCACGTTGGTCGCCTGCAGCTTCTTGTTGATGTCCATGGTCTCCTGGATGATCTGCGATTGGGACACTTCCTTGCTCTTGAGGAGATCTCCGAGCCTGGCATTCTGTTCCTTGAGTTCCTCGTTGACGGCCTCCTGTGTACCCAGGCGCGCCTGGAGCTCGTCACGCTGCCCCCTCACGGCATCCAGCTGGCCGGAAAGATCCTCACCTCTCTTCTCGCTGGAGGTGAGGCTTTCCTGGGTGGACGACAGCTCGCTCTTCAGGGTGCTGTTCTCGTCCACACATTGAGCCAGGTTCGAGGCGCACCTGTCTGCCTCGTCGGACTTCAGCACGTAATCCTTTTTGCTCACCAGGCAGCCGGTGGAGAGAAACAGGAGAAAGCATATTGCCGATAGGGAAACGGTTCTGGTCATGGACATCTCCTCTCTTTACCCGCGGTCACGTAGGGTGCGTCAGGAAGGCAAAATTATCCCACATGGCCCGAGGGTGTCAAGGAAACGGGGTGGATCCGGACCGGATGAAGCCCACTGTCAATAGTTAAACTGATATATTATATTATTGCCATATCTATTTATTATATAATAACTAATTTATGTAAATTTTTTCAAGAAACGGCCTTGTCAAGGGGTCCTGGTGTCCTTGCCTGAGAACAGCTCTCTCCCCCCTGGCCGTCTGTCATTAATGTCAATGATCACTGATGTTCCTTCGCAGACAAGGGCTTTCCCTTTCCCCTTTGCACCCCTGTCCGATTGCCTCCGCTACACCAGCCTGAACGGCGCGGGGACGAACGTGAGGACGAATATGGCCAGGGCGATGAATCCGAGTTTTCTTCGTCCGGGGTCCAGTTCGATGTGATCCATGAGGACCGGCGGATGGCCGACACCGATGAAAATAAGGACCAGGGCCCATACGAGCCACCCCTCCCAGAATATGATGCCCATGGCGATAAGGGAGAGGTGGATGATGCGGGCCACCAGATCGAACCGGACCGGGAACATGGCCTTCGCGATATGCCCGCCGTCCAGCTGGCCCACGGGAAGGAGGTTGAGGGATGTCACGAACAGCCCGATCCAGCCGGCGAAAGCCACCGGATGGAGGACCACTGTGGCATCATGAGGCAGGTTTCCGAGGATGAGCTTCCCGGTGAGGGCCACGATAAGGCTGTCGCCGAGCACGAAACCCACGGTCTCCTCACCCGTAGCGGGGAGCACCTCGGAGAACAGGAAGCCGATGGCGAGGGCAGGGAGAGCGACCAGAAAACCGGCCAGGGGACCTGAAACCCCGATGTCCAGAAGGGTCCTCCTGTCCCAGATAACCCCCTTCATCCGGATCAGGGCACCGAAGGTACCGATGATGGAAGGGGCGGGGATAAAGTAGGGAAGGGTTGCCGGTACCCGGTGCCGATGGGACGTCAGGTAGTGTCCCATCTCGTGGACCCCGAGGATGGTCATCAGGGTGAGGGAAAAAGGAAGGCCGGATACCAGGGACAGGGGATCGGAGAGAGGGTTGTTCCCCCTCTGAAGAGCACCGGCGGCGGTGGTCGTCAGCAGAGTCAACAGGAAGAGCGTGATGTGGACTCCGTGATTTCCTTTTACCGGACTGACGTCGCGCATCATTAATTCAGTGTCCAGGATCCAGTCTTAGTCCTTAGTTCTCAGTACAGAGTTCTCAGTTCTTAGCACTTGAGTACTAAGTCCTTAGCGCTATTTTCACCACAATCCCAGGATCCTCCCCAGCTCCTCCAGATCCCCCCTCATGTCCGGGTCGACCCTGCCGGTTCCACGGTGGATGACGTTGCGCTCGACGAGGAAGGTCTTCATGCCCACTTCAGCGGCCGGCAGGTCCTGTTCGACGTCGTTGCCCACCATGAGACATCTCTCCGGGTCGACTCCAAGGGCGTCGGACATCTCGATGAAATACTCCCTCTGGGGCTTGCAAGATCTCATGTGGTCCAGGACCGAGATCACGTCGAAGAGCCCCGGCGCAAGTCCTCCCCAGCGCAGTCGCTCCACCACCGATTCGGCCGGGAAAATGGGGTTGGTGGCCAGGGCGAGGCGAAGCCCCTTTTCCCTTGCTGCCCTGACAAAAGGTTCGGCTGACGGGGCCGCGGATCCCTGGTCGGAGTGTCCGGGAAAGACCTCCAGGTAGTAAGCACGGAAGACCTTTTCAGCCAGGGAGGCGTCGAGCCCGGTCATCCTCTCGAATGCGGAGTAAAAGGCCTCCCGGTTGGTCTCTCCGTCCCTTCTGGGAGCCGACAGGATGGCATCGATGGCCCCGTATAGACCGTCGCTGAAGACGGCCGGATCCAGGTGGGGGCGGAAATGATCCTGCATGGACTTGATCATGGTGTCCAGAAAAAAAGAGACCTCGATGTCTATCAGGGTGCCATCGAGGTCGAGCAGCAAGGCCTGGATCCCCTTTAACATGTCACCTCTGGTGGAAACGGTGTCACGATCAAGGTCGGAATTTCCGGAAGGCGAGGCAGGCGTTGGTTCCGCCGAACCCGAATGAGTTGGTCAATGCCACATCCACCTCACGTTCCCTGGCTTCGTTGGGGACATAGTCCAGATCGCACTCCGGATCCGGCTCTTCGTAGTTGATGGTGGGGGGGATTTTGTCCTCGGCGACTGATTTGACCGAGATCACCGCTTCCACACCCCCGGCCGCCCCGAGCAGGTGCCCGATCATGGATTTGGTGGAGCTCACGGCGAGTCCGTAGGCCGCCTCACCGAAAACGGTCTTGATGGCCTGGGTCTCAAAGAGGTCGTTGAACTGGGTACTGGTCCCGTGGGCATTGATGTAGCTGACGTCCCCGGGGGTGATGGCCGCGTCCCCGAGTGTGGCCCTCATGCACTGTGCCGCGCCGGTGCCACCCTCCGGGGGCGCGGTGATGTGGAAAGCGTCCCCGGACATGCCGAAGCCGACGATCTCCGCGAGAACATTGGCCCCTCTCGCAAGGGCCGATCCCATCTCCTCGAGGACCAGAATACCCGCCCCCACCCCCATTACGAAACCGTCCCTTCCCTTGTCGAAGGGGCGACTTGCCCTCTCGGGTTCGTCGTTTCTCGTCGACAGAGCCCGCATGGCGTTGAATCCGGCAAAGCCGAGGGCCGTGATCGTCGATTCCGTACCTCCGGCTATGGCTGCATCGGCATCCCCGTACTGGATCATTCGGAAGGCGTCACCGATGCAATGGGTCCCGGTGGCGCAGGCCGTCACAACGCAGCTGTTGGGGCCCTTGGCCCCGGTCTGGATGGAGACGTGTCCCGAGGCCAGATTGGCGATCACCATGGGAATGAAAAACGGGGAAACCCGTCGAGGCCCCTTGGTCAGGAGAATCTCTGCGTATTCCTCGATGTAGGGCAGACCTCCCATTCCCGTTCCCACCACCACCGCGACCCGTTCAGCGTTTGTCTCATCGATGACCAGTCCTGACTGTTCCAGAGCCTCGAAAGACGCGAAGATGGCATAGGCGATGAACAGGTCCATCTTCTTGAGTTCCTTGCGGTCAATGCGTCGCTCCGGGTCGAACCCCTTGACCTCCGCGGCGATCTTAGAGGCGTGATCTGTCGCATCGAATTTGGTAATGGGCCCGATGCCCGATCGACCCTCCAGAAGAGCATGCCAGGTCTCATCAACGTCCAGGCCGAGGGGCGTGACCGCCCCCAGGCCCGTTATGACAACCCTTCGTTTCACGTCACGTCCTAACCCTGTTTTTCCTGGATGTAGTTAATGGCGTCCTGAACAGTCTGGATCTTTTCGGCATCCTCATCCGGTATCTCCAGGTCGAAAGCCTCCTCGAAAGCCATGACCAGTTCGACAACATCCAGGGAGTCCGCGCCAAGATCGTTGACGAAATGGGCATTGACGTCGATACTGTCTGCATCCTGGTTGAGCTGCTCAGCTATGATCTCATTGATTTTCCCGGCTACGTCCATAGGTCCCTCCTTAAAGGCAGTTTCTAGCTTCCAGGGTCTGGTTTTTGGGTCTAGGTTATAGTGTCTGGTTTCCGGTGTCTAGGTTCGAATTTCCAGTGTCTGGATCCCCTTTTCTGCAGGGTCAAAATGTATATATATCCTATGTTCCGAGTTCTCGGTTCCCAGCTCTCAGTTCTTAGCTCTTAGTTCCTAGCTCTTAGCCCTTTGCCCTTTGCCCTTTACACTGCATTCACATATACATCCCGCCGTTGACGTGAATCACCTGTCCGGTGATATAGGAAGCCCCATCCGACAGCAGGAAACGAACGGATGCGGCAACGTCCTCCGGGGTTCCGAGACGCTGAGACGGGATCAGGGCGACCAGCTCATCACGGGCCTTTTCCGGCAGGGCGTCGGTCATGGCGGTCTTGATGAATCCCGGGGCGACCGCATTGACCGTGATGTTGCGGGGAGCCACCTCCCTGGCAAGGGATTTGGTAAAGCCGATCACTCCGGCCTTGGAGGCGGCGTAGTTGGTCTGGCCTGCGTTGCCCATGGCGCCGACGACCGATGAGATATTGACGATCCTGCCCTGACGCTGCTTCATCATGGTCTTGACGACCGCCTTGGAGCAGAGATAGGTTCCTGTGAGGTTGATGTCGATGACTGTCCGCCACGCGTCATCGTCCATCCTCATGAGAAGGTTGTCCCTTGTAACACCCGCATTATTGACGAGATGATCGATCCTGCCGAAGGTCTCCAGGGCCGAGTTGATCATCCTGTCCACGTCTCCGGCGCTTGACACGTCAACTCCCAGTCCCAGCGCCTGGACACCGCGGGATTCAGCCTCCCTGGCAGCCTCGACGGCCGCATGTTCGTTGATATCCGCCGCAACGACATCGATTCCGGTCGAAGCAAGGTCCAGGAGAACGGCCTTTCCGATGCCCTGCCCTCCCCCTGTGATTATGGCGACCCTCTTCTCAGCCATCCATTCCCCCTGTACCCTTTCCGGACCGACCAGCTCCTGCCGGCGGAGGAGCCGCACCTCCTCAGTCCGTCTTCTCCATCATGGCAACCACTGCGTCCAGGTCCTCCGGCCTGCCGAAGGCCTGAGCCACTGCATCCCTGCGAATTCTCCTGGTGAGACCGGTGAGCACGTTTCCCGGGCCTACCTCCAGGAAGGCCCCCACAGCCATATTGGCGATATATTGGATCGAGTCCTCCCACAGAACGGGAGACGTTACCTGTGCCACCAGGGAGGGTACGACTTCATCGGCAGACGTTAAAGGCCTCGCCTCAGCGTTGTTTATCAGAACGGTCTTCGGACTGTCAATGACGATATCGGCGAGGACCTCCTCCATGCGCCTGGCCGCCGGTTCCATGAGGCTGCAGTGGAAGGGTGCGCTCACCGGCAGCTGGACGGCCCTCTTGCCTCCCCTCTCCTTGAAAAGATCGAGGGCGCGGAGGACGTTTTCCCGGGTGCCGGCTATGACGACCTGCCCCGGGGAATTATAATTGGCCGGAGACACCAATCCATGGTCGTCCGTCGCATCCGAGCACAGGGATTCGATCTCATTTCTCTCCATCCCCATGAGGGCCGCCATGGCGCCCCTCCCGGCAGGGACCGCCTCCTGCATGGCCTTACCCCTCTCCCTCACCGACCTTATGGCATCGGGGAAGGACAGACTCCGGGCCGCAACCAGCGCCGAGTATTCTCCCAGGCTGTGTCCGGCCACGAAGGAGGGCTCGAGGTCTACCTGGCCGGCCAGCACCCTGTGGGCGGCTACACTGACGGCCAGGATCGCCGGCTGCGTATTCTCCGTGAGCCTGAGGTCCTCTTCAGGACCTTCGAAAAGAAGCCTGGTGAGAGCGAACCGCAGCGTATCGTCGGCCTCCTCCAGGGTCTCCCTGGCAGCGGGTGACCACTGAGCCAGCTCCCTGCCCATTCCCACGTACTGGGAGCCCTGTCCCGGATAGACGAGAGCGATCTTCACGGACCGGACCCTGCCGTCCTGAGAAGACGGGTTATCTGCGGTATGATCTCAAAGAGATCGCCCACCAGGCCGTAGTTGGCCACGTCGAAAATCGGGGCGTCCGGGTCCTTATTGATCGCAACGATCACGTCGGAGGCCTGCATTCCGGCAAGATGCTGAACGGCACCGGAAATACCACAGGCGATGTAGAGTTTCGGCTGCACGGTCTTCCCCGTCTGACCGACCTGGTGCGAATAGGGGATCCATCCGGCATCCACCACGGACCTTGACGCCCCTACCGCCCCGCCGAGCTCCAGGGCCAGTTCCTCGATGAGCTTGAATCCCTCCGGACTGCCCAGGCCCCTTCCGCCGGAGACGATTATGTCCGCCTCCGCCAGGTTAACCGTGTCCATGATCTCCTCGACGACCTCGATCACCTCCGTGCGCTGATCAACGGTTTTGCCGTCCAGACCCTGGATGATGTGGACCTCCCCTTTATTGTTCTTATCCATGACGGCGGGCACCAGGACCTTGTGACGGACGGTGGCCATCTGGGGCCTGTGCCGGGGACAGATGATGGTGGCCATGATGTTTCCGCCGAAAGCGGGACGTGTCTGGAGGAGGTCGAGGGTCTCCGGATCGATGGACAGGGCGGTGCAGTCTGCGGTCAACCCCGTGTCGACCTTTGACGCCACCATGGGGATGAAGGAACGCCCCATGAAGGTCGCACCGGCAAGGACAATGGAGGGTTTCCTCTCCGTAATGAGGTCGGACAGGACGGAAGCGTAGGGACCGTCGTTGAAATGGGCGAGAAGGGGATCATCGACGTAGATCACCTCATCGGCTCCGAAGGCAACGAGATCCCTTGCCTCGGGTTCCATACCGTGCCCGAGGAGGACGGCCGTCAGAACCTCGCCGAGGTCGTCGGCGAGCTTGCGGCCCTCGCCGAGCAATTCCATGACAACGCTTGACACCTTGCCCATGCGCTGCTCGGCGAAGACCCACACGCCGGAAAAATCCTCTTTAGCCACCCCGACCGGGACGTCTTCCCTCTCCTCGCTGATGATGGCCTCGACAGGGCAGGACTCGAGACAGGCCATGCACATGGTGCAGGCCTCATTGATGTACGCGACCCCATCGACCATCTCGATGGCCTCGTAGGGACAGGAGTCGAGACAGGCTTCACAGCCGTTACACAGATCTTTGATGACCACTACTGCCATACATATCCTCTTCGTGAGCTTTCAGTTTACAGTTTGCGGTACCCGGTCGACTGCGCTTTTAACTCAATTCGGAAGGGAGTTCCCGACATCGTTCAAATGTCCCGCCTACAGACCGGTTGATTGTTTATGAGATCGTCAACTGTAAGCTTCAAACTGCAAACTGGAAACCTTCGGTTATATGATCTTCTGATCCCTGAGGTTCGCCACCAGCTTTGCCGCCATCTCCCCCGGGTCCTCTTCCCACTTCTCGCCGGCCTTCTTGAGTTCGGGTGAGAAGATCTTCACCACCCGGGTGGGAGATCCATCCAGCCCGAGGAAGGCATCCTCGACATCGAGAGCTGATCGGTCGATGGTGAAGATCTCGGCCTTCTTGGCCCGCATCTTCCCTTTCAGGGAGGGAAGACGGGGTTCATTGATCTCCTTGACGACCGTCATGAGACCGGGGATCGGCAGCCGGACAACTTCGTACCCCTCCTCGAACATGCGTTCGACGACCATGCTCCCGTCGGCGACCTCCCTGACCTTCCGGACGAAGGCCACGAAAGGTATATTCAGCTGATCGGCCAGTGAAGGCCCCACCTGTGCGGTATCGCCGTCTATGGCCTGTTTTCCGCACAGGATCAGATCCACCTGTCCGAGGGTCCTGATCGCCGCCGCCAGGGTATAGGCTGTCACCCACGTGTCCGCTCCGGCGAAAGCCCTGTCACTGACGAGGACAGCCTCATCAGCACCGAGTGCTATGGCCTCACGCAGGGCAGATCCGGCCTGGGGCGGACCCATTGTCACGACCTTTACGACTCCGCCGTGGGCCTCCTTGAGGCGAACGGCCTCCTCGATGGCATAGAGGTCGAAGGGATTGATGATGCTCTCCACGCCCTCCCTCATCAGGGTGTTCGTCTCGGGATTGATCTTGACCTTGGTGGTGTCGGGGACCTGTTTTATGCACACAACGATCTGCATCGTAAAATTCCTTACTATATTTTTCTAACTGAAAGTTATTTTCCGAGGACAAAGGTTAGTTCTCAGTACTCAGTACTTTGTACTCCCAGAAGAAAAACATCAGCTTTTCTTCTGGGCATATTCCTTGATCAGGGCCGCACCGATGACGTTTCGCTGGATCTGGTTGGTCCCTTCGTATATCTGGAGGATCTTGGCATCCCTCATCATCTTCTCCACCGGGTACTCGCGCATGTATCCGTATCCTCCCAGAACCTGGACGGCGTTCGTGGTGACCTCCATGGCGACGTCCGCACCGAACAGTTTCGTCATGGCCGAGACCTTGGAGACCTCCTTGGCATCGCTGTCGATATACCTCGCCACCGCGTATGTCAGGGCCCTCGCCGCTTCAGTCTTCGTGGCCATGTCCGCCAGCATGTGCTGGACGGCCTGGAAACCGATGATGGGCTGCCCGAACTGCCGGCGCTCCCTGGCGTAGTTTACCGCAACATCCAGAGCACCCTGGGCGATCCCCACCCCCTGGGCGGCTATTCCGGGACGTGACATGTCCAGGGTCTTCATGGCCACCATGAATCCCATGCCCTCTTTACTGATAAGGTTCTCCGCCGGGATACGGCAGTCCTCGAAGACCAGTTCACGGGTGGCGGAGGCACGGATTCCCATTTTCTTCTCTTTTTTCCCGAAGGAAAATCCCGGTGTGTCCTTCTCCACGATGAAGGCTGAGGCGCCCCGCGGCCCCCTGGATCGATCCGTGAGGGCGATAACCGTGTAGATCTCCGCCTCTCCTCCGTTTGTTATCCACTGCTTGGTCCCGTTCAGGATGTAGGAATCTCCGTCTTTAACGGCTGTGGTCCTGATTCCCCCGGCGTCACTGCCGGCATTTGCCTCCGTCAGACCGAAAGCACCTAGCTTTTCCCCGGTGGCGATGTCGGGGAGGTATTTCGCCTTCTGATCGTCGCTGCCGAAGAGCAGGATGGGATAGGAACCCAGGAAGGTCGCGGCATAGGTCACCGAAACTCCGAGGCAGGCCTTGGAGAGCTCCTCGACGGCGAGGGACATCTCCATCACCCCACCGCCGAGGCCACCGTACTCCTCCGGTATGGGCACCGCGAACAGGTCCGATTGGGCACAGACGTTCATGATCTCGGCCGGGAATTCCTCCTTCTCGTCCAGCTCCTCCCGGACCGGGACGATCTTCTCCTCCGCGATCTGCCTGGCTATCTCCCGTATCTCCTGCTGCTCTTCGGTTAGAAAATAATCCATAAATCCTCCGCTATCACAACCGTTTGGGTCGTCCCCCTCACATTACAGGTTACAGACTGCAGATGGGCACATCGGTGCTCAAATACCCGCTGCATCGAGCAGAATGTCCCCCAATTCGAAATGTGAGACATGAAAGAGATGTCCGCCCTACCAGTTGACGAGGGCCCCACCCCAGGTAAGCCCTCCGCCGAAAGCCTCGAGAAGGACCGTGTCGCCACTCCTGATCCGATTCGATCGGACCGCCTCGTCCAGAGCCAGGGGAACCGACGCTGCCGATGTGTTTCCGTGCCTGTCGACGGTAACGATCACTTTATCCATGGGCAGCCGGAGTTTCCTTGCCGTCGCCTTGATGATCCTCAGATTGGCCTGGTGAGGGACGAGAAAATCCACGTCCTCCTCCTTGAGGCCGTTCGCGTCGAGGATCTCGTCCACAACGTCGCTGAGTTTTGTCACGGCTATTTTGAAAACCTCGTTGCCCTGCATCTTGACCGTGTAGAGTTTCTGGGCCAGGGCTTCCGCGTCGGTGGGCCGTCGCGACCCTCCGGCAGGGGCGTGGAGCAGCTCAGCCATGCGGCCGTCATTGTGCAGGTGGGTCGAAACAATGCCCCTGATCCCGTCCTCTGAAGGGACAAGCACCGCCGCCCCTGCCCCATCACCAAAAAGGACGCACGTGTTCCTGTCCTCCCAGTCGAGAAACCTCGACAGGACCTCCGCCCCGATGACCAGGACCCTGCTGTATTTGCCGGAACTGACAAAGAGGTCGCCGATGGCCAGGGCGTAGATAAATCCCGTACAGGCGGCCTCCAGGTCGAAGGCGGCCGCCCGGTGGGCACCCAAAGCCCTCTGGACAAGGCCCGCCGTGGAAGGGAAAAGATAGTCCGGCGTCAGGGTGGCGACGATAATGAGATCGATCTCCCCTCCCTCGAGACCGGCCATCTCCAGGGCCATTCTTCCGGCCTCGATCGCCAGGTCGGAGGTCGCCTGTTCCGGGGCCGCTATCCGCCGCTCACTGATCCCCGTCCGGGACAGGATCCACTCATCGGTGGTATCCACCATCTTCTCGAGATCCGCATTGGTGAGGACACGGTCAGGAAGATATGACCCCGTTCCTGCGATGGAGGTCCTCATGTCGACTCCTCTGACGTCGCTCTGCCGGCCTTTTCGCCGGCGCCCTTCAGGTCCATCTCGATCTTCTTCTCCTTCAGAGTCTCGATGACCTGATGGACCTTATCTCCCACGCTCTGCTTCAGATCGATGGAGGACTCGACTTCCTCCCTTATCCTTCTATCGATCCTGTTGCGTGCGAACCCGTCGGCCATTTTCACCGCGTTCTTGATGGCCTTGGGATTGGATCGCCCATGGGCGATCAGCCCTATCCCGTCGATGCCGAGGAGCAGGGCCCCTCCGTGTTCATCATAATCGAACCGGCTCTTGAATTTTTTGAGCGCCGGCCGCATGAAGATATAACCGAAGCGGCCGAGGGCGGATGATCTGATCTCGTCCTTGAGTGCCCGGGCAAGGATCTGGACGACACCTTCGCCGGTCTTCAGGGCGACATTCCCCACAAAACCGTCACAGACGACCACGTCGACGTCACCGGAGAAGACGTCGCTCCCTTCGATATTGCCGACAAAGTTCAGGTTGCTTCTCTTCAGAAGGTTGAAGGTTGTCCGAACAATCTCGTTCCCCTTCCCCGCTTCTTCCCCTATGCTGAGCAGGCCGACCTTCGGGTTGGCGATCTCAAGGGAATATTTCGCCAGCGCACTGCCCATGAAGGCAAACTGGACCAGATTGTGGGGTTTGCAGTCCACGTTGGCCCCGGCGTCGGCCATGACCGTCGGCCCCCCCTTGCCTGTGGGGAGGATGGATCCGATACACGGCCTGTCGACGTTGGGGAGGGGCCCCAGGACGTAAAGGCCCGCGAGCATGGCCGCCCCTGAATTGCCGGCTGAAAGGGCAGCATTGGCCTCTCCCGACTTGACCAGCTCGAAGGCGCGGAGAATGGAGGAGTCCCTCTTTCTGGAGAGAGCCCTCCGGGGAGCCTCGTCCATCCTGACAACCTCTGAGGCGTGTTTTACCTGGATGTAACCATCGGGGGGGGCGAGTTTGTCAAGCTGGGGTTCGACCAGCTCGCGGTCGCCGACAAGGATAACCCGGCACTCGTAGTCCACGGCGGCCTGAACCGCCCCTTCAACGATCGATTGGGGAGCAAAATCGCCCCCCATGGCATCGACGGCGATCTTCACGTCAAGAACCTGCCCGAGTGGGTCCTTTCCCTATACCTCTTCGACTTCGAGGACCTTCCGGCCCCTGTAGAAGCCGCAGTGAGGACATACCCTGTGGGGCATCTTGACCTCTCCGCATTTTTCGCAGGTGCTGTTCATCGGAGTCTTCAGGGCATCGTGTGCCCTTCGTCTCCTCGTTCTCGACTTGGCGGTTTTCTGTTTCGGTACAGCCATGGTTCTCTCCTTCGCAGGGCGCCCGTCGGATATCGGTCGGACACCTCTATCTCCCCGATCGTGAGCCTAGATCTTGTCCTTCAGGGAACGCAACGCCTCCCACCGGGGATCGAAGCTCTCTTCATCGCATGAACAGGCCGCCTCCTTGCGTTCACCGCCGCACAGGGGGCAGAGACCGCCGCATTCCTCCGAACACAGAGGTTTCATCGGCAGAGCGAGGCTGATCTGTTCGGCCAATATGTGATTCAGGTCCAGAGCATCGCCTCTGAAGAATTCGACATCAAGATCGTCATTGGCGAGCTCCCTCTCCTCGCTGCTCTCCATGAGGGAGACTGGGCGGAGCTGGAGGTCTATCTCTTCCTGGATCCCGTGATGAAACTCGTTCAGGCAGCGGCTGCATTCCAGGACCAGATCGCCTCTCAGGGTTCCCCTGACGAGGACCTCTGGGCCGAGCTTCCTGATGGTGAAGGAGCCGGCGAACGGCTCCTCTATCCGAAAAGGTCCGGACGCCTCAGTTTCCGGCTCCAGACGGACTTCCATCTTCAGCCCCTCTGGGGGTATTTCATCGAGCCTGATCAGCATGCGAACCCCCTCGGGGTTAGTTTCCGGAAATTACAGGATGAACCCCTCTTTGTCAATCTGTGGAAAAACCTTTTGTGAACAGGTTCCACCGGCGTATTTTCAGGGGATCGATCGACCCTGGAACGCCTCACCCGTACCGGCTGTCCATGCGTTCCGCACCGGATCGCTGGCACCCTGGAAAACAAGGCCCACAAGAATGAATTGCTTCCCCGTCCGATATCCGGTAACTTACTGGGCCGGGGGAAACACAGGAGGTTGACAGATGCTTAAATTGCTCGTGCACATGTTCCTCTGCCTCGTATTCACGATATCCCTTTCCGCTTCACCCGCCCTGGCAGCCTTCGAACTCACCGGCTCTCTGAAGGTAGACCTCAAGGCCAAGACCCTGGACACGGCCGTGTCCGAGGACGGCAAGTGGACCTTCGTCCTTTCACAGGGAGGGAACATCCACGTCCTGAACTGGAAGGGAGAAAACGTCCAGACCGTGAAGACCGAGGGGAGCTACGACAGCATCGAGTTCGCCCCTCCCGGCATTCGGCTCATCCTGTCCGGCGGCGGCGAGAGCGATATTCTGGTCATCGCCCTCGATCTGGTCCTGGAGATCGACACGGCCGGTTCCCCGTCGAAGGGCCCGGACGATGCTCCGGTGGTTATCGCCTACTTCAGCGACTACCAGTGACCCTACTGCGCGAGGCTCGTGCCTCTACTCGAGCAGGTGCTCGAGAAATACCCCAGGGACGTCCGGATCGTGGAACTGAACTTTCCCCTGAACAACCATAAGATGGCCAGGCCCGCGGCCGCCGCGGCTCTGGCCGCCTGGAAACAGGGAAAATTCTGGGAATTTCACGACCGCCTTTTCCAGGACTACGACAGGATCACCGAGAGTCTCATCGACGGTATCGCCGGAGAACTGAGCCTGGACCCGGCCCGGTTCCAGAGGGACCGGAACAGCCAGGCCATAAACGACCTCATCAACCGAGACCTGCGGCAGGGCCAACAGCTCGGCGTCCGGGGAACGCCCACCATCTTCGTCAACGGCCGCCGTCTCTCGAACAGGAGCCTGACGGGGTTTTCCCAGATGATCGATCAGGAACTGGCCAAGGGGAAATAGAGATTAGAGATTGGACATTAGAGATTGGAGATTAGACATTAGAAATTAGAGATTGGAGATTGGACATTGGACAATAGGGATTAGAGATTGATGCGTTGGGCAGCAGAAAGAACGCTCGGATTTTGGTTTTCCGATTTTGGCTTTTAGATTTCTTTTCGTCGAGGTAATGCGATGCGCAAAACTCTTGTTGTCACCGTCATTGTTGCCGTCCTCTCCACTGCCGGCCTATTTGCATCCGCCGATGACGCATCCGCCTTCGGAACCGAGGGATGCGGTGAGGGTCAGTGCAGTGACTGTCACGGCATGGAAAAGGAAACGGCGGTCCAGCTCCTCAAGGACCTTCCAGGGCTCGACAGTGTGGACAGCGTGGACTTCGCCCAAGTACCCGGCCTTTACGCTGTCGAGGTCACGAGCAAAGGCCAGAAGCACATCCTGTACATCGACTTCTCCGAGACCTATGTCATCTCGGGAAACGTGATCCACATTGCGGAGCGCGAGAACATAACCAGAAAACACCTGATGAACCTGAGGCGGGTCGACCTCACCACGGTCCCCACCGAAGCAGCGCTGGTCCTGGGGAATCCCAAGGCGAGCAAGGTCGCCTTCGTCTTCACCGATCCCCAATGCCCCTACTGTGAGAAGCTCCACCCGGAGCTGAAGAGGGCTGTGGAACTGGACCCCGACCTCGTCTTCTACATCAAGCTCCTGCCGCTGGTGAAGCTCCACCCTGACTCCTACAGGATCTCCAAGAGCATCATCTGCGAAAACTCGCTGGAGCTGCTGGAGTCCAGCTTTGCCAAACAGCCCGTTCCCGATCCGGTCTGCGACACGGACGCCATCGACAGGACCATCTCCCTCGCCCGCAGCCTGGGCATCGGTTCCACCCCGACCCTCATTCTGCCCGACGGGCGGATAGCGCCCGGCTTCAGGAAGGCCGAGGAGATCCTGAAGCTGGTCAACGAGAAGCAGGAGACGGAAGCGGCGAGCCGGAAGGGGGATTAAGGTCACAGAGGGGTTGTTTCCCGTCTTCTCTATATTACCTGCAGAGAACAGGGAGGATTTAACAGGGTCAGGCATCGAGATCCTGTGGTCTGAGATCCGGGATCCAGACTGCACACGATGCCTTTGTTCTGAATTCTGACCACTGAACCCTCGTTACTGTTCCCCCCACTGTCACCTCACTGCCGGGGCCGCTTCCTGCTGCAGGCTGTAGTACCCTTTGACGTCGTCCCAGAGGACCGCCTGGTCGGGTGACACATCTCCTGACAGATCGATGCTGTTCAGGGTAAAACCCCGTCCGGATGGATCCTCCGCCGGGCGGATCGTCCAGCCGGAACTTCCCGCCATGGTGACGGTCAGCCCCGTCGCGTCGGAGGCCCTGTCAGCCCGGACAACGACCTGCTCCACGATTTTCCCGGAGATCTCCTGGAGGACGACCCCCTCCCGGAAGGCCACCAGTCCGGAAAAGACCCTCTGATAGAAAGCATCGGCGATCACGTCCACCGCCCTGCCCCCATCCGCCGGGAGCACGGCCACAATCTCGGTGATCCCGTCCCGGTTGAGGTCCTCATTGTAGAGGACGGCGTAGGGCTCCTTCCCGAACCTGCTGTCCAGATAGGCCCTGACATCCTTCGAGAGAATCCCGGATCCGGCGGCGTTCTCGTTCAACGTGGCCACCTGTGACGGAGTACGGGCTTCCGGTCCGGTTCGATAGGCATCTTCCCCCGGCGTCTCAAAGTAGGCTTCGGGCCTGACAACCATCCGGTGGGCTTCAGGAGCCGGTGGCGGGGAGGACCTCCTTTCCTCAGCTGCTTCAAAAGCCATGTCCACGGATTCCCTCTCACGCAGCCCGGCGCCGGGCATCACCCCTCCCTCCCTGTCGATCGGCGGCGAATAGTCCCTCTCTCCGGGAGGGATAGCCCTGACGCCCGGACTTTCCTGGCCCTCGGCGGCAGCCAATGGGCCCGTTTTTTTGATTTCCTCCCCCGGCAGCGTTTTGCGGACGACTCTCTCCTCCCCTCGCCCGGCACCGGTCGGCATCTGCTCACGGGGGGGCAGCATCCGGCCGCGGAGGGCCCTGTCGTCCTCTGTCCGGACGCTTCGGGCATCCGCGTCCTTTTCGGACATTTCCCGGGTGAGGGCCTCTCCCGCAGACCTCTCCTTCGGGACCGCCCCACCATCTGTCTTGCCGATATGCGCCTCGGGTGCCATAACCCGGGACGGAGGGACCGACCGGCGCATCTCGAAGAGGATCCCGATCGCGACCACGGCCACGAAGACGACGGTGACCGCAGGGGCCACTCTCCACAGGGGCCGCCAGGGATGGATCCCCCTCCCGGAGGCGTCGGTCCCGGCGGCGACCCTCTCCTCCGATCGAACCCTGTCCATGACCCTTTCCGTGAAGGAACTCCAGTATTCGGGCGTCGGCTCGGTGACGCTGACGGCCCGGTCGGCCCTCTCCAGTCCCTCCAGGGCGGCTGCACATGATTCGCACGAGGAGAGATGTTCCCTGATCCTCGCCTCGCGGAAAGCCGACAGCTCACCGTCGTGGTAGGACATCATGAATTTCCTCGCTTTACGGCACCTCATGATCCATTGCCTCTCTGGGTTACGGCACCGGCGGATTGGACATGCTGGAGGATCCTCTCCCGGGCCCTGGACAGTCTGGACATCACCGTCCCGATCCTGACCCCCGTCGTCCGGGCGATGTCCCTGTAGGACATCCCCTCCGAGGCCCTCAGGATGAATGTCCCCCGGAGCTCCGCGGAGAGTCCTTTCAGGGCTTCGTGGAAATGGTGCTCCATATCCCTGGTTTCCATCATCTCATGGGGGTTAGGGGCCGGGTCCCGGATATCGGGCACCTCATTCACGGTGACGGCCCCCACCCTGCTTTTGGCCTTCCGGACGGTATTCAGGCTCGTGTTGTAGGCGATCCGCCTCAGATAGGGCCGGAAGGGTCTCTTCGGGTCGTAGGATGAAAGAGACCGGTAGAGACGCAGAAAGGTCTCCTGCGCCGCGTCATCGGCGTCATCGTGTGTTCCGGTAATGGATCTGGCCAGCCGGTACACGGACATCCGGTGCCGGTTGACCAGGTCCTCGAACGCCGCGAGGTCCCCCGCGGCTGCCCTTGCCGCCAATGTCTCGTCGCTGGATCCGGTCAAATCGCCTCCTGTCGTGTTTTATACCACAGGCAGCCCCGATTTATTCCCGTCGGATTGCCGGAAACCGGAAATTGGCGATCGGCAACGGATGCCAAAGTCCAAAACCTAAGATCCAAAAACAATGCATGAAAGACTGAACATATCCAAAGAATCCAGTTTTGGACCCTGGATTTTGGACTCTGGACTGATTCCCCGGGAATAAACCCCTCCCCCACCGTGTATACCGGGCAAACAGGGGTACTTTGACGCCCCATGGAACGCCAGGAGGTACGACATGAATAGAGCAGATCCCAGAACAGCATCATCCATTCCCCCCTTTCCGACATTTGTCCTTCTGACGGTGCTGGTGACATGCTTCGCGGTCCCGTCCGTGAGAGGGTCAGCCCTTGACCTGGAAGTAAGGCCTGGCAACCGGACGGTCCTCATTCCCGGACCCGGAACAGGAGACCTTCAGATCAGGATCATCGCACCGGACGGGGAGCCCGTCAACGACCGCCCCCCCCTGAACCTGTCCCTCGTCATCGACAAGAGCGGTTCCATGGCAGACGAGGGCAAGATCGACCATGTCAGGATGGCTGCCCACCGCCTGGTCGAGCGGATGGGCGGGGACGATTATCTGTCCCTCGTCACCTACGACAACGATGTTCGGGTGCTTACCAGACCGCGTCCGGTGGCGGATCGCCACTATTTCCACCATCTCATCGACGGCATCCACCCCGGTGGACGGACCTATCTGTCGGGGGGGCTCGAGGAGGGCTACCGTCAGGCAAAAAAAGCCAGGCGGAGAGGTTACATCAACAGGGTGCTTCTCCTTTCCGACGGCCTGGCCAACGTGGGCGTAACCGATCGTCGACAGCTCACCAGGCGTGCCGGGGGTATGTATGAAGACGGGATCTCGATCTCGACCTTCGGTGTCGGATACCAGTTCGACGAGGACCTGATGACGAGGGTTGCCCGGGGCGGCGGGGGATCCTATTATTACATTTCCGATCCCGGCGACATCCTCGCCGCCCTCAACAGGGAGTTCACCCTGGCCGCGAGGACAGTGGCGACGGAAGTGGAGATCGTCATCAGGCTGCTCGGCGGCTGCCGTTTCGATTCCGTCATCGGTCACTCCTTCGACCGCGAGGGCGACTCCGTGATCATCCGTCTGGGCGATCTCTCCGCCGGTGAGCGCCGGACACTCATGGCCAAACTGCGGGTCTCCGCAGAGCAGACGGGCGAAATTCCGGTGGCCGACGTCTCCCTCCGATACCGGGATCCGGCATCCGGCGGCATCAGGTCGAACCGCACCACCCCTGTCCTCCTCGAGGTCGTCCGTGACGCCGACGAGTACAGCCGGGGCTTCGACAGGGACGTCGTGGAGACCAGGACCGTCATGGAATCAAGCGTAAGGGCTGAGGAGGCGGCCGAAAAGGTCGATTCCGGCGATCGGGAGGGCGCCCTGGGCATCCTGAGAAAGGTCGCCGACACCCTGAGAAAAGCCGCACCTTCCAGCCCCGCCGCCAGACAGGAACTGGAGCGCAACGAGGCCTATCAGGACCAGATCATGGGGATGGACGGGATGGACGACCGGCGGATCAACGAGGTCCAGAAGGGCGTCAAATACAGATCGTACCAGGAACTCCATCAGAAATAGGCCCTTCCAGGTGATTTTCAAGGCGAAGGGGGAGGAAACTCCCCCTTTCTCGTCCCTGCAGGGTTTCCGGTGGTCGGAAATCGGGAGCGAGGAGGGACGATCAAGTCCCACATCTAGAGCTGCGCATTTTCAGACCCAGAACCGAGCATCCGGGTTCCCCATGGTATCCGCACCTTTTTCTTCCCCCAACCTCCCCCCTCCGGTTTCGCTGGTTCAGACTCCCCGGTTCCCCCGACCGTCTAATCCTCTTAACGGGTCAATGAAGATGTGATATTCATGTACATTGATATTCATCTGACAAACGGGATTTAGAAAGCCGAACCGCTGCACGGGTTCGGGAGCGGGCAATTCGATGTTGGCGAGATTCTTCGGAAAGCTGGGGCACGAGATCCTCTACTTCCTCGAGACGACGGGAAGGATGGGCGTATTCCTCTTCACCTGTCTCCTGTGTCTCGTCACCCCTCCCTACAGGATACGGGCCATCATCAGACAGACGTACTTCATCGGGGCGCGGTCATCCTTCGTCATCATCTTCACCGGCCTCTTCACGGGCATGGTCCTCGGTCTCCAGGGGTACTATACCCTCAGGAAGTTCGGCGCCGAAGGCCTGCTGGGTTCGGCGGTGGCGGTCAGCCTCCTCAGGGAGCTGGGCCCCGTTCTGACGGCCCTGATGGTCATAGGGAGGGCGGGATCGGCCATGTGCGCCGAGATCGGTATCATGAGGAACTCGGAGCAGATCGATGCTCTGGAGACCATGGCTATCGATCCCTACCGGTTCGTCATGGTCCCCAAGTTCGGAGCCACGATCCTCTCCCTGCCCTTTCTGACCTTCATCTTCAACATGGTGGGCATCATGGGCGGGTACCTGGTGGGCGTTTCCCTTCTCGGCCTCACCAGCGGGGCCTATTTTCAGGGTATGTACCAGAATGTCGTCTGGGACGACATCGAGATGGGTCTGGTCAAATCCTTCGTCTTCGCCCTCATCGTCGTCTGGGTCGCCGCGTCCAAGGGTTACCACCTCCATCTGGAGAGATCGGGAGGCTTCGGTGCGGAGGGCGTGAGCAGAACGACGACCAGCGCGGTCGTGATGTCCTCGGTCCTGGTCCTGGTCTGGGACTATCTGATCAGCGCCATGATGCTCTGAGGGCGAGGCAAAATCCTTGGACGGGTGTCCTGAACAACCGGCGAGAGAACGGTATGAGCGAAGAGAGCAGAGAACCGATCATCCAGCTCATCGACGTCTGCAAATCCTTCGGTGACCAGAGTGTCCTGGAGAACGTGAACCTGGACATCTTCGAGGGAACGACCACGGTCATCATCGGACCGAGCGGTACGGGCAAGAGCGTTATCCTCAAGCAGATGATGGGACTGTTAAAACCCACGTCCGGCAGAGTCCTCGTCTTCGGACAGGACCTGTCCAGGATCAGCAAGCGGGAACTCCAAGCAATTCGAATGAATTTCGGGGTGCTGTTCCAGAACGTGGCTCTTTTCGACTCGATGAATGTTTTCGACAATGTAGCCCTCCCCCTGAGGGAGAGGACCAAAGCATCCGAGAAGGAAATAAGGCAGAACGTCGAGGAGAAACTGGCCCTGATGGATCTGGATGGGGTCAACGAAAAATACCCGGCCCAGCTCAGCGGGGGGATGCTCAAAAGGGTCGGGCTGGCAAGAGCCCTCGTTCTGAATCCGAAGGTTATCTTCTTCGACGAACCGACCACGGGCCTGGACATCAACAAGAGCAACGAGATATACAGGGTCTTCTACCGGTCCCAGTTGAGGTTTAAATACACCTCCGTGATCGTCAGCCACGACGTGCCGAGGATCTTCAAACTGACCGACTACGTTGCCCTCCTGGCGGACAGGACCATCGTCAATTCCATCTCCCCGGAGGACTTTCAGCTCTCGAAGCATCCTGCCATTAAATCCTTTGTCGAGACGACCATGGGACCCATCTACATTAGCGAGGAGGAGGAGGCCGATTATTATGAAAAAATTTAATCTGGAGATCGCAGTCGGCATCTTCATGGTCGCGGGATTTCTCTGCTTCGCCTACATCTCCATCAAGCTCGGTGACATCAACCTCTTCGGGAAGGACACCTACACGGTCAAGGCCCGCTTCAGCTCCATCTCCGGACTCAAGGAGGGGGCCAATATCGAGATCGCCGGGGTCAGGGTGGGCAAGGTGGACAGGATCTCCCTCGATCAGGAATTCTACGAAGCTGTCGTTTACATGTCCCTGGACAAGGGGATCGTGCTCCAGGAGGACAGCATCGCGTCCATCCGGACGGCGGGTATCATCGGGGACAAATTCGTCAAGATCTCCCCCGGGGGCCTGGATGACCGCATCAAGGACGGCGGGGAGCTGGAGGAAACGGAGTCGGCCATCAACCTCGAGGAGCTCATCAGCAAATATATCTTCCAGGGGAAATAGGGACCGGTCGTCCATGCACCGCCTCCTGCCCACCTTTATCGGAGCAGCGATCCTCCTCTCGATGCTGGCCGGACCCTCCCGGGCCCAGGATCCGGTCCCTGCCGACGCGCCGTCCCGGTCGGGAGGGACCGCCGTCGAGGAAGGCGACGATTTCGACAGGGAATTCGAGGACGATTTCAGCGATGACGCGGGAGAGGATGGGGAGGCCGTCACCGTCGCCGATCCCCTGGAACCCATCAACAGGGGGTTTTTCTGGTTCAACGACAAACTCTACTTCTACGTCCTGAAACCGGCGGTCAAGGTTTTCCGGATCGTACCGGAGCCGGCCAGAAAGTCCCTTCGCAACTTCTTCTCCAACCTCCTTACCCCCATCAGGCTCGGCAGTGCCCTCCTCCAGTTCAAGTTCAAGGATGCGGGGACCGAGCTGGGAAGGCTGGTCATCAACACCACCATCGGTGTCGGAGGACTCTTCGATCCGGCGAAGAAGCACTTCGGCATGGAGAAGAAGGAGGAGGACTTCGGGCAGGTGCTGGGTTACTACGGTATGGGACCGGTCTTTTACATCGTCCTGCCCTTCCTCGGACCCTCGAATCTCAGGGATGCCGCGGGAAATGCCGGAGATTCCTACATGAATCCCCTGTCTTACCGGTACATCAAGACCAGGCACGAACTCACGACAACGGAACGCATGGTCGTAACGGCCGTCAACCAGGTCAACTCCCTGTCCCTGGACAGGGAGACCTACGAGATGATCAAGAGGGAATCCCTCGATCCCTACGTCACGATCCGGAACGCCTACATCCAGAACAGGGAGGGGAAGATCAGGGAATGAAAAGAAGTTGAAAGGTTAAAGGATAAAGGAGAAAGTAGAGATCGGACAATTGAAATCGGAAACCGGAGATTACATATGGGAGAGTCAATATGGGACCCTGTCCTTGACTATTTCAGGGACTCCGATCAGGACCGGGTCAGGGGCTTACCCTCCTCAAATTCCCTTTTGGACTCTGGATCCCGGATTGGAGTCATTTTATTGGACCTGGATTGAAACCGCCGGCGCATAATCAACGCCGTGCCAACAGCAATGGAGATCACGTTGAACAGAAAACTGATCGCAACTTTATCCCTTTTCCTTTTCACTTTCCCCTTGACCGCCGCCACTGCGGCGGCGACCGGGCCCCAGCAGACGGTGGAGCACATGGTGAACACGGCCATCGACATCCTCACCGATGAGGGCCTCGACGATCGGGCGCGACAGGATCGGGTCCGGTCCCTCGTCCTGGAGAGCGTCGATTTCAGATCCATGTCGCAGCGGATCCTGGCCCAGAACTGGAAACAGGCCAGTCCCGAGGAACGGGATCGGTTCGTTCAGCTGTTCATCGATCTCCTGGAGGCCACCTATATCGGCAGGATCGACGAATACTCCAATGAAAAAGTGGAGTTCGCCCGGGAAAGGGTCAAGGACGACAGGGCTATTGTGGACACCTTCTTCGTCACCGGTGACGCAAAGATCCCCATCGATTACAAACTCCTCAATAGCGGCGGCAAGTGGATGATCTTCGATGTCTCCATAGAGGAGGTCAGCCTGGTGAGTAATTTCCGGGAGACCTACTCTGAGATCATCCGAAAGGATGGCCTGCAGGGCCTCCTGGAGCAGATGGAAACCAAGATCGAGGAACTCAGAACCGAAGGGAGCGCCGAAAAATGAGCGACCACGGACCGACCGTGGCGGAATGCACCGGCGGTGAAACCTGCGAAAACGCCGACTGCATCCAGAGCCTTTGCACCAATATGCAGGAAATAGCGGGATGCTTCAGCTACCTCGCCACGGATGATCTGGCCACGATTGCCCGCTATTTCGCCACCCGCCATATGGAAGCGGGTCAGATCCTCTGGGAGGAGGGCGATCCATGCAGCTCCGTTGCCTTCGTCGTGCACGGCCATCTCGAGATCAAGAAGGAAACGGAGTTTCCCGGCAAGCAGGTTATCGTGGGCATCTACGGACGGGGAGCCGTCGTCGGTGAACTCTGTGTCCTGGACGACAGCCCGACGGCGGTCAGCGCGGTGGCCATGGACGATGTGGACCTCCTGATCCTGTCCAGGCAGGATTTTCAGCGACTTCTGGTCGAGGACACCGCTCTCGGCCTCAAACTCCTCAAGGGGATGCTGTTCGCCGTATCCACCCGCCTGAAGAAATCCCTCGGCCGCCTGGCGGCGATCTTCTGATGCGGGATCGGAGCGCCAAATCCGAGGTCCGAGACCCCGAGCCGATTCCCCGATCTCCGATCCCTAAGTCTCTCATCTTCAATCTCTAATCCCTGATTTCTTATCTCCAATCTCAAATTTCTCTCCGGTTTCGCACTTCCCCTCTCCCCCCTACCCTAGCCCCTGGAGATCCTCCTGAACGTCTTCTCCACGGGGATATATTCCCGGACGAAGACGTTTGCGTGGTAGATCGTCACGAGCTTCTCCAGGAGGAGGACAGCCGACAGGATGGCCGCCACGGGCCAGCCTCCCTGGAACCTGGGATCCCCCGAAAAATGGCCCAGGAGAAAGAGGAGCAGGAAGACGATCAGGGATATTTCCACGATGGCGTCGGCGAGGCCGAGGAAGATATGCCGGGTGTAGAAATAGCCGCCGCCGGGAAAAAGGATCGAGAGGAACCTCGCGGTGCGGGGATTCTTGAACTCCAGACGGCACCTGGGGCACTGGTAACGGGCCTCGACAAGGGCCGAATTGCACTTGGGGCAGACCGCATGACGGCCGCGGTACTGGGTTGAGGCGGAACTGCCCGTCATGTGGGCGGACAGGATCCTGCCCAATTTCTTGCCGTTGAGCACCCTGTGGAAGGTCTCGCCCCGTCCGCTCTTGTACCTGAACTTGATCTTCCGGCCCCCTTTGAGGCTCTCGATGTCCGTGAACCGGATCTGGGACATGGAATTCCTGGGGGTGAACCCGGGAGTGGTGGGAAAATGGAGGATCCTCCTGTTCGTGACGACGAGAACGCATCTCCTGATGAAAAAGATCAGCCACCCCGTGGTCAGTTCCTCGAGAACCGTGACGGGCGAGATGGCCCGCGCGGACAGGAGGATCTCCTCGTCGGGCTCGAGAACGTGTTTGAGAACGGGGACAAAGGACCTGAGGATGTTCAATTGCCTTCTCTTGATTCTTTCCCGGAACTTCCCGCCCAGGGTGGTAAAGGCCTCCCTGCCCCTGATGGGCAGATGGCGGAGAACATCCTCTCTCGGTACCTTTGACATCGTCCCCTCCCGTCCATCTCCGGCCTGGCATCCGGCCGGCGATGCTTGATCATATAATGTTTTCCGATGTTTTCCCATCACGATGCCACAGACAATCCTCTGCGGCATGGAACCCGAATGTCTGATAAGATGCTCGCACCATGTGCAACATCGTCTTCGCTTACGGAGCCCAGCCCGGATACAGGCTTATCCTGGCCGGCAACCGGGATGAATTCTATGACAGGCCGACTGAACCTGCCGGCTTCTGGCCGGAGCATCCCCGCCTTCTGGCCGGACGGGACGTGCGCTACGGAGGCACCTGGCTCGGCATCACTCTGGAGGGCCGTTTCGGCGCGGTCACCAATTTCCGCGATCCCGGCTCCCAGAGGGACCATCTCCTTTCCCGAGGCCTCATGCTGACGGATTATCTCCTGGGGGTGAAGGACCCGGAGACCTTCCTGGCCGATCTCGATCGGGCCGGGGACAGATACAACGGCTTCAACGTCCTGCTGGACGACAGCAGCGGCCTCTTTTACTATTCCAACAGAAACCGACGGTGGAGAGAACTCGACAAGGGGATCTACGGCCTGAGCAACCACCTCCTGGACACGCCATGGCCCAAGGTCATGCGGATCAAGGCGCTGTTCAGAGACATCCTGGACCGTGAGACACATCCCTCCGTGGACTCTCTCATGACGGTGCTGGCCGACAGGGTACGACCGGCCGACCAAACCCTGCCCGACACAGGGGTGGGAGTGGATTGGGAGCGGGTCCTGTCCCCCGTTTTCATCACCAGCCCGAACTACGGGACACGTTCATCGACGGTCCTGACCATCCGTGATACCGGAGAGGTCCGCTTCACCGAGAGGTCCTTCACGTCGCCGGACGATCCCGGCACGGATGTGGAATGGGCGTTCACGCTGGGCCGGTGATCGGCCAAACCGGGATCCGGGGAGATCGCGTCCGGACATCGCGTGGGTCGGTAACGGAAATTGCCCCTCATAATTTTATCTGTCCTGTGGTACACTGGCAGAGCGATACCGAGACTTTTGAAAGGGGGTGACAGATATGAAGCTGGTCAAGGTCAGGAAAGAAAGCAGGGGCCTGTGCAAATGCGCCTCCAAATGCTGATCGGGCACCGAATGCCAGGTATTATACGCCAATTCAGGACCCTGGTTCTTCAGTGTTACGGACCTGGGTCCTGAATCATTTCCTCTATTATCTCCACCGCATCCCCCACCACCCTCTCGCACACCTTCTCCATGAGGTTCGCCTCCTTCGCCTCCTCGAAACCGGCCGGCGTGCTGATGTCGCATCCCAGCAGATCCCGGCAGAGAAGAGACGGATTCCTCTCGCGGAAGCGGTCGCAGAACCGACGGACGAGCTCGTATGTTTTCTCCTTGTCCTCCTGCCGCTCCGGGTCCGTCATACCGAACTTCAGGCCGAGGACCATGAACGCCGCGGTAACGGCACCGCACGTCTCGGCCATCCTGCCCATTCCGGCCCCGAGCCCGCACGCCATCCTCAGGGCCGTTTCCGGGTCCAGCCCGAAGTCGTCCGCGAAGACCGACAGGACCGACTGGGCGCAGTTGAATTCGCTCCGGTAGCATTGAACGGCCCTCTGACGGCGATCCATGATGGTTATCTCCTTATCGTTTGGCATCCAACGTTCAGGCAGCGGTACGGGAAAATGGCCTTGAAGTTTCACATATCAGTATAGAATAATTATGAAAAGGACTTATTTAGGATCGCCCCTGCCTCGAAATCCCTGGGGAACCCTTCCGTCGGGAGGTCCGGCAGGGAGGCCGTCCGGAAAGAAACCAGGTGCTGAACCCAGATGAGAGTCACGGGCCGCGAATCGATGAAATCCCTCCGAGGAGACCGCTTCTACAGGGAGCTCCTGGACAACCTCTACGACGGCGTCTATTTCGTCGATCGCGACAGGAAGATCGTCTACTGGAACAGGGGGGCCGAGAGGCTCACGGGATACGCGGCGGATGAGGCTGTCGGCAGAAGCTGCTGGGACAATTTCCTGGCCCACATGGACGACCGGGGCGAAAAACTCTGTCAAACCGGCTGCCCCCTGACCGACACCCTGGAGGACGGCAAGACCAGGGAAACGGACGTCTACCTCTATCACAAGCAGGGCCACAGGGTGCCGGTCCTGGTCAGGGTTTCGCCCATCTGGAATAAGAAGGGGGATATTATCGGGGCCGTCGAGGTCTTCAGCGACAATTCGGCCAAGATCCAGTCGGCGACGAAGATAGAGGAGCTCCAGGAGCTTGCCCTTCTGGATGAGCTGACGAAACTGGGCAACCGTCGATACATGGAGATGGGCCTGAAGACGAAACTGGAGGAAATGGAGCGGTATCGATCCCACGTCGGGGTGCTGTTCATGGATCTGGATCACTTCAAGGATATCAACGACAAGTACGGCCACGACGTGGGGGACAGGGTCCTTCAGACCACGGCCGCAACCCTCAAGGGAGCTGTCCGCCCCCACGATCTTCTCTGCCGGTGGGGCGGTGAGGAATTTGTCGCCGCGGTCACCACCGTCGACCGGAGGATCCTGACCGTGATCGCTCAACGGTTCCGATCCCTCATCGAGCAGTCCAGCGTGATGGTAGCGGACAAGACCGTCAGGTTCACCATCTCCATCGGCGCCACGCTGGCCCACTCGGACGAGTCCATGGCCGATGTCGTCCGCCGGTCGGACGAGCTTATGTACCAGAGCAAGGAAGCGGGGAGGAACCGGGTCACGATCGGCTGACCGTTGGACGGTCAACCGAAGCGCTAGGTGCCAAGAGACAGGTGCTAAGTGAATGGGGGGCAACCACCCCTCGACCCCGGTCGGGACCGGCAGGGAGAGGAATGAGAGGACAGGAAAAGGATTACACCGGCAGGAACATTCCAGCCTGAACAAAAAAATTAAATTTTTATTTTATTTATAATAACATGCAAAGCTTTCTTAAACCGTTACATTAGAAACATTTCATCGCTTTTGCTTTAAAGAATACTTTGATGTTCCTGCTGAATCCTGAATACCTTTCCCATCTATTCCCAATTGCCGACTCACTCCTCCCCCATCTCCATCCTGGCCAGGATGTCCACGATCCTCAGGGACAGATCGACGCACTGTTTGGTCTGCCGGACAAGGCGATCCCCGCCCGGTGAGTCCGGTTTCCCCTGCAGTCGCCTGTAGGCGTCGCTCTGGGTGATCCCCACGATCAGGGCACGACCGTCCTTGATCATGTTCCTGCCGTGCATCTGCAGGTACTGGTCCACCTGGGGAATGGAACTGAGCAGGGTGGCCATGATCATGTTGGACCCGCTGGCCACGTCCTTCAGACCCTTGTTAAGGAGGAGGTGCATGTGGTGGAGGTCCATGTGCTTGGAGACGAATTGATCCATCTCCATGTCCTCGAGGAGATAGACCAGCTCGAGCATGGTCCGGCCCATATCCTTGGCCGCCTTCATCAGGGGATGGTCTTCGAAACCCTGTTCGACGAGGATCTCCATATGGTCTCCCGCCAGGGCCTGCTCGATGTCCTTCTTGCCCTTGGCCATGTTCCGTTTGGCGTAATCGGCGGTCATCTCGTCGAAAGCGGGCGACATCTTCATATCCGCGACCATGAGCAGGTTGATTCCGTCCAGGAACATGATGAGGCCGTGGTTCATGAGCACGTGGAGACGGTGGATCCGGGAGCTGTCATCGTCCTGCAGACGGATGTCCGCATGCGCCGCCCCTGAAAGGACCACGGTAAACACCAACATTAAAAGTGTGATACAGGTCGTTCTGCCTGACGTCCTCATTGGCTCATCTCCCGTTCCGGCGCATTTCGTTTGCTTAAAAGCTCATGGCCATAAATATACCGTATCGAGAGGCTGTTTGCATAGAATGGCAAGGTCAGTATTGCCCCAGACTGTAAACCAGCAGAACCAGAAGGGTAAACCCAGCGGCGCCGGCGAGAAAGGGCCAGAACCTCACGCTACGCTCGTCCGGGACCTCCTCCCACAGGGTGTTGATGATGATCGCCCCGGACAGGAAGGCCATCCAGGCGGCCACGGACGCATGTCCCAATAGATGCGCTGATCCCAGGCCCCAGCCCAGCAAAATGGAGCCGGCCAGGGACCAGCGCATGGTCCGGTCGTAGAACTGTCGGTCGTGGCCCCTGAACCCTTGGTCGGTACCGATGAAATGAAGGGACATGCCAGCGGTGACGAGGACCAGGAATCCGATGCCGGGGTCATCCGTCTCACCCAGAAGGTACCCCAGAAGCATGCTATATAGGGAAAAGCCCACCAGCAGCGACCAGTTGCGCGTCTTCCTGCCGAAACCCGGCAGGGTGGTCAATCTCCTGATGCCGTAATAGACCAGGAAACCGCCCAGGCACAGCAGGTAGGCCCGGTACCGGGCAAAGAACTCGAAATAGGCTGTCTTTTCTAAAACGATCTGCTTTCTGGCCAGGCTGGGCAGGATGTAGACGAAAACGTAGCTCACGGCGGCGCCGCCGGCGATCGACTGCCAGATATATCCCTTAGGGCCATCCAGAAACCGAACATGGCTCACGGAGATGTGGGCCAAAGCCAATGCGAGCACAGCGAGGAAAGTTGGGAAGTGATCCAAGGGTTATGCCTTCTTGTTGCCGAGGACAGTGGGGTCAGGTCCTTCCTATTGACATTTACCCATGATTGAACAGTTTATGCCGGAAGGCAGGGCTTGACCCCGGAGTGCTTAATTAGAAGCGAAAAACGACCCCTAACCCGAATCCGCTCATGGCGATGTCGTAGAGGAACCCGTCGTCGTCGAAATCCGTGTCCAGGACCCTGTAGGCCGCAGCCAAGGAGACCGTATTCGACACATCCCACCCCAGTGCGGCAAGGGCGTTCCAGGTGAGATCGGAACCGACCCCGAAGCCGCCGATATCGCCCCGCAGCTGGAGGTTCCAGTCCACGCCGAGGGGGATCCTGATCCTTCCGCCCAGGAACGGGTCCACCCAGTCATCTTTACTGTCCAGATCCGGCCCGGGGGTCAGATCAAAATCGGTGGACAGATCCATGTACCGCGCCCCTCCCAGCACCTCTAAGGATCCCGGCTCACCGTACCGGTAGGCCACCGCCACCTCCAGGATGGTCGTCTCCACCTCGACGTCGACGGTGAGTGTTCCCTTCTCCCGGATCTCGGCCAGCCTGATGAAGAACGCGTCGACCATGTAGGACCACCGGTCGGCCCTGGCCTCGAAGACACCCGCCCCCCCGATATCGACGAACTCGGCCAGGTCGCTGAAGCTGAGGTCCACCGGAACGGCGGTGGTGCCGATCCCTATATCGCCGTCCAGACCGGCGGTCCACAGGTAGGGGATGAACAGATACTCGACCTCCTCGGCCGCCTGGGCCAGAGTCGGTGACAGGATCATTGCCAATGTCAGGAAAACGATAACAGCGACTGAAAGCCTTGTTATGCTGCAGCACCTTGTTTTCATGGAAGCCTCCATTTGTCAGTGGTTGGTGGCCAGCTTGAATCCAGTGCCTGGCTTCAAGTGACTTGTTGCCAGAAAGATCGCGGTAATAGAATTTTTTTGCCACTAACCACGGGTCACTGGCCACTAGTAACTTCTTTACTTCACCTCCACCGAATTCTGCAGCCTGAACTCGAGGAGCATGCCCGGCGGGATCCTGATCTGGTTGCCGGGGGTCATGGCCGCTGCCACGCCGCCGTAGGCGGCACCATCCTCCGCCCCCTCGGAACCGTCATCGATGGAACCGATGGCGGCCCCGATGGCCACCTTGCGGAGGGTCCCCTGCCTCTCGCCCTCGAAACCCTGCTGGTCCGTCCGGATGGGGATCCTGCCGCTCCTGCCCTCGATATCGTTCAGTTCGACGACCAGCCTGGCGATGCGGGCCAGCCTTCCTCCCTTCACAGCGTCCGAAACCCGGCCGAACACCCTTGTCCCCTTGGGCAGAAGAACCTGGCCGTTGACCGTCACCGCCGTTTCCAGGGTGGTGATAAAAGGGTCCCCCTTGCTGACCCTGCCGGTGATCAGTTCGGTGTTGGTCTTGACCAGCAGGACGGTCCCGGCCGGCACGGTCCCGCCCATGGCCTGGGCTATTGCCGGGGCCGGCGGCTGAGCGGGCGCCTGAGCCGGTCGAGGGGCAGACGTCGGGGCTGGTGCTGCTTTGTCTAGGGTCAGGTATTGGACATCGCCGGCGTCGAACTCCATGGCATTTCCGAAGGCCTCGAACCGGACCCTGCCCTCTGAGATGCCCTGAAAGGTCCCCTTGAGAGTCTGCCCGTCGCTAAGGGTGATGGTGTCGGCCAGGGCAAGGGAGGGCGGAGCGATCAGGATGATAAGGATTAGTACAATGATAATGTGAAACGGTATGCTTTTCATGGGGTACCTCACTTAATATGTATTTGTACGATTTTTCCCGCGCCCGGATTTTAGATCAAGTACCGGGTTCGGACTCGGGCTCGGGTTCGGGCTCGGAAATCATTATATTTTATCAACAAAATTATAACTGCTTAATCAAAACCTGAAACTCACCCCCGCGCCCACCTCGAACTGCCAGAGCACGTCGCTGGCGATGAAAACCTCGCAACCGCTGGACGTTCCGCAGAAGATCGCCCCGCTGGAATCGAGAAATGTGGCAAAACCCTTCCCCTCAAGGCGTATGGCGACCTTTTCACCGGCCCTCACCTCGACGCCTCCCCCAAGACCTAGGGAAAAACGGGTTTCCGAGCTCAGGTTGGACGATTGGGGATCGAAATGGGTGGCACCTACTGATCCCCCTACGAAAGTCCTGGCTGTACCCTTGTCCCAGTAATTCCTGCCCCCGATGTGGAAATATTCCACGTCGACGTCCACCAGAACCCCGGGGGTGACCAGGCCCCCTGCGGTGAGGCGTGAGGGCTGGAAGCTGTAGAAAAACTCGTACTGCTTCCCCGGTGCGATATCTTTTCCGAGGATAATCCCCCAGCTCTCTTCTTCATCAAGATCCAATGTCAGCCCCGTGCCCGCGTCCTCGAAATACCCGCCCATCCGGTAGCCGAGGAAGGGTGTCACCTGGAAACCCTCAGCGAGGGCAAATGTGGGGGTGAGGAGGAGAAAAGAAAGTAAGACAGCTGGCAGAAAGACAAAGATAAGTGAATATCGCATTGCTCTAACTTTACAGAGAAGTAAGTGGAAATGATGATTATCCCGCGCCCGCTTCCGCGCCCGTGCCCGCGCCCGGATTTTATGTACCGGGTTCGGGCTCGGAGTTAACCTTCCTTTTTCCCCATTCTATACTCCTTCAAACGATCGAACAGCTGATCCCACTCATTGTCGGTGAGAAGGTTGTTCACCTCGATGTGGGACTTCGCCACCTCGAACTCGAAATCGAGCCATTCCTTTTCCAGTGCTTGAAGGGCTTTCATGTAGTCATCGGATCCTGAGCTGTACTCAGCGTCTACTCTCTCCAGGACCTTCGACGCCTCTACGCGCTGTTCCCTGTAGTCAGTGACGGACTTTTCGAGATCCTCGATGACGTTGACGACGCGCTGCTCACGGTCCACATCCTCGACGATCTGGATGACCGCTGTTTTGGTCTCGGCAAGGAACATGTCCACGGTTACAGCCGGACCTGCGCCCCCACCGAACAGAACCAGGTAAAGTGCGATAAGCATCTTGTTTCTCCTTTATTCAGACTTTTTTGAACTGATTCTCTTACCTGACGAATTCCAGCCCTTCAGCGATCCGTCTCCACTCCTCCTCCGAAACCAGCTGCTTCATTTCCATGCGCAGGGCGACCAGCTCGTTGACAGTCTTAATCCTCTTCTTACTGTGTTTATTTAAGATCTTTTCGAAATCCTCCGGGGCCGAATCTTTCTTGCTGTAGGTTTTGAAGAGCTTGTTTCGAGTCGACCCGGTGAGGCTCTCGAGCTTTTGCACCTGCTTTTCCATCCTGTCGGCCAGTTTCAGCACCTGGGCCTGGCGCTCCTCGTCGTTGACGACCTCTGCGATCCTTGCTTTTAACGCCAGTACCTTGGTCACCGCCGGTGACGGCGCAGGCGGCTCGCCGCCGCAGGCGAAGATGGGGAGGAGGGAAAAAATGAGGATGACGATCAATGGATAGCGGTGCATGGAGAACTCCAGGTGGCTAGGGGCTAGGGGCTAACACAAATAATACTATATTTTGGGGTGCCGGTTGTCGGGGGATTTTGATTTACCCGCGCTCGCTTCCGCCTGCCCTGCCTGTCCCGAGCTTGTCTGCCCTGAGTCTGTCGAAGGGTCGAGGGAAGCTCAGTCGAAGGGCACCCGTGCACGCGCTTGAGTTTTATAATTCGGAATCCGGGCTCGGGCTCGGTCTCGGGCTCGGAGAGAACCGTGACCGAAATTCTTGAAATCCTGTAGGTCTTATCCTTTATCCTCTGCGTCCCTTCCGCCGTCGTTAACGCCAGATTTTCAGCTATGGCGGACAAGCCGCGCACTCCGCGGTTAGATTTATGAAACAACTTTCCAGAGGCTAAAATTTCGTCACATTCGGTACAGGCGGATTCGGATGATCTTTCAGCGTACCCAGATACTCCGTGACCGTTTGCATGTACGGTCCCATGACCCAGCCGCCTCCGGTGGGGCCGATATCCACCATCTCCTTTGGATCTGCCTCAATATTGTATACCTGGGGAAAGCCTGCAGTTTCGGTAGTTGTGCCCAGATAACCACCAACCCTGGGGTTGTTGCCGGTCGGGTTGATTTTCATCGGGTATATCCGGAACTGGTTCCAGCGCACCGCGGCAATGCGTGCGCCAATAAAGGTGATCAGGCTGTTACGATTGGATCTGTCCTGTTTTCCAAGCAGGAAATCAGCCTGATCAACTCCGTCAAAGTATCGGTTTGAGGGCAGCTCTACATCGAGAATACGTGCGAACGTCGGCAGAAAATCGTGAATGGAGATCATTTCATTGGAAACCGACGGTTTGATCTTACCCGGCCACTTGATCATCCCGGCAGTACGGATAGAACCTTCAAAAGCATCACCAAGCTCACCTCTGAACGGACCATTGTCGCCCTGATGAATTTCATCTATGGCAGTTCCCGTTACTGTCGCCCCGTTGTCGGAGATCCAGACAACGATGGTATTGTTTTCAACGCCTGCATCACTGATCGCCTGGAGAACTTCACCCGTTCGATAGTCCAGCTCGAGTATGCTGTCGCCATATTTGCCTGCCCCGGATTTCCCGAAAAAATCCTGCCCCACGTCGTTGGGAAAGTGAGGACGGGTAAATCCAATCATCAAAAAGAACGGTTTCTCATCCTTCGCAGCTTTCTTTATGTAGGCAACCGATTTTTCGGTGATAACCGCTTCTACCTTCTCCTTGCGATACTCAAAATCATAATCGCCTATCACTTTCGGCTCTCCCGGTCCATCGGCCACCAGGAGTTTGGGGATCAATCCCTCCCGCAATTTTTCAGGGACGCCGGATACCTTCATGTGCTCGGCATAAACGACCTGGTCCGTTGTTCCTCTAAAGCCGATCAACCACTGGTCAAAACCCTGGTTTTGCGGCTGGCTCTTTGCCGCCGGCCCCAGATGCCATTTGCCCGCGTAGGCCGTGTTATAGCCTGCATCCTTGAACAACTTCCCCAGAGTGAAGTCTCCCTCATCCAGGCCTCCCCCCATGCCGGGGACGATCACCAGCGACATGCCGTTACGGATCGAATACTGCCCGGTCATTAAACCCGCGCGTGAAGGAGTGCAGCCCGGCTCCACAAGGAACTGTGTAAACCTCATTCCCTCGTTTGCGAGTTTGTCGATATTCGGAGTCCGTATCCCACCCCGAGTGCCACCGTTATAGACAGACAGGTCTCCAAATCCGAGGTTGTCGGCCAGCATGAGGACGACGTTGGGCTTTTCGGCAGCGAAAACCGGTTGAACCACAAGCACCGCCGCGATTACCAACATAATGAGTAATACCGATTTTTCACCCATACTTAACTCCTTTAGGTTCCTGTTTAATTTTATCCAGAATTTTGAGTGTCGTGCTGAGCGTTATTTGGTTGGTAACCAACATATTTAGTCCGATATTATACCAGACCAACCTGAGGTAGTTCTATACACCTAAAGTATTATAAGCACTGGTTCCGGAACGAGCGATTGAGAAGAAACGAAGGGGGTGCTGGTTATCGCCTGGAGACTTTTACTGGCCTGATATTGGCACTTTCACACATGCGGACCAGTTCTGCGACGGAGTCAAGTTCCATCTTTTCCATGACGCGGCGGCGGTGGATCTTTACAGTACTCTCCGCGATCCCAAGGGTGCCGGCGATCTCCTTGTTTATCATGCCTGCTATGACGTAGGTCATCACCTCATGCTCGCGGGGAGTCAGGTGTTTTAATCTCCTGATAAAGTCCTGTGACTCTTCAGTTTCCTTTAAGCCCTTACCATCCCCTGTTTTTTCATCCCGGACAGGGCCGCCCGATGACTCCACAAACGATCTGAAATCGGATTCCAGCTTCCTGAGCCTTTCCTCCAGATCCTTCCTGTCGGTAAAGTCGATGGCTGTTCCCCACACACCCGTGACCCTTTCCTCCTTCACAACCCAGACGGTGTTGTTGTGGAAATAACGCTTTTCCCCGCTATCATAAAGTTCTACCGTCTCAAAATTCTCCAAGGTAAAACGTGACCGTACGATCATTTTCGCGGTTTGCAGGTTCTCCGTGATGGACGGCGGCGTAAGGTTCCTCACTTTAATTCCCATGAGATCCTCGGCACTTTCTAAACCAGCCATTCTGGCCCAGGCTTCGTTGGCGTCTGTGATATATCCGTTCTCGAAGATAAGATCGACCTGCTCATCTTCCGGCAGGTTGAGATCGATAGGTGGGTCGAAGGCGGCACAGAAGATCGCTATGGCGGTTCGTTCCATCAGATGGTGAAGACGCTCGTTCCACTCCGGGAAAGAGAGGGTGGGTTGGTTCCTGCTGTCTTTGGCGTGGGACATAAATCCTATTTTAGGCCAGGGGAAGGGAAGAAACAACCAGGGGCTAGGGGCTGAGTTTTAGTGGCTGGTGGCTAGTGACTTGTGATTAGAAAGACCAAAACCAATGATCTTTCTAGCCACTTGATTTTCCAGTCACTAGTCACGAGTCACTAGCTACTAGCCACTACCCTCCCCCCTTGACCGCCCACCCCAAGAGCAGTATCCCCATGGCGGCGATCCAGCTGCCGGCTACGCGCACGGCGATCCGCGTCCATTGGGTTTTCAGGGATACGACGAACCCGGCCACCAGGGCGATGAGCACAAAAACCGTG
>CP070719.1:991428-1003027 GCA_020350725.1 bacterium
ACTTGCTGCTGCCTCTCCCCGACCTGTACTCGCCGAGGGCGACGAAGAACCAGCCCAGCACCAGGAACACCATGGTCTCCGTCGGGCTGGGCACGGAGGTGCCCTCGAAGGCCTTCAGGTGCAGCTTCGCGGTGTCGCCGCACAGGTACCAGGAGCCGGTGACCCAGAACAGGTAGCCGATGAGCTTGAGGCTGCCGGCGACCTTGATCCCGGGATCCTGCCCGGCATACCTTTTCATCCACATCCAGACCAGGGAGAAGAAGAGGACCAGGATGCTTATGCCGCCCACACCGTAAAAGCCCCCCGGATAGTACCTGGCGCTGTACACCATGATCGTGGTGACAACGATCACCGGGAATCCCACCCCGATGGCCCAGATAATAGCCCTGTTCGCCTTCACGTGGACAAGGGCCCCGACGGCCGCCAAAAGGGAACCGAAGGGAACGGCGAAGGCCCAGACCCTGAACAGGGGCCCTTCCAGATTCCAGGCGGTGCCGGCCACCTCGGCAAATGAATGGGTATTCAGAACCTTCATGAGACTCCAGGTCCCGACACCCGCAAAGGCGAAGGCGAAGATCAGACCGGCCCAGTAGGGGATCATTGCGGTTCGTGGCTCATTCATTGGGGTTTCTCCTCTTCCTCAACCCATGAGGACTGCCGCCCGGATCGCAGGGTGAATTGTCGCCATGCAGGTCTGAAAAATACATTGCGGTTCACAACAGGACCCCGCTTCTCTACTCTTTTGAGCTCCGGACCGATCTTTCGAGAACCGCGGCGATTTGTTCCCGGTGTTTTTCGGCGAAGGGGCTGCCCGGTCTGTGGCCGCATTTGCGACACGCCAGATCGTAGGCGGAGTTGATGGCCAGACATTGGGGGCAGGTGTACCGTTTGCGGACCTCCCCGAACCACTGGCCCCAACCTGCCTCGCGGATCCTGGCCCCGGCCTCGAAAAGCTCTGCCCGGTGGGGCCTTTCCGCCTGGAACTGCTTGAGCATGTCACACGGATAGTCCGCGCAGTAAGCGCAGAACTCGACACCTCTCTTGTCGGCGCATTTTCTGATCTCACAGGCCTGGCAGTAGAAGCTTCTGACATCGGACCGGCACCCGTAACACCGGGCCTCCTCCACGGTAACGCCGAACCTCCCGGCGATCCCGGCGAGCCTCCCGGGTTCTTCAGTGCTCCCGATGTAGAGGGTGCACCCGGGACAATACAGGCCGCATACAGCGGCGAACTTCCTGTCGGGATCTATTCCGGTATCGGTACTCACGGCAGGTTCTCCGTCAAAGCGCTTTTTGGAGGGCGTATTCGGTGGTGATCTCGAAGTTGCCCTTGACCATCTGCCAGACGGGGCAGGCCGAGTCCCGGGCTCGCTGGAGGGCAAGGTCCACGTCCCTCCCCGTGACGTCCCCGGAGGTCAGGCTGAAGTAAAGGGCGGCCGACTCGAACCCCACAGCCGGCAGCTCTTTCGTCGTTCCCTGAGCAGTCACCTCGCATCCGGTAACGGTTTTGCCTTCCTTGCGCAGGAGGTAAGCCAGCGTCGTCGCGCTGCACACGGCGAGGCTCATGAGGAGGCCCTCGAGACCCGTGTACCCCTGACCGGTGCCGATGGGGGAAAAGAAGTCAAACTGTACGGGAGGGTTGTCCCTGGCCACAGCCTGGAACTGAACTTTATCATCGACAAGCTTGCCCCTGGCTTCAAGAGCTCTTTTCACGGCACACCTCCTTCGCCGGTTAACTCGAGCCGCAATATAATCTGGACTCTACCCATCTATCCCGAAAATTTCAGGTTCTTTGCGAACACTGCAATTTTCATTCAGCCAGGTGGCGATCTTTTTCATCATACTGTCTTCCCATACCCTCGCACCTGCGGGACAGTTTTTAATACAGGCAGAGCAGCGGATGCACAGCTCGACTTCGGTGACCACGCTTCCGTTGATCGTAATGGCTGCTTTTGGACACACACCCGCACACGTGCCGCAGACCGTACATGCATCCTGTCTCAACGCCGGCGAAACGATCATGGCCCGCGCTCCGCCTTCGTAGGGAAACCTGCCGGGAATTTCGAGATCCACCTGTGCATCGGGTGATGGCAGCGCCGTGATCATGGCTTTGATCCTCGCTCCAAGATCCACACTCTTTTGAACATCCCGGCTGTCCGGACGTCCGTTCGCGATGGGGAGGTCCCCCGTGGCAAAGGAGTGCTCGCCGATGAAGGCCCCACCGGCAACCGGAATGAATCCCAAATCCACGGCAAGATCCTTTAATTCCAGCAACGCGTCCTCGAACGCCCTGTTCCCGTAGACGACGATGAGGATCGCCAGGGTGCTGCCTGCTTTTAACTGTTTAAACCGACTGATCGCATCGACCGGCAGGCGGCCGCCGTAAACGGGAGCACCTATGATCACGAGTTCATCGGAAAAGGGTGGGGCTGACTGCTGTGCCCCTTCCGGAAGTGTGAGATCAATATGCTCGACATCGGAGGTGCCGATCCCTGCAGCAATGCTCTCCAGGACTTTCCGGGTGGTTCCAGTTGGTGAAAAATAGACGAGTTTTACCTGTTTTATTTCCATTATCACCCTCCCATCCAAAAGACGATCTCTGGCTCTTGCCGTGCTCCCTGGGATCTCATGCCGGGCGAGCCGGGCATCTCACATTTCCGGTGCCGATGCCTGATATCGGGCCTGGCCAAGGTCCCTTGGGGCCATCCTTTAAAAGGGGTATCTCGGATAACCCTTGGTGAGGCAGCGTAGACCTCGTGATCTTCGGGCAGCTCCCTGCTTTGAGCGACATCCTTTGCTGTTTGGGCAACCGTCCCCTCCTCCACAGGATCCAGCTCCCGGGTAAACGACCCGTCAACAGTTCTCCTGTTAAGAACCCGGATCACGGGCGACATCCGGCAGGTTCGGGCCTGTTTTGCCGACCTGAACAGGTAGATCCCCCTGCCTGTACCCGGTCACCTCACAGTGGGTCCAGGTTTTTGGCAGGAAAACCGGCATGCCGATGGTGGCGGGGATGGGGGGAAGGGACAGCCGTCTGCTGGTGGCCGCCGGGAACATGGCGAATTGAAAGCGCAGCGTGAGCCTCACCGTCGACTCGGACGGTACCGTGGGACCCGGGTCCAGCCGGACCTCGCGGAATATCCGGTGGTTTTCGCCGTTCTCCATGACGAGCACCCTGCCGATCCGCTGCCGGTCGAAATGCACCCGTCCGGTTAACATTCGCCCCGGGCCGGCCACGGCCGCAACGGGCGGAAAATAGGGCAGGATCATCAGCCTCACTCCTATCCGAGCGGGACCACATTCGCGGTCCACCAGAGCCCCAGGCCGTAGGAGAGGTGGTTCATCAGGCTCGACCGAAACAGTTTGAGCTCAACCGGACCCTTCCGTCCGCAGACACCGAAGCCCAGGCAAGGGAGGACCAGTAACCAGGGGAAGATGGTCGTGGCCAGCCCGTAGCCCACCGCAGAGACAAATGAATCCGGGGGGACGTCCAGCCACAGGGCTCCGGACAGATAAAACACTGCCAGGACAGCTCCGATGACATAGTGTCCCGCCAGTGCCGCCTGCTTCTCACCGGTCTGCTCTGGAAAGTCTGCAATATCGGAGTGGATGAAGCGGCCCTGCAGCATACCCAGGTACCACCGGCCGACCCACTGCCCCTTGGCCCCGGCGGTCAACCCCACCCTGTTAAAAAGTGCCGCAAAAACATCCATCGTGGCCGTGGCAGCGAAGCCGGCCAGACATCCCCATATCAGGATCTCTACTGACATCGTAACCCCCTTCCCCCTAGCCGTATCATTGGGCCGGCTGTCCGAAGCCGCGTCCGGGCTCCCCTTACCGGTCCGTGCTCACATACCGGACCTCCTCGAGCTCCCTGGGCACGATCCGCCTGAACGGATGTTTCGGATAGCCCATGGTGATGCCGGCATACACCTCCCGATCATCCGGGAGGCCGATCAGCTTGCGTATCTCAGGGTCCCTGTTGCACGCCGGCGGGATCAGGTCGTTAAAACACGTCCCTATGTCCATGGTCCGGGCCATCAGGACGGCGTGAAAGGCCGCCAGGAGGCAGTTCTGCTCTCCCACCGGCTCGAAGGCAGGGCTGTGAAAAAGCATCAGCGCCGGGCAGTCTCTCAAGACCTCGTTGCTCTTGCCTTCCCTGTACCAGCGAAGGTACCAGTGCATTCCGGGCATGACAAAATCCCTAAGGGTTCGGAACCTCTTTTCCCCGGCCCGCCGCCTGATAAAAAAGCGGGCGACGGGATTTTTCAGGCCTTTTTCCAGACCTTCGTACATTCCGTATACGAGCTCGGACAGGGCCGCCAGGGACTCCCGGTCATCGATGACGACGATCCCTGTGGTCATGCTTCCCGTACCGGTCGGCGAACTTTTCGCGGCATGGATCATCCTGTCGATGATCTCACGCGGCACCGGCTCGTCCCTGTACCTCCTGACCGAGCGGCGCTCCCGTACGAAGGAGAGGAGCTGCTCGCTTTCGATCTCAGATCCGTTGACTGTTTCGAACTCCCTGCCCCTGAAACATTCAACTTCGACCGCACCTTGCGGACAGACCGCTGCGCAGTGACCGCACTCCATACAGAGATGTGCACGCTCGGGTGATATCACCGTCATCCTGAGATCACCGTCCGTGGACGTCACCGGGATGTGACGTGGACAGACCTCCCCACAGATACCGCAGGCTCTGCACAACTCCTGATCAATGGCAACCTTCATGACCAATCCCCCTCTATCACCACATTGCCCCTCTTGTGCCCCTTCTCGGCGTACCCGTGGGCCTCGGCGGTCTCCTCCAGCGGATAGCGCCGATCGATGACCGGTCTGATCTCCCCCGTCTCGACCAGGTCCCGTATAAAGAGGAGGTCCTCCTTTCTCTCCGATGCCACCGCGCAGATCACCCTCCTGGTGCCCGCCACGGAGGTCCACAGCATCTGCAGGATCTGGGGGATGTCGAAGACGGTCAACAGGTAGCGCCCGCCCCGGTTGAGGGACCCCCTGCAGCGGGAGAAGGAGGTCCTGCCCACCGTGTCGAAGATGATGTCCCAGGTCTCACCCCTCCGGGTGAAGTCCTCCCGCGTGTAATCGATGACCTCGGCGGCCCCCAGGGACCGGACCATCTCCAGGTTTCCGGTGCTGGCCACCCCGGTCACTTCCGCCCCGAAGTGCCTGGCCAGCTGGACGGCGAAGGTGCCCACCGATCCGGAGGCACCGTAGACGAGGACCCTCTCCCCGGCCCCTATATTGCCCCTGTCCCGGAGGAAATACAGGGCGGCTAACGCCCCGTGGGGGACGGCGGCGGCCTCCTCGAAGGTCGTGTTGGCCGGTACTGTGGCCAGCGCCCCGCCCTCGGGCCGGCACACGTACTGGGCATAGGCACCGAAACGGCCCGCGTCGTATCCGAAGACCCGGTCGCCGGGCCTGAAGGTCTTGACGTCCCTGCCCACCGCCTCGACCTCCCCGGCCACCTCGGCCCCCAGTATGGCCTTCCGGGGCCTCAGGAGGCCGAACTGCATTCGCGCCGGGATCCAGAAACCGGGAGAGACCCGGAAACCCCGTACCCGGTAGTCCGCGGCCGTGACCGACGTGGCGTGGACCCTGATCAGGACCTCGTCGTCCCCGGGGGAGGGTTTGTCCACCTCACGGAGCTGGAGGACGTCCGGCGGTCCATATCTGGTGGCGACGATGGCTTTCATGGGGGTTCCCCGTGTGAGGAGGGAGCAGGGGTGATAGTGTGTAGTCTATAGTTTATAGTATATAGGGTACAGGGAAGGCTGCAACCGTTTGATTTTAAAAGCTTTTTCTACACACCATGCTTTCCCCATACACTATACACTATACACTATACGCCCCACGCTGTACGTCATGGGCGCAGAGTTCCGGCCGCACAAGGATGCGTTTCCGAGCCGTGTTACCGAACAGACCACGGTTGCCGGGCTGATTTGTCGGCCCCCTTCCGAGGGCGCATCTGCTATAATTTTCTCTGCGGAAAGACGGGCGATTAGTCATTCCGGCACACGGGGGCCCGGAGGGGGTCACCAGCCGGGTGATTCGCCGGGCATCTCGGTGCCCCTGTCCGTCAAAGCCTGGGCCCACGCCTGAGTCCGGTTTCCGGGCGTCGGAGGTGGAACCGGCGGGGAACGGCGACCCTTCCCCCTGCCCAATATTCTCATTCCAGCCGAAAGGGTTCGCCGAGGCGAAGGCGGGGATGTACCACGTTATTCTTCTCACCAGGAGGCGGTTCCTGGCCGTCATGGCGGCTGCCGCTGCCCTGATCCCCTTCACCGGGTGCGGCGGCAGCTCGAGCAGCACCAGCGGGGACCAGGGCCTTTTCGTCTACCGGCTGTCCAGCAGGGGCAAGAGGGCATCCCAGGCGTCCAGGAAACACAACGCCAACATGCTGTTTGCCACCTGGCAAGCGGCCGATGCCAACCGCGCCCATCCGGGCGACCGCTCCCGCATCGTCCGCGTGAACATCAGCCCGTCGGCCTACGACAGTCTCTTCCTCACTCCCGGAAGGGACGCTGTCGATCTGAGGCATATCTGAGATCCGGCACCGGGGTCGGCCCGACTGTCCCGGTATCAAGAAGGGTGGAGAGGCGAACCGGATCAGCTGATTTCAGGCTAAAAACAGGGATCCGATGGGATCAACCCCGCCTCATTCCGCCTGCCTCTTCCCAGACCCACCCGTCCTGGCCCTCCCCTACAACAGATCCCTGCTGCGGTCCGCCGGGACGCCGTGCCGTTCCAGGATGCCTTCTCCCTCCTCGCGGGCCCTCGCCAGATCCAGGACCAGGACGTCCCCGCTGTCGGCCACGATCTTCAGGAGCGGTTCCTTCGAGCCCTCGACGATCCCGACCAGGTGCTCCATGTCCCTGGGGACCTCCCCCTGCACGGAGTCGACGATCCTGTTGGTCCACTCCCCGTAGCCGCGGTTGACCGCCGCGCTGAGGACCTTGGACAGGACGATCACCTGGTTACGCCTGGGGGTCCGCCGGTCCTTGTACAGGGCGTAGTACTCCAGGTTCCCCGGGAACCAGTCCTCGTCGTCGCTGGAGGGGACGTTGAGGAGGAAATCGAGGGTCAAAGGCTGGAAGACCAGCCCGCCGACGATGAAATAGCTCCCCCGGCTTTCGTGGTAGGTGCCGGGGACCAGGGCCGGTTCGTTGTTGAGCCTGACCGTTCGGGTGATGGCCTCACCCTCCCGAAGGAGGGTCAGTTCCATCTCCTCCCCCACCTGTTTCATCTGGACGAGATACTCCAGCTGGACCCGGCCCAGCCTCTCGTGGGGCATGGTCAGGTCCTCGGTGACCGCCGTCCCGTCCACGGCCAGGATGACATCCTCCGGCTGGACGACTCCGTGGACCGACCCGCCGTGGTTGATACCGGTGACCAGGAAGCCCGCCTGTTCGCTTCCCAGGCCGTAGGCCTTCCGCAGGCCGTCATTGGTCACCGCCTGTCCGGCCACCCCCAGGGTGGGGAAACCGTCGTAGCGGCCGTTGTCCTCTATGTCCCTCAGAAAGTGGTTGACCACCTCCGCCGGGATCATGTACCCCACGTTCTCGGCGCTCTCGATCAGCTGAAAGGCGATGCCGGCCAGGCGGCCGTCGGCGGAGACCACCGGGCCGCCGCTGTTTCCTCTGTTGATGGCCGCGTCGATCTGGACCAGGAGCAGCTGCCGCCAGGAGTGGCTGTAATGGGAGATCTCCACCCGGGACACGATGCCGGAGGTCACCGACACCGAGTCGCCGCCGATGGGGAAACCGTAGACCTTGACCGCGTCCTCCAGCCGGGGGGTGTCCCCGATGGCGAGGGAGGAACTCCCCTCGAAGAAGGACCGATCCTCGACGGTGAGGACGGCCAGGTCGCACTCGTGGGCGATCCACTGCACCGACGCGGTGTACTGCTTGGTCGTGCCCTCCCGTTTCACCTCGATGCCCACCGCGTCCGCCACGACATGGGCCGCCGTGAGGATCCGGCGGCCGTCGAGGATCACCCCGGAACCGTACCCCGTCTCCACACCCGTCCCCTGCCAGGGAGAGACGAGATCCAGGGGGTTGGCCTGGACCTCTATCTGGACGAGGCTGCCGAGGACCTTGGCGGAGGCGTCCGCCGTCCGGGACGGTCCGGCGGCGAGGAGAGCGACGAGCGCCAGGATGGCGCGGATCACCGGGGTGAAACCCCTCGAACGGTTGCCCATGGTTAACCTCCCTCCTGAACTGCAGGCATTCTATAGGCAATCCGGGGATGAGGGCAAGGACGTCGGGGGGGTGTTACAGGGGAAATGGGAAAGGGGAAAGGTTAAAGGGGAGAGATCTTCCAGAGATCCCGGCCGCTGCCGACGAATACGGTGCCGTCGGCGTCCGCCGCGATACCCGAGGCCCCGTTGACGGACAGGCTGTCGATGGCGAACGCCCCATCCAGTCCCGCCGCGAGGACGGAAAGGAACCCGTTGTCCATCCTGAAGACGGAGGTGCTCTCCGAGGTCGCGGAGACAAGCCGGACACCCGGACTGCCGTCGGCGACCTGAAAGATCAGGTATTGGGGCAGGTTGGCGATGGAATGGACTCCAACCGCCGTGCTCAGGTAGACCCTGCCCTCGTACCGGTGCCCGAAGGTCAGGTCCCCCGACGGCAGCACCGACACACCGTAGACATTGGGCGTCCCGGGGGAGGGGCCGTCAAAACCGGCAAGGTAGGTCGAGGCCACCCCCTGATAGCTCACCTGGTAGATCGACCCGGTGGTATGGCCGGAAAAGAGAATGCTGGCCGAGGCGGCCGTGATGCTGGCCCCGCACAGGGTACCGGTGTAGAGATAGCTGCTGCTGCCGTCGGCGTGGATCTCCAGGATGTCGCAGGTCGCCGAATCGAAGCAGGACACGGCGAACAGCCTGCCGGCGCCGTCCACGGCCAGATCCCAGACCGTCTCGCCCGAATTGCCCACATCGGTCGCGTAGGTGGTCACGGCGTAGGTAGCCCCGTCGACCTCGTATATGGTGCGGCCGGAGGACACGAACAGGTTCCCACCGGGGCCGATCTCCACCCCGTAGATGGGGCCGCCAAAGCCGGCGATCTTCTCGATGCCGAAGGCGGCATCCAGGACGGTGGGCGTGTCGTAACCGGACGCCAGGGTGGCGGCATCCACCGGGTTGGAGTACCCCTCCGGCGAGGCATCGGAGGCCTTCACGCGGTAGTAGTAGGTCGACCCCGGCGACAGGCCGTTCAGGGCCGAGTCGACGAAGTTGGGGGCGGTGCTCTCCACGGTGACGACCTCCGAGAAGCCGCCGTCCGGCGAAGTGCTCCTCTCCACGATGAAGTCCTTGGCCCCGCCGTAGGGGTCCGTCCAGTTGAGGACGATATTGTAGGGTGCCACGCCTGCCGCCTGAAGGCCTATCCGCGCAAAGACACTGAAGACACCCGTCAGGTGGTTGGAGGAGTCGCCCCTGGCATCGTAGATACACGCCTCGAAGGAGAAATCATCCACCACGGTGGAGCCGACCTGGAGGCTCCCGTACACATACCCGTAGGTGATCCCCCCCGCGCCCGGGATATCCAGGACGATGTCTCCCACGAGGAGGCCCCCGGAATCGTAGGTGATCAGCCGGATCTGCGCGATATCCCCGCCGGGGTCCGAGAAATTCACCGAGAACGTCACCTCAACCGTGCCGCCGCCGTCGTCCTGGGTGACCCAGTCAGGTGAGTAAGCCAGGCCGGAAATGGCCGGGGGATGGCTGCCTTCCCCCCCACCTCCGCCGCAGGAGACGTAAAACATGGCCCCCACGAGGAGAAGAACGGGGATGACCCTTCTGTAGATTGCCCGCTGCATGATCCCCAAAGGAGGACGGCGCCCGATTTGACCCTGGTCCGATTATCAGAGGTCAAATCCTGACGCCGACGTGTTCCCCCTCCATTGATCGCTTGATCGCAGCTAAATTTTACCTCCGCCGTCGGGCCGGCGCAAGGGGTCGATTGTTTTTCCGGGGGGGCGGAGGGGAGAAGGGGCGAGGGGGAGTGCAGGAGTGCACCCGCACGCTGAGCGGGCCATCCGTGCAGGAGACCACTGCACTATTGCACTCATGCACTACTGTACTCCTACCCTCCTTCTCTTCCTGCCCGGTTCTCTTTGCCTGCTGTCTGTTCCCGGCTGCCACCTTTTCCCTTTACCCTTTGGCCCTCTTTTTACTCCAACCCCAGTTCGTCCTTTATATTGTCGATGGCGTCGGCGAGGAACTGGTCGAAATCCGGTGCGCAGAGACCGACTGCTCCCTCCAGCAGGACCAGGACGTCACCTTCAGGTATCTCGATACCGTACAGCTCATATGCCAGAAAGGACCCCAGAACGGCCAGTGGGTAGAGGCCGTAATCCGCCGTATATATCAGGGCCTCACTGAAATAGAGGATCAGACCCCGGAAGAAATCCTCGGCACCGTAGAGGGTCTCCGCATCGGTGACCTTGCCCCTGGCCACCAGGATGTTGAACAGGCGGCGGATGTCCTCGTCGGACCGATAATAGGCTGCGGTAAAGAGTTTCAGGCCGAGGTCCTCGTCAAGGGGCTCCGCACCGACGGGCTGGTTCTGGATGAGGAAGTCGATGGCGAACTCGATGGCGTTGTGGGCGATCTCCCCCGCGAGGGCAAGCCTCACCGGCTCGGGCAATGAGAGATCGATGTACGGGAGGATGGCCGGGACAAGGAAAGCTGCCTTCTGGTTGACGTACCCGCCATTATTCACCCCTGCGTCCAGCGGGTAGGTGATGTGGGAGGGGTAATCGGCCCCCCACTGTTCGTTGTGGACCATCCACCCCAGTGTGAACCGCTTCCAGGGCTCGGTCCACCCCTGCGGCCACAGGACGACGTAGTTGTAGTGGGTGTCGTCAAAGCCGGTCTCCCAGAGCACGGGAGGGTCGACGTACAGGGAGAGATCCGGCGCGGCGCTGCCGTAGGCGAGATCCGGGTCAAAGAAGCCGAAGACCTCCTCGGTCACGTAGAGGTGGGCCCCCGAGTTCATGGCCCACCCCGTCGACGGCAGGCAGACGGCAGCTGCGAAAAGAACTAGCGACGGTAAGACACACTTCTTCATCATTGCACCCCCTTCAGGCGGAAAGCCCGACAGAACGGATCCCCAAAAGCAAAGGACCGCCTGCTCGACCAGAGCAGCGGTCCCGAAACTGTGTTAGCGATGATTATCACCCCCCCAATACTGTAAATTCTACCCGACAACGCGGGAGGGGGCAAATGAGGAAGGGGAAGTGTTAAGTGCTAGGAGATAAGGGTGAAGTCAGTTCTAAGAGATAAGTGCTAAGGGATAAGGGTGAAATCAGTTCTAAGAGATAAGTGCTCAGAGATAAGTAAGAGCGTTGATACTTATCACCTAGCACTTAGCACTTAGGACTATTTATGGACCTGGTCTCCGACCCGGTCTAAGTCCCGGGCAATGCCCCTCCCTTCACCTGGTCCAGGTCAAGTTCCCGGACCCGGACTCCATTCTCAATCCTCAGCCCCCCGGTCCCGGTTCTGTACTTCCTCTCTACCTCATCATTTCTTCCTTCTAATGCTCGCCTATCGGAACGATGTCGCAGTCCTCAA
>CP070719.1:1003127-1007299 GCA_020350725.1 bacterium
CGGCCGTTGTCGTTTCTGAGAAGCCTGTTGGCTTCGATCTCATAGCGGCCGCCCTTGACAAAGTAGAGGTCCAGGTCCCCGTCGTTGTCGTAATCGGCAAAACAGGATCCCATGGAGAGGCCCGGGTCCCCAACCCGGTCCCCGGCCCGGGAGGAAATATCGATGTAGACGCCGCCCTCGTTTCGGTAGAGGACGTTCTCCCCGCCTTTGTTGGAGACGTAGAGGTCGAAGTCGCCGTCGTTGTCGATGTCCGCGAAGGCGACGCCCTTGCCGTGGCCCCGATCCCCTACCCCCGCCGTTTCGGTGACATCGGTGAAGTCAAGAGCGACCCCGGCGGCGGGAAGGAGCAGGAGGACAACGATCAGAACCGCACGAAAAACATGTGTTTTTCCCCCCGATTTCATAGGTCTCCTCCTTTTGAAATACCGAACCTATATACTGTCAAAATTTAGCACACATAGAATTTACGGTCAAAAGAACTTCGGCCGTTCGGGCTCGCCGGGAGGGGCGAGAACCTGACGGAAAACCGTCATAATGGGTCCCCTCTGTCAGAAAACCAACCACCCGGCGGTCGCCCTGAAGATCGCCCCGGCAGCCACCGCACCCGAGAGGCAGAGACCCAGGTAGAGCCAGAAAAGGCGCCGGTGGAACACCTTCCAGAGGACAAGCAGGGCCGGGAGGCTCGTCACCGGTCCCGCCACCAGGAACGTCACTGCCGCCCCCCTGTCCATGCCGAGGTCCATCAGCCCCTTCAAAATGGGCACCACCGGAACCTGGTGGGCAGGCAGGGGGGCACCGAGGAGGGCCGCGGCGAGGAGCGAGGAGGCATCCGACCGACCGGCCAGCACCTTGATGAAGTCCGTGGGTATGGACATCTCCATGACGACCTGCAGCGCGATAGCCGCGAGGAGGAACTTTCCCATGAAAAGGGCTGTGTCCCGGGCTCGTTCCAGAAAGAAAAGGAGCCTGTTCTCCCGCTGCTTGACGACCATGGTGGGGATCCTGATGTCGTGGGCGCACGCGATGTCGTAGGCCGACGCAAGGCTCCCGTCCTCGAGGTGCACGGGACCGATCTTCACGATGTCGTCACGGAATTTACTACGTTTTTCAAACAGATATGTTACGGATCCCACGGTGATTCCCATCCCCGCCGCGCTGATCAGCTTGACCCAGGCCATGGTCGGCCCCAGTCCCGCCCAGGTTATCGAGAAGGCGTCGGGGCTCATCAGGGGGGAGGTGGCGAGGAGGGCCATGAGGGGCCCCAGGGCGACCCCTGACACGGCAAGGGGTATGACGATGGGCAGAACGCCGCAGGCGCACAGGGGGCTGAAGACGCCGAGGAAAACCGCCAGGGGGATGGTGGCGGCCCCCGATTGCCTCATGTAGGCGCGGAGTTTAAGGTCCCACTGGAAGGTCTTGATGGTGGCCGCGACCCCCACGCCGATGAGAAAGGCCGGTACCATCCTCGCCAGTTCGCGGACATAGAGGGTCAGGGCTTCGGTTAATATCCCGAGTTCCAAGGTTCAGGTTCCAGGGTAGAAGAAAGTTTACAGTTCACGGTTCTCAGTTCACGGCCTGCCCTGAGCCTGTCGAAGGGTTGAGACCGCTGTGATTAGTGATTCGTGATTTGTGATTCGAAAAGACTCGTTCACAGTTCACCGCCTGCCCTGAGCCTGTCGAAGGGCCCCCTCTCCCCCTCTCCCCATCGCCCACTCGCCCGTCCGCCCCCTCTCGATGGGCTGTATCCTTTGTCCCCGTGTCCCTATTCCTCAGGGTAGCGGGACAGATCCGCGGGACCGGTGACCGGTTCGACCGAGAAGAGCTCCTCGACGCTCCCCTCCATGATCCAGGCGGAGAAGGGAGAATCCATCACCGCTCCTTTGACCTGGCGGGCGTCCTGAAGGACCTGGGGCAGGGGAGCGGCGACGATCGCCCTCGCCGAACCCTCCCGGGTGAGGGTGAGGGAGAGATCCTTCCCCCTCAGGAGGAGGAGGTTGCTGTTCCCCCAGGTGCACCCGGTCGTCATCTGGACACCGTCGACGGCGCAGCCTCCTCCCCTGAAGAAAGCGAAGGGAGGGTCTAGACTCTCCGCCAGACCGGCCAGTCGGGTGGAGGCGACTCTTCCCAGCCTGGCGCCGACGAGCACCATGGGGCAGAGGTGGCCATGGAAAGCCGAGAGGAGCTCCAGATCCCGGTCAGAAAGAGTAGTGATGGGGGCAGTCATCTCGATAGATCCGGAAGTAGCCTTCGGTCATGTCGGGCGTCAGCCAGGGCTCCACCTGCCGGGAGGCCCTGGTGAAATCCTCCATCTCCACCTTCTCCGACTCCCGGTCCACGGCGTTGAGGACCGCCCGCTTACACAGGTTTTCCACATCCCAGCCGACGAAACCCTCCGTAAGCCGGGCCAGTTCCGGGATGTCCACCGGTCCGTTGAGGGTGGGGATGCGCTGGACGTAGATCCCGAGCATCCCCTCCCGGTCGGCCTCGGAGGGCGGAGCGACGAAGACCTTTCGATTGAAGCGTCTTTTCTCCTTGATGATCGCCTGGTCCACCACATCCACGCGGTAGGCGGACCCCACCAGCATGATATCGTCCCTGGTCTGGATCCTGTCGATCTCCCGGATGAAGACCTCCGTGAGTTCCCGGTCCGCGAAGGTGGGCGGCATTCCCCGGTAGTTCCCCGGCCCCCATTGGTAATCGGACCCGGCCCTTGGAGCCAGCCACTCTGTATCCGAGATGTACAGGACACAGGGGGCCTCGTGTTCGGCGTCCCGGAAGGCCCGCTCCAGCTCCCCGGGCCTGCCGAGCATCTCCTGGCCGGAGATGTAGACGTAGGAGACACCGGCCTCGGTGGCGGCGGCCTCGGCCAGCATGGTGATCCCCACCCCCAGAGGTCCCCAGATAAGGACCCCGGCCGGGATCGTGAGATCGTGCCGGCGAAGAAGCTCCCTCTTGCTCAGGGGAAGGCTCACCATCTCCTTCACGATCCTCTTCGGTCCGTCAAGGCCTCCTATGTCGTCCCAGGTAAGGGTGGGTTCCTTGACCTCGTAGTAGATGCGGTTGAGCTTGCGATGCAATGTTCAGTCTCCCTCCACGGAAAAGGGATCAGGAGTCAGGGGCCGGCACACACGCGGTGCTTCATGCACTCTTACCCCCTTGCCCTCCTGAAAAAGGGTGATTCATTCCGGATCCCGAAAACCGGATTCCGGCTCATCGGTATTGTAAGCACTTCCCGTGCCAGAAATGTCGAGATTCGAGTAGATTATTCGGTCCACACCATCCGCCAGGTCCTCCTCCGACCACGCATCGGAGGCTTCTTCTAGGATCTCCCTCCCCCGGTGGATGAGCGGCCGGGTAAGGTACCCGGAAAACATGAGGACGGGCCCTGACTCCAGGCAGCCCCGGCGGCGGGGATCCGGGTCGGCCCACCGGTCTGCCGAGCCCTCGTAGAGCCACGGGCATCGTGCCGACAGGGAGACGAGGCGGAAATCGCCGTGGAAGGATATCCTGAAGGCGTTCATGTCGGGGAGGGGAAACCAGTGGCGCGGCGGGTCCACCTCCAGCCGGACAATACCCCTTTCCGAGAACAGTTCGAGGAGGGCAGAATCGTAAAGGGGGCCCCAGGCGAAGTATCTTCTGGACTCATCGTCGAGTTCCGCCCAGGGGTCCCCGAGGCCCGGTCCCCTGCGCAGGCCAACCAGGCATCGGCCGGCGGAAAGACGGCCCTTCCACCGGGGCGACAGACCCGACAGGATCCCCCAGTCGTTCACCACCACCTCGTCCCATTCCAGTTCGAGGGCGCGGTCCGCCAGGGCCGCGACGTCCTCGCTTTCCCCGGGGCCGCACACCGGCGTCACCAGGGCGAGGGCGCGGCCGGCGCTTTCCCCCCTGATTCTCTCCATTGCTTCGGGCGGGGGGAGGAGATGGGGACACGATTCTGATCCGAAGCGCAGGCCCTGCCACCGGCCTGCTGTGGCCTCGCCGGGGTCGGTCAATGTGATGTGCTTCTCCCTCATGGGGGTTCCTTTTTCAGGCCTGAAGCCGAAATCCAAAATAAAACTTTCGTGATTTGTGATTTGTGATTCGTGATTAGTTAATGAATCCAAAATCCAAAGTCCAAAATCCAAAAAGACAGTTCCCGGTTGGAAAAAGCCGTGATTAGTGATTTGTGA
>CP070719.1:1007399-1009998 GCA_020350725.1 bacterium
CAGTATCAGTGTAACGAGGTATGGAGGTATCGAGGAATTCAACCTCAGGTTCTTTTGCTATTGATCTAAACACCTCGATACTTCGCTACATCGATACTTCGGCACCATTAACTTTAAATCGTTCCCTCTGGACACTGGCCTCTGGGCTCTGGACTCATTTCTCCCCCTCGCCCCCTCGGGTCCCTGTGTCACTTCGTCTGGTGATTCACGTTCCATGTTCCAGATACTAACTGTGAACTGTGAACTGGGAACGATCTCCACCCCCCCCTCATCTCGCCCCATAGCTGCGCAGGAGCAGCCTGGCCTCCCGGTTGTTCGGGTAGAGCCTCAGCTCCTCGACCAGCTCCACCCGGGCCTCCGTGTGCCGGCCCATGTCGGCCAGCAGCTTGGCCTTCAGCAGGTGGAGGCCGGGGAAGGTGGGGTTGTTTTTCTCCAGAATGCCAAGGGCGTCAAGGCCCCGGTCGGGATTCTTGAGGTGGCGCTGCAGCCTGGCCATGTTGAAGAGGTAGAAATCGTTTTTGGAAACGGTCAGGGACTTCTCCATGTATTGTTCTGCTTCCCGGTACCTTCCCAGATCCATGAGGGCGATGCCGATGTTGCAGTAGAGGTCCCCCCAGAAACCCGGCTTCTCCTCGAAACCCTTCCTCAGTGCCTGTTCGTAGATTTTCAGGGCCTCCTCCTCCCGGCCGGCGAGATCGCGAAGGATGCCGAGGTTGATGTAGGCCCTCAGGCTACCCGGCGCTTTCTGGACGGCGTCGTTCCAGAACCTCTCCGGCGACCCCCATACCCTGGCACGTGAGTGGGTTCCATAGGTGAAAAGGAGGAGGACCAGGGCGACACACGACCAGGCGAGGAAGTGTTTTCGTTCTTCCCGGCGGGAGGCGGCCCAGGCGGTCAGGGGGAGGAAGAGAAAGACCGTCGGCAGGTAGTTCCGGTGGACGAAGGCGATCTCCAGCATGATGATCGTCGATTCCAGGAGGTGATTGGCGAAGAACCACAAAACGGCCAGTGAGAAGAGCGGCATCTGCTTTCTCCGCCTGACCGCAAGGAACACGAGGCCGACCACCGCCAGCCAGGCGAGGACCGTTGTCGGCGGGTCGATGGGAGACCGGGAGATCCGGTACTTGAGGACGAAGGAAAGTCTCTGGGGCAGGGGGAGGATCTCCCGGCTCAGATAGTCCACGAGGACCCTGCCCTCCGTGAGTAGCCTCTCGCCCGCGGTGAACTCCCGGGCCACACCGGGGGACAGGATTCCCCTTGCCACATCGACGGGGTTGTAACCCAGGAAAGCCATGGCCAGAAGGGAGCAGGCGGCGAACGCCGCGGCCAGGGCGAGATATTTCCTGAGGGGTGCGGCCCGGTCTATGGGCGCCGAGGGCACCGTCAGCTCGAGGACGGCGATGCCCAAAACGATGAGGACGCCGTTCTCCTTGGACGCCACGGACGCCGTGAAGGAGACGGCCAGGGCCGCCCACCAGAACCACTTTTTCCTCCCCTCGGTCTCCCTCGCCCTCAGGTAGGACAGAACGGCCAGCAGGTAGAAGGTCGTCGACATCAGGGTCATCCGCTGGATGACGTAATAAACTGCATCGGCCATGAAGGGGTTCAGACCCCAGAGAAGGCTGCCTGCCAGAGCCCCCCGCCCGGCCTCCGGCTCCCGTCGGCCGGTGAGGAGGAGGACCCTCCGGAGGAGAAAAAAGACGAGGAGCACGTTCAGGGCGTGGATCGCCATGTTGACCCAGCGTCCCGAGGAGGCGGTAAAGCCCACCAGGTAGTTCTCCAGGAGGAAGGTGAGGTTGGGGAGAAATCGTTTCCCGCCCGGATAGGGATTGTTCAGAACGACATCGCGGACTTTCTGCCAGGAGATGGATCTCTCGTGGAAAAAGGGAAGGGTCCGGAAATAGCTGCCCGAATCGAGGTAAAGATCCCCCTCTGTGGAGGGTGCTCCGGCGAGGAAAATCGCGGCCGATGCGGCGAGGAGGAGGACGATAAGGAGGATCTTCTTCTTCACGGCCGCCAATCTATTCATTTAGGGGATGTTTCGTCAAGGTATAACGGGCTTCCGGCAGGAGAAGCCGAAATCCAAAAGACAGTTCACGGTTGGTAAACAGAGCAATAGAGCATTAGAAATTAGAGATTAGAGATCAATCCAAAGTCCCAAATCCAAAATCCAAAAGAAAAGTTCACGCTTCCCCGTTCACAGTAATAGATTGCTTCACCCGGGACGCGGTTCGCAATGACAACCGTTTGTTCGCCCCCTCGCCTCTGCGCCCCCTCGCAACTACTGTGGCCCTCTGCCTGCCCCGAGCCTGTCGAGGGGTGGCGGCGTCTCCAGGGACGCCTCCGTGTCCTCTGTGGTAAAGGGTAGTTCACCGTTCACGGTTCACGGTTGAAACCGTCGTAATTGGTAATTGGTGATTCGAAAAGACTAGTTCACGGTTCACAGTTAGAGATTGCTTCACCCGATAAGCGGTTCGCAATGACAACCGTTTGTTCGCCCCATCGCCCACTCTCCCCCTCGCCCCACCGCCCCCTCTGGCCTCTGGACCCTGGACTCCCCTGTAACCCCCTTCCTCCCCAGTCGTATTACACTCTCGGA
>CP070719.1:1010098-1030651 GCA_020350725.1 bacterium
AAGCGGTTGTCATTGCGAACCGATGCCCGGGTGAAGCAATCCATAACTGGGAGCCGTGAACCCTTCGACAGGCTCCGTTCGACAAGCTCACGGCAGGCAGGGCAGGCGGTGAACTGTGAATCAGTCTTTTCAAATCACGAATCACCAATCACCAATCACGGCGGTTTCTCAACTGTGAGCTGTGAACCGTGAACCCTTCGACAGGCTCAGGGCAGGCGGTGAACTGTGAACTATCCTTTACCACAGAGGACACAGAGGCGTCCCTTGAGACGCCGCCACAGAGGGCCACAGAGATCGTTTAAGTTTTGGATTTTGGATTGATCTCCAATGCTCTAATCTCTAATGCTCAAATGTTCTGCTATTCAACCATAAACCGTGAACTGGAAAGGTTGAACAGTAACCAGCTGAGTGGGCGGCTGTGGTGGTAAAATGGTACGCGATTTGCTATTATTTTTCGGTTAATAACACCATTGGACCCGGATGATCGGGAGGTAAAGGTAAATGACCCAAAGATCGGACAGAGAGAAGGCAATTGACGCTGCCGTGAGCCAGATCGAGAAGCATTTCGGCAAGGGCTCCATTATGCGCCTCGGCTCCGACGAGGCCGTACCAGGGGTCCCGGTTATATCCACGGGAGCTCTTCCCCTCGATATCGCACTCGGCGTGGGAGGCATTCCCAGGGGCAGAGTGACCGAGATCTACGGTCCGGAATCGTCGGGAAAGACAACCCTCACGCTTCACCTGGTGGCCGAGGCCCAGAAGACGGGTGGTGTGGCGGCGTTTATCGACGCCGAACACGCCCTCGACATCGGGTACGCCAGAAAACTCGGTGTTCGGACGGATGATCTCCTGGTGTCCCAGCCCGATACGGGTGAACAGGCGCTGGAGATCGCCGAAATGCTCCTTCGCAGCGGTGCCATGGATATCATCATCATCGATTCCGTCGCGGCCCTCGTCCCCCGTGCGGAGATCGAGGGAGACATGGGGGATTCCCACATGGGCCTCCAGGCGCGGCTGATGTCCCAGGCCCTGAGAAAACTGACGGGTGCCGTGAGCAAGACCCGTACTGCACTCGTCTTCATCAACCAGATCCGGATGAAGATAGGCGTCATGTTCGGGAACCCGGAGACCACCACCGGCGGCAACGCCCTCAAATTCTATTCCTCCGTACGGCTGGACATCCGAAGGATAGGGACACTGAAGGAGGGGGATGCGACCGTGGGAAGCCGGATCCGGGTCAAGGTGGTCAAGAACAAGATCGCCCCACCCTTCAGACAGGCGGAGTTCGACATGATCAACGGGGAGGGGATCTCGCGGGAGGGCGCCATCCTTGATATGGCCCTCGAGTCGGGTATTGTGAACCGCAGCGGCGCCTGGTACTCCTACGGCGACGAGAGGATCGGACAGGGACGCGAGAATGCGAGGACCTTCCTCAAGGAACACCCTGACGTGTCGGGGGAACTGGAAGGGAAGGTAAAGGAGCAGTGCGGTCTCGAACAGTTGGATTCCAATGTCGGAGGTGATGCGGAATGAGCGATCAGGCGGCAATAGATATCAATGATCTTTTAAAAAAGGCCGCTGGCTATAATGCGTCCGACCTGCACCTCAAGGTGGGCAACCCGGCCGTCATCCGGGTGGATGGTAAACTTCACCCCATCCCCCAGATGCGGAGGGTGACGCAGGAAGATGTGATGAAAATGGCCTTCGGCATCATGAACGACGCCCAGAAGGACCGGTTCAAACGAAGCAACGAACTGGACATAGCCTACAGCGTCCCCGGCCTGGGACGCTTCCGGGTGAACATCTTCCAGCAGAGGGGTACCGTCGGGATGGTGTTCCGGCTCATACCCGTGAAGATCCTCACGGTAGAGGAGCTCAACCTGCCCAAGGTGCTCGAATCTCTCGCGGTCCGTCCACGAGGGCTTATCCTCGTTACCGGAACCACGGGCAGCGGGAAGTCCACCACCCTCGCCGGGATGATCCACCACATCAATCACAACCGGACGGCCCACATCATCACCGTCGAGGACCCCATTGAATACCTTCACCGGGACGTCAAATGCCTGATCAACCAGCGGGAGGTAGGTTCTGACACCCTGTCATTCGGCGCCTCGCTGAAGAGCGCCCTCAGGCAGGACCCGGACGTGATCATGGTCGGCGAGATGAGGGATTTCGAGACGATCGAGACTGCGCTGGTTGCCGCGGAGACCGGGCATCTGGTCCTGAGCACCGTCCACACGGTGGATGCCACGGAGACGGTAAACCGGATCATATCCGTGTTTCCCCCCTATCAGCAGAAGCAGATCAGACTTCAGCTGGCGGGAGTGCTTCAGGGGATCATCTCCATGAGGCTGGTGCCCCGGGCGGACGGAAAGGGCCGGGTTCCCGCCGTCGAGGTCCTGGTGGCCACGAACCGGGTAAAGGAGTGCATCATCGACAAGGACAGGACCCACGAACTGGCGGATATTATCGGTCAGGGCTATTCCCAGTACGGCATGCAGTCCTTCGACCAGGCCCTGATGATCCTGTTTAAGAAGAAACTGATCACCTACGAGGAAGCACTTCGACAGAGCACACGCCCGGACGACTTCGCCCTCAAGGTCAAGGGGATCGATGCCACGGATGAGTCCTGGGTGGAATTTGAGAAGATGGAACAGGATCTGGCCGCCTCCTCCGGGGAGCAGGAAGGGGTCCCCGATCAGGGTGAGGACGTGAAGCTCGATCGTTTCTGATGGTTGAAGAAAGCCGCCGGGATGCCTACAACTGGGCCATCAGAGCCCTCTCCAGAAGAATGCGGAGTGTCCAAGAGATCGAATCGGGACTCCTGGCAAAGGGTGTTTCCCATCAAGTGGTTGTCGATGTCATCACCGATCTGCTCGGAATGGGATATCTGGACGACCTGAAATTCGCCTCCGATTGGGTGGAGTTAAGATCGGCGAGACGCGGATACGGTCGAGTCAGACTGTCCCATGAACTCCACGGAAAGGGCGTGCCTGATGAGGTCGCCCGTCAGGTCATGGATCGGTATCTTTCTCCGGCCCGGGAGACCGAGATCGCAAGGAAGGCCATAAGGAAGAAGATGGGCGGACTTCGGGGCAGTGAGGTCAGGGAAAAAGCCCACCTGTACCGGTTCCTTCGGGGCAGAGGGTTCACATCGGCTGCCATCTGGGCGGCACTCGCTGATGTCGAAGAGGAGGAGAGGGGTTGAAGGGTGTCGAGATAAGAGAGACATTCCTGGGATACTTCGAGAAGAGAGGTCACCAGCGGGTCAGGAGCTCCTCGCTGATCCCCCAGAACGATCCGACCCTGTTTTTTACCAATGCGGGGATGGTTCAGTTCAAGGATGTTTTCCTGGGCCAGGATAGGAGGGATTATGTCCGCGCGGCCTCGACCCAGAAGTGCATGCGCGTCTCGGGCAAACACAACGACCTGGAGAACGTGGGACGGACGGCAAGGCACCACACCTTTTTCGAGATGCTGGGAAACTTCTCCTTCGGCGATTATTTCAAGCGGGATGCCATCCATTTCGGTTGGGATTTCCTCACCGATGAGGTGTCCATAGATCCGACCAGGCTCCTGGTCACCGTCTTTCAGGAGGACGACGAAGCCCACGACCTGTGGATCGAAGTCGCCGGAGTCCCTAAGGACCGGATATATCGCCTCGGAGAGAAAGACAATTTCTGGGCCATGGGGGAAACGGGACCCTGCGGTCCCTGTTCCGAGATCCTCTTCGATCAGGGCGACGGGTTCGGCTGCGGACTCGACAGCTGCGGCCCGGATTGTGACTGCGGCAGATACCTGGAGCTGTGGAACCTGGTGTTCATGCAGTACAACCGGGACCCCACGGGAAACCTTACTCCCCTGCCCAAGCCCAGCATCGATACCGGGATGGGTTTAGAGCGCCTGGCGGCGGTTCTTCAGGGCAAGGACAGCAATTACGACACGGACCTCCTGCATCCCTTCGTCCTCGAGGCGTCAAAACTGTCGGGCGTATCTTGCGGTTCCTCGGAGGAGAAGGACGTCAGCCTCAGGGTCATCGCCGACCACATACGTGCCATTACCTTCCTGGTCTCCGACGGCATCCTGCCCTCTAACGAGGGTCGCGGCTATGTCCTGCGGAGGATCATGAGAAGGGCGGCCCGTCACGGAAAGCTCCTCGGAATGGACGAACCGTTCCTCTACCGGATCTGTCCCCTTGTCGGGGAGCAAATGGGCGACGCTTTCCCCGAGGTCCCCGAGAATATGGAGACGGTGGTCAGAGTCGTCCAGCTCGAGGAGGAGAGGTTTGGAAAGACCCTCGATCAGGGGCTTCGCCGCCTCTCTGAGCTTATCGACCAGGTCAAGAGCGCCGGGGGCGGCACCCTGCCCGGCGAAGAGGTGTTCAGGCTCTACGACACGTTCGGTTTTCCGCTGGATCTGTCCCAGGACATAGCGGAGGAGAACGGCCTGACCGTGGACGAGGCGGATTTCAACCGGGAGATGGAACAGCAGCGGGAGAGGGCCCGTGCCGCCTGGGCCGGGTCCGGGGAGGAGGATGTTCCGGCCCTCTTCCGTTCCCTCAGGGAAAGCGGCGGACCGGTGATCTTCACCGGATATGAGGAGGAGACCACCGACCGGGCCGTCATAACAGCCATGGCTGAGGGCGGTGAGCCCGTCGATTCCTGGCAGGGCGAAGGTGAACTGGACATCGTCATCGACAGGACACCCTTTTACGGTGAAAGCGGCGGCCAGGTGGGTGACACCGGCACCATCGAGGGTGAGGGCTTCCACGCGAGGGTCACCGAGACGATCCGCCCCCTTGCCGACTTCGTCGTCCACCGATGCAGGCTCTCGAAAGACAGCCGGCTCCGGGTGGGTGACCAGTGCCGGGCCGAGATCGACCACGGCCAGCGATCCGCCACAAGGAGAAATCACACCGCCACCCACCTCCTTCACTCAGCCCTGAGGCAGCTTCTGGGCGAGCATATCAAGCAGTCGGGGTCCCTGGTGGATGCCCAGCGGCTCCGCTTCGATTTCACCCACTTCTCGGCCCTCACACCGGCGGAGATGGAGGAGATCGAGGATGCCGTCAACCTTCGGGTCCTTGAGAACATAGAGGTCAAGACCGAGCAGATGGACATGGACGAGGCCGTGGAACTGGGCGCCGTGGCCCTCTTCGGCGAGAAATACAGGGAGAAGGTGCGGGTGGTCTCGGTCCCCGGGGTAAGCATGGAACTGTGCGGAGGCACCCACGCCAGGCGCACCGGCGATATCGGGCTGTTCAAGATCGTCCAGGAGGGCAGTGTCGCTGCCGGCGTGAGGAGGATCGAGGCGGTCACCGGAACGGGGGTGGTGGAGCGGATAAGGGCTGAGGAAACCTCCCTTCGTAAAATGGCCGACTCCGCCAAGGTTCCCGTCCTCGAGCTTCCGGTCCGATTTCAGAAGCTCCTGTCAACCGTTCAGGAGCAGGAGAGGAAGATCAGGGACCTCCAGCGGGAGGTCGCGGGAGGGGGCGTGAGCCTCGAGGGGCAGATCCGAGAGGTGAACGGGCTCCGGTACCTGGCGGCCGAGCTTCCCGGGCAGGATCCGTCATCCCTGAGGGATACCGCCGACCGGGTAAAGGACAGGATGAAGAGCGGTGTGGTCCTCCTCGCTACCAGACATGAGGAGAAAGCCTTTCTGGTCTGTGTCGTGACCAGGGATCTCACGGACAGGATACAGGCGTCGGAGGTCATCCGGCGCCTGGCCCCCATAGTGGGCGGCGGCGGCGGCGGAAGGCCGGACATGGCCCAGGCCGGAGGCAAGAACCCGGACGGTCTCGCGGAACTCCTCGCCAGCGTCGAGGAGACTCTCAAGGAGCTGGCCGAGTGAGATCACAAGGCGGTCTGGTTCCCCTCTGTCTCGTGGCCGTTTGCCTCTTCCTGGGTTCCTGCTGGATCCCGCTGCCTGAGGAGACGGCCGTCGTGGTCAATGTCCTCGATGCGGCCAACCCCGCCAACCTGTCCGTGGGGTCGGGTAACGTCAGGCCGGTGGAAGGTGTCGTGGTCCTCCTGGACGGACAGGCCTCGACCACAAATCAGAACGGAGGCGTCTTCAGGAGTTTCGACACGGCGGGCGACCATCTCCTCCAGGTGGACGCCGGCAGCCTCGTCGATCCCCAGGGAGGCCGGAGCTTCATCCTCTCCGGTAGTCACCTCTCCGGCGAGCGGCAGGGTGCGGCCGTCCTCTACGCGGACCGTCCCTTCGCCCTCACCGACTCGACCATTGTCGTTCCGGTGGAGAAGGGCTCCATCACAGTCGCCACCGTCTACCTGCAGGATATGCTGGTGTCCCCTGCCGACAACCAGTGGCTGACGGACGGGTCGGACGGCGACTCGCCCTATCGGTCAGGAAACGGCGGCTTCGAATACCAGGATGCGCCCGAGCCCACATTCTGGTGGCGGCAGGAGCCCTCCATCGTGAGCACGGTGGGGACGCCCCTCGACTTCACCTTTCAGCTGTGGGAAGACGACGACGGGGACACGCGTTACCCCTTGGGGATTGTCGATGTGAACGGTTACAATAGTGCCATGGATGCCACCGACCCCACCTACATCCAGCCCGACTGGCAGGTCCCGCTCTCCGGCCTCCAGAGGGCGAGGGCGGCCGGCGGAGCCGGCCAGGTAAGGATATGGTCCGGCCAGGCCACCGGCTCATCGTTCTACGACGTCTATTATGCGCCCACCCCCCTCTGGGATGGGACGGAATGGGAGAACAACAGCGTCTACCCGGGGGTCACCTCGGCGGCCGACGGCGGCGCCCTGCGGTTCGATCTGGGTCCCGGAACGGTCAATCCGGGTGTTCTGTTCAAGAACGGCGTCCCGCACACCTTCGGTCTGCGGGCGAGGGACGGATCGGCCAACCTGGACGCGACGGTTGCCACCTCGACCCGTGAGGCGGTGCCGCCTTCCTCCGCCTCCGCACCCTCGTGGAGCGGTGTCCCGTCGGTCTCGGCCGTCGCCGACTCGGCGTTGGGGGGAGCCGTGGTCCTCTCCTTCGGAGCCGCCACCGGTGGCGTGGGGGCGTTATCCTATCGGGTCTACGCGGCTCCCACAGCCGATTTTGACAGACTGCCCTTCCACGAGAGAAACATTCGGGCGACCGTCGCCACTACCGCGTTCACCCTTCAGGGCCTGATCAACGGCGTGTCCTACACCTTCGGGGTGGAGCCCATCGACACCGTGGGCAACTTCGCCCAGGGTGTCACGGCCATCGCTACGCCCTCCTCGGCATCAGCCCTCGACACCACGGCGCCGGTCTGGTCGGACGGGTCCGGGGGCGTTACCGTGACGCCGACGGCATCCCCGGGAGAGGCGGCCGTCAGCTTTCCCCAGGCCTCCGACGCCAACACGGTCACCTACCGGCTTTACTGGGCCCCTGCGGCCCTGTCCTCGGCAGATGCGGAAGCCCTTTGGTTCACCGATTATCCGAGCACCGTGTCCACGCCGGTCACCGTCGGCGGGCTGGTCAACGGGGTGTCCTACCGTTTCACCGTGCGGGCCCTCGATCCCTCGGGGAATTCGGTGCCGGGACAGAGTACCCTTCTGACCCTCACAGCCGGTGCCGGCCCCGTCTGGGAGACCGACGATCCGGCCCTTTTTTCCAGTGTCATCCGGTCCTCGGGCTCCACTGTCCGGCACCTCGGCTGGAAATACGACTGGAACGGTTTCGCCCTCACGCGGTCGGGCTCCGGGGCGGGAGGCAGGGGTGAGTACGTGTGGCGGGTGATCCAGGAGAACCCCGATCTGGGGCTGACCCCCATCCGGAGTAAACTGGCCGCCTTCTACCTCTACCCGGAGTACCACTTCAAGCAGAACGGCGTCGACGTCAAGGACTCGGGCACAGTGGACCACGAGAACATCTTCACCGTCATGGACAGCCTCCTGTCCTCGGCCACCATCCTGGGTTCGGACTTCGATTTCGATGCCACCATCGGCCCCTCTTCCCAGGATTATCTGCAGAGGACGGCGACGGGGTTCCTGAACAACCTGCAGAATGCAAGCACTCCCGATACCGTCAACCAGCTGATGCTCCTCTATTCGACCGACAGCGATGGTGAGGCCTCATCCAATATCATCAGGATAAACGTCATGAACCGCCAGACGGATCGAGCCGGTGATCCGCCGGAGCTGCAGTACAAGGATTACTTCGTGGCCTACGACGAGAACAGCGATTCGGTCTTCGATCCGTTCTCCCCGTTCAACTTCGAATCGGGAAACGACCACACAAGCGAGGATTACAGGGATCCCAATCTTTTGGATCCGGGTAGTATTATTCCCTAGAGACGATGGATACGATCGCGACGTGGAAGAGGGCCCTTACCCTCCTGGACATCCTGCTGCTGGCGGCGGGAGGCTACCTCCTGTCACAGCTGATCCTCGGTCTGGTCTTTCAGCCGACACCCGGATCCGCACCGGGGCTGCCGGGAACGGGACAGGTCCGCCAGGTGTCGGTCACAAGGCCAGGGGAGGCCTCCAACACGGAGGTTATCATCGGTCGAAACCTCTTCGGCAGCCGCATCGATCCCGTGGCGACGGGGGAGACGACGGGCGATGTCGAGGACGTCGATCTGCCCGAGACGACCCTCCCCCTTCAGCTTCTGGGGACGGTGGCCAACGCGAGGGGGGAGGGATCATTCGCCATCATACAGGATACAACCACCCGGGAGCAGCAGATCTACTACCCCGGTGACACCGTCAGGGACGGGGTCATCCTCGTCACCGTGGCGAGGAACAGGGTCGTCCTCCTCCGAAACGGGGTGGAGGAGGTCCTGGAGAAGCTCGTTGAGAGAGTGGGCGGACCGCCGGAGAGGAGACCCGTACCCAGGGCGCGACCGAGCCGGGCCGCCCCGGAAGCAGCCGAGATCACGGTGAGAAAGGTCGCCGACAACAGCTACGTCATGGACCGGCGCGAGGTGGAGGGGGTGCTCCAGGATTTCAACAAGCTCCTGACGCAGATAAGGGTGGTTCCCCATTTCGCCGACGGCCAGCCCGACGGATTCAAGGTGTTCAACATCAGGCCCAACAGCCTGTTTATGAAACTGGGGATGGTCAACGGGGATATCATCAAGCGGGTCAACGGCCTGGAGATCACCGGGCCGGAGCAGGCACTGCAGGTCTTCCAACAGTTGAAGGATGAGAGCAATATTACCATCGATATCGAGAGATTCAGGAAAAATCTAACCCTACAATACGAGGTCAGGTGACATGAACGAGAGAGCCAGGACCAGGGCCGTATTATTTGTCTTCTCACTGCTCGTCCTCCTCCTGCCGGGTCGACCTGCCGGGGCGGCGGACCCCAGATTCAACATCGATTTCAACGATGTGGAGATCCGTAAGGTCATCGAGACGGTCAGTGAGATCACGGGCAAGAATTTCATCATCGACGACCGGGTGCAGGGAAGGGTGACCGTGATCGGTCCCCGCTCACTGTCGGCTGCGGAGGTCTACCAGGTCTTTCTGTCCCTCCTCCAGGTGAAGGGCTACGCTGTTGTCCCGGCGGGCAGGGTCAACAAGATCATCCCGGTGGCCAACGTCAGCGGCGCGGGATATGACATCCAGGTGGGCAGCACTGAGGAAAGATGGGACATCGACAACTACGTGACCCAGATCATTCCCCTGGAATACACCGACGCGGAGGATCTTAAGAATCTGCTCCAGCCCCTGATGCCCAAGACGGACAGCATCACCTCCTACGGGCCGACCAACCTGCTGATCATTACCACCACGGAATCCCTCCTGAAGAGACTCAGCCAGATCATCTCGGTGGTGGATGTCGCCGGTGCAAGGGAAGAGATCAGGATCATCCCCGTGGAGTTCGCGCCGGTGGAGGAACTGGCGGCGAAGGTCAATCAGATCATGGAGGGGCAGCCGGCCATGATGTCGCCCACTCAGAGAGCGGCCCGGGCAAGGCAACCGGCCCAACCGGCCGCTCCCCCCGCCCAGACAAAGATCATCCCCGACGAGAGGACCAACTCCATCATCGCAATCGGTGATGTCCAGACTCTCGACCGGGTCGAGGACCTGATAAGAAAACTCGACGTTGCCGTGCCAAAAGGTGCGGGAAAGGTACGGGTCTACTATCTGCAGAACGCCGACGCCAATGAACTGGCCAAGGTCCTGACCGGCATACCTATCCAGGAATCCCTCCCCCAGGGTGAGGCGCCCGCCCCGCAGCAGCCGTCGCCGGCCGTCAGGGCCCGGCAGCCCAAGGCGGAGGTTTCCATTATCGCCGACGTGGCTACCAACGCCCTGGTGATCACGGCCACCGCCGAGGAATACGAGGCCCTCAAGTCCGTCATCGAACAGCTGGACATCCCCCGCGATCAGGTCCTCGTGGAGGTCCTCCTCGCGGAGGTCTCCCTGACAAGGACCATGGATTTCGGCATCGACTGGCGCCTTGCGGAGGATGTCGACGGCGAATACGTTGTTTTCGGCGGCCACTCCGGCTTCGGGGACCTGGACCAGCTCTCCATTTCCTTCCCCACGCTGCCCACGGGCCTCTCGGTCGGGGCCATTGGGGAGACGATCACCTTCAATATCGGCGGGGAGGTGGTGGAGTTTCCAAACCTGGGGGCGCTGATCCGGGCCCTGCAGACCGACTCGGACATCAACATCCTGTCCACGCCCAACGTGCTGACCACCGACAACAAGGAGGCAGAGATCGTCGTAGGTCAGAACGTCCCCTTCACTACCAGCCAGAAATTCGACGCCAACAATCAACCGGTCATCACCTTCGATTACCGGGACGTCGGCATCACCCTGAGGATCACACCGCAGATCAACAAGAACCGGTTCGTCAAGCTGGACATCTTCACTCAGCTGGAGGCCCTCGTGTCCAGCACACTGGGCATTACACAGGAACTTGCCCCGACCACCCTCAAACGAAAGGCGGAAACCTCCGTGGTGGTCAGGGACGGCAATACCATCGTCATCGGGGGGCTGATCCGGGACGACCTCGTCAAGACGGTCAGCAGGGTGCCCATCCTGAGCAGCATACCGATTCTCGGGAACCTGTTCCGGTCCGAGAGCAGCAGGAGCGAGAAGACCAACCTCCTGATCTTTCTCACGCCCCACATCATCGCGAACACCCAGGACATCCGTGAGGTCTCCCGTGGAAAAGTCAAGGAGATGGAGCTCTTTCCCGAATCCATTGCCGAAGATACCGGCTACCTGGGAGACGAGCTTTATCAGCCGCCGCAGCCCCTCGAGAAGCTCCCAGAGGAGGACAGGGAAGAGGAGCAATGATCCGTCGGGACCTCGCTGAAAAACTCGGACAGGCCGTCGTCAGGGAAGGCCTTGTCACCGATGAGCAGCTCCAGGAGGTTCTTTCCCTCAAGGAAGCTCACGGCAAGGACCTTTACGAGTCCCTGCTCGACCTCCGTTTCCTCAGCGAGGGTGACCTGCTGAAGGTCCTCTCCCAGGTGTCCGGCGTAACCTACCTCGAGGATCTGCCCATCCGCAGTCAGTTGGGCAGCTTCCGCCACGATCTTCCCATCCAGTATGCGAGAAGACACCACCTCATCCCCTTCGTGGATCCGGAGACGGGAGAGGTGATGGTGGCCGTCAACAGGCTGGACGAGGAGGTCATAGAAAACGTCAGCAACTTCCTCCTCTCACCGGTGACGCCCGTTCTTGCAACGAGGAAGGTCATCTCCGAGGCCATCAACCTGACCTACGAGAGATCCTCCGAGTCAGCCGAGGAGGTCATCGGCAACCTGGAGAACGGAGCCCTGGCCATCCGCCCCGGCGATCTCGAGGAGCCCCAGGATCTCCTGGACGCCTCGGATGAGGCCCCCATCATCAATTTCGTCAACTCCATCCTCTACGAGGCCGTGCGAGACCGGGCCAGCGACATCCATGTGGAGCCCTTCGAAGGAGACCTCTCCATCAGATACAGGGTCGACGGCGTCCTCCACAACGTCCACACCCTCCAGAAGCGCCTTCACTCACCCATCATCTCGCGAATAAAGGTGATGGCTGATCTGGACATCGCCGAGAAACGCCTTCCCCAGGACGGGCGGATCCGGATCAAGATCGCCGGTAAGGACATCGACATCAGGGTCTCCACCGTCCCCACCAGCTTCGGTGAACGGGGGGTCCTCCGTCTCCTCGACCGTTCCCAGGTCCTCCTGGGTCTCGAGGAGATCGGGATGGCGCCGGATCATCTCAAGGAGATGGAACGGCTGGCGAACCAGAGCCATGGGATCACACTGGTCACCGGGCCCACCGGCAGCGGCAAGACGACCACCCTTTATGCGGCCCTGACCAGGATCAACTCCGCGGACAAGAACATCATCACCGTGGAGGATCCCGTCGAATACCAGCTGAAGGGGATCAGCCAGATCCAGGTCAACCCCAAGATCGACCTGACGTTCGCCAACGGTCTCCGCTCCATCCTCCGGCAGGACCCCAACGTGATCATGGTGGGGGAGATCAGGGACCTTGTGACCGCCGAGATCGCCATCCAGGCGTCCCTGACGGGCCATCTCGTCTTCTCCACCCTTCACACCAACGACGCCTCCGGTGCCGTGACGAGACTGATCGACATGGGTGTCGAACCCTTTCTGGTGGTGTCCTCCCTGACCGCCATCCTCGCCCAGAGGCTGATCCGCAGGATCTGCCCCCACTGCAAGGTGCCCTACCGGCCCATCGATGAGGAGCTCGCCGAGCTGGGGATCGAGACGGCCCAGATCCCGACCGAGGGCCTGCAGAGGGGTGAGGGCTGCCCCCGCTGCATCGGGACGGGGTATCTGGGGAGGACGGGTATCTACGAGCTGCTCCGGGTCACGGAGGGGATCAAGGGGGAAGTCCTGAGACACGCCGACAGCGGGTCGATCAAGAATGTGGCCATCGAGGAGGGTATGAGGACCCTCAGACAGGACGGTGCCCTGAAGGTCCTCAAGGGGGTCACCACCATCGAGGAGGTCCTCAGGGTGACCCAGGAAGAGATGGAGAATGCCGCTGTTTGAGTACAGCGCCCTTGACACCAAGGGGCGCAGACAGTCGGGTTTCGTCGATGCCGGAAATATACAGGCGGCAAGGGAACGCCTGAAGGGGGAGGGGCTTTTCGTCGTCGCCCTCACTGCCGCCGCCGCAAGGGAAGCCGAGCCGGGCCTCAGGAGCATTTCCCTCTTCGGCCGTGTCAGCGGTACCGACCTGGCGTCGGTGACGAGGCAGCTTGCAACCCTCCTTAAGGCCGGTCTTCCTCTTGTTCAGGCTCTGGAGGCGCTCATCGAGCAGATCGAGAAGGCCGCCGTCCGGAAAGTCCTGAGCAGTGTGCGCAATCATGTCAACGAGGGAATGGCCTTTCATGAAGCCCTGTCCGAGCACCCCTCCGTTTTTCCTCCCCTTTTCATTCAGATGACCAAGGCCGGCGAGACAGGGGGGTTTCTGGAGGCTATCATGCTGAGGCTGGCCGAGACCCAGGAGAGGGACATGCGGTTGAAGAGCAGGGTCCTGGCCGCCCTGGTCTATCCCGTCATCATGACCGTGCTGGGGTTCGCTTTCCTTCTCTTCCTTTTCGCCTACGTCGTTCCCCAGGTCGTGGGGATCTTCGAGGACTTCGGCAAGGCGCTCCCCGTGCCAACCAGGATCCTGCTCCTTACCAGCGATTTCGCGTCCCGCTATTGGATCGTTCTGGTTGTCTGTCTGGTGGCCGCCTTCATCGTCTACAGGAGGTTGTCGAGGAGCCGTCGCTTCGGCCAGACGATCGACTCGATGAAGCTCAAGTTGCCGCTTTTCGGAAAACTGTCCCTGAAGATTGCATCGGCAAGGATGTGTCATGTCCTGGCCTCTCTGCTGAGAAGCGGTGTGCCGCTGGTAAGGGCACTGGAAGTCGTCGGTGAAGTTCTCGGAAACAGGGTCCTGTCCGGGGCTGTCGACCGAGCCGGGCAATCGGTATCCCAGGGCAGCACCCTTGCTGACTCCCTCCGGGTAAGCGGCCTCTTCCCGCCACTGATCCCTAGAGTGGTTGCGGTGGGCGAGCGGAGCGGGCAGCTGTCCGAGATGCTCTCCGGAGTGGCCGAATCATACGAACACGACGTTCAGACGTCTATTCAGGCGCTGACCTCGATCCTCGAACCGGCCCTCATTCTCGTCATGGCGGTAGTTGTTCTTTTCGTCGTATTGGCGGTTCTGCTCCCGATATTCGAGCTGAACCAGCTCGTCAGGTCGGGATAGGTACCACGGAGCCCTGACACAGGAGATTCGATATGAGCAAGCGGAATTGGTCCAGTGAAAGGGGATTTACCCTCATCGAACTCATGGTCGTCATGATCATCCTGGCGACCCTGATAACCATCGTCGCCCCCCGTTTTCTCGGCGAACCGGAAAAAGCCAGGCGGCTGAAAGGCTCCGTCACCATATCCAACCTCGAGACGGCTCTCAAAACCTACTATCTGGACAACGGTTTCTATCCGACCACTGAACAGGGGTTAGAGGCCCTTGTTCAGGCACCCAACACCGATCCCATCCCACAAAAATACCGTGAAGGCGGCTACATCGAAAAAGGCAAGGTTCCCAAGGACCCGTGGGGCCGTGAATTCATCTTCCTGTCCCCGGGCCTGCACAGTGAGTTCGACATCATCTCTTACGGAGCTGACGGCGTCGAGGGTGGAGAGGGCAAGGACGCCGATATCGAGTCCTGGAACCTGGAGTGATCCCGTCTCCAATTCCAGATTCCATGTCTGAGAGCTCAGATCAATCGCAGACAATAGACGTGGTGATCTCTGTACCTGCACGGTGAAACACTGTGCTACGAGACGAAAGGGCTGATTCCAACAGGTGCCTGACGTGTGCGACTTCTACTCCAAGAGGCCAAACAGCCCGGAAGACTTCGTTCTTCAGGACGACCGGGGTTTTACCCTCATCGAGCTTGTCATGGTCATGGTGATCATCGCCATCGCCATCGGTGTGGTCCTCCCGAGGATGCCCAACCTGACCGGGACGGAGATGGACCGGAGCGCGCGGAAGATAGGGATGATGACCAGGCTGGTCCGGGACCGGGCCGTCACCCTGAGGCGTTACTATCGCCTGGATATAGACCTCGAGGGTTCAAGGATGAGCGCACTCTATTTCGGTCCCGAGGAGAACTACATCGACGACGACCAGGTCCGGTCGTTAGCTCTCCCGGAACCCCTGTACTTCAGGGACGTTGTCACCGACCGCGGCGGCAAGAGGATCGAAGGGGTGGCGGAGGTTCATTTTTCCCCCAAGGGAATGATCGAGCCGGTTGTCATCCACCTCGCGGACCGGGATGGAAACACGCTGAGCATCCTGCCGGACGTTCTCGGCGGTGAGATTCAGATGGTCGATGATTATGTCGGGCTCTCTCTCCAGTAGCGGCGGGAGGTCCTCTGCGGACCTCAGGACAGAAGGGATGAAAGGATTTACCCTCCTCGAGGTGCTCACTGCATTGGCCGTCGTTGGCCTCGCAATGGTCGTCCTCCTCCAGACCGATGGGTTGAATCTGGAGCGAACCCTCCACGCGACAAGGCTCACGGAAGCTGTCCAACTCGCGCGGGAAAAGGTCGAGGAGACCTTCTCCCGCGGTGTCCCCGAGTTCCCGGAGGAGGAGACGCCGGACGAATCGGGCATCTACAGGTTGACGATGGAGATCCTGGATGCCGAGTTCCCGGGGGTCGTGGAGGTCCGCGTCGTGGTTCGCTGGAATGAGGGAGAGCGGGAGGAGTCCTACAGTGTCGTTGCCTTCCTGCCCGAATAGGAGGAATCCGGAGGTATGTCCCTCCGGCAGGGCTCCGGGTAAGAGCCCGGTCGACACGGCCGGTGGGTTCACCCTGATCGAGGTGATGACCGCCCTCTCCATCCTCGCCCTGTTGGCCACGATGACCTTTTCCGTGGTCCTTGGAAGCAGCGGACGTTCCCGCCACCTGACGAGCGAGATGGAACTGCGGCAGGGCGCACTGATGATCATGAACCTCATCACCGAGGATCTCAAAGGGGCATTCGTTTACGAAGGAGGCGCCTATTTTGTGGGCCTGGACAACTATCATGGTGAGCAGCCCGCTGACAAGATGAACCTGATCACGACCTCCCATCTTCCGGTAAATCCCATGATCACCGCAGGGGATCTTGCGGAGGTGGGATACGCTCTCTCCTTCGATGACGGGGAGACGACGGGAATCCTCTCGAGACGAACACAGGTGCCCCCCGAAATCCCCGAGGACAACGGGGGCGTCGCTTACGAGCTGTCCAGGAGAGTCCGATCCCTCGACCTCAGGTATTACGACGGCGAGGATTGGATGGACGAGTGGGACAGTCAGGACGTCAGCCGGGAACATACCTTCGGCAAGCTTCCGAGGGAGATAGAGATCGAGCTTGCCCTCGGTGGGGACGAAGGGACGGAGGTGATCTTGAGGACCAGGATCTCGCCGCCCATGGCCGGAAAGAGGTGAGGACATGGCGAACTCCGGAGGTGAAAGGGGAGTGGCCCTGCTCATGGCCATCGTGGCGGTCTTTCTGCTTACCGTTGTCGTCATGGACACGAGAGCGGGAGTTGATCTGTACCAACGGATTGCATACAGCATGGCGGACGAGCTGCAGACTCAGTACCTGGCGCGGTCCGGTCTTTCCCTCCTGCAGGGAGCGCTCAAGGAGGATGACCCGGAGGTCGATTCCTTCAGCGACGACTGGGCGGCTGTCAACCGGGTCGGCCCCCTGCCCCTTGGTGAGCTGGGGTGGGTTCAGGCCAGGGTGGAGGATGAGGAGGGCAAGCTGGACGTCAACGGGCTGATCGACAGCGAGGGGAATCCCGATGAGGAGAACGCGGAGAGCCAGTTCTATCGGATACGTACACTCCTCGACTCCCTGGGTTTGCCGCCCGAGAGGTCGGACGAGATCGTTGACAGTCTCATAGACTGGATCGATCCCGACGGCTCCCCCCGTCCCAATGGAGCCGAGGACGAGTATTACTCCACACTGGCCGTTCCCTACAAATGTCCCAATGAGAAGTTCAAGACCATCGGCGAACTGGCCCTGGTCAAGGGCATCGGCAGCGTCCTCCTGGACAGGGGTGAAGGTGACGTTCCGCCCCTCAGGCGTTTTCTGACGGTCCACGGAAACTCCTCTGGCCTGGTCAACGTCAACACAGCCCCCGCTGAGGTCATCATGTCCCTCACCCCTGAGGGCACGGAATACGGCATCAGCCGGGAATTGGCGGAGGACATCATTGCCGTCAGGAACGAGGAGCCCTTCCAGAACAAGAACGAGCTGAAGACCAGGGTGGTGGATTTCCACGAGGACCTGTTCAATCAAGTGTCCAAGATGGTCGATGTGAAAAGCAGTCATTTTTCCGCCGAGATCACAGGGGAAAGCGACAGGTCATCCAGCACCGTCTACGGGATCCTGTCCAGACAGGGTGACGGAACGGTGAATCTTGTCTACTTCAGGGGGTTCTGATACCCTGCGGTCTGTCCTTTTACGCTGTCCGGAAAGGTCCGTCGGGTATCCGTATCCGTCTCCCGGTCACGGATCGAGGAAATACCAAACGCGGTTCAGGGTAAAGCAGGGGAAATGTTCACGAAAAACGCAACGGGCATCGGTTTAGAGGATGGCGGCCAGATCCGGGTGGTGGAACTGACCTCAGGCGTCGGTGGTGTGTCCATAAGAAGGGCCGGCAGTTTTGAGGGCGGCGAAAACTCCCACGAACTCGATCTCATCCAGCGGTGGGCGGCCGCCATCAGGGGGGCTTCCTCAGCCGGATTCGACCTGACCAGGGTCGTGGTCGGTCTGCCCGCTTCCCTTACCTTCAAGCGGACCCTCTCCTTTCCCTTCCGGGGACGCAAGCGCATCAATCAGGTTCTTCTGTCGCAGCTGGAGGGGGAGATACCCCTTTCCCCCGACGACGCTGTCGCCGACTTCGTCACCTTCCGAACGGACGGCAAAAGGGTGAGCGGTATGGCCGTTGCGTGCCGACAGAGGATGATCAAGGGCATCCTTGATATCCTGCCTCAGAAAACATCGCTGATCGCCATTCAGGCCGAAGCCCTCGGATTGGCCACCGCATCCCTCTTCGGTGGAGTGAGCGACGGGGCCGCCGTCCTCTGTTCGGAAAAGGGAGCTGTTATCGCAGGCATGAGATCCGGAAGACCGTCCTCCTTCCGGCTTGTGTCCTACGCCAAGGGGATCGAGGACGGTATCCCGCGGATCTCGGGGGCGATCCTCGATCAGATCGAGGACGGTGACGAGATCCTCGTTGCCTGCGAAGAGGGAATCGGACAACTGACCGATGCCCTCAGCGACCGTGAAGTCTCTTTTTCCGAGGATCCGGGGACCTGGCCCATTTTCAGGAATTTCGAGGGATCCCTTGATGTGGACCCGGCGATATACCTGCCGGCCCTCGGATATGCCCTGAAGGGCATAGGCCACAGGGACTCCCTGCCCTTCGACCTCAGACAGGGACCGTTCAAAGCGGTGAGTCCCATGGCCGAACTCAAGGCGCCGGCGGGAAGAGCCGCAGTCCTCGCCGCCGGTCTTGCCCTACTGGCGATGATCAGCCTGTTCAACGGCCTCAACACGGCGAGGACGGAGTATGAACATTACGCGGACTCCCTGAGGTCCTCTTTTGCTGCCCTTTTCCCGGACACCAAGATTGTCAGTGAGGTTGCCCAGATCCAGGAGAAGATAACCCAGCTGGAGCGAAGGACCAGCAGCCTGGCAGAGTTCTCCAGGACGGGGGCCCTCGAGGTTCTCGGTGAGCTCAGCAGGGAAGTACCCGAGGAGATCGATCTGAAGATCATCGAATTGTCCTTCGACTCCGGGCGGCTGAGACTGGAAGGGACGGTTTCATCCTTCGATTCCGTCGACCGCATCAAGGAGGCCCTGGAGAGCTCGGATCTCTTCACCGATGTCAGGGTCCAGAATGCCCGGGTGGGAGCCGATGTCTCAAAGGTCTCCTTCCGGTTGCAGATGGAGGTTATCTGACATGATGACCCTTCTGCAGAGGCTGTCGACCAGGGAGAAGATCATGGTCTCTGCCGCCATCCTCGTGGTGCTGTCGGCCATAATCTTCGGCTTTATATTGGGCCCGACGCTCGAGAAGCGCGATCGATGGCAGAACATGGCGGTCAGGAAACGGGCCGAGCTGGCCAAATTTGCCGAGCTCAGCTCGAATTACCGGCAACTGGAGGCCACGATCTCGGATGTGGAAGGGAAGCTCGGCATGAGGAGGAGCGGCACGTCCCTCCTGGCTGATCTGGAGGCAAAGGCCAAGGAACTGAACCTCCAGGACAATATCGCCTCCATGAAACCCTTCACGACGCAGCTGGACTCGGGTCTGGTCGAGTCATCGGTGGAGATAAGGCTCGAGAAGCTTGTCCTTCGGGGCCTGGTCGACTTCCTTCAGCGGATCGAGAAGGCAGACACCCTTGTCGTCACACGGAGGCTGAGGATCAAATCCCGGTTCGACGATCCCCAGCTCCTCGATGTCAGCATCTTCGTCAGCACCCTGGAGGTCCAGTGATGACCAAAAGGGTTCTCCGGCCGGTCCTGTACTCCCTTCTGCTGATCCTTTTCACGGTCGTGTTCACGGCCCTCAACTTCCCCCAGGACAGGGTCTCCGCCTATGTAGACGAATGGATAAAGAGCCGTGCTGGCGACCGTATTACTGCCGAGACAGCCAGAGTAGGCCTGCCCCTGTCCCTCCACGTGTCGAAGATCCAGCTGGATTCGGAGGGCAGGAAGATCCCTCTGGGCGATCTGGTCATCAAACCGGGCATCGTGAGTCTGTTTCGGTCGGAAAAGAGTCTCTCGGCGCTGTTGAAGGGCAGTTGGGGTTCTCTCCCTTTCTCCCTGGAAATGGGTCGGGAGAACTGGGTTCTTGACCTCAAGGGAAATGACATCGATCTGTCGCGGCTGCCAGCCGTCGAGACCATGCCCGTCAATCTGGAGGGTGTCTTGGCCATCCAGGCCCACCTGGACGGCTCCAGCCAGGATCAGGCCGAATGGGCCGGAAACGGCAGCATTCACCTGACCGACGTTCGCCTCTCCGGCAACCTCCTGGACATGGTCGGCGTCGGGATCCTCAACCTTTCCGATGTCAGGCTTCCCTGGTCGGCCCGGGAAAACCTGGTCACCCTGAAGGAGACCGACGTTGCGGGTGATATCATGGGAAAGGCCGCCGGCACCATCCTTGTCAACCCCGGAAGCGTCGAGAACTCCAGACTCAGCCTGACCCTGGACCTGAGGCCATCCCTCGAGGCGCGTGACCGTATCGGTCCTCTCCTCAGCCTCCTTGGGTCGAACAGCGGGCCCGAGAACGGCGTGTCCGTCAAGGTAAGGGGAACCCTGGGGCAGCCGAAGCTGTCTCTGTGACCCACTCAACCCGGAATCCAGAGTCCAAAGTCTGAGATCCAAAGGCCAGAACTGTCTTCTCAAGATCAGCCTGTCACCATTGCGAACAGGATACCCCGTGGAGCAGTCCCATGGTCGAGACTGCTTCCACCCGGCATTCGGCCTCGCAGTAACCACCTGCGGGGGTTACGGGTAACAGATCACGAATCACTGATCCCGGGTATCG
>CP070719.1:1030751-1034427 GCA_020350725.1 bacterium
AAAAAAAGAGGCTTAGGCCTCTTTTTTTTACGGCGGACAAGGGGAAGCGGCAACGCGAGAGGGCGACCTCCGAATAGCGATATTATTTTTCGGAGGTTGCCTTGAATCCCTCCCTCCTGATCTTTTCGATGCCGGAGGCGACCCAGCCGTCGCCCCTGTCCTCGTGGCAGCGGGCGCAGGCCTCGGGGAGGGTCAGGTTCTCCTTGATCTTCACCTCCCAGATGTTGAAGTCGTGCCCCTCGGGTGCCTCCTGGCCCACCATGTCGTTGTCGTGGCACTCTATGCAGGGGATGGGAGGCCTGCTGAAGTCGAACTTGTGGTCGTGGATGCTGTACTGCTCGCCGCTCGCCACCACCGTGGGCACGTGGCAGTCGGTGCATTCGGCGATGTCCTCGGTGTGGAAGGAATGTTTCTCGAAGTTGGGGTACATCTCCCGGTGACAGGTGCCGCAGTATTCGCTCCGAGAAGTAGTCCGGTGCTCCTTGACTGTTATCCCCCGGTCGAATCCGCAGACGTCGCATGCCCTGTCCGTGGCGTAGAACCTCGACTGCCAGAACATGAACATCCTGTGCCGTTCCTTGTAGGTCATGTCCCCCCAGTACCATCCCTTGGATTTCGGTTTGGGCATGAAGAACTCGGTAAAGTAGTCGGTGAGGTCCTCGCCGGGCACATAGCCCACCGGGAATGGAAAGGTCTGGCTCTTCTTGTCCTTGCCGTCGGTGTGGCACGCCTCGCAGATCATGTTGCGGCGGTCCCTGTCAAGATCGGCCGGATTGACGATCAGGGCGGGGTCCCCCCCGTTGTCGGCGTGCTCCTCGCCGGGCCCGTGGCAGGACTCGCAGCCGATGGATTCCTCGGCGTAGGACCGGGTGGAGGGATCGAAACCCACCGCGTGGCAGCCGTTGCAGGTCATGGGATAGGGGTTCTCCCGCCAGTTCCAGATGGAATAGGGCTCCCATTTGGCCTCCGGGATGTTCCAGTATTTCGGCAGGACGTAGAACTGCCCCCCGAGGAGGGTCATGTACTTCTGGATCCAGTGGCTGCCGATGGTGAAGTAGATGTCCCTCTTCTCGAAGGGGATGTCGGGACCGAACTCGGTGGCCTCGACGGCCGTGGGGTCCCGGAAGGCGTTGCGCAGCATCCGGGCGTGGGGGGTTTTCTTCCACAGAGCGTAGATCTCCTCGTGGCACTCCCGGCACGTCTCGGAGGTCGCGTACCCCCCCAGACCCTCGGCGGAAGCCTTTCCGGGAAGGATCAGAAGCGTTGCCGCGATTGTCAGAAGTAAAGTGTATGTGAGCGCCCTGGAGAACATGTTATGCGTTCGTGATTAGTGATTCGTGATTAGTGATTAGTAAATACTGGCTCCCAGTTCACGGTTGAGACCACCGTGATTAGTGATTCGTAATTAGTGATTCGAAAAGACTGGTTCCCGGTTCGCAGCTAAAGATTGCTTCACTCAGTTTCCTGTTCGCAATGACAAACGCTTGTTCGCCCCCTCGCCCCATCGCCCTGCCGCCCCCCTCGGGTACCTCCCCGCGCCTGACCTTCGCCCCCTCGAAACAATCACTGCCCCGCGGCTATCTCCTGGATCAGGTCCTCGACCACGAAGGGCACCTCGTCTTCCCCCGGCGGGTAATCGCCCACGTGGGAGTACTTGACCACGCCGTCGGCCCCGATGATGACCTTCAGGGGGATGGGTCCGGCGAGGCCGTACACCTTGGTGGCCACGGTGAGCTTGTCGTCAATGAGGATCGGGTAGGGGATGCCGTGTTCGTTGACGACCTCCTGGATCTCGGCGTCCTCCCCCGACTGGAGGGTGATGCCCAGGATCACGAACCCCCTGTCCTTGAAATCGTTGTAGTTCTTGACGAGGTTGGGGATCTCCTTCTTACAGATGTTGCACCAGGTGGCCCAGAACTCGAGCATCACGACCTTCTTGCCGAAGTAATCCGAAAGGGTGATCTCGGTGCCGTCAAGGGACTTGAGGGTAAAATCGGGAGCCTTCTGGCCGATCTTCACCTTCATGGCCGTGCTCTGGGCCAGGGAGATACCCTGAAAACAGAAGGTGATGTGGGGCACCACCATGAAGATCACAAAAACCAACAGCATGAAACGCCTTCTTCTCATATCCGACCCCCTTGTGCGGTCATTCTCCCTCAGGCCTCCTAGTGATCGATGACGACGGGCCTCTTCCAGGTCAGCATGACGTTCCTCGCCCACGCGACCGGGTCAGTTTCATCGTCGTGGCATTTGGCGCATGCCTTTTCGATCTCCGGGTCATAACAGTTTTCCGTGTGGACGAGGAAGTAGCTGTAGGAGTGGATGCTTCCGGACATCCCCTTGCTCAGGTCATCGGCTTTCTTGACATGACAATCGTAGCAGACCAGGTCGACGGTGTCGGGATGGCGGTTGTGGAGCTGGAGTTTGGCCCTGAAGTTGTGGCAGCCGAAGCAGAACTCCATGTCGCTCTGCGCGTTGTCCTTCGGTGTATCCGTGTCCTGCCCGGCGATTCCGCAGACCTCGCACTTGGCGCGGGACGAGTTGAGCATCTTGTCCTTCCAGTCTCCGTAAAGCCGGTTGAGGGCCGCCTTTGCAGTTTCGCCCTCCTGTATTTCCAGGGGGGTGTAGTACTCCGCCAGGTCGGCACCGGGGATGTACCCCACCGGGTAATAGTACTCCCCGGAGGTGTCCTGGCCCCTGACGTGGCAGGAGGAGCAGATCATGTTGGCCCGTTCCCTGGTCAGCTTCTCCGGGTTGACGATCCTGTCGGCCCTGCCGCCCCCGTCCACGTGCAGGCCGCCCGGGCCGTGGCAGGCCTCGCAGCCGATCCCCTCCTCGGCGATGGTCCTCTTCTCGGGATCGATGAAGGTCGTGTGGCAGCCGGCACAGTACCTGGAATAGGGTTTTTTCTTCCAGGACCAGACGGAATAGGGACGCCACTCCTTGGACTGGACGGACCAGAGGCGGGGCAGGACGTAGTACTCGTCGTCGATCCTCTTCATGTACCTCTGGTCCCAGTGGGAGCCGATGGTGTACTCAACCTCCTCCCGCGTAAAGGGCAGGCCCTCCTCGGTGAAATCGGCCAGGATCGCCCCGGGGTTCGTCCTGGCGTCCTGGATCACGGTGCTGTGAAAGGTCTTCTCCCATCCCCGGTAGTAGTCCTCGTGGCATGAGGCGCAGGCCTTCGAGCCGAGGAAGCGGTTGCCGTCCGGGGCCTTCCGGGAGATGGTCATGCCGGCATAGGCCCTGGCTCCGTCGGGCTGGGGAGGTTGGGACACATCGCCCCCTGAAGTGCTGCCGATGACAAAGAAGAAGAGGGAGAGGGAAGCGGCGCACAATAGGAAGGAGCCCCTGAGGGATCTGCTGCCGGGTTTGCCGTCTGATCTACCCGATCGGATCAACACCTGAGATATCCTTTCGACGTCCAGCCGGGGAAAACCCCGGCGTCATGCAGTATTTTTCACAATCCGGCCGTAAAAAAGTGGGGTCCCTATTCCAACAGATCCCCCACTACCTTCTTGATGATATCGGTATCCTTACTTTTAAAGCCTATTTTATAGTATTGCACGATCCCCTCCCTGTCAACAATGACCGTGACGGGGATGAACCAGCTGGTAAAGATCCGGGTGATCTCGAGACCATCGTCCAGGATGAGGGGAAAGCTGAAGGAAAGATT
>CP070719.1:1034527-1038035 GCA_020350725.1 bacterium
AGTTCACGGTTCACGGTTGGGGAATCAGTGATTCGTGATTTGTGATTCGATTGCGAATCCAAAGTCCCAAATCCAAAATCCAAAACTGAAATCATCTCTGTGGCCCTCTGCCTGCCCCGAGCCTGTCGAGGGGTGGCGGCGTCTCCAGGGACGCCTCTGTGGTCCTCTGTGGTAAAGGCTGGCTCACAGTCCACAGTTGGTGAATCAGTGATTCGTTATTTGTGATTCGGTAAGACCAGTTCACCGTTCCCAGTTATAGATTGCTTCACACGGTTTTCCGTTCGCAATGACAACCGCCTTTTTCTCACCCCCTGATAACCACGTCTCCTGTCTCAGGTTTCATGTCTCACAGGCCCTTTTGGATTTTGGACGTTGGATTTTGGACTCATTTCCCCCCGCGTCGGTCTTTCGCCCTCTCTCCCTATCTCCCCCTCGCCCCATCGCCTCTGCGCCCTCTCTGGACCCTGGCCTCTGGACTCTGGACTGCCCTAGACCTCATAGCCCAGCCCGAACGCCCGGAGGTTCGTGTCCACGAACTTCTTCGGCATATTGTCCCGGATGGCCCCCTCCCATACCTTCCGGTCCACCGGCAGCAGCCTGGCCAGGGCACCTATGAGGACGATATTGGCCGTTCTGACGTCCCCGGCCCGGGAGGCGATCTCCTCCCCTTCGACCACGATGAGCTCATAGCCCTGCTGACGTATCCTCTCCAGGGCGTCAAAGGGATAGGGTGCTTCTCCCACCTGGCTGGTGTAGGGAAGGACGGCCTTTGTGTCGGCGAGGACCTTTGCCCCCGAGTGGAGCCACTGCAGGCTCCTCAGAGTCTCGGCCATCTCGAATCCGACGAGGTAATCGACCTCCCCCCTGACGATGAGGGGTGAGAACACCTTCCTGCCGAACCTGACGTGGGACTCGACCCTGCCTCCCCTCTGGGACATCCCGTGCACTTCACTCTTCTTGACGTCGTACCCGGCCGTCATGAGAACGTGACAGATGAGCTCGCTGGCCAGGATGGTTCCCTGGCCTCCCACCCCTACCACCAGGATGTTCGTGGGGCGATCGTCAGCCGCCATCAGTCGATCTCCGAGATGGCTTCGAAACGGCAGACCTGGTAGCAGAGTTCACACCCTGTGCACTGAGCACCATCGATCTCTGGTTTCTCGCTCTCAGAGGCGTTCCTCCTGGATATGGCCGGACAGCCCAGGCTGAGGCAGACGCCGCAATTGGTACATATCTCGGCGTCGATCCGGTAGGGCCTCTCGATCTTGACCGGCCGGTTTCTCAGGAGCATGCACGCCCCCCTCACCACGATCACCGAGGGGGCGTTCCGCTTGATCTCCTCCTCGAGGGTCTCTCCCAACAGCTTCAGGTCGTAGGCGTCGACAAGCCGGACGTGCTCCACGCCAAGACCCTGCAGGAGGACCTCCCAGTCCACCTGGCGGGTACGGTTGCCGTGTACGTCGAATCCGCTTCCGGGGTGGTCCTGCCGCCCCGTCATGGCAGTGGTCAGGTTGTCCAGGATGATAACCGTGGCCGGGATCTCGTTGAAGGCCATGTTCAGGACGCCCCCCAGCCCGCTGTGCAGGAAGGTGGAGTCGCCGATAACGGCGACCACGGCGCCATGCTCCTCGTCGTGGACGGCCTCGATACCGGCCGCGTGATTGATCCCCGCCCCCATGCAGACGGTGGTGTGGATGGCATTGAGGGGCGGCGCCACGGCGAGGGTATAGCAGCCAATGTCGCCGGCGACGAAGATCTTTCTCTTGGAAAGCAGGTGGAAGATCCCCCGGTGGGGGCAGCCGACGCACATGATGGGGGGCCGCTGCGGGACGTCACCGTCCGCATCGACTTCGGGGGCCTGGTCCCCTGAGGCCGCCATGGCCTTTATCACCGTTCCGGCGTCGATCTCCCCGAACCGGGAGATGAGGGATTTCCCCTCGACCCTCAGTCCGATGAACGCCAGCCATTCCTCGAGATAGGGCTCGAGCTCCTCGACGACGATGATTCGCCTGCAGAGGGACGCGAAATGGTGGATGAGCTGGGTGGGCAGGGGAAAGACAAGGCCCAGCTTGAGGACCGATGCGTCAGGAAGGGCTTCTCTGACGTAGTTGTAGCTGATGCCGGAGGTCACAACCCCGAGCTCGGTGCCGGCCATCTCGATCCGGTTGAGTGGGCTGGTCTCGGCGTATTCGGTAATGACGGCTATCCTTCTCTCGAGATCCACATGCTTGAGGCGGGCATGGACGGGGACCATGACATATTTCCTGGGGTCCTTCTCCAGGGACGGCTGCACCGGGGGCGAGGGATCCTGCCACTGGTCGATCTCGACGACGGTTTTCCCGTGCGAGACCCGGGTGGTGGTTCTGAGGAAGACGGGTATGTCGAAGCGTTCGCTAAGGCCGAAGGCCAGCCTGGTGAACTCCAGTGTCTCCTGGCTGTCGGACGGCTCCAGCATGGGGATGCGGGCGAAGGAGGCGTACCTCCTGTTGTCCTGCTCGTTCTGTGAGCTGTGGAGCTCCGGATCGTCGGCGGTGACGATGACGAGCCCCCCCTTGACCCCTGTGTAAGCAAGGGTGAAGATGGGGTCCGCCGCCACGTTGACACCGACATGCTTCATGGCGGCGAGGGCCCTGTGGCCGGAGAAGCAGGCGCCGCTGGCGAACTCCACGGCGATCTTCTCGTTGGGGGCCCACATCGCCTTTGTGCCCCCTAAACGGGCAATGTTCTCCAGGATCTCGGTGCTCGGAGTTCCCGGATACGCCGTCGCCAGGGATACACCGGCGTCAATGGCCCCCCGGGCGATGGCCTCGTTTCCTGACAGGAGAACCCTTTTCAAAGCGATTTGTCCATCCTCACGCCCAGAATGGCCAGTTTCGTGTCGGCCCGGACGCCGAAGGACGTCTCGCCGAACTCCTCGACAACCGATCGGTAAAGATCCACCGCCCGATCGCGGTCCCCGGAGAGCTCGAAACAGCGGGCGGCATCGATCATGAGCATGGCCCGCATGTCACCGGCTTTGCCGGACGCCTGTCTGCCGTAGATCTCGGCCGCTTCCCCGTATTTCTCTGCCGTTTCCAGGATGCGGGCAAGGAGAACCTCGGCATTGACCCCGGCCGCAAAGGCCGGCTCTCTGTCGATCAGGGATCTGACCTCCTCGGCCGCCTCGTCGTAACGGCCCGTTCTGAACAGGAGATTGGCGGTGTAAAAGGAAGCGAAGTCTCCCTGGGCTGTCCCCCGGTACTCCTCGGCGGTATCCCTGAAGGCCTCCAGGGGCACGGAGAGGTCAGGCACCCTCTGTTCGCCGTCCTCGGATGGCGCGTCCGTTCTCGTCTCTATGAAATAGAGGTTCAGGGAGCGTGCCAGGGCTTCCCGGGCCGCGTCAATGCGGTTGGCCTTCGCCCACATCATGCCCAGGACGATGACGGCAGCGAGCAGGACGGCTCCCCCACCGTAGATGATCTTGTTGATATTCTCTTCGGCGAGATCCATCATGCGCCTCGAGTATGAC
>CP070719.1:1038135-1043941 GCA_020350725.1 bacterium
ATTCGTGATCAGTTAACGAATCCAAAATCCAAAGTACTAAGTGATGTGTGATAAGTAACAGCTCAGTATACTTATCTCTTATCACTTATCTCTTAGAACTCTATATCCTTCCCTCCTCTGGACGCTGGCCTCTGGCCTCTGGACTCATTTCTCCCCGCGTCCGTTCCTCGTTCCCTCTGGACGCTGGCCTCTGGACCCTGGACTCATTTCTCCCCGCGTCCGCCTTTCGCCTTCTCTGTCTCCTCAATGGTTTGCTTGTAAAACAGACTCCTCCTTCATTTGTCAACCCTTTTGTGCCCGGGTCGGCAGGTCGGATCGCCTTGAGGTACCTCTCAGACCGGGGAATAAGTCCCCCCGGGATCCTTGCGGACGGCTCCCTCCAGTTCCAGGCGCGTCAGCTCCGCCAGCACCCGGGAGAGGGGCCACCCCATCGATCGTGCGATCTCGGCGGGCAGTTTGGGGCCGGAGACGAGTTGTCCTGCCAGCCCCACGGGAGCGGTGCGCCTCGAAGGCTGGTGTCCGATGCTCAGGTGATCCAGGATGTCGGCGGCGTCCGCCACCGGAGGAGCGCCATCCCTGAGAAGGGCCAGGGGACCGGCGGAGAGGGGGCAGTCGACTCTGCCGGGAACGGCCATGACTTCCCTGCCCTGGTCGAGGGCCCACCTCGCCGTGATGAGGGATCCGCTTTTCGACCCCGCCTCCACGACCACTACCCCCAGGGCGAGGCCGCTTATGATGCGGTTGCGTCTGGGAAAGTTCGCCGGCAGGGGGGGAGTGCCCTCCGGGAACTCGGTCAGGAGTGCCCCCCGGGCCGGGATCCGCTCACGAATTCCTCTGTGCCCTTTGGGATAGTCCACGTCCAATCCGCACCCTAAAACCGCAAGGGTGCGGCCTCCGGCGTCGAGGGCGCTCTCGTGAGCTGCAGCGTCTATGCCGCGGGCCATGCCGCTGACAACCGTCAGGCCCATCTGGACCAGTTCCCTGGCCAGCTTCCGTGCCATGTGGATCCCGTAGGGTGTCGGTGTGCGCGATCCGACTATGGCAACGGCCGCGGCGTCGCGGGCAAGCAGCTGTCCGGCGCAGTAAAGGGGGTCGGGCGGGTGCAGGAGATCTTTCAGGAGAGCAGGGTAGGCCGGGCAATCGGGGCGAAGGGTATCCACGCCGACGAGCATCACCGAGCCCCGTTTTCGGCGGGCTCGAAATCGATATGGCGGCGAGAGGTGTCCACCCTGACCACCCTCACACGGATCATGTCCCCGATCCTGAAGGTTCTTCCCGTGTGCTCCCCAACCAGCATCAGACGGTCTTCCCGGAAATGGTAGTAGTCGTCGTGGAGGGAGGTGAGCCTGATAAGGCCCTCCACGAAGTATTCCTGGAGTTCCACGAAGACCCCGAAGGATGTGATCCCGGAAATGATGCCGTCGTATTCCTCACCGAGACGGTCCTGCATGAACCGGGCTCTGTACAGGGCGAGGATATCCCACCCCGCCGTCTCGGCCCTCCGCTCGGTGTCGGTGACGTGGGCGCAGATCCCCTCCAGTCCGATGTCCTTGACCGGTCTGTCATAATCCAGGATCCCCTTGACGATCCGGTGGACAACGAGATCGGCGTAGCGTCTGATGGGGGACGTGAAGTGGGTGTAATCCTTAAGGGCCAGACCGAAGTGCCCCTTGGCTACGGCCGAGTACTCCGCCCTCATCATGGAACGGAGGATGACGGTGTTCAGAAAGCGCTCACGGACCGATCCCCTGGCATCATCGATGATTTTCCTGAGGGATTTCGGGGACCGAAGCCTGACGGCGGCAGGGGCGTAACCGACCGCCCGCAGGACGCTGTTAAGCTCCTCGATCTTCTCGCCCGCCGGAGGATCGTGGACCCGGAAAACACCGATGGATCCGGCCTCCCGGAGTATGGCGGCCACGACTTCGTTGGCCACGAGCATGCACTCCTCCACGATCCGGTGCGACGTGTACCGCTCGGCCCGGTAGATGTTCTCCACCTGTCCCATGCAGTCGAGAACGATCTCGGGCTCGGGAAAATCGAAGTCGAGGGCGAACCGTCCCTGCCTTCTCCGGTTCAGGCGGCCGAACGCGTCCAGGAGAATCTCTATGCTGCCCAGGACACCGCTGTCCGCCGCCGAAATCGGGGTCCCTCCGCCAAGGTGATCTTCCACCTCCTTATAGGTCAGCCTGGCTGAACTGCGGATGACGCTGGGATAGATCCTCCTCCGGACGGGATTTCCCCTCCCGTCGACCTCGATTTCGCAGGTAAAGGCAAGCCTGTCTTCCTCCGGCTTGAGGCTGCACAGATCGTTGGACAGTCTCTCGGGCAGCATGGGTATGACCGAGTCGGGAAAATAGACCGAGTTTCCCCTCCTCAGGGCCTCACGGTCGAGGGGGGATCCCGGTCTGACGAAGTGGGAGACATCAGCGATGGCGACGAAGATCCTGATCCGTCCATCTTCGACCCTTTCGGCGAAAACGGCATCGTCGAAATCCCGGGCCCTCGCCCCGTCGATGGTCACAAAAGGAAGATCCCGAAGATCCTCACGCCTCCTATGATCCCGCTCAGGGACCTCGCTTCGCAGGGAGCCGGCGGCCTTCATGGCCGCGGGGGGGAAACGATGGGGTATGCTGTGGGTGTGGATGACGGCCTGGGTCTCGGTTCCCGGATCCGACGGGTAACCGAGGATCTCGACCACTTCACCCCTTGCCGGACGTCCCTCCCCACCGTAGTCGGTCAGACGAAGGACGGCCAGGTGCCCCGGCTGGGCCTTTCCCTCGGCGCCCGGCCCGATAAGGATATCGCCTCCCAGCCGGGAATCGTAGGGAACCCCAAAGGATATCCCGCCCCTTCGCCTGTAGTGGATCACGATCTCCCTGTGGGCTCTCTCCACCACCCGGATCACCTTGCCCAGCGGCCTTCCCTGGCCGTCCCTGCCCTCCACCCTGACCACAACCCTGTCGCCGTTCATCGCTGTTTTCAGGTGCGCCGGGCCGATGCCGACTTCCTCGTCACCGCCCTCGGGGATCAATATACCATTCCCCATCTGGGTGACCCTCAATGTCCCGGTCCTCAGGTGGATCCTCGCGGGAGCCGTAATGCGGCCCCCTTTGATCCGGATGACGGACCCGGATCTGATCAGGGAAGCCAGCGTCCGATTGAAACTGGCTCTCTCTTTGCGCTGGATGCCCAGGGAGTCGGCCAGTTCGTCCGGCAGAAGGGGCCTGGTCGACTCACCGCGGAGGAATCCGAGGATCTTGTCCCGGTCCTGCTTTCCGGTTCGCGGGGCCCTGGCAGGGGGTCTGCGCGAGTATCTTCTTGACAAGGTTTTTCTCCGTGTTATAAGAACCGTTCATTAAATCCGTTTGCAAGATAAGGACCATTTCCATACCGTCAAGATACCGTCAAGAGCATGCGAAAGTGGCGGAACTGGTAGACGCGCTGGGTTCAGGACCCAGTGGAGGCAACTCCGTGGGGGTTCGACTCCCCCCTTTCGCACCAGGGAATCACAAAGGCCCGTCAGGGGCCTTTGTCGTTTAAGTATCCAGGTTCTTCTTTCCGGTGTTTCTTTTCCGGCTTCAGGTAACGGCACAGGGATCTGGAGACATGGAGACGGTTCGATCGGGAACCGGAAGGCCGCCTTCCCTTGGGAATTCGTCATTCCACATTCCTTATCCCAAAAGGCGATCCAACTCAGCCCGCTCCCTCACCCTCCGGTCCGGTATCCGGATACTGGAATAGCCCGAGGGAATAGAGAACATCTCTGGCGTCACCGGCATCGGTGAAGAGGTAAGAACGAATGCCGAAATCGGCTGCTCTTTCCACGTTCCCGGGATTGTCGTCGAAGAAAATCCCCTCCTCCGGAAAAATATTCATCCTCGCGCAGGCGATGCGGAATATCTCCGGCTCCCGTTTTGAGAATCCCTCCTCGTAGCTGGAGATCACCCCATCGAAGCCCGACAGGAAGGCGTCCCTGCCGTCGAGCTCGTAAAGCCAATTGGTCTGATCCGTAAGCAGGGCGACCGGGGTCGAGTGGCGGACCTCCTGGACGAGTGCCGCCATTTCCCTGTTTGGCTGGAAGGCCTTGAGAATTGACTCCCTTCTCGGGTAAAGATCCTGCTGGAGGCCTGTCTCCGAGGCGAGTTTGTCCCAGAAGATCCTCTCGGGAACCTCCCCTGTGACATATCCTGTGGAGAAGACCGAATCGGTGGCGATCCTGAAGAAATCCTCTCCATCGGTACCCACTTCCCTGGCGATGTCGAGGATCCCCCGCCTGAAACCCTCGCTGTAGTAGACGCCGCCGAAGTCGAAAAAGACCGTCTTGAAGAACATACTTTAAGCTCGGTACCCCCTTAACGTGAGATCATAATAATGTCCTATGATATCATATGTCAGCTTTCACGAGGGAGGATGGAATTGGCTGCTCTGGCATACCGCCCGTCGCAGGGGTCTGTACTTTGCTCATAGGGGCTCACGAGTCCATCTCCGGAGGGTTCTGGAAATCTGTCGTCAGAGCGGTCGAGGATGGCTGTGAGGTGATCCAGATCTTTTCCGGTTCGCCGAGCCGCTGGGAGGTCCCGGAGATCCAGTCCGGCGAGGCTGCCCTTTTCCGGAAGGAGTTGCGGAAAGCGGGCATGCGGACGGTCCTCGTCCACGGATCCTACCTCATCAACCCGGCATCTCCGGATCCGGACCAGTGGAGCAGATCCCTGACAGCCATGATCCGGGAATATGGAAGATGTCGAGCCGTCGGTGCGGATTTTCTTGTCGTCCACCCGGGATCCCATCGAGGTCAGGGCGCTGCCGGCGGCGTCGAGCGGTCAGCGGAGATGGTCCGAGGCGTTCTGACGGAATGGGAGGACGGCCCCATGATCCTTTTGGAGAACACCGCCGGCTCGGGGAGCACTCTCGGAGGGACCTTCCTCGAATTGGGGCGGATAAGACGGGCCTCGGGTTTCAGCGACAGGGTCGGATATTGTTTCGATACCGCCCACGCTTTTGCCGCAGGGTATGCCCTTTCCGGGGACGGAGGGATTCGGAGGGTACTCGACGAGGTTGACAGGGAAGCGGGATTGGACCTGGTCAAAGCTTTTCACCTGAACGACTCCGCCCGGGAGTTCGGATCCAGGGTAGACCGCCATGCCCGGATCGGAGAGGGCCTCATGGGCCTTGATCCCTTCAGAGAACTGGTGGCGGATGCCGGACTGGCCGGCCTTCCCGGCGTCCTGGAGACGCAGCCCCTTCCGGTGCTTCACGGCAGGTACAGAGACCAGGTGGACCTGCTGAAAGGAATGAGAGTGAAAGGACGGATCCGGCCCCGGTGAAGCGCATCCGTCCAGGGGTCGGACCATGGAGAGAAAAGAGTCCAGAGTCCAGAGGCCAGGGTCCAGAGGGAACGCATGGAGAAGAGGGCGGCGGGGCGAGGGGGAGAGGGGAAGGAATTTATAGTTCTAAGAGATAAGTGATAAGAAATAAGTATACTGAGCTGTTTCTTATCACATATCCCTTAGCACTTAGGACTCACCTCTCAGCTCTCAGTTAGTACCTGGAACGTGGAACATAAATCACCAGACGGGGGGACGAGGAGAGTAACAAAGTCATCGCGAGCTGTGTATGAGCGAAGCGATCCCGGAAAAGCCTTTACCACAGAGGACCACAGAGGCGTCCCTGGAGACGCCACCACCCTTCGACAGGCTCCGTTCGACAAGCTCACGGCAGGCGGGGCAGGCAGAGGGCCACAGTAATTGCGAGGGGGCGAACAAGCGCTTGTCATTGCGAACAGAAAACCGTGTGAAGCAATCCC
>CP070719.1:1044041-1047794 GCA_020350725.1 bacterium
AACTGAGTCCTAAGTATTAAGTGATATGTGATAAGTAACAGCTCAGTATACTTATCTCTTATCACTTATCTCTTAGAACTATAATATCCTTCCCCCTCGTATCCCCGCGTCGCTCCGCCGCGGTGAAAAGCCTACCTTTTCCCTTTAACCTTTCTACTTTCCACTTTTTTCCCTTCCAGCGGAAAATTCTCCTTCACCCACTCGATCTCCTCCTCGAGGGTCTTGACCTCGCCGTCGACGCGGGCGTCCCGCACTGCGTCCATGATCCTGCGGAAGATCGGACCCGTGGCGTAACCCATTTTTTTCAGGACCTTTCCGTCTATCTCCATGTCGAGGAAACGCAGCCTGGACAGGTAAAGGGAGACGGCCCTCGCCGTCCCTTCCTTTTTCGTCAGGGCCATGAGTACGATGAGGTCCTCCGTGGTCAGGTCCCTCAACTGTCTGGCGATCCAGCTGGGGCTGCCCTCCGGGACCCGGGCCAGGGCCCGCAGGGTGTCCGCGATCCTGCCCCAGCGCTCCAGATATTCCTCCCTGCGGTACGCAGGCACCTGGAAGCCGAGGAGGATCTCCGACCTCGCGTCGGTGTCCTTCAGGAGCATTGTGGCGTTGAAATAGATGTCGGCGATTTCCGGTTCCTCCTCCAGGTAGAGGAACTGAAACCATGAATGGATCTTCTCCACCTGTGTGAAGACTTCCCGGGTCCTCCTGTCGAAGGCCAGTGCAGGATGCAGAGCTTCGAGGATGCCCAACTCCTCCATCCTCTCGAAGGATCTGCTCGGGTGATCCTCCCTAAGAATGGCCATGATCTCCATGAGGAGCCTCGGCCCCTGAGCCTTGGCGAGATAACCCCGGGACACGGCTCCCTTGAGGAGGTATTGGGTGTGTCTTCCGATCCTGAAACCGAACTTCTGCTCGAACCGGACCGCTCGAATGATCCGGGTGGGGTCATCGATGAAGCTGAGGTTGTGCAGGATCCTGACGGTCTTCTCCTTCAGATCCCTCTGGCCGCCGAAGAAGTCCACAACCAGTCCGAACGAACCCGGGTTGAGCTTGATGGCCAGCGCGTTGATGGAGAAATCCCTCCTGTAGAGATCGAGCTTGATCGAACCGCGCTCCACCATGGGATGGGCCCCTGGAAACTCGTAGTACTCCGTCCGCGCCGTGGCCACATCTACCTTGAAGCCGTCCGGAAGGATGACGACGGCGGTCTTGAACTTCCTGTGGGTGCGGATCCGGGCCTTGAGACGGCGCGCCAGCCTCCTGCCGAACTCCACCCCATCCCCCTCCACCACGAGGTCCACATCCTGATTTCTGATGCGGAGCAGGATGTCCCGGACCAGGCCACCGACGAGATAGGCCCTGAATCCCATGGCGTCGGCGACCTCCCCGGAGGTGCGCAGGACCTTGAGGGTTCTCCTGTCGAGGATCTCGCGCATGAGCTCGCTGATGTTCCTTACCCTGTCCAGGCTCGACTCCTGGCTGCCCTTGAACTCCTCGTAAGCCTTGGACATCTTGAACTCGTCGTGCATGGCCTCGAGAAGGTCCGTCCTCGTGATGACCCCCCGGACCTTCCTGCCCTCCATCACAGGAAGCATCCTCTGGTGCCTCTCCACGATGTGCTCCTGGACCATCTCCAGGGGATCGTCGGGACTCACGGACTGGAAATCAGTGAGCATGTAGTCCTTGACGGGGGAGTCGGAGAGACCGTGGTGGATCGCCCTCTCCACTACTCCCCTGGTTATGATCCCCGACATGTTCTTCTCCCCGTCCATGACGGGGAGACCGTTGATGTTGTACCGCGTCATGATCTCGGCAGCCCACGCGATGCCGTCCTCCAGACCGACGCTGATGACCGGAGACGACATGAGGGAACTGGCCGTCTTCCTCCGTCCGATGACCCGGGGAAGGATCGCCGTCAGCTCCTCCTTTACCTGCACCAGCGTCTTCTCCCTGATGGACCCTGAGGCCGCAGTCGGGTGTCCCCCGCCCCCGAACTCCTCGGCGACCTTGGCCACATCCACTTCAGGCACCCTGCTCCTCGCCACCAGGATCACCCTCTCCTCCATCCTGACCAGGGTGAAGAGGACATCGAAACCCTCCATGTCCATCATCTTGTGAACGAGGAGGGCGAGCTCGGGGATGTATTCCTCGGTGGAGGCCGTTGCCACGGACACGCTAACTCCCTGAACGTCCAGTGTCTCCGTTGAATTCAGGAGGTCATTGAGGAGCTGGACCTGCCGGGCATCCAGCTCCCTCCCGATGAAGGTGGGGATGACGTCAAGCCGGGCGCCCTTTTTGACGAGGAAGGAAACGGCATCCAGGTCCCTCGGCGTCGTCGACGTGAAGGTCAGCGATCCCGTGTCCTCATAGATCCCGAGGGTCAGGATCGTGGCTTCCTCGGGTGTGATCCTCTTCCGCCTCCTCCGCAGCTCCTCAACAAGGAGCGTCGCCGTCGCCCCCACATTGTCGACGATCTCGACACTGCCCTTGTAGTCCTGGTCGGTCCGCGGATGGTGGTCGTATATGATGAGCTCGACGCCCTCGCGCCGGGCCACCTCGTCCAGCGGCCCCAGCCGGCCCGGGATCTTGATGTCGACCAGGATCAGCCTGGTCACGGCATCGAGGTCGATATCCCGTATGCGGTGGAAAGGGTATTCGGCCAGGGGTGACCGGGCCATGAATTCCCGGAGGTTTTTCTCCTGGGAACCCGGGAAGACCATCTTCGCCTCGGGGTGGATCTTCCTGGCGGCGATCATGGACGCCATGGCGTCGAAGTCGGCGTTGAGGTGGGTGGTGATGACTTCCATTGATTTAAATCAGTCCAAAATCCAAAGTCCAAAGTCCAAAACTGAAATTTTCTATGCCATCTGGGGAATCGACAACACCACTTTTCGTATTTTTCTACAAAGAAACCATACTTCATCATAATGAAGCAATTACACTCTGTAACTATATTTATTGTAACGGGCAACTTTTGAGAGGCGATATCTTTTGGATTTTGGACTTTGGACCTGCGGTCATCCGCGCGGATGATACTTCCGGTGAACGGCTCGCAGATGCTCCCTGGAGACGTGGGTGTAGATCTGGGTTGTGGCGATGCTGGAGTGCCCGAGGAGGATCTGGACACTGCGCAGGTCCGCTCCCCCTTCCAGCATGTGGGTGGCAAAGCTGTGCCGGAAGGTGTGAGGGGAGATGACATCCCTCAGCCCGGCCTTCACAGCGTACGCTTTGATGATCTGCCAGAAAGCCTGCCGGGTGAGGGCTCCCCTTCCCCCGCGCCCGGGGAAGAGATAGGGCGACAGCCTGTCCTTCATCAGTACCGGACGGACCTCCTCGAGATACCTGCCCAGCCAGTAAAGAGCCTCAGCGCCAAGAGGGGCGAGCCGTTCCTTGCCGCCCTTCCCCTCGACCCTCACGAAACCGGCCTCGTGGTTGATGTCCTCGTTCTTCATCTTGACCAGTTCGGAAACCCTCAGCCCGGCCGCGTACATGACCTCCATCATGGTCCTGTCCCGTATCCCCGTCCGCGTGTCCGTGTCAGGCTGCCGGAGCAGCTGATCGATCTCCTCGGCGCTCATGACATCGGGAAGGCGGCCGGGGACCTGGACCGGTCCGAGGACCTCGGCCGGATTGCCTTCCCCAAGGGCTCCGGATGATTCCAGGTATCGGAAGAGGCCCCGCAGGACCACGACCTTGCGCCTGACGGTTCTCGGGGATTTCCCCTCCCGGCGGAGCAGGGAGAGGTAGCCGGCA
>CP070719.1:1047894-1052353 GCA_020350725.1 bacterium
ACGCGGCGCATCAAGTCAGACTGATGTTGACAGTGGCGGAACAACTAATTTAAGATAGAAGCGGTTTTTGGCCTGTTTTGTGAAAAATTTAATTGGTGGGGAGAGCAACTCACCGTTTCAGACGGAGGAGGGGCAGCATGAATCCTAGGATCTTCTCATTTGCGGTCGTCGTACTTGCCCTCGGGCTTTTTCTGGCCTTTGCTGGTCCCGTCCACGCCCAGGGGTGCGTTACCGACACATGCCATCAGAACATGGGGAAGGCCAAGTTCGTCCACGGGCCGGTGGGCGTCGGCCAGTGCGAGGTGTGCCACACCAGCGGCAAACCCGGCCATCCCACCAAGGCGGTGAAGGGTGATTTCAAACTCCCCGCGGAGGGCAAGGAACTGTGCTACCTGTGCCACGAGCCCAAGGATGCCGGGGCGGTGGTCCACGGCCCCATCGCCAAGGGCGGCTGCATACCCTGCCACGACCCTCACCAGTCCAACACCGAGAAACAGCTCAAGAAGGAGACCACCAGTCAGCTCTGCTTCGACTGCCACGAGAACAACAAGACGACCAAGAAGGTGGTCCACGGCCCGGTTGCCGCCGGCGACTGCAACATCTGCCACAACCCCCACTCCTCAGATTTCAAGGGGCTGGTGGAGCTTGAGGGGTCGGACCTCTGCTTCCTCTGCCATCTGGACAGGCAGGCCCAGTTCGAGCTGAGGTACAAGCACCAGCCGGCGGCCGAGAGCTGCGCCAAGTGCCACAACCCCCACGCCACCGACTACTCCTACATGCTCCTCGCCGAGGGGGAGGCCCTTTGCTTCACCTGCCACAAGGAGATGGATCAGCATCTCAAGGATTCCCAGGTCAAGCACAGCGCCCTGGAACAGAAGATCTGCACCGTGTGCCACACCGCCCACGCCTCGGACTACCCCAGACAGCTGAAGTCGTCTGCCAAGGACATCTGCTACACCTGTCACAAGGATCTCGGCCTCCAGGTCCGCAAGGCCAGCCGCATCCACGGCCCGGTCCAGCAGGACGACTGCTACGCCTGCCACGATCCTCACGGTTCGGCCAATACCAAGATCCTCAAGAAACGGTTCCCGGCCCAGTTCTACATGCCCTACGCCACGGAGAACTACGCCATCTGCTTCGACTGTCACAACCGGGACATCGCCCTGGACCGGTTCACCACGACCCTGACCGGTTTCCGGAACGGCGACCAGAACATGCACTACCTGCATGTCAACCGGGAAAAGGGCCGGTCCTGCAAGGCCTGCCACGAGGTCCACGCCGGAGAGCAGGCCAAGCATATCCGCAAGGAGGTCCCCTTCGGCAAGATGTGGATGCTCCCCGTCAACTACACCCAGACCAAGAACGGAGGATCATGCAACGTAGGCTGTCACAAACCCAAGGAATACGATCGCGTCAAACCGGTGACGTATTAAGGTTCCACTTCAATCCGTCCGGGTGAAAGGGGGGGACGCATGCAGAGCGACAGGAACGTCGGCAACCGCAGGAACCTGAGACTTTTCATGGCGCAGTGGCTGCGTCTTCTGACGATGGTCACGGCCGTCTCCGCGGCCCTCTTTCTCCTGTCCCCGGCCGGTGAGAGCGATGCCTTCAGGAATGTGGAAAAGGGAGGCGAGGTCCCTGACTTTACCCTGTCGGACATCGCCGGGCAGTCCCACACCCTGTCGGCCCAGAGGGGCAAAGTCGTCATCCTGTGTTTCGTCAAGGAGGATCAGGACCGGTCAATCAAGGCGCTGAACGGCCTGACCCGGGTCCACGGCATACTCAAGGACAGCGGCCTGGTAGTATACGCGGTGGCCAGCAAGACGGAGGACCCTGCCTCCCTGGAGGCCCTCAGGGAGAAGCTGGACCTTCAGTACCCAATCCTCCTGGACAGGGATCAGAAGATCTACGGCGAGTACGGGCTGTTCACCTTCCCGGCCACGATGTTCGTCGATCGTGAGGGCAGGTTCGCTTTCGAGTATTCCTCCTACGGCAGCGATTACGAACAGACCGTGACAGACAAGGCCAAGGTGATGCTGGGCCTCATGAGCGAGGACGATTTCTCCAAGACCGCCGAGAAGACGGAGATCGAGGAACTGTCGCCGGAGGCCAAGGAAGCCCAGAGAAGTCTCCAGATGGCCAAGGTCCTCCTCGACAGGGGTTTCGGGACTAAAGCCATGCCGAAGATCGAGAAAGCCCTGGAACTGGATCCGACGCTGTTGGAGGCCAGGCTCCTGGCCGGTGAGATCCTCCTCGAGGCCGGAAACCATCAGGATGCCCGGGCTCACTTCGAAAAGGCCCTGGAGATCAACCCCAAGTCCAACGAGGCCAGGGTGGGCATCGGCGCTGTCCTGGTGGCGGAGGGTGATCTCGACGGAGCCGAAGCCGAGCTTCAGAAGGCGGTCATGCTCAACCCCGATCCCGCCCCGGCCCTCTATCAGTTGGGGCAGGTTTACGAGAAGAAGGGAGACATTCAGAAGGCCATGGAGACCTACCGGGATGGTCTCGAGAAACTCCTGAAGAAGTCATCGAAAGGCAAATAGGGAGATCTGCATGAGGAAGTTTCTGATAACGATTATCCTGGCCGTAGTTCTTCCCTCAACGGCCCACGCTCAGCCCGATACGGCGGCCTTCCGTCTTCTGGCTCCCTCCGAGGAAGCCTTCATCAGCGTCGAGGACGTCCTCCTCATCGCCAAGGTGGAGGGGTTCTCCCAGGCCAAGATGGTGGAGATCTTCGACAACGGCAAGGCCATCGGTTTCGCCCCCCTGAAGAAGGGTGTCCTGGCCCACAGGGTCAAGCTCTCCGAGGGGAGGCATGAGCTGGTCCTTGCCGCCCCGGATGTCCGCAAGCAGAACGTGAAGATCTTCCGGGGGAAGCAGGAGGGCTACCGGTACCACATCGAGAGGGACCTTTCCTCCTGCGGCACATGTCACTCCGGGGCGGGCGAGGGTGAGTACGGGATGCCGAGCGCCCAGGAGAAGGTCTGCCTGCAGTGCCACGATGCGGTCGGGACCGGTGACTTCATCCACGGGCCGGTGGCTGCTGGATCGTGCAGCCCCTGTCACGACCCGCACGGTTCGAAGGACAGCCATTTCCTGCACACCACCGGCAAGGAACTGTGCATGGTGTGCCACAGCCAGAACCTGAGCAAGGAGCACATCGAGGAGAGACAGAACGCCGACTGCACAAAGTGCCACGACCCTCACAGTTCAGCCAAGAACTATCATCTCCACTAGGGGCCTGTCGAAGACCCTCGACAGCCTCCTGGTGCGGTTTATCGGGAAACGGTTAATTTCCCGCCAGGCAAATTAAGACAGGGGCCTCGTCCCAAGATGTGCTGTCCATGGGTCCGTCCTGAGCGGCCCCGTGGAAGAGGCAGTTTTAAGGGCACCCCGGTGTCCACAGACCCCCCCTGCTAGAGAGGTGCTCTCATGACCTGTAGAAGTGCCCGCTGGCTGCTGCCCAGGCTGATGACGGCCCTGGTGCTCGCAGGCTTTTTCCTCTTCTCCGTCTCCGGAGCCGCCGCCGCGTTCAAGAACATCAAGGTCGGTGACCAGGCCCTCCCCGTCGAATTGGAGGACCTGGAGGGCACCACCCGGTCGCTCGCCGACTACCGGGACGCCAAGGCCGTCCTCCTTTTCTTCTGGGCCACCTGGAGCGAACGTTCCCTGAAGGAGATGGAGGACCTGGAGAAACTGGAGGGGCAATACGCCGACAAGGGCCTCCGGATCGTGGCGGTGAACGTCGAGAACCAGACCATGGACAGCCAGGACATGGACAAAATCCGTAATGCCATGGAGGGCCGGGAGATTGGTTTTCCCGTGCTGATCGACAGGGGGCTGGAGACCTACAACGAATGGGGTGTCATCGCCACGCCGACGACAGCCCTCATCGACGAGTCAGGAACGGTGGTGTTCGATCTGTCCAGCTATCCCACCAGCGGCTATATGGATCTCGAGGCAGCGGTCCAGAAGGCCCTGGGCCTGTACGTCGAGGAGGCGGCGGTTGAGGCGAAACCCGCCTATCAGCCCAACAGGCAGGCCATGCTGCACTTCGGGCTGGGCAAGAGGCACCTCGACAAGGGATTCGTGACCAAGGCCATCCCCGAGTTCGAGAAGGCGGCCCAGGCCGACAGCCGGTTCCCCGATCCGCCCATCTACCTCGGCCTCGCCTACCTGAGGGCGGACAGGACCGGGGATGCCGAGCAGATCCTGGAATCGGCCGGCGGGCTCGCCCCGGACCGCCCCGAACCTCTCCTCCTTCTGGCCCACATCCGGGTCGGGCAGAACAGGCTTGACGAGGCTATCGAGATGCTGCAAGGTATGGTACCGGAGGCGTCCCCGGAGGGCGATCAGGCGGTGACCACGCCCGGGGAACCGGCCGTCGCCGGCACCCTCCAGGCGGCAAAAGCCTCCCCGGAGGGCGGTTCCGGGTCCGGCGCCCTGGATATCACCGAAG
>CP070719.1:1052453-1059047 GCA_020350725.1 bacterium
AGAGATAAGTGTGCTGAGTTGTTACCTATTACATATCACTGAGTACTTAGGACTCAGCTCTCCGTTCACTGTTCACAGTCAATACCTGAAACATGGAACATGGCTATCATATACGGAGGAAGCGGTTGTCATTGCGAACCGGAAACCGCGTGAAGCAATCTCGGGAGACCCTGCTCGGGGGACGCGCTTTGGAAAAAGAGGCCAGGAGTCAGGAACCAGAATTCAGGAGGAAGGAATTAAATACTTGGATCGTTTTCTAATCTCCAATTTCTAATGCTCTAATGCTCTGATGCAGCACCGTGAACCGGGGACTGGAAATAATTCCCTTCCTGTCAACTGCCTGTGGACATCCTGTGGACCTTGAGGAAGTTGGTCTTGGCGATGCTGTTCAGGGGCAGGCTGGCCGTGACGATAACGATGTCGCCCCGCCCGGCCTGCCGCCGCTGGAGGAGGGCCCTTTCCACCTCGGCTATCAGAGTATCGGTACTGTTGAGCCGCCTCATGTAAATCGGGATGACACCCCGGTACAATTTCATCCTGTTGATGACCGCCGGGTCGGGAGTGAAGGCGATGATGGGGACCTGGGGTCTGAATTTGGCCAGAAGACCCGCCGTGTATCCAGACCGGGTGAAGGCGACGATGCACCGCGCGTGGACGTCCACGGCGGCATGGACGGCGGCGTCGGCCACCGCGAAACTGGTCCGGTCGAACGCAGCACCTTCAACGGGCTCGGGGACGGCAGACCGCGCCTCGAAGGGGGCCCCCTTTCCCTCGACCTCCTCTATGATGCGGGCCATCATCCGGACGGTCCTGACCGGGTACCTGCCGATGGCGGTCTCGCCGGACAGCATCACTGCATCCGAGCCGTCGAGGACCGCATTGGCCACGTCTGCCGCCTCCGCCCGGGTGGGGACCGGACTGTCCACCATGGACTCGAGCATCTGCGTGGCGGTGATCACTGTCCTCTGCTTACGGTTTGCCCTGCGGATGAGGTCCTTCTGGATCAACGGCACGGCGGAAGGGGAGAGCTCCACTCCCAGATCGCCTCTGGCCACCATGATGCCGTCGGACACGTCGAGGATGGCTTCGATGCGGTCAACGGCTGCGGGCTTCTCGATCTTTGCGATGATCGGGATGTTCGAACCCATTTCCCTGAGCCTGCGCCGGACCAGCGACACGTCACCCTCCCGGGTGACGAAGGACAGGGCCACTGCGTCCACACCCTCCCGGATGCCGAACCGGAGGTCTTTTTGGTCTTTCCGGGTATATGGTCTTGCTGTGATGGGTGAATCGGGCAGGTTCACACCCTTGTGTGAGGTGAGGTACCCGCCCTCCTTGACCCTGGCAACCAGTGCGTTGCCTCTGCTGCCGATTACCGTGAGTTCGACACGGCCGTCGTCCAACAGGACCCGGTGCCCCGCCCTGACATCCCGGACCAGGGCACCATAGGAGACGTACAGGGTGTCCTCCCTGGAGGTCCGCCGCCCGGAGCGAAGCATGACTTCCCGGCCCTTTTCGAGAACGATTCCCCCCTCAGCTACCTCGCTGATCCTGATCTTGATCCCCTGCAGGTCGAGAAGGACCGCCACTGGGATGTTCAATTTTCTGCTCACCGAACGGAGGGCCCTGAGGTAGTTTCGGTGTTCCGTTTGGGAACCGTGGGACATATTCAGGCGCGCCACGTCCATTCCCCCGCGGACGAGTCTCTCGAGGGTGGAGCGGGTCCCCGTGGCAGGGCCAAGGGTGCAGACGATCCTGGTCTTCCTCATGGTTTTATCTTACCATTCCCGGGGCCGATATGCCCCTCGGCCGGCAATGTCTTCGGGTTAAAGGCCGGGGATCCCCGCCGGGCCGGGCGAGAAGCCCGATGTCCCTTGGGGTTCCAACTCTTTATGAAAACCTTATGGATTCATGAGAGGGCTGTGATACCCGTCCTGCTATCCTTTCCTGGAAGGTATCATAAAACATATTCGACAAGGGAGGCAGCCCATGAGAGGCTTGAATACATTGCGGGCTTTGGTTTTGGCCGGTGCCCTTACCGTGGTCTCCTTGATCCCTTCGGGACCTGCCCAGGCTGAGACGTTCTTCAACGTGAACTGGAGGGGAGTGGCGGTCAAGGGATACGACCCCGTGGCCTATTTCACCGAGGGGAGGCCCGTCAGAGGCCTCGCCATGTACGAGCTGGATTGGGAGGGAGCCAGGTGGAGGTTCGCCAACCCCGGGAACATGGAGAAGTTCAGGGAAAGTCCTGAGAAGTTCGCTCCCCGCTACGGGGGGTACTGCGCCTACGGCGTCGCCGTCGGAGGGCTCTACGACATCAAACCCGAGGCATGGTCCGTGGTGGACGGCAGGCTCTACCTGAACAAGAACCTCGAGATCCGAGAGACATGGCGTCAGGATATCGACGGTTACATCCGGAATGCCGATGCTAATTGGCCCGGCCTGAGAAGAGGGAAGTGAATGACAGGCCGGTCTCCGGAGAAAAGGGTTTGAGTCCCGAGAGACAGCTGCAAGTGATCAGGGTCAGGCCTGCTCAATTGGCGATCGGGACTGCCTTTACCTTCCAGACAGCACTCCGAACCCCTAAAACTTTACCCCTCCAAACGAAACCTGAGTTCGCACCTGGAAAACCCCTGAACCCCGGGTGGTCATCCCACCGGTGTTCAGGGCTGCATGCCGTCCAACTCGCTCTCCGGGACCTGGAAGCAGATCTGCTCGTTGGCCAGGGTCAAAAAGACGAACTCCTGACAGTCCGGGTCGCAGATCGTCACCGGACCGATGGCGCAGGTAAAGTCGTAGGTACCCGAGATGTCAGTGATGTGCAGGGTGCCATAGTAGGCGTTGGAACTGGACACCGCAAAAGTGCCTGTGAAGGAGGAGGTCTCTCCGTCGACGGTGATGCTCTCGCTGATCGTCCCGGAGTTGATGATCATCGATCCGGAGAAGCTGGAAAAGGCATCACTTGAGATCGGCATCTGGGGTATCCCGTCGATCCAAATGTCGATGTCGAAGCTGTGCAGCGCATAGGTGCCGTCCAGATTGTCCATGTCCGGAGGCGGCGGATCGTCCTTCGTCCAGTGATCGTATTCCACAAGGCACACCTCCACCAGGCGCTCCCCGTCTCCGCCGCCGCACCCGCCGCCCAGAAAAGCCAGTAAGCACATCAGGGCCACAACAGTTACACCCGTTGTCGGCATAACCATTCCCTCCTCAGACGGCCAAATCGCCTGAAAAATAGACTTTGAACGGTAGTCAGAAAAAGAAAAGCGCCATATCGCCCCCAAAAGTCTGGATAGAAAAATTGTATCTCTTGTTCGGCAGGAATCAAGAAAAATGACCGCCCGCCCGAACGAGGCCACCGGGGGAAAATCGCCTCCTGCTCTTGACACACCCCCGGGTGGTGCTTATCTAGAAAAACGGAAGCAAAAAACACCCATCAATAGAAAAATTAACAATGAAATTAACCATTTAGGTATTTTATTCCGCTTGACAAGGTCGCCCCCTCCGGGGAAAGGCCCTATCGAGGAGATCGGCAGGACAGGGAGATCATCGGATGAGCCAGGCACAAACCGCCATTGCGGAACCTGTTTCCGGAAAGGAGGATGCCATGAACAGTTTTAAACCGTGGCAGGAATTGGAGAGATTACGAAACGATATGGACCTCATGCTGGACCGGTATTCCGGCACAACCCCCTGGAGGCTTGCTTTCCTTCCGGGCAGGGGTGCCCGGAAGTATCCTCAGCTGAACGTGATCGAGGACGAGGCCCGATATGAAGTGGAGGCTCTCGCCCCCGGCGTCGATCCGGACACCATCACGCTGTCGGTCCAGGACAATACGCTGACTATTTCCGGTGAGAAAAAGCCGGCGGAGGATCTCAGGCCCGAGGATTATCACCGGTCCGAACGGTCGGTGGGAAAGTTTGTTCGAAGCGTGCAGCTCCCCGACCACGTCGACCAGGACAAGGTCAAGGCAAAATACAGGGAAGGGATCCTCACCGTGGTGCTGGAAAAGAGCGAGGCGGCAAAACCGAGGCAGATCCCGGTGGAAGTCGGTTAGAGGAGGTGTGACATGGCAGAGATCGAAAAAACCGTACCCGAAGTCGCAGAGGGCGCCGCCGCGCGCGGCGAATCAACCCGCGAAGGTGAGCTTTACGCCATGCCCCCCGTTGATATCTTCGAAAAGGAGGACGCGCTTTACGTTCTTGCCGACCTGCCCGGGGTCAAACCCGACGGGCTGGCTGTCAACGTCGAAAATGGAGTCCTCACCATAGAGGGAAAGGTGGAACGGGAGGAAAAGGCCGGTTACCTGCGGAGAGAGTTCGCTCTGACCTCCTTCTACCGCCAGTTCCGTATCGCCGAGACCATCGACACCGAGAGGATCAAGGCGGCTCTGAAGAACGGCGTCCTCCACCTGACCCTGCCAAAGATAGAGCGGGCCAAGGCCAGGCGGATCCCTATCGAAACCTGAGCGGCTTACCTGTTCCGCCGGGGGCTCGGGCTTGCCCGAGCCCCGCGCATTTACACGTATTCGATCGTCCCGGGCGGCTTCGGCGTCATATCGTACAGGCAGCGGTTCACGCCGGGGATGGCGATAATTCTTTTCGTGATCCGGTTCAGGATCTCCCAGGAGATGTGAACGGGGGTCGCCTCCCGGGCGTCAACACTGTTCACGCACCGCACCACGATGATCTGCCCGAACTCCCGTTTACCCTTGCGGATCCCGGTGGCCCTGTCCTTTAACAGAACGGCCATATACTGGAAGGCCCCGCAGCCGTTTAACTCCTCTTCCACGATGGCGGTGGCGGCTCGGACCGTGGCCAGGCGCTCCTCGGTGACCTCTCCCACGATGCGTGTGGCCAGGGCAGGCCCGGGGAACGGGATCCTCCGTGTGATCTCAGCGGGCATCTCGAGGACACCGGCCACCTCCCGCACTCCGTCTTTGCGCAGGGTCATCAGCGGTTCGAGGACCCGGTAGCCGTAAGCCTCCTCGGGGTCGATACCGATCTGTCCCAGGATGTTATGCTGTCGCTTGATCCCGGCTACTGTTTCCTCGATATCGGTCAGGATAGTGCCGTGGAGAAGGTACCGGGCCCCCGTCTCACGCACGAGTCTCCCGAAGACGGTGGAGTAGAATGTCTCGGTGACGGCGTTCCTTTTCTCCTCCGGATCCTCGACTCCCCGGAGGGCTTCGAGGAATTCGGTGCGGGCGTCCACCACCTCTACCGGGATACCCATCCCCTCGAAAAGGCTTCTGACCTTCTCCGGCTCGCCGTCGCGCATGAGAGCACTGTCAATAAAGACCGTCTTTAACCGGTCACCCAGGGCCCGGTGCCCAAGGACGGTTACCACCGAACTGTCGACGCCTCCGCTGAGGGCGTTAATGGCCAATCCGTCTCCCACCGTGTCCCTGATGAAAGCCACCTGTTCTTCGACAAACGCTCTGTAATCCATGATCACCTCGTAAGAAAGAGTGGTTTGACCGTGCGGACCGGTCAGGAAGGGCATACCCCGTTGAATATGCCGGACCGGGCCGGACAAAACCTATCATACAAAGAGAGAATATTCGACACCGAATTAAGCCTGTCTCGGGAAAGATTTTTCAGAATTTCGAATGGGAGCCGGCCATCGGCCGCCCCGGGAACAATGACGGTCGGTGGGCAATGCGAGGAACTGTGGAGGTCGTTGCCGGCCGGTGCCGGTGTTCAATCCGATGACCCCCCTGCCTGAAGTCCATTGACCTTGATCTCGACCATTACGGCGAAATGGTCCGAAGCCTGAACACCGAGGACGCTCTCCTTCAGCACGATCCGCCGATCCAGGATCCCGGCCTGTGCCAGCTCCTCACTGAGGAAGATGTAATCAAGGCGGCACCGGTAATTGCTGGCTAGGGCAGCCAGCAGATCAAAGCCCTCCCTTACTCTCCCCCGGGCGTCCCGTATTTTTACCGTGAAGGCGGTGTTCCCGTTAAGGGTGGTGTCCCAGGTAAAGGATGCCGGTGTCCGGCTCACATCCCCGGTGGCCAGGACGTCCACTAAAGGGCTCTTGCCGGCGAAAAGCACCATCTCGGGCGACTGCGGCGCAGCGTTGAAATCGCCCCCGACAATGACAGGAACGCCGGGCGGCAGCTTTTCGATCCGCCGGAGGAGATCCTCCACCTCCACTTTTCGTCTCCGGTCTCTCCTCTGCCACACCTTGAGCGCGCTGTTGAATTCGGCCTCATCCATCTCCACATCTGCGGGGAGGGTCTTTCGAAAGCTCTCCGCATCGTCCGGAATCCTGGGAGCGGCTGCGAGGTGAACGTTGACCAGGTAAAGCGGCTGTTCCGCCAGCTTGATCTTCCCCACCAGGGCGATGATCGCTTCACCGAACTGAAAGCTCAGGAGGTCCGAATGAACCCCGGCTGCCCCCCACAGTTTCCAGGCGGCTTCCTTTTCCAGGGAAAGGTCCGCCCTGGCCAGGATGACCAGCCCCTCCTTGAGGTTTACAGGAAATCCCACATTGCCGGCCTTGATCCCTCCGTTGACCACCTGGTGGATCTCCTCCATGGAAAGGGCCGAAGCCAGTCTGGCAGCGTACCGCGGGAGGGGATTTGCC
>CP070719.1:1059147-1063514 GCA_020350725.1 bacterium
ATGCCTTTCCCGAGATCGCTTCGCTCATGGACAGCTCGCGATGACTTTGTTACTTCCCGCGTCTCCGTGTACGCTTTTCGCCCCTTCGCCCACTCGCCCCACCGCCCCCTCTGGACCCTGGTCTCTGGCCTCTGGACTCCTTTCTCCCCGCATCTGCTTTTCACGGGATTGCTTCACCCGGGCATCGGTTCGCAATGACAACCGTTTTTTCTCTCCACGTTTCCTCTGGACCCTGGCCTCTGGCCTCTGGACTCCTTCCTCCCCTTCCCTTTCGCCTTTACTCGACCCTTGCCCGGTGGTAATTTCTCGCCATGCCTGCTCGGCCTGTAAAACGTACTCTCATCTTTCTCTGGTCCATGGTGACGGTCCATCTTCTGACCGTATTGCTAGCGTCCTTGGCGGTCATCATGAGCATGGCGGGCTTCAGCGGGTCCACGATCCACAGGTCGGTCATCAGGAGATGGGCCCGTTGGGTCACCGCCACCTCCTTTATCCGGGTTCACGCTACAGGCCTGGAGAGGATCGACCCGCGGGGGGGTCCATACATCGTGGTCATGAACCACCAGAGCCTTCTGGATATTCCGATCGTCGTAGCCGTGCTTCCCCTTCAACTGCGCTTTATCGGCAAGATCGAACTGTCGGTCATCCCCATATTCGGGGCGGCGGCCAGGCGCTGTGGACATATATTCATCGACAGGAAGGATCACGAGGGGTCCATTGACGTCCTCAGGGAGGCCACTGGGAGGATCTTCGACGAGAGGATATCCATCGTCGTGGCCCCTGAGGGTACCCGGTCCCCCGACGGGCTTCTTCTCCCCTTCAAGAAGGGTGCTTTCGTCACCGCCATCAGCCTTGGCGTTCCCGTGCTGCCCGTCGTCGTCAGAGGTACCCGGGACGCCGTGCCGAAGGGTAAGCTCGGGTCGTTCGGAGGGGATGTGGATGTCATTGTGGAGGAGCCTATTTCCACAGCAGGCATGGTTTACGATGACAGGGACATGCTCTCTCAACAGGTTCGGAAGATGATGGAGAGGCATCTCCGATGAGAGCTTCCGGCTCCGGGTTTCATAAGGCTTATTCCGTCATCGCACCTGGAACGTTCCCCTCCGGATGAAGAACTCCCGCCATGTCAATTAAGAGGGTCTTCCTGTCGCTTTACGCGGCGGTTTTTATCTCCTCACTGGGTCTGGGGATCCTCAGTCCCATCCTCCCTTCTTACGTCGAGCATTTCGCTGCCAGCTCAACGGTTCTCGGCCTCGTTTTCGGGATCTATTCAGCGTCCAGGACGATCTTCATGGTTCCCGTTGGCAGGCTCTCGGACAGGATCGGCAGAAAGGTGTTCATCGTCACCGGCCTCGCCCTGTTCACCGTCGTGTCACCGCTGTACATTGCGGCCTCCAGCACGACCCAACTCATGCTCGTCCGGTTCCTCCAGGGGATAGCGGCGGCCATGCTCATGCCGGTAGCTATGTCCTACATTGGTGATCTCGCGCCCCGGGGCAGGGAAGGAATGACCATGGGGGCTTTCACATCCGCCTTTTTCGCCGGGCTCGGCTTCGGCCCCCTCATCGGGGGTTTCCTGCGCGACGTTTACACCATGAAAGCCGCCTTCCTGGGGATGGGCTGCATGTCACTGGCGGCTCTTGTCATCACACTGATGACCCTCCCCCCATCGATCCCGGGACCGTCGGGAGCAACTCCTGACAGAGAAAGGGGGAAGGTGCCTGCAGAACCCGTGGTCGGACACCTGGGACTCCGCCTCGCCGCTCTCTTTCTGTTTCGGTTCAGCCGGGCCGTCGGCATTGGCTTCACGTGGGTTCTTATGCCGCTTTACGCAGTCAATTCCCTCGGTCTGTCATCCCTGCAGGTCGGGGTCCTTCTCTCGGTTAACACCTTTCTGACCACCTTTCTTCAGGGCTTTATGGGGCACGTTTCAGACCGCATCGGCCACATGCGGAGCATCTCTATGGGAAGCCTGGCGGCGGCGGCGGGAATGTCGATCATATCATGGACGACCAGCTTCGAGGGACTGGTAGCTGTGTCCCTGGCGCTGGGACTGGCCGGCGCCTTTATCGTACCGGCCGGCTCGGCCCTGGCGGTCGAGATCGGCCGTAAAAAGGGAATGGGATCCGTCATGGGGATCTACGGCGCCTCCCTGAGTCTGGGCACCATGCTGGGCCCCGTCGCAGGGGGGGTAATTACCGATCTGTGGGGGATTCAGACGGTATTCCCTGTCGGGGGCATCATAGGCGTGGCCGGCTGGGCCTTCCTATGCCTGACCTACGGATGGCTCAATTACCGGGATAGTCAGCGGACAGCGTAGACAAAACCGTCTTCACCGCCGAAATAGACGATACCGTTGAGGACTGACGGCGAGGATGAGATCCCCGCGCCGGCACTGTACTTGGAGACCAAATCACCGGTCAGGGCTTCAACGGCATAGAGGTGACCGTCCATGCTCCCGAAATAGGCGATCCCGTCGGCAAGAGACGGTGATGAGGAGACCTCACCGCCGGTCCTGTATCTCCACCGCTCAAGGCCGGTTTCGATGTCCAGGCAGTATAGATTTCCGTCAGAGCTACCGAAGAGGACGAGACCGTCAAAGATCCCCGGGGAGGAGTTCACTTCCCCCTCCGTCAGGAACGCCCACAGCACCTCTCCTGTGTCCCTGTCGAGGCAGTAAAAGTAGTGGTCCTTGCTGCCGAAAAGGACTCTCTGCCCTGCGACTGACGGGGAGGAAAGGATCGAGCCCCCGGCGGAAAAGCGCCAGACCTCCCGGCTGGTGGCAGGGTTATAGGCGAACAGATGTCCCGCTTCGCTTCCGGCGTAGACGATACCCTCGTTATCCACGGCGGGCGAGGATGTAACGGCGCTTCCCACCTGATGCCTTATGGACCCATGCCCCTCGGCGAGAAAGAGCCCGTAAAGGTGGCCGTCGCCGCTCCCGAAGAACACCATGTCCCCGGACAGGGTCGGTGAGGAGTAGTTCCAGAGACGGGTGGGAAAACGGAGAACAGCCTGTCCCGTTCCTTCATCGATCACATGGAGCATGTAATCGGCGCCGGCGAGAAACACCCGGCCGTTGGCCACAAGGGGGGATGAGTAGATCCATCCATTGGTCCGGTATCTCCAGAGTTCCTCGCCGGTGGTCGGGTCGAGGGCGTAGAGATTGCCGTCATTGCTCCCGATGAAGACCGCCCCATTGGCGACCGAAGGGGATGATACGACTGGTCCTTCCGTCCTGAATTTCCAGAGAGTCGAGCCGAGGTCCCTTGGACCGATGGTGCCATAGATCCCGCTGTTGCTGCCGTCGGACCTGAATTGGGCGGATAAGGGCACGAACGCCTCGGATTCGGGAACGGCTGCCCCCCTGGGAAGGGTTGAACAGCCTGACAGGATAGCAGAACCGGCAAGACACATGATAACCATGAGGGGAAGACCGTTTTTTAAATACATCATTTTAAACTCCTTTACTTTCCTTTCCCTCATAGTTAACCCCTAATGTCTCCGGGGCAAGGGTCTTTCCGCTCCTTTTCCCGGCAGATTCCACCGCCATCCCTTGACATAGGCTGAGGGAACGAATAGATTTGCCTCCAAATGCCCCTGAAAAAACACATTGTCCCTGTCGCCGTTCTCATCCTGGTCCTCTCGCTGTCAGGCCTGCTGGCGCCCCCACCCGCCTGGAGCGACTACGTCAGGATTCGAGGCTCAGTCGTCAACGTCCGACAGGGCCCCGGGACCAGCTATCCTGCCCTTTTCCAGGCTGAGGAGGGAGAGGAATACGCCCTGGTCAGTATCGAGGGTCTCTGGTGCCGGATCACGCTGGCGGACGGCCGCGAAGCGTGGCTATTCCGCCGACTGGTCGATGTCATGGCGGGCGAGATGTCGGGGCTGTCGGAGGTCGACCAGCCGGCTCAGGAAGAAAAGATCGAAGAGGGAGGATGGGGGCCTTTCTCGATCTTAACCATCCTGATAGCGGGCATCCTGTTTTTACTGCTGCTCCGGCGACGGAAGACTATCACCAGAAAGATGGGCGATCGGCTGCAGGAGATGTCCGGCTACAGGAGAAACAGACCGTTCCAGTACGACGATCGAACGCCGGACAGGGACAGGTGGGAGATCTAAGGGGCAGTCCAGAGGCCAGCGTCCAGAGAGGGCGAAGAGCAGTGGCGGGGACAAATGAGTCCAGAGTCCAGGGACCAGGGTCCAGAGGGGGCGGTGGGGCGAGTGGGCGAAGGGGCGAAAAGCGTACACGGAGACGCGGGAAGTAACAAAGTCATCGCGAGCTGTCCATGAGCGAAGCGATCTCGGGAAAGGCATTTACCACAGAGGGCCACAGAGCGGTCCCTTTCAGACCGCATCACAGAGGG
>CP070719.1:1063614-1069638 GCA_020350725.1 bacterium
CCGTCTCCGGACTTGATGAACAGGAACTGGTCCCCTTCAGGGAAGCGGTTGTCGACGATCGTCTCCGCCAGCGGGGCGAGAAGGTACCGTTCCACCGCTCGCTTGAGCGGCCTGGCGCCCATGTCGGCGGTGAAACCCTTTTGAAGCAGGAAGTCGATGGCGGAGTTGTCCCACTCAACCGCCCAGGACCGGTTGCGCAGGCCCCGCCGCTGGAAAACATGGTCCAGTTCGGATCGGAGTATGCGGCGCATGGTCTCTCGGTTCAACGGCTGGAAGACCACCACCCGGTCGATCCGGTTCAGGAACTCCTTGCGGAACGCCTTCTGGATGGCGCGGCGGACCTACGTTCCGCTGAAACTTCCGCCGGCCTCGGTGAAGCCGAGACTGGTGCCGCCCGGGATCACTCCTCCCAGGTTGGAGGTCATGATGATGATGGCGTGCCTGAAATCGGCGGTGTTTCCCCTGCGGTCCGTCAGGCGACCGTCGTCAAAGAGCTGCAGGAACACGTCCCAGATCCCCGGGTGGGCTTTTTCGAACTCGTCCAGGAGGACCACGGCAAATGGCTGATTGCGGATCCGGTCCGCGAATACCTCCTCCTGATTGAGATCATCTCCGGGGGATCCGAAGATGCGGCCCAGTGAGTCCTCGGTCTTGAGCTCGCTCATGTCCAGGCGGATCATGCGGTCGGCGGAACCGAAGAGGAACTCAGCCAGGGCGTTGGCCAGCTCAGTCTTTCGCGTTGCCGTGGGGCCGGCGAAAAGGAAAACCCCCAGGGGTCGCGTGGGGTCGGTCTGGCCCGCCTTGATCATCGCCACCCGGTCCACGAGGCAGTCCACGGCCTCCGGCTGGCCCAGGACGCGACCCTCGAAGAATTGCTGCAGTGAGCCCAGGTCGAGGGACTCCCGTTCATCAAGGATGACCTGAGGAAGACCGGTCATGTTGGACAGGGTGACCAGGAGATCCCGTGACGAAATTGACTCACCGGGCCCGGATGACGTTTCACGCCTTTCGACCGTGCGCTTGATGAGGTCCAGGACGTGTCCGGGGGCCGAGTCGCGGTTCAGGTACTGGTCGCAGAGTTTGAGGGCCTCGGAGAGGACCTCACCCGGCACGGCCGGCGCCCCGCCGGCCGTGAGTTTTTCGGCCGCGTCCCGGGCCAGGGTCAGGGTCGCCTCCTCCGGCAGTGGCTCGACGCGCAGGAGATCAACGGTCTCTTTCAGGCGCGGAAAACGCCTGAGCAGGCGGCCGCAGGCGTCGGACTCGATCTCCCCCACAACACGGATCTCCCCCTGCTCCAGAGCAGGGATGATCTGATCCAGGAGGCTGATGGGGCTCTGAAGGTGCCGCCCAGTCCACATGAGCTCGTGAAACCTGGGGACAACCCACAGCACGGGGGAATCTCCACGAAGGTTCCGCAGGAGGCCCTGGACTCGCTCCTCCAGCTGGCCGGTATAGATCTGTCCGGCGATGACCTCATTGCCCGAGGCCTCGAAGATGGTCCAGGCCTCCTCCTGGAGAAAACGGCCGGTGTATCGCAGGAGGGTTGTCTTGCCCACACCCTGGGGCCCCACGATCAGTGCCGACCGACGGCGATCCAGGCGGAGCAGGTTCAGAAGCTGATCGGACTGTCTGATCAGGGCCTCGTGGGCGATGATCTGATCATCCTGGATCTGATCCCAGACTCTGCCCATGGAGGAAAGGAAGGTTATGTCCGGTGTGGCCTGTCTGTCCCTGACGAGGTCGGCCAGGAGGTCCAGGGTGATGTCGGACCCGACGTGCCCGAGGACCCTTTTGAGCCCCTCTACGTGGCCTTCGGGCAGATCGGCCGCCCACGCGCTGATGCTCGGTGTCTCACCGGCCTGAAAACGCTGCTGGAGGAACTCTCTCAAAAAAAGGCAGGCTTGACGGTTCTCCCAGCTTGGGTCCAGGATCTTGATCAACCGCTCAACAAGGGGGGGGATCCCCCTGGCCGAAAGGGCGCGAAGGGCGAACCAGCGGGTCCAGACTGCCATGGTGCTCATGGTTCTCAGGAGCGCTTCGGAGACGTCCTCCCCATCGTCCGGCCGCCGGCCAAGTGCCTCGACCGCCATACAGGAGAGGAGAAAATTGTCTCCGTTGTAGAACTTGAGAAGGTCGGAAGTCTGAAAGGGTTCCCCTTCCAGCATGGCGACACCCCGCATGAACTCGGGATGTTCCAGGAGATCCGACGGGTTGGCAGCCTGGTTGAGGTAGGGATCTACCTCGTCGCAGATCCTGAACAGGTCATTGGTCAGTTGATCCTTCGGGGGCGCTGTTTCCGCCGGTCTCAGTGCAGCAGGCATTTCAGAGGCCGATTTTCTTCCGTAGCCGAGCCCGACAGCGAACAGGAAACCGAGGACAAAAAAGAGTGTGATCAGAATCCACTGAGCCATGGCCCCATGTTCCCCAATTGCCCCGATTGTGCCAATCCCACCGGGATAATATGGCATACCGGGACATTGAAACCGACAAAGCAGAAGGCCCCTTGATCCGGGTAGGTTAGGTTATTCTAGCATAATTCGGAAAGTCGGTCCGGACTACGCAGGGTTTTGGGAGAATGACAGGAGGAAAAGCCCCGCGGAATTCTCCGCCCAGCCCTGACTAATGGTCACCGGTTTTCACCTGCATTTCCTTTCCCCCGTAACCGTGAACCGAGTCCCGGGCCCTCACCGTCACCGCCGGCATCCCCTCCGGGATCACCACCCGGGTCAGGCTTCTGGTGAAGGGCTGTTCCCCGACATGGGGATGGTACAGGACCCGGGTGGCGAGGACCTTACCATCGGGTGCGAGGATCTCGAACCGGTCGGCATAGTGATCCCACCCCTCGTCGTCGTGCAGGACGGTCACCGTGAAGGTCAAAGTGCCGTCCTCCGCCCTGCCGGTCTCAACACCCACGACATCCGCCTCCCCGGCGATGCCAACGGCAGATAAAACGAGAATGAGTATCAGGGTCGTCAAGCCCGGTACGATTAATCTTCGAAGCATCGTGTGCAGCCTCTTTTTGTCGATGTGATCCGCGATTCGCGAGGGGACAGATTCCAGATTCACGACAAACATGTCACCTGTTAACCTCAATTTGCAACTATTACAGGATCTTTCAACACAGCGTAGCACAGAGGGGGCAATCCTGTCCCTGCCACATAAGACCGCTGAGTAAGGCTTTTTTGGATTTTGGACTATTGATTTCGGACTATTGAAACTGAGATCCGGGCTCAGGACCTTATCTCTTATCGCTTAATTCTCAGGACTGGTTTCCGCTTTCTGCTTTCGACTCTCAAGCAGCATCTCTCTTCCCTTCTCCTCATCCACGAAGAAGAGAAGGATCCCGCCCGCGACGAAAAGAGCCACGATGGAGAGGATCCCGCTCCGGGGAGAACCGGTCACGAGGGCCATCCATCCCATGAGAAAGGGACCCAGAACGGCGGCGAACTTGCCGACCATGTTGTAGAAGCCGAAGAACTCGGCCGCCCTGTCCGGCGGAATGATCCTGGTGTAGAAGGAACGGCTTAGGGACTGCACGCCGCCCTGGACCATCCCCACTACCACCGCGATGGTAAAGAAGTCCGTTTCCGTCCTGAGGAAATAACCCTTCACCGTCATGGCGATGTACACCGAAATCCCTATATAAATACCGATCTTGGGCCCCAGCTTTTCACCCAGTTTTCCAAACACGATCGCGGAGGGGAAGCCGACGAACTGGGTGATGAGGAGGGCGATGACGACGCTCTCCGGCCTCAGACCCATGGAGAGACCGTAATCGATGGCCATGCGGATGATGGTGTGAACACCGTCAATGTAGAGCCAGTATCCCACCAGGAACAGGAGGACGATCCTGAGTTTGCGCACCTCTCTGAAGTTGGAGGACAACTGCGAGAAGCCCCTGGAGACAAAGCTGACCTTGCCCGGGGACGGAGACGGGCCCGATTCCCTGACGAAAAGGAGAAGAGGAACGGTGAAGACTCCCCACCACAGTGCGGCGGAGAGAAAGGAGATCCTCACCGCTCCCTCCGGCCCGGACAGGCCGAAGGATGCCGGCGACATGTACATCCAGACGTTCACCGCAAAGAGCAGGCCGCCCCCCAGATATCCCAGGGAGTAGCCCAGGGCAGAGACAAAATCCACCCGAGACTCGTCGGTCACGCTCATCAGAAGGGAGTCGTAAAAAACGTTTCCGCCAGAAAATCCAACCACCGCCATGACAAAGAAAACAGAGGCAACGACCCATCTTCCTTCTCCGACCAGGGGCATCGCGGTCGTCATGGATATACCGATGAAGGCGAACAGGGCAAGGAATTTTTTCCTCGCCCTACCCACGTCCGCGATGGCCCCGAGAATGGGAGCCAGGATGACGACCAGGATGCTGGCGATGGAATTGGCCAGGCCCAGATAGAAGGTGCTGTGCGTCACGTCGGCCCCCTGGCTCCAGTACCCTTTGAAGAACATGGGGAAAAACCCCACCATCACGGTGGTGGCGAAGGCCGAGTTCCCGAAGTCGTACAGGGACCAGGAGACGATCTGTTTCCAACCGCGGTTTTCAGACAAGGAGTTTCTCCTCGATGGGGGCTAGATATTCCCCGTGTTTACTTCGTCATACCTAAAACCGAAAAACCCGGAACCCTTAACAGAGGGGACCTCAGAGTTCCAGGATGCTAGGTGGTGGGTCCCGACATCAGACGGGAAAAAAACCCTCTGGAACGGGAAAATGATGACCTCACCGGCGGCCCTCTGCGGGCAGGGCAAAAGGGGTTTCCCTGTGGCTATCCGTGTCCCGGACATTGACCCAGCATCTACCTGCCGGCGACGAAGATGATCTTCTCGTCGGTGTAGGAGAGGACCTGCCCCGTTTCGCTGATCTCAATATGAAACTGATCCTTGATGTGCTCCGGGGCCTCCACGAACTCCCTCTCAAGCGCCCTGAGTCCTGCACCCTTCAGTCCCACCCTCTCCACCCACTCATCAAAAGGATGCCGACGTTCGAATTTCTTTTCCTCTTTCACCCTTAACCCTGAACCTTTTATATGATCCCGCCACTGTTCCCGATCCAGTGACCTGACGTGACTCGGGTCCCGGATCCTCTCTACTGTGTTGATGAACCTGTCACCGTCGACGTCTGAAGGAGCCAGACTGTCGATGAGAAGAAGGATACCCTCGGGTGACAGTATCCTCCGGACCTCCCCGAGAAACGCGGGCACGGACGGGAAATGGTGGCAGGCGATACGGCACAGAACCAGGTCGACGCAGCCGTCCCCGACCGGGATGCCGTCAGCCCTGGATTGGATACAGGACACACCTTCGATCCCCACAGACGCCAGGTGTTCCCTGGTGACTTTGAGCATCTCCAGAGTAAGGTCCTGAGCGAGGCAGAAAGCGGAGAACGGAGCGGCCACCCTCAGAGCGTGGCCGGCTCCCGTGGCCACATCCAGGGTTACCCGGGGCAGGATCCGTCGTGCAGCATCCCGGATGGTTTCGAGATCCGGACCGGCACGGTGGTCCGTACTCTTCAGGTACCTGTCAGCGGACCGGGAAAACGTCTCTCTCGGATCAGTGGGCATGAACGACAGTTTATAGTTTACCGTTCACGGTTTCCAGTCGGGAAAAGGCCGTGATTGGTGATTCGAAAAGATTAGTTTCCAGTTCACGGTTCACGGTTCGCAGTTAAAAACCGCCGTGATTGGTGACTCGTGATTCGTGATTAGCCAACCAATCCAAAATCTAAAATCCAAAATCCAAAACTGAGGACATCTCTGTGGCCCTCTGTGGCGGCGTCTCAAAGGGCGCCTCTGTGTCCTCTGTGGTAAAGTTTTAATTCCCGGGATTGCTTCACGCGGCTTCCTGTTCGCAATGACAATCGCTTGTTCGCCCCCTCGCCCCCTCGCGATGGGCTTAGTCCCCGTGTCTCCGCCTCTCCGTGTCTCCGCGTCCGCCTATCGCCCCCTCGCCCTCTCGCGGCCTCTGGACGCTGGACCCTGGACTCTGGACTTATTCCTCCCCACCAAATGGACCAGC
>CP070719.1:1069738-1108726 GCA_020350725.1 bacterium
GCATTTCAGTGGCCATTCGACTGAACCAGCGTTCCTTTCGGTCTTTACGTTTCAGTCACTATTCCCCGGTTGCCAGCCTGCCCTGAACCTGTCGAAGGGTTGGAAACCGCCGTGATTCGTGATTAGGTTGCGAATCCAAAGCCCCAAATCCAAAATCCAAAACTGAAATCATCTCTGTGGCCCTCTGCCTGCCCCGAGCCTGTCGAGGGGTGGCAGCGTCTCAAGGGACGCCTCTGTGTCCTCTGTGGTAAAGCTTTTCATCATCGGGATTGCTTCACGCGGTTTCCGGTTCGCAATGACAACCGCTTTTCTCCGCGTCCCCGCGTCCGCTTCCCGTCCCCTCTGGACCCTGGCCTCTGGACCCTGGCCTCTGGACTCTGGACTCTGGACTCTTTTTCCCCCGCGTCCGTTCCCCGTCCCCTCACACTTTCTCAACGTCGGTCACCTTCCTCTCATCATAGAGGGAGGCGTCCTCGGCTTCGAGAATCGCTTTGTCGGGGTGCATCTCAGCCTTTACCCGGGCCACCGGAAAGAGCCCCTCCGGCCGGAACCTCATCATCAGGACAAGGATGACCCCGAACAGGAGATAGCGCGCCTGGACAAGTTTGGATCCGGTCTCGGCCGACACCGCCAGACCGATTTTGGCCATGACCGGGGGCAGGTTCTCCAGGAGGTACCGCAGTGCCTCGGTCATCGGGATAAGGACGGCCGCCCCGATCATGACCCCCCTGATGTTACCCATGCCGCCGAAGACGATAAGGCACAGGACGAGTATCGACTCCCAGAACTTGAACATGTCCGGGTGTATGAAGAGGAACCAGCGGGCAAAGAACGCTCCCCCCAGGGCCCCGATGGAGGCGCTGATGGCAAAGGCGATGACCTTGAAATTAATAATGTTCACGCCCACGCACTCAGCGGCGATTTCGTCCTCCCTGATGGCGAACCAGGCCCTCCCCAAGCGGGAGTCCTCGATGCGGCGAACAACGAAAAGAACGAACAGAAGGAGCCCGATCACGAGGTAATAGTATTCCCAGGGCTCCTTGATCACGTGGCCGAAGAGGGAGGGTGCCTTGATCCCCGGCAACCCCATGGGCCCTCTGGTGAGCCAGATCTCGTTCCGGATAACAAGCACTACCAGTTCGGAGAAGCCAAAGGTTACGATGGCGAAGTAATCCCCGGTGAGACGCAGGGTGGGGGCACCGAGAAGGATCCCCCACAGGGCTCCATTGAGGGCCGCCAGGGGAATGATGAACCAGAATGAGATGCCGTAGTGAACCGTCAACAGGCCCGCGGTATAGGCACCTATGCCGTAAAAGCCCACAAACCCCAGATCCAGAAGACCTGTAAATCCGGGAACGATGTTCAGGCCGAGGGCAAGGATCATATAGAGCATGGTCAGGGTGGCTACCCTGAGGAGATAAGGCCCTGCATCACCCAGGGGAAGAACGGGAGCGAGAAGAACGACGGCGGCCCCGGCAAGAAGACCGAACCGAATGGCGTTGGGTCCAAAACGCATTATGTGGATCCCAACCCGCATCGCGTCACACCTTCTTCAGGGTCGACCGGCCCAGCAGCCCGGAGGGCTTGAAGATGATCACCAGGATCATGACCGCGTAGGCGATCCCGTCCCTGTAGGCGGATGAAATATATCCGGCACCCATGACTTCGGCCATGCCGAGCACTCCGCCCCCGAGCATGGCCCCGGGTACGGAGCCGATCCCGCCCAGAACGGCTGCTGCGAAGGCCTTGATGCCCGCGATGTATCCCATCGTGGGCCATATGGCATTGTAATAGATGCCCACCAGAATGCCTGCGACGCCGCCCATGGCCGAACCGATGGCGAAGGTGAACGATATGACCCGGTTGACGTTGATCCCCATGAGAGAAGCCGTGACCTTGTCCTGGGCGATCGCCCGCATCGCGGTTCCGACCTTTGTGTGATGAATGATGGTATGCAGCCCGGCCATCATCAGGGTCGCTACGAGCAGGATGAAGACCTGGAGCCAGGTGATGATGATGTCGCCCATCGTGACGGCAGCCTCGAAAAACACTGTCGGCAGCGTCGGCCTCGGGAATGCCTTGATCTGCGAACCCCATATGATCAGGGCCAGGTTCTGGAGAAACAGTGACATACCGATGGCCGTGATGAGAGCCGCCAGCCTCGGGGCCTTCCTCAGGGGCCTATAAGCGACGACATCCAGCAGAATGCCGAGTATCGAGCAGAGGACGATGGTCACTGGGAAGGCCACCCAGAAGTTCACTCCGAAGGCGGTGACCATGGTGAAGGAGAAGAAGGCCCCCATCATGTAGACCTCGCCGTGGGCGAAGTTGATGAGCTGGATAACACCGTAGACCATGGTGTAGCCCACGGCGATCAGGGCATAGACCGAACCGAGGGTAATGCCGTTGACCAGCTGCTGGCCGAAAAGGGAAAAAGTGTCGAGAAACGTCTCGAACAATATCAGGATCCTTGCTTTTCAGTCGACGCGGACTTCGCCGGGCCTCATCGCACCCCTTGACGGAAAGGGCCGGGCGGCGAACGCAAAACGGGACAGGCGAGCTTCTACACAGATTGTCTCGCCTGTCCCGGCGGCATACCTTCCTGTCCTCAGCCTGCGGGTATCAGAAGCACCCGACCTGAAGAGACAGACCTATGATCCTATCTCCCTGACAACAGGTCCTAGAGCTGTTTCTCAGCGCTCACCCATTTGCCACCCTGGATGGCCTTGATGAAGGCTCCCTTTATAACGTCGCCGTTCTCGTCAAAATAGGTGGCACCGGTCACACCCATGTACGCCTTGTCGGGAGAATTCATGCCCGCCAGGTAGTCGCGGACCTTATCCCTGTCGGCCCCGACGGCCTTAATGGCCTGGACAGCCAAACCCACCGCATCGTAGGTGTTCGCCGCGAACCAGTTCGGATCCTTTCCATACTTCTCATTGTAGCTCTTGACGAAGGCCTTCGCCTCCTCGCTGGCATCGGGGTTGTCGGCGAGGAAGGGGGTCGTCACGAAGAGGCCATCGGCGTCCGGGTTCTCCAGCATCATGGCGTCATCGAGGCCGTCGGCGCCGAAGTAGCCCACCTTCATGCCGAGCTTGGCCGCCTGAGAGACGATGAGCGTCGCCTGGGGGGCATATCCGGGTATGAACAGGGCATCCGGCTTCATGGCCCTGAACTTGGTGAGCTGGGGCGTAAAGTCCGTGGTCTCATTGGTGTAGGCTTCCTCGCCAAGGATCCTGACCCTGAGCTTCAGTGCTTCCGCCTTGAAGGCCTTCATAAGGCCGATGGAGTAGTCGTTGGTCTCGTAGAAGATGGCGACCTTCTGCCAGCCCTTGACCTCCTTGATGTACCTGGCAAGGAAGCTTCCCTGAAAGTCATCCATATACACGTTTCTGAAATAGTAGGGGCTGCTCTTGCCAATGGTCGGATTGGTGCTCGCAGGGGAGATGGCGGGGAGTTTGGCCTCCTTGTATATGGGCAGAGCGGCGAGGGTGGCGGAGCTGCACAGGTGCCCGACCACGATGGAGACGCCTGAGTCGGCGGCGAACTTGGTCGCCACATTGGCCGCCTCCTTGGGATCGCAGAGCTCATCACCGAGGACGATCTCCACGTTCTTTCCGTCGATTCCGCCGGCCTTGTTGACCTCCTCGGCCTTCAGGAAGGCACCGTTTTTCACTCCTTCACCAAAGGAAGCGAGCTGCCCGGTGAAGGGAGACGCCACTGGAATTTTGACGACCTCTGCCGCATGGGCCGAGAGGACAAAAGCGACCAACGTCAGAACAACAGCAAGAAACAGGACTCTTCCCTTCATGGACAATCTCCTTTCCCTCTGCTCGGTTTTACGTAACGCCTGATATGGATCAGACAGGTTCAGATCCGGAGGGGACGATAATACCGATAAAACATCCCGCTGTGCGCTGCCGAAATTGCAAACGCACGCTTCCAATCGGATAGGGTACGGCGTACAGATATCCGTCCAGGGTGGTTGCCACTGACGAATGTTGTGTAAGATTACTGAAAATGAATAATATTTTCAAGGGTTTTGTTGACATTGCCCACCGGGCGATCCTCTCCGTAGACGTCGAACTCACCGTATGAGACGCCGACCAGAGTCAGCCCCTGCGGAGGAGCTTTTTTGGGTGCGTTCTGTCGGGACTGTGATCTCAGGATGTCCTCTATCTTCCGCTGGCCCAATCTGCCCCGGCCGACTTCCACCAGGGCTCCGGTGATGTTTCGCACCATGTGTTTGAGGAAACCATCGGCCTCAAAGGAGAGAACCAGCAGATCAAATTCCCTTTCGATGGTCAGTATACGGACATTCCTGACGGTCGTTCCCTCATCTCCCGAGGATCTGAAGGCGGCAAAATCCTTCCGGCCCAGGAGATGGGACGCGCCCTCTCTCATCGCTGGGACATCCAGGGGCGCTCTGATATGCCAGACCGCATTACGGAGGAGGGCCGTGGGGGCGCTCCTGTTGAGGATCGTGTACCTGTATCTCTTTCCCGTTGCGCTGAACCGGGCATGGAACCCCTCCGGGGCCTCCAGACACCCCTTGGCCCTCACATCGCGGGGCAGGAGGGTGTTCAGGCCCATGGCCACGCTCCGGGGCGGAATATCCCTGGGAGAGTCAAAATGGGCTACCTGGCCCAGGGCGTGGACGCCGGCGTCTGTCCTGCCGGATCCGTGAATGCGGACCGACTCACCCATCATCCGTTCAAGGGCGCTCTCCAGAACACCCTGGACGGTCCTGAGGCCCGGTTGGACCTGCCACCCGTGAAAGGACGTGCCGTCGTATTCCAGCGTCAGGATCAGCCTCATGGCATCAGGGATCAGACCATCCTCTCAAGGGCGAGGACAGCCAGGATCCAGAGAGCGACGAAGATCAACGCATGCGTCTCTTTTGCCGTCCACACCAGCCGGACCATACTCGTCCTCCTCCTGTCCGGTGAGTAACCCCTGGCCTCCAGGGCCGTTGCCAGGTCATCCGCCCTTCGGAACACGCCGGCGAAAACCGGGATCAGTATCGACATCAGGGTGTTGGCCCGCCGCTTGACGCCCCCGCGCCCGAAATGGGCCCCCCTTGATCTCTGGGCCTTCCAGACTCTTTGGGCCTCGTCCGACAGGACCGGAATAAAGCGGATCGCCATCATCATCATGAGGGCAAAGTCCTGGACGGGAAAACGGAACCGCTCAAGAGGCGACAGGAGTGATTCCATTCCCCTCGTGATCTCGAGGGGCGTGGTGCTGTGCGTCAGCAGGGCCGAAAGAGAGATGATCGCCAGAAGCCTCCATGATATCAGCCCTCCCCTTGCCAAACCCTCCTGGGTGATCTGGAGAAAGCCGAGGATAGGCTCATCCGTCAGGGGCCGCCCCGGTGTGAAGCAAAGATGGAGGATGCCCGTGAAGATAAAGAGCCAGAGGAAGAACCGGAGTGTCCTCAGGAAGTACCGTACGGGGATCCCCGACAGCCTGACGAGGCATACCACGGCCAGTGTGTGGAAGGTTACGGCCCAGGGAGCCCTCGTGATGAAAGTGACAGCCATCAGGAACGTCACGGCGAGGAGCTTGAAACGGGGATCGAGCCTGTGGACCGCCGACTCGGCAGGATAGTAGTTTCCGAGGGTTATTTCGAGGGATCGCATAGTGACTGGTTCCAGGTTCCCGGTTTCAGGTTTCAGGTTCGGGCGTTCGGCATCGGCCCCGACTGCTGATATCCGGAAACCCGGAGCCTGGAAGGATCCTCACAGGTATTGATCCGCCAGGATCTCGGCGATCTGTACTGCGTTGGTGGCGGCCCCCTTGCGCAGCTGGTCCCCGACAACCCAGAAACTCAGGCCGTTCTCGACGGAGAAGTCCCTTCTGATCCTGCCCACGTAGCATGTGTCACCGCCGGCTGTGAAGAGAGGCATCGGGTAACTGTTCCGCTCAGGATCATCGAGGACCTCCACTCCAGGAGCGGCAGAGATCAGCTCCCTGGCCTTTTCCGGGGTGATCTCGCTTTCCGTCTCAATGGCAACGGCCTCGGAATGGGCGGTGAGTACCGGGACTCTGACACATGTCGACGATACCCTGATCTGATCGTCATGGAACATCTTGCGGGTCTCATTGTGCATCTTCATCTCCTCCTTCGTGTAACCGTTATCGGTGAAGGAGTCGATATGCGGTATGACATTGAAGAGGAGTTGATGCTGAAAGGCTTTCACCTCGATGGGATCTCCCTTGACCCAACTGCGTGTCTGCTCCTTAAGCTCCTCCATGGCCTGGGCACCCGCACCGCTGGCGGACTGGTAACTGGACACCACGACTCTCCTAATGCGGCTGAAATCGTAGAGCGGCTTGAGGGCGACAACCATGATAATGGTCGTGCAGTTCGGGTTGGCAATGATGCCCCGCTGCGTGTAGTTCGCGATATCCGGAGCGTTGACCTCCGGGACGACAAGAGGGACGTCCGCCTCCATGCGGAAAGCGGAGGAGTTGTCCACCACTACCGCACCGGCCTCAACGGCCGCGGGTGCGAACTCCAGGCTCCTTCCCCCGCCCGCTGAGAACAGGGCTATGTCCACGCCGGAGAACGCCCTGGCGCTGAGTTCGCGCACCTCGATCTCTTCCCCCTTCCAGGCCAGCCTTTTTCCCACGGAGCGGGCCGAGGCGAGATAACGCATCTCCCTAACCGGGAAATTCCTCTCTTCCAGGACCTTGATCATCAGTTCGCCTACTGCCCCTGTGGCGCCGGCGACGGCTACGGAGAACTCTTTTCTGCTCATTTCTAAACCCTCTCAGGATGAGAAATTGGCTCATTGGAAATTGGAAATTGAATTAAACCGATCTTTCGACCGTTCATCTCCATATTCTGATATCCAATTTCGAATATTCTGTCGCGGGCCCCTGCTAGAACAATTCTTTGAGTCCGCGGATGGCCTGCCTGGTCCTGTGTTCATTCTCCACCAGGGCAAACCGGACATAACCGTCACCGCCCTCTCCGAAGCCGATTCCCGGCGAGATGGCCACCTTGGTCTTGTCGAGGACCATCAGGGAAAAATCAAGGCTGCCCATCTCCGCGTACTTCTCGGGAATGGGTGCCCAGACGAACATGGTAGCCTTGGGCTTCTCGGTGGGCCAGCCGATGCGGTTGAGCCCGTCCACGAGTACGTCTCTCCTCTTTCTGTAGGTCTTGACGGTCTCCTTGACGCACTGGTCCGGCCCGTTCAGGGCAATGATGGAGGCGATCTGGATCGGTTGGAACATCCCGTAATCCATGTAACTCTTGATCCGAACCAGGGCCCCGACAAGCCTCGGGTTACCGACGACGAAGCCTACCCGCCAGCCAGGCATATTGTAGCTCTTCGACAGGGTGAAGATCTCCACCGCCAGATCCTTCGCTCCAGGGACCTCCAATATGCTCGGGGCCTTGTATCCCTCGAAGACCAGATCGGCATACGCGAGGTCGTGAATGATAAAGAGATTGTATTCCCTTGCCAGATCCACCACCTTCTCGAAGAAGGTCCGGTCAACGGTGCTGGTCGTCGGGTTGTTCGGATAGTTCAGCATGAGGGCCTTGGGACGGGGCCACACTCCCTTGACGGCCCTCTCGATCCTCTCGAGAAACTCGTCCTCGTCCCCGAGCATGGGAACGCTTCGCACGTCGGCGTTGGCTATGACCGCACTGTAGAAGTGAATGGGATAGCAGGGGTCCGGGACGATGATCACGTCACCCGGAGCGGTCATGGCCAGGATCAGGTGGGAAATTCCCTCTTTCGATCCAATGGTGGCAACCACCTCCGTATCGGGGTCCAGACCGATACCGTACCGCCTGTCATACCAGTCGGCCATGGCCGACCTCAGTTTGTAGATACCCCTGGAGACCGAGTAACGATGATTCCTGGGATCCCGTACTGCCGAGACGAGCTTCTCGACAATGTGGTCAGGTGTCGGGAGGTCGGGATTGCCCATTCCGAAGTCGACGATATCCTCTCCCCTGACGCGAGCTTCATATTTGCGCTCGTTGACGATATTGAACACATACGGGGGTAGTCTCTTTATTCGATAGAACTCTTCCATCTTGACATCCTCTTCCAGAATTAATTATCAGGCTCAACGCTCCGGGTCCCCGGTGGTCGAAAGGAAGGCAAAGGCCCTAACAGCAGCAGCCTCCGTCATCGATCTTCCCGATGACGGGGTTTATTAGCACCACCTACAGTGGGTGTCAACAACCGCCGCCCCCCGGCGGGTAATTTCCACCCCCCGTGACGAGTCCGGAGACCAGAGACCGGTAACGGCCTCCCTTCGGATCCAGTGTTACCGTCCTCCCGTCGGGTTCGTACCCGATGGTCACGGCAAGATGCTCCTCCGGCAGGACCTGGGGCTGCCTGTCGGCCCACTCCACGATCAGGACCCTGGCGCCGTCCACGGAATCCCTGTAGCCGGTGGAGTCCAGATCCTCCTCACCGGAGATCCGGTAGAGGTCCAGATGCCAGAGTTCGCCACTCTGACAGGGATAGTTCTGAAGAAGAGTGAAGGTGGGGCTGGACACGATATATCCGTCCTCGATGCCCATTCCTGAAGCGATTCCCCTGACAAGAGTCGTTTTCCCCGCTCCCAGGGGACCGATGAGGCCGATGACAGCCCCCGGAAAGAGAAGACGCCCGATCGTCTCCCCAAGGCGGATCATATCCTCGGGTTCGGAAATATGGATCTTCCTGGAAAGGGTCATTCTATGGACGCGAGAGCCCTGATGACCTCCCGGCGCCCGACGACACCCACCACATGACCTCCGTCCATGACCGGGAGGAAATGGACACCGTCCTCGGTCATCAGGGTGGCGATATCGGACAGGACGGAATCAGATGCTATCGTAACGGGATCTCTGGTGTAGATATCCTCCACCTGACTGGCGAGCATCCTGTGCAGTTCTTCCTTGAAGTGCTCGGAGCTTTCGAGATAGACGACCGCATCGAAAATGGACACGACCGTGGGAAGATGAAGGTTCTTCTCCTTTGCGATGAGATCCCCCTCCGTCACCACTCCCAAGAGCCTTCCTTTTTTGTCCACCACGACGGCGCCTGACACGTGCTGCCTGGTGAACAGCCGCGCGAGCTCCTCGACACCCATATCGGGTGTAACGGTCAGGAAGAATCTGTTCATCATGTCGGATGCCTTCAGCATGCTCTAATCCCCCAGCTGGCTCTTGAGTGCAGGTCCCATATGGCTGATTAAATCGAGAGCTGTCATGCCGTGCTCAGTAGCCTCCTCGGAGGCCCGGTCACCGGCTGAACCGTGCAGGTACACAGAAGCGAGAGCGCTCGTCACGGTATCGACTCCCCTGGCCAGGAGGGCGCCGATGATACCGGTGAGGACGTCCCCGGTACCTGCCGTCGCCATGCCGGGGTTTCCCGTGAGGTTGATGTGGTAGGTTCCATCCGGCGACGCGACCACGGTCCGCGCCCCTTTGAGCACCACAACACAGTTCGACCGCCGGGAACACCGCAGGGCAGTACCGATCCGGTCCTCCTGAACCGCCGGGGTTTCCATTCCCATGAGCCTCGCCATTTCTCCCGGATGGGGTGTCAGGACCGTCTGTTCGCCCCTTTTGCGAAGGGACTCCAGGTCGCCCCCGATAGCGTTGAGCGCATCGGCGTCCACCACAGCCGGGAACCCCGACCAGGAAAGGACGTCCCGAACCAGCTCGGATGTCTCTTCATTCATCGAGAGACCGGGGCCAATGGCCAGAGCATCCCTTTCTCCGATGAGGCTCCTGAGAGCCATCGTACCGCTCTTTGAGAGGGTTCCATCGGAGGTCTCCGGAAGGGGTGCCGTCATGACCTCCGGAATGGATGAATCGATGTGGTGGGAATAGGAAGACGGCACGGCCAGGGTGACCAGCCCCGCGCCGGCCCGGAGGGCGGCCATTGCCGCCAGGATTCCCGCACCCGCCTTTCCGGATGACCCGGAGCATACCAGAAGATGCCCGTAGGTTCCTTTATGGGTATTTTCCCATCGGCCTGGAAACGCGTCATGGATGACGCCGGTCCCGACAACCCATCCGTCGGGGGGCACTCCATCGGAAGCCGCACCGGGAATTCCGATATCGGCCACGACCACCTCGCCGGCATGATCGGCCCCGGGAAAAAGCAGCAGGCCCGGCTTGGGGAAAGCGAGGGTAACCGTGACATCGGCCGTTACGGAGGCTCCCATCGGCAGACCGGACTGACCGTTGATCCCTGAGGGTATATCGACGGCCGCGACCAGGCCCGGACAGGCATTGATGACCGCGACGGCCTCGGCGAACAGGCCTGCGACCTCCCTCTCAAGGCCGGTTCCAAAGAGGGCGTCCACCGCCACATCCGATTCCTCGAACCGGCGCCTGGCCCGTTCCAGGGAACGCGCCGTGGACAGGACGGTAACCGGAATACCCATTCTGCTCAGAATACGAAGCTGGGTACCGGCGTCCCCCCGGTATTGAGCTCTCGGGGCGGTGAGATAGACCATAACCTCATGGCCCCTCTCGGAGAGGTGGCGGCCGACCACCATCCCGTCTCCTCCGTTGTTCCCGGTACCGCACATCACACTGATGTTGAGACGCTCCCTGGAAACCCTACGCTCAATGATATCGACCACTGCCGCGCCGGCGTTCTCCATGAGGACGAGGGAGGGGATGCCTATGGTCCGGATGGCTCTCTGGTCGATCTCCTGCATCTGTCGCGGTGTGACGATCCGCAAGCTACTTCTCCAGGATCACGACGGCGATGGAGAAATCGTCCGTGTGGGTCAGGCTCAAATGGATGTTCTTGACACCCATGGATTCCGCGTGCTCCTTGGCTTTCCCCCTGAGGTCTATGTTGGGTTTTCCGGTCTTATCGTTCTTCACATTGACGTCGGTCCAGCTCATCCCCTCGCTCAAACCCTTGCCGAGGGCCTTGAAAAAGGCTTCCTTCGCCGCAAAACGTGCGCCCAGGTGGAGGTGGGTCTCGCCCATTTTCCTGGAGTACTCCAGTTCATTCTCGGTGAACACCCTGTCCTCCACCCTCTCCGACCACTTGATGAGTATCTCCTTCATCCTCTGATTTTCGACGTGGTCCACTCCAAGTCCGATGATCATACTTCCCCTCCTATTGCCCTTTTCATCTCGCGGACCGCTCTCTCCATTCCCACCATAACAGCTCGGGACACGATACTGTGGCCGATATTGACCTCAACGATCTCGGGTATCCGGGCGATCCTCCCCACGTTTCTATAGTCGAGTCCATGGCCCGCCACGACTTCCAGTTTGAGCTTGCTCGCCACCTTGGCCGCATTGAGGATCCGCTGGTAATCGGCTTCAGCCTCCTGTCGGATCTTTGCCTCCGCGTATTTTCCCGTGTGGATCTCCACTGCGTCCGCTCCGACCCGGTGGCTTGCTTTCACCTGATCGACATCAGGATTGATAAACAGGCTTACCCTGATCTCAGCGTCCTGGAGAAGGCGGGTGACCTTCTTGAGGTATTCCAGGTTCATGGCGACCTCGAGGCCCCCCTCGGTGGTGAGCTCCTCGCGTCGTTCGGGAACCAGAGTGACCGTATCGGGCTTGAACTCGAGGGCGATCTTGACCATGTCCTGGGTGGATGCCATCTCGAGGTTCAGGCTCGTTTTCACCGTCTGCCTCAGGATAGCCAGGTCCCTGTCCTGGATATGCCTCCTGTCCTCCCTCAGATGGACTACGATCCCGTCTGCTCCGGCCAATTCGGCCAGAACGGCCGCCTCGACGGGGTCCGGTACTTTGACCATCCTGGCCTGCCTGACGGTTGCGACGTGATCGACATTGACTCCGAGCCTCGTGTAATTCCCCATGGATCTCGACATCGGCTTCACTCCCGGGAAAAATGATTCGTTCTCAGTTTTCGACCGCTCCCCCGAGCCTCTGGACCAGCTCGCTGCAGAGGCTCTCGGAAACCTCTCTGGTAAGGTCCTGCGAAGGGCAGGAAACGGTGATCCTCAGCAGAGGTTCCGTTCCCGAATACCTGAGGCTCAGAAGGTGATCATCTCCCAGCCTCTCGCGCGCCCTGGACAGAAGTCGGTCGTACCACTCCTGTCCCTCCAAGGTCCTTTTTTCCCTGACCGTCAAATTCCGCATCACCTGGGGATAGCGCCGCCATCCCTGGCGAAGATCGCTCAGGGACATTCCCGTCTCCACCATGACCCTCATCAACTGAAGAGCGGACAGGATACCGTCCCCGGTTGTGCCGTACCGGCTGAATATGAGATGTCCGGACGGTTCTCCTCCGAGAACCGCATCGTTCTCCCTCATCTGCTCCAGAACGTATCTGTCCCCCACGGGTGCCCTGAGGAGAGCAATTCCCCTTTCCCTCAGGGCGGCCTCGAGCCCCATATTCGTCATGACCGTCCCGACCACCAGCCTGGGCTGGAGTTGGCCCAGATCATCCAGATGGGTGGCACAGATATAGAGAATGTCATCCCCGTCGACAATGGTTCCTTCCGAATCGGCCACGATGACCCTGTCGCCGTCCCCGTCGAGTGCCACTCCGAGGTCGGATCCTGTCTCAATGACCTTCCGGACCATGGCCTCCGGGTGGGTTGAGCCGCAGTTCCTGTTGATGTTGAGACCGTCCGGTTCGCATCCCAGAGTGACGCACTGGGCACCGAGTTCCCGAAATACGGATGGTGCGACCAGGTAACCGGCCCCGTTGGCACAATCGACCACAATCCTCAGGCCGTCGAGTGAGACTTCCTTTGGTATGGTGGATTTAACGTATACGATGTACCTTCCCTCGGCATCATTGATCCGGAATGCCCGGCCGACCTCACCGTGGGTTGGCCGTTCCAGGTCATTCCGCTCCATCAGCTCCTCGAGTGAGGCCTCCGCCTCATCGGGGAGCTTCATCCCGTCAGCTCCGAAGAACTTGATCCCGTTGTCCTGAAAAGGGTTGTGAGAGGCGGATATAACGATGCCGGCGTCAGCCCTCATGGAATGCGTGATAAAAGCTATTGCAGGCGTCGGCATGGGGCCGAGGAGCAGAACGTCCGTTCCCATGGAACAGATTCCGGACATGAGGGCGGCTTCGATCATGTAACCGGATAGCCGTGTGTCCTTGCCGATGACGATCTTCGGTTTGCCCTTCAGGCTGTGAAAGTAGAAGCCAGCCGCCATTCCCAGCCGGAGCATCATTTCGGGCACAACGGGGAAACTGTTCGCCTCCCCCCTTATCCCATCGGTACCAAAATATTTTCGTTTCATATTAGTAACTTATGTTTTCTACCTAATGTAAGACTTGATGTTATTTCGGGTTATTTCTCGCCAGTGGATCGGATCGGAATGAGGACATGGACGGTCTGATCTCCCTCGATCCTGAGGGCCTCTCCAGAAAGGATGATGCCGACATCCAGTTCCAGATCTTCCTGCGCACCATCAATGGACACCGGCTCCGTAGCAACCGTCCTGAGGGACCTGACCACCGATCTCGGTCCCAGAACCGATACACCCTCCGGCTTGACGGTCACATCCCCCACTTTAAACCCCTTGGCGGGACGACCCTGGATGTCCGCCTTTACGGGGAGGGTCAACCGGACGACCTTTTCAAGCCCCACTACGACGGATGAGGGACTGATGCGGGTGACGGTGACCTTTTCCGGCGCTTTGAAATTCGACGGATACAGCTCAAAGGTTGTCTCACCCTCAGCAGCACCGGCCAGGTCGAGGGGTACGGAAAGGCCCATCTGTGAGATCTTCAACACTGTCCTGCGGGGTCCGGAAAAGCGGATGTTGACCGTCTCCACGGGGCCTCTGACGACCTCCATATCCGCGGGGAGGTTGTGAAGCTCCAGAGGGATCCCCAGGCTCATCTCCATCTCCTCGACGCCGCTGCCCCTGGAAATGACCAGCCAGAGAGCAACGGCCAGGACAAAAGAGAATATCTTAAGAGACAGGTTTCTTCTCAACACGGAAAGCAAGACGGATTCTCTCCCACCACCCTTTTCCGGGTGGTTCCCATTCACTCGTCAGGAGCTTTTCCAGCATCCTCCTCAATTCGTCGCTGTCCAGTCGGGAATAGAGCTTACCTTCGCACGCAACAGAGACCTTCCCCGACTCCTCGGAGACAACGACCACCACCGCGTCCGTCTCCTCGGTGAGACCGAGGGCCGCCCGGTGCCGCGTTCCCAGGATCTTTTCCAGGCGGGGATTGAGGGTCAGGGGCAGGAAGCACTGCGCCGCGGCAATCTGCCCCCCGCTGATAACGACGGCCCCGTCGTGGATCGGTGAAAAGGGCATGAAGATGGACATAAGGAGGTCCCTGCTGACAACTCCGTTAATCGCGGTACCCTTCTCGATATAGTTCTTGAGCCCGGTGGACCTCTCCAGGACGATCAAGGCCCCGATCCTCTTGTTTGACAGGGCGGACGAGGCTTTGACGATCTCGCCGATGAGATGCTGCTGCTCCCTCGGACTGGACCCCGTCAGGGGGTTGGAGCCCACCAGAGCCAGAGCGCGTCTTATCTCGTTCTGGAACAGGATGACGATCACGATCACGATGGAGCCGAGGAAATTCTCCAGGATCCAGCTCAGGGTGTTCAGTTCCGTACCCAATGCCAGCAGGTATGCGGCGCCGAGGATAACCAGGCCGAAGACCATCTGGATAGCCCTGGTCCCCCTTATGAGGAGGAGGATCCAGTACAGCACCACCGTGACGACGACGATATCCAGCAGATCCTGCCACTGAAAGCCTCCCAGGAAGTCCGTTAAGGCCGTCATCCGTTCACCCATTTTCTGATCTCATCGCATATCTTCAGGGCCTTGACCGTTGCAGCCACATCGTGGACCCGGACGATGTCCGCCCCCCTCAGCGAGGCTGCCGCGGCAGCCGCCAGGGAACCCTCCAGCCTCCTGTCGACCTCCTCCCCCAGGAAATGCCCGATAAAGGACTTCCTGGATGCCCCCACCATGACGGCCGTTCCGAGGGATCTCAGCTCTCCCAGACGGGCGATGATCTCCGTATTGTGTTCCGGCCTCTTGCCAAACCCTATACCCGGATCGACGCAGAGCCTTTTCCTGGGTACGCCGGCCTCGACGAGGGCGCGGACGGAACGGTCGAGGTGGGCGAACACCTCCCCCATAAGGTCCTTGTAGACGGTGTTCTTCTGCATGTTCTCCGGTGTGCCTCTGATGTGCATGAGCACAGCCGAGGCCCCCTCTTGATTCACGACAAGGGACATCCGGGGGTCAAAATTCATACCGCTGACGTCATTGACGATACTCGCCCCCGCAGCCACGGCCTTCTCTGCCACTTGGGCTTTCGTCGTGTCCACGGAAAGGATCCCGGCCCCTTCCCTGACAAGCCCCTCGATAACAGGGAGCACCCTGTCCGTTTCGGTTTCGGCATCGACGGCCGCTGCTCCGGGCCTTGTAGACTCGCCCCCCACGTCCACGATGTCGGCGCCCTCTTCGAACATTCTCATACCCCGCGAGACAGCCTCGCCCGTGTCCAGATAAAGGCCTCCGTCCGAGAAGGAGTCGGTGGTGACGTTTAGGATCCCCATGACCAGGGTCTTTTCTCCGGACAGGAGATTCCGTCCTCCCACCTCGAACTGCCTTGGTGCCTGCTCGCTTTCGAGAACCTCTGTCAGTGAGGCGGCCAATCCGCCAAGCCCGAATGGCTGATCCCCGATCTTGTCCACCAGCTTCATGATATGGGCCCGTGTCCCCATAATGAGGGCCGGTGTGCTGGTGACCTTCAGGCCGGCTGCCGCACTGCAAAGGGCCACATCCCCGCCAAGGGAGAGCATATCCTGTTTGAGGATCAGGGCCGCTCTGAGATCGAGGGCCTCGAGGCGGATGAGGAGCTGGGGGACCTTTGCCGCCATGATCTCTATGCCGCGGGGATGGACACCCATTCGGGTCATCTCATCCCTCAGGCCTTCATGAGTCAGGTGGAGGATCCTCGGGCTCACTGCCAACAGGCTCATCCTCTCCATCGTCCTCCTTTTCGTCAACCCTGTCCCTGTCGTTATGCCTGGGCGCCGGGAGCTCCTCGCCCTTGATGATGGCGTCGATCTCCGGCCCGTCCAGCACCTCCCTCTCCAGCAGTGAGTGTGCCAGACGGTGGAGAGCCTCGATGTTGTCGGAGAGTATCTGCTTTGCCCTGTCGTAAGCCTTGTCAACAAGGCTTTTGACCTCCTCGTCGATCCTGACGGCCGTGCTCTCGCTGTAGTCCCTGTGTTGGGCGATCTCCCTTCCCAGGAAGATCTGCTCCTCCTTTTTGCCGAACGTCAGAGGTCCGAGTTCATCGCTCATTCCCCATTCACAGATCATCTTCCGGGCCAGTTCGGTGGCCCTTTCGATGTCGTTGCCCGCCCCTGTGGTCAGCTGATCGAGGACCAGCTCCTCGGCCACCCGTCCCCCCATCAGGATAGAGATGCGTTCCGTGAGGTAGTCCTTGGGGTAAGTGTGGCGTTCGTCGATGGGCAGCTGCTGGGTCAGGCCAAGAGCCCTGCCCCTCGGGATGATGGTGACCTTGTGAATGGGATCCGCTCCAGGAATCATCTTGGCGACGAGGGTGTGACCCGCCTCGTGGTAGGCGGTGGTCCTCTTCTCCTCGTCACTGATGATCATGCTCTTGCGCTCCGCCCCCATGAGGACCTTGTCCTTGGCGTCCTCAAAATCCTCCATGTTCACCTTGACCTTGTCCCGTCTCGCGGCGAGGAGGGCCGCCTCGTTCACGAGGTTGGCCAGATCGGCTCCCGAAAATCCCGGCGTCCCCCTTGCGACGACCTCCAGATCCACGTCCTCGTCCATGGGAATGTCTTTGACATGGACAGTCAGTATCCCCTGCCTTCCCTTAATATCCGGGTTGGGAACCACGATCTGCCTGTCGAAGCGGCCAGGCCGGGTCAAAGCGGGATCGAGGACATCCGGACGGTTGGTGGCGGCGATGAGGATGACCCCCTCGTTGGATTCGAACCCGTCCATCTCCACCAGAAGCTGGTTTAGGGTCTGTTCCCTCTCGTCGTGCCCTCCGCCCAGGCCGGCTCCCCGATGCCGTCCCACGGCATCGATCTCATCGATAAAGATGATGCAGGGGGCGTGCTTTTTCCCCTGCTCGAAGAGATCCCTGACCCGTGACGCGCCCACACCGACGAACATCTCCACAAAATCCGAACCGCTTATGGAGAAGAACGGGACACCGGCCTCCCCTGCTATCGCCCTCGCGAGAAGGGTCTTTCCCGTTCCCGGGGGACCCATGAGGAGGACACCTTTGGGTATTTTCCCTCCGAGCTTCTGGAACCTCTGGGGATCCCTGAGGAAGTCGATGATCTCCTCGAGTTCCTCCTTCGCCTCGTCGACCCCGGCTACGTCATTGAAGGTCACTTTAGCCGAGGCCTCGGTGAGGAGCCTGGCCTTTGATTTGCCGAAGGAAAGGGCCTTACTGCCACCCGCCTGCATCTGACGCATGAAGAAGATCCAAACCGCGATGAGGAGGAGCATCGGGAACCAGGAGACGAACAGGGTCACGTACCATGGGCTCTCCTGCTGCGGTTCCGCGACAATGCGTACCCCCTGTTCCCTGAGATAGGTGACAAGATCCGGGTCCTCGGCCGCATAGGAAGTGAATTTGCTGCCATCCTTGAACTCACCGCTGATGTTGCGTCCCTTTAATAGAACCTCCTCAACGCCTCCCTCCTCGACCCTTGCCAGAAAATCGCTGTAGATCAGCTCCGAAACAGGCTGAGGTCTCACCGAAAAGAGGTTGTACAGGAGGATCATCACCAGGGCGATGACTATCCAGAGGGATACATGTTTGTAGAAATTGTTCAAAAGCCGACACCTCCATCACAGATATTCAGGTAAGAATGCTTCCGGAGTCTATCTGTCAGGCGGGGGAAGGTATTCCCTCCCGGGTCATGTGAAATGAATTCAGATCATGCCGACCAGGTGGCGATCTGTCCACGCTCGTGCAGCCGCCTCCCCGGGCACAACCGACAAAATGACCTTGAATTCATCATTTTTACTAGTTAAATTAACTACTTATCACATTTTAACAGAATGAACAACCCTAATTTGTCGAGGTCGGATCGGGATTTGAAGATGGAGGGACGAAAATAGGCCATAAAAGACGGTGGATTGAAAAGGGTCATGTGAAAACCCCGGGTCCGGACCCGGCCGGAATTCCCGGAAGACATTCTTTTGACGGGCCCGGGGCTGCTCATCTCGACCCGGGGCGCCATCCCCGTCTCCAATCTCCGATCTCTCATGCCTCATCCCCGTCCTCCATTTCCACCATTCTCAAGAGATAAGCCTCTTCAGGGACACCCGGCGTCAGCCGGACTTTCTCGGAGATCTCCACGCCGGGAATCCAGATGATCTCACCTCCCGCATCGAGGACCAGGGGCAGCCGGTCCCTCTCCTCCCTGGGGACTTTTCGATCGATCAGGAACCTCTTGAGGGTCTTTGCCCTCTGCATACCCAGAGGCTGTATCCTGTCCCCTGAACGGCGCGCCCGGACGGTCAGGGGCAGCCTGACAGACCTTTTCCGGATCAGACAGGACCGCCCCCGGGGAAAGGGTAAAAGTCCATCAAAGCCCTTTGCCTCGGCCGTGAGGGAGGCGTCGAATTCCGGTATGGCGATACGACCCGGGACCGGCCATATCCACTCCATGCCCGGAGCGGGGCGGACGGCATCGCCTGAAACAAGTTGAAGCCTTCTCCGGGTCAACAGAAGCGCGCCGCCTCCGGAGAGACTGATGCGCCCGACCCTCTTCTCCGCAATCATTCGCAGGATATCCACGATCAGATTGCCTTTCGGATGGAAGGAGAGATCGGCCCTGAGAATTTTCAGGATCATCCCCTCTCTCAGGCAGGTCGGGATATCTTCGATCGTCGCCCTGTCCCACCCCTCCTCTACACCTGTCGGATCCGGATCGGGCAACAGGCCGTCGATCATTCGAACCTCGACCCGGCGCAGGGCCACCGCCAGGTCCCCGAGTCGGAGAAGCAGGTCGCGGATGTCTCTGTGGAAAACATGGGATAGAGCCGGAAGGGACAGGTGCCTGATCCGATTCCGGGCGAATCTCAGGTCACGGTTCGTCTCGTCCGCCACGGGCTGGAGACCCGCCCGATGGCAATAATCCAGGATCTCCCGCCTCGATACCCCCATCAGGGGGCGGATAACCCGACCCTCCCTGGCGGGGATGCCGGAAAAGGAACGCCAGTCCATGCCCCTGCGAACCCTGAAGAGGACGGTCTCGGCCTGATCGTCCGAGTTGTGGGCGACAGCGATCCACCTCACACCGGCCTCATCAGCCGCCCGGTGAAGAAAGGAATACCTGAGGACCCTCAGTGCTCCCTCGAGGGAGCGCAGTCTCGCCCGCTCCCTGTCGACTTCCCCGGCATCCAGCCGTCCTTCGATGAGGGGAATGCCGCAGGCGGCGCACAGCTCTCTGACCACCCGGGCATCATCGCTTGCCGCCCTTCCCCTTACGGTGTGATCCAGGTGGGCGGCTGTCAGGCCCCGGAATTCCAGGCCATTCAATCTCCTGAGAATGTCCAGGAGAGCGGCCGAATCCGGCCCTCCCGAGATGGCGAGGAGAAGATGGTCGTCCCTCGCCACGCCCAGGGCTGCGAGGCTCCCGCGAACGGTATCGAAGATTTTTTCAGACATCATTATTCAGTCAAAAAACTGAGCCCAGGGCCTGAGGCTCTGGGCTCACTGTTCTCGGTCATGATCTGATCTTCATTGACCCCAGTCAGGAGACCTCCGAGTCCTCCCATCCCGGATGGTTTTTGATTCTCTCCAGCTCAGCAGTCAGTGTCTCGTAATGGCCGTTCTCGAATTCGGCAATGTACTCGAGGAACCATTGCGATCTGGGATCATCGGTCTCCTGGGCCATCCGCGTGTATAACTCAACGGCCTTTTTCTCCGCCTCAATAGCCAGCTCAATGGCCTCCGTGAGGGACATGTTTTCGACGTCGGGCGTCTGGACATCCTCCCCCTCCGGTAAGTCTCCCACTTCCGTCCCGGTCTGGGCCCAGTAGAGGCGGCTCAGAGCCTGCCGGTGCTCGACTTCGTCATCGGCGAGGCTGATGAATTTTCTCCTGACCAGAGGATTCTTGACCTTCTTGGCTATCGCCAGGTAGAAGTTCCTAGCCTTTATCTCGTTCTGAATGGCCAGCAGCAGCGTCTTCCCGGTTTTAACGTTAGCGACCAATGAGGTACCTCCTTCCGGTTTCTGTTATGTTTATCACTTCCGTGGATTTTGGGCCAGGGAAAGTTGACGGTATTAAATCCGTGACCCGGGAAAAACCGTTGCCGGTTCGCGGTTCACAGGTCACAGTGGGGAATCAGAGCATTAGAGCATTGGAAATTAGAGATTAGAGATCAATCCAAAATCCAAAAGGACAGTTCCCGGTTCACGGTTCACCGTTTACGGTTTGGGTACCGCCGTGATTCGTGAACGAATCCAAAGTCCAAAGTCCAAAATCCAAAAAAGAGGACCCTCTCTGTGGCACTCTGTGATGCGGTCTGAAAGGGACCGCTCTGTGTCCTCTGTGGTAAAGCTCTTCCCCCGGATTGCTTCACGCGGTTTCTGTTCGCAATGACAACCGCTTTCCCCCGCGTCCGGTGATGCACGTTCCATGTTCCAGGTACAAACTGTGAACTGAGAGCTGAGTCCTACGTACTAAGTGATACGTGATAAGTAACAGCTCAGTATACTTATCACGTATCCCTTAGAACTATATATCCTCCCTCCTTCGCCCCATCGCCCACTCGCCCTTTCGCCCCCTCGCGTCCCCGTGTCCCCGTGTCCCCACGTCTGTTTTTCCCCCCATCGCCCCCTCGCCCGTCCGTCCCCTCGGGCAGATCTCCGCGTCCCCGTGTTCCCTCTGGACGCTGGCCTCCGGGCTCTGGACCCATTTTCCCCCGGGTCCGGAGGAAGAGCATTGATCCAGGTTGTTGATTTCCTGTCCGCTGGTAGCTGATCACCAGCCGATCCAGAAGAAATCCTTTTGGGAGGAAATGTCTGAACCCGGAAGAAGCAGGTGGAGCTGAATGTTGAAAATCGGGATCTTTGGAAAGGACCGTCATGCCCCAGCAGGATGTTCGGCCCCTCAGGGCCTCAGCTGTTGAACTGCACCTCGATCCGGAAGGCCAGGGCCCACACCGGTTTGAAACTCCCGTCAACATCCCTGGGCCATCTGACCTCCGGTTCCAGTTCATAGAATAGCCAGATCCGATGAAAGTTCCTCCGGAATCGCACGTCAGCCTTGTACTCATCGATGGTGGTTTCGGGCTGGGTATACCCGGACATCCCCGCCTCGTAGGTCATGGCCGCCCTTTCCGAGAGCCTATGAAAAAGGGAGAGCTCGGTTCCCCAGTCGATTCCCTGGCTGATTCCCGAGTGGGTTCCGGAGCCGCTCCAACGCAGCAGGAGAGGTTCGCTGAGCCTCCTGTCCAGGTCGACCCGCGTCGTCTTACCGAAACCATCCTCCTCCTCCCAGAAAACCGTCTGAATGAAGCGGAAAAGGGTATTCACATTCAAGGGATAGGTGTATCTGTATCGCGCCCTCACAAAAGGCGGAGGCGGCCAGTCGAACCTCAGGCCGGCGTTGATACTGAACTTGGAATGGCTTCTTTCCCTCACATCATAGCGGAGCTCAACCTTCCCTTGCCTTGCCTCCTCTTGCTCGTCGAGACCGGTGTCAACGGGATCATCGGGAAGGATATGGGTGGGGTCGTCCTCCCCCCTGCCGGCGATGACCAACTTCAGTTTGCTGGTGGCCTTTGGGAGGCGGGTGCTGATCAAAAACTGGTTGGGATAGGTGAAGTCCTCATCTTCAGACCACCTCACCCCGAACCGCAACCTTGCCGACGTGCCCGGGTACCCCTCCTCATCCGCCCTTTCTTCTCCAAAGAAGCCATCGAACCAGACGGCCGGCTCGCAGAGCTCGCGGGTCAGGTAGGCATGGGTTCTGTCCAGCCAGGTATCCTCTCTGGTGTAGCCCTCCTGGCCCATGCACGGGCCTCTGTCAGGCCGGGACTGGGCGTAGTGTGGTTCTTCCGGCTCCCCCAGAGCGCTCCCCGACAGAGCAAGCAGGATGGTGACCACCGGGAGGACCCGAATGGGGAACATCTTGACCAGCAAAGGTGTCTCTTTCATCATGGGCCTGACCGCTTGACGGATTGATGCTGTCTCGGCATCCATTTGCCGGATCGACGGTAATTGTGTTTTCACCATCAGGTTTTCGCTGAACGAGGGTGCAAGCATTGAGGCGGGTCGAGTATTTTTCCCCCATTCTCGACACCCTTTATTCCATTTCCGGAACTCCGGCGATGTATTAATATAGCATCTGAAGAAGTAAAACCTGAACATTTTGAGGGCCGCCGCGGCTCTCCGGCAGAGCTGCTGATCGGATCGCATATTGACGGGAAGGGAGAAAAAGATGAAAGACACTCTTCGTGCCGGTCTCCAGCACACTCACAGATACAGGGTTCATGAGGAAAAGACAGTCCCCCACCTCTTTCCTGAGGCCGATTCGTTCCAGAAAATGCCCAGAGTCCTTGCCACCGGATTTCTGGTTGGCCTCATGGAGTGGGCCTGCATAGAGGCCCTTGCCCCTCATCTTGAGCCGGGAGAGGGCAGTGTCGGCACAATGATCCATATCAGCCACACCGCTCCGACACCTCCGGGCATGGAGGTCACCGTTAACGTCACCTGCACCGAGGTGGACGGCAGGCGGACGACATGGGAGATCGAGGCAGCCGATGAACTGGAAAGCATCGGGAAGGCGACCCACCAGAGGTTCACGGTCAACTGGGACAAATTCAACGCGAAACTGGAGGAAAAGAGGGGCGAGAGAAAGGAATAGGATTCCGGAGCCGGAACGGATATTTGTTGCCAGCCGATATCCGTCCGTCCGTTGTCTCACCTGACTCCCGGATAGTCACTCCTCACCGGGGCGGTCACACGTTGAAATACAGAACGGCGTAGATCTCCGCCCTCTTATTGCCGGCGGCTATGACCCGATGGGGCACGTTGGAACTGTAGTAGAGACTGTCGCCGGGCCCGAGGATGAACGTTTCGCTGCCGTACTGAACCTCTATCGTCCCGGACAGGACCGCGATGAACTCCTCCCCTTCATGGGTCGACACCTTGACCTGCCCCGCAGGCACCGGATTGATCTCGATGAAGAAAGGCTCCATGTGACGGTCGAGCTTACCCGTCCCCAGGGAGTAGTAGACCATTGAGTCAGGCGTGCTGACGCCCTTCTCCATATGTGTCTCATCCTTCCCGGATCTCTCCGCGGCCCTTGAGATTATGGGATCCGCACCTATCTGGTCATCGAGAAAATTGGCCATGCGGATCCCCAGTGCCCGGCTGATCTTGAGGAGATAGCCGATGGGAGGCGACGCCTCGTGGTTTTCAATGGATCTGAGGAACTCCGCCTCCAGCCCCGAGCGGAGGGCCAGATCCTCCAGGCTCATTCTCTTGATCTCCCTGAACTGCTTTACCCGGTCGCCTATTCTTTCCCTTTCCATGCCTGCCCCTCCACAGAGCTTCCGTCCCAGGGGACACATCCTGATCAGTCCCGGTACTCTGAGTAACCCAATGTGCGCGCCGTCATAATAAATCCATAGCCGATCGCCTGACAAGGACTTTCGGACCGGTGCATGCCCCGGGATCGCTATCCTTTCCTGGAATACGGAATTAGGAACAAACTCATCATGTCTCCGTTTCCGGTTCTGCACCTTTTATCATTTGTGGACATTGCTTCTGTTGGGATATATTAAGCCTTCTGCCGGGAGAAACGATGGAAGAAAAAGAGACCGATTATAAAGGGCTACCCGCCTCAGCGTCCGGTGCCGCACCGGGGGAAGACGAGCTCATCCGGGATTTCATCGTCTCCCTCATCCAGGCCTTTCTGAGAACAGGGTATTACCTGCCCGACCACCCCCAGTCCGACAAGGCCAAGAAAGGTCTCTTCGAGATGTTCACCCGCCTGTCCGGGCGGTTCGGGGAGATCTCCTTCTTCACCAGGGGTGAAGAAGGAGCAAGGATGATCTTCGTCGAGGGCGTCCGGGACGCGGCCCTTAAGCTCCTGGACATCATGCCGGCCGGTATGGCTGAGATCTACAGCCCGCGCTTCATCCAGTTCCTCGGCAGGAAGGAGATCATCAGCCTCTCCCTCTCCTCTCAGATGACTCGGGAGGAATTTTCCGGCTTCGTGAATCTGATAAGCGAGCCTGCCGCGGCCGATATGAAGCAGAGAGCCGCCAAAGACCGTTTCCTCGACAGCCTCCAGAAGGCTGGGATCCGGAACGTCGCCCTCATCTTCAACGAGGACCTGATCTCCACCAGGCGCGACATCCCCTGGCGGATCGGCCTTGCCCTGTCGAGGCTGAAAAGGGATCTCCGGGTCATTCCCATGTACAGGGACTATGATGCCGAAAAGCTCGCGGCTATCAAACGCGATATCATGCAGGACATCCTCAAGCCTCTTCGTGAGGCAGAGCTCATTTACCCTTTCCTGATGAACATCGACATCGCCAAGTCCAGGAGCCTTCCCGAGGAGGAGGCAGAGGTCACGATCCTCGGATCGCTCGGAGACGAGGTCTTTCTGAACACAGCGGCCCTCTTCACCCGGGACGTCACCGGTAGGAAGATAAGATATAGAGACCTCCTGCCCGAGGAGAAGTTCGCCCGGGTGACGAAGATGGTGGCTGGACGCCTGACTCAGCTGGCCGATCCCGCCGCCAAGGGCATGCTGGAGGAACTCTTCGACACGGGCCTGATCTCCCTGGAGGATCTGCCGCCTGATGTAAGGGAGCGGGTGGGCCTGATCAGCCTGAGCAAGAGCTTTCTCGAACACAGGGAGAAATACCTCGAGAAACTCTCCGGCATCATGGACGGGGAAGAATATCGGCGACGGGCCAGACCGCTGGCAAAGATCGTCCCCTACCTCCTGGAGGAGGGAAGGTTATCGGAGGCGGTGGAGATAACCGACCTCATCGCCGGCCACTGCAATGATGGAGAGGATCGGACAGGGGCGGCACGGCAGGTGTTCTCGGAACTCACCCAGGAGGAGGCTCTCGAGGAGGCCGAACGCGCCTTCCTCAGGGTTTCGAAGGAGGACAGGATCATCCTGGAGAAGTTTTTCACCCTATGCGGTGAGATCTCCGTGCCCTACCTCCTGCGCATCATCCGGCAGACCGATGATCAATGGCGGAGGAAACAGGCCTGCGAGATCCTCGTCGGGATCAGCCGCAGGGCCTCTGAATATCTGATCAAGCTCATCGACGGAGGTGAACTCTCGCCCGACGCCACCCCCACTGTCATCCGGATTCTGGGCGGCATCACCGACGAGGAACTGATCCCCAAGGTTTTCCAGGCCCTGGCTCACCGAACGGTGGATACCAACCCGACCGTCCGACGGGAGGCCGTACACGCCCTGGCCACACTCTCCCCGGGGGATATGTTGGAGACCGTCCACAGGAGACTCGGGGATCCGGTGCTCGAGGTCCGCCGGGAGGCGGCCCGGGTTCTGGGATATTCGGGCGATCAGCGCGCCTTCGGCTCGCTGAAGGAACTCATCCTTGACGCCGAGGAACTCCAGGAAGAGGAAAGCTGGGAGCTGGCAGCGGCTTCCATAGCTTCATTGGGGAACCTCTACGAACGCTGCCCGGAGGTCAGGGAGGAGGTAAAGGCCTTCCTTCTGGATGTGGCCGAGAGAGGATGCAACCCCAGGGGTCTGAAGAGTCTGCTGAAGAAAGACCGGAGCCTGCCCGTCCCCGCGCTCGCCTCCCTGGCATACTCCCTCGGCCGCATTGGAGGCGAAGAATCCTTGCGGGTGCTTGAAAACCTGGCAAAGTCCAAGGACGACACGGTGTCCAGGCAGGCCGGGGGTGAGCTATCGAGGCTGAGGAAAGGATAGTATAAACCAGTGTCTCGTGTCTGGTGTCTAGTGTCCAGAAAGAGCAGAAGTGAGATTCCAGACCCTGGACCCTAGAAACCAGAAACTGAATTTATATCTTCTCCCCGATATGTTCACCGAGGAGGGCTCGGTCCACTCTCCTACGGTGGAGCGGTTCCGGTGATCGGGCATACACGGGGAGGGTGTCCTCGAAGGTCGGTTTGCCCGGGCTGGCATAGAGGATTCCGAGAGCGAGCCTCTCCCTGTCCATGGCCACTTTCAGGGCACCCATCATATCCCTGGGATCGTGGGACTCGTCCAGATGATAGGTCCTTTCGCTGAACCACTGAAACGTATTTACCCTGTTGTAGGTTACGCAGGGTTGCAGGATATCAACCAGCGCGTATCCTCTGTGCTTTATGGCCTCCTGGATGATCGAGACCGTGCCCTCTCCGTCTCCGGTGAAGGCCCTGGCGACGAATGTCGCACCCACAGTAATGGCCACGGCCAGGGGGTTGATCGGCTCGGCCGCGACACCGTGGACCTGAACGGGCGTCACCATTCCCAGGGGACTGGTGGGGGACGCCTGCCCCTTGGTCAGGCCGTAGACCATGTTGTTGTGGACCAGATTGGTGATGTCCGGATTCCGCCGGATGGCGTGGAGGAAGTGGTTGCCGCCCTCGCCGTACATGTCGCCGTCGCCCCCGATGGCCAGCACCGTCATGTGGCGGTTGGCCGCCTTTACGCCCGTGGCGAGGGGAACCGCGCGGCCGTGCAGGCCGTTGAACATGTGGCAGCGAAGGTAATGCGGGGTTTTGGCCGCCTGGCCGATTCCGGAGACGACGACCACCTCGCCGGGATCGAGGCCGAGGCCTGCCAATGCCCCCTTGAGGGACTCCAGGAGCGGATAGTTGCCGCACCCTGGGCACCACGTGATCTCGATATCCCCCCTGTCGTAGGTCTTTTTGTCCATGGTCAGTTTCTCCTGGCGATCTTGAGGATCTTTCTGGCGAGGAGCTCGGAGCAGAATGGCCTTCCGTCGTACTGCAGGATCCGGTGGCCTGCTTCGAACCCGGTGTGGGCCCTCAGGAGCCTGGCGAACTGACCGCCGAAGTTGTTCTCCACAACGACGGTCACCTCCGCCCGGTCCAGGAGCTCGGCCGTATCGGGGGGAAGGGGAAAGACCTGGCTGAAGTGCAGGCAGGAGATGTCGTCCTTCCTGAGAAGTTGGACGGCCTCGGCGATAATGTGGAAATTGGAACCCCATCCGACCACGAGGACCCGGTAGTCCTCGGGACCCGTGAGAACAGGGGGGACGGAATCGGCGAGGATGGCCCTTATCTTTCCCATCCTCTTGTCCATCATGGCGTTCCTGACGCCGATCTCCTCTGTGATGTGCCCTTCCTCGGTGTGCTCGTGGCTGTCCACCGCCACAAGACCTGTCCCGAAACCGGGCACCCCCCTCGGGGAGATGCCGTCTTCCGTCAGGCGGTACCTCATGTAGCTCTCATCCGTCTCGATCACGTGATCCTCGTTGAAAACAGCGTCGTCGCCAAGGGATGAAGTGCTGTAATAGGAGTCGAGGAAATACTGGTCGGTGAGGACGAAGACAGGGACCTGATATCTGTCGGCCATGTTGAAGGCCCGGTGGGTCAGAACGAAGGCGTCCTCGGTCCTGCCCGGCGCGTAGATGATCCTGGGGAACTCACCATGCCCCGCGTAGAGGGCCAGATCGAGATCGGCCTGCTCGGTCCGCGTGGCCATCCCGGTGGCAGGTCCCGGTCTCTGTCCCAGGTGGATCACCAGCGGCGTCTCGGTGATCCCGGCCAGGCTGACGCCCTCCTCCATGAGAGCGAATCCCCCGCCCGACGTGGTCACCATGGCCCGGGCACCGGCGTAGGAGGCCCCGACAGCCATGTTGACCGCGGCGATCTCGTCCTCGGCCTGCTCCGCGACAATGCCGAACTTCTCGCTGTGCCTGGACAGGTAGGTCAGGATGGCGGTCCCCGGGGACATGGGATATGAGGAGATGAACCGGCATCCACCCGATATCGCGCCCAGGGACACGGCCTCGGCCCCGCTGACAAGGAGGTTGCCGGCAACCGACGGGTCCCTGTCGATGGAGAAGGCCACCCGGCCGGCGGACCGCATCTCCCCGCCGGCCCGGTAGCCCGTCCCTGCGGCCTGGACGTTCCTGGCAACGATCTCTTTTCCCTTGCGGCCGAAATACTCCTTCAGATAATTCTCGAGGATCGCCAGGTCTGCCTCCAGGATCCCGCACAGGAAGCCGATAGCCACCGTATTGGCGTAGATCTTCCCTCCGGCCTCCTCGGCCATGGCCGCGAAGGGAATATCCACACAATTGTGTTCGGTTTTAAGGGCCTTCTTCTCACCGATGATGAGGGTATCTTTGGAGATCCGCCCCGCCAGGTGGGTAAGGGCGCCGCTGTCCAGGGGAACGAGGAGGTCGATGCGGTCCACGTTGGCCGGCACGCGCTGGGACCCGACCCTGATGAGGGTGGAGTTGCTCCCCCCCCTGATGCGGGACATGTATTCCTTGGTGGCGAAGACGTGATAGCCGGATCGCTTCAGGACCCTGGTCAGGATGAACTCGATGGTCTGGATCCCCTGTCCCGCCTCACCGCCGACGACTATGGTCACGTCCCTGACGCGTTCGTCCATTCTGTCTGCCATGGCCGGAAGCCTCCCACTTGACCGCTGCCCGGAAAGTTAGGAAGAGATTATCGCGATAATATCACGGAGGATCATTACACAATGGACCAAAATCTAAAATCCAAAATCGAAAAATGCCGTCATTGCGAACCCTGTGATAGCTTTCTTCCTTATTCTTCCTCTCCCCGCCGCGGGAGAGGACAGAGGTGAGGGGGAAGAAACTATGCTGTGTGAAGCAATCTATAACCGGGAACCGTGAACCCTTCGACAGGCTCAGGGCAGGCGGTGAACTGTAAGCTGGTTTTTTCGAATCACGAATCACAGATCACTGATTACGGCGGTTTCCAAACTGCTAACGGTGAACCGGGAACTGTCCTTTCGGATTTTGGGCTTCGGATTTTGGATTGACCTATCGACCACTGGTCTCCCATATTCTCCTTGCGCTATACTAAGCCATCAGGATCCCCAAACGGTAACACCTTCCACGGAGACAGAACGATGACCAAAGTCCGCGACTCCATGGGCGAGATGACGGTGCCCGACTCCGCCTACTACGGTGCTTCCACCCAGCGGGCCGTGGAGAACTTTCCCGTCTCAGGATATCGGATTCCCCGCAGCATCCTGCGCGCCCTGGCCATGATCAAGCTGGCGGCGGCGCGGGTGAACAACGAGCTCGACCTCCTGGAGGAGGAGATCGCCGACGCCGTGTCCAGGGCGGCCGACGAGGTCATCGAGGGCAGGTTCGACGACCAGTTCCCCGTGGACGTGTTCCAGACCGGCTCGGGGACCTCGACGAACATGAACATGAACGAGGTCATCGCCGCAAGGGCCAACGAGATCCTGGGACACCCGAGACAGGGGCGGACGCCGGTCCATCCCAACGACCACGTGAACCTGGGGCAGTCGAGCAACGACGTCTTCCCGGCCTCTCTGCACATCGCGGCGCGGATCCAGATCCAGGACGGCCTGATCCCGGCAGTAAAAGCCCTCAAGGCCTCCCTCGAGAGGAAAGCCTATCAGTTCAGGGATATCGTCAAGGTGGGCAGGACCCACATGCAGGACGCGGTCCCCGTCACCCTGGGGCAGGAGTTCTCGGCCTGGGCCTCGCAGATGGAGCATGGGATTGAGGTCATAGAGGCCGGCTTCGCCGCCCTGGAGGAGATCCCCCTGGGGGGGACGGCAGTGGGGACCGGGCTCAACACCCATCCCGATTTCGGCCTTCGGGCCGCGGCCAGGATCGCCGACTGGACCGACATCCCCTTCCGGGTCTCGGCCAACCGGCTCGCCTCTCTCGGAGGCAGGGAAGCCCTGACCCGCCTGTCCAAGGCCCTGTCGGCTATCGCCTCGTCCCTGGTAAAGATCGCTTCCGATATCCGCTTCCTGGCTTCGGGACCGGACTGCGGCATCGGGGAGATCTCCCTGCCGGCCCTCCAGCCGGGCTCGTCGATCATGCCGGGCAAGGTCAACCCGGTGATCATCGAATCGGCCGTCCAGGCGGCCACCCGGGTCATGGGCAACGACGTCACCGTCACCTTCGCCAACACCTCGGGGAACCTGGAGCTCAACGTCATGATGCCCCTGATCGGCCACTCCGTCATGGAATCGGTGAACCTGCTGACCAACGTCCTCCGCCTGCTTGCGGAGAAGTGCGTCGACGGCATCGAGGCCAACGAGAGTCGCTGCAGCGAGCTGGTGGAGAGAAGCATGGCTCTGGTCACCCCCCTGGCCCGTAAGATCGGTTACGACAGGGCAGCCGAGCTGGCCAAGGAGGCCCGTGAGAGGGGCATGACCATCCGGGAGATCGTCCGGGAGAAGAAGATCCTGACCAAAAAGGAGATGGAGGAGATACTCGATCCGAAGGGCATGGTTTGACGCCCTGGGGCGATGGAAAAGCAGAAAGGGGAAAGGTTAAAGGGCAAGGGAAAACTCCAGATTCCAGGTCTGCCACGCCGCAGCTATCCCCAGGGCGGGTTCCGAATTCCGAAAGGAAAAAAGGTAGTTACAGCCAGATCTATCATTCATTCTGAAGATCCCCGGGTTGATCCTCTCACACAATCGTCTGGCGCGGTCGGCCATGGCCTTGTGGTAGAACTGCTTATTTATAGGCAATCTATGCCACCACTGCCCTTTCCCCTTTAACCTTTAACCTTTCCCCTTTAACCTTTCCCCTTTTCACTTTCCCCTCCCCTGGAAGGCGCTGTGACCAAACCGTGAGATTCACCGGCTATCGGATACCTATAAGTCAAGCAACAAGAAGTGTCTGGGATCCAGGTTCTATGTTCTAGAACTCTCATATCCGGAGGTACGGACCATGGCGCCGGCCGGAAAGCTTCCCTTCGATCCCCGTTCCACCCTGACCGTTGGCAGCAGGGCCTTTACCATCTTCAGCCTCGCTGCCCTGGAGGGACAGGGCCTGACCACCGTCTCCCGCCTCCCCTACTCCATCCGGATCCTGCTGGAGAACGTGCTGCGCGGTGCCTGGCTGGGCATCGCCGGGCAGCGCGAACTGACCGATATCGCCTCCTGGTCGCCGGGAATGTCGGATCCGGCCACCATCCCCTTCATGCCCTCAAGGGTCCTTCTCCAGGACTTCACCGGTGTGCCGTCCCTGGTGGACCTCGCCGCCATGCGGTCCGCTCTGGCGAGGGCGGGCGGCGATCCTTCCCGGATCAATCCAAGGGTACCGGCCGACCTGATCATCGACCACTCGGTCCAGGTGGACCGGTACGGATCGCCGGATGCCTTCTCCTACAACATGGCCAGGGAGATGGAACGCAACCGGGAGCGTTACTCCCTCCTCCGCTGGGGACAGGAGGCCTTCGACGATTTCAGGGTGGTTCCCCCGGGGACGGGGATCTGTCACCAGGTCAACCTGGAATACCTTGGTACCGTGGTCCGGAGGAGGGAGATCGAGGGTGACATCACCGCGTACCCGGACACCCTGGTGGGGACGGACTCCCACACGCCCATGATCAACAGCCTGGGGGTCCTCGGGTGGGGGGTCGGGGGGATCGAGGCCGAGTCCGTCCTGCTGGGACAGCCCTACTACATGCTCGTCCCGGAAGTGGTGGGAATGAAACTGACGGGGAGCCTTCCGGCGGGAACGACAGCGACGGACCTGGTCCTGACCCTCACCGAGATGCTCCGGGAGAAGGGGGTGGTGGGCCGTTTCGTGGAGTTCTTCGGCCCCGGCCTGTCCTCCCTGTCCGTGCCCGACAGGGCCACCATCTCCAATATGTCCCCCGAATACGGTGCAACCACGGCCTTCTTCCCGGTGGATGAAGAGACGTTGACCTATCTCTCCGCCACCGGCCGGCGGGATCTGGTCGGCCTGGTTGAGGGTTACACGAAGGATCAGTCCCTGTTCCACAGCGGGGACAGCCCGAAGCCCGACTACACGGTGGTCTACGGGGTGAACCTTTCCACGGTGGAGCCGTCCCTGGCCGGGCCTAGAAAACCCCACGAGAGAGTTCCCCTGCCGGCCGTGAAGGATTATTTCCTTACCGCCCTGCATGAGATGACCGGATCGGGTGTGACCTCCAACGCCGACAGTTTCGGGAGCTGCGGGGCATGGGCGGCGGAGGGCGGCTCCTGTGCCCTGACGCCCGAGGGTTGCAGGTGCCCCATGCCTCCAAGGTCGGAAATCCACCAGGCCCGGTGCGAAATGGCTGACGATAGCATCACCATCGGCGACGGGGCGGTGGTCATCGCCGCCATCACCAGCTGCACCAACACCTCCAACCCCTCGGTGATGATCGGGGCCGGGCTCCTTGCCAGGAATGCGACCGAGCGGGGATTGACCGTGAAGCCATGGGTGAAGACCAGCCTGGCTCCCGGTTCCCGGGTGGTCACCGACTACCTGGACAGGGCCGGGCTGACGCCCCACCTGGAGGCCCTCGGCTTCAACCTGGTGGGATACGGCTGCACCACCTGTATCGGCAACAGCGGCCCCCTGGACGAACGGACCGCCCGCACGATCGAAAATAACCAGCTGGTTACCGCCGCCGTCCTGAGCGGGAACCGGAACTACGAGGCCCGCATCCATCCATACGTCCGGGCCAATTTCCTCGCCTCACCTCTTCTGGTGATCGCCTATGCTCTGGCCGGAGTGATCAACATCGACCTTGCCTCCGAACCGGTCTGTTACGACCCGGATGGAGACCCGGTTTACCTGAGAGAGATCTGGCCATCGGAGGAGGAGATCCGGTCCACCGTTGAATCGACGCTCAAACCGGAGATGTTCGCCCAGAGCTACGCCGATGTTTTCACCGGTGACGACCTCTGGAACGGCCTGGCTGTCCCCCACAGAGGCCTCTTCAGGTGGAACCCGGAATCGACCTATATCAGGGAGCCTCCCTTCTTCCAGGACATGCCCGTCGATCCACCGCCGGGCAAAAACATTCAGGGGGCCAGGATCCTGGCGATCTTCGGCGACACGCTGACCACGGACCATATCTCCCCCGCCGGAGTCATTCCCGCCGACAGTCCGGCAGGCAGGTACCTCATCAGCAGCGGCGTCGATCCGGCCGATTTCAACAGCTTCGGGTCGAGGCGGGGAAACCACGAGGTCCTCCTCCGGGGCACCTTCGCCAACATCCGCATCCGAAACCGGATGGTGGACGGCGAGGGAGGTTGGACGGTCCACCATCCCTCCGGGGAGATCATGACCATTTACGACGCGGCCATGAGATACCGGGAGGATGGGGTACCCCTGGTGGTGTTCGGCGGCAGGGAGTACGGGGCCGGAAGCTCCAGGGACTGGGCCGCCAAAGGGGTCCAGCTCCTCGGGGTCAGGGCGGTCCTGGCCGAGTCCTTCGAGCGCATCCACCGCAGCAACCTGGTGGGGATGGGTGTCCTTCCCATCCAGCTGGCGGAGGGATCGGACGTGGATTCTCTGGATCTTGCCGGGAATGACATCGTGACCATCGAGGGCCTGGATGGCGGTATGGGACCAGGCCAGAAGGTCACGGTCATCATCGAAAGCGGTGGGAGAAAACACTCTTTCGAGGCCCTGGCCCGCCTGGACAACCATGTGGAAGCGGAGTATTACCGCCACGGCGGGATCCTGCACAAGGTGTTGAGGGAGATGATGGTAAATCAGGAGTCAGGAGCAAGGAGCAAGGAGGAAGAATAAAGGCCTGTACTGCCGAGGGCGGAGAGTTTTTCAACTGCAAGCTGAAAACATAAATTGAAAACCGATTTTACCGAATCACCGATCACAGGTTTTTCAACTGTAGACCGCCAACTCCAGACTATATACTCCAACTGCCCATAGCGGAGGGCACTGCCCTGTTCCGTGTGTCCGGGTCCCGGAGGCACTCTGGAGAGGAAACCAGGACGTCCAGATCCATTCGGCCCGACGGGACCACCTGCAGCTTTGCCGGTCACTGCCGCCTGCCCCGGAACAGGCCGGCGAACCGATTCAGGCTCCTAGTGAACCTCTCCTCCGGGCTTAGCGCCTGACCCGAAGCGTTCGCGGAGGATCCTCTCCATTCTGGGGGCGATGACCAGATCGAAGACATTTCCCTTGCCGGGAAAGAACCTCTCCGCCGTCTGGCGCAGCTCGTCGATGAGACCCCGGGCCTCGGCAAGTGTCATGGGTTCAATGTACAATCTCTGCCTGGTCAGGTCGGTGAGGAAGCGGAAGGCCTTCATCCTCCGGTCCTCCTCCTTCTGGGCGTCTTCTTTAGAGATGGCCCCTTTTCCAAACACCTTATCCATGTTAATATTTTACCTTAAGTTTTTGCTACAAAATATTGTTTAATATGCAAATTTTTAATTTTTATTTATCTCAAGTCCTCTGCCCTTGCATGCCCCCGGGTCGGTTATCACTGAATGCTGATCTCCATTCCCTATCGTAAAATACCCCCTGTCAATGTCCGATTTAGCTTAACTTTAGACTATAAACTGGAAACTGAAAACCGGAAACTATAGACTTTCCTCCATGCCTCCCCGCTTCCTGCTCATCAACCCATGGGTCTACGATTTTGCCGCCGTCGACCTCTGGGCCCGGCCCCTGGGACTCTACCGGGTGGCCGAGTATCTGAGCCGGTTTGATGCCAGAAGCCATCTGCTGGATCTGATGGATGTCCACGTCAGAGAAAAAACCCACGGTAGGGGCAAATACCCCCGGACAGTCGTCCCCAAACCGGAATTCCTGGCTGGGATACCCCGTCACTTCGCCCGGTACGGGCGCCCTGAAACCTCCCTCACCGAAGCCTTGAGGGCCGCGGGTCCCTTTGATGCCCTCCTGATAACGGGGATCATGACCTACTGGTATCCTGGAATTGTCAGAACGGTGGACATCGTCAGGCGCTCCCACCCCAGGGTACCGATCATCCTCGGTGGCGTCTACCCCACGCTGTGGCAGGAACATGCCAGTTCACTGCCCGGGGTCGACGCGGTCTTCACCGGAATTCTGGATGACCGATTCCTCAGCCTCCTGGGCCGCTTCGACATTCGTCTGGATCCTGTCAGGGACGATCCCCTCCCCTGGTACGATCTCTCGTCCCTGTCCTCGGTATCCCTGACGGCGGCCCCTCTCATGACCGGGCTGGGGTGCCCATTTCAGTGCCCCTACTGCGCCGTCGGCCCGCTCACGGGTGGCGTATACAGGAGAGATCCGGATTCGGTGGTAAACGAGGTCCTGCACCTGGCCTCAAGAGGTGTGAGGGACTTCGCCTTCTACGACGATGCGCTTCTCTATCGGCCTGAGTACCATATCAAGCCGATCCTGAGGGAGATCGAGAGAAGGAACCGGGGCCTCCGGTTCCACACACCCAACGGTCTGCATGCCCGTTTCATCGACGATGAACTGGCCGGTCTGATGAGATCCGCCGGGTTCACCACGCTGCGCCTCTCTCTGGAAACGGTAAATGAAGACAGACAGAGGGAGTCCGGCAAGGTTTTCTCCCGTGATCTGCGCAAGGCCGTGATCAGCCTGAGGAGGGCCGGATTCCGCAAGGAGGAAATGGGGGTGTATCTCATGTACGGGCTGCCCGGCCAGGACCTTCAGGAGGTGTCAGAGGGTGTGGACTTCGTAGCGGGCCTGGGAGCGAGGGTCAACCTGACGGAGTTCTCGCCCATACCCGGGACCTCCCATTGGCGGGATCTGGTCTCCTCGGGTGTTATTTCCGATGACATCGATCCCCTGATGACCAACAACACGGTGTTTTCCGTGCTCTTTTCCGGGTACGACCCGGAACGCCTCGAGGCTTTGAAAAAGCGGGTAAGACAGTTCAACGGTCAGGAGCTGTGACACAGAAGACCACAGAGGGAATGCTTACCTCCCTATCTAGAGAATATTGGAGATTAACTAAGATCGGCCGATTCGGTACGGATAGGGATCGAGAGACTGTTCAGATTATGAGAAACGAAGGCTGATTGCCTGCCTGAGAGTAGCATGAGTGTGAACCGTCCCTGACGAGGGTATTGGGGAAGATGGGCTGCCTGTAAAGAGTATTCTTGACGATTTCAACCCAAACCCATAATTTATCAGGCGATCTGATCTGTGGTCCCCTGCGGGACGTGCGGCCTGCCAGCGGGCGGCCTCTGTGTCCCCTGTGATAAAATCCTACTTCAATGGTTGATCAGAACCGTTTCAAGCATACCATATTGCCCCTCACCGCCTTCACCCTGGCGGGCGTGGGAGCCCTCTTCTGGGTCCTCTACTTCGCGGGCCCGCTCTACCCCGCGGAGGAGGGCATCAGGGAGTTCGAGTCCGCCTTCCCCGTCGCCGACGCCGCCCTCATCATCTCCCTCCTCCTTACCGGCATGGGACTGTTCGGGAGAAAGGGCTACGGGGAGTTCTTCCTCGTCGTCGCCTCGGCCATGGCCCTCTTCCTCGGCCTCCTCGACGTCACCTTCTACGGCAATAGAGGTCTGTACCTGCCCCTGACGGGGTTCACGGCAGCCGTCCTGACCGTCAACGTCCTGTCCATGGCCGGAGGGCTCTTCGGACTGTGGCTGGGGTGGCGGTATTGGAATGACAGAAGTGCAGGTGCGCGGTAGTGCATAGGGGCTGATCTTCTGCCCTTAGGACCTGATGCACTCATGCACTGGAAGTCTCCGTCAGTTGTTCCAGGTCCCGGTCGTGCCATCCGGACAGGAGCACCTGGGAAGTCATGGCCCCGATGAGGGCGAAGAACATGTCCCAGTGGGAGTCCCAGATGTCCCCCTGGCTGCCCAGGAAGGAGTCGGCCGTATCGCCCCCGAGGACGGCCGCCCACCACTCGATCATCTCGTAGAAAGCGGAAAAAGCGAGGCATATACACGTCACAAGGAAGAACAGCCATTTGCCGCGCACCAGCGGCGACCTCCTGAGGAGGATCTCCCGGGCCAGTATCGCCGGGATGAATCCCTGGGCAAGGTGCCCCAGCCTGTCGTAGTGGTTCCGGCTCAGGTCGAACATATCCTGAAAAAAGTATCCCAACGGTACGCGAGCGTAGGTGTAATAACCGCCGACAATGAGGATTATTGCGTGGATCAGCAGCAAACGGTAGAGCAGAGATGTCAGGGGGAACCTTCTGAAGGTAAAAACAAGGACGGGAATACCCAGGAGGACGGGGAAGACCTCCAGGAACCAGGTGAGCCTGTCGTAGGGCCTGATCCCCGACAGGACCAGGGCCAGGAGGGCGACCGTCAGGAGCAGTACCGGTTCGATGTCTTTTCTGATCATCTGAATGTTTTAGGGCCCATCGCGATTAAAATCCAATACCCGAAACAGAAACCACTTGTCCCTCAGTCGTCGATGATCCCCGTCGCCCGTTCCATCGTCATCTCCTTCTCCAGGAAGTAGCTGAGTACCGTCCGAATGCCGACGATGGCCCCGAGGATGCCCACCTTCTCCCAGCTGGGGCTGGCCACCGAACTGATTATATCCGCGGCGATGAAGATCTCCAGACCGAGCAGAAGATGGGCTCCCAGTTCCTGCCGTATCCCCACATCCCTGCTCAGACTGTCTCCACCGGTCAAATGGAGTTTGATCCTGAAGAATGAGACAATGGCGCCGATGGTCCCCCAGAGGACGATGACGATCCCCACCATACTGATGATGAAGCTCAGCATCTCTATGGACCGGTGGATGAAATCGATCATTGTAATGGCCTCACATTAAATAAAGGATTCAGAAGACAGCCTCCGGAAGCCAGGAGATCTATCGGGAGTCAGGGCGGTGAAAGGTGACATTTGACATTCTGTGTGCATCCTTGTCTGGCCCTCGCCCCTTTCTACTGGATCCTTTCCCCTGAATTCCGCATTTCTTTTCCGGTAATTCTTCTCAGCCATTTCACCGGGAACAGCATGGAGACCTCTCTCTGATACTGCCTGTACCGGTCGCCGAATTCAACCACCAGCTTCCTCTCCTCCAGCCAGGACCCGATGATGAAATAGGCCGTGAGGACCAGGTTGGTCAGAAGGACTGATACGTCGATGTCCCTGGCCCAGACGATGAGGATACCCCCGGCGTACCATGGGTGCCGGACCACCCCCAGGATACCCCGGGTGTCCAGTCCGCCGCTTTCGGTGAGGCCCTTGCCCGATTCGTGATCCCTTATCTGGCGAATGCCCAGAAACTGGAGCGCGTCGTAATGCATTCCGCCGGCGAGGAAGAGGAAGACGGCGGACGCGACCAGGGCGACCTGGGGCACCCGCAGCCATCCTCTCAGCTCCAGGATCTCGGGCCCCCGGACGGAGGCACCGAAGAGGATCACCGGGATCAGGGTCACCAGGGCCACGGCATTGAACACCAGACGGTAGTAACGGAAGGAATCCCCGAATGCGTTCTTCAACCACTCCGTGACGGCGCGGGAGATCATGGCGCTGTGCAGGAAGCACCAGGCGGCCCAGAGGAGGGTGAGGAGGAGGTATTTGTTCATAAGAGAGGAGCCGGGGCCCGATTTCTAAAGTTCACAGTTCACGGTTCGCAGTTGAGACCGCCGTGATTCGTGATTTGTGATTCGAAAAGACCAGTTCACAGTTCACCGCCTGCCCTGAGCCTGTCGAAGGGTTCACAGTTCCCAGTTATCGATTGCTTCACGCGGGCAACGGTTCGCAATGACAACCGCTTTTTCCCGCGTTTCCTCTGGACGCTGGCCTCTGGACTCTCTTCTCTCCGCGTCCGCTCCCCTTCCCCTCTGGACGCTGGCCTCCGTACTCTGGAATCTCTTCTCTCCGCGTCGGTCTTTCCCGGGATTGCTTCACGCGCTTTCCGGTTCGCAATGACAACCGCTTTTTCCCGCGTCCCCTCTGGACGCTGGCCTCTGGACTCTGGACTCATTCCCCCCCTCGCCCGTCCGCCCCCGCGGGGAGGTCACCGCCCCTTCGCATCACCCTTTACCCCACCCCCCCGCCAAACCATCCGGCGGGAGACGTACAGCAGGGTCCCACCGCTAGTGACCAACCGGACCCAAAAGACCGGGTATCCC
>CP070719.1:1108826-1132897 GCA_020350725.1 bacterium
GGAGCGCGGAGACACGGGAAGAAAAAACGGTTGTCATTGCGAACCGATGCTTGAGTAAAGCAATCTATATCCGGGAACTGAGAACGGTGAACTGTGAACTAGTCTTTTTGGACTTTGGACTCGTCAACTAATCACGAATCACGAGTCACCAATCACGGCGGTTTCCCAACTGTGAACTGAGAACCGTGAACTGTGAACTGTCTTTTTGGATTTTGGATTCGTCAACTAATCACGAATCACGAGTCACCAATCACGGCGGTTTTTCAACTGTGAACTGTGAACAGGGAACCGTGAACCGTGAACTGGGAACCGGCAGCTTTCCTCCTGAATTCACCGTTCCTGGGGAACCCAACCCTGTGCCAGGCTTCAGCACTTTGGACTGAAATCGAAATGGATACGACGAGACTTATCTGGATTTTCCTCGGCATGTGGGCCGTCACCTACCTGCCCAGGCTCCTGCCCCTGGCGGCCCTGTCCCAGGTGCGCCTTCCCCGGACAGTGACCACCTGGCTCTCGTATCTGCCGGCGTCCATCCTTTCCGCGCTCATTCTGCCCGGAGCCCTGAGAGGCAACGGAGCCATCGACGTCAGTCCATCCAACCCGTCCCTGTGGGCCCTGCTCATAAGCTTCGTCGTGGCCCTCAGGACGAGGAATCTGATCCTGACGGTGGTCGTGGGAGGGGCGGTAATGTTCATCACCAGACTGATCCTGCTCTGATCATCGGTGAGGGAAGGATCTGCACCCGGTCGACCCGGGGCGGGATCCGAGGTATGGCAGCCCGGACTCCGGATCCCTGCCGGCAACTATCACATTTGCAGGCAGCCCGCGTCGGGCCTTGAAATGGCCGTCAGGTGCGTTATGTATATATGGGATGTCATAATTCAGGCTATAATATATCCAGATATGGCGGATTGTTTTTGCCAGGCTAATGGACGCAATGAAAAGGAGGATTCATGTACAGGAACATTCTCTTACCGACCGACGGCGTTAAATTCTGCGAACACGCGATAGAGAGCGGGATCGATCTTGCCAAGGCCCTCAAGGCCAAGGTGACGGGAGTATATATCACGCCGAAGCTGACGCCCTTTGAGATCCTGGAGGTCTACCATCCGGAGATCCTCTGGGGACCTGGAGACGCCGAGAAGGCCCAGCAGGCTATGAGCCACGTTGAGGATCTGCACAGGAATCTGGCGGACAAGGCCCTGGCGGTGATCGAGAAGAAGGCCACAGAAGCCGGTGTCGAGTGCGAGATCGTCTATCTGGAAGGGGAATCGCCGGCCGAAGGTATTTTGAAGGTTGCTGAGGACAAGGGCAGTGACCTGATCTTCATCGCGTCCCACAGCAAGGTGGGCGTGGCCGGAGCTCTTTTCGGCACCGTGACCACCAAGGTCCTGGCACACTCCAAGATCCCGGTCCTTGTCAAGCGGTGTGAATGACAGAGAGGGTTCGTTCAATCTCCGGCTCGGAGATCTTTTCCCAGGGTTTCCCCTGTGAGTGTTTCTTCCGAGTGCCTGCTGTTGGCCCCGGACCACAGCCGTTCCTTGCCTGAGAGTCATTTCTGAGCCCCCGTCGCGGGGGCTCAGAAATCATTGTCCCCCGGATTACCCGTATCAATGACGGAACCGTGCCGGTTTGATCGCGAGGTGGTGACACCCCCGGCCGGTTGCCAATTTATAGAACGCCGTTATATTATTGGTGGACAAATGGACCCGAGTCTGATACATGCTTCATTCGCGGTAGTCCAGAGAAGTATCGAAGCCGGCGCCCTGCCGGGCGACCTTTATCCTATGCGGTGGAAAGAGGAATATTGCGATGGCCGATGTCTGCAGACACGAGGGTTTGAAGTCCTGGGTAGCCGAGGTGGCTGCCATGTGCCGTCCGGATCGGACGCACTGGTGCGACGGCTCTAAGGGAGAATACGATCTTCTCATGGCCCAGATGGTGGAGGCCGGAGCCGCTGTACCCCTGGAAAAAAGGCCCAACTGCTTCCTCTTCCGGTCCGACCCCACCGACGTCGCCCGGGTCGAGGCCAGGACCTACCTGAGCACTGCATCTCCTGAGGATGCCGGCCCCACCAACAACTGGATCGATCCGGCCGAACTCAAGAGAACGATGACGGCCCTCTACGACGGCTGTATGAGTGGGCGCACGATGTACGTCATTCCCTTTTCCATGGGCCCCATCGGCTCGCCTCTGGCAAAGATCGGAGTGCAGATCACCGACAGCCCCTATGCCGTCGTCAATATGCACATCATGACCAGGGTCGGGTCAAAGGTGCTTGAGGAATTGGGTTCCGGGGGGGAGTTCATCCCCTGCCTGCACTCCGTGGGGGCGCCGCTGGCTCCGGGGGAGGCTGACGTTCCCTGGCCGTGTGCCCCCATGGAGGAGAAATACATCAGCCACTTTCCCGAGGAGAACCTGATATGGTCCTACGGGTCCGGCTACGGCGGCAACGCCCTTCTGGGCAAGAAGTGCCTCAGCCTGCGCATCGCCTCGTCCATCGCCAGGCGGGAGGGGTGGATGGCCGAGCACATGCTCATCCTGCGCCTCACCAACCCGGAGGGCCGGCAATACCACATCGCGGGCGCCTTCCCCTCGGCCTGCGGCAAGACCAACCTGGCCATGATCCGGCCCACCATACCCGGATGGAAGGCCGAGACCATCGGCGACGACATCTGCTGGATGAAGGTCCGCCCCGACGGCAGACTTCACGCCATCAACCCGGAGACGGGTTTCTTCGGCGTGGCGCCAGGGACCTCCCATGCTTCCAACCCGGTGGCAACCGAAATGCTCATGGAGGACACTATCTTCACCAACTGCGCCCTCACCGGCGACGGGGACGTCTGGTGGGAGGATATGGATGGACCGCCCCCGGATCACGCCATCGACTGGAAGGGGAAGGACTGGACACCGGACAGCGCAGTGCCTGCCGCTCATCCCAACGCCCGGTTCACCGCTCCCGCCAGTCGGTGCCCGACGGAGATCCACGACTGGGACGATCCCGAGGGCGTCCCCATCGACATCCTCATCTTCGGCGGCCGCCGCTCCTCGGTGATCCCGCTGGTCTACGAGTCCTTCGACTGGGACCACGGGGTATTCATGGGAGCGTCGGCATCCTCGGAGGCCACGGCAGCCATTCTGGACAAGGTCAGCCCCGTTCGGCGCGACCCCTTCGCCATGCAGCCCTTCTGCGGCTACAACATGGGCGACTACTTCCAGCACTGGTTCGAGATGGGGGACAGATTGGGGGACAAGGCTCCCCGGATCTTTTACGTCAACTGGTTCCGCAAGGGAGAGGACGGCCGCTGGCTGTGGCCGGGCTTCGGGGAGAACAGCCGGGTCCTGAAGTGGATGTGCGACAGAGTCGACGGTAAGGTCGGGGCCCGGGAGACGGCCATCGGCCTCATGCCCGAGGAAGGGGGCATCGATCTGTCAGGCCTTTCCATGCCGGTCGGCGACATGGAAGAGCTCCTCAGGGTGGATGTCGAGGGCTGGCGGGGTGAGATCCCGGACACCGAGAGACATTTCAGCCAGTTCGGAAGCCACTTCACCGACCGGCTCCGCGCCCAGGTGGCGGGTATCAGAAAGAGGCTCGGCCTGGACTGACCGTGGGTTCCCGTGACCCTGTTCGTCGATCAAGCACCCGACATCCGGGAGAGAAGAGATGCGGCCGGTCGAGGCGCTCCCGATCCCGGTTACATTCCAGCGGTCCCCGTGAGTCTTAACCACTCCTATCCGGCGTTAACCTGTTCTGTCCTCGCGTAAAAACCAAATTTGCTTGCGCAGCCCCCATTGGAGAGCTACCCTGAACAATATAGCGTGCTCAAGGGGGGGCAAGTGCTATGTACCATCGCCATCGCCATTTTTCTGTTGACAAACCCCCCCCTTTGGATGTAGCAATTGGTCTGACCACCGTACCATCGTACCGTATAGCCCCTGTTAATTGGTCCGACCACCAAACCGTCTCCGGAATGGAAAGATCTTTTTTAATTGTCAGACAGGGAGATCGTTCAGGAAACTGTTATTGGTCCGACCATCCGTCCATTACTCCAGGATGGATATGAAACGGATGCGGTAGGTGATGAAAAAGACCAACGTCAAAGCCAAAAAACATGTTTCTCTGAGGGTAACCGAAGCCTTTATTGACGACGTGGGAAAGGGTTTTGCCCGCGTGGATGCCGAGGAGCTGCAGAGCCTGGGGGCAGTGCCGGGCGACGTGCTCAAGATCTCCGGACGGGGTTCCACGGTGGCTCGTGCGGCCCAGAACACACCCGAGTATGTGGGACAGAACCTCATTCAGATCGACGGCATCACCAGGGACAACGCAAAAGTCTCCGTCGACGAATGGGTCACCATCGAGAAAGTCCCTTCGAAACCCGCCGAGAGCATCCTGCTCTCGCCCATGGAGTCCTCCACGATCATCCCCAAGGAATCCGAGATCCCCCACATCCGCCAGATGCTCGCCGGGCGGCACGTCGTCATAGGGGACAAGATCCAGATCGTGTTGTTCGGAACCCGGCCCCAGTACTTCTTCGTCGACGGCGCCAGCCCGCGGGGGGCTCTCCGTATCACCCACAATACAGCCATCAGCTTCAAGCCGGCCGACGTCTCCCAGGACAGGGCCGCGAGGATCTCCTACGAGGATATCGGCGGTCTGGAGGATGAGCTCAGCCACGTCCGGGAGATGATCGAGCTTCCCCTCAAGTTCCCCGACCTCTTTACCGTTCTCGGCATCGATCCGCCGCAGGGTGTCCTTCTCTCTGGTCCGCCGGGGACGGGAAAGACGCTGCTCGCCCGCACCATCTCCAACGAGGTCAGGGCCCATTTCATCCACGTCAACGGTCCCGAGATCATCCACAAATTCTATGGGGAGAGTGAAGCCAAGCTGAGGGATGTTTTCGAGGAAGCCCGGAGGAATGCCCCGAGCATCATCTTTCTCGACGAGATCGACGCCCTTGCCCCGAGGCGGGCGCAGGTGATCGGGGATGTGGAAAAGCGCGTGGTCGCCCAGCTGCTCGCCCTCATGGACGGTCTCGTGTCCAGGGGAGAAGTGGTGATCATCGGCGCCACCAACATGCCGGAACACGTCGATCCGGCCCTCCGCCGGCCCGGACGCTTCGACAGGGAGATCACCATCGGCGTGCCGAATCAGGCCGGAAGGCTCCAGATACTCAAGATCCATTCGCGCAAGATGCCCCTGGCCGAGGATGTGGACCTGGACCGCCTTGCCGAGATCACCCACGGTTATGTGGGTGCCGACATCGCCGCCCTGTGCAAGGAGGCGGGGATGGCGGCCCTGAGGCGTATCCTGCCCGGTGTCAAATTCGAGGTCGACCACAAACCCGTCCTGACCCAGGGCGCCACGATCCAGGTCACCGGGGAGGATTTTCTCACGGCCTTCAAGGCGGTCGAGCCCACCTCCACCAGGGAGTTTATGAGCGAGAGGTCCCGCCTCTCCTTCAGCGACGTGGGGGGCCTCAAGGAGATCAAGCGGAACCTGAAGTCCATCGTCGAACTCCCGTCGCGGAGCCATGCCATCTTCTCCGATTCCCGGCTGGGTCCGCCCAAGGGTATCCTGTTTTCAGGCCCGTCGGGGACGGGCAAGACCCTCATGGTAAAGGCCCTCTCGGGGGAAACGGGCATGACCCTGATCGTCGTCGATCCACCCTCTCTCATGTCCAAATGGGTGGGGGAGACCGAAAAAGGGCTGCGGGAGGTCTTCAAGAGGGCAAAACAGGCGTCCCCCTGTATCCTGTTTTTCGACGAGATCGAGACCATTGCCGCCGCCCGTACAGCTGAGTATTCCAGCGACGTCTCCCAGAGGGTCGTCAGCCAGCTCTTTCGGGAACTGGACGAACTGCACGGTTCCCTGGGGGTCATCGTCATCGCCGCCACCAACCGCGTGGACCTCATGGAGCCGGCCCTCCTCAGGGCCGGTCGTTTCGACTTCATCATGGAGTTCCCCCTCCCCGATCGGGACGACCGGCTCGAGATCCTCCAGACGTACCTCGACACCATGCCCATTAACTCGGAGGTGGACGTCAACGCACTCGCCGACGCCAGTGAGGGCTGGACGGGCGCCGATATCGAGGCCCTGTGCAAAAGGGCTGTCATGCTCGCCCTGGAGGAGTGCCTCCGGGCCGGCAAGGAGGCGGATCTCACCAACTGCCTGGTCACCGCGGAGCATTTCGAGGAAGCCACCGCCCAGCACTCCGTCTCCATGCCCAAACCCATGGCCCCGAAGCAGATGCATTGAGGATCGGTGAACATGTTCAAGCCGGTCAAGAAAACGAGGGTCTACGAGGAGATAGTCGCCAAGATCAAGGAGATGATCGAGCAGGGCCGGCTGAAGTCGGGAGACCAGCTTCCCACCGAACGGGAACTCTCGGAGGTCTTCAAAGTGAGCCGTTCCTCCGTTCGGGAGGCCCTCCGGACCCTGGAGAGCCAGAAATTCCTGGAGAGCCGGCAGGGGGACGGGACCTACATCGCCCGCCAGCCCATCGAGATGCTCGTCACGCCCCTGGCCTCGGCCATCCTCACCGAGAAGGACAGCCTGATGGAGCTCTTCGAGATGCGCCGTCTCATTGAACCCCAGCTGGCCTATCTGGCGGCCGAGAGGGCGACGCCTGAAGAGGTCGCCGAGATGGAGTCGATCCTGGACCGCCAGGCGGACCAGGTTTCCAAGGGCGAGACGGGCATGGACGTGGACAAGACATTTCACGACTCCCTTGTCGGGGCGACCAAGAACACCATCCTGATCCGCATCATGGACATGCTGATGGACTCGCTCACCGAGAGCCGCGACAAGTACCTCCAGGGGGAGGGGAGGCCGGAGCGGTCCCTCTCCCGCCACAGGGAGATACTGGTTGCGATCAAAGCCGGAGACAGGAAGCTCGCCGCCCGGATCATGCGCGAGCACCTCGAGGATATCGAGAACGGTCTGTTTGGGGCCGGAGGAAAGGAGGAATCGAAACAATCCGGCCGGGAAGGGGGGATATAGTTCAACCATCCTTTAAGTGGTTAACCGGAGGATCACCGAACGAAACAAAGGAGGTAACACATTATGGCCGATGTATACCAAATCACTATCTGGGCCCGCGGGGTTGTCCAGGACATGGAGGGACGTCACATGTCGCTCATTATGGCCAATTCGGCGGATAAAGACGGCAAATTCGTCCAGGCATGGGACGACTACGCGGATCTGCCCGACCGGGTCGGGGTTCCCCTGAGGAAGTACGTCCGCATCAGCGACGAAGAGATCGAGATGCGCTACGAGTATGAGAACAAGGAGCCCAACATGGTCGTTCTCATGGACGACACCATCGTCAAGGGGATGAACATTCTCTGGGGCATGAAAAAGGGAGGTGTCCTGGTGGTCAACAGCAAGCGGAGCCCAGACGAGATCCTCAAGTTCGTTCCCAACAAGGAACTGCTCAAGAAGGTCATCTGCGTCGACGCCGAGCATGCTTTTTCCATGGAGGGTCTGGATTTCATGGGATCCGAGGGCGGCGTGGAAGCTGCCGCCGTCGGGGCCGGCATTTCGGCGGTCATCGCCGGTGCCGCCGTCCACGGCACGGACAACCTCACCCTGGACAGCCTCGTCGCGGTTGCGGCCAACAAGGAGGGCGCGAAAGAGGGTTACGAGAAGGCAGTGGTCAAGGATCTGTAAGAGCCCTTAATGCATAAAAGGAGAAGGCTATGAGCAAAAAGTACTGCGAGAAGTTCAAGATCCCGAAACACTTGGAGGTCCCCATGGGGGCGGTCATCCCGGCTCCCGTGAAGGAGAACAGGAACATGATCACCGGCAACTGGCGGACCGAGCGTCCTGTTATCGACCACGAGGCGTGCACCCTCTGCCTGAACTGCTTCCTCTTCTGCCCGGACGCCTGTTGGCACCTGGACGAGAAGGAGGAGAGGATGGTCTGGAACGCGGACTTCTGCAAGGGCTGCCTCATCTGCGTCAACGAGTGTCCCGCCGACTGTCTGACACCGGTGAACGAACTGGAATTCAAGGGTGGTGTTGTCCGCCTCGAGAAACCATTCTAGGAGGAGGAATATAAAATGGCGAAAGAAATGTTTTTGGCTGGCTGTTCAGCCGCCGCTCACGGAGCCAAGCTGTCGAGGGTGGAGGTCATCAGCTCCTACCCCATCCGACCCTACACGGGCATCATGATGGAGCTCTCGAAACTGGTCGCCAACGGCGAGCTCGACGCCGAGTTCGTCCACGGTGAGGGCGAGCATGCCCAGGTCTCCATCGCCTACGGGGCTTCCGCTGCCGGGGCGAGGGCCTACACGGGCAGCTCAGGTGTCGGCGTGACCTACGCCATGGAGTGCTACTCCCCCGCCGCCGGCGGACGGCTGCCCTGCCAGATGGCCATCGCGGACCGGGCCCTGGATCCCCCGGGTGACTTCGGGTCCGAGCACACAGACGTCATGAGCGCCCGCGACCAGGGGTGGATCATGGGCTGGGCCGAGACGCCCCAGGAGGTCCTCGACAACACCATCATGTACTTCCGGATCGGGGAGGACCCCGGTGTCATGCTGCCCCAGTTCTGCTGCCAGGACGGCTACTTCGTCTCCCACATCCCCGGCAAGGTGGTCTATCCCGAGCAGTCCCAGGTGGACGAGTATCTCCCGCCCTTCAAGAATCCTCACCCCCTGGATCCAACCAAACCGGTCTCCCACGGACCCCAGATCTACCCCGACCAGGGGCCGGCCATCGACCTCCAGAGGGCCCAGGCGTTCATCGACGTCCCGAAGGTGATCAGGAAGGCTGTCAAGGAGTACAACGAGATCTTCGGGCGGGACTACAGCCCCTTCCTGGATGAGTATAGGACCGACGACGCCGATTTCGTCTTCTTCCTCCAGGGGGGACATGCCCGGACGGCACGGTACGCTGTCAACCACCTCAGGGACAAGGGCGTCAAGGCCGGCATGGTGAAACTGCGCTTCCTGCGCCCGTTCCCCACCGAGGAGATCGCCGAGACCCTGTCGAAATTCAAGGCGGTGGGAACCGTCGAGACGAGCACCTCCTACGGCGGGGCCATGAAGGGCGGAAACCTGATCCACGAGGTGCGGGCCGCTCTCTACGACGTGCCCAAACCGCCCGCCGTCACCTCCTTTATGGCCGGTCTGGGCGGCGAGGTCGTCACCCTGGATGAGTTCTACAACATGGCCAAGGTCCTCGCCCAAGCCGCCAAGACGGGTAAGGTCGATCAGTACGTCTACTGGGTGAACTTCGACAAGGGGGTCTAGTCGACGGGTCAATACTCGCGAGCGCGTCAGGGGATCCCTCCCTGATGCTGTTTTAAAAGGAGACTGAATAATGGCGAAAGCAGTGGAAACTCAGAATTTGGAAGCGGTCAAGTCGATCCGCAGGGTCCCCCAGGAGGAGTATTACCTTCCCGGGCACCGGACCTGCCAGGGCTGCGGCCCTGCCCTGACCTACAAGCTGGTGTCCAAGGCGGCGGGGCCCGACTCGATCTTCCTCGGCCCCACGGGATGTATGTACGTGGCCAACACCAGCTACCTGTGCAGCCCCTGGGCCTATCCCTGGATGCATACCCAGATCACGAACGCCGGCGCCGTCGCGTCCGGGATCGAGGCGGCCTATCAGGTCCTGATCCGCAAGGGCAAGTACAAGGGCAAGCTTCCCAACATCGTGGTCATGGGCGGCGACGGAGGCTCCATCGACATCGGCCTCCAGGCCATGTCCGGACTGATGTACCGGGGCCACGACGTCCTCTTCATCATGTACGACAACGAGTCCTACGCCAACACGGGCATCCAGACCTCGCCCGCCACCCCGTACGGGGCCAACACGACCTTTACGCCTCCTGGCGAAGCCATCCCCGAGGGCAAGGTGCTCTTCCCCAAGGACGCCCCCCAGCTGGTCATCGGCGGGCATCCGGCCGTGCACTACGTCGCCACGGCGTCGGTGGCCTATCCCGTCGACCTCATCAACAAGGTCAGGAAGGCCCTCAACTACAAGGGTCCGTCCTTCCTGCACATCCACAGCCCCTGTCCGAAGGGCTGGATGTTCGACGCCGCCAAGACGGTGGAGGTCGCCAAGCTGGCTATCGAGACGGGAATGTGGGTCAACTACGAGTGGGAGAAGGGTGAGTACACGTACCAGCACACTCCCAAGGAATACAAGCCCGTCAAGGAATACATGAAGACCCAGCAGCGCTTTGCCCATCTCACCGACGCGCACATCGCCAAGATGCAGGCATTCATCGACGCGCGCCTGAAGGCCCCCGGAATACCGGTGGCACTCCCCGTGCTGGGACCGAGGGAGGAATAAACAGGGGAAATTTCGGCAGGATGATGGTAAAATTAAAATGTTTTTAGTTTACAGGCTCTGCCGCCGCATCCCCGGCAATGAGATGCCGGGGAGCGGCCCGATGCCAACGCAGAGCCCGAGGAAGCACCTCTGGACAGCAGGCAGTCTTCCTGTACATTCCCCCAGGGGTACTGCCGGCTGGACCGAGGGGAGAGAGGACCAGACCAACCCGAAAAGGGAAAGACAAGGGGGTGTGAGAAGAAGAGAGAGTGATGGAGGTTGAGTTCAGAGGGGGTAAACGGTCGGATTGATTTAAAAGGAGGAAAGAGACCATGAAAAAAATCAGACAACGTTCTTCATTTTTACTGATCACGGTCCTGGTGTGCGCCAGCGTCTTTCTCTTCGGAGAGGTGGCTGAAGCCGCCTGGCCGGAAAGGCCCATCGAGTTCATTATTATGGCGGGCACCGGCGGAGGTGCGGACCGGTATGCCCGGTTCCTCATCAGCATCAACACCAAGGACAAACTCATCGATGAGGCCATCCTTCCGGTGAACAAGGCCGGTGGTGCCGGGGCCGTGGCCATGCAGTACGTCCTCAGCCAGAAGGGCAACAACCACATGATGATGATCACCCTGAACTCGTTCCTCACCACGCCCCTCTTCCAGAACCTGCCCTTCAACTACAAGAGCTTTACGCCGCTCTATCTTGTCGCCCTGGACAACTTCCCGCTCTGGGTCCACAAGGACGCCAAGTGGAAGACCGCCATGGAGTTCATAGAGGACGCCAAAACGCGCAGCATCCTGGTCGGCGGGACCGGCTCCAAGCAGGAGGACGAGATCGTCTGGCGGACCATCGAGGCCAAGATGGGCACCAAGCCCTTCAAGTACGTGCCCTACAAGGGCGGTGGCGACGTGGCCAAGGCTCTGGTGGGCAAGGAGGTTGAGGCGACCGTGAACCAGGTCAGCGAGGCCGGTCCCTTCTATCCGGAGTTCACCAGGCCCCTGTGCGTCTTCCAGGAGAAGAGGCTCACGGCGGAGGGATATGAGAACGTCCCCACGGGCAACGAGGTGGGCATCCCCATCGAGTACACCATGATGCGGGGCATCTTCGGCCCTCCGGGCATGTCCGACGAGGCCGTCAAGGGATTCATCGATCTCTTCGACAAGCTGGTCCAGACCCAGATGTGGAAGGACTTCGCCTCCAAGTCCGGCCTGATGACCGACGGCAGGACGGGCGCCGAGTTCAACAAGTTCCTGGATACTTTCAACCAGGCCCACATCGAGACCATGAAAGCCGCGGGCTGGCTCAAGTAACGCCCGCTCGAGAACGGGCCAGTGGGATTTTATGCGTTCTTAATTATGGTTTGAAAGGCGAGGGGTGTGAGGTCCGGCCTTCCACCGGACATCTGACCCCCTTTTTCCGCTCATGCAGGAGGAAGCTTTGAAAAGAGGCGAACTGATCACGGCCGCAATATTCATTGTCATCGCCGTCATCACCCTGATCGACTCCGTTAAGATGGGCATCGGGTGGGATCCCCAGGCCGGTCCGAAGCCGGGCTTCGTCCCCTTCTACCTGGCCATGTTGCTGCTCGTCTCATCGGTGTTCATCCTGGTCACCCGGGCCCGTCGTCACGATGACAGGGCATTCTTCGTGAGCAAAGAGGGTATGCATGAGGCGGTGCGGATCTTCGGTTGCGCGACGCTGCTGGCCGCCGGGATCGTCTGGATGGGGGTCTACATCCCGACGTTTGTCTTCTGTGTCGTCTTCAGCCGCTGGCTGGGCAAACACCGCTGGGTGACCGTAGCTGTCTTCAGCGTCATTACGACCCTGGCCGTCTTCTACGGTATGGAGAAGGCCCTGAAGATCCCGCTGCCCAAGAGCCCCCTCTACCACAAGGGGTTGTTTATTTTCTAGGTGGAGAAAGGGTCTCTTTGTCGATGGGAGTCGGCCGGGGTTTTCTCCCGACGGGCAGCCTGTTCTTCAAGGGAAGGAGCCGATTAGGGGGGTCATCTTCCTCGACGTTGCGATTGTAATGTTGATGTTCCGCAGAAGCCCGAAAATAGAAGACAACTTCCTCGCCGTACCGGCGAGGAAGCAAATGACTGCATTTCAGAGGAGCGACACCAGAGCAGGAGGTTCAGATGGAAACACTTGCTAATCTGATGGTTGGATTCGGGGTGGCGATACAGCCCTTCGCGATGCTCATGATGACCCTGGGCCTGTTACTGGGTCTCCTGGTCGGAGTGCTGCCCGGGTTGGGCGGCACGGCTGGCGTCGCCCTGCTGCTGCCCCTGACCGTCCTCGTCCCCAAGGAGGTCGCTGTTATCTTTCTGGCCGCCATCTACTGGGGCGCCCTCTTCGGCGGGGTGATCACCTCCGTCCTGTTCGCCATACCCGGCGAACCCTGGTCGGTGGCCCTTATCTTCGACGGATACCCCATGGCCAAGAAGGGAAAAGCGGGAGTGGCCCTGGCTGCGGCCTTCCTGTCTTCCTTCGTGGGGATTTTCGTGGCGGCCATCTTCTTCGTGGCCTTCGCCTTGCCCCTGGCCATGCTCGCCCTGAAGTTCCATGCGCCGGAGATGTTCTGTATCATGCTGCTGGCGTTCAGCACCTTCGTTGGCCTCGGCACGGGTGATGCCTCCAAGACCCTGGTGAGCACGGCCTTCGGACTGATCCTGACCATGGTCGGGTTGGACATTGTCACCGGCGCGCCGCGGCTGACCTTCGGTTCCATCGCCTGGCTGAGCGGCTACCATTTCGTCCCGGTGACCATCGGTCTCTTCGGCATCGGGGAGATCATGATCGACGGCGAGGAACGGTTCACCACCGAGATCAAGGAGATCATCCATGCCAAGCTCGGCTGGCAGGATATCAAGGAGGCATTTCAAGCCACGAAAAAGCACTTCGGTCTGACGGGACTGAGCGCCGTCCTCGGCTTCTTCGTCGGCATCCTGCCCGGCACCGGGGCGACGCCGGCCTCGTTCCTCGGCTACGGCATCGCCAAACAGTACTCCAAGAACCCCGAGAGGTACGGTGAGGGTGCCATCGAGGGTATCCTGGCGCCGCAGGCGGCTGCCAACTCCGCCGGTACCGGTGCCCTGCTCCCCATGGTCACCCTGGGCATCCCCGGCTCGCCCACCGCCGCCGTCCTCCTGTCGGGCCTCTACATGTGGGGTCTCTGGCCCGGGCCCAGGCTCTTTCTGGAGGAGCCCGTCTTCGTCTGGGGCCTCATCGCCAGCCTGTTCCTCGCCGGCGCCGTCTGCCTGATCATCTGCCTGGCCGGCACGCCGATGCTGGCTGCCATCATGAGGGTGCCGTGGGGGATGCTGACCCCGATCATCGTCGTCGCCTGTTTCGTGGGCAGCTACGTGATGCGCAACATCATGTTCGACGTCTGGTGCACGCTCATCTTCGGTGGCATCGGGTACGTCATGAAGAAGCTCAAGTACCCCCTTGCGCCCCTGGCGGTGGCCCTGGTCCTGGGGGAGATGGCTGAGCGTTTCCTGCGCCAGAGCCTCATCATGTCCGACGGCTCCCTTGCCATCTTCGTCACACGACCGCTTTCGGGAACCTTCCTCGCCATTGCCGTCTGTCTCTTCCTGTTCCCCGTGTACCAGCTGATCAGGGCCAAGAAACAGGCCGGTGGTGAAGAGGCTGAGGCCTGATCGGGAAAGGGGGAGATGAAGGGTGACCCACGGCAATGGAGTGGGTTCATCGATAACGGAGTGAGGGGCGGACCGTCCGGGAACGTTTCCGATTGACGAGGTCTGTTTGTGATGAGGGTCCTGATCACTGGAGGGGCGGGGTCGTGCGGGAGATATCTGACCGTCTCGCTCCTGGACAGAGGATACGAGGTGAGTGTTATCGACAGGGACGTCGAGCCCCTCCGGTCCATTGAAAACAGTGGATTGACCCTGATCCAGGAGGGCGTAGAGAACAGGGAGGCGGTGAGGTCGGCCATGGAGGGCGTGGACGGGGTTCTGCACCTCGCCTGGTCCTTTTCCGAGGACCCCCTGGAGACCCTGGACGGTGACCTCAGGGGACATATTTTTGTCCTTGAGGAGGCGGCCTCCCAGGGCGTCAAACACCTGATATACACCAGCACGGCGGTGGTCTACGGCAAGCCCCGGTACTCTCCCATCGACGAGATCCATCCCCTCATGGTCGAGGAGGCGAGAAAGCCCCTCTACGGCATAGCCAAGGCGGCGGCCGAGAAACTCTGTCTGATGTACGGGAGCCAGAGGAGCCTCCCGGCCACCATCATCCGGTTCTGGTGGGCTTTCGCCGAGGACATCGCGGGCAGGCACCTCAGGGAGATGCTCCGGACGGCCGCTGCAGGAGAGCCTCTGGAGGTGCCCGCTGATTCCGGGGGCAGTTTTGTCCACATGGCCGACCTGGTAAAAGGTGTGGAACTCTGTCTTTTCAATCCCAAGGCGTACGGCCGGACCTTCAATTTCGCCACTGTTTACGTGACGTGGGAGGAGGTAGCCGCGATGGTCAGGGACGTGACCGGTTCATCCTCAGAGATCCGGGTCGTTGCTAAGGATCAGTGGCAGGGAAGCGCCTTCCTGGCCGATCCCTGGGAGCTTTCCGACGCGAGGGGCAGGGAGCTGCTGGGATATAGCCCCATGAGCTCCCCCGAGGCGAAGGCCCTGCTGGAAGCGGCCATCTCCAACCGCTGGCGGACCATGGAGGAGAGCAGGAGAAGGGCCTGAACGTAAACCATTGGTGTCTGCAGGCGTGAACCGGTTTATCCCGGTTCATTTTATGAGGACCCAGGAAGGAGGACCATGGAACCGATCCAGACTGTCACCGCCGTGATCTTCGCGGTCACGATACTCTTCGTCATTATCCGGAAAATAGACACCGTTGTGGCCGCCCTCCTGGGCGTCGCGGCCATGGTGGCCGTGGGGAGCATGACCGACGTACAGGCTTTCACCTTCGTGGACTGGAACGTCCTGATGATCCTGATCAGCGTCTGGCTCATCGCCGGCTACTTCGGCAAGACGGGCATCCCCGAGTACCTGGGTGACCGCACGCTCCACTGGTCCCGGGGCAACATCCCCCTCTTCGTTACCCTCATCGGCGGGCTGGCCGGTTTCGTGTCGATGTTCATCGACAACGTCGTCGTCGTCCTCATGTTGGCCCCCATCATCTTCCACATCCGCAAGCTTTACGGGTTCAAGGCGACGGGCCCTATTCTCTTCATAGGCCTCTGCTCCAACTTCATGGGAACGGCCCTGCTCCTGGGCGATCTGCCGCCCCAGATGCTCCACAGCGTGTCCGGCGTCGAGTTCGCAGGCTTCATCTGGCATTCCGGCAGGCCGTCGTCCTTCATCATCCTCACCGCCGTCTACCTGATCGTCTGCTTCCTCTTCTACTTCAAGTTTCTCAGGTCCGACCTGGCGTTCTGCGTCCTGGACGAGGAGGCGGCGCACGAGGCCGCCGGCCAGACGGACCATCACATCAAGGACAAGAAATTCGCCGCCCTCGTCGTGGGCGGCTTCATCGTGACCATCATCGGCATGTCGCTGAGGCAGTACATCGGCCTGAAACTCGGTTTCATCGCCTTTGCCGGAGCGCTCCTTCTCGTCCTGGCCATTGAGCTGCTGAAGAAGCCCCTCGGCTTCGACGTGCCCGACCTGGAGCACATGCTGTCGGACATCGAGTGGAATGCCATCGCCTTCTACGCCGCCCTCTTCGCCCTCGTTGGAGGGCTCGAGCACACCCACATCCTGGAGATCGTGGCCGGCTGGTTCATCCCCTTCATCCAGAAGGGCGTCCTGGTCGGGACGGCGGTCATGTACTGGGTCACCGCCCCCATCGTCGGGGTCGTGGAACACGACGCCTTCATCCTCACCCTCCTGTACGTGATCCGGGACCTGGGTGAGACCATTGACATCAACGTCTGGCCCTACTACTGGGGGCTTGTCTGGGCGGGTACTCTCGGCAGCAACCTCACCATCGCCGGGGCGCCGGCCCTCTACGTCGCCCTGACCATGGGCGAGAAGGAGGACGGCGAGAAGTTCTCCCTCAAGGAGTTCTTCTCCTACACCGTCCCCTACGTCCTGGCCTCTCTGGTGCTCTGCTACGTTTTAATGGTCATCATCTGGGTCCTGCCGTTCATGAGGTGAGGCCGAAGGCAACCACACATCTACCATATTCTGGGCTTCAGGCCGTCACCGATTGGAGATGGCCTGAAGTTTTTTTGCATGAGAGGACCCCTGCGATCCAAGATCCAAACCTGGAAACCACCCGGATGATCATAAAATCATATTCCCGGAACAGAAGCTGGTCAGGGTGGGATGGGTACTCCATCTCAAAGAAGGTGATGGTATTGCAGATGTATTTTTGATTGTGGACTCTGGATCTCGGATTCCGTCCCGCACTTTATTGATGTGGTTCAATCGATTAAACTGTTTCCATGACATAGACGAGGTCCAATACAATCCTTGGAGGTTGCCATGACCACGAAAGACTCCTCGAACGTCCTCAGCGAGCTGGCCGGCTCTGACCCCGAACACTTCACCACCAGACCGGTCATCATGGGCTCCCACGGCATGGTCACCAGCGGCCATTATCTCGGGAGCAGGATCGGTCTCCACATTCTCGAAAACGGCGGCAACGCCGTGGACGCGGGAGTGGCCATGGGATTCGCCCTGGCCGTCCTGGAGCCCTACATCTACGGGATCGGCGGCGAGGTGCCCATCCTGATCTACCTCGCGGAGGAAAAGCGTGTCGTGAGTCTCAGCGGTCAGGGCCCGGCCCCCCGCAACGCCACCATCGAGTGGTTTAAAAAGCAGGGGATCGACACCATCCCCGGAGACGGTCTCCTTGCCGCGGCGGTCCCCGATGCCGTGTCCACGTGGATTACAGCCCTGTCCCGTTTCGGGACCATGAGCCTGTCCCAGGTCCTGGAGCCGGCCGTTGATCTGGCAGGGCAGGGATTCCCCATGTTCGAGAGGCTCCGGGCGGCCCTCCAGAAGAGCTCCGGGCACTTTCGGGAGGCATGGCCTTCCTCCTCTGCGGCCTACATCCCCGAAGGTCGGATCCCGGACAGTGGAGAGAATTACGTCCAGGCCGATCTTGCCGGTATGTTCCGGAAGCTTCTTGACGCGGAAGCGAGGGAGAAAAAGCGGGGACGCGAGGAGGCGCTGCAGGCGGCCCGCGATGTCTTCTACAGGGGTGAGATCGCCGAAACGATCCTGAAATTCGTCCGGGAAAACAGGCTTCCCGATTCCACCGGTAGGCGCAACGCCGGACTGCTGGTGAAGGAGGACCTGCGCGATTACGCCACCCGCATCGAGGAGCCCGTTACCGCCAGCTACCGGGGTTTCGACGTCTACAAGTGTGGTCCCTGGTGTCAGGGACCGGTCTTTCTCCAGCAGCTGAAACTCCTGGAGGGGTACGATCTCCCCTCGATGGGGCACAACTCCCCGGAATATATCCACCTCCTCATCGAGGTCGCCAAGCTCGCCTTCGCCGACCGGGAGGCGTTTTACGGGGACCCCGACTTCGTGGACGTTCCCCTGGATGTCCTATTGTCCGGAGAATACGCAAAGGAACGCCGAAAACTGATCGACCCTGAGAGGGCTTCCCTGGAGATGCGCCCGGGCAAGGGTCCCTTTTCACCGCCGGTGGAGAGGGAGGGGGGGGCGGATATCCACCGGGGCGACACCACCCACCTGGATGCGGTGGATCGGTGGGGAAACATGATCGCCGCCACGCCCAGCGGCGGGTGGTTTCGGAGCTCTCCGGTGATCGAGGGCCTCGGTTTTCCCCTCGGGACACGCATGCAGATGTTCTACCTCGATCCCGATCACGCCAATTCCCTCCAGCCGGGCAAGCGGCCGAGAACGACTCTGACCCCCTCCCTGGTAATGAGGGATGGCAGACCGTTCATGGTGTTCGGAACACCGGGAGGGGATCAGCAGGATCAGTGGACGCTGCAGTTCTTCATCAACTGCGTCGATTTCGGCATGGACATGCAGCTGGCCGTGGATGTCCCGACCTTCCACTCCAGCCACTTCCCGGCGTCCTTCTATCCCCACAGCGCCCAGGCCGGTACACTCAGCGTGGAGTCCCGGATCCCCGGGGAGACGATCGCCGCTCTGGAGCGGATGGGGCACACGGTGATCGTCGCCGGGGAGTGGAGCCACGGGCGGGTGCTCGGTATCCGGTACGATGCCGACCGTGGTGTCATGCACGGGGTGGCGTCGCCGCGGCTGGAGACGGGATACGCGATGGGGTGGTAAAATCCAGTGTCTAGTGTCTAGTGTCTAGTGTCTAGTGTCTAGTGTCTAGTGTCCAGGAACTGCTTAATTTCTCGGCGTCTTGCTTGAGCGCAGTAGCGGGGAGCTTTCTATCTCTAGAGAAGGTTGAAGCGAGTGGAGCAAATGAGCGTGAGAGAACCTGACACCCGACACCCGATCCGTAATACCTGATATAAGCCAGGATTTACAGGATCATAACGTTAAAAGGGCTCCCTCCGTTATCGGAGGGAGCCCTTTATTTGGACTAGAGACGAGAAACCTGAAACTGGAAAATATTCTCTAAGCGATCGACTCCGGCGCGTACTTCTTCGGGTTCTTCCTCCTCAGGGTCGCCTGGGCCGCGGCGAGGCGCGCAACCGGCAGCCTGAAAGGCGATCCGCTCACGTAGGTGAGTCCGACCCTGTAACAGAAATCCACCGACCTGGGATCCACCTGTTCTCCGCAGATGCCCATCTTCATGTTCGGCTTGATCTTGCGGCTGCTGTCGATGGCCATCTTCATCAGGAGGCCCACACCCTCCTGGTCGATGGTCATGAAGGGATCGTCATCGAAGATGCCCTGTTCAACATAGTAGGGAAGGAACCTGCCGGCGTCGTCCCTGGACAGGCCGTAGAGGGTCTGTGTCAGGTCGTTGGTGCCGAAGGAGTAGAAATCGGCTTCCGGGGCAACGGTATGGGCCAGCAGGGCCGCTCTGGCGATCTCGATCATCGTTCCGACGTCGTAGGGGATCTTGACCTTGTAACGCTTCTCGATCTCGGTTGCCACGCGCACCGTCATCTCGCGCATCACGGTGAGTTCCTTGACGTCTGCGATCAGGGGGATCATTATTTCCGGGACGGCCTTGACCTTCTTCTTGGCGACCTGGCAGGCGGCCTCGATGATGGCCTGGACCTGCATCTCGTAGATCTCCGGGTAGGTTATGGCCAGTCTGCAGCCCCTGTGGCCCAGCATGGGGTTGAACTCGTGCAGGGCTTTGTTCCTTGCCTGGAGCTTCTTGAAGGACACGCCCATCTCCCTGGCAAGTTCCCGGAGCTCCTCGTCGGTCTTGGGCAGGAACTCGTGCAGGGGCGGATCGAGAAGCCTGATGGTCACCGGCAGACCGTCCATGACCTTGAAGATCTCGATGAAGTCCTTCCTCTGCATGGGCAGGATCTTTTTCAGGGCCCTTCTCCGACCCTCCTCATCATCGGCCAGGATCATTTCCCGGACAGCCTGGATCCTGTCCTCCTCGAAGAACATGTGCTCGGTCCTGACCAGTCCGATGCCCTCGGCTCCGAACTTGAGGGCCATGCGGGCGTCCGTGGGGGTGTCGGCGTTGGCCCTTATGCCGAGGTCCCTGATCTCGTCGGCCCATTTCATGATGGTGTTGAAATCACCCGTCATGTCGGGGGCGACGAGGGGAACCTCCCCGACGATGACCTCTCCCGTCGAGCCGTTAAGGGTGATGACGTCCCCCTCCCTGATGGTGGTCGAGTCGACCCAGAAGGATTTCCTCTTCTCATTGATGTTGACGGCTGTGCAGCCGGCCACGCAGGGTTTTCCCATTCCCCTGGCCACGACGGCCGCGTGGGACGTCATGCCGCCCCGGGCCGTGAGGATACCCTCGGCGGCGTCCATTCCTCCGATGTCCTCGGGTGAGGTCTCAGGCCTGACGAGGATCACCTTCTCGCCCTTGGCGGCGGCTTCCTCGGCGTCGTCCGCCGAGAATACGACCTTGCCGACCGCTGCGCCCGGCGAGGCAGGCAGGCCCTTGGCCAGGATACTCACGTTGGCCTTGGGATCGATCATGGGATGCATGAGGGTCTCGAGAAGGTCCGGGTCGATCCTCATGATGGCCGTCTTCTTGTCGATCAACCCCTCCTTCACCATCTGGATGGCGATCTTGAGGGAGGCGGCTGCGGTTCGCTTGCCGATCCGGGTCTGAAGCATGTAGAGCTTGCCGTCCTGGACGGTGAACTCGATGTCCAGCATGTCCCTGTAGTGTTTCTCCAGTTTCTTGTAGATCCTGTCCAGGTCCCTGTAAGCCTCGGGAAGTTTCCTTTTCATCTCGTTGATGTGGAGGGGGGTCCTGATCCCGGCCACCACATCCTCGCCCTGGGCGTTGATGAGATATTCCGCGAAGAACCTCTTTTGGCCGGTGGACGGATCCCTTGTGAAGCCGACACCGGTTCCCGAGTTCTCGCCCATGTTCCCGAAAACCATAGCCTGGACGTTGCATGCGGTCCCGAGGTCGTGGGAGATGTCGTTGAGGTTTCTGTAGGTGACGGCCCGGTCGCCGAACCAGGAGTCAAAAACGGCGTTGATGGACAGTCGGAGCTGCTGGAGAGGGTCTTTGGGGAAGTTCTTGCCCGTTTTCTTGCGGTAGATCTTCTTGAACTCGTCAACAAGTTCAGCGAGATCCTCCGCCGACAGGTCCGTATCCAGGTGAACTCCCTTCTTCTCCTTCATCTTGTCCAGCGCGTCCTCGAAGACCTGGCGGTCGATCCCCATAACGGTGCTTCCGAACATGGTGATCAGCCTTCTGTATGTGTCATAGGCGAAACGTTCATTTCCGGTCTTCCTGATGAGGGCCTTAAGGGTCGTGTCGTTCAGGCCGAGGTTCAGCACGGTGTCCATCATGCCGGGCATGGAGAATTTGGAACCCGAGCGAACGGAGAGGAGCAGGGGATCCTTTGCGTCGCCGAGCTTGGCTCCCATGGACTTCTCCACCTTCTTGAGGTTTGCCAGAACCTGGTCCCACATGCCTGACGGGTAGGTCTTGTTATCGGCGAAGTAGACATTGCAGGCGTCGGTGGTGATGGTGAATCCGGCGGGGACGGGGATCTTGAGATTGGTCATGTTGGCCAGTCCGGCCCCCTTGCCGCCCAGCAGGTCCTTCATCTTCCCGGTCCCATCGGCCTTGCCATCGCCAAAGTAGTATACGTATTTTTTCGCTCTTCTCGCCATTGCGGTCCCTCCCTAAAACGGTGTTGAGATATGGGTCATATAAGCCCGAAATTATATATAAAAAGACAGAAAAACAAAACAGCCTATGCACCTTTTCTGTCGCTTTTCCCTCTTTCCACCCTGTCGTTCCTTTCGGAGCCCATAGCCACCACAGCGGGTAGGGCCCCGCGCCCGGGAACGGAGAGCGGTCCAGGAGCCCAACTCTTTCGGTCTGATGGTCAGACCAATAGCGCCCATAGTAAATTCTGCCCGTCTGCCTTGTCAATGGATATGTGAAAGGAAAGTTAAGAGCGAGGGAACCCGGCCCGACGGGAAGCCCCTTGGATCGTTCGAATGCGCGAGCCTGTGGGATGATCAGAGGTCCGGACACTGCGGTCTTTGGGGTTCTGTGGGGGATGAAAAGACGGGCAACTATTAGTGAAAGTTCGCATTAGTATCAAGTTAAAACACTAAAATAAAGGATTGTGTAAATAATCACAAAAAAATGCTTGACATTGATCCGGCAGCTTGTTACATTTTTAACAAGCTTAGAGGGTTAAGATAAGACCCAGAGGAGGTGATTGAGATGCTGGAGTTCATAACAATGCTGATCGTGATGTCGGTGGCTTTTCTCGGTGCATCCATTACCGTAGCTCTGATCCTGGGGGGCATCATGAAGGCGGGACGCTCCCTTAGAACGGATAAAGTCTCCGAGACGGCATAAATCGGGAACGAAGGGACGAGGTGAGATAAGGAGGTGGAAAAATGTTGGAGTTCATTACCACACTGGCAGTGATCGCTCTTGTCTTCTGTGCGGCAACGGTTTTCGTGGCATTCATCGCCGGCGGCCTTCTCAAGGTGCGGCAGGGGCTTGCCAAGCGGGCGGAGGAGAAGATCCAGTAGAAAGCATTGACATCGGATGTTAACAGGGGAGCCTGCCGGCTCCCCTGTCTCTTTTCCCCTGAAGGACACGGGAAAAGCCTGGATCTCGCCTCCGCCGATGACATTGTATCCCAACTGGGACGGACCGGGAAGGCAGATGACCGCCTGATGGGACTCTCTGGGGAGATACCGGGTCGAAGGAAAGTGGTCAGGGCTCCTTGTGTCCCTCACCCGCCTCCTCGTATATCAGATTGAGGAGCCGGTACAGCATAAAGTGATCGGGACTGATCTCCCTGATCCGGTCCACCATGGTCAGGGCCATGTCGCGGTTGTCGTTTTTCAGATAGGAAACGCCCGCCTTGTACAGCCAGTCGACGGCTGCCGCTGTGCTCTCGACGCACCCTATCCCCTCGGCATAATACTGCCCGAGGGTAGCCTGGCCCTCGGCATAACCCTGCTCCGCCGCCCTGCGACACCACGTGATCGCCTTGGCGTAGTCTCTCTCGACGCCCCATCCGTTCTGGTACATCTTGGCCAGCATCGTCTGGGCGATGGGATTTCCCTGGCTCGCCGCACGGGTAAGCCAGGCGGCGGCCTCCTCGTAATCCCTCCCGATCCCCTCGCCGTAGAAGTACATGAATCCGACCTTGAGCTGAGCCTGGACATCCCCCTGCTCGGCGAACGGGGTGAGGAGTGTGAGGGCCGTTACGTAGTCCCTGCTGGCAAAAGCAGCGTTTCCGTCTGTCATGTCGGCCGGCAAAACCACCGAAGTCAGCAGAAGGACAGCCATGATCGCTGCCGAGAAAATACTGAAGACTCTCATCCTCACCTTCCGGTTCAGAAAAAAACAATGTTTTAAATCCTAATACTAGGTTCCGTTGTGAATGTTACAGCTGTCTGTTTTGAGAGAAATGTTTATCTGATAAACCATCCTGTTCGTGACGGAGATCAACCGTAACATTGAAGACCTCTGTCCATTCGGATGGGGCGTGGTTGAGAGAAAACGGTCCAAAAGGAGGCCTACCTGATCTGACGATCCGGTAGGCCTCCTTTGCACTGAAGGTTTCGGGTGATCCTCCTCACCCGGTTTCCTCCTTACGGTAAGCTCAGCTTTGACCGATCAGGATTTGAGGTCCACGAGCTGCGTAAGGGTTACCGGGCGGAAAATTATTTCACCTGATCCACGTAAACGTCGAACGTGATCGCCCCGATCGCTTTCCCCTTGTCCATGACCGGGACCGAGACCTGGGCGTGCTTGATCTTGGCGTCGTCCTCTTCGACCTCGTCGACGAAAACCGCCCCGATACCTCCGTTGAACGAATACCAGAATTTGCCCTCATCACCCTGCCAGAAATCGCCCGTCTTTTCGGTCATGCAGACGTTGGCCCCCTGGTTGTCCATGACGAAGATCTCGGCGAGGTAGCCCGTGTTCCGCCAGATCTCCCGAATATGGGGTCCGCACCCGCCGTACATAATATCCTGCATGTAATCGGCCAGGCCCTCTTCGGCCTTCCACTTATTATCCATAGCCTTGATATCGGCGAGGGACATCCCCTTCTTGTTCTGATCCTTGACCGCCTTGACGATCACCTTGTCGTGGCCGATCTTAGCCAGTTCGGTATTGGCGAAAAAATTGAGTGCCTTCTCGTCCGCACCGGCGGTGCCGAAGATCAGGGTCATACCGAAAACAATTGCGACGGCAATCAGAA
>CP070719.1:1132997-1150580 GCA_020350725.1 bacterium
GCATCCGGGACGTCCGGCAGGGTCCTGACGGTTTTGTGTACCTTCTCACGGATGCCAGGGAGGGCCGGATCCTTCGCCTGGAACCGGCGGAATGAGGGAAAAGAGAGTTCACAGTTCACGGTTCACGGTGGGGAATCAGAGCATTAGAGGATTAGAAATTAGAGATTAGAAATCAATCCAAAATCCAAAGTCCAAGATCCAAAAAAATAACTCTCAGTTCACCGTTCCCAGTTCCCAGTTATAGATTGCTTCACTCAAATATCGGTTCGCAATGACAACCGCTATTTGTCTCCGCGCTCCCTCTGGACGCTGGCCTCTGGACTCTGGACTCATTTCCCCCCCCCGCGTCCGCTTCTCGCCTGCCCTTCCTGCCGTGAGCTTGTCGAACGGAGCCTGTCGAAGGGCTCCCTCTCCCCCTCGCCCTATCTCCCCCTCTGGACGCTGGCCCCTGGCCTCTGGACTCATTTCTCCCCGCATCCGCCCCTCGTCCATGCGCCCCCTCCGGTCCCAGCCTCAGGAGGTACCCCTTGTCCCCGGCAGTATTGTAGTCCAGAGGCTGATTGCCTTATCATGTCCCCATGAGAGGTCCGCTGATACTCCTGGTTGTCGCCATTCTCATCCACTTCCCCTCTGGCTCGGGAGTAAGGGCGGCGGAGAAAGGCAGATGGATAAAGGGTTCCTTCCAACACGACGGGCGAAAGAGGACCTACAGGCTGCGGCTGCCTCCTTCCTTTGCGGGCGGGGAAACAATCCCCCTGGTCCTGGTCCTCCACGGAGGAGGCGGGACGGCTCGGGCGATGGTCAAACTGTCCCATTTTCACAAGGTGGCCGACCGGGAAGGCTTCATGGCCGTCTTCCCGGACGGGTTCAGGAGACACTGGAACGACGGCCGGATAATAGACGATTACCCGGCCCACCGGCAAGGGGTCGATGATGTGGGATTTCTTTCCCGACTGATCTCCACCCTGACGAAGGAATGGGGGGCCGATCCGGAAAGGGTTTACGTGACCGGTGCCTCCAACGGCGGCATGATGGCCCTGCGTCTCGCATGCGAGGTGAACGACCGGTTGGCCGCCGCTGCGCCTGTTATCGCCGCCCTTCCCCTGGACCTGTCGGACTCATGCCGGCCGGCTCGACCCCTTCCTATCCTCATGATCAACGGAAGTGAGGACGGGTTGGTGCCCTGGGAAGGAGGTCATGTGCGTTTCGGCAGGAGGAGGATAGGGACGATCCTCTCCGTCCCCGAAACGCTTTCCCGATGGGTTCGAAACAACGGTTGTCTTGGGCCGGTGCAGGAAACAGATCTTCCCGACGCCGACCCGGGAGACAAAACCAGGATCACCCGGTACGATTACACCGGTTGCCGCGACGGCAAGGAGGTTTCCCTCCTGGAGGTAAACGGCGGCGGCCACACTTGGCCGGGAGGCTTTCAGTATGCGCCCAGAGCCATCGTGGGCAGGACCAGCCGGGACATGGATGCGGCCGAGGTTATCTGGGACTTCTTCTCAAGGCACCGGCGTTGATGTGGCCCGGATGAGGCGTGTGGCCTCGCCCATGTCCCGGGTCCGGCGGCGTCTTTCCACCGGCTGATCATGCCCTTGGGGTCTGCGTCGGGGGCTCCGAACCCGGTGGATGGTCCGGGAATATTTCTCCACCACTTTTGCAATCACGCACAATATTCCGTAGTATCAGGACAGTGGTTCCGGCCTTCGGGAAATGCCGTGCTGCCAATTAAAGCCAGGCCAAAGGGGGAGATCATGCTTCGATACCGGATTTACAGGGACGAGAAGGGTGAGGACACCATCGAGATCGACGCGGAAGGTGTCGAACTTCTTCACAATCCCATTCTCAACAAAGGGTCCGCTTTTACCCATGAGGAGCGGCGGCTGTTCAGAATAGAAGGGCTGCTTCCTCCCGCCGTGTCCACCCTGGAACAGCAGATAGCAAGGAGATACGAGAGCTTTACCGACAAGACCTCCGACCTGGAGAGATATATCTTTCTCCGGTCTCTCCAGGACCGCAACGAGACCCTTTTCTACGCGCTTCTCCTGGAACACCTTGAGGAGATGATACCCATTGTCTACACTCCGACCGTGGGCCTTGCCTGTCAGAAGTTCAGCCACATATTCCGGTTCACGAGGGGAGTCTTTCTCTCCCCGGACAATATCGATGAGGTAGACAAGATCTTCCAGTCTCTGCCCCATAAGGAGGTTGAGATGATCGTGGTGACCGATTCGGAGGGTATCCTCGGGATCGGGGACCAGGGCATAGGGGGCATGGGGATCCCGGTGGGCAAACTGTCCCTTTACACCGCCGGGGCGGGGATCAACCCGTCCAGCTGTCTGCCCGTCGCCCTGGACGTGGGCACCGACAACGAGGGACTTCTGAACGATCCTCTCTACCTTGGCGTGAGGTCCGGAAGACTGCGGGGGAAAGAGTATTTTGATTTCGTGGACAAATTCGTGAAGGGCGTTAAGACGAATTTCCCAAAAGCCGTACTGCAGTGGGAGGATTTCAGCAAGCAGAACGCATTCACCCTTCTGGAACGGTACAGACACGAGATCCCGTCCTTCAATGACGATATCCAGGGAACCGGGGCCGTTACCCTTGCCGGCATTAAGGGGGCCTTGAGGATCAAGGGAGAGAAGCTTGAGGATCAGGTGTTTGCTGTCCTTGGTGCAGGTGCCGGAGGCATAGGGGTCGCCAGACAGATCTGCTCCGCCCTCGTCGAGAGAGGATTGCCTCTGAGTGAGGCCAGAGACAGGATCTTCGTCCTCGACAGCAGGGGCGTCATCTACGAGGGAAGGGCCGGCGTGGATGAGTACAAGAGGGAGTTCTCGAGGAGCGCCGGATTTGCCAGGGGGTGGTCTCTCAGGGACCAGGGCGGGATCTCGCTGTCGGACACGGTGAGGAATTCAGGGGTCAGTGTTCTCATCGGCCTTTCAGGGATAAGGGAGTCTTTTACCGAAAAAATCGTCAGGGAGATGGCCCTTCTGGTGGACAGGCCTGTTATCTTCCCCTTATCCAACCCCACCGACAGGACGGAGGCCGAGCCCGAGGACCTTTACCGATGGACCGAGGGGAGGGCGATCGTGGCCACCGGGAGCCCCTTCCCAAGCGTGGAATACGGGGGAAAAGTCCTTTTCACCGGCCAGGGAAACAACGTGTTCATCTTTCCCGGAGTGGGGCTGGGAGCCCTTTCGGTGGGAGCGAAGGTGATCACCGACGAGATGCTCACTGCGGCGGGCAAAAGGCTTTCCGAGATGGTTCCGGAAGAGAGGCTCGATCTGAACTGCGTCTATCCCCCCATTTCGGATCTGAGGAACCTGTGCAGAGAGATCGCCGTGGAGGTGGCCAGGGTGGCCGTTGACCAAGGGGTCGGAACAAAACCCGCGGACTCTGGAACGCTGGCGGAGGCGGTGACCTCCAGGATGTGGGTGCCCAGATACCCCAGGTATGCCAGGGGCTCCTGAAACCCGGGTGGGGTGGTCGATGGGAGATCAACGGGAGGGGAGCTCCCGGAATTCCTGAAAACTTGCCGGTTTCCTTACCCTGATCCATTCTCCCCGCCCCGGTCATCAAGGATTTATAATGGCCATGCCAGGTCCCGCACTTCCCCGGAATAGCCTGTCGGGTAAGGGTCATTCTGTGTTATCTTCGGGGAAACGAGCAAAGGAGGTTGATGATGGGCAGGACAATCGCCATATTTCTCACGGTTCTGATGATAACGGCCGCCTTGACGGCGGCTGGTGTGACCGCGGATGAGAAGATACCCGACACCATTACCATTGAGAAAGCACAGGCCGAGAAACCCGCCGTCGTCTTTCCCCACGGGGATCATGCCAAAAAGTTCGACTGCTTGAAATGCCATCATAAAGCGGCTTCCAAGGATGAGGTTGCAAGCTGTTTCAAGTGCCACGGCGTGGATCCCGATGCCCCCGATCCCTCCGTGGCCAGCGCCAAGGAAAACCCCTTCCACATCCGATGCAGAGGCTGTCACAAGGAACAGGGACTAGGTCCCTCCAAATGCAGTGGGTGTCACAGAGAATAGAGCCGGAGGCCGTTTACACGGGAAACCGTCCCTGCACGGCGGTGTTCAGGAAAAGGCATGTCTCCGGAAACGGGGAAGGGGAAAAACCTTCCCCGTTTTTATGTCGGACACAGAGAATCCGGAACCTTGACAAGCGAGGATGACCACCCCGGTCGGGACGCCCGCCCAGGGTGTGTCACGTCGTCCTGTCCTGTTTTCGATACACTACCGCGAGGAGCCTCTCCTTCAGATGTTCCCCCTCCTCTCCCTTTGACTCCTGCGTCTGTCGTTATTCCCCAGCCAGATCTCCACAGCCTGCTGCCGCCTGTCCAAAGGAAACATGCGCCGGTCCTCCGGTCCCTTCCGTCTGTCCCGGGCGCCCATCCTCCTGTCGATGGTTTCGAACGGCGCTGCTGATCCACCCATCCGGCGGTTAACGACACCGGATCTTCGACCCGGATATCCCGATCTTTCCATTGCTCGCCTCCCGCCCACGCCGACCGCCTTTGGCAGCGAAGGAACGCTGCCGGGGGCGGTGTCTAATGGGCCGTGCATGCTGCGACCCGCCCTTCTCACTATAATTATATCAGACGGCCGATAGCCTCCGGTGCCGTGACGGGAGGGGTCCCGGGACGATCCGGAATAAGTCTTGGCATTTGAACCCGGTGCTGCTCTATAATGACCGCCGGGACCATCACCCAAGCCCTCCTGTGCGGGCTTCATCAAGTGATCGGCCGGGACGGGAGCCTACCATGGCTTCCACCCATTCCGTGAATCCGCTGAAAACGGGGCGACGGAGCGGCGGGGGCCATGGTCTGCGGAGGATCAGGGGCGGGGAAGGAATGTTCCCGTCACGGCAGGAGCAAGACTTCGGCCGCAATCAAGGGTTCGGGAAAAGGATGACCATGACTGCACGGGGAGAGCCGTGATGAAAAAATTGTTCCTGTACCAAAGTACCGCTGTTTTCGTCCTGCTCTATATCCAGATGGCCGTTCAGGAGGGTGATCTCAACGTCCTGTTGTTGACGATACAGAACTTCTCGGTCATCCTCGCCCTGTCCATCCTGGTGTCGGTCTTCGTCACGGGCATACGCAGGCTGTTCTCCCGCACGCTGGATGTGAAGGATGCGGTTCTGAGGACGTCCGTCTATGTCCTGCCCATCTACTATGTCATGCAGCTGCTTGGATGGCTTATTAATCAGGATATCATCGACCCCGGTACCTGAGACCGGTTCAAAGTCCCCGAACAACGGGCATCATGATACCCCGGCACAGAGGCGACCGCCCGTCTCAGGTCCTGTCGCCGGCTGTTCGGGAGAAAACCCTCCTCAAATGTCCCACGACGACGTCCTCGAAGTCAGCCTCACGGCTGCTCCTGTAGACCAGGGACGAGGCTATCTCGCTGGCCAGGATGGCATATCGGTACTTTGAAGGCAGCCTGCCGATCCGGCTGCGATACTTGCGCTTCTCCCGTATCAGATCCGGCATGTGGTCGAGGAGAGCCTTTCGAAAGAGGACCTGTTCGCACATTTCCGGGTTTCGCTGGAGAAAATCGAACAGCCTGCCGTACAGGCTATTGATCTCCCTGCTGATCTCATCCGAGATCTCGGTGTAGAGACGGCGACCCTCGGCTTCCCTGTGCCTGGCCAGGATAAGCCGGGCCTCATCGGCAGCCCTTCTTTCCAGGATACTCAGCACATCCGACACGTATCGGTCCTTTTCGGCAAGGAACTCCTCCTCCGTCATGAGCAGATTGGCGATGACCTCGTAGGAGGAGGATATCACGCCGCACTTGTTGGCGGATGCGTCACGCATGACGATAACGCCCTTCTTCTGGATCTGGTCCCTCGCTTCGGGCGTCAGAAAGGAATTGGCTCCCTCGACAATGGCTTTTACCGTTGGCGGCCCGCCCTCCGGAAAGAACTGGTGCCAGTTGTCCTCATGGATGGTCTCCGGCCTCCCGCCTGCAGGGATGAACAGGTCGGCAGGCGTGGTGAAGATGACCTCATCGAACTCGCGGTGGTATCGGTCCAGGGAGACCCAGCGCTCCTCGAATCCTTCTTCGGTGCGGGCTACTCTCCAGAAGAGCTTGACCAGGCCGGACTGTCTCGTTCGGCTTCGGTAGAGGAGAAAACCGCCGGGGTGGAGCTTCACCGTCCGAAACGCATCCACATCTCCCCTGAAGAGGATTCGTCTCAATTCGGCCCTGCTCAGGCCTTCGGGGTCGTAAAGGACCCCGGACCCGTCCAAGATGAGGACGATCTTGACCCGCGGACATCTGTCGAGGAGGAGGCGGATTGCGTTGCCGGCCACATCGCCGTTGGGTCCGCCGGTCAGCTTGACCGTGAAGCGATCACGGCGCATGTCAAGACCCAGCTCCGCCATGGTGACCTCCGCGAAGGTCACCACACCGGTGGAGGTGACCCCGTACTCCTTGTGATTGATGCCCACCTTCTTGCTGGAGATTATGCCACTCCCCAGCAGATACCCCCTGTTCACCGAAAGCCAGGCGATCGCCTCCACCATGGAGTCGTGCATGTTCTCATCGGGTCCCAGCTCGATGGCCTCCTCCTCGCCGTAGAAGTCCACCACGCGGCTCTCCCGAGCCCTGCCGCCCTCGGTCACGAAGATGTCCAGAAAGGCATTGATGAAGCCGTACTGGGCCTTGTACATTCGCTGATCCACCAGGTCACGGTCATCCAGAGCCCGGCCGTCGACGACGACCACCATCTTGGACCCGCCCTCGTAGATGTCCTTGTTCTTCAGGTGCTGGGTATGGGCCAGAACGTAGACCTCCCGGAACAGGGAGTTTACGGAGGTGATAAAGTCGTCCTGTGTCCTCACCACGACGGTTCTCCATCCCCCCCTGGCGATGTCCGAAAACCCTATGTGGTAACCGAATCCATATCGGCCGAAGAAGAAGGTGACCCTGAACGGCAGATCCGAGGGAAGGTCGGCCGTAAAGGAGGGGTCCAGTTCAGTCAGGTAGGAGGGGTCAAGCCGAAAGGAGAGGGCCTGCTTTTCAAGGACGAAGAAGTTGGTCTTGAGGGTGTGCCTGATGAAGGACAGACAGCACCGGAAGACGTTCCTGCGGATCTGGTCCAGGCGCCTGTGGCCGGTATTGTATCTGGCGACGGCGGTCTCGGTCTCCTCCAGATCTTTCCGGTAGGACGCCTCCCTGTCCCTCACTTCGGGGTCGAACCTGACGCGAAAGAGACTTACCAGCAGCCGGCTGATCTCCGGGTTGCCGTGAAAGGCCCGTTCGACGGTCTCGAGCTCGTAGACATCGGGTTGGTTGTGGGCCAGGTTGGTGTGGCAGAAGGCGATGAAGGCGTTCACCAGCGAGGCATCTTCGCCGTCCATGATCCGGTTCCTGACGAATTCCCTATAGGTCAGGGATTCCGACGACAGGACCTGGGTGTTGTACAGCTCCTGTCGCAGGCGGAAAAAAACCTCTGAGTCGCGGGCCGGTGAGACCGTATCTCTTGCCCGGACGTAGAACGTTCCCAGAAAATAGGGATGGATGCCGTTGTTGATAATGAGGCTGTAGGTGCGGTTGATGGCGACTTTCAGACGGTTGAAAATCTCCAGTATCTGGAGGAGGAACTGCTCCTGTGGAGGGTTGCCGGCGGCGAACAGGACCCGGTAACCACCCGTCATGTCGGGCTCGCGGATCTCCTCGACGTCGAGGTAGGTTCCTCCGTGGCGGATTCCCCGGTCGTACAGTTGCAGAACCTGGGCTATCCGGCGAAAGGGGGAGATGCCCACGTAGTCCCTGTTGTTGAGGAACAGGATCGAGAGGTCCTTCTCATAATGGCTGAAGTCGTACTCGGGATAATGCCGACGGAGGGCGTCCCTGACTCCTTTCCGGACTTTATCCGGGATCGACACCCGTCTTTTCCGGGTGATCTCGTGGCGATCCTTCCGGTCGAATTCGTACTTCTGGATCTCCAGTTCGTTGGGCAGGCCCGGAGGGGCCCCGTAGGAATGGATGATCTCGATGTAGGAGATCTCCCTCTCCTGCAGGGTCCTGAGTGTGTTGTAGACGGATCCGGGCCTGTTCATGCAGGCCAGGATGAACACCTTGTCCCGGTCGGCCAGGACCAGCCTGCGATCGTGGGCAAGGTTGTCCATCCCGGAGGCGAGGGTGGATAGGGCCTGGACCTCCTCCCTCATGGTGATGAAGAAATAGGGGTGTATATGTTCCCGCAGCCAGTCCAGGTTCCTCTCACCGGCGTGGCAGCTGTCACCGATACGCCGGCGAATTTTCGAGATCAACGGTTCGGCGATTCCTGCCTTGGGTCCCTTTGCCATCCTCTTCTCCTTCCCCTGACAATATTAGGGCAGCTTCGCCATTATTGGAATAACTTTCCCTCGCAGCGGGTTATTTCCGGGTTCGGCAGGGGTCTTTCCGTCCGGTCCGGGTCTTCTGTGATCCCTTGTTTTTATAATGCCTTTCCATTAGCCTTGACTCCATGGCACGCATACTTCCCACACCCCTCCCAGCCCGCGTAATAGCTGATCCCGGACGGGCTGCGGAGAGGAAAGTCTACCGCGCTTTCTCGGAATCCGTAGGTGACAGGTTTACGGTCTTTTACAGCGTGTCCTGGCTGGGCAGGCCCGGCAAGGGGCCGCCTCCCGACGGCGAGATCGACTTCGTGGTGGCCCATCCCGATTGGGGCCTCATGGTTCTTGAGGTCAAGGGAGGCCGTATCGGCCATGATGGGATCAAGGGCAGATGGTACAGCAAGGACCGTCACGGAAGGGTCCACCCCATTGACGATCCCTTCGACCAGGCTCGCAGCGCCAAACACGCCCTCATCAGAAAGATCAAGGAGACACCCGTCTGGAAAAGGCGGTGGATCGATGCCGGTCATGGGGTCATCTTCCCGGACGCCGGGAGACCCGACAACCCTCTGGGCACCGACTCCGCAGAGGAGGTCATGGCCTTTACGGAAGATCTTGCCTGGCTGGACGACTGGATCGAGTCCGCTTTCCGGTTCTGGGGGGCGGACACCGCGCCGGAGGGCGGCCTGGGGGAGCAGGGAGTCGACCTGCTGGAGAGGCTCCTCGCCCCCACTTTTGAACTGAGGCATCCGCTGCGCTCCGAGATAGACGCCGATGAAGCCGAGATCCTTCGCCTGACGGAGGAACAGTTCTATCTTTTGGACTTCCTGTCACGGAAGAGAAGGCTGGCGGTATCCGGAGGGGCGGGAACGGGTAAGACAATGCTGGCCCTGGAGAAGGCCCGCCGGCTGGCCGAGGAGGGCTTCATCACCCTGCTCACCTGCTACAACCGTCCCCTGGCCGATTATCTTGCCGGTCGGGCCGGCGGCGTGGAAAACCTCACGGTGATGAATTTCCACCAGCTCTGCTACGATTTCGCATCCCGGGCCGAATGCCCCCTGCTGGATGCCGAGGGTGAGCCGCCGCCTCTGTATTTCGAAAAGGAGATGCCGGCCGCCCTCGTGCAGGCTCTGGAGTGTCTGACCGACGAGCGGTTTGATGCCATCGTTGTCGATGAGGGACAGGATTTCGCCGAGGAGTGGTGGACAGCCCTTCAGCTGGCACTGTCCGATCCGGATTACAGCATCCTTTATGTCTTCTTCGACGACAACCAGCGGCTTTACCGCAGCGAGAACACACTGCCGGGAGGTCTGGACGTCTTCCCCCTGACGCGCAACCTGCGCAACACGAAGGAGATCCATCGTATCGCGGCGAAATTCTACGAGGGCGGCGAACTCAAGGGTGAGGGGCCGGAGGGAAGGCCGGTGGAATACGTCCTCGCCGGGGACCCTGTCGCCGTCGGAAAGGCGACGAGACGTGTCCTCCATAGGCTGATCCGTGAGGAACATATCGTCCCCGAGGACATCGCCGTCCTGACAGGCAGGTCCCGGGAGAGCAGCTCACTGGTTAAAAATGAGACCATAGGGGCCTTCGAGGTCTGCTGCGGCCGGGAGCGGGAGAGGGGCAAAGTGGTCTTCGATTCCATCCGACGATTCAAGGGCCTGGAGAGGCCGGTTGTTGTCCTCGTGGAACTCGAGGGGGTCCTGGAGTCTCTGGAAACCCTCTACGTGGGAATTTCGCGCGCTCAGGCCCACCTGATGGTGATCGGAAGCAGGGAAGTGCTCGAGGCTCTGAAGTAGATTTTCCGGTTCAGGGTTTCCGGCCGGGACCGTCGTGATTGGTGATGTGTGATTCGTGATTCGAAAAGGATAGTTCTCCGTTCCCAGTTCACCGTAATAGATTGCTTCACTCAAGTATCGGTTCGCAATGACAGTGCTCCTCGTCCCATCGCCCACTCGCCCCGCCGCCCCATCGCCCTATCTCACCCTCTCCCCATCGGGTAGGTCCCCGCGTCCGCTCCTCGCCCCCTCGCCCCACCGCCCCCTCTGGACCTCGGCCTCTGGACTCTGGACTCATTTCTCCCCGCGCTCCCGATCAGGGTTTTTCCCCCGGATCCAGATGGCGGTACCTCGGAGGCAATTTGGGTTCGCTCATCAGGCTCATGTTAGGGACAGGATATCGGTAGGTGCCCTTCTTCCTCATGACGGCAAGGCCTTCGGTGAGGGATTTGAACTTCGAACGGGGCACGATAAAGGACATCTCCTGATCCTGAGTGCCGGCGAACACCCTCTCGCCGGAGCAGGGCACCATATAGGTGCACTCGCCCGATTGGACGGCACCGGCGATCCAGGTTGCGCAGCCGAAGCGGCCCGTGCTGGCGGACCGGACGCCGTCACCGTAGCCGTAGTTGGCGGCATGGATCAGGACCAGGATCTGGGCCGGGTTACCGTAGATGACGGCCAGATCGGGGACGAATTCACAACGGTCGAGGGGGGAGAGCCATATACCGTCGATGGACCCGGCGTCGTGCCTCGGGTAGCCGGCCTCCATCCTCCTGGCCACCTCAGGATCGTCCTGGTAAAGGTCTGCCACCTCACCCTGCAGGAACAGGTCCGGTTCGATGTGGCCGGCAGACACCGAGGCCAGCAGGCAGGCATGGTCCTCCCTGCCGAACACGAGGGTCCAACCGAAAGTCCTTGCGATAGTGAGCCCCTGGCAGACCGCTATGGGATGCCCGAATCCGCTCACCGGGCTCTTGCTTCGCTGGGTGATCTCCTCTCCATGCCTGGCCAGCTTGACCGCCACGGGAAATGTGCCCGGCCGAACGTTCCTTGCAATCGCCTCACTCAGTGCTCGAATATCCTCTGACATTTTGGATCTCCCTGAACTGTGTGTATAAGCGTTTGGGACGCGGATCTCACCCGATCGATTGATCCGGTGGAGATCGCCGGCATCACCCCGGCGACCGTTTCTTGATGTTCCCCTCCAGGTATGCCAAGATGCACTCGCATAGCAAGGGCATGATTATCCCCATGTTGATTATATAGCCGGGTTTTTCAGGCTAAGTCCCGCACCACCTGACCTTCAGGAGGCAATTGTGGACGGAATCACCGGAATCTACAACCCCGGCGATGAGGAACTGGTTCAGAAGGCATTCCTTGCCACCGGCGCCCTGCAGCACAGGGGCAAGACCGGTTCGGGCATCGCCGTGGGTACCGACCGGGGGATCAACATCCTCAAGGGAGTGGGGGGGATCGCCGATGTCATCGATTTCGACATGGTCCGTTTGTTCCAACAGATCAATCCCCAAGCGGCTATCGGGAACGTCGGTTACACCAAGAACAAGATCGCGGAGAAGAAGAACGCCGAGCCCATCATGGTGAGGCCCCGCTTCGACTCTCCCATTCAGATCGCCCTCACCATGAACGGGCGCATTATTGGAGACAACGAACTCCAATCGAGCCTCGAGGGGGATTACCTGTTCGAGACCGCGACACAGACCGAACTGATGGGTGCCCTGCTCCACCAGTGCATCACCGAGGCAGGCGTCACCTTCGAGGCGGGGCGTCTTCTGGTGGACATCCTCCACGATCGGGCCACTTTCGCTCTGGCCGCGCTGGTCTTCAACGGCAGGGATACACAGCTCCTGACTCTGAACGATGACCGGGCCTTCGAACCGTTCTGTTTCGGGACCGTGGACGGCGCCTTCCTGGCCAGCTCCGAGAGCTGCTCCCACAGAAGGCTGGGTGGATTCATGGACAGGGAGTATCTCGGGGGAGAAATGACGATCTGCTCCTCGGCCGGCCTGGAAACCCGGAGACTGCGCGAGGAATCCCCCCTGCCCGATGTCTTCCAGGGAGTCTACTTCGGCAATGTGGCCTCCATTTACAGGGGTCAGGAGATCTTTCTCCTGCGCAAGAACCTCGGTCACAAGCTGGCCGATCTGTATGGGAACCCTGAGGCGGACGTCGTCATTCCCAACCCCGACTCGGGCCGGGGCGTCTCCTACGGCATCGCCGAGGGACTCGGTATGCCCATCTCCCACGGACTGGTGAAACAGTCTCAGGCCATCCGGACCTTTCAGGAATCACAGGTCCGCAGGCGCACCATTGAGGTCGGACTCAAGTTTGCCGGTGTCGACTCGATCCTCAAGGGGAAAAAGGTCGTTATGGGGGATGACAGCATCGTCAAGGGCAGCGTCAGCGAAGGGGGCTCCGTGTGGACCGTGTACAATTCGGGCGCTACGCGGCTGGAATTCTGGGTCTCCTACGGCCCCATGTTCTTTCCCTCGTTCAAGGAATGGCGCAGGGGCAAGGAGTGCCTCCAGGAGCTGGCCGTCCAGAGGGCTTTCCGTGGCGAACACCCCTACGATAAGCCGCTGGAGGAGATCAATGTGAGAGTGGCCAAACTGGTGGGGGTGGACCGGGTCTGCTACAACACCCGTGAGAACGTACAGGAGGTCGCCGGGTCCGGCTCCTTCCAGGCCCTTGATGCCAGCTATCCCATCGGCGAACAGTTCTGGCCCGACTGGCTCAAGGAGGAAGTGGACCGGTTCCACAAACTGAGTCTCGGGTTCTGAGTGCAATAGGGTGAGGGGGAGAGAAATGAGTCCAGGGTCCAGAGTCCAGGGTCCAGAGAGGGCGAGGGGGCGATGGGGGGAAGAAGGAAGGATATATAGTTCTGAGAGATAAGTGATAAGAGATAAGTATACTGAGCTGTTACTTACCACATATCACTTAGTACTTAGGACTCAGCTCTCAGTTCTCAGTTAGTACCTGGAACGTGGAACCTCAGACACGGGACTTGGATATCAGAGGCAGAGAGAAAAAGCGGTTGTCATTGCGAACCGATACTCAAGTGACGCAATCCCGGGAAATAAAACTTTACCACAGAGGACACAGAGGCGTCCCTTGAGACGCCGCCACAGAGGGCCACAGTGATCAAGAGAGGGCGAGAGGGAGATAGGGCGATGGGGAGAAGATAGGACGCGGGGACACGGGGACACGGAAAAATACCGAATCACTGATCACGGTAGGTTCTTAACCGTGAACCGGGAACCGTTTTTTCCCTCTTGCCTTCGCCGCCGGGTGGCATTAATAATTCCTTTATAGATATGGGTGTCCGACGGACCGATCGGCCGCCACGGAAATGAGAAATTCCAGCTCCGGAGGTGGGGTCATGCCTGTTTACGAGTTCGAATGCAAGAAGTGCAAGGAGATCTTCGAGGTGACCATGTCTATCGCGGATTCGGAGAAGAAGAAGCCGGCCTGTCCCAAGTGCAAGGGCAAACAGGTCCGCCAGCTCCTGTCCACTTTCTCCGCCAAGACCTCGAGGAAGAGCTAGGTCCGGCGGGGAGCTCGGACATGCCCGCTCGGACTTCCCCTGCCCCGGAGGGACGCCAACCGGCCTCCGGGTCCAGGGTCCCCACCTCCCCGCCTGCCCTTCTTTCCCGCCGGGGGAGGGTTCTCGTGTACCCCCCGGGCCGCCCGGCGACATCTCCGGCCGTTCCTTTTACCGTTTACCAGACCCGACTTGCCTCCGTATTGCCGTTACCCTATAATAAATAAGAAATATTGTAAGTTATAATTTCCTTCCGCTGGCGCGGAAGGGGTCACCAACAGGAGACCGGCCATGTTAAGGAGACTGATAAGCACGGACGATGACGTGGCTGGCCTTGTTCTTCGAATAACCCTCGGGGCAGTCATGTGGCCACATGGCGCCCAGAAGCTGGTGGGATGGTTCGGCGGGGGCGGGTTCAATTCCACACTGACTGCGTTCCAGGATCACATGGGCATCCCGGCCGCCGTCACCATTCTTGTCATCATCTCGGAGTTTTTCGGCTCCATCGGCCTGATCACGGGCACCATTACCCGTTTTTGCGCCTTTGGCACTCTCTGTGTCATGATCGGAGCCATCTTCATGGTTCACCTGCCCAACGGTTTTTTCATGAATTGGTCTGGTCAGCAGTCGGGAGAGGGCTTCGAGTTCCATCTGCTCGCCGTCGCCATGGCAGCGGCCCTTATGATCAAAGGGGGAGGTCGCTGGTCGGTTGATGCCTGGCTGGCTGACCGGTTTTAGCGTTCCCCGAAACCTTGCCATTGCTCGCCAACTGATGGTGCTGTGACACAGCGCCGCGTCAAAGAGTCAGAGGCTTTTCTCCATTCACAGGTCTCTCTCCCACCGGGATTTAATTTCGAAGTGTAAAATACTTCTCACTCAGGCCGATTAGGTCCATAATTCCCCATGGCCGGTTCCAATCGATTCGCCCTCGCGGTTATCCTGTCTTCGGCTACCCTCACCATCATGGCAGGGAGCGTCATCGCCCCGGTACTGAACCTCATGAGAGAGGGGCTGGGTGTCGCTCCCGCGTCCGTCGGACTGATCATCACCACACATGGGCTGTTCATGGCCCTCTTCAGCCCCCTGATGGGCCACGTTATCGACAGGGAAGGGGCCAGACGGCCTTACATTGCCGCCCTCATCGCATACGGTCTCGCCGGAGGGTCCGGTCTCCTCATCGACTCCTACTGGGTTCTCCTCGTCAGCAGGGCATGCCTCGGCATTGCCCTGGCAGGGATCTTCGCCGCGATCAACGTTCTGATCCTGAACACCTACGAAGGGGCCGAACGCAACAGGGTCATGGGATGGCGGGGAAGCGCCCAGAGTTTCGGCGGCGTTATCTGGCCGGTTTTGGGCGGAGCCCTCGGAGGGGTTTCCTGGCATCTTCCCTTTGCCGTGTACTTGCTTTCCATACCTATCGGCCTTGCCGCGATAGCTGCTGTTTCTGAGCCAGGGGGCCGCCACCTGTCCAACGGGGGAGGGGAGGACGCAAAGTCGGTATTCATGATCTTTCGGGAGAAAAGGATCCTCGCCATCATCTACGGACTCATGTTCTCCGGCAGCGTTCTTCTCTACGTCATTGTGATCTTTCTGCCCCAACTGCTCGAGACTTTCGGCATCAAAAGCACCTTCAGGATCGGCATCTTCCTCACCGCCATGACGGGTTCCGCGGGGGTGACCGCCTACGTCTATGGACATATACGATCCCGATTTTCCTACCGACCGATCGTTGTGTCGGCCTCCATTCTCTGGACGGCCGCATTTGCCTCCCTGTCATTGGCTTCCAGCCCCTCCCTCGTAGCTGTCTCCGTGGCCCTTTTCGGAGTGAGCCAGGGTCTTGTCATGCCCACGGTCATGGTGTGGATCGGTGATGTGGTCCCGACCGCTTTCCGGGGGAGGTTCAGTTCCTACCTGGGAACGTTCGGTTTTGTCGGGCAGTTCCTGTCCCCCATTCTCTTCGCGCCGGTGTTGATCCTTGTGGGTTTGCGGGGGGTCTTCCTCGTCGGCGCCGGTATCGGTGCGGCCTGGTTCCTGACGCTCCTTCTCGGTCTGAGAGAGGAGACGGGGGCCTAGAGCGGGCTTTACGGATGCCAAGCATGAGGTTTACGAGGGAAAATGGTTGAATCTGAAATTATCCCAAAATCCAAGGGCTAAAATCCAAAAGGATCGCTGCCGGTTCCCGGTTCACAGTAAAAACCCTGAACCTGCAACCTGGAACGATGTTCGCTTCCGCGCCCCATCTCTCCCTGACCGCGGGCCCGTGTCTCCGCGTCCGAAGGCCCCTCTTTGGACTCAGGACGCTGGGCTCTGGACTTTATTCTATTCTGGAACCGATTTCCGAAAGGAGGCCGATGATGAAACCGCCTGATATCACCAGGGTGTTTAAAGGTCCGGCGAACGAATTCGAAGTCGAGATCGTCTTTGCCAACGAAGGGAATCAGTCTCCCAAAGAGGGACACGCTTACGACGAGATCATCGTCGTGACGGACGGTACCATTTCTCTGGAAAGGAGCGACCGGGAAGAGATCGAAACCTATTCACCGTTCGATCTCATTTTCCTTCCCAAAGGCACCGTTCACCAGATCACGGTCGAAGAGGCCCCCGTCAAGCTCGTCATCATACATCCCGATCGCAGGGAGGAGGAGTGACCAAGGGGATTGAAGATTTTCCCCCTGTTCGTGTTGCACCTGTATTTTTCCCTTGCTTTCGATCTCCGTTTGACGTATAAGGGCCCTCGCCGGTGAGAATACGCCCCGGCGGAATCCAGGTTTTGTAGGCACGGAAAAGCTTATTGGAGAACAAACAGAGGTCCCGGGCTTTACGTTCAGGGCCTTTCTTTTTGAACAACCAGAAAGGCTGTTCCGAAGGACTACAAAGATCAAGAAAAGGGAGAAGTAAAATGGCAGAAGGAACAGTCAAGTGGTTCAGCGAATCAAAAGGTTTCGGCTTCATCGAGCAGTCGGACGGCCCGGATGTGTTCGTGCACTTTTCGGCCATCCAGGGTGATGGCTTCAAGACCCTGAGCGAGGGGCAGCGTGTAACCTTCGATGTGACCGAAGGCCCCAAAGGTCCTCAGGCCAGCAACGTCGTCGGTCTGTAAGGCTTGACCGTAAAGAGCCACGGAAAGGCCCCCGGGTGCAAGCCCGGGGGCCTTTTCTGCTTAATACCGGAAAACAGAGACGGCAGGAGCCTGAATTGCCTGCCTAGGGTCTCAGTATCCTCTTCGTAGTGGCCGCCTCCATGAGGAGAAAACGTCCTTCCCCCAGCGCCACCAGAGTTCCATCCGGGCCGAACATCTTCGCCTCGGCTGTAAAGTGTTTTGCCGTCTCCCTTTTGAGGGTCGCAAAGGCTCGCACCTTCACCCCGGGGGAGATGGCACATCGAAAGGTCACCTTCAGGGATTGGGTGAGGTAGTACATGTCCCGCTGAAAGGAGAGCCTGCCCAGGACCTCGCTCAGAAAGCCTGCAACAGCCCCCACGTGGACGGTGTCCTGATAGCCGCAGTGCTGCTCCTGGAAGGTGCAGACACCCTCGACATCCCCGTTCTCCATATTCCGGAAAGTGGCCCTGAGTCCGTATTCGCTGCTCGGACCGCAGCCGAAACACCCATCGAAACCTTTCTGTTCCATTGAAGCCTCCTCGGCTGTACAGGTGTGACTTCCCGGCGGCAAGGCCGCCCCTTTGCAGGACACCCCGATATAATTTTAGCAGGAAATAGCGGATCGGAAGGGCAGTGGGGTATCGGAAGGGCAGTTGCCGGTTCACGGTTCACGGTTGGCAACCGCCGTGATTCGTGATTTGTGATTCGTAATGCGAATAGACGAGTTCACATTTCACCGTTCACGGTTCACAGCTGGAAAGCAGAGC
>CP070719.1:1150680-1162312 GCA_020350725.1 bacterium
CAGTTCACGGTTAGGACTTCCGTGATTTGTGATTCGTGATTTGTGATTCGTTTTTCCTCGTGTCCCCGCGTCCGCCATTCCCGAGATTGCTTCACCCGGGTATCGGTTCGCAATGACAGCCGCTTATTCTCCCCGCGTCCCCGCCTCAGAAGATTGAGGTCCCAGGCTGTCTGGTCAGTATCGGTGTAACGAGGTATGGAGGTATCGAGGAATTCAACCTTGAGTTCCTTCATTATTGATCTAAACACTTCGACACTTCGCTACCTCGATACTTCGGTACGCATTACCTTTAAATCGCTCCCTCTGGACGCTGGCCTCTGGGCTCTGGACTCATTTCTCCCCTCCTCTCTCCTCTTTCCTGTAACAAAAGACGGAAATTCGCTGTATACTGCCACAGGACCCCTTTTTTTGCCCTCGGGCTGACAGATTATTGTCATCCGTTTCTCTGTGACGGAATTTTAACATGTCCTCACCACGAGACATCACCAACCGGCTCGGTTCCCTCAGACTGACGGTGGTTCTTCTCCTCCTTCTGGCGGCCGTCTCCATCCTCGGCACCTTTCTGCCTCAGAGGAGGACTGCGGCCGAATACGACGAACTCCTGGGACCCACCGCCTCCCGGGCCGTGCAGGTCGTGTCCCTCTCGGACGCCTACCACTCACCCTGGTACAGGTTCCTGCTCCTGGCCCTCGCCGTCAACATGGTCTCCTGCATGTCTACCCGGGTACCGGCCATGCTGTCCAGCCTGCGGGGCGAGGCGGCCCGGCGGCGGGAGCCTGTATGGGAAGGCGAGATGGAGAAAGAAACGGAGAGCAGGCTTGTGGAGGTCTTCCGGTCCCGGGGATTTCGGGAAAGCTCCCGGGACGGGGCTCGGCTCCTCTCCAGGGGTGGATGGGGTTACGCACTCACCCTCGCCGGCCACCTGAGCATCCTCGTCATCATGGCCTTCTCCGCCCTCGGCTCGGCGATGGGCTTCATCGGCACCCAGAGGGTGTACGTTGGCGATGCCGTGGACACCTACTTCAACTGGAAGACCATGTCCGACACCAGACTGCCCTACCTCCTGGCGGCCGAGGACCTGGTCAGGATACCCCACCCCATCGCTCTCAGGATCGGGGTCCGGGAGGCGGCCTCGGGAAGGAAGGTCAGGCTGATCACCACCCACGTGGGAGATGATTTCAGCGTACCCGGCCTTCCCGGCCGCATAGAGATCACGGGTTTCGAGACCGGCGAGAAGAGATTGGAAGGATTCTGGGTGGATGACGAGGGACGGAGGACGGCCATCACGCCCGAGGAGGAGATCGGGACCAGCGGCCTGGTCCTCGTCCCGGTGGCCTTTGCCCTGTATCCGGAGCGACAGGTCCAGGCCCGGACCTCCCTGGTGCGTGACGGCAGGGTCCTGATCACGGAGGAGATCGCCGTGAACCATCCCATGAGATTCCAGGGGATCGACATCTTCCTCACCGATTACGGGACGGATCCCTACGGCATCCCCTATGTGGGCTATCAGATCGTAAGGGATCCGGGAAGGGCGGGCGTCTGGGCGGGCTGCGTCCTCTTTCTCCTGTGCATCACCGGCGCTCTCTTTGTCCGTCATCGCTGCGTCGTCCTCGTCAGGCAGGGGGATTCGGTGAGGATCCACCTGTCGACAAGGGGGATGCGGCCGGCGGCGGTCGAGGAGATCCTGGAGGCCGTCGGATACGTTTCGGAGGGCGACCGCGATGGGGATTAAACTCAGCTGGCCCAAGAAGATCCTCCTCTACTCCATTGTCCTGACGAGCGTTGCCGTTCTTCTCACATCCTTCATAACAGTCCGGACCGCGGCCCATATATGGGAGAAGGAGTTCACGGAGAGAAATGTCGCCTACGCCAGGTACACCTCACTGGACGTCCTGCGCATCTTCGGGGGGAGTTTCACCGGGGAGGTCCTTCCTGAGCTCACGGAGGCCATGGAGTTTCTCAGGGGCTACAACCAGGACCTCGTCGGGATCATGATCCTCACCGAGAGCGGCCGGATCCTCTTCTCGACGGTGGCTCCCGAGATCAACCGGAGCCTGGAACGGGAGCGGGGAGACGGCCTGGCTGAGGCGGTGCAGGAGGTCATCCTCTCCGACGAGCCCGACGTGAGAGAGATCGGGACCGGCAGCAGCCGGCTGCAGGACGTCATCGCGCCCGTGTCCACGCGGGGCAGCAGCCGGCCCATCGCGGTCCGCTATGTGTACAGCTACGCCTCCCTCGAGCAGAGGGCGAAGGACCACATCCGGGCGGCCATCGCTGCCGCTCTGGCCCTTCTCCTCATCGGGGGACTCCTCTCCATCGTCCTGTCAAGGGGATTGGTCAGACCCGTCAGGGTGCTCTCGACCGGTGCGGCCAGGATCGCAGGCGGCGACCGGGAACATCGGATCGACGTGGAGACGGGAGACGAGATGGAACACCTGGCCCTCCAGTTCAACAGGATGGTGGATTCTCTCAGCACCCAGCAGGAGGAGCTCGAAGCCGCCAACCTGGAGCTGAGGGAGGCAAATGCCCGGCTCCGGGAACTTCAAGCCCAGCTCGTAAGGTCCGAGCGTCTGGCCGCCCTCGGCCAGCTGTCGGCCGGGGTCTCCCATGAACTGGACAACCCGGTGGGGGTCATCCTCGGATACGCCGAACTGATCCGGGACGAATCAGGAGAGAAAACCATCGACGAGTATGCGGCCATTATCCTGGAGGAGGCCAAGAGGTGCAAAAGGATCATCGCCGGCCTGCTGGATTTCTCCCGTCCCAGCACAGGGCAGAGGGAGGTCCTCGACATGCGGGTCCTGGTGGAGGACCTCGTGGACCAGCTCAGGGACCAGAGGGCGTTTCGGGATGTTCGCTGGGAGCTCGTCCCCGGAGACGGGGAACCGGTGGTGTGCGCCGATCCCGACGACCTGCGCCAGATCTTCGTTAATCTCGGTCTTAACTCCGTCCACGCCATGTCCGGCTCGGGGGTGATCACGGTGGAGATCGCCGAACACCTCCATGGGGACCGGAGGGGTTTCCTGGTGCGGTTTGCCGACACGGGACCCGGTTTGACCGAAGAGATCGTCGAGAGGGTCTTCGATCCTTTCTTCACCACCAAACGCAAGGGCGAGGGTACGGGCCTGGGCCTGTCCATCTGCAGGAAACTCGTGGAGGAGGCGGACGGCTGGCTTCGGGCGGTGGCCGGCCCCGTGGGCATCTTCGAGATGTGGCTGCCGGGAGGATGATGCGGGGAGAAAAGAGTCCAGGGTCCAGAGGCCGGCGTCCAGAGGGAGCGATTTAAAGGTAATGCGTACCGAAGTATCGAGGTAGCGAAGTATCGAGGTGTTTCGATCAATAAAGAAGGAACTCAAGGTTGAATTCCTCGATACCTCCATACCTCCTGACACCGATACCGACCGGATAGCGTGGAACCTCGATCTTCTAACGAGGGCGAGGGGGAGAAGGGGCGATAACTGAGTCCAGAGTCCAGAGGCCAGGGTCCAGAGGGAGCGCAGAGGCGATGGGGCCCTTCAACAAGCTCCGTTCGACAAGCTCACGACAGGCGGGGCAGGCAGAGGGCCACAGAGATGTCTTCAGTTTTGGATTTTGGATTTGGGACTTTGGATTCGATACCTAATCACTAATCACGGCTCTTTCCTAGCTGTGAACAGGGAACCGTGAACTGCGAACTGGAATTTACGAATCACGAATCACAAATCACTAATCACGGTAGTTTTCAACCGTGAACCGGGAACTTGTTTTCAGGAGCACAGACGATGAGCGAAAAGATCCTCATAGTGGACGATGAACCCGGAATGCGCAGCCTCCTGACGAGGGTCATGGAGAAGGAGGGCTATTCGGCGGCCGCGGTCTCCGCGGGAGAGGAGGCCATGGGCCTGCTGGAGGCGGAGGACTGGCAGCTGGTGATCGCGGATATCGACATGCCCGGGATGGACGGCATCGAGCTTCTCAAGAGGATCCGCTCGGAGAGGGCGGATACCCCGGTGATCATGATCACCGCCTACGCTACGGTGGAGACGGCCGTCGAGGCGATGAAGCTCGGGGCACTGGACTACATAACCAAACCCTTCCAGGTCGACGAACTGAAGATCGTGGTGGGCAAGGTCTTCGAACGGCAGCGCCTGATAAGCGAGAAGAGGATCCTCCTCGACGAGATCCGAAACCGGTACGACACCAGGGGGATCGTCGGGGTCTCCCGGAGGATGAAGGACGTCATGGACCTTGCCCTCAGCGTCGCTCCGTCCAGGGCCAGCGTCCTCCTCGAGGGGGAGAGCGGGACGGGAAAGGAACTGGTGGCCCGTGCCATCCACGACAACAGCGAGAGATGCGACCGGCCTTTCGTCGTGGTCAACTGCGGGGCCCTTGCCGAAGGCGTCCTGGAGAGCGAGCTTTTCGGCCACGAGCGGGGCGCTTTCTCGGGCGCCATCGCGACGCGAAAGGGACGGTTCGAGCTTGCCGACCGGGGAACGCTCTTCATCGACGAGGTCGGCGAGCTGAATCTGACCGCCCAGGTCAAGCTCCTGCGTTTCCTCCAGGAGCACGAATTCGAGAGGGTAGGCGGGACCAGGGTCCTGAAAAGCGACGCCCGGATCATCGCCGCCACCAACCGGGATCTTAAGGCCATGGTTCGGGAGGGGAAATTTCGGGAGGATCTCTTTTACCGGCTCAACGTGGTCCACATCCGCATTCCCCCCCTCAGGGACAGGATGGAGGATGTGGAACCATTGGCCGATTTCTTCCTGGACAAATACGCCTCCCAGATGAACAAGAAACTGAGGGGGATCGCCAGGGAGGTCGTCGTCGCCCTGCGGGCATACGAATGGGAGGGGAACGTCAGGGAACTGGAGAACGTCATCGAGAGGGCCGTGGTCCTGTGCAAGTCGGACACCGTCACCCTCCGCGACCTGCCCGAGGAGCTGAGGGGCGAGGGGGGGGAGGAATACCTGTCGGACGGGGACCGGACCCTGACGGAGATCGTGGAATCCTTCGAAAGACAGATCCTTGTCAGGGCCCTGGAGAAGAACAGGGGGAGCCAGACGAAGACGGCCGGAGAGCTCGGCATCAAGAGGACCACCCTCCGCTACAAGATGGACAAATACGGCATGCTGGACCGATAGGTCCAGCATGCCGTATGGATTGCCGGTTTGCTGTTTCCGGTTCCCGTTTGGCACCACAATCAGGCAAAAAGCCCTTGGAATATAACGAAATTTTGGCCGGCTGCCGACCTCGGGTCCCGATCATTCGAAAATCCAGCGAAGATGTGGATGTTTTTTCTTTTCCGTGAGGATAACCGAAGGCGCCCTGACATCGGGATCGTGGGAGGACCATCAACCGGGAACCGTGAACGGGAAACTTTTTTTGGTACGGACATTGCTGTGAACACCGGATAATGATGAGGAGAGAAAAGCTCATCCGTCCGGTCCTCGGCGGGGTCGTCCTCCTGGCCCTCCTCACGGCGGCGGGCTGTTCGGGTCCCTTCACCGGCAGGGAGCTGGCCGCCCTTCCCGTGGCCCGGGAACCCACCGGGGAGGACTGGGAGAAAACGGTTCCCCTGGTGGTAGAGGCCTGGATGGGGAACGTCCACGAGAGGCCGGAGATCGTCGCCCTGGACCGGGAGACCAGCCACAGGTCAACGGCCCAGTGCCACCACGGGCCCTCGGAGAGCGACCCGGTCGAGGTCCGGCTGCAGGCACTGTACAGCCGGGAGGAGATCTTCATCCTCGCCCAGTGGGAGGACAGGACGAGGGACACGGACCTGGGGCACTGGGAGAAAATGGCAGGGGGGTGGGCGGCGACACCGGGGGCGGACGACGGCATCGCCCTGCTCTGGGGTCCTGCTGTGGAAGGAGAATTCAGGTGCCAGAGCGCGTGTCACATGGTGGATGTGGAGGTTTTCGACGGCCGGCGGGAGATGCAGATGAGGATGATGTTCGCCGGGGAGGGCATCGCCGATCTCTGGCGGTGGAGATCCGGGGTGACGGCACCCTTCGGTCTGGCCGACGACATGGCCGTCGACCGGAACGGCAAGCGCGGTGATGAGGGGCAGGCCCTGATCCTGGAAAACCACCCCCCCCCGACCGACGCCGAAGCGGCCGCCGAGGGGATGACGATACCATATGTCCTCATCGAGCCGCCGGGTGGAGATCAGGCCGACGTCCGGGCCGACGGGTCCTGGGACAGGGGACATTGGAAGGTCCTCTTCCGGCGCCGTCTCGTGACGGGAGACGGAGACGACAGGGTCTTCACCGCCGGCGACAGGTTCGGATTCGGCCTGGGTGTCTTCGACAACACCTTCAGGGATCATCATGTCGTCCAGGAGGGCCTCGAACTCAGGCTGGTGGCTGCCCAGGGGGGAGCGCTTAATGAAGGGAAGGAACGGTATGAACCGTTGGATTTCTAACCGGCGGCCCCTGTCGGAAAGGTCCGCTGCCCTGGGGGCCATTGCGGCCGCCGTCCTGTCGGGGTTGTTCGTGTCGCCGGTTCTTCTTCTGACCGCCTGTCAGGAGAAAACCACCGGAGCTTCCGTGGTGGCCGGAAGGGTCGCCGTTCCCCTGTCCGAAGCCCGGATCTACATCTATCGGGAGGGTGAGGATATCTACGGTCCGGCCCTTGTCGTCTCGGAACCCTCAGGACCCGACGGCCGATTCTCCCTCTCCCTCAAACCGGGCCGTTACATCGCTGTGGTGAGAAAGAGGCAGTCGGGTGACCTCGCCGGCCCGGTTTTGATCGGTGACTACAGGAGCGAGCCAATATCCTTCGAGGTCGCGGAGGGCAGACCGATAGAGCTCGACCTCGAGGCATCCGTCAAGACCGCCAACGAGAAGGTCTTCCCGCAGCCGGCCTCTGAGGTCCGGACCGGCATCGCCGGGACCGTCACCGACGCGGACGGCAAGCCGGTGGAGGGCGTCCGGATCCACGTCTACGACCACATCCAGATGTCCGAACGGCCCAAATATGTCGGCGAGAGGACAGGGGCCGACGGACGGTACATGGTACCCGTCAAGAGGGGAGGGACCTATTATCTGGCCGCCCGGGACCGGTTCGGAGGCCCCCCCCAGCTGGGGGATCTCTTCGGAAGATACGATGAAGGAACGGTGGATCCGTCGGGGGTCGTGGTCAGGAAAGGGGAGGTCACCTCCGGCATCGACATCGTCGTGCATCGGGTGTGGTGATGAGAGGATCCGTCGTCTCTCTGCTCGTCGTGGTCCTTGTCTCCTGCTCCACGGGCGAGGTCAGCGTCGCCGCCCTCGCCGAGGCCGCAGGAGAGGGCAATGCCAAGGCCGCAAAGAAGCTGATCGAGACCATGGGATCGAAGGATGCCGAGAAGGCCCTGGCTGCCTATCAGTCGGTTCTGTCCCTGGGAAAGACGGTGGAGCCGCACCTTCGCCGGGGGCTGGACTCGAGGGATGCCGCGGTCTCCGAGGCATGTGCGGCCGTTCTCGGCAACCTGGGTTCACCGGACAATATTCCGTATCTCACCGCGGCGATAAGGGAAGGGGGGAAGGTACCCTACTCGGTCGTGTGGGCGCTGGGAGAGATCGGAGACCCGGAGGCGGTGCCGGCACTCGTCGAGGTCCTGCGGGGGCCCAACGACGTGCTGAGAAAAGCAGCCGTCCGGTCCCTGATACGGATCGGCACCCCGGCCGGAGAGCACGTTCAGGCCCTGTTGGCCGAACCGCTCGGGAAAACCGGGCAACGGGCCGTGATCCGGGTCATCGGAGGGATCAGGCGCGGGGAAGCCCTGCGCCCCCTGACCCTGATCACCGGTGAGAACAGGGACGCCGCCGCGTGGGCTCTCGGCCGGATCGGCGATGCCGAGGCCCTCGAAGCGCTGGTCGGGGCCCTCGGGGACGCAAGGTGGGAGGTCCGCCGGGAGGCCGCCGAGGCCCTGGGCCGCCTCGAGGACGACCGGGCCGTGCCGGCACTGACGGATCGTCTCGATGACCCGGAGCCGGTGGTGAGGGAGTGGGCGGCGCGTTCTCTGGAGACCATCACCGGCCGGCAGGTTCTGTACCGGGACGAGGACGGCAGGATGATCCCACCCTACAACCTCTACAGGTAGAGAGTTCCCGGAGACGGACTGACCGAGATGTCCAGAGAGCAGGCGGGACCGCTGACAGCTTCGAAGCTCTTTAAGAGTGCCACCTTCTGGACCTTCCTCAGGGGAGGGGCGGCCGCCGCCGCGGTCTGGATCCTTTTCACGGCCTGGGGACGCTGGGATATCCCCGGCGTCGACGTGGCCGATCCCCTCATGTACACCAACGCGGGAAATCTGGTCTTCTGGGTGGTGTGGATGATGGCCCTCGTCGTCCTCGCACCCGTGGCGGGCCGGGCCTGGTGCGGGGTCTGCCCCCTGGGGACCCTGAACGAACTGGCCGCCCGCTGGGGGTTTTCCAGACCCTTTCCGAGGATCCTCCGGAACTCCTATCTCAAGGCGGCCGCTCTCGTCGGGACCGTTCTCCTCCTGGGCCTGGGCAGGATCCACCATTACCCCGCAGCCACTGCCTACTATGCGGCCGCGTGGGCCATCCTGGCGGTGGCCATGGGGGCCGTCTTCGCGGGGAGGTCCCTGTGCAGCTACGTCTGCCCCGTCGGCGGCGTACTGGCACTCTACGCCCGCGCGGCGCCCACGGTGATGGCGGTCCGGGCGACCGAAACCTGTGTGACGTGCACCGGCAGGGAATGCGTCAGGGGAAGCGAGCACTGGCTCCACATGGCCCTGGGCAGGCTTCGGTCCGCGTTACGGATCCGCCGCCATCCCTGCCCCGTGAACCTCAAGGTGTGGGAGATGGAGGGAGCGGAAAGGTGTCTGCTCTGCTTCAACTGCATGCGTGCCTGTCCCCTGGACAACGTGAAGCTCGCCCTCCGGAGTCCCTTTTCGTCCGTCTGGAACGAGAGGTACCCGAGGCTCTCGGACACGGTCCTGGCCGCGGCGGTAATGGGCTTCCTTCTCCTGAGCTTCTCCAGGTTCTGGCCCGCTCTCCAGGATATCCTGGCCCTCCCGGTGAGCGCGCTTGCGGGGGTGACCGGGGCTGCCCTCGCCAGACCCCTCTACCTCTTCTGGGTCGGCTTCGCCCTTCCCCTCGTCATCCTCGTCACACCATCCCTCTTCGTCGGCTGGGGCAGGTCCCTGCACCGGCAGCCGGTGAACGATCCGGGAGAAGGGGGACAGAAGGGGAGGAGGGTTTTCCCTGTCCGTCTCTGGCTGGCCCGGCAGTCGGCAGGGGGAGGGGAGAGGGGCGGCGAGGACGACGAGGAAAGGCTGGTGAACGGAAACGACTCCGTGCTGGGACTGGCCACCGTTCTCATGCCCTCTGTCGTGCCCGTGCTCCTGGGGGGACATCTCGCCCTGGCGGCTGTTAAGCTCAACGCGAAGGTGGCCTATATCGGCCTGGCCGCCGCCGACCCCACCGGCATCAGAACCTACATGGCGATCGAGGAGCTGGGCATCCTCCCGAGGCCCGGCCTCCTCCTTCCTTTAGCTGCCCTGAGGCCCCTCTCGGCGTTCCTGGTGGCCGGCGGCACGGCCCTCTCCCTTCTCGCGATCCTCAAGATCGCGAGAAGGGAGGCGGTTCCGGTGCTGCCCTACCTCGTCCAGGGGGTCGTCATCGGCGCCTGTTTCGCGGGAGGTCTGATCCATTGGCTGTTCTGAGATGGCTTTTGACCCTGCTCCTGCTGTCGGCGGGAACTCCCGTCCAGGCGCACATGGGACGGACCATCTACCTCCTTTATCCCGAGGGCGCCGATGAATCCCTGGCCGCCAATATCGTGGCGGCCTACATGGGCGAACAGATGGGCAGAGAGATCCTCGCGGAGGGCAGGAAGGGGACCGCCTCCTGTCTGGACGGTGTTATCGCCCGGGAGTCCCCCATGGCCCTCGTGCCGGCCGACGGCTGGGAGAGCGGGCCGTCCGGCCTGGTCAAGATGGACCCCGCCATCCGGGTTGGAACCAGCCGGTACGTACTGATCATGGGGCAGGAGGCGGCGGGACAGCTGCAGTTCAGCCTGGTCCGGCAGTACCTGTCCGTCCTCTCGGCGGGTCTCGATGGAAAAGACCTCGACAGGTCGATAGATCTGGTTCGGAGAGGAAGCGGGGCGCGCAAGGTGGCCCTCGACCTTCTCAGGGAAGGAGACATGCTGTGAAGAAGCCCGCGGTGAAGATACTTCCTCCTGTTCCCCGGGTGCCCGCTCCCCCAACGAGAGCGCTGCCGGCCGGGGCGATCCTGATCCTGGCCGCCCTTCTCCTGCCTCTGCCCTCCTGTAAGGGTCCGGCCGGTGAGACGGGAAAAACCGATCGGCAGGTTCAGGCGGAGACCAGACCCCTGCGGATGGGTTTCATGATCTGCGACAGCGTCGAGGACACACGGAGGAGGTTCGAGCCCCTCACCCGCCACGTCTCCCAGGTCACCGGCCTCCCCATCGAGCCGGTCTATCTGAATACCTTCGACGTGCCCGAGGCCTACGAGAGGGGAGAACTCGACATCACCCACACAAATTCCCTGCTCTACATCATGATGCGCGAGAAGGGACTCGAGCCCCTGGCCGGGGAGAAAAGGGGGAGCATGGGTACCATGGCAGCGGGAGGGATAGCGGTGAGGGCCGACAGCGACATCGAGACCCTTGCCGACCTGAAGGGCAGGAGCATGGTCTTCGGGCCCATGATGTCACCCACCGGTTACCTCGCCCAGTACGAGCTCCTCCTGAATGCAGGGATCGATCCGGAGGTTGACCTCGACTTCTACGCCATCCCGTGGGGCGCCTACAAACACGAGAAGGTGGTCTACGGTGTGTGGATGGGCGCCTACGACGCGGCGGCGGTGCCCCTCCTCGACCTGGAGATCATGGTGGCCCAGAGAAAGATCGGCGGGGATGACCTCAGGATCATCGCCAGAAACGACGCTGTGCCGTACTGCGTCTTCGGGGTTTCGCCGTCCGTCCCGGAGGAGACCAGGAACGCCGTCCGGTCCGCGCTCATGAACCTGACCGGCGACGTGACGGTGCCGGTGGGCGAGGAGGTGGTCGCCGTCCTCAGGGCGGCCGAGGTCGACGGCTTCGTCCCCATCAGGGACACCGATTTCGACCGGCTCAGGGAGATGGCGAAGAAGACGAACATGCCGCCGTATCAGGAGTATTAAAAGAGAGTAAAAAGGAGAAAGGGGAAAGGGGAAAGGGAGAAGCGGACGCGGGGAGAAATGAGTCCAGAGGCCAGCGTCCAGAGTCCAGAGGGAGCGATTTAAGGGTAATGCGTACCGAAGTATCGAGGTAGCTAAGTATCGAGGTGTTTAGATCAATAAAGAAGGAACACAAGGTTGAATTCCTCGATACCCCCATACCTCGTGACACCGATACCGACCGGATAGCGTGGAACCTCAATCTTCTGACGCGGAGAGAAGTGAGTCCAGAGGCCAGCGTCCAGAGTCCAGAGAGGGCGAGGGGGCCCTTCGACAAGCTCAGGGCAGGCGAAAAGGAGTCTGTCATTGCGAACAGGAAACCGCGTGAAGCAATCTATAACCGTGAACCGTGAACCGTGAACGGTGAACTGGAATTTACTGATCACGAATCACAAATCACTAATCACGGCTCTTTGCCAACCGTGAACTGTGAACTGTCCTTTTGGATTTTGGAC
>CP070719.1:1162412-1167429 GCA_020350725.1 bacterium
CGGGGTGGAGAAATTCGAAATGGTGATCCTCGATATTCTCCTGCCGGATATGGACGGCCTGTCCGTCCTGCAGAGGATGAAGGAAGGAGACCCGGACATACCGGTCCTGATCATCACCGCCCAGAACGTCATGACGAACGCCATTGAGGCCATGCGTCATGGCGCGTTCGACTACCTTCCCAAGCCTTTCGACATTCCGGTGCTTGTCGACTACGTGAAGCGCGGGTTGTCTCAGATTGACGCCGCCGGCGTCCCTGTTGTTTCCGAGTTCCGGCCCGAACGGATGGAGGACATGATCGGGAGCTCGCCCATCATGGAGGAGATGTTCAAGGCCATGGGAAGAGTGGCTGCCACCGACGCGACCGTCCTCATTCTTGGCGAGAGCGGCTCGGGCAAGGAACTTGTCGCCAGGGCCATACACCGGTTCAGCGCCAGGGCGCAGCACCCGTTCGTTGCCGTCAATGCCTCGGCAATTCCGGGAGATCTGCTGGAGAGTGTCCTGTTCGGCCATGAAAAGGGAGCCTTCACGGGGGCAACCGAGACCCGAAAGGGCAAATTTGAGGTGGCAAAAGGGGGGACGATCTTCCTCGATGAGATCGGCGACATGCCCCTGAATCTGCAGGCCAAGATGCTCCGCGTCCTTGAAAACCGGGAATTCGAGAGAGTGGGCGGGCACGTCAGCCTGGCGGCGGACGTCCGGGTCATATCGGCCACCCACAGAGACCTGAGGCAGGCCGTAAAATCCGGTGATTTTCGTGAGGACCTCTTCTACCGCCTCAACGTGGTCACCCTTCACGTCCCTCCCCTGCGGGAGCGGAAACAGGACATCCCCATTCTGTCGGACTATTTTCTCAAGGTCTTTGCCGAGGAGAACCGGCAGCCGATAAAGAGACTGTCCGAGGAGGCCCGGGGGGTCCTCGGTCGTTACGACTGGCCCGGCAACGTCAGGGAACTGATGAACACACTGAGGAGAGCGTCGGTCCTCGCGTCCGGCCCGGTTGTCCAACCGGACGATCTCGGCCTGGATATCCCGCCTGCGGCCGCTGATGGCGAGGGCGGAAGCTCCCTTGAGGATCTCCTCCGCGCCAGGCTGACGGACATCGTCGATTCCTGGAAACATCTGGAGGGCGGCGATCTCTACGATCAGCTCCTCTCCCAGCTGGAAAGACCGCTGTTCGAACTGATGATGGAGGCCTCGGGAGGAAACCAGATCAGGGCTGCCAAGATCCTTGGGATCAACCGCAATACCCTGCGGGAACGCCTGAGAAAATACGGACTGCTGCAGAAGGATCCGAGGGGAGGAAAGCGATAGACGAAGGGGCGAATGGGCGCAGGGGCGAGGGGGCGGGATAGATAGTCCTAAGACCCGAGACCCAAGCCCCAATGGGAAAAGCTGGCGCGGAGACGCGGAGAAAGACACGAATCACGAATCACAAGTCACGAATGACGGCGGTTTCCAGCTGTGAACCGGGAACTGTGAACCGTGAACTTTCTTATTGGATTTTGGACTTTGGATCGATTTAACGAAAGGAAAGCACATGTGCGGTGAATCGGCCTTTATTCTCTATTACCCCGGCGGACATCGCCACCTGGATGATATTGATATCATGGAGATCGACGGCAACCAGATCCGGTTGATGGACATGAAGGGAGGTGAATCTCTCATCGCGGGCAGGATCAGGACCATCGATCTCGTCAACCGACGGATAGAGGTGGTCGCGTAGGTTACGTACCGGTGTGCGGGGGTATCCACCTTCGCCAAGGCTATGGTGGACACTTAGGAGTGTCGGGGGAAGATCTTCTGAGTTCTTAAAGCAGCATCGATAAACCGTCACCCCGACATCCCGGTTCAAGTCAGCGGCCGGCGGTCCCATTTCCTTGACACCCCAATACCGTTTGACGTATATATGCCGCTGTCTTTGACACGCCGGGATAGCTCAGTCGGTAGAGCAACTGATTCGTAATCAGTAGGTCGGCGGTTCAAGTCCGCTTCCCGGCTCCACTCCAAAAAAACGCCCCATCCGCTAAAGATGGGGTTTCTTTTTGGAGTCATGGCTGGTATGCCGGCCGGACTTGAACCTGACCGAAGGTCACCTGAGAACCTGTTCTGAGTAACGCGATAAAGCGAGTGAGGGAAGTCCGCTCCCAGATTCCAGTAAAATCGGAGACTTGCAGCTTTTTTCTGTGAGTCCTTTTCTTTTGTTTCCTTTATGGGAACATTTCTGGGAGCAATTCGTCCTTTAGGGTGTCCCAAATCCCCCTTCCGAGATCCGGTTCCTTCTGTTCCTGGGCGGTGAAAATGATTCTTAACGCTAGCTGATGAAGATACGGCCACCATCACCGGGGTCAGAGCACCTCAGCGTCTTTTTTCTCTTTCGAGCCCAGTTGGTGAGGTATTCATCGGCAAGCTCGGCCATGGTGGGCATCTCTCTCCGTTCATCCCGGACACCGGCTGTCACCGGTCACCGGGGTCAGAGCACCTCAGCGTCTTTTTTCTCTTTCGAGCCCAGTTGGTGAGGTATTCATCGGCAAGCTCGGCCATGGTGGCCATCTCTCTCCGTTCATCTCGGACACCGGCTGGATCGATCCCTGACATGACCTGTTTCTTGGCATCAAAGAATTTCTGCCTCGCCTCGGCCAGAGAGACCATGGGGTAATCGGGGTCAGAGCGCTTCAGGTCATGTCAGGAAAACCCAACCGGACCACTACGGGTTCGTTTTTTCTCTTCCCGCATCACTCCTCGGGATCAGTGGTGAGCATGACAGTCCCTGCAGAGCTCCTCCCAGGTAACATTATCATCCTCAATGGCCACAATGCGAACCATCCTGTAATCGACACCCTGCGGCTTTATCCTGTAATGGCAGGTCATGCACGTGATGAATCCATCATACAGGGGTAGGCTCTTGGGACGGACAAATTCATTTCGATCCCATTGGTCGACATTAGAGAGGTGGTTCATGCCCTCGGTATAAGAGCATTTTTCGGTGTGACAGAAGCAGCACGTCTCGTCGATGGACTTCTTCAGGAGAAGAATATCACCTTCCGCGGGATCCTTTGCATGGCAACTATCCCACGCGCAGGGGCTTCTGGGATGCGGGTTGTCGGCAGCCGGAAGACCCAATACACCTGATATCGAGAAAAGGATTGTCACGAAACCGCACAGGAAATAGCTTCTCACCCTGGACCCCCTTTCTCGAGGTCCAAGCGACCAGCCAAGGGGAATTGGAATTCTACCGATCCCTTACCTTTATAATTATACCTCTATTCCTCTGGACTACCCTTGGACCATTCTATATTGGGAGACTGAGGATACGGCGATACTAAGGTCAGAGTCCCTCGTCACTCCCTGAAGCAGTTCCATGGCAAAACCGATTCGGTTGCCGACAGTAGGAATAGAAAAGCAGGTCCCGATCAACGACTTCAGGACCTGCTTTTCCGAAGGAACGCGTCGGCTTGAGGTGGAACGCTCTACCAAACCTTATAGGGGAGGAATTTGCCCGACATGACGACTTTGACCCGGTCCCCCGCGGGGTCCTTTTCCTTTTCCACATCAAAGGTAAAATCAATGGCGCTCATGATCCCGTCGCCGAACTTCTCGTGAATGATCGCCTTGAAAGGAAAGCCGTAGACCTGCATGATCTCATAGAGGCGGTAGATGAGGGGATCGGTAGGGACCACGGGACCCAGCCCTTTACTGGGAAAGGAGGTAAGGAAATATTCTATTGCTTCCTTATCCTCCTCCAAACCGAGTTCAGAGATAATTGTCTCAGCTTCCTCAGCAGAGGCCTGGGCCTGACCGAAGACCAGTGCCGCAATCCACATTTCACTGCGACCGACTTTTCTGCCAAGATCCTCAAATGTCAAACCCTTCTCTTCCTTGGCCTCCAATAAAAATTCCGTGTACTCAGAGATTTCCATGACACCTCCTTGATAAAAGACCCGTTTATGCGTTCAACGATTCCTGGTTACAAAACGAGGACAAGCCTAAATCCTCAACGGTGCAAAAGTAAAGCAAAATGTAAATCTGTGAACCGAACGAGTCTCAATGCTTGAATTCAAAATCGGAAACAAGGATTAGAAACCGCCAAATGCAATCCTCGAATCATGATCATGGATCATGGGGTCAGAGTTTTTTGGTGAGGATGTGGGTTTCCGTTGGTTGAAGGGGGCCTGAGGCGCTTTTTTGGTGCCTCTGGCCCTTTTCGGACGGTCAGAAAAGGGGGATGATGTGGCTTGCTGGTCAGACGCGGGCCCGGAACGGTCCGACTATAGTGTATTCAGGCGCACCGGTGGGTAGAGAGGGCGATAAGAGGAGCGGTTTCCTGTCAGGCGAGGTGGGTATCGGCCATGTGTTGGACGAAGTCGGCCGGTCCGTAGAACATCCTTCTCAAAGCGGCCTGCATATGGCTATCCGGAGGAAAGGGGGCGTTCTCGTCCAGGACGAGGATCTGGAAGTATGCGGCTACCCTTTTCCGGTCCCGTCCCAGATTGAGGACCAGATGATCGTCGGTGAGGAGGAGGTCCACCTTTTTGCCGAAGGCGTAGAACTGGAGGGACGACGGGGCGAAGTCCGCCAGGTCCTTCACGACATCAGCCCTCGACGGGTTGCGGTAGATGTACCGGACCACAGCCAGATAGTGGTCGTCGGTGGCGATAATGCAGGACCGGTACCGGTCGCCCCACAGGTGTCCTGTCCGGCCCACTGTCCGGTTGTACCGGACAGCGATTCTTGAGTTGACGTATTGCATGAAGCGGTGGATGTTGGTTTCGGTGGCGGTGGCGACGATGTGGTAGTGGTTGGCCATGAGGACGACGTGATGGAGGAGAACGTTATATTTTTCGGCTCCTTCGGAGAGAGTCGTGAAGACGATGCGGGTGATCTGTTTCCGTCGGAAGCGGAAGGTTCTGTTGTTGGTTCGGCAGACGAGGTGGTAGGGGTATTCGGTCTGGATGATGCGGGGTTTCCTGGCCATGCCGGACAGAGAGCAGAGAGCGTGCCAATATATGCTCTGACCCC
>CP070719.1:1167529-1176023 GCA_020350725.1 bacterium
AATCACTAATCACGGCTATTTTCAACTGCGAACCGTGAACCCTTCGACAGGCTCCGTTCGACAAGCTCACGGCAGGCAGGGCGGGCTGTGAACCAGTCTTTTCGAATCACCAATTACGAATCACTAATCACGATGGTCTCAACCGTAAACCATGAACCGGTCATCTTTCCCCGGGGTTTCCGTTTTTCGACCACAAAAATACCGACATAATCGATAAGATCGGCCCTGCACTGTTGACAAATTGGTCCATAATTGTTAGCTATACCCGAACGCAATTCGGCCGGCGAGGATAGAGTTCCCCCGGCCTTATTTTAGGAGGTACACCAGGAAAGATGCGTCTCAAGTGCGATATTCACCTTCACAGCAAGGAAGACCCAAGGCACCAACTCCAGTACGACGCCAAACAGCTCATCGATACCGCCGCCCGGCGGGGATATCAAGTCCTCTCCATAACCAACCACAATACGGTTACCTACAGCCAGGACCTGTCTGACTATGCTGCTGAGCGTGGGATCTTTCTCATCCCGGGCGTCGAGGCAACGGTCATGGGGAAGCATGTCCTTCTGTACGGGGTGGACGGCCTCGACGAGAAGTGGGACCGACTGACATTCTTCGACATCAAGAGGCTCCGGGCCAAAGGGGTTTTCGTCGTGGCTCCCCATCCCTATTATCCGAACTACAACTGCCTCGGCAATCTCCTTGACCGTTTTTCCCACCTGTTCGATGCCGTGGAGTATTCCCATCTCTATACGCACAAGGTCAATTTCAATCGGAGGGCGCAGGATCTGGCCTCGGCGAGAGATCTGCCCATTCTCGGCCTGTCGGATGCGCATTCCCTCAAGCAGCTCGACTACACCTATACCCTCATCGATTCCGAACCCGATATGGAGAGCATCTTCCAGGCCATTCGAGAGGGGAGGACCACCATCGTAACTCAACCCGCCAAGCTCTCAACCAGCGGTGTGGTAGGGATTCAACTGCTGACGACTTTTCTCATGCTTCAGCTGTTCGGGTAAGATTTGGCCCGAAGGACAGATATCACCGAGCCGAGGTCATTGTAAAGATTTGACGGGAGGCCGGACAAACATTCAATGGAAACCCGCTTATCCGAGCGGGTTTATTTTTTCCCCACAGCAGACGGATCGAAGAGGGTCGTCTGCCGGTGGAACCCACGCGGTAAGTTCAAAGCGCTGACGGCTGCTTTCAGTTGAGCTATGACACCGTTTCTCTTATAATCACTCTCCATGTTGAAACAGTACCAAGGCATAATCGAATCCTTTCTGGCTCAGCACTCGGTTCCTTCACCGTGGGGCCTGGATCTGATGGATTCCATCAGCGTCACGGCAGCAGGCCTTTCCCTCCTTTTCTTTATCATGCATCTGTTCCGGAGCCGACCCTCGGCGGCAGTCGTCGACCGGCCAGGGGGAGTTCTGGCCAAGAAGGCCCGAAAGGCAGAGAAAAGAGGAAGCTACCTCGAGGCTGGCGATCTCTATTCCCGGGCGAGGATGTTCAAGGAGGCGGCAAAGGCGTTCGTGAAGGTTGGCGAGTTTCAGCGGGCGGCCGATTCGTGTCTGGAGTTCAACGACTTCAGAAACGCCGCCGAGTGTTTCTTCCGCATGGGCGACATGGACCGGGCGGCGGAGTATTTTCTGAAGGCAAAGGACTATATCAGGGCTGCCGAAACCTACGCCGACATAGGGCTGCTTCACGAGGCTGCTCCGCTCTTTGTCAAGGGTGGTCAGACGCAGCGGTCGGCGGAGGCCTACGCCCGAAGCGGATTTTTCCAGAAAGCCGGAGAGCTCCTGGCGAATTCGGGTGATCACTCCAGCGCAGCTTCCCACCTCATGAGGGCCCTTCAGGACAGGATCAGCCGGCGGGATTCTTCGGTGAAACCGGAGGAAGACAGGGTTACGATGAATCTTGCCGCCCAGGCCTCCGCGAGCCTTATCCAGAGCGGGCAGAGGGAGAAGGCTGCCCAGGTTCTGGAAAGCGGGGGCCATTTCGGAAAGTCCGCCTCCCTTTTCGAGGAACTCGGCCAGACAACCAGGGCAGCCGAGCTTTACATCAAGGCCAACGACACCCTGTCCGCTGCCCGCATTTTCGAGTCCGTCGACGCACCGGAATCGGGGGGAGCCCAGATCGCCGAGGCCCTCTACACGGAGGGCAAGAAGGCGGAGGCCGCCAAACTCTTCGAGCGGTTGAACGACTGGAACAGGGCTGCCCGGATCCACCAGGAGTCCGGCGACCTTGAGAACGCGGCAAAAGCCTTCCAGAGGGGCGGTGACAACTCTAAGGCGGCCGACCTCCTTGTGAGGATGGATCGGCCATCCGAGGCCGCTGCACTGCTTCTTTCCTCCGGCCGAGCGGAAGAGGCCGCCCGGATCTTTCAGAAGGTCGGCGAGACGGAGCGGGAGGCCGAGGCGCTGATGGAGGCGGGGGCGTTCATGCAGGCGGCTCGCCTGTTGATGAGGCTCGGGATGGACAAAGAGGCTACCGATGCCCTTCAGAAGGTAGAGGAAAAGAGCCCCGATTACCGGGATGCCAATCGTCTGCTGGGGGATCTTTTCTACGGACAACAGATCTGGTCTCTGGCCATCTCCAGCTATCAGAAATCCCTTGGCGACAAGGACGTCAGGAGAGATAACCTGGATTCATTCTATCGGTACGCGACGTCCCTCAAGGAGGACGGCCAGTTCCAGGGGGCGGTTTCTCTCTTCGAGAAGATCCTTCTCGTCGATTACCACTACCGGGACGTCAAGGATCTTCTTCAATCCCTCAGGGCGGTGATCGGCAATTCCACGCCGGGAGGGGGCTCCGTCCGGCAGCCTCACCAGGCAGGCCAGGGATCGCCGGACCTCACCCGTCCCTCCGCTCCCCGGCAGGCGGCCAAGGCAAGCCGTTATGAGATCATCGAGGAGGTCGGCAGGGGGGGAATGGGGGTCGTCTACAGGGCCAGGGACACACTCCTGGACAGGGAGGTGGCCTACAAGGCCCTTCCGCCCCACGTCCAGAGGAACCAGCGCGTCCTGGATCTGTTCCTCAGGGAAGCTAAATCGGCCGCTAAACTCTCCCATCCCAACATCGTGACCATATTCGACGCCGATGAGGACAGTGGAGAATATTATATCATTATGGAGTTTGTGGAGGGCGAATCCCTCAAGGATCTTCTTGAAAACCAGGGCAAATTCGAGGTCAAACCGGCCCTCGTCCTCATCGGGCAGGTAATGCGGGCCCTCTCCTATGCCCACAGCAGGGGTATCGTCCACAGGGACATCAAGCCGGCGAACCTCCTCTGGTCAGGAGGCGAGAAACTGGTCAAGATAACAGATTTCGGCCTGGCCAGGGCGGTGGAGGAGGGCAGAAAGAACCACACCCAGATGGCGGGCACACCCTACTACATGGCGCCGGAGCAGATCCTTGGCGGCCAGGTCGACAGTCGGGCCGATCTCTACTCCCTGGGAATCACGCTCTACGAGTTCCTGACCGGCACGGTACCCTTCAAGGAAGGGGACATCATGTACCATCATGTCCACACCGCGCCTGCCTCTCCCGACACTCACAACCCCGAGATCTCAGACAGCCTCAATCGCTTTATCCTCCGCTGCATCGAGAAGAACGTGGAGAAAAGGTATCCCAGCGTGGATGAGGCCATCGAGGATATGAAGGTCATCCTGAGAACCTGAAAAAACCAGTCCAGAGTCCAGAGTCCAGCGTCCAGAGGAACGATTTAAAGGTAATGGGTACCGAAGTATCGATGTAGGAAAGTATCGAGGTGTTTAGAACAATAAAGAAGGCACCTGAGGTTTAATTCCTCGATACCTCCATACCTCGTTACACCGATACTGACCACATGGCCTGGAACCTCAATCTTCTAACGAGGGGGAGATGGGGCGGAGGGTGGATGTATAGTTCTAAGAGATAAGTGATAAGAGATAAGTATACTGAGCTGTTACTTATCACATATCACTTAGTACTTAGGACTCAGCTCTCGGTGAACAGTTAGTACCTGGAACGTGGCACCTCAGACACGGGACTTGGACATCAGAGGCAGAGAGAAACAGCGGTTGTCATTGCGAGGAGTTACGAGAGGGACGAGGGCGACGCGGCAATCCAAGATTTTCCGGATCGCTTCACCTGAAGGCAGTTCGCGATGACAGGTAATGCGCGGAGACATGGGGACGCGGGGAAAAAACGCGAATCACTAATTACGAATCACTAATCACGGGTGCTACCTAATCACGAATCACAAATCACTGATCACGGCGGTTTAACAACCGTAAACTGGAAACGGTGAACTTTGGTTAGCGCCTCTCAATCCAGCGACGGATGTCTTGTCCCCGTGAGTTTCGCATCCTGAAGGTCGGTCCCGACCACGGTCGCTCCGGAAAGATCAGCCCGCGAGAGGTCGGTGCCGACGACTATGGCTCGGGTAATGTCGGCGTTTTTCAGGATGGCCCCCGTCAGGTTCGAACCGATGAGACTGCACCCGGACATCCTGGCACCGGTGAAATCGGCACCCTGAACGGCGCATTTCTTCAGCTTGGCCTCCTTCAGCACGGTGCCCACAAAAGAGCACCTTCCGAGATCGGCCTCCTCGGCCGTCACGTATGTCATCCGGGCGTAACTGAAGTCGCATTCGTTCAGGTCGGTGCCGGTCAGGAGGCCCTGCGACATCTCGGCGCCCCTGAAGGTGGCTTTCTTAAAGACGGCCCCGGTGAGGTTGGCGCCGGTGAGGTTGGAGAGCGAGAAGTCGGCTCCGGGACCCCTGGCCCCGGTGAGGTCGGATTTCAGCATGGTGGCTTCGAAGAAGCCCGTTGAGAAAAGGGCCGCTCCCCGCAGATCGGCCCTCGTCAGGTTTGCCCCCTTGAGGTCGGCTCCGGAGAGGTCGCATTTCTCGAGGGAACTGGCGGTCAGGTTCGCCCCGCCGAGAGATACTCCTCTCAGATTTGCGCCGTCCAGACGGGATTCTTCCAGGTCCGCCCCGTCGAGTATTGCGCCCGGTGCCTGAACGGTATTACCGTGGGACCTCCTCAGAGCGGCTCCTGACAGATTGGCGGCGGACAGGTCGCAGTCGTTGATCTTCACGTCATCCATATTGGTGCTTGAAAAACTGGCGCTTGAGGCCTTGGCGCTCTGCAGATCCGCTCCGACAAGCTTGGCCCTGTCCAGACGGGCCGATCGCATCGTTGCCCCTGAAAGGTTCGCGTAGGAGAGGTCCGCACCGGAGAGGTCGGCACCGGAGAGGTCGGCACTGGAGAGATCCGCGTACTGGAGATTGGCCTCATGGAGGTTCAGGCCGGAAAGGTCCTCGCCCCTGAGATCGATCCTTACCAGGTTGGCCCCGGCAAGGCTTTCGCCGCGCTCCTTCTTCCGTAAGATCTCCGCAGAGGTGTAGTCGGCCATTGATCAGTTCCCGGTTTTCGGTTTACGGTTTATAGTATAAAGCAGAGCATTAGAAATTAGAGATTAGAGATCAATCCAAAGTCCAAAATATAACTTCCGTGATTAGTGACTCGTGATTCGTGATTAGTTAACGAATCCCAAATCCCAAATCCAAAATCCAAAACTGAAAACATCTCTGTGGCCCTCTGTGATGCGGTCTGAAAGGGACCGCTCTGTGGCCCTCTGTGGTAAATGCCTTTCCCGAGATCGCTTCGCTCATGGACAGCTCGCGATGACAACACCTGTCACTGCGAGGCTGTTTCAGGGCCGAAGCAGTCTCGGCCATCGAGATTGCTTCACCCGGGTAGCGGTTCGCAATGACAACCGCTTTTTCCCCGCGTCTTCCCTTCGCCCACTCGCCCCACCGCCCCCTCTGGACACTGGGCCCTGGACTCTGGACTCATTTGTCCCCGCGTCTCCCCTTCGCCCTCTCGACTCCTCGCCAAAGCGCCCCTCTGGACACTGGCCTCTGGACTCTGGACTCATTTCTCCCCGCGTCGGGTTTCCCTCTGGAACGGGGACTTCCTTCCGCTCAGTGAGAGCCATAGTATGATTCCCGTATCACCCTTGTCAACATGCGTACTGTGAGCTAACATCACTCCACACGGTTATCCTCTATGGAAGGAGAGGCTATCTCATGGCGGGTACAGCATCCGGCGGTACACCATTCCCTTTCTCGGGGGTCGTTCTCGAGGATATCCACCCGGAGCCGGCTCTCTTTGACCGTATCCTGGAGGGGGAGGGTGAGCTGTCGTCACTCGAATACGGGTTCTGCATGACGTCCGTTAACGAGGATGCGCCTGAACGCCGCTACCTCCTCATTTTCCAGGGGAAACCCTATTCCGCCGGCGTCATGTCGGCAAAGGGGAGCATCGAACCCACGCCGATCAGGGACTTTTTCGTCTACCTTGCCCAGAATCCCCATATTCTTCTCTCCTTTTTCCAGGCCGATCCCGTTCTGCTCAAATCCATACTCGTCATACAGGACAGCACCCCGGACACGGAAGGGGCCTCGGAGCTGATCAAGATTGAAAACCTGGTTGTCGGGCTCATGGAAGGCCGCAGTGACGCCTTGGTGACCCTCATCCAGGAGGGCCGTTTCAGCATCGTTTTTGTCAAGGGAGGCAAGGTGGTCAAGGCCTATTTCTCGGACAAGATCCTTCAGGCATCCGGAGGCATGGAGTGGTTGGATCTTTTTAAAAAGATCCAGGTGGACCAGATCAAGGGGAAACAGGTCAGAATAAGGGTCTTTCAGGACATGGCCACCTCACCGGCCCCCGACTACCTCGAAGGTGAGCCCCGGTACACGGGCGGGGTGTTCCGTCACTACACACGGTCGTTCCCTGAGATCATCGTCAGGGACAGGACCAGGACTCTCAGGAGGGTCACTGTCGGAGAGTATCCCTTCATCATCGGAAGAGGGCAGGACGCGGACCTCACGCTCAACGATCCAGGCATCTCCAGAAAACATGCCGCCCTCGAGGAGAAGAACGGAAGGGTCATCGTCAGGGATCTGGACAGCCTGAACGGGATCTTCGTCAATGATCACTTCACCCGCGAGTTCACCCTCCAGGACGGTGACCGGATCGCGGTCGGCAGCTATACCCTTCAGGTCGTTCTGCCCCGGTCGCCTGCCGAGGACGTTCAACTCGTCTCCCGGTCAAGCGACGACGCGACTATGGCGATGGACCGGAACGCCAAGGTCAAGGTCTCCTGCCCCCAATGCGGCGTGGCCGGATCCGTTGAGGCAGCCAAAATGTACAGCAGAAAAAAGGTCCGGATCAAATGCCCCCAGTGCAGACACCGGTTCACGCCGGCAGGCTCCTGATCGCACCCTGAAATGGCACAGGAAGCTATCCTCTACAGCAGATCTCCGGAAGGGTGGGTTGTCTGCGAGCTGTGCGCCCACAGATGCCGAGTCGTCCGCGGTAGAAGGGGGATCTGCCAAGTCCGGGAAAACAGGGAAGGGACCCTCTACACCCTGGTCTACGGCAGGCTCGTGGCCGAGAACGTCGATCCCATTGAGAAAAAACCCCTCTACCATTTTCTTCCCGGCTCCCTTTCCTATTCCATCGCGACCGCCGGGTGCAACATGTCCTGTCATCACTGCCAGAATTTTCAGATCAGTCTGCAGGCTCCCCGGGTCACCCCCATACCGGGCGTGACAAGGACGGCTGAGGAGGTTGTCCGGTCCGCGGAGGAGGCCGGCTGTCTCTCCATATCCTATACCTATACTGAACCGGTGGTTTTCCTTGAATTCGCCCGCGACTGCGGCATCCTGGCCTCCGAAAGCCGGATCGCCAATGTGTTCGTGACCAACGGGTTCATGACTCCCGAGACCGTCCAGACCATCACGCCATGGCTTGATGCGGCCAATATCGACCTGAAGGGGGCCACGGAAGAGCACTACCGGAACATCTGCGGCGGTCGTCTGGAACCGGTCCTGGAGACCATTCGGGCCCTTCACGAGGCGGGTGTCTGGATAGAGATCACCACGCTGCTTATCCCGGGTCTCAACGACGACGATGGATCACTCGCCTTCTACGCCGATTTCATCGCATCCCTGGATCCTCTCATTCCATGGCACATCTCGCGCTTCCACCCGACCCACAGGATGACCGACAGACCGCCTACACCATTGAAATCGCTGGAGAAAGCCCGTCATGCCGGAGAGCAGGCGGGCCTGAAATATGTCTACCTCGGTAATGTTCCCCAGAGTCAGGATCTTACCTTGTGCCATGCTTGCGGTCACGTCCTTCTGGAAAGGGCCGGCTTTTCTCTGGTCAGGAACCTCGTTGCCGCGGCAGGGGACGGATCAGCGAGCTGCCCCGAGTGCGGTGCCGGATTTCACGGCGTCATCAAATAACAGTTCACGGTTGGTGAATCAGTGATTCGTGATTTGTGATTCGTGATTCGTAAAGACCAGTTCACAGTTCACCGTTCACCATTCACGGTTTACGGTTGAAGACCGCCGTGATTCGTGATTTGTGATTCGTGATTCGTTTTTTCCCCGCGTCTGCTTTTCGCCCCCTCTCCCTATCTCCCCCTCGCA
>CP070719.1:1176123-1186701 GCA_020350725.1 bacterium
CTACATCATGGAGAACGGCAAGATCGTCCTGGACGATCCCGTCGAGAAATTGCGGGAAAACGAGGACGTCAAGGAGTTCTATCTCGGGCTGTCCAAAGTGGGGGAAAAGAAGAGTTACCGGGACGTCAAACATTACAGGCGACGCAAACGCTGGCTGAGCTGAGATCGAATACAAAATCCAAAATAATAAAGGCCCCGGGTGGGGCCTTTATTATTAGCATCCGGCACTCGGGAGGCAGGAGCAAGTACTGGGTCCAAAAAAAAAGGGCCCGGTTGAATGGGCCCCTTTTTGGGTAAAATTCCTCCAAAATAATATCAGAAATTAAAGACGATACCCACCGAATACATTTCCACGTCTGCTTCATCCACATCTATAATCTCGTATTCCGCCCTGACTCCAAACCCAGCCAGGCTCACAGCGGCCCCTACACCGTAAATCAAGTCACTATCGCTTTCATCATCAACCGGAATTCCGTTGACATTGGTTTCCGAGTCCCAGAAAGCCATGCCGGCTTTTCCGAAAACATCCAACGGACCCAGGCCGAAACTGTACCCACCCTGAGCAACCAGGGCAATAACATCGAACTCTCCAGTATCAACTCCTATAGTCTCACTGGGAGCTCCGAAATCAACGTAGGCACCTTCAACGAAGAATCCGACTAACTTGTATCCGGCGAAAATTTTGAAGGCGGTGTCACTGTCATCAAAAGTACCGACACCTGGAATGTCAAAGTCAATCGACCCTGAGCCGACACTGGCACCAAAGTAGGCACCGGCGCCTGCCAACGCCGGGTTAACCAGCAGCAGGGCGGCAAACAGCGTAAAAACCAGAACCAGAATATTCACCCTCATGTCCATCCTCCTTTTTCCTTTCTGAATCCGTCACTCAGCGACAATGGGGAATGGGGGGTCACCCCTCCCCCTGATAACACTGTCGGGACCACTCTCCCGCGCCGGTCCGGAACCGGTCGGGCCGGCTGACACGGCGCAGCCGACCACTCTCCGGATATTTTCAAGTCCTGTGCCAAGACGCCTGTTTTGTAACTCTTTATTAATTAATGATTTTTTGGAGAGAGACGGGAAGGGCAACCCGATCGGGGGACTAAATTGTCACCTTCCGTGTAGTAAATTGTCACTTCCCTTCAGCAGATTGGACAATCGCCCGGGGCCCCTGGCGCTCGGGATCGCTGATGATCCGGATACAGGAGATCGGACTCCTGCTATTCCGGGTCCGATCCGGTCGGGGAGGAGAGTTCCCGTTTGAGCCGGTGGGCCGAGAGGATGAAGCTCTCGAGCCTCGTCTCGGTGAGCTGGGAAGGAGCGTTGCCGTCGGTCTCCAGGGCCAGGAACGGCAGCGGCAGCCGGTTCCGGTTTACCGTCCAGAAGTCTCCCCTGTTCCTGGAGAAATGCGGCTTGTCCTCGACCAGGCGGTGTCCGATGATCGACTCGGCAATGCGGCACGGCATACACCCGAAGGGGCCCATACTGATCACACCGTGCGCCTCATCACCGATCTCGGCAAGGGTTGAGCTGACCGTGAGGATCGCCTCGCCGGTGAGTCTGGGGTCTATCAGGCGCTTTCCCCGGTCGAGGAGGAACTTGATATCAACGGGGTGCTTCTCGAAGAATCCCGACATTACAAGGATCTCCTGCAGCTCCTCCGCTTTCTTTCGGGCAAATCGATCTCTCAACCAGACGGTGAACTTCTGCCGAAGGTTCACCGGAGAGGTGAGCCCGTTCATTACCGAATGGTAGACATATAAGATCCACTCCATGACGGGGGCTGTTCTGACGAGGACGCCCGCGTCGGCCAGCTTCTCGACCAGGTAATGCCGGGAAAACCCGTCCCGCCTGACATAGATCTCACCCGTGAGGGTGACCTTGGTCACTTCGTCGAGAGACTGCTTTTTCTCCAGGGCGGAGAGTTCGGCCATCTGCTCCGCGAGGACCATCTTCAACTCTTCCTCGTCGTCCGATTCAATGCTCGAGATGATGGAGCTTGTCGCACGGGCCAGAACCTCCAGGGCCTCCCTGCGGTCCGCGGCCAGGGTGAGGACTCCGGCACGGATGTCCTCCAGACCGTCGCTGATGGCGATGGACATGAGGGCCCGACGGGGAAAGAGGGCGGGCAGGCCCGCATAACCGTCTTCGCAGGAGGGTGACATGACGGCGAGGTTCTCCAGTCGGTTCTTCAGGATCAACTCCCTGAGAAAAACGCTGTATTGGCCGAACCGGCAGGGTCCGTTGGCCTCGGGCATGAAGTACACCAGGACCTCCTCCGGATCCTGCCGCTCCCGGAGATATCGTCTCAGGGAACCCGTGGTCAGGATGAGGGGGAGACACTCCTTGCAGGAAGCATCCATCTTGCCCAGGGTCAGCTCCATCGGTCCGGGCGGTTTCGCGGCGCTGGCACGCACGCCTGTGTAGCGTAAAGCGGCAGCCAAAGCCTCGGCCGCGATATCGCCCATCGAGGGAACGAGCACGTGGACCCTCTGATCGGTGAGCCTGAGCCTTTCCCCGGTCCCGGTCTGGACAAACAGGGTTTCGTCCTTGACAACAGTCCGGGCCGGGCTGAAACCGGTCCTCTCATGAGGTGGCAGGTTCAGCTCCCTGTAGCTTCTTACGACGTCGAGGAAGGCCTCGATCCGGGTGTCCACCCCGGCATCAGCGGTATGGGCATCCAGCTCCAGGGTCAGGAAAGGCTTGTCTCCCATGATATCCCGGAAATATTCGATGATGAACGAATCCGGCCCGCAGCTGAAGTTGGTGACGTAGACTCCGAAAAGATTTTCTCGGTCCTGGATGTATCTGGCCGTCTGGAGAATGGTCTGGCCGGAGGCCCAGTACATCCGGGGGACCGGTGGGGTGGCCGATTCCTCAACGGGGAGGAAATCGTAGGGGATGATCCGGTATCCGCGGCTGGCGAATTTGGCCGGGATCCCCATGTTGGCCTTGCTGGAAAATGCGTTGTATGACCGGCCGAAGAGGACAACGGCCGTCTCCTCCGGGGGGAGGGAAGAGAGAAACCGCCGGCCGTACTCCTTCATCTCCTCCCTGATGGAGAGGAAACCGCCCCAAGCCTCGTCAAAGGCTGCCGCACCCCGCCTGCGGGAGTATCCCAGCTTTATGCCGATCTCCTCGAACGCCCTGCGCAGGTGATCGGAACGGTTCAGATCGAGCACCTCGGTGAGCAGCCGAGGGGAAAGGTCGCTGTGGAAAGCGGAATTGAGGACATAGGGCTCACTCTGGATCAGGGGACAGGTGCAGTGTTTGTCGGGGCTGTTCTCCACAGCTACACCGCACACCTGGGGAACGAAGACCCGGTCAGCTCCTCTGTCGAGCAGGTCCCTGACATATCCATGGGAATGGAGGACCGGCAGGCAGAAGGCAGAGCCGGCCGCCTCCATACCCCGGGGATCGGGCGTGGTACTCCTCAGCACCTGGAGGCCGAGGTTCTGGAAGAAACGGGCATAGAGCGGAAAAAGGGTGTTGGCGAGGAGAGACCCCGGAATGCCCACCGTGGGTGGCCCGCCGTTATCGACGGGAGGGACGTATCTGCCGTACATGAGATCGTCCCTGACTCTCACCAGGTCCAGGCCGCGGACGTCGACGTCCTTCCCCATCCGGATATTGTAGTATCTGTCGCAGGCACCGCCGAAGGGATGGACTTTGCCGTTAACGGCGTACCGGTTGATGGTACACTTTCGGTCGCACCTCTCCCTTCCTCCTCCACAGACAAAGGGTTCCAGAGACCGGACGTGACGGGCCGCCAGTTCCTCGAGATCGTAGGATCCCTTTTCGGCCAGCCCTGCCTCGATCTTTTTCGCGGTTTCCAGGGCGGCACCGAAGGCGCCCATGAGGCCGGGTGCCGGAGGGACGATGACCTCCTGCTCGCAGAGGACAGCCATGGCAACGGGGACCGCCCGGTTGTGGCACACACCCCCCTGCATGAAGATCTTCCTGCCCGTTCTTCGATTCCCCCTGACCCGGGAGAGATAGTTCTGGCAGACGGAGTAGACGAGACCGGCCACGATGTCCCTCTCCTTGATCCCCTCGTGGACAGCGGTCTTGACATCGCTCCCGATGAAAGCTGCGCACTGGTCGTTGAAATTGGGCGGTGCGGTCGCCCCCAGGGCGATATCGGCGATCCCCTCCGTCTCGATGCCGAAGGATTCCCGGCAGGCCTCCTCGAGGAAGGAGCCTGTGCCTGCCGAGCACGCCTCGTTCATAGCGTAATCTGTGGGAACCCCGTTGGTCAGAAAAGTGTATTTCGCATCCTGACCACCGATCTCGAAAATGGTGTCAACTTCAGGATCGAAGTGAACCGCGGCCGAGGCATGGGCCACGATCTCGTTGACGACCGTATCGGTAAGGGCGTGCAGGGCGGCGATCTGCCGACCGCTTCCCGTCACACCCAGACCGATGATCCGGGGATTGAGGCCCGCCGGAACCTGCCTCAGGATGGCTTCGTAGCAACTCCGGCTTGCCCCCACGGGATCCCCGTTGGTACGAAGATACCGGCTGGCGACAATATCCTTCGTATCGGTCCTGACAAGAACCGCCTTGGTTGTCGTGCTGCCGACGTCGAGTCCGAGGATGTATTCGCCGCGGTAAAAATCCCCGGTTGACGCGGTTCTGAAGGAGACTTTAGCCCGGCTTCCCTTCAGGGGCGGCAGGGAGGGAAATGAGTTCCCCCCAATGCGGGCCAGCTTTCTGCGGGGTTCTGTCAGGGGCGGGTTCTGCCCGGCCCAAATAAGGGCCCCTAGAGCCTCGAAATAGGGAGCTTCCTCCGGGACGTGGGTATGCGGATAGATCGTGCGCACGTGGTCCACTACGGGACTGTTCAGGCCGACCCCGCCGATGACCAGGACCCTCTCGCCTCCCGCCATCCTGAGGAGCTCGACGATCTTCACGGCCAGCATCCTGCACAGGCCGGCGGCCACAGCTCCCTTCCCCGCGCCCTTGTTCATGGCATGTGTACAGTCGCTCTTGCAGAAAACAGAACATCGCGAGGCAAGGTTGTAGGGCTCCGAATCGGAGGCCATATGAACGGCATCCTCGACAGTGAGCCCCATCCGCTGGATCTGCTGAAGGAAGAATTCACCGGTCCCTGAGGCACATTTGTTGCCGGTGTGGACCGATCGTATGCTCCCCTGCCCGTCCAGTGAATAGACGATAAAGGATTCCCCACCGGCGGAGACGATGCTGTCGATGCCGGGATAACGCTCAGAGATGAAGCCGTATGCCAGCTCCACCGCCTCAGGTTCGGCGATGGTGGGGACCGAGATCAGTTTGCGGAACTTGCGCCCCGTGATCCCGACCCGGGTATTCCGCCGATCCGCGAGAACGGTTCTGAGAGCTTGGCCGACACGTCCCTCATGGTGGAGGCGGGTAAAGTTAATGGTCTCCCCGCTGCGCTCAGCGGTTGAAATGGTCGTAGCCCCAAGACAGATGCCGATGGCGTGCGACACGTTCCTCTCCTTATCGATATAGCCGAAGCCCTTTTGAGGGAGGGGTGTGGGGGTATGCCGGCCACAGTTTCCAACCCCTGCCCGCCTGACCTGAGGCTGGGACACCGTTAGTTAAATTAAACCCTATTATATCACTCGTCGTTTTAGCAATGCGAGAAATGTCTGACAGGTGGGGCAAAAAAACCTGCGCCGTTGGCATGATAAAGGAACGGCCGCAAAGTCTTTTTGAACGCTGACCCTTCCCGAAGGGAGGGGCCGACCCGTTGGACGACGGTGTCCCCTGGGGAACGGGTCGGGAAGATAATGGGCCATGGGCCGCTACCTGTGCGGTTCCGTCTGTAAACGCTCGTAAGGGCAAACCCTGCCGCCTGTCCGGCAGGACCCGGCAGTCCATTGCGGCCGGATGCGTTTCCCCAGGGAGCCATTTTGCTGCCTCCTGTCCGCCACGTTAACTATCGATAGAGATCGTAGAAGTAATAGACCAGACCGGTGATCCAGAGAAGAACAGCGAGGAGGGGCATGGCGAGGAAAGCGGCCTTCGTGATCCACAGGGTCCTCGGTTCAGTGAGGAGTGTCATGACAATCAGAAGCGTTGCTGTCAGAATGGGGATGAACCATCCCCAGGGGATACGAAGGAAGGACACCATGCCGGACAGGATAACCATGAAGATCAGGGACCCGGCAGCCAGCGAAAGGGTCCATGGACCTATCATCAATTCCTCGGAAATGACCAAATGGAATGCGTCCCGCAGGATCAAGAGCGCTCCTGCCGCCAGAAGGACTCCGACAAGGAGGTCAATAAGTGCCAGGACCTTCAGGGAAAAACCCAGCTTCTTGGCCCGGTCATCGGGTGGAGATTCGATCATTCACACCTCTCCTTGATAAGGCGATGGGTAGACCGTTAAAGAAAGGAGTACCCCGGATCCATCTCAAGTATGACCCTTCAAACCGGACCGAACCTGCCGACAGACCGGAGGGCACTCTGATGGAGGACCCGAGGACCAGCTCGTTGATCTCATTACCCGGCAGCGGCTCCGGCCACGAGCGGCGGAACCTCTATCGTTTCGTCATCGCCGGCATATTCCACGTCGCCCATGGGGAACTCCCTCATTGTGATCCGATCTCCCGCCCTGCCGGCCATCGGGCGCACAGTGTCCGGCTGCCCGTCGCACCTTTTCTCATCCGGACGACACCCGGTATCCGACCTGCCAAAGGGACATCTGAGTTCGAAGACACCGTCCGTCCGGGTAACGCACTCGGCACCCGGCAGCCGACCGCCGGGCACGATCCTGACGAAACCTCCGGGTATGGGGTTTCCCGCCCCATCGACGACGGTCCCCCTGACCACGATGCCCGGCCCGGGGCATAAGGTCTCGGCCCGGGGAGCGGTCAGAAACAGACCCGACGAAAGGAACACCGCTGCCGAGGACTTGGCGAGACGATCCACCACCGCCGGGCGGAGCCTTTATGCGGGTCGGGTCGCCACTGCCTTAAAGTACGCTCCTGGAGCTTCAATGGGAACACTTATTTGACCGCTGTAGCCTTGAAAAATGTGTAGCAGAAGGTACCGTCACCTTCAGCGGTCCGGTGCAGGGCATCGATGCCCGCCTTCCATGTTTCTTCATCGACGAGTCCCATGTCAAGTGCCTGTTCACGGACACCTTCCACCATGGCGGTGAAGGTCTTGACAGTGAATCCCTCCGCCAGGTCTGGCCTCCCGGCATCCGCATAGACCATTCTGGGGGAAACACCGGGTGCCTGGAACCCGGCCTCGACCAGGATCGGGTAGAGCTTTCTGCCGATGAGAGCGTCCCCTCCTTTTCTCGCCTGGACCTCTATCAGGCACTGGATGGACCGCCTCGCTGCCGAGCTGTCGGGATGGAAATAAGCGGAGCCGTGGTCGCCCTCGATGGCGGTGAGGGTCCCGCCGTCCCTCAGGACCCTCCTCAGGGAAGCCAAAGCGGAGAGGGGCTTCTGAAGGTGCTCCAGGACGAAACAGATGAAGACGTGATCGAAGGAATGATCGGGGAAGGGGAGGTCGAGGATGTCCCCCACCGCGAAAGTGACCCTGCGCAGCCCCCTCGCCCGGGCCCCTGCCCGCGCCTCGGTGACCGAAGCCTCGGAGATGTCCAGTGATACGAACTCCGCCAGGGGATTTCGGTCAGCCAGGATCGTGGTCTGTGCTCCGACGCCGCACCCCGCCTCGAGGATCCTCTCGCCGGGCGGATACAGTGTATCGTGGTGGAGAAGTCCCGCCAGGACGTCCGCCTGCTCTCCCAGGCGCCTCTTCTCCCTGTCGGAGTAACCGTGGACGTAAGAGTTATTGGACAAGGTCACGGATAGTATTCAATCAAGCGGTTTATGGTTTACGGTTTGCGGTATTCAGTGTCTGACATAAACCAGTACCATTTTTCCCGACGACTTCCACCCTGAAATATACCAAATCGCCTCCGACATGATCCTCCGGGCAGTTATGGAACATGGGGACCGGAAGGGAAGCGAGGACATCCAACTTAGGCCTCAATCGAAAAGAACGGCCGGATCGTCCGGCCGCCTGGCAGAAGCGAGAGGATCGACGGACGCCGCCCTATCTATTAGCCTCCAGCAGTTCCGGATAGGGCCATCCGGACTGCCCCTTTTCCAGGATGAACAGACGACCTCCGTCCACGCCCCTTTCTGCAAGGTGCTGGTACGTTCTCCTGGCCCCGCCTCCGCCCCTCGGGCAGACGATGAGAACAGGATCACCGTTCTCCAGGAGATCACCGATCACGGGGTTGAGTTTGGCTATATCCGTTTCGGATTTGACCGGGTAGGCGAAGGTCGGGACAGCGCCTTTTAGGTGATGTCGAGCGAATTCGTCCTCGACCTGTATATCGACGATGGTCATAGCGTCATTGGCTTCGATCCTGCCCTTGACCTCCTCGGGGCTGAGGTAATGAAATCCCTCGACCCGATCGGAGGCAAGAGCCGCTCCGGCGGCAAGGAAGATGCACGCGATGGTCAACACTGATAGCCTCAGGGACATGGATATCCTCATTTCCTTCCTCCCTCAACGACAGCCGGCGGTTTACGGTTAAGGAACCTCAACCTGGATTATAGAAACTATATATTAATATAATTGATAATATCAATACTCAACAGCACCGTTTTCCGGCGAATCCTCAATTTCCGCCGCAGGGGAGGTTGGCCGATGCAGGAAATGGGAGAGCCCCGGCCGCAGGGTGAAAAGCGAAGAGTGAGGTTCAGTCGCCCGGTGTTGGGGTGCAGCTTTCCGAACACCCGCAGTCGCCGGCCTCAGCCTTTGCCGAACCGTCCCGGTACCGGGACAGCCGGTTCCTCAGGATGCGGGCCAGAGGCTTCATGGACAGGGCAACAAGGAGGAGGGCACCGGTCACCTGGAAGGGCATCGGAACGATGTCGGCAGCTTTACCCACCACCGCCCCGGCATCAATACCCGCCGTGGCGTAGACAGAATCAAGGACGAGCCCGCTGACCACGCTTACCGAAGCAATGGCCGCCAGGTAAAGGGCCGTTGTCCTCCTGCCGAGAAAACCGACCAGGACCGAGAGGGAGGCTATGTTTGTGGCGGGTCCGACAAGGAGGAAGACGAGGGCGGTGCCGGGGCTGACGCCCTTGAGGATCATGGCCGCCGCGATGGGCGTGGAGGCGGTGGCGCAGATGTAAAGGGGAATACCCAGGATCAGCATGGAGAGCATGGAGAACAGTCCGCCGCCGAGTGAGGCCGCAACGATGTCATCGGGGACCAGGGCGGAGATGATGCCGGCCAGCAGCAGGCCCAGGAAGAACCAGCCGGCAAGATCACCCCACAGGTCGACGGCTGCATACCGGAGTCCGGCCCGGAACCTCTCCCCAAAGGAGTGATGGTTGGCGTGCTCCTCCGGGCTGCAGTCCTCACCGGTGCAGCAGTTGTCCACAGGACAGACCCCGTTTCCCTCCTTTACACGATCGGATTCCGGCGGATGGACCAGGTTCTCCAGGATGCCCGCGGTTATGGCGGTGGCGAATGCGGCCAGGGGCCTTGCCACGGTCATGATGGGATCGAGGAGCGCGTAACTTATGGAGATGGAGTCCACACCCGATTCCGGTGTGGAGATAAGAAAAGCAGTGGTCGCCCCATTGTTGGCTCCCTGATTCTTGAGGGACGCAGCCGCAGGAAGAACACCGCACGAACAGAGGGGGATCGGGATGCCGAAGAGGGCCGCCTTGAACACGGAGCCGAACCTGCCCTCCCCCATATGCCTTGCCACGTACTCCGCTGAAAGGAACATCCTCAGCAGTCCGGCCACGAGGAGGCCGAAGAGCACGTAGATGGAAGCCTCACGCAGCAGCTCCCATGTCTCGGCCAGGATTGGCATCATGAGGTCCAGAAGGTCAGCCATCGGAGTATCCCTAAATAACCATTAAATGTTATATGGCAAGACAGGGAGTTTGCTCCTGTACCCTGTCTCCTGGCTCCCCTTCGCCTCCAATGGCTCTTTCATTCCCTCCGGTCGAACAAACGCGGTAATTCCTCCACAAAATCCCGTATCTCATCCCTTACCCGGCGGTAGTGGACCATGGCCTGTTCTTCGCTGGTATCGTTCGCCGCCAGATAGGGCGGATCATCAAAGGAGCGATGGACGACCCTTCCCTTCCCGGGGAAAACCGGACAGCTCTCCCTGGCGCTGTCGCAGACGGTCACCACGAGATCGAAGGGGACGTCCAGAACCTCTCCCACATCGGTGGAGGATTGGCCGGATATGTCTATGCCCTCCTCAGCCATGGCCCGAACGGCCCTGTGGTCCACGCCGTGAGAGGCGGTGCCTGCCGAATAGACATCCAGGGAATCGCCGTGGAGGTATCGTGCCCACCCCTCGGCCATCTGGCTGCGACACGAGTTACCCGTGCAGAGGAACAATACTCTTTTCACTTATAACTTATCCTTTGGGTCCGATCCTGTCCGTCTCGGAGACAATCTCCGCCTCTTTGGGAAACCAGTCACGGGTCCTGTTGCATATACTGCACACCGAAAGCATGACCGGGACTTCCACCAGGACGCCGACAACGGTGGCCAGCGCTGCGCCGGAACCGGGCCCGTAAAGGGCGA
>CP070719.1:1186801-1189365 GCA_020350725.1 bacterium
GAACGGTTTAAAATGGATCGCGATGCCCCTCGAATTCGATCGAAAGAGCATGATCGACCTCATCCTGAGGGCCCGGAACGGAGATCACGGAGCCCAGGTGGACCTGGGTCTCATGATCTCCGTGGGTGCCTCGGTTCCCTGTGAGCTCGCCGAGCACCTGAAGTGGACTCGAAAGGCGGCCAGACAGGGCATCCGGGAAGCCCAGAGATATCTCGGCCACCTCTACAGCACCGAATCAGGATTGCTCGTGCCCTACAATCCCTTCAAGGCCTTCCGCTGGTACGAAAGGGCAGCTCTGAGAGGGGATCCGGAGGCGAGGCTGGAACTGGGTAAGATGTACGCCATGGGCCTGGGTGTCGAGAAGGACCGGAATGAGGCCCTCAAGTGGTTTCTCAAGGCCCGCAACAGGGCCGACGTCGAACAGTTGACCGTTCTGGGGCAGATCCTCTCCGATGGCACCTTCGCTCCGCCCCGAAGGGACGTCGCCGCCACCTGCCTGAGAAAGGCGGCCGAACAGGGACACTACCGAGCCGCCCTCTACCTGGCCCAGTTCCTCGTCGAGGAGAATGGCCACGCCCGGGAGGGATGGGGAGAGGAAGCTTTGCATGCCGGCAACCGAAACGCCGTCCTTTTTAGCCTGGAGCAGCTCGCCGAGGAGGGAATTACCTCCGCTCACTATGTCATCGAAGCGCTCAGGGAATGGCAGGCTCTGGCGGGCAGGGACTTCCTGGTGCTCAAGAAAGCCGCCGAGGCCGGGAATCCTCTGGCCCAGGTCAAGGTCGGTGAGATGCTCCGCAAGGGGGACGGGGTCACCAGGGACGAAGAGGAAGCCGCCAAGTGGTACCGGCAGGCCGCCGAGAAGGGCGACCCGCTCGCCCAGAACCAGCTCGGTACCATGTACGCCCTCGGTCAGGGGGTGTCCCAGAATATGCAGAAAGCAGCCTTCTGGTTCCGACAGGCCTCTCTCCAGGGATATGCCACCGCGATGTCGAACCTCGGCGTCCTCTATCAGCGGGGGCAGGGAGTCCCGCAGAGCTATCCTGAGGCCGTCCGGTGGTTCGAGATCGCCGCAGGCGAGGAAAACCACGAGGCCATGAAGGAACTGGGCCGTATGCTGATCCAGGGGGTCGGTATCGAAAGGGACCAGGAGCGGGGCGTCCGCCTGCTCCGGCAGGCGGCCGAGGACGGGTATCCCCCGGCACAGAGCGCCCTCGGTCACGCCTATTTCATGGGTGACGGGGTACCGTCGGATCACCGGGAGGCTGAGAAGTGGTTCCGGTCCGCCTCCGAGATGGGGGACGAGCAGGGCCTGTTCAACCTGACGGAGATGATGGAGAACAACCTGACCACGGAAACGGACCCGACGGAACTGGTCATGTGGCTCTTCGACGCCGGACTGGCGCTGGTCAGAGAGGGCCGGCACGGAGAGGCTTTTCAGTATCTGATCGCCATCAAGAGGGTCAGTCCCGGCAATTTCCTCGAAAGACGGCTGGAAGGGGAGATCAAGAAGGGATAAATGAAGGAGAGAGGGGACAGTAACAAGGATAAAGAACCGGCTCTTTGGCAGATCCGACCCGGGCCCTGATTTGAGGGCCCCGCATCCTTTATCAACACACATGATACGGTGGTATACTTTAGGATGAAGGGGGTGAGGACGATGCCGATGAGAGAGAGGATCAGTACGGGACGCCGGTGGATCGGCCCCGGCCGGAGGATGCATCACTGGTTCTTCGAGGACGGCATGCCAGGATGGACCAGACCCAGTGGCGGGTATCCCTGCCTGCACTGGGCTGATACGCATATCCCGGCAGTCTTCGACCGCAGGCATGAGCTTGAACTCCTGAAGGAGGAAGCCCAGGAACTGGAGCAGGCGCTCGGCGACGTGAGAAAGACCATCTCGGAACTCGAAGGCAAAGGCAGCACATCCTGACCGAGGCAGAACCCGGACAACGCCGGACAGGGGACCGTGTCCCTCCGGCGGCAGGGAAAAACCCGACCATGACGGCCGGGTTTTTCTTTGTCTCCGTCAGGAGTGCGGTCCGGTTTCACTCCAGTCCTACTTGAAATGCCGTTCAAACAGCTCGGAGGACCGCTGCCGTCCCTCGTCGCTGATCTCCACCGAGCGGGACTTGCTCTTGGGATTGGCGATGTACCCGTCCTCGTGCAGCCGGTTCAGGACCTCCCAGTCGTGGCCCTTCCACGTCCTGAAGCCGGAATCATCCTGGAACGTGGTCAGATGAAGCAGGGCCAGAACAGCCTCGTCAACCTTTTTCCTGTCGTAGTTCATTGCACATCTCCTTTCGCAAGGTTTATCCCGGGGATGCCGAGGGATTTGCAAGAACAGGACCAGCCCTTGACAAAAGAGGACCCATCGGTTTCGCCAGGAAGATGAGGAGACGCGTAGATGCGAGGGGGCGGTAGGGCGATAGGGCGGTGGGGCGATTTAAATGTAATGCGTAACGAAGTATCGAGGTAGCGAAGTATCGAGGTGTTTAGATCAATTAAGAGGGTACCAAAGGTTGAATTCCTCGATACCCCCATACCGCGTGACACCGATACTGACC
>CP070719.1:1189465-1192254 GCA_020350725.1 bacterium
CCCACCGACCCACAGCCGCTCCAGAACCCCACCAGGCTGGCCGAGGCAACGTTCCTTGCTCCCGTCGCAGCGGCCGCCGGCGCCGTTTTCGCCGGTGCCAGAGCGCTTGGCCTGGGCCGGGCCGACAGGGAAAAAGGGCCTTCCGGAGAGGACAACAGGACCATGCCCCCCCCAAACGGCTCCTCGGCCGCACCGGAACAGAGGGACAATGCCGACCAGGAGGTGACCTCATGAGACGTCACATGCACGACACCGATGTAATTTTCCCCGACGAGAACACGGTCGTCAGACACAGCGTCCTGGTTCAGATCCAGCATTGGGCGGTGGCCCTGTCGGGTATCGTCCTCCTCTTTTCCGGGTTCGGCCAGCTGCCCGTTTACAAGAGGTACATGCTCAACCAGGTCCCCGGGTTCGCCTGGGTCTCGGATTTCATTCTCCAGTTCAACATCCACATGATCGCCGCCGTCGTGTTCACCTTCGCCGCCGTTTTCCACCTGATCTACCATTTCATCGAGGGCGGACGCTCCATCTGGCCGAGAAAAGGGGATGTCAAGGAATCCGTTCAGATCATCTCGGCCATGATCCGGGGCAAAGAGGAGCCTCCCTCCCACAAATTCCTGGCTGAGCAGCGATTGGCCTATGCCTTTATCGGCTTCTCCATCGTTCTGCTCATCCTCACCGGTTTTCTCAAGCTCCTGGACAACATAGCCGGCGTGACGGTCCCCTACTGGCTGACCTTCTGGGGAACGAACCTGCACAACATCGGCACCGTGCTGTTCCTGTTCGGGTTCATCGCCCACCTGGGGGCATTCCTCATCAAATCCAATTGGCCGCTGTTTGTTTCCATGTTCAACGGCAGGGTCAAGCTCGACTACGCCGAGCACCGCCATCCCCTCTGGCTGCGGGAAATCAGGGAGGGAAGGGCCCTGGAGGGGAAAATGACGGTTGAGAACGGGGTGAGAACCGTGGCCGGTTTCATGGTCGCCACCGGCCTGCTCCTGGGGGCCCTGGTGCACCCCCTCTGGTATCTTCTGCCGGCCTTCGTTTCAGTCAACCTCATCCAGTCGGCATTTACCCGCTGGTGCCCCATGGAAAACCTTATCCGCAGACTCTGGCACGGGGAGACAAGCGGAGGGGAGTGAGAAAAGAGTACCAAGGTCAAAGTACAAAGTGCCAAAAGCAGAGGGAGATAGGCTTCAGGTTCAAAGTTAAGAGCATGAACCGGGCAGTCGATTTGAAGGGCCGGGGAGAGATCCCCGGTCCTTTTCCGTCTCGACATCCTGCCCGATCGGTTCCCCAAACGACCCATTTACGGTAAGGTAGGCTGTTTTTTTCCGTCCGAGTGCACCGGGAAAGGAGGGCTGGATCCCAGTGGACAAACTTGACTGTGTCGTCATTGGGGCCGGCGTGCTCGGCCTGAGCGTCGCCAGGGCCATGGCCGTGGAAGGAAGGGAAGTCTTCATCCTGGAGAGCACCGAGGGTATCGGCAACGAGGCCTCGTCCCGCAACAGCGAGGTGATCCATGCCGGCATCTACTACCCCACCGGGAGCCTCAAGGCCAGATCGTCCGTCAGGGGCAGGGACCTCCTTTACGGATACTGCGAGGAAAAGGGAATTCGGCACAGGCGCATCGGCAAGCTCATCGTGGCAGGCGATGAGGCGGAGGTCTCCAGACTGAGGGAACTGGAGGCCCAGGGCCGGGCCAACGGGGTCAGCGATCTGACCTGGCTTGGCAGGGCCGAGGCGGTCTCGATGGAGCCGGCCCTCCGATGCGAGGCGGCTCTCCTCTCGCCCTCAACGGGCATCGTCGACAGCCACCGCCTGATGGAGGCCCTCCTGAGGGACGCGGAGGAGAACGGCGCCCTCATCGCCCTCGGATCTCCGGTCCTGGGAGGCCTCATAAGGGACGATGGGATCGCCCTGGAGGTAGCCGGGCCCGAACCCATGACCGCTCTGTGCCGCACGGTGATCAACTGCACGGGGATCCACGCCTCCCGTGTCGCCCGCTCCCTGAGGCCGTTTCCGGAGAGATCCCTGCCCGGGACGTACATGTGCAAGGGAAGCTACTTCTCCCTGCCCGGCCCCGCTCCCTTTTCCCGCCTGATCTACCCCGTTCCCGACGCGGCAAGCCTCGGCATCCACCTGACCCTGGACCTTGCCGGCCGGGCACGCTTTGGACCCGACACCGAATGGGTTGACGAGATCGACTACCGCGTCGACGAACGGCGGGCCGAAAGCTTTTACCCGGCCATACGCAGGTACTGGCCCGACCTTCCTGACGGTGCCCTGCTGCCGGATTACTCCGGCATCAGGGCCAGGGTCGTGGGTCCGGGAGAGGATCCGGGCGATTTCCTGGTTCAGGGACCGGAAGAGCACGGCATCCCCGGGCTGGTCAACCTGTTCGGCATCGACTCACCGGGACTGACCGCATCCCTGGCCCTTGCCGAGGAAGTGGTGAGGGTGCTGAAATGAGGGGCGAGGGGGCGAGAAGCGGACGCGGGGAGAAAAGAGTCCAGAGGCCAGGGGCCAGCGTCCAGAGGGGGCGCAGAGGCGATGGGGAGAGGGGGCGAGGGGAGAAAGGAGTCCAGAGTCCAGGGGCCAGCGTCCAGAGGGGGAGAGGGGGCGAGGGGGAGATAGGGCGAAGGGGCGAACAAACGGTTGTCATTGCGAGCAGAAACCGCGTGAAGCAATCCCGAGAATGGCGGACGGGGGGAGAAAGGAGTCCAGAGTCCAGGGGCCAGCGTCCAGAGGGGGAGAGGGGGCGAGGGGGAGATAGGGCGAAGGGGCGA
>CP070719.1:1192354-1199698 GCA_020350725.1 bacterium
GGGATGCTTCTTCGCCCCGCAGGTAATTCGCGATGAAGTCGGGGGGCTGGGTTATTATCAGGGAAAAGAATTCTGATATCCCGTCCACTTTCCTACAGATCCTTACCCTTAAGATTGGGATTTGTTACAGATGGAAAACACTTTTTTGGTTCTGGCGGCGGGTAGTCATTTCGAGGGGGATGGGAGATAGTCCTGAGAGATAAGTGATAAGTGATAAGTAAAGCGCCGTCCCCTTACCTCTTATCACTCAGCACTTAGGACTTTTGGCACTTAGGACTTAGTTCTTAGCTCTCCCAAAAAAATGGCCCCCCGGCGTTGGGGGCCGCCGGGGGGCCGGCTCGGCAAAGTACCGAGCATTGGGGGTGCATCTCCGACCCGCCGGGGAGGCGGGTCGGAGTTGGGGGCTTGTTTTTCAGTGGAACAGGACGTCGCTCTTCTTTCTCTTCTTCCTGCTCTCTTTCCTTCTCCGGAGATAGGGGTCTATTCTGTTTCTGGAAATTCCCTCTTCGAACTGCTCACGGGTGATCCTCTCGATGAGTTTCACACCCGTGCCGAAGGTCTTACCCTTGGCCCTGGGCATCCTGGCCGCCGTGGAGAAGAGGTCCACAGGATCATCGGATCGAAAGTACCGGACCATTTCCGTGGCCTTTCCTGCTCCCAGATGTCCACCCTCTATGACCATACGGTAGTACATTCCACGATTCCTCCGCAATGAATTATTGCAGGGGTCGTGCCACGAGAGGGTCACAACTTCAAAGAGCTATAAACGCCTGTAATATATACCCGTTCAGAATAATTTCAAGAAAAATATTTATATAGAGAGCAAATGTATGCGCAAAAAATGCACCTAACGGGTTACAAAACGGTGCATTTACTGCTCATCCCTGGCCGTGATGCCGTATTCCTTGAGCTTGTACTGAAGGGTCCTGCGGCTTATCCCCAGGAGCTTTGCGGCCTCCGTCCTGTTTCCTCCCGTCAGCTCGAGGGTCTTGATAATGGCCTCCCTCTCCAGATCGCTCAGGGGACGGCCGGGGATCACCCCCATCGCCTCCTCGCCCCGGTCGCTCTGGATGTGGCCGGGGAGATCCTCCGGACGGATGATGTCGCCCCTTGCCATGATCACCGCCCTCTCCACGACATTCTCCAGTTCCCTGATGTTGCCCTTCCACTGGTTGCGGACGAGCAGGTCCATGGCCTGAGGTGCAAAACCGCGGATATCCTTCCTGTTCCTGTCCGCGATCCGGTCGAGAAAATGCTTGGCCAGGAGGGGGATGTCCTCACGTCTCTCCCTCAACGGCGGCAGGACGATGGGTATCACGTTCAGCCTGTAGTAGAGGTCCTCACGGAACCGCCCCTCCCGGACCTCCTCCTCGAGGTCCCGGTTGGTGGCGACGATCAGCCTGACGTCCACAATGATGGTCTCCGCGCCCCCGACCCGCTCGAAGGCTTTGCTCTGGATGACCCGCAGGAGCTTGGCCTGGAGAACGAGGCTCATCTCCGCTATCTCGTCCAGGAACAGGGTACCCCCGTCGGCGAGCTTGAACCTGCCCTCCCGGCGGGACACCGCTCCCGTGAAGGACCCCTTCTCATGGCCGAAGAGTTCGCTCTCCAGAAGGGTCTCCGGCAGGGCGGCGCAGTTGACCTTGACGAGGGGCTCCAGAGCTCTGGGGCTGTTCCTGTGGATGGCATCCACGATGAGCTCCTTCCCCGTCCCGCTCTCGCCGAGGATGAGCACGGTGGCGTCGGTGGGCGCCACCATCTTGAGGGTCTCGAAGACCTCGTGGAGACCGGGGCTGTTGCCGATGATCTCTGCGGCTTCGAAACCGCCAACCACCTGCGCCCTCAGGGCCTCGTTCTCTGCAACCAGGTCGGACAGGGCCTTTGTATTCCCAACCTGGATCTTGAGCTCCTCCAGGTCAATGGGTTTCGTCAGGTAATTCAGGGCGCCTTCCTTCATGGCCTCCACCGCCGAATCGACACTGGCGTAGGCCGTAACGATGAGGACCTGGATCGACGGCGAGATCCTCTTGATCTCCCTGAGGGCCTCGATCCCTCCCATGCCGGCCATCTTCAGGTCCAGGATGACCAGGTTGTAGAAGCTGTCCTCGACCTTTCCCACGGCCTCCTCACCGCTGCCGGCCGTTTCCACGGAGTATCCCTCCTCGGCCAGGACCATCTCCAGAAGCTCACGCTGGGAGGCCTCGTCGTCCACCACGAGGATCGAGTAATTCTTTCTGCCCGTATCAGCTGTCAATGGTTCGTGTCTCCGGATGAGTCAGTGATTGGTGATTAGTTTGCAAATCCAAAGTCCCAAATCCAAAATCCAAAACTGAGGACATCTCTGTGGCCCTCTGTGGTAAAGGCTAGTTCACAGTTCACGGTTTCCGGTTCACGGTTATAGATTGCTTCACGCGGTTTCCTGTTCGCAATGACAGCGCTCCTCGCCCCCTCTCCCCCTCGCCCACTCGCCCCATCGCCTCTGCGCTCCCTCTGGACCCTGGCCTCTGGACTCTGGACTCAGTCATCTCCCCCTGGCCGCGGGGAACCTGACGATGAATTCCGTCCCCCTGCCGTGTGATGACTGGACCCTTATCTCGCCGTCGTGGTCAAGGACGATCCGGTGGGCGATGGAGAGCCCGAGGCCGATGCCGCCCTCCTTGGTCGTGTAGAACGGATCGAAGATCTTCTCCTGATCCTCCTCGTGAATGCCGGTCCCCGTGTCGCCCACCGTCAGGGTCGACCAGGTTCTGCCCGAATCCGATTTCAGGGTGAGGACCCCACCGTCCGGCATGGCCTGGATGGCGTTGAGAAAGAGGTTGAGGAGGAGCTGCTTGACGGCGTCCTCGTCACCGTTAATATAGACCGGATCCTGATCGAGTTCATCCACGCATTTGACGCCCTGGCTTGTCGCCTCCCTCTCCACCAGGCCGGCCATGGACCTGACCACCTGGTTCAGGTCCATGTGTTCCATGATAGGTTCCCTCGGCCGGGAGAAATCCAGGAGCTCGGTGATGACCCGGTTCAAGCGGTCCACTTCACGGACGATGGTGTCGGCGGATCGACGCTCGCTGCTGCCCGGCTCGAGCCGCCCCTGAAGGTGCTGGCTGAACCCCCTGATGGAATTGAGGGGATTGCGGATCTCGTGGGCCATGCCCGCTACGAGACGCCCGAGGGCCGCCAGCCGCTCGGATCTTCGCACTTCCATCCGCAGGCTCTTCAGCTCCCCCATGTCCCTGAGGAACAGGACCATGCCCCCTGCCTCGTCCTGTCCCCTGACCGGGATCATGGTCACGGACAGGTAGGGACGGCTGGATTCCCCGGGCGGTATCTCCAGGTCATAGAAGGGAAGGCCGCCGGAGAGGTACCTCGACACCCTTCCCCACTCCTCCCCCGTGAGGACCTCGTTCCACGGTTTACCGACGATATCCCTGGCCGCCTTTCCGAGCATTTCCTCCGCTTCCGGGTTGACCGTCCTCAGGATGCCCTCGGAATCGATGTTGATGAGGCCCTCGGCCATGCCGTCGATGACGTCGATGGTGTACTGCCGGACATCGGCGAGAGCCCGCCGGGCGGAATAATACCCCTGGACGAGGATGAGGAAGTAAAAACCTATGGTACCCAGAAGAAGAAGGAGAAACCCGTTCAGGAGGGCCTGCCTCATGCCCTGCCCGACGGTCTTTTCCAGGTCCTCGGTGCCCATCCCGACCAGCCCGAAATAGACCCTGGACCCGTCGGCTGTCTCCCCCTCCTCGGTCACGCCGGGGATCTCGGGGATGCCCAGCATCCTGAGGTGCATCCACGAGCTGTCGAAGGGGAAATAACGGCTCACCAGCACGTAGAGCCTGCCGAACTCGGGGTAGTCCTCGAGGAAGAAGGCCTGATCCTCCCTGGCCGTCAGCCTCTCGAATTCCTCGGGTGACAGTCCGTGGACATCCGGCTGGAACCTGTGGCTCGAGGCGATGAGGTGTCCGTCACCGCGGTAGACGGCGATGAAGGCCACATCCTTGGCCTGGGCCGTGTCGTTGACGAAACGCTCAAGGTGGCGGCTGGACGGGTCGAGCATGAGGACGCTGATCCGGCTGGCCGAGGCCAGGGACTTGACGATGAATTCGGCCTGTCGGCCCTTAAGATCGAGAAGGAGTGCCCGCTCCCGCTTGAGGCTGCGCTGGCCTATGGAGGCGAGGATGAGGGTCAGGAGAAGGATGGTGCCGAGGAGGATGAAGACGGGAATGACCTTTACGGATGTACCGAGTCGGCGGAGGTTCATATGTACCGTTTACTACCAGAGGGACGGTAATGCAATTGTAAATCTGATGCTCGTGCGGATCTGAAACCGCCCTGACCGTTCAGACGGTGTGACAGGCATTGCATCCCTTGGGCGGGAGCAGCCGTTCGCTGTCGCTGGCGTGGGGGTTGTGGCAGGAGGTGCACATCAGCTCCCCCACAGCGGTGAGCTTGATGCCCGGGAAGGAATACTGGGGCACCACACCGACCGGGTGATTGTGGTCTTCCATCTGGTCCTCGTCGTGGCAACTGTAGCAGAGATCGTCGCCTAGATATTTCAGAAAGAAAGTCGGGTTGTCGGAGGAGTGGGGATTGTGGCAGCCGGCACAGGCTCCCCTTTCAAAGGGCGGATGCTGGTTAAAAAGGCTGGTGAATTCCCTGATCTGGTTATGGCAGGTCAGGCACATCTGGCCCTGCGGCAGCCTGAGGTTGTACTTCTCGTTGGATCCATGGGGGCTGTGGCATATCGTACAGATGCCCGCTGCCAGGGGTCCGTGGATGTAGGATCGGGCAAACTCGTCCGCTTTCTCCTGGTGACAGCCGTAGCAGAGGTCCGCCCCGGTGGTGAAGAGGTCATAACGGGCGGGGAGACTGGAAAAATCGTGACAGGGGGAACACCCGCCGACCGTTATGGGCCCGTGGACATAGGTCTTTTCACCCAGTTCCTTGTGGCACTCCAGGCACAGCTGGGTGATCATCATGAAATTCTGATCTGTGCTGTCCGGAGGGGCCAGGTCGTGGCACTCGGTGCATTTAGCCTCGTTCTCCTCCAGGTGGTAACGGTAGACGGGAAACTGGTTCTCGAAGCCCATTCCCAGTTTCGGTTCGCGGAACATCACGATCGCTTTCGTCTTCGTTACCCCTTTGCGATCGGTGTTGGTGACCTCGATGTAGTTGCTGCCGAGGGTAACCGGTGTCCGGATGTAGAAGAAATCCCTCTCAGCGGTCATTTCCTGGCGGTTGCCGCCGTTCAGGGTCAGGGTGACCCCGGATCCGGGTTCGGGAACGGAACCCACGACATAGACGGCGTCCTGCTTGGTGCTGGTGAAATTCACCGGGAAAAGGATCTGGATCTCGTCACCCGTCCCCGGATCGGTCCCGGCGAGGGTGATGATGCCGCGCGGCCTGATCAGTTCCTCGGCCAGTTGGACGGCGGAATCCAGCTCCCCCTCCTGGTAGCCCATCATCACTTTGGCCACCTTTCCGTCCTTGCCGATGATAACCACGGAAGGGAGGGTCGCCACACCGTAACTTCCGCTGACCTTGAGCTCCTTGTCGATCACTATGGGGAAGCTGACCAGGTCCTTGTAACCCTTGTAGAACCTCTTGACCCGGAAGGATCCGTAGATGTCGAGGTTGATGCCGATGACCTTCAGCTCATCAGGCGGGTGCTTTCTCTGCAGTTCCGAGAAGGCGACGATGGACTGGACGCAGGTGGAGCAGTAGATGGACCCGAACTTTAAAACGATGACCTGCTTACCGATGAGGGGTGCGATGTCGATGGGGTTCCCCTCGAGATCCTGGCCCGCGAAGGCCACCGCCTGATCGCCCTCGGAGACCTTGGCCAGGGAGCTCCCCGGGAGGAAAAAGACGAGGAGGATCCCCACAATGCAGGAGAACACTTTCGTCTTAAGGGAAGTGGGTCGCCGCAACACGTTGACGTCGTCTTTGGGGCTACAGGGCCTGCTTGATGACCGCCTCAATTTCCTCTTTGGAGGCCCGGCCGACCTTGGCGAACTGAACGACGCCCTGGCCGCTGACGAAGTAAAGGGTCGGTGTGCCGGCGACACCGTAGGGATCGGCGATGACGAAGGATTCGTCGGGGTTCAGTTCGTCGATCAGGACCCTGAAGGTGTAGTTTTCCTGGGCGATAAAGGCCTTGATGGCCTCCTGCATGGGGGCTCCGTCGATGGCCACACCGACAACGCCGATCCCCCTTTCGCCGTACTCCTCGGTGAGTTCCTGGATGATGGGAAGCTCCGCCTTGCACGGCTCACAGAAGATGGACCAGAAGAAGATCAGGACGCCTTTATTACCGGCCAGGGCTCCCTTCATGTTGAATTCCCCCTGGTCAAGATCCCGAACGGAGAAGTCCGGCGCTGCGTCGCCGACCTTGAGCATCTCGATGCCGCTTATCATGGGAATGGGGGTCATCTCCCCGGCTTTCTCCTCCGCGAGAACCGGTTTGCCTGAAAAAGTGGTAATGATCATGAGGAAGAGGATCAGTATAGGCAGAAAGGTTTTGATGCGGGATGGGACCATCGGAATGCCCTCCTCAGTTCGGCTCAAGGATGTATCTGAAAATCCGGTTCCGCTTGATGTCCGACACGTATATCCGGCCCTCCTCGTCGACAGCGAGGCCTGCAGGCGACTCCATGCTCCCCTTTTCACTGGTCAGGCCGAAAACGTGGATTTTACTATCTCTTAACCATACCAGTTTACCTTGATTGCCATCAAGGATAAAAAGATCGCCCCGCTCGTCAGAGCGCACCCTCAAAGGGTTTTCCCCTCCGGGAAAGGCCTCCTCGAGGGGGACGATCTCCTCGAAATTCCCCTTCCGGTCGAAGTTTATGAGGGCCCTTCTTCCCCTGTCCAGAACGCAGATGGTCCCCAGTCTCTTCCGCGAGAAGGCCAGGGAGACCGGGTCCTGGAATTCCTTGCTCCTGCGGCCGAGGTCGCCCCATTCGTCGACGAAGGTTCCGCTCCTGTGGTACTTCAGGACCGCCCCCCGGCCCCTGTCCAGGACGTAGACGTATCCCTGATAGTCCACCGTCAGGTCCACGGGGTCCCTGAGCCTTCCCTTTCTCAGCCCCTCCTCCCCGAAGGACAGGAGGTGTTCCCCCTCCAGGGTGAATTTGTCCACCCGGACCTTTTCCCGGTCGAGGGTGTAGATGACCTCGTTGTCCTCGTCGACAACCAGGGTGACCGGGTCGTCGAACTCCCCGTCACCCTTCCCCCTCTTACCCCATTGGGAGATATAATCGCCGTCTTCGTCGATGACCTGGACCCTGTAGTTGCCGGCGTCCAGGACAAAGACCCGGTCCTCCTCGAAGGTGTCCA
>CP070719.1:1199798-1203898 GCA_020350725.1 bacterium
GCTCACACAGGGGACTGGGACTTTGTCGGGATTTCCTTCGACGAGGTTCCTCACGCCGATGACTTCAGGATGCCGAGATGAGCTGGCGACTTCCAAAGTTTCCGGGGAAGAACACCCGAGTCAACGACGGCGACGACCTGAACGCCAACTTCTATGAAGTCGCTGAAGAGGTCGGGGGACGCCTGAATGAGCACAACTGGAAGGCTGCGACCGCGATCGCAGCGACGGACATCGCTTCCGATGCAGCCTTTGTCTGGCACAACGTCGATGTGCTCCAGGACATGTTCTCCAACACGACAGGGGCTACGGACTTCACCCCCAATGGGGGGAACTGGACCCGAATCGAGGCTACCCCAGAGTGGCAGCCCATCGACTCCATGACCTTGACGTTCACTACGCCCAACTGCCTCTTGGATATCCAAGCCTCCTGGCAGATGCGGCCGAACATCGAGACTACCCCAGAGGCCTCGGCCTACTGCTCCTTCGCTATTCGGCTGGATGGGACCGTCATCGTCGAGTCCATTCTCGGAATCTCCGATACCGACAACTACACCCCAGGAGGCATCGCTTACGGGCCGTGCCCCTTGGAGTGCGGCATCATCTTCCCCGTCGCCTCGGGCTCCCACACTGTGGAGCTGGTTGCTCGGACTACAGGAGAACAGGCCGAGACTCCTTGGGTTGGGACACGCGAGCTGGGTGTCCTGGAACTCCGAAGTGGTCGGGATCTCCTGGGTTGATCTATGCCTGACGTCACCTACACTCCTCTGGACGAGAGCGTCGACTTCGATGCCGCTTCTCTGAACACCCGATTCGATGGCGTGACCAACGCCATCAACGCGCTTCAGGAAGATGCAGTTGCCCCCAAGGCGTTCAACAGCACCCATCTTCCGACCCTTCTCCTCGCTGAGGACCATGACTGGGCCCATAGAACCAGTGCTGGCACCTACGCAGAAGCCTCGGGCTGGGCAGATATCAACGACGGGGCAGATCTCGTAGTGGACCTGGGAGGCACATACACTCCCGCGAACTCCGGTCCCGTCGGGCTGATCCATGTGAAGTTCAGTGCTATTGCCCAGCAGGTGGGAGTCGCTTCTCCCCCCTCCGCCTCGGGCTACCGGTTCTGGGTAGGTTTCCGGATTCAGTCATCGGTCACGGGAGGCGTCGGGACCTACGTAGACATCGGGAAGACGGCCCGGTGGGTGGGGAGCCGAGACATCGACTACGTCGGGGGAGCCCAGATCAATCAGAACGTGAACGTCAGCATCTCGACCTTCCTGGACAGTTCCGATCTCCCCAGCGGGGCCCGGTACTTCAAGGCCCAGGTCTGGTGCTACGACCAAGCAGCTTCTGGGAGTTCTGCCCAGGCTGAGATCTTCCGCTGCCAGCTCGCCGCCTTCGTTCTTCGTAGCCAGAGGAGCTGAGATGCCGACGATCACTCTCCCCTACGGAACCGGGGGCAGCCCTGGACCTTTCACGGATGGGAGCACCTCAGACGCCGAGAAGGTCGCAGAGAACCTCTACGCCCCGAACACTACTCCCGACTCCTACGACGTCATCAATGGTCAGCTGACGGAACCGAACCGGGACTCGTGGGACATCACTACCCAGCACATCCAGCCTGGAGCCCTGGGAGGGGGAGGATCTATCGGATCCACAACGTCCCTCGACTTCTTCGGGACTCGGAGCGAGGGATCTCCCTTCGGAGAGTGGAACAACTCGGGCAATGACCGAGACGCTCTCTACCGGACTATCCCCGGAGCAGCTCGGACCTTCTATCTGGACTACAGCCCTGGGCTGGCAATCGTGCGCTGGCGCATGTTCATCAGCAACTCCGGAGTCCAGACTTCGGGCTCTCGGGACTGGACCCTGGTCAAGCTCTTTGTAAACGGAGCGACCATTGCAGGACAGGTTCGGACTTTCCCCCCCGGAGACAACAGCTCTTCTCGGGATGGAACGGCCTGGGATCGGACTTGGTCCGGATTCCACTGGCTCGGAGCATCCACTGCCCGCCTCTCGGCTGGATGGAATACAGTAAGTCTCAGGATCGCGACAGATGCCGGCGTGGCTCGGGTCCACGTAAAAGGCCTCGACGTGGTCTACTTCAAGTAGGAGATTCACATGTCCTTTGGACTGACCAACTGGCAGAAAGCTGAAGACCCTCAGAGTCCTTGGCAGGAAGCTGAAGACCCTCAGGGTCCTGGTACTGGGTACGAAGAGCCTGAAAACATTGCTGGCAACATCGCGGGGGGCATCCAGGAGAAAGGCGAAGAATGGTGGACGAAGTCGGGCTTGTGGGCCCCCGGAGAAGCTGCCGAGATTCTCCGCGCAGACGTCGAGGCGATGAAGGCCGGGGATCTGGGACTCTCTGAGCAGGAGAGGGAACAGCTCGCCTCCAAGGCGCAGACAGCAGCAGGGGCACAGATCCAGGCACAGCAAGCGCAGCTTGCCCGGGAGCGGATGGCTGGGGGCGGAGGCTTCGGTGGCCAATACGCCGAGATGCAGCAGCAGTTGGGTGCCCAGGCGGGCGAAGCCGGTGCTCGTGCCCGAGCTGCGGCGGACGAGGCTTCTCAGAGGCTGGCAGAAGCCCGGCGAGCCGAGATTCTTGGCCGCCTGGAGCGCCAACAAGACCGAAGCCGCGAGGATATCCAGGCTGCTCGGGAAGCTATCTCAAACGCATTCACTGGCGTCTTTGACGCAGTGGCATCGGCAGGCGGCGCTGGTGCTGTAGCCCCGTAGGAGACACAAATGGCTCGTGATCCCGCTAAGGACCCTCGAACAGCTCCCCAGACGGAGGAAATCCCTCTCGATCCTGAACTGGCCGCGATGGCGAAGCACTATCGCGATGTGCGCCGGGGTCAGATTATGAAGTCCATCGCAACTGCACATGACGTGCGGTTGGGACGGGATCCTACGACGGGGCTCGCCGCCCTGTATCCGGACTATGGGCCTCTTCCCGGCCTGAGTCCTGCTGAGCGGGCCTCGACAGCTGCTTCTCTGGCTCGGACACGTACAGCAACGATCCAACGGCCTACCCCCAGAACCACTGTGGAGGCAAAGAGGCAGTTCCAGGAGCTGGACGACAGCATGATGCAGCTTGCGAAGGCTCAGCTCAGTGCAACTGCGTCAACAGAAGCAGCTACGGCGGGACAGTACCTGGCACAGTACGAATCTTCTGGGAAAAAGATCGACGCCCTCCGGGGACAGATCCCGACTCTGGCGACGATTCCGTCCCAGATCAGGACCCAGACGGACGAGATCGCCCAAGGCGTGCGGGCTGGACGGGATCTGGGCCAGTTCAATGACAAGTTCGTGGATCTTGGGAACTACCTCACCAACCTGGAGCCCCTGGACATAGACGCTGCGATCAGGCTCGTCTCGAAGGAAACAGGTGTTCCCGTGGGAGAGCTTACTCGGAGCCTAACGGCCGCCAACCAAGGAAACCCTGCTTTCCAGGCGGCGATGGATTTGCGGGCTTCAGAGCTTGGCAAGATCCAGAACCAGATCGGTACGGAGCTTGCGGCCCAGAAGGGGGCTCTCAAGGAACTCAACAAGGTCGGTGCTTGGAGCCACGCCAGCAAGATCATGAAGGAATACTTCGACCTCAAGGAGGAGGGGCTGAGGCTCATCGAAGAAGGGGCGGAGCCGGGATCGCCAGAGCTGATGAAGGTCTATCGGCAGCTGGCCTTCCTCGAAGGGGACATGAAGACCTCTGTGGGAGTAGCGACGAAGGAGGCAGGAGTGGCTCCTCCTCCGGAGGATCCAGGACGGAAAGCTACTGGGGAGGACATCGACAAGGCTTGGAAGCTCCTCGAAGAGCCTGACAACCGAGATGCGATGCAGCGTCTCTACGACGACACTGTCGAGAGCGACCAGTTCAAGGCTTGGAAACGGGCTCGGGGCTACACGGATGACCGCTTCGCCTTCGATCAGCTGATGAAGGAATCTCGGACCTACGAGAGGCAAGCGAAGCAGGCACACCGAGCTACTCGCCGCGCCAACGTGATCACTGGAGCCGCTCCTGCGACTCCGGGCCAGCAGAACGTCGCCAGGACCCTCGACGCCGCCAAGGGCGGGCAGGACTACGGTGAGTTCGTAGAAGA
>CP070719.1:1203998-1221806 GCA_020350725.1 bacterium
ACTTTCTTCCGGGACTCTGGATCAATCTCTCATCTCCGAAGTACTAATCTCCAATGCTCTAATCTCCAATGTTCTAATGCTCCAATCTCTAATGCTCTAATCTCCAATGCTCTAATGCTCTAATATCTAATGCTCTAATCTCCAATGCTCTAATGCTCTAATATCTAATGCTCTAACCACCAATGTTCCAATCTCCAATGTCCAACACTCTCCTCCCCTCCCCCGGCACACCCCATCGTCCTGAAGGGTCCCTAAAACCTGAACTTCATGCCGGCGGTCAGGGTATTGGAGCCACCGTCCTCGGCGATGACACCGAAGGCATCGGAGCGGTGGTGCAGGCGGAACACCACCGCCCAACCGGCATCGGGAGGTCCGACAGCAACTTCCAGTAACCAGTAAACGAGGAACTTCTGGGTGGAATCGTTATACATCTTCTCCACCTCGGGCTCCTCCGTCGCCCAGGAGGGCCCGAGGCCGAAGGCGATGCTCGTGTCGACCGCTTCGCTCCAGGGGAATTTCCGCCAGCGGCCGATAACGGGAAGGTTGAACTCCCAGTGTTCCTGGTCCCCGGAATGTTTGGCCACCTGTCCCTCGATCTCAAGGGAGAGGGCGCCGCCGGGTGAGCGCGCCATGGTCCATGCCAGTGCCCCTACCATGATCCATGCGTCGGCGAAGCGGACATCCGTGGACAGGGTTTCGGTCCATTTGTCCTTGGTGACGCGGCCTCCGTACACGGTGAGGGCATAGTCCCGGGCCAGGGCGGGATCCATCGCCCCCATGAGCAGGCACAGACCGAGGGCGGACCCAACTGCGGCAACAACACGATGTGGCACCGGCAGCAATACGACCTCCCTCTCGACGCCTGCCCATCAGCCCGTTACTTTGATCCTCGGCATCAGGCATCCTAAGGCAAAAGGCTAAAGGAGAAAGGCAAAAGACACCTTAACTCGGGACTGACGAATCATTACCCTTAAATCTCTTCCACTCCTCCATCTCTAATCCCGGATGACTGACCTCTCATCTTTGAACTCCCACCGTTAATCTCTGTTATCTAATGTCCTCTTTCCAATGGCCAGTTTTCACCGGCCGCTTCGGCGAGAAGACGGCCCAGAGCCGGTCTGATCCGGACGGGGACTGCTTCGCTTTTTCTGAACCGCATCTCCAGCCTTCTCGCTCCCCAGAGGCGAACCTCCCTCACGGAAACGTCACTCCAGGGTATGAACAGAGCCGGGTGCCCCGGACGAAATATGAAAAGGACCGACAGGTACAGCCCCAGGGGATTGGCCCCGATATTGACGCACCCTCCGTATCTGGTCCGCCAGCGCAGGGATACGGTTCGAAAGCGCCAGATCTTTCCGTGAAAGCTCCCCGCCAGCCGGTAGGTCTCGGAGAGCCGTCTCCACCCCCCGAGAACCGAGATCAGGTAGACGATAAAACACCACCATGCGATGAAGTAAACCGGGACAAGGTATGAAGAAGGTGTTTCCACTGATCCCTACCCCGGGGTCGTATCTTGCCTTTTAACCTTCACCGCCTTCCGGTTAAAGGGCAGGGAACGACCCCCCCGCCATATTTCCCTGGAGCCGGCCCTCGATCAGACCCGAAAACATCCCCGTGGCATCCTGGTAAGTCATCTTCACGGAGCTCCCTGCAAATGAGATGTCAAAGCGAAACCGGTTGACTCGGGAGACCTCGTTGTAATCCAGGACGAAAACACCATGCCCCTCCCACCGTCCCCGGCAACCCGTGGGCGAGCCGGACGGTGCCCGGCCGGTGAAGCGGTAGACCCCGTCCAGGCCCACCGGCATGGTGTACGCCTCTTCCCCCAGGGTGATGGTCAGGGTCGCCTCATCGGCACCCGGCTGGAAGTCCAGACCGAAGCCCGTCAGGGACAGGTCATTCGGCTCCATACGGTACCAGCCGCCGGACACCTCCAGCTGTGCTTCGGAGAGGGGGGAAACAGGAGACCTGGGGGGAGGTTCGACCGCAGCCGTTACGGCTTTCCTCAGCTCCCCGTATGCTGACGGGTTTTCCGGCAGGGAACGATCCGAACGGAGTGCGGGGATGAGCAGGGAAGTCAGGCGATCCCGGTCGTACCCCCCGCCGGTGGTCACCAGGACGATTCCCCTGGCCGGCCATACGGTTATGGCCTGACCGCCCCGGCCCCGGGCCTCGAAGACGCCGGCATAGTCCCCCTTGGCCAGCCACCACCCGTATCCGTAGTCAACGTCGGGATTAGAGGTGGCCATCCGGGGCCTGGTCGCTTCCTTTACCCACCCCTCCGGCAGGATGCGTCGGGTCCTCCAGAGGCCGTCATTAAGGTAGAGGTAGCCGATCCGGGCCGCATCCCCCGGGTAGAGCCTCAGGTCGCCCCACCCGTGGTTGACGCCGTCAGGATCTGCCGGCCACCCGAAATCCTTGATGCCGATGGGTTCGAAGAGCTCCGCCCGGGCGAACCGGGCCGCCGGCAGGCCTGTGGCCCGCGTCAAAATGGCCGACAGGAGGTGGAAATTGGGGCTGCAGTATTCGAACACCGTACCGGGTTCGACGGCCATGGGGAGGCCGAGAACATACCCGATCCAGTCATCCGATGGCTGCATGGCCCTTAAGGTCTCCTCTCGCGGCGGAGGCAGGCAGTGCAGGCCGGAGGACATGGTCACCAGGTCCCCTACGGTCATTTTACCCTTCCCGGTGCCGTGTTCCATCTCTTGACGGTCAGGGAAAAAGGAGACGGCCGGTGTGTCGGTGTCGGGGATGTCCCCACGGCCCACGGCAATGCCGATCAGAGTGGCCGTGACCGACTTGGTCACCGATGCCATGTCGTGGGGAACGGCGCCGTCGTAGGGGTAGAATGAGACGTCCAGGACCGCACGGCCGTTGCGGATCAGCAGGACGCTGTGGACATTGAGCCCTTCGCTGCGGATCTGCCGCACCGCGTCGGCTAAAACGGTTGAATCAAGGCCCTGGGCCTCGGGAGTCGACACGGCCCAATCCGGGTCCGGCCAGACGGTTTCAGGTTTTCTGGCGGTGCAGGAGACCAGAAGAACAGCACCGACAGAGAGCAGGTATGCCCATTTTCCTGACAATCGGAGCACCCATATAGTATACCCCATGGAAGTTGCCGGTATCTGCCCCCTGGGGTCGCATCTTGCCTTTTAACCTCAGGTAAATGAGGAAGTACTGCGGTCAACTGGTCGCAAAAAGAAAGTCAGAGGACACACTGCTCTCATCCGGGGCCCTTGTGTAGCTTCCCATGAACGGTCTTCAATTCCTCAATAATCTGAATGTTCTGAGGACACTTGGGCTCGCACTCGCCGCACTCCTGGCAGTTCGATGCCCTCTGCTCGGGCGGCAGCATGTGGTTGTAGAGCATGAAGTTGACCTCGGCGTCCCGGAACATAAAGGTGTCGTTATACAGGGAGAAGTTCATCGGGATGTTCACCCCGTAGGGGCAGGGCATGCAATAGGCGCAGTGGGTGCAGTCAACCCTGAGCATGCTACGGTAAGCATCCCGGACTCTCCCTATCAGCTCCCGCTCCGCCTCCGACAGGGATCCTGCCCGGGCGTTGACGGCCAGGTCCACGTTCTGTTTGAGCTGCTCCAGGGTACTCATCCCTGACAGAGCCGTGGCCACGGAGGCCTCGTCCCACACCCAGCGCCAGGCCCATTCCAGGGCCGAACGCTCCACCGGGGCCGTGGACCACAGTTCCCGGACCTTATCGGGCACCGGGTCCACGATCTTCCCCCCTCGCAGCGGTTCCATGGCGATGATCCCGATGCCCCTCTCAGCGGCGTAGCGCAGTCCCTGATGGCCGGCCTGATAGTTCTCATCGTAAAAATTGTACTGGATCTGACACACCTCCCACGGGTGCTCGGAGACGATCTCCTTGAACATGTGGATGTCGTCGTGGAAGGAGAATCCCGCGTGACCGATGCGGCCGTCGCCCCTGGCCCGGTCCAGGAACTCCCCCACCCCACCGTCCCGGACGCGGGGCCAGTACTGACGGTTCAGGCCGTGGAGCAGGTATACGTCGATGCGGCCGGTTCGCAGCCTTTCCAGCTGCTCGTCCAGTATCCGGTCGTAGTCGTCCGGCGCCTGGATCATCCACACCGGCATCTTGGTGGCGATGAGCACCCTGTCCCTGTGGGGCTCGAGGGCCTTGCCCAGGAACGGCTCGCTCTGGCCGCCATGATATCCATAGGCCGTGTCGAAGTAGTTGATGCCCCGTTGCACGGCATACTCCACCATCCGGCCGGCGTGTTCCTCGTCCACCGGCTTCTCCGGGTTGAAGATGTCCGCCGGGTTCTCGAGACCGCCCTTGATCGGAAGCCGCATGGCACCGAAGCCGAGCACCGACACCTCCAGACCTGTATTGCCCAGCATCCTGTATTTCATTCCCGTCTCCTTCGACTCCCGGGGTCGCATCTTGCCTTTTAACCTTTTCGGAGGGGCGGGGTCAGCATCCAATCCCTCCTGGCAGGATTCTTGCCAATCTTCTTTGAACCATGAAAAGAAAGGAGATCCGCCATGGCAAGACCTCTCCGCCCTCAATTTCCGGGCGCAGTATATCACATCACCGCCAGAGGAAATGACCGGAAGACCATATTCCTCGATGAAAGGGACCATATTCGGTTTCTGAAATTCCTGGGACAGACGGTTGAGCAGTACAGGTGGCTCTGCCACGGATACTGCCTGATGACCAACCACTACCATCTCCTCATCGAAACCCCTGAGCCCAACCTGGCAAGAGGCATGAAAAGGCTCAACAGCCTTTACTGCATCACCTTCAACAGGAAACACGGGCGAACAGGACACGTCCTTCAGGGTCGGTATGACTCTGTGGTCGTGCAGAAGGAGGATTACCTGCTGGAGCTTTGCCGCTACATCGTCCTCAATCCGGTGCGAGCCGGCCGGGTCGAAAAACCAGAGGACTGGAAGTGGAGCAGTTATTCTGCCACCGCCGGCATTGAAAAACCCCTTCCCCTCCTGAAAACCGACTGGGTACTTTCCCATTTCGGCCGGAGGAGGAAAACAGCCAGTGAGAACTACGCCAGGTTCGTCTATGAGGGCATCGGTCTGGACGGGCCCTGGGACAGGGTGGAGGGAGGGATCTACCTGGGAGACGCCGAGTTCATCCGGGAAGTGGAGGCCCGAATGGACAGACACCTTCTCTCAAGAGAAATCCCATCGGCCCAGCGCGTGGCGTCAAGACCCACCCTGGATGAGCTGTTCAGGGGTGGTGTTCTCACCGCCAAACAAAGGCGAGATCTCAAGATCACCGAGGCCTTTCAGAAGCACCTTTACACCCAGAGGGAGATCGGTGAGTACCTGAACCTCCATCCGGCCTATCTGAGCAGGCTGATAAAGGGATTTCTGGGGAAAAAAGGTTAAAAGGCAAGATGCGACCCCGGGGGGAAATTTTACCCTTGATTTATTATACGAAGTATATTATTATACGATGTATAAAATTATACTGAGTACAAAAGGAGCCGAAAATGACCTCCGTGGAGCCTGGACGGCGTGAGAGGAAGAAAGAGGAAACCCGGCGGCGGATCCTGGAGAGATCCATGGACCTGTTCGAGGAGAAGGGGTTCGACAATGTCACCATGGAGGAGATCGCCGAGGCGGCCGATGTTGCCAAGGGCACTCTGTACAACTATTTCCCGGTCAAGGAGGCGATCCTGAGCAGTTACGTGCAGAAGTACGCTCGGGAGCTGAAACCCGAGGTTGACGTCATCATCGAATCCCAGCCCGACACCCGTTCGAGACTTGTCGCCTTTCTCAGGTTTCACGCCAGATGGGTCGAGGACCGGAAGGACCTCATGGAGAAATACATCTCCTATCGGATCACCTTCCCTCTTCGCTCCATGCGGGACACCCCCTCCCGAAGCGGCTTCGACCAGCACACGTCCCGCATCCTCAGTCTGGGGCAGGATGCTGGAGACATCCGACAGGATCTCGACGCGAGAGCCCTGTCGGCCTGCCTGTTGTCCTTTTACACGTGGGCGTATTTCGGTTGGCTGTCCCTGCCGGAGGCCTTCGACCTCGACCGGATCATCGAACAGACGGTCGATCTCTTCCTGGACGGAGCCACAGCGAAGCGCCGGGGAGGCGGTACATGATCGACAATAACGGATCCTCTCTCCTGGACTGGAAGGATGCCTTCGAAGCCGGGTCCGGGGCCGTGGGCGGCAAGGGGTGGAACCTGGCCCGCCTTGACAGGTACGGCTTCCGGGTCCCTCGGGGCGGTGTGCTGACCGCCCGTGCCTACCGGGATTTCGTGGACCACAACGGACTGGCCGCCAGGCTCCAGTCAGCTTCCCGTGAGGCGGAAGGTCTCGACCCTTCCGACCCCCGCCTGTCGGAGCTGGCCAACGGGATCATGCCCCTTTTCCTGTCCGGGCAGCTCCCGGCCCTGCTGGAGCGGGAGATCCGGGACGGGCTGACCCGATGGGGGCTCGTCGGCAGTCCCCTCGCCGTCCGTTCGTCCGCCGCGTCCGAGGATTCCCCGGCCGCTTCCTTCGCCGGCATCCACGACTCCTTCCTCAACGTCCGGGGCCCTGAAGCGATCGCCTCGGCCATCAAGGCATGCTGGGCCTCCGTCTGGGGCCCCCGGGCGCTGGTCTACCGCCGCCGGATGGGCCTGTCCGCCGACGCGGTCACGCCGGCCGTGATCCTCATGGCCATGGCGGATGCGGCCGTCTCCGGGGTCGCCTTTTCCTGTCATCCCGCCAGTGGTCGGGAAGACCAGGTCTTCATCAGTGCCAACTTCGGCCTCGGGGAATCGGTGGTCGGAGGGACGGTGGATCCCGATGAGTACACGGTCCACGTCGGCTTCCACTCCCTGAACCAGTCCATCGATTCCAGGAGGATCGGCCGAAAGGAGAAAAAAAGCCTTCCGCTGGAGGCGGGGGGAACGGCTCTCGTCGACGGATCTCCGGAAAAGGACCGGCAGGCCCTCTCCGATGACGACATTATCCGACTGACCCGTCTCGTTCGTCGGGTGTTCACCTGCCTGGGTCACTGCGAGCAGCATCAGGACGTGGAATGGGTCTTTGACGGATCGGAATTTTTCCTGGTCCAGTCCCGGCCCGTGACGGCGGTGCCCCGCTACACCTATCCGGCCCTGAGAAATCAGCGGACCATCTGGTCCAACGCCAACTTCAGGGACACCCTTCCCATGGTCATCTCCCCTCTGGCCTGGAGCAACATGGCCGACGCCCTCGACACTGTCCTGCAGTCCGTCATGGCCGCGTCGGGTTACCCGACTCTCCCGGGGATCTCCCGCAAGAGGCTCTTCGAGGGGCGAGGTTATTTCAACGTCTCCGTCATCCAGTGGGAAAACTATGACTCCTTCGCCTCGCCCCCCCAGAGGGTGAACACCCTCCTGGGCGGACACCACCCGGCCATCAGGCTTCCGGAAAGGGAACCGATAACCCGCCTGCTGGGGAGAGTGCGGAGGAATATAGCCTACGGAAAGGCGGCCAAAAGGGTCCGCAGGACGGTGGATGCGGAGTTCCGGCGGTTGTCCGCCTGCGCCGAGTCCGACCGTAAACGGGATCTTTCGGCCCTCAGCGACCGACAGGTCCTGGCTCTGTGGTCCGAGATGGAAGAGACCTACCGGTCAGCCCCGGACGTCCAGTTCGCCCTGGTGGGAAGCGCCGCCTCCTACATGATGCTGATCCTCCTTCTCGACAGGTTCTTCAAGGGGAGAGGAGAGGCTCTGGTCAACGCCTTGCTGGCCGGCAAGGAGACGACCACGAGCGGCGAACAAGGGTACAGGCTCGCTGACCTCTCCCGGACCGCCTCTTCCGATGAGGATGCCAGGGCCCTCCTCATCGACGGTGAGCGCGATCCCCTGTCCTGGCGGGACGCTCTGCCGGAGGGGTCCCCGTTCAGGAGGGAGTTCTCGGCCTTCCTGGAGGAATTCGGCCACAGGGGCATTTACGAGTGGGACATCAGCAACCCCCGGTGGCGGGAGGATCCCTCCTGGCTCCTGGAGGTGATCCGGACCAACCTGACCAACAGGGCGGCGGATGACGTCGAGAGGCTGCGGCAGCGTCAGGCTGAGACCTCCGACAGGGCATGGCAGGAAGTGACGTCGCGGGTTCCCTTTTTTCTCCGTCCCTTCCTGAGAAAGCTGCTGGATGGAGCCGGGCAGGAAACGGTCCAGAGAGAGATGGCCCGCTCCACCCTCGCCCGGGTCGTGGAGATAGGCAGACTCATGGCTCTGGAGGCCGGCAGGCGGTTCGCCGGACGGGGCCTCCTGCAGAGGGTTGAGGACGTCTTCTTCCTCACCTGGGGAGAGATCCAGGCCGTCTTCACCGGTGAGGACACCGGAGAAGGCCTGACGGCCCTGGTGTCGGACCGGCGGGTACGGCACCGGGAGCTGGAGAAATCCTCGCCTCCCGATTATCTGGAGGAGGATGTCCCCCATCGCGCGGCCGTGGACAGAGCCTCCGGGGACGACGTTCTCATCGGCATGGGGGTCTCCTCCGGGCGGGCGAGGGGGACGGCGAGGTTGATCCGCCACCCGGCCGAGGGGGACCGTCTCCGCCACGGCGAGGTCCTCGTCGCCCCGGGAACCGATCCCGCCTGGACGCCCCTGTTCCTCAGGGCCTCGGCCCTGATCATGGAGACGGGGGGCATGATCTCCCACGGCGCCATCGTTGCCCGGGAGTACGGCATCCCGGCGGTGATCAACGTGGCCGGTGCCCTCGACATTCTCACCGACGGGACCCGGGTGGTCGTTGACGGGGACGAGGGAAGGGTCCACCTGGAACAGGGGACCCTTTCATCCCGCGGGATGTAAGACTGCCTTGGTGCAGCTTTGGTATCTCCACGCAGGGGTGGCAGAGGGGAGATAAGCTCCCGGAAGCCCATCCCCTTGACAGTTCCCCCCGGGAGGGGAAACGGAGGATGTAGGATGTTCAGATGTTCTCTCAACCGAATAGCCGCAGTCGTTGTCCTGTCATTGGTGGTCCTTCCGGGCTGCGGGGATGTCTCCGTCAACGGCTTCCCACCGGATCCTGATTATGCCTGGTACTGGTGGTGGCCCGACAGTACCGAGTTCGTGGCGAGGGGTTCCTTTTCAACCCTGGAGCCGGTGGACGACCGCGTCCGGGTGCGTCTCGACGCCTCGAACGGATCCGTTGCCGTCATCGGTCAGCCGGGTTCCGGGTCGGTCCTCATAACAGCGGAGGTGATCGTCGGTTCCGACAGCCTGGTAGACGCCCAGGCGGGCCTTGACGATCTGAACGTCCTCGTGACGGAAGGCAACGGGGAGATCACCATCCGGACGGACCAACCCGGATCACCAGACGGCCGCCAGTACGTGGTCAACTACACCGTCGAGGTCTCCGCCGATCTTGAGACCGTCATCACCCAGACCAATGGGGACATCACGGTTGAGGGCATGGGGGGGGCCGTCACCGTGGACGCCGTGAACGGGAACGTCCGGCTGGGGAATACCCTCGGGGACCTTTTCGTAGACCTGTCCAACGGCCGTATCGAGGGCACAGCGTCCCTGCCTTCGGGAGGGGAGATCAGGCTCTCGGGGGTGAACACGGACATCGACCTGAGCGTCCCGACGTCGACGTCGGCGGCCCTTTCCGCCCTTTCCTCCACCGGATCCGTCACGGGGGACAATCTCGCCTTGACGGACCCTGTTTTCACCGGCCAGTCGCTGACCGGCACCCTGGGCGGCGGAGCCGGCCTGATCCGACTGGAGACGGTGAACGGCAATATCGGCATCACCGGACTGGATCCGTAGGACCGGAAGTACAGGAAATGAGGGCAGACAGGAATATGAGTGCAGGGTGGAAATGGAAACTGCCTGCGGGAACACGCCCGGGCGGGTATGGCTCAGGACGATCTCCGTCCCGCAAGGGCACCTGTCCACCAGGTGGACAGGAACTCCAGGCTGATGGGGATCCATGTCCCCAGGGGACTGCGGAACATGTCGAAGCTCTTCTCGATGACCATGGCGACGAGGAAGACGTCCATGAACAGGACGAAGGAGATGAAGAGGAACGCCGTTGTCAGGGGAGAGGTGAACCCGAAGAAGCGCGTGTAGACGTAGGTGACCGCCGCGAAGAAGATCGGCGCCCCCACGGCATGGACGACCAGGGTCCTTTCCATGGTCATGAACTCGCGCCCGATCCACACGGTGGCGCCGCACAGGGCCCAGGCCACGAAGGCGTGGACCAGGATGATGAGGGCCTTTTTCACTGCTGTCTCCTCCCCTGCCGAAACCCGTTTCTCTTCAGCTAACATGAAGCTTTCGCCGGGATCAACCATGAACCCCGGCGTTGCGTCTTGCTATATAACCGTTTTTTCTTGAGAACTCATTCTATATCCCCGGAAACACCGGAGATCAGTCGAACCCTGATTCGACCAACTTATGCAGTCCAAGCCGTTGCTGAAAGGTTAAGGCTAAATCGCATGATACGGCCCTTTGGTCCTCGACAACGGGTGCCTGGGCTGCGAATGAACTTCAGAACGGCCAAATGACCGGGATCAGCAGGACGGCGATGCCCCAGAACAAGAAGTTCAGGGGACCGCCGACAATGGTGAAGTCCAGGAAACGGTATCCTCCCGGAGCGTATATCATCGTGTTGGTTTTGTACCCGATCGGCGTGGCGAAACTGGTCGATGCGGCAAACGTTATCGCCATGAGGAGAGGCCTCGGATCCACATCCATGGCCATTCCCAGGGAGATGGCCATCGGCGCCAGGAGAACCGCCGCCGCGTTGTTTGACATGGCCTCCGTGAGCAACGCGGTCGTGAGGTAGATCACCGACAGGACCACCAGGGGACCGAAGCCGACAAAGGGCTCCAGCACCGTGTTGGCCAGCCAGGAAGCGGTGCCGGACTGGTCGATGGCAATCCCGAGCGGGATGATACCCCCGAGCAGGAATATGACCTTCCAGTCGATCGCCTGATAGGCTTCCTCAATGGTCAAACAGCCGGTGAGCACCATTCCGATGCCACCCAACAGGGCGGCCGTCATTATCGGCATGACATTGAAGGCGGCTATTCCGACCACCGCCAGCAGGATGCCGACGGCGATCGCGGCCTTGTCCTTTCGCAGGAACATCTCAGTCAGCTCGTTGGTCACGATCAGGTCGTCGGACTTCAGGATGCGCTCTATGTCGTCGCTCCCCCCCTGGAGCAGGAGAGAATCACCGCTGTCGAGTTCAATGTCCTCGATCTGCTCCCGCATAACTTTCCCCCTTCTCTGCACTGCCAGCACCATGCATCCGAATCGACGCCTGATGTTCGAAGCCTTAACGGTCCTGCCGACAAAATGCGACCCCGGAGGGACCAGTGCCTCCACAAGCTTGACCTCATGAGACTGCAGGGCCCGGCTGCTGAGGCGTTCTTCACCGGGGAGCTTGAGACCGTACCTTTCCTGAAGGCGAAGGATCTCGTCCAGATGTCCGTGCAGAAGCAGGATGTCCCCCTCACGCACGTTCGTCCGTGAGGCCCGTGACGTAGCTTTTCCCCCCCGAATGATCTCCACCAGACTCACGTCCTTTTCATTCCCTGCCGCTCCATCATCCCAGAGATCACCCACGAGGGGTGAGTTCTCTCCGACTTGAACCTCCGCCAGGTAGTCGACGAGACGGTACCTGTCTACCTGATCCGGCTCACCCTTCCTCGCGGGGATCAGCCTGGGCGTGACCAAGACGAGATACAGGATACCGACGGCGGACATGACGATGCCCAGGGGAGCGAACTCGAATATGGCGAAGGGTTCGAGCCCATATGTGACCGCGATGGCGCTGACCAAGATGTTGGTGGAGGTTCCGATCAGGGTGCAGACCCCGCCGAATTGACTGGCAAAGGACAGCGGCATCAGGACGCGAGACGGGGAAATGTTGCGCTGGTTGGACAGAGCGACGGCAACCGGGATGAAGATGGCGACGGTAGCAGTATTGATAATAAAGGCGGACAGGGCGGCGATGGCCAGACACAGGACCATGAGCAACCTGGCTTCCGACCTCCCTGCAAGGCTTCCCAGCCGGCGTACCAGCCACTGGACCCAGCCCGTGCGGACCAGTCCGGCACTGAGCACAAACATAGCCGCGACCGTTGCCGTCGCACTGCTGGCAAAACCTTCAAGGGCCTGGCCCGGCTCGATCAGGCCGAGCAGGAGCAGCGCTCCGAGCACACAGAGGGCGCCCAGGTCCACCCGCAGCCTCCCCGAGATGAAAACCACCATCGCGGCGATCACGACCATGAGGACAAGAAAGATGTTCAGATCCAACATAGCTGCAGGTCTCCCGAGCGAGACTTGACCGGCAAACCGAGCACACGATCTCTTTTGCCCTGCCGTCGACGGCCCACCGGATAATACCACATCAGACCGCAGGCAACCCCGACGGACCAGGGGACCGGCTCTGTCCCAGACTGTGTCAGAGCCCCACAGGAACTTCCAACCGCTAATGCTTGAATAACAGTCAACTATACCCCAGCAGCAGTACCGCAGTGACCGCGGTTTGAATCGACGACAGGATCAGAGTGCCGTAGAGGATGAAACGGGACATGCCTGACGTGAACTCCTCCCCGCCCTTGCGGATGAGGAGGGTGTGGACGGTGAAGGCGAAGATGCCCGAGGCGGCGAGGATCAGGGAGAACACCAGTCCTGCAGATCCTCCCTCATGCACGAGCACGAGGCCGTACAGGACGAACATGAGAAGGGGAAAATGGAGGATGAGAAAACCGCTAATGCCTCCCGGCAGCCTGAACAGCTCCCACTCTTTCCAGTACGCCGAGTCGATCTCGTGGTTGATCAGGAATACGGCGTTTGCCAGATATATCCAGAAAAGAAGGTCGTACATTTTCACCTATCCTCAGGCCGGGGTCGAGAGACCGGAACCGGCCGTCATTCCACTCCCATCCCTCTTTCCTCCAGGAAGTCCTCGATCCGGGTGCCGCTGTGGATTTCCTTTGACATCGATCCCGGCACGGAGCGCTTCTCGAGAACCACCATGACAGGTGATTGACAGTACTCTTCCGCCTGTTCCAAGGACTCGAACTGGTATATTCCCTGGGAATATCCGCTTTCCCGGCAGAAGGTCCAGATCTTGCCGCGAAAACCGGGCATGCCGATAATAGCTGGGACGGGAAGGAGGGAGAGGATCCTGTTTACTGCATGGGAGAACCTGGCGAACCTGAAACGCACCCTGAGGACCGTCATGTCCTCGGTTGTTACAGACCGGGAAGAGGCGACCCGTATCTCTCGAAATACAGTGTGCACTTCCCCGTTTTCCGTCGTGAGGAATCTTCCCACCCGATCTCCCGGAAGCCGGATGCGTCCGGAAACCAGGCGCCAAAGGCCAACCCCGGCAGCGACGGGCGGAAGGTATCTCGGGTCAGGCATCTCCCCCCCCGTGAAAAGGTTTCACCCAATGTTAGCGCATGGAAGGGGCGATGAAAAGCGGGGGCAGGTAGAGATGGGGACGAATGCCCCTGGGAAGGGATTACAGGCCACCGGCTCACCTGCGCCCTGATCGCCTGGGATCTGGATCCTGAAATTTGGAGTGGTTGAGTATACATCACGGTCCGGATCAACACCGAAACAGCGTCCCCTGGAGGGGGAACCTAACCTCCCTTGCCGTATCTTCCCCGCAGGGATATATAGAGGACCTGGCAGATCACCTTTCTCTCCAACCCCTTGGCCCCTTTTTCCAGCACCACCAGGTTCTGGACACCGCCCTCCTCGATCGGGGCGATGAGCCTCCCCCCCGCCTCAAGCTGGTCCAGAAGCGGTGGGGGGATCTGATCGCAGGCTGCCGTCATGCAGATCCGGTCATAGGGGGCTCCCTCCCGGTGTCCCAGGCCGCCGTCCCCCTGGACCAGGACGACGTCATGGTATCCCGTCCTCCTGAGATTGTTTTCCGCAAAGGCCAGGGTGACAGGATCGATCTCCATGGCGAGGACAAGGCCTTTCTCCCCGACGATCTCCCGGGCCAGGGCCGTGCCGTAGCCCGACCCGAGGCCAACCTCCAGAAACCTGTGTCCCCGATCGAGTCCCAGGGGCTCGTAAAAAAGGGGATAGCTGTGCGGGCAGGAGATGGTGGCCTCTTCCCCGGGCAGGGGAAGGGGAACCTCCTCATAGGCGTAGTCCCTGTACAGACGGGGAATGAAGTCCTCCCTGGGGACCTTCAGCAGGGCTTCCCTGATCCGCTCGGAGCGCAGATAGCCTTTCCGGGTGAGCGAGGCCACCTTTTCCTTCCGTTCCCGGCGGAATTCCTCTTCGCCCTTCACCGGCTCCCTGGGTGGTGGAATGACCCAGCCCCTCATGTGTTCCCCTCGGCAGCGCCTGACCCCCATGGTATCCCCCTGGAACTTTCCGATAAGTTCTGTCAGCCTCGGCCCGGAGGATTCGGCAACCGGTACCCCTACAACGCAAAGCGTCCCGAAACAAAGGTAGCGCCGGAGTAAAAGCCGAAGTAGAAAGGGCCCGTGTGACGATAACCGCTGCTTCTACTGTTTATTCTACAGGACAATGAGCAGACGGGCCGGCCCACGCAAGTTCTCACGGGCGGAGGCCGAACTCACTCACCGGCACTTTCCACCTCCTCTCGCGTGGTAGATGCGCTCTCCTCATTCCCTGATGCCTCATCTCGGTGCCCCAGGGGCTGATGAGGAAGATTTCCGCGCCTTACCCCGGGGTTTTCCTGTAAGATGCGCCCCATGTTCGGAACGGTCCTCCTGACCTTTTACACGCTCATACTCGTCTACCTGCTGTGGCGGGCCGCATCGGTGCCCCTCGTTGTCCGCATCGTTCCCCGCTGGTCCCTGATCCCGGCCGGCGTCCTCCTGTGGGCCGCCTTCTTTCTCGGCCGCTACTACGGCCACGGCGGCCGGGGAAAACTGGCCGCCCTGGCCGAATACGTGGGGATGAACAGCCTGGGTGTCGTGTTCCTGGCCTTCCTGGCCGTACTGGCCGCGGACCTGATCACCGTTTTCGGCCTGGTTCTGCCGCGATGGGCACCGGCCCTGCGGGGAGGGGCCCTGATCATCGGTGGCCTGCTCGCCGGCTTTGCGCTCATTCAGGGCCACAGGGCGCCGGCGGTGGTCCGGTACGAAGTACCCGTGAAGGGCCTGCCGGCGGAACTCGACGGCACGGTCCTGGTGGCTATTTCGGACACTCATCTGGGCCAGATCCTCGGGGAAGAATGGCTCGAGGCCAGGGTCCAGCAGGTCAGCGCCCTCTCCCCCGACATCATTGCCCTGGCCGGGGATATATTCGAGGGCCACGGCGGTCCGCCCGACGGAGCGCTGGCCACCCTTCGCCGGCTGTCGGCCCCCATGGGGGTGCATTTCGTCAGCGGCAACCACGAAGGGCACGGGGACGGGCAGGCCAACGGAGAGGTCCTGGAGAGGGCCGGATTCCAGAGGCTGGAAGGGATCTGGAAAGAGGTCCAGCCGGGCCTGGTCATGGCCGGCGTGAGTGATCTCACCGCCCGCCGGAGGCGGCGGCAGGGCGGCGATCCTGTCGGCGCAGCGTTGGAGGGACGCCCGGAAGGTGGAACGGTGTTCCTGTCCCACTCGCCTCTCCAGGCCGAACGGGCGGCGCAGGCCGGAGCGGGGCTGATGATATCCGGGCATACCCACGGAGGCCAGATCTGGCCCTTCAATTATCTCGTGGGCAGGAGATACCCGCTGGTGGCGGGCCTTTACGACGTGGACGGCATGGCTGTTATCGTTTCCCGCGGAGCCGGCACGTGGGGACCCCGCATGCGCCTCTTTCGGCGCGGCGAGATCGTCCATGTTACCCTGCGCCGTCCGGGGACAGGGAACTGAACCGCAGTATTTCTGTCAGGTCCTGTCCGCTCCGCCGCGGTGAACCGCTCTGACCCTCTACAGCTAACGGGGAATTCAGGATGCCGGACGAAAGAAAGCCTCCCCGCGGGGAGGCTTTCCTTGCCCCGGCCTAGATCCGGGACGGTTTGCAGAGGTTTGCTTCACTGTGGGCTGCCCGGCCGCAGTGCTTGCAGTAGTACCGGGCGTCCCTGACGATCTCGCGCACCCGATCGAACTCCTGTCGGATGACGATCCTGCACAGGTGGTTCTCCTCGTGACAGTCGTTACCACCCTTGCACCTGTGGACCTCCTTGCTCATGTTCCTCCTCCTTGGTGATTCCTTTGATGTATAGGCGCAGTCCTGCCTGGATACTATTCCTGAAATGATAACACATTAATGGGCTTGGTATAGATATGTAAAGACCTGGGGTCGTATCTTGCTGTTTAACTTAAGGTTAAAAGGCAAGATGCGACCCCGGAATGTAACCCCGGTCACATTTCAATGGCCTGTTGAACGTCCCCGATCAGATCCTCAACGTTCTCGATCCCCACCGACAGACGGAACAGGCTGTCCGTGATGCCCTGCTCCGCCCGCGCCTCGGCGGACATCTTGGCGTGGGATGTCCGGGCAGGATCGCATATGGTCGTTTCAACGCCGCCCAGGCTGACGGCGGGCTTGATGAGATCCAGCCTCTTCAGAAAATCATCCGCCGACAACCTCGAGTCGGCCAGCTCAAAGGAGAGCATGGCCCCGAATCCCCTCATCTGGTCCCGGGCAAGGGAGTGATTCGGGTGGTCGGCCAGGCCGGGGTAGTAGACCTTCCGGACCTTGGCGTGTTCGTCCAGGAAGTGCGCCAGCTGAAGAGCGTTCTCCGTCTGCTGATTGACCCGGACCGACAGCGTTTTCAAACTCCTTTCCAGAAGATAACAGGTCAGGGCATTGAGGTTCCCCCCGAAATTGACGGCCGTCTCCTTGATCCTGGACGTCAATTCCGAGGTCGTCACCGCCGCCCCGCAGGAGAGATCGCTGTGGCCTCCCAGATACTTGGTGCCGCTGTGGATGACGACGTCCATGCCCAGCTGGATGGGGTTCTGGTTAACGGGGGTCGCGAACGTGTTGTCTATGACCGAAAGGCAGTCGTGACGCCTGGCGATCCTGGCCACCTCCCCGATGTCGATGATACTCAGGAGAGGGTTTGTCGGTGTTTCGATGAATACGACCTTAGTCTCGGGCCTTATGGCGGACTCGATAGAGGCGGGGTCGGTGGCGGCGAAAGTGTGGGAGATGCCGACCCGGTTAAAGAATGCCTCGACAAAGGCGTAGCTGCCCCCGTACAGCTCATCCTGCAGGACGACGTGATCCCCCGCCTTCAGGAAGGCGAGGAGAACGGAGCTGACGGCCGCCATCCCCGACGAAAAAACCAAACCATCCTCGGCTCCCTCCAGATCACAGATCTTGCTCACCAGCACTTTCTGGTTCACGGTGTTGAAATACCTCGGATAGGCCACATCCTCTGAATCCAGGTATTCGTGGGCCGATGAGGGGAATATGGGGGTGTTGAGCCCCTTCCCCACCGTGTCGGTAATGCCACCGGCATGAACGCATTTGGTCTCGATCTTCATGTTCTCTCCTTACCGTAAAAAACTCCCAATGTTACCCCTGGAACAGGACGAAGGGCAAAGAGGAGCCCTCCCTTAAGCCCGGCTTCATCCAGCCGCGGGCAAAGACCCGGGCAAGGTGATCGCACGGTTCGAGTCAGCAGACGGATTCGGGATCCGGTTCTCATTGATCGCTTCTTCATCCGGAATCCGGAATTGCCTTGCCCCTACTCCCCTTTTGTGTGAATTCCATTCTGTGGTCGTCATTCACACACAGGCTGCGATCCCACCCGATCCAGGACGACCCCTCTCATGAGGCGGCCCAGGATGTCCGAACCGGTGATGATCCGCCGGTCCCGGCCCCAGACCAGGATGATGTCATTGTCGATGAC
>CP070719.1:1221906-1230117 GCA_020350725.1 bacterium
GAACACCGGCATAACAGGGCTCTTCTTCATAAGATCTGCCAGCATGTTGATAAAGGAGTCCTCCGGCCCGAAGACAATGGACGGCCTGAAGACGGTCCACTCAAGGCCGCTCGCCCGGACGGCCTTTTCACCGGCCCATTTCGTCCTGTGGTACTCGCTTGCCGCATCCTCTCTAGTGCCGAGGGCGCTCATGTGCAGGTATCGTCCGACCCCAGCCTCTTCCGCCGATCTGACGGCGTTTTCCGAACCTCTGCGGTGGACGGCGTCGAAGGTGTTCGCCGCCGACTCCCTGATGATCCCCACCAGGTGGATCAGGGCATCCTGCCCCTCCGCCAGTTCGGCCAGACCGTCCCCCGTGACCACATTCCCCTGGACGAAACGAACCCCGTCCAACAGAGGAGAGCCGGGTCCGGGGACGTTTCGAACAAGGAGGCTCACCTCGTGGCCCCGGGAGACCAGTTCTCGGACGATGGCTTTTCCAACGAACCCGGTACCCCCCGTCACAGCAACCTTCACTGGAAACCTCCCTTCCGGTATCTCAAGGTTAAAGTCGATAACTCCCTCAAGAATTAAAGCACCATTCTCTGGCTCTCTGTTTCCCGTTTTCGACTTTGATCCAAGGGGCGGTCAACACAGGAGTCACGGAGGGGCCGATCCCGGGTCAGACAGTGGAGGACGGCACAGCCTTGGAACCGGTTTCGATCACCGCGTGCAATAGAGGTTTCCCTTTTTTCCAAGTCCTAATATTATCAGGAACAGAGGGCACAGAGTTCATTTTACTATGGAACATGGATCTGTGTGAACCTCACCGAATTTCATCAGGGAGGAATCCCCTTGACGGCAGGCACCATCAACGCACACAGGCTCTCCAGGCTGTCCCTGGTGTCGGCACTGTACGTGGTCCTGACCTACCTGGCCAACATCCTCGGTCCGGGGCTGAACCTCGGTTACGGTCCCATCCAGGTCCGCATATCCGAGGGTCTGGCCATGCTCGCCCTATTCGATCCCCTCATGCCCGTGGCTCTCTACATAGGGTGTCTCCTGGCGAACGTCCTCGGCGGCCTGGGCCTCCCCGATATCGTCTTCGGGCCCCTACTCAGCCTGGCTGCAGGATACGCCACATGGAAAACCCGCCGTCTGCCCATCGTTCCCTTTCTGCCCCCCATCGCCTTCAATGCCATCGGGGTGGCCGCCTACCTCTACTACCTCCTCGGCATCGATTTCGGTTTCACCCCCGTCCCGCCGGGCGGGGCCTGGGCCGCCCTCCTGAACTGGATCTCGCTCCACCCTTACTGGGCCATGGTCCTCACCATCGGAGCCGGACAGACCGTCTCGGTGGTGGTATTCGGCCTGCTGTTCATGAGGGTATGGAGGAGGATCGGGACAGGGATGGTTGAGGAATAGAGATTGGAGCAGGAGAGATTGGAACATTAGAGATTAGAGCATTGGAGATTAGAGCATTGGAGATTGGAGCATTGGAGATTGGAGCATTGGAGATCGGAGCGTGGGAGATCGGAGCGTGGGAGATGGGAGCAGGAGAGGATAGGAGGAAGGGATCAGTGGATTATCGGAGGATCGGAAATGGGAACGTGGAGATCCTTGATCCTCAATTGGTTCATCTCAACCCCTCCGGTGATCTTATTTTTTAATATCTGACACCAAAAAAAGAAAGTCGGCCCTGACGGCCGACCTTCCAACACCTTTGGGGAAGAGATGTTACTTGATGGCGTCCTTCAGGCCCTTTCCTGGCTTGAACCTCGGAACCTTGGAAGCGGGAATATTAATCGTAGCACCGGTCCTGGGATTCCGTCCGGTTCTCGCGGCACGGCTGCTGACACTGAAGGTTCCAAAGCCGACCAGAGAAACCTTACCCCCACCCTTGAGAGCACCCGCAACGCCGTCGACAAAGGCTGTCAGCGCTCTCTCTGCGGCCGCCTTGCTGATCCCGGCATCGGCTGCCATCTTCGCAATAAGATCACTCCTATTCATCTCTTCCTCCTTATATTATGGATGTGAAAAAAGGATTACCCCCTGGTTTGGCCACTCACTCTACTTAAAAGGAGATAGCAAACAAGGATTGCAGTGTCAAGGCTAATTCGCTCCTAAACCGCATAAAACTTAAGGTTAAGAGGAATTATGGTTGTATCTTGAACGGATTTTCGTTAATGTTTTCCGAGTTGTGAAAATTTTAACCTCAATCATGCCGCGGGATTATCTTGAAAAGCATTAGCCTGAAAAAACAGCTACTCGTTTCTCTGGCCCTTTTCTTTACCGCCTCTCTGATCATCACGGTGGGCGACTATGTCTTCGTCCAGAACTCCGTCCTGAGCCAGTCCGAAAATTATGCCGGCAAGATCGCAGACCATCTGAGCAGCCTGCTTCTCTCACAGCCCCACGGCGAGGGATCGACGGGTCTATTACCTCAGGTGAACCTGACCGTGCACAGACGGCAGATCATTGCGCTCCTGGAGGATTTCGATCTCGTCAATGTCAAGATCTTCGACAGGGACGGAACGATCCTGTTCTCCCTGGATCCGGCTGTTGTCGGCAGGAATGTCGAGAGGAACGCCGGTCTTCTCAGGGCCCTGTCGGGAATTCCTTCGTCCCATGTCGCCAGCCCTGAATACCAGGAACTCATCTACGGGTCTGAAACCCGGACAACCATGATCGAGACGTACGTTCCCATCACAAACCCCGGTACGGGAGAAATTCTTGGCGCCTATGAGATCTACCAGGATTACCTTCCCCTGCGCTCGATCGTCGTCACCGAGACGGCCCGCTCCAGCCTTACCCACATCGTCCTTCTCCTGGTATTCGCCTTCCTCTTCTTCAGATACGGTTCCATGACCTCCCGCCTCATGGAGGAGGAGCGCAAAAGCCACATCCTCGACCTGGAGGACCGCGTTGAGGAAAGGACCCTCGAACTCAAACGGTCGCGAAGGAGGATCGACAACCTCCTGGAGCGTACCGAATCGATGTACCGAGAACTCAAGATCGCCGACGAATACCACAAGAACTTCATGGGACTGATAAGCCACGAGCTGAGGACGCCCCTCACGGTGATCAAGGGCTACCTCAACCTCCTGGATGAAGGTGTCCTTCGCCAGAGCGCCGATGATGCATCCAAGGCCGTCAAGACAACACTTGAGGAGACCAGGCACCTTGAGGCCATCATCAACAACATCATCGAACTATCCCACCTGGACCAGGAAAAAGGGGCGACCGTCAGCAGAGACCCCATCGACCTGACGGAGCTACTGCCAGAGGCCATCGAACTCCTCCGCCCGGAGATCTCGGAGAAGGGAGTCCAGGTCGGTATCGACATCGACCGGACTCTTTCCCTTTTCCATTCGGACCGCATGAAACTCCTGGAGGTCCTCCATCAGCTTCTCTCCAACGCCATAAAATTCTCCGACCCAGGGGGCAAGGTGATCCTGAAGGCCTCGGGGAGCCACAGGGGCCTCCTCCTCTCCGTCCACGATGAGGGAGTCGGAATACCCGGTCCCCAGCAGGTGGAGATCTTTAACCGCTTCTATCAAGTGGACATCACATCCACGCGGAGCTACGAGGGTTCCGGGTTGGGCCTTGCCATCGTCAAGAGGATCGCGGAACTGCTGGGCGGACGGGTATGGGTGGACAGCGAAGAGGGTGTTGGGAGCGTGTTCTACTTCGAGGTGCCCGAGCGCCCTCCGGAAGAGATCGAGCCTGAAGAGGGCGAGGGCGCGGAGGAGGGGGAACATCCATCCATCTTTCCTTCCCCTGGGTTCCGATCCAGGACCATACTGGTGGTTGACGATGACCCGGACTACCTGAATCTCCTGAAGGACCTCCTGGATTTGGAGGGATACCGGATCCACCAATGCCGGGACGGCCTGGAGGCGCTGAATTACCTCTACTCCGAAGCCGATCAGCCCCTCCCCTCCCTCATAATCCTCGACATGAGGATGCCCCACGTCCACGGTCTGGACTTCTGCCGGATCATACGGCGCAACATCAACACGAGGTCCATTCCGGTCATTATCGTGTCAGCTGCGGCCCTCAAGGAAGACGTGGAGCAGGGGATCGCCGCAGGCGCCAACGCCTATCTGACGAAACCCTTCGAAGCAGGCGAGCTCATCGCGCGGATCGACTTTTATCTGAGGGGGGAGGAAACGGACTGATCGTCTTCAGTCCACAGTTTCCTGGTGTCACCTGAATCCGACCGCTGTTTTTTCGATCCTGCCGGTTTCCGGTACGGGTCAGTCCTTCCTAATGAAAGCGGGGACCGTACGGTCCCCGCTTTGGATTTCATTCAACTGTTCAAGCGCTTTTTGCAGCCATCCTCGGACTGCAAACTCCAGAAATTCCTTACAGAAGGGGATCGTTGTGCATCGCCTTGAGGCGCAGCCATCTCCTGTCCACTTCTTTCTGGAACTCCTCGACGATGTCGGCGTTCTCCTCCTTGACCAGGTGACGGGTCTTGCCCATGGTCTTGAGCCACTCGAAAGTGGGGATCTTTTTTCCCTTTTCCTCGGGATCGTAGGTGATGGTTGTGATGCCTTTGTCCACCTCGTAGAGCGGGAAGAAACAGCAGTCCACCGATTTCTGGATGATGTCAACCGAGTCCTTCTCCACCGTCCTCCAGCCGAGGGGGCAGATGGAGAGGATCTTGCCGAAGACAAAACCGTCTTCGCCGGCCTTCTTCTGGGCAATGGCCGCCTTGCGGATCATATCCCTGGGCTGGGACTCCACCGCGGTAAAGACGTAGGGGATGTGGCAGGCGGCCATGATCTGAGCCGTATCCTTGTGGTGGAAGGCTTTCCCCTGTCCCCCCGGTCCCACTCCGGAGGTGGACGTCTGGTGGCCCAGCGGTGTGGTGAACGAGAGCTGGGTTCCGGTGTTCATGTAGGCCTCGTTATCGTATTCCAGCAGGATCATCTTGTGTCCTCTGACGGCCGCCCCGATACTGGGGCCCTGCCCGATATCGTGGCCGCCGTCCCCGGTAACCATGATGAAGGTGAAATCCTCGTCTCCCGGTAGCCTGCCCCGCTTGACGAGGGTGTGGTATGCCTCCACGAGGCCGCTCATGGTGGCCGCTCCGTTCTGGAAAAGATTGTGGATATAAGTGGTGCGATGTGAGCTGAAGGGGTAGCCCGTGGTCACCACCATAGCACAGCCGGTGTGGAAGAGGGTCACGATGTTGCCCTCGATGCCCTTCAGGAATGTGTTCAGGCTCGGAAAGATGCCGCAGCCGGGACACGCCCCGTGGCCGGGGAGGATCCTCTTGGGCATATCGGCCAGCTTCCTCTTGTTAAAGCCCTTAAGAAGGACCTTTTCCTCCTTCTCCTCAAGCTTGAGGAGGCCGGGGGAGGTCCTCTCCTTGGTGAGGGGGTCGACCACCCTTTCCATCTTGACGTCTGACTTGCCGGGATTGGGACCGTGGTAGTCAAAGGGGACCTGGACTTTACCCGTCCTGGCGGTATCCAGGGCGTCCTCGAACATCTCGAGGGCGTCCTCGACGTAGAAATCCCTTCCGCCCAGCCCGTAGATCCTGGACAGGACCTTTGTCGCGTTCTCCTCGTCGTCCTTGAGAGCCGCCTTGACCTCCATGGCCATGTTACCGTTCCACGCCCCGTAGCTGTCGGCCCGATCCCCCACCAGAAGGGATTTGGTCCTCTTGAAGACCGATGTGATCTCGTTCTTGGGGAACGGCCGGATCACGGTGGGCATGACGAGACCGACTTTCTCGCCCTTCTCGCGCAGCTGATCAACGGCGATCCTCGCCGTATCATAGGCGGAGTTCATGACGAACAGGGCCGTCTCGGCATCCTCCATCCGGTAGGATTCCAACATGGAATAGTCCCTGCCGGACATCTTTCCGTACTCCTTATAGAGCCCCGGGAGGATCCTGTAGGCGTTCTCCATGGCGATGGAAAGCTGTTTCTTGTTGTTGATCAGGTCCGGCTCGTTCATGTAAGGGCCGATGGTCACCGGGTTGTTGGGATCCAGGGCGTGATTCTCCTGGACCTTGACCCCGACCCAGTCGCGGACCACCTGAGGATCCTCGAAATAGTGGACCCTCCTCTTCTGGTGGCTGGTGAAGAATCCGTCGTAGGCCACGATGACCGGCAACCTGACGTCTGGGTGCTCCCCGAGTTTCACGGCGATGACGTTCAGGTCATAAACCATCTGGGGATCCTTGGCCATGAGCATGATCCAGCCCGTGTTGAGCGCCATCATGATATCGCTGTGGTCGCCTTTGATGTCCAGGGGCCCGGAGACGGACCGCGTGGCGATGTCAAGGACCATGGGGAACCGGCTCCCCGCCTGGACGGGCAGCTGCTCCATGGCGAACAGGAGGCCGTTGGCGGACGTGACGTTGAACACCCGCGCCCCCCCTGCGGTGGCCCCGAAGCAGATGCCTGCAGCGCCGTGCTCCCCGTCGCCCGGGATCATGGTGATGTTATGAAGGCCCTGGGCTTTCATGGCGTCTAACCCCTCGGCCACTTGGGTCGACGGCGTAATGGGGTAGTACCCCACCACGTCGTAATCGATGTGGAGGGCTGAAATGGCGGCCATGAGGTTGCCGTCCTGAAGGTCAACCTTCTGCGGGAAAGGTCCCGCTTTTTTCTTCGCTGTTTTTGTTGAACTCATAACACCCTCCTGAGATCGGCGCGTATCTTGTTCACATCGTGATCGGTCTCGACCTCTTCCGTCAGAGCATCCACGGGGCAGATCGAGACACAGCGCAGACATCCTTTGCAGTATTGATAATCCACCCCCAACATGAAGACCATCTCCTTGCCCTTGTCATCCGTCTGTTTTTCGAAAACCATGCAGTGGTCGGGACAGGTCAGGTCGCAGTCGCCGCAGTGGATGCACAGGTCCTCGTGCCAGAGGGGTATGTAGCCTACTCTGGAGGCGGCGTGGTTCTTGAGAATGGTGTTTCCGGGATTGGTGATAACTCCGCCGATGGGCTCGTTGACATAACCGAGCTCAGGCTCCACTCGATGGAACGGAACCTCGGGGTACTTGTCGAGATCACAGTAGTTCTTTTCCTTTATCTCATTGTAGCCGCGATCGAAGGCTTTCATGTTGCCCTCTACAAGGTGGGGATAACGCTTGCCGATCTTGTCCTTGATCAATCCCTTGATGGCCTCCGGATCGATGAATCCCGATGCCCGGCTGATCGCGCCCAGCATCGCTGTGTTCAGGGGTATCTTCTCCTCCATGGCGATCTTCAGGGCATCCACACAGAAGACCTGGCATCCCGGTAGTTCCAGTTTCCCCACCACCTCTTCAGGGGAGAGCGTCGTGTTGACCACGATCACGCCGCCTCTGGCGAAACCCTGAGTGATGGGGACGTTGCCGATCAACTGCTCGGCGAAGACCGCCAGGAGATGAGGGTTCTCCACCGGTGAGTTGTCCGTTACCTCCTGTGCCGGATCACATAGCCGCACGAAAGATTTGACGGGGGTGCCCTTCTTCTCTGAGCCGTAACTGGCGAAATTGACTCCGTTGTATCCCATCCTCAGGATACAGGCCTCCGCCAGGATCTGTCCCGCGAGGTTGGCCCCCATCCCGCCAATGCTCTCCATGCGGATATCGTAATATCCAAGTTCGTTGGTTACAGGCAGCTTCGGTAAAGCCATTATCTGTTCTCCTTTCCACCGCGCCGGTCTGGTGGTCCACCGTCCCGGATTATTTTAGATATCACTGAAAACCCGCTGAATCGGTGGGTCACGTATCCCGTTTGGTCCAGATCGATCGAGAAGAAACCGCTTGTGAATAACCTCAAGAGAAGCTTCCGGAAAGAATCGCTTTTCAGGGGAGTCACGTTCGGTTTGGATTATGTCATCGGAGACGGGTGCATATACCCCTCTCCCGGCCTTTATCTGGAAAGTAATTCTTTATATTGGAGATTCGAAACTGTCAAGGTCAAATAGCGTTTTAGTATAAGAGACTGGACGTTGGAGATTGTTGATCCTCAATGACCGGTTCACAGTTCACCGTTCCCGGTTTAGGGTTGGTAAACAGTCGTGATTGGTGACTTGTGATTCGTGATTCGTAAAGACCAGTTCACAGTTCACGGTTCACAGTTATAGATTGCTTCACCCGGGTATCGGTTCGCAATGACAACCGTTTTTTCTCCCCGCGTTTCCTCTGGACTCATTTCTCTCCGCGTCCCCGTGTCCCCGCGTCCGCACCCCGTCCCCTCTGGACGCTGGCCTC
>CP070719.1:1230217-1236133 GCA_020350725.1 bacterium
ATCGATCGCATCTGGTCCTGGGATGTTTTTGTCCACATCAGCTCCTCCGACGTGAAGGATTACGTCAGGCAGTTCGAGAGGATACTGAGTCCGGGAGGGCGGGGGGTTATCCACCATTCAAAGAGCGGCAAAAGCAAAAGAGGCTGGCGGAGCGATATGACAGCGGAAAAAATGGCGGCCTACTGCGACGAGTTCAACATGCGGGTCGTCAACCAATTTTGCTCCTGGGACAACGATCGGTTTTACGTCTGTCCAGACCCTGATGACCGCCACCTCGATGTCATAACGATCTTCGAAAGGCCGGCCGGCGACAGGGATTCCGGTAAGAGAATGCTTGATTCGTAGACGCAGGTTTGCGGTTTACGGCGGGAAATCAGAGCATTGGAGCATTAGAAATTAGAGATTAGAGATCAATCCAAAACCCAAAAAGATAGTTCACCGTTCACCGTTGAGACCGCCGTGATTAGTGATTCGTAATTTGTGATTCGGAAGCGAATCCAAAATCCAAAGTCCAAAATCCAAAAGGATAGTTCGCAGTTCACGGTTGACTGTTCACGGTTATAGATTGCTTCACGCGGTTTCCTGTTCGCAATGACAACCGCTTGTTCGCCCCCTCGCTCCCTCTGGACTCTGGCCTCTGGACTCTGGACTCATTTCTCCCCCTCGCCCTCTCGCAATTACTGTGGTCCTCTGCCTGCCCCGCCTGTCCTGCCTGCCGTGAGCTTGTCGAACGGAGCTTGTCGAAGGGCTCCCTGTGCCCGATTGGCACACTGTTTGAATCGGGTAATGTGAAATGACTCCAATTCATCAGGTCCTCGGCATCGCCGATGCATCGGGAGGACAAGGGAAGGGGTATAAGATCATGGCCGTTAATAAACTGGAGAAGGTGGATCCCATCCGCGAACGAATGGTGATCGAGGGGATCAGGAGATCTCGGGGGGTCGAGCAGGCAGGGGATACCTATCCGCTGATAAACAGAGGGGAAGAAGGCGATCGGGACGTGGTCCGTTTGGCCACCCCCTACCTCCACAACGCTTTTATGCAGTGTGCCAGATGCTGCAACTGCAGTTTCCAGTGCAGTCATTACGGACGCGGCCACTTCGATGATCACGGCAACTATGTGGGTCCGCAGAGACAGGAGCCGTAGGTAACTTTGTGCCCAAAAACGGCAGTATGATTCACAATATGGGAAACAATTTTCCCGTATCTGGAAAACCTTTCGCTGAAAGGGGTGCGCAGACCTTCCGCTTCCGGCCCTGGTTTCATATACGGCAGGCGCCGGGAGGTGGAGAGACGGGATCTACTGAATAGGAAACAGGACGAAGATGACAAGGTCCCATACCCCATGGGATATGAGGCCCGGCCACACCGACCGGTATTTCACATACATCCAGCCCCAGAACAGTCCGCATATCAGAGAAGCCATGAAGAGCATGAAGTTCAGTGCCCAGATGTGAATCAGGGCGTACACCGCGGTGGTGAGAAAATATCCCCACCATTGCCCGTATTTTGCCGCCATCCGCCTCTGGGCGAATCCGCGCCAGAAGATCTCCTCGGCCGGCCCGATCCACAACAGGAGCAGAGTGCCGATGAGGGCCGGTGACGCCTGCGATCTTGTCGAGTAGATACCGGCAACCTGAGGCTTGGAAAAATCAAAGAGGAGGGAAGAGATCCTGTCGCCGGTGAAAAACAGGAGATAGAGGATGCCGGCGGAGACGAGCCCGGTGAGGATCCATCCGGGCTTGAACGCGTAAAGTGCCCGGAGTTCGTGCCGGTCGTTGCCAAGGGCCCAGGCGGTCAATGTCCCCGTGGCCAGCGTCATGGCAAGCCAGAAGTTCACCGTCCCTGCGGTCAGAGGGGAGAACATAAAGAACCAGAACGCCGCGGCGGCGAGGAACCCGACGGCAACCGGTTTCAGGCTCACAGGACTGCCGAGAGAACGATACCCACGGTGAGAAGAAGGCCGAAAAGGAAATGGTGCTGGGCCGTCTGGATGTCGATCATGGCAATGGCCCCCACGTTGTCCAAGCGGGCGCCGATGATGGATTTCAGGTTCTTTATCGCCGGCGGGACGCTGAGGAACACGATCAGGGCCCAGGGTTTGACAACTCCGGCGGCCACCATGACGACCACGCTCAGGTAGGCGGCCCCCACGAGCATGAAGTAAACCACTCGAGCGTTCTTGAGGCCGACGATGTTCGCCACGGTTCGAACGTTGGCTTCACCATCGTGAACGATGTCGCGCAGGTTGTTCGCGTGGAGGATGGCCGCGACCAGGAACCCTATAGGCAGGGAGACGTAGAGGACTCTGGGGGTGTAGTCCCCGGTCAGGGCATAGTAGGAGCCGATGACCATCAGAGGGCCCATCAGGGTAAAGACGAGGAAATCGCCCAGGGCGAAGTACTTGTAACCGACGGGTTTGCCGGTGTAGAAGTAACCGCCCAGCAGACCGATGACCCCAAGCCAGAAAATGGGCGCTCCCCTATACATCACCAGGATCAGACCGAGGGTAAAACCGGCCGCGAACAGGGCGATGCCGCCATAGAGCACTTCCCTGGGTGTGAGGAGACCTTCCACGAGGACCTTGCTGGATCCGTAGGTGTGTGGCCTGTCCACACCGTGTTTGAAGTCATAGTATTCGCTCACGACGTTTGTCCCCGCGTGAAACAGCAGCGAACAGACCACGATCAGGGGGAAAAGAAACCAGTGGACCTGACCGGGAAACGAGAGGGAGAGAACCGCACCGACGACCACCGGCGTCACGGACGCAGTGAAGGAAAAGGGCCTGACGGTCTGGAGCCAGATGCTGAGCTTGGTGCGGGATGGAGTTGTTATCTCTGACATGCTTCCTCCTTGAATCGAACCGCTTTATTTGTTCTCCGGCCGGCGGGCAGTGGTTTCCTGTGATGCAGCCGGGTATTTTCAACGGGTAACCATACATAAAAATAATGGGGACATCAAGAAGGGATGGGGCAGGAGGGAGGGGGGCAGATAAGATGGTTCCCGGTTCACAGTTCGCGGTTCCCAGTTCCCCGTTCCAGATTGCTTCACTCAGGTATTGGTTCGCAATGACAACCGCCTGTTCTCCCCCTCGCCCCTCTGGACGCTGGCCTCTGGGCTCTGGACTCATTTCTCCCCCTCGCCCTATCTCCCCATCGCCCCCTCGGGCATGTCCCCGAGGCCGGTTCTCGCCTGTCCTGAGCTTGTCGAAGGGCTTCCTCTGGACGCTGGCCTCTGGACTCTGGACAGATCTCTCGTCTCTCCCTCACAGCGGCGACACCGTCTCTCCGATCAACACTGTGGATACGGGCGTCTCCGGGTCGAGGGAAGTGCGGATCAGCAGGGTTCCCTCCCTGCGCCTGACTTCCAGTATGATCCCGAGGGCGAGATCCTTCCCATGCGCGTCCCTGAGGGAGACGATACGGTTTCGCAGGGCGAAATTGGACAGGTCCGGCATGTCGCGGGTGACGCGCAGGCCCGCCTCCGACAGGTGTATCACCCGCTCACCCTCTCCGGTGAAATGGTCCGCGAACCGTTCCCTGCGCCATGCCGCCCTTTCCTCTGCACTCCGTGTCCTGACGGCCGGGGATACGTTGAGACGAAGAATTACCGGCCGATCCTGGTGCCTGAAAGCGTGCAGGGTCGGTTCCAGTTCCTCTGTCCGCTGGAGGGCGACCAGGAAGTCGGGCTCCAGGAGGTCGACCTTGTGCTGCTTGAAGATCTGACCTTCCGGTCCCTGGATGAATCCCGATGTGTCGATGAGAACCACCGGACAGGCGGCGGCGGCCGCGTTCACCATCCTGACAGCCCCTGCCATCAATGGGAGGAAGCTTCCCCTCGGAGTGAGGGACCCCACGAAGGCAATACCCTCCGGATGCAGAACACCCCGGCCCGGGAAGCCCCCTGTGATCCGGGTCCAGGCCACCGTGGTCGGGGGACCTACGGTGGACTGTCCCACGTCAAGATCCACCACTCCCACGGGGTGGGAGCGTGACAGCCGATCCGCGAGGGCTTCGACCAGAGTGGTTTTCCCGGTGTCGGTGCCGCCCAGGATCATGATGCGCCGGACCGCCCCCCGTTCAGTCCAATCCGGCGGGAGACCTTCGGGAAAGTAGTCTCTCAGCATCCCCTTCGCATCCACGTCTTCGGGGTCGTTTCGGCGACCATTTTCCCTCCTTCCCGGAAGATCCTTTTTCCATCATATCACGAGATGCCGGGGGTGACTTCCCGGATAATGATGTACCAGGATGGGGACGATCGCGAATGACCGGCCACGGGCTCCGGCGAGTGAAATCCGTGCCCCACGCTGTTTTGGGAATGGAACTCCTGTTAATAATGACCCTTCGTGATTATAATAGGCCCCAAAAGACGGCATTATATTCCCATGCAATGTCCTGCCAGGTTACCCACGGTGGGAACCGGAACACGTGAGGCGAACCGATCGAAGGCATTCCACCATCGACGGGGACCGGGAGCAGAGAGGGAAGCGGTGACGACCCGGCTTCAGGCCTCTCCCAGGGAGGCCTCGGGCGGGGTACAAGGGAGGTGGAACATGGAATGGCTAACGGCCGGTCGCTGGTCTCCATATGCGGTTGGTCTCGGCATAGGGATCCTGTGCTGCTTTACCTTCATGCTGTCCGACAAGGCCATCGGCTGCACCACGGCCTACGCCCGGACAAGCGGGATGATCGAGCGCCTGTTCCGGGGAGCGAGGGTGGTGGAAAGACCCTATTTCCAGAAATTCAGGCCCGAGGTTGATTGGGAGTGGATGTTCGTGGTCGGCATTGTGATCGGATCCTTCCTGTCGGCATCGCTCTCGGGACATCAGCGTGCCGAGTGGGTACCGGAGACATGGGCGGCCGCCTTCGGACCCTCGGTGGCAGGCCGCTGGCTGGCGGCCTGTGCGGGGGGCGTTCTCATGGGTTTCGGGTCCCGATGGGCCGGCGGCTGCACGAGCGGCCACGGCATCAGCGGCACGCTCCAGCTTGCCCTGAGCAGCTGGCTGGTCACGGCGAGCCTTTTCGCGGGCGGTGTGATCACTGCCCTGCTGATCTACTGAGCGGGAGTTCCAGCCGTGTTCAGTGTTCTACACCGGGCAAAACGCACCCAGATGGTCCTGGGACTCATGGCCGGCGTCGTGTTCGGGTTCCTCCTTCAGAAGGGTGGAGCGACCAGCTACGACGTGATCATCGGTCAGCTGCTCCTCACGGATTTCACCGTCGTCAAGATCATGATGTCGGCGGTGGCGACGGGAATGGTCGGGGTTCACCTCCTTCGCACCCTCGGCCTGGCCACACTGCACCCCAAACCCGGGTCCCTCGGGTCGTCGATCGTCGGAGGACTGCTTTTCGGAGTGGGATTCGGTCTGCTGGGCTATTGCCCCGGAACGGTTGCCGGTGCGGTGGGAGAGGGACGCCTTGACGCCCTCTTCGGCGGTGTCGTCGGGATCCTGATGGGAACCTGGATCTTCGCCGTCCTCTACCCGAGGCTTCAGAGGTCCATCCTGGTCAGGGGAGACTTCGGCGAACTGACCCTCCCAGAGCTGGTCAGGACGAATGCCTGGGCGGTGGTGGTCCCCGTGTCGTGCCTGATAGCGGTCGCCCTGCTCATCCTGGAACGGGCGGGGCTGTAAGGACAGTTCACGGTTCACGGTTCACAGCTGAAGACCGTCGTGATTGGTGATTCGATGGCGAATCCAAAATCCAAAGTCCAAAATCCAAAAAGATAGTTCACGGTTCGAGATTGCTTCACTTGAGTACCTGTTCGCAATGACAACCGCTTGTTCGCCCCCTCGCCCTCTCGCCCCCTCTCCCTATCGCCCCCTCGTGTCCCCGCGTCCCCTTTTCCCTTGACAGTCAGATCTCCTCGGTCACCATTAATATTATCAGTATCCTTCCTTCCAACGGTCATTCCCGG
>CP070719.1:1236233-1247340 GCA_020350725.1 bacterium
CGCGGGGACGCGGAAACGCGAGAGGGCGAGGGGGCAGAGAAGATGGTTCCCGGTTCACAGTTCCCAGTTCACCGTTAATACCTGGAACATGGGACATGGCTATCAGTCACGGAGGAAGCGGTTGTCATTGCGAACAGGAAACCGCGTGAAGCAATCTATAACCGTAAACCGTGAACTGGGAACTAGTATTTACTAATCACCAATCACGGCGGTTTTCAACTGTGAACGGAGAACCGTGAACTTTCTTTTTGGATTTTGGACTTTGGATTTTGGATTCAATACCGAATCACAAGTCACGAATCACCAATCACGGCGGTTTTCAACTGTGAACCGTGAACGGTGAACTGTTAACTGGTCTCTTCGAATCACCAATCACGAATCACAAATCACGGCTGTTTCCCAACCGTGAACTGTCCTTCAGGATTTTGGATTCAAAATCGTGTCGGTGGGCCCCGGTCCCGACGGGATAAACTGGACGGCGAGAAGGGATATCATGCTGAGACCCGAGGCGGCCAGGAAGGGTATCCGGTAGTCCACCACCCACAGCACACCGCCGACGGCGGGGAGGATCACCGCCGCGATATGGTTGATGGTAAAGCCGACGGCCATGCTCGGCGCGATGTCCTGCTGATCGGCCACCTTCTGAAAGTAGGTCCGTATCGCCATGGTGAAGTTGAAAAGGAGGTTGTCGGCCACGTAGAGGCCGGCGGCGATCCACCGGGACCGGGTCAAGGCATACGCCAGGAAGATCAGAACCATCCCGGCGTATTCCACCGTCAGGACCCTGCGCTCGCCGAACCGGACGATGGCCTTTCCCACGCGGGGGGCCGCGAAGTAACTGACGGCGTTGTTGAGCACGAATAGGACGGTAACCTCCCTGACGCTGAACCCGAACACCTTGACGAGCAGGAAGACGGAGAAGGCGATGAATATCTGCCTTCGGGCCCCGGCCATGAAGGTGAGAAAATAGAAGAGCCGGTATTCCCACCGGAAGACCATATCCTTTCTCTGCGGCGTCAGCTGGTGGTCCACGGGGTTCTGCCCCATGCCCCAGGTCCCTACCACCACCACGAGGGCTCCCACAACCAGGAACATCATCCGGTAGTCCAGGAAAGAGCTCATGACAAAAACCATGATCCCCACCGCGATGTTGGTGGCCGCCGAGAGGCTGCGTATGGCTCCCAGCACCAGGGGGGCGGTTGAGGGATCGAAATACTGAAGGGTCAGGGACTGGTTGGTGGTCTCGTAGTAATGGAACCCGAAGCTCATCAGCATGGTCGTCGCTACGAGCCCCGGAAAGCTCGGGAAGAAGCCGGTCAGGCCGACACCGATCCCCAGGACCAGGATGGAGAGGGCCGACAGCCTGTGTTCCCGGACAAGCAGCATGGCCCAGACGGCCAGCAGGGCCAGAAAACCCGGGATCTCCCTCACAGACTGGACGATCCCCATATGATTGCCGTCCAGGTGGGCCCACTCGACGGCGAAATTATTCAGCAGCGTCCGCCAGCCCTGGAGCCCCACCATGGAGGCCACGCTGAGGACCAGGAGGAAGCGAAGCATGGGGCGCTGTCTATCCGGAATGGGGGGTATCGAGATCATCGCGGTAGAGTACACCCAAAGGCAGCTGTAGGAAAGAAAAAGGAGGGCCCCGGGGAACGACTTCTTACCGCTTACCTGTTATCACTTATCACTTATTTCCTGGAACTCTCCCGCAACCTGACCGGCAGCCTGGGTGGCCGGGCGGAGGGAGCCGAGGGAATCGGCCGTGTAGAGGACCAGACCGGACCAGATGAGCCCGAAGCTCACCAGGTGGGCGGCCGTGAAAGGTTCTCCGAAGACGAAGACAGCGAGGCAAAAGTGCCCCGAGGGGACGATGTACTGCATGATCCCCATGGTCGAGAGCCTGAGACGGTTGATGGCCCCCCCGTACAGGATAAGGGGTGTGGCGGTGATCACCCCTGCGGAGCCAAGGAGGAAGTCCATTCCCACTCCCCCGGCGAGAAAAGAGGCTTTTCCGCTTGTCACGAGCCACACCAGGTAGGCCAGCGCGAGGGGGCAGGTCAGGACCATCTCTATCGTCAGCCCCGGGACGGGTTCCACCCTGGCTACTTTCCTCACCAGTCCGTACATGCCGAAACTGAAGGCAAGGGCCAGGGACACGAGGGGCACCTTCCCCACCATGGCAGTCTGGACCAGGACCCCTGCCGCGGCCAGGGCTATACTGATCTTCTGCTTTCTGCTGAGCACCTCACCGAGGAACACCGACCCCAGGAATATGCTGACGAGGGGGTTGATGTAGTAGCCGAGGCTGGACTCGAGGACCTTCCCCCTCGCCACGGCGCCTATGAAGATGAACCAGTTGACGGAGATGAAAAGGGTGGTGGCCGTCAGGAGGTATACTTTCCTCCGGTCCCTGATGGTATCAAGGAGCCGCCCTCCCGCCCCGGTAGCCGCCACGAAGATCAGGAGGAAGGCCGCTGACCACACGATGCGGTGGGCCAGGACCTCCGACGCCCGGACGCTTGCCACCGCCTTGAAGTAAAGGGGAAAGGTACCCCACATGCAGTAGGCGCCCAGCCCCAGGAGGACTCCCGCTCTGTTCTCGGACACTCCGGCCAACCTCCCCTCTTCCCGGTGCGGATGATCCATCATCATACACCATTTTCACTCCGGGACATGTTAACTCAGTGAGGGGAAGCGGGAACGCGGGGACCTACCCGAGGGGGCGATGGGGCGAGGGGGAGAAATGAGTCCAGAGCCCAGAGGCCAGCGTCCAGAGGGGGCGCATGGGTGAGGGGGAGAAATGAGTCCAGAGCCCAGAGGCCAGCGTCCAGAGGGAGACGCGGGGACCTACCCGAGGGGGCGATGGGGCGAGGGGGCGAACAGGCGGTTGTCATTGCGAACCGGTACCCAAGTGAAGCAATCTCGAACTGTGTACTATCTTTTTGGATTTTGGGCTTTGGATCTTGGATTCGCCACCGAATCACGAATCACAAATCACGGCGGTCTCAACCGTGAACCGTGAACCGGTCTTATCGAATCACAAATCACCAATCACGGCGGTTTTCAACTGTGAACAGTGAACCGGGAACTGTCTTTACTGTTGTCCCCTTATTACCCGGCCCGCTCAAGCTGTCTCTTCTCCCACTGGGCCAGTTCCAGGCGTGCCTGGGAGAGCTTCCTCTGTTTTGCGGCCGCCTTCTTGGCATCACCGGTGAGAAGGGCCTTGAAGATGTCCCCCTCGATCTCAGCCACCTCCAGGCGTAGATAGTAGTCCAGCATCTCCTTGAAATGGGCCACCACGATCTTTCCGGTGAGCACCGGGTGGTTATTGGTTACATTTGCATCCTCGAACATGGTGCCGTGCTCCAGCTCGATCTCCAGTCCCTTTCTGAACTCTTCCAGATCGATGTCAAGGTCAGCGGGTTTTACCCTGTCGAAGATGACCCTGGCCTCTTCTTCTGTGACATCGGTTCCGGTTCGAACGGACCAGTCCGTGATCCCCAGTTCACTGCAGACGTCCCTGACCTCTTGTTTACTGACGTATTCCTGGACCTTCATCTTTTCCTCCTTTCGGAACTATCGATGCCGCGCTCACGAACAGTCCTCCTTGAAACAACATGATAAGGGCCCTGTCGGGATCGATTCCCGGCAAGGCATCACACATATGATCTTGGGCCTCCAGGGAGGCCGGTCACAGCCTCTCTCCACAGAATTTACAGAATGCCGCATCCGGATCGTGGCCCTCGCGGCCGCAGTTGGAGCAGGCCTGAGTCGAGGCCCCCTTTGCCATGGCCTGGCTGATCTGAACCGTCACGATCCCGGTGGGGACAGCGATGATGCTGTAACCCAGGATCATGATCAGCGATGCCAGAGCCTGCCCCAGGGCGGTCTGGGGCGAGAGATCCCCATAGCCTACAGTGGTCATGGTAACGATGGCCCAATAGACGCTCTTGGGAATGCTGGTAAAACCGTTGACCTCTCCCTCGATGACGTACATGAGAGAGCCGAAAATGGTGACCAGGGTCAACACCGTGAACAGAAAGACTGTTATCTTGCGACGACTTGCGGACAGAGCCCTCATGAGCAGATTGGCCTCCTTGAGATACTGGATAAGTTTGAGGACTCGGAAAACACGGAGGATCCTCAGGATCCTGAGAACGACGAAATACTTTGTCGCAGGAAAGATGAGGCTCAGGTAGGTCGGGACGATGGCGATGAAATCGACGACCCCGTAGAAACTTGTGGCATACCGCAGGGGACTTCGAACGGAGATCAGCCGGAGGACGTACTCGATGCTGAACAGAACGGTGAAGAACCACTCCGCCCCGAGGAGAAAGCGTCCACGGCCGACCCTGATCGTTCCCACGCTGTCGGCCATGACTACCGTGACGCTGGTCAGGATGCTGAGAATGAGCAGGACGTCGAACCATTTTCCCGCAGGAGTGTTGGCCTCGAAGATGATCTCGTGGAGGACGTCCCTAACGTTCCGCCTTCCCGTTCCGCTGCCCGACATCGCAACCTCCTTTCACCCATCCGGGTTCCAGTCCCCGAGCCTTTTCGGCCGCATCACTTACCATGATACCTCACCTGAATACCACGGAGAAAGAGACTGGAACATAATCAGACACAGGGGAAAGGGGACCTACCCGGGGGGGCGATGGGGAGATGGGGAGAAATGAATCCAGAGCCCAGAGGCCAGGGTCCAGAGGGGCATTGGTGGGGGGGAGATGGGGCGAAATGAGTCCAGAGTCCAGAGTCCAGCGTCCAGAGGGAACGCTGAATAAAAAAAGCGAATCACCAATTACGAATCACGAATCAGGGTGGTCTCAACTGTGAACTGTGAACCGGTCTCTTCGAATCACCGATCACGGCGGTTTTCAACTGTGAACCGGGAACCGGGAACTGGTCCTTGAGGATGCCCGCCTGTTCGCCGACCTGGGAGCGGCGGGCCGTTACTTCTGCATGGCGTTTGCAACCGCCTTGAGGAGCACCTTGCTGGTTGTGGTGGCGCCGGTTATGGCGTCCACACCGGGACTCTGGAGGTTGATCACCTTGACGAAGACGCCCTCCGCATATAGGGCGTAGGGGCTGCGGCGGTTGGTTGCCGCCTTCACGGACAGGATCATCCCGTCCCTGACGGTGACCCTGACCCGGTAGGTAAAAGAGGAGTCGGCCGCCTCGCCCTCGTAGATGCCGTCCCCGAGTGAAGCGGGATCGATGTGGCCGATCTCCATGGTCCGGTATCGCTGCAGCGATATCGCGTTGGCCGTGAGGAAGGCCGCCCCCGCCAGGATCAGCCCCCCCACGACGATCCTCACCGTCGTGGGGCTGAAACGGCTTCTGCCGGTCCGACTTCCCCACGGCTTGAGGACGGAAACAAAAGCGAGGATGGCCAGGACGGACAGTCCGGCGGCCATCGCCCCGACTCCCTGGCGAAACAGGTTCCGATACAGGGGATCGGCCCCCTCGATGGAGAAAAACCCGTCCGCCAGGGCGACCATCCCGTTCACCGCCGGCACCAACCACAGAACGGTGATGATGGAGAGGGTGGCCGCCCCTGCCCACTTGACCGTAACCCAACGATGCCTGATGAATCCCCATTCGGTCAGGAGCGAGTACAACGTTCCGGTGACGATCGATGCGAAAAAGGGGTAGATCACCGCCATATTCATGACATTGAGCAGGACGATGTCCACCGTGAGCGGGTCCAGTTCATCTCCCAGGGAATATTTGACCCGCATCAGGACGCAAAGAGAGACGAGGCCCCCGATGCCTACGGCCGCCGATAGGATGTGAAGCCCCTTGAGCCAGCGCTGGGCTCGGACACTCAGCATCCAGGTCATCCGATCACCACACCCTTGCCCCGACCCGCACCCGGCGGATGCCAGGCTTTCCTTTCTCCGGCACAGACATGATCTGCATTATGACCTGTTGCCTCCCACAAATCAAAGTCCCGTTTGACAGATCAGGCCCCCTCGCCCCGGACCCGTAAGCCCGCTCCGATCAGGATGAAGGTGGCCAGCTTCATGAGGGCCAGGATGATGCAGGTTCCCGCCAGTCCGATGACGGGCAGAAGCACCACTCCGCCGGCGATGCCGCCCGCCCATCCGCCCATGAGGTCCGCCGCGTAGAGCAGGCCGGCGGTTCGGCCGACATCCCTGGAAGAGCCCATGTATATCTTGCTCGCCAGGGGGAATTCCATGCCGATGAGGAGACCCGCGGACATGGACAGGATCAGGAACATGATCCGGATCGCTCCGGTCAGTCCGGGGCTGTCGAGGTATGTCTCCAGGCCGATGAAAATGAGCGGCAGCGCCAGGGAGAGGACGATCAGGGCCGCCTCGATGGCCAGAAAGGATATCTGCTCATTTCTGAGGCCCTCCACGATCCGGGTCATGGCCAGGCTGCCCACAGCCGTCCCCGCCATGAAAGCGGTCACCAGGAGGCCGACCCAGTAGAAGACGACCCCGTAGAGAGCCTGAAAGGTGAACATGAGGGATAACGCCAGGAGCATGCCCGCGAATCCGGTGGACGCGAGGGCGGCAGGGATGGTCAACACCTTGGGGTCCTTGGATCTCATGACCAGCAAGAGAAGGGGAAAGAAGACAACTGCCAGCGCCCCGGCAACGAGGGACAGGTTCATCTTCTCCCCGCGGACCAGTACTCTCTGCAACCCGGGAGCGAACTTGGCGTTCCAGTGGGCGAGACTGTAGAAGACAGCGAGCGGTCGGAAGTCCTCATTGATCTTTTTCGTGGCTCCGGCCATGGATTCGAAGAACCACCGGGACCAGCGGGGATCGAGGCGGTAGGCAATTGTAAGGCTGTTGAGGGATCGAACCGCAGGGGCGGAACGGCGGAATCTCTCCTGCACGCAGTCGACGTCACAGTCGGACATGCCCCGTGACGGCGACGCGAGGTGGATATTGTAGCCGTCCCCCGGGATCACCCTGACGGCGGGAAAAACCTCACCGAGGGTGTTGAGCACACAGGCATTCAGATCCATCACCTCCACCCCCAGGTAGGTTAGGGATCCCGGCAGCGTAAAGGCCAGCACTCCATTCTCTTTCAACCTCCTCGAGACCAGGGAGAAGAACTGTCTCGTGAAGAAGCGGTTGACCTGGAGATCCTGGGGATTCGACAGACCGACGAGCACCACATCGTAGAGACGGGGTGCCTCCTTGAGAAAAAGCCTCCCGTCGCCGTAGTGGACGTGCACTCTCGGATCCTTCAGCTCCCTCTCGGTCAGATCGGTGGGGAATTTCTCCGCCAGTTTCAGGATAAGCGGGTCGAGCTCGGCGTAGTCGATCCTCTCCACCCCGTGCTTCAGGAGCTCGTTGATCACTCCTCCCGCTCCGCCGCTGATGACCAGGACCTCGTCGGAATGGGGAGAGAGCAACATGGGCAGGTGGGCGAACTCCTCGACGAATGCCACATCGGGTACCGGGGCGGTGATGACGGGAACACCGTTCAGGAAGAAGGTGAACTGTCCTTCCCTCTCGATGACTGCCGCGTTGCCGTAGACCGAGTTCTGGTAGTGAACCACCTTCTGGCCCTGCCACTGTTTCCGGATCGAGAGCCGGTGAAGCCCCTCTGCCGGCGCCCCGAGAAGGATCAAGGCCGCTCCCGTCACCAGGATGGCACCCGATACCGTGGCGGCCCTCCCGGGGAGCCGGCTGCCGTCGATCGGCAACCCGTTCCCCTCAGATATGTCCGGCCTGTGGCGAACCAGAAAGAGACAGAAGAGAACGTTTGCCGCCGACACCGTCAGGGCCACCTGAAAGGAATTCATGAGGGTGATCATCAGCGAGGTGAAAACGAGCCCTCCGGCGAGAGTGCCGGCGGTTTCCAGGAAATAGATCCAGCCGATCCCGACCGCACCGCTTGGTGTCCTGCTGCTCCCTATTCTGCAGGCGAAGGTGAAAAGAGCGCCGTGGGCCAGGCTCACCGGCAGGAGAATGAGGAGGGACGCGAGGAAGATCTGGTGAAACCCCACCCCCTCGCCCGTTGAGGCGCCCGCCAGGATTTTCCACGTTCTGGCCAGATAGACAGCGGCAGGCAGGCAGAGGGAGAACACGAGAGTGACGGACACGAAACAGCCGACCTTTCTCCTGGCCCTGTCGATGGCCCGGCCCAGGCAGGAGCCGGCCGCCTCGAGGACGAGCCAGTTGGCCAGAACGATGCCGATGGACAGTTCGTTGCTCTGGAACGTGATCAGCAGCTCCCTCAGGAGGAGGAGCTGGGCGATGATACCGCTCGCCCCCAGGACCAGGACGGCCCCGGAAAAGACAGCCGGCCTCTCCGCAGCCCCAGGTGTCCCTTTCCCGCCTGCGGGGCCTTCCGTCCTTTTTGTAATCGCCTTGTCCATCGATCACCTGGTGATAAACTATTAGGGTGGATCGCCTATCCAGGCGGACCCGTCCGCGTTGGGCGTGCGGCGCGAATCTATGAGCGAGTGCCTCTCTTCATATCCATTTCCCGGAGGTTCCCATTGTCCCGGGGGTCAGACGGTCTTCGATCGCCCGCTCCTGGATCGGAGACGTTTTCTGGGGCTGTGCGGCACAGGGCTATGCCTTCTCTCCACAGCCTTCCTCCCTCCGCCGGCGAGAGCGGCGGGAAACAGGGCGTCCCGAAAAGGGATGATCAGGACAAAGCTCTCCCCCTATTTTACGGCGCTCGAAGGCGCCGCCGTCCGGTGTGAACTCTGTCCCCGCCGGTGCCGCGTCGAGGAGGGGGGCCGGGGTTTCTGCCGGGTGAGGGAAAACCGCGACGGCAAATACTTCAGCCTCGTCTACGGCAATCCCTGCGCCGTTCATCTGGACCCCATCGAAAAGAAGCCCCTTTTCCATGTCCTCCCCTCGACCTGGACCCTCTCCATCGCCACCGCCGGCTGCAACCTGGCCTGCAAGTTCTGCCAGAACTGGGAGATCTCTCAGGCCTCTCCCGAGGAGGTATACAGCTTCGATTTTCCTCCGGAGAGGGTGGTCCAGGCCGCGGTTGAAAGCGGCGCCAGGTCCATCGCCTATACCTATGTCGAGCCCATGGTCTTCTTCGAATACATGATCGACATCTGCCGGCTGGCGAGAGAAGCCGGCCTCCTGAACATCTGCCATTCCAATGCCTTTGTCCGCCCGGAGCCGCTCCGGGAGCTCTGCACCGTGATGGACGCAGCCAACTGCGACCTGAAGGGCTTCACGGAGGATTACTACCGCGACATGTGCAGAGGGCGTCTCGGTCCGGTTCTGGACAGTCTGAAAGCGATCAAGGACCACGGCGTTCATCTGGAGATCACCAACCTCGTCATCCCCACCAGGAACGATGATCTCTCCCGGGTGGAGGATATGTGCCGGTGGATCCGCGGGGAACTCGGCGATGAGACACCGGTTCACTTCTCGCGGTTCTATCCCCTCTACAGGCTGCGGAGCCTGCCCCCGACCCCGGTATCCACCCTGGAGAAGGTCCGGGCCGCGGCCCTCTCCACAGGCCTTCGCTTCGTTTACATCGGCAACGTCCCGGGCCACGCGGGACAGCACACATCCTGTCCCGGCTGCGGAAAACCCATCATCGTCAGGACCGGCTTCATGGTGGAGGCCGTCCATATGTCGGACGGAAGGTGCACCTTCTGCGGCAGTCCGGTCCCGGGCATCTGGGCCCGGCGGGACAACCGGGGACAGGCCCTGCAGGGAGGGGGTGACCGGTCAGCGCCGGCGGAGGAAATCCCTCATCATGAGGGAACGGTCATCGAGGTTGGTCAGGCCGGCCTCCTCGGCCCAGGAGATCGCCTCTAAGAACTCCTCTCTGGTGATGCCGCGGGCTATCCTGGGGTATTCGTAAGCGCGGTATTCCACCCGGTACTGCGGCATGATATTCACGTAGGTGGACCGGGGCAGTTCTCTGGCGATCCACTGGACGAGCTTCTCCGTCCCGGCCACCCTGTTGGGCATGACCAGATGCCTTACGATCAACCCGCGCCGCGCGATCCCTTCCTCATCCGTCTTCAGAACGCCCACCTGGCGGTTCATCTCGACCAGGGCGTCCATGGCGACCTCGGGGTAATCCGAGGCACCCGGCGAGTAGGTGGCCGCCTGTTCCGGATCCATGTACTTCATGTCCGGCAGGTAGATGTCCACGACGCCGTCGAGGAGATGGAGGATCGTAAGGCGTTCGTAGCCGCTGGTGTTGTAGACCAGGGGTATGCGAAGGCCCTCCTTCATGGCGATCCTGGCGGCATTGAGGATGTTGGGCATGACGTGGGTGGGGGTGACGAGGTTGATGTTGTGACAACCCCTTCTCTGGAGCTTCAGCATGATCCGGGCCACCTGGGCGTCATCCATCTCCCTCCCCTCCCCCCTGTGGGAGATCGGCCAGTTCTGGCAGAAGACGCAGCGCAGGTTACAGTTGGAGAAGAAGATCGTCCCCGAACCGTTATGCCCCACCAGCGGCGTCTCCTCACCGAAGTGGGGGTGGGCGCTGAAGACCACCGGCCGTAACGGGGCCCGGCAAAATCCCCTCTCCCCTTTTGACCGGTTTACCCCGCAGCGGCGGGGACAGAGTTCGCACTCCTCGAAGATGGCGTAGGCCCGATCGATCCTCCCGGCGAACTTCCCTTCAGCCTCCAGGGTCCTGTAGGAAGGCCGCCAGGGTTCCCTGTCGCCCCATCCTCTCCGGGCCGAGAGGGGTAGGATGGCCAGACTGCCCAGGTAGCAGGCATGCTTGATGAAATCCCGGCGGGTTAACCTCATGTCGCCTCACCCCCCTGTGAGCGGATGACCTCCTCCGGGAATGACCGTTGGAAGGAAGGATACTGATAATATTAATGGTGACCGAGGAGATCTGACTGTCAAGGGAAAAGGGGACGCGGGGACACGAGGGGGCGCTTCGGCGAGAGGGCGAGGGGGCGAACAAGCGGTTGTCATTGCGAACCAATACTTGAGTGAAGCAATCTCGACGGCCGAGACTGCTTCGGCCCTGAAACAGCCTCGCAGTGACATTCTGTACTTGGCGGGACAGGCAAGAGCCAGACGCGGGGACACGGGGACCTGCCCGAGGGGGCGAGAGGGCGAGGGGGCGAACAAGCGGTTGTCATTGCGAACAGGTACTCAAGTGA
>CP070719.1:1247440-1251799 GCA_020350725.1 bacterium
TTCGAGGCGAGGTTCATCGAGCTGGCCGGCCAAGTTAACAGCTACATGCCCACCCACGTCTGCAACAAGGCCGCCGAAGCCCTCAACCAGGCCGGGAAATCGGTCAAGGGATCGAAGGTCATCATCCTCGGCATGGCCTACAAGCGCAACATCGACGACGAGAGGGAATCCCCGGCGCTGGACATCATGGACGAACTGGATAGGAAGAGCGCGGACCTGTCTTACATCGACCCCTACATTACCTCGGTGGAGATCGGCGGCCGGTCCTACCATTCCCTGGAGTTCACCCCCGAAGTCCTGGCCGGCAGCGACCTGGTGATCATCGTCACGGACCACGACGCCTTCGACTACGGCATGATCCTGGAAAAGGCTCCCCTCATCCTGGACACCCGGAACGCCATCAAGGACAGGAAATCCAAGAAAGTGTGGAGACTGTAATGAAGAAAGTCCAGAGGCCAGAGTCCAGAGGCCAGAGAGAAGAAAGGCCGGAGACCGGAGGCAAGATAATGGCACACTCCTTGAACCTCCAGTGGATATTATTTTCTATATATCCGGGAGGTTTGTTATGGGAGCTCGACGGTTCGAAGATCTCAAAGCGTGGCAGAAGGCAAGGACACTGAATAAGGGAGTTTTTAAATTTACCGAGCAATCCACGGGGCCTATGAACCTGTCCTTTCAAAGGCAGATTCGGAGGGCTGCCCTCTCGGTCATGTCCAATGTCGCCGAGGGCTTTGACAGGGGAGGCGATAGGGAGTTCATCCAGTATCTCTACCAAGCAAAGGGCTCCTGCGCGGAAGTAAGATCCCAATTACATGCCGGTCTGGACATGGGACTCCTCGATCCAGGATCCTTTACGGAACTGAGGGAAATGGCCGAAGAGACCTCGAAGGTGATACAGGGTTTGATCCGTTATCTGAGCAAGTCGGAGCTAAAGGGAAGGAAGTTCAGTTGATACTTTCTTATTGCCAACGCATCCCGCCCTGGACTCTGGACTCTGGACTCTGGACTCCAGAACCCGGGAGATTTTAATTGCCCTCCCGGGTTCTGGTCACCGGCGGCGCCGGGTTCATCGGCTCCCATCTCGCGGAGGCCCTCCTCGACCGGGGCTGCCGTGTCTCCATCCTTGACAACATGTCGTCGGGCCGGAGGGAGAACATCGCCGGCATCCTCGATGATCTCGAACACTTCCATCATGATGACATCAGGGACAGGGCTGCCTGCATGCGGGCTGCTGCGGGAGCCGACGCCGTCTTTCACCTGGCCGCCATGACGTCGGTGGTCAAATGCATGGAGGAGCCGCACCTGGCCAACGAGGTGAATCTCACCGGGACCCTCAATATGCTCGAGGCAGCCAGGGCGGGCGGGGCGGGGAAGGTCGTCTTCGCCTCGTCATCGGCGGTCTACGGGGACGGACCCGTTCAGCCCAAGACCGAGGCCATGGTCCCCGAGCCGGTATCGCCCTATGCTCTTCAGAAGTACGCGTCGGAGATCTACTGCAGCCTGTACCGGACCCTTCACGGCATGGAGACGGTCTCCCTCAGGCTTTTTAACGTGTACGGCCCCCGCCAGGACCCAGACAGCCCCTACGCAGCAGTCATACCGATATTCATGAGAAGGGTCCTGGCCGGCGACACGCCCGTCGTGTACGGCGACGGAGAGCAGACAAGGGACTTCGTCCACGTCAGCGACGTCGTCAGGGCGAACCTCCTCGCGCTGGAGTGCCCGTCGCTGGCCGGGGAGGCGGTGAACATCGCCTCGGGGACCCGGACAACCATCAATCACCTCCTGGAGATCCTGGCGGAGGTCACCGGGAGGTCATTCGAGAGCTCCCACGAGGCCCCCCGGCCGGGGGAGATAATCCACTCGGCGGCCGACATCTCCATGGCCGAGGGCCTGCTGCGCTTCAGGCCGGCGACATCTCTCACGGATGGGCTGAAGGAGACCTGCCTGTCCTTCCGATGACCCGTCCTCCCTCTCCGACGCCTTGCCGGACGGGAACTCCTTTGCGCCCGCTCCCGCCCGGACCTTTATCGGGCTCTGAACTTCCCGGTGGCCGCCTGGACAATTCCTGAAAACCGCTTCAGAATAGGGATCCCATGGAAATCCTGCTCGCCAACAACCTTCTGAAGAACATGAAAAGCGCCCTGGTGGTGGTGGACACGGAGGGGGAGATCCTGCTCCTGAACGAGTCCGCCGGGAGGATCCTGGGTGTCGAGAGGGTCTCGGAGGCGGTGGGCCGGAACTGCAGGGACGTCTTCAGGAGCTTTCCCTACCTCTCAGACCTCCTCCTGGCCTCCTTCCGGATCCACACCCTTCCCGACAGGGCGGAGCTGGAGATCGAGGGCAGGCCGAGCAAGGACAGGAAGACCATCGGCTACACCATGTCACCGATCTTCAGCGACCGGCAGGAGCGCCTGGGCACAGCCCTGTTCTTCAAGGACCTCACGGAGGTGGAACTGGAGGAGACGCAGGAGAAGATCAAGGACCGGCTCGTCTCCCTCGGCGAGATGGCCGCGTGGCTGGCCCACGAGATCCGGAATCCGCTGGCGGGGATCGAGGTCTCGGCGGATATCCTCCTCAAGGGGGAGACGGATCCCCAGAAATCGGAGGCGGCGCGCGACATCCTCGACGAGGTGAAGAGGCTCAACAGGATCATCATGCAGACCCTCGATTTCGTCCGGCCGAGGCCGGTGAACCTGCAGGAGTGCAACATCAACGACATCCTCGAATGGTGTCTCGGGGAGTTCCTCGCCGACAGGGAGGACATCCAGGTCGAGAAATCCCTCGCCGGGATCGAGGAGGTCCTCCTGGACGACACGCAGATGGCCCAGGCGATCGGGAACATCATCAAGAACTGCTGTGAAGCCATGCGGGACGGGGGGAAACTGATACTGAGGTCCTACACGGTCCCGAGCGAATCGGCCGGCCACGTCCCGGAGGCTTTCTCCGACCACGTGATCAGGCGGGACCGGAACATCGTCGTGGAGATCGAGGACACGGGGGAGGGGATGGCCGAGGACGTTATGGACAAGATCTTCACTCCCTTCTTCACGACGAAAAGCGGTGGAACGGGCATCGGGATGCCTATGGCGCAGAAGGTCATAACGGAGCACTGGGGGTTCCTGGATGTGGAATCCTGGCCGGGAAGGGGAACCCGGTTCAAGGCCATCCTGCCCATGTTCACGCCTAAATCGGAGGAGTAGGATCAGTGGGAAAACTGCTCGTTGTCGAAGACCAGTCCGTTCTGAGAAAGGGTATCGTGTCGGTGTTCAGGGACAGCGGCCACGACGTCGACGAGGCCGTGGACGGTGAAACGGCCTCCGAGATGCTCGACAGCTGGAACTACGACATCGTGGTCACGGACCTCAAGCTTCCCGGAATCAGCGGCATGGAACTTCTCCGTTTGATCAAGTCCCGCAACCCGTCCACCGACGTTCTGATCATGACCGCCTACGGGACGGTGGAGACGGCCATCGAGGCCATGAAACTGGGTGCTTTCGATTTCATCCAGAAACCCTTCGGCCTGGCCGAGCTGGAGATGAGGGTGGAAAAGGCCCTCCAGAAACGCAGCCTGGAAAACGAGGTCACCTACCTCAGGCACGAGAGGGAAGTGATCTACCGGATCGAGGACCTCGTGGGAGAGAGCCCCGCCATAAGGGACGTTTACCGGATCGTCGAGAAGGTGGCCCCGTCAAACGCCAACGTCCTCATCACGGGAGAGACCGGAACCGGAAAGGAACTGATCGCAGGTGCCATTCACTACAACAGCCCCCGGTCGCGGAGGAGCTTCGTCAAGGTCAACTGCGCCGCGATCCCCGACAATCTGCTCGAGAGCGAACTGTTCGGCCACGAGAAGGGAGCCTTCACCGGGGCCATCAAGCAGAGGGTGGGACGATTCGAACAGGCCGACGGCGGCACGATCCTTCTGGATGAGATCGGGGACATGAGCCCGACCCTCCAGTCCAAACTTCTCAGGGTCGTCCAGGACAGGCACTTCGAGAGGCTCGGGGGCAACGCCACCCTGTCCGTTGACACCAGGATCCTGTCGGCGACGAACAAGGACCTCGCCCTGGAGATGGACGAGGGCAACTTCCGGGAGGACCTCTACTACAGGTTGAACGTCGTCACCATCCACCTGCCCCCCCTCAGGGAGAGGGGCGGGGACGTCAGGCTCCTGGCTGACTACTTTATCAGGCGGTTCAGCGGGGAGCTCGGCAAGGGCATCAGGGGCCTTACCGAAAGGGCCGCCCTGACCATCCAGGACTACGACTGGCCGGGCAACATCAGAGAACTGGAGAACACGCTGGAGCGGGCCGTCCTCATGAGCGAAGGGGACTACATCGACGTCGACGACCTCAA
>CP070719.1:1251899-1260668 GCA_020350725.1 bacterium
TCACTGATCACGGCAGTTTTCAACTGTGAACTGTGAGCTGTGAACGAGTCTTTTCGAATCACGAATCACGAATCACGAATCGCTGATCACGGCGGTTTTCAACTGTGAACCGTGAACTGTGAACTATCTTTTTTGGATTTTGGACTTTGGATTTTGGATTCGCAACCTAATCACGAATCACAAATCACTGATCACGTCGGTTTTCAACTGTGAACCGTGAACTTTTTTTTGGACTTTGGATTTTGGATTCGCAATCTAATCACGGATCACAAATCACTGATCACGGCGGTTTGCCAACCGTGACCCGGAAACCGGACCCCACACCTCCACGTCACAACCGTTTGTCAATCCCGGCCCGGCAATGATATATTTTAGGTGAGCCTCAAACAGCCGGCCGACTCAACTCGAACGGGTGAAGGAACGGAATCTCCCCATTGGGCGGAGGACCGGTGCGAAGTGGGGCCGCTTTGCCGGCATGCAGGAGGAATCTCCCATTGGGTGCTATCAGATCCCAGTTCAGCCTTCTCGAGAAGATCACCAGTCTCATCAGTGAATCCGGCGATTTCAGGGAAACGGTGAACAACATCGTCTCTCTGGTCAAGACCGAGATGCACACGGACGTCTGTTCTCTGTATCTCTACGATGAGGAGCAGAATGAACTGGTCCTCGTCGCCACAGAGGGTCTCTCCCAGGAGGCCATCGGCAGCATCAAGATGAAGCCGTCCGAGGGGCTCACGGGACTGGTCTTCGAGACGAGGACCCCCCTCGTCGTTCAGGACGCGCATAAGCACCCCCGTTTCCTCTTTTTCCCTGTGGCCAGGGAGGAACAGTATCGGACCTTCCTGGGGGTCCCCCTCATCAGCCGGAGAAATCCCATAGGGGTCCTGGTGGTGCAGGACAAGGCAGAGCGGGCCTACAGTCTCCAGGAGCTGCAGCTCTTCTCCACTATCGCGGGGCAGGTAACGAGCGTCGTCGTCAATGCCCGCCTTCTTCAGGAGCTTTCGGCGGCAAGCACCCGACCCCCGGAAGAACCGGCAAAGGTACCCCTCCCCGGGATCCTGCACGGAATTCCCGCCACCCCGGGCATCGCCATGGGCAAAGCCATCCTCATCGAGGGAACGGATGATTTCCACTATATCATGGAGGAGAGGGCGGAGGATCCGGAGTCGGAGAGGGAAAAGTTCGAGCAGGCTCTGGAGGAGGCCAGGAACGAGGTTGAACAGCTCCAGCATCGCATCCACGAACAGCTGGGAGAAGAGGATGCCGCCATCTTCAACATCCACCTCATGATGCTGGAAGATCAGGGCTTCATCCAGAAGGTGGATGAGATGATCAACTCCGGATACACCGCCCAGTTCTCCGTCAAGACGGTTATCTCTGACTACCTCAAGAGCTTCGAACAGATCGACGACCCCTATCTCCGGGACAGGGTCGTTGATATTGAGGATATCGGGCGGAGAATGGCCAGGCTCCTGACGGGAGCCAAGTCCACGGATGTCCTCCACCTGGAGGGGGCGGGGATCCTGATCTCCCGGATCATAACCCCCTCGGATGCCGCCGATCTCTCCACTCAGATGGTTCAGGGTGTGGCCACCTCCGGGGGCGGCCACACTTCCCACGCCATCGTGCTGGCCAGGTCATTGGGGATCCCCTGTGTAGTGGATGTCGAGGAGATCTTCGACTTTGTTCATCCGGGTGATTTTCTCATCCTTGACGGCAACACCGGCAATATCTTCATCAATCCCGGTGACAATGTTATCCGGGAATACAGGCGCCTCATGGAGGATTACAACCGCCATCTGGTGGAGCTGGTCAGCGAGAAGGACCTCCCCTCCGTCACCCTGGACGGTGTTAAGATCCATCTCATGGCCAATGTCGCTCTGCTTTCCAACCTCAAACTCGTCAATTTCTACGGAGCTGACGGCATAGGGCTCTACAGGACCGAATTGCCCTTCATCGCAAGACAGGTTCTACCGAACGAGGACGACCAGTATCGGATCTACCGGAGCATGGTGGAGGGGATGAAGGGAAAGCCCGTGACCATAAGGACGCTGGATGTCGGTGCGGATAAGAACATACCTTCCCTGCACCCGGGTCAGGAGGAGAACCCCTTCCTCGGCTTCCGGTCCATCAGGATGTGCCTGGAGAAGGTCGACGTCTTCAAAACACAGTTAAGAGCCATTCTGCGGGCCGCCCGACACGGCCCGGTCCGTGTTCTGGTCCCCATGATCTCTTCGATGGAGGAAATTTACAGGATCAAGACCCTCGTCCGGGAATCCATCAAGGAACTGGAGATGGCCCGAACGAGGCACAATTCGGACATCCCTCTTGGCATCATGATCGAGGTCCCGTCAGCGGCTCAGCTCGCCGGCAAGATGGCCAAGGAAGTGGATTTCTTCTCCATCGGCACCAATGATCTCACCCAGTACACCCTGGCCGTCGACAGGAACAACCGGAGGGTGGCCCATCTCTACGACCCCATGAACCCGGCCGTCCTGAATCTCATCAACATGGCAGCCAAGGCGGCCAGGGAAACAGGCCTTCCGATCTCCTTATGCGGCGAGATAGCGTCCCAGCCCATCTGGACCCCCCTTCTCATCGGCATGGGCATCACAGAGCTTTCCATGAACGCCTCGGCCATCCCCCTGGTCAAACGCTCGGTCCGCCTGATCAAAATGGAAGACTGCCAGCGGGCAGCGCGCAGAGCCCTTAAAGCAGGGACCTCGGCCGAGGTCCGCAGGATCCTGTCCAGGTTCGAGCAGATGGTCTCCAGCCAGGTGATCTATACTCCCAGGGAAGCGACAGAGCAGTAGAGAGGAGCCGGGAGCCGGGTTTCCTTTTGGCGTGTACCGCGCAAAAGAAAACCCGGGACAGTCCTGGCTATCCCGGGTCCCCCCCTGAAGAGAAGTCCCCTTCCCTTCAATGTGAAATATTACACAGAATACCCCTTGTTGTCAAGGAGATGGTGTCAATTTCATGCAATCGTGACAGTGCTCAATGCGGCATTGGGCCATTCGGCAGCGTTCATTGCAGTAGAGAACAGTGGTCACGTAACGATCACCCCGATCAGGAAGGAGGACCACAATGGTGCCGGAGGAGATGCTCCGGGCCAGATCCAGTGCCGCCGCCATGGCCGCTCCGCTGGACATTCCCGAGAAGATCCCCTCCTCAAGGGACAGCCTCTTGGAGGCCTCGTAGGCATCATCATCCTCGATGACCATCCGCTCGTCCAGCTCTCCGGGGGCGAAGATACCGGGCACGATGGCCTCAGACATGTTCTTCAGCCCCTGGACTTTGTGTCCCATCGTCGGTTCGACACCGAGGATCTTCACCGAGGGGTTGTGCTCTTTTAGCCTCCTCGACACACCCATCAGGGTCCCTGTCGTACCCATGCCTCCGACGAACCAGTCGACCTCTCCCCCGGTCTGGTCCCAGATCTCCCTTCCCGTCCTCTCGTAGTGGGCCCGGATATTATCCGGGTTGTTGAACTGATCGGGCATGAAGAATTCGTCCGGGGACTCCTCCTTCATTCTCCTCGCCTCCACGATGGCGCCGTCGGTACCGTGCGCTTCCGGTGTGAGGACGATCTCGGCGCCAAGGGCGGAAAGGACCCGCCTCCGTTCCATGCTCACGCCCTCGGACATGGTGAGGACGGTCCTGTAGCCCTTGCACGCCGCCACCAGAGCCAGTCCGATTCCCGTATTGCCCGATGTCGCTTCGAGAATGATCATGCCGGGCTTGAGGGCTCCTGCCTCTTCGGCTCCCTCGATCATGGACAGGGCGATCCTGTCCTTGACGGATCCTCCAGGATTGTTGCCCTCCAGCTTGGCCAGGATCCTTACCCCGGGATTGGGGTTCATGCGGACAAGTCGCGCCATTGGTGTATTACCGATGGTGTTGAGGATCGTCATATCTTAGTCTCCTTCCATCCAGCTTCCACGCGCACCTTTCCGGCCGCTCCATCGCGGGCCTCGTCGACCAGATGACTTTCGAAACCCTGATATCGGGGTGAGAGGTGGATCAGACGGGTGCGCGCCGCTCCGGCCTGACTGGCCAATTGGCCGGCCCTTTGCGCCGTCAGGTGATTTCTCTGCTCGGCCAGCTCCCCGTCCCTTATTGAAAAAGCCGCCTCAATATACAGCAGGTCGGCATTTTTCGCCAGATTCAGGATCTTTTTTTCGTTACCGGGGGTGTCGGCCGCATCCACCACATAGGCTATGACGTGCCCCCTGGTCCGGTGGTAGATCCCGTCGAGATCTGCAAGGGTCAACTCGACTGGACCTGCCGTTCCCCGGGCTTTGATCCGCTTCAAGGGCGGTTCACCCCTGAGGATGGCATCCTTGAAACCGGTCAGCCATGGCCCGGGGAGAAGCCCCAGCTTCTTTAGCTCGCCGGTGTTGATGTTGACCTTGAACTTCTCCTCGAACCTGAAACCGAGGCACCAGGTACCGTGATCCAGGATCTCTCCGGTCACCCTGAAAGCCTTCTCATTGAGGAGCGTTCCTTTCCAGGGCCTGACATCGAGGTTTCTTCTTCGAAAGCCTTGGTCGGCAGAGAAGGAGGCTTTTCTCAAAACCCTGCCATCGGTCTCGTATCCCGCGATGATCAAGGGATAACCATGTGTCAGATTCCATGTAAATCCCGACAGTCTTCCCTCCAGCCTGTCCAAAAATTGGTCTGGCCCATAGATATTGAGGATGGGAGTCCTGTGAAGGTGCAGACGAAGAAGTTTCTCCAGGCCCGCGAAGTGGTCCATGTGGGCGTGGCTGACGAAGACATCGGTAATACGAAGGAGGTCCCTTGGGGCGAAACCATCCAGCTCCCCGAGATCGAAAAGGATCGCCCGTCCGGTATAGTAGAATCGCAGGTAGAGCAGGGGATCGTCGAAGGGACCGAAGGGGCCTCTGATGTGGAGTGTCGATTTCAAAACGGGAAAATGTTACCACGCCGGTGGGTCCCAAACAAGACAATGCCCTTCTTGACCGCAGCAAACGGTCAAATTATCATATAATGTTTGGGGGAGGATATTGCGATGGAGAGGGGAATCGAGAACTTCGCCGGTGTCATCATCGAGAACGATAATGGCGAAATTCTGCTGGTCCGGAAAATTGACGATTATGCCTACGCCATTCCATGGTGCCGGGTGCGGCCCGGTCAAACCCTTCACCATTGCCTGAGGGAAAGGGTCAGGGACCTGACCGGCCTGACCATCCATCCCGTCTTCATCGGACCCAACGAACATATCGAGGAGACCAGCCATTTTATCTCCTTCGATCATGTCGCCCGCGTCAACGGAAACACCCACCATTATCAGAGAGATGATCTGGACTACCTGTGGGTCAGGCCGGAGGACCTCAACACGGTTCCTCTGGTGCCCCTGACCAGGAAGGTGCTGGCACAGTACCGGCAGAAAAGCACTTAGTGCTTTGTACTTTGTGCTTAGTGCTTACCTCTTTGCGCTCAGCCCTTTCTCCTTCAACCGCCCCAGCTCCAGCCTGGCCCTCCTTGACCGCAGTCTATCGAGGATCTTGTCGCCGTAGATCTGGTTCATCTCGGTATTCACCGAGAGGCCCGACATTACGTTGAGGGCCAGGACCTTCTCGTTGATCTCTCGAATGAGCTCCTCCGCTTCGGCCTCTGCCTGGGCCTGATTCAGGAGGGCTTTCAGATCCGCGATCTCCCGCCTGAGCTGCATCTCCGGGGGAAGAAGTCCGGCGTTTTTGAGGATCTTGAAGGACACCCGCAGGGAGGGATGGATGTGGGATTCGTCCTTGAGTTTGAGCTTCCTGCCCTTACCCGGGAGATCTTCGAAGAGGCCCTCGCGCTCAGCCTTCCGGATCCGCTCCTCGACGATGCGCTGGATAAGGGAAAGGTAGGCATCGGCGTTGGAGAATTTCACGGGAAAAGTTTACCGTTTGAAGTTTAAAGTTTGAAGGTAAAAGATGTTAGCTCTCAGTTCTCAGTTCTTAATCTTTAGTAATTAGCTCCTCTATCATCCCCACCAGTTCCTCTTCCCTGTCCAGACCGCCCATGAAGGTCACAGGGGGACCGGAACTCCTCGAGATACGGATCATGTGACGCGCCGTCTGTCCCCGGGGTTTCAGGTCGGATCGCAGAGGCCACCATCCGGGGATCCTGGTTCGGGACACCGCCCTGACGTCCCCGCCGGGGACAAAAAGGTCTGATCCCCCCCGTCTGACAGCGATCCCTTCCTCGGTGACCTGGACCCGGAACCGGGCGAGGGAGCGGGCCATGAGGAGGGAGATAAGGGCGTAAATGGCGACCACCGCGATGAGCATCAGGATATTGGCGGCACCGATGCTGGTTCTCTCGAGGACGTACCTGTCGACGGCCACGACCGCTGCCAAGAGGACGGCGAGGGAACCGGCCAGAAGACCGGTGGTCGCCAAAGCCTGTCGAAGATACTCTATCCAGGTGCCGGGATAGGTGAATTCCCCTCCCCGCCCCGGATCGGGGCCATTTTCTCCAATCGCCATAGACCGGTCTCTCCCGGGTCCTGGACCGGATCAGGAAGCTGTCCGAGCCGACAGGACCTCCCAGGGCTTCGGCGGCCCGTTATCCCATTTTCCCGTCGCCATCAGTTGGTGAAGACGATCATCCGTCAATTTCCCTCTTTTCGCCGATAGACAGCGGTGACGGTGTGACCGGCCGGCAGGGGCCGTTTTCCTCTCAGCCTTCTTTCCGTGAGGCGGGCGATACGGCCGCTTATTCTGCTCAATCGGCGGTAACTCGAACGCCGGTCAACGGTCGGCCGAACCCTGAAACGAATCAAATCCGCCAGCCATTTTTCAGCCATGATTCGGGCATACCACCGGTAATGGACCTCCTCCAATTCGTGGTGGATGACATCAACCAACTCCACCCCCACACATTCCGGAACGAACCGAAGAGCCCTCTCGGACCACCAGACAGCGTGGTGCGGGGGGAGATTAAGGGCGTTGTTGGGGCTGCGGGCGATAAAGCTGTCCAGGCTGGGCACGGAAAAAATGAGGGTCCCGGAGGGCCTCAGGCATTTCACACACGATTGGATGAATTCCTGCACATCGGGGATGTGTTCCAGGACCTGGAAAGCGCACACCACATCGTAGTGGCCGGGGCGCTCCACCGCATGCTGGGAGATGGACTGCCGGCGCACGTCGATGCCGTCCGCCCGGGCCCTCCTCGCCGCTTCCCCGCTCATCTCAAGCCCCACGTATTCGCGCGGGCGCAGATGAGGGACAGCGGCTCCTCTGCCGCTGCCAACCTCCAGGACCACTTTTTGGCTTGTGTATGCGGCCGACCGTGCGAACTCGGGCCGTGTTTCCAGATAATACCACTCGAACCCCTGCAGTCGTCTGTAGAACTCCTCGGTTCCGGCGAGGTGTGGTTCGAAAAAACGCAGGCCACAGACTCCGCATCCGACCAGGTGAACCCGGGTAAATTCGGGAAGCAGATCGTCGATGTCCAGTCCGAGATTGAAACGGTAGACCCACACCAGGTCATCCCGTGAAATGCTGTCGACTGAGTCACACTGTCCTTTGCAGAGACGGCAGAGCATTTTCTAGCCCAATATTTTCCTGATCCTGCGGATCAGTCCCTGCCGGACGCTGGGCTCAAAAAGGAGGGTGTGGGTGTGCCAGTCAGCCCGGTCGTCACGGATCATTTCCGAAGGATGTTTCAGGGGAAAGGACAGTTCCTCGGCCGGCAGGTTGGCCACCGGGTGATCTCCCTTGGTGTGGGTTCCGGCATCACCGAATCCGATGTTGCTCACCAGGTTCACGCCGGGCAGGATCGACAGGCCGTTCTGGATCCAGCAGGTGAAGGTCCACCGGTAGGCCCACGAATCGACCTCATCCCGGAAAGCGATGTCGAAGATCCTCGTCCAGTAGTTCACCAGGGAAGGGTGGGACAGGATATCCTCCAGGTAACCCTCGTCCCTCACCCGCGGCCAATGGCTGAGGTCGGCATCGTAGAGCCGCCAGGCCCTCCGCCAGGTTGCCCATCCCCAGCAGTGGTTGTACCGGGAGAAGTAGTAGCTGTTGTCGGTCCGTCTCCTGCCGAACTGAAAGTTGTTTCCGGACACGACCATGATCCGGCTGTCATCACGGTAGTGGTCCAGGACCTCCTGGCAGAAAGGGAAGAAGGACCGGGAGGCCAGACAGTCATCCTCGAGAATGATGCCTTCCTCCTCACTTTCGTAGAACCAGTCAAGGGCTCCGCTGACCGCCTTCCGGCATCCCAGATTTTCGTCCCGGAAAAGGGTCCTCAGCTCACAGTCCCAGTCCACATGCGTGGCTATGTCACGAACCTGATCGCACAGATCCCCTTCCCCGGGCCGGTCAGGACGGGGACCGTCGGCGGCCACATAGAGCCTTCCAGGCCTCGCCTGTCGAATTCTGTCCAGGGCCCGTTCGGTCACTTCGGGGCGGTTGAAGACCAGAAAGAGAACCGGGGTTTTCAATTCACTCATTCCAGGTATGGCACACCTCCTGGGTCTTTTCCATCATCCGCCGGATCCGGCCCGACGGAGATTTACCCGGATGACGCCGCCTGATGCCTGACTTCGTCCAGCATCTGGCAGAACCTGTCCAAAATGATACTCTCCGAGAAAATCTCCTCGAAAAACGTCCGAATCCTGGCCGCGGAGAAATATTCCCCGTCGGACAGGATCTCCAGGCTTCTTCGGACCATCGAAGCAACATCCAGCATGGGAACCAGATATCCGTTACGGCCGTCCTTCACCACCTCACCGCTGCCGCCCGTGTCGAA
>CP070719.1:1260768-1270424 GCA_020350725.1 bacterium
AGGGCCCTGAGACGGCGGAAATGGTGTAAAGGACAGTACACAGTTTCCGGTTCACAGTGGGGAAGTAGAGGATTAGAGCATTGGAAATTAGAGATTAAGGATCAATCCAAAGTCCCAAATCCAAAATCCAACAAAATACTTCCCAGTTCACAGTGGGAAAGCAGAGCATTAGAGCATTGGAAATTAGAGATTAGAGATCAGTTGTGGAACCTCTTCCCAGATAAAAGTTCGCCCGCTCGGACAACCATTCACACCATCAGCCCTGATCGAACAAGATAGTTCCCAGAAAACAGTTTCCAGTTCCCGGTTAAATCCTGAAACATTAATCTTATGCGAACGGGGGAAGAGGTCGATCGGAAAGCCAATGTGGAACCTCTTCCCAGATAAAAGTTCGCATAAGATATATTATGTTAAGTCAAGCCCATATCCCGATCCGGCCCCTCCAGGACGTCGCCTCACGATTCCGTCTCTTCTCCCACCTCAAGGGGCACGTGGGAAAACGTCCCCACATCGAAGAGCCCCCAGTCGGTCAGCTTGAGCTCCGGTATCACGGGAAGAGCCAGGAAGGACAGCGCCATGAAAGGATCGCCCACCCGGCAGCCCGTTCTCCGCACCGCTTTCTTCAATTGCGCCAGGCCGGCAGTCACGACGTCCACGCTCCTCTCGCTTATCAGGCCGCAGACCGGCAGGTCCAGGGTGCCTATGGTCTTACCCTTGACGGCGCAGGAAAGGCCGCCACCGGCCTGGATGAGGGCGTTAACGGCGGCTACGGCGCTCTTCTCATCCATGCTCACGCATATGATGTTGTGGGAATCGTGGGCAACGCTCGAGGCAATGGCCCCTTCCTTCATGCCGAAGCCCCTGACGACACCTTTACCGACCCTTCCGGTGCCCCTGTGCCGTTCCAGAACATAAAGGGCCGCCAGATCGGATTTCGCATCCGGTATGAAACACTTTCGGCCGTCAAGGGGCACCCGCTCTGTGGAGCTCCCTGTCAGCAGCGAGCCCTCCCGCAACTCTATGACCCTGACGTCCCTGTCTCCGGTAAGGCGGATGTCGAGATCGGACGCTGACAGCGGTTTGAGATGGATCGAACGCAACAGAGTGTGCTGAACCGTGCTCTGTTTGATCGGGGCAATGAGAACGCCGTCCCTGGCCACGATCCGGCCGGACTTTGTGACAAGTTTCACTTTAAATTGCTTCAGGTTCTTCAGAACAACCAGATCGGCCATGTAGCCGGGTGCGACGGCCCCCCGGCCTGCCAGGCGAAAATGTTCTGCCGGGTTAATGGTCACCATTCTGACGGCCTCGACCGGATCGACCCCTCTCGACACAGCCAGTCTCAAGAGGAGGTCCAGGTGCCCTTTCCTCAGGAGCTCATCGGCGTGCCGATCATCGGTTGCGAGCATGAATCTCCTTGAATTACGGTCAGTTACAACGGGAAGGATGGCCTCCATATCGTGGGCGCTGGTCCCCTCCCTGATCATCACCCGGATTCCCAGGCGAACCTTCTCCAGGGCCTCCTCACCGTTCGTGCATTCGTGATCCGACTGGATGCCGGCTGCCGCGTAGGCGTTCAGATGCTTTCCGGTCAGGAGGGGCGCGTGCCCGTCTATGGGACGCCCCGCACTGGCCCTTACTTTGCGCAGAACAGCCTCTTCACCGAAGACGACGCCGGGATAATTCATCACCTCCGCGAGGCCGAGGACCCGTTCATGCTGGAGGAGGTGCTCAATGTCGCGGGCGCTGACCGTGGATCCGGAGGTCTCGAAATCGGTTGCCGGAACACACGAAGGAGCCATGAGAAAGAGATCGAGGGGGACGCCCTCGCTGTCGGCGAGGATAAACTCGATGCCGGCGATGCCGGAAACGTTAGCGATCTCATGGGGGTCGGCGATGAGGCATGTCGTACCCCTCGGCACCACGACCCGGCTCAGTTCACTGGGGCGAAGCATCGTGCTCTCAATGTGGAAATGGGATTCGATGAAGCCCGGCGATACGTAGGAACCGGCCAGATCGATCTCCTCCTCTCCCCCGTAATGGCCCAGGCCGGCGATGACGTCCCCGGCGATCGCCACGTCAGCTTTCTGGATCTCTCCGGTAAAGATGTTGATGACCTTACCGTTCTTGAGGACGAGATCGGCTTTTTCGTCGCCCCTGGCAACGGCGAGCAATCTGGCAAGATTTTCCATGCTTACCCCCTGTTTAAATTCCATAATAACAATTAGTTATAAATTCTATTTCATGTTGCTTATTAACATTTTTGCCAGTGGATTCCCCGTCATGAAATGATGCCTGAAGACCAACTTGAGGTTTCTCCTCAGGTCGGGCTTGCTGTTGACGACATAGATCATTCCGGCCAGGTGGAAGATCTCGCGTTCGAGCCTCTCGAACGTGACTTCGACCCCTGCAGCTGACGAAAGCGCCTCCACCATGAGAGGTACGATCTTGTCCTTCATCCGGAGGTGTGTGTCCTCGTGAAGGATGGCGAAATCAGGTCCGATGTCGGCGATCCTTCTGACGAAGGATGCTATCTCCGGCAGGTCCACGTGCTTGGGAGGAGCCGTCTTGACCTCCATGTAGAGGAAACGTCCCGAGACGATGGCCACCACATCGTGGTCACCGCCCGCATCCAGGCCGCCAAAACGGACGCCCCAGGCAGAGGGACAGCCGAAATCCCGCCGGAGGACCTGGGATACGTACCATTCGTAGGTTCCGCCGAAACTTCCCACGGCATCGCGCGGCAAGGGGCGCCCTGTCTCATCGGGGATGAGAACGCCAAGGTCGAAGAACTGGGTGAGGAATCCGTCGAAGGCCTCCGGGGCGCAGAAGCGCTCCACTGCCCGGCGGCCCTTGATCCAGGCCGAAGGACTCTTGCATTTGATGGCCTCCCGGAGGAGGAGCCTGGCCGCGTAATGGTCCAGCAGGGACATGTACTTTTCCTCCTCCCCTACTCCGCGTCCGGGCACGAGCAGTTCCTCCTCAGGGTTCCACCTGTCGATGGAAAGACCCCTGCTGCGAATGAGGCTCTGGAGGGTATCCATAGGAAAAGTTTACAGTTTACGGTACCCAGTTTCCAGCCGAAACCATGGCAAATGAGTCCAGAGTCCAGGGACCTGTGCCCGGAGGGGCGAGGGGGCGATGTATAGTTCTAAGAGATAAGTGATAAGAGATAAGTATACTGAGCTGTTACTTATCACATATCACTTAGTACTCAGGACTCAGCTCTCGGTGAACAGTTAGTACCTGGAACGTGGAACGTGAATTACAGGCAGCGGGGACGCGGAGAGAAAAGAGTCCAGAGTCCAGAGGCCAGGGTCCAGAGGAAACGCGGGGAGAAAAGCGGTCGTCATTGCGAGGAGTTACGAGAGGGACGAGGGCGACGCGGCAATCCAAGATTTTCCGGATCGCTTCACCTGTAGGCAGTTCGCGATGACAGGTAATGCGTGGAGACACGGGGACGCGGAGGGAAAAGCGGTTGTCATTGCGAACAGAAAACCGTGTGAAGCAATCTATAGCTGTGAACCGCGAACCGTGAACCGTGAACCAGTCTTTCCGAATCACCAATCACGGCTCTTTCCCTACCGTGAACTGTGAACTAGCCTTTTCGAATCACTAATCACAAATCACTAATCACTAATCACTAATCCTGGCAGTCTTAACCGTGAACCCTCCTTTTGGACTTTGGATTGATCTCTAATCTCTAATTTCTAATCCTCTAATCCTCTGCTTCACCAACCGTGAACGGTGAACTGTGAACCGGAAACCGGCTTTACACCCCTCGGCGTTGACAAAGGGCAGCAAAACAGGGTATTACAAAATTGAAACAGGTCCGCTTGGTTTGAAAGCCTCGGGCGGGGATGCCCACCGCATCGACCCGTTATACAGAGCAGGGCACAGGGGATATCTGACGTGGCCGTACTTCTGGTTATCGACAACGACAACGACTTCAGAAAACTCATCGTCGGGTTCTTCCGTGACGAGGGCCATGAGGTGGACGAGGCCCATGACGGTGAAAAAGCCGTCCATCTGGTCAAGAACCGAAAATACGATGTCACCCTTGCGGACATGGAACTGCCGAGTATCAGCGGCATGGACGTCCTTCGGGAGATCAAATTCATCAGTCCCGACACGGAGGTTCTCATGATGACCGCCTTCGGAACCACCGAGGGCGCCATCAAGGTCATGAAGCTGGGGGCCTTCGACTATATCCAGAAGCCCTTTGACATGCCGGAACTCCAGGCAAGGGTGGACAAGGCCATTCAGTACAGGATGCTCACCAATGAGGTTGACTATCTCAGACACGAAAGGGACATCATCTACCGTTACGATGACATCATCGGGACGAGTCCCGGCATCCGGAAAGTCCTCGAGGTATCCAGGGTCGCCGCCGGGTCCGACGCGCCCGTGCTCGTGAGGGGGGAGCCGGGAACGGGCAGGGAGCTGGTCGCCGGCGCCACCCATTACAACAGCGCCAGGCGGGACGGCGGCTTCATCAGGGTCAACTGTTCGGGTATTCCCCCGAGACACCTCCAGAGCGACCTCTTCGGCCACATCAAGGACGCCTTCGAAGGGGCCAGAAAGCACAGGGTCGGCAGGATCGAGCAGGCCAACAACGGCACGGTCTTTCTCGAGGAGATCGCCGCCATTCCCCCCGATATCCAGGAAGAACTGGTGAAGTTCATGACCACCGGCCAGCTGGTGCGGGTGGGGAGCAGCCGGACGATCACCGCCAATGTCCGGATCATGGCCTCGACAAGCGAAGACCTTGCCCGTGAGGCCGAGACCGGCTCTTTCAACCGGGACCTGCTGGCGGCCGTCTCCACCATCGTCATCGACGTCCCACCCCTCAGAGACAGGCTGGAGGACATACCCCAGCTGGCAAACTATTTCCTGAGGCGTCTTCCCTCCGAGGTGGCCCGGATGAAGGTCAACGGCCTGTCCGAGGAGGCCATCGCCAAACTGGAGCAATACCCCTGGCCCGGCAACATCAGGGAGCTGAAAAATGTCCTGGAAAGGGCGATCCTCGCCTGTGAAAGAGATATCCTGACCGCGTCCGACATCCAGCTGCCAGGCGAAGGCCCGGCGACGGAAGGAGTGGCCGCTCTGGATGGGAGGAATCTCAAGGACCTGGAGAAAAAGGCCGTGCTCGAGGCCCTGAAAAAGACCAATTACGTCCAGAAGGAGGCCGCCAAACTCCTGGGCATCTCCAAGCGGGTCATCCACTACAAGATCCAGCAGTTCGGCATCAAGCATCCCAGGTGGATAAGAAACAAGTGACGATCTCCCTATCTCTGTCCCCTGTGCGTCAGTAAACGGTCTTGGTTCCCCGTCCGGCTTACACAGCCCGGCTTGCCTGTCAAACCCTTCCGCCATCGCGGCATACCCTTTCGATGGTCGAATAACCCGGCGTCTCCGGCACGCGGACGCGTGCAGCGGCCTTCAGAACCGAACAAATAACTCCCTAACTTCCTTTTGCTGTTGAAGTTTCATTTCAAATCATCCAAAATATTCCGTTGTTTTGTCTGCTTTGTCTGCGCCCTTCTTGATTTTGGGCGCGAAACCGCAAACAGGAACGGGAGGACCCTTCATGAACATAACCGTAATCGGGACAGGCTACGTCGGTCTGGTCACGGGGACATGTTTCGCCGAATTCGGCGTCAGGGTGACCTGCGTCGACAAGGACCCGGCGAAGATAGACGCCCTGAAAAAGGGTAAGATCCCCATCTACGAGCCCGGGCTCGAGGAGCTCGTCCAGAAGAACATCGAAGACGGGAGACTGCATTTTACGACGGATCTCGGACCCAGCGTCAAACAATCGCTGGTCCTGTTCATCGCCGTCGGCACGCCGCCCAGGGGGGACGGCAGCGCGGACCTGTCCTATGTCGAGGAGGTGGCCCACAGCATCGGGCAGAACATGGACGGCTACAAGGTCATCGTGACCAAGAGCACCGTCCCGGTGGGGACGGGGGAGAGGATCCAGAAGATCATCGCCCAGCACCGACCGGCGGGGGATTTCGACGTCGCGTCCAACCCGGAGTTTCTCAGGGAGGGTTCGGCGGTCGAGGATTTCATGAGGCCCGACAGGGTCGTTATCGGAGCGAGGAGCGATCAGGCGGTCGCCATTCTGCAGGACCTTTACCGCCCCCTCTACCTCATCGAAACGCCCTTCGTGATCACCAACGTCGCCACGGCGGAACTGATCAAATATGCGTCCAACGCCTTCCTGGCCACCAAGATCTCGTTCATCAACGAGATGGGCAACATCTGCGAGCGGATAGGGGGCGACATCAACATCGTGGCGAAGGCCATGGGGCTCGACGGCCGGATCGGCCCGAAGTTCCTCCACGCGGGGCCCGGATACGGAGGGTCCTGCTTCCCCAAGGACACAAGGGCTCTGACGCAGATCGCCAACGCGCTTGACCAGCCGACGAAGATCGTCGAGACCGTCGTGGAGGTCAACGAGGCCCAGAAGAGAAGGGCTTTCGAGAAGGTCCTCCAGGCGGCGGGGGGCGACCTGAAGGGCAAGGTGGTCGGACTCCTGGGCCTGTCCTTCAAACCCAACACCGACGACTTCCGCGAATCGCCCGCCGAGGTCGTCGTCAGGGGCATCCTGGCCGAAGGCGGCACCGTCCAGGCCTACGACCCGGCGGCGACGGACCAGGCGAGGGAGACGCTGGGTGACCAGGGCATCACCTACTGCAAGAACGCCTACGAGGCGGTGGAGGGCGCCGATCTCATGGTCGTCGTCACCGAGTGGAACCAGTTCCGCCTCCTCAATCTCACCCAGTGCCGGGATCTTCTGAAGAACCCGATCCTCGTCGACCTGAGAAACGTCTACCAGCCGGAGAACGTCCGGAAGCTGGGATTCGAGTACATCTCCGTGGGAAGAGTGTGAAGAGCGGACGCGGGGAGAAAAGAGTCCAGAGTCCAGGGGCCAGCGTCCAGAGGGGCGCGGAGAGAAAAGAGTCCAGAGTCCAGGGGCCAGCGTCCAGAGGGGCGCGGAGAGAAAAACGAATCACAAATCACAAATCACGAATCACTGATTCACCAACTGTGAACTGTGAGCCAGCCTTTACCACAGAGGACCACAGAGCGGTCCCTTTCAGACCGCATCACAGAGGGCCACAGAGATGATTTCAGTTTTGGATTTGGGACTTTGGATTCGCAATCGAATCACAAATCACAAATTACTAATCACGGCGGTCTCAACTGTGAACTGTGAACCAGTCTTTTCAAATCACGAATCACAAATCACTGATCACGGCGGTTTACCGACCGTAAACTGGAAACTGGAAACTGGAAACTTTCCCTTCGGAATTTGGAGCGATCCTTTTCTCTGGACTCCGGACTCTGCACTCTGGACTCCTGTACCCGGAGGCCAATAGATGGCCGCCCGGGTTTTAATAACCGGCGGCGCCGGGTTCATAGGTTCCCATCTCTGCGAGCGGCTTCTGGGAGAGGGCCGGGAGGTCGTCTGTCTCGACAACTTCAACGATTTTTACGACCCGGCCGTCAAACGGGACAACGTCGAACCCCTCACAGGCAATGACAGGTTCCACCTTTTCGAGGGCGACATCAGGGATGCGGGTCTTCTGGAGCGGCTTTTCCGGGAGCAGAATCCGGATGCGGTGGTCCACCTCGCGGCCATGGCCGGTGTCAGGCCGTCCCTCGAGGACCCTGTCCTCTACGCGGACGTCAACGTGGTGGGGACTTCGGTTCTCCTGGACGCGGTCCGCAGGTTCCCGGTGGGCAACTTCCTCTTCGCCTCTTCTTCCTCGGTATACGGCAGTCAGGAAAAGGTTCCCTTCTCGGAGACGGACCAGGTTAACCGCCCCATCAGCCCCTACGCGGCCACCAAGGTGGCCGGCGAACACATCTGCTACACCTACCACCACCTGTTCGGGATCCCCGTCACCTGTCTTCGTTTTTTCACGGTTTACGGACCCAGGCAGCGGCCGGAGATGGCAATACACCAGTTCGCGAGCCTGATCAGGGCCGGTGAGGAGGTACCCGTCTTCGGCAGCGGCTCGAGCCGGAGGGATTATACTTACATCGACGACATCATCGATGGTATAATGCTGTCCTTGAGCCGTCCCTTCGGTTACGAGATCTTCAATCTGGGTGAATCGAGGACGGTGGAACTCAACGAGGTCGTTTCACTCCTCGAGGATGCACTGGGGGCCAGGGCACAGATCGTCCAACTTCCCGACCAGCCCGGAGACGTTCCTATAACCTACGCTGATATCAGCCGGGCAAGGGAGAAATTAGGCTACAATCCGTCGGTGGATATCGAGACCGGTATCGACTGTTTCATCCAGTGGTTCCTCGGCGAAAAGGGAGGGGACAGTTCATGACTATCGACCGATCCAAGATCATAAAGGAGGCGAAGTCAAAGATCTTCGTTATCACAGAAAAATACGAGTTCATCGGCTACCTTCATCTGATCAATATCGACCGGCGTGAGAGCGACGTCCTCAACGACGACAAGCCTTTCCTCCACCTCACGGACGTCGAGGTCCGGGTCAAGGATACGAAAAAGACCAGTCATGTCCCCTTTGTCGCGGTGAACAAGAAGAACGTCATCTGCGTGATCCCCTTCGATATGGAAAGGGAGTGACCGGTTTACAGTTCACGGTTCACGGTTTACAGTTGGTGAAGCAGTGATTCGTGACTCGTCATTCGTGATTCGTTTGCGAATCCAAAGTCCCAAATCCAAAAAGAAAGTTCACAGTTCACCATTCACGGTTTACGGTTGAAGACCGTCGTGATTCGTGATTTGTGATTCGTGATTCGTTTTTTCCCCGCGTCTGCTTTTCGCCCCCTCTCCCTATCTCCCCCTCGCATTCCCGCGTCCCCGTGTCTTCGCGTCAGAAGATTGAGGTTCCAGGCTATCTGGTCAGTATCGGTGTAACGAGGTATGGAGGTATCGAGGAATTCAACCTCAGGTTCTTTCGTTATTGATCTAAACACCTCGATACTTCGCTACATCGATACTTCGGTACCATTACCTTTAAATCGTTTCCTCTGGACGCTGGCCCCTGGACTCTGGACTCTTTTCTCTCCGCCCCCCTCTGGACACTGGCCTCTGGACTCTGGACTCCTTTCTCCCCGCGTCCGACATCCCATTCCTATTGTATCGTCGAACGTCTTGTGATACTTAACAAAATTCTATTTGTGCAATACCTGTTAACGGTTGCTGCACATTCCGAACCGGTTGGAAAATCGTATACATTTCCTGGAACCGGGAACAGTGGACCATTCAGGGGAACCGGTGTCATGATAGATCTGCACACCCATACCTTCGCCAGCGACGGCGTGCTCCTGCACTCCGAGCTCGTCAGACGGGCCAGTGCGGCCGGCTATCGAGCCGTCGCCATCACGGACCACGCCGACGAGACCAATATGGAGGACCTCATCGCGCGTGCGGTCAAGACAGCCGAGATCTGGCGGGGCAGGGGAGACATCCACGTCGTTCCCGGCGTCGAGATCACCCACGCCCACCCCGACAGGATCGCTTCCCTGGCCGCCCGGGCAAAGGAATCCGGTGCCAAGATCGTTGTCGTCCACGGTGAGACCATCACGGAACCGGTGGCTTCCGGGACCAATGCCGCCGCTGTCTCATGCAGGGATGTGGATATCCTTGCCCATCCGGG
>CP070719.1:1270524-1274023 GCA_020350725.1 bacterium
CAAGGATGACCCGGACGGTTCCCTCCCCCTGATCACGGCGGTCAGTGCCGGGGAGGTCTTCTACCGGCGCCCCGGCAGGCAGGAGGAGGGCCCCAACGCCATGAATCCCTTCTGGGGGGCTAGGCTCTTTCCGGTGGCCAGCGACCCCCTGGCGGGCAAGGTCCTGCCGGCCGTGGTCCTCAGGGAGATCCGGCATTGAGATCCGCAGCTGGAAAATCCACCGGTAAGGACTCGGGACAGGGGCTCGTCGAGTTCCTGGTTATCGTGCCCGTTGCCGCCTTTTTCCTCGCCGCGATTCCGATCCTTTTGTCCGGGGTGATTCAGCCGCTGTGGATCCAGGAACTCCTCTATACGTGTGCATTGATACCCGGTGAACTCCCGCCTATCGAGGAGCTGTCTTCAGTACGTGAGGGCTCCATGCTCCCGAAACCCTTTCGGAGGGAGGATATCCTGACCCGGTCGACGCAGGAATTCAAAAGGGCCCCGAGATATTCCCTCCACCGGTATTACCCGGGAAGCATCCTCAGGATAGAGGCCGAGGCGCGACCGACAGATCAGTCCTCAAATGCCGGGAAATTCAGCCTGGATTCCATCGGGCCGCCCCCTAACGAGAGGCGCATATCCTTGCTCGCCCTCCGCCGGTTCGTCCCCCCGGGGGTGAAAGACGAGCTTCGCTCCGTGACCGTCGGCGGGGCAGTCCCCACTGGCCTGGCCGAACGGCTGCGGCGGTTTGGAATCGAGGCCGTCTCTCTGAACCTTAATGCCCTTCCCCACCGCAGTCCCGGGAGGATCAGATGACCTGCCATGCGCGCCAACAAGGAGGGCAGACCCTGACCGAAACGGTCATTGTCATCGCCCTCGTGTCCACGGCCGCCGTGACCGTCACCGCTGCCTTCGGGCGTCTCTTCGATGAACTGACGCATGGCGCGATGGTATTCATCGCCTTGCCCCTGCCCTGAGAGGAGATTGGAAGTGAACAGCTCGCGGATCCGGATCGCCCTCTCCTGTCTGGTGGGGTTGGCCGTGGGAGCGCTGTACCTGGCCAGGATATCCGCTGTTCGCCAGGAGATTGGTGCCTTTCAGGAGGCTGTGGAGGTCGTCGCGGCCGCTACCCCCCTGGAAATCGGCGATCGACTGCTCCAGGACCGGCTGACCGTCCTCGGCATTCCTCGCCCCTACCTGCCCCGCAGGGCCATTCTGTCCGGGGACATGGAGAAGGTCGTTGCCAGGTCACTCATCCACCCTGTCCCCGCCGGGGACCCCATCCTTTGGACCGACCTTCCCGAAGGCCCACGCGTTCATTACCCGAGTGAGGCGATCCCGTCCGGCTACCGGGCGTTGGCGCTTCCGGCCGACGACATCCGCACACTCTCCCATCTTCTCGTCCCGGGAGACAGGGTGGACGTCGTCTGGACCGGTTTCAGGGATCAGTCCGATGTCCCGTCATCGGAGATACTGTGCGGCAACGTTCCCGTCCTGGCTCTGGGGCGACAGATGTCCCCCGAGGGCACCGACGGTCAGGAGGACGCGATCCCGGATTCCACAACCCTCCTTCTGAGACCGTCCGAGGCCCTCGAGATCCTCACCGCCGGTCAGAGCGGCATCGTCACCCTTTTAGCGAGGGGACGGGAGGGCGGTGATCGCTCTCCCGAAAAACCGGAGGCCGTGTCCAGGGAAGAAAGTGGCTTTGGGGGAGGGTCCCCATGAAAACCGCGGCACTTCTTTTCGTGATATCCGTTGCACTCACTCTCCTGCCGGACGCCTTTCCCAGGGAGGCGACAGCAGAGGAAAGGGATCCCTTTGTCGGCGGCGGGGAAGCGTCTGTCGATTCTCTCTTACCGGGCCCGGATTCGAGCGACCTCCCCGGTATCCTGAAGACCCTCGGGAATGTGGAGAATCTGGTCGTCACGGCCTTCCCCGAGGGCATTGTGTTCAGAGGGGAACTGGTTTCCCTTGATGACCTTCGCCTCATCCACACCATTGCGTCATCGAACAGCGGCGTGTTCAACCTGTGCACCCTTCACCCCGATGCTCTGGAGAAGGCCGCAGGCCTCGTCGAGGAACTTATGACCGAGATGGGGATCGTCGGGCTCTCCGTAAGGGTGGTCGGGCCCAACCTCCTCCTCACCGGGACCCCGCGATCCCCTGAGGACGTGGAAAAAGTGGACAGGATCTGCGAAGCCTACAGCCTCCCTCTGGAGGATGGGACCAGCGTGAGAGCCTCTGATCCGAGGATGGTCCTTTTCGAGGTCAATTTCACCGAGATCAACCGCCAGACTTTCCAGGACATTGGAGTGTCCTGGCCGCCTTCGTTGACCTTCAGCGACCCCTCGGGTGTTCGCCTGGACAGGATCACGCCGGCTCAATCCCTTGAGACGACTTTAAGAATTCTGGCTGAGCACGGAAAGGCCCGCGTTCTGTCGAGGCCCAGGGTTACCTGCAGGTCCGGGGAGAGCGCCGCTTTCATGGCCGGCGGTGAAATACCCATCCCCGGGACCGACGAAGAAGGACGCCAGACGGTTACCTGGAAGAGATACGGCATCATCCTCGAAGTGGCCCCCCATGTGGAGAGGGACGGGAGGATCTTTGCCGGTGTGACCTCGGAAGTCAGCATGGTGGACCGGGCCAATGCCGTCGAGGGGATACCGGGGATCCTGACCAGGAGGATCTCGACCTCACTGAGTCTCACTGACGGGCAGACTGTCGTTCTATCCGGCCTGGTCAACACGGACGATTCGGAGAGGACCAGGAAGGTCCCCGTCCTGGGGGACATCCCGATCCTCGGCGAGCTGTTCCGTTCGCGCAGTTTTCAGGAAAGGGAGACGGAACTGGTCGTCTTCCTGACACCCCAGACGGCCGGGATGGCAAGGGTTTCTGCGGATGGAGGCAACCCTTCCCCGGATGTATCTGCTTTCCGTCCCCTCGGCCGTCGAAGATGAAAGGAGAAACTGATGATCAGAAGAGAAGAATGGAATGGATCTCTGGCCGCGTTCGCCGCGATGCTGGCCATTACACTCACCCTCACTGCCCTCTTCCAGCCGGTTCCGGTCCGGGGGGAGGTCACCATCGAGCCGTTAGACATCAACACGGCCGACGTCGAGGACCTGACGTTGCTGCCCGGAATCGGCTCAGCCAAGGCGAAGGCGATCGTCGCCTACCGTAAGGAGCATGGTCTCTTCACCACAGTGGCCGGCCTGTTGGAGGTCAGCGGCATCGGCCCAAGCCTCCTGGAGAAGCTGGAAGGCCGAATCACAGTAAATGAGTAGCCATTGGGGATCCGGGGCGGGCCGACAGGTCCGTCCCGGGGCCCTACCCCTACTCCCCCTGGGAGGGCCACAGTGTGTACGAAGGGGCGAGGGGGAGAAATGAGTCCAGAGCCCAGAGACCAGCGTCCAGAGGGGACGGGGGGACACGTCTTTGAAAAGGAGACAGGAGTCAGGAGAAAGAACTCAGGAGAAAAAATTTACCACAGAGGACCACAGTGGCGTCCCTTGGGACG
>CP070719.1:1274123-1302101 GCA_020350725.1 bacterium
CCTCACCCCTTGACCACACAGCCGCCTCTTTCCCTTCTCTTCAGTTCTGTGTGGTCCTCAAACTCCGATGGTCATAAAGGTGCCGTGAGCGGAGCCGGTGTTCGCGCAGAGGGTGATTTCAACCCTTTATCGACTAGTCTTCACCCCTTGACGCCACACAGCGGCCTCGCTTCGGGAGCACTGTTCCCCACCCGGCACACGTTCACTTCCTGATCCGGTCCGGGGATCGGCCCGGCCCCGGCAAAGAAAAACCGGGACCGCAGTGCCCGGTTTTTCCCTCTCTCTTCTTTAGCATTGTGTGGTCAGGGACCATCTTTCTTTCCGGTTGTTTCAGGGTGAAAACATCCCTCGGAGCTGATTTTCGCGCAGAGGGTGGTTTCGCCCCTGAAACAACGCCCCCTTACCCCTTGACCACACACAGCGGCCTCATCTTCGCCACTTTCGCCGCGATCCCCGCCTGGTGGACGACCTCCACGACCTGTGAGACGTCCTTGTAGGCGTCCGGCATCTCCTCCTTGAGGGACATCTTGCCGGCGGCGCGGGCGTAGATCCCCTGGTCCTCCAGCTCGCGGTGGATCGCCCGGCCCTTCGACGACCGGATGGCCGCCTTGCGGGACAGGACCCTGCCGGCCCCGTGGCAGGTGCTGCCGAAGGTTTCCTCCATGCCGGTCTCCGTGCCCCGGAGCAGGTAGGAGCAGGTTCCCATGTCCCCCGGTATGATCACCGGCTGCCCGTACGGCCGGTAGGCGGCAGGGACGTCGGGATGGCCCGGCGGGAAGGCCCTGGTCGCTCCCTTGCGGTGAACGGCGAGCTCCATTTCCCTGCCGTCCACGGTGTGGCGCTCCAGCTTGACGATGTTGTGGGCGACGTCGTAGACCAGCCTGAAACCGAGGTCGGTCGGGCCGATGGAGAAGAAGTCCTGGAGCGCCTCCCGGACCAAGTGCATGAGGCACTGTCGGTTGGCCCAGGCGTAGTTGGCGGCACACTTCATGGCCCTCCAGTAACTCTGGCCCTCCGGGGAATTGAACGGCGCGCAGGCGAGCTGCCGGTCGGGAAGATCGATGCCGTATTTGGACACGGCCCTGTTCATGACCTCCAGATGATCGGTGCATACCTGATGGCCGAAACCGCGGGAGCCGGAGTGGACCATCACGGTGATCTGGCCCGGCCGGATGCCGAAGGCCCCTGCCGTCTTCTCGTCGTAGATCTCCTCCACGTACTGGACCTCGACGAAATGGTTGCCCGAACCGAGGGTGCCCTGCTGAGGAGCACCCCTCTGAAGGGCCCGGTCGCTGACCTCGGAAGGGTCTGCGCCCTTCATGGATCCCCCTTCCTCGGTGTGCTCCAGATCCGACGGCTCGCCGAGGCCCCTGTCCACAGCCCACTTTGCCCCCTTTGTCAGGACCTGCTTCAGCTCCTTGCTGTTGAGTTTGATCGGTCCCTTGGATCCGACGCCGCTGGGGACCTTGGAGAAGAGGGCGTCCACCAGTTTGCGCAGCTTTTCCCTTTTCCCCAGGTCTTCCCGGGTCAGATTGGTGGAGGCGAGGCGCACGCCGCAGTTGATGTCATATCCCGTTCCGCCGGGGGAGATGATCCCGCCGCTCTGGGTATCGGTTGCCACGACGCCGCCGATGGGAAGTCCGTAGCCGAAGTGCATGTCGGGCATGGCCATCGACGCCCCGACGATCCCGGGGAGGGTCGCCCCGTTGGCCACCTGCTGGGCGCTCTTATCCCCCCGGATCTCCCTCATGAGGGCTTCGTCGGCGTAGATGAGGCCGTGGACCCGCATGCCCGGCACGGCTCCCACCGGGATCTCCCATTTGTAGGGCGAAAGCTGTCGCAAAGTGATGTCAGGCATGGGGTGCCTCCCGGGTAATAATGCTAATAATTTAGAACCAAGAACTGAGAGCTAAGAGCTAGGAACTAAGAACTAAGAACTCGATCTAACCTGTCTCAATCATCCAATGCCCGATGTCAGATATCGGACCTTCACATTCTGATTTCCAGTCTCTGTGTGCGTCCCAATTCCGGGCACCTGGTTTTCTGCCCCTGGCGTTTTGCACTATACGTTAAACATCAAAAATCACCCGGACCCTGAAGCCGGTTTTATTCTCCTCGATCCTCAATCCATGATAGGTGGCCGCCTTGACCTCCATGTTACGCCGGTGTACCGACGCGTCGTAGGAGGAACCGGAGATCGTGGAACAAAGTCGGTTGCCGTCGATATCCAGAGAGGCGACCTCCAAGGGGAGGAAATCCTCCGTCTCCTCCAGAAAGATGATCTCGTTGAGGAAGGTCACGAGAAGAGAGGCCCTGTCATCAGCTGTGACCGAGATGTCCAGGAGGAGGTCTCCGGCCAGCGCCCCCCTGTCGGACATGAGGGAGGCGAGGGCATTTCCGGCATGGGAAAAGGCCTCTTCAAGGGTCTGACCCCAGGCCTCGATACCCACGTCCGCGGTGACCCCATCTAACTCCCTGAATCCGGCGGACATGGTGAAATTTTACCGCCCCTCAACCGGCCATGCAAGACCGGGCGCGGGGAGAAATGAGTCCAGAGTCCAGAGGCCAGGGTCCAGAGGAGACGCGAGGACCTACCCGAGGGGGCGGTGGGGCGAGGGGGAGAGGGGGCGACAATCTAGTTCCTAGTTCACGGTTCACAGTTCACTGTTAGTGCTTGGAACGTGGAGCGCGTATCACCAGCGACGAGGACGTAGGGACAAAAGACGGTTGTCATTGCGAACCGGTGCCTGTGTGAAGCAATCTATAACTGAGAACTGGGAACGGTGGACTGTGAACTGGTCTTTCCGAATCACGAATCACTAGTCACTAATCACGGCGGTTTACCGACCGTGAACGGTGAACTGTCTTTTTGGATTTTGGACTCTGTATTGATCTCTAATCTCTAATTTCTAATCCTCTAATCCTCTGATTTCCCCCGTAAACCGGGAACCGGCCTTTGCCGACCACTTGTCCCGATTCACCCCTCCTTCTTCTCCACGATGGCGTTCCCGGCATCCACGTAGACGAGGGACGGTTTGTGGGCATGGGCGTCCTTGGCATCGACGTGTATGTAGCAGGCCACGATGATGAGGTCGCCCGGCGAGGCCTTGTGGGCGGCGGCGCCGTTCAGGGCCATGGACCCGGAACCCCTGTCGCCGACAATGGCGTAGGTCTCGAATCTCTCGCCGTTGGCGATGTTGTAGATCTGAACCTGGGCAAACGGCGGGATCCGTGCGGCCTCCAGGAGGTCCTGGTCTATGGTGATGGATCCCTCGTAGTCAAGGTTGGTGTCCGTGACCGTCGCCCTGTGAATCTTTCCAGCCAGCATAGTGTATCTCATGGTTGTCTGACCTCCGCTCAGGAATTCATCCCTGCTCTAGATCGCCTTTTCCCAAGAACCGTATTGTCTATCAATCTTGCCTTTCCAAAATAGACCGCCATCGCCAGAAGACTGGGGCCGGAGATGGTCTCCACGGGTGTCAGTTCTACGGCATCGACGATCTCTATGTAATCGATCCTGGCGTGGGGCGCCTCTTCCACGGTCTCCCTGACCCGGTCCCTGATGGCGGCGGAGTCCAAAACACCGTCTTCGAACATATCCTCGGCCAGCCGCAGGGCGCGGTTGAGGGACAGGGCGCTCCGCCTTTCCTCCTCGGAAAGGTAACTGTTCCTGCTGCTCATGGCCAGGCCGTCATCCTCCCTGACGGTGGGCAGGCCGACGACATTGACACCCATGTTGAGGTCCCGGACCATGGTGGCGATGACGCGGTACTGCTGGTAATCCTTGAGCCCGAAGTACGCGTTGTGGGGCTGAACAATGGAGAACAGCTTGGCTACAACCGTTGTAACACCATCGAAATGACCGGGTCTGGACGCTCCGCAGAGGACGCCGGTCAATCCGGAGACGTGGACGATTGTCTTCGAACCCTCCGGGTACATCTCCTCGGCCGAGGGAGCGAACAGGACATCCGTCCCAACCTTCCGACAGAGGACGGAGTCGTTTTCAGGGTCCCTTGGATAGGACTTGAAGTCCTCGTTGGGTCCGAACTGGGTCGGGTTGACGAAGATGCTCGTCACGAGGGTGTGGTTCTCCTCCCGGGCCTTCCTCATCAGGCTGAGATGGCCTTCGTGGAGGAAACCCATAGTCGGGACGAAGCCTATTCTGTTCCCTTCGTCCCTGAGCCTGTCCGAGTGTTCTCTCATCTGTTCTATAGTGGTGATGATCTTCATCGCTCTCCGGTGAGGCCCCCCATGGCAAGGTACCTGCGGCGTTGCCGGGTTTAGGAGATCCTCGACGTATTACATATACAACTCCGGTACCCTCAAGCCTGCTGCGGCCTTGCGTTGACCGCACCCGGAAAGGCCCTGTTTGAAACGGTTCACCTTATTCCCTTCGTCTTCCGTGTCCTCTGCAGTTCATTCATAGGAATGCTCTTCGTCGGGGAACACGCCTTCCTTGACCTCCCGGGTGAATTGCCTGAGCGCCTTCTCGGTGGCCGCTCCCAACTCTCCGTAGCGCTTGACGAACTTGGGAACAAAGCGGTCATAGATGCCCAGCAGGTCGTTATAAACCAGCACCTGACCGTCACAGTGCGGGCCGGCACCGATGCCGATGGTCGGTATGGAGACGCTCTCCGTTACGAGCCTCGCCGCCTCGGCGGGGACACCCTCCACGACCATGGCGTAGGCTCCCGATTCGACCACCGCCCGGGCATCGTCGAGGAGGATCCTCAGGCCCTCGTCCCCGCGACCCTGGATCCGGTAGCCACCCATCTGATGGACGGATTGAGGCAGGAGCCCGATGTGCCCCATGACGGGGACACTCCTGCGGGTCAGAAACTCTATGGTTTCGGCCATGGATACGCCGCCCTCGATCTTAACGCTCTCAGCCCCTGCCTCCTTGAGGAACCGGGCGGCATTTTCCATGGCCTGCTGAGGGCCTGCCTGATAGGAGCCGAAGGGCATATCGGCCACCAGAAGAGCCCTCGAGCATCCCCGGCTCGCGGCCCTCGTGTGGTGCAGCATCTCGTCCATGGTAACCGGGACCGTGCTTTCATATCCCAGCACGACCTGGCCGAGGGAATCGCCAACGAGGATGATCTCCGCCCCGGCCCGCTCCGAATAGAGGGCTGAAGGATAGTCGAAGGCGGTGAGCATGACGATCTTGTCACCGTCCTTCATCGACATGACAGTCCTGGTGGTCACTTTTTTGTCCATTTCCATCCGATACCCGGTCCCTTCAGAAAAAGGAAACCCCCGCACGTGGACGGGGGTCGACACAGACCAGCTGACAGGTTGCCTGTTCCCCGTCCCGGTCCGCGCTACGCGGATCCGAGCGGCACGTAGAACTGTACCCCTTTTTTCATCCTTCGGATCTCCCGGACGAGGTCCTGGAAGTCCTCCGGTTTCCTGACGAAGTCAACCTCTGCGGTGTTGATGATCAGGAGCGGGGTTTCATCGTAATTAAAAAAGAACCTGTTGTAGGCTTGGTTGACAGCCTCAACATATTCCCTGCTGATGTCTCTCTCGAAGCTCCGGCCCCTCATCCTTATCCGCTGCTGCAGAACCTCAGTGGGGGACTGCAGGTAGATGACGAGGTCGGGGCGCGGGATCCTCTCGTCCAGCATGGAAAAGATCTGCTGGTAGAGGGACATCTCATCCTCGTCAAGGTTGACCGACGCGAATATCCGGTCCTTGGCGAAGAGATAGTCGCAGATGACACTCTGGCTGAAAAGGTCCTGTTGTGCAAGCTCTTTTTGCTGCTGATATCGGCTGAGGAGGAAGAACATCTGCGTCTGGAAAGCGTTGGCCGATGGATTTCTGTAGAATTTGGCCAGGAAGGGGTTCTCGTCCACCCGTTCGAGGACAACACGGGAGCCGAATTCCCCGCCCAGCATCTCGACCAGACTCGTCTTGCCGACGCCGATGGGCCCCTCGACAACGATGTATCTCTTGTCTGTCATTGCAGGGTTCGAATTATAATGGGTGCCAGTCCCTTTGGTCAACCCGAAGGCCTGCCCCCAGCCGTTTCGTCAGGAGCTAAGGGGCGTGACAGGGCCCAGGTTCCTGACCACCTGGTCCGGGTGGCGTCGCCCGAGATCATCCGCTATCTCGCGTGCCGTTCGAACCTCGCCAGGGATGATCAGGCCGGGCGCGAGTTCTGCAAGAGGTTCCATCACGAAGCGCCTCTGCGTCATGCGGGGATGCGGTACGGTCAGCAGGGTGTCCTGGATCTTCATGTCTCCGAAGAGAAGAACGTCCAGGTCGATGGTCCGGGGAAGCGTCCCCTTTCCCCCTCGCTCTCTGCCTAGGGAGGTCTCGATACCGATGAGGACCTCCATGAGGGCCGCCGCCGACAGCGAGGTCCTTATCCTTGCCACCGCGTTGAGAAATGGTTCCCCGGTGACGTCAAGGGGGCTGGTCTCAAAGACCGACGAAACGTCCTCCACAGCGGTGAAGTCGCCCCGGTCCAGGGCGTCGAGAGCTCTCCTGAGAAAATCGGACCTGTCCCCCAGGTTGCTGCCCAGGCCGATAAAAACGGTGGTCACACCGATACCGTCACCATTGAAGTCTCTCCATCCGGGACAGAGCTTCCGCCAGCCGTTCCTCGTCCACAGTAAGTGAGATGCGGAAATACCCTTCACCATGCTGCCCGAAACCGTTGCCGGGTGTGAGGACGACGCCGGTTTCAGTCAGGACCCGGGAGACAAAATCGGCCGACCCGACTCCCTCGGGAGTATTGACCCACATGTAAAAAGTCGCCTTAGGCACCAGACAGGTGAATCCCATTCCGGTCAGTGATTCGCAGGCGAGATCCCTTCGCCCCTGGTACGTCTTCCTCAGTTCGGCAACCGGCTCCTGGGAACCTGTCAGCGCCTCGATCCCCGCCTCCTGCACGGCCTGGAAGATCCCCGAATCTATGTTGGTCTTGATCCGGCCGAGACCGGCCACCACATCGGAGTTGCCGTACGCGAAACCGATCCGCCACCCGGTCATGTTGTATGTCTTGGAGAGGGAATGGAACTCGACACCGACCTCCATCGCCCCCTGCGCCTGGAGGAAGCTCACCGGGGCTTCGTCATCGTAGTAGACCTCCGTGTAGGCGGCATCGTGGCACACGATGATCCCATTGTCCCTGGCGAAGTCAACGACCCTTTGGAAAAAATCCAGCGTCGTGCATGCGGACGTGGGATTGTTGGGATAATTCAGGAACATCAGCTTCGCTCTCGGCAGGATGTCCCCCGGAATAGCGTCCAGGTCGGGGAGGAAGCCGTTCTCCTCCTTCAGCGGCATGATATGCGTCTCGCCGCCGGCGAACAGGGTGCCGATCTCGTAGACCGGATACGCCGGATCCGGACAGAGGACGACATCTCCGGGATTGACAAAGGCGAGGGGCAGGTGGGCGATGCCCTCCTTGGATCCGATGAGGGAGACGACCTCCGTTCCCTGATCCAGGTCCACGCCGAACCTCTTCCGACACCAGTCGGCAGCCGATTTGCGGAAAGACGGCATCCCCTCGTAGCTTGGATACCGGTGGTTGACCGGGTTCTGGGATGCCTCTTTAAGCCGTTCGACGATGTGGGGTGGTGTGGGCAGATCGGGATCCCCCACCCCGAGGCTGATGATGTCCACGCCCTTTGCCGCCAGGTCTGCTTTTTTGCGGTCGATCTCGGCAAAGAGATAGGGGGGTAGGGCCTTCAGGCGGTCTGCTTCAATAATCTTCAATGTAATCCTCCTTCTGATGACGGCAGATGCACCCCCGAGTGGGAGAACGGGTGATAGAGGAAATGGGCGAATAAAGCATGAAACAAGTCAATGGTTCTTTTTCCGACCTGACTTTTTGGTCAATGTCTCCCACTCTCCCATGCTCCCCCTCTCCCCATCGCGACCATTATTCAAGTTCCAGAACATCCTCCATGCTGTACAGGCCGGACGGTTTTCCGAAAACCCACAGAGCGGCTCTGACGGCGCCCCTCGCGAAATTGTCCCGGCTATGGGCCCTGTGGGTCAACTCCAGACGTTCCCCCGGTCCGGCCAGGATGAGGGTGTGTTCTCCGACGATGTCTCCCCCCCGGACCGTCTGAATGCCGATCTCTTCATCCGTACGCTGGCCTATAACTCCTTTTCGTGCGTAAACAGCGTGCTGCTCGAGGCTTCTGCCCAACGTCCCGGCAACGACTTCAGCCAGCCTCAGGGCCGTTCCGCTGGGGGCGTCCTTTTTCATTCGGTGATGGGCTTCCACGATCTCCGCATCGTAGCCCGGTCCCAGGGAACCGACGGCACTCTGGGCGATTTTGAACAGCACGTTGACCCCGACGCTCATGTTCGGGGAGAGAACCATGGCAGTCCGCTGGGCGAACATCTGCAGGGCCTCGGTCTGTTCCGGTGAGAAACCCGTCGTCCCCACGACGGCCGCGATACCCCTGTCGGCGCAGCCCTCCAGATTGATCAGAGCGGCCTGAGGAGCCGAAAAATCGATGAGGACGTCCACGTTCGCCGATTCCAGAAGGGCAAAGGGGTCCACGGTGACCATGACGCCCACGTCGCCCATGCCGGCGACGTCCCCGGCGTCGCGGCCCTCGTCGGGATGCCCCTCACGCTCAAGGGCTCCCGAAAGGGTGATTCCGTCCGTATCGCCCAGTGCTCTGATTATGGCCGTGCCCATCCGGCCGCACGCCCCGGATAATGCAGCTCGAATCATGGGTGCCTCCCCTCAATCCAGGGCTATGCCGAAGGCCTTGAGGGCGTCCTTTACCTTCTGACGGCCCGTCTCGGACAGCGGCACCAGGGGAAGGCGCAGTTCGTTCTTGATCCTCCCCATCATGCTGAGTGCTCCCTTGACCGGTATGGGGTTCGTCTCGACGAACATGGCCCCGGACAGGGGGAGCAGTCTGTAGTGGAGCTTCTGCGCGTCCTCTATATTCCCGCTCAGGTAGGCGCTGACCATCTTTGCCATCTCGGCGGGGGCGACGTTGGACACCACCGAGATGACCCCCTTGCCGCCCAGGGTCAGCAGAGGATAGACCATGGCGTCCTCGCCCGAGAGGATGACGAAATCGTCCGGGACGACCTGAAGCGTGTAACTGGCCTGAACCAGATCTCCGGTGGCGTCCTTGAGGCCCACGATATTCGGGATCTTCGACAACCGTCCCACGGTCTCGGCCAGCATATTCACCCCCGTCCGCCCCGGAACGTTGTACAGGATGATGGGGATGTCAACGCTCTCGGCGATCAGGCTGAAATGTTGATAGAGACCCTCCTGGGTGGGTTTGTTGTAGTAAGGGGTGATCATCAGGCTCCCATCCGCCCCCACTTCCTTGACCCGCCTGGTCAGCTCGAGCGCTTCCGCAGTGGAGTTGGAGCCGGACCCCGCGATCACCGGAACCCGCCCGCCGACCTGGTCCACGGTGATCCTGACCACTTCAACGTGTTCATCATGACTCAACGTGGACGCTTCTCCCGTCGTCCCGCACGGCACGACTCCGTGAATGCCCTGCTTGACCTGAAACTCGATGTGGTCCCGCAGGGACTTCTCGTCGATACTGCCGCTCGAAAACGGCGTTACCAGAGCTGTAAATGCTCCCTGAAACATACTCAACCTCCCCGGATTGTCTCCTCGGTAAGCTGGCCCCGGTAGACGAGCAGGGCCGGTCCCTGGAGAAAGACCTCCCCCTCGACCGGGTTCTCCCCGTCGAGGTAGATCCTGAGAACGTCCTCCCCATGCGTCTGAACCCTGACCGGCGGATCGACCAGCCTGCGCAGCACACAGATGATCGCCGCCGCTACGGCCCCCGTCCCGCAGGCCAGGGTTTCCCCCTCAACCCCCCTCTCGTAGGTGCGGATACGGATGCCTTCCCTGTCCAGGATCTCAACGAAGTTCACATTGGTCCCCGCGGGTGAGAAACGGGGATGGTACCTGATCTCCCGGCCCAACAGCTCGACGGGAACCTCTTTCAGTTTCCCCTCCGGTACGACAATAACCGTATGGGGCACACCGGTGTCGATGAATCCGGCCTCGATCTCCTCACCGCTCTCGAGTTCGAGATCGAAGCTCTTCTCCGTCCCAAAGGGCCTGGTGAGCTGGACCCTTACGCCATCGTCTTCCACCTCGGCACGGATGGGTCCGGCGATCGTCCGGAAGACCATCCCCGACCCCGCGATGCCCGACATGTTGGCGAACCTGGCCGCACACCGGGCGCCGTTGCCGCACATCTCCGCTTCGCTGCCGTCGGAGTTGAAAAACCGCCAGGAGAAATCCAGCTCCGGGTCTTCCTGGAGAAGGATCAGGCCGTCGGCTCCTACAGACTGCCTTCTCCTGCAGACGCGGATAGCCAGGGAACGCATCTCCTCGGAACCGATGGAATGGTCACGGTTGTCAATGAGGATAAAATCGTTTCCCGTGCCGCTCATCTTGACGAACGGAATGGGGAATTTCATCTGCCTCTCTCCCGGCTATGCGCGCCCTCGGCGATCGATGTCCATTGCCTGATGTCCAACTCGGATCTCCAATTTCCAATTTCTAATGTCTAATTCTCTAATCTCCAATTTCTAATCTCTGATTTCTAATCTCTAATGTTTAATGTCTGATGTCCAATCCTCGGTTTCCAGTCTCTAACCTTCAAAAAACCTCTCTCCCCTGATCAGGTCCTGGTATGTCTCGCGGTCCCGGACGACCTCGAACCGGCTGTCCCTGACCATGACCTCCGCGCACCTGGGTCGGGAATTGTACTGCGACGCCATGGGGAATCCGTAGGCCCCCGCACTCATGACCGCAAGGAGCTCTCCCGATCCCAAACGGGGCAGCAAGTGGTCTCTGGCCAGAAAATCGGCGGACTCGCAGACCGGGCCGACCACGTCGACGACGATCGCTTCCCTGTCGGTCTTGGTCACAGGCTTGATCTCCTGGTAGGCGTCATAGAGACTCGGCCTGATGAGGTCGTTCATGGCGGCGTCAACGATGACGAAGTTCTTGGTCGCTCCCTTCTTGTTGTAAAGGACCCTGGCCACCAGGACCCCCGCGTTCCCCACGATGACCCTGCCCGGTTCGAAGATGAGGGTCCGTTCGCCTCCTCCGACCGCTTCCAGGATGGTCTCCGCGTAGGTTGAAGGAAGAGGAGGTGATTCGTTGTTGTAGACGATGCCCAGACCGCCGCCCACATCGACGTAGCGGACACTTATCCCTTCGGCCTCCAGCCGGCCCACCAGGTCCATGATCCTTCTCACGGCCTCACCGAAGGGATGCACAGAGGTCAGCTGGGAACCGATGTGGCAGTCGATGCCGACAACGTCCAGGTTGGGCATGTCGGCCGCCTGCCGATAGAGGGTGAGGGCTTCCGTTACAGGAACGCCGAACTTGTTCTTCTCCAGCCCGGTGGAGATATAGGGGTGAGTCTTCGGATCCACATCCGGGTTGACCCTGACCGCAATGGGTGCCTTCAGGTCCATTTCCCTGGCGATACCCTGGACGGACTGCAGTTCCTCCGAGGACTCGATGTTGAACATGAGGATGCCGGTGTCAAGGGCGTACCGGATCTCGTCGTCCCTCTTTCCCACCCCCGAGAAGACGATCCTGTCGGGCGGAATGCCGGCCTGCAGGGCGCGGTAGAGCTCTCCCCCCGACACGATGTCGGCCCCGGCTCCCATTGAGCCGAGCAGTTTGAGCACGGCGAGGTTGGAATTGGATTTAGCGGAAAAACAGACGAGATGATCCACCTCGGAAAACGCCTCACTGAAGACCCGGTAATGACGTTCTATGGTCGAGGCACTGTAGACGTACAGAGGCGTTCCCACCTCCTCGGCGATCCTCGCCACGGGGACATCCTCGCAATAGAGTTCGTTACCTTGGTAGTTGAAGTAGTTCATCCAGCTGTCCGGAATACGTTTGGCGGCATTGATGGTCACCGAAAAAGCCGAACTCTGATCGGTGATTTTTCAAAAAGAAGCGCCAATCTAGCAGAGGTTTTTACCGCGTGTCAATCGGTGCGGAACCGTTTTCCCCGCCGGCCTCATTCCCCTCCGGTGGAGGCTCATTCCCCCTCTCGGGCCCCCATATCCCCACGGGATGGACCGGCGGCGACTTGACCCCGCATGCTGAAACCAGGATTAGCAGCAGGAGAAGGCTAGCGGTCAGGTATCTGATCAAGATATTCTCTCGCCTCTTTGATGGCATTGCGTACGGCGCCCGACGCTGTCCCGCCCGGCAGGTCCTTTCCCTCGATGGACGATCTCAGCGAGATGGACTCGAACACGTCGCTCTCGATCAATTCACTGAATGCCCTCATCTCGGCAAGGGGCATTTCCTGGAGCTCCCAGCTTTTCTCGATGCACCTCTTGACGATCCTACCCACGATCTCGTGGGCCTGGCGGAAGGGGACGTTCCTGGCCACGAGATAGTCGGCAAGGTCGGTGGCCGTGGAGAATCCCTCCGCGGCTGCAGCCTCCATCCGAACGGTATCGAACTGTACCTCGGTCAGGAGGGCTGTCATTATCCCGATCGATCCGGTGAGCGTGTCCAGCGAATCGAAGACCGGCTCCTTGTCCTCCTGGAGGTCCCGGTTGTAGGCCATGGGCAGGCCTTTGAGCGTGACCAGGAGGGAGATCAGATTGCCCACGGCCCTGCCGGTTTTGCCCCTGACCAATTCGGCGGGATCCGGGTTCTTCTTCTGCGGCATCATGCTGCTGCCGGTACAGTAGCTGTCCGGAAGGCGGACAAAGGCGAACTCGGAAGTGGACCAGATAACCATCTCCTCGGCCACCCGGCTGAGATGGATCTGGCACAGAGCGACGGCAAAGAGAAATTCGGCCGCAAAGTCCCTGTCGGAAACGGAGTCCATGCTGTTCCGGGTCAGCCCGGAGAAACCCAGCTCCCGGGCGGTGCTCTCCCGGTCGATGGGCAGGGCCGTCCCAGCCAGGGCTCCGGAGCCAAGCGGCGATTCGCTCAGCCGGTCTGTCATCGCCCTGAATCTCTCGAGGTCTCTCCTGAACATCTCGAAATAGGCCATGAGGTGATGGGAGATGAGGATCGGCTGCGCACGCTGGAGATGGGTGTAGCCCGGTGCAATGGATCCGAAATGAGCCTCCGCCTTATTCAAAAGGGCTCCGAGGAGACCCTTCAGGAGGGAGGCCACCCCCCGGACCTCCTCCCGGAGGAAGATCCTCAGGTCGAGGGCCACCTGGTCGTTCCGGCTTCGGCCGGTGTGCAGTTTTGCTCCCGCGTCGCCGATCATCTCGGTCAGGGCGTGCTCGATATTCATATGGACATCCTCGAGAGAGGGATCCCAGGTAAACTCCTTCCTGTCGATCATGTTGCGGATCCTCTCCAGGCCACCCACAATGCTCCTGGCATCCTCCTCGGAGATGATCCCCCGCTCTCCCAGCATGCGGGCGTGGGCGATGCTTCCCTCAATGTCGTACGGGTAGAGACGGTGATCGAAGGAGATCGATTCCGAAAAGCGCTCCAGATCAATCGATGTCTTGCCCTCGAGGCGGCCCTGCCAAGGTTTTTTCGTCATGGTCATCTCCTCAATCCACGGGGACCAGGATCATTCCGACGGTCTCCGACCCCCCGGGTCTCCCGCTACCAATCCGTCGACTGGTCCTCGTCCGATACTCCCATGACCAGGTCGTCACCCTTGATCCTGAGCCATGCCGGTCCCGGTGCCGGATAGTACACTCCCGTCACCTTCAGCATGGCCCTCGACGAACGGGGATCCGTCTCGTGGTGGGGGAAGATCCGCGTCGTGTAGATCCTCGTGGCCTGACCGAATCTCAGCCGGGAGACACTGGATCCATGGAAATCGTCCGTGCGGAACTCGGACAGCTTGATCCGTGGAAGTTTGTGCCGTATGCCGCACAGGATGTAGCTGTACCCGAAGGCGTTCTTCTCGAAGGAGCCTGCCAATTCCGTCTCCTCGGAGGTGTTGACGAAAACGGTGATGGTATCCCTGACGCCGGGCGTCTTGAAAAGATGTTCGCCGTAAAAACCTGTGGCCACGTCCCTGAATACCTTGTGCTCAGGCTTCGGGTTGCACTGAATGACCACCAGGAGATCCAGTTCCTGTCTCTGCCGGGCGTACATGTCGTTTGCCATCTCGATTATGGCCATGATGTTGGAGCTGTTCAGGTCGCGATACACGTAATCGAAACATATGAGGGGCATGAAATTAAAGGTCATGGGCTCGCAGCGGAAAAGGAGGAAGGATTTGCCTCTGAAGAGATCGAAGCCGTGATCGACCGATTCCTCGCCGGCGAAGGGATGGGTCTTGGCGGAGAAGAAACATCGGACCCTTCCGCTTCTCTCCTTAATGACTGTGGCGCAGAGGTTCACCGGTTTGTCCCTGTCCGATTTGGTCTTGGCCTGGCGGACCATGGCAAGGGAGTCCTCGTTGTCCTCGGCGTGCCTTTCCATGAGGGCCATGTACTGGAGGAGGGTGATATGCTCCAGTCCGAAGATCGCCACGGTGTTCTGGGAGAACCGGTCACCGATGGTCTCGATGAGTTCCTCCAGGTGGGAGTAGGGAACGCTGCTCTCGGGGAGGACGAGAAAGTGAAGCTGATCATCCGCATCGTGGGAGGCGGCAAGGTCCACCACGGACCTGATCACATTTCGCTGGTCGTCGGGGTCGATCAGCTTGAAGAGTCGGTCTTCCATATGAAGGCGGTTGGGGATCTGGGCGATAAGGCAGTGGATGCCGTCCCCCAAGGGGAATTGCAGATCCACACTGTGCTCTAGAATATGGACCATTTCCAGCCCCCCTGGTGATTCCGGATCCGGTTTCAGGATCCGATCAGGCGTTTTCAGGTCTGTGGCTTCGGCGTCCCAAGGGATCTCAGACGAAGACCTTTGACAGAATGTGTCTGGTACCGTTCGAGATGTCCAGCTTCTCCGTCGTGCTGCGGTCGGCCCATACCGCTTCCGATATCTCTTTCTGGTTGGGCAGGAGATCTCCTCCCTTGGGTACCGCCAGATAATATAGTATCACGTAATGGACGCTGTGCTCAGCGGACGGCACGATCTCGAAGATGTCGATGAGGCCTTCGACGTGTATCTCCAGTCCGACTTCCTCAAGGACCTCCCTCTTCAGGGCGGCCGTGATCGGCTCCCCCAGATCGATCTTGCCCCCCGGCATGACCCATTTACCGAGATAGGGCGGTATCGCCCGTCTGGTGAGGAGAACCCTCTCCTCCGGGTCCTTGACGACGGCTACCACCGCGGTTCTGACGTCTTTTTTGCGATAACGCATAGGACGATATTAAATGCCTGCTCTCCGCACTTACTTCTTTTTTCGTTTCCGCAAGGCGTTGATCTGGAGCCTGAGAGCGTTGACCCTGATGAAGCCGGTGGAATCAGCCTGGTTGAACACCGATTCCTCCTCGAAAGTGGCGAAATCGTGCATGTAGAGGGAATCGGGCGCCCTCCTTCCCACCACCCGGCATGACCCCTTGAAGAGCTTGACTCTCGCCGATCCGGTAACCCCCAGCTGTGTTTCGTCGATGCACTTCATCAGCCATTCCATCTCCGGTGAGAACCAGTAGCCGTTGTAGATCAACTCCGAAAACCGGGGTGTGAGGGAGTCCCTCAGGTGCATGATCTCCCTGTCCATGGTCAGGGATTCCACAGCGCGGTGGGCATGGTGGAGGATGGTGCCGCCCGGTGTCTCGTATACACCTCTGGATTTCATGCCGATGTAGCGGTTCTCCACCATGTCCAGCCTTCCCACTCCGTGACGTCCTCCCACCTCGTTCAGCCGGAAGAGAAGCGACGCCGGGGAGAGTCTTTCCCCGTCCACGGTGACGGGCGTACCGTCCTCGAAGCCGACCTCCACGTATTCCGCCTGGTCCGGAGCCTCCTCGGGCGCCACGGTCAGCGTGAACATGTCCTCGTCCGGTTCCATCCACGGGTCCTCGAGGATGCCGCCCTCGTAGCTTATGTGCAGGAGGTTTCGATCGCTGCTGTACGGTTTCTCCTTGGTGACGGGGATGGGTATATCATGTCTTCTGGCGTATTCAATGAGGGAGGACCTGCTCCCGAGGTCCCACTCCCGCCAGGGGGCGATAACGGTGATCCCGGGCATGAGGGCGTGGTAGGCCAGTTCGAACCGGACCTGATCGTTCCCCTTCCCCGTAGCTCCGTGGGAGACGGCATCAGCACCCACCCTGCGGGCCACCTCGATCTGCGTCTTGGCGATAAGGGGGCGGGCGATCGATGTCCCGAGCAGATAGTACCCTTCATAGACGGCATTTCCCCTGAGAGCGGGGAAGACGAAATCCCGGACGAATGCCTCCTTAACGTCCTCGATGTGAACCTCGCTGGCCCCGGTCTTCATCGCCTTCTCCCTGAGACCGTCCATCTCTTCCCCCTGGCCGAGGTCGGCGGCGAAGGCCACCACCTCGCATCGATACTCCTCCCTGAGCCAGGTCAGGATGACCGACGTGTCCAGGCCGCCGGAATAGGCGAGGACGACTCTGTTGACCTTGGGTCTACTCATGGTTTTCTCCTGTTAAGAGCTAAGAGCTGAGGTCGTTTTCCATCGTAAATAGTTCTTCGCCCCACGTTCGTTGTGCTTCTTGTCCTGCCCTATTCTATGATCCATTCCAGCAGGGCTTTCTGGGTGTGGAGTCGGTTCTCGGCCTGATCGAAAATAACGCTCTGCGGATGGTCGATCACATCGTCGGTGATCTCCTCCCCCCTGTGCGCGGGCAGGCAGTGGAGGATCTTCGCTCTGCCGCCGGCATCGGACAGCCGCTCCGAGTTGAGCTGGAAGGGGGCGAAATCCTTACGCCTCCTCTCGGATTCCTCCTCCTGACCCATACTCGTCCACACGTCGGTGTAGAGAAAATCAGCTCCCGTCGATGCCTCTCGCGGATCGCGGGACATCCGCACGGATCCCCCCGACTCCTCCGCCAGGCGCACCCCTTTATCGAGAAAATCCGGATCCGGATCGTACCCTTCCGGACAGGCCACCGTGAGGTGCATCCCCATCATGGCGCATCCGATGATGAGGCTGTTGGCCACGTTATTTCCGTCGCCGAGATAGGTCACCCTGGTTCCGGCCAGGTCTTCCACATTCTCCTTCATGGTGAGGAGGTCTGCCAGAGCCTGGCAGGGGTGAGCCAGGTCGGTCAGGGCGTTGATGACGGGAATGTCCGCCTCCCGTGCCAGGATCTCGATGGTCTCCTGGGAATAGGTTCGTACCACCAGCCCCGACAGGTATCGTGACAGGACACGCGCCGTATCGCTGAGCGGTTCGCCCCGGGAGAGATGGACGTCCCTGGGACTCAGGAAAATGGATTGACCGCCCAACTCGTAGATACCCACCTCGAAGGAGACACGCGTTCGGGTGGAAGCTTTTTCGAACAGGAGACCGACGCTTTTGCCGAGGAGCGGACAGTGTCCGGGTTTCGGCTGCTGCTTCATGTCCTCGGCCCTCTGAACGAGATAGGCCAGTTCGGAGGGCGACACATCCAGCAGGGTGAGAAAATCCCTCTTCATTCGGATGCCCCCCCTAGCGATTGTACAATGTCCTCGAGGCTGACGATCAGGCCGTCGATGTCCCCCTTGCTGATGGTGAGAGGGGGGGTGAAGCGGAGGGTGTTCTCCTGGACCACCGTGACAAGGAAGCCCCTTTCCATCAGTCGTTCCACCACGGGTGCGGCCGGCACCCGGAGCTCGATCCCGAGAAGAAGGCCCTCCCCCCGGACTTCCACGGCCGCCGGATATCGGTCCACCAGAGAGTTGAGCTTTTCGCGGAAGTATTTCCCCATCCGTCCCGCGGCGGAGGACAGATCCTCGGCCAGCAGGGTTCTGAGAGTGGCCAGCGCGGCCGCGCAGGCCAGGGGATTGCCGCCGAAAGTGCTTCCGTGGGACCCCGGTCCGAAATGGGCCGCCACCTTCTCCCTGGCGAGGACAGCTCCAATGGGGAATCCGTTTCCCAGCCCTTTGGCCAGGGTGAGGACGTCCGGCGTGACACCGTAGACCTGATAGGCGAAGGTGGCGCCGCACCGACCCATGCCGGTCTGGACCTCGTCCAGGATGAACAGCACATCCTCTTCCCTGCAGGCGGCCTCGGCCTCCCTGAGGAAGGCGGGATCCATGGGTCGAACACCGCCCTCGCCCTGAATCGGCTCCAGGAAGAGGGCGCACGCTTCCGGCAGGTGCTGCCGGAGGGCGCCGATGTCTCCGGGCTTGATGTGGACAAAGCCCTCCGGGTAGGGCGAGAAGGCTTCGAGGTGATGTTTCGGATCGGTGGCGGTCAGGGCTTTCATGGTTCTTCCGTGAAATGCCCCGTGCAGACTGACGACCAGATTCCTGTCCGGACCGAAGGTTTCGAAGGCCCTTTTCCTCGCCAATTTGATGGCCGCCTCAGCGGCCTCCGCTCCGCTGTTGCAGAAAAAGACCCGCTCCAACCCGGTAATTTCAGTCAGGAGTCCGGCCAGGTCGATCTGGGGGGCGTTGAAATACCAGTTGGAGACGTGAATGATCTCATCGGCCTGCCGCTTGATGGCTTCCGTGACCTCCGGACGGGTGTGACCCAGATTGCAGGTGGCAATGCCTGCCACGAAGTCCAGGTATTCCTTTCCGTCCGACCCCCACACACGGCAATCCCTTCCCCGCACGATCACGACCGGGTACTGTCTGTAATTGGGAAAGAGGGCACTGGAAGCTTTTTCAAGGGCGCCCCGGATGTCCGTGTCCCTGGCCCGTTTCACTGGACGATCTCGGTGCCGATCCCCGTCTCTGTGAACACCTCGAGGAGAACGGCATGGTCTATGGTGCCATTGATAATGTGCACCTTTGATACACCGGCCTCGAGGGCGTCTGCAGCGGCCTCGACTTTAGGGAGCATACCGCCGTGGATGGTCCCCCTGCTGACCATCTCCCCGAGGGTGCTCTGATTGAGGGAGGAGATCAGTTCGCCCTCCTCGTCCTGAATGCCCGGGACATCCGTCATGAGGATGAGCTTCTCGGCCTGAAGGGCTCCGGCGAGCGCCCCCGCGACGGCATCCGCGTTAACGTTATAGGTGTTCCCGTCGACGTCCACTCCCACCGGCGCCACAACAGGGATGAAATTGCTGTCGTCCAGTTTCCTGATGATCTCGGGATCGACCCGGGTGACCTTCCCGACCCTGCCCGGATCTATGATCTCGGGCGGTCCGTTCACCTGGGGCTCCTCGATGAGGAGTTTCTCCACGGTAAAGAGACCGCCGTCCTTGCCGGTCAAACCCACGGCCCGGCCGCCGTGCTTCTGGATGAGGGCGACGATGTCCTTGTTCACTTTCCCCCCGAGGACCATCTCCACCACATCCATGGTCTCCTCGTCGGTTATCCTGTGTCCCTTGACGAACCGGGTCTCCTTGCCCATCTTGTCCAGGATCCGGCCGATCTGGGGGCCTCCTCCGTGAACGACGACGGGTTTGATGCCGATATATCGGAGAAGGATGATATCCCTCGCGAAATTGGACCTGAGGGAGTCGTTCACCATGGCGTGTCCGCCGTATTTGATGACGACCGTCCTGCCATAGAACGCCTTGATATAGGGGAGAGCCTCGAGCAGAACGTTCGCTTTTCCGATCAGTTCTTTCATGTGGCCGCCTTTCCCATGAAACGGTCCAGCTCAGCGGTCTTCCGGGCGAGTTCCTGCCGGACATCATCCAGTTCCCTGCTGGCGCGCACGATCTCCTCTATGTTGTCTATCAGATTCACGTAAAGCCAGGCGTTTTTCAGGCCCATGGTCAGATGGGGAGCGAGGGCTGACATGACCTCCACATCCCATTTGTCGAACGGTTGGCCGTCCTCCTTGTCAAAGACCGACAGGATGCCGATGACCTCATCTTTCTGTCTGAGAGGCACGGCCAGCATCCGGGACGGTGATGTTCCGCCCGGCAGGTCGACCGTTCTGTCCAGATCCGGTTCGTTGTTCAGGTTGTTGGCCAGGTAGGGCTTCTTGAGGCTCAGGACCTTGGACATGATGCCCTTGCCGACGTCATGGAGGGACCTGGTCTGGCTCAGCTCCTCCATGGAGCTTGCAGCCTGGACCATCAGTTTCTTTCCCTGTTCCTCAACCGTTATGAGTGAGCACGTCGTGGCTCGGAGATTGGTCCTCATGCGGTCCACAAGGGTCCCGTACAGATCATCCGGGCTGACGCTGGAGATGAGACCGAACACGAGGTTGTTGATATACGTGATCTTCAGGTGTTCCCTCTCCACCATGCGGTTGATGGCCAGGTTGGAGATCCCCATGGACATGAGGTGGGAGAAAGTCGTCAGGATAGCCAGGTCGCCCTCACTGAAGGGATCCATGTCCCGTCTGTCGTTGACGCTTATGGTCCCCACCACCTTGCGGTTGTAGAAAAGAGGGGCACAGATGAAGGATGGCGATTCGTACTGCACCGTGTAGGTGGCCGTTTTGATCCGCTTGTCCTTGTTGACATCCTCGATCAGGACCGGTTTCCCCTCCCTGAAGACGTACCCCGCCACTCCCCTCGTGGTGGGCTGCCTGATCGTGTTCATGACCTCCCGGGTCATCCAGTTGGACTGGGCCATGTAGAGTTGGTCCCTTTCCCTGTCGTGGAGCATGAGGGACACTTTGTTCGCCTCGAGGACTTCAGCCGTCAGCTCGATGATCTTCTTCAGAAAACGGTCTTCTTTGATCAGTTCTTCGGGAAGATGCTCGGTCGTGTCCATCAGGGTCAGCTCGGCAGCGTGTTTCTCCAGGAGTTTGAGGCGTTTGAGATGCCCCTCGCTTTTCCTCTGCAGGCGGGCCTTTTCGATGATGCTCTTTACCGAGTGGACGAGCTCCTCTGACTTGACCGGCTTCTTGACGATGGCCGCCGCTCCCCTGCCCATGGCGAGGGTGGTTGCCCGCTGATCTTCCCGGCCCATGAGCATGATGACGGATTGCTTCGGTTTGAAGTTCTTGATCGCGATCAGGGTGTCGTTTCCGGACAGGCCGGGAAGGCGGTCGGCGAGAAGGACGATCTCATAGGGTCCGGAGTTCCTGACGGCGGCAATAGCCTTCTGGCCGTCCTCCGCCTCATCGACATCGAATCCCTCCCTGGATAGAGTTTCCCGGAGAGCCTGTCTGTGGATCTGCTGGCTTTCGACCACAAGAAGCTTATTCATGCTTCAGTACCTGATCCCCTGTCATCGATCACAGGATGTAGCGGCTCAGGTCGTCATCCTCGACGACGTCCAATAGTCTGTCTCTCACATATGCGGCATCGATGTTCAGGTCCTTTTCTGAGAGGTCCGGGGCAGTAAAGGAGATCTCCTCGAGCAATCTCTCCATGATCGTGTGAAGCCTTCTGGCCCCGATGTTCTCAGTCCTCGTGTTGACCGCCTCGGCCATGTCGGCCACCGCCTCGATGGCGTCGGGGGCGAAGGTGATATTCAGCCCCTCTGTCTTGAGCAGCTCCCTGTACTGCAGGATAAGGGCATTTTCCGGCTCGGTGAGGATCCTGACGAAGTCCTCCCTCGTCAGGGCGTCCAGCTCCACCCTGATGGGGAATCGGCCCTGCAGCTCGGGCAGGAGGTCGGAAGGCTTGGTCCCATGAAAGGCACCTGCGGCGATAAAGAGGATATGGTCCGTTTTGACCATGCCGTGTTTGGTTGTCACGGTCGTTCCCTCTATGATCGGCAGGAGGTCCCTCTGGACCCCCTCACGCGAGACATCCGGTCCATGGGTTGCGGAACCGCGGCCCGTTATCTTGTCGATCTCATCGAGGAAGATGATGCCGTTCTGCTCCACCCGGGTGACGGCCTCCGCGGTAACCTTGTCCATGTCGATGAGTTTCTGAGCTTCCTCCTGGGTGAGGAGGGCGATGGCCTCGGGCACCTTGACCTTCCTGACCTTACGGCGGCCCGGGAAGATGTTCCCCATCATGTCCCTGAGATTCAGGTCCATACCCTCCATGCCCGGTGCGCTGAAGATCTCCACAAGGGGCGTCGACCTCTCCTCAACCTGGACCTCCACCTCCCGTTCGTCGAGTTCCCCGTTCCTCATCATCCGGCGGAGCTTGTCACGGGTTTCCGTTCTCCCGTTCCCCGTCTCCCCCGGTGCCGCCGGCTGCAGTGTGGTCCCGGGCAGGAGGAGGTCCAGCACCCTCTGTTCCGCGAGGAGGTCGGCGCGTTCCATGACCGCCTTCAGCTGTTCCTCCTTGACCATCTTGATGGCCAGTTCGGTCAGATCCCTCACCATCGATTCGACATCCCTGCCCACGTAGCCCACCTCCGTGAACTTCGTGGCCTCGACTTTGAGGAAAGGAGAGTTGGCCAGAGTCGCCAATCTGCGGGCGATTTCGGTTTTGCCGACCCCGGTGGGACCCATCATGATGATGTTTTTCGGGGCGATCTCATCACGGAGGTCCTCCGGGACCTGGCGTCGGCGCCACCTGTTCCTGAGGGCGATGGCCACGCAGCGCTTGGCCTTCTCCTGGCCGATGATGAATCGGTCAAGGCTGTCGACGATCTCCCGCGGGGTGAAGTTCCTCGCTGTCATGTCAGTTCTTCCACGTAGATCTCATCGTTGGTGTAGATACATATTCTCGAGGCGATCTTCAGGGCCTCCTCAACGACCTGCCTGGCCGACAGCGCCGAGTGACTGATCAAGGCCTCGGCTGCCGCCCGGGCATAGGCTCCTCCCGACCCGATAGCCAGGACCTCTCCCTCAGGCTCCAGGACATCACCGGTCCCTGAGATGAGAAACATTTTCTCCCGGTCGCTGACGGCCATGAGGGCCTCCAGCCTCCTGAGCACCTTGTCCGTCCGCCAGTCCTTTGCCAACTCCACGGAGGCCCTGGACAGGTTGCCCGAATACTGGTCCAGCTTCTTCTCGAATCGTTCGATAAGGGTAATGGCATCGGCAGTTGATCCGGCAAACCCCGCCAGGACCTTTCCCTGGTGGAGGATCCGTACCTTCCTGGCCGAGTGTTTTATGACGGTCTCACCGAGAGTGACCTGGCCGTCACCGCCCATGGCGACCTTGCCGTCCCTCCTGACCGCAAGGACCGTGGTTCCTGTCATCAGTCCGTCCTCCTCTTCGCCGCCCTCGGGTGGGTCCTGTCGTAGACCTCCAGAAGCCTGTCGAGGGTGACGTGGGTGTATCTCTGGGTCGTCTCCAGGCTCTCATGGCCCAGCATCTCCTGGATGGCCCTCAAGTCGGCCCCGCTGTCCAGGAGATGGGTGGCGAAAGTGTGCCTGAGGACATGGGGGCTGATGCGCTTTCCGATGCCGGACCTGCGAAGCCGAAGGTCCAGTCTTCTCTGAATGCCTCGGACACCCAACCGGGTTCCCCTGGTGCTGAGGAAGACCGGCTCCCCTATCCTGGCGTGGGGCCATCTTTCCGTGGCCCTCAGGTACCTCTCCAGTGTCCCGGAGGCTTTCCCGCCCAGGGGGACGATCCGCTCCTTTCGCCCCTTACCCCGAACCCTGATGGTCTGGCCCGAGGAGTCCCAGTCGGCCAGGTTCAGGCCCGCCAATTCGCTGACTCTGAGGCCGGAGGAATAGAGGACCTCCCAGAGTGCAGTGTCCCGAAGCTCGAGAACGCCGTCGCCTGAGGGGCAATCCAGAAGAGCCGAGATCTCCTCCAGGCTGAGGAACATGGGGTTCTTCCTCGACGCCCGTGGTGAGGGCATCCCATCGCAGGGATTCGAGGCCAAAAAACCCTCCCGCACCCGGTACCTGCAGAATGAACGCAACGCGGACATCTTCCGGGACATGGTGGACCGGGCAAGTCCCCTCCGGAAGAGCTCCCCCAGGAAGGAACGGACGGCCTCCCGGGAGCCCTCCTCGAGATCCCTGGTGGAGACGTAGCCCAGGTATTCCTCCAGATCCCGCCGGTAGGCGTTGACGGTGTGGGACGATGAACCTCGAATGTCCGACAGGTGTCTCAAAAACTCCCCCAGCTGCCTGGCTCCCTCCGCGGGAGACGGGCTCTCACATCCCCTGGCCATCATGACCGCCGTGAAGTGAACCGCTCACAGGAGGCGCCCCCCTTCCGGAACTCCAGGTTCCAGACTTCAGGTTCCAGGTAGCAAATTCCAGGTTCCAGGTCCTAATTCCTGAGATCTAATCTCTAATGTCCCCTTAAACCAATTAGAAAGTATATTTCTTTTGATTTTCAAAGTCCAGACGGCAGGCTTGCGATGTATTCGCGCATGTCGGCGAGCGCCCTCTCGGACAGGAGCGTGCGCCGGTCTGACCTGCGGCCTCCCTGCCCGTCCATGGTCTGGAGGAGACCGAACTGGGCGTTGACGGGCTGGAACGGTTTGCTCGCCTGATGTGTCAGATGATGAAGAAGGGCGCCCACCATGGTTGTGGGCGGCGGAGGTTCCACGGGTATGTCCCTGTAGGCAGCGGAGGCGTAGATGCCCGCCAGGGCCCCGCTGGCTATGGATTCGACGTAACCTTCCACTCCCGTGATCTGACCGGCGAAGATCAGACGGGGAGCTTTCCGGGCCCTCTGAAACCTGTCCAGGAGCCTCGGTGCGTCGATAAAGGTGTTGCGGTGAACGCTTCCTAACCGCTCGAACCGGGCCCGCTCCAGGCCCGGGATCATCCTGAACACCCTCTCCTGCTCGGCATATTTGAGTTTCGTCTGGAATCCCACCATGCTGTAGAGGGTTCCGGATTCGTTTTCGGGCCTCAACTGAACCACAGCGAAGGGACGTCGGGATGTCCTCGGATCGGTCAGTCCCACCGGACGCATGGGACCGAACGCGAGGGTGCGATCACCCCTCGCAGCAAGAACTTCCACCGGCAGGCAGGCTTCGAAAACCCTTTCCTCCTCGAAGGGACGCGGCATGACCTGTTCGGCCTTTCTGAGGGCCTCGAGGAACACGAAATACTCCTCCCTCTCGAGGGGACAGTTGACGTAGGCTCCGGACCCGGCATCTCCGTAGCGGTCCTGGAGGAAGACCTTCTCCCAATCGATGCTCTCCGCCTCCACCGTGGGAGCAATGGCGTCGTAGAAGGCAAGACTTCCCCTGCCCATGAGGTTCTCGATGGATCCTGCCAGGCTGTCGGAAGTCAGGGGACCCGTGGCGACCACCGTCGGTCCCCCATCGGGCAGGGTCAGGATCTCCTTTCGAACGAGAGATATCAGGGGTTGGTCTTCGATGGCAGCGGTGACAGACTGGGAGAACCGATTTCGGTCGACACAGAGGGATGACCCCCCCGGGATGGCCGTCCGGGAGGCTATGTCAAGGAGGAGGGAGCCCATCAACCTGAGCTCGGCTTTCAGGAGACCTCCGGCACGGTCGATACGATCTGACTTCAGGGAATTGCTGCACACCAGTTCCGCAAGATCGCCGGACCTGTGGGCGGGCGACCGCCGGTGGGGCTTCATCTCGGATATCAGAACAGGTATGCCGCGCTTGGCGATCTGCCAGGCCGCCTCACATCCGGCCAGGCCGCCGCCTATGACCTCAATCGGTCTCATGGCGGCGCTGACGGTAGCCGCACCCCTTGCGAGGACAGACGAGATACTCATCTCCTCTTGTGGACTTTATGGTCATGATGGGACTGTCGCACTGCGCACAGGGCTGATCGACCGGTTCGTCCCAGACGGCATACCGGCAATTGGGGTAATTGGAGCAACCGTAAAAGGTTCTTCCTTTTTTACTTCGCTTGATAACCAGTTCCCCGTCACAGCCTTCCTCGGGGCAGTGGACACCCGTTGACAGGGGTCGCGTTCCCCTGCACTCGGGGTACAGGGAACAGCCCAGAAAGGGGCCGGCCCTGCTCTGCCTGACCACCATCGGATTGCCGCACACCGGGCACTTTTCTTCCCGCTCCTCCTCCTCGACCAGCTTGATGCCGCCATCCGGGGTCCTGGTGAAGTTGGAGGTGAATCGGCACTCGGGATATCCTGAACAGCCGACAAATTCCCCGTTTTTGCCGGTGCGTATGAGAAGCTTGTTCCTGCCGCACTCAGGACAATCCATGTCCGTCTGGCCCCAGACATGTCGCTCGCCGACCTCACCCTCCTTTTCCAGTTCACTGACAAAGGGGTCGTAGAATGTGGTGAGCATCTCCCGGTAGGAGCGTTTGCCTTCCTCGATATCGTCCAGCTCGTCCTCCATTTTGGCCGTGAATTGGACGTCTACGAGGCGGGGGAAACGCTCGATCAGGAAATCGCTCACGCCCATGCCGAGGGCCGTCGGGATGAAACGCCTCTGTTCCTTGGTGACGTAATTGCGTTTCTGGATCGTGTCGAGGATGGCGGCGTAGGTGCTGGGGCGGCCGATTCCCTTCTCCTCGAGCTCTTTCACCAGGGTGGCCTCGGTGTACCGCGGCGGCGGCTGCGTCGTCTTCTTTTCGATCTCGACATCCTTCAGGTCGAGTTCCTGTCCCTTTGCCAGAGAGGGCAGGACGGGCTCGCTGTTGTTATCCTCGTCCCGGCCTTCTTCGTAAAGGGCGGTGAAGCCCTTAAAGAGGACCACCTGACCGGTCGCCTCGAGGAGATAGGGGCCTGCGGTGATCTTAACCCTGGTCCTCTCCAGCTGGGCGTCGGCCATCTGCGACGCGAGGAACCGCCTGTAAATGAGCTCGTAAAGCCGCTTCTGGTCCTTGTCGAGGAATGGATCAACGGCTGACGGTTTGAGCTCCGGCCGTGCGGGACGGATAGCCTCGTGTGCGTCCTGGGTCCCTTTGCGGTTCCGGTAGTATCTCGCCTTTTCGGGGAGATAATCCGGCCCGAATCTCCCACGGATCTCCCCGCGCGCCCTGTCGACAGCTTCCGCCGACACGCGAACCGAATCGGTCCTCATGTAGGTGATCAAACCCGTGGTCCCCATGTCGCCCAGCGAGACACCTTCGTAGAGCTGCTGGGCGATCATCATCGTTCTCTTGGCTGTGAAACGCAGTTTCCTGGCCGCTTCCTGCTGGAGAGTGCTGGTGATGAAGGGAGGGGAGGGCGATCGGCGGGCCTTCTTGACCTGGATGTCGGAGACGACGTGCCGTTCCCCCCTCAGCCTGTCGCAGATCCGGACGGCCTCGGCTTCCACGCTGAGCCGGTGACCTTTTCCGTCGACCTTTTTCCCCTCCGCCTCAACCAGTCGCGCCTTCAGGGGGGGTGGAGAGTCACCCTCAAGATGGGAGAAAATGAGCCAGTAGTCTTCCGGCTGGAAGGCCTGTATCGCCTTCTCCCTCTCGCTTACCAGGCGAAGGGCCACCGACTGGACGCGTCCCGCCGACAGGCCTCTCTTGATCCTCTCCCACAGTACGGGACTGAGCTTGTAGCCCACCAGCCTGTCGATGGCCCGCCGGGCCTGCTGGGCTTCGAATTTGAGGTGGTCCGGCTTTCCCGGATTCTCGAGGGCTCGGAGGACGCCGTTTCGGGTGATCTCGTGGAACAGAACCCTGAAGATCCTGTCCTCGGGTATCTTCAGATGGCTGGCAAGGAGATAGGCGATGGCTTCCCCTTCCCTGTCCGGATCGGTGGCCATGAGGATGCGGTCCGAGTCTTTGGCCGCCTTCGAGATCTCCGACAGGATTTTTCTCTTGCTCGGTATGACACGATTCTTGAGGACGAAGCCGTTCTCGGGATCGACGGCCAACTCCTTCTGGGGGAGATCGATGACATGACCGTTGGAGGAGAGAACCTGGTAGTCCCCGCCCAGGATCCGCCCGATGGTCCTGGCCTTGGTGGGTGATTCGACGATAATCAGGGGTTTGGTCATTCTCGTGTTCCTTAAATCAAGGGAAAAGACAGTTCCCGGTTCACGGTTCGCAGTTGAGACCGCCGTGATTCGTGATTAGTGATTCGTGATCAGTTGACGAATCCAAAATCCAAAGTACTAAGTGATATGTGATAACTAACAGCTCAGTAGACTTATCTCTTATCACTCATCTCTTAGAACTATATACCCCTCTCCCCATCGCCCCCTCGGGTAGGTCCCCGCGTCTCCTCTGGACGCTGGCCTCCGGGCTCTGGACTCATTTCTTCCCCTCGCGCCCAAGCTTAACTGCCTCCAAACATA
>CP070719.1:1302201-1316346 GCA_020350725.1 bacterium
ATAAAACCTTTGTTTTAATTCCTCTAAACAACCATACCTCGTTACACTTATACTCACCCGACGTTCGGGAGCCTCATTATTCTGCCGGGGGGACGCGGAGACATAGCGGTGGGGGCGTGGGGGATTTGGGGCGTGGGGGCGAACAAGTGTTTGTCATTGCGAACAGTAAACCGCGTGAAGCAATCTGGGGAGACCCCGCTCGGGGGACGCGCCTTGGAAAAAGGAGCCAGGAGTCAGGGGCCAGGAGTCGGAATAAAGGAGAAAGAACTTTACCACAGAGGACCACAGAGGCGTCCCTGGAGACGCCGCCACCCCTCGACAGGCTCCGTTCAACAAGCTCACGGCAGGCGGGGCAGGCAGAGGGCCACAGTAATTGCGAGGGGGCGAACAAGCGGTTGTCATTGCGAACCGATACTTGAGTGAAGCAATCTCGGGAGGCCCCGACGCGGGGACTACCCTTTGAAAAAGGAGTCAGGAGCCAGGAGACAGAATTAAGGAGAAGGGATTTACCACAGAGGACCACAGAGATGTTTTCAGTTTTACATTTTGGATTTGGGACCTTGGATTGATCCCTAATGTCTAATGCTCTGATTATTACTGTGAACTGTGAACTAGTCTTTTCGAATCACAAATCACGAATCACTAATCACGGCCGTCCCAACTGTGAACCGTGAGCTGTGAACTGTGAACTAGAATTTACCAATCACGAATCACGAGTCACGAATCACGGATGTTTACCAACCCTTCGACTAAGCTCAGGGCAGGCCGTGAACCGGAAACTGAAAACCCTCCCTACAACCTCGATTCCCGCCAGGACAGTTCGTTCAGAAAAGCGGTCACCCGCGAGGCCAGCGTCCCGTCCCGGAGGATGACCGGTGGAGTGGGGACCAGGTTCAGGATGGTGGGAGGCTGGTAGCCCGGCGTCCACCCGCCGTCCAGGGTCAGGTCGACCCCGAGCTTGATCTCAGGGTGGATCTCGGCCGTCGCCCTGGGGGAGGGCGAGCCGTTGAAGTTGGCCCCCGTGGCCGTCAGGGGCCGGCCGTAGATCCTGGCCAGTTCCAGGGCCACCGACCAGCCCGGCACCCGGATGCCGACGTTTCCCGTACCGGCGGTGACCCCCGGCGGGAACCCCTTCGCCGCTTTCAGGACCATGATGAGGGGGCCCGGCCAGAACTCCCGGGCCAGGTCGTCGAAAATGGGCGGGATATCGGTGGTGACGTCTCTGATAATGCGGACGCTGCCTGCAATCAGGGGAACGGGCTTGCCGTAATCCCAGCTCTTGAGCTTCACCAGGCGAGAGATGGCCTTCTGCGACCAGGCATCCCCTAAGATGGCGTAAAAGGTCTCGGTGGGAGCAATGACCAACCCCCCCTTCCGGAGAAGGCCTTTGGCCATTTCCAGGGCCGGCGTCAGGGCGGGGGGCATTTTCCCCTTCTTTTCATCCTGTGTCATGGGACTGTTTTCGACTCACACTCTGCCTCGGGCCGGCTCCACCGGGCCGGACATCCTGTACCGGCGGTTCCGCCCATTCCTGCTGGCCGGAACCTTCCCCCGTCGGCATCCAGTGGACCTCACCGAAGGCCGGACAGGAGAAATTTCGCCACCTGTTCGTCAAGGGGGCCGGGCCTGACGATGGCCGGCGGGGCAAGGGTCAGATCCAGGACCGTCGAGGGCAGGCCGCCGGGCGTGACCCCCCCGTCCACAACCAGATCCACCCCCCGTGCTGTTTCAAGGTCTATCTCTCCGGGTGATCTGGGTGGCGGCTGACCGGCGACGTTGGCGCTGGTGGCCGTGATCAATCCCCCAAACGCCCGGGCAAGCTCCAGGGCGAAGGACTCCCCCGGAATACGCACTCCAATGGTCGAGGTCCCGGCCGTGATCTCCCCCGGAAAGATGGATCGGGCGGCCAGCACCAGGGTCAGGGGTCCTGGCCAGAAGGCCCCGGCCAGGGATTGGAACAGGGGCGGCAGTTCCGAAACCGCCTCACGTATCGCCCCGACGCTCCCGGCAATGAGCGGGATCGGCTTTCCCCTTTCCCTCGCCTTGAGGAGGGCCAGCCGCCCGACGGCGCCCGGATCAAGGGCGTCACAGGCTATCCCGTAGAAGGTCTCTGTGGGGACAATGACCAGACCGCCGTTCCTGAGAAGGGCGACCGCCGTCCTCAGGGAATCGGTCCCCGCCGGAACTGGCCCCGACCCTTCCATGGGAGGCTCCCTTTACCTTTTCCGGTCTTCTGCCAACAGTCGTCTGTGCTCGGACAGCTTTCGGGCGACCTCCTCCCGTTCCAGAGCGAGAATGGAGACCGCGAGAAAACCCGCATTCTTCGCCCCTCCACCTCCCAGGGCCACCGTGGCCACGGGGATGCCGGCCGGCATCTGGACGGTCGACAGAAGGGAGTCCAGGCCCTGCAGGGGAGAGGAGGGAATGGGGACCCCAATGACCGGCTTGACGGTCAGGGCCGCCACCGCCCCCGCCAGATGCGCGGCCCATCCCGCTCCGGCGATGAAGACCGAGCAGCCCTGGCTGTCGGCCTCCTGGACGAGCCTCCGGACGAGGTCCGGGCTGCGGTGGGCCGAGGCCACCTCCATCCGGTGGGGAATGCCGAAGTCGGCAAGGACCCGCGCGGCCTCGGACATGACCTCCATGTCCGAGGAGCTGCCCATGAGAATCAGTACGTCGATCTTCTTCATATTTATTATTTTCCGATGCTAGTGAAATTAGAAGGAATATCGTGAACCGATATGATCATCAGAATAATCTCCGTTCTCAGTACCCGGTTCCTATCCCTCAGTCCTCGGTTCTCTCTCTTAGCCCTTAGTCCTCAGCACTCAGCCCTGCTTTAACTATTTCAAGTACTTCAGCGCCTTGGCGCCGATATCCCTCCGGTACTGGGCACCATCCCAATGGATGGCGTCGCAGGCCCTGTAGGCCCGGGAGATGGCGTCGGGGATATCGCTGCCGCGGGCGGTGACCCCCAGGACCCTTCCCCCCGAGGTGACGACCCGGCCGTCCTTCTCGGCTGTGCCGGCGTGGAAGACCTTAACATCCTCCATGGCCTCGGCCTCCTCCAGGCCGGAGATGACTTTTCCCTTCTCGTAGGATCCCGGGTAGCCGCCGGAGGCCATGACCACGCAGATGGACGCATCGTCGTGCCAGTTGAGGGACACCTCGTCCAGCCGCTCGTCGATCACCGCCTCCATGATGCTCTCCAGGTCTCCGTCCAGGCGCATGAGAAGGGGCTGGGCCTCGGGGTCCCCGAAGCGGGCGTTGAACTCAAGGACCCTGGCCACGCCGTCCTCGATCATGAGGCCCGCGTACAGAACCCCCTTGTAGGGACGGCCCTCCGCGGCCATGGCCTGTATGGTGGGGATCATGATCCTGTCCATGACCTGGTGGAAGAGTTCGTCCGTGACGACGGGGGCCGGGGAGTACGCTCCCATCCCACCGGTGTTCGGCCCCTTGTCCCCGTCGAAAATGGGTTTGTGGTCCTGGGACGTGGCCAGGGGGAGGACTGTTCTGCCGTCCGAGAAGGCCAGGAAGGATGCCTCCTCACCGGTGAGGAACTCCTCGACGACCACCCTGTCTCCGGCGTCCCCGAACTGACGGTCCTCCATGATGATCTTCACCGCCTCGTCGGCCTCCTCTATTGTCTGGCAGACGATGGCTCCCTTTCCGGCGGCCAGGCCGTCGGCCTTGACCACGATCGGCGCCCCCATCTTCCGGATGTACTCCCGGGCCGGACCGGGAGTATCGAAGACCTCGTAAAAGCCGGTGGGGATGTCGTACTTGGCCAGGAGATTCTTGGTGAAGACCTTGCTGCCCTCGATCTCGGCCGCCTTCCTCGAGGCCCCGAAGATCCGGAGCCCCGCATCCTCGAAGGCGTCCACGATACCGAGGGTGAGGGGTAGTTCGGGACCGACGGCCGTGAGGCCGATCTCCTCCTTCCTGGCGAAATCCACCAGGGCCGGAATGTCGGTCACCTCGATGGGGACCACTTCGGCCTCCCGCGAGATGCCCGCGTTCCCCGGCGCGCAGTACACCTTGTCCACTCCCGCCGACTGGTTGAGCTTCCACACCAGACTGTGCTCCCGTCCACCTCCGCCCACGATCAACACCTTCATGAATACCTCCCGAAATCGTTTCCCACGTATGCAAGATTTAATTTTTGGTGGTTCTTTAATGAATCCAAAATCCAAAGTCCAAAGTCCAAAAGGACAGGTCACGGTTCACGGTTGGAACCGCCGTGATTCGTGATTCGAAAAAACTAGTTCACGGTTGAGACCGCCGTGATTGGTGATTCGTGATTAGTGATTAGTAAATACTAGTTCACCGTTCACAGTTATAGATTGCTTCACCCAGGACGCGGTTCGCAATGACAACCGTCTCTTCCCCGCGTCCGCTCCTCGCCTGCACTGCCTGCCGTGAGCTTGTCGAACGGAGCCTGTCGAAGGGCCCCCTCGCCCATGCGCCCCCTCTGGACTCTGGCCCCTGGGCTCTGGACTCATTTCGCCCCCTCGCCCCATCTCCCCCTCGCCCCCTCGGATAGGTCTCCGCGTCCCCGCGTCAGAAGAATGAGGCTCCAGACTATCGGGTCAGTATCAGTGTAACGAGGTATGGAGGTATCGAGGAATTCAACCTCAGGTTCTTTTGCTATTGATCTAAACACCTCGATACTTCGCTACATCGATACTTCGGCACCATTAACTTTAAATCGTTCCCTCTGGACGCTGGCCTCTGGGCTCTGGACTCATTTCTCCTCGCGTCCGTTTTTATTCACCCGGTACCTGAGACTATCCCCTGAACCACTCCACGCCGGTCAGGTGCTCCGCCATGTCCACGACCCTGGACACGACGAGGTCGGCCTCCTCGAGGGGTTCGGCTCCTACGTACACGGTCTTCATCCCGAGGGAGCTCCCCACTCTCACGTTCACGTCCAGATCGTCGATGAAAAGGGTGTCGTCAGCGGACGCATTGAGCAGGTCGGCCGCCATCCGATAGGCTTCCCTGTGGGGTTTGCCCCGGTACCCGACGGCTTCCAGGGCGCAGATACCGTCGAACTGGTCACCGACGACCAGCGCGTCCAGGACCCTCACAGCATGGCTGGAGGAGGCGTTGGTGAAGATCACCTTGGGGAGGTCGATACGCGACAGAAAATCCCTGAGGGCCTCGTCCGGGGAGAGCAGGTCGGTCAGGGGTACATCGTGGACAAACTCGAGGAATTCCGAGGGCTGGACCCCGTGATTCTCCATGAGGCCGCAGAGCGTGGTCCCGTACCTCTGGACATAGTCCCTCCTGAGGTCCTTCACTCCGGGAGGGGGGAGGGTCGTCAGGACCGAGACGAACCGGTCGATCCTCTCGTTGACCCGATCGAAAACGCCCTTTTCCCTGGGATAAAGAGTGTTGTCCAGATCGAACAGGATGCCCCGGGCACGGGCGATCTTTTCCGTAAATGTCCTGGCCATCGGTTCAGGCTGCCTTGTCATCGGTTAAAGGAACGTTGAGCAGTTAACGGTTCACGGCGAAAAATCAGAGCATTAGAGATTAGAGTATTAGATATAGGGATCAATCCAAAGTCCAAAAAGATGGTTTACAGTTCTCGGTTCACAGTTGAGAAACCGCCGTGATTCGTGACCTGTGATTCGAAAAGATTAGTTCATCGTTCACCGTTCACAGTTCACAGTCATAGATTGCTTCACTTGGAAAGCGGTTCGCAATGACAACCGCTTGTCCGCCCCCTCTCCCCCTCGCCTCTGCGCCCCCTCGGGTTCCCGCGTCCCCGTATCTGCCTTCCCCCCCGGTAACCGGGAACTGATCTGGATTCTGGAACGTTTTACGTTGTCCTATGTTAATATGGTCCTCCAATCACGGCAACCCTTTCAGGGAGGAATGCGATGGAAATGCAGTGGATGACGATGCCGGAGGTCCGCGAGGAGATCGAGGCCGGGACACCTGTCATCATCCCCTTCGGTTCCACCGAGCAGCACGGGTCCCATCTGCCCCTGGCAACGGATACGCTGCAGGCCTACGGTGTGGCCGTCCGGGCCGCCCGAAAGGTAAGGGTCGTCGTCGCTCCGCCGGTCCACTACGGTCAGTGCAGCAGCACCCGGAATCACCCGGGTACGGTTACTATCTCCGCCGACACCCTTCGGGCACTGGCGAAGGACATCCTCCGGTCCCTGTTGGGGCACGGTTTTACCCGGTTCGTTCTCTTTTCCGGCCACGCAGGACGTATCCACATGGCATCCCTGCGGGAATCCGCCGAGGCGGTCATCCGTGACAACCCGGCCATCAGGATCGCTCTCGTCAGCGACCTGGACCTGGTCAGGGAAACCTCGGAGGATCTCGTGGCGACCCCCGGCGATGGACACGCCGGAGAGGTCGAGACCTCGCGGATGCTCCACCTTCACCCCGATTCCGTCCGCGAGGCGAGGCCCGCGGAGGAGTACCCCTCCCTTCCCAGACACAGGATCGTCCCTGACCCGGAGAGGTACTGGCCGGGGGGCGTCTGGGGGGATCCGTCCCGGGCAGACGAAGCAAAGGGCAGGGAATTGATCGAACGGTCCGCGGAGGCGCTGGCGGAGATCGTCAGGAAAATGGTGGAAGAGGGATAGGGTAAGAACAAGTTTTCAGTTTCCAGTTCACGGTTTACAGTTGAAAACCTGCTTACGCCGGATTTACGGGAGTCAGACGCGGGGACGCGGTGAAAAGTGCTGATCACGAATCACAAATCACTAATAACGGCGGTTCCCTAACCGCAACCTGTGAACTGGAAACTCCAAACTAGTTCCTCTCCATCATCGCCTCCAGGATGATCGACCCGGCCACCACGACGTTCAGGGAATCTGCATCCCCTGCCATGGGGACACCGACAGGCTCACCCACGTCCAGGAGCCAATCCGAAAATCCCCTTGCTTCGTTCCCCACAGCCAGGATCGCCCGGGGTGAAAACTCCGCCTCTCGGTGGGACCGTCCGCCCGCCTGGGCGATGTAAATTGTGAAGCCCTTTGCTGTCAGTGCAGAAGCCCCTTCGACCCCGAAGTCCGGATACCAGGGGAGGTGGAACACACCACCGGCTGAGGCGCGTACAGCCTTCTGCCCGAAGGGGTCGGCCGTCCCAGGCCCCAGAAGGACCCCCGACACCCCCAGACTCCAGGCGGACCTGATGAGGCCTCCCACGTTACCGGGATCCTGCACGGCGTCGAGAAGGAGGAGAACGGACCGTTCTCCTCCCGGCGCGAAACCCACCAGGTCCAGGGGAAGAGGTATTCTCGCCACACCCAGAGCGCCCTGGCTCTGCTCGACATCGGTTATCTCGCCGAAGAACTCCCCCGCTGCCGAGAACACAGGACCCTCCAGGCTGTCTTCAATCTCCCCGGAAAAAGCTCTCTCCATTGCCGCCCGAGGATGAAGGACCGTGAACTCGAGGAGCCCCGCTCTCCTCGCCTCTTCGATCACGCGGGGACCTTCGAGGACACAGAGGCCCTTGCGCCGGCGGATCTTTCTCGACGCCAGAGACCGGATAAGCTTTCTCTTTTCCTTCGAGAGGGGAGGAGTATGATCCATGTTCCAGTTTTCAGTTTTCCGTAGGCGTTTCGCAACCGGGAAGTCGTTGTGATTCCTTAACGAACGGTTCCCAGTTCACGGTTCACAGTTCGCAGTTGAGACCGCCGTGATTAGTGATTCGTAATTTGTGATTCGTTTTTTCTCCGTGTCTCCGCGTCCGCTCTTTCGCCCCCTCGCCCCATCGCCCTACCGCCCCCTCGGGCCCCCGTGTCCCCGCGTCCCCGCGTCTCCGCGTCCGCTTTTCACCCCCTCGGGGGGCATCGAGTTCGTTAATTTATTCTAATATTCAAATATCAATTGACAGCCATGGTGTTGAAGGTTACTATCACTTATATCACAGGTGGAGGGCAAGATTGATGGATGGATCCTGATCCATCAACACCATCGTTGGTCATACGAAAAGAACCCAGGGCGGGGTGAGATGCCCCGCTGATCTTTTGAGTTCACACAGGACGCCCGGCGTCAAGATCACCGCTGAGCGTATGCTATTAGGACATTTTCAGACTCACCTGAATTCCTGAGAAAATTAAGGAGGTTGCAATGGCAGAGAGCAAAAACGTCAAGGAGTTCACCGACGCTAACTTCGAACAGGAGGTTCTCCAGTCCGACAGACCCGTTCTGGTGGATTTCTGGGCGGTCTGGTGCGCCCCCTGCAGGACGATTGCTCCCGTAGTCGATGAGATCGCCGACACCTACGGCACGAAGATCAAAGTGGGCAAGATCAATGTTGATGAGAACGCCAAGACGCCCAGCGAGTACGGGATTCGGAGCATTCCCACGATCATGCTCTTCAAGGACGGCAAGGTCGCCGAACAGGTCATCGGTGCCAACGCCGCGGAGATAAAGCGGATCGTGGAACAGAACACCTGATGCCGCCGGAAGCCCGGGATGAGTTACGCCATCTTTGAGCTGAAATGCGCCGGCTGCGGCCTGGAGTATGCACAGCTTCTCTCCGAGGAGGAAGGTGAACTGCCCATACCCTGCCCCACCTGTGATACCGACCTCGAAAAAGGGAGGAAGATTAGCGGCGAGGAACTTCTGTCCTGCGGGTTCAGCTCCGGAGGCGGGTGATAGATCGGTTTGCCGGCGGTCGCCGGTACCGGGTCAAATGGAAAAGGGGGCGGCTTTCGCCGCCCCCTTTCTTTTCGTGGTGAAACCTGCCGTATTAATCGGCGGGGAAGATAGCCTCAACCGGACAGACGGCCACGCAGTCTCCACAGTCGGTGCAGAGTTCGGGGTCGATCACGTAGATCTCACCCTCGCTGATAGCCTCAACCGGGCATTCGTCGACACAGCTTCCACAGCCTGTACAATCCTCATTAATCACGTGAGCCAAGGCATTCACCTCCTTTAGACGTTAAAAGTTCCCCTCAACAAACAGAGCTTCTGTAACCCCCACGGTTGGAAAAGTCAACCACAAAAACGCCGGTTTCCCGGCCGTGACCCGATAACCCACGGCGAGGCGGGGAGGAAATGCGGACGCGGGGAGAAAAGAGTCCAGAGGCCAGAGGCCAGTGTCCAGAGGGGGCGCATGGGCGAGGGGGAGATAGGGCGATGGGGCGAAGGGGGAAGGATGTATAGTTCTGAGAGATAAGTGATAAGAGATAAGTATACTGAGCTGTTACTCATCACATATCACTTAGTACTTAGGACTCAGCTCTCAGTTAGCACCTCAAACGTGGAACGTGCATCACCGGACGCGGGGACGAGGAGAGTAACAAAGTCATCGCGAGCTGTGTGTGAGCGAAGCGATCTCGGAAAAACCTTTACCACAGAGGACCACAGTGGCGCCCCTTGGGACGCCGCCACAGAGAGCCACAGTAATTGTGAGGGTGCGAGGGGGCGAGGGGGAGAAATGAGTCCAGAGCCCAGAGGCCAGTGTCCAGAGTGGGGCTAAAGGCGTACGCGGGGACGCGGAGACACGGTGAGAAAAAGCGTCTGTCATTGCGAACAGGAAACCGCATGAAGCAATCCCGATGGCCGAGACTGCTTCGGCTCTGAAACAGCCTCCCAGTGACTGTTGCAGTCATTGCGAACGGGAAACCGCGTGAAGCAATCTCGGGAAATGCGGACGCGAGGGGGCGAGGGGGAGAAATGAGTCCAGAGCCCAGAGGCCAGTGTCCAGAGTGGGGCTAAAGGCGTACGCGGGGACGCGGGGAAAAAGACGAATCACAAATTACGAATCACTAATCACGGCAGTCTCAACCGTGAACGGTGAACTGTGAACTATTCTATTGGATTTTGGATTCGCAACTTTGGACCGGTCTCTAATCTCTAATTTCTAATCCTCTAATGCTCTGCTTCCCAACTGTGAACCGTGAACTATTATTCAGTTGTTTAGCTGCACTTCGAGAACCCGCACGCGTGGCAGGTGGCGCACCCCTCGGCGAACTCCAGGGAGCCGCTGCAGTCGGGACAAAGCCGTCCCAGGGAGGCGATGAGGTCCGCGTTCGACTGATCGGTCTTTCGTCTCCTGGGCGGGACCGGAAGCTCCACCACCTTCACTCCGCCGCCCTCCTGCTCCCGGACGTCCTTGTACTGCCTCAGGGCCTTGGCGATGGCATCGGAGCAGGAGAGGACCATCTCGCCGTTCTGCCACAGCGGCTGGGGACACCTGATGCCGGAGAGCTGCTTGAGGACCGCGTCCACGTCGATCCCGGACCGGAGGGCGAGGGAGACCATGCGGCTGACCGACTCCGACTGTGAGGCGGCACAGCCGCCCGCCTTCCCCATCTGGGTAAAGACCTCACTGAGGCCCTTTTCGTCCTCGTTGATGGTGACATAGAGGTTGCCGCATCCGGTCTTCATCTTGACCGTCATGCCCCTGGTGACAGCCGGACGGGCGCGGGGAGTGGGCAACGCGCCTCCGGGGGCGGCTTCCGCGGATCTTTCACCGGCCCTGCCGAAGGAGAGTACCTGCTCGTCGCGGCTGCCGTCCCGGTACACGGTGACGCCCTTGCAGCCCAGCTCGTAGGCCAGGAGATAGACCTCCTCGATGTCGCGCTCGGTGGCCTCGTTGGGGAAATTGACCGTCTTGGAAACGGCGTTGTCCGTGGATTTCTGAAAAGCGGCCTGCATCCGGACGTGCCACTCGGGGCTTATGTCGTGGGAGGTGACGAAGATGCGCTTGACCCATTCGGGGATGCCGGCGATGTGCTGGATGGAACCCTCCTCGGCGATCCTCTCCATGAGGTTCTCGCTGTAGAAACCCTCCCGCTTGGCCACCTCCTCGAAATAGGGGTGGACCTCCACGAGCCTCTGGTTGTCCAGGACATTCCGGTGATAACAGATGGCGAAGAGCGGTTCGATGCCGCTGGTTGTGTTGGAGATGATGCTGATGGTGCCCGTGGGGGCGATGGTCGTCACGGTGGCGTTCCTCATGGGCGGCCGGCCCGGGATGTCCAGTGCGCTCCCCTCGAAGGCCGGAAACGCCCCTCTCTCCTCGGCCAGCTTCTGGGACGCCTCGACGGCTTTCTCGTGGATGAAGCCCATCACCTTCTCGGCGAGGGCGACGGCCTCCTCGGAATTGTAGGGGATCCCCAGCCGGAAGAGCATATCGGCCCAGCCCATGATACCGAGCCCGATCTTGCGGTTGGCCCTCGTCATCTCCTCGATCTGGGGCAGGGGATAACGGTTCACCTCGATGACATTGTCCAGGAACTGCACGGAATGATCGATCACCACTTCGAGCTTGCCGTAATCGATGGCCACCCGGCGGTCCTCGTAGCGGAGCATCCGCGCCAGGTTGATGGAGCCCAGATTGCAGGACTCGTATGGGAGCAGGGGCTGTTCGCCGCAGGGATTGGTGCTCTCGATCTCTCCCTGGGCCGGAGTGGGGTTGTCCCGGTTGATGCGGTCCAGGAAAATGATGCCGGGCTCGCCGTTCCTGTGAGCCCTCTCGACGATGAGCCTGAAAACCTCGCCGGCCTTGAGCCTCTGGACCTCCTCGCCGGTCCTTGGATTGACCAGGGGGTACTCCTCGTCCTTGGCCACCGCCTTCATGAACTCCTCCGTCAGTCCGACGGATATGTTGAAATTGGTGAGCTGATCGTTCTGCTCCTTGCACTTAATGAAATTGAGGACGTCGGGGTGGTCCACCCGGAGGATGCCCATGTTGGCCCCCCTCCGCGTGCCTCCCTGCTTGATGACCTCCGTGGCCTGGTTGAAGACTTTCATGAAGGAGATGGGCCCGGAGGAAACGCCGGAAGTGGACTTGACCACGTCCCTGGACGGCCGCAGCCGGCTGAAGGAGAATCCGGTACCTCCACCGCTCTTGTGGATCATGGCGGTATGCTTGACGGCGTCGAAGATGCTCTCCATGGAATCGCCGACGGGGAGGACAAAACAGGCCGAAAGCTGCTGAAGCTCCCGTCCGGCGTTCATAAGGGTCGGGGAATTGGGCATGAACGAAAGGGATGCCATCAGGTTGTAATAGAGGTCGGCTGTCTGCCGGATCTCCTCCGGGCCGGCCCCGAATCTTCCCTCGGCCTCGGCGATATTCTCCGCCACGCGGCGGAAGAGGTCCTCGGGGGTCTCGAGGGGATTTCCCTCCTCGTCTCTCTTGAGGTAGCGTTTCTCGAGGACGACCCCGGCGTTTCCGGAAAGCTCCACAGGGCTGAGACCCTGCTCGATGTCGCTCGACCCCTGCCTGTCCTTCGTGCTCTTTCCGGCGCTGTCCGTCGTCTTTACCGGCATGATCCCCTCCAGCAAGTGCTTAATAATACTTAAATTATATCCGAGAAATTTTGAGAGAAGACTCCCATATCTTGTGTTGGAAAGTGAATTTAGCACAACATATTGAGGCTTTCAAGGCTTTTCCCCTGTTCAGGACCAATTCATTGAAAAAATTCCGATCCCGTGCTAACTATTTAAATAATTGATACACCTTATTGAAAACGGCTATGAATTGCGGCCCGTCCTGCCCCGGCAAAAGGGCCGGTTGAGGAACGGACAATACGACTCCCCTCACCTCCGATCCTCTCCCCTGAGGGCGGAGGAACAACTGGGAAAGGATGTCACCTTATGAAAGTCGTCGACTGCCGAGGGATGGCCTGCCCGGGACCTGTCATCCAGGCGAAAAAGACCCTGGAGGGGCTCGGGGGTGGTGAGGCGTTCGTCATCGAGGTCGATTCCGAGGCGAGCAGGGAGAACGTGCGTCGCTTCGCGGAGGGAAGGGGGGCAGGTGTCCGGATCGACGAGCTCACCGGCGGGGCGTACAGGCTCACCATCACCTCGGGGCGGAGCGCGGGGGGGGAGGCCCCGGACCATCCCCCGGTGGTCTTCATAACCGGTGACGCCCTCGGCCGGGGCGATGACAGGCTGGGGGGGATCCTCATGGAGGGGTTCATCAACACCCTGATCGAACAGGACCCGGTACCGGACAAGGTCCTGATGATGAACTCAGGGGTCCGGCTCGCCGTGGACGGCTCACCCGTTCTGGACGCCCTGCGCACCCTCATGGACAGAGGCTGTGAGGTCCTCGTCTGCGGAACATGCCTCGACTTCTTCTCCCTGACGGAGAGGCTGGCGGCGGGGTCGGTCTCAAACATGTACGACATCCAGGGAGCGCTCCTCAGGGCCTCGAGCGTGATCAGGCCCTAGGAGCTTGCGGTTCCCGGTCTCGAGTCAATTGCACTGGATTGCCCATTCAGCCCCTTCCGGAAGGGGTTGATCTCAAGGATCCTGATTACCTTGACAAAGAGACATTGGATCGACTGGATGAATATGACACCGAAAACAGGCCGTCTTCTGTCAGATCCCATTTTCTGCCTGAGAAGATCGGATAAAAAGGGACGGAAATTTACCGATACATGACGTGAACTCCCAGACGAAAGTCTGGTATGATCTGTTTGGATCACCCGCGACCCGGGATCTTGAACCCGGGAGGTGGGACTTGGGACCTGGAACCTGAACCCCGGAACACGGTACAATGAATAAACGCAAGGACATCTACCGCCTGACCTCCCTGGTCCAGGCAGCCGGTTGAGCGGCCAAGCTGGGTCCGGCGGACCTGCACGAGCTCCTCAAGCCTTTGGCCGCCAGCAGTGAGCGCGACCCCCGCCTCCTGGTGGGATCGGAGACGGCCGACGACGCCGCGGTCTTCCGTCTCGACGACAGGACCGCCCTGGTCCAGACCCTCGACATCATAACGCCCATCGTGGACGACCCCTTCGACTTCGGCTACATCGCCGCGGTCAACGCCCTGTCGGACGTGTACGCCATGGGAGGCACACCCCTGACGGCCCTGACCTTTCTCGCCTTCGACACCTGCGACCTCGACATCACGGGGGCGGGGTACATCCTGATCGGGGCCCTGGCGGCCCTGGCAGAGGCTCGATGCGCACTGATCGGGGGGCACACCGTCATGGACCCGGAGATCAAGTTCGGTCTGTCCGTCACGGGTACCGTTCATCCGGACCGGGTGCTGACCAACGCAGGCGCCCGGGACGGGGACCTGATCTACCTGACCAAGCCCCTCGGAACCGGCATCACGGCGACGGCCCTGAAGGCGCAGCTGGCCCCGGACGAGCTGGTGGAGAAGGCCACGGGGTGGATGAAGACCCCGAACCGGGAGGCCGCGGC
>CP070719.1:1316446-1319597 GCA_020350725.1 bacterium
CCACACCCAGACCGGTGCCAGACTGTTCTGATGGCTTTATTGTTCTCATTTCACCCTTTACCCCTAGAAACAGATCAGCGGACGGGGAACCCCTCCCCGCCCGCTTCATGCATGCTGTCAAGTTCTCGTTAAACCGCCGACCGCTCTCATGAAGACCATGGGCCCTGAGATCGGATCGGCCTCTGTCCTGTCCTGAGGTCGGGCCGGTAAGGAAAAGGCCGAGCCCTCCCTGAGGCATCCTCGCCCTCGGCAGCTCGGCCATCTTCCCCGTCGAAGATCCGCCGCTTTCCGTCCCCCCCTCGCGGAGGGTTTGGCCTTTCCGGCAATGATTTCGGACTCTGATGAGGTGGGGCCTCCCCGTCGCGGGGGGATAAAACAACCCCTCCTCTCCTGTGAAATCTTTAGCAAAATTCAAGCCACATGGGCATCTTTGTAAACTACTATAAAATATGGGTTTTTTGACGGACCCCCCGATTTTCTGAGAAAAATATTTCCCTCGGTGGAATCCGGCTTCCACTTTTTTGGAAAAATATTCCCCACTCCCTGGCCGGTGACCCCGGTACAGGCGTTAAGCGTTGTAAGTGTTTTGGAAAAGTGGACTCCCCTTGATATACATATAGCACAATCCACCGTTCATGGATGAACTGCGGGGCAATCCACCCTCCCTCCCCCTTGCGTCCCTACCGTATCTTCATGTATTGATGGGAAGGGTAGATGGGCGGGCTGCTCGATCCGCCGCCAAGGCTCTGGCCGGTTGTCTGGGGAGGTCCTTCGCCATGAAGCGTGCTGCATTTTTCATTACACTCCTGATGTTCCAGTGGATCCCGATCCATCCTGCCGGGGCGGCGGAGACATTTCCCTGGAGACCGACAGGTCTGCAGACGGCTCCGGGCGAACTGGACGGTTTCATCGAGCCCTACCTGGTGATCAACCTCGGCAGCGAGGTGACCGGCGTCCTGGCCAGCGTCAGGGTGGACAGGGGTGACTTCGTGAAAAAAGGTCAGGTCCTGGCCGTCCTCGATTCAAGGGTGGAAAGGGCCACCACGGACCTCAACCAGGTACGGGTCGATTTCTCGACCAGGGAGCACGAGCGGACCAGGGGGCTCTTCGGAAAGGGCATCATCCCCGACATGGAGATGGATGAGGCCAGGACGGGCATGGCCATCGCCCAGGCCGAACTCAGGCAGGCCCAGGCCATCCTGGCCCGAAGGACCATCACCAGCCCCATGGACGGTTTCGTCGTCGAGCGTTTCCTCTCGCCCGGGGAGCAGGTGGGCGATCAGCCGATCATGAGGCTGGCGCAGCTCGATCCCCTCAACGTCGAGGTCATCGTCCCCGTGAGCATGATCGGGACCATCAAGGTGGGTCAGAAGGCCGAGGTAAGGCCGGAAGAGCCGGTCAGCGGGAAATACACCGGTACAGTGAAGATCGTCGACAGGGTTGTGGACGCGGCGAGTGGCACCTTCGGCGTCCGCATCGAGCTGGCCAACAGGCAGTACACCCTTCCTGCCGGGCTCAAGTGCAGGGTCCGTTTCCTGAAGTAGCGGCTTTACGGCCACGTACTCCTACCTGCTTTCTGCCATCGCGAACAGTATTTGCATGAAGCGATCTCAGGTGTCTGACCACAGAGGGCCACGGTAATTGCGAGGGGGAGAGGGGCGGACGCGGAGACACGAGGGGGCGGACGGGCGAGGGGGAGAAATCAGTCCAGAGCCCAGAGGCCAGCGTCCAGAGGGAGGGAAGAGCTGACGCGGAGAGAAAGCGGTTGTCATTGCGAACCGATGCCCGCGTGAAGCAATCTCGAACCGTGAACTGGTCTTTCCGAATCACTAATTACGAATCACGAATCACGGAGGTCCCAACCGTGAACCGGGAACGGTGAACCGTGAACTGTCCCTTCGGACTCTGGATCGATATCTAATGTCCAATCCCTGACTTTCCACCCCCTTCAACTCCTGTTGATTAGCAGTCGGAAGCTCTGTTACTATTTGCCAACCCGATAACACGGCGGTGTCTAACCTTTTATGAAGCCGACCACACAACATAAACCACGGGCCTGGTCTCTGCTTGGCCGCGTTGTGCTCTTCACATCTCTCGCGGTCCTGGCCGGCGCTGGGGGAGTTACCCCCCGGTCTTTATCCGCCGAGGACCTGGGCCTTACTCTGCTCGAAGCCGTAGACACCGCTCTCAAGGAGAACCTATCCATCCGCTCCGACCAGTACGGCATCTCCATATCCGAGTCGGTCGTCATGGCAGAGGAGGGCGCGTTTGATCCCTTCTTCCGTATCGAGGTCACCAACGAGGATACGGAGGTGGAGTCTGCCTCCACCCTGACCGCCACCGAGGAGGACGTTCTGAGGGGTGATGCCGTTTTCGGCGGCCGCCTGAGAACCGGCGGAACCTACGAGCTGAAACTGAGCAATGAGAATGTGGACAGCAATCTGGGCTTCCTCCTGGAGAATCCATACTACCGCTCGGAACTTACCGTCTCATTCACCCAACCTATCCTTAAGGGGGTCGGTCGGTCGGTCCAGGAAAGCCGCCTGGACGTCGCCCGCAACAACCTTCAGATCGCCCGGCTGCAGCTGTCAGCGACAGCCGTGGACGTTGTCGCCGAGACCATGAAGGCATACTGGGAACTCCATTTCGCCATCGACAACCTCGAAGTTGTCAAACTCTCGCTGGAACTGGCGTGGAGCCTCCTCGACGAGGTGCGGGCCCGAATATCCGCCGGAGAAATGGCGTCTATAGAGATCTATCAGGCCGAAGCCGAAGTCGCCCTGCGCCAGGGAAACGTCATCCTGGCGCGAAAGGCCCTCGAGGACAGCGAGGACCGTCTCAAGGCGGCCATGGGACTCATCGGCTGGGGTGCGGGCATTCGGCCGGTGACGGACCCTCCCCCCCCTCTCGATCCCCCTCCCCTGGATCTCGCCATGAGGGCCGCCTTTGAGAATCGGAAGGACTATCTGCAGGCCAGGCTCGAGGCCAGGAACAAGGGGATCCTGAAGAGGTATTACGGCAACCAGAAAAGATCCGAACTCGACGTCATCGCCGCCACGGGTATCAACGGGGTCGACGGACAGTACAATGAGGCCCTCAGTGAGATGCTCGAGGCAGACTCACTGTCCTGGCAGGTCGGGCTCCTCTACAC
>CP070719.1:1319697-1322945 GCA_020350725.1 bacterium
CCGAAAGGGTTCCGGAAAAGAGAAAGCCCCGCAAACAACCGGGAGAGCTGTTTGTGGACAGATGAATCGAATCGGGGAGGGGTAGTGAGCAGTAATGGAACCGATCATTAGAGCATTAGAAATTAGAGATAAGAGATCAATCCAACGTCCGAAATCCAAAAGGATAGTTCACTGTTCACCGTTCCCGGTTCCCGGTTATAGATTGCTTCACCCGGTTTCCGGTTCGCAATGATAACCGCTTGTTCGCCCCCTCGCCCCATCTCCCCCTCGCTCCATCGTGTTTCCGCGTCCTCCTTTCCCGGGATTGCTTCACGTGGTTTCCTGTTCGCAATGACGGCCGCTTTTGCTCTCCGCTTTCCCGCATTCCCTCTGGACGCTGGCCTCTGGACTCTGGACTCGTTTCACCCCGCGCCCCCTCTGGACCCTGGACTCTGGACTGTTCCTTACCCGCGTCCGGTCCTCTCGGCGCGGCTACCCCACCCGCACGAAGATGTTCTTCAGGCGGTTTCCATACACGCGGTTGAACTCCTGCTTCTCGGCCCTTCCCATCTCCGCCACCCGGTTGATGATGATCCTTTTGGCCGAGCGCCTGACAATTGAGTGAAGGGTCCTGCTCACGGCAATATCCATGAGGTCCTGGATCACGAGCATGGGGAGCAGGGCGTTTGTGATGCGGGGCGGTGTGTAGGGGTTGAACACCAGGGCCTTGCGGATGCGGTAGCGTGACGACCACCTCTGGCTTATGAAGATCTCCTCCAGGACCGCCTCGCTGGTAGGGCGGAGGGAAGCCATCTTGACCACCATCTCCTCGGTGAATCTCGGGTTGGTGAGGAGATGGCGGACAACGGATGGGTCCTGCTCGGACACCAGGTTCTCGATGGTCTGGATATCGGGCCTTCTGGCCAGGGATTTTCTCACACCCAGGGGTACATAGTCCTGAACCGGCGCCCGGGTCTCCACGTCCTCGGAGTGGTAGATCTTCCTCTGGGGCGGAGTCGATGCCAGGAGCTCGGTCACCTCGTCCATCTGCATCCTCCTGCTCTTCTGAAGCAGGGCGCTCATGAAATCGTTTCCGGCGAAGGACGCCAGAGCCCGCACGTCCCCCACGTGATGGAGAAACTCCCCGTAACCCGGCAATCTCTTGCCGGCCTTAACCAGTATCTCCCTAAGCAGGTAGGCCGAGAGTTCAGGCCCCAGTGATTTCATCTCATTGGCCAGCAGGTAGAGAACCATCATGTGGTCCCCTGTTTTCCGGGACTCGGAGACCAGGTGATGGGCCCTCTCCGCCACCTTGCGGACGAGCAGTATCTTCAGCAGACGGATAAAGCGTTCCATAACCGGGAAAAGGTTATCAGGTAGGAGAGGGCATTGCAACGGGGAGAAAGAAGGATTCCATATAAGAATTCAGAGTTTACAGTTTCGAGTTCTCGGTTTAAAGTTGGGACCTGAAATGCGGACGCGGGGAGAAATGAGTCCAGCGTCCAGAGAGGACACGGGGACGAGGGGACACGATTGGGCGAGGGGAGAAATGAGTCCAGAGTCCAGAGGCCAGCGTCCAGAGGAGACGCAGGGATGCGGAGACACGGGAAAAAGGCCGAATCACTAATTACGAATCACAAATCACGAAAACTATATTTGGAATTTTAAATCAGGACAGTTGGAATCGCGAGAAACCGACAGGGAGAAACAATGCCGATCAAGATACCGATCACCGGGGGGCCGGGAACGGGCAAGACAACGACCCTCAACCTCCTCGGAGAAAAACACACCGTCGTCCGGGAGGTGGCCCGGGACCTCATCGACATCCAGCTGAAGGTGGAGGGCGGGATCCTGCCGTGGACGGACATCATGACCTTCCAGCACATGGTCCACGCCGTCCAGAAGCAGAGGGAACGCGGCCTCAAACCAGGCTATGTTTTCCTCGACAGAAGCCACATCGACCAGCTGGCGTACGTCGATGTCTTCCACACAAGACATGAAGAGGATGAATTCATAAGCTATTCCAGGCGTCTCGTGGAATCGGCGAACTACGCACCTTTTGCCTTCATCCTCGACCCTATCCCACCGGAGATAATGGAGGCGGACCCGAACTACCGGTTCGAAGATCCCCAGACCTCACTGGTCATCCATCGGGCGCTCGAGAAGGTCTACATCGAGTTCGGGATCGAACTGCTGGCGGTCCCATTCATGTCCGTTCAGGAGCGGGTCGCCTTCATTACGGCCGAGACCACCAAGAGGATGCCGAGATGACCGGGATCGCCCGTCTCGCCTGATGCAAAGAGAGGAGATATGTGTCGGTCGGCCGGATGACCTAACAGGTTGGAAAGCCTGCAGGATCGGCAGCCGGTCCGACCGGAACCTGCCGGCATCGGACAGGCCCTGACCGGGCGCATACCCTTTTACGGGTACATCCATTCCGAACAGTTCACGAACCGAACGTGCGATGAGCTTTCTGACCGGTCAATCCGTCTTTTCACCAAGGGAGGGTTTGCCATGTCCGGTGAAATGGTAAAGGCGCACGATTTCCCCTCCGGCAAGCGTTTCGAAGTGGTAGTCAACGACCTTCTCCTCGAACCCACCGACGCCATCGTCAACGCCGCCAACGGTGACCTGGCCCACGGCGGCGGTGTGGCCGCCGCCATCTCCCGGGCGGCAGGCCCGAGGCTGGACGAGGAGGGGCGCCGTATTGTCAGGGAGGGGGGCAGGATCCCCGTCGGAGGAGCAGTCGTCACCACCGCCGGCAACCTTCCCTTCCAGGGCGTCATCCACGCCGTCGGCCCCAGGATGGGAGAGGGGGACGAGGAGGAAAAGATCCGCAAGGCCCTCGTAACGGCATTTATGAGCGCCCACGAACGGGGGTGGCGATCGGTGTCCTTCCCCGGCATCAGCTCGGGGATCTTCGCCGTGCCCCACGACATCTGCGCCCGGGCCTACCTGCGGGCTGTGGGCGAATTCTGGGCGGATCTGCCCGGCTCCAGCGTCAGCCTCATCCGGTTGGTCCTCTTCGATGGGCCCCTGCTGGACGCGGTGAAAGGGGCTTTCGCCACGATCGAGTAGCCGGGAAGCAGAAGGTGAGAGGGGACGCGGGGAGAAATGAGTCCAGAGCCCAGAGGCCAGGGTCCAGAGAGGGCGGAAGCGCGAGGGGGCGGTGGGGCCCTTCGACAGGCTCCGTTCGACAAGCTCACGGCAGGCAGGACAGGCGAAAAGTAGTCTGTCATTGCGAACCGATGCCCGGGTGAAGCAATCCC
>CP070719.1:1323045-1330820 GCA_020350725.1 bacterium
CTTTCGGCAGGGCGTGATCGGGGTGAAAGAACTTCCGGTTCTTTAAGCGAGACGATGTCAGTGAAAAGGAGGGCAAAATGAGGAAGAAAGTCCTGGCCACAACCATCGTAACGGTATTTGCGCTGGCAATGCTGTTACCAACTTTTGCGGTGAAGGCACAGGCCGCAGACAAGCTCGGCTGGGTCGGCCCCGTCTACAAGGAGCTGTCGGCCAGCCTGAACAAGGGTTTCAAGGAGTACTACAAGAAGACCTACGGCAAGGATGTGGACATCACCTTTGTCCGCCCGGGCGGCTGGCCGGTCGTCGTGGACAAGGTGAGGGCATGGAAGGGTAAACCGGATGTCGACATCTTCCTGGGCGCGGGAGCCCCCGCCCACGAGCTTCTGAAGGCAGAGGGCCTGATCGTACCTTACAAGCCGAAGGGGTGGGATAAGATCATCAGCGAATGGCACGGCATGAAGACGAAGGACAAGGAAGGTACGTGGACCGTTTTCGCGCCCTGGATCGTCACCAACCTGTACAACGAAAAGGTTCTGGGCCGGTTGAAACTGCCGCCGCCGAAAACCTGGCACGATCTGCTCAACCCCATCTACAGGGGCAACATCGTGCACACGCTGCCCTACGCCTCCGGCACGATGCACGAGGCCGTGGAGATCCTCCTCCAGAGCTTCGGGGAGGAGGAGGGGTGGAAGTACCTCCGCCTGCTGGCGGCGCAGCTGGCGCGGTTCTCCACCGGCAGCACGGACACGACCCAGCTGGTGTCCCGCGGCGAAGTGCCCATCGGCATCGCGCAGCCGCAGATGAACGCCATGGCCGCCCGCAAGGACGGTTTCCCGGTGCGGGATCTCCTCCCGGAGAAGACGATCCTGGTCCCGGAAGCCGTCGCTCTGCTCAAGGGCGCGCCCAACGAGGCGGTCGGCAAGATCTTCCTGGACTGGCTGTTCAGCGATGAGGGGCAGAAGTACGTCCTGGAGGGCCGCTACTTCGCGGCCAGCCCCGGTGCCAAGTTCTCCGAGTGGGAAAAGCAGGGCGTCGAGATGGCCAAGCATGCCGCGCAGGCCCTGGGCACCGATTCATTCTGGGACCTGGAGGTCTCCTTCATCGAGTACGACCTGGATCTGGCCACAAAGAGGTGGGACGAGGTCAACAAGAAGTACGAGAACGAGATCTACCGCAAGTGGGGCGAGCTGAAGAACAGCCTGTTCCTCATCGAGGAGGTCGAGGGAGAGGTCGAGGCTGCCAAGGCCGCGAAGATGGACGTGGGGAAAGCAGCCGGACAGATCAAGGAGGCCAGGAGGCTTTTCGAGATCGACGGCAATTACGCCGCGGCCCGTCTGGCGGCAGCCAAGGCCCGCGCCATGCTCGTTTCTCCGTAGAGGCTAACAGGGAAGCGAACCTTTCTGACTTGACTTTTCACTCCGGAAATCGGACACCGGCCCGTCCTGTAGAGTGCCGCACCGCGGATCTTCAGAGGACTCGACAGGACGGGCCATCACTTACTTGTCCGCCAGCTGGTGGACAGGATAGGATGTGACATGTCCCGGGGCAACGTCATCCTCACAACATTCCTGTGGTTGATCATCGCCTTCCTCATCCTGTACCCGCTGTCGATCCTCCTGCAGGAGAGTTTCACCATCTCCGGTACCGATAGCCGGGGCATCGGTAATTATCTGGAGTTCTTCAAGGACACCTATTACCTGAAGACCCTCGGCAACACCCTTCTGTTGAGCACACTGGTGCTCCTGACGACCACGCTGTTCGGCGTGCCCCTGGCGTATATCCTGGCGAGATACCGGCACCGGGGAAAGACCGTTTTCACGGCTCTCATCCTCCTGCCCATCGTCCTGCCCGCGTTCGCCGGCGTCTTCGCCTTCATCATCTTCTTCGGCAAGTACGGCACGATGAACCTGCTCCTCATGGACATGGGGCTCATCGAAAAACCGATCAATTTCATCTACGGTCTGCACGGACTGGTATTCGTCCAATCCCTGCACATGCTCCCCTTCATCGTCCTCGGCCTTTCCGCGGGCTTCACCAACATCGACCCCTCCTTTGAGGAGGCGGCCGAGGTCGAGGGAGCCAGCGGCTTCAGGAGGTTCATCACCGTGACGCTCCCCCTGTGCACACCGAGCTACCTGGCCGGCGCCGTCCTCGTGTTCCTGTGGCCCTTCACCGACTGGCTCACGCCCATGATCCTTGGGGAGACGAATCTTCTCCCCTCGGTGGCGTACATCAACATCGCCTACCACTTCACCGACATGCACCGCAAGTACATGGGGATCGTGGCGGTGGTCCTTTCGGCCGTTTTCTGCATCTCCCTCTTCCTGCTCGTCCGGTGGTGGGTGGAAAAGAAGAAGTACACCGGTCTGTCGAAGGGAACGACGTCCGAGGGCCGGGTGATCAAGCCGGGGCCGGTGCTGAAACTGGCCGCATACGCATACATGATCATCATTGCCTTCGTTGTCCTGTTGATCCCAGTCGTTCTGGGGCTGTCCGCCTTTTCCAGGAGATGGGTTTTCGAGCCTTTTCCCACCTACTGGACCCTGGAGAATTTTCGCCTGATCCTCCTGGAGAGCCCGATCCTGATCAAGAACTCCTTCCTGTTCAGCGGGTTGGCCCTGATCTTCGGGGTCGCCTTCGGCCTTCCGGCCGCTTACATCATCGTCCGCACCCGTGTCCCGACAAAGGACGCCCTGGACTTCGTCATCACCCTGATGCTGGCCTTCCCCGGCATCGCCGTGGGCGTGGGTTATCTCCTGGCGTTCTGGGACACGATCCCCCTGGCTCAATACTGGATCATCATGCCCCTCGCCCTCTTCGCCCGCCGGCTCCCGTATTTTCTCCGGATGGCGCACGCCTCCTATCTTCAGCTGGATATCTCCCTCGAGGAGGCCGCCGAGGTGTCGGGTGCGGGCAGGCTCAGGACCTTCATGACCATATCTCTGCCCCTGCTGCTCAAGGGCGTCCTCGTCGGCGTGATGATGTTCTTTATCATGGCGTTCCAGGAGATCTCCACCGCCATATTCCTCTACCGGGGCGGATGGGAGACGCTGCCCATTGGAATCTATCTGAACTGGCACCGAGGCATGGAGTTCGGTATCGCCGCCGCCATGGCGTTCCTGATGATCGCGATCACCTTTATCCTTCTCCTGATCGCATCGAGGATCGGCGGAAACATGCTCAAGGCCGCCTGGAGCACGGACGAGGATTGATGAACGGGCAATGTACGGTGTACTCTCGAGGTGGAACTCACCCTTTCGGATGATCTGAGGAGACGGACATCATGGCCTTTATCGAGATCAGAAACCTGGTCAAGCGCTTCAAGAAGGTGGTGGCGGTGAACCGCATAGACCTCGAGGTGAAAGAGGGGGAGATGTTGACGCTGCTCGGGCCCAGCGGGTGCGGCAAGACAACCACTCTGCGCTGCATCGCCGGACTGGAAACACCGGACGAGGGGGACATCGTCATCGACGGCCAGCCGATGATCTCGGAAGGGTTCGTCCATTCGTCAAAACGGGGCATCGGCATGGTGTTCCAGAACTATTCCGTGTGGCCGCACATGAGGGTCTTCAACAACGTCGCCTACGGCATGAAACTTCAGAAGGTACCGAAGAAGGAGATCCAGACAAGGGTGCTGGAGGCACTGGAGCTGGTGGGTCTGGAGGGCCTGGGGGAAAGATACCCGTCCCAGTTGAGCGGGGGACAGCAGCAGCGGGTGGCCCTCGCCCGGGCGCTGGTGAGAAATCCCAAGGTGCTGCTCCTGGATGAGCCCCTGAGCAACCTGGACGCGAAGCTGAGGGAGAAGATGAGGTTCGAGATCAAGAGCCTGGTCAAACGTATGGGTATCACATCGGTCTACGTGACCCACGACCAGGCGGAGGCGATGGTTATCTCCGACCGGATCGCCGTCATGGACTCCGGGGACATCGTGCAGGTCGGCACGGCCCAGGAGATCTACAATAAGCCGGCCAACAGATTTGTCGCCGATTTCATCGGCACCATGAACTTCATCGCCGGTGAGGTCGTCCAGGCCGCCCAGGTCACCGATGCGGTCTGCGTTCGCACCGGATTCAGCGACAGGGTGATGTGTTCAGCGGACAGCGTCACGGCCGGAACACCGGGAAAGGAAGTGTATGTGGCCATCCGCCCCGAGGACGTGGAGGTGTTTGTCGAGCCGCCTCAGAGGGGGGAGAACCTGTTCAAGGGTGTCATCGCCCACAAGGCGTTCCTGGGCAATTTTCTGTATCTCTTCGTGAACGTGAACGGAACGATGATCCAGGCCCAGGTCCCGCACAACCTGCCCCAGGAAGAGGGACAGGAGGTCCACCTCTTTCTGGATCCGGAAAAATGCATGGTCCTGTTCTAGTGAACATCCTCCATTCTTCCATCCTGCCCCGGATTTTTCTCGGACCCCCAGTGCACGGGCTCGACGTCGTCGGCACAGGCCGGGCCGGCGTCAGCAGACTGTAACCGCTCGGCCTCCCGGCTCTTTATCACCGTGCGCTTCATCTCCCGGAGCATGCCGTTGAATACCAGGCCGTGGAAGGGATAGACGGCGTACCAGTAGATCTCCCCCAGCAGGCCGACGGGATCGTAGACGGCCGTCAGCGTGATCCGTGAACAGCCGTTCAGCGGGTCCACTTCCACCTGCAGCCAGGCCCGGCCCGGCATCCTCATCTCGGCGAACATGCGCAGAAGCCTGGGTTCCTCCACCTCCTCCACCCTCCAGAAGTCCAGACGGTCCCCGGGAAGGACACAGGCCGGGTCCCGCCGGCCCCTCCGGATCCCCACTCCCCCCAGAATCTGGTCGGCCAGACCCCTCAGCCACCACAGGTAGCCGTGGGAGTACCACCCGCGCTTGCCGCCCACGCACTGGATGTGGGGAAAGATCTCCTCCGGGTCGGCGTGGATCAGGACACTGTAGGAGTCCAGTTTGCGCCGCCGGAAGGTCACTCCTCCCCAGTGGTGCTCCAGGCTTCGCTCGGCCAGGCTGTCGGCCCAGTGGGTGTGGGCGAACTCCTCGTCCTCGTTGGCCAGGGCCCGCGACACCGCCTCGGCGATGCCCCGCGGGCGGATGGGGAACACCTCCAGGGCCCGTTGGTTGTGAACGGTGCTGTCGTTGCGCACCCCCTCCAGGAGCTGGCGGCCCACGCGGGCGTAGAGGGGTGTGATAAGGGCCAGCCAGAAGGACGAGAGGTGGGGGGTCAGGAAGGGGACCCTGATCATCAGACGATGCAGACCCCGCTGGCGGGCGTACTCCCTCATGATGCCGGCGTAGGACACTTTGTCCGCCCCGCCGATCTCGAACACCTCCGTTCCCTCCACCGGCCGGTCGAGGGCCGCGGTCAGGTAACCGATGACGTCCTCCACTGCGATGGGCTGGGCCAGTGTCCGGACCCAGCGGGGGGTCAGCATGACCGGGAGACGCTCCACCAGGCCCCGCACCAGTTCGAAGGAAAGGCTGCCCGAGCCGATGATCACCGAGGCCCGGAACTCCACTGTGGGCACTCCGCTCTCCCTTAGGATCCTGCCCACTTCCAGACGGCTGGCCAGGTGCGGCGAGAGGTCCTCGCCGTGGGCCAGGCCCCCCATGTAGATGATCCGGGACACGCCGGCCCTTTGCGCCGCTGAGGCGAAGTTGCCGGCAGCCAGGCGGTCCTTCTCCTCGAAGTTCCCGGAGGCGGCCATGGAGTGCACCAGGTAGTAGGCCGTGTGAACTCCGTCCAGGGCGCGCTCCAGCGAGGGCGGGTCCAGGAGATCACCGGCAACGACCTCGGTCTTCGCTCCCACCTTTGGTTTCAGGTACTCCGGCCGCCGGGCGACGCAGCGGACCCTTGCGCCCTTCTTCTCGAGCGCCCTGAGCAGGCGTCCGCCGATGTAGCCGGTGGCGCCGGTGAGCACTATGAGTGAGCTGTCGCTGTTCATGGATGGGTTCGGAGGCTTCGGGTTCGTATTTCGACCTCAGGGTCCTGTGTGTCCGGGTTGCCTATCGATTATATGCCACATAAATCCATACAAAACAAAAAAATCACTCCAACAACGGGACCTTTTCAAATACGTTGATAGCCCGTCCTCCTGAGAGGGCGAGGCAAAATATACCATTTCCCCATAGCAGCCTGTGATAAAATTTCCCCCTGGGACGTGCTTTTCAGACCCTTTCGCCCGGGGCGCCTCCCCGGCCCGGACGAGATCCACTTTCTGGAGGAGTCCTCTATGGAGAAGTTGATCCTGACCTCGATAGGTATCGTCCTATGCATTTCCCAGTCGGCTATGTTCTCCGGACTCAACCTGGCGGTGTTCGGCATCAGCCGCCTGAGGCTCGAGGTTGAGGCGGCTTCCGGAGACCCCCACGCATCGCGGGTCCTCGGCCTTCGCCAGGATGCGAACCTGACCCTGACGACCATCCTGTGGGGCAACGTGGGGATCAACGTCCTGCTGACCCTCCTCTCCGATTCCATCCTGGCAGGGGTGGGGGCCTTTTTCTTCTCAACAGTCGTGATCACCTACGTCGGCGAGATCCTGCCTCAGGCCTACTTTTCCAGGAACTCCATGAGAATGGCCTCACTCCTGGCCCCGGTGCTCCACCTTTACAGAACGCTCTTGTACCCGGTGGTCAAGCCCACCGCCATGGCCCTGGACAGGTGGCTTGGTCCGGAGGGAGTGCACTACTTCAGGGAAAAGGATCTGAAGGAGATGATCCGGCAGCACATCGGGATCGAGGAGGGGGAGATCGACCGTCTCGAGGGGATCGGAGCCATGAATTTCCTTTCCATGGATGATCTGGTAGTCTCCCAGGAGGGGGAGGGTGTGGACCCGACAAGCGTCGTTGCCATCCCCTTCAGGGACGGCCGGCCCGTCTTCCCCCAGATGGACCCGTCCTCAGAGGATCCGTTCCTGAGAAAGATCCAGGCATCGGGGAGAAAGTGGGTCATCCTCACAGATCCTGAAGGTGAACCGAGGATGGTGATGGACTCCGACGCGTTCCTCAGGGAGGCCCTTTTCGAGCCCGGGCATTTTAACCCCCTTCGTTACTGCCACCGTCCCCTGACCGTGAAGGACCTCTCTCAACCACTGGGCAAGGTGATCGGGAAGTGGCAGGTTTGTGCCCGCTCCACCGAGGACGACGTCATCGACAACGACATCATCCTGGTCTGGGGCCGGGACCGGCGGATCATCACCGGTTCGGACATCCTGGGCCGCCTCATGAGAGGGGTCGTCCTGGATCGGGCCGGGATCGCAGCCTGTGTGTGAATGACGACCACAGAATGGAAGTCACACAAAAGGGGAATAGGGGCAAGGCAATGCCGGATTCCGGATGAAGAGGCGATCAATGAGAACCGGATCCCGCATCCGTCTGCTGACTCGAAACGTGCGGTCACCTTGCCCGGATCTTTGACCGCGCCTGGATGCAGCAGGGCTTAAGGGGGGGCTCTTTGCCCCTGGGTCTTTTCCAGGGGTAGCATTCGGAGTTCTTTGAGGTAAGGAGAGAATATGAAGATCGAGACCAAATGCGTTCATTCCGGTGGCATTACCGACACGGTGGGGAAGGGGCTCAACACCCCCATATTCCCCTCATCGGCCCACGAATACCTGGATTTAGAGGAGGTGGCCTATCCGAGGTATTTCAACACCGTGAACCAGAAAGTGCTGGTGAGAAAGATCTGTGATCTGGAGGGAGCCGAGGATGGTTTGGTTTTTTCGTCGGGGATGGCGGCCGTCAGCTCCGTTCTCCTCGCCTTCCTGAAGGCGGGGGATCACGTCGTCCTGCAGGATGA
>CP070719.1:1330920-1339978 GCA_020350725.1 bacterium
AGAAAAAGGCGGTTGTCATTGCGAGGAGTTACGAGAGGGACGAGGGCGACGCGGCAATCCAAGATTTTCCGGATCGCTTCACCTGTAGGCAGTTCGCGATGACAGGTAATGCGTGGAGACGCGGAGAGAAAAACGAATCACAAATCACGAATCACTGATTCACCAACTGTGAACTGTGAGCCAGCCTTTACCACAGAGGACACAGAGCGGTCCCTTTCAGACCGCATCACAGAGGGCCACAGAGATGATTTCAGTTTTGGATTTTGGATTTGGGACTTTGGATTCGCAATCGAATCACAAATCACGAATCACTGATTCCCCAACCGTGAACCGTGAACTGGTTTATATCCACCCTCCGGTCGGTTGACACCGCTCGACTTAGAAGGGTAAAATTCCGCGTTCTTTCAGCACAGTCCGATCCATTATGGCCGAAACAAGGGGAGATAGATGATCTGGGACGAAGAATTCGAGACCATGCCTCGTGAGGCCCTCGAGTCACTTCAGGTCTACCGGCTCAGGAAGACCATTGAGAGGGTCTATGCCACGGTTCCATTCTACAAAGAGGCCTTCGACAAGCGCAAGGTCCACCCGTCAAACATCAATTCCCTGGCCGACCTCCAGCGGCTGCCCTTCACCACCAAATCCGATCTGAGGGAAAATTATCCCTTCAAGCTCTTCACCCTGCCGCTCCACGAGGTGGTGAGGATCCATGCCTCCTCGGGGACCACGGGAAAACCCACCGTGGTCGGCTACACGAAAAGGGACATCGAAACCTGGTCCACCCTGATGGCAAGGACCCTGTCCTGCGCCGGCGTGCGGAAGGGGGACGTCGTCCAGAACGCCTACGGTTACGGGCTGTTCACGGGAGGTCTCGGCTTTCATTACGGGTCGGAGAAGCTGGGCGCCACGGTCATCCCCATCTCAGGAGGCAACACCAAGCGGCAGATCATGCTGATGGAGGATTTCGGCAGCACCGTCCTGACCTGCACACCCTCCTATGCCCTGACCATATCGGAGGCCATGGACGAACTGGGGATCGGCAAGGACCGCCTCAGGCTGCGTGTCGGGATCTTCGGGGCCGAGCCCTGGTCTCAGAGCATGCGGCAGCAGGTGGAGAACAAGCTCGGAATAGACGCGGTGGACATCTACGGGCTCTCCGAGGTGATCGGTCCCGGCGTATCCGTGGAGTGCATCGAGGCCAAAAACGGCCTCCATATCTTCGAGGATCATTTCATTCCGGAGATCATCGACCCCGATTCCCAGGAGCCTCTTCCATATGGTGAGGAGGGCGAGCTGGTCTTCACCTCCCTCACAAAAGAGGCCTTTCCCGTTATCAGATACCGGACTCGGGACATCACCCGGCTTTACATGGAACCGTGCAAGTGCGGCAGGACCCATGTCCGGATGGACAGGGTCACGGGCCGGTCCGACGACATGCTCATCATCCGGGGAGTGAACATCTTCCCCAGCCAGATCGAGAGCCTCCTGATGGAGATCGACGGTCTCGAACCCCATTACCAGATCGTTGTCAAAAGAGAGGGAACGCTGGATAATCTGGAGATCAGGATCGAGGTCAACGAGTCGGTTTTCTCGGATGAGATCAAGAATCTGGAGCTGCTCGAGAAAAGGGTCGAAAAAGAGTGCAAGGAGAGCCTCGGCGTAGCCACGAAGGTAAAACTGGTCGAACCGAAGACACTCCAGAGGTTCGAGGGAAAAGCGCAGCGGGTGGTGGATGAGCGAGGCGCCTGACAGAATGAGTTCACTGTTCACAGCTTGCGGTTTGCCTTTGAAACCATAACGGAAGAGGCTTCATTATATAAAATATAATTATTTATTAATAATAACTTAAGGGCTTTACTTCTTAAAAAACTTGAATATTTTCGTGACTGGAAACGGTACACTGTAAACCGGAAACCGGTTCTCCGGGGGGAAGGGAAAATGGGCAAGAAGGTCGAACAGATAAGCATTTTCATGGAAAACAAGGCCGGGAGGATGGCTCAGATCACCCGGGTCCTTGGGGACGCTGGCGTCAACATCCTGGCGCTGTCCCTCGCCGACACCGCCGACTTCGGCATCCTGAGGCTCATCGTCAGCGACAACGACAAGGCGGTTGAGGCCCTCAAAGCGGCCGGATTCACGGTGGGTAAGAACGAGGTCCTGGCCGTGGAGGTACCGGACCACCCCGGCGGCCTGGCGGCGTTCCTCGAGATACTGGGTGTCAACGAGATCAATATCGAGTATATGTATGCATACAGGAAATCGGGACACGCTATCCTCATCTTCCGATTTGACGACATCGAACGGGCGAGAAGTGTCCTGCCGGGGGCGAACTTCAAGATCGTCTCCGCAGACGAGCTTTACAGCGTTTAGGTTCTTGGCAGGGTATTCTGCCTCGAACTGTGTTATATATCGGTCATTTAGACGTTGGGATCCTGTCTGCTGAAGGGGGGAGGAGGAAAAGATAATGCTAGGATCGAGAGGTAAAATGAGAAACGCTCTGTTGGTACTCAGTCTTGTCGTACTCGTGGCTGCCTTCACCAGCCAGTGCGCACCGAAGAAGGCGCCGCCGGTCGAGTTGAAGATCGGGGCCATATTCGCTTCAACAGGTCCCGCTTCCATGCTTGGCCTTCCGGAGAAGAACACCGCGGAGATGATAGAGGCGGAGATCAATGCCGCCGGCGGCGTTGCCGGCAATCCGGTCAAACTGATCTTCTACGACACCGAGGGTGACGCGACGAAAACGGTGACGGCCACCAAGAAACTGATCGAGAAGGACATGGTTGACGTCATCATCGGGCCGACCACTTCCGGCAACTCGCTCGCCATCATCGATGTCGTGGAGAAGGCCAAGGTGCCCCTGATCTCCTGCGCGGCCTCTATCAGGATCGTACAGCCCGTGAAACCTTATGTCTTCAAGACGCCCCAGACGGACGTCATGGCCGTGGAGCGGATCTACAGCAGGCTCCAGAACAACGGGATCAAGAAGGTCGCCATCATCACCGTCAGCAACGGATTCGGTGACTCCGGGCGGGTCCAGCTTCAGAACCTCGCCGCCGATTACGGCCTCACCATCGTCGCCGATGAGCGCTACGGCGCCAACGACACGGACATGACCGTCCAGATGACCAAGATCAAGGGAACGGATGCCGAAGCGATCATCTGCTGGGGCACCAATCCCGGCCCGGCCGTCATTGCCAAGAACCGGAAACAGCTGGGCATCACCATTCCCCTTTACAACAGCCACGGCGTGGCCTCCAAGACCTTCATCGAGCTCTCCGGCGATGCGGCCGAGGGAACCTTCCTGCCCGCCGGTAAACTTCTGGTTGTGGACCAGCTGGATGATTCAGACCCACAGAAGGCCCTTCTTCAGAAGTACAAGACCGATTACGAGTCTAAATTCGGCGGCGCCGCCAACACCTTCGGCGGCCACGCTTACGATGCCTTCATGATAGCGGTCCAGGCGATGGAGAAGGCCCTTCCCGCCGGCGGCGGAAAGCCCTCTCATGACGCCATCCGAGCTGAAATCGAGAAGATCCAGGGATTTGTCGGGACAGGCGGCATATTCAACTTCTCGCCGGAGGACCACAACGGTCTGACCAAGGACGGCTTCGTCATGGTTCAGATCAAGGACGGCGACTGGAGCATGGTCGACTGAGTTTTCTGGAGAAGCGTTCGGCCTCGCCGGCAGCCGGTCCCGTGTCCAACGGAAAGACGCGTCACGGAGGCGCTGTCGGCAGGACAAGGGACGTAGCGGAGTTATCGAGGGGGCTGGCCTCAGCCGGCCCCCTCGTTGTGTCGCCTGGACGGAACACTTACGGAGTTTCCGGCTTTTCGATCGGGCTGTCGCCGAACTGGAAACCGGCAACTGAAAACTAACCCTATGGTTCTCGGACAACAGATACTCCAATACCTGATCACGGGCATCACGGTGGGCAGCATCTATGCCCTTATCGGATTTGGATTCAACATCATCTACAATTCTACCGGGATCATCAACTTCGCCCAGGGCGAGTTCGTCATGCTCGGGGGCATCCTGACGGTCACGGGCATTCAGCTGCTGCATCTTCCCATACCCTTCGCCGCCTTTCTGGCCATCCTCACGGTGTCCCTCGTCGGTGTCATCTTCGACATGGCCGCGATCCGCCCCCTGAAGGACGCCAGCCCCATCACCCTCATCATCATCACCATCGGCGCCTCCATCTTCATCAGGGGGGTCTCGAGCCTCACGTGGGGCAAGGAACCTTACCCCCTTCCCGCCTTCTCGGGAGAGGACCCCATACCCTTCTTCGGGGCCGTCATCCAGCCGCAGAGCCTCTGGGTGATGGGCGTCGCAGTCGTCATCGTCCTCCTGCTCCGCCAGTTCTTCGGAAAGACGCTGACCGGGAAGGCCATTCTCGCCAGTGCCGTCCAGCCCAGGGCCGCGCAGCTCGTCGGCATCGACATCCGCTACATGGTGCTGCTCTCCTTCGGCCTCTCCGGGGGCGTCGGCGCGGCCGCGGGCATCGTCATCGCTCCCATGAGCATGGTCCAGTACGATATGGGTGTTATGATGGGTCTGAAGGGCTTCTGCGCCGCCATCATCGGCGGCCTAGGACAGCCGTGGGGGGTCATCTACGGCGGTATCTCGCTGGGCATTCTGGAATCCCTGGGGGCGGGGCTCATCTCCAGCGGCTACAAGGACGCCATCGCCTTCATCATCCTCCTCCTGATGCTCTTCTTCAGACCGCAGGGAATACTGGGCAGGGGAAAGGGGGACCGGGTGTGAACCTGCGCTCCCTGCTCAGCTCGCCGTATGCCGGGTTTCTGGCCTTTTCCGCCGTTATCCTCCTCCTGCCGATGGTCATCACCAACGATTACTACCTCAACGTCCTGATCATCATCGGGATCCACTCCATCATCGCAATAGGCCTCGACCTCCTCCTGGGGTACACCGGCCAGATATCGCTGGGCCACGCCGCGTTCTACGGTCTGGGCGCATACATCTCAGGGGTCCTCTCGGCCCGTCTCCAGTGGCCTTCATTGGCGGGTCTGGTCGCCTCGCTCATCGGGGTCGCCGTGCTGGCCTTCCTCATCGGCATCCCGACCCTCAAGCTCCACGGCCACTACCTGGCCATGGCGACGCTGGGCATGGGCATCATCGTCTTCATCTTCTTCCAGGAGCTCGATTTCCTGACCGGTGGGCCTTCCGGCCTGATCGGCATCGAGGCCATGTCCCTGTTCGGGGTACCCTTCGAGACGGACCTCAGGTACTATTTCCTGGTGTGCGGTTTTCTCATCGGCACCCTTCTCCTGTCCCTGAACGTGGTCCATTCGAGGGTGGGGAGGGCGTTGAGGGCCATACACGGCTCGGAGGTCGCCGCATCGGTGGTCGGCGTCAACATCTCGCGGTACAAAGTGGGGATATTCGTCCTCTCAGCTCTGTACGCGGCAGCCGCAGGATGGCTCTACGCCCACTACATCACCTTTATCAGCCCCAGCTCTTTCGGGTTCATGTTTTCTGTCAAGCTGGTCATCATGGTGGTCATCGGCAGCCTGGGGAGCCTGTGGGGAGCCATCTTCGGCGCCCTCATTCTCACCAGCCTGCCGGAGATCCTCGTGGTGTTCGAGAACTACGAGACGACCGTCTTCGGAATGATCCTCATGCTCGTCATGATCTTCATGCCCAGGGGACTGCTGAGGGGCATCGGAGACGTGTCGGGCAAGGCCTTGAGGGCCGTATGGGGCGGTTCGGGGGAGGAGGTTCCGGAACAGTGACCATCCTTCTGAGAACGGAGGGCCTCTCGAAGCACTTCGGCGGCGTCCGTGCCCTGGACGTTCTCGATGTGGAAGTCTGCCAGGGAGCGATCCAGTCGATCATCGGACCCAACGGCGCCGGCAAAACCACCCTTTTCAACGTCATATCCGGAGTCCTGCCTCCCTCCGCCGGAGAGGTGGTGTTCAGGGACGAATCAATAACCAGGAGATCTCCCGACAGCATCGCCGCACTGGGGCTGACCAGGACATTCCAGAACCTGCAGCTCTTCTCCGAGATGACGGTCCTCGAGAACGTCATGGTCGGGATGCACCTCAGGTCCAGAGGAGGCTTTTTCGCCTCGGCCCTGAAACTCCCATGGGCCTTGAGGGAGGAGCGCAGGATCAGGGCACGGTCGCAGGAGTGGCTGGAGTTCGTGGGCCTGGCCGATCACGCCCGGCGGATCGCCGGCAGCCTTCCCTTCGGGCGCCAGAGGGTCCTGGAGGTGGCCCGCGCCCTGGCCACCGAACCGACCCTCCTGATGCTGGATGAGCCGGCGGCCGGCCTGAACAGCAGGGAAACGCTGGACATCGCCGACCTGATCGGCAGGATCCGGCACCTGGACATCACGGTCCTCCTGGTGGAGCACGACATGGACCTCGTCATGGAGATCTCCGACAGCGTGACGGTCATCGATCAGGGAAAGAAGATCGCCGAGGGCGACCCTGAGTCCGTGCGCAATGACGACAGGGTGCTCAAGGCCTACCTGGGCCAAGAATGATAAAGGAGTATTCAGGATTCAGGATACAGTATTCAGTATTAAGCGCGAATTGAATCTGACATTTCGACAATATACTGACTACTGAATACCGAATAACGATTCCCTTTTGTGAGGTTCATCCTTGTTAAAGGTCCGCAACATCACAACCTATTACGGCAGGATCAGGGTCCTCAAGGGCGTCTCGGTCCACGTGGGTGAGGGCGAGATCGTCGCCCTCATAGGGGCCAACGGGGCGGGAAAGACCACCCTGATCAATGCCATCTGCGGTCTGTTGAAAGTCCAGACCGGAACCATCGAGCTGGAGGGAAGGCGGATCCACAACAGGTCGCCGGAGAGGATCGTCCGGGCCGGCCTCTCCCAGGTACCGGAAGGACGTCTGGTATTCGCCCCTCTCTCGGTGGAGGACAACCTCAAGCTGGGAGCGTATCTGAGGTACCGGGGAAAGGAAAAGGCTGAGGCCGACGAGACCCTCGAGGAGGTCTACTCCCTCTTCCCCGTCCTGAAAGAGAGGGCCGGACAGGTGGCCGGGACCCTGAGCGGGGGGGAGCAGCAGATGCTCGCCGTCGGCCGCGCCCTGATGGCCCGACCAAGACTGCTGCTCCTGGATGAACCCTCCCTGGGGCTCGCCCCCATGATCGCGGGCGAGATCTTCCGAACCATCGCCAAGCTCCGGGAGGAAGGCGTCACCATTCTCCTCGTCGAACAGAACGCCAGAGCGGCCCTCGCCCTCGCCGACAGGGGATATGTCCTGGAAACGGGCACGGTCGTCCTCCAGGACAGGGCCGAGAGGCTCCTCAAGAACAGGGAGGTCCAGAGGGCCTACCTGGGAAAGGGGAAAAAGGAGATATGGGATGCCTGATTTCCGCTGGTGATCAGGCATCCGGTACCGAGTTTCCAGGTTATTTCAAAAACCGCAATAATGAATCACCCCTTATTGATCTCCACGGTTGTTCGACTGGAAACTGGAAACCGGAAACTGTACACTATTTTCGAGGGTGTGAATCATGAGCGATCACCGAATCTGGGACGAAGAACGGGAGACGATGCCGAGGGACGAGCTGGAACAGCTCCAGCTCGAGAGGCTTCAGGCGACCTTCAACCGGGTCTACCGGAACGTCAAGTTCTACCGGAACCGGCTCGATGAGGCGGGGGTCCTTCCGGAGGACATCAAGGGCTTCGGGGACCTGGGAAAAATACCCTTCACCACGAAGGAAGATCTGAGGGAGAATTACCCTTACGGGATTTTCGCGGTCCCCCTCAGGGAGGTCGTCAGGATCCATTCCTCAACGGGGACCACGGGAAAGCCCACGGTGGTCGGCTACACCCGTAACGACATCGACACGTGGAGCGAACTGGTGGCCCGTTTCATGACCGCCGGAGGGGTGACAAAGGACGACGTCGTCCAGATCGCCTTCGGATACGGCCTCTTCACCGGCGGATTCGGTCTCCACTACGGTGCCGAGAGGATCGGGGCCTCGGTCATTCCCATCTCCAGCGGCAACACCAGAAGGCAGCTGATGATCATGGAGGACTACCGGACCTCGGTGCTCGTCTGTACGCCATCCTACTCCATCTACCTGGCCGAGGCCCTCGAGGAGAACGGCATCAACGCGGACCGGCTCAGCCTGAGGTACGGGCTTTTCGGCTCCGAACCATGGTCCGAGAGGATGAGGAGCGAGATCGAGAGCCGCCTGGGGATCATCGCCACCGACAACTACGGGCTGTCGGAAGTCATGGGCCCCGGCGTGGCCGGTGAATGCCTGGCCAAGTCGGGTCTCCATCTCAACGAGGACCACCTCATCCCGGAGATCATCGACCCTGAAACGGGTGAGGTCCTGCCCCTCGGGGAGAGGGGGGAACTGGTTATCACCACCATCACGAGAGAGGCCATGCCCCTGATCAGGTACAGGACAAGGGACCTGACCCGGCTGTACCGTGAGGAGTGCGAGTGCGGCAGAACCCTGGTCAAGATGGAGAAGGTGTCTGGCAGGACCGACGACATGATCATCATCAGGGGCGTGAACATCTTCCCCAGTCAGGTGGAGAAGGTCCTGTTCAGCTTTGAGGGGATCACCCCCCACTACCGGATCGTCCTCAGCCGGGAGGGGGCGCTCGACGAGATGGCGGTCCTCGTGGAGGTCAACGAGACCCTGTTCTTCGACGAGATGAAGAAACAGAGGTTGCTGGTCGAGGAGATCAAGGAAGCCCTGCGGAGCGAGCTGGGGCTCAAGGTGTCCCTCAAGCTGGTCGAGCCCCGCAGCCTGGAGAGGTTCAAGGGCAAGGCCGAGAGGGTGATCGACGAGAGGGAGCGGTAGAACGGTCAAGACCTGGATCCCGGTTCCGGTTTTTTTGGAGTTTTAAACTTTGGATTTTGGACTTTGGATTAACCTCTCCCATCCCGGAATCGAGGGGTCATTTTCAAGGAGGCCGATCAATTGAAGAAAGCCCTTATCACAGGAATCACGGGGCAGGATGGATCCTATCTTGCCGAACTGCTTCTCCACAAGGGCTATGAGGTCCACGGGATCATCAGGAGGGCAAGCACC
>CP070719.1:1340078-1342789 GCA_020350725.1 bacterium
ACGTCCTGGGGGTCCGGATCGGGATATGGGTTTGACTTAACATAATATATCTTATGCGAACTTTTATCTGGGAAGAGGTCGGGCGAAGGTGCAGGAATCGACCCCTTCCCCCGTTCGCATAAGATGATCCGGTTTTTGGATTATGGCTTCGAGTGGGAACCGTTACCTGAGAGGGCGAACTAATATCCGGGAAGAGGTCGGGCGAAGGTGCAGGAATCGACCTCTTCCCCCGTTCGCATAAGATTTATGTTCCAGGTCTTAATTGGGAACTGGAAACTGTTTTCTGGGAACTATCTTGTTCGATCAGGGCTTCGGGTGTGAATGGTTGTCCGAGCGGGCGAACTTTTATCTGGGAAGAGGTCGGGCGAAGGTGCAGGAATCGACCTCTTCCCCCGTTCGCATAAGATGATCCGGTTTTTGGATTACGGCTTCGAGTGGGAACCGTTACCTGAGCGGGCGAACTAATATCTGGGAATGGATTGATCCTTAATCTCTAATTTCCAATGCTCTAATCCTCTACTTCCCCACTGTGAACCGGAAACTGTGTACTGTCCTTTACACCATTTCCGCCGTCTCAGGGCCCTCCGCCACCTCCGATGAGGCCCTGAGAAGGGCCCTCAGGCTCGGCGTGAAGAGGAAGACGGCCCAACCTATTACCACGGCCAACCAGAGGGTCATCACCCGGCATATGATCGTCACGGCCGCCGACACGGACCGGGACATTCCGAAGGCCATCCCCAGGCCGACCATCCCGCCCTCCGTGGCGAACAACCCGCCTGCGAACAGGGTCAGCGCTCCGGCCAGAATAGCCGCCGAGTAGATGAAGACGCCCTCCGTGAGGGTGATGGTGCTGCCGAAACCCCACGCCACGAGGGCGTATCCCACTCCTTCAAGGAACCAGGCCAGGATGCTGACCGCGAGGGCCGGGATCAGAGTCCTCAACTCCAGGAGAGCCCACCCATCGTCGTAGAAGGTGTGCAGAGGGTCGTAAAACCGCCTCAGGGGACCGAATCGGGTTGTCTGGTGGATCAACCACCCCGCCAGGGGCCTGTGGCGCAGGAGAAGGATAAAACCGATCATCAGGGCCAGGGAGATGACGGCCACGGACCAGTGGAGAAATTCGAGAAAGAGGCCCAGACAGGACAGCAGGAGGATGGCCACGACGTCCGTGAAACGCTCCATGAGGAGGACCCCCGTCGAGGCGGTATAGGGGACCTCGAAGCGCACTCTCAGGATGAAAGCCTTGACGAACTCCCCCACCTTGCCCGGCGTCACCGTCAGGGCGAAGGCGGAGAGAAAGACCAGCATGTTCTGCCATGGGGGTATGGCGTGGCCGAGGATTCTCAGGTAAAGGTGCCATTTGACGTACCGCAGGAAATAGTTTCCGAGGGAGAGGAGCCCCACCGGAATGAGCAGCAGGAGGGGGAAATCGGTCAGGGCGGTCCCGAGCGCTTCCAGGTCGGAGATCAGGGTCAGGAGAGCGAACACAGCGGCGCCCCCGACGGCCGTCCACAGGAGAATGGTTCGGGTCTTCCAGGTCCTTACCTGTTTTCCAGGAGTATGAGTCAAACAGCCTCCCCCACTTTCCCCTGTTGAAACGGCTGATGATTCCCCTGCCCACGGTCGGGTACCGGAGAAGGTCGTGGTAGACGTTCGAGGCCGGCGGGGCCCGGAGGACCAGGGGCGAAGGATAGGTACCGGTTAACCGTTCACGGTTCGCAGTTCACAGTTGAATACCGCCGTGATTAGTGATTCGTAATTAGTGATTCGAGAAGACTAGTTCACGGTTCGCCGTTCACGATTCCCAGTTATAGATTGCTTCACCCGGGTAGCGGTTCGCAATGACAACCGCTTTTCTCCCCGTGTCCGCCCCTGTAGCCTCCTCTGGACGCTGGCCTCTGGCCTCTGGACTCTTTTCTCCCCCCCCGTCTTATCTTCCGATGACCGATTGGACCACCCCGTCCAGGAACGCCCGGTATCGGTCGAGGCCCTCATCGCTGTCTGCCTCGTACCTCATGACGAGGACCGGCTGGGTATTGCTGGCCCGCAGAAGGCCCCACCCGTTGGAAAAGATCACCCGGACGCCGTCGACGTCCACGACGTCCCTGATCACCGGTTCGTCTCCCGTGCCCCTGTGCTCGATGAGAAGCCTCGTCACCTCTTCGACAGCACGGAATTTGCTCTCATCCGGGCAGGGGATCCTGATCTCAGGCGTGTTCGAGAGCCTCGGAATGTCCCGGAGGAGGTCTGAAAACCTCTCCAGCCTGCCCTCTTTGACCGCCCGGACGTAGACCTCGGCCAGCCTGATGGAGGCGTACACAGCGTCGTCATAGCCGTAATAGCGGTCGGAGAAAAAGAGGTGGCCGCTCATCTCCCCCGCGAGCAGGGCACCCGTCTCCTTCATCTTGGCCTTGATGAGCGAGTGGCCCGTCTTCCACATCAGCGCCCTTCCCCCTGCCCTCTCGACGCCGTCGTAGAGAACCTGCGATGCCTTGACCTCGGATATGACCAGGGGCGGTTCATCTTCCCCTCCCCTCTCTCTCCACTGACCGATAATGTCTCTGGCCAGAACCAGGAGGAGCATATCACCCCAGATGACCGCCCCGGTTTCGTCCACGACTCCTATCCTGTCGGCGTCACCGTCGAGGGCGACGCCGAAATCCGCCTTCGATCCCAGTACTTTCTTCCGGATGTCCTCCACCGCCTCGGGA
>CP070719.1:1342889-1355321 GCA_020350725.1 bacterium
ACTCCATGGATCCTCAGGTCCTTAATCATCCGGAAAATGTTATATTATTTTAGGCTTGTTGTCTTGTGGTTTGTGCCGGGTCCCGCTGCTCCCGGGACGCGAGGGAGGGAAAGGCGGACGCGGGAAGGAATGAGTCCAGAGTCCAGAGGCCAGCGTCCAGAGGGGGCGCATGGGCGGTAGGGCGAGGGGGAGAAGGAGGAAGGATATTACAGTCCTAAGAGATAAGTGATAAGAGATAAGTCTACTGAGCTGTTACTTATCACATATCACTTAGCACTTTGGACTCAGTTCCCCGTTCACAGTTAGCACCTGGAACATGGAAGGTGCATCACGAACAACGGAGACATGGGGACTAAGCCCATCGCGAGAGCGCGAGGGGGGGGAAGGGGCGAGGGGGCGAACAAGCGATTGTCATTGCGAACAGGAAACCGCGTGAAGCAATCCCAGCAGACCCCGCTCGGGGAAGCACCTTTGAAAAGGAGCCAGGAGTCAGGACCCGGAATCCAGGAGGAATGAATCTAACACAGAGGACACAGAGCGGTCCCTTTCAGACCGCATCACAGAGGACCACAGAGGTATTTTAAATTTTGGATTTTGGACTTTGGATTTTGGATTCGACGCCTAATCACGAATCACTAATCACGAATCACGGCTCTTCCCCAACCGTGAACTGGAACCTGGGATCCCGCCCTCACTCGCTGAACACATCCGCCTGGAATTTATACAGTTTTGCCCCCGCCTCCTTCCAGGCGCCCGACGGCAGTCCCGCCTTCCGGCAGATGGCATCCAGGAAGGCGTTCCGGTCCCAGCCCTGCTCGACGGGAACCTGGGGCAGGAGGACGCCGGTCCGGCCTTGGGCCGCCAGGTAGAGGCCGTCCTCCCCGACCCGGATGTCCAGGGGATCCGTTACCGGTGAGAAGGGTGTCAGAACGGATATCTCGATCCGGATGCGGTCCACCTCCTCCGGCTGCACCGGCTTGAACCGCATGTCTCGGCTGCACGAGGACCGGGTCATCTCCGCCACCGATCGGTGAAGCGGCATCGTCGCCTCAAGCTGTCCGATACATCCCCTCAGCTGGTCCCCGATCTTCAGGGTGACGAAGCTGGCGCCGGGTTCCTTCAGGGCCTCCGAGCCCGGAAAGACGCTGGGGAGGGTTCCCTCCCTGACGAACTGGTCGAGGGATCTCCGGGCGAGGGTGAGGAGAGACTGTTTGTCGGCGAGGGAAAGGCCGGGGCCGTCCCTGACGAAGGCAATGGAACCGTAACCCACCACCCGGGCCCGGTCACCGGCCGTGTCGCCGGAATTGGCGTACTTCAGGACCTTTGCGCTCTTGATACCCATCTTTCGGGCCAGGTGCATCATGACCTGGACCGGTCCCAGTCCGCACAGCTCGGACTTGCGGGTGGTGCAGGCCGAGAAGAGCTCGTCCGGATTCCCGCTCCCGATAAGATCCAGTGTTTTCAGGTCCATGGTGACGGCGTTATCGTAGGGGTGGTAATGGGACATGTCCGAACTGGCCACGAACAGGACCTTTCGTCCCCGGACGGCGTCGGACAGCACGTCGGCAAAGGCCCTGGCCAGAGCCGAGGAGGGATTGCCCATGACCACGGGAAGGACCCTGAATCCGGGCTTCAGAGTCTCCTGCAGGAAGGGCAGGTGAACCTCGAGGGAGTGCTCCCGAGCGAAAAGGGCCGGAACGTACTGGATCCACTGGGTCCTCTCCGTGAGGGCGGCGGCCAGGTTGCGGTCGAGGGGGACCTCCCCCATCGGGGTCCGGTAAGCGTCCCTGAGGAGAACGGACACCCCGTTGAACGGGGCCGTGTGCGAGGGTGCTATGACCACCACCAGGTCGTAACTCTCTCCGCTTACCTGCCGATAGGCGTGACCGGCTATCGGCCCGGAGTAGATGTAGCCGGCATGGGGGGCGATGAGGCCCAGGATCTCACCCCTGATCCGGGGTTTGCCCGCGTCCTCCAGATATTTGCGGACCATCCTGCGGAGGGTATCGGCGTCCGACGGGTAGAAACTGCCGGCCACCACCGGCTCCTGCACCGATCTGGAGCAGGCTGAGGTAGCACCGAGAGCGGGGAGGAGGACCGCCAGGAGAAGGACTGTGAGCGTGCGATAGAACCGGGCCTCCTTGCGGCCTGTTCCCGAGCGCCTCCTTTTAAGGAGAAGGTTTGCCGGCAGGGCCGCGGCCGCCGCCGCAATGGCGAGGAGGCCGAGAAGGTGTCTTCTGGAAAGAAGTTTCATGACAATCAGTCCTGAGTGCTAAGTATAAGTGCTAAGTAATTCTATTCTTCAAATCTCTTATCATTTATCTCTTATCACCTGTCACTTATCTCCCGTCACTTTCTTCGATAAAACCCATAGATCCCCTCCCCGCAGAACCGGCACTTACCGTCGACGACGTGGTTGGACAGGATCCTGTAGCCGTAGCGGTCGATGACTCTCCTGCCGCAGTTCGGGCAGAAGGTGTCCTCGCCGTCGTGGCCGGGGACATTGCCGACATACACGTATTTCAGGCCTGCGTCCAGCGCCGTCTGCCTCGCCTGGTCCAGGGTCCGGGTGGGAGTGGGCGGCAGGTCCTTCATCCGATAGGTGGGGTAGAACCGGGAGAAATGCAGGGGGACATCCGGTCCCAGTTCCCTGACCATCCACCGGCACATGCCGTTGATCTTTCCCATGTCGTCGTTGAGTGTCGGGACCACCAGGTTGGTGACCTCAAGGACGACACCCTCCTCCCTCATGGTGGTGAGGGTGTTCAGAACGGTGCGTAGATTTCCGAAGCAGATCTCCCGGTAATAGTCTTCCGTGAAACCCTTGAGATCCACATTTGCGCCGTCGATGACACGGCACAGCCGACGAAGAGGGTCCCGATTGATGAAACCGGCCGTCACCAGGATGTTCCGAATTCCCCTCTCCCTGGCCAGGCCGGCGGTGTCCTCGACATACTCGTAAAAGACCACCGGTTCGGAATAGGTGTAGGCGATGGAAGAACAACGGGTCTGGAGGGCCTGTCGGACTACGGTTTCGGGAGGCATGTCCCTGTTGCTGGTGTCTTCGGGGTTGGCCTGAGAGATCTCCCAGTTCTGGCAGAAGAGGCAGTGGAGATTGCAGCCGGCTGTGGCGATGGAGAACGCCCCTGTGCCTGGCAGGAAGTGGAACATGGGTTTTTTCTCAACCGGATCGACGTGAACGGCACATACCTTTCCGTAGACCAGGGAGAAAAGACGCCCGTCGTCGTTGTACCTCACCCGGCAATCCCCCCGCTGCCCGGGCGCCATCCGGCACATCTTGGGGCAGAGGGTGCACTCAACGAATTTCGGCGGTGTCAGACCCAGCATGCATCATCCTGTAGTATCGGGCTTCCGAACGGCTCAGGTTCCCCCGTCCAACCTGCTCTCGGACGACAACCAGGTTTACCGAGGGGAGATCGGAAAGGGGATATCTGGCTGAGATCTCCCGGTGCCACCCAACGGTCAGGAGGAGGAGCGTCACCAGGACCAGCAGGAAAAATGCAGCGCGTTCGGACAGCCCGTCATATCGATTCATCGAACTTTCCCTTCACGGGGCGGATGAGGCGGCTCAGGAGCGCGAGGAGCGTGCCGGTGGGACAAAAGGCGTTGCACCAGAATCGCCTCCAGAACAAGGATACTATAATAACAACGGTTACAAATATCCAGACAAGGGTGGTCATCCTGAAGGAAAAGAGGGCGTAGAAGGGTTCGATCTGGGAAAAACCGCTCATTCCCAGGGGCACAGCCAGGGTGAGCAGGAGGGCCAGGAGGGCCTTCCTGAAGGGCGGCAGGAGGGAGACCACGGCGGCCCCGGGCGTGATCTTCCAGGGGCAACATCGATCGGCGAGGTGCTGCAGCGCACCGAACGGGCAGACGAGTCGGCAATAGCTCCTTCCGGACAGAGGGATAGACACGAGCAGGTAGAGGAGGATCAGGATGAGATAGGTGCTCCCCCAGCCGGGAAAATTAAAGACCATCAGCCTGCTCGACACCGACAGGGTGAGGGGGGAGTTGACAAGGATGCCCACCACCAGCAGGTTCAGGACGATGGTCGCCTCCCTGAGCCACCGCGGGGACCCGAACCGCCCTGCGACAAGCGACAGGATAAGACAGCAGGCGAGGAGGATGGCCCGCCAGGGAACGGGGCCGACGGAGGGATCCCTTTCCGGCTCGACGGTTTCCACGCCGAAGAGGGAACGGGCGGCGATGATGGCTGCCGCCCTGGCATCCCGGATAATGGCCCTAGAGGATACGGTTGCCCCGGAGATGGTGTCCGGATCCGGGTAGGTCGTCTTCAGATCCACCTCCGACAGATCGGCCGGAAGGCCGGAGTCCAGGACCATGTCCATGTAATAGGGGGTTTCGTTATGGCTGTAGGGGACGATGCCGGCCATGACGCCCCTGTCCGTGACGCCTACGGCCTGGTGTATCACCCCCATGTACCCCTTGACCGGCGGTGGACAGTCGTCGGTGAGGACCACTGCGCCGATCACATTTCCCGATCCGCCGTAGGCCAGGTAGTGTGGAAAGGGATCCGGGTGCTTCTCGAAGCGGACGGCATCCGGGAGCGCCCTCTGGAGGGTGGATTCTTCTGGCGGAGGAGGTCCCGCGCCGAGGTCCACGACGCCCCTGAGTATGACGGCGAGAAAAGCGAGGGCGAGGAAGACATTCGCGGTCGTGGCTGCCTGTTTCCGTCGGGGCGACTCGATTTTCCGGGCCGTTCGCTGATGGGGCATCTTCAGGTCAGATCGAACACGGGCAGGATGGTGTCCCTTGATTTGAGGGCAAGGATCTTCTCGTATTCCTCCAGGGGATAGGTGTGGGTGACGAGCCTGGACAGTTCGCCGCCGAACAGATCGTTCAGCTCGACCAGATGTTTGACTGCCGATTCGAAAGCGTCGCGGCCCGATTTGATGCTGCCGATGATCACCTGATTTCCGGATATCATCCTGCCGAAGAGATATCCGGCGTCGATGTCGATCCGGTTGTCCCGGGACAGGCTTTCAGGCATCGCCATGAGGACCATGACGGCGTTCGATGACATGAGGGGTATTGTCCGGATGATGTAGGCAGGGTCTCCGGTGGTCTCGAAGATATGCCGGAAGCTGTAGCCCGCCTTCTCCAGGCGATCCAGAGGGACCCGCGACGTGTTGATGTACTCGACCTCGAGAGGCTCGAAGATAATGGACCTGTCGTCGTCCGATTTTCTCCTGCAGAAGACGGTGATCCGGTAGTTGTAGAGGGAGAGCAGGTAGGTCGTCATGATGCCGACTGGCCCTATCCCCGAGACGAGTGCCCTGGGGGCGAGATACTCCGCGTCATGGTAGCAGTAGAAATCGAAACGTTTTGCTATCTCCAGTGCCTCACTGTGGGCCTTTTCGGCCACACTGAGGGGAGCGAGTAGGAGTGCCTGTTCCTCGAGCTCCTCCGGGACCTTCACCAGATAACGGCTTTTCATGGAGATAAATTCCCTGGCGAATCCGTGCGCCCCGGTAAGGCCTGAGTCCATGTACCTTTCCGGGTGGGGGCAGAGGTCGCTCCGGGCGTCGATACACTTGTTGCAGTCGCGCCTGATCGTCGGAACGACGATATCGCCCACCTGCAGGTCTCGGACGAGGGGCCCGGTTTCAACCACCCGCCCCACGGCGATGTGCCCAGGGATGATGTATTCGGCATCATCGGGTAAAACGGTCTGTGGGTTCTCGAGGATCAGACGGTCCCGGCGGGTAAACCCCACGCGGGTGATACGAACCAGGGTATCGTCCGTATCCAGCGAGGGAACGGGAATGGTCCGGACGGACATCTTTTTCGTGCCGGGAACGACTGTCAGGGCTCTCATCGTCTGGGTCGCCATTTGGAAAATTATAGCAGGTTTTTTGCCCAGAACAGGTTTCGGGTGTTGGAAGCCTGGATTTGGAGAAAAAATATTCCCGAGCCCCGGATAAAGGGATCAAAACATCAACCACAGGGCTGCCAGAGGTGCTCTTTTGGGCCTCGGATTGGGATCCGGTGCCCGGAATCCGGAGTCTGGAATGTTGAATGCTGGGTTTACAGGAAGATATTGCCATCGAAGCCCAGTTCCAATAACATTGACGGGCGGTAAACTTGATTCGCCCTGTCTGCCGACACCGGCGGGTGGGCCCTCCGGCGTAAAATCGTTTTAACGTGCCCCCTCGGCCAGGGTGCCACAAGGAAAGGAACTGCGGTGACCCTTACCATGCCCGGGAAGTCCCCGAACTTTTTTCAGCGACGCTTCCATCTCCCCCACGCTGTCCTGGCCGTTATCCTCCTCGTTCTGCCCATATCTTCAGGGTGGACCCAGGACGTTACCCTTCAACCGCCACCGGGAACCTACCGCTCACCTGTCTCTCTTCGCATCCTGGCCCCCTCGGGCTGGGTGGTCCATTACACACTCGACGGCTCCAGGCCCTCCACGCGTTCGCCTCTCTTCGAGGACTCTCTGATCATAGACAGGGATACTGTGTTCAAATACGTTGCGGTCCATCCAACGGACGGCAGGGGAAAGATCATGGAGGCCCTTTACCGCATCGAGGCAAGCCCTACCGGAAAAGAGGAGTTTCGAACCACTGCCGAACCTCCCGGCGGTGACTACGTGAACCGGATCCAGGTCAGGCTCGTATCCAGACCGGGAGCCACGATATACTATACCCTTGACGGATCCGAACCGGATACGTCCAGCCTCGTATTCACCACCCCCCTTCTCATCGCCACCGATACCGTCCTGCGGTTCTTCGCCGTTGACGAGACGGGGGAGAGGGAACCTCTGAGGCAGGAGAGATATGTCTACAGACTGATCAAAACCCTCGTCGACACGACACCACCTGTTGTGAGCGCCGTCCCCAGCCCCGAGGAATTCAAAGCCGGGGATCTGGTGAGGATGCAGTCCAATGAGGAGTGCATCGTCTATTACACTGTGGACGGCTCCGAACCGACGGAAAGATCTTCTCAGTACACCGAACCTCTTCTCCTGGAAATGAACACGGTCCTGAAATTTTTCGCAGTCGACACCCAGGGAAACCGCAGCAGCACAGAGGTCGAGAATTATGTCGTCGACAGTCTGGCGCCGACTGTGAAGATCTACCCCGATCCCGGGCTTTATGCTTCGCCCTTGACCGTCCGCTTGGAGGTGTCCGAGGAGGCGGCGTCGGTCTATTACACCCTTGACGGATCCCTTCCCGACGAGAAGGCCACCCCTTACAGGGCGCCCATCATCCTGACCGGCGACACCCTGGTCAGGTATTTCGCCGTGGACCGGGCAGGGAACCGCCAGGAGGTCCAGGAGGCTCGATTTGTCCTGGATGGTGCGCCGCCGAGGACGGTCGTGTCCCCGCCCGGCGGGACCTTTAAACCACCCATTTCCGTCAGCCTCGAGACGGAGGAGGGGGCCAGGATCCACTACTCCGTGGATGGTCAGGCTCCCAATACCGCGGGACCGCTTTACACGTCCTCCTTTCGATTCATCAGAGCGACGACGCTGCAGTTCTTCGCGGTGGACGGTGTCGGAAACAGGGAGGATATCCAGACCCACCGATACACGCTGATGAACGGGGTTTGGCGGAAGTACGCCCGGGGCGTCTTCCTTATTCCGAGCGTCACCAACGGCAAGACCTTCTGGATGGGGTCGGAGGCCGGCCTTGTTGTCTACCGGGTCGGTTCCGGATCCAGGAAATTCGTGGGCGAGCGTGAAGGGCTCGCGGGCAAGAGGATCAACGATCTGGTCCTGGACGAGGAGGGCCGGCTCTGGGTAGCCACCGAGGAGGGACTCGACAGACAGGATAGAGGCGGCGGTTTCTCCCTCATTGGAAAGGACCAGGGCCTTCCGGCCAGCGAGGTTCTGGGTATCGGAGTTGATACGGACAACAGTATCTGGGCGGGAACGTCCAAAGGAGTTGCCCACATCAGGGACGATAGGGTGGTAGAGGTGCTGACCGAGCAGGATGGCCTTGTGGACGATCATGTCCTGACGGTTGCCGTCGATGCCCAGGGCAACAAGTGGCTCGGAACCAGGAAGGGCCTGTCCAAGTTCACCGGATCGGAGTGGCGCAACTTCACGAAAGAAAGCGGACTCGTGGACAATGAGATCAGGACCGTCGCCATTGACAGCGATTGGAAGGTCTGGTGCGGGACCAACCGCGGAATTTCCGTCTTCGATGGAGAGGTATGGACATCGTACAGGGCGTCCGATGGACTCCCCAGTGACCTGATAGAGCTGATCGCCCCCGATCCGGACGGCGAGGTCTGGGTGGCGACAAAGGCAGGGGTGGCACGGTTCGACGGAGAGAAGTGGATCCGAGAGGAATCCCCCTGACCGGCGTTCAGAGAACGGGATAACAAGCGGTCCAGTTTGAAATTGAAATTCCACCCAGATCCCTGAATTTCCCCACCGAAAATAACAGGGCGCCGGGCGATATTTGACCCGCGCCTCCCTCGTAATCCCGGTATTTTACCGCCGAATGGCTTTTTTTGCCTTTATTCCCTTGACAAAATCGCTTCTGCGGATTAAAAGCGCATTTTATTAAACTTTTTAGTCTATTATATTGTGCATGGGGAGTGGCGGTCAGAAGTACCCTTGCGGCCCATCTGAGGGGCTCACTCAGCAGGAACGATGAAGGTAGGGCAGAGAATAAAACGGCTGCGGGTTGCCAACAATCTGACGCAGGACGAGCTCGCCCTTCGATCCGATCTCACGAGGGGCTTTATCTCACTGGTGGAACGGGACAGGACCTCTATTTCCATCGAGGCGCTGGCGCAGATCCTGGATGTCCTCGGCACGACGCTCTCTGAGTTCTTCCGTCAACTGGAGGAACAGAAGGTCGTTTTCACCGTCGACGACCGTGTGCGGGTGGACCGTGAGGACGAAGAGGAGATCATCGAGCTCCTGATCCCCGGCGCCCAGCAGCACCTCATGGATCCGGCACTGGTGAGTATTGAACCTGACAAATCCGCTGTGGATGAGGGACATGAGGGCGAGGAGTTCGGAATGGTCCTGGAGGGAAGGGTTATCCTCGAGATCGAGGGCAGCGGCACCTACAGGCTGGAAAAGGGGGAGTGCTTCTATTTCCCCGCCGATCGACCCCATCGCCTTTTCAACCCGGGCAGAAAGACCGCGAAGATCCTCTGGGTCGTATCGCCGCCGATGTTTCATTAATACAGCGAAAAGTGGAAAGGAAAAGGTGGAAAGGGGAAAAACAGTATCTAGTGTCTAGATCTTAGTGTTTAGACTAGAACCAGCCTTCGCTAAAGCTACGGCAGGGCAACCCAGAAACCAGAACCAGAAACTGCTCCTAGCGCCCTGCGGACGCAGTGGAAAGGTTAAAGGGAAAAGGTTAGATCAACGGGAGGCGATGACTCCGTTCAGGCCGTTCGAGCCCGGGAAGGAGGGGACAACAGATGAAAGCTCTGGGAAGGCACATCCTGGTCGAATACTATGATTGCGATCCCGGCATTCTCAACGATCGTGATTTTATTGAAGGATCCATGAAGGACGCGGCCCGGAAAGCCGGGGCCACCATAGTGGATTCGATCTTCCAGCGTTTCTCTCCTCACGGTATCAGCGGTGTCGTGGTTATCGCCGAGTCCCACCTGGCCATCCACACCTGGCCGGAGTACGGCTACGCGGCCGTCGATCTGTTCACATGCGGGAAGAACGTCGATCCGTGGGTGGCCCACGAACTTCTCAGGAAGGCCTTCCGGGCAGGCAACACCCAGGAGAAGGAGCTGCTCCGCGGGGACCTGAAGGTCCTGGGAGCCGACGCCACATTCAAGCCGGTTGCGAACGGCCAGGCGGCGTCGTCACAGGTTTGACATGATCATCCCCCTTCCCGACGCTTATTTCCTGGTCAGCGGCAGTTCCGAAGGGTACATGCCCCTGAACGCCTTCGACGGTGCCCTCCTCGATGCCGGCATCGGCAACACCAACCTGGTCAGGATGAGCAGCATCATTCCCCCCGGCGCCTCGCGGATCCAACCCGTTTCGTTGCCCCTCGGCGCCCTGATCCCGGTGGCCTATTCTTCCATTACCAGCACCGTCAAGGGGCAGACCATCTCCGCAGCTGTTGCCGCCGCCTTCCCCGAGGATGCCGAGCACCCCGGCGTCATCATGGAGTACAGCGCCGCCGGTCCTTCCGAGGAGACGGAACAGATCTGCAGGGACATGGCGTCCCACGCGCTGATATTGAGAGACCAGAAGGTGTCCCGCTTCGAGAGCACATCCGTCTCCCACCATGTCCAGAACGTGGGGGCGGCTATGGCCGCCGTCGTCCTCTGGACCAGGGAGGATTCCGGTTGAGCATCTGGTACACCGAGAAACACACCCCCCATTCCGGGATCACCATCGAGGTGAAAAAAGCCCTCTACCATGCCGAAAGCCCCTTCCAGTCCATCGACGTTCTGGACACCTATGAGTTCGGGAAGGTCCTCCTCCTGGACGGGCTGGTGATGCTCACCGAACGGGACGAATTCGTCTACCATGAGATGCTGGCCCACGTTCCCCTCCTGACCCATCCCCGCCCCAGGAATGTCCTTGTCGTCGGGGGGGGAGACGGCGGGACGGTCAGGGAGGTCCTCAAGCACGCCACCGTGGAGGCCGTAACCCTGGTGGAGATCGATCGGATGGTGGTGGAGACCTCCCTGGAATACCTGCCGGAGATCAGTGCCGGGCTCGGGGATTCGAGGGTGAGCATCGTATACGAGGACGGAGTGAAATACCTTGACCAGGCCGCCGACGGGACCTTCGACGCGATCCTGGTCGATTCCACGGATCCCGTGGGAGCGGCCGAAGCCCTGTTCTCGGCCGATTTCTTCCGGTCCTGCCGCCGTGCCCTGACCGCTCAGGGGGTTTTCGCCTCACAGACCGAATCACCCTTCTACCACATGGCCTTCATGAAGGAGGTCTCGAGGAGGCTGAGTGGAATTTTCGGGGTCTCTCGGTTCTACTTCGCTCCGGTGACCACCTACCCGAGCGGCAACTGGAGCTTCGTTCTCGGACAGATGGATCCGGGGGCCGAACCCCGGCTCGGGGACGGCGCGTCCCTGGCCTCGCGCTACTACACTCCTGAGATCCACACAGCCTGTTTCGCCCGTCCCAGATTCCTCGTCGAGGCCCTTCAGGAATGACCTGGAAGCGGACAGCCACATTTCTCTGTGCTGACAGCTCACCGGAAAATGGGGACGTGGTCCTGATGGGAGTGCCCTTCGACGGAACCTCCTGCTTCAGGCCCGGTTCGAGGTTCGGTCCCCATTCCATCAGGATCTGGTCGGATGTGCTGGAGAGCTTCAGCCCCGAGCTCGACATGGACCTCGAGGAGATCCGCCTGGGGGACCTCGGCGACCTCGAAGTTCCCGTCGCGGGATGGGACGAGGTTGCCCTGAGGATACGGGAGTCGATGGCGCCCCTGCTCGCTGAGGGAAAGATCCCCGTCGTCCTCGGAGGTGAGCACCTCATTTCCCTGGCGGCTGTCGGCGCCTGCCTCGATCGCTATCCGAACCTGTGCGTCCTTCACGTCGACGCCCACCTCGATCTCAGGGACGAGTACGAATCCGACCGGCACACCCACGCCACGGTTATGCGACGGGTGATGGATCTGTTGGGGTCGGACCGTGTCTTCCAGTGGGGCGTGAGGTCCGGCACCCGGGAGGAGTGGAAGATGGCCCGATCGGTTGGAACCATCATTGACACTCCCTCCGAGATCCGTGACCGCCTTGGAGGCCGGCCCCTCTACCTGAGCCTGGATCTTGACGTCCTCGACCCCTCCATCCTGCCCGAGACCGGTGCTCCGGAGCCCGGCGGCCTTTTCTTCAGGGAACTCCTGAACTTCCTGCACGCCCTCAGAGGCCTGCCCATAGTCGGCGCCGACGTGGTTGAGTACAGCCCCGCCGGCCCCGGGATGGGAGGCCCCTCCGGCGCCGTGGCGGCCAAGGTGGTGCGGGAGGTGATCCTGCTGTGCGAAGCGGGGAGAACCTAGTTCGGGGTTCACAGTGCAGTTCACCGTTCAGAGTTGGGAACCGCCGTGATTAGTGATTCGTGATTTGTGATTCGTTTTTTCTCCGCGTCCCCGTGTCCCCGCGTCAGCATTTCATGGGATTGCTTCACGCGGTTTCCGGTTCGCAATGACAACCGCTTGTTCGCCCCATCTCCTCTGCGCCCTCTCTGGACCCTGGCCTCTGGACTCTGGACTCATTTGTCCCCGTGTCCCCGCGTCCGCCTTTCATGGGATTGCTTCACGCGGTTTCCGGTTCGCAATGACAACCGCTTTTCTCTCCGTGTCCGTTGAGTTACGTTCCATGTTCCACGTACTAACTGAGAGCTGAGACCTGAGTCCTAAGTGCTCAGTGATATGTGATAAGTAACAGCTCAATATACTTATCTCTTATCACTTATCTCTCAGAACT
>CP070719.1:1355421-1361906 GCA_020350725.1 bacterium
GTGAAGCAATCTCGGGAATAAAAGCTTTAACACAGAGGACACAGAAGCGTCCCTTGAGACGCCGCCACAGAGGGCCACAGTAATTGCGAGGGGGCGAGGGGGCGATAACTGAGTCCAGAGTCCAGAGGCCAGGGTCCAGAGGGGGCGAGGGGGCGAACAAGCGTTTGTCATTGCGAACCGATGCCCGGGTGAAGCAATCCTCGAGCTGTGAACGGTGAACCGTGAACTGTGAACTGTCTTTTTGGATTTTGGACTTTGGATTTTGGATTCATTTCCGAATCACTAATTACGAATCACGAATCACTGCGGCCTTTCAACGGTGAACAGTGAACTGGTTCCTACGGATCACTCACTGTGACTACGGCTCCGGGACCGCCGTGAAGTCCTGGCCGGATACGTCCCAGTACCGGATCTGGACGGACCGGTAATCGGGGGAGAATGTGTATCCGGCAAGCGTGGGAGTGATGAGGTATCCGTTTTCCTCCAGGTCGGGAAAGGCGTACTGCCCCGCGGGGCCGGTGGTGGTCCCGGCGAGGGGCTGGCCGGACAGGGAAGCGCTGATCTCCACCAGGACTCCGGCCAGGCCCGCTCCGTCCAGGGTCACGGTCCCGGAGACGGAACCCAGGGGATAGGTCCGGGCGCAGGCTTCGTTGCTCTTGCCCGACTCCAGGGGGAAGATCCAATCGTAGAAGTTGTCGGCCCAGTAGCTCGTCACCCGGTAGCAGTACAGGGTGTCCGGGGCCAGGCCGCCGTCGATGTATCCCAGGTCCCCGTTGTAGGCCACTACCCGTCCATCACGGTAGACGGCGTAGTCGACATAGGGGGCGTCAGTGTCGTACCACGGCTCCTCGTCGTCACAGGTCCAGGTGAGCTCTATCTCGTGGGCTGAAAGGGCCGTCGCGTCGAGATTCTCGGGACGCGCGGGAGGCCAGAGGGCCGTGCACCCCTGCGCGAGGAGCATAATGATCCCCAGGAAAAGGTGAAATAGTCTGAAGGTGTTTTGAGATGGGTTGACCACTGGACCGCCCCGGCCGACCTCGTGCGTACCACAGCCTGTAGAATTTAAAAATACCACATTTCCCTCTTCCGTGTATCGGCGCCCGGAGGAGAGACCTCCTTCCGATCTCATCAGACTATCCATTTTATTTCCCCTGTCTGCATGGAAATCCGGTTTTACCTGTCTCCTACAAAGCCCGTGCCAGATTTCCGATGTCTGCTTGCGGCTTTAAATCGCCGGATTTATGAGACTTTTTGTGATGGCACAACCTGTGAACCCGGTCCATTGGAAAAGGCCTGCGCACCCGGCCGGTGGAAAGTGCGAAGCAGGAAACGCGGGGACAAATGAGTCCAGAGTCCAGAGGCCAGCGTCCAGAGGGGAGCGATTTAAAGGTAATGCGTACCGAGGTGTCGATGTAGCGAAGTATCGAAGTGTTTCGAACAATAAAGAAGGAACTTAAGGTTGAATTCCTCGATACCTCCATACCTCGTTACACCGATACTGACCAGATAATCTGAAACCTCAATTGTCTAATGAGGGCGAGGGGGCGAACAAGCGGTTGTCATTGCGAACAGATGCCCGTGTGAAGCAATCTCGGGAAAAAAAGCTTTACCACAGAGGACACAGAGGCGCCCCTTGAGACGCCCCCACTGAGGGCCACAGTAATTGCGAAGGGGAGAGGGGGAGAAATGAGTCCAGAGGCCAGCGTCCAGGGGGGCGCATGGGTGAGGGGGGAAGGATGTATAGTGCTAAGAGATAAGTGCTAAGAGATAAGTATACTGAGCTTTTACTTATCACATATCACTAAGTACTTAGGACTCAGTTCACAGTTCACAGTTCTCAACTCTACTTTCTTCAGACTTGAGAACCAGCTTTTCGAATCACGAATCACAAATCACAACGGTTTCCCAACTGCGAACGGTGAACGGTGAACTGTCCTTTTGGATTTTGGACTTTGGGTTTTGGATTAATCTCCAAGGCTCTAATCTCTATGTTCCAATCCTCTGCTCTTCCATACTGACAATTCCCGTCACAACGCGCCCGATGAGTTTCGGCACTACCCCTGTGTCATTTCTGTCAAAAAAGAGAAATCCTCCTGTTTTCAATGTGTTGAGGCCGAAAGTGCCCGGCGGAAAACTGGCCTCCATCTTGCGTCATCCTCCGGGAACAGGTGCGTCAGGGGACAGCGGACCCGGCCCGGCCCTGGTCCCCGGAAAAGCAGGAGGACGATCCGATGGCAGAACGCAGAGGAAGGTGGAGAACGGCTTCCGGCCTGTCCCTCCTCTCCCCTGGCGTGGCGGTCCTCGTGTCGGCGGTCATGCTGGCCGGCTGGCTGGAGAGGGCCGAGCTCATGACCGTTGATGTGCGCACCCTCCTCCTCCCTGGGGGGCATCCGGCCCCGCTGGCGGTGGTCGCCATCGACGGGGACTCCATCAAGAGAACGGGCACCTGGCCCTGGCCCCGGTCACTTTATGGCCGCGTCATTCGGGAGGCGGCCCGGGACGGGGCGCGGGCGATCCTGCTGGACCTCGACCTGTCCACCCCCGCATCCGACCCTGCCGAGGACCTCGCTCTGACCGAGGCCATCCGCGACTCGGGGATCGTGGTCCTGGCGGCCCACTCCCAGGAAACGGTCTCCCCCGAGGGATTTCGGATCCAGAACCTGGGCCTGCCTCTTCCCGCCTTCGCCGAGGCGGCAGCGGGGATTGGTGGGATCGTGTTCACCGTCGACGAGGACGACACTGTGAGGAGAGCCCCGGCGGTTGGCACCTTCGGGGACCGGCTCCATCCGCCACTTGGGATGGTGGGGGCAAGATACCTCGACCCGACGGTTCCCTCTCAGGCCCCCGAAGGCGCGCTGATCAGGATGTCGCCGCACGACCTCAACTCCATCCCGAGGATCTCCTTCTATCGGGTCCTCGACGGTGAGGCGGAGGAAGGTTTCTTCCGGGAAAGAGTGGTCCTGGTCGGTGCCACCACCCAGGAGCTCAGGGACATCTGGAAGACCTCCGTGGGCATCGTACCCGGCGTTTACATCCACGCTGCGGTGGTCCAGTCCGCCCTGAACCGTTCCTGGCTGAACCGGCCGGAAAGAGGATGGTCGATCTTCCTGGTCGCGGCGGCCTCGCTGACCATCGGTTGGGCCCTGGCCAGGCTGGGCTGGCGGACCGGGCTCCTGGTCCAGGCGGGCTACCTGGGTACAGTGATCCTGGCCGGCTGGCTTCTCCTGTCCGGTGGGATCATCCTCGAGATCGTGCCGCTCCTGCTGGTGGGAATGATCCAACTGCCGGTCCGGCTTGCCGTCTCCACCCGGGGAGCGGAACGGGCCCTGGGCCTGGAGAGGCGCAAGGCGGAGGCGATCCTGAAGCTGGGTGAGCTCGAGGAGGCCGAGAGAACCGGACGGCCCCCCTACGTGGTCCCCCTGGTCCTGCTCCGCCAGGTCCTGGACCTGGACCAGGTGGTCCTGTTCCGTGCCGCCGGAGACGGCTCCGGATGGTCCAGGGAAGAGGCTGCCGGGGAAGGGAGGGTCGGTGCGAACGAGGATCTGCTCCGGGAGGCCATGGACCGCAACGACGTCATCGGGGTCCGGGACGTTGAGGGCTGGTCCCTCTACATCCCCCTCCGGACGGTGCGCCGGCCGGCGGGCGTCCTGTATGTTTCCCGGGAAAGGGGCCGGCCGGGAGAGGAGGACCTTCGGGTCCTGCTGTCCTTCGCCACCCAGACGGGATACTTCCTGGAGGCGGACGACCTGAACCGGCAGGTCAGAGATCTCTACCTGAACACCATCAAGGCCATCAGCAAGGCCCTCGACTCCCGGGACCACTACACCGGGGCCCACGCCGAGAAATCCGCCGAGTACCTCCGCCGGTTCGGCCGGGCCTGCGGCCTGAACGAGGAACAGATCGAGGCCGTCCACATCGGGGCCCTGCTCCATGACATCGGCAAGATAGCCGTCCCGGACAGGATCCTCCTCAAGGAGGGCCGCCTGACCGAGGAGGAATTCGAGATCATGCGCAGCCACCCGGAGTCGGGCTACGCCATCATCGAGGACCTTCCCCTTCCCGAGGATGTCAAGACCATCGTCCGCAGCCACCACGAGCGCTTCGACGGGTCCGGATACCCGGACGGGCTCCGGGGCGGCGACATCCCCCTGGTGGTCCGGGTCTTCTCCATCGTGGACGTCTTCGAGGCCCTGGTGTCCGAGCGCCCCTACAAGAAGCCCCTCGATCTACCTGCCGCGAGGGGGGAGCTGGAGCGGTGCGCCGGGACCCACTTTGACCCTGAACTGGTCCGGATCTTCCTGTCCGTGATCTGAACTGCATGGAGGTGACGCGATGAGCTTCCGCAGACGAACGTTCCTGACCGTCCTGGCCGCCGCGGCGATGGTCTGGTTGACCTTCCCCCAGGCCCTTTCCGCCGAGGAGGACGTGACCGTACCGGTCCTCGGCCGGGTTGTCGGTGACGTGAAGATCCGGGCCCACGGGGCCGGCGAATGGATCCAGGCCGAGGGCAACATGGTCCTGGAGGCGGGGGACAAGGTCTGGGCGGGGCCCGGGGGGCGGGCCGAGATCCGCCATGCCACCGGAACCGTCCGCCTCTTCGAGAACACCGTCGTGACGGTGCCGTCCATCTTCAGCGGCGGGCGGGGCAGGGAGATCAGAAGGATAGACATGGACCGGGGGACCGGCCTGTTTAGGGTGTCACCCGAGGGGACCGAAGGCGGGTTCGAGGTCCGAACCCGGCACCTCATCGCCGGCGTCAAGGGGACAACCTTCGGCGTGGTCACGGGCGAGGAGACCACCCGGGTCGCCGTCTACGCCGGCCTGGTCGAGGTAACCGACCTGCAGGGCAGCGAGGAAAGCCGAACGGAGGTGGGCAAGGGCCGGTCCCTGACGGTGGTGGACGGCCGGGGCTTCGATACCGTGGAGAGGTTCAAACGGCGCAACGACTGGAAGAACTGGGACAAGGGGAAGAAGCCCGGCATCGGGTCCACGGCACCCAATGCCGTTCCGTCAAGGGACCTCCCGTCGATCACCACCAGGCCGGCTGACACCAGGGACGCCGTCTCCGACGGCGTGACCAGCGGTTACGACGAGAACGCCGTGGGGGACTCCTTCGAAAGCACATCCGAGAGCAACGACGGGGACGGCACCGGGGGAGCGGCGGGAAACACCAATTAGGAACCGTGGGGCCCGAACGTCCCCGGTTAACCGGGGAGAGGTAAGGGTCAAGGCGGGTGTTGGGAGATTGGTGTGAAGGCAGTCCTAAGTGCTAAGAGATAAGTGTTTATCAGTGCTAAGAGATAAGTGCTAAGAGATAAGTAAGGGCACCGTTCACTTTTCACTTAACACTGAGCACTTAGGACTGAGAAATTAGGACTCGTGTTTATCATCCAGCCCTGGCTCCTTTTGCCTCTGCCTTGTCTAAAAGGGCTAAAAAAAATAAATTAATCAATAAGTTGGAGAATAAACGGTGATCAAGAACCCCCGTCTCATAAGGAAATTCGAGGAGGATCTGGCCAGGAGCCAGGGAAGCCCTGATTATGAAAAAGCCCTTCGGATCTTTACCGACCTCTGGGAGGAAGGAAGGGCACTGGGGGTTCTTCCCACCAGGGACCCATTGGACGGAATAGAGACCGACATCAGGATCGCACGGATCCTACATTCATGTTCAAAAATCTCCTCTCCAAAATAGGCCGGACCCTGACAGCACAGGGAATCCCCTATATGGTCATTGGGGGACAGGCTCTCCTCCTCCACGGAGAGCCCCGCCTGACCAAGGATATCGACGTCACTCTGGGGGCGGAAACGGACAGACTGCCCGATGTCCTCGAACTCCTCGGCAAAATTGGCCTGAGACCGGCCACCGAGGGGGTGGAGGACTTTGTCCGTCGGACAATGGTCCTGCCCGCCCTGGATACTGTGACGGGGATCCGGGTGGATTTCATCTTTTCCTTCACCCCTTATAAGAAGGAGGCGATCTCAAGGTCCCGAAAGGTGTCGGTGGGCGGAGAGGATGTGGCTTTCGCCGCCGCCGAGGACCTGATCATCCACAAGATCTTCGCGGGGAGGCCACGGGACCTCGAGGACATTCGGTCGGTGCTGCTCAGGAACCCTTCCCTGGACCTGGATTATATCCGGCGATGGCTTGGGGAATTCGACGCCGGGGAGGAAGGCGGGGGATTTCTGGATGCCTTCGAGGGCATCCGGACCGACCTGGCCGATTCACAGTCATGAGTGACCAAACTTAGGGTGACGGGAGAAGGAGAGTGACGAGCAAGGGGAGAAAGTGACCGGTGGGGTCGCGGTGAAAATCCCCTGATTGTTGATCGCCCATTTCCCATTTCCGGAGATCACTCCGAGGTTCGCCCCCGGAAGCCCTCTGGTATTTCTTTTTCGCTTCATTCACCCAAAATTACGTGGTAATTTTGAGGGCCGGTACCTTGGGTCCTGGCGCGCGGTATAATTGGACTGTGAAGGGAGGCTCA
>CP070719.1:1362006-1369688 GCA_020350725.1 bacterium
AAGTTCATGACACCCACCTCCTTGTCCTTGAACGCGAATGGGTTGAAAAACCCTATCCTGACCTGACCGAAAATATTGCCGATTCTGGATTGGAGGTCCTGGCTGCAACCACAGTGCCAGAGGGATGGCAGACTCCATGGACCCGTAAGTTATTGACTTATAATGGACATCTCGAAAGGAGGAACAGCAGGGCGCCCACCGGCCCGGGCGGAAACCGGTACAATTTAGCCGATCAATGACAATAATTGTCAATCATCGGGGTAAAGAAAAGGGAGCCGCTCAGAGAATGAGGAAGCTCCCTCCTGCATGATCCGTGACGACCCTTTACCCCGGCGGGGCCTTTCAGAACAGCTTCTTCAGTGCGTCGCCCAGGTCCTTCTCCAGCTTCTCGCCCAGATCCTTTCTGACCTCCTCCTTCTTCTCCTCGACCTTTCTTTTCACCCTCTGCTTGGCCGCTTCTTCCATGGCATCGCTGTCCAGGGAAAACTTCGGGGAGGTCAGGGTTCCCTTCACCCTGAGGGGAATCTGGAGCCGTCCCTTGTCGTCCCTGGGTAAGAGATCCCTCCTGTCGGCGGGGATCTTGGCCTCGAAGGTTTTCCCGGGGGCGAGGCGGGTGGACATGTTCAGACTCTGGTCGAGTCCGACTTCCCCGGACGCCGTGGCGGACCATCCGGCGGCGGACAACTGGAGGTCTTCGATGAGGACCTTGCCCTTTCGAATGGTGAAGCGTCCGTCCATCCTGTCGAATTCGGTCTCCTTACCCTCCGAGTCAAGGCCCAGGAGGGAGGCGGCGGCACCGGCCTCGGAGAGGATGTTGGCTGAGGTGAACCTGCCCTTGTCGGTCCGGAAGCTTCCCACGCCTATCACAGAATCCTTGAATTCCTCGATGCTGTTGCCGACTCCCGACACCAGCATGTCCGCCGTCAGCTTCCCGTACAGAACGCCCTTCAGATTGATCCATTCGGTCAGAAGATCGTTGAACTCGATTCCCTGGATCTTTATGTCGCTCCCGTAGCCGGGGGGCGTCTCGGTCATGTTGATCCAGGACGAACCGATGATCCTTCCCCCGAATGCCGCCAGCTCCATGTTGTCCAGGGAAAGCTGTTTCTTCTTCGCCGAAGCCTGCGCTGAATAATCCCTGAAGTTGACCCACTCGAAGCGCCCCTCTTTGACGGACAGCTTCGCCGTCACGGTAAGGGGGAGATCGGGCGGGATGATCTCGGTGATCTGAACGGGCTCACCGGTACTCTCGTCGCTTTCGGAAGCCTCCTCGAGGAGCATTGGCCCTCGATCCATTTCCAGGCGGGACGATACGGCTTCGACCCTGGCCACGAGATCCTTGTTGGGTGTCCCTTTCACGCTGCCGGAGATGGCCAGATCCCCCGAGGCCTTGACCCTCGCCTCCAGATCAGGAAAATACTCGATCCACCGCTCGAGGGGAATGCTGTTGGTCTGGAAACTGAGATCGACGGTGGGGATGCCGATAAAGTTCTTCGCCTGTCCCTTCGCTTCGCAGGTGACCTCGTCTGCCCTGAGGAGCAGCCTGTCCAGGTGCACTGAGAGGTCGCCGGGGTAGACAGTCCCTTCCTGTTCCATGTCGGCGGACAGACGGTGAATGAAGGGATGGCCCTCCCGGGAGGCCAAGCGGAAATCAGCCAACCTGCCCCTCTGGCTTATCCTGAGCCCGGACTTCAGGGTGCCCTCGAGGGTCTCCTCCAGCTGCACCGTTCCGGAGATGACATAGGGAAGGTCCGAGATCAGGTCGTTGAAGTCGGAGAGATCAAGGCCCGGAACCTTCATGGTGAGGTCGATGGGGATGGTTGACGGGTCGGGTGTCCTGCCGACGGGGCCGACGGTCCCGTCCAATGTCAGATCGGGCCCCTTCCCCGTGAGTCCCACCGAGGCCGACAGCGTGACCGGGCGATCCAGAGCCAGGTTCGACACCCCGAGGGTGACGGGCCGTAAAGTCAACCCCTTCTGGAGCTGAGGGTTGGTCCCGTCCCTGAAATGGACATCGCCGTCCTCCACCCGGATGGTGTCAACGAGAAGGGAGACCGGGATCTGGGAGGAAGCCTGATCCTCCTTCTCCTTTCCGGCCCCTTTCCCTTCCGCACCGGAACCGGCGGCGAAGCGTCCGGTGATGTCATCGAAGTTCCACCTCCCGGAGGCGTCTCTGGCGATCCGGATCTTCGGCCGGACCAGCACGATGTGCTGAACCTCGAAGCGTCCACGGAGAACGGGGAGAAACCGTACCCTGAGGTCCAGGGACTCGAAGCTGGCAAAGGGTTCCTCTCCTGAACCCTCAGCCTCGTCGATGGAGAATCCCTTGAGCTGCACCCTGGGGCCGGTCCACAGGGCGAAGCCCACGTCATCGATCCTGACCTCTCTGCCCAGCGCTGCCGATGCCCTCTCCTCGCCCCAGGATTTGAGGGCGTCCACATTGAGGACCATGGGAAGGACCAGCGCCGCGACGATCAGGAGAACGAATAATGACCCCAGGACAGCCAGGGTTACTTTGACCGGCTTATTCATGACATGCCCCCTGTTTCGGGAAGGGATCTTTTATCGAGGCTTCGGACCGGATCACGCTCCCTCCGGGATGGACAAAGCCTCTATAATGCATACTACCAGAGGATGGCCTGTTATTGTGGATTGGAAACCCCGCCACCCTTCCCGGGGCTGGAACCGGCCCGGGCCGGCGTCGGGGAACTGCCCCTTCCCGGGATCGCCCACTCCACCTCCAGGCATCTCTCGAACTCCGACCGGTCCCAGCAGTAGACCCTCCTGTAACCGGCACCTCCGGAAGGTCTCTCCCGCTCCCCCCCCATGTTCAGGAAGGTGACACTGGGCCGGCCCTGATCGCTGCCGAAGATCGGATAGCCCGGAGGAGAGGTAAAATCCTCCAGGAGCACGGACGGCCCGGCCTTGTCAACCGAGGCACCGGTGAAGGTCAGCAGCCTCGTGATGAGGATCTCGTCCGACGCCGGCCGCAGGTAGACCGCCAGGTCGGGAAAACCGTCACCGTTGGCGTCCAGCATGGCGAAGGAGTGGAGGGAAGCCCCCCCGTCATCGGCGGTATCCTGCCAGTGGTCCCACCACCGGACCCACCGGCCCGAAGAGGCGTGGAACAGGGTCAGGCGGAGCAGGCCGCCCGTCAGGTAGAGGAGGGCCAGTTCCTCCAGGGAGTCCCCGTCGACGTCCCCGGTGGCGTAGGAGATCACCTCCACGTCCTCCGGCAGGGATGCGTAGACGTCCGAATGGCCGTAGGCAGGCCCCCCTTCACCCGCCAGGGTGAGGATGACGATGGTCAAGGCGGCCGTGCAGATCGTCCGGACACGGCCGCGGGGGGATCGGAAGAGGGGCCCGGGCATGACATCAGTATAGTACCGGGAGCCTCGCCTTTCAATGGGGGGCACAGTGGAACGTGGAAAGGATAAGATAGAGATCGTGACATAAATCCCGGTTCCTCAATCGTTGATATGACATTCTGCAGGCCAGGCGTTATAATCACACAGTGTAAGATCCCGATACCGTCCGGACCGTAAATCCAAGAGGAGTGGGAACATGAACCGGAAAGGCGGTAACGGTCCGCTTCTCCCGGAGGAAAGCCACCTGCAGTCAAACAGAAGCGGTTTTCGCGGTTCCACGTGAAGGGTTTAAGGAAAGGAGGCCGACTTGGAGGACAGGAGCATTCGATCCATCCTGGTGCCGGTGGATTTTTCCAAATACGCCAACAAGGCGTATAACAGCGCCCTGAACCTGGCGAAATGCTACAGAGCGGAAGTCCACGTACTTTACGTTCTGGACACCGAATTCATCACCGGTGTGGCCCACATCGAGTCCCAGGGGGACATGGCCGCCCGGTGGCGCAGCAGGTCGGAGAAGAAACTCAAATCCCTGTACAACAAGCACGGCAAGGAGGGAGTTGCCGGCACCACGCTCCTGAGGGAGGGTAAACCCTACGCGGAGATCCTCCGGGCCGCCAAGGAGCTGAAGGTGGACATGATCGTCATGGGAAGCCGCGGGCGCACCGGCCTGGAAAGGGCCCTCTTCGGCAACGTCGCGGAAAAGGTGGCCAGGCTATGCGACGTCCCGATCCTGCTGATCAAGTAGTCCTCATCGGCCTGCTTGCCCTTACCTCTTACCCTTGGACCGGAACTGGCTCAGAAAAGCACTGAAGGCGAGGGAGGCGATGGACGCCGCCGTCCGTTCCTTCTTTCAGGGCAGGGGCTTTACGGAGATATCCACACCTCTTGCCACACCCTTCCCCAATCTCGACCCCAACATACGCCCGTTGCCGGTGGACATCAGAGACCCCGCCGGCCGGCCGGCCCGCTTCTGGCTTCACACCTCACCCGAGCCGTCCATGAAGAGGCTCCTCGCTGAAGGCTCGGGGAACATTTTCCAGATCTGCAGGGTATTTCGCGACGAGGAGATGTCAGCCCAGCACCGCAGCGAGTTCACCATGCTGGAGTGGTACATGGTCGATGCCGACTACCGGGAGGCCATCAGGGACACGATGGACCTCGTCCGAAGCGCCTGCCGGGCCGTCAGGGGCGAGGAGATCATCCGGTGGGCCGGCGCCTCCTTTGACCTCGCGCCCCCCTGGGAGGTCCTGACCCTCTCCGAGGCCTTCCGGCGTTACGCCGGCGTCGACTCCTTCGGTCGCGGTGACCTGGCCGACGCCCTGGAATCGCTGGGCTACCGATGCGCCCAGAGCGATCGCCATGAGGATCTTTTTTTCCGGCTCTATCTGGAGAAGGTGGAACCGGAGCTGGGCAGGGTCAGGCCGACCGTCGTCACGGACTACCCGGATTTCCTCGGCACGATGGCCAGGCCCAAGGCGGACACGCCTTCGCTCCTGGAGCGCTTCGAGGTCTTCATAGGCGGCGTGGAGCTGGCCAATGGATACTCCGAGCTGACCGATGGGGACATTCTTCGGACCAGGCTGGAAAAGGTCGCCAAGGACCTGGGAAGGGAGGGCGTCGAGGGCCTGGCTGTCGACGAGGACCTCCTCGATGCCGTCTCCCGGATGCCCGACTGCACCGGGGTTTCCCTGGGGATGGACAGGCTGGCCATGCTGATCCTGGGGGCGGAGGACATCGGCCAGGTGGTATATCCCTTTACAGGTGGGGCAACCTGAGCTCAGAGTGGGCGAACGGGCGAGTGGGAGCGAGGGCGACACCGAGATTCTCTCGGGAATTGATTATGTGTCCCGTTAATTACAAACAGCTCTTTCATACAAATACCTTGGCAGAGAAAATATCATGAGATTATTCTCCCCCCCTCGCCCTCTCTCCCTCCCTCCCTCGGGAGGATACGCCTGATGCAGATCCTCCTGGCCTGGTCTCCCGTGTTTCTCCTCTTCATTCTGGCTGTGTTTTTCAGGAGAAGCGCCCTCTACCTGGCCGTGGCGGGTTACCTGTGGACATCCGCGCTGGCTGTTGCCGTTTTCAGGACCCACTACTCCGCCGTGGGAGCGGCCACCGTGAGGGGATTTCTCATCACCCTCCCCCTTCTGCTCGTGGTCTACGGCGGGATCCTTCTCGCCTCCGTCCTCATCGAGGCCGGATCCCTGAAGCGCATCGCAGACTGGTTCACCGGGGCTACGAGGGACGATTGGGGAAAGTTGGGGCTGCTGTCGGTGGGGATGGGAAACGCCCTGGAGGGAGCCGGGATCATAGCCGAACCCGTGGCGGCGCCCATGCTGATGGCATCGGGGCTTCCCTCCACCGCCTCGGCAGCCCTTTCCATCATCGGATACAGCGGCCTGATGACCCTGGGCCTGGGCGGAGTCATCCTGACCGTTCTGGCGTCGGTCACGGGTTACCCCACGGAGCTTCTGGCCGGGAAGGTGGCCGTGCTGTCCGTCCCGGCATCGGTCATGATGGCATGGTCCATCCCGGTCTTCGCCAGGGGGGACGGGAGCCTGCTCGGGCGCCTGCCCTTTCTTACTCTGCTGGGCCTGATTCCCGGTGTTGCCGCCTGGGGCGCCGTCAAGGTGTTCGGCTTTCAGGTGGGAGAACTGGCCGGTGGGGCGGTGATCACCCTCGTCCTTGTCCTTCCCGGCTTCCGCAGACTCAGGATAACGTCGACCATTTTGAAGGATCTCTCCCCACTCGCGGTAATGGGCTGCGGCATCGTCCTGGTAAACACGCTGCCCGGTCTGAGGGAATTGGCCCGGGAGCGGCTGGTCTATGCCAACTTCAAACCGCTGGCGGACGCCTACCTCTACCTCTTCCTTGCGTATCTCCTGGCCCACTTCACCATGCGTGTGGATCGGGGACTGGTCGATTCCCTGGTCAGAGGAAGTGTTCAGGGGTGGAGGCCGCTGGCGGCCATGGCCCTGTTCGGGGCCATGGGACAGGTCATGGCCGAGACGGGGTACCGCGCTCAGGGTCTGGCCAGCTCATCCCACAACATCCCCACGATCCTGGCGGACAGCCTCGCCGGAACAGGGGATTACTTCATCCTCCTGGTCCCCTTTCTCGGCTGGGTGGGGACATTTCTCACCGGATACGGAGTGGCGTCCATCATGCTGTTTGCCAAACTTCTCCTGGAGTTCACCCCGGACAGCGAACTGGCTCTTCTCATGGTGTGCGGCCTGGCCGTGGGGGCGAGCGTGGGGGGCATATCCAGCCCGTTCAAGGTGGCCTTCGCCGCCTCCATGACCGGCGCCTCGGGGGAGGAAGGGGGCATCCTGAGAAAGACCATCCCCCTGGGGATCGCCTCGTGCCTGGCCCTGGGGGGAGTGCTCTGGGTGATGGCGATATGGTAGGAATCTAAAATCCAGAATTTCACGTCGCTTATAATGGTAAACAAACCTGATCGATGAAACGAGCTGAAAACAGAATTTTCCTGATTTTATAGAACCTGATAAACCTCTCTATTGGGTTCCAGTTTTGGACTTTGGATTTTGGATCGACCTTCACGGAGGACAGCCCATGTGCAGACCGGACTGGGAGGTAATGATGGACCCGGGGGGTGATCCGCCCTTCGAGCTCGATTCCTGGGTGAACCTGGCCCCCTTCGAGCGGACCCTTGGCATGGAGATCACGGAGGCGGGAGGGGGGGAGGCTCTGCTCACCATGCCCTTCACCGTGAAGTTGGCCCAGGGCATGGGCCTGCTCCACGGCGGCGCCTTGACCTCGCTGGCCGACACCGCCGCAGCCATGGCCATCAAGACCGTGCTCCCCGAGGGGACCCATTTCGCCACGGTTGCCCTTCGGACTGAGTTCTTCTCCCCCGTCAGGGGAGGGGTGGTCTCGGCCAGGGCGAGGGCGGTGAAGGAAGATGACCGGACATTCAGGGGAGAGGTGTCGGTGGCCGATGACAGCGACAGGGAGATCGCCCGTTTCGTCTCCACCTTCAAGGTGGCGAAGGGAAGGGGATAGTTTCCGGCCCCTGGTTGGGAAACAGAGCATCAGAGATCAGAGATCAAACCAAGGTCCAGAACCCAGAATCAAAAAACAGCGTGACGGTGGATCCGGGACGCGAGATGAGACCGCCCCATCGTCCCTGGGCCCTTCGCCCTTTCGCGCCCGTCCCTTGAGTCCTCAGGGGTAGAGTGTCACCGTGACCGGTCCCTATCTGACCCCTGGATGTGATGCCCTTTGGGCTGTAAAGCCTGTTTCCGATTCTGGTATATTCCTCCTATGGTAGCCGGCGCGAGTAAAGTGTTC
>CP070719.1:1369788-1384695 GCA_020350725.1 bacterium
AAGTCATCGCGAGCTGTCCATGAGCGAAGCGATCTCGGGAAAGGCATTTACCACAGAGGGCCACAGAGCGGTCCCTTTCAGACCGCATCACAGAGGGCCACAGAGATGTTTTCAGTTTTGGATTTTGGATTCGTTAACAAATCACTAATCACTAATCACTAATCACGGCTATTTTCAACTGCGAACCGGGAACCGTGAACGGTGAACCTTGAACCGTCCTTTCCCCTTTCACTGTATTTTTAATATATCTCCCCTCTTGAATCCGGATCCCTCCACGACCTCCGCCACGGAGAACTTATCGGAAACCTGGATGATCCTGATCGTCCCGGCCTTCGTCAGCGAGCTTCCCAGGCTCAGGCCCGTGGCGGGATCGATGAGGTCCTCACCCTTCGAGTAAAGGGTGAGGAAAGTCCCTTCGCTGATGTTCATGTTATACCCCGCGTTCACATAGACCTTGTTGCCCTCCACCTTGACCACCCTTCCTTCCCAGGGAAGGCTTTCCGTGTTGTCGAGGACAAAGCTGACGGCGTTCTGCACGGCCTGCCTGGTGGCCTGGCCCAGAGCTGTTTTCTTGTAGGTGGTGCCACCGAAGACCACCCCGCTGAAGAAAGCGATCCCTCCGATGCCGGTGCTCTTGATCTTGCCCTCGGCCCTGTGCGACTGGAGGATCTGGCCGGTGGTCGAATCGATGAGTCTCACGTCGATGGCCACGTGACCGGTGTGAGAGGATCCGCCGATGCCGATCCCGGATATGGCTATTCCTCCTGCCCCGCCGCTCTCCCTCTCGATAAACTCCGTCACTGTCCCTTTTACGAGGACCTGAGCTCCCAGGAGATCACCGACTCTGGCCGCTGTTTCCTGGCGAACGCGGCCGCTGGCGCCAAGGTCCTGTTCGGCCAGGATCTCATCCAGTGCCCCTCGTTCCACGACGATAAACTGGTTGGTCTTCATGAGCTCGGTGATCACCATCTCGGTGAGTTTATCCTCGATCTGCCAACTCCTGTCCCACCAGCGGTATGCGATGTCGTTATCGAATTCGAGGACGGCGATCCGCTTTTTGGGACCACTGTAGGGCGGATATGAGATCTCTTCCATTACCTCCTGCTGTCCCGCTCCGCCGTAGGTTGCACACGAAGCAGCCACGAACAAAAGCAGGGCAGCGGAAAGGAAATGAATCCAGGTTCTCATGACAGCATCTCCTCTCTCCCTGTCAGGACAGGGCATGTTCTTCGTCTCTTACGGGCGCTTCCTGCGCCACTTCCGCATCCGCCCAGGCGGGCGAAACTATCCGGAAATCGCCTGGGATGAGGTCCCCGGGTTTCTGCGACACCGTCGATGTCATCTGGGCTCTGGTGAAAAGCGGCAGGGTGTCGTATCTAACCGTGGTTCCTGGCCGACCCGAGGAGTTCTTCCACCTTTCCGACCAGCTGCTTCTGGGTGAAGGGTTTGGACAGGAATCCATCCGCGCCGCACCTTTCAGCATTTTCCCTGTTCGCGTCATCGTCGTAAAAAGCACTGATCAGAAGGATCGGTGTCTTCCTCTCCATATCCAGGCTCCTGATGACGATCGCCACGTTGAATCCGTCTCCCCTGGGCATGGAGATATCGCTGATGACCAGATCCGGTTTGATCTCACCGAACCGGTGAACAGCTTCCTCTCCGTCCTCAGCGAGGTGGACATCATATCCCGCCCTCTGAAGTATGATCCTGATGATCTCCTGGATGCTCGGATCGTCATCGACAACGAGGATGGTTGCGTTCTTTTCATTCATAAGATCATGTCCCCGGTTTCTTCGCTCCCGTCGACCAGGTGGTGAAAGAGCTCTTTTATCATGTCAACAGCGAAGGGACCCTCTACTCTTCCAGGATCCCCCCTTCGGTGGACAAAGGGACGCTTCAGGTCTTCCTGGACGAATTCGCGAATGAGGGGGCATGAATCCTGTTCCCCGTTGCCATGGTCTGTTAGAAGAATAGCACCTAAGGAACCCTCTGAAAAGGGCCTCCACATGGGTTGAGCATTGCTGTCGAAGGGAAGCACGAAGAGCTGGATCCTGGTCTTGTCGCTGATCTCCAGGCTTCCCAGATTTCCGAAGGAAGCCCTCAGCACTTCCTGGTTGGAAAAATTGTCCCGGGAGAGACTGAACTCCTTCAACTCCCCGATCTCGGCGAGAAATGTCCTCAGAAGGTCCGCTGTGGAGGAGAAAAGAAGTATCCTGCCCCAGCCCAAACCCTCGTACCGGACGTCGCTCTTCTCCAGCAGCTTGCGTATTCCCAGTGCCAGATGGGTCTCGATCAGGTGAGTTCCCTCTCTCTTGGACGCCCGTTTTTCCCGCAGGGGCGTCAGGATCCCCTTCTGAATGAGCCCGAGAATAGACTTGCACGTCTCGTAATCCGTATAGGAGGACTTCTCGATGATCTCCTCCACAGTCTGGTAGAACTCCAGGAGGAGCAGGACCTCGTGCGTCACCGGCCTGAGGTCCCTGGGCAGGTCTCCGGGTTTTTTGTTGACTATCAGAACGTCCTCAGGGCCTGGCATGCTGGACTGGATGGCCTCCCACTCGTCCAGCTGACGCATTCCCTCCATGAGGAGAGCATCCGTCGAGCGGGAAATGCTCCTGAAGGTATTGAACTGCTCGGGCTGGTACTTGAAGGTCCCCTCTTTCCATCTCAGCATCCTGTAAAGAGCCTTTTCCCCCTTGATGCTCTCGCCGTGCAGGGCGTTGATCACCTCTCCCTTTCTAAGGTACACGGTCCCCGTCTGGTCTCCCAAGGTCAGGGTCAGGATGCCTGTCCGGCGGTTCAGGCTGAATATCTGGAGGAGATCGACCAGTGAGACCTCCTGGAGATGGCCCTCGACCCCTGACCCGATGTTCATCATCCGGTCGCTTTCCTTTTTCTCGGTGCTCAGAACATGCGAAATCTTAAGGTTGATCTCCTCCCAACGGAAGGGCTTGATGACCGTGGGATCAGGGCCGATGGAGGCCAGGGTGGTATCCTTCTCACGATCGGCATTGATCATGTAGAGGAACGGTATGTGATAGGTTCCGGGATTGTTCCTGAGGAAGGCCCTCAGACGTTCGCCGTCGAAAACGGGCAGATGATAGTTGGTTATCACCAGGTCCGGTTTGGAAACGACTGCCGCCTCGAGGGCCGAAGCCCCGTCGGCGGCGGTCTCCACGTCAAAGGCTGCTTTTCTCAGCCGCCTGCCCAGCTTCTTGAGCAGGCCGTCGTCCGGATCGACAAGGAGTATTCGGTGGGTCATGGGTCAGATCTGGTCCTGGAGGGAGTATTCTTCCCTCAGTTTGAACACCAGCCGTTCAACGATCCTGTCGTGGGAGGTGTGCAGGCCACGCCACGCATCCCCTTTGGAATGAACGGCGACCAGCCCATAGGCGTTGAGGTCGGTAAGGAACAGGATGAACTGAAAGGACTGGGCCCTTTCGGGTGGGATAGAGAGCGTGTTGATGTTCAGTTCCTTAAGGGTGTGGGCCCCGGACATGTCACCGAGGACGCCGATCCTGGTGGAAGCCTTCGCGATCGCTGTGTCCTTCTGAAGGAGGGCCTCGGTGATGAAGACGTTGTCCGTTCCAATAAAAAGGAGACCCCTGCGGTCCGGGTGGAGGACAATATCGCCGGCGATCGCCTCCTGAAGGAGGTACGTGAAACCCGCCCGAAACCGTGTCTGGCTCGTGTCCTTGAGGGTCCGGATCTCCTCCTGTTTTCCTCCTCCGGTAAACTCCTCGACGATGTCCCAGAAACCTTTTCCCCTCCAGGAAACCATGTTGAACGGGTCCTTTCTGCTCTCGGTCCCCCGTTCAAGGGCTCTCATCAGCATCTGGTCGACCGTGGTACCGTCCTCCGGGTAACAGGAAAAGCCGAAGTGCGGTGAAAGCTTGAATCGATCGAGCCGCTCCACCAGAAATTCAAGCTGCTCGAATCCCTTCCGGATCCTCTGTATGGCGATGCGGCAGCCAAGACTGTCCGTGTCGGGAAGGGCGATAAGGAACCGGAAATTTCCGGCGTGGGCGACGACATCGTATTCCCGCATGATACCCCTGAGCGTCTCGGTGACATCCCGGAGCATGGCCTGAACGAGACGGTAGGTCATCCCCTTCTGGAAGCTCTCGACCCCCTCGAATTCCAGACTGATGAGGCCCAGCCTGCGGCGATACCGTCGGCAGAGGTTAATGTGGCGGTGGACGAAATCCAGGAGAAAGGTCTCATTGTAACTGTCTGAATCAAGGTCCTTGAGGGGATGGTGTCGTATCTTGTCGAGGGTAAGGGCGCTGTTGAGGAAGGGGCTGAACTCCTCCACGATCTCTTTGGCGGTCTTCAGGACCCAGTCCTCAACGGTCGTGCCCTTGGATGTCCTGAGCTGAATGTGGACCAGGCCTGACAGGAGGTCGTGATGGAGGATGGGCAGGAAGACGCTGTTGAGGTGGACCCTTCCGTCACGCTGTTCAAAAAATGGTTTGCCGGTGGATATCTCTTCGTGGCGGTGGATGATCTCACCCGGATCTATGGGATAGCGCCTGTCGGACATCCCTCTGGCACAGATGTTCCGGAAGGACTGATCCATGTCAAGGATCCAGATGGTGCCTGCCAGGCCGTCCACCTTCTCCATGAGCTCCGAGAGCAGGTCCTCCGACAGCTTGGTCAGGTCCTGAATGTCCTCAATCCTCTGAACGATCCGAGCCATGTGATAATACCGAGATAAGTCAGGCGGTCTCTCTGCTCTGCCCTTTGGCCTTCCGCTCGCGTAAAAGGAGGTATAGGAGGGACCCGACAATCGCGCCGATCGTATCCGCGAGGATGTCCAGGGTGTCGAACTGCCTCGTCGGGATGGAGAACTGATGGAGTTCATCGAGAAGTCCGAAGGCGGCGCAGACAGCCGCTACCCACACCAGGCTCTGCAGGGGTCGTGTGGTCAGGTCGGACTGGATAAAAGCCCTGGTGGTGACAAAGGCGAGGACCATAAACTCTACTCCGTGAGCCGCGATGTTGAGTATCTCCGGATGGTCGGGGAAGGCATTCCCCTTCAGGGACGAAAGGATGAATATCCCCACGGCGACAGCGGCAGGGGGTCCCCATATGGCGGGGTTCCCTCCCAAAATCCCTGACCCCTTGCCCGAGCCGTTCATCGATCCGGATTCTCCACACCATACCTTTCTGCCGAATCCGTCTCCCCGCGAGGAGGGCCGCATTCAGGGGCAGAGCGGAACTACATCTTGTATTTGCTGAAATCCTCCGGATCGAGTTTGTCCAGGAGGTCCGTCCATTTGTCCTTCTCGCTGTCTCCGGAGATCTCCAGGGACGCAATCTCGATAGCGGATTGCTCGAAGACGGAACTGTCAATGAAGATGGGGGCCTGGGATCGGACGGCGAGGGCGACGGCATCGGACGGCCGTGAATCGATCATCACCTCCGTTTGATCCCTTTCCAGAAGGATTGTCGCATAGAAGGTATTGTCCTTCAGATCGGTGACGGACACCCTCTTCACGCTCATGCCCGTGTCCCTGACAACTGAGTTCAGGAGATCGTGGGTCATGGGACGCGGCGGCCGGACCTCCCCAAGGTGCATGGCTATCGAATTGGCCTCGAAGAGGCCGATCCAGATGGGCATAACCCTTTCCCCGGCCTTTTCCTTGAGGATCAATACCGGGTTATTGCTGTTGGGATCGATGGTCAGCCCCTGAACAACGACTTCTATCATCTGCTTGTCGGTCACGATACGACCTCCCCTTCCAGATGGATTTTTCGGGAGCGAAGGATCCTGACATCCACCTCGCAGCCCACCATCGATGGGCTGCCCGGGAAATGGACGATGAAGTTGTTCCTCGTTCTGCCCTCGAGCATCCCGTTTGACCGCCGACCTGATCCCTCCACGAGGACTCCGACCGTCCTCCCGACCATTGAGCTGTGTTTCCCGGCGGTGATCCTGTTCTGAACCTCCTGGAGTTCCGGCAGCCAGGATCGCTTGGTTTCGTGGGGTACGGGGTCCTCCAGATCGGCGGCTGCCGTGCCCGGCCTGGCTGAGAACCTGAAGGAGAAGGCGTTCTGATAACCCACCGTGTCGACCAGGCTGAGGGTCCTGTCGAAATCCGCCCTCTCCTCTCCAGGAAACCCTACAATGATATCCGTTGTAATCTCAACCTCCGGGATGAGAGACCTCAGCATGGAGACCTTCTCCAGATATTCTCCCGACGTGTAGCACCGTCTCATGGCGGCGAGGATCCTGTCGGAGCCTGCCTGGACCGGGAGGTGAATATGCTCGCAGACACTGGGGAGACCGGCCATGGCGTGGACCAGACCCTCGGAGAAATCCTTGGGGTGGGAAGTGACGAACCTGAGGCGTTCAAGGCCGTCCAGGGCGTCAACACTCTCGAGAAGATCGATAAATCCGCCGCCGGTTGACGGCTCACGGTACGAGTTGACGTTCTGGCCGAGGAGGGTGATCTCCTTCGCCCCGTGGGCGATGAGATACCGGGCCTCCTCGAGAATCTCATCCCGGGAGCGGCTGATCTCCCGGCCTCTGACCAGAGGAACCACGCAGTAGGCGCAGAAATTGTCGCAGCCCTTCATGATGGTGAGCAGCGCGGTGGGGCCCTTTCTGGAACCGGCACGGGGAGCACCGGCAGTTGGGACCCTGTCTGCGTCCTCGTCAATCCGGCAGAGCCTTCGACCGCTTGTGATGCGCTCCTCCAAAATGGAGGCAAGCTGATCGATGTTGTGTGTACCGAAGACGATGTCGACCATGGGAGCCCGGGCCAGGATCCTCTCCCCCTCCTGCTGGGCCACGCAACCTCCGACACCGATGAGGAGATCAGGTTTCTCCTCCTTGAGGGGTTTTAACCTCCCGAGGAGGCTGTAAACCTTCTGCTCGGCCTTCTCCCTGATGGAGCAGGTGTTGAGGATGACGAGATCCGCCTCATCCTCGGCGGCCGCCGGAAGATATCGATCCTGGAGAAAGGCGTAGATCTTCTCCGAGTCATAGACGTTCATCTGGCAACCGAAGGTCTTTACATATACTTTTTCCATAGTCCGTTCAGCGTTCCCCTAAAAGGGAAAAAGCTATGCGCACGGCCTCCTCCGGGCTGGCAGCCGGCAACATGCCCTCCAGATTCCAACTGCCCATATCCACAACAGGTTTTCCCGTGTTCAGGGCCAGAGCGATCTCGGACAGGGTGCCTGTTCCCCCTTTCATCGCGATAAGAGCGTCTGAACTCCTGACGACAAGGACATTCCTCCCGACCCCCATACCCGATGGGATGACGATCTGGATGTAGGGATTGGCCTGGCTCCTGTCCTCCCCCGGCAGGATGCCCAGAGTGAGGCCGCCGGCCTCGAAGGCGCCCCTGGAGGCGGACTCCATGATTCCGGAGAGACCTCCGCACACCAGAACCGCTCCTTTTGCTGCGATGAGGCTGCCAATGTTTCGGGCAACGATATCTTCACGGTCTGACGGGTCTCCCGACCCGATAACACCGATCAACTTCGACAAGGTTACTTCCTCTTGTGGCGACTGCGGGCGAGAAGTTTCTTGTGCTTGTGCTTTCGCATCTTCTTTCTTCTTTTTTTAATGACACTGCCCAACGAGCATCCCTCCTTTCCCGGAATTTTTCCTTAAGAGGTTAACCATGTGAGGATATTATAGGGTCTGGAAAAAGGCAATAGACCAGTTTTTTGCGGGGCGGGACCGGTCCTATCTTCCCGGAAACAGCAGCCTCTGATTGCCCACTGAAGTCGAGTCGCGGATCAGACCGGTTACGTGATCGATGCTCTTCCTCACGGCCTCCTTGATCGGGAGGCCTTGGCCGAGGTGAACGGCGACGGCTGTCGACAGGGCACATCCGGTCCCCCGGGGCGTCGCACCGTCGATCCTGGGGTGGGAAAAGGCCTCAGGCGGGCCTTCGGGGAGGTACAGGAGGTCGCGGCAGAATTCCCCGGATCCCTCACCGTCGGTGAGGAGGACGGCATCCGCCCCGCAACTCAGCAGACGTTGGACCGCTGAGGCCTCATCGGGGATGTCCCCGGCAAAATATCCCCCCAGGGAAACCAGTTCCTGCCTGTTGGGGGTGACGATGTAACTGAGCGGAAGGATCCTTTTCATCAGGACCTCCATCCCCCCTTCGTCGATGAGAAGACTGTCGGAGGAGGCACGGATCACCGGGTCCACGACAACGGGAATTCCCCTGTCGGCCAGGGGGGCAAGACAATCGGCGACCTGCGACGCAACCACGGCGTCCGCCAGAACGCCCACCTTGACGGCGCACACACCCGGCCGGTCACCCGCCGCGGTTTCGATGGACACTCGGATCGAGTCCTGAGGGGAGGGCTGGACATGGATGACGCCCTCTTCCCCCTGCACGGTGAGGGCCGTCACGGTGCACCGGACGGGAAATCCGAGGGAATCGGCTGTCCTGATGTCCACCGGCATTCCAGCGGCGCAGCTGCTGTCCATGGCGGAAATTATCAGGACCGGGCCGGGCGCCCGGCGGGTGTTATCCTTTCCTGAAATGATCGTACCCTCCCGTGCCGGGAAGGGGTCTCCTCTCCCCTTCGAGAAAAAGGGTTATCTCTTCGCCTCCGGTGATCTCACCGATGTGCGCCGCCTCGGCCCCCAGTTCGCCGATCATCCGATCGAGCTCCCTCTCCCTGCCCGGAGCCACTGTAAAGAGCAGGCTGTAATCCTCACCTCCGGTCAGAGGCCACTGGTGTGGATCCACGCCGTGGGCCGCTGCAGCAGCCCTCATTTCCTGAGTAAGGGGAAGCCTGTCCAGATGGACGGCCGCCCCGACGCCGCTGGCCCGGCAGACGTGACCGAGGTCCTGCAGGAGTCCATCGCTGATGTCGATGGCGCAGCGGGAGATCCCCCGTTCGGCCAGGGCCATACCGACCTCGATCTGCGGCACCGGCCTGTTGTGGGCTTCAACCAGAAAATCGGCTATTTTCGCATCCAGGGACGTGACCCTGCCCAGGATGACGGAGAGCCCGGCTGCCGAATCGCCCACATGCCCGCAGAGATACAGGCTCTCCCCCGCCCGTGCTGCGTCCCTTCTCAGCTCCCTGTCCTTCCTCACCTCGCCGATTACAGTTATGGAAACGGCCCAGCCGGCAGGCGACGATACGGTATCCCCTCCCGACACCTGAAGGAGATTGCCGGCGGCCTCCATAATGCCCTCATAGAAGGCTTCCACCTCCCTGACGTCGGTGTCTCCGGGAAGTCCTATGGAGACGAAGGCCTGAAGGGGGACTGCGCCCATGGCCGCAAGGTCACTGACGTTCACCGCCAGAGACTTGTAGCCGAGGTCACGGAAAGGGATGCGTTCCCGGAGGAAGTGGATGCCCTCGATGAGCATGTCGGTGGTGGTGACGATATGGAACCCGGGGCGGGACGACAGCAGGGACGCGTCATCGCCGATGCCGAGGACAACCCGACCCTTCTCCTGTCCGGTTATCTCCGAGATCCGGGCTATCAGGTTGAACTCCCCCAGTTCCCTGACCTTCACGATGACCGCCCGGACCGCATGGATTCCAGAAGGGCCGCGCACCTGCCCTCGATGTCATCGTGGGAGACGATGAAGGAGACCACCGCAACACCCTTAGCTCCCGCCCGCACCACCGCACCGGCATTGGACGCGTCGATACCGCCGATGGCCACCATGGGCAGGCCGGTCGACCCGGCCAATGCCGCAACCCCCTCGAGGCCGAGGGGGCTGCCAAGGTCCGTCTTGGTCGCCGTGGGGAAGACGCCGTTGGCCGCCAGGTAGTCCGCGCCCTCATCCCTGGCGGTTCTGGCCTCCTCGGGGGTGGTCACGGAAACGCCGATGATAAAATCGGGCCCCGCCATCCTCCTGGCATCCGAGGCACCGAGATCATCCTGGCCGAGATGGACGCCGTCCGCACCGCAGATCAGGGCGACGTCGAGCCGGTCGTTGACGATGAAGGTGACCCCCGCTTCCCTGCACATGGCCGCCAGGACAAGTCCCTCGGAAACCATGGGGCGGGCCGGGGCGTTCTTGTCCCGGTACTGGACGGTCGTCACGCCCGCGGACAGGGCTCTTCGTACCACTTCCTCGTTGGTCCGGCCCAGGGAGAGGTCCCGATCGGTGACGAGGTAAAGGGATAGGTCCAGTTTCCGGTTCACAGTTGGGAACCTCCGTGATTGGTGACTTGTGATTCGTGATCAGGTAACGGATCCAACATCCAAAAGGACAGTTCCCGGTTTCCGGTTGGGAAACCGTCGTGACTCGTGATTAGGTAACGGAGCCAAAATCCAAAATCCAAAACAGAAGACATCTCTGTGACCCTCTGCCTGCCCCGCCTGCCGTGAGCTTGTCGAACGGAGCCTGTCGAGGGGTGGCGGCGTCTCAAGGGACGCCTCTGTGTCCTCTGTGGTAAAGCTTTTCAAGATCGGGATTGCTTCACGCGGTTTCCTGTTCGCAATGACAGCCGCCTTTTCTCCGCGTCTCCGGGTCCCCGCGTCAGAAGATTTAGGTTTCAGGCTATCTGGTCGGTATCGGTGTAACGAGGTATGGAGGTATCGAGGCATTCAACCTTAAGTTCCTTCTTTGTTGTTCTAAACACCTCGATACATCGCTACATCGATCCTTCGGTACGCATCACCTTTAAATCATTCCCTCTGGGCCCTGGCCTCTGGGCTCTGGACTGAACTTGCCCCTTGGCCCTCTCGATCCCGGGCCTACAGCTCCTCGATCCTCAGCATCGCACCCAGGTTTTGAGAGGGCGCATTGAAGAGGGCATCCAGGATGGCCACCTGGAAGGAACCGGGGCCGCTGCACTCGTCGGCGGCCAGTTCGCCGCATGCCCCGAACACGGCAAGTCCCATCGAGCAGGATTCGGCCGTTGCGCCCCCGACGGCGCAGAATACGGCCACTGCCGTGGTCGCACTGCAACCCGTCCCTGTGACATATCCCATCATGGGGTCGCCGTTCTCGACCCTGTAGAAGGTATAGCCGTCGGTGATATAGTCCGTCGGGCCGGTGACGCAGATGGTGGCGCTTGTCTGACGGGCCAGTTCCTTGAAGGCGTCAAGAGGGATCTCGCCCGTCTCGAGGGAGTCCACCCCCTTGATCGCCGCGTCCTCACCGGCGAGGATCTTCACCTCGGCCAGGTTTCCCCGGATGACGTCGGGTCCGACCTCCTCGAGAATCTGCCTGCAGGCGTCCGTGCGCAGCTGTGTCGCTCCGGCCCCCACGGGATCGAGGATGACGGGGATGCCCAGTTCCTTGGCCTTCTTGCCCGATTTGAGCATGGCGGAGATCCAGGGGAGGGAAAGGGTCCCCGGATTGAGGACGTGAGCCGACGCGAAGGCGACCATCTCCTCCACCTCCTCGTTGGCGTGGGCCATCACCGGGGAGGCGCCCATGGCCAGGGTCACATTGGCCGTGACGTTCATGACGACGTAGTTCGTGATATGGTGGATCATGGGCCTTTTGGCCCTGATCTCACCGTCCAGTTCCTTGTACCTCTTTTCCCAGTCTCCCATGGTTACCTCGCAGGCAGGGTTTTCGGTTTATAGTTTCAGCTTCCAGTTTACGGTTTACGGTTTCCAGCTGGTGAACCAGTGATTCATGATCGGGAAACCGATCCAAAATCCAAAGTGCAAAAAGACAGTTCACGGTTTTAGTTTGCTTCACTCAAGTCTCGGTTCGCAATGACAACCGCTTGTTCTCCCCGCATCTGTTCCTCGCCCCACCGCCCCCTCGCCCTATCTCCCCCTCGGGTTGGTCCCCGCGTCTCCGCGTCTAAACCTCTCCCCATTGCCCCCTCGCCCGTCCGCCCCCTCTCAATGGGCTGTATCCCATGCCCCCTCTGGACGCTGGACTCTCTTTGTTTCTGGGCTACGGGAACTCCGTAAAACAAGTTTATAGCTTCCAGGGGGCAGTTTCAAGATACTCGGTTCTGCCGCATCATTGCCGATTTTTTTTTGCGATAAACGATCGGCCTTTCTACCCCAGGACCCTGGAAAGAGGGATAAATCTCCCGATCAACAGGAGCGTCCTGGCTGTGGCCAAAAGATGCCGAAGCGATATTATATCGTCATCCAATCACCATATTGCCACATCCTATAGGTTCCATTGTGGAAAGCATATTATCAATTTATCCAATAAAACCAGACTTTTACCGGTGAAATTCACCCTCTTCCCATTCTGGCACCGGCCTTGCTCATATCCGGACAAAGGAGACGGCAACGATGAACACGATGACGATAAACAGTTTCAGGTCAGAGGGGATAAAGAGGAGGCGGATCATGGAAAGCACACTCGTTCTGAACGTGGAAGCGGCGGAGGACAAAAAGGCTAAGGAGCTTAAGGAGGATACGGTCATGAAGAAGACGAAGGAATTTGTCAGGATCGGGCTGGAGGTGCTGAGGGAAGTCCGCCACCAGTGGGAAGAGGCCGAGAAGAAATACTGAACCGTCGGAGGGGAACCGGATACGAAGGACAGGGAAGGCAGACGCCTTCCCTGAGCCGTTTTGGGGGGTCGCGGGGAGAAATGAGTCCAGAGTCCAGAGGCCAGCGGGGAGAGGAAATGCGGGGAGAACAAATGGTTGTCATTGCGAACCGATACCTGAGTGAAGAAATCTCGGGAATTAAACTTTACCACAGAGGACACAGAAGCGTCCCTTGAGACGCAACCACAGAGGGCCACAGCAATCAAGAGAAGGCGAGAGGGAGATGGGGCGAGGGGGAAAGGATACTATAGTTCTAAGAGATAAGTGCTAAGAGATAAGTAAGAGCGCGGTTCACTTATCACTCAGGACTTAGGACTTTGGACTCAGCTCTCAGTTAGTACCTGGAAAGTGGCACCTCAGACACGGGACTTGGATATCAGAGGCAAAGAGAAAAAGCGGTTGTCATTGCGAACAGGAAACCGGGTGAAGCAATCCCGATGATGAAAAGCTTTACCACAGAGGACACAGAGGCGTCCCTTGAGACGCTGCCACAGAGGACCACAGAGATGTCTTCAGATTTGGACTTTGGATTGATCTCTGATCTCTAATTTTCAATGCTCTAATGCTCTGATTCCCCACTGTGAACCGGGAACTGTCATTTTAGATTTTGGACTTTGGATTTTGGATTCGCTACCGAATCACAAGTCACTAATTACGGCGGTTTTCCGCCTGTGAACCGTGTACCGGCATCGCTGAACGGGAAACCAATGCATCGATGGAGCTGTGATTGACACACTTTGGGGCGCGTGTTAGGGTTTCTTGCCCGTCGCAGGGGGCAGCAGGTCTGCCCCAAAAAAGGCCATTGAATTCAATCATAAACGAAGATTCCACGGAGAAAAGTCTTGGGCGGCATTAACTTTCAGCTGCTGATCATCAGTTTCGTCCCGTTCCTCCTGGCGCTCACCGTCCACGAGGTGGCCCACGGCTACGTGGCCTATCGCAAGGGAGACTTCACGGCCAAGCTGATGGGGCGCATCACCATGAACCCCATCAAGCACGTGGATCCCCTGGGTACGATCATTTTTCCCCTCATGTTGGCCCTGTCAAGATCGCCGGTCATCTTCGGGTGGGCGAAGCCGGTCCCCGTGAGCCGTAGAAACTTCAAGAATCCCAGGAAGGACATGACCCTCGTCGCCCTGGCCGGACCGCTGAGCAACGTGCTCCTGGCGATGGTCTTCGCTCTGGCACTGAAAGTTCTCCTCCTTGTCTTTGGACCAGGCGCCCTGTCGAAATCGAAGGTCCTCGAGTCCCTGGCGGCCATGCTCTGGGTGGGGATGAATATCTCCATCTACTTGGGGGTCTTTAACCTTTTTCCCGTCTATCCCCTGGACGGGAGCCACATTGTGGAGGGGATCCTGCCGGAGGACAAGGCTCTGGTGTACAGCAGGATGGAACGTTACGGGAGCATTATCCTGATCGTTCTGCTCTTCACGGGAGTCCTCCAGAGCGTCATCCGCCCCGTGTACGCCCTGATCCTGATTGCCATTAGGACCATGTTCGGAATCTGAATAAAGCAGCGAAAAGGGCAGAGAGGGTCTATCCGCCTTTGCTGGACCTGCGGCGGACGGACGCGGGTAGAGATGAGTCCAGAGTCCAGAGGCCAGGGTCCAGAGGGGACGAAGAACAGACGCGGGGACGTACCCGAAGGGGCGAAAGGGCGAGGGGAGAGGGGGAAAATGAGTCCAAAATCCAAAGTCCAAAATCCAAAAGGGTCTGTGAGACATGAAACCTGAGACGCGGTACTTGGAACTTGGATATCTAGTGCGGAAACATGTTGAAAAATAAGCGGTTGTCATTGCGAGCAGAAAACCGTGTGAAGCAATCTACAACTGGGAACCGTGAACGGTGAACTGTGAACTGGTTTTTACGAATCACTAATCACAAATCACGAATCACTGATTCACCAACCGTGAACTGTGAACCGGGAACTTTCTTTTGGGACTTCGGATCCGCCATCTAATCACCAATCACTGTCCTTGGGAGGAGCCTGAATGAAACGCGTTCTGTCGGGCATGAGGCCCACCGGTCCACTGCACATCGGACACTACCTCGGCGCCCTGAGCAACTGGATCGAGCTTCAGGACAAGTATGAGTGTTTCTACTTCGTGGCCGACTGGCATGCCCTGTCCACCATGTACGACGAGCCGGAGTCCCTGGAGGAGTTCTCCCTGGAGATCGTCAAGGACTGGCTGAGCGTGGGACTCGATCCTGAGCGGTCGACCCTTTTCCTCCAGTCGGCGGTCCTGGAGCACTCCGAGCTCTTCGTCCTCCTGTCCATGATCACGCCCCTGTCCTGGCTGGAGAGGGTCCCGTCCTACAAAGAGGTGAGGGAGCAGCTGGCCCACAAGGATCTGGCCACCCTGGGTTTCCTCGGTTACCCGCTCCTCCAGACCGCCGACATCATCATCTACCGGGCGGATTTCGTCCCG
>CP070719.1:1384795-1390227 GCA_020350725.1 bacterium
CAATCGGGTCTGGCTGAACGACGGTGCCGGACTTTTCTCGGACAGCGGTCAGGAGCTGGGGGACGCGCGCAGCTACGGTGTCGCCATGGCCGACCTGGACGGCGACGGCGACGTGGACGCCTTCGTGGCTAACGACGGGGCCAATCGGGTCTGGCTGAACGACGGTGGCGGGATTTTCTCCGACAGCGGCCAGAACATGCGTAACTCAGATAGTTACGGGGTTGCCGCGGCCGATCTGGATGGTGACGGCGATGACGACGTCCTTGTCTGGAACAACAAGGGCAATAGAGTCTGGCTGAATGACGGCACGGGTTTCTTCTCCGACAGCGGCCAGAACTTGGGCAATGCACGAAGCTACGGCGGTGCCTTGGCCGACCTTGACGGAGACGGCGACCTGGATGCCTTTGTAGCCAACGACGGAGCCAACAGGGTCTGGCTCAACGATGTTGTCAGCCTCCTCATTGAGGACAGCACCTCCCCGTATGACGATCGCAGGGTTGAGTTTGGCCCCACCCCGGTTAACGAGGAATCCGATAGCGAAACGGTTACCTTGACCAACACAGGCGGTGCGGTCCTGACCATCCAGGGCATCACGATCATGGGCGTCGACGCCGATGCGTTCACCTTCGATCCGGGCGACGGCACGGTCAACACCTGCGGTCCGCCACCGCGGGTCCTGGCCCAAGGCGTCACCTGTACGGTCTCGGTCGCCTTCTCGCCGACCGTCGAGGGGACCCTGGACGCTTTCCTGGACCTCTCGGTTGACTCTCCCGGATCGTACACTGTGCTCCTTGTGGGTGAATCCACCCCGGTGGCTACGGGGGACAACCTCCTCATTGAGGACAGCACCCCTCCCTACGACGATCTCAGGGTGGACTTCGGATCCGTGACCCTGGGCGAGACCTCCGCCGGTGAGACGGTCTCCCTGACCAACACGGGCACGGAAGATCTGACCATCCAGGGCATCACGATCATGGGCGTCGACGCCGATGCGTTCACCTTCGATCCGGGCGACGGCACGGTCAACACCTGCGGTCCGCCACCGCGGGTCCTGGCCCAGGGTGTCACCTGTACGGTCTCGGTCGCCTTCTCGCCGACCGTCGAGGGGACCCTGGACGCTTTCCTGGACTTCTCGGTTGATTCTCCAGGATCCTACAGCGTGCTCCTGGTGGGTGAGTCAACTTTGACGAACGGGGGAGGCAGTGTCGGAGGGTGTTTCATAGCCACGGCCGTTTTCGGGGGGGAGGACGGTCCCGGTGTGCGCACCCTGAGACTGTTCCGAGACCGGGTTCTTCTCGGAGCGCCTTCTGGAATGGCCCTCGTCAGGTTCTACTACCGCCACTCCCCGCCCGTGGCTGACTGGCTCCATGGGCGCGAATGGGCGAGGAATATCCTGCTGATGCTGTTGTTACCGGTGATAGCCGTTGTCTGGATGATCCTGATCGCCGGTCCCTTAGTGTTGCCATTGATGCTGATCCTTGCCTCAGGTTTTGTTTGGCGGTTAGCTGTAAATCGGTGCAGGGGCGGGCAGTTGCAGTAGCCCATCAGCGATGCAGCCTTCCACGCTGGTGACCTCACACTCTCGATATCCGTCAGGGGGTTCCGCTTCGTTTCGGTTCAGTTCCCGGCTCTACTGGGGGTCCGTTCTCCGATCCGGAGAGCCTCTCCTCGATTCTCTGCTCCACCAGGCCGGGCACCTGGTGCTCCATGAACTCCGAGGCCATGGCTCCGAATTTTTCCTCCACGCGGACATCAACCTTTCTGTTGACGAGATTGTCCAGCCACGTTCTCAGTGAGTCGAGAAGCACTTTTCCCGCATAGCCCGCGATGAGACAGAGGCCGATCAGCTTGATGGGATCGGTGGGTGTAAAAACAAAAAGGGAGGCCAGCGCTGCCGTAGCTCCGATGACCACCGAGTAGAGCCACGGCCTGTCCGTCTCGTCCTTGCTGCCGCTCCTGTCCCTGCCGACGAGGAACTGTGTGAGGCCGCCCAGCGCTCCGAAAGCGGCGGCAATGAAGATTATGACGAGGGTGTACAGGAGTTTCGTGGAGCTGAGGTATTCGATCACCCGGTAAATCCCTTCCAGTTCGTCCATCCGTCTCATCCTCCCGTGTCTCGGGTTGGCTGTTTCAGGCTGCTACCGTCATTCGGCCTGCTTAATCCCACGTCCTCTTTCGCCGGCACGGCGGCTGCCTGACCGGTATTCGTCCTTGTGTCTCTCTTCTCCCCTAGAATAGCATGATCCCTGCCCCTCGGTGTTCTTCAGGGCCGCTGTTGTATTATAGAGAGAGGATGGTAGTTTGTGGAAGGGGGACGGATACGGTCGGGGAGACGAGTGAAATGTTAAGGAATAAGTTGATCGACATCATATACCGATCGGCAACGGGCTCTCCCCGAAGGAGGCTCCTTCTCACCTCCATCGGCCCCCTGTTTTTCTTCGGTCTCGTCGCCCTGCTCGTTTTTGCCTCGCTCAGGTTGGACCGCCTGGTCGGGTTTCCACGATTTGTCCGCAGACCATATGATGTAGCCATCTGTTCGCTGCTCACCGGTGCCGGCCTGCTCCTGATGCTGTGGTCGGTCGCAAGTTTCCTCCGAACGCGGGGAACACCCGTTCCGTTCAATCCGCCGCCCAGACTGGTCGACACCGGACCTTACGCACTGTGCAGGAATCCCATGCTCACAGGCCTTTTCCTTGTCCTCTTCGGCCTGGGATTTTACCTCGGATCCACCTCGCTGGTGTTTATCTTCACTCCGATATTCATCGTCCTGAACGTCTGGGAGCTCAAGACCGTTGAGGAACCGGAGTTGGAAAGGCGCCTGGGGACAGAATACGTTGAATACAGAAAAAGGGTCCCTATGTTTTATCCATCTTTCAAAAGATGGAGAAGGATGGAACGGACGGGAAAGTGAGTGCCGACTTGATTTCGATACATTTTCCCTTTCCCTATTATATGGTTTTCCCCTGTTCAGCGTGTGTTAAGATTCAAAAAGAGTTCGATCGTTTCCAACCGTGGTGACAGGAGGGACCCATGCCGTTGATCGTTTTCGAGGTGGGTGGGCCGATGGCCCGGGAAAAGAAGAAGGAGCTCGTCCAAAGGCTCACCGAAACAGCCTCCGAAGTGACCGGAATTGCACCGCAGGCCTTTACGATCTACATCCACGAGAACGAGCACGATAACATCGGCGTCGGAGGAAGGGTTCTCACCGAGATCCTGGCGGAGAGGAAGTGAAGCAGAGGTCTGGGACTCGAGGGAGATCCTTTTTGGTCCGGCCGTGCCCGACTGGATAACCCCCTTTCCCGCAGCCGCTGATCTCTCCACCGGGATGACCCATCTCGGTCTTCCCGGGTGCTGTCGTGGATGCAAAAGAGCCCGAGAGGCCAGGTGTGGGTCTGCGTTTCGTTAATAATAGCTGCAGATACTCTCCTTACTTTGCCCTCGGCCCGCCCTCTAAGTAGCGCTGGCCTTGGATCCCGAGTTCAGGATGGCTTTTCCCTCCGGCATTACCGAGGGCGGATTCCCCCGGGGGTCTTCCGCAAGTGGACGACTCCGCGGCCTCTGTGGTAAAGGTTCCTTATTTTGATCTCCGGGTTCGTTGCCTCCTCGTCAGGCCCGGGAAGGACGAAAGCGCCCATCCGCCTCCGTTCAGGCAGGGTCGGGACAGGCGTTCACGGCCCGGAACACGTCAAGGAGAACAGGATGAAGATCACCCGTCTGGAAAACTGCGAAAAAAAGGCTGTCGAACTGGAGGGAGCTTCCGGTGCCTTTCGCCAGGTCCCCATCGGCAGGGCCGACGGGGCGCCCAACTTTTCGATCCGGGTCTTCACCCTGGAGCCGGGCGGACACACTCCCCACCACAGCCACGAGAGTGAACATCTCAATTACGTTCTCAGTGGGGTGGGGGTGGCCTTGGAGGGGGAAACGGCGAGGAAGATAAGGCAGGGCGACTTTATTTTGGTGCAGCCCCGCGAGGTCCACCAGTACCGCAACGAAGGGGATGAGCCGCTGGTGTTCATGTGCATGGTCCCCTCCCGGTACGAATAGAGCCGGGCGCAGTTGTGATCGGCTGATTTCAGAGATCCATTCTCGCCGAACTCAGGTCCCTGAAGACTTTGGAGAGATCCCGGAAGGCTTCCGGAACTGTCCGAACGAGGTCAACGATTATGTCCCATAGCCCCGATGAAAAGCCCTGCCGGACAGAGGGTCCCGGGTCGAGCGGCAGAGGAGAGGCCAAACCCCTTCGGAGGATGTTTGCCGGTGTGCCCGACCGGTACGACCTGGTCAATCGGCTTTTTACCCTGCGATTCGACGAAAGATGGCGCTCCCTTGCCGCCAGGGAGATCCTCCGCCATTCGCCGACGCGGGTGTTGGACGCCGGCAGCGGCACGGGGGATCTCGTCCTTCATCTGGCCCGTCAATTGCCGGTCCAGACCGAGATCATCGGCGCGGACTTCTCGGAGCCGATGTTGTCTGTGGCAATGAAGAAGGTGTCCAGGGCTGGATTTAGAGGCAGGATAGGACTGGTGTGTACGGACGTCTCCAACCTGTGCTTTCCCGACGACCATTTCGATATCGTGAGCCTGGCTTTTGCCTTCCGGAATCTGGTCTGGCGGAACCCCATCGCAGAGAAGTGTCTGGCTGAGATGGTCAGGGTGCTGAGGCCCGGGGGAAAGATCGTTATTGTGGAGTCAAGCCAGCCCGGATCCGGATTCCTTAAATTCTGGTATCACGCCTATCTGAAAATGGTGGTTCCCCGTCTGGGAGATTTTCTGTCCGGTGAGGGCGGCGCATACCGATATCTCGCGGAATCGGCCCGCCTCTTTCTGAACCCGGAGGAAGTCGAAGCCCTGCTGGCGAAGTCCGGATTCAAAGGAATCCGGCACAGGTCTCTCCTGGGAGGGGTTGCGGCGCTGCATGTGGGGGAGAAATAGGGGAACGTTACCCGGGGTGGCGTTATCGGGGTCGGCCATCGGGGTCAGCGCGCCATCGGGGTCAGAGTCATTGGCCACATCGGACCATTGGGTTCAGAGTTAATCGCGCTCACACCATCGGGGTCAGAGTTTTTTGGTGAGGATGTGGGTTTCCGTTGGTTGAAGGGGGGCCTGAGGCGCTTTTTTGGTGCCTCTGGCCCTTTTCGGACGGTCAGAAAAGGGGGATGATGTGGCTTGCTGGTCAGACGCGGGCCTTAATCTGTCATCTGTAAGTAGACCGTACTCCTTTTCTAGATCGCTTAAAAGCTCAGTCCTGTAAGGATCACGTTGATATGCTATCGTTTTCAAGAAATCAAACATATCCTGAGCATTTGCACCAATACCAGAATATAATTTATCAAGATCACCATCAGGTACAGGACGCCAAAAAGCACCCCTGGGCCGCAATGCCTCAAACACAGCTTTCATATTTAGGCTATTAGACATATGTCACACCACCTG
>CP070719.1:1390327-1392964 GCA_020350725.1 bacterium
AGCCGTGGATGTATTCATCGGGACCCAAGGGCCGGCAGTCAAAGTCCCCGGCGGGGGATCCTGAAACGACACACCGGAAACGGTCCTTTACCCTCTTATCATCGTCAGGAGCATCTTGAACCGCCCGGGAGCATTCACGGCATGGGGGATGTCCGCGGGCATAAGGACCGTCTGGCCGGCAACGGTGGGGATAGTCTGGCCTCCGATGACGATCTCCGCCTGTCCGTCCAGAACCTGGACCAGGGCGTCAAAGGGGGCCGAGTGTTCGCTGAGTCCCTGCCCCTTATCGAAGGCAAACAGGGTCAGTGTCCCCACCTTGCTCTGGATCAGGGCCCTGCTCACGATGGCACCCTCCGAATAGTCCACCAGCGTCTTCAGATCAACCGCCTCCGACGGCGTCATGCCGCCCGCTTTCTTCTCCATACCCATGTCCGCACTCCTCTCTTCCCCGCGTGGGCCGGAAGTGAAAATCTACCTGAAAAGGATCAAACGTTACTATTATAATACAGTAAAGGTCCTGAAAAGGTCTTGACCTATCTCAAAGGGCAAAGACGTCATTTTGCAGGGAGACGCCTGGAGCGGTCCTGGAAAGGAGGATGCATGATCATCGGTGTGCCGAAGGAAATCAAGGACAACGAATACCGGGTTGGGATCGTTCCAACGGGGGTCGAGGATCTGGCATCCCACGGTCACCGAGTGGTCATCCAGTCCGGGGCCGGAGTCGGCAGCGGCCTGTCGGATGAAGATTTCCTGTCCGCCGGAGCCGAGGTCGTTCCTGACGCCGGGGACGTTTGGGGAACTTCGGATCTCATCATGAAAGTCAAGGAACCCCTCCCCCCCGAGTATGGCCTTATGCGTCGGGGCCAGACCCTGTTCACATTCCTCCACCTGGCACCCCTTCCCGATCTGGTCGAAATTCTCCTCACCGGCAACATCCGTTCCATCGCCTACGAGACCATCCAGCTGTCGGACGGGACCCTTCCCCTGCTGGCGCCCATGAGCCAGGTGGCCGGCAAGATGGCGGTCCAGGTGGGCGCTGCCTTTCTGCAGAGGGAAAATGGGGGGATGGGGATCCTCCTCGGGGGGGTCCCGGGGACCAAACATGGTCGGGTCGTCATCATCGGGGGAGGTAATGTGGGCCTCAGCGCCGCCAAAGTCGCCTACGGCCTGGGAGCGGAGGTGGTGGTCATCGACACCGATCCCGCCCGGCTGGGCTACATCGATGACATCTTCGACAGTAAGGTGGTCACCCTCATGTCCAACAAGGGAAATATCCGGGACGCCACGGCGGACTGCGACATGCTGGTGGGCGCCGTCCTGATCCCGGGAGCCGAGGCCCCGAGGATCATCACGAGGGAGATCCTGAGGGGCATGAAAAAGGGCAGCGTTTTCGTCGACGTATCCATCGACCAGGGAGGGATGAGCGAGACCAGCCGGCCCACCTCTCACTCGAATCCCGTCTACATCGAGGAAGAGGTCGTCCATTACTGCGTTCCGAACATCCCCGGATCGGTTCCTGTCACCAGCACCTACGCCCTGACCAATGTCACCCTGCCCTACTGCCGTAAACTGGCGGGATCGGATATCGTGTCGGCTGTTATCAACGACCCGGCTCTGGGGCTCGGAGTCAACACCTGGGACGGGCACCTCACCTGTTCACCCGTTGCCGAGGCTCAGGGGAGGGAGTACACGCCTCTGGAAAGGATGCTGCGGTAGAAAAAAAAGGCCTCCGCATGGAGGCCTTCTAAAGACTTATCACGAACGGACGGGCTTCAGGACCGGATCTCCGAGATGGTGTTGCCGCTGATGGACAGCCTCTTGATGATCTTCCCGTCCTTGAGGACCGACGCCTCCTGGTGGCATCCGAAATCATCGACCTCGACCGAAATGGCCGGGTCGTTAAAGGCCTTCGAGAAATAAGCGTAGAGATAGCTCTGGATGCTTTCCACCCTCTGTCTGGCGACTGCCGGGTCGGCGGGAGCGCCGCATCCTCCCGAGGCGCCGGAACCGCATCCCGAAGCGCCGCTCACGGAACATCCGCCCGCCCCACCGCATCCGCTGCCGGCGGCTGCGGCGTCATAAGCCTGCGGTGATATCTCATCCTTTGCAGACGACACATCGGACCGCTTTTCCGTGAGGGCGGAATAGTTCTGGACCGCGAAGACCGTCGCGGCGGCGAGGACCAAAGTGACGCAAACGAACAGGACAGACCACTTCCTCATCGATGATTCCTCCCAGGCTCCGTTGTGTCTCCCCTGTGCCGATAACACCTAACAGTTTTATATACTTAAGTCAACTCTGCAACCCGTAATATTCTACTGAAAAGATGGAGAAATGTTACAGGGGTAGGATATTGGAGATTAGAGCATTGGAGATTAGATCATTGGAGATTAGAGCATTAGAGATTAGAGCATTGGAGATTGGATGGCATGCCCGTTCGCGGAAGGATATCGTTGCTTGGGCGCCTGGCCGTAGCCGTGTCGGGTCTTCCCTTTGCCGTAAATGGCGGTGAGGATCATTCCTATGATCAGGGCAGCGGCAAGGAGGATGAGAAGGAGGTCGGCTTTTTTCATGGGGCCAGATTTGCAATGCCGGATATCCCATTCCATCTTCCGGATGAACTCCTTCCGTTTCGCC
>CP070719.1:1393064-1401448 GCA_020350725.1 bacterium
TATCGGTGTGCAATGACAACCGCTATTTGTCTCCGTGCTCCCTCTGGACGCTGGCCTCTGGCCTCTGGACTCCTGTGGCCCCCCCCCCCCCCCGCGCGCGCCCGCGCGCCCCGCCCGCGGGGGGCGGGGCGGGCCGGGGGGGGGGCGAAATGAGTCCAGAGTCCAGAGGCCAGCGTCCAGAGGGAGCGCGGAGACAAATAGCGGTTGTCATTGCACACCGATATTTGAGTGAAGCGATCTATAACTGGGAACTGGGAACGGTCTTTTTGGCTTTTGGACTTTGGATTTTGGATTCGTTTCCGAATCACTAATCACCAATCACAAATCACGGTGGTCCCAACTGTGAACCGTGAACTGTCCTTTTGGATTTTGGACTTTGGATTTTGGATTCGTTACCGAATCACGAATCACGAGTCACCAATCACGACGGTTATCAACTGTGAACGGTGAACTGTGAACTCTCTTTTCCCTCATTCCGCCGGTTCCAGGCGAAGGATCCGGCCCTCCCTGGCATCCGTGAGAAGGTACACAAAACCGTCAGGACCCTGCCGGACGTCCCGGATGCGCTCACCCAGTTCCTGCAGCATCCTCTCCTCCCCTGCGATGCGCTCACCGTCCAGCTCAAGCCTCACCAGCATGCGCCCGGCGAGGGCACCTACCAGGAGGTTACCCTTCCAAGCGGGATACCTGTCGCCGGTGTAGAAGGCCATGTTCGAGGGGGCGATGGAGGGATCCCAGAAATAGAGAGGCTGTTCCAGGCCTTCCCTGTGCGATCCGACGCCGATCTTGAGCCCAGAGTAGTGCCTCCCGTAACTGATGATCGGCCAGCCGTAATTGCGGCCTGCCCTGGGGATGTTGATCTCATCACCCCCCCGGGCCCCGTGCTCGACCGTCCAAAGCTCGCCGGTCTCGGGATGAAGGTCAGCCCCCTGGGGATTCCGGTGGCCGTGTGACCAGGTTTCCGGACGGTATCCCGGCCGGCCGACAAATGGGTTGTCTGCGGGAACCGTTCCATCCGGGTTGATGCGTACCACCTGACCGCGGTGGACGGTGAAATCCTGGGCGCGCTCCCGCTCACCTCTTTCGCCCACGGTAATGAAGAGTCGGCCGTCGCCGGAGAATACCAGACGGGAACCGAAGTGCTTGCCGCCGCCGGTCTTGGGTACCTGCCTGAAGATGACCTGGAAATCCTCAAGACGGTTCCCCTCGAGGCGCCCCCGTCCGGCAGCGGTCCCACCCCCTCCTTCACCGGGTTCCGCGTAGGAGATATAGACAAGGCGGTTCTGGGCGAACTCCGGAGCGAGGGCCACGTCGAGCAGGCCCCCCTGGCCTTGGGCGAAGACATCCGGAACACCGCTCAGGGGCCTGGACAGGCTTCCGTCCCCCCCGACAATGCGAAGTCGCCCGGGCCGCTCAGTGACCAGCATCCGGCCGTCGGGAAGAAAGGCCAGGCCCCAGGGATACTCAAGCCCGCGGGCAACAGTAACAACCCGGATCCTGAGATCTTTCGTGGCGTACACGCTGTCGGAATCCCTTTGCTGAGCAATTCCCCTGTCGAGTGGGGCGACCAGAATGAAGAGGAGGAGACCGACGATCAGAGTGTGTTGTTTCTTCATGTTAATAGATTAATCCAGACGGAGGCTGGAAGACAAGATCGTTCCCCGCATCGGTCGCCGATCAGCCCGTTGCCCGCCGCGATCTGAGGTATAATGAAACTGTGCCCGCTTGGGGGAGACGAGGTCATGGTTCCACCCAGGAAAATCCACCTTTTCGCTGCAGCCCAGTGCCTGATCTTTGCTTCCCTGGTGTCCACTCCCGGGGCATTCCCCCCACGGGAGGTCTTTGCCGACGATGCTTCCCCCGCCCTGCTTTATGAGGCCATCGAAAAGCAAACTGTCAGGATCACCGTCTACGACCTTTGGGGCAGAGAGCTGAATTGGGGGGGCGGCGTTATCGTGAACGACGAGGGCGCCGTCATCACCTCCATCGAGGTCCTCGAGGGTGGGTCCTTCGCGGAGGCGACAACTTACCTGGGGGATCCCTTTTTTATCGACAGGGTGGTAGCTGAGGATGGATCCTCAGGGCTCGTTCTGGTCCAGCTGGAGGAGGTTCCTGAGGACACCTCACCTGTCACCGAATACGGAGACTTCCCGAAAGCCGGCGAAACGGTTTTTACCTCCGGCGCCGATCAGGGCCGTTTTTTTGAACTCGTCCCGACCTCCGTCGAGGAGCGGCGGCCGGTACCGACCTGCCCGGAATTCCTCCACTTGAGGCTCACCGCACCCCTGCCGGGAAGGGGCGGTCCCATATTCGACCAGGGTGGGCGTCTGGCCGGGATCCTTCTGGTTCAAACCGGCGCGGAGAAGGAGACAGCTGTCTGGGTCTCCCCGGAGAAGGTCAGGGACCTTGCCGGGCGGCTCAACGAGGGACAGAACTATCCCGATTGGTCCAGGAACGCCGCCCGCCCCTGGAAATGGTCGCCCACAGGATCCTATCTGACGGGTCTGGCCTACTACCTGGCCGTCCGATACGGTCAGGCGCAGCCTTTTCTCGAGAAGGCCGTCGAGGAAGGCAGGGGCATCTGTGAAGCGACCTATTATTACCTGGGAAACTGCTACGAGGCGGAACGGCGCTACCTGCTGGCCATGTTGGCCTATGCGGACGCCCTTGCCCTCGATCCCAGATCCCTCAGGGCCTCGGAACACATGGCCTGGCTGTACCGAAAAGTGAGTGAGGTGGACGAGGCCTACGCCGAACTTTTCCGAGGGGTATGGACCGCCTGGGGTAAGGACAGAAACGGCCACCTGATAATGGCCCGAACGATGAACATGTGCGGGCAATTCGAGGATGCGCTGCCGGCAGCCCTCAGAGCCGTCCGAACCGCCCCCGACTGTCCCTGCGCCCACAACGAGCTCGGGACGGCCTACCATCGTCTTGGCATGTACGACATGGCGGTGGAGGCTCTTCTGAGGGCGACCACGCTGGACCCTGATTACGGGCAGGCCTTTAACAACCTGGGATACGCCTACCTGCGCAGCGGACGGTTCTTCCATGCCATCGTCGTCCTCAAGCACGCCGCGATGCTGGAGCCCGGGTGCAGCAACACCCTGAAGAACCTCGGCGAAGCCTACGCAGGAGCGGGACTGGGCCAGAAGGCTTTAGAGGCCTATGGAAGGGCCTTGACCGCCTGCCCGGAAGATCCCCACGTCTTCTGCCGCCTCGCGGAAGAGCACGCCAGGCAGGGGAACCCTGAAGACACCATCTCTGTCTACAGGAACGGGATCAGGGTCCTCCCCAACTCGGCCTGGCTGCACTTCAAGCTGGGCCGGGCTTACTGCCGGACCGGTGACAGGGACTCAGCCCTCGCCCAATACGATATTCTCCTCGGCCTCAACCGGGACCTGGCCGACCTGCTGTTCGTCTGGATCGACAGAGAGGCCGGAAGCTGACCCGGCCTGAGCTGCGACGTATTCTCTCCGTTCAAGGGTCACAGGCCTTTCATGAGCTCCAACCAGCGGGCCCAGCCCTCCTCCTTGGCCTTTCTGTTTGCCTCCGAGGGCTCAGCCTCCTCGCCCCTCCGCATGAAGGCGTGGCCTGCCCCCTCGTAGGTGACCGGCTCGAAGGTCTTGCCCGCCTTCCTCATCAGTCCGGCAGTTCCGGCGATCGTCGCATTGACCCGGGCGTCGTCGCCGCCGTAGAAACCGTAAACCGGTGCCTTTATCGTGTTCACGGCCTCAATGGTATCAGGACCGGTCCCGTAGAAGACGAAGGACGCCGCCAGGTCTGACCGGTCCGAAGCGAACTGGAACGACTGCCGGCCGCCCCAGCAGAAACCCGTCACTGCCAGTTTTCCATTGGCCGCCTCCAATCCGGTCACGTAGTCCGCCACTGCATTCAGATCGGCCGTTATCTGCTCCTGGGGCACCCCGTACAGGGCTTCCCTTGCTGCGTCGCTGTCGGGAAAATCCTTGGTCCTGCCGCCTCCGGGCCCCATTCCCGAGAGCAGGTCGGGAGCGATGGCGATGTATCCCGCCTCGGCGACACGATCGGCTACACTGCGAACCCAATCGGTGAGACCCCGGTTCTCGTGGATGATCACCACGGAGAGGGCTTTTCCCTTCACCTCCGGAAAGACCAGGAAAGAGTGCACCTCACGCTCACCCTGCTTCACCGCCACCCACTGGTGGTGCCGGGGCGATTCCTCCAGGATCTTACTGGAGATGTCCTGTGCGGACACCGGGGAAAACGCCGTGAACGTCAGCACTGTGATGAAAAACAACCATCTCTTCATCGGAGAACCTCCTTGCCATTGCTACCTTCAATCGAAACGATGTTTGTTTCCGTTTCATGTCCTTTATACGCCCTTGATGTGTGACCTGAGAGGACCCGGCGTCAAGGTGGATACTGAAAAACCGCTCCGGATGGCGTCCTGTCGCACTTGGCCCCGTCTTTTCATTCCTCCCCCCGAAGGAGAACGTCGATCTCTTCACGGCCCTTTTCGACGCTGATGTCAAGGGGTGTCTTGCCGGCGTAATTGACAGCCTTCCGGTCGGCACCGGCATCGAGCAGGGCCCGGACCATGTCCGGAGTCCCTGAGGCGGCGGCGAGATGGAGCGGTGTGTTGCCGTTGCTGTCCAACCCTCGGACATCGGCATTGGAATCGATGAGGACGAGCACGACGGCCAGATGGCCTCCCATCACCGCCACGTGCAGGGGAGTCAGGCCGGCCTTGCTTTTGACGCTCACCAGCTCGGGCTCCTGGGACAGGACGTACCTGACCCTCTCGACATCCCCTGACGTCACGGGGCCGAAGATATCGTGATGGCCCCAGGCGTTGGCCGCCAGGGCCATGAGGATCACTCCGCAGAGGATAACTGTCCGCATTTCGTTCCTCCCATCAATACCAAAATCGTGAAATTATCGACCCGGATTCCTTATCACTTTTGTAAGACATTTGTCCACACTGAAAATGCGGATCAGACCGGACCACTCCCCTCCCCCGGCTTCTGGTAAAATTTACTAGGGGGTAGGCGTATGCTGTCCGTCCGGGATCTCACCGTAAGTGTCGAGGATCGTGTGATCCTCAGGGATCTGGATTTCTCCGTCGAACGGGGAGAGACCGTGGTCCTGTTCGGCCCCAACGGCTCGGGAAAGACCTCCCTGCTCAAGACCCTCATGGGGTTCCCGGGCTACCGGGTGGAGACCGGCCGCATCCTGTTCATGGGTCAGGACGTCACGGGCCTGACCGTGGACCGGAGGGCCAGGATGGGTATGGGGATTGCGTTCCAGCGGCCCCCGACCGTCCGGGGTGTGAGGCTGGGTGAGATGCTCGCCCTGTTTCCGGGCCGTGAGGCGGAACTGTCCCCGATCCTGTCCAGATTGAACCTTACCGGCCTGGAGAGCCGGGAGCTCAACCTCGGTTTTTCGGGGGGGGAGATCAAACGGTCCGAGCTCGCCCAGCTGCTCGCTCAGAGACCGTCCTTTATCATGTTCGACGAGCCGGACTCGGGGGTGGACCTTGTGAGCATCCACCTGGTGGGAGAGGTCATCGGTGAACTGCTGGAGAAGGACCAACCCCTGGACCGCAGGAACAGGGCCGGCATAATCATCAGCCACACGGGTCACATCCTCGATTACGTCGGCGCGGAAAGGGGCTACGTCCTTCTCGGAGGATCCCTCCTGTGCTCCGGCGATCCGGAGGTCCTCATCGACGACATCAGGACCATGGGTTATGAGGAATGTGTGCAGTGCTTGAAAAAATAGGGAAAGACGACGAGACCCGGCCGGCCGACGGGGATTCCGAGACCTCCGGGCCGGTTATAGACCCCGGGGATTATGCATCCGACGTGCCGGCCCGGGAGGTGGTGGACAGTCTCGCCGAGCTGTCCCCATCGATGGGGGATCGATCCGCGGCTGTCGGCGTGGACGTGACGGAAGCGTGCCGGTCGGGGTCCTATTTCCAGGTGGACCATTCCCTGGTCTATTCGGCATCCGGACAGGCGGGCCTTGAGGTGATGGGCCTGGCCGAAGCCCTTGCCAGGCACGGCTGGCTGGAGGAGTACCGTTGGAAACTCCTGCCCCGGGACATGGACAGGTACACCGCATCCGTCGGCACCTCGCCCCACGGTGGCTATTTCATCAGATCTCTGGCCGGCGCCAGGGCCACCTTTCCCCTTCAGGCCTGTCTCTATATGACCAGGGAGGGGATGGTCCAGAATGTCCACAACATCATTATCGCCGAGGAGGGCTCGGACCTGTCCGTCATTACAGGCTGCACCACCGGGCCGTCCGTGAGGTCAGGGCTCCACATAGGCGTCTCCGAGTTCTACGTCAAGAGGGGAGCCAGGCTGACCTTCACCATGCTGCACAACTGGGCCGAGGGCATGGCTGTCAGACCTCGGTCTGCGGCCCTTCTCGAGGAGGGTGCCGTGTTCGTCAGCAACTACATCTGCATCGCCCCGGTCATGGACCTCCAGATGTGCCCGAGGGCCCTGTGCGCGGGAAAGGGGTCCGTGGCCCGGTTCAGCAACGTCCTGATGGCCCCCCCCGGGTGCCGGCTCGATGTCGGATCCAGCGTGTTCCTCAGGGCGGAGGAAAGCCGGGCCGAGGTCCTGTCGCGGGCTGTGACAACGGGGGGCCACATAGCGGCCAGAGGGCTCCTGGTGGGCGAGGTGCCGGGCGTGAAGGCCCACATGGATTGCAGGGGATTGATCCTCTCCCCCGAGGGAACCATCCGCGCCGTCCCGGAACTGAGAGGGGATGCCCGTGACGTCGACATGTCCCACGAGGCGGCCGTGGGCAGGATCGCCGAGGACGAGATCCTCTACCTGATGTCCAGAGGCCTGACAGAGGAGGAGGCGGTCTCAGCCATCGTCAGGGGATTCCTCGACGTACAGATCAAAGGCCTTCCCGGGAGGTTGAGAGATGACGTGGAAAGGGTTATCGCCGAGGTCGCCGGCAGAGGGGAGATCTAGGGAAAAGGAGGAGTTCTCATGGCCTTTCCGGCAAGTGCCGTCGACAGGACGAGATTCGGCTCTTCGGGCCCCGAAATCACCATTGTCGGCCTGGGTGGGGAGGGGGTTCTTCGCACCTGGGGTAGAGGATCGGAGGCCGAAGGGGTCATTCGCCAGGCCCTGACGGAGGGGATCGGTTACTTCGACTCCGCCCGGGTCTACTCGGGCAGCGAGACCTATTACGGCTCCGTCTGGGCGGAGTCTCCGGAGGATCGCAGCCGGATATTCCAGACGAGCAAGTCCGCCAGCAGGGACCGGGACGGCGCCCTTGCCGATCTGCACACCACCCTTGACACCCTGTCCGTCTCCCACCTGGATCTCTGGCAGATCCACGACGTGAGGACAAGGGAGGATCTGAGACAGATCGAGGGCGGCGGCGGAGCCCTTGAGGCCTTCCTGCAGGCCAGGGAGGAGGGTCTGGCGCGCCACATCGGGGTGACGGGGCATTCCGACCCCGAGATACTTGCCAGGGCCGTCAGCGACTGGCCGCTGGACTCCGTTCTCCTCCCGGTAAACCCGGTCGAGAGTGTTCTGGGAGGTTTCCTCGATACGGTCCTTCCCCTGGCCCTTCAGAGGGGGATGGCGGCCATCGGCATGAAGATCCTGGGGGCCTCTCACTACCTGTCGAGCCAGGCGGGGTTAGATCCGCAAACCCTGATCCGCTACGCCCTGTCACAGGGGATCACGCTGGCCATCGTGGGGTGTTCCACCCCCGGCGAGGTGCGTGAGCTGGCCGCCGCGGGGAGAGGCTTCGAACCCATGACCCCTGAGGAACAGGAGCGGATCAAGGATACATTCAGTCCTCACGTCCGGAGGCTGGCTTTCTACAGGGAGATCTTTTGAACCGCTTAAGATCAGGCGTGGCAATAGGCCGGCGGTTCGCGACCGAAGGGGTTTAACCGTCACAGGACCTGCACGATCTCGTCCAGGTCCTTCCTTTTCTTGTCTCCTTTTTTCTCAAAACCTTTCCTGGGGTAGCCGAGTGGCGTAATGGAGTACACGCGCTCGCTCTCCTTGAGGGAAAGAGCTTCCCTGAGGATCGCCGGGTCGAACGCGGCGATCCAGCAGGTAGCCACCCCCTCGGATTCGGCTGCCAGGATCATGTGATCCATGGCGATGGTAAGGTCTGTCTCGAGGGAATTGTAGCCGTCTGCCTGACGCACCCACGACTCATTGACGTCGCCGACGACCACCAATATGTGGGGAGCGTCCTGGAACCAGGACCGCGTGTAGCAGGGACGCACTCGGCGGAGCATCTCGGCCGAGGAAACGACGAGGAACCGCCACGGTTGCCGGTTGGCGGCCGAGGGGGCCAGCCTCCCCGCCTCAAGGATCCTGTCGAGCGTTTCCCCACTCAGCCGCCGGTCGGGA
>CP070719.1:1401548-1407330 GCA_020350725.1 bacterium
TCAGTACCCACCGGGTACTTGTTGGAGGGGTCGTCCGCGGCGTAGGCGGCCAGGGCGGAGCGGAGCACGTCCACGTTGGCCTTGGCGGTGCCGAACAGGGCCTTGTCCTTCAGGTTCAGGAAGTTGGGGATGGCGATGGCCGCCAGGATGCCGATGATCGCCACGACGATCATCAGCTCGATCAGGGTGAAACCTTTTTCGCTGCTTCTCATCCTTATCATCATCTCTGCTCTCCTCCTCTAAATCATGGGTTTGAATCTTTACGCCCTTATATTAATTCAGGCAAATCGACTAGTGCCCGACTAGGAGCAAGCCCTGTACCAACAGCCGGACCGGGTTATTCCGGCTGTCGTTCAGGCGATAATCCATTGATAAATATATGTATTCCCGTTGACCGGTCCGGCACGGACCTCCCCTTCCGGGCCCTGGAGGTGACAATTTGCGTCATGCGATGTGACGGGCTGTGTCCCGGGTTCTGTAACCGGAGGCGAAGAGCGGACGCGGGGACCTACCCGAGGGGGCGAGGGGGAGATGGGGCGATGGGGCGAACAAGCGGCTGTCATTGCGAACAGACACCTAAGTGAAGCAATCCCGGGAATGGCGGACGCGGAGACCTGAGGGGGCGACAGGGCGATGGGGCGAGGGGGCGAAAGGCCGACGCGGAGACCCGCAGAAAAAAACGAATCACGAATCACAAGTCACTAATCACGCGGTTCCATCCGTGAACCGTGAACTATCTTTTAGGATTTTGGACTTTGGATTTTGGATTCGTTCGCAAATCACGAATCACAAGTCACGAATCACGGAGGTCCCAACCGTGAACGGGGAACTGTCCTTTTGGATTTTGGACTTTGGACTTTGGATTCGCTGAACCGTGAACCGGGAACCGGACCGAGCCGTCACCGACAGCTCAGTCCTCGGCCATACCGTACTTCTTCAGGCGGTACCTGAGGGAGCGGAAACTGACGCCCAGGACCTCGGCAGCCTTCGTCCGGTTGCCGCCCACCTGGGCCAGCGCCCTCTCGATGAGCTGCCGTTCGTATCTCTCCAGGAGATCGTCCAGCTCGATCCCGCCGGACATGTCGTCCACCACCGGCGCGGCGTCCTCCCCGGCCTGGGTGATCTCCGAGGGCAGGAGATCCACGCCGAACGTGTCCCCCATGGCGAGGGCCACCCCCCTCTCCAGGATGTTCTCCAGCTCCCGGACGTTCCCCGGGTAGCTGTATGCCGCCAGGTACCTCATGGCCTCCGGTGAGACGGACAGGACCTGTTTGCCCTGCCGCTCCCCCAGGATGGCCAGGAAGTGGTCGATGAGCAGAGGGATGTCCTCCCTCCGATCCCTCAGGGGAGGCACCTTGATGTGGATGACATTGAGCCTGTAGAAGAGATCCTCCCGGAACCTGCCGGCCCTGACCTCCTCGGCAAGATCCCTGTTGGTCGCCACCACAATGCGGACGTCGACCTTGACCGGCTGGGTTCCCCCCACGGGAACGACCTCCCGCTCCTGGATGGCCCTGAGCAGTTTGACCTGGAAGGCCGTGGATGTCTCGGTGATCTCGTCGAGGAAAAGCGTACCCCCCCCGGCTGTCTCGAAGAGGCCCTGCCTGTTGGAATCCGCCCCCGTGAACGCCCCCCTCCTGTGTCCGAAGAGCTCGCTCTCGAGAAGGGTCTCCACCAGGGCGCCGCAGTTGACGGTGACGAAGGGCCCGGTCCGGCTCCCTCCATGGTAGTGGAGGGCCCTGGCGATGAGCTCCTTGCCCGTGCCGCTCTCGCCGGAGATCACCACGGTGCTCTCCATGTCGCTGACCCTGTCGACGATCTCGAAGACCTTCCGCATTCCGTCGCTTTTTCCCACGATGCTCTCGAAGCTGTACCTCTCCTGGAGGAGCTTGTGCAGCTCGACGTTCTCCTCGGACAGCCTCCTGCGCTCGATGGTGGCGTTGATCCTGGCCTTGATCTCCTCGATGCGGAACGGTTTGGTGATGTAGTCCTCCGCTCCCAGCTTCATGGCCTCCACCGCCGAATCCGCCGAACCGTAGGCGGTGATCATGAGGACCGGCATGTCAGGGGAGGTTTTCTTGGCCTCGCGGAGGAAGTCGAACCCGGTGAGTCCCGGCATATTGATGTCCGATATGGCCAGGTCGAAGGAGCCCTCTTCGCCCAGAGTCTGGAGGGCGTCGGTGGCCGAACCGGAGCAGTGCACCGAGTAACCCTCCCTCTGGAGGAAGATCTCCAGCATCTCCCTCATGCTTCGCTCGTCGTCGAGGACGAGGATCCTTCCCTTCCTCTTCCGCGTCATTGAGACCTCCATCTGGGCAGCTGGACCGTTACGGTCGTGCCCTCCCCTTCGACCGAACGGACGTCGATCGCCGCGTGGTGCGCCTGGATCAGCTGGTAGACCACCGCAAGACCCAGGCCGGAACCTCCCTCCTTGTTGGTCTTGAAGGGCTCGAAGATCACGGGGAGGATGTCCTCAGGGATCCCGGACCCGTCATCCGAGACCGACAGCAGGGTTACCGGACCCGAGTTCCTGTCCCCACGCTCCACCGAGACGGATATGCGGCCCGACCCGTCCACCGCGTCGAGGGAGTTCTTCACGAGATTGATGATGACCTGACGTATCTGGGACGAATCCAGGGAGAGGATAACGGGCTCCTCGGGAAGGTCCGTTTTCAGGTGGATATCCCGGGACTGGATCCCGGTCCGGAGGAACTGGACGGTGTCGGAGACCACTTCCCGCAGGTCGACGTCCTCGAATCTCGGAACCGGCGGACGGGCGTAGGTCAGGAAGTCCTCCACAAGGTGATTCAGCCTCCTGGTCTCGGTGAGGACGATGTCCATCAGTTTCCGGTCCTCATCCTCCAGCTCGAGGGAGTTCTGGAGGATCTGGATGGACCCGCTCATGGACGCGAGGGGGTTACGGACCTCGTGGGCGATACTTGCCGCCATCCTCCCGAGGACCGACAGCTGCTCGGTCCACCTGAGCTTGTCCTCCAGCTCCCGGAACTCGGTCAGGTCCTGGAAGATCACCACGAACCCCTTTTCGGGTTCCTTCAGCTGGGATATGGACAGTCCCAGGGTCCGCTCGGTGCCGCCCGCATCGGTGAAGGTCCCCTCCCACCGGTTCAGGCGGCCTCCAATGGATTTTTCGCAGAGCTCCCCTATGGGAAGCCCCTTGAAGAAGCCGCCCTGTCCCAGCGACCGGAGACTGCTCTCCTGTATCCCGAGGATCTGGAACCCGGCCGCGTTCAGGGACCGGACCCGGCCCGTCGTATCCAGAACGGCGATGCCGCTGTTGATGCTGTCGAAGACCACGTCGGAAAGGTGCTGGAGCTTTTCCAGGTCGACGGTCCTCTCCGTCAGGGCCTTGCTCGTCGACCGGTATCTCCTTGCCATCTGGTGCCCGAGGAAAGCCACGGCGAAAAAGGCCGTGATGTGCAGAGCGACCCTGCCCACGACGTCGAAGGGATTCTCACTGCCGACGGGCAGCAGCCCGGCCCTGATGGGCGGTGTCAGGATCCCGTAGTACATGAGATCCACGACCGCCCCGTACATGATCGCCGAGAACGAGGCCGTCCAGTACCCGCCGGCCGGAAAGGCAAGGGAGGCCCACAGGATCGACAGGAGATAGAGAAAGGGGAAGGGGCTGTCGAATCCCCCCGACAGATAAACGATAATGGTGGACAGGGCGAGATCCAGTCCCACCTGGAAGACAGCGAACCGGTGCAGGTCCTCCACATTGTTGAAGACGCTGGCCAGGAAGATGGTCAGGATATATACGGAGACGATAAGGAGGTAAACGGAGTACAGGGGCGCGAAGAAGAGCGCCTGTGTCCCCTTCACCTGGATCACGACGGTGACGCCGAGGAACAGGGATACGGTGGCCACCCTGAAGATCATGAGGACCTTCAGGAGGACGCGCAGTTCTTTGTCGGCCTGCTCCGAGAAGGGTTCAGCCCTGGGGGCCATGGGAGGTCCTAACCTCCGAGGGCGGCCATCTTGAAGATCGGGAGATACATGGCGATAACGACGAAACCGATTGCGCCGCCCAGAAACACCATCATCATGGGCTCCATGAGGGAGGTAAGGGCCGCCACGGCCGTGTCCACCTCCTCATCGTAGAAATCCGCAATCTTGGAAAGCATGTTGTCCAGCGCTCCGGTAGCCTCTCCCACGCTGATCATCTGGACCACCATCGGCGGAAACACACCCGTTTCCTCCAGGGGTTCGGCGATGGTCTTGCCTTCGCTGATGCTCTGGCGGGTGACGAAGACCGCATCCTCGACGACCTTGTTGCCGGCGGTCTTGGCGCAGATCTCCAGCGCATCCAGGAGGGGAACACCGGAGGAGATCATGGTTCCCAGCGTTCGGGTGAACTTGGCCACCGCCACTTTCCGGATCAGGGGACCGAACACGGGGAGCCGCAGTAAGATCCCGTCGATCCTCCTTCGGCCGCGGGTGGTCCTGTAGTATCTTTTGAGGAGAAATCCCGCGGCGATGAGGACGAGGACGACGATGCCCATCTTGTAGCTGGCGGCGAAGTTGCTGATCCCGATGACGATGCGGGTCATGTAGGGGAGCTCGCCTCCGGCACCGGTGAACATGTCGGCGAACTTGGGGATGACGAAGATCATGAGGATGGCGATCACCGCCACAGCCACGGCCAGGGTGGTGGCGGGGTAGACCATCGCGGATTTGACCTTCTTCTTCAGGGCGATGGCTTTTTCCATATAGGTCGACAGCCTGGCCAGGATGGTGTCGAGGATACCCCCCGTCTCACCGGCGGCGACCATGTTCACGTACAGATCGTCGAAGATCTTGGGGTGTTTACCGAGAGCCTCTGCGTAGGAGGCGCCGCCCTCGACGTCAGACCTGATGGTATCGAGGGTTTTGCCCAGGGTCTTGTTGTCGGACTGGGTGCCGAGGATCTCCAGACACTGGACAAGGGGGAGACCGGCATCGATCATGGTGGCGAACTGGCGGGTGAAGATGACGATGTCCCGGTCCCTGACCTTGTCGCCGAATCCGGGGATATTGATCTTGATCTCTCTCGGCTTGGCCTTGACCCTGGTTGGACTCAGTCCCTGCCGCCTCAGCGCCGCATTGACTGCGTCCACACTCTGGGCTTCCATCTCGCCCTTTCTCACGTCACCCTGGCGCGTCTGGGCTTGCCACACGAAAACGGGCATCAGATACCTCCCAAAGCCGATCGAATCGGAACGGGCTCGAACATATCGTTTACGGTTCCCACTTCAAAAGAAAGTTCACAGTTCACGGTTCCCGGTTCACAGTTGAAACGCAGAACATTAGAGATTAGAGCATTAGACATTAAGATCAATCCCAAATCCAAAAAGAAAGTTCACGGTTCCCTGTTCACAGTCATGGATTGCTTCACGCCGTTTCCTGTTCGCAATGACAACCGCTTTTTCTCCCCGCGTCTCCGCGTCGGCCTTTCGCCTGCCCTGAGCCTGTCGAAGGGCCCCCTCGCCCCCTCTCCCTATCTCCCCCTCGGGTGGTTCTCCGCGTCTCCGCGTCCGGATCTCTCCCCCTCCGGACTCCCCTCATTCCGATGAGGCAAACTTCGCTCCAGTGTCCACCCCGGCCTGGCCGAGCATCTGGCGCATCTCCTCGGGGTTGGTCGTCCGGCCGAGGACCTCTTCAAGGGAGATCGTCCCCTTCTGAAAGAGATCGAGGAGAGACTGGTTCATGGTCTGCATGCCGAACTTGGTCTGGCCGACCTGCATGCTGGAGTAGATCTGATGGACCTTGTCCTCACGGATCA
>CP070719.1:1407430-1647864 GCA_020350725.1 bacterium
CCCCCCTGTGGGGGTGAACGTGGTCACCCCTCCCCAAACAAAAACCCCTCCCCCCCCCCCCCCGGGGGCCGCCGGCCCCGCCCCCCCCCCCCCCCGACCCTGTGCGCGCCTTCCGTCCCGTCCCCCTTGCGGGACCGCAGGCGCATACAGGTCCTGTCCGCCCTGTTGCTGATCTGCCTGCTTCCCGCGGCGGCCCGGGCAGTCCCCGCCGGCACCGTGATCAGCAACGCGGCCCGGGCGGACTTTTCCATCAACAGCACCGGAGTTACGTCCTCCTCGAACACCGTATCGGTGATCACCACGGTGGTCAGGTCCCCGTCCGCCCTGGAGTTCCTCCGATATGCCCCTCTCGGCCCCGCCTACCTGGAGACGGTCGCTCTTTCGGACTATCGGGACAGCAGCGGCACCTTCCAGCCCCTGGCCGCCCCCGTGGATGGCGCTGGCGGGAGCACTATCGACCTGACCGTCCCCGTCCCCCTGTCGCCCACCGGGGCCTACCACCAGGGCGATCCCATCTTCCTGCGGCTTACCGACGTGGATCAGAACCTCGAATCCACCTTGGTGGAGACGGTACAGGTGTCCCTCTCCAACGGGGTCTCAGGGGAGACGGAGCTCATCCGGCTCTACGAGACATCCCCCGACAGCGGCGTCTTCCTGGGGTACATCCAGTCCGGCCCACCGCCTGTCGCAAGCTACAGCGGCAGGCTCGACGTCACGGTCGATTCCCGGGTCAGCGGCACCTACACGGACGTGACCGACGGAACAGACATCTCGGCCGCCGCTGCTCTGGTGGATCCGCTGGGCACGGTATTCGACAGCCTCACCGGCCTGCCGGTGGACGGGGCCGCCGTCACCCTGGTCGAGGTTGACGGAGCGGGCAACGACATCGGACCGGCCACGGTCCTTGGCGATGACGGTGTGAGCAGCTTCCCGGCCACCGTCACCACCGGTGGTGCAGTCGCGGACAGCGGTGGAACGGTCTATAACTTTGCCCCGGGCGGATTCCGCTTCCCCCTCGTCTCACCCGGCAGCTACCGGCTCGGCGTGGTTCCACCGGCGGGCTACTCTTTCCCGTCCGCCGTTTCCTATCCGACTCTCCAGGCATCCTGGGGGGGCGTCTTCGCCGTGGTCGATCCGGGGACGAAAGGGGAGATTTTCGTCGTCAACCCGGGGCCCATCGTGAACATCGATCTGGCCGTCGATCAGGGAGGGACGGGGCTCCTGGCGGCGAAGGAAGTCGACAGACCCTCGGCCGCGGTGGGGGATTTCCTCCTGTACGCGGTCACCGTCAGCAACGCCTCAGGCACGGTTGCTGCAGCACTCACCATCGACGACAGACTGCCCGCCGGTTTCCGCTATCAGAAGGGCTCCACGCGGGTGGACGGTCTTCCCGCGCCGTCGGACCCTGCCGTGACGGCCGACGGCCGGTCCCTGACCTTCTCCCCGGGCGACCTGGTTCCCGGCGGCTCGGTCCGGATACAGTATGTGGCCGAGGTGGCCGCAGGTGCGCGACAGGGACGCGCTGTCAACACGGCTCAGGCCGTCGGGGGGGGACTGGCGTCCAACGTCGCCCGTGCCACCGTCAGGGTCACCGAGGACCTGTTCCGGAGCAGGAACACCGTTATGGGGCGGGTCCTTGCCGGCGAAGGGTGCGACGAATCCCGTCCCGGAGAGGGGATCGAGGGAGTGAGGATCTATCTGGAGGACGGCACGTACGTGCTGACCGATCGGCGGGGAAGATACCACTTCGAGGGTGTCCGTCCGGGGACGCATGTCCTTCAGATCGACATGGACACGGTCGCCGAGAACTACGAACTGGCCCTGTGCGGGGGTGACACCAGGTCGGCGGGGAACGGGATGTCCCGGTTTGTGGATCTTGCCGGGGGCACCCTGTGGCGCGAGGATTTCAGACTCGCCCTGAAGAAGAATGTCACGGGCAAGGCCGCCCTGGAGCTGAGGAGCACGGTGCAGAACGGGGGCCTGCAGTACCTGGTCCTTCTGGACAGACAGGATGTCCCCATCCGGAACCTTCGCCTCACCGTTCAACTGCCGGATGGTGTCAAGTACAGGACGGGGAGCAGCACCCTCGACGGCCTGCCCGTGGCCGACCCGTCCGTGACCGACGGCTTTCTCACCTGGCACCTCGACGACGCCTTTCTTGACAGGACGGGAAACCTGCAGTTCGAGACCCATGCCGTGGAGGACTGGAGCTGGGCTGACAGCCACGCGGCTCCATTTGCCTCCGACAGGGTAAAATATTCACCCCAGAGGGTGGTGCGGGGTGAGATGACGGAGGTGGTGAGCAGGGCGCTGATGACCTTCGATACCCCCGGTCAGAAGGGGCAGAGGACACCCGTCCTGGAGAGCGCCCTCATGAGGGTGACGGAGGAGGATATCATCCGTGCCCCGAAATACGTCCTCCACCCGAGGTTCGACACCTTCAGCGCGGCCCTGACGGATGTGGACAGGGCCCAGCTGGATGCCCTCGCCAGGGAGATCAACAGGGACGAGGTGGTCCTGATCTACATCGAGGGGCACAGCGACAACCTGCCCATTGCCGACAGGAGCCGCACCATCTTTTCAGACAATTACGACCTGTCCCTGATGCGCGCCAAGAGCGTCGGCCGCTATCTGGCCGGGATCATGGATCTTCCTCCCTACATGTTCGCCTTCTCCGGCAGGGGCCCCGACGTTCCGATCGCCTCCAATGACACCGAGGCGGGCCGGGCCGTCAACCGGAGGGTGGAAGTCCGGGTGGTGAGCCAGACGATCATGAGGCGAACCACCCTGACCCCCTTCCAGGACAGACAGAGGACCGAGGTGGTCACCGTGGGTCTCAGACCGGGAGAGGACCTCCAGTCCGAGGGGACTCGGGGGGAGGATCGCAAGGCGATCAACCCACTGAGGGATCTCGCCTGGCTGGAGACCTCCGACTCGAACCTCGAATGGATCCACCCTGATGACGATTATGCTCCCGCGATCCCGGCCATCCATCTGGCGGTCAAACACCATCCGGGGTCGTCCATCAGGCTGCTGATCAACGGTGAGGAGGTCAGCCCCCTCAACTTCGAGGGGACGGAGGTCAACCGGCTAAAAACGGCTGCCCTGAGCCTGTGGAGAGGGGTCAACATCCGGGAGGGCGGCAACCGATTGGCGGCCGTAGCCCTGGACGCGGCGGGGCAGGAGACCGGCCGCGTCGAGCGCGTCATCCATTATTCCAGCCCGCCGGTGAAGGCGGAACTGATCCCCGAAATGTCGAAGCTGATCGCCGACGGCAGGGCGCCGCCGGTCTTCGCCGTGCGGCTGACCGACAGGGAAGGCCATCCGGCCAGGAGGGGGATCATCGGACAGTTCAAGGTGGATCCTCCCCACGTTTCCCTGGAGGATCGTGACGACACCCTCTCGGGGAACAGTGGCGGGTATTCCCGTTTCACCGTGGGTGACGACGGAATCGCCCTCCTCAAACTGGCCCCAACGGTGAGAACGGGTGAGGCCAGGTTGAGGGTGGTCTTAGGAGGGGGCGACAGAGAGATCGCTGCCTGGCTGAACCCCGCAGGGCGTGACTGGATCCTTGTCGGCCTGGCGGAGGGTACGGTCGGCTACAACACGGTCAGCGGGCACATGGAGGGCCTCGAGGACGCCGATATCGAGGAGGACCTTTACGGAGACGGACGGGTGGCCCTCTTCGCCAAGGGGAGGATCAAGGGGGAGTGGCTCCTGACACTGGCCTACGACAGCTCGAGGGACGATGGCGACGTGGGAAACAGCCTGGCCCAGACCATCGATCCGGACACCTATTACACCCTTTACGGCGACGACGCGGAACAGGACTACGAGGCAGCCAGTGCCGGGAAGCTCTACCTCAAGATCGAGGGGAGACAGTTCTACGCCCTCTTCGGCGACTACGACACCGGATTGACGGTGACGGATCTGTCCCGGTACAGCAGGAGCCTGACCGGTCTTAAGGCCGAGAGGAAGACCGACACCTTCTCCTTCAACCTCTTTGCCGCAGACACCGACCAGGCCTTCATCAAGGACGAGATCCGGGGTGACGGGACGTCCGGACTGTACCGACTGTCCCACGGCGATCTGGTGATCAACTCCGACAAGGTCACCATCGAGACCCGTGACCGGTTCCGCAGCGAGGTCATCCTGGTCTCCCGGGAGATGACCCGCCACATCGATTACGACATCGACTACCAGGCCGGGACCCTGTTCTTCAAAGAGCCGGTCAACAGCAGGGACTCAGGGTTCAACCCTGTCTTCATCGTGGTCGACTATGAGACCTCCTCGGCATCCGGGAGCGACCTGACCCTCGGCGGCCGGGGGTCGGTCAGCATCCCTGAGACCGGGATCGAGGTGGGTGCCAGTGTCATACACGAGGGCCAGGGGGCACGGGATGGGGACCTTGTCGGGCTGGATATCACGGCCGCCGTCGGGAGAGGGACCGAGATCAGGGCCGAGGCGGCCCGGACGGACCGCGAGAGCCCGGCCACCGGCGAGAAGGGGTCGGCCTATGTGGTGGAGGTCACCCACGCTTCCGACACGGTGAAGGGTGCCGTCTATCTGAGGAGACAGGAGGCTGAATTCGGCCTGGGTCAGCAGAACGGGAGCGAGACCGGGACCCGCAAGTTCGGTCTGGAAGCCGTCTACCGCATCAACAGCAACTGGTCCGTCAGCGGTCAGGGATACCGCCAGGACAATCTGACCACGGACGATCGGCGTGATGTGACCGAGGTGGAGATCGGCTACGCAGGCGGCAGGTATGACCTGACCGCCGGAGTTCGCCAGGCAGAGGACCGGTTTGCCGACGGGACCGCCAACAGATCGGATCAGATCGCATTCGGTGCCCGATGGCGCTCCCCGGATCAGCGGCTGTCCCTCAACGTTGATCACGATCAGTCCCTCGGCGACAACGACAACACCGACTTCCCCACCCGCACGTCCCTGGGGGCGGACTACCGGTTCAGTGAGTCGATGTCCCTGTTTGCCTCCCAGGAGTTCACCCGGGGCGAGGCCGGGGACACCTCCGGAACGAGACTGGGCATGAAGAGCAACCCGTGGCGAGGCGGTGAGGCAACCACCTCCGCCGGTCGGGAATTCGATGAGAACGGTTCCAGGCTCTTCGCGAACCTGGGCCTGAACCAGACATGGAGGATGGACAATGGGTGGAGCTTTGGTGCCGGTTTCGAGCACAGCAGCACCTTCGATAACACCGCCAGGAGGGTGAACGAGAACGTTCCGCCCGCTTCAGGGGGAGAGGATTTCACGGCGGTGTCCCTCGGTGCGGGATACGACAGGATCACCTGGTCGTGGAACGCCCGGGTCGAGGCGCGGGATTCGGATACCGGTGACAAATGGGGTGTGATCACCGATCTGTTCGGCGAGCCTGCCGAAGGTGTCGGCCTGTCTGCTGAGGCGACCTATCACCGGACAAGGTTTGAATCGGGAGGCGGGAGCACGGACGGAGGTCTCGGCCTCGGCCTGGCCTACCGACCACCCCATTCCGCCTGGATCATCCTCGACAAACTGGAATACATCATCGAAGAGGAGTGGGGGACGGGCGCAGATATCGATGGGTGGAAGGTCGTCAACAACCTGAACGCCAACGTGCACACCAGCCCCGATAATCAGCTGGCCCTGCAGTACGCCGTCAAATTCAACGCCGAGAGGATCGATGGCCTGGAGTACGACGGCGTCACCGATCTCCTGGGCATCGAGGACCGGTACTCGATGGGCTCGAGATGGGATATCGGCGCTCAGATGGCTGTCCTCCATTCCTACAACTCGGGTACCTTCGACTACAGTGCAGGGCTGTCACTTGGCTACACGCCTTTCACCAACGCCTGGATGAGCTTCGGCTACAACTTCGTCGGCTTCGAGGACGACGATTTCAGCGACGCCGGCTACAGGGCCAGCGGCCCGTACATCAAGTTGCGCCTGAAGGTGGATCAGAATTCCCTGAGGGCACTGCTGAAACAATAAGACCTCGATGCATGGAGTGCCGGTCCGTCCGCTTGATGACGGTCCGCGGACTGCCGCGGAGAGAGCGCAATATTGGGAGTGCCGGATGTGCTGGAGTAACGGGGACAGGAGCCTCACATGGGGCGGGTCCCTTCTGGATCCTGTCCCCTGACCGCTGATCGTGTCCCCCTTTTCCCTTTCCACTTTCCCCTGCCATCTGTGCTACTATTTTCACGATTCCACCGAACCACCCATGGGAGGAGCCGGGTGACCGATAACCGATCAGCCGAGAACACATCCGTAACCGAATACCGCGTCTGTTACGAGGACACCGATTCGGGAGGCGTTGTCTACTACGGAAACTACCTGAGGTACTTCGAAAGGGGCCGGACGGAGCACCTGCGCGGCCTCGGCCGCACGGTCAGGCAATTCGAGGACCGGGGATACCTGTTTCCAGTGGTCAGAGCGGAGCTGAGTTACAGATCGCCGGGATTCTACGACGACCTGCTGAGGATCGAAACGGAGGTCGACAGGGTGGGAAAGACCTCGGTGACCTTCCGGCACCGCGTCTACCGCACCGAGGACCGATCCCTGCTCGTTGAGGGCTCGGCCACGGTCGTCTGCGTTGGCAGGGACCTGCGGCCGAGACGGATCCCGGTGGAGATCAGGGAACTGTTAGGAACCGGGGATCAGGAGGGTAAATATGGTCCAGCGGAGAATACGGTTCCCGGTTCCGACTGTAAACCGGAAACCGGGAACCGAGAGCAGGAAACCGGAAACTCCTGATCATGCCCCGCCCCCGGTCCGCTGACATAAGGGAGGGCCTGAGGGTCACCGTCGTTGGCTCCGTGATCAACGTGGCTCTCGTCGCTCTCAAGCTCACCCTCGGCGTGCTGGGCCACAGCCGGGCCCTCTTCGCGGACGGACTCCATTCGCTCTCCGATCTGGTGAGCGATCTGATCGTCATCGGCGGGATGCTCGTCGGTTCCCGGCCTAGGGACGAATCCCATCACTACGGCCACGGCAAGGTGGAGGTCCTGGCGGAGATGACCCTCGGCGGCGTCCTCGTCATTGCCGGTCTGGGCATCGTGCTCGATTCCGTCCGTGCCGTTCTGAAGGGTTCCATGGAAGCACCCCTGGCCGTTGTCCTCCCCGCGGCCCTGTTGAGCGTCGTTCTCAAGGAATGGCTCTATAGGGTGACGATGCAGGTGGCCAGGAGGAGCGACAGGCCCGTCCTGGTGGCCAACGCATGGCATCACCGGAGCGACGCCCTTACCTCCGTGGGGGTCCTTCTCGGTGCCGGACTGGCCATTCTTTTTCCGGCGATGGCCATGGTCGATGCCCTGGTTGGACTCCTGGTGGCGGCGGTGGTCATCAAGGTAGGGGGCGGGATCGCATGGGAAGCTGCCATGAGCCTTATAGACACCGCTCCGTCCAGGGATTACATGTCCCGGGTAACCGACATGATCCGTTCGGTACCGGGAGTGCGGAGCGTCCGCAATCTGAGGATGCGCCACGTGGGTCGCCTCATAGCCATCGAGGTCCATCTCGGCCTCGATCCGGAGATCTCGGTCAGGGAAGGCCACGACGTGGCGACAGATGTGAAGCGCTACGTTCTGGAGCGGGACAGGCGGGTTTTCGACGTCCTTGTCCACATGGAGCCGGAAGAGGATTCAGTAAACGGAGGTCAGTGATCGGTGCCGGAGGTTAGGCAAATAGCCGGAGTATCCTGTGATCGGAAGTGAGGCGGAAATACCCTGAAATACTGCATACAGGATGCTCGATCCGGTATCCGTTCGATTGGATCTGATCCACTCGCTTCCGCGATCTGGTCTCTGGTGACGGGTATATCCCGGACTCCGGCAGAAGGAAAGAAGTTTTCTGGACTCAAACCCGGAGATAGATGACATTAAGAGATAGGTGCATCGGTTGAAGCAGAAAGTTTTCCTCTGCTCCTATGTCTTTTCCGGGTCAAGGCACTTGGTACTCAGCACTTAGTACCGGTTAACCCTCCATCCCGTATCCGTATCCGCCGTAATCGAGTTCCGAACCTATCTCCCCGGTGATGGAGTCGGATTCCTCGGAGGCAAGGAAAACCGCAAGCCGGGCGATCTCATCGGGGGACTTCAGGTGCCCTTCCTCCTTGAAGGACACGAATTGTCTGTGCAGGGCATCGCCGAGAACCTCCGGACCCAGGGCCCGTATGGTCCTCTGCATGTCCGTGTCCATGATCCCAGGATCGAGCCCGTTGACGCTTATACCGTGGGACTGGAGTTCCTCCGCCATGATCCTTGTCATATGGTTCAGGGCCGCCTTGCTGATGGAGTAGGCTCCGAACGGCGGCATAACGACCTCGGCGAGGCCTGAGGTCACGTTGATGATCTTGCCGCCGCCCTGACGGGACATGTGAGGAATGACGGCTCTGCTGAATTGATAGGGGCCCTTGACGTTTATGTCCATGGTCTCGGTCCAGTCCTCGTCAGCGACGTCGGCGACGGGCTTGGTCGGTCCGAGAATGGAGGCATTGTTCATCAGGATGTCGATCCTTCCGAAGACAGACACCGTCTCATCGACCACTTCATTGACATCATCGAGGTCGGACACGTCAGCTCTCATCATCAGGACCTTGCCGTCCTTTGATTCAATTGCCGACGCGGCGTCAGCCAGTTCGGATGGTGTCCTGCTCAGAATGACGGTGGAGGCACCCTCTTCCGCCAGCGCGATCGCCGACGCCCGCCCCAGGCCCCTGCCGGCACCCGTGATAATGGCGACCTTGTTTTTCAGCTTCATGAGTCCTCCCCCGGTCCCGGAAAACGGGAACGCGAGCACCGGATATTTTCCTGGGATCATTCTAGAGGAGAACACGAAAAATTGGAAATCAGAAATTCGGATACAGAAATTATAAGGAAATCAGCGGTTTGAGGTAATATCCCAGGGCTCATCGAGATTTTGACGCACCGCTTTTTTGATACTGCTCTATCCGATATGGGGTCCCGTGTCACGGATCCTGCGGCCGGTGAAGATCGGCCTCCGGGTGTGTCTCCTTCCACACGAACCAGTATATCAGGACGTAGGGGATCTCTGCCCCGCCGGGAGATGTCACGGAAACGCTGTCCGTGGCGACGTCGTAGGACAGCGTGATGCTGCCGGCCGACGTCATGTCGGTGAGTTTGCCTCTCTCGCGGAGATCCTCCAGGCGGTAGGCTCTGTGCACCCCTTCCATGTCCACCCCGATCACCAGGTCGACATCCTTCTCACTGAGACGGTGGCCGATGAAGGAGGAAAGAAAATTCCTCCAGCTGCCGCGGTTGCGGCGAAAGGAACCGTAAGGGTCGTGGCTGTAATCTCTCCCGTAGCCCGTTTCGAAGGAGAGGACATGGGTGTCGGGATACCGTCTTCGCCACTTCTCCCAGGTCGTCAGGGTTGAGGGAAGGGTCTTCAGGACCGTTCCGGTCATGGGACCTGCGACCGCCGACCTCTTAACCTGCGACCAGAGGGATTCCGTCTGATGGTCGTACATCAGGACGTTGGCTTTATAGAGAAGTCCGGATACCCCGAAGGAAAGGATCCGATCTCCAGAAGTCCGGGCATACACGACGCCCGCCCCGGAAAGGGGTCACCAACTGACCAGGATGGGGCTGCCCCCGACCTCGTCGTTAACCAGCTCGTGGTAGTTGAGGATCCGGACAGGGTAGGCCTTGGCCACCCCTGCGGAACTGTAGCCGATCACCCTGTCCCCGGGTTCGAGAAGGTTGGCGGCTTCCTCGCCGGACAGGAATCGAGGATCGAGGAGGGCGGGGATGCCGTCTTTGGGCGGTCCGCCCGCCAGGATCTCATCGACGGGGATGCTGTGCTTGGAAAGATCCCAGGAGGCCTGCGCGGAAGAGGCCAATACCAGGACCGCTAGAATAGGAATCAGATTTCTCATAACGTGACCGCCTTCTGCCGTCTCTCCCTCCCTTGGACAGCCATCTGTCCGGTGCCTGACTCCATACCTAACACATGCGGGGACCGGATAAAGGTGGGCATGAAATTGTTATGAAAAAGTGAGAAACAGGGCCAAGGACCCGGGGTTAAACGTTAAGAACCGAAATACAGCCCGGGGAAGATGCAAAATGACTGGTCACCGGTGAGGTCCTGTGAAGGAGAGAAAGCCCCAACCCGAAATTCAAAGGCCGGAACACGGGGATCCACGGAATAGGTCCCTGGAAACCTGTCACAGAGATCCACGGAGGTCAACAAAAGGAATAAAGTTCTTTTTCACCGGAAACGGGATGTCCGGAATTGCGGCCCAGGACTGACAGCGGCGGTGCTCTGTGGACCGTCCTGAAGGAGACGGTTCCGCGGCCCCCCTGTGAAAGAGCTTTATGGTTTGGTGGGCGAGCCCGGTCGGCGCTTTCCATAGTCCCGTCGTCCCCCTAGGACGTTCTTTCCGGGCGTACGGTCCTGTACCTCTCCACCGTCACCTGTCCCGGACGCCCCCCCTTGCGTTTTCTCACCCATTTCCTTTCCGTCACCATCACCTCCACGGTCGGATCTCCCTTTGCCCGGCTGCTTTGCGAGGCCAGTGAGGCGGCGTACCGGATGACATCCTCAGGCACGGTCCTTTTTCCGGTCAGGATCACAACGTGGCTGCCGGCGTAATCCCTCGCATGCATCCACAGGTCATGGGGGCCGGCGGCTGTAAAGGTCACCCTTTCGTTGTCGGCGGCGCTCCTGCCCACCAGGATGACGAAACCCCGTCTCTCATACCGCCGGCCGGGGCCCTTTTCCCGGCCTGCACCCCCGGGAACCCTTGCCCGGGTGGGGGGATCTCTCAGGGACGTGAGGGCCCGTGCGGCCTCCTGGTCACCGGCTTGAAGGGCAGACAAAGCCTCCTCCAGGGACAGGATCGACTCCAGGAGGCTGTCCCGCCTGCCGTTGAGTTCGGTAAGTCCCCTTTTCATCCGCCTGGCTTCATCGAACAGTCTGCGGGCGTTTTCGGGGACGGATACAGATGGATCGACAGCGATGGCCAGTGTCTCGCCCGGCCGGTGGGGGTGAGGGAGTTCGATCCGCCTGTCACGGCGGCGAATCCGGTTCATGTGGTTCAGGAGGGATTCTGCCCTGAACCGGACTGTCTCGTGGTCCAGGCATCGGGCGATCTCCTGTTCCACGGAGGCAAGCTCCCTCCTGGCCCGCTCCAGCGATCCAAGGACGGACAGTTCGAGATCATCCCGGGCATCCTCGATTCCAGCGGTTTGCAGGGTGTCCCGCCAGGCGAGGGCGGCGGAGGGGAAATCCGGGTATTCGTCGGCGGTGACATCCTCCAGTGCGCCCGCGTCGAACGGGACCAGGACCGGCCGGCCGTCGATGTATAGTATGGACCCCCGTGAACCGTCACAGGACCGGAGAACGGAAGCGAGGACCTCGGAGATCGGTGCCCGGTCCCTCTCGGCCATCCGGAGGACGATCCTCGCCGTCATCGGGGACAGTCCTCTCACGGCGTCAAGGAGATTCCTGTCAGGGTGGGGTCCGGGTATATCCTTGAGATCATCGGGCCCGACGGCCTCTATGGGAATGCCCCTCCTCTCGGGAGGGGGTGCCCATTCCTTCCCGGCGACCAGCGGCCTGACCCGGCTTTTGAAAGTGGGTACCGGCTTCATGGGAGCGATAATGCGGCCGTCACCGTCCGTCAGGACGAGGTTGCTGTGCCGTCCCATGACCTCCAGGATCAAGGCGTTTTCAGCCCCCTCCTGCCGGGGCCATCCACCTGAGAAGACCATTCTCAGGACCCGGTCCCCGGGAATGGGAAAGGAGAGGTCCGTGAGGGTCGTTCCGGAAAGGTGGGTTGTCAGAATGTCCGCAAAAGAGGTGCGCTTTCCCGGGTCCGTTCCATCCCGCCGGGTGAGAAAGACACCCGGCCGTTCGGGATGGATGGAGAGGATAACGAGGGGTCCGCGCCCGAAGCGAAGAGCGACTTCGCTTCGGGCAAGCAGGCGTGCTTCGGCAAGTCGGGAACCCTTTATGATGCTGGCGACGGCGGCTGCGGCCGCTCTCAGGGACAGATAGTCCATTGCCTGAAAATACCATTTCCCGGGGCATTTTTCCCCAGTTTCTCGTTATCTGTTCCCCGTTCCCGTTAGCCATGGGTCTTTCGAATCATCGACCGGCCCATTTATAATGGTTTGATCCATTCCATTTTTCAAACCGGGCACCAGCCACGAGGCACCGGTAAAAATGCCGCGATTGAAGGCATTTTTGCCCTCTTCGCTTGACAAAAAAACGCCTGAAAGTATAGTTTGACTAGTTTCTCGAAAGGCCGATCAGCCACCCTGGAGCAGGGGTGAGCCCTGGTGCGTTCCTGGCACAATTGAGGGGGGAAGAGCCGTCACCGGCAGGGATGATCGCGTGAGACGTCACAGGAGTATCGAAATCTAGGAGGGAAGAGATGAGAAGAGCCTTTATCCTGTTCACCGCAATGGCGGTCCTCTGCCTGCCCATGGTTGTCACGGCCGCCGGTCCCCACGACAACAACTGCACGGATTGTCACAGTATTCACGATACCAAAGCGGACCCCGCCTTTGGAGTGGAACCGAACACGTCGGAAAAATACAGGCATTCCGGCGCTCCGGCGGTAGGCATCGATTCCCTTTGCCTGGGATGCCACAACGAGGATGAGGGGATCGCGCCGATCCACTTCATGAAGAGCCATCCGGTGGGATTGAAGCCTGTCAAGGCTACCGTGCCCGCCGAGCTGCTGAACGATCAAGGCCTGCTGAGCTGCGCCAGCTGCCACGACCCCCACCCCTCCAACCCCAATGCGAAATATCTGCGGGTCGCCACCGACGGCGGAAGGGCCCTTGGGCGTTTCTGCGCTCTCTGTCACGAGGCAATGGTCGACAAGAGTGAGCTATAGCAGCCCTCCCGGATTTCGAGTGGCCCTGGCGGCGGACCATGCCGGATACCCCCTCAAGGAGGCGATCCGGGAGCACCTCCTCAACCGGGGTGTCCGGACGGTTGACCTGGGGACAAACTCGACGGAGTCCGTGGACTATCCGGACTTTGCCCGGCGGATCGTGGTCGCTGTCCTCGAGGGGGAAGCGGAGCGGGGCATTTTGATCTGCGGTACGGGGGTCGGAATGGCCATGGCGGCCAACCGGCAAAGGGGTATCAGGGCTGCCCTGTGCCACGATCATTTCACGGCCTCCGCCGCCCGGCGCCACAATAACGCCAACGTCCTTGTTCTGGGCGGGAGGATCCTCGGCCGCGACCTGGCCATGGAGATCGTAGATACGTGGCTGGACACCCCATTCGAGGGTGGGAGGCATGAGAGCCGGCTGGAAAAAATGGACGAATACCAGGTGAGGGTAGAAAGGAGGAAGGGGAAAGGCTGAATCACCTATGCCCTTCCCCGGCTTTCCCTTTTCCCCTCGACATCCCATCTTTAACCTGTTCAAGCCTTAAAGGAGTAACATCTTGTCCCTGAAAGAATTCGATCCCGAGATCTATCAGGCCATCCTCAATGAGACGGCGAGGGAGGAGCATCAGCTCGAGCTCATTGCATCTGAGAACTATGCCAGCGATGCCGTCCTGGAGGCTCAGGGATGCCTGATGACCAACAAGTACGCGGAAGGGTATCCCCACAAGCGCTATTACGGCGGATGCGAGTTCGTTGACGTTGCGGAGGATCTGGCCATTGACCGCGCCAAGCAGCTGTTCGGCGCCGATTACGTCAACGTACAGCCTCACTCGGGGGCCCAGGCCAACATGGCCGTCTATTTCGCCGTCATGGAGCCTGGAGACACGATAATGGGAATGGATCTCTCCCACGGAGGTCACCTGACCCACGGCAGTCCGGTCAATTTCTCCGGCTTCCTGTACAAGGTCGTCTCATACGGAGTCCGGGAGGACGACCAGCGCATCGACTTCGATCAGGTCCGCGAAGTAGCAAAAAAGAACAGGCCCAAAATGGTCATCGCCGGCGCCTCCGCCTACCCGAGAATAATCGATTTCCAGCCCTTCCGGGAGATATGCGACGAGATCGGGGCCGTTTTCGTGGTGGACATGGCCCACATCGCCGGCCTCGTGGCGGCAGGAGAACATCCCAACCCGGTCCCGTATGCCGACATCGTGACCACCACCACGCATAAGACCCTGAGAGGCCCTCGAGGGGGCATGATCCTCTCCACGGAAGCCTTCGCCAAGGTACTCGCCAGCCGCGTCTTCCCCGGATCTCAGGGCGGGCCCCTCATGCACATTATCGCCGCCAAGGCTGTGGCCTTCAAGGAGGCTTTGGCCCCGGAGTTCGCAGACTATCAGAGACAGATCGTGGCCAACGCCAAAGCGCTGGCTTCCGAACTCGTTCAGCAGGGATTCAGGCTTGTTTCCGGCGGGACGGACAACCACCTCATGCTTGTGGATCTTCGGGAAGAGGATTTCACCGGCAAGGACGCCGAGGAGACGCTCGACCGGGCAGGCATCACAGTCAACAAGAATACAATTCCCTTTGAGACCAGGAGCCCCTTTATCACAAGCGGTTTTCGCATCGGCACACCCGCGGTGACCACCAGGGGGATGACGGAGCCGGAGATGATCCAGATCGCCCGCTGGATCAGCGACAGTCTCCGCAGGAGGGACGACGGGGCTTTTCTGGCTAAGATCAAAGCCCAGGTGAAGGAACTCTGCACGGGCTTCCCTTTCTATGCCTCCAGGCTGAACGGATAGGGCAGCGGGTGGTTGAAAAAGCTCACACGAGGCCCTCGTGGGACGATTACTTCATGCAGATCGTCCAGCTTGTGGCTACACGATCCACCTGCCTGAGACGGCAGGTGGGGGCCGCTTTTGTAAAAGACAAGAACATTCTGGCAACCGGATACAACGGGGCGCCCTCCGGGATCCCCCACTGTTCGGAGGTGGGGTGCCTGAGGGAGGACCTGGGCATTCCCTCCGGGGAGAGACACGAGATTTGCAGGGGCCTCCATGCCGAACAGAACGGGATCATCCAGGCGGCAAGGCATGGAATTAATCTGTCCGGTTCCACCGTTTACACGACGGACAGCCCCTGTATCATCTGCGCCAAGATGCTCATCAACGTAGGCGTGAAGAGGCTGGTGTGCCGCCAGGGTTATCCTGACCAGCTCTCCGCGGACATGCTGGCCCAGGCCGGGCTCGTGCTGGAATTCCTAGGGGGAGAGAACGAGTGAAATGTCCCTTCTGCGGTGATTTCGACAACAAGGTTGTCGATTCCCGCCTGAGCGGCGAAAGCGACGTGATCCGACGGCGGCGGGAATGTCTGGAGTGCGGCAGACGCTTTACCACCTATGAGAGGGTGGAGGACATCCTCCCCATGGTCATCAAGAAGGACGGCCGAAGGGAGCCCTTCGACAGGAACAAGATCCTGACGGGCATCAAGACCGCCTGCCAGAAACGACCCGTCAGCGTCGAGGCCCTCGAGGAGATCGTCGACAGCGTGGAGAAAAAAATGCAGGAGGACGGGGAGAAGGAGATCAAGAGCAGCACTATCGGTGAGACGGTGATGCAGGAGCTCCACGACCTGGACGAGATCGCCTACGTGCGGTTCGCCTCGGTTTACAGGAGTTTCAAGGATATCAACGAATTCATGGACGAGCTCAAGGATCTCCTGAACGGGCAGGAGACACAGATCCTGAAGGGAAAGAAGAAATAGAACGGGGACGGGAGGACATAACGCGGGATCATTGGCCATTGGATACGGCATCACCGGGCATCGGACAGATGAGAATCGGGTAAACGGCTCCGGATGCGCATCATGAAGCCCTTTTCCCCCTCTCTGATCTCCGACGTCCGATCTCTGATGTCTAGACTCTGATCTGTCAAGATACTATTCGGGAGCTGCGTTTTGAAAAGAATGTTCAAAGGGGGAGTACACCCCCACGACCACAAGGTGACCAGGGAGGCGGCCATTGCCGAGATACCGATGCCGGGCGAGATCCGGCTCAGCCTTTCCCAGCACATCGGTGCCCCTGCCTCCCCCATCGTCGCCGCCGGGGATCGGGTACTGAAGTACCAGACCGTGGCGGCCATATCCGGTTACGTCAGCGCTCCGATCCATGCACCCACATCCGGCATCGTAAAGGGGATCGAGCCGTCCCTCCACCCGACGGGCCGGTTTATCCCGGCGATCATCATCGAGCCCGACGGGGAAGATGAAGCCATGGACACGCTCCCGAACGCCGACCCCGAGTATGCCCGGGGGGCGGAAACCTGGAAGGAGATGGTCCGTGACGCAGGGATCGTAGGCATGGGAGGGGCCGCCTTTCCCACCCATGTCAAGCTGAATCCCCCCGAGGACAAGCCCATCGATATGGTCGTCGCCAACGGTGTGGAATGCGAACCCTTCCTCACAGCCGATCACCGGTTGATGCTGGAGGCGCCCGATTCCATCCTCAGCGGTCTCCGCCTCGCCATGGAGATGGTGGGAGCCAAAAGAGCCGTCGTAGGGATCGAGGCCAACAAGCCGGATGCGGTGGAGAGGATGGTAAACGCGGATCTCCCTGAAGGGTTCGAGGTGTCCGTCCTGCCTGTCATGTATCCTCAGGGTGCGGAAAAGCAGTTGATATACGCTCTCACCGGCCGCGAGGTGCCATCGGGGGGGCTGCCCATGGACGTGGGGGTCGTTGTTCAGAACGTCGGCACACTGGCGGCTATTCACGAGGCGGTTACATTCGGCCGTCCGTTCGTCGAACGGGTCATGACACTGGGTGGAACCCTCCCCAATGGTCCGGGCAACTACCGGGTCCCGGTCGGCACACCCCTTTCCCACATCGTTGAGAGCACGGGGGGCGTGGCCGGCCCGGCGGCGAGGATCATCAACGGAGGTCCCATGATGGGAACCGCCCTTTCCGGTCTTGAGAGCACCGTGACCAAAGGGACGAGCGGTCTGCTTCTTTTCGGGCCCGGTGACTTCAGGGAACTGCGACCCAGGGCGTGCGTCAGATGCGGTGCGTGCGTCCGAGGATGCCCGGCCTCCCTCATGCCCCACACCCTCGGGAATATGGTGGAATGGGATCTCTTCGACGGCCTGACCGAGTTCAACATCAACGATTGTATTGAGTGCGGCTGCTGCACATACGTCTGCCCCGCCGACCGGAATCTCGTGCAGTGGATCCGGCAGGGCAAGGCCGAACTGGTTGCAAGGAGCAGGAACTGATGACGACGGTTGTCCTAACACCCTCACCCCATCTCAGGTCGCCCCAGACCATCGAGAGGGCCATGTACGCCGTTATCCTGGCGCTCCTGCCGGGTACGGCGGTCGGTGTCTATTACTTCGGCGTCAACGCTATCCGGGTTTTCCTTCTGTCGATCGTAGGGTGTCTCGTCCTCGAGGGACTGGCTCTGAAGATCCGTGGGAGAGGTCTCGAGGCGCTGAAGGACGGCAGTGCCGCCCTCACCGGTCTTCTCCTGGCCATGAACCTGCCATCGTCCACCCCCGGCTGGATGGTCCTCGTTGGGGCGATCGTTGCCGTGCTCCTGGGCAAACAGGTCTTCGGAGGGCTGGGGTACAATCCCTTCAATCCCGCCCTGGTGGCAAGGGTGTTTCTCCTGATCAGCTTTCCGGTGGCCCTGACGAGCTGGCCTGAACCAAGGGCATTTCCCCTCTCGCTGGACACGGTGACCAAGGCCACGCCCCTGGGCGAGATGAAGACCAACCTCCTGATGACCGGAACCATCGGTGACATAGCCAACTATGGCCTCATGGACCCCCTCCTGGGCAGGATGGGGGGCAGCATAGGAGAGATATCGGCCGCGGCTCTGCTGATCGGAGGGATCTATCTCCTGTGGAGAGGGATCATTACCTGGCATATCCCGGTCAGCTACCTGGCCACCGTCTTTGCCCTAACGGGCGCCTACTGGGTGTATAATCCGGAGAGGTTCGCCTCACCCGTGTTCCATATGGTGACCGGTGGACTCATGCTGGGTGCCTTTTTCATGGCGACCGACTACGTCACCAGTCCGGTCACGGCCAAGGGGATGATCGTCTTCGGTGTCGGGTGCGGTCTGATCACGGTCTTTATCCGGCTGTTCGGAGGGTACCCCGAAGGGGTGTCCTTCGCCATTCTACTCATGAACGCGGCCACGCCCATCATCGATCGCTACACCCGGACACGGGTCTTCGGGACCGTGACCGGAAAGGAGGCCAGGACATGATGAAGGGAATCGGCCGGCTCATCCTGGTTCTGGCTGTCATCTGCGCGGGAGCGGCATTTGCCCTCTCCCTGGTCTTTGCCGTAACCAAGGAGCCCATCGCCTACCAGAAGAAGCTGGAAGTCATCCGGTCCCTGCAGGCAGTCCTGCCCGGTTTGGCCATCGACCCGGACAGGGATTTCATTGACGTTCCCAGGGAGGAGGGCGAGGCGCTTCGGATCTTCCGGTCGCCGAGCGATGACGGTATCGCCGGTGTGGCGTTCGAGGTGATAGCGCCTGACGGATACAGCGGAAATATCTACATCATGATGGGCGTTTTCCCCGACGGGACCCTGGGCGGAATAGAGATCCTCAGCCACGCCGAGACCCCCGGTCTGGGATCTCTCATCACCGAGGAGGAGTGGAAGTCGATCTTCAAGGGACGGTCTCTTGCAAACACGAACTTCAAGGTGAAGAAGGACGGCGGAGACATCGACCAGATCACCGGGGCCACCATATCGCCCCGCGCCATTGCCGGAGCCGTCGAGAAGGGACTGAGGTGGTTCGAGGCTAACCGGGACACCGTCCTGGCTGCCGGGGAGGGAGCCTGATGAGCGGATACGGACATGAATTCAACAAAGGGATCTGGCTGGAGAATCCCGTCTTCAAGATGGCCCTCGGCCTGTGTCCGGCACTGGCCGTTACCAACAGCGTGATCAACGGCGTCGCCATGGGGCTGGCCTCCACCTTCGTGCTCGTATGTTCCAATACCGTGGTGGCGACCCTGCGGAACGTGATTCCGAGCAAAGTCCGCATCCCGTCCTTTATCATCGTCATCGCCTCCTTTGTCACCATCGTGGACCTGACGATGAACGCCTATGCCCACCAGATGCACAAGACGCTGGGCCTGTTCATACCCCTTATCGTGGTCAATTGCCTCATCCTGGGACGTTCGGAGGCCTTCGCTTCACGCCATCCCATTCTCCGGTCCATCGTTGACGGACTCGGGATGGGGGTCGGCTTCACGCTGGCCCTGGCTGTCATCGGGGCCGCCCGCGAGATACTGGGAAACGGAACCCTTCTCGGCTACCATGTCATGGGCTCGGATTACACCGACATGCTCGTCATGATCCTGCCCCCCGGAGCCTTCCTTGCCATGGGTGTTCTGCTCGGTATTTTCAACGCCATCGACCGGGTCCGGTCGTAGGCCGAGTGTTGCAATTTGGACACAACATGTGGTCATTCCGCCACGGATCTTGCCCGTTGTACCGGCCGAACTCCGTCACAAGCGTCCTTTATGTCATTGTAAATACCTGTAATATAACGAAAAAAAAGGATTGATCCGGTCTCGTTACCTCTGGCACGCATGTTGCCAAAGGTAACCTCGGTATGAAGGATCTCGTGGAGCAGAAGACCCTCATGGGGAGCATGGAGTTTGCCGGGACGGCTCTGCACACCGGAGCGGATACGTCCGTGCGGGTCATTCCCGGAGCCCCTGATTCAGGGTATCGATTCCGGCGGCTCGACGTGCCCGGGGCCCCCGAGGTCGAGGCCAGCGTTCACAATATCAGCGATACTCTTCTCGCCACCAGCCTGGGCTTGAACGGAACCTCCGTCAAGACGGTGGAGCATATTCTCTCCGCAATGGCAGGGTCCGGAGTCGACAACGCCGTCATCGAGGTGGACGGTGACGAGATCCCCATAATGGACGGGAGCGCCGCTCCCTTCGTGCAGGGCATCGAGATCGTAGGCCTCGCGGGCCAGGGCGTTCCCAAGAGGATGTTACGGATCAAGGAGGAGATCGTCGCCGGCAATGGAGACGCCAGCGCCGCCCTCAGCCCTTCGGACTTCTTCAGGATCTCCTTCAGGATCGCATTCGATCACCCTGCAGTGGGCGTTCAGGAGCTTGATTTTCTGTACTCCCCCGAAGCCTACAGGAGGGATATCGCCTTCGCCCGGACCTTTGGTTTCTATCGGGATGTGGAGAGGCTCCAGGAAAAGGGTCTCGCCCTTGGCGGTTCCTTCGACAATGCTGTCGTTGTGGGGGATGAGGGTGTGATGAATGAGGGAGGGCTGAGGGCGCCCGACGAGTTCGTCCGGCACAAGATCCTCGACACCATCGGTGACCTCTCCCTTCTGGGAATTCCCATCCTCGGGCATTACCAGGGACACAAGGCGGGGCACGCGGTAAATCGCCTCCTCATGCAGGAGGTCCTCCAGCACCCCGAACGGTGGGAACTGGTGTGCCTGGAAGAAATTGCTCAGGAAAAGGTTGTCCTCCATCCCATTGGGAAGATGGTGGAAATCGGGGTTTCGGCAACCCTCTGACAACCGTTCCCGGATATGTTTCAGCAGAGCCGGTTCACTCCGGCTTTTTTTTGTCGGGGACATTAACCGGGAGAACGCGACCTGACTCCCGGATACCGCATTCCTGAATCCCTTCTCCCATCTCCACCTTGATCATCCCCTTCAACTCCGCTTAAATATCCGTATGCGGCACTCCGGAGTGAAGCTCCTCCTCACCGGAAAACCCGGCTGCGGCAAGACCACCCTTATCAAGAAGATCGTCGGGGCCCTGCCGTCGGCGGCCGTTGGATTCTATACAGAGGAGATCCGCGGTGCGCATGGCCGGCGTAAAGGCTTTTCCCTGCTCACATTGGACGGCCGGAGAGGCACGCTGGCCGCTGTCGGCACGGGAGGGCACCACAGGGTAGGGCGATATCGCGTGAACCTGGACTGTGTGGACCGCCTGGCGGTCGCTTCACTGCACACGGAGGACGAGAACCTGTTGATCGTCATCGACGAAGTCGGCAAAATGGAGTGCCTGTCGGGGGCCTTCTGCAACGCGGTGCGCAGAGCACTGGATGGTCCGAACCCGGTGCTGGGTACCGTCGCGCTGGGAGGTGCCCCCTTCATCAGGGAGATCCGCGACCGGGACGATATAGAGCTCATCGAGGTGACGGCGGACAACAGGCAGTCGCTGGCGGGTGAGCTGGTGGAAATCCTTGAAACAAGGACGAATAAATGGGACGAAAATGAGGTTGACATCGAAAAGCCTTGACGGGGAGGGCCGCGGAGGCGCCGCACGGGGCACTGCCGCCCTTCGACAGGCTCAGAGCCGGCCCGGGACCACGGAGAAAACCTTTTGGATTTTGGTTATATTCCAGTACGGTGATCCGTAAAATCGTGGAATTTTCAGGAGAGGGAAGCAGGGCGGACGCGTGAAGATCGAAAAGTTCAGCTTCGGCATTATCAGGATCGACGGGCGTGATTACGGCAGTGACGTCCTTCTCCTTCCTCCGGTGGTCAAAGACACATGGTGGCGGAGGGAGGGGCACACGGTGTTGACCGATGACCTGGTGGACGTCCTTGTCTACAGGCCCACCGTGCTGGTTGTCGGAAAGGGGGCTTCAGGTCACATGCGGGTGCCGGACAGTACTATCAGGGAGGTCGAGTCCACAGGCACCCGGGTGGAATCCTATCTCACCGAGGAGGCTTGCCGGCGATTCAACGAGCTTGTGGAGAAAGGGGAAAAGGTCGCGGGGGCCATGCATTTGACGTGCTGAAAAGCAGTGCTGGGGACTGAGAGCTGAGCGCAAAGCCGAGGCATAAAATGTAGAGGGGAATCCAGGTCCGGGTCCCAGGTTCCAAGTTCCGTGTTCCAGGCCCAGGATTCCAGACACTGGAGCCTGGAAACTGCCTTTTCTTTTCCACCTTCCCCTTTTCCCTCTCTTCTTTCCCCTGTAATATTCTTCCATGGAAAGCGACTGGGGAGAAAAGACAACTATCCGGGCCGGGATCAACGCCATAGCGGGCGAGATGTACGCGACTCTGGCGAGTACCTTTCCCGTCTGCTGCGCATCCGATGAGTTCACCTTTTTCCCTCAGGCCATCAGGGATGAACCGGACTGGTCGGTGTGGGATGATTTTTCCCCCGACCGGGTCGAAGAGGTCTGCGCCAGGCTCTCCGGCTGGGAGGCCGGGCTCGAAGACCTGGAGAGGAGGGGAGGGGATCGGGGAGAGGACTTCGACAGCCGGGTCGATGCCCAGGTCCTCTTTCGCTGCGCCAGAGCGCTGCGCGAGCAGCTCCGGGAGGTAAGGTGGCATGAGAAACAGCCCACCTTTATTCTCACCGTCGTCACGACCGGCATCCTGCAGGCCATGGAAGCGGGCGGTGAAGCGCTGCGTGAGAGGATCAAAAAGCTGCCGGCCTTCCTGGGCCGGTCAGCCCGAGCGATGGAGAGTGTCCCGGACCTTTTCGTTCGGATGGGCATCGAGATGGCTGAGGCAACCGGAGAATGGCTTCGGACCCTTGAGGTTGAGGAAGGGATCGAAGCATCCTGTCTGGCCCTGCAGGAGTTCACCGACCGTCTTGGTGCGGTTTCCACAGTGAGGGATTTCCGACTTGCCCCCGACGTTCTGGACCGTGTCCTTGCCGATCACATGGGAAGCGGCCTTTCCGCCTCCGACATCCTCGATGAACTCAGCGATGAGAGAGCCTATATGAGATCCATTCTCCAGGAGGAGGCCTTCCGGATCGGTCAGGGGCAATCGTGGCGGGACGCCTGGGAAAAAATTCCCCTGGAGGAAATACCGGCGGGAGGTAAGCTGGCGCTCCTGGGAAAGGAGATCCAGTCGTTGGAAAAGCACTGCGTGGAGGCCGGATTCGTCGACGGGGAATCCGTTCGGAGGAGTTCCCTCGAGGTCGCCTCCCTGCCCGAATCCCTCAGTGCGGTGCGTGCTGCCGACTCCTACAACGCCCGACCCGGTCATCCCTATCCCGGCGGCACCTTTTACGTCTTCAGCGGCGGCAGCCTGGGTGCCTCATCCCGCCGCGTCCATCCCGTGTACAGGATGACCGTAGCCCACGAGGCCTGGCCGGGACACCACATGCTGGATCTCTCCCGCTGGAACCAGGAGAGACCCCTGCGCCGTCCCCTGGAGTACGCTCTGTTCTACGAGGGCTGGGCCTGCTTCGCCGAGGAACTGGTAAGGGAGACGGGCTACTTCGATCGCCCGTACGACCGGCTGATCCTCGCCCGGCGGCGCTACCGGCATGCCGTCCGGGGGGCGGTGGACATTCTGATGCACATGGGGCGGCTTGATCTCGAGCGGGCCGCCCGGATCCTCTCCGGAGAGGGATTTCCGCCGGAGAGGGCGCGGATGACGGTGGAAAAATACGCCCTGCGTCCCGGTTATCAGATGTGCTACACTCTGGGGTCGAGAAAATTCCGGCGCCTGTACGATCTGTTCGGAAAAGAGAATAGGGCCGGTTTCGTCCGGAGGGTGATGGCCTCCGGCGAGATCGGTTTCGATCATCTGGAGGGAATCCTGACGGGACATTCCGGTCCAGCGTCCAGCGTCCCGGGACCAATGGGAGGATAACGGGAAGCCTCAGATCGATGGGCTCAACCCTCCATTGACGGCTTTACGGTCTTTGATGTGCGACGCGGGACGCGAGAGGAAATATTGAAGGGGAGATCTATGGAGGACTTTCTCGGATATCACTCGGAATGGAACCTGGGCAGTCCCGGAGGGTGGGACTACCAGCGCGTCACCCAGATCATCGGCAAGGCGGTGTGGGAGAGGCTCAACCGGGTCAGGGAAATCGGTGTCGAGCTTGATTTCGACCACCCTCTCCTCTATCCCGTTTACGGGTTTACGGACATGCTGGTCAAGGCTCACAGGGACCGGGAGGGATCCAATGCCGGTTTTATCGCGGTAGTGGCGGAGGAGGAAACCCTCGAGGACGTCACGGAGAACGTCAACCTTGCCAACCGCCTGAACGCCATTGACGGCATCAGCAGCGCCCTCATGGCCCCCCACGAGCTTGAGCTCGCCGGCGGAAGGATCTCATGGAAAGGGGAGCCCGTGTCCATTATTTTCATGGATTTCAACACGGACGTGCTCCTCTCCCTGCACCGCAGCCGGGGCCTTTCCCCACTCATCCGGGCGGTGCAGGAGGGCAGGGTGATCAATCCCCGGGGAACGGAACCCATTAACGTCAAGAGCATGTTCGAGGTGATGTCGGGCAGGTTCCGGGATCGCTTCCACCCGGAGACGGTCAGGAGGACCCCCTGGACCGCTCGTTTCTTCGCCAGGGAGGCCGTGGGACCGGCAGGTGAGGTGATCGGTGATCTGGTTGAGTGGACACGGGACAACTGGGAACACCTGGTCCTGAAACCGGAAAGGGGATACTCCGGGATCGGGGTCCGCGTCGGGGGGGTTAACCCGGATCCGGACGATGCCATCGACCTTGCCCTGAGGAAAGGCGATTACATCGTCCAGGAGAAGATCCCCCTGAACCTTTGGGCCGAGGACAATCCCGCCCTGAACGCTGAGGACGAGAGGATCGACCTGGAGAGGTATCAGACCGATTTCAGGTGCCTCATGGGTCCGGAGGGCCTGTTCGGATTTCTGGTCCGATTCGGCGGTGTGCCCACGAACGTGGGAAGCGGAGGAGGGGTGCAGCCTCTGGCGGTCCTCAGGTCGGACATGACCGTGCGGGAAGCCGTCAGCAGGATGAACGAAAACATCCTGTCCATGGCATACGGCGACGTCCGTGAGATAGTGGATCTGCAGGAGGAGTTGGCTCTTGAGCACCGATTCACCTATCTGCTGGGACCCATCAGGATCGCCCTCCGGCCCAGGATTATCTCTTCGGGGCATCTTGACGCTCTGGAACACTACGGTGCCGCCATGTGGGAGGACTGTCTGACCCTTGAGAGGATGTGGCTGGCGGGACAACTGGACGATTACGTCGACATGGAGGAGGAAGAACTGGCTATTTCGAGAAGCCAGCCCTGGCGGGGCGGGGCGGCAGTGTTTGCCTCGGACGGTCTGTTCAGCTTCGGGGCCCATCCGGAGGGGCCATGAGAATTCGGGTGAATGAGGATTGGTGGAAGACCCTTTTCGATGAGATCTATCTGCTCACAGATGCCCGGTCGGTCTGCGACGAAGAACTGTCGAGCAGGGAGGTGGATCTGATCTGCCGGTTGATGGCCCCGGGTAAGGAGGACCGCATCCTGGATATGTGCGGGGGCCAGGGCAGGCACAGCCTTGAACTGGCGTCGAGGGGCTTTGCCGGCTGCACCGTACTGGATTACTCCCAGTACCTGGTGGACCAGGGGATGAAGACGGCTCGATCGCGAAAGATCGAGGTGGACTTTATCAGGAGTGACGCCAGAGACACCGGTCTGCCGGGGTCCTCCTTCGACCACGTCATGATCCTGGGGAATTCTCTCGGATATCTCCCCGAGATCGATGACGACCTGAAGATCCTCAAGGAGGCCTACCGCCTCCTGAAAGCGGGCGGAAACCTGCTTTTAGACGTGGCCGACGGAAAGCTGGTCAAGGACAGCATGGCCCCTGTGGCCTGGCACGAGACGGACGGAACGGTGGTTGTCTGTCGGAGAAGGGAGCTGAAGGGCGACAGTGTCAGCGCCAGGGAACTGGTCCTGTGCAAGGAGAGGGGACTGCTTCGGGATCAGGCCTACAGGGTCCGCCTGTTTGAATCGAACGATCTCAAGGGACTGCTGACCGAGGCCGGGTTTTCAACGGTCGATGTCCACAGTGATTTTTCCCCCCACGCCGGTGACGAAGACTACGGCTTCATGGATAAACGCCTGCTGGTCACGGCCGTCAAGGGAGCTTTTGATTAAAACGGCATTTGCTGATATAGAATAGTCCGTACGAGAAGGACCGGGCTACTATATTCACACGGAGGGGGAAGCCGCCGGCACATGGAGCGGTTTCCCGTTTTTTCAATCCATGTAGAGCCGGAGGTCGATTGATGAAGGGTAACCGGATTATCGGTACGGGAATGGGGCTGCCCTCCCGAGTGGTGACCAACGAGGATCTGGCCAAGATCGTGAATACCACCGATGAGTGGATCACTACGAGAACGGGTATCAAGGAGCGGCGCATCGCTGAGGACCACGAGACAACCTCTGATTTCAGCGCCCTCGCCGCCGAAAATGCCATGGAGATGGCCGGGATCGGCCCGGAGGAGATCGATCTGATCATCGTCGCTACCCTGTCGCCCGACAGACTGCTGCCCTCGACAGCCTGCCTTGTTCAGGGCAAGATCGGAGCGAAGAACGCCGCCTGTTTCGATCTGGAGGCAGCCTGCTCGGGATTCGTCTACGGTCTGGCTGTGGCCAACGGCATGATGCCCGACTTGGGGGTCAGGACCGCGCTGGTCATCGGAGCCGAAACGCTCTCCCGGGTTCTCGACTGGACGGACAGGAACACCTGCGTCCTCTTTGCGGACGGGGGTGGAGCGGCTATCCTCCGCCATGAGGGGAATGTGGACAGGGGGATCCTGTCAACCTACCTGAGGGCAGATGGCTCGGCACCTCCGCCGTGGCTGGCCGTCGAACCGGGGGTGGCCGACCTGAACCCGCTGAGTGAATACGGCAGCAGGGATTTTGCCATCCGCATGGAGGGCAGGGAGGTGTTCAAGTTCGGGGTCCGTGCCCTGCCCGATGCGGTCCACGGAGCCCTGAAACTGACCGATGGCTTGACGATCCAGGATGTGGACTGGATCATTCCCCATCAGGCCAACGTGCGCATCATTGAGGCGGCCGCCAAATCGCTCGATATTCCCTACGAGAGATTCGTTGTCAACCTGCAGAAGTACGGGAACACATCAGGCGGTACCATACCTATAGCCCTTGACGAGGCCAACCGGGACGGCCGGATCAAGGAGGGGGACATCGTCGCCCTGTCCGGTTTCGGAGCCGGTTTGACCTGGGCGGGTGCGATCATACGATGGTAGGGAGGGACATCTCCTGAATACCGGGAACAAAGAGCTAAGGACCAAGAGCTGAGAACCGGGAACTGCTATACCCCCTTCATATCTTGCACCTTTTCCAATATCCGAACATCCTCTGTGTCCCGTTCCCGACCGTACCGGCGAAGGAAGGCGATCATGTCCTCGATGGACAGGACCGGGAGCACAAGGTCGCCGAAGATGATCTTCCCCCGCCTCCTGAAAACCTCGTCGAAGGGAAGGGGGGGCCTGACAACGAGATCGATCTTCGGGCCGGGGCCCTCGGGGCCTTGGGGGGAAAGGGTGGCGGTGCTTCTCCCCCGGGCCCGGCTGTCGCGGAGTATCCTTGTCACGCCGCCGCTGGAGCCCTCCGGTCCCCTGGGCAGGTATCCCAGATCCTCCATGGCCCCCTGAAAGCGGACCAGGTTGCCCTCCCGGAGGTCCACCAGCAGGTCCAGGTCGTCCGTCAACCGTGGTATCCCGTGAAGGTTCATGGCCGCGCCGCCGGTAATGAGGTAATGGACCTCGCGGGAGGAGAGGGCCGAAAACGCCGGGGTGCAGTCCGCCGGCAGGGAGTGCTCGAGTAGGGCCTTCCCAGGGCGGGAATCAAGGATGGCGAAGAGCGATGGTGAATGCCAGTCCATAAAAACAGTTCCCAGTTTCCAGCTCCCGGTTCCCGGTTATGTGGAAAATCAGAAACTGGAATGGAATACACCGGAGATCAATGACAATTCAACGGCCAGCCTGCGCAGACAGATGCATTCCATCCGCGGTCCCGTCCCCCGCTTCCAGATGCCTACTGTTCCAATCTCCAATGCTCCAGTCTCCAATGCTCCAGTCTCCAATGCTCCAGTCTCTAATGCTCTAATCTCCAATGCTCTAATTTCTAATACTCTATTTTCTAATGTTCCAGTTTCTAATCTCTGCTGCTCTCCTCGCATACCTTCCGGTCCCTACCTCAACAGATGCACATTCCCCAGCCTCACCCTTGTCAGACCCTCCTCCAGGGCGGCTCTTCTTATCCCCTTCGCCTCCTCTCTGGTGATGAGGGGCAGATCGTTCATGCGGTAGTGGGGATAGAAGGCCAGCAGGCTGTAGGGGATGTCAGGGTCCACGGAGGCGATGAGCCCGGCGATGGAACGGACCTCCCTTTCGTCGATGTAACCGGGGACCATGAGGGTGCTGACCACCACCGGAGGTGGGATGGACCGTCCTCTCGACCGGTGGACTGCCCGCCGGAAGTTCTCCAGAGTGCGGCGGTTGGTAACCCCGGTCAGAGCAAAGGCCAGGTTCTCGTCGAAAGCCTTGATGTCGAACTTCACGCACCCGCCGGTCACCAGGGACATATCCACCATCTCGTCGAGCAGAGAGGGGTTCGCAGTGCCGTTGGTCTCCCAGCAGATGCGCAGGATCTTTCCCTTCGCCCTCTCGATGGCCAGGCGGGAGGACCTGAGGGCAAATGGCAGCTGGGGGGACGGGTCACCGCCGAAGTGACATATGCAGGCCGTGTGTTCGTCCACCGCCTCCGCGAGGTCCTCCGGCGATCTCGTCTCCGGCCGCAGGGTCTGGCCCCTGAAGTGCCAGTTCTGACAGTAGAGGCACTCCAGCGAGCAGGCGTGAAAGAACACGGCGAGGTTGGCATATCCTGTCTCCGGGCCCTCACGGTGGGCATACTTCGGATAACCGGCCCCCGTACCGCCGGGACACACCCAGTCGGCTACGCAGTTGGTGGGAAGGGGGTCGTGATACCAGGACAGCTTGCCTCGAACCGGGGATACCCCGGTCATCCTTCCGTCGGAATTGCCGCGAAGGCCGCAGTAGCCGAGACCTCCGGCTGGGATCCGACATTCGTTGACACAGACCGTGCAGATGATCCCGTCCGGATCGTCCGGGACCCCCTCAGGAAAACCGAAGGCTCTCCGGCTCCTCCGATGGGCCTGATCCGCCACCGAACGGGCTGCCTGCGGATCTTCCCGGATGCACCGGAGGCAGACTCCCAGATCCACGGAAACGGTCTGAGCTGAGGAACGGCAGAGTTCACATCGGGCCATGAATATATTCTAACCGAAGGACGGAAAAGATTTAACCGGGGAGGGAGATGGCCGAGGAAGATTACCCCCCTGTTGGAACCGGCGAAAGCCGGACCTGCTTGCCGATCCACTGTCGGGTTTTCTGATCCCATATCAACGGGATCGCTGCTTGCTCCTGACTTCCTGACCCTTTACTTCACCGCCGCCTTTATCTCCGGTTGCGCCTGTTCGGTCAGGTCGTCGGTCCCGGGGCCTTTCATGTCCCGGATCAGGCCGTCGAGAAGATGCTCGGCCACGTTGATGATCTGGTTCTGGGTAAAACCGTTCTGGCGGAGGATCTTGTAAAAGGACCGGGCCACCAGCCGGGCGGCCCGTTCCTGATCCTGGGCCGAGATCTCCACGATCCGTTCCAGGGTCTCACAGGATCTTTTAAGCGCTGTCCGGTCCTTGATCGGGCGTTCCATGATTGTCCTGAAGCAACAAGTGTGCCGTTACAGGGGTTTGCGTCCACGACGTCTCCGCGGGGTCCGTGACTGCTTGACCAACGATCCTGTTCAGGGTGGACGTCACCCTCAAGACCTGTTAATTTTTTGCCTTAAAGGGGGCATTCGGATAACTCGATGCCGGGTCCACCTACCCTGTGGTTGTTCATCAACGTGGGAAAGAAGGATGGAGAAAGGGGACAGACGGCTGGCCTGCGCAGACCAGAATGTTGCAAGAATGCAACACAGAGGTGAGTCGTGGAGACCACAGCATCCAGTTCTGCTCCGGCCGAGGCCGGTCCCTGAAACAAGGTCGTGACCCTGAGTGGCCTGTCGGCTCATTCGGTTGCGTTCGACCGGACTGAGGACAACAGGAAATCAGAATGGTTGATTATTGGAAGGACTTCGGACCATTCCACGGCAGAATCTGGCTCGACAGCGCCTCGGAGGGGCCCCTGCCCAGGATCGCGGCCGAGAGGGCGGCCGAAGCCATCACGTGGAAGGTCTCCCCTCACCTGATGACCGCGGACCTGTTCGGCCGGATTCCCCGCCGCCTGCGTCATGTCCTGGGGCGACTCATCGGCGCACCGGAGGAACAGGTCATCCTCGGAAACAGCGCCACCTTCGGCATCCACCTCCTGGCCAACGGCCTTCCCCTTAGGCCCGGAGACGAGATCCTGCTCGTCAGGGGTGATTTTCCCAGCGACATCTTACCCTGGCTCGCCCTCGAGAAAACAGGGGTCAAGATCCGCTTCCTGGAGGCAAAGGGGACCCTGCCGGATGGAGACGATCTGAAGGAGAACCTCACCCCTTCGACCAGGCTCTTCTGCACGAGCTGGGTGCACTCCTTCTCGGGAACGGCCGCCGACCCCCTTTCCCTGGGGAAGATCTGCGCTTCGCACAGGGTTTTGTTCGTCCTCAATGCCTCCCACGCCCTGGGAACCCGGCCATTGGATGTCACCGAAGCCGGCGTGGACGCTCTGACCTGTGTGGGGTATAAATGGTTGTGCGGCCCATATGGGACAGGTTTCTGCTGGATCCGCCCCGAGGTCCTCGACACCCTTCAGTACAATCACGCCTACTGGCAGGCGTTGCTCCCCAGGGACTACCTGCTGAAGGAGGACGAGGACCTCACTCCGCGGGGGGACGTCGGCGCCCGCATGTACGACGTCTTCGGCACCGCCAACTTCCTCAACTTCCACCCGTGGACGGCTTCGCTGGAGTACCTCCTGGGAATCGGGATCGACAGGATCGAGGAACACGATCAACACCTGGTGGACAGGCTGCTTGCCGGCCTGAACAGGAGCCTCTACGAACCGCTGAGCCCCGAGGCCGGTCGGGGCCGGTCCGCCCTGGTGGTCATCTCCCACCGGGATCCGAAACGAAATGAGGAGATCCACCGCATCCTGCAGAGGGAGGGCATCGACATCGCTTTTCGGAGAGGGAGACTCCGGATCTCCCCCCACCTGCACAACTCGGAGAGCGATATCGATCGCCTCCTTGAGGTCATGAACGCCCTGCATTTCTGATACACGGGCCATGGAGGAGGGGCCTCCGGCGGCACGACAGGACGATGGACATTCGAAAGAGCCTTATTCGGAAGATCGAGGAATGCGCGGACCTTCATCCCGGCAACCGCAGCGAGGGGGGAGGCCGCTACTTCGACAGGCCCCTCATTGGATTCGCCTCGGGTGCCGACCCCCTGTTCCGGGAGTACAAGCGCATAATAGGCCCGTTCCACTGGACCCCCTCCGAGATCATGGAGAGAGCCGGTGCACCGAGCGGGGGGACGGGATCAACCGTCGTCTGCTGGATCCTCCCCATTGTCGATTCGACCCGGATGAGCAACCGGATACAGACCAGATATCCCTCGAGGGCGTGGGGGCACACCAGGGGTTTCGGGGAGAGATTCAACGACGAACTCCGCAGAGTGGTGGCGGAGTGGCTCGTCTCCCGCGGCGGGCGGGCCGTCGCTCCCATGTTGATGGAGGGGTGGTCCCGCCTGGATGATCCCCGAACCGGCCTTGCTTCCACGTGGTCGGAAAGACATGCGGCGTACGCGGCCGGTCTCGGGACCTTCAGCCTCAACGGCGGCCTGATCACTCCCCGGGGCATCGCCCACCGGTGCGGGAGCGTCGTTACGGACATCCTGATGGAACCCACTCGACGGCCCTACAGTGATTACCGGGAGAACTGCCTGACGTGCAGGGGCGGGGATTGCGGTGTCTGCATCACGCGGTGTCCCGCCGGCGTCATCTCCGAGGAGGGGCATGACAAGGATCGATGCCGGCGGTACACCTACGGACCGCCATTCCAGGCCCTCAGGGAGGAATTCGGGGTCCCTGAGGTGGGATGCGGCCTGTGTCAGACGGGTGTGCCCTGCGAGAGCACTATCCCGGAGGGGTGAGGGAACCGGAGCGGCCTGTACCGTCGGGAGCCGACCGGGGAACGAACACCAGGGCGGCGGAATTGATGCAGTACCGGAGACCGGTGGGAGGGGGTCCGTCCTCGAATACATGGCCCAGGTGGCCGCCGCAGCGAGAGCACAGGACCTCCACCCTCCGGATACCGAACAGGCTGTAGTCGTCTTCAGTGGCCACGTTCTGCGCCGCCACGGGCTCCCAGAAGCTGGGCCAGCCGGTCTTTGAGTCGAACTTGGCGGCGGACGAGAACAGATCGTTACCGCAACCGGCGCACCGATAGGTGCCTTTGCCGTAATGGTTCCAGTAGCGGCCGGTGTATGCCCTTTCCGTACCCTTTTCCCGGAGGACCCGGTGCTGCTCTGCGGTCAGGGTCCTCTGCCATTCGGTGTCAGACCTGATCACCCTGTCGACCGTAACGTATTCCCCCCCGGCCACCGAAAACACCCGGATCTTTTCGGGTCCCGTCATTGTCCGGCGGGTCAGCCCTGCGGCGAACGCTCTCTGCATTAATGGCAACAGGCCGAGCAGGACCCCCCCCATGATCAGAAACGACCTCCTCGTCACCTCGATCTCACCTCTGTCGCCGGCCCGGGAAGGGGCGTGCCCTTGCACGTTCTCGCCCTTCCCAGAGGCCTTTACGGATCTCCTCTTCATCGTCGGGGCAGCAGCGGGCACTCGAAGTAGAAATCGGCCGGGAAAGTCTCGAGGTGGCCCAGGGTCTCGTGCAGAACCACCTCGTCGGCGCTGGTGAGTTCAAGATCCACAGTGCCGTCCCCGTTCTCATCGTGGACCTCAACGCCGGCTGCAGTGAATACCGCCAGGTACACGTTCCACCGCCCGCCGTTGTATTCGGGGTCGCCGGGAGCAGCCTCGGCCACAGAGCGCTGGCCCTGGAGACCGCTCATCATGAAGCTGTAGATGATGTCCGAGGAATGTCCGGGTGGGGAGATGAATGTGGTCGGGGTGATCACGGTGTCGTAGACTTGCCCATGGGCCCAGACGGCCTCGGCAACGCGGGTCGCCCCGCCTGCCATCGCCAGGGTGGCCGCTCCGGACACTGCGAAGACGAGCATGACCGCAAGCCCGATCCTCCGTTTTTTCCTCATGATATCCTCCTTTCCTCCTCCGCCGGTGGGGCGGTGAACCGTCGGGCCCTCCATCGGACCTCTTCCTGCCCGCAAGATTAGCCCTGAAAATGGTGAGAAGGATAATCGGAAGGTAAAGAATGTATAAAATCGTGGAGAATCCCGCCGGCGACCCGTTGATGGACGGACAGAGAAGGGAATGGGGACCGTTTTCGAGGCCGTCCGGATTCCCGGGGATCAACCGCGGCCGGCCGCCTCCGGAATCTGGAAGGCAAACGTTGTCCCCCTGCCCGGCTCGCTGGCCACATCGATGGTGCCGCCGTGAAGTTGCACGATCCGCTGTGCGATGGCCAGGCCCAGGCCGGAGCCACCAGCCACCTGCCCCTCCGCCCGGCGGATCCTGTAGAAACGTTCGAAGATGTGGGGCAGGTCGTCGGCGGATATGCCGGGCCCCGTGTCCGAGATCCGCACGGAGACCGACGACCCCTCCCGGGCCAGGGAAACAGACACCTCTCCGCCCCCCCGTGTGTAGCGGACGGCGTTTTCCACAAGATTGTGGAGGACCCGGTCCATGAGCTTCAGATCGGCCCGGACGTCGGGGAGGTCTTCCGGCAGTTCTGCCGCCAGCCGAATGCCCTTTTCCCTTGCCGGGAGAGAGAGATCCTGGATCACATCCTGGACCAGTTCTCCCAGGGGAAAGGCCACGGGGTCGATCCGGACGTCGGGAGAGTCCAGTTTGGCCAGCTCGAACAGGTCGTCGATGAGTTTCCCCAGGCGCCGGGCGTGCCGGATGGCGCTGGCCACATAAGCCCCGCGTTCTTCCGGGGAGAGCCGATCGTCCTTGAGCTGAACCGATTCAAGATATCCCTGGATCGCCGCCAGAGGCATCCGCAGATCGTGGGATATGTTGCTCACCAGCTCCCTGCGGAGGCCGTCCACCCTGCGGATACCGGCGATCTGTTCGTTGATCCGTTCGGACATCTGGGAAAAAACGGAACCCAGCCGGTCGATCTCGTCGCCGGGAGGGTCACGGAACCCTTCCGGCAGGGGGACCGGGTGCCCGAAATCCCCTTCCCGGAACGCCTCCATGGCCCGGGCCAGACTCCGATGTCTCCGGGTGAGCTTGGCGAAAAGGAAAAGGCCGGCCGCCAAAAAGAACAGAAGTCCGGACAGGGTGACCCAGAGGCTGAGACGGAGGATGTAGCTTCCGCGGAGGAGCTCTGAAACCGAATCGTATTCCTCGCCGCCCAGGATGACGTACAGGTAACCCTCCGGCTCCCCCTCCCCGGGAACCGGCGCTGCCGAGAAGGCCTTCCTGCGGCGGATTCCCCTCGGATCCTCGCCCAGGATCGGCGTTTTGCCATCGCCCCGGATGAAGGACAGGACGGGGTCGAGGGAGATCCTGTCCTTCCTGATCCTCCCGGGCGGGGCCGAATAGGTGAGGATCATCCCTTCCGTGTCCAGAAGGTAAAGCTCGATACCCGGGTTGATCCCCATGAGGGTCTCAAAACTCTCCTCCAGGGCCTCGCGGTTGACCCTCCCGTCCTGCAGGAAGAAATTCTTCCCCACCAGGTAGCCGGCGAGATGGCGGTTGAGATTCTGACTTGCCTCCTGGATGTACATCCGGGTGGTCAGGAGGGTCCAGAGGATGTTGAGCAATCCCAGGACAAGGAAGAGGAAGAAGAGGACGGCCGCCATCTTGCCATACAGAGTCCTAACCACCGGATTATTCCCCTTTCTCCTCTGCGAATCGATAGCCGACCCCCCAGACCGTCTCGATATACCGTGGGTGGCTCCTGTCCTCCTCCAGTTTGGCCCTCAGCTGGTTGATGTGGGAGTTTACCGTGTAGGAATAACCGGTGAACGAGTAACCCCAGACGCGGTCCAGGAGCTGTTGACGTGTGAAAACCCGGCCGGGGTTGCTGGCGAAAAACCAGAGCAGATCGAACTCCTTGGCCGTCAGCCTGACCTCCTTTCCGCCCAGTACGACTTTGCGTCGATCGGCGTCGATGGAGAGTCCGCCGATCCGGATGACGGAATCCGAAGGGGCTTGCACGCTCCGCTCAATGGAGTCGACCCGGCGGAGGATGGCCTTGACCCTTGCGACCAGTTCCCTGATGCTGAAGGGCTTGGTCATGTAGTCATCAGCCCCCATCTCCAGTCCGAGCACACGGTCGAGCTCGGTCGACAGGCTGGTGAGCATGAGGACCGGCGTATAGGGGGGATCCGCCCTGAGGGCCCGGCAGATCTCCAGTCCGTCCCCGCCGGGCAGCATGAGGTCGAGGATAATGAGCTGGTAGTCGCCCGCGATCCCCTCCCTGAGACCCGTCTCTCCGTCGTGGACCACCGTCACCAGATAGCCGGCGTCCTTCAGGTGATCCTCGAGAAGTTTGGCCAATTCCCGCTCGTCCTCGACGACGAGTATTTTCTTCATCGCATCGATCATTGTCCGAGCCTGCCTTCTCCGGGGAGAGGTCAACACCGTGACGGACCGGTCGAGTCCGTGCTGCGGATGGCTTTCCCATTCATTACCCGATAGATCGCTCCCATTCAAAGCTTTTCCGATGATTTTATAGAAATTTTATCAGCCGCTGAGACTCCTCCATCCTTTACAGGTTAAAGTGACACCTGTAGCGGTGAAGAACGGCTCCCACCGAACCGGTAGCATTTCCGGAAAGAGAGGTTATATTGTTGCCATGGGTGCATTAGTCAAATTATTGGTCGCAGTCCACCTTCTGGGCTGGGTTCTGGCAGGTGGGTCAGAGAAGCCGTTATACGGGAGTGCCGGTCTGGCGCCCTCGGGCGCGGCCTGCGCTCTGCCCGGGTCGGTGGACGAAAAAGCGGAGGAACCGATGAAAACCGAGATCACAGGGAACGTCTCGCCCGTTCCGTTTCCCATCGACGTGAGGGTGCCGAAGGAAATCCGGACGGCCACATTTGCCCTGGGGTGATTCTGGGGGCCGGACTCCCGGTTCGGGAGTATGAGAGGAGTCGTCCGGACCCGGGTGGGCTACGCCGGAGGGCGTTCGGCCGATCCCACCTATCACAACCTGGGCGACCATGCGGAGACCGTCCAGATAGAATACGACCCGAGCATCCTCACCTACGATGACCTGCTGAGCGTGTTCTTCTCCTCCCACCGCCCGACGGTCCCCTCCTACTCGCCGCAGTACCGGTCGGTCATCTTCTACCATGACGAGGAACAGAGGAGGCTGGCCCAGGATGCCAAGGAGAGGCTGGAAAGGAAGGCGAAGGGCCAGATCTACACCGACATCGAAGCCTTCACGGGTTTCACGCTGGCCGAGGATTACCATCAGAAGTATGGCCTGCGGCACAACGCCGCCGTGATGCGGGAATTCGAGGCCGCATACCCCGATCCCATGGATTTCATCAACTCCACCGCCGCTGCCCGGGTCAACGGGTACCTGTACGGCAACGGGAGCCTGTTGCAGCTGAAGGAGGAATTGCCCGAGCTGGGTCTCTCCGAATCCTCCGCCAGGGTGCTGGAGTCTTTCGTGGGAAAGTACAGCCGGTAGCGAACGAAACCCCTACCGTAGTCTGGTATAATAATTTTAGAACGGCGATCATCACCTGTCGCCGACCGACGCCAGGTACGATGTTATGGGGGGTAACGGAAACAGACGTCGTGTCCAGGAAATCCTCGCCCTCGCAGACATCCGCATCAACGGTGACCGGCCCTGGGATCTGCACGTCCACAACAGCGATTTCTTCAGGCGTGTTCTGACCCAGGGCGCTCTGGGACTGGGTGAGTCCTACATGGAGGGTTGGTGGGACTGCGACTCCCTGGACGAATTCTTCGTTCGGGCCCTGAGGGCCGGTCTGGAGAACAAAGTACCCAGGAGCGCGTCGGTGGTGGCCTCTCTGAAGGCCAGGGTTTTCAATCCTCAGAGCCGCAGGCGGTCTTTCAGGGTAGGAGAGCATCACTACGACATCGGCAACGATCTCTTCCGGTACATGCTCGACGACCTGATGATCTACAGCTGCGGGTACTGGAAGGAAGCGGCCAGCCTGGAGGATGCTCAGGTAGAAAAACTGGATCTGATCTGCAGGAAGCTTCGCCTCGAGCCCGGCATGCGCATCCTGGACGTCGGCTGCGGATGGGGGGGCACGGCGAAATTCGCGGCAGAGCGCTACCAGGTTGAGGTCGTGGGAGTGTCCGTATCCCTCGAGCAGGTCCGCACGGCTCGGGAGGCCTGCCGGGGCCTTCCCGTCTCGATACACCTTCAGGATTACCGGAGTGTGAGGGGCAGTTTCGACCGGATCCTCTCGGTGGGAATGTTCGAGCACGTGGGGAGCAAGAACCACCGGACCTACATGAGGAAGATGGCCGAACTCCTCAGGGAACAGGGGCTCTTCCTGTTGCAGACCATTGGAAGCAACAGGACGGTGGCCTCGATCAATACCTGGATCGATCGTTACATCTTTCCCAACGGCGCCATTCCCTCAGCCAGGCAGATCACATCGGCCATCGAGGGGCTTTTTGTCCTGGAGGATTGGCACAGCTTCGGATCTGACTATGACAGGACACTGATGTGCTGGTACCATAATTTCAACGAATCCTGGCACCTTCTCCGGGACAGGTACGGGGACAGTTTCTACAGGATGTGGAAGTATTTCCTCCTCAGTTCGGCCGCCGGCTTCCGGGCAAGAAGGGATCAGCTCTGGCAGATCGTTCTGTCCCGGAAGGGGATCCCGGGCGGATACCCGGTCCTGAGGTGAGCTGGGCCCGCATTCCGCGCCTGCTGCATGAATCGGCAGGGGTCTTCCCACCGGCCGACCGCAATCTTTTTCCCTCTTTTCTGCCGAATTCAGCTATAAACTCTATCCTAACCCCCTTGATCGATCGCGCCCCGGCGGCATGGGGCAGGGGGAAAACGAACGAGAGAGGTGAGAGATGCGCTTGGAGACAGATCTGAAGCTCGGGTTCAAGGAAGTGATGATCAGGCCCAAGAGGTCGACCCTCAAGACTCGCGCCCAGGTTGCCCTGGACAGGACCTTTACTTTCCTGCACAGCGGCCGGGAGTGGTCCGGTGTTCCGGTGATTGCCTCCAATATGGACACCGTCGGCACCTTCGATGTGGCGGACGTGCTGGCCCGTTTCGACATGATGACCGCCATCCACAAACACTACGGCGAAGAGGATTGGACACGGTTTCTCGCCGGCAGGGGTGAAGGGATCTACCAGAGAATAATGGTCAGCACAGGGATCGCCGAGCAGGACCTTGTCAGGCTGAACAGGATCCTTTCCGCCCATCCCGACCTGCAGTTCATCTGCCTGGACGTCGCCAACGGATACGTCGAGGTCTTCGTGGACTGTCTGCGCAGGGTCCGTGAGTCTTACCCCGAAAAGACCATCGTGGCGGGCAACGTCGTCACCGGAGAGATGGTGGAGGAACTGCTCCTGTCCGGCGCCGATATCGTTAAAGTCGGCATCGGCTCCGGTTCGGTCTGTATAACCCGCGTGAAAGCGGGCGTGGGTTATCCCCAACTCTCGGCGGTCATCGAGTGCGCCGACGCCGCCCACGGTCTCGGCGGCCGCATCATCTCAGACGGCGGCTGCGTCTCCGCCGGCGACGTGGCCAAGGCTTTTGGCGGCGGCGCCGATTTTGTCATGCTGGGAGGTATGTTCGCGGGCCACGACGAGAGCGGAGGCGAACTCCTGGAGCGTGAGGGCCAGCACTATAAACTTTTCTACGGCATGAGCTCCTCCACCGCCATGGAGATGCACTCCGGTGGAGTGGCCGATTACAGGGCTTCGGAAGGCAAGACCGTTGAAGTACCCTACCGAGGACCCATCGCCGAAACGGTCAAGGACATCCTCGGCGGAGTGCGCTCAGCCTGTACCTACGTAGGCGCTTCGGCCCTGAGGGAGCTGACGAAGAGAACGACCTTCATCCGGGTTCTCGAGCAGAACAATCCCGTCTTCGCGTGAGAGAGGTGCCCCAGGACCGGTGCAGGATCCGGTGACGAGGATGTGGTTCCCATCCGGTCCCGGGAGCGCGATGTCCACCCTGTCCCCGGACACCCCGGATGGTCTCGCGCGTCCCGCCGGCGTTCACACATGTCTTCCGAATTCCGCCACCTTCGGCCGGACGAGCCTCTCGTAGTCCCTGTAGGAGATCTTCGCCGCCTCGTAATGCGTGCAGGCATTGAACACGATGCTGTCCTGCTCCGCCAGGTGCTCCTCGACGAGGACGGGAATGCCGTAGAGGTTGCCGAAAGGAGGCATGGCCCCCAGGTCGCAGTCGGGAAAGAGGTCCGCGAAGTCCTCCTCCTTGGCGAGGACGACCTCCTTCCTGCCCACCGCTGTCCCGAGCTTTCCAAAGTCGATGTTGTACTCGGCAGACAGGACCAGCATCACCAGCTCTCCGTCCACCTTAGCCATAACAACCTTCGCCAGCTGGGCTCCGGGGACATGCATGCTCGCCGCCTTTTCCTGGGCTGTGTAGGACTCGGTGTGGACCATGATCTCGTAGGGTACCCTTTCATCCTCGAAAATCCTCCTGAGCCGTTCGCTTACAGCCATAGGTAATCACCCCCATTCCCTCGCGAACAGTTACAGAACAAGTATAGCAGGTGGGCTGCAGGGGAGGGGGAGGGGAAAGGAGTGCCAAGTGCTTACGGAATGACTTTCCCTGACTCCATTCTCCAATCTCCCGTTTCCTGTCTCCAATCGCTAACGTTCAAACCGGGTCTTTCCCAGGCGATATCCGAGTTCTCCGTGGGGGGCCTTTATGCTAAACTTTCCCCAACACTCAGAGTGCCTGAATGCTTTAAATGCCGGTGTTCGATAATTCAGGGAGAATGATCATGGGCAAGATGAAAGCGGTGCGCATTCACTCCTATGGCGGACATGAGGTCCTCGTCCTGGAGGAGGCCCCCATACCGGATATTGCCGATGACGAGGTTCTCATCCGGGTCCGGGCGGCTGCTGTTAACCCCGTGGACTGGAAAGTCAGAGCCGGCTTCCTCCAGGAGATGCTTTCCTACAGATTTCCCCTCATCCTCGGGTGGGATGTCTCGGGGACGGTGGCGAAAGCGGGTTCGGGGGCAAGCGGACTCAGGGAGGGTGACGATGTCTACGCCCTTCCCGATATTTCGCGGGACGGATCCTACGCGGAGTACGTCGCGGTCAAGGCGGCGACAGTGGCCCCCAAACCCCGATCCATCGATCACGTGCAGGCCGCATCCGTCCCCCTGGCGGGTTTGACGGCCTGGCAGTCCCTCTTCGATGCCGCCGATCTCCAGGGTGGGCAATCGGTCCTTATCCAGGCTGCCGCCGGCGGCGTGGGGAGTTTCGCGGTCCAGTTCGCCAGGTGGAGGGGAGCGCGGGTCCTGGGGACCGCTTCGGCACGAAACAGGGATTTTCTCATCGATCTCGGAGCTGATGAGGTTATCGATTACACCCGGACCCCCTTCGAGGAGGTGACCGGCGACCTCGATGTGGTTCTCGATGCCATGGGCGGCAGGATCCAGGAGCGTTCATGGCAGGTCCTGAAGAAAGGCGGTGTGCTCGTCTCCATCGTCGGGCCGCCCGACCGTGAAAAAGCAGCCGAATACGGTGTCAGGGGCGAGGGGGTATTCGTCCAGCCCAGCGCCGCCCAACTGACAAGCATTGCCGAACTCATCGATGGGGGGCAGATCAGGACAAACGTCACAGAGGTCCTCACGCTGGCTGAGGCGGCAAGAGCCCATGAGTTGAGCGAGACCGAGCACGTCAGGGGGAAGATCGTTCTGAAGGTTGATTGACCACAGGCCGGAAATGCCGAGAGGTGAGGGATCGGGGAATAGACATCAGGGATTGGACATTAGACATTAGAGATTGGAGATTGGAGATTAGAGATTAAGGGAGGGTGTCGGAGACGGCAGATCACGCCCGATCACCCGCAGCGGGCGGGTTCCGTCCTCAACCGGATCCCGTAGACCTAACCCGGCATCTCTCTTTGACCACTCTGTGTTGATGGTTTGATTCTGGATATCGGCTTTCGGACTCTGCATTCGACGGGAAAATCAGTCCTGTTCCCCCAATCCTCCCGGGAACCGCTCCTCATAGATCTTTCGGATTTTCTCGGGCCAGAGCGACTGGATATAGCGGATCACGGACCAGATCTGTTCATCGGTGAGCTGGTCGCCGAAAGACGGCATGGGCGACGTGGTATCGATCGACCCATCCTTGACGTAGCTGTAGAGGAGCTGAGGCTCGTGATGCCATGCGTGGGCCGTCCCGTTGAGAGCAGGGGCGATCCGCGTCCCGTCCTCGCGCCACCCTCCGTTCAGCCATTGGGGGTCCTCTCCTGTTCCCTCCTGACCGTGACACACGGAACAATGGGTGTGGAAGAGCGTTTTCCCGTCCGGCGCGCTGTCGGCCAACAGCGCGGCAGATGGAAAAATCGTCACCCCAAAGGCAAATACCATGAGAGTTAGCGAATGTCTCAGGTTCATGGTGTCTTCCTCATGCAGTACGCCGACCCTACGTCCCCGGTATCCCGAGCTCATTGGCGGCATGCTTGTCCCGCCACGAGGGCCGGAATTCAGGCCTGAGCGATATCCTGGCGAACCAGAAGGCCCAGACCGGTATCGACAATGACGGCAAAGAGTCCCACCAGAATCGCGCCCTCAAGGATGAACGCCGGGTTCTCTCCGATAAGCCCGGCGATGATGGGCTTGCCCAGCCCGCCGGCTCCAATGGTGGCGCCGAGGGTCGCTGTGCCGATGTTGATGACCGTTGAGATCCTGACGCCCGCCATGATGACCGGCCCGGCAAGGGGCAACTCGACTTTCGCCAGTACCTGCCCCGGTGTCATTCCCATTCCCCGGGCTGCCTCCAGTACCGCCCCGTCCAGCGACTCGATCCCCGCGATGGTGTTGCGGACGATGGGCAGGAGACCGTAGATAAGCAGGGCTATGATGGTCGGCCTGTAGCCGAAACCGACCGCGGGAACCGCGAGGGCCAGAACGGCCACCGGAGGGAAGGTCTGCCCCATGGAGGCAAGAGCGTTGACCGCCGGGAGAAAATCCCGTCCCCATGACCTGGTGACAAAGATTCCGGTGGCCAGTCCCAGGACGGCGGCCAGTCCGCTGGAGATTCCCACCAGGAAGACGTGTTCCAGAACCAGTTGACCGAGGGGAGCCATGGAGTAGATAACCCGCTCCAGGCCGGGAAAGAGAGACCTCATGACCCCTGTCCAGACGGCGGGGGAGAAGACCAGCAGGAGGAACAGGCCCGTCAGGATCGCGAGGATCATAATCTGTCGCCGTCTACGGTGAGCCATGCAGCAATAAGGAACCAGAAGCCGGGAACCGGAGAAGACACCGATTGTCGTCCTTATGCCGATTGTTTACCGACACCAGGTCTCAGCTCCTGTACCTTTCACCTCCTCATTATCACGGTCTCAGGCATCGAGGATGTCCGAGAGCCGGATCTCCCCCAGCAGCTCCCCCCCCTCATCCACAACCGGCGCTCCCCGGATGCCTCCCTGGATCATTCGGGAAAGAGCCTCCCGCAGGGTGGCGTCCGCGGCTATGCCCTCTGTGCGATAGTCCATCCTGGTCATGGCCTCGGCGGCCGTTGCCGCCTCGGAGCCCAGATCGTCCCCGTCGAGCCAGCCAACCGGCCGGCGAAGGCCGTCAACCACCCAGAGATATCGATGATCCGCAAGGGCCGATCCAGCCTCCGACAGACTCATTTCCTGGCCGATTGAAGGTGCATCCACCATAAAATCGGCAGCCGACAGGCGCGACAGACGTTTCAGGGCCCGGTCCGTACCTATGAACTCCATGACAAAGCGATCGACCGGCGCGGTGAGGATAGCCTCCGGTGTGCCGGCCTGAACCAGCCGGCCTTCCTTGAGGATCACGATGCGATTCGCCAGGCGGATGGCCTCGTCGATGTCGTGGGTGACGAACACGATGGTCTTCTTGAGTTCTCTCTGGATCCTGGCGAATTCGATCTGCAGCGATTCACGGGTGATGGGATCCAGAGCGCCGAAGGGCTCATCCATGAGGAGGATGGCCGGGTCTGCGGCCAGAGCCCTCGCAACACCCACTCTCTGGGCCTCTCCTCCGGACAGCTGATGGGGGTATTTGGTGCGGTACTCTGCCGGATCGAGGGAGAAGAGGTCCAACAGCTCATCGGTCCGGCGGTCCCTCCGGCTTTCATCCCACCTGAGGAGCTTCGGAACCACGGCAATATTCTGGGCCACGGTCATGTGGGGGAAAAGGCCGACGTTCTGAATGGCGTACCCGATGCGGCGTCGGAGTTCCTCCGGCCGGTAATGTTCAACATTCGTCCCGTCGATGGCAATGGTCCCGCGGGTCACCTCAATGAGCCGGTTGATCATGCGCAACGTGGTGGATTTCCCGCATCCCGAGGGCCCGATGAGGATGGCGAACTCCCCTTCGGCCACGGTCAGGGTGAGGTCGGCCACGGCGGCTTTGCCGAAATACTCCTTGGTTACTCGATCCAGCCTGATCATCTCAGTCCCCTCGGCCGGATCACTCCTGTGACCGCGTTCATCAGCGTGTCGGCGATCACGGCGATGACGATGGTTGGAACGGCGCCCAGGAGGATCAGGTCCGAGGCTGCCTGGCCCAACCCCTGAAAGATGAAAACGCCGAAGCCGCCGGCCCCGATGAGGGCTGCCACTGCCGTTAAGCCCACGGTCTGGACCAGGGCCACCCGGATGCCGTTGAGGATCACGGGGCAGGCTATGGGCAGCTCTATCCGGATCAGCAGCTGCCCCCGGGTCATCCCCATACCCAGGCCTGCCTCGACAACCGCGGGATCCACGGTACTGAAGCCGGTGTAGGTGTTGCGGACCACGGGCAGAAGAGAGTAGGCGATCAGGGCGATGAGAGCCGGCGCCGTGCCAATACCCTGGACACCCACTTCCGAGAGGAAGGGGAACCTGGCCGTCAGGGCGGCCAGAACAGGGATGAGGATCCCGAAGAGGGCCAGGCTCGGTATCGTCTGGAGGGTGTTGAGGGTGAAGAATGTCGGAGCCCGCGTGGCCGCTTTCCGGTGGGTCAGAAGGCCGAGGGGCAGTCCGATCGCCGTAGCGGTCACCACAGATGTGATCGCGAGGACAAGGTGGCTTCTGAGTTCCAGGAAAAAGCGGGATCGCCTCTGCGCGAACTCCCGCATCAGTGACAGGGCATCCAACCGGCCCGACAGAAGCAGATAGAGGACCGTGCCGGCGGAAAGGACCGCCACCGCAACGAGAATCGACCTGGTCTGCCCCCTGCCGGAAAGGGAATTGACCAGGATAACCGTCAGGGCGAACAGGGAGAACCAGAACCCGGGGCCCAGGGAAACCCGGGCGATGGTGCCCTGAGAGGCGGCCACCATGGCGGCCTGCCGGCCCGCTGCGAGGAGGAGCAGAGGGATCAGGGTACCGGCCGTGATCCCGATGATGCTGTAACGCACCCGGCCGGGGACCGCGCTCACGGCCAGGACGATCAGAAGCAGCCACAGAACAGCGATGACAACGGCGAGGCTGCCGGCCGCCTCCCGGAGGGACACGGCGACACCCTCGGCCAATCGATTGGGCCTTACTATCACGAACCCGAGACCGAAAAGAGGCACCGCGCCCGTGACCGCTGCGGCAAGGTCCACCTTCTCGATGGCAAACAGAGACCGCACGCTCTCTCCATTCCCAATTCAGGATTTCCTATCCCAAAGAGTTTTTTCAGGGACCGGGGTTCTGACATCCCGTGTTCTGGAATTTGGAACCTGAAATTCGGATTTCAGTCCCTATTTCAAGAAACCTTTGTTCTTGAGATAGCCCATGGCCACGTCCTTCGCGTTCAGTCCCTCCACCGCGATCTTCGCGTTGAGGGATTGCAGCGTCGTCAGGTCCAGGGACTCGAACACGGGCTTGAGAACCGTATCGATTTCCGGGTACCTCTCGAGAATCTCCCGGCGGACGATGGGGGCAGGTTCGTAGACCGGCTGGACTCCCAGGGTGTCCTCCAGGACCAGCAGACCCAGGGCGGCCAACTGACCGTCCGTCCCGTAGGCCATGGCGAAGTTCACACCGTTGACGCCGGTGGCCGCCGCCTTCTCCGTCTGGGCGGTGTTGCCCCCGGAGAGGGTCAGAAGCTGATCCTTTCTCAGTGTGAAGCCGTAGGCGCCCTGAAACGCGGGCAGCGCCGCGGCGCTGTTGACGAACTCCTCGGATCCGGCCAGCTTGACCTTCCCTCCGTCGTTGACGAAACGGGCGAAGTCCTCCAGGGTGCTGATCCCGTTGGCGTCGGTGACGTCCTTTCGCCCCGCTATGGCCCAGGTGTTGTTGGCCGGCGCCGGCGTCAGCCAGACGACGTTGTTCTCCCTGAGATCCAGCTCCTTGACTTTCTCATACCCCTTTTCAGCGTCTTTCCAGAGAGGCGAGTCAGCCATGGAGAAGAAGAAAGCCCCGTTGCCGGTGTACTCCGGGTAGATATCGATCTGACCGGAGGAGATGGCCTTGCGCACCATGGGTGTGGGGCCGAATTCGGTCTTGTCCTCGGTAGGTATGCCTTTCGCCTCCAGCATGAGGATGATCATGTTGCCCAGCAGAGCTCCTTCGGTATCGATCTTGGAGGCTACCACCACCCTGTCCGCGGCGAGGACCGGAGCCACCGACCCCATGATCAGAGCAGCAACGGATATGAGTACCAGAATTCTCTTCATTGTTACCCCCTCGAAAAAGTGATCTGTCCCGATCTTGAAAAGGATATGACTCTGTGACAGTCACGATGCGTCGGATTTAAGGAGAACGGGATTACTCCGTTAACCCCCCGGACCGATACATCCATACTCTATCACATTCCCTCCAGGATCGATTTTTTCAGGGCCTTCAGACCGCTGTCGCCCAGCCTGTCCCCGAACCAGACGGCCATCAGTGCACTGGCGAAATCACCGCCGGGGATGGTCGCCTTGACATCGCCCCTCAGCATCACAGTCGTTCCCTTGCCTGGTTCGTAGGAAAAGACGTACTCATCACCCTTCACCGCCGGGCCGGAGAACAGCGATACGAACTGATCCATTCGCTTTTTCAGGTCAGCTGAAGCTGTCGGTGTGTTGCTGTCAAAACCCTCCCTCCAGGAATCCTGAAGCTTCTTGCCTTCCACTTCCTTGTAGACAAACTTCATCACCATGGCCTTGGCCTGATCGGAGCCGATGATCTGGGCGGGATCAGTTGAGGGCGCAACCATGTAGAGACCGGCGACATAGACTTTCACCTTGAGAAAAGTCTTGGTCCTCACCCCCATCCCCACCAGGGGAGCCTCCTGACCATCGATCAGCATGGTACCCTCAAGCGTCACTCCGGCCATTTCAGCAGCGAGAGCACCCGGCCCCGGCATCGGCGACAGCTGGATCGCCAGAAATAGGATCGCGAAGATGATAAAGGATGTGCGGATTTTCATGTTACCCCTCCCTAAAAAGTGAAGAGTTTCTGGTTCCCGGGGACTGGTCCAAAATTCAAAGTCCAACAGTAAAAGTCCCGCCCTTCGTCTCCGTCTCACTCCTTCGTCCGGTCTTTTCTCCTTTCCCCCTCCTTCGCCTGCTGCCAGAGCTCCTCCATCTCGTCGATGTCCATCTCGCCGAGGGAACGGTTCAGCTGATGGGCCCGCTCCTCCATTGCCCGGAACCGCTTTCGGAACTTGCCGATGGACAATTCCAGCGCCTCCTCGGGATGGATCTCGAGGAAACGGGCCAGATTGACCGCCATGAAGAGCAGGTCCCCGATCTCCTCGGCGACGGCTTCCCTGTCCTCCGCCTCCAGGGCGGCCCGGATCTCGCCCATCTCCTCCTCGAGTTTGTCGAGCAGTTGGCCGGACTCCTCCCAGTCGAAGCCGAAGCCCACGGCTTTCTCCTGAAGCCTCAGGGCGCGGTGCAGGATGGGAGTTCCACTGTGGCGCTTCGATCTCCTTTTGCCTTCCTTCTCAGCCTTGATCCTCTCCCAGTTCTGGAGGGCGTCCTCCTCGTCGGCAGCGGGTTTCCCGCCGAAGACGTGAGGGTGGCGCCTGAGGAGTTTCTCGGAAATGGCCTGGACCACCCCGTCGAAGTCGAAACGCTCCTCCTCCCGGGCGATCTGACAGTGAAAGACGATCTGGAGAAGGAGATCCCCCAGCTCCTCCTTCACCTCCCCGGCGTCCTCTCCGTCTATGGCGTCCACCAGCTCAAAGGCCTCCTCGATGACATAGGGCTTCAGGGATCCATGGGTCTGTTTCCTGTCCCAGGGGCATCCAGCGGGACCTCTGAGCTGAGCCATGAGGTCAATAAGGCGATCGATGGGTTTTTCGGCCATAATATTCGGGTAGCCTTCTGTCCGGATCGGGTGCACAGGCATCCAGGACAAAAACAGTATGCCAATGACGAGGATGGAAAACAACAGGCGATATCCCCGTCCTTTCTCCATCTTGGATTTAAGCAATAGGCGATGATATAATTCACTCGAGGAACGAGTCGATAACAAAGACCCGGGATTTGCATGAATTTCCGGCAAGTCTTCACAAAAGGGGGTAAATCATGAGATCGAGACATCTCAGTTTCCTTGTCCTTTTCTGCTGCGCGGTCCTCCTGTCCTCTCCGCTGCCGGCAGCTGCTGAAAAGGTGGATTTCCAACCGGTTCGGACTCCTTCTATGGGGCCGGAAAACGCCAAGGTCACGGTGTACGAGATCGCGGACTTCATGTGACCATTCTGCAAGGAGGTCGGTCCGGCCTTCAAAAGGCTCAAGGAAGAGTACAGTGACAGGGTCAGGTTCGTCTATGTGCCCTACATGAGACAGTATTCGGGTTATTCGCGTGACACGGCTCTGGCATCCTATGCCGCCTGGGATCAGGGCAAATTCTGGGAGATGCACGACCTCCTCTATGAGAACGCCCCTGACCTCGAAAGGGAGGTGCTGGACAGCCTGGCCTTGAAGCTGGGGCTGGACATGGACAGATTCCGGAAAGCCATGGACGAGAAGGCCCATCTCGACGAACTCCAGGGCAATCTGGACAGGGTCCACGAGCTGGACATCTGGAGCACCCCGACGGTGATCATCAACGGGGTCATGATCAAGGGTGTTCAGCCCTACGAGCGCTACAGGGAACTCATCGAGGAAGCCCTGGCCTCCTCGAGCAGATCGGGGCCCCTCCACCGGATACAGGATGCAGCCCTGAGGATCCTGAGCCCTGCCGAGGTTTTCGCCGAAACGGGCGAATTCGGCCGCGGCCGGGTGCCGCTTTGGGTGCAGGCTCCCCGGCTGAAACCGGTCAACGATCTCAAGGTGGGCGATGCCGCTCCCGACTTCACCCTGCCGAATGCTCAGGGGGGTGAGATCACACTGAGCGCATTCAAGGGGAGCAAGAATGTCCTCATCTCCTTCCTGCCGGCGGCCTTCACTCCTACCTGAAGCGGTCAGCTTTCCGCTTACGAGGAGCTCAAACCTCGTTTCGCGGAACTGAACACTCAGGTTCTGAGTGTGCTGGAAGACAACCTCCCGACGCTGCAGGCCTGGAGCCAGGGGTTGAACGCCTCCTTTCCCATCCTGAGTGATTTCTGGCCCCACGGTGAGGTCGCACTGCTCTACGATGTCCTCCGGTCCGAAGGGATCGCCGAGAGGGCCCTCTTCATCGTGGACAAGGAGGGGGTCATCCGCTTCATAGACATACACGACATCAACGAGGACCCGGGCATGAACGCCATTCTCAAAACCCTGGAGGAGATCGAGGGAAAGTGAGGGTCTCAGCTCGAGACCCGGTTACGTAAGCCGTCGACGGCCCACCGGTTCCGGGGGAAAGGTGGGCCGTTTGTGCGGCGATCGCAGGTAGGACGGTACTTGAAAGCACTATGTTGATTCTGGTATATTCAGGATGTTTCCCCGGGTAGCCCAACGTCCTACTGTGCTTGTACCTATCGGAGGGGAAGAGGACTCCTAGGAGGAGAGAGTTTGACAGGAGAGAACGACAGGGAAAAGGGCTTCAAGGTCGAGGACAGGAGGACCTCCCGGACGGCTGAGGAGAAGAAAGAACCTGCCGGGATCGGGGAGGAGGGTGCCCCGGACGGTGGAGAAACGGTCGACAGGGCGGAGGCCGATCCGTCGGGAAAGGAAGAATCAAAAGCCCATACCGCACCGACAGAGGGTATGCCGCCCATAGATTTTTCCACCTTTGTCTTCTCCCTCTTTCACTCGGCCTTGATCCAGCTCGGGGCGATGGAAGATCCGGCGAGCGGCGGTGAGGCGAAAAACCTCGATGCTGCCAAGCAGACCATCGACATCCTCAATGTCATTCAGGAGAAAACGGAGGGAAACCTGACGGACGAAGAGCAAAAATTCCTGGAGAGTGCTACCGCCGAACTGAAGTGGAAATTCCTGAATGCAGTCAAGGAAAAAGGGTAAGACGCCCGTTTTGAGATCGGTCACAATCTACCTGGGCCTCTCTCTCCTTCTCGTCACTTCTCTGTGCCATCCTCTGTGGGCGCTCGAGGTAAGCGAACTTACAGTGGATTTTCCTCTGGCCGACGTTTTCAGCATCCAGCAAGATACCCTGGGAGATTCCGGTGGAGAGGGTCAACAGCCGGGCCTCTCAGCTTCCTGGAAGGCGGCATGGGAAGATGACTGGTTCGCCTATCGTCAGAGGGTCGTCAGGGGAGATCTGGCCGGTGCCAAAAAGAGCCTCGATCGAATCAACCAATACCGCCTGACGAACGGGATCCCCAATCTCTATCTCCCTGCTGCCGCCCTCCTGATGGAGGCATCGGTTGCAAGGGAACAGTCGCGCTACAAGGACGCTCTGGACATCATCGATGCGGCCGAGGAACTGGCTCCGGATGATCCGGCTCCCCACTTCCTTCGTGCCAGAACAAGATGGAGCCAGAATCAGCTGCGGGCTCTCGGTTCCCTGGACGCCTTCTTTCAGGGCTGTATCGCCTTTGCAAAAGATTTCCGGTCCATCTTCCCGTGGTCCCTGGGATTGGCCCTCTGGATCTTCTTCGGCACCCTGGCGGCTTCGGTGATCACCATCCTCCTGGTTGCCGTGCAGGTCTACCCCAGGCTCTGCCACGACCTGTCCCACTTCATCAAGCTTCCCAACTGGGCGTGGAATCTGGTCATGGCCGCGGCTCTGGGTATCCTCCTGATAGTCGGCATGCCCTTCATGGTCTGGATCATCCTCATCGCCCTTGTCATGGCGATGCACCTCAATTCCAGAGAGAGGGTTCTGATCGCCCTTGCGGTATTTCTGATGATCTGCCTTCCTCTCATCATGCAGGTCCTGACCATCAGCGACGGCTTCTATTCAGGCAATACCGGCCTGACCCTCTTTTCAGCGGAGAGAGGAGGTGAGGGGGCTCGGGTCCTCGATGAGCTCCACAGTCTGAGGGTGAGGGATCAGAGCGATCCCAGGGTCCTTTCGACCTTCGCGCTCGTCCTCAAGAGAAGCGGAAGAACGAGGGAAGCCGAGTCACTTCTGCGGGAGGCGATGGAGATCTCCCCCGAATCCCCCCGGATAATCAACAACCTCGCCAATATCCTGTTTGCCACCGGGAGGGTGGAACAGGCCATCGATCACTTCAGACGGGCCCTGAGATACAGCGATGATCCCATAATCCATTACAATCTCAGTCAGGCCCTGAGGGAGAATCTTCAACTGGAGGAGGGGGAGAGGGAATTCCTCATCGCCCAGGAAAAGGTCCCCGACCTCACCGGTTCTCTCGCCTCCGAACGGGCAGAGGGTGGCAGGAGGATCACGGTCGATCTTTTCGGGTCCCTCACCGAGTACCTGTCGAGCGGCCTCAGGATAGACGAGGCCGGAAAAGCGTGGCGTGAGAACCTCTGGGACGGAATTGTTCCCAAAGTGCCCTACCGGTTCGGATGGCTGATCTTTCCCGTATCCTCACTCCTTCTCGTCGCCGTCTGGCCGATGGGAGACAAGATCTCCACCGCCGAACGCTGTCGCCAGTGCAACAGGCTCCATTGCAGCAAGTGCAGCGAGGCGAGCCAGGAGGTTCTCTGTGCCCAGTGCAGGCATATCTTCCATATCAGGACCGGGATCGACCCCACCAGCCGGGTCAAGAAGATGATGCATATCATGCGCTTCAAGAAACGGCGGGCACTGCTGACGCGCCTGGCCACCCTCATGCTGCCGGGAACCGGCCACGTGCTGCTCAACTCCGGCTGGCGGTCGCTGATTATGATCGCCCTTACCATGTTCTTCTGGGCCAAGTGGGTGCTCTGGCATGGACTGCTGAGAAACACGACCATGCTCGAGATCCAGGCCGGATCCGGGGCCAAGATCTGGTTCTTCGTCCTCTTTGGCGCATATTACCTTTTCGTTCTCCGCAGCGTGGGGAAAAGACTGGAGGAGGTCTAGAGGTGGCCCTGAAAGGAACCCTCAAGGATTTCGGTCTTTCGGATATCTTCCAGCTGATCGCGCACCAGGGGAAGACCGGTGTCCTCCATCTGGAGGACAAGGGCAAACTGGTGTCCGTTACCTTCGAGGGTGGTAAGGTCGTCTACGCTGAATCGGGCTCCGCGAAGACGCTGGAAAAGGAACTGCTCGGGGACATCCTGGTAAAATCGGGCCTGATGAGCAAAATGGAACTCGAGGAGACCCTGGAAGAGCAGAAGCGCACCATGAAGAAGCTCGGGGTCATTATCCAGGAGAAGAACTATCTCACCCCGGATACCTTCAGAACGGTTCTGGAGTTCCAGGTGCGTGAGACACTGTTCAAGATCTTTCAGTGGACCAGCGGCAGTTATCGTTTCGAGGCGGGAAGGGTGTCCTACGACAAGCAGTTCGTCAGGCCCCTGTCCGCGGAGTACGTTCTCATGGAAGCGGCCAGGATCATCGATGAATGGCCGGGAGTCAGGATCAAGATCCCCTCCGTGGAGATGGTATTCGCTCGCGTTCCGGATGCCAACGATAAGATCCTGAGGAGGTCTCAGCTTGCCGAGGCCGGAGATGAGATCGATGACAAGCTGGATTTTCTGGGAGGCGGTGAGGGCGCCAAACCCAAATCCTACGACGGCGACAAGACCATTCTCACTCCTAGCCAGGAGCGGATCTACGATCTGCTGGATGGGCACCTGACCGTCAAAGACCTGGCCTACCGTTCCCTGCTGGGGGATTTTGAGACCGCCAAGACCCTCGTGGACCTGCTCGGCTTCGGGCTGATCAAGCCGGTAAAGGTTCCCGCCTCCCTGCCGAAAGCAGTGGAAAAGGCAAGGGAACCTCTGCGAAGCAGGCGTCTCATGGCGGTTGCCGGAGGGGCGCTTGTGGTGGTGGCCGTCCTTATGGCGGGTTTTTATGCCTTCAGCCTCTACGGAACCCGCTTTCTCGTCCTGCCGCAGATGACCTCGGAAAAGGCCCTCAAGGTGAAACAATCCGTGGCCCAGGTCCAGAAAAAAAGGCTGGCGCTGGCTATTGAGATCTTCCGGCTCGAGCGGGGCGCCTATCCGGCGGCCGTCGAGGACCTGGTCCTGAATGAATATGTGCTGCCATCGGACATCACCTATCCCTTTTCCTCGCCCTACCGGATCGAGAGGACGCAGAAGGGACCGGTTCTGGTCAACCCTGAGGAATGAGGCGTGACAGGATTCTATGATAGACCTCCCGCCGGGCCCGGGGACACAAGCCTGTATCCGTCGTTGACACAGCGTCTGCGGTATGATTTCAATCCACTGTGGTGGACCGGAGGGGTGCTGTGATCCCACGTTTTGAAGTTGTCGCCGTTGCGGTGACAGTTGGGGGTTATTGTTAGAACATGAAAAAAGCCATGAGAATCGAAAACGAGCACCAGGCCAGGATGCTGTCCGGGGAGATGGACCGCAACCTCAAGACCATCGAAAAAATCACGGGGGTCAGGATCGGTATAAGGGGTGAGAACATCTTTCTTGACGGCCCGGGGGAGCAGGTGGACAGCGTGGGGAAAGTGATCGCCGATATTCTCGACAACGCCGCTGAGGGGATTCCCCTGTCCGCCGCTGAAATAGAAAATCTCTTCCGCCAGATGGCTAACGGCAGACAGGTGACGGTTTCGGATCTGCTTACCAACGCGGTCATTATATCGCCCAGGAAGTCCATCGTTCCAAAGAGCCGAAATCAAAAGACATACCTTGAACGGATCGGCCAGGACGATATCGTCTTCGGAATCGGGCCGGCCGGCACGGGGAAAACCTACCTTGCCATGGCCGCCGCTGTGCGCTCCCTTGTGCACAAAGAGGTCGCGCGGATCATCCTGGCCAGGCCCGCTGTCGAGGCGGGAGAGAAGCTGGGTTTTCTTCCCGGGGACCTCTACGAAAAGGTCAACCCCTACCTGAGACCCCTCTATGATGCCATGTTCGAGATGCTCAGCTCGGAAAAGGCCCTCAAGCTCATTGAGAGGGGGGTTATCGAGATCGCGCCCCTGGCCTTCATGAGGGGCAGGACGCTCAACGACTCCTTCGTCATTCTCGATGAGGCCCAGAACACCACGGCCGAACAGATGAAGATGTTCCTCACCCGGCTCGGATTCGATTCCAAGGCGGTGATAACAGGTGATATCACCCAGATCGACCTCCCGGAAAAAATACCTTCCGGGCTCGTCCAGGTGATGGATATTCTCAGCGGCATCGACGGGATCAGCTTCGTTCATTTCGATGAGGGCGATGTGGTGCGTCACCCATTGGTCCAGAAGATCATCAGGGCATACGAGAAGAGGGGGATCTGAATTGTTGATGGTAAGTTCCCCGAAACAGACATCGAAGGACGAAAAGGGCAAAGCCCCCCGGTCCGGAGCGAGGTTTTTCAGGCGCCTGATAGCCTGGGACGGTGAGACCCAACGGTCGGTCCTCTTCTGGATTACCGTCGTCATCATCACCTACTTCCTCGTTCCCCCGAGCCAGGTCCACGATGTGGATTTCACGCCCGGCGATATCGCGAAGCGGGACATCAAAGCCTCCCGGTCGATCCTGGTCGAGGATAAGGATTCCACACAGGCCCGCAGGTTGGAAGCCGAGGCGTCGGTCCTGTCGGTGTTTGTTTTCGACCGGAAACAGATGGCCAACAGGCTCCAGGATGTTCGATCCTTTTTCGCCTCCATGAGGGAACTGCTCGGAAGGCTCGAGATGGAGGAAAACGAGCTGCGTGAGCGGTGGAAAGCCGCCAATAGGACCGAGAGGCTGCAGATCGACGAGGAGATCATACTCTTCTGGGAGCAGGCCAGAGAGGCCAAGCTCGAACCGATGCGGAAGTTTATCGATGACATGGCCCTCGAGATCACCACTGAACAGATGCAGCCGCTGCTGGAGGACGGTTTCAGCGAGAGGTCCGAGGGCGTTCTGGCTGAGTCCCTCCTGACCCTTTCGGGCATGGGCATCATCTCCGACAGGGAACTCCTCCTGAGGGAGCGGGGCAAGGGTGTGACGGTCAGGTACCTGGATGCAGTCCAGGAGGAGATCGTTCTTGAGGATTTCGCCAGTATCCTGACCCTGAAGGCCGCACGATCGCAGGTGAAAAAGAGCATTTCCACCGTCGGGTGGACCCGTTCCGAACTCCCTCTCAGGCGCCTTCTGGAATCTCTCGCCCAGGATCTGGTCCGTCCCAATTTCAACTTCGATCCTTCCGAATCGCAGGAACGCAAAGAGAAGGCCGTCGAAGACACAAAGCCCGTCTATTATCAGGTCAAGCGGGGGGAGATCATCGTCAGAGCGGGAGATCCGCTTACCGGGGAGCAGATCCTCAAGATCGCCGCCCTCTACGAGTCCGTGCCGTCCGAGGGAAGAATGACCCTCATAATGGGCCTCTTTATTCTCACGGCTCTCATTCTCTTCGCTTTCTACAGGATACTCGCATCGATACAGCCAGACCTTCCCGCCGATACCATGAGACTGGTCATGCTGGCGGTGATCATCGTCGGTCACATCGGTATCATCAAGCTCACCACGTTCCTGTTCCAGTCCTTATCGGTCACCTATTCCGACATAAAGCTGTCGGCCCTCAGCCTTGCCGCCCCATATGCGGCGGGGGCTATGGTCACGTCGATCCTGTTTCCCGTAAATGTCGGTCTCGTGGTTGCTTCCCTGTCATCCATGTTCGCCGCCATACTCAATGAATGGAGCCTGATGATCTTCATTTTCGCCCTGGTCGGAAGTATTACAGCCGCTTTCAGCGCGACACACTGCGTTCAGAGGTCTTCCGTCATCAGGGCGGGGCTGGTCGTCGGTGGAGTCAATATGGGCGTGGCGCTCATCCTGGCCCTGAGAGATGGCGATCTCCTCTCTTCCGGAAGCATCACCCAGATGGTGCTCGCCCTGGGAAGCGGCGTGGGAGTCTCGCTCCTCGCCTCCCTCGTCGTGCCCATCATGGAGTCGGGTTTTGGCGTGGCCTCGGACATGAAACTCATGGAACTGGCCAACCTGAACCAGCCGATCCTCAAGGAGATGATCCTCAGGGCCCCGGGGAGCTATCACCACAGTGTGCTCGTCGGTTCGCTGGCCGAAGCAGCCGCCGAAGAGATCGGAGCCAACCCTCTCCTGGCCAGGGTCGCCTCGTCATACCACGACATCGGAAAGATCAACAAACCGGAATATTTCATCGAGAACCAGGAGACCAAGAACAACAGGCATGAGAAACTGTCTCCGAGCATGAGTGCCCTGATCCTCGCGTCTCACGTCAAGGACGGTGTCGAGATCGCAAAGGAGAAGAGGCTTCCGAAGCGGATACTCGATATCATCCGGCAGCATCACGGGACGCGCCTCATAACCTTCTTCTACAGCAAGGCAAAGGAGAAGGAAGATCCATCCGTGCAGACCGTAGATGAAAAGGATTTCCGCTATCTCGGACCCAAACCCCAGAGTCGGGAGGCTGCGTTGATCATGCTCGCCGATGCGGTGGAAGCTGCGTCGAAGGTCCTGGACGATCCCACGCCGGCGCGGATACGGGGCCTGGTCCAGAAGATCATCAACGATATTTTCGTCGACGGCCAGCTGGATGAATCGAACCTGACGCTCAGGGATCTGCACCAGATCGCCAAGAGTTTCACGCGCACGATCACCGGCATCCTCCACCATAGAATCGATTATCCCGATACAACAGCCGCGGTCGATGAGAAGAGGGAAAGGAAAAGGAAGAAGTTGAATGGTGCTGATACAGATAAGGGACAACAGGGTGAAACCCCGCCTGAAAAGGCTGGAGGCCCTGGCGTCAAGAATATTAGGAGACTTGGGCAAAGCTGATAAGGAGCTGAGCGTCCTCATCACCGATGACGAGGAGATGAGGACGCTGAACAAGCGCTTCAGGGGAATCGACCGCACCACGGATGTTCTTTCCTTCGCCCAGGAGTCCGGCGCGGCTGAACCCGCTGCGGGCGACAGTTCCCTGCTGGGGGATGTGATCATCTCAATGGACAGGGCAGAGGCCCAGGCCAGGGAGTACGGCGTAAGCGTCGACGAGGAACTGGGCAGACTTCTTGTCCATGGTGTCCTCCATCTGGTGGGATACGATCACGAGGCCGGTGACGAGGAAGCCTCCAGGATGAGGGATATCGAGGAAAAATACTCCACCGGCGGGCGATAACCCCAACCGGCAGCAGATTTCGTGGGGAAGATGACAGAGCCATGGTGAGGCGAATAATTCCCGGATTGAGAGCCTTCGTGAGAAAGATCTTGCGCCGGCACGTCACCGAGGAGGAGATCCAGACCCTCATCGACGAAGGAGAGCAGGAAGGGGTGATCAACCGGGACGAGCACGCCATGATCGACGCCGTCCTCGACCTCGATGATACGCGTGTTCGGGAGATCCAGGTGCCGCGGACGGAGATGGTGACCCTGGAGAAGAATGCAGCCCTCGAGGAGGTCCTTGATACCATTATCAGAGAGGGCCACAGCAGGATTCCAGTGTACGATGGCGATGTCGACAATATCATCGGCATCCTCTACGCCAAGGACCTTCTGAAATCCTGGGGGAGGGCGCCCGGGGAGGTGGACCTTGTGGGGATGCTCCGCGGAGCCTACTTTATCCCCGAGAGCAAATCGGTAAGTGACCTTCTCAAAGAGTTCAAGACGAGACGCGTCCACATGGCGGTTGCCGTCGATGAGTACGGGGGGACCTCGGGCCTGGTGACCATAGAGGATATCCTTGAGGAGATCGTGGGTGATATTCAGGACGAATACGACGTGAAAGAGGAGGTCGCCTTTGTCCAGGTCGACGAGGGTGAATTCCTCTTTGACGCCCGGTCCCATGTGGAAGACCTTGAGGGGCAGTTCGGGATAACCCTCGATAGGGGCGAATACGACACCATCGGGGGATTCGTCAGCAACCGTCTCGGTCACGTTCCCAGGAAGGGCGAGCAGTGCCGGTTCGACTCCCTTCTCTTCACCGTCGAGGAGGCCGACGCCAGGAAAGTTTCCAGGATCCGGGTGAAACGGGTCGAGGATACCTAGGCGAGGAGAGCAGGCAGTCGGCAGCCGGTATCCGGGAATGAGCCTCCGCTGGAAACCGGAAGCCGGAACCTGTAAAATCCCCGCCATGACCGCCCGAGCTAAGCACCCGAGACCGGCCGAACCGATCATCCGGGCTCTGCTATCATCCTTTCTCCTCATCTGTTCCTTTCCCGGTCCGGATGCCGGATGGTTGTCAGCTGTCGCCCTCGTTCCTCTCCTGACCATCGTGGTTCGGGTGGGAAAGGGCAGAGCCTTTCTGCTGGGATGGCTCTGCGGAACGGTCTGGTTCGCCGTCTCCCTCAATTGGCTCACCCAGACCATCAGGCTCTACGGCGGACTGCCTCTCGTCGCCAGCGGTCTTCTCATCCTCCTTCTGGGCTGCGTCCTTGGCCTTTATATCGGTATCTTTGCCCTTACGGTGCGGTGCATATCCGATTGGCCGGGAGCATGGTGGTTTCTGGTCATCCCTCCCGCCTGGGTCCTTATTGAATATGCCCGTTCCTGGATTCCCGCACCCTTCCCCTGGCTGCTTCTGGGCACGGTATTCTGGAAATATCCCGCTGTTTCCGGTTTCTACGGCCTCTTCGGGGTCTACGGGCTTTCCTTCATCCTGGTCCTGGTCAACGCTCTGGTGTGGAGGACCCTTGAGGACCGCAGACGTCCCGGCGGGGGCAGGCTGGCAGCGGTGCGACTCGTAGCCTTTATGGTCCCTGTCCTCCTGATGTATCTGGCACTGTCCGTCCAAGGCGCAACGGATGAAGAGGCCTCCATCAGGATCGGTATCGTCCAGGGAAACTATGACCAGGGCCTGAAATGGAGCGAATCGCTGAAGGAGGAGATCGTCAGGACCTACGTCGGTCTTTCCGACCAGGCGGCCGCCGCGGGGGCATCCCTGATCCTCTGGCCGGAGACCTCGGTGACTTCCTATTTTCAATCCGACACCCAGCTCTCCGGACAATTGAGGGCGTTCTCCCGGCAGAGGGACGTTCATCTCGTCTTCGGCAGTCCCGCTTTCCAGTGGCGCGAGGGTCGCCATGTCCTCTACAACAGAGCCTATCACCTCGCTCCCGATGGCGGCGTCAGGAGCTACGACAAGATCAGGCTGGTTCCCTTTGGAGAGTACGTCCCCTTCCGTCCACTGTTGTCCTTCGCTGCCCGCCTGGTCCCGGGCGAGGGGCAGTTCGTGCCCGGCAAACCGACGGACCCTTTCCCACTTTCCGTACCGGCCGGACCTCTCATCTGCTACGAGGCCTCCATGCCCGACCTGAGCAGGGATCAGGTCAGAAGGGGAGCCAGGATCCTGCTGAATTTGACCAACGATGCCTGGTTCGGCACCTCGTGGGGACCCTATCAGCACCTGGCAATGGCCGCCGTAAGGGCGGCGGAACTCCGAACGCCTCTCCTAAGGGCGGCCAATACGGGGATCTCCGCGGTAATCGATGACAGGGGAAGGATCGTCAAGAGGCTGGGGCTTCTCGAACGGGGCGTTATCGTCGCGGATGTGACACCCGGTTCAGGCGGCACCATGTACAGCAGGTGGGGGGATTGGATTGTCTATCTGTCCATCCTTATGATAATATTTATAGGTTTAGGAAAGATAAGGAAAATTTACCCGATAAATCAGGGAGGTAAAGGCCATGATCCGTCTGGAAGATTTCAGGCAGACCGTCGATGAAGCTGCAGAGAAACTGGAAGCCCTTGGGAGGCATCTTTGACCTCGCCAGCGATACCGCCCGCCTGAAAGAACTCGAAGAGGCCACCGCTCATCCAGATTTCTGGAAGAACCAGGCCCAGGCCCAGACCAAAACCCGCGAGATCAGCCGGATCAAGAGGTCGATCGAGAGGTATCGGCGAGTGTCCAAAATAGTCAGTGATCTTCAGGCTGCCTCCGAACTGATCGCCGAAGGCGATGCGGAAGGTGAGGCCCTGATGGCAGAGTCGATCCCCGACCTCCATGCGGTGGACAGGGAGCTGTCCGAATGGGAGCTTGAGACCATTCTCGGTGATCAGGCGGATATCAGGAACGCCATTGTCACCATCAATCCCGGCGCCGGAGGAGTCGAATCCCAGGATTGGGCACAGATCCTTCTTCGCATGTATCTCCGGTGGGCCGAGAGGAGGGGATACTACACGGAGATGCTTGACCAGCAGCTGGCGGAGGAAGCCGGCATCAAGAGCGCCACTTTCGCGGTGGAGGGCGAGTACGCGTATGGGAATTTGAAATCCGAAAGCGGTGTTCACCGCCTGGTTCGTATCTCCCCCTATGATGCCAGCAGGAGACGGCATACGTCCTTCGCCTCCGTCTTCGCGTTTCCCGAGGTTGAAGATGACGTCGAGGCCGAGATCGAGGAAAAGGATCTGCGGATCGACACCTTTCGTTCCAGCGGGGCGGGTGGACAGCACGTCAACGTGACCGATTCCGCGGTGAGGATCACGCACCTCCCGTCGGGCATCGTCGTCACCTGCCAGAACGAGAGATCCCAGCACAAGAACAGGGCCACCGCCATGCGCATTCTCAGGGCAAAGCTCTATGAGCTGGAGAAAAGAAAGAAAGAGGAGGAGATGGCCAAACTCCAGGGTGAGAAGAAGGAGATTGCCTGGGGCAGCCAGATCCGCAGCTACGTGCTGCATCCCTATCGGATGGTGAAGGACCACAGGACCGGCCTGGAAACGGGGAACACCGATGCCGTTCTCGATGGCGACCTCGATGATTTTATCTATGCCTATCTGATGGGAAAGGCTGAGTAGGACCGGCAGTCAGGTGTGTCCGAATCCGGTTCCAGTGGACTGTCCTGGAGAAAGACGTCCTTCAGAAGGCTCAAACGGGGCGGAGCCTCCCGGAGGAGCGGACCGTTTCTCGGTGTTTTTTGGCCGTCGATGACGCCCCTTTGCGTCCCGGCCCCTCAGGTGAGTCACTGCGCCGGTGGCCATACCGGTGGGACGAACCCGCGGGAGCCGACACGTCCTCACCCGAAGGAAGAAGAGATTGGCAAAGGATTGGGATGATAAGCCCTTTATGCAAAGGGCCCTGAGACTGGCTGCCAAGGGGAGGGGGACCACCCACCCGAATCCAATGGTGGGAGCGGTCCTCGTCAAGGACGGCCGGGTTATCGGTGAGGGCTGGCACAGGGAGCCCGGAGCACCCCACGCCGAGATCCACGCCATCCGGAACGCTTCGACCAGTACCGTCGGCGCCTGTCTCTACGTCAATCTCGAACCCTGCAGCCATCAGGGGAGAACGCCCCCATGCACAGAGGCTATCATCAGGGCCGGAGTGGAGAGGGTTGTGGCGTCCTGCCGGGATCCCAACCCGTCAGTGGATGGAAGGGGTTTTCAGGCCCTCCGGGACGCCGGCATATCGGTATCCGTCGGATTGGGCGAGGACAGGGCGCGTGAGCTGAACCGGGCTTTCCTTCACTATGCTCTGAAAGGAACACCTTATGTGGTCCTGAAACTGGCCTCTACGATCGACGGCCGGATCGCGACCTCTTCGGGGCAATCCCGATGGATCACCGGAGCCCCGGCGAGGAAGGCGGCCCATCGCCTCCGGGCTGATGCGGACGGGGTGCTTGTCGGGGCCGGCACAGTTGCCGCCGACGATCCGAGCCTCACCGTCCGGCACCTTCCGGCCAGGGTACAGCCGAGGAGGATCGTTCTGGACAAGGATCTCCGGACGGCCATAGGGGCCCGCCTGGTGGAGCAGGCTGAGGACGGAAGGACCCTGTTCGTGATCGGACCGGGTGTCGATAGAAGCCGCCTGATGCCGTTCGAGGCGAAGGGCGTGAAATTCCTCAGACTGCCGGCGGGAGCCGGTGGATTTGTCTGGGGGGACTTGGCAAAAGCGCTGGCGGACGAGGGCATGATCCACCTGCTGGTGGAGGGTGGGGGGCAGACAGCGGCGTTCTTTGTCAGGTCTGGAGCGGTCTCGAGGGTTGAGCTGTTTCTTGCCTCCCGGTTTATCGGAGAGGAGGGAATCGCCGCCGTCGGAGCCCTCGGCGTTGAGGAACTCTCCAGGGCGCCGGAACTGAGGTTCGTGAGAACAAGGCGGATAGGCGATGATATCCGTTTGACGGCGGATGTGCTCCCGGAAACCGTGAGGTGAATGGACATGTTCACAGGCATTATCGAGGAAGTAGGCGAGATCGGCAGGATCCAGAGACAACCGGGAGGTGCGGCGATGGACGTTCGCTGCCGTCTCGTTCTCGAGGAAGGCCGGCCGGGGGACAGCATAGCCGTGAACGGGGTTTGCCTCACGGTCGAGGAGATCAAGGACGGATGGTTCTCCTGCACAGTGTCTGAGGAGAGCCTGGAACGGACGACGCTGCGGAATGCCGCAGTCGGAGATCCGGTCAATCTGGAGAGGGCCCTCGCCCTCGGAGGGAGGGTCGGCGGTCATCTCGTATCGGGCCACGTGGAGAGAACAGGGACCATCAAGTCCCTTGTCCGCGCCGGCAGATCCTGGACCCTCGTCGTGTCTTTTCCGGACGATTTCCAACCGTTTGTGATCGAAAAGGGCTCGGTGGCGGTCGACGGTGTCAGCCTGACGATCGCCGGTCTTCAGAGAGATCGGTTTGAGGTGTCACTTATTCCGGAAACCTTTGAAAAAACAACGTTTGCATTGAAAAGGTCTGGTGACTCTGTTAACTTGGAACCCGACCTGATCCTGAAATATGTGAGATCCGCGGTAGCCTCGTTTCTTGGGGTAAAGAGCGATTCCGGGCTCACACTGGAGAAACTTCTCCGTTCGGGATTTATCGCGGATTAGGGAGGATGAACATGCCCATTTCCACCGTTGATGAGGCCCTCGAGGATATCAAAGCGGGCCGTATGATCATCCTGGTCGACGACGAGGATCGGGAGAACGAGGGAGATTTCATGGTGGCCGCCGAGAAGGTGACCCCCGAGATAATAAACTTTATGGCCCTCCACGGGCGGGGCCTTATCTGCCTCACCCTGACGGAGAGTAAGTGCGAAGAACTCAACCTCCCCCAGATGGTCCAGGATAATACAGCCAAATACGGTACGGCCTTTACGGTATCAATCGAGGCACGCAAGGGGGTCACCACGGGGATCTCCGCTGCCGACAGGGCCCGCACGGTCCTCACGGCCATCGATGACGACTGCTCTCCGGACGATCTCGCCAGGCCTGGGCATATCTTCCCCATCATGTCACGTAAGGGTGGTGTGCTCGTCAGGGCCGGCCAGACGGAAGGCTCGGTGGACCTCGCACGTTTGGCCGGCCTGAATCCCTCAGGTGTGATCTGCGAGATCATGAACGAGGACGGCACCATGGCCCGCCTTCCCGAGCTCAGGGTCGTGGCCAGGCGATTCGGCCTGAAGATCGTCACCATTGAGGATCTGGTCAAATACCGTATGAGACACGAGCGCCTCGTAAGCCGGGCAGCCGTTACCAAGCTGCCCACCCGGTTCGGAGACTTCACCGCATTCGCCTACAGAAACAATCTCGACCGCCAGGAGCATGTGGCTCTGGTCGCGGGGGTCGTGCAAGGAGAGGAGCCGACACTCGTCAGGGTCCATTCCGAATGTCTTACGGGAGATGTTTTTCACTCCCTGCGATGCGATTGCGGTGAACAGATGGAGAACGCCCTCCGCATGATCCATGATGCCGGAACGGGTGTATTCCTCTACATGAGTCAGGAGGGAAGGGGTATCGGTCTGGCAAACAAGCTCCGCGCCTATCAGATCCAGGATGAGGGGAAGGATACCGTGGAGGCTAATCTCGAGCTCGGATTCGCGCCCGATCTCAGGGATTACGGAATAGGGGCCCAGATCCTGGTGGATCTCGGCGTCAGGCGGATCAGGCTGTTGACCAATAACCCGAAGAAGATCGTGGGCCTGGAAGGTTACGGTCTCCAGGTCGTCGAGCGGGTTCCCATGGAGATCACCGCCCGGGAGGAAAATCTCAATTACCTGAAGACCAAGAGAGACAAGCTGGGACACCTTCTGGGTAAGATCAAGGAAACCGTCTGAGAGGAGAGAATCGATGGCTGGATATAAAACCGTGGAGGGGAAACTCGATGCCTCCGGCCTGAAGATCGCTATCATTGCATCCCGCTTCAACGATTTCATCACCGATAGACTGATCGACGGTGCCGTGGATTGCCTCGTCAGGCATGGGGCCGGCGAGGACCTTGTCAGTGTCATCCGGGTGCCAGGCTCCTTCGAGCTTCCCCTGGCGGCCCGAAGAGTATCGGAGAGCAAGTCCTTCGATGCCGTCATCTGTCTTGGTGCCCTTATCCGGGGGCAGACTCCCCACTTCGACTTCATCGCCGCAGAGGTGACCAAGGGCATCTCTCAGGTATCTCTTGAGACCGGAGTCCCCATAGCCTTCGGGGTCATCACAGCTGACAGTCTCGAACAGGCCGTGGACAGGGCAGGGGCCAAAGCGGGCAACAAGGGCTTCGAGGCGGCTGCCAGTGCCATCGAGATGGTCAACCTGCTGAAGGAAATCTGATCCCACGGATGGGTGCCCGCCGCAGAGCCAGGGAAGCCGCTCTCCAGACCCTCTACCGCCTGGACATCAATCCGTGTGATCCGCAGGTTGCCCTCGACGAACTCGAGGGCGGCCGTGAGCGTCATGAATCGCAGGCGGAATTTGCCCGGGATCTCGTCATGGGTGCGTTCGAGAGGATGGAGGAGATCGACGGGCACATCCGCGAGGCCGCGTTGAAGTGGAACATATCCCGCATGGCGGTTGTCGACCGCAATGTCCTCAGGCTGGCCACCTATGAGATGTTGGCTTACCCCGAGACACCCGCCAGAGTCATCATCAACGAGGCCATAGAGATGGCCAAGGGATTCGGTGGCGAGGAATCCGGGACCTTCGTCAACGGTGTCCTCGACAGGATCAGACACAACCTGAAGAGGAAGGCCGAATGAAAATGCTGCTGCGGGGAGGAAGTCCTCTCAAATACCGAGGGGATGTCCTGGTTGTCGGCCATCATTCAGACCACAGGCCCCTCAGGGGTACGGTAGGGCAGCTCGATTGGTTCTTCAACTCCTCCCTGAGCCAGCTGTGGAAGCGGAAGGGGGATCTGCTCGCTTTCGGGCAGGTCACCCTCCTGTCGACCCAGGAAAAGATGCCCTTCTCCTCCCTGATGGTCGTTGGCATCGGAAAGGAAAGGGATCTGTCCGCAGACACCAGGAAGGAGGCATACAGGATCGCGCTCGATGCGGTTGAGAGAATTGAGGCGGTGTCATGCGCCATGGAAGGCATACCGATCCTGGGACGTTGGGATATGGGAGTGATAGAGGATCTGTCCAGGGTCCTCGGCGAGATAACCGGCTCGGAGGTTGCCCAGGTGGACCTGTACCTTTCCTCTTCGGAGCTCCTGGCCTCCGCCAGAGAGGTATTCCCGGCTTCCGGAGAACGGATCCCCTCCCGGGCGACACCTTCGAGGAAATAACCATTGCGCATCGGTATCCTCTCCGATATTCACTCCAACCTCGAGGCCCTCGAGGCCGTTGATGAGGCCCTCAGCAGCGCTTCCGTGGACACCATCTATTTTGCCGGAGATGTGGTGGGATACGGACCGGATCCGAATCCCTGTACCCAATGGGTCCGGGACAGGGCGGAAATTGCGGTGGCGGGGAATCATGACTTCGCGGCCATAGGGATGATGGACCCGGAGACTTTCAACAGCAATGCCAGGGAGGCGATTATCTGGAACTCCGAACGACTCGAGGACTGGGCGGGGGATTACCTCAAGGAGCTTCCGATGGTGGTTACCAGGGATGAAGTGACCATTGTCCACGCCAGTCCCAGAGCACCGGAGCTCTGGGAGTACATCTTCACTCTATGGGACGCGGAAGTGAACTTCTCCCACTTCCTCACGGAATTCTGTTTCGTCGGGCACTCCCATCAACCCGTCATGGTGGGTATGGATCCGGAGGGCGTTGTCACGGTGATCCCGGGAGAATCTCTGAAGGCGGAAGAGGGACACCGGTATCTCATCAACGTGGGAAGCGTGGGACAGCCGAGGGACGGAAACCCCGATGCCTGTTGCGGGATACTCGACACGAGCACGTTCGAATTCACGCTGGTCCGGATTCCCTATGATGTGAGAAAAACGCAGAGGAAGATGGTCAAAGAAGGACTGCCCCTGGCACTCGTGGACAGGCTGTCGGAGGGAAGGTGAGCGAAAAACGGATGGGGCCGAACCGGGATGCCGCACTCTCCGGAATGGAACCGACCATGAGCCTGGTGGGAAAGCTGGAGGACCTCAGCCTCGGCGAGATCCTCCAGATCGTGAGCCTCAGCAGGCGGTCGGGACTCCTGAGGCTGGAGGGTCCCAAGGGCGAGGCGACGGTCTATATCAGAGGCGGTATGGTCATCCACGCCGGACGTTCTGACGAGAAAGAGGGTATCCTCAGTCTCCTGGTGCAGGACAGCCTGGTCGACCTTTCCCGTATCGAGGAGTTGAAGCCGCGCTTCGAGGCCTGTGAAGATCAAGGGGACCTTCTCCGGTTGATCCACACCGATCTGGATATCTCCCCGGAAGCATTGCAGAATACACTCAGGAAGAGGATCGAGGATCTCGTCTATTCCCTCTTCCTCTGGGAGGAGGGGACCTTCAGTTTCCAGCTGGTCGATAAGGAGGAGGATGTTCCTTTCCTCGGCCGCATGCGTCCTTTCTTTCTCCAGGACGGCATCAACGCCCAGTTCCTCGTCATGGAAGGTGCCCGCCTAAAGGATGAGTTGAGGAGAGATGCTGCCGGAACGCCATCGGCAACAGCTGGTTCCCTGGAAATGCCGGATCAGGATTCCGTTTGGAGTGACACTCCACCTCCGGAGGAGGATTACACTCCCATCGGGGACATGGGTGCTCGGGCTGCAGGGATCCTGGAGATGCCGGATAAGATCCCCGAGCTCCCTGGAAAAGTCGCAGAAGCCCTCATCCTGGTCACAGATGATGAACCACTGAGTTCCCGTATCAGGGAGGCCCTTCGAGCAGAGGGCGTGAAGGTGTTCGTCTTCGGGGACGCGGCATCGGCGCTGACCAAGATGCAGGATCTCAGATCCCATAGGATATTTCCCGCCGTGGCGTTCGACCTGCACGCCCGGGGTATAACCGACGGCGCCGCCCCGGGGGGGCTGGACGTTCTCATCAGCCAGTGGGACCTTGGTTTCCGTCTCCCTTCGGTCCTCTTCACCTCCGGAGACATCCCCGGTGAATTGGCGGACAAGTTGGGACCCATTGCCGGAATCGAGCTCGTTGTCGAACGCCCGGAGGACCTTCCGGACAGATTGGCAGCGCTGACCCTCGCCTATATGACAAAGGGGCCGGAACAGGCCGAAAGGGAGGGCGAGTACTACGATATCCAACAGGAACTCTCGGAGGATCTGGAGGGGCTGGATCTTCCCTTCGCCTTCCTGGGTGGGCAGGAAGAACACCCGCAGCAGCCTCAGGCGCAGGATCCCCTCATGGCCAGGCTGGGTTCCTATGTCTCGGAGTTGAATCGGCAGGACATAAGGGGGGAGATCACCCTTCTCGCCCTGCGGTTCGCGTCGGAATTCGCCTCGCGGGCAATACTTTTCCTGGTTAGAAAAGACGATATCAAGGGGCTGGGTCAGTTCGGAGTGGACCTCGGCGAGGATCGGGACGCCGACTCGACCATCCGCGCCCTCGAGATCCCCATCGCGGAAGGGTCCATTTTTACCAGAGTTGTCGATTCCCAGCAGAGCTACCGGGGGGCACCCCAGGGCAGTGAGACGGAGGGCAGGCTCTTCAGGGCTCTGGGTGGAGAGCCAAAAAATATCTATATCGGCCCGGTGGTCAGCATGGGGAAGGTGGTGGTCATACTTTACGGGGATGATTTCCCGGAGGGTCAGGGACTTCATCCGACCCATTCCCTGGATATATTCCTCAGCCATGCCGGGTTGGCCCTCGACAGGGCTTTCCTTGAGATGAAGCTCAGTTCCGGTGACGGGGAAACCTGAAACAGGAACGGTTGACAGAGGAGTGATCTCATGGCCAAGAGAATTTTGGTAGTTGAAGATTCTCCCATCACAAGATCCCTCATTATCTCATCGCTGGAGGACCTGGGCGATTTTACGGCGGTCGAGGCCTCCAATGGATTTCAGGCCCTCAGGAAACTTCCGGAATACCTGCCCGACCTTGTGATCACAGACATCAACATGCCCGACATCAACGGTCTGGAAGTGGTTCGTTTTGTCAAGGAGAACGAAAATTTCAAACATATTCCCGTTATCATCGTGACAACGGAGGGCCGCGATGTGGATCGGGAAAGGGGGCTGAAACTCGGTGCGGACCGCTACCTGATCAAACCCTTTGATCCGGAGGACCTCCAGCGCCACGTGAGAGACCTGCTTGGATGAGTCCGAGACTGGAAGATCGAGATCCGGCATCGGGAGTCGGACAGGACAAAGGGAAGCGGCGCAACCAAAGGAGTGCGGGGAAGAGGGTAAGTAAGTCGATTGCACGGTCTCTGATTGCGGGAGATCAAAATGAAAGGTTGAATCTCCTGGGCGCCCCTCAGTGAAGAGGTCCTGCCGAGGTCGTCCCCGCGTGCTCTGCGTCGGGCGTTTCTTTTTATTTTGGATTTGGCACGTGGGACTTTTTACTTGAAACCCGGGACCCCTATTTAGAGGATCACTGATTTGGACCAGTCTCTTTCGGATTTTGTCTCAGAAGCGGAAGACATCCTGGACAGCCTCGAGGATTCCATCAGTCAGCTGATGGATATCTCCACGGATGACCACAGGAAACCGGACATCATCAACGCCATCTTTCGAAGTGCTCATTCACTGAAAGGTCTGTCGGGGATGCTCAACCTCGATAACCTCAGCGACCTTTCCCACCACGTGGAGAGCCTCCTGGACTCGGTGCGCCTGAACAAGATCGCTCTCGACGACGATATCGTTGACCTGCTCTCCTACGGCGTTCAGTTGATCAACAGGATGGTCCATGCCGTCGCGGAAGGTGCGGGAGACAGTTCCGTCAGTGTGGATGAATTCCTCCGTGAACTGGAGAAGTTGGGGAGCGAGGAGGTTTCAGGGAGTGCGCCCGATCTCTCGGAATTCGTCGACGTGCCGGAGGGGCTCACGGAGGTCCTGTCGGAGTACGAGGAGCACAGGTTCCGGGACAACATCGAGAGGGAAGTCCCGCTCTATCGGGTGATCTGCCACCTCCCGTTTGATACTTTCGATGTCCGGTTGAGAGATCTGAGCGAGGGGATAAGAGAGGTCGGCGAGCTTTTGACTACTCTGCCCCAGACGGACGGCGTCGCTGAGGGAACCATAGGGTTCCAGCTTTATTTCACTGCGCGCGAGGACGGGGAAAGGTTGAGGGATCGCCTGCAGTCCGACGGTGTGTCCCTTGAACAGGTGCTCTACAGGCAGCGGCGCCCTCAGACCATGGCAGACAGCTTCGCTCTGGAAGCGTCGGAAGGACCGGAGGGGGAAAGGGGCTACTTCGAGGATGAGATCAAGGGCGTCAGCAATACGGTAAGGGTGGACATCGCCAAACTCGACAACCTGATGAACCTCGTCGGGGAGCTGGTCATCCTCAGGTCGAATTTCACAAGTATTGCAGGCCGGCTGCGGGAAATCCTCTTCGATGTCGGTAGCGACAGCCTCCTCGAGCTCGAGAAGACGAGTGTCCAGATGGAGAAAATGCTCATCGACCTTCGGGACGGCGTCATGGACATCCGGATGGTGCCCATGGGCCAGCTCTTCAGCAGGCTGCAGAGAGTGTCGAAAAAGATCGCACGTGAGCTGAACAAGAAGGTCAATTTCGAGTTTTCCGGAGGTGACACCGAACTTGACAAGATGATCATGGAGGAGATGGTATCACCCCTCCTGCACATGGTGAGAAATTCCATCGATCACGGTATCGAGAACTCGGAGGAACGGAAGGCAAAGGGAAAGCGGGAGACGGGGATGGTAAGGCTGTCCGCCTACCAGCAGGGCAACCATGTCGTCCTGGAGGTAGAGGACGACGGGGCCGGCATCGATCTGGAAGGGGTCAGGAGGTCGGCCATCCGAAGAGGTGTGCTCAGGGAGGGTGAGGAACTCAGCGAAGAGGATATTCTCTCGCTGCTCTTCAAACCGGGTTTCTCCACCAAAGAGACCGTGACCGGGATCTCCGGACGGGGGGTTGGGATGGATGTCGTCCGAAAGGAGATCGAGAACATCGGGGGCGCCGTGGAAGTCCACTCGGTGAAGGACCGTGGAACAAGGGTCACCCTGACTCTGCCGATCACTCTGGCGATCCTTCAGGCTCTGCTCGTCCGAACCGGCAGCAGGGTGTTCGCCATTCCGATGGGATCGATCCTGGAGACCATCCAGCTGGAATCGGGCGACATCAGGACGATGCAGGGTATCGAGGTGGTGAATCTGAGAGACAGGACCCTGCCCCTGCTCCGCCTCGAGAACATCTTCGAGCTGCCCCGAGCTGATGACGGCAACGAGACCTATGCCGTCATCATCGGCATGGGAAACAGGATCATGGGGCTGGTGGCGCAGGAGCTCCTCGGCAAGCAGGATATCGTCATCAAGCCTCTTGGAGAAGCCTTCGCCAAATCCGTGGGACTGGCAGGAGCCGCCGAACTCGGCGACCAGTCGACGGTTCTGGTCCTGGATGTGGCCGGCCTCATGTTGGAAGCGATCAGGCTCGGGGGCCTGGGCAAGAGAGTTTGAGCATGTATGAGGACCTGTACGGTCTCAGGAAAAAACCATTCAGCAAGACGCCCAACCCAGCCGTCTTCTACAGGAGCTCCATCCATGAAGAAGCATTGGCCAGACTCCAGTTCGGGGCTGAGGAAAGAGAACTGACCCTGCTGACCGGAGAGATCGGTACAGGAAAGACCCTTCTGAGCAGAGCCCTGATAGACACCCTGGGCGAGAAGTTCCGGCCTCTTCTCCTGATCAATCCCAGATTGACACCCAATCAGTTTCTCAGGACCCTCGCCCTCCGGATGGGAATCGAACATCCCGCCTACCACCGGACCGATCTGCTCGAACAGGTCAACGAAGCTCTTTACGGTGCATACGAGGAGGATGTCTGCCCTGTCGTCATCATCGATGAGGCTCAGCTCATTCCCTCCAGGGCGACCTTTGAGGAGATCCGCCTCCTGACGAATTTTCAGCTGGACGATCTCAATCTTGTGACGTTGATCCTCATCGGTCAGCCGGAACTGCGAAGCCGGCTGAAGCATCAATCCTATCAGGCGGTCCGGCAGAGGATAGGCCTTCAATACCACCTGGGCCCCATGGGACGAGAGGACACCGGCAACTACCTGTCTTTCCGCCTGGAGGATGCGGGAGGGGATCCCGAACTGTTTTCGGAAGATGCCGTCGACATCGTCTACCGATACTCTGGAGGCCTTCCCAGGATGATCAACAACATCTGCGCCAACGCTCTCCTGTTGGCCTTCTCGAGGGAGTCTGACCGGATAGGTCCCGATATCATCCTCGATGTTGTTGAGGACATGGGCCTGGAGCCCGCTGGAGGGTAGAACGAATGTGGGTTTTTGGGGGATAAGGGAGCAGAGGGGGAAGGGAACGGAGAAGGGTGGCCCGACGTCCGTCTCCGAGCTTTGGCGAGGCAAATAAAGACGAAGGCAAAAATACTCAGTCATGGAGTGCTGAATTCTTGAACCGAATTTCGCCGGATTATTGAGAGGGTATGAAAATGGATCTTGTCGAAATCAGGAAAAAGGCCAAAAAAGAACGGGGAGGAAAAAAGGCGGAAAAGGCCAAAACCGGCGCCAGGGCCAAGCCGAAAGCCAAACGAAAGGAAAAGCGGCCCGATGGGGAAGTAAGAGGAATGGACGATACCCGGAAAACGGAGCCCATCGAGGAGGTTAAGCCGCCCGCCGATGTCGTTTCACCGGGTCAGGACCCCGAACCCCCTCCCTCGCCGGTGGTCAAGGGAAAACCCGACAGGATCCACCAGGATGAGCTCGCCAGCCTGAAGGACGTGCTGAGAAGCCAGCATGCCGATGAAAGGGAAGAGGAAGATGAGGAGCATATCCAGATCCTGACCTTCATGCTCGCTGGGGAGGAATACGGTCTAAACATCATGGAAATCAAGGAGATCGTCAGGCCAAAGGAGCCCACTGAAGTCCCGAGAACGCCGGATTTCGTCCTTGGAATCATCTCGCTCCGGGGTATGATAATCCCCATATACGATGTCAGGGCAAGGCTGGGCCTCAAAGGGGGCGAACAGGATCAGCGTAGTCGTGTCATCGTCGTGAAGCATAGAGAGCATTTTTACGGACTTCTCGTGGATTCCGTCGTCCAGGTAATGGACATACCCCTGGGAAAGATCGAGCCACCGCCGGAGATAGTCAGTGGCGTAGAAGGGGAGTTCCTGAGGGGGATCGGCAAGATCGACGACCGCCTGATCATCCTTCTGAACCTCTCCAGGATCCTCTCCGTGGAGGACGTTGTCCCTCCAGTGGAAAGGGATGCCCTCGTCTCTTCAACGGAGCCCGCAGGTGATGAATGACAGTAGACGGAATTTTCCGGGAGGAAACAGCGACGACAGCCGCAACCTCGCCCAATGCCCCTCATGCGGAAAATACTACAGGATCCACCCGGAAAAACTTCCCAAAGGGGTTCGATCGTTCAACTGCCGCAGCTGCGGCTCCCTGATCCCGATCGCAATATCCCGTGAGCATCCGAGATCGGACGATATGATCCCGGTGGTCCTGGTGGCTGTCCCTGAAGAGGACCTGGCCGAACTCGTGGTCCGGATACTGGCGCGTAACGGATTCAGAGGGGTCGTCGCCTCAACGGGCAGGGATGCTGTCAGAATCCTTACTGAGGACCCCCCGGATGCGGCTTTGATCAACGTCGTGCTGCCGGATATCCTCGGATACGAGATCATCGACAGGGTCCCCGGCGGACCTGCGGAGAGGACATTCCCCATCGTCCTCCTGTCATCCGTTCACCACGGAACCCGATACAAAAGGGCTCCGACCTCCTATTACGGGGCGGATGACTACATCGAAAGGCATCACCTGCCCGACCTTCTTGTCCCGAAAATAAAGAGGCTCCTGGATGACGGGCCGCGGGATGGCCCCCTCAAGGCCGGTCCGGAGGTAACGGCTGCTCAGTCCGACGATGATGTGGATGATCGGAGGAAGATCGAAGAGATCCACCTGGAGGGCGGGGACAGGTCGGGCGATCCGGGTGTTGAGGAACTGAGAAGAATGTGCCGCATCATCGCAGGGGACATCGCTCTCTACAACGAAGAGATCATCAGGGATTCGGCTTCAGCTCAACTCCTGGACAGTCTGTCCAGCGATCTCGACGAGGGTGTTCGGCTTCTCAGGGACAGGTATCCGGATTTCAACGGAGATCACTCCCTTTTCCTGAAGGAGGAGATGGCCCGCATCCTCAATTCCCGCCGGTCACCGGGAAAGGCCGGATGAGGGTGACATTCATGGACTCCGAGGCAAAGCGGGCCCTGATAACAAGGCTCGGTTCACGGGACGAGGAGCTGCGTCGGCAGGCGATGGCCTCCCTGAAGGGGGTTGTCACGGAGGACGACCTGACGTGGCTCGTGGGGCCACTGTCGGACGAGAGTTGGCGGGTCCGGAAGGAGGCCATTGAAGCCCTGGCACAGCTCGATCCCGCTGCCGAACTGGTCAACAGGCTGATACCTCTCATGGATCCCCGGCAGGAGTTAACCCTGCGGAACTCCATTGTCGAGGTCATCGAGAGGATGGGTCGCGGTGCCGCGGTCCACGTGGCTGAGAACCTGCACATCGAACAGGTCGACACCCGGAAGTTCCTTGTCGACATCCTCGGCAGTCTGGCGGATCCTGGAGTCATCCCCCAACTTATTCCCCTCCTCCGCGATCCGGAGGACAATATACGCGCGGCGGCAGCCGAAAGCCTGGCGCGCATAGGGGATCCGGCAAGCACGGGGGCCCTCATCGAAGTTCTCGAGGAAGCTGACGGATGGGTGGCCTTCAGCGTCCTCAGTGCCCTTGCCCGGATCGGGAACTCTGAGGCTCTACCCGTCTTTTTCCGCTACATCGATGACAGGATCCTTGCCAATCCAGCCATCGAGGGCATCGGCAACAAGGGAGACGTCGAGGACGGCATCCGTCTGATGGGCATGCAGTCAGTACTGTCGCGCGGGGCCGCTAAATTAGCGTTCGTTGCCGCAGGCATGATCTACAGGAGAGCACTCGAGAGGGGCCAAGAAAACCTCGACCGTCTGCGGGAGACCGTGGCCAATGCCGCGGATGAGACGATCGTCGCGTTCCTCACAGAACAACTCTCAGTCAGCGAGGAACACCCCGACAGGAGGAATTACCTCGCCATTTTGAGTCTCATCGGCGGCGATAAGGCGTTGCAATCCATTCTCTCCCTCATCGATGACGACGGCCTGGAATGGGATGTCAACATGGCTCTGCTGGCTATAGGCAGAAGGGATCGCACGGCGGTCACATCCCTGATGAACAGCCACGACGAGTTAGTCCGTCGCAAGGCCGTCCAGGTCGTCGGTCAGTTGGGTGAGCCCGACCTGCTTGAACACGTATACCCCATGCTGAAGGATGAGAGCGGGCACGTCCGCAGGGATGCCGCCAGAGCTGTCGCTTCCCTGGGGGACTCAAGGTCCTTCGGGCCCCTCATCGAACTCATCTCCGATGAGTATCGCGACGTCGCCGAATCCGCCGCCGAATCCCTGGCCCATTTGGGACAGATGGACCCCGGTGGCCTCTCGGAGAGGATCCGTGCCCTGTTGAGCGGTTCGAGCGTGCGGACCAGGGCTCTTCTCCTCAGGGTCATGAGCGAGGTCGATGCCGAGGGAAATCTCCCGTTCTTTCTCTCGGCTCTGCACGACGTTGAGCCCGAGATCCGGGCGGCGGCTCTGAACAGCATCAAACGGACAGGAGATGAAGAAGTGGTCACTTCCATCATTAACTCTCTGGCTGACGAGAGTCCCGAGGTCCGGGTGGAGGCCGCAATGGCCCTGGAAGACCTGCAGCCCCAGGGTGCCGTCGAACCGCTGAAGGCAGCTCTCTTCGACCAGGACCTCCTGGTCAGGACGGTCGCCATTTCCGCCCTGGCAGCGCAGCCCGGGATGGAGGCGAAGGATCTGGCCCAACTCCTCTCGGACGAGGACCTCATGATCAGAACCTTCGTTATCGAGGCTCTCGGCAGAAGAGGCGCCAGGGGTTTTCAGGACGCCGTCGAACTCATGGAGGACGCTTTCAGGGAGGAATCGGTGGAGATGAAGCGGAGTATCTGCAGGGCCATGGCACAGATACCCGGTGATCGGAGCTTCCAACTCCTCCTCGATGCTCTCCGGGACGCCGATGCAAGCGTTCGAGCTTTCGCTGTGCAGGCCATCGCGTCTGTGGATAACAAGGCCGTCATCGACGTGCTGCGGGATCTGTCGGAAAATGATCCCGACCGGATCGTGCGCGACACTGCCCGTTCCCTGACGGAGGGCAGAAAATAATATGCTGCTCGATGACACCGGCAGGGTTGAACTCACCGATGAGGAGTTCAGGCTCCTATCCAGCTTCATATACGATTACTGCGGCATCTTCTTTGACGTCTCGAGCCGCTTTCTCCTGGAAAGCCGCCTCCAGAACAGGCTGAAGTCCCACCGTTTCGATTCCTTCCTCAAGTACTACCATTACCTGCTCTTTCACCAGGACAGGATCCAGGAGATCAACGCTCTCCTGGATGTGGTCACCACCAACGAAACCTATTTCTTCAGGGAGATCAACCAGCTCAATGCCTTCTCGGAGGAGATCCTCCCTGAGCTGGCTCGCCGCAAGGCGGCCCAGAGGCACATCAGGATCTGGAGTGCGGGCTGCTCGACAGGCGAAGAGCCCTACACTTTGGCTATGATGATCAGGGATTCGAAGCTTTTCGATGGGTGGAAGCTCGACATCATCGGTACCGATATCAGCCAGCGTGTCCTCAAAACCGCTCGGAAGGCCGTTTATTCCCAGTCATCCTTCAGGGTAACGGATGCCTCCTACATGCTGCGTTATTTCCGGAAGGCGGATGACGGGAAGTACTCTCTGGACGAGTCCATTCGATCCATGGTGCACTTCGGTCACCATAATCTGCTCGACCAGAGGATGATGGGGCTTATCGGCGAATGCGACCTGATCATCTGCCGAAACGTCATCATCTATTTTGACGCCAATGCAAAGGCGAAAGTGGTCCATTGCTTCCACAGCAGGCTTGTCCCGGGCGGCTACCTGCTCCTGGGGCATTCGGAATCCCTTATGAACATTACGACGGCCTTTCGACTGAAGCACCTGAAAAAGGTCATGGTCTATCAAAAACCCGGAGGAGAGGAATAGACAGGGAGTAAAATACATTGCGAATTCTAGTCATCGATGATTCAGCCTACAATCGTAAGATGATCCGTTCCATGCTCATGGAAATGGCGGAGGTCGAACTGGTGGACATCGCCTCCGACGGTGAAGAGGCCATCAAGGCGGTCATGACGGAACCACCCGACGTCATTACCCTTGACCTGAACATGCCCCGGATGGATGGTTTCACTTTTCTGCGCTGGCTGATGCGAAACCGCCCCCTTCCCGTCGTCGTTGTCAGTTCAGAGGGTGGGGAAAAGAATGTCTTCAAGGCCCTGGATCTCGGAGCACTGGATTTTGTCGTAAAACCGCTCAGGTACGCTTCCGAGAGGATCGTCGAGATCAGGTCTGAACTGCAGGAGAAAGTGCGGGCCGTAGCCAGCAAGAACATGAAGCAATATCTGGATCACCTGAAGGCATCCAGGCCCCCTCGGCGGTACCCTGTCCACCACCCGTCGGCAGCCACGGACGATGATATCAAGGGGGTCCTTGTCATTGGAGCGTCCACAGGAGGTCCATCCGCCGTGCAGCGGGTCCTGTCTGAGATCCACGAGGACTTTTCCCTCCCGATCATCGTTGTTCAGCACATGCCACCCGTGTTCACAAGACAGTTTTCCCTGCGTCTGGGAAAGAATACCCCCCTGGAAGCGAAGGAGGCGGAGGAGGGCGATCCACTCGTGCCGGGAAGGATCCTGGTCGTCCCGGGAGGATATCATCTGAAAATGGATGATCGGCAGGGCCACAGGGTCGTCCTGGTGGAAAAGCAGGAGGGAGATCGATTCGTCCCCTCCGTGGACGTGACCATGACTTCCGCGGCAGAGATTTTCGGAAGGAGGGTCGTGGGCGTCCTCCTGACCGGCATGGGAAATGATGGGGCTGACGGTATGAGCAGGATACGTGAAATGGGGGGACGGACAATCGCGGAATCAGAGGAATCCACTGTGGTCTTCGGAATGCCCAGGGCCGCCCTCCAGAAAGGTGCTGTCGAAGAGGTCCTCGATCTGGAGGAGATACCTGACAGGATCATGGAGATGGTCCGCGACATAAGCGGCTTGAAAAATGGCTAGAGCGGTGATAATTGATAATAATTTACCAGACAGCCAATGTCCTTCTGATTGCCGGCCAGGATGCCGGGAATGGCGCGTCAAAATGCATCCATGAATTGGAGCCGTGAAAATGGACGATGAGAATAAAAAAGACTCACTCTTCAGGAAGGGTGAAGAGTTTCTGGAGATGTTCCGGCAGGGGCAGGAATTTACCCAGGAGCTCATGCAGGATAACGAGCGGCTCAGGTACCGGGTCGTCCAGCTCGAGGAAGAATTAAAGGCTAAACTGGACTTCTCGCAGGAGCCGGTCGCTTTAGCGGCCTACGACGAGAGACTGCGCGAGCTGGAAAACAGGCTTGTCCAGGTGGAGGAGGAAAATCTCAACTTCGCACAGAGATACATTGACGTCGAAGAGCAGAACAACAATCTTGCCAATCTCTACGTTGCCAGCTATCAACTCCACTCCACTCTCGATTACGATGAGGTCCTGCAGATCATCCTGGAGATCATCATCAACCTCATCGGCGCCGAGGTTTTCGCCATCTTCCTTCTGGACGAGAAGGAGAAAGCCCTGCTACCGGCGGCGGCAGAGGGGGTCGGGCTGGAGGCGATCGAACCCATACCCCTAGGTCAGGGGACCATCGGCCAGGCGGCGGAGCTGAACCAGAGTTATTTCAACGAAAACCCCCCAAAATCCATAGATGACCTCTTTCAGGACCCGCTGGTATGTATTCCGCTCCTCATCAAGGAAGAGCTGATAGGGGTCATATGCCTTTACCGGCTTCTCCAGCAGAAGGAGGAGTTCGTGGCGGTCGATTTTGAGCTCTTCACACTCCTCGCCGGACACGCCGCAACCGCTATTTTCAGCGCCAGGCTCTATACGGAGTCGAGGAGAAAACTCACGACCTATCAGGGTTTCCTTGACCTTCTCAGCCAATAGGCGGGCGGGAGAGAACGATGGCGTCCCTAAAGTTCCTGGTGATTGAAGACTCCCCGACGATGAGGCAGCTGATTCGCTTCGCCCTTAACCGTATCCCTCAGGTGGAAGTCGTCGAGGCGTCGGATGGTGTGGACGGTTTGAAGAAGCTCTCCTCAGCGGATATTGATCTTATTCTCACCGATATCAACATGCCGATCATGGATGGGATCAAACTGGTGACGCTCGTCCGTTCGAACGAGAACTACAAGGACATCCCGATCATCATTATCACGACCGAGGGCGCCAAAGAGGACAAGGACAGGGCCATGGCCCTCGGGGCCAATGCCTACATCACTAAACCGATCCAGGCGAGCAGCCTCGTTTCCACAGTTAAACAGCTTCTCAAGCTCTAGTGATCCGATATTCGTACCCCGGCGGCGGTATAGGATACCGTGACGGACGGTTCGGGAAACCGGGTATCAACCTGCCCGCAGCCCGCCGGAACCTGGACCCGGGTACCTTGAATTTCTCCCCCCGACACGCATAACAGGTAACACCGGAGGTATTTCCATGTCGTCACCCAGATATTCACCGCGGGAACTCGAGCCGAAATGGCAGGCGCGTTGGGAGGAATCCCGTCTCTACCGGTCCACGGAGAAGTCCTCCAGGGAGAAGTTCTACTGTCTCGAGATGTTTCCCTATCCCTCGGGGGACCTCCACATGGGGCACATGCGGAACTACGCCATAGGAGACGCCTATGCCCGATTCCTGCGAATGAAGGGCTATAATGTCCTCTACCCAATGGGATACGATGCTTTCGGGCTGCCGGCGGAGAACGCCGCGATCACGAGAAAGGTGGATCCGGCGAAGTGGACCCGCCGGTCCATCGAGAGGATGATGAGCGTGCAGAGGAGGATGGGCCTCTCCTATGACTGGGAGAGGACCCTGGCCACCTGTGAGCCGGCTTACTACCATTGGAATCAATGGATCTTCCTTAAATTCCTGGAGAGGGGACTGGCTTACCGCAGGTCGGCACCGGTGAACTGGTGCCCGTCCTGCGGTACGGTTCTGGCCAACGAGCAGGTCGAAAATGGGGGATGCTGGCGATGCAGTTCCCAGGTTGAGAAGAAGGACCTCGAGCAGTGGTTCTTCAAGATAACGGAATACGCCGATGAGCTCCTCAAAGACCTGGACGCTCTCGAGAACTGGCCGGAGCGGGTCAAGACCATGCAGCGCAACTGGATCGGCAGGAGTGAGGGGGCCGAAATCGACTTCCCGCTGGTCGGTTCCGATACCATCATCTCCACCTTCACTACCCGGCCCGATACCGTTTTCGGTATCACCTACCTGGTCCTGGCCCCTGAACATCCGCTGGTTGCTCAACTGGTCTCCGGCTCCGAGAGGGAGAAGGCGGTGCTGGATTTCGCCGACAGGGCCATGAGGCAATCGGCCATCGAGAGGACGGATGAGACCCGGGACAAAGTGGGTATAGACACCGGCCGAAGGTTCATCAACCCGGTAAACGGTCAGCAATTCCCCATTCTGGTGGCCGATTACGTTCTGATGGAATACGGTACGGGAGCGGTCATGGGTGTCCCGGCGCACGATCAGAGGGACTTCGAGTTCGCGAGGAAATACGGTCTTCCCGTCAGAGTCGTCATCCAGGACGAGACCGGCGCCCTTGACGGCGATACGATGGTCTGCGCCTACGAGGGCGATGGACCCATGGTGGACTCGGGGCCCTTCAACGGGCGGAACAACCGTGAGGCAATGGGCCATTTCGTCACGCATCTCGAGGACAACGGATGGGGACGCTCTGCCGTGGGCTACCGGCTCAGGGACTGGCTCATCTCCCGCCAGCGTTACTGGGGCACGCCCATACCGGTCATATATTGCGGCGGCTGTGGTACCGTTCCCGTTCCGGAGGACCAGCTCCCGGTTCTCCTCCCCCACGATGTGGAGTTCACAGGTGAAGGGAACCCTCTTGAGACTTCGCCCTCCTTTCTGAACACCTCCTGTCCGTCCTGCTCAGGTCCCGGACGACGGGAGACGGACACAATGGATACCTTCATCGATTCGTCACATTATTTTTTCCGCTACACGGATCCGGCCTATGGCAAGCTGCCCTTCGATCCGGACAAGGCCGCCTACTGGATGCCGGTTGACCAGTATATTGGGGGTATCGAGCACGCCATATTGCACCTCCTGTACGCCAGGTTCTTCACGAAGGGCCTCAGGGACCTCGGTCTGACCGATGTGGGCGAACCCTTCACACGGCTCCTCACCCAGGGAATGGTGATCAAGGATGGGGCCAAGATGTCCAAATCCATGGGGAATGTCGTCCCGGCCGAGGACATGATGGAACGGTATGGGGCCGATACGGCAAGGATGTTCATCCTCTTCGCCTCTCCACCCGAAAAGGAGCTGGAATGGAGCGACCAGGGTGTCGAGGGCTCTTTCCGGTTCCTCACGAGGGTCCATCGGCTGGTGGTGGAGAACCGGCATCTCCTCAATGGCGCCATTGGGGGACAGGAGGTTGAGGACGAGACAGCCCGATCACTCCGCCACGCCACCCACAGGACCATCAGGAAGGTCACCGACGATATCGAGAGGCGGTTCCAGTTCAATACAGCCATCAGCGCCATCATGGAGCTGGTAAACGAGCTGCAGCGTTTCCTCACCGAAAGGGGACCGGAGGTCACTGCCGGCCGCGGCGCCGCAGGCGAGGCGATCAGGGTGATCGTTCTCCTGTTATCCCCCTTCGCGCCCCATCTGGCGGAGGAACTCTGGGAGACCATCGGTCAGCCCTACAGCGTCGCCCTCCAGGAATGGCCGCAATACGATCCCGATCTGACCGTAAGCAGCAGTGTGGAGGTGGTGGTGCAGGTCAACGGCAAAGTCAGAGCCCGCTTTGCCGCCAACCCGGAAGCCAGCGAGGAGGAATTGAAGGAGGCGGCCCTGCGGATCCCCAGGATCAAGGAGTACCTCGAGGGGTCTGAACTGGTCAAGCTGGTTGTCGTTCCCGGAAAACTGGTCTCCATTGTGGTTCGATGAAGAGACGTCTCCGATTCCTTTCCCTCATCCTCGCCGTCCTTCTGACGGGATGCGGGTACCGGTTCACCGCCGGTTATTCAGCAGAGCGGTTTTCCCTGGCGAAACTCCAGAACGCCACCGCCGAACCCCGGTTGGCGGACATGTTTGAGGAAGCGCTTCTTAAAGCGGCCGGTATCAGAAGACGGGACGGAAGTCCCTCGCTGCAGGTCGTCCTGGCGGAATTCTCGGAGGTGGTTCAGTCCGTGACCTCGCAAGGGGAACCCGTCCGGCAGGAGATTTACCTGACCTTCGAATGGAGAGCCGAATCGCCCTCAGGCGGTGAGGATCTGTCGGGGAGGGCCAGGGTCGATCGGTCCTACCTGTGGTCCCCTGACCCGGTGACGCTGGACTGGAACCGGCGGGCGGCCCTGAGGCTCATCTGCGAGGAGGCAGCCAGGGGCCTCTCGGACAGGCTGGCAGGGATCAAATGAGGAGGAAGTGATGGGCAGCCGGGAAAAAGAGGCAGCCTTTCTGATCATATCACCGGAGCCCCTCCTCCTGAGGGAGACCGAGCAGCAGCTGCTGGATGGTCTCGTTCCCCCCGAGGCTCGATCACTGAACTATCTCCCCGTCTACGGATGGGAGGCGGATATCCGCTCTGTCCTGGAATTTCTTCAGACAATACCCTTCCTCTCCGCCGGACGGCTCTTGGTTCTCCGCGAAGTCCACGCGTTCGACCAGTGGAAGGACCTCATCGAATACCTCAAGGATCCCAATCCGACTTCGACCCTCGTCATGACCTCCAGCGAGCTGAAGAAGAAGGACGCTGCATACAGGACCCTGTCTCAATATTGCCAGGTTCGGGAACTGAAAAGACCCTACGGCGAGGCCGTCGTCAGCTGGGTCGTGGACAGGTTCCGGAGCCTGGACAAGAAAATAGATCGCCATCTCGCCCGAATACTGGTGGAGACCAGCGGCACTTCCCTGACGGATCTCGGTTCCGAGGTGGAGAAGATCTCCATCCATGCCGGGGAGAGGGCCGAGATCGAGAGGGACGATCTGGATGTGTCCATCCCCGGGGGAATCGAGAATATCTTCAACCTTATCGACGCTCTGGGAGACGGTGACAGGGAGACAGCCCTTAAGTGCCTGCGCAGGCTGACGGATTCCGGCAGCCGGCCGGAATACCTCATTCCCATGATAGCGCGTCACTACCGCCAGATGATCCGGGGGCGGTCCCTGATCTCGGAGGGTATGGAACCCGCCGCGGCAGCAGCTCAGCTCGGCATTAAATACAGGGGATTACAGGAAAAATTCTTCCGCCACATGGCGCGCGCCGGAAAGAGGGATCTGGAGAGAGATATGGTCCGTCTTTCGGTCAGCGACCGGCTTTTAAAGACCGGCAGCATGCCCGAAGATATCATACTGGACAGGCTTCTGATGGAATTACTGGTCTGACTTAAGGGAGTTGACCTGTCGGGTAAGACGGGAGATTTTTCTGGAAGCGGTGTTCCGGTGCATGGTGCTCTTTGCAGCAGCCTTCTGAATGGCCGGTATGGCCTGTCCCAGGGCACCTTCAGCGGTTCCCCGGTCGCCGGCCTCCACGGCACTGATGACCTCCTTGGTCAGGTTCTTTATCCTGGTCCTTCTCTGCTGATTGCTCAGCTTCCTCTTGAGACTCTGCTTGTGCCTCTTGATAGCGGATTTATGCGTTGCCAATTGAAATCCTCCTGTTACAGTAGGGACTGTCCGACAGAAAGAAGCAGATAACCCGATTTCTTTAAACTTGTCAAACACTTTCTGAATGTTCCACTGGAGAATAGGGACAGCTCAGTGACCGAGCGAAAGGGCATTATCAGAGCCGCCGGCGTGGTGGGCGGAGCCACTGTACTCAGCCGTGTTCTCGGGCTGGTGAGGGACGCCGTCATGGCATTCCTTTTCGGGGCCACGCCGGCGGCTGACGCCTTCTTCGTGGCGTTTCGCATACCGAATCTGATGCGACAGCTTTTCGGAGAGGGCGCTCTCGCCTCCTCCTTCGTTCCCGTTTACACGGATGTCCTTGAGCACGGGGGCGAGGAAGAGGCCCGTCGGCTCACGGACGGGCTGTTCACAATGGTTCTTTTGCTGCTCGCCGCTATCAGCCTGGCCGGGATCCTCCTGGCTCCCCTTGTCGTCAGGTGCATCGCCTTCGGTTTTGAACCGGGAAGCGACATCTTTCACCTGACCGTTCTTCTCACCCGGTGGATGTTCCCCTATACCCTTCTCATATGCGTGGCGGCTCTGGGTATGGGTCTTCTCAACGCTAACCGCCATTTCCTTATTCCGGCGCTGGCCCCCGCCCTTCTTAACATATGTATCATCGGTTTCGCCCTGGGCATCTCCCCCAAGGTGGAAAGACCGATATTGGCTTTGGCTTGGGGCGTCCTGGTGGGCGGTGTGCTGCAGGTCCTCATCCAATGGTATCCCCTCAGGCAGAGAAGGGTCCTGCCCCGCCTCACCGCCAGTCTGATCTCGCCGGGGACGAAAAGGGTCCTGGTGATGATGGTTCCGGCGGCACTGGGCGTCGCCGTCTATCAGGTCAACATGCTCGTCGACACACTGCTGGCGTCTTTTCTCCCTCGGGGAAGCATCACATATCTCTGGTATGGCAACCGGATGGTTCAGTTCCCCCTTGGCGTATTCGGCATTGCGCTCGCCACGGCCGCTCTTCCCACTCTCTCCAGGCAGTTTTCCGAGGGCAGGAGGGAGGATTTTACCGGTACTGTGTCCTTTGCCCTTTCTCTGACGGCTTTTATCGGTCTCCCGGCCGCTCTGGGACTGATGGTCCTGAAGGAACCAATCATGGCCACCCTTTTCGCCAGGGGAGCTTTCGGCGGGGCGGAAGTGGATGGCGCGGCCAAGGCGATGATGTTCTACTCCTTGGGGCTTCCCTTTTTCATCGGCGTAAAGATCTTCGGAAGAGCCTTCTACGCCATGGAGAACACACGGATACCCTTCGCCGCGGCTACGGCCTCCATGGTCACCAATGTGATCCTGAATCTGCTCCTGATGGGTCCCCTTCTCCATGGGGGATTGGCGCTGGCTACTTCCCTGTCCTCCTTCCTGAATTTCGCGATCCTCGCGGTGGCCTTCACCGGGCGCACCGGAACCCCTTGGCTGTCGGCGGAAATGATGAAGGATGCCGGAAAATCCCTTTTATCAGCCCTGATCATGTCAGCGGTCGTTCTGTTCGCAGCCACCAGGATGTCCTGGTTGGAAACGGGCACCGGCTCGAGGATCGCCGGGCTCGTCGGTTGTATGGCCCTGGGGATTATTGTATACTCCGGGTCGGCCCTCGTCATGGGCAGCAGTGGCGCAGCGGCTGTCAGGGACAGGTTCTCCGGCAGGGAGAAATTGAAGTGAGATCCGGTTACTTCACGGTCAGGTTCCCTCTGGGGAAGGTCGTTGTCCAGTCGGACGACGGAATGGTACCCCGGCGCGTCTTTTTCGATCTGGAAGATGCTATCCGGGATTGCCCCGGATCCGGGCCGCTGGCGGGCTCTCTGGAGCGTTATCTGGCGGGGGAGCCGGAGCCCCTGGATTTTCCCGTCGATCTGGACCGTTTGCCCTCCTTTACCCGAATGGTTCTGGAATATGTCAAGGAGATCCCCTACGGAACAGTGGCCACCTACGGTTGCATCGCGGCCGGGCTCGGCAGGCGGGGGGCATCCAGGGCCGTCGGCAGGGCGATGGGGGCCAACCCTCTGCCGCTGGTCATCCCCTGCCACCGGGTTATAGCGGCGGGAGGCGGTCCAGGCGGGTTCACCTCGGGGATCCAGCTCAAGCTCTGGCTCCTGGCATTGGAAGGGGTCAGGATCTGAAAGCGCTGGTCCAAAGGGTCCTCTGGGCGAAAGTGGAGGTCGGTGGCGACACGGTCTCCTCCATTGGCCCCGGCCTTCTGGTCTTCCTGGGAGTGGCGGCCGATGACGGGCCTCGCGAGGCGGATTACCTGGCTGCCAGGGTGGCGGCGCTAAGGGTCTTTGAGGACAGGGAAGGCAGGATGAATCTGTCTCTTCGTGACACAGGCGGAGAGGCACTGGTCGTATCCCAGTTCACCCTCGTGGCCGACACGGCCAGGGGCAACAGACCCGGTTTTTCCGGAGCGGCCCCTCCTCAGGAAGCCGAGGGGATCTACCAGCGTTTCCTCGAGTCGCTCAAGGGGGAGGGGATCAAGACAGGCTCGGGGGTGTTCAGGGCCCAGATGACCGTTTCCCTGGCCAACGACGGACCGGTGACGATCATGCTGGAGTCAAAATGACCCTGCCCCGGAGGAGATCCGGCCTACCGTATCAGACGGTGGATCGGCCGGAGGCTTCGGCATCGAAGGGCATGCTGCGGACCATCTGACTCGAGGGTCAGCTCAGTTTGAGTGGTGCAGGCGTCTCTAATCCGGTCTCCCGGCCTATGGTATCCTTTGGAAAGGACCGTATCGTATGACTCTCGAACACCTTCTGGTAGGCCCGCTTCAGTCGAACTGTTTTATCATCGGTGACGAGAAGACCGGCAAGGCCGCCGTCATCGACCCCGGGGGAGATGGTCCGGAGATCATCAAAAGGATCCAATCGAAACCATGGGATGTTGTCGCTATTCTCAACACTCATGCCCACTTCGATCACATTGCCGCCAATGCCGAACTCGTGCGCGGGACAGGAGCTCCCCTGATGGTGCCACAATTGGATGCTGCACTTCTCGATCAGGCCGCCTTTCAGGCCCGCATGTACGGGATCAGCGTCCAGGAGTCGCCGAAGCCGGACAGGTTGCTGGAGGATAGCGACATCATCGAGATCGGAGGGGAACGGGTGGAGGTGATCGCCACCCCGGGCCATACTCCGGGCGGGGTGACCTTCAGGTCAAGCCTGGGGATTTTTTCCGGGGACGCCCTCTTCGCCGGCTCCATCGGACGAACGGATCTTCCCGGAGGGGACTTCGAAACCCTCATAAAGTCGATCAAGGAGAGGATACTCGCTCTCCCGGACGATACACCGGTTTATCCGGGACACGGACCGTCGACCACCGTGGGACGGGAGAGGCAATACAACCCCTTTCTGCAGGCTTTCTAGCCGGGAAATTCGCAACACCTGGTATCCGCCGGTCTCCAACGTCATGCAGCAGGGGGAGGGGGGGTAGTGATGAAAAGGCATCCGGCAATAAATGGTATCAAGGTCCTCCTGGGAATCACCGGGGGAATCGGAGCCTATAAGAGCGCCGAACTGATCAGACTGTTCATGAAACAGGGGGCGGAGGTGTCGGTGGTCATGACCCGGAACGCCACCCAGTTCATCACGCCATTGACCGTGGAAACCCTGAGCCGGAATCCCGTCGGTACGGATCTTTTCTCCCTGTCCGAGGAGAGATCCATCGACCACATCTCCAGGGCCCGGTGGGCGGATCTTATGGTGATCGCACCCGCCACCGCCAACTACCTGGCGAAGGCGGCCCACGGCATAGCCGATGATCTCCTGACCACCATTTCTCTGGCAGCGACGTGCCCGGTTCTCATAGCACCGGCCATGAACTCAGCGATGTGGGACCACGTCACTGTCAGGAGTAACCTGGAGATCCTGACTTCCCGCGGAGTCGCTGTCGTCCCCCCGACGGAGGGTGAACTGGCATGCGGAGAGGAGGGAGTGGGAAGGATGGCCGATCCCGAACAGATCGTGGCCGCGGCCGCGGCCGCAATTCAGCTCCACGATCTCGATGGGGTCAGGGTCCTCGTCACCGCAGGTCCGACGAGGGAGGCTGTGGACCCCGTTCGGTTTCTGTCCAACCGGTCCTCGGGCAAGATGGGATATGCCCTGGCTGAAGCTGCGGCGACCAGAGGGGCCGAGGTCATCCTGGTCTCAGGCCCCGCGGCACTCGATCCCCCCAGCGGAGTCACACTCGTCAGCGTCGAGAGCGCCCGGGAGATGCTGGCCGCCGTCAGAGCCAACCTGAAAGCCTGCCAGTGGGTCATCATGGCCGCCGCGGTCGCCGATTTCCGCCCCTCGGCGGTCCTGGAGAGCAAGTTGAAAAAGAAAGGCCGCCAGGGGCTGTCACTCGATCTGACAGCCAATCCGGACATCCTGAAAACCATCGCGGCAGACAAGGGCAACAGGCTGTACATCGGATTCGCGGCCGAGACCGAGGATCTCCTGGAGAACGCCAGGGCCAAACTGGAGGGGAAAGGCCTCGATCTGATCGTCGGCAACGACGTGACCGAAAGGGGATCCGGTTTTGGTTCGGAAACCAATCAGGCCGTCATTATTCTCAGGGACGGGACGGTGGAGCGCCTTCCCCTTATGACAAAGAGAGAACTGGCCGACCAGATCCTCGACCAGTCTATGAGATGCTGGCAATCCGGAGATGTGGATGGATGATCTCAGGTCGATCTATCTCGACTCCCTGGGCCTCGATGTTCTAACGGAACGCCGGGACCGGCCTCGGCGTGAGGGATCGACAGACGGTGATCGAGCCGCAGCCCTTGAAGATCTCCACACGTCTCTCGTCGATTGTCACAGATGCCCCCTCGGTGACACGCGGACGAATCTGGTATTTGGAACGGGTGATCCCCATGCCCGTCTGGTATTCGTCGGTGAAGCTCCGGGACGGGACGAGGACCTGAAGGGAGAGCCCTTCGTCGGAAAGGCCGGCCAGCTCCTGACGAAGATCATTGCCGCTATGGGGCTCACCAGAAAGGATGTGTACATCTGCAATGTAAACAAATGCCGTCCGCCAGGCAACAGGGACCCCCATCCCAGCGAAGTGGAGGCATGTCAGCCTTTCCTCCTCCGGCAGCTGGAGATCATCTCGCCGAAGGTGATATGTGCCCTCGGCGGTTTCGCCGCCAAGGCTCTTCTCGATTCCGATGCCAGGATCTCGCAGGTACGCGGGACATTCCACACATATAACGGGATACCGCTCATGCCCACCTACCACCCTTCGTTCCTCCTTCGCAATCCCAATGCGAAAAGAGAAGTCTGGGATGACATGAAGAAGATCATGGAATACCTGGACCTTCCAATACCGAACGGACGGGCTTAGGTCGCCGTAGTACCGTCCAGGGAGCTCCTTAAGGACTTGAAACGTCGAATTACAGCCTTTCTGCTGATCATAGTCCTCGCCGGCATCACGGTGGCCATGAAGATTATCACCAGTCCCCGGCTGGACACGGTGATCCGGAATGTCCTGGTTCAACAGGCCGAGGAGCATCTTGGCGTGAGGCTTTCTCTCGGCTCACTGGATCACAACATCCTTCTGACCAGGTTCACACTGGAGGATGTCACCCTTTCGGACCTCAGGGGTGAGGGTCGGGAGATCAGAGCCCGGAGGCTCATCATCGCCTTCGATCCCTATGCGACTTTCAGGGGCATGGTGTCCGTCAGTGACATCCAGCTGGAGGGAATCGATCTGCGGGTGGTCCACGGAACGGACGGGAGTGTGTCCGTCGACCCCATCCTGCCTTTCTGGCAGGGAGAAGGGGTCTCCGATCGTTCCAGGATCCGACCGGTCAAGGTCGAATTCAAGCGGTTTTCCCTCATAGATTCACATCTGTCCTACAGGGACCTGCAGGCCGGGCTGGACCTGGACCTGGACAAGGTTCTCATCAATGTAGGACGGGGCAGATTTGATTCCCCGGATCGGAGGAATATCACCGTTTCCAGCAGATCGGGACAGTTGAAGTGGCGGGCCTTCCCCGAAGGTCGCGCGGTGCCTATCCAATCCATACGTGCGAACCTCGTTTACGGCAGGAATGAGATCGAGCTCTCCAGGGTTTCTCTGCTGACCGGACCTATCCAGGTTGAACTGTCCGGAACGGTACCTTTGGAGAAAAGCGCTTCGCTGTCGGGTTCCCTGGAGATTGTGGCCGACCTCGATGAGCTCTCGTGGCTTCTCCGGGGCGGAAAGGGCAAGATCCGTCTGTCGGGGGAGATTGTCGGGCAGCTGTCGTCACCGGAGTTCAGGGGAAGGTTGACCTCGGACGAAGTACACCTCGCGGACAGGACCTTCGATGATCTGAATGCCGTCATGGAGATGGACAGCGGCGGTGGAAGGCTGACCGACCTCCTGTTCCGCTACCGAGAGGAAGAGATCGAGGCGGCCATGGATATCCGATTCCATCGCGATCTCCCGTTCAGTATGGAAGTAAAGGCCGATGACTATCCCATCTTCAGGTTGATCCAGGAGTTCCAGAAGGATGCCGTCAAACCACTGGGTGAGCTTGATATTTCCTGTCGCATCGAGGGCAGGCTTTCCCCAGCCTTCCATCAACCGGGTGCCAACGTGAGGCTGACCGGACAGGGAGAAATACCCCTTTCCCAAAAGGGTGCCGCGAGAGCCTTCACCATGGACGTCAGGGGTACCTACCAGGACCAGGAGATGCTCCTCGAGGATTTTCAAGCTCAGCTCGGCTCCGCGAGGCTCACGGCTGCCGGGACAATGAGTCGAGAGGGGTTCTCGGTGGAGTTCAGGGTCCAGGAAGATGACCTGGCCCCCTGGAGCGATGTGCTGCTCCTGGACGACATGAGGGGTAATCTTGTTGCCGGAGGTGAGATCACCGGCAGTTGGCTGTCGCCCGTGGCGAGGATGGATATCGTCGCAAAAGGTCTTTCCGGAGGGGATTTTACCGTAGATCTGGTTGAGGCCCATGCGGACGTCGATCGTTCAGGGATCTCCTTTCCATTGGCCTCCGTCAAGATCCAATCCTCGGCGGTCACCTTCCAGGGCGAGTTTCCATGGAGCCGAGGGGAGGAGGCGTGGTTTTCCGTTGGGGTCTCCAGCGGACGCATCGAGGATCTCATCGGCGCCATAGGAGTGCCTCTGCATTTTTCAGGCGAGGTCACCGCTCTGATGAATTTTTCCATGAGGCACGGCAGCCTGGTGGGAGCCGGGGAAACGACCATGAGAGACCTCTCCCTGTTCGGAGAGGTGTTCCAGGAATGCCGATTCAAATTGGAGGTTTTGGATGACGGCATGGTCCTCAACAGAGTCGAGCTGGTCAAGGCTGAGAGGCTTATCTCGGGCCGGGCTGAGCTCCGGGATGGCCGCTTCAAAGCCAGGCTGAAGAGCGAGGATCCGGTGCTGTTGGACGAGGTCTGGGCCCTGAAGAAACTGAAGGTCCCCTTAACGGGTGACATGGTGATCGAGGTGGAGGCGGAGGGGACGCTTGACGGAGAGGAGCTCTCGGCAGACGCTCGGCTCCAGTGGCAGAATATCAGTTTCGAGGGCAGACCCTGGCACAGCGGGAAGGGTACCTTCGTCCTCAAGAACAGGACCCTTGAAGGGGCAGCCGATCTCATCGACAGCAAACTCTCCGCGCGGGCGGTCGCTGAACTGGGGGGCGAATTTCCCTTCTCGGGCACCATCAGGTCCGTCGGACAGATCGAGCACAGTGATCTGAACGATTTTCTGGGTCTTGGAATCTCATCCGACTTCGCCTCAGGAAGGGGCACCGCTTCTGCCAGGGCCCGCGGTATCCTGGCCGACCTCGACAGGACCGAAGTCGAGGGTGTCCTTGATGACTTCATCTTCAGGATCCGGGGGTTGAATTTTTCCTCCCGGCAACAGGCCCCTTTTACGTACACCCCTGAGGACGGGATCATTTTTGAGGATCTCAAGCTGAAGTCCGGAGAGTCAGAGATCGAGGGCTCCCTGGTGATCGCCCCGGGAGGGAGCCTGGGGGGTACGGTTTCCGGTGGCATCGACCTGGGTGGATTTTCCTTTCTGGAGCCGACCGTGGATACCTTCAGCGGCAGGACTGATATCGAGGTCAAGGTTTCAGGATCCCTTGCCCAGCCTTATCTCAGCGGTTTCGTGACCCTTATGAGTTCCTCGTGCGTCGCCCACCTGCCCTTTCCCATGGAAATTACCGGGCTCGCGGGGCGCATAGAAGTCGTCAAGGACAGGCTTCACTTCGAATCCATCACGGGAAGGGTGGGCGCCGGATCCCTGATCATGACGGGGGACATATTTTTCAGGGGGCTTCAGCCTGTTGAGGGAGATCTCGAATGGCGCGGAGAATCCATACCGGTGAAGTTCCCGGAGGGCCTGTCCACAGTCAACCGCGGCCACGTGACCATGAGGTTCTCAGGGGGGAAGGGTGACGTGAGGGGAGCCATCCAGATGGACGAGGGCAGATACAACAGGGAGATCGATCTCGATAACCTGGCAGGCCTGATCGGGGAAGGGTCCCGATTCAAGGTGTCCGGGGAACCCGGCGACCGGGCAGAGAACGGAGGGGGGGACTGGCTTGCTCTGGACATCGAGATGACGACGGTCAATCCTATCGATGTGGACATTAAATTGATCAGGGGTGAGGCGAGGGGCGCACTCAGGCTTCAGGGAACCGCAGCCAGGCCCCTTCTCAGCGGCAGGCTGGAGATGGATGAGGGTATCATCCAGTACCGAGGAAAGGCTTTTGATATCACCCAGGGCACTGTGGGTTTTTTCAATCCCCAGGAAATAGAGCCCAACTTCGACTTCGCCGCCAAGGCCGAGGTGAGTGGATTAGACCGTGACGGAGTCCTCAGGGATTACGAGGTTGACCTCGTCGCTGCTGGAGTGCCGACAAAATTCCAGTTGGACCTCATGTCGTCGCCTCCGTTGAGTGAGGCAGACGTCATCTCACTGCTGACCTGGGGTGCAGTTGGTGAACAGGCATTCGCCGAGGGAGGCGGGATCTCGGCAACTGAGGCAACTCTGATCCTCACTCAGCAACTGAGGGGGAAACTGGAAACGGAAGTCCAGCAGATCACCGGTTTCGACCGATTCGTCATCGACCCGGCTTTCGTATCGTCCAAGGGCGAAAGGGTGCCCCGTGTCCGGGTGGATAAGAGGCTCGGTGACCGTCTCTCCCTCAGTGCTTCCACCCCCATACTTTCGGGTGAGGAATCGGAATTTCTGCTGCGCTACCGGATTTCAGACACCTTTTCCCTGCTTGGCGAACAGGGAGGAGAGAGCGAATTCGGGCTGGACCTTGATTTTAAATTTGAGATCCCCTGATGCTCGGGACCCTTCGATCAGCCACCATTCTCTTTTTCTGTTCGGCCTCCATCTGCCTGGCTTCCGGGGCCGCTGATTCCGTCAACACCTTCGTTGGTCTCACCGTTTCAGAGATCTCGCAGGAGGGATCCGACATGGCCGATGGGGAGTTCCGTGCCCTGGTCCCCTTCGAGGTGGGTGATGTCCTCGAAATGAGCCGGGTCAGAAACGGCATCTTGAATCTCTTTCGAACGGGTCTCTATCGCAGAGTGGAGGTAAGGGGTCGGCCCCATGATGGAGGCGTTGCGGTGTTGTTCCGACTCACTCCCAAGAGGTGGCTCAATGAAGTGATCTTCCAGGGCAATCTCCGGCTTTCGGACGGAGATCTCTCGAGGAAGGTGGATCTCGGCAGGGAGGATGAACTGACGCCGGCGGATCTCGAGCGCAACAGGGAGAGGCTGGTCGATTACTACAGGTACAGAGGTTTTATGGAGCCCCAGATCTCCTATCTGACAGAAGTTGCGCCGAAGAACCGAACGGACGTCATTTACAGCATAGCGGAGGGTCTGCGCTGGCAGATCTCGGAGGTCAGCATGTCGGGGGATTCGGGCATGTCCAGGGGGAAGCTGATGGCGACCATCGCCTCAATGCCCGGAACCCAGCTGGACGGAGAGGATCTGGACAGGGACCTGACCAGGATCACGGAACATCTCAAGGAGAAGGGATATTACTATCCAAGAGTGTCCTACACGGTGGAGAAAGATCCCCGGTTCAGGGGCGATGCTGTCGTTGAGTTCCTGATAGAGAAGGGGACTTTGTACAGGCTGGGAGTCGAGAGCCCATCCGGCCTGGAGAGCATCGGCCGTTTCAGGAGGTGGATGCGGTCGTCATTCCTCGTTGAACCCGATCCGGACAGAGCGATGGAGAGATCCGGGACAAGGGTCAAGGAGTATTTTCTCGGGACAGGATACCCCTTTGTCTCAGTGGAGTGGGAAGACCGGTCTCCGGAGGCCGGCGAGAGGGAGTTGGTCCTCAAAATCAGCAGGGGTGACCTGGCGGTCATCGGTACCGTCACCATCGAGGGGATCCAATCCCTCACGGATCAAGAAGTGGCGAGGGCACTTCAGATGAACACCGGCGATCCCTTCGTTCACGCGTCCCTCGATAGAGGCCTGCAGCTTCTGGATGAGGCCTATATGACGAAAGGGTATCAGTCGGCCAAGATCATCCAAAAACCCCTGAATTTCGTTCCGGTCGATGGGCGGCAGGAGGTCATGATCCATATCGTCGTGGAGGAGGGGATCCGGACCATCGTCAACGGGGTCAGAGTCCAGAGCGATGTCTACGGAAGGGACGAGATCATAGATATTCTGAACATCCATCCGGGAGATCCACACGTCCCCTCTCGGGTCGAGGAAGGCCGCCTGTCCCTGATCGAGAGGCTCTCCGGGGACGGGTACCTCTTCGGTTCGATACCCCTCCCTGAGGTCGTCAGGATCGAGGAGGGCAAGGTGGACCTCGTCTTCGACATCCGGGCGGGACCGAAGGTGCGCCTGGGAAGCATCATCATCCTGGGCGGTGAGGAGGTCGATAATACGATCGTCAGGCGCGCCGTCAATATGGAACGAGGGCACCTTCTGAGCCTTGAGGAGATCCTGGAGGCCCAACGCAGGGTCTATGCACTGGGTGTGCACAGTTCGGTTGAGATCAGCCTCGTCGACCCGGAGATCGCCGCGGAGGTCAAGGACCTGGTCGTCAAGGTCAGGGAAAGGCCGCGTTATGCCATCGGAATCAGGCTGGGATACGGCAGTGAAGAGAAGGGCAGGGTAAGGTTTACCGTAACCGATAGGAATTTTGCCCATATGGCCCGCTCCCTGATCCTGGGCTTTCGATTCAGTGACATCGAGGAGCTCGCCTCCCTGACCTACCTCCACCCGTGGTTCCTGGGTGAGCCCATTGAATTTTCCATCTCCCTCATCGACCTGATCGAGGAGAGGGAGAGCTACACCCGTGACGAGCTCGGAGTGGTCCTGAGCGCCAAGACGGATCTGACCAGGAGAACGACATTAAGGCTTCAGTACGCTTTCGAGGGCCTCGAGCTGACAGACGTTTCGCCCGACGCACAGCTCTCACCCGAAGACGAGGGGAGAACCGATGTCGCTTCTCTGATCCCCGAACTCCTCTACGACAGCCGTGACGACTTCTTCGAACCCTCCTCCGGGATCCTCGGTGATATCCGGCTGGAGGTGGCCATGGAGCAATTGGGTTCCAAGGCCGAGTTCCATAAACTCGAGATATCCATCCGCAAATACTTTTCCCTCGGGGGTGGGTTTGTACTCGCCGGGCTAGCGAGGGGAGGGATCGCAGAAAGCTTCGGGATAAGCGATGAAGTCATCATCAGTGAAAGGTTCTTTCTCGGCGGACAGAACTCGGTAAGGGGATACGACCTCGACAGCCTGGGTCCGCTGGATGCGGACGGCGATCCAATCGGGGGGATCAAAATGGTGAACCTCAACCTCGAACTGAGATACCCCATATACAGGTCGATCAAAGGAGTCCTCTTCGCGGACTCGGGAGCACTGTGGCTGGATCAAGCCCCCTATGATGACAGGACCCTGCGTCTTGCAGCCGGCACCGGGTTGCGGTGGTCATCACCTATAGGTCCCCTGAGTCTGGACTACGGCAGAAAATTGAATCCGGCCACAGATGAAGAGGATCAATGGCGGGTTCATTTTTCCATCGGACACGCGTTCTGAGTCTGCCGGTATAGCGCGAAGGGCGAAGAACGGAGAGCTGAGAACCAGGAACTGAGACCCAAACGATAACCCAAAAAAAAAGCGCCCTCCGGCGCTTCAGATAAATAGTCCTCAGAACTCACTTCTGTTTTTCCTGATCGAGCACCATCCTGATCCTCTCGAAGGCTACCGAGGGGTCGAGACTCTTGTCCAGAAAACCGGAGGCTCCCATCTCCCGCACGATCTGGATGTCCTCATGACTGTCGTGGACACCCGTCATGACGATGATGGGAGGAACCGGCAGATCGGCCTCCTTCAGCTGCTCCAGAACGCCGAACCCTGAAAGCCGGGGCATCTGCAGGTCGAGAAGAATAAGCAGGAAAGCATCGGGGGCAGCCTTGAATATGTCGAGGGCCTCCTGTCCGTCCGCGGCCGCCTTGACCCTGTAACCGTTGCTTACGAGCAGATCGGACATCATGGTCCTGAAGAATTCCGTGTCATCGGCAAGGAGGATGTACTGTTCATCCGCGGCGGGTCCGGGCAGGGGAGTCTCGGGTACTTTCGCTGCCCTGGCCGCTTCCTGGGTATGGATCGTTTCCCCTGTCTGGGACCCGTGGGATCGCCAGCCGGCCGGAAGGAGGACCGTGTATTTGGTCCCGCAGGTTCCGCAGGAGATTCGGAAGCCCTGATCGGGAATCTTGGCCGGATCGAAGATGTATTCCTTTGAACAGAGGACACAGGATAATCTCATGACGGTGGAAAATTTAACAGTTACTCCCCCAGCGTGTCAACGGAATTGGGCTCTCAGCCACCCACAGCAGGAGGCGGGGTTCGTGAGCGGGTCGGTCGGGCCCGGTCAGGCGAGGCTTTTTCGGCATAGGGTTCAGAGTTGCGGGTGTCCATTTGCCTGTCGTCCGCTCCCCCGGTCCCTGAAATTTCTTCGATCATGCCGTTTGACAGCCCCGTCGGGCATGAAATAGACTCATACTTGGGGGAAGGGACCGGATAGGTGAACCCGATAACCCTGCAGTCCAGATGGGAGACCAGGTCCGACATGACAAAATTAGGGAGACTTTGTATCGCCGCAGGCGCCCTCCTGCTGCTGCTCCGATCCTCCGTACCCTCCCTCGCTCAGGACGAGAGGGACAACGGGGCCATTATCGATCAGGTGGTCGCGACCCTCGACGACAGCCCGATCCTTCTCAGCGATGTCCTGATGGAAAAGGAGCTGGGTCTGCTGGAGACAGGCCGACCGGCTGCAGGCCTCGAGGCACTGCTCGAACCCTTTCTCAACCGCCTGATGATCCATAAAGAGATCGAGGAGGTGGGCAGTTTCAGGCTGTCCCAGGGTCAGTTCGAGGGGGCCCTCACCGGATTTCTGGCCAGCTTCGGCAGAAGGGAGGACTTCGAACGGAGGCTTGATTTCTGGGGCATAGACGAGCAGGAGTTCAGAAGGCGCCTGAACCGGGCTCTGACGGTGTCCCTGTACACTGAGAGCCGCATCCAGTTCTTCGCGAGAGTTCTGCCCTCCGATATCGAGCGAACCTACAACGAGGAGCCCGAAAGGTGGGGTGGACGCCTCCTCCACGAAGTTTGGGACGACATCAGGGAGATTCTGCTCGAGGAAGCGTTCACCAAGGAAAGAGAGAGGTGGCTTGCCACCCTCCGCAACCGTTATCATCTGGAGATCCTCGTTGCCATGGATGAGGGCTAGGGATGCGCTATCAGCTCGTTGTCAGAGACGGATTCGCCGCTGCCCACAGGCTCGTCGGGAGCGGCGGCCGGTGCGAGAACCTGCACGGCCATAATTTCAAAGTGGAGTTGAAGGTCGGTGGCCAGGAGCTTGGCGAGGCCGGCATGCTCATTGACTTCTCCGACCTGAAAGGCATCCTGAGGGATGTCCTGTCCAGCCTGGATCACCAGGACCTGAACGCCCATCGGGCTTTCGCGGCAGGGAGTCCCTCTTCGGAGATGATCGCCGAATTCATTTTCCGATCCGTGGAGGAGAGGATCGAGGGAGATATTTCCGTTATCTCCGTAACGGTTAGCGAGTCGGACACAGCTTCGGCCACCTATTCAGGCTAGACAGGCCAGGCCGGGCCACGCTGAGTCCCCGGCCGGCGAAGAAAGGGATATTGAAAATGGAGATCATTGACGGTCATGTTCACATCGGCAGAAGACATCTTCCCCTGGAACAGGTCGAGGGGGTTCTCGACAGAGCGGGTGCTGACAGAGCAGTTGTCTTTGCGGATCCCGAAAGCATGGACATCCCCGGGGACAACAGGTATGTCCTCGAGTCGGCCGCCCGATCCCGGCATATTCCCTTCATCTACATCGGGGGCAACGCCTACAGCACCAACAGACCATTTCCCCAGTTACCCGATCCCGAGGAACTGGAGCCCTACAGGGGCATTAAATGGCACTGCTGGTTCACGCCGGGACACGATTTCGGGGGCATCCGCCTCGGGATGGACGGGGGCCGGATAGAGGAGGTTCTCACCGAGCCGCGGATGGCGGCCCTCATGGGAAAGGCCCGGGAGATGGGGATTCCGGTGAACTTTGAGGAACACTTCGACATCACAGTGCGTTTCGTGGATCTCTATCCCGATGTCATGATCATCATTCCCCACATGGGAGGGCTCAACGGGGGCACCGAGAGGATTCTCAGTGCAGTCGGGAGCAAGCCGAACGTCTTTTTCGATGTCAGCCTCGCCGGTTTGACGGAGAGTCTCGTCAAGACCTTCGGTGCCCGGAAATTCATCTGCGGGTCCGATTACCCATACGGCAGCCCGGCCTGGAGTATCGACAGGATCAGGAAGCTCAACATCTCGGAGGAGGACCGAGAGTCCATCATGTCGGGTAATGTCCTATCCCTGACGGGAACGACCTGATGAGCGACGCGGCTGAATCCGGCCGAATACCGCAAGAGGTTGTCACTCGGTTGAGCGAGGCACAGCGCGTGGCCGTTCTGACGGGCGCAGGGGTTTCGGCCGAGAGCGGCATCCCCACCTTCAGGGGCAAGGCCGGCCTCTGGAAGAACCACCGCCCGGAGCAACTGGCGACGCCGCAGGCGTTTCGGTCCGACCCGGCTCTAGTCTGGGAGTGGTATCATTGGAGGAGGGGCCTGGTCAGGCAGGCCGACCCCAATCCGGCCCACTCTGCCCTCGCGGAGATGGAGAACAGGATCCCTCACTTCGTCCTCATCACGCAAAATGTTGACGGTCTCCACATGAGGGCGGGGAGCGGGAACGTCCTGGAGATGCACGGCAATATCAACCGAGCCAGATGCTGCTCCTGCGACAACAGGATCCAGCTGACCGACGAATCGGGTGTTCTTGACTGCGCCAGGTGCGGTTCCCTGATGAGGCCTGACATCGTATGGTTCGGCGAGAGTCTGGACCCGGACATCCTGGCGCAGTCCTACCGGGCCGCGGGGACTGCGGACGTCTTTGTCGTGGCAGGGACATCCAGCGTGGTTCAGCCGGCTGCCTCGCTGGCCTTCTCCGTGAAAGAGGCCGGCGGATTTGTCCTGGAGATCAACCTGGATCCAACCCCTCTGACCGGTGCGGCAGACATAACGGTCCTGGGAAAGGCCGGCGAGGTGCTCCCGGAACTGGTGAAGAGGATGTGGGAAAATCAAACGCCAGGTTCCTTGTTCCAGCCTGACAGATGACTCCATGGGATCCACGGGGAGCGCAAATCAATTCCTATCTCCAAGCTGCGGTAAGGGGCAAAGGGGTGCGGAAATATCTCAGTTGGATCTTTGAACCGGTTGCCTGCGGATCTTGCCCTCATTGTCGGGGTCATGGGATGAGGCGAGGATGCCGATACCTGGAACTTGAAACCTCACACAAGGAGACCTTATGCGCAAGGAATCGCTGAGTTTTCTGTCCAAACTCGTTGAGACACCGAGTCCCTCGGGATTCGAGGGGCCGGTTCAGGAAGTCTGGCTCAAGAGAACGGCCCCCTTCGCCCACAGCACCAGAGTCGATGTCCACGGAAATGCCATTGCCACCCTGAATCCCGAAGGCACCCCGCGGGTCATGCTGGCCGGTCACTGCGACGAGATCGGTTTTATGGTCAAGTACATTTCCGAGGAGGGATATCTCTCCTTCGCCGCCATCGGGGGAATCGACATCCACCTCGTGCCGGCGCGCAGAGTGCTCATACACAGCGCCGAGGGGCCTGTCCCGGGGGTCATCGGCAAGAAACCGATCCACCTGCAGGATCCCGCGACCCGGGCAACTCAGAAGCTGGAGTGGCACAATCTATGGATCGACATCGGTGTTGAGAACCGCAAGGAGGCCGAGAAGCTGATCTCCCTCGGAGACCCCATTACCTTCACGGATGGTTTCAGCCGTTTGGAGGGGTCTCTGGCCGTGGGAAGGGGTTTTGACGATAAGATGGGGAGTTTCGTCGTATCGGAGGTTGTCCGCCTCCTCTGTGACAGGAAGATCAAGGCGTCCGTGCACGCTGTCAGCACCGTCCAGGAGGAACTCGGTCTGAGGGGGGCGAAAACAAGCGCTTACGGTATCGACCCCGATGTGGGCATCGCGGTGGATGTGACCTTCGCCTCGGACTACCCGGAGATGGACAAGAAACAGGTCGGGGACATAAAGCTGGGCAAGGGTCCCGTCATCGCACGAGGGGCGAACATCAACCCCAAGGTGTTCACGGGGCTGGTCGAAACGGCCCGAGCCAAGAAGATACCCTATCAGGTGGACCCGTCGCCGAGGGCGACCGGCACAGACGCAAGCGTCATTCAGCTCACCCGCAGCGGGGTCGCCGCAGCCCTGGTGAGTGTACCCAACCGGTACATGCACACACCGGTTGAGACCATTTGCCTCAAGGACCTGGAGAACGCGGCGCGCCTGCTGGCGGCATTTATTGAATCCCTGAAACCGGGGCAGGATTTCATCCCCTTTGGCAAAAAGTGAGAATTATCGCCGGATCGGCAAAGGGGCATCCGCTGAGGTCCCCGCGTGGAAGGAGGACACGTCCTACACCGGATCGCGTCCGTGAGGCCATCTTCTCCATTATCGGAGACACGGTGGAGGGCGCCACCGTCATTGACCTGTTCGCAGGTACGGGTGCGCTCGGGCTGGAGGCCCTGAGCCGGGGTGCCTCGGAGGCGGTCTTTGTCGAGAGGGATCCGGTGGCCCTGAAATGTCTGAGGGAGAACATCGGCGCCTGCGGGTTCTCGAATGTCGCCCGGGTGGTGTCCTCGCCGGTCCTACCCTTCTTAAGGCGTCTCGACCTGCCGGACGCCGGAGCGATCATATTCGCGGATCCGCCCTACAGAAGCGGCGAGGGGACTAAGACCTTGCTGGCTCTTGCTAAAAATGCTAAATCCCTGTCCAGAAGCGTCATCGTCCTGGAGCATGCTCCCGGAAGAGAACCCGATAGAATACCCGAGGGGATGATCGTTCAAAGTCGCAGACGGTACGGAGACACCTGCGTCATGTTTCTGAGCATGGGTGCTCAAGGAGGCTGATTTGGAGTTGACCGCCATCTATCCCGGCACCTTCGATCCCATCACGAACGGACATGTGGACCTCATCATCAGAGCGAGCGCCATTTTTCCCAGGGTCCTGGTCCTGGTGGCGGCTGACACAAAGAAGGTTCCCACGTTCACCACCGAGGAGAGGACCAACATGGTGAGGGAGGCGGTTAAGAGCCACAGCGAAGGCGTTCAGGTCCTGCCCTTTCACGGACTTCTCGTCCAGGAGGTCGAGAAACACTCGGCACAGGTCATAATCCGCGGCCTGAGGGCTGTCAGTGATTTCGAGTACGAATCCCAGATGGCCCTTATGAACAAAAGGCTCGATCCACGGGTCGAGACGTTCTTCATGATCAGCCGGGAGGAGTTCGCCTACCTGAGTTCCAGCTTCGTCAAGGAGATCGCCAGCCTGGGAGGCGATGTGAGTACCATGGTGCCCTCCGGGGTCGGAGAGATGCTCCTGTCGAGATTCGGCAAAACATAGAGCAGGCAGGAAAAGGGGGGAATGAAACCATGGCTGTTCCGGCGTCAGACGGATCGGGGGTGCGGAAGAAGGCCGCCGGTGGGCTCGGTAATATCATACAGGATATCAGGGCAAGAGCGCGGGAGGGGGATGCCCACATTGTTCTTCCCGAGGCCGACGACGCGAGGGTCCTGGAAGCCGCCTTCGCCGCCCGGCGGGAAGGGCTGGCCAGGATCACCCTTGTCGGGGACGCTGACAGCATCAACGGCGAGTGCTCCCGGCACGGTTGGCCCCGGGGGGAGGTGGGTGTGGTGGACCACCTGCGCAGTCCCTCCCTTGAGCGATATGCGGAGCTCTACCACGACCTTCGCAAAGCGAAGGGCGTGACCATCGAAATGGCCAGGGAGGAGGTTCTCGACCCCATTGCCTTCGCTGCCCTGATGGTGCGCGATGGAGACGCCGACGGGTTTGTCGCCGGGGCGGGGACCACCACCGAGGTGGTGGTGCGCAATGCCCTGAGGATCATCGGCAGGGATCCCGATGCGGAGGTCGTGTCCAGCTGCTTCATCATGGTCATGCCGATGGAGGAATATGGAGAGAAGGGAGTTTTTATCTTCTCGGACTGCGGTATCGTCCCGGACCCTGACCCGTCCCAGCTTGCCCAGATCGCCCTTTCAGCCGCCCGGAGCGGCGCCTTCTTCCTTGGAATGGAGCCGAGAGTGGCCATGCTGTCATTCTCCACCCACGGCAGTGCCAGACATCCGAAGGTGGACAAGGTAAGGGAGGCAACCGGCATCCTGAAGGAGAGAGAGCCGACTCTCCTCGTGGACGGGGAGATCCAGCTCGACGCAGCTATCGTTCCCAAGGTCGCCGATAGAAAGGTGCCCGGAAGCCCCCTTGGGGGGAGGGCAAATGTCCTGGTATTTCCGGATCTCGATGCAGGCAACATAGCGTACAAACTGGTGGAGCGGCTCGCCGACACCCAGGCCATTGGACCCATCCTTCAGGGCCTGAGGAAGCCCGCCAACGATCTCTCCCGGGGTTGCGGCGTGGAGGACATCGTCAATGTCATCGCCATAACCGCCATACAGGCTGCGGGGGTAAGGGAGTGAAGGGAGTCCAGAGTTCAGGGTCCAGAGGAGGGGAAGATCGGACGCGGGGACACGGAGACACGGCGACAGGGAGAAAGAGCGGATCAAGATACCGGAACTTCAACCGGAAACTGTAAACTGAGAGCATTCTTTTGGATTTTGGGTTTTTCTCTTCGGGCACGGGACTGAGGGGATCAAGCCATTGGAGGGCCCCTTACCGGAGTCCTCAGACAAGCGAGAGGGGGAACAGAAATGGAACTTGCCAAGAGAGTAAAAGGGATCAAGCCGTCACCCACCCTGGCGATCACCGCTAAAGCCAAGCAGATGAAGGCTGACGGACTCGACGTCGTCGGATTCGGGGCTGGCGAGCCTGATTTCGACACGCCCGACAACATCAAACAGGCGGCGATAAGGGCCCTTGAGGAGGGCTTCACCAAATACACCCCCGTCCCGGGTACCAACGAGGCCAAGGACGCCGTCATCCGCAAGCTCAAGAGAGATCAGGGGCTGGATTACGAGCGGGAGAACATCATTATCTCCTGCGGGGCCAAGCACACCCTCTACAACATCGCTCAGGCCATGTTCGAGGAGGGTGATCAGGTGATCATCCCCGCGCCCTACTGGGTCTCGTATCCGGACCAGGTGATCCTGGCCAGCGCTGAGCCGGTGATCGTGGATGCGAGTGAGAGGACAGGATTCACCGTCACCGCCAAGGATCTGGAAAGGGTGACTACGAAGAGAACAAAGGCCCTGGTGGTCAACAGTCCCAGTAACCCGACGGGAGCTGCCTACACCAGGGAGCAACTGGAGGAGATAGCGGATTTTGCCAGGAAACGGGACATGTTCGTCATCTCGGACGAGATCTACGAGAAACTTGTATACGACGGTTTCGAGTTCACCAGCATCGCCCAACTGGCCGGGATGCAGGACAGGACCGTGGTGGTGAACGGTCTTTCCAAGGCCTACTCCATGACCGGTTGGCGGATCGGCTATGCTGCCGGGCCCAAGGAGCTGGTCTCGGCAATGACGAAGATCCAGAGCCAGAGCACCTCGAATCCGACCTCCTTCGCTCTTCCGGCCACGGAGGAGGCTCTGGACGGTCCCCAGGAGTTTATCTCGGTGATGCTGGCCGAGTTTGACAGGAGACGCCTTTACATCGTGGATCGACTGAACGCCATGGACGGCGTGACCTGCTTCAGGCCTCAGGGAGCGTTCTACGTCTTTCCCAACTTCTCCGACCTGTACGGGAGGACCTTCGGCGGCAAGAAGATAGGCGACTCAAACGGATTCGCCGATTACCTCCTCGATCAGGCCAAAGTGGCTATCGTTCCGGGTATCGCCTTCGGCGCGGACGATTATGCCAGGCTTTCCTATGCCTCCTCCATGGAGAACATAGAAAAGGGGCTGGACAGGATCGAAAAGGCGATCGGGGAACTGGAATAAGGAAAATTCCAAATTCCGGATGCCAAATTCGAAAATCAGGAAAAAGACCCGTAAGGGTTGCTGTGAGATCAGTGGTTTGGAGTGTGGAATTTGAAATGGGGGAGAGGCTAAAATCATGCGCATAGCCAGGTTCCATCTGCCCGATCTCTCCCGTCCCAGGGCCGGAGGGAGCAGCGGAGGCACGGTCACCGATTATCAGACAGCCCATTGGGGCGTCATCGACGATAAGTGGATCCACCGTCTCTCCCACCCTCCCTTCGAGGGGATCAGACGGAGCCAGACGAGATACCCCCTCTCGGATGTTCATCTTCTGCCGCCGGTGGTTCCAACGAAAGTCGTCGCCGTCGGCTACAACTACATCGGTCACATTGAGGAGATGGGCCATGAGCGGCCGGAGGAGCCGTTGATCTTTCTCAAGGCTCCCAGCTCCATCGTCGGTCACGGTGACGCCATTTTCCTTCCGAAAGAGTCCGAAAGGATCGATTACGAGGGAGAGCTTGCCGTCGTTGTCGGCAGCAGGTGCCGCAGGATAGACCCTGGAGAGGCGCATCAGGTGATCCTCGGTTACACGATCCTCAACGATGTCACCGCCCGGGACCTCCAGCGCCGGGACGGACAGTTCGCCCGAGCAAAAGGTTTCGACACCTTCTGTCCGATGGGACCGTGGGTAGAGACCGAACTGGATCCCTTGAGGGTGCGGATAACGACGGTGGTCAACTCCGAACTCCGCCAGGAGGACAACACCTCCACGATGCTCTTTGACGCCTATTGCCTGGTTTCCCATGTCAGCACGGTCATGACCCTTGAACCGGGGGACGTCATCGCCACCGGGACACCGGCCGGGGTTGGTCCCCTCGCGGACGGAGACGAGGTGAGCGTCGCCGTTGAGGGGATCGGCGTCCTGACGAATCCCGTAAGGGTCGAACCATCATGACTTCCAGCCGGCGCAGGAGGGAAAGTGAGGCTGCCCGCCCCGTGGCTCCCCTCGCCGTGACCATGGGAGATCCAGCCGGGGTCGGGCCCGAGATCATCTCTCTGGCTCTGGAGGATAATAACCTGAGGCGATGCTGTCTTGTGGTCGGGAACTTAGACCGTCTCGCCGCGGGCGCCCGGAAGGCAGGCAGCACACTGAAGTACCGGATGGTGGACGACGTATCGGATATAGATCCGGTCGATGATCGGGTTCCCGTGGTCCACCAGGATCTTCCTTCAGCAGAAATCCCCTTCGGTAAATTGAGTGCAGAGGCGGGAGAATGCGCCTACCGCTGTCTCGTCCGGGCCATCGACATGGCGATGCAGGGCAGAGTGGCCGGGATCGTGACCGCTCCCCTGAACAAGGGGTCTCTTCATCTGGCCGGGCACAGGTTCCCGGGGCATACCGAGATCCTGGCCGAGAGAACGGGGGCTGAGGACTATGTCATGATGTTGGCCGCCGGCGGCATGAGGGTCCTGCACGTCACGACCCATATGCCGGTAGCCGCGGTTCCAGGAGCCCTCAACCGGGAGAGGATCCTCAGAGTTCTGCATCTGGGGCAAGAGGCCCTCGTCCGAATGGGAATAGAGAGGCCCAGGTTCGGGGTGGCGGGGTTGAATCCCCATGCCGGTGAGGGAGGGATCTTCGGAGATGAAGATGTGAACATAATAGCCCCGGCCGTCGAGGACGCCGTCAGGGTCGGCATCGATGCGAAGGGTCCCATTGCTCCCGACATAGTCTTTCTGAAGATGAACAGGGGGCATTACGATGCGGTTGTCGCCATGTATCACGATCAGGGACACATACCCCTTAAGCTTCTCGCTTTCGAGTCCGGCGTCAATATCACTCTCGGCCTTCCGATCATCCGGACCTCAGTCGATCACGGAACCGCGTTCGACATCGCGGGTAAGGGGCTGGCCGACCCCGGCAGTCTCATCGAGGCGATCAGGTTGGCGGCCTCGATGGCCGGCATCGTTATCGCGAGGTGAGGAGGGGTGGAGATCAGAGATCAGAGATTAGACATTAGATATTGGATATTGGATATTGGAGATCAGACGTTGGAGATAGGGGATTTGAGGCATGAGCCGGGAGCCGGAAGACCGGTCGTTCCAGGTCCCCGGCTCCGGGTATCGGGTCGGGATGAACACAACGAACACCCGGCGGGGGACGAGGGTCCTCAGGCGGGACCGCGGAGAAAGATCATGAGCAAGGGATTGTATCCACTGTGAGAGCCAGGGTCGCCGTCCTCATTCTGACCTTTCTTGCCGTGTCGACAGGAGCGTTGATCACCCCTGGGAGTGAGGCCCTGGCCGATGACATCACTATCGGCGTTCTGGTGGACCTCTCGGGGCCCAACGGGGCTATCGGCAGGGCACAGAGGAACTCCTATCTCATGGCCCGCGATGAGATAAACGCCGCCGGCGGGCTCGCCGGAGGCCTCCTTCAGCTGGATCTGAGGGATACGGGAGGGAGGCCTGCCACCGCCCGTTCCGTGACGAAGCACTTCATCGAGAACAAGGGGTACCCGCTCATTGTCGGGGGATCGGGGTCACCCGTAGCCGGAGAGGCCGCCAGGCTTTGTCAGAATCTGGGAATCCCTTATCTCGTGGTTTCAGGGGCCGAGGACAGTATCACGAGAAGGGGCTACAACTATGTCTTCAGGTTGGCCCACACCTTCGAGATGTATCAGGCCGGTGCCGTCGATTTTCTGAAGAGTGTGATCGATCCCAGGAAGGTCTCCCTCGTCCATGAGCGGTCCCTGTTCGCCGAAAGAACCATGGTTACCCTGCGCCGAGCCGGCAGGCAACTCGGATGGGAGGTATCCGTCTTCCCATATGATTACGGGACGGACGACTTTTCCTCCATCCTGGCCAGAGTGGGAGAGGCTGAGCCCGATGTCGTCACCGTCATATCCTTCGGCAGGGATGCAGCCAGCATAGTGGCGGGCCTGAGGGGATCCGGTATTGCCCCGGAGGCGCTCATCGGGGGGTCTTCGGCATTTTCCGGCCGGGAGTTCTACCGCGCCGCGGGACCGTCTGCAGATGGGGTGCTTTTCGTCTCTGTGTGGTCTCCGAAGCTTCCCTACCCTGAGGCGAGAACCTACTTTGAGGAATATCGGCGGCGGTTCGGCGCTGACCCCGACTACCATGGTGCTCAGGCCTACTCAGCGATCTACGTAGTCCATAGAGCCCTGGCCCTCTCGCCCTCCCGGAAAGCCGTTGACATTCGAAATGCGCTGGCTGGAACCGCGATGCGAACAGCGATCGGTCCGGTCCGGTTCGTCTCAGAACACGGATACACGAACCAGAGCCTTCCGACCGTCTTTCTTCAACAGTGGATCGACGGCGTTCCGGAGATCGTCTGGCCTCCTGATCTCAGGACGGCCGAGCCCTTGACGAATACGCCGGGCGGTCTATCGGGGGAGATGAGCCCCCGGCGGGATCTTCCCTGACAACCCTCCCGCGGCGGCGGGGGGATCACCACAGGCTGCGGTTACCCGGAGAGGGGAACTCCCTTCTGCCGCCCGCTTTCCGTAGGTGCTCTGGGATGTGGCCGCGGAGATCTTTTCCGGCGCGGTTGACGATCGTTCGATCCTTTCCGCGCTGGAGGGGCCCGTCCAGGATCCTTCCCGGAGTTTCTCTCCTCCGCCCTTTCTCCTCGGGAAAATGTCGGTGGGATGTGACTGCCTCGGTGCCCGTGGAGATCCACGGTCCCATGGCGCAGGTCGAACCGGCCTTCCTTCCCGGCGCCCCGGTTGCTAAAATTAATCGATGGTGATAATTAAATCTGTCGGCGCATCTATGGGCCACGTAAAGCATTTTTCATTTCGATAGGGCGCTGGACGAGACCTTTGAACCTGCACTTCATATCGTTCCACAGGATCTGAGGGGAGGCCAAAATGGCCATGAAGAAGAAGTCGGGCAAACGTGCCGGTGACAAGTCGGGAAGCGAGCATTTCGGTCTTGAAATGAGGTCGAAGCACCAGGGCCTCATCGGTGTCGACAGTAAAATACCCATCAAGGATTCCTCCGCTCTCAGTCTCCTCTACACTCCGGGAGTCGCCGCACCCTGCCTCGAGATCGCGGCAAACCCCATCAGATCCTTCGATCTGACCTGCCGGGGAAACACGGTCGCCATAATCAGCGACGGATCGGCCGTCTACGGACTGGGAAGCACCGGGCCGGAGTCGGCCCTGGCAATGCTCGAGGGGAGGGCTGTTTTCTTCAAGACCTTCGCCGGAGTGGACGCTTTTCCCATATCCTTGAATACTCAGGACTGCGACGAGATCGTTGAGATCGGTGTTCGGCTGGCCACCAATTTCGGGGGACTTGTCCTTGAGGACATAGCCGCTCCGAAGTGTTTTACTCTGGAGAGAAACCTCAAAAAAGCGACCCGTATACCTGTCTTTCACAATGATCAGCACGGCGGGGCCATTGCTGTTTACGCGGCTCTCATCAATGCCCTCAAGGTGGTGGACAAGAAATTGAACCGGGTGAAGATCGTCATCAGCGGTGCCGGAGCGGCCGGAATAGCCACGGCGAAGCTTCTCCTGGCGGCCGGAGCGAAAAATATCATCCTCTGTGACCGGTATGGTTCCATCTACCGCTATCGGGTGGATCCCACGAACTGGGCCAAATCGGAGATCGCCATCAAGACCAACATCGATCGCCGCAAGGGATCCCTCAAGGACATGATGGTGGACTGCGATGTTTTTATCGGTCTGTCCGCTCCGGGTGTCGTTTCCCCGGAAATGGTCAGGAGCATGACGAAAGGCGCAATTGTCTTCGCCATGGCCAATCCGGTGCCGGAGATCATGCCCGATGAGGCCCTCGCCGCCGGCGCGGCAGTGGTCGGTTCGGGAAGGTCTGATTTTCCGAACGAGATCAACTCCGCCTACGTCGCGCCGGGTGTCTTCAGAGGGATGCTGGACGTCAGGGGCGTCCGCCTCACCGAGGATATGTACCTTGCGGCCGCTGAGGTTGTCGCCAGCATGGTCGTGGAGAGGAAGCTGAACGCTTCCAATATCGTTCCTCCGATATTCGACTTCCAGATGGCCGCCAAGGTTGCCAGGGTGGTTGCCCAGACGGCCATCGAATCGGGTGATGCGAGAGTGAGCGTCTCCCCCGAGGAGATCGAGAAAAAGACCCGCCGGATAGTCTACGAGAACGAATACACCGTGCTGCCCAGTCCGCCTCCCCGCAAGAAGAAGATGGACATCAACGAGGAGTCCATTGACCTCCACCACCGCTACCAGGGGGTTCTTGAGATCAAGGTAAAAGTGCCCATCAAGGATGAATTTATCCTTAACCGCCTCTACCTTCCCCCGGAGGCCGCCGAAGCAAGCATCCTGCTTTCGAAGGAGCCCGACAGAGTCTACGACCTGACCTGCAAGAGCAACCTCGTCGCCATCGTATCCGACGGGAGCGCGGTCCTGGGTCTGGGCAACATCGGACCCCGCGCGGCCATACCGGTCATGGAGGGCAAAGCCATTCTCTTTCACACCTTCGCCGGAGTGGAGGCATTCCCGGTCTGCATCTGCACGCAGGATGTGGACGAGATCGTCGACCTCGTCAAGGCCATTTCGCCCACGTTCGGGGGAGTCAATCTGGAGGATATCTCAGCTCCAAGGTGCTTCGAGATCGAGGAGAGGCTGAAAAAGGAGACCGACATCCCCATCTTTCACGACGATCAGCACGGTACGGCCGTCGTCGTCCTCGCCGGGCTCATCAACGCACTGAAGATTACCGGCAGGGAGCTGTCCAAGGTCAGGATCGTCATATGCGGAGCCGGAGCGGCCGGGATTGCGGTGGCCAAACTCCTCCTGATCGCCGGTGTCGGGGACATCATCCTCTGCGACATAGGCGGTACCCTTTACAGGGGAAGGAAGGAGGGGATGAACCGGGTCCAGGAGGAGATGGCCGAGATCACCAACAAGGACCTGGTCAAGGGCGATCTCGCCACGGCCATGAAGGGAGTGGACGTGTTCATGGGATTGTCCGCGCCGGGTATCGTGAGCCGGGAGATGGTCAGGAGCATGGCCCCGGATCCCATTGTGTTCGCCATGGCCAACCCGGTACCCGAGATCATGCCGGATGAAGCCAGATCCGGAGGCGCCGCGATCGTGGTGACCGGCAGGTCGGACTTTCCCAACCAGGTTAACAACAGCATGGTCTTCCCGGGTATCTTCAGGGGGGCCCTGGACGTCAGGGCCAGGAATATCAACGAGGAGATGAAGATGGCCGCCGCCCACGCCATAGCCGACTTTATCGACGACGGTGACCTCAGGCCTGATTACATCATACCCAGCACAATGAATTTCAAGGTGCCGCCCCAAGTGGCTGCAGCAGTGGCGAAAGCCGCCGTTGAGACGGGTGAGGCGAGGATCAAAGTGGCACCGGAAGATGTCGCCGCTCAAACCCTCGAATACCTATACGAAGGCCACATGCGCTATTTCAAGGGGAGGATAGAGTCCGGGAGGTAGGCCGCGGGCGCCGAGGCGGGGCCGGAGAGTCCAGGGTCCGGAATCCGGGTTCCGGTGGCTGATGCATGGCTCCCTGTAAAGTAATGGTTACATTTAAGAACAGGGACCTGGAAATCAGGAAAGCGGTGATCTCGATGCACCGTACGGGGAGCAGCAGTTTGTAAGGTATGACCGTTCATTGCTGACTTGATCTCCCTTTGATCTCCTCTTTGGCCCTCTGCGGTGCGAGTCGAGGAGAGTGGCCTCTGTTTTCCCTGTGGGCAAAGTTTTTCAATGTGGATTTTGGAACCTGGAATCGGGAATTTGGAACCGAGCGCTAAGTTAGACAGAAAAAACCGCACCAGAATAAGACAGATCGTCGGCCCAGACCACTGCTCGGACAGCAGTGAGGATCTGTTCCTGTATGCCTACGACGCCCTGAACCGGCGCTATCTTCCCGACATGGTGGTCCATCCCGGCAGCGCTCGGGAGATCTCGGAGCTCCTCAAGCTGGCCAACGAGGCTCGTTTTCCCGTGGTTCCCCGGGGAGCCGGCACCGGTTTGACCGGCGGATCCCTCGCCGTGGACGGCGGCCTGGTGGTCACCACCAGGCGACTGGACAGGATCCTTGACATCGACAGGGACAACATGACGGTCTGGTGTGAGGCGGGGGTGGTGAACGGCGATCTCCAGGCCGAAGTGGAAAAGGAGGGTCTCTTCTTCCCGCCCGATCCGGCCAGCATGAAGTTCTCCACCATCGGCGGCAACGCGGCCGAGAACGCCGGCGGGCCGAGGGCGGTCAAATACGGGGTGACCAGGGACTACGTCATGGCTCTGGAGGTTGTCCTGCCCACAGGGGAGATCCTTCACACCGGGTCTTCAGCCATCAAGAGCGTCACCGGATACGATCTGACCAGGCTCATGGTGGGATCCGAGGGGACCCTGGGGTTCATCACCAGGCTCCTTCTCCGGCTGGTCCCCAAACCGGAGACCGTCAGGGCCATGCTGACCGTCTTTCCTGAGACCCGAATGGCCTCCAATACCGTGGCCCGCATCATGTCCAGCCGGATCGTCCCCTCAACCCTGGAGTTCATGGACAGGTCCGCCATCGACTGCGTCAAGAACTACCTGGACATTGAGCTGCCTGACGATGCCGCGGCGCTGCTGCTCATCGAGGTCGACGGCCGAGCCACCTCCGTGACCGAGCAGATGGCGACCATCCAGTCGATCTGCCGGGAGGTGGGGGCAAACCTGGTCCGGGCGGCGGATTCGGAGGAGGAGAGGGAGTCGCTGTGGACCGCCAGGCGGTCCCTGTCGCCGGCCATAATGAAGATACGCCCCCTTAAGATCAACGAGGACGTGGCGGTGCCGAGGATGAAGATCCCCGAGCTGATCGAGGGTGTTGAGGAGATCGCCAGGTGCCGGGACCTGATCATCGTCAACTTCGGGCACGCCGGCGACGGCAACGTCCACGTCAATCTCCTTGTCGACCCGGAGGATCGTGATGAAGTGGCCAGGGCCCACAGCGCCGTGGAGGACCTGTTCAGGCTGGTGGTTTCCCTGGGCGGCTCCCTGTCCGGCGAGCACGGCATCGGTATCGCCAAGGCTCCCTATCTGGCTATCGAGCTGGACGAGACCATGATCTCCGTCATGAGACGCATCAAGGGTGCCCTGGACCCCAACAACATCCTCAATCCCCACAAGACCTTCGATTTCGATCCCTCCGTCACCTCCAGGGAGTTCAGGTAGACAGATGCCCAAGAGCAAGGACCATCGCCTGCCGACCAATATCTCCTCGAAGTGCGTCAAGTGCGGCACCTGCCACTCCGTATGTCCGGTGTTCGATGCCGTCCCCACGGAATCCCACACGGCGAGGGGGAAGATGGCCCTCATCGAGGCAGTGGCCCAGGGTCGTCTGGAGGAGTCGGAACGTTACCGGGATTACCTGGAGGCCTGTCTTCTCTGCGGGGCCTGTCAGGAGGCCTGCCCCAACGAGGTCCCGACCCTGGCGGCGATGCTCGAGGCGAGGGAGAGCCTGGCCGGCAGGATGGGGCTCAAGACAGGCAAGGGGATGATCCTCAACCACCTCCTGGCGACGGCGCGGGGGTTCCGACTGGCCATGAGGACCGGCCGGGCCGTGCAGGGCCTGATGTTCAGGAGGATCCCCGAGTCCAGCGGCCTGAGACGAAGGTTCCCTCTTCCCCTCATCCCGGAGGATCGGACCATTCCCGGCGTGGCCAGGGACTTCTTCACCGATCTCTATACCGGTACGGTCAGGACGGGCAGCGGGCCGCGGGTGGGGATCTTCGCCGGCTGCATGACGAACTACTTCTATCCCGAGACCGGTGCGGACATGGTGGATCTTCTCGGCATGCTCGGGGCCACGGTGGTGGTCCCCGAGGGCCAGGTGTGCTGCGGCATGCCGGCCCTGGCAGGAGGGGCCAGGGACACCGTCCGCGATCTGGCCATGCAGAACCTGGAGGCCTTCGAGGAATACGACCTGGACGCCATCGTCACCGGCTGCGCCTCCTGCGGGGGAAATCTCAAGGACAACTTCCGGGCTCTTCTCGCCGAAGCCGGTGCGTCTGAACCCCGTATCGAGGCCTTTCTGTCGAAAGTCATGGACATCAACGAGTACCTGGCCCGAATGGGGCTTCCCTCCCGGACGGGTGAGGGGGCGGATGAAGAGGCCGGCCGGGAACCCCTGACGGTCACCTACCACCATCCCTGCCACCTGGGCAGGCTCCAGGGGGTCAAGGAGGAGCCTGTCCGGCTTATCCAGGCGCTGCCGGGGGTGCGGTACGTGCCCATGGAGGAGGCCGACCGATGCTGCGGCATGGGTGGGTCGTTCAGCATCGAGAACTACGACATCAGCAAACGGATCAACGACCGGAAGGTGGACCGGATCCTGGAGACGGGGGCGCAGGCGGTGGTGACTTCCTGTCCGGCCTGCATCCTCCACATCCGGGACGGCCTTCGACGGAGGGGACGGGCGGACGTGGAGGTCCATCACGTGGCGGAGCTGATCACCAGGCGGATGGAGGAGGAAGAAGTGGAAAGTGGAAAGGAGAAAGGGGAAAGCGGACGCGGGGACGCGGAGACACGGGGGCGGGGGGAAGAGGTATCCTGCGAGGGGGAGAGAGGCGGATAGGGCGAGGGGACGAAAGGGCGAGAAGGTGACGCGGAGTCGAAGTGAGAGACCCACAGGCCCCTTCGACGTTATCCAGGTGCTAAACCTGCCGTACAGCATGCTGAGGGTTCAACTCTTTGTCCATGAGCCTTGAATACTGAATCCTGAATACTGACTCCCTTCTGCTCTTTCAGATGTCAAAACCTTCTCCCCAGATCCGAGATTCAAGACTCCTAAGCCTTGAACCTTTTCCCTTTCACCTCGATCCCCCCTCTCCCTTGACAAAGCCGGGTGCGGGTGTTAGGTAAGAACTCCTTTGATGCGGGGTGGAGCAGTCCGGTAGCTCGTTGGGCTCATAACCCAAAGGTCGCAGGTTCAAATCCTGCCCCCGCTACCAAAATTCAATAAGCCTCCCACAGAGGGAGGCTTTTTATTTTTCCCACGTCGAAGCGACAGCCAAGTCGGACATAAAAGCCCTCTTGGGAGGGCTTTTATCAATGTTCCGAACCCGGTCTTTAAAGTCCCACATCAGAACTCAAAACTGAAAAGCCGGCAAAAAGCCCTCATGATGCGGGGTAGGATCGCGGAGGAAATCCCGTCTGTCGTTGGGCACGGAACCCCAGCTCGATTCCAGCTGCCGGCCACTGGCTCTCCGTTCCCCAGGAAAGTATCGACGGGACCTGTGGAATCGTCTCGATCCCTGGCGGGCTGAGCGCCAAAACATCCCGACCTCCGTTTCGTCGCGCCATCCTGTTCGCATCGTGGGGCAGAACACTGCGCACCCCCCTTCGCACCACCCTCCCATACCTCCTGGTAAAGAAGAAAATGCGATTGATTTCAATCAAGTAAGTGGAATTGCGCTCGACTGTTCCGTGGCACGGTCCTTGTAAACAACCAGGTAAAGGGGACACCGAGGAGAGCAAAGGAGGACCGGATGTCATCGGTAAATATCCTGGGCAACGCAAGGGGACTGATCCGAGCCCGCCTCCTGCTCTTTCAGCTGTGGACGTGGCGGCTGACGGTGGAGGGGCGCGAAGCATTCGACACGCTGGTGAGGAACGGGGACCGGTTCATCCTCTGCTTCTGGCATGGAAAGTACACTCCCATCCTGCCCATCATGAGAGGTTTCGACGGCTGTGTGTTCACGAGCGCCACCAGAAAAGGGGACATCATCGCCAGCATCGTCCGCAATTTTGGTTTCAGGTGCACCCAGATACCGGACCGCGGCGGACAGAGATCGATGCAGCTTATGAAGGACGCCCTCTCGGAGGCCAGGGCGGCCGGAACAGCCGTGGACGGTCCTCTTGGGCCTTACCATCGCGTCAAGCATGGGGTCGTCCGGCTCGCGTCCGAGCTCGGTTATCTCCTTTTGCCGATCTCGGTGGATGCCCGTGGTAAATGGGTTCTGGAGAAGCGATGGGACCTGATGGAGATTCCTTACCCTTTCACCCGGGTCTGCCTCGTCATCGGCGAACCGATCGCGGTCCCTTCCCTCCTCGGGCCGGAAGGTATCGCTGCCTGGTCTTCCAGGCTCGGAAAGGCCCTGGATTCACTGGATGCGAGGGCCGCAAGACTGGTCCGGGAAAAGAGGAGGTGAACAGGCCTTTTCCGACCGGAGTGCCATGGATATGTCCGCCCGACAGAAGCACTTATCCCGGATGAAAAGCCCGGACCTTCCGGTGCGGATGCCGTTGTATCTCGCCATGGCCGGGATCTTCTTCGTCCTTTCCATCCTGACGATCTATCTCCTGCAGAGATATTTTCTCGAGAGCCGGATCCTGCTCGACTCAAGACTTCTCTCCCCCGGCGTCTTGACAGGTCTGGTCCTTCTCCTCCCCCTCTACTACCTTACCGACGGATTGAGACTCTACCTGGTTGTCAGGGCCATGGGTTACATCGTTTCTTTCCGGTTCATCATGAGGCTTGTTTTCGTGAACATCTTCTTCTCCAACGCGACCCCCATGGCGACGGGAGGCGGATTCATTCAGATCTATTTTCTGACCAGAAATGGTATCTCCATCGGCGAGGCCACCGCGGCAACCTCCATCAGGACCCTGTTCGCGGCCCTCAGCATGTTAACCCTTGCCCCTGTTTTCTTTTTCCTGGAACCGAACCTCTTCGATCCCTTCCGCGACGGCAGGGTTTACGTATACTTCGTCGGCGTTGCCGGTCTTTACCTCACCCTGGTCTTCCTCGTCCTCTTCAGGGTCAGACTGTTCAAGGCTCTCCTCTATCGTTTGATGCGCTTCTTCCACCGGAGCGGGATCCTGTCGCGCAGGTGCTTCCGGAGGGTCTTTCTCAGGCTGTCCAGGGAAATGGGTTTTTTCTCGGAGGGATTCCGGCGCTTTGTTAAAGGTCCACCCCTATGCGTCCTCGGGGCTTTCCTCAGCACATGCCTCTTCCTGTTATCCCTCTTCTCCTTTTCGGTCGTCCTGATTAAAGGTCTCCAGTACGAGGTCCCGGCAGTGACCATATTCGCTATTCAGTCGGTGGTGACATTTTTTATGTATTTCACGCCCACGCCGGGGGCCGTGGGATTCGCCGAGAGCTCATATATGCTCCTCTTCTCAAAACTCGTCGGCCAGCATGATATCACCCTGTTGACCATTTCCTGGAGGTTCCTGACGATCTACATAGGGGTTCTGATAGGCATATTGGTCGCCTACCGTGAGATGTTCAGGGCCTGCATGAGGAGGCCGGGATGAGCCGGAAACGAAAATACAGGGTACTCCTGACCACCATTCTTCTCCTGTGGACCCTGCTCGCCGGATACCGGGGGTATCTCCACCTCTTCGAAGAGGATTATTCGGGAATGAACGCCGTCAACCAGGGACACATTCAGACCAGGCTATATGGCAGGGACAGGTTCAGCTTTGCGGTGATAGGCAACGTGAGGAGTTCGATGAAGATATTCGACAGGAGGATTGCCCCCCTGCTCAGGCAGGAGAAGGTCGACTTCATCATCTCGGCCGGCAACGCCGTGAACGGCGGTACGGAGGCGGAATATCGCCTCCTCAACCGCGGGTTTGGCCGATCGAAACTGCCATACATATTGGGCGTTGGTGTGAGAGAGGTGAAAAATTCCGGAACGGGGCGGTTCTACCGGCATTTCGGTCCCCTGTTCTTTACCATGGACGCAGGGGAGGCCTCCTTTATCTTCCTTGATTCAACGGGCGTGACGAACTGGGATTGGCAGGGGCATTGGCTGGAAGAGCAACTGAAGCGGACGGCGGGCGCGCGGTTCCGGTTCGCATTTCTGGACCACTCTGTCCTCGAGCCGTCCGATCCCGGGGGAGTCCGGTCCGAAAGGACCCTCGAGCCGGAGAAGGCCCGCTATCTCCAGGACCTTTTCGGAAGGTATGGGATCACCTGCGCGTTCTCGTCAGGACGCGGTGTCTATGGTCGACAAAGATCGCTCGGCGTGGAGTACGTGACGGTTGGTCCCGCCGGGGGGCTGATCCTCGGTGAAAGGGAGGAACGGTACCAGGTTTTCAGGGTTGACGTTTTCCCCGACCGTGTCGCCTTCTCCAACGTTGAGGTTCCCAGCAGGACGGGTCTCCTTGCCTACAGGATGGAAACCCTCGGCTACTTTCTCACCTCTTTCTTCCACATCAGCTTCGGAAAGTTCCTGTTGGTCCTGGGCCTCATCGGCCTGGCTGCCCTGAAGGTCTATTCCCAGATCGTCCGTCAGGAAAGACTCTACAGGGATTTCGATCTGGACGAGAACCGGATAACCAGCGAGCCGGTGCGGGTGGCCACCTTCACCGACAACTACCTCCCTTACATAGGCGGTGTCCCCATTTCGATCCGGCGCCTCAGTCAGGGACTCCTGGACAGGGGATCGGCAGTAAAGATCTTCGCACCTTCCTACGGCAACGGTTGTTCGGAGAAGGACAACGGCAACGTCTACCGCTGCCGGACCTTCTTTCTGGGGAAAAGGAATCGTTTGCCCGTCACGGACATCTTTTCAAAAAAGCTGGAGGAGGAGATGGACCGTTTCAAGCCGGACCTTGTCCACGTCCACCATCCCTATTGGCTCGGCAACAAGGGCAGGAAGCTTGCTCGGAAGTTCGGCCTCCCCGTGGTGTTCACCTTTCACACGCGCCTGGACAAATACGTGCACAATATCGCCCTGCCGGGCAACGCTCTCATGGAGACCGTTGCCCACTGCCTGATCAGGAGGTTTGCCAACAGGTGTGATGCCGTCATCGCGCCCTCTTTTTCCACGGAGGAGTATCTGAGAAGACTGGGGGTCCTCACCACGATCGAGTCCATCCCAACGGGCATAGAGATCGGGGAATACACCCTCTGTTGCCCCGATGAGGTCATGGATTTCAGGCGCCGTTACGCCGATGATTCCGAAAAACTCCTGATCAGCGTCTGCAGGATGGCCAGGGAGAAGAACCTCGACTTCCTGATCGACGGGGTGGCGAAGGTCAGAGAGAAGACGTCGGTGCCCTTCCGGTGCATCCTGGTGGGAGACGGTCCCGAGAGGGCCCGTCTCGAAAGAAGGGCTGCCGGGACCGGCATGGGCGGCAGGATCATCTTCACCGGGTCGCTGGAAACGCGTGACGTGGTCCTCGCCTACCTTGCTTCAGATCTCTTCGTGTTCGCCTCGACATCGGAAACACAGGGCATGGTTCTGCTTGAGGCCATGGCCGGAGGGTGCCCTGTGGTGGCCGTCAGCGCGAGCGGTGTCTACGACGTCGTGGAAGACGGCTTCAACGGTTTCAAGGTGCCCGGGGATGTGGATACCTGGGCGGAGGCGGTTGTCCTTCTTCTGGAAAACGGTCAGCTGGTCGATACCCTTTCCCGCAACAGCAGGGAATTCGCCGAAAATTATTCCGAAGACTGGATTACCGAGAGGGTCCTCAGGCTATACCGCCGGACTTTGCTCGTCAAGCAGGGTAGCAGAAGGGGGGCCTCCGATATGGGAATGACACCGAAATCGGGCGAAGAAAAGGTGAAAGACAGGGGACCGTGTCCCGAATGGCTGGGCCATGGATGACGCCCGCCGGTTTTCACGGTGCGACCCCCTGCCCGGCTGGCCACCTCCCGACAATCCCTCTCACCCCCTTTTCGTCTGTCCCTTTACCCTTTATCCTTTACCCTTTTCCCTTTCTCCTTTAACCTTTCCCCTTTCCCCTGTGTATTCAGCAAGGCGCCGGACCCCGGCAGGGGAATTGTGTCGAAGGGGTTGAAAATAGTGAAAGGATAGCTAAACTATAATCGAATCAGTTGGCCGATGTAACTCTCGAGTTCTCAAGAACGAGCTCTTTCAGAAGGGAGGTATTGTACATGAAGCGCTATATGGTTCCCCGCATCGCTCACTGCGACGAAGGTTGCCCGCAACGGTCCTGGGCAGGACGGTAAAAGGCCTAAAGCGGGAAAAAATGCCCTCATTGAGGGCTTTTTTCCCGCAGTGTCCAGTGCCTTGGGTCCGGAACCCCGGATCGTGGTCCCGGCGATGCAGGCCTTCTCCCCGTCTCCCTCCTGAGCTCCGGTCTCTGATGTCCAATGTCTGATCTCTAATCCCTAAAATCCAATGTCTCATCCCCGATCATCCTTTTCCCTCAGCAAAATCGTTTTTTATTGACTGAAATGCCGCTGTTTGCTATCAAATTGGGGCAATTTCCGATTTTACCCGGCTCTTTCGGGGGTGTCGAGGGCCGCCTGTACATTTCTTTGAGACATAATGTTCGTGCCCTTAAAGCGGTTGAATTCAGGATAAAGACGTAGTATTTTAGTAAGGTATTTGGTGGCACTATAGGCCACCGCCTTAACCAAAAGGAGAGCACTATGAAGAAAAGAGGTCTGATCCTACTGGTAGTTCCCTTTCTGGCGATTGCTTTCTTCGTTGCCCCTGCCCATGCAGTCGACAGTATCGTCATCGGACACCCGGCCGCCCTTTCCGGAAGCTACGCCAAGGCCGGCGAGCAGGCGGTGGGAGGGGTTCAGGCGGCCGTTGACTGGGTGAACTCGGTCTACGGCGGTGTCAATGTGGGCGGCAAGAAAGTCCCGCTGGTTTACAAGTACTATGACTGTGAATCCAAGAAGGAATCCGTCACCAGCCTCCTGGAGAGGCTGATCACCACCGACAAGGTGACCGTCACCTTCGCCCCCTACAGCTCCGGCCTCACCCTCGCCGGGGCTCCGGTGGCCGAGAAGTACGGCATCGTCTACATGGATCACGGCGGCGCTTCGGACAAGATCTTCACACAGGGCTTCGAGTACGTCGTCCAGACCATCGGCCCCGGCTCCAGCTACCATGTCGGAACCCTCGAGATGGTCAAGAAGATCGCCCCCGACGTCAAAAGAGTAGCCCTTGCCTACGAGGACTCCGAATTTGCCCGGTCCGTCATGGACGGCGCGGAGGCCAAGGCCAGGGAACTGGGCTTCGAGGTGGTGTTCAAGCGAACGTATCCCATGAAAGTGGAAGACCTGACCCCCCTCCTCTCAGACCTCAAGGCGTCCGATCCCGAGATCGTCATCGGGGGCGGTCACTTCCAGGACGGCCAGCTGTTCAACAAGCAGATGGCAGACCTGGACATCAACGTCAAGCTCCTGTCCCTGATCGCCGCCGCCACCCTGCCCGCCTTCGGTGAGGCCCTCGGCGATCTGGCGGAGGGCGTCATGGGCCCGTCTCACTGGGAGTACGGCGTCACCTTCTCGGAGGAGGGCGCAAAGGCCGCGGGCATGACATGGATCGGCCCCAGCCAGGACGAGTACGTCGCCCTGTTCAAGAAGGCCGTGGGCAAGGACATGCTCCCCGACTACCACGCGGCCGAGGCCAGCGCCCAGGTGCTCGCCCTGGTCCTGGCGGTGGAGAAGAGCGATTCGGTGGATTCCGATGTGCTCCGCAAGACCCTGGGCGACCTGACCTTCATGTCCTTCTACGGCGGATGGGATATCGATGACACCGGCAAGCAGATCGGCCACTCCATGGTGAACGTCCAGTGGCAGAAGGGTGAGAGGAAGATCATCTGGCCCGAGGATGCCCAGACGGCCAAACCGGTCTTTCCGAAGCCTGACTTCGAATAATTCATTTGGCGTCAAGGACCGGTCCCACCGGAAGGGGCCGGTCGTCGCCAGTTCTTGGTAATAATTCTGTAGGATATTGGTGGCATGGTTGAGGGCGAAAGCGCTCCATAAGGAGCGCTTTCGCCGGATTCCATCCCCATCCCCAGGAGGGTCTGCGAGGATGAGCCAGTGATCTTTGAACAACTATCCGGAAACCTTTTGCAGGGCCTCGTCCTCGGTTCTGTCTACGGGATGGCGACCATGGGACTGAGCCTGATCTTCGGTGTTCTGCAGGTGGTCAACGTGGGGCACGGCGCCTTCATCATGGTGGGGGCGTTTACATCCCTGATGATGTTCCAGGCGGCGGGCGTCCCGCCGGTGTTGGCCATCCCGGTTGCTTTTGCCATCGGGATGGCCCTGGGGATGCTCTTCTACTTCGGGGCGTTAAAGCCCCTCGTTTCCCCGAGTGGTTCGGGCATCAAAAGTCTCGACATGAGGGCGGTCGGCATGGGGGCGGGGATTCTTGTCGCTCTGCTCGTCGTCATGAGATTTCTTTCCGCGGCCTTCAAGCTCCACTTCGCCATCACTCTCTTCGTGGCGATCATCTTCCTGTACGGTTTCCTCCTCTATATCTATGGAGGGCGCCGTCAGGACAAGGCTCCCGAGCTGGCCACCCTCCTGGTGACGTTTTCCATCGGCGTTATCCTCGAGGAGTCCGTTAAACAGCTGTTCACCTCCGAGGCGAGGGGCTTCAACTGGGCTATCGGCAAGCTTGACCTGGGCGTCACGGTCCTTCCCTACACCAAGCTGATCGCCAGTTTCGGCAGTCTGACCATCGCGGTCCTCCTCTACCTGTGGTTCCGGAAGACCCGTGCCGGCATGGCCATGCGCAGCGTCGTCGAGGACGACGTGGGAGCCCGGGTGTGCGGCGTCAACGTGGACTGGCAGTACGCCCTGAGCTTTTCCCTGGGGATCGGCCTCACGGTGACCAGCGGCGTCCTCCTGACCATGTTCATCCCGGTGGGGATCAATCCCTACATGGGAGGTCCCTACACCCTCAAGTCCTTCGTCATCGCCGTCCTCGGAGGTTTGGCCTCCCCCTACGGAGCCTTCTTCGGCGGCCTTGTCTTCGGCCTGGTGGAGAACGGCTCCTACACGCTGTTCGCCCAGTTCCAGGGGCTTGAGCCCTTCGCCATGACCCGTTTCTTCTCCTTCGTCATGCTCCTGGTGATCCTTCTCCTCAGGCCCACCGGCCTCCTGAAGGTGAAATGATGCGGCCGGTCAGGGCCTACTATCCGATTCTGCCGGTCCTCATCGGCTACGGGATCCTCTTCGGGATCGGACAGATGGTTCCGGGCAAGTGGCAGCTCATTTCCCAGCTGGCCTTCTTCTGCGCTCTGGGCCAGGCCTTCAACCTTTTTATGGGCATGACGGGGTACGTTGACTTCGGCTACGTGGCCTTCCTGGGAGTGGGAACCTACGGCATGGCCGTGTCCATATACTACCTCTTCGACAAGGGGTTGGGCCTGACCATGATCGTCATCGGCATGATCCTGGCCGCGGTGTTCTCCACCCTTCTTTCCCTGGCGGTGGGGGCTGTGGCCCTCCGATTGAGGGGGGCGTATTTTGCCATCGCCACCATAGGCGTCAACGAGGGTTTCCGGTTCCTCATCGAGGGGGCCAGGATCTGGAACGGATCGGACGGCATGATCTTCTCCCGCCACATGAAGACGGCCTTCGGCAGGGAGACGGCCATGGCCCTGTCCATGAAATGGGCCGACGTGATCGTCTTCGGGGTAGCATTTCTCGCCGCCGTCATGACCCTCCTCTACATGAGGAACAAGGTGGGATACGCCCTGACGGCCCTGCGGGAGGACGAGGACGCAGCCAAGGTGATGGGCATCAACGTGACCAGATACAAGCTCATCGCCTTCATCACCAGCGCCATCCTGGCCGGCCTTTTGGGAGCATCGGCCTGGGCCCTCAAGCTCACCTACGTTTACCCGACAGACGTCTTCGCCATCCACTACACGGTGGAGGCCATCATCATCGTCCTCCTCGGAGGCGCGGGCACCCTTCTCGGCCCCATCGTGGGAGGGCTGATCTACGGCGTATCGAAATACTACCTGGCCATTGTCCTCCCCGGTTTCCAGCTCATGATCTTCGCGCCCATCATCATCATGATCATCGTCCTGTTCCCCGAGGGCACCGTGGGGATCCTCAAGAAGAGGGTGTTTGGAACACCCCTCGAGAAGTTTATTATCTGAGGTGAGAGATGTCCCTGTTGAGAGTTGAGAATGTCACCAAGCGGTTCGGCGGCCTCGTGGCGGTCGATGACATGTCCTTCGAGATCAGGCACGGTGAGCTCATGGCCATCGTCGGGCCAAACGGCGCGGGCAAGACGACGATGTTCAACCTCATCAACGGCGTTTTTCCCGCCGATGAAGGGAGGATCATCTTCGAGGACGTCGACGTGACCAGGTACCCCGCCTATAAGAGGGCCCACCTGGGCATCGGACGCACCTTCCAGATCCCGAGGCCCTTCGCCTCGGCCACCGTGAGGGAGAATATAGCCATCGGCGGGATGTTCGGCGCGGCCGGTAGTGAGATCAGCGTCGACCGGGCCATGGAACTCGCCGATCACTATATCGATATCATCGGCCTGAAGGAGCACCGGGACAAACCGGCAGGAGGCCTCACCCCCGTCGAGAAGAAGCTGGTGGAGATCGCCCGGGCCCTGGCCATGAAACCCCGGCTCCTGCTCATGGACGAGGCCATGGCCGGCATGAACCCGAAGGACATCGACGAGATGGTGGCTTTCATCAGGGAGATCCGGGACACAGAGGGGATCGCCATAGTGTCCATGGTCGAGCATATCATGAGGGCCGTGGCCGGCCTGGCCGAGAGGGTTATCGTCATGCACCAGGGTGCGCTGCTTGTCGACGAGCCTACTCAGGAAGCGCTGAGCGATCCCAGGGTCATCGAGGTCTACCTCGGTCAACCACCGGAGGAGGCCCATGCTTAAGGTGGAAAAACTGGAATCCGGGTACGGCCCCATGCAGGTCCTGTGGGGACCAAACCTGCAGGCCGAGGCCGGAGCGATCACGTCCATCCTGGGGCCCAACGGGGCGGGAAAGTCCACCTTGCTGTGGACGATCCTCGGTGGTGTCACGGCGCGTAGGGGAAAGGTGGTCTTCGAGGGCAACGACGTCACTGAGCTCCCCGCCCACAGGAAGGTGGACCTCGGCATCACCTTGGTCCCTGAGGGAAAGCACCTGTTCAAGGAGATGACCGTCTACGAGAACCTGGTCATGGGAGCCTACCGCAAGGAGGCCCTGGCGGAAAAGGAGAAGACCCTCGACCTGATCTACTCCCTTTTCCCCATTCTCGCCGAGCGCCGGAACCAGAAATCGGGAACCCTGTCCGGAGGGCAACAGCAGATGGTCACCATCGGCCGATCCCTCATGACGAAGCCCAAGCTGATCATGATGGACGAACCGAGCCAGGGGCTGGCCCCGAAACTTATCATGGAGATCTTCGAGACGGTCGAAAGGCTGAAGGAAGAGGTGGGGCTGACGATCCTCCTGGTGGAACAGAATGCCGCGGCCTCCCTCGACGCGGCCGACTACGTCTACGTCATGCACGAGGGGACGATCAAGGCGGAAGGGACGCCGGAGGTGATCAAGGCGTCCGACGAAATACGGGAAGCTTATCTGGGCATTTAATGAGGCGCGCGATAAAGGGCAATCTGCCCCTCGACAGGCTCGGGGCCCTGAGCAGAGTCGAAGGGCTGCGTTCTCGCCTTTCGGAAATCCTCGACGTATGTCCCACATATGCCTCCGGTCTCCTCAAGACTGCGGCCATCCATCTCACCCATTCTCACGCGCCTTTTAAGTCCTATTAGCTGTTAATTATCCTCCTCATCGGGGTTCTCCTGTTTTGGCTTTTGGATTCGGGACTTTGGGCTCTCCTTAGCACTCAGCACCTGGCTCTTCGAACTAAGAAGGTGTCAAGCCTGCAGGCACCAGACAGTGAAATATGACCTGCAAGCTTGACACTTTCTTCTATTGTTACTAATCTCCCTAAATTCACCTAGATGGGACCCCTTTCACAGACAGGTTTTCGACCCCGCCACGCAGCGGGGTTTTCGGAATTTTCAGATCAAACAAGGAGAAAGTTTATGCTGTCAGATAACGTTGATGTTGGCCTGACCTTCGATGACGTTCTCCTCCTGCCGGCTGAGTCCAGCGTTCTCCCCTCCGAGGTCATGCTTGAGACCAGGTTGACCAGGAACGTGGCACTCAAAATTCCCCTTCTCAGTGCGGCCATGGACACGGTGACCGAGTCGAGAACCGCCATTGCCATGGCTCAGGAGGGCGGGATCGGGATTATTCACAAGAACATGAGTGTACCGTCCCAGGCCGGCGAGGTGGACAAGGTCAAGAAATCGGAGAGCGGGATGATCGTCGATCCTATCACGATGCATCCGGACCAGAAGGTACACGAGGCCCTCGAGGTCATGTCCAAGTACAGGATATCCGGAGTCCCCATTACCGCCGATGGATCGAAGGACAGCAGACTGGTGGGGATCCTGACTAACAGGGACCTCAGGTTCGAGACCCGTCTGGACAAGAAGATCTCCGAGGTCATGACCAGCCGCGACCTGGTGACCGTCCGCCCTGGAACGACCCTGGAGGAGGCCAAGAGCCTCCTCCACGAGCATCGGATCGAGAAACTGCTGGTGGTGGACGATAACTTCAATCTCGCCGGCCTCATCACCATCAAGGACATCGAGAAGACGAGGAAGTACCCCAACGCCTGCAAGGATGGAATGGGCCGCCTCCGGGTGGGAGCGGCCGTCGGCGTCGGTGATGATGTCGAGGGGCGCGCCCCGGCCCTGGTCGAGGCGGGTGTGGACGTTCTCGCCGTCGATACGGCCCATGGACACTCCTCGGGCGTCATCGACGCGGTCAAGCGACTGAAGAAACGCTACCCGGAGGTGGAACTCATCGCCGGCAACGTTGCCTCGAGAGAGGGAACGCGTGCCCTCATCGACGCGGGAGTCGACGCCGTCAAGGTCGGAGTCGGCCCGGGGTCGATCTGCACGACGAGGGTGATCTCGGGTGTCGGTGTTCCCCAGATCACGGCCATCCACAGGTGCGCCGCGGAGGCGGAAGGCACCGGTGTGCCCATCATCGCCGACGGGGGCATCAAGTTCAGTGGAGACATCGTCAAGGCCATCGCGGCCGGGGCGCACTCGGTCATGATCGGGAGCCTTTTCGCCGGCACCGACGAGAGCCCCGGGGAACTGGTCCTCTTCCAGGGGCGCTCCTACAAGGTATATCGGGGCATGGGCTCCCTGGAGGCCATGAAGAGGGGCAGCAAGGACCGCTACTTCCAGGAGTCCGTCGAGCTGGAGGGGAAACTCGTTCCGGAGGGGATCGAGGGAAGAGTGCCCTACAGAGGCCCCCTCTCGGCCACCATTTTCCAGATGATCGGGGGGCTAAGGTCCGGTATGGGTTACACCGGAAGCCGGAATCTCGAGGAGTTGAGGACAGGGGCGAACTTTATGCGGATCACCGCCGCCGGGCTCAGGGAGAGCCACGTTCACGATGTCATCATCACCAAGGAGGCCCCCAACTACTGGGTGGATAACAAATAGTCAATCCAAAATCCAAAATCTAAAATCCAAAAAGGACATCAACCACTAAATATTAAATGATCACGGTAACTTAGAAAAAGTTTTGGCCTTTGGATTTTGGCCTTTGGACTCAAGGATCGTGAGGTAAACCGTTGCCAGGCGTCGACATCCACGACGAGAAGGTCCTGATCCTCGACTTCGGGAGTCAGTACACGCAGTTGATCGCCCGGAGGATCCGGGAGCAGAAGGTCTACTGCGAGATCCTTCCCTGCACCGTTCCGCTGGACAGGATACGGGAGTTCGGAGCCAAGGGGATCATCCTTTCCGGTGGGCCGTCCAGCGTCATGGATGACGATGCGCCCACGGTTTCGGCGGAGCTTTTCGAGCTCGGGGTCCCGTTCCTCGGCATCTGCTACGGTATGCAGCTCATTACCCATCTCCTGGGGGGAACTGTGGGCAGGGCCGAGAAGCGGGAATACGGTCACGCCATGCTCACCATCGACAGCAACGCGGATCTCTTCAGGGGTTTCGAGACCGGCGAGGCCAATCAGACCAAGGTCTGGATGAGCCATGGCGACCGCATCGAGTCGGCCCCGGAGGATTTCGTCCCCATCGCCCATACGGACAACTCCCCCATAGCAGCCATGAGCAGCCGGGAAAGCAGGATATTCGCGGTCCAGTTCCATCCTGAGGTGGTGCATACCCCTCGGGGTACCCACATCCTGGAGAATTTCCTCTTCTCGATCTGCCGGCTGTCGCCGGTGTGGACGGCCAAGTCCTACATCGAGATGGCCATCGAACAGATCAGAGAGAAGGTGGGCGGGGAAGGGAAAGTCCTGTGCGCCCTGTCCGGAGGAGTGGATTCCTCCGTCGTCGCTGTCCTGGTTCACCGGGCCATCGGGGATCGCCTCACATGCGTTTTTGTGGACAACGGCCTTCTCAGGAAGGGCGAAAGGAAACGGGTAAAAACGGTCTTTTCAGATTACTTCCACATCCCTCTCATTGTCCTGGACTCCGGCCCCGAGTTCCTGGAAAAACTGAAGGGTGTCGAGGATCCGGAGAAAAAGAGGATCATCATCGGCAACGAATTCATCCGCCTGTTCGAGATCGAGGCCAAGAAGCTCGGCGACGTAAAGTTCCTGGCCCAGGGTACCCTCTACCCGGACGTCATCGAGAGCGTGTCGTTCAAGGGGCCTTCGGCCACCATCAAGACCCATCACAACGTCGGTGGCCTCCCCGAGAAGATGGACCTCGAACTTGTCGAGCCCCTGAGGGAACTGTTCAAAGACGAGGTCAGGGAGGTGGGCAGGGAGCTCGGTATCCCGAACGAGATCGTGGGACGGCACCCCTTCCCCGGTCCTGGCCTGGGCATCAGGGTCATAGGCGAGGTCACCGAGGAGAGGCTGGCTGTGCTGCGGGAGGCCGACGCCATCGTCCGTGAGGAGATAAGGGCCTCGGGACTTTACGATACCATCTGGCAGCTCTTAGCCGTTCTGCTCCCGATCAAGACGGTAGGGGTCATGGGGGATGAGCGGACGTATGAGAATGCCATCGCCGTGCGTGCCGTGCACAGCATGGACGGAATGACTGCCGACTGGGTGCACCTGCCCTACGAACTGCTCAACCGGATATCCAACCGGATCATCAACGAGGTCAAGGGGGTCAACAGGGTCGTCTACGACATCAGCTCGAAACCCCCGGCCACCATCGAGTGGGAGTAAGGATAAATCCGGTTCCATATTTCAGGTTCCAGGTCGAGAACCTCGACTACTAGGCACGGGACACTGTTTTTATGAAGCACGTCGATTTTGTCCATCTGCACGTCCACACCTCCTACAGTCTCCTGGATGGGGCCTGCCGCGTTCGGGAGCTGACGGATCTGGCGGCCAAGATGCGCTTCCCGGCCCTGGCTGTAACCGACCATGGGGCCATGTTCGGGGTCATCGATTTCTACCAGAGTGCTCTGAGGTCGGGGATCAAGCCCATTATCGGCCAGGAATTCTACGTCGCCCCAGGCAGCCGCACCGAGAGACAGCCCGACGGGTATGGCGAAGTGGCCTACCACGTCGTTCTGCTGGCCCGGGATCTTGCCGGCTACCAGAATCTCCTGAAGCTCTCCTCGGAATCCTTCCAAAGCGGGTTCTACTACAAACCGAGGATCGACAGGGAAATTCTCGAACAGAACCATGAAGGTCTGATCGCCCTGTCGGCCTGTCTCAAGGGAGAAGTGGCCAGGCGCTTTCTGAAAGGCAATGAAGGAGAGGCGGTCGAGGCTGCCGCCTGGTACAGAGACGTGTTCCAGGACTCGTACTATCTTGAGATTCAACATAACGGCCTCGAGGAACAGGCCCGGGCCAACGCGGGCCTGGCGAAGATAGGCACCGATCTGGGAGTCCCCCTGGTTGCGACCAACGACGTTCACTACCTGCGAAGGGACGATCAGCGCATGCACGATGTTCTCCTCTGCATACAGACGGGCAAGACGGTCAACGACGAGGACCGGATGAGGATGGATGCCCAGGAGCTCTATCTCAAGTCCGCCGAGGAGATGGCATCCCATTTCCGGGAGTTTCCCGAGGCCCTCACCAATACCCTTGAGGTGGCCGAGCGATGCAACCTGGAGATCCCCCTCGGAAAGACTCATCTGCCGCATTTCCCGGTCCCCGATGACATGACACCGCAGGCCTGCCTGGTCAGAGAGGTCCGGGAGGGCTTCGAACGCCGTATGGAGTCCATTCTGTCCGCTCTTGCCGAGGACGAGCGGGAGATGGTCCATACCAAGTATAAAACCCGCCTGGCGAAGGAACTCGAGACCATCACTGAGATGGGATTTGCAGGTTACTTTCTCATCGTCTGGGATTTTATCAGATATGCCAGGGATCAGGGTATCCCGGTCGGTCCCGGTCGTGGTTCCGCCGCCGGCTCGCTGGCCTCCTATTCTCTCGGGATCACGGACATCAATCCCATCGAGTACGGGCTCCTCTTCGAACGCTTTCTCAATCCGGAAAGGATCAGTCTGCCTGACATTGACATCGACTTCTGCATGGACCGAAGAGACGAGGTCCTGAAATACGTCTCAGGTAAGTACGGCGAGGACAGGGTCGCTCAGATCATCACATTCGGTACAATGGCGGCCAGGGGAGCGATAAGGGACGTGGGGCGGGCCCTGGACATGAACTATGCGGAAGTGGATCGGATCGCGAAGATGGTCCCGGACATCATCGGCATCACCCTCAGCAAGGCCCTCGAGCAGGAACCCCAGCTCCGGGAGATGATGAAAAAGGACAAGAGGGTGGCTGAGCTCATAGAGCTGGCCCAGAAGATCGAGGGGTTGCAGCGGCACGCTTCCACCCATGCGGCAGGGGTGGTCATCAGTGACCGACCGCTGAACGAATATGTTCCTCTCTTCAAGGGTTCGAAGGGTGAAGAGGTCCTCACCCAGTATGCCATGGGCGACCTGGAAAAGGTGGGCCTGGTCAAGTTCGACTTCCTCGGCCTGAGAACCCTCACCCTCCTTGACAACGCCCTCACCCTGGCCAACAGGAGGCTTGAGAGGGAGGGAAGGCCCGCCATCTCCCAGGAGGGACTCCCTCTGGACGATCGGACGACGTATGAACTCCTGTCACGGGGTGATACCGACGGCGTGTTCCAGCTGGAGAGTTCCGGCATGAAGGATCTCCTGGTCAAGATGAAGCCCGGTTCCTTCGAGGAACTCATCGCCCTGGTGGCTCTCTACCGTCCGGGTCCGCTCGGGAGCGGGATGGTGACGGATTTCATTAACCGTAAGCAGGGACGACAGGAGATCACCTATGACCTCCCTCAGCTAAAGGGAATCCTCGAGGAAACCTACGGCGTGATCGTCTATCAGGAGCAGGTGATCCAGATCGCCAGCGAGATCGCCGGTTACAGCCTGGGCGAGGCGGATCTCCTCAGAAGGGCCATGGGAAAAAAGAAGCCCGAGGAGATGGAAAGACAGCTGGAACGATTCATGGATGGGGCGAAAAAGAGGGATATCCCCCAGGCCAAGGCGAAGAAGATCTTCGACACCGTAGTCTACTTCGCCGGATACGGTTTCAATAAATCTCACAGCGCCGCCTACGCCCTGATCTCCTACCGCACGGCTTATCTCAAGGCCCATTTTCCGGAAGAGTTCATGGCCGCCCTGCTCACCAGTGAGATGGACAACTCGGATAAAGTCACCGGACACATCGGCGTATGCAAGGAGATGGGGATCAAGCCCCTGCCCCCCGATATCAATGAATCGGAGATCCCGTTCAGCGTCGTCGAAGGGGGCATCCGTTTCGGTCTGGGAGCCGTAAAGAACGTCGGCCTGGCGGCCCTCGACGAGATCCTTCGGCAGAGGGAATCGGAGGGTGCTCCGTTCCACTCCCTGGAGGACTTCTGCGCCAGGGTCGATCTCCGGAAAGTCAACAGAAGGGTGATCGAAAGCCTCATCAAATCAGGGGCCTTCGACGGGTTCGGCGGGCACAGGGCTCAGAATCTGGCCGCGCTCGATGGAGCCATCGAGAGGGGGCAGAAGGTTCAGAAGGACCGAGCCAACGGTCAGATCAGCATGTTCGACAGCGCCATGGAGGCCGATCCGTCCCATCTGCTTCCGGAGGTGGAACCGTGGAGCGAACATCTCCGGCTCAGCTACGAAAAGGACAGCCTGGGATTCTACATCAGCGGACACCCGCTCGATAAGTACCGTGCCGACCTGGACAGATACATCACAACCGATCTGGGCAAACTGGGCGAACTGGCGGAAGGGCAGGAAGTCCGTGTGGCGGGCATCAAACAGAGTGTCAAGGAGATCAGCACGAAAAAAGGCGACAGGATGGCCTTTCTGACCCTTGAGGACCTCCACGGGAATGCGGAATTGGTGATCTTCTCGGATGTCTTCAAGGAGTCCACGGCTATCCTGGCCTCCGATCAGCCTATACTCGTCAAGGGTGTGGTGGACTCCAACGGGGAAAAGCCCAAGATCAAGGTCCAGGAGATCGACCTCTTGGAGGAATACAGGAAAAAGGTGACCGAGGTCGTCCAGATCAATCTGTCCACCCTGGGCCTGTCAAGGGATGATCTCGATGTTCTGAGATCGATCCTGTTAAGGCACAGGGGTGACTGCCGGGTAAAGATAAGGCTGACCATCCCGACCAAATCGGAAACGATCATCAGGGTGGGCGATGACCTCAGGGTGGACACATCGGAGGAGATGGTCAACGAAGTGGAGGGAAGGTTTGGGCACGGTTCAGTGACCTTCGCCTAGAGGACCGGTCCGGGTGGCAGGATACGGGTTTCAAGTTTCGGGCCTCAAGTGGTAAACTACAGTTTTATCGGTAGCTGAAAACGAGGTACCGGTAACAGGGTCCTGATCCAGCCCGGGGCATGGAACCTGGAGCCCGGAACTATATCATTTATATGAGGATCTTTTTCCATGGTCGAATACTACCTTGATTTCGAAAAACCCGTTTACGAGCTGGAGCGGCGGATATCGGAGCTGAAACACATGGAGACGGAGGAGTCGGGTGTCGACCTGACGGACGATATCCAGAGGCTCGAGAAGAAGCTGGAAAAAATGCGCCACGAGGTATATTCCAAGCTGGGAAGATGGCAGAGGACCCTCATCGCCCGTCACCCGATGAGGCCCTATACGCTGGATTTCATCGACCTGCTCGCCGATCGCTTCGTCGAGCTGCACGGGGACCGGTCCTACGCGGACGACAAATCCATCGTCGCTGGAGTGGGGACCTTCATGGGCGAGCCGCTGATGATCATCGGTCATCAGAAGGGGAGGAATACAAAGGAGAAGCTCATGAGGAACTTCGGGATGTCACATCCCGAAGGATACCGGAAAGCCCTCCGGCTGATGAAGCTGGCACAACAGTTTCACATCCCAATACTCACCCTCGTCGACACGCCCGGCGCCTTTCCGGGCATCGAGGCTGAGGAAAGGGGACAGGCTGAGGCCATAGCCCGGAATCTCATCGAGATGGCCGACCTGACCATCCCCATAGTGACGGTGATAACCGGCGAGGGCGGCAGCGGAGGAGCACTGGCTCTGGCGGTGGCCAACAGGGTTCTCATGATGGAGAACAGCATCTATTCCGTTATCTCGCCCGAGGGTTGCGCGGCCATCCTGTGGAAGAGCCAGGATTACGCCAAGGACGCCGCTGAGGCGATGAAGGTCACGGCCTCGGACAGCCTCGAGCTGGGGATTATCGACGAGATCGTCCCGGAACCCCTTGGCGGAGCCCATCGCGACTATCCCGCAGCTGCGGCAGCCATCGGCCAGGCCGTAAAGAGACATCTGGAAGAGCTGGGGAAACTGACTCCCGAGGAACTGGTCGAGGACAGGTGGCGCCGCTTCAGGAAGATAGGGGTTTTCCAGGGTCCCTGATATGGAGGCCGAACCGACAGTCGCCTACCTCGGGCCCGTTGCGACGTTCACCCATCAGGCGGCCAGGAAAGCCTTTGGCGACGGTGCCCGATATGTCCCGGCCGAAACCATCGAGGGCGTCTTCAATATGGTCAAGCTCGGCTTGGCCCAGAGGGGAGTCGTCCCGGTAGAGAATTCCAATGAGGGCGCCGTGACCTCCACCATGGATCTCCTGGTTGAGTCCTCGCTGGTGATCGTGGGTGAAGTCATCCTGCCCATAAGTCTCATGCTGTTATCCAGGGAACGGGTCACCGCCGGGATCAGGACCGTATACTCCCATCCCCAGGCTCTGGCGCAGTGCCGGAAATGGCTGACGAACAATCTTCCCGGGGCCGAACTCGTCGGGACAAGGAGCACAGCGGAAGCCGCAGCCCTCTGTCAGGCGGAGGGTGGGGCGGCTGCCGTCGCGGGGGAGATGGCCGGTGAACTCTATAATCTGCCGGTTTTGGAAAGAGACATCGGAGACTGGGAGGAGAATCTAACTCGCTTTCTCATCTTCTCTGAGGAATCGGTTCCCCCCTCCGGAAGCGATAAAACATCCCTCGTTTTCTCCATCAAGGATCGGGTGGGGGCGCTGTATGAGATGCTCAAGCCCTTCAGTGAAAACAGCATTAACCTCACCAGGATCGAATCGAGGCCGTCCAAGAAAAAGGCCTGGGACTATCTGTTCTTTGTCGATTTCGATGGGCACAGGGACGACAGGAGAGTGGAGGAAACCCTGGCGAAGCTCAGCGACCTGTGCATGTTCGTGAAGGTTCTGGGGTCGTATCCAAAAGGTACCGTTGAAAATAGCGGATGATTTCAGCGCTCCCAGTGTCTGGGGCAAGGGGCAAATTACCAAGAGCCGAATCCTTAGCTCTTATACACCTGGAACTTACCACTCAGTACTTTGATCTGAAAGATTAGAGGATATCCATGCCACAGAAAATATTCAAACCCGCGCACAGCTCCGTCGAGGACCTTGTTCCGTATCAGACGGGTAAGCCCATCGAGGAGGTGGCCCGGGAAAAGGGTCTGTCGAAGATCGTCAAGTTGGCCTCCAACGAGAACCCTCTGGGCATGTCGGATCGAGCGCTCGAGGCCATGAGGAGGGCAGCTGCCGATGTGAACCGGTACCCGGACGGCGGCACCTACGTCCTGAAGAAACTCGTCGCGGACAGGCACGGTGTACCGGATGGAAATATCGTTCTGGGCAACGGGTCCAACGAGATCCTGGAACTGCTGACTCAACTTCTTCTAGGCAACGGCGATGAGACGCTGTATGCCTGGCCCGCATTCATCGTCTATCGTTTGGCGACCCTTGCCCACGGTTCGAGGGGGGTGGAGGTTCCCCTGGATAAGGAGCTGCGCCACGACCTGGGGGCAATGCGTGATGCGATAACCTCCCGAACCAGGATCGTCTTCATAGCCAACCCCAACAATCCGACCGGTACCTACGTGAACGGCACCCAGCTTGAGGATTTCATAGCCGCCCTGCCGCCCCACGTTCTCCTGGTCCTCGACGAGGCCTACTTTGAATACGCTGCAGGTCTGGACGGCTTTCCCGACGGCGTGGAGCTGTTCAAGGAAGGACGGCCAATTGTCGTAACGAGGACCTTCTCGAAGGCATTCGGTCTGGCCGGGCTCAGGGTCGGATACGCGGTGATGCCCGAACCCCTCGTCCAGCTGATAAACCGCATCAGACAGCCTTTTAACGTCAACAGCGTCGCTCAGGCCGCCGCCGCCGCGGCCCTCGAGGATGAAGAGTTCATCCAGCGCGCCGTTCAATTGAACCGGGCGGAGATGGACCGCCTGAGCAGGGCACTGGAGGACATCGGCCTGATGACGACACCTTCGGCGGCCAACTTCCTCCTTATCCACCTCGCCGGAAGGGACGGTGGGGAGGTCTACAACGGGCTCCTCGACAGGGGTGTTATCGTAAGGCCCATGGCGGGGTACGGATTGCCGCAGACGATCAGGGTGACGATAGGCCTGCCCGAGGAGAACGATATCTTTTTTAAGGCGTTAATGGAAATATTATGAGGAAACGCGGAAATTCGATCATCAGAGCATGGGAAATTAGAAAATCGGACAGTTCATATTCCGAAGCCCATGTTCCAATCCTCCGGTTTCTATTTTCTGATATCTACTTTCCCAACAGGCAGCGTTGATCCTCCCGTTTTCAACAGAGACCTGATGATTCAATACATGAAACGGTAACTGCAGTAAGGAAAATATGAGGACAATTCCATGATCATCGTACTGAAACCGGGATCGACACAGTCCGATATCGACTATGTCTCCGAAAAACTGCACGAGAAGGGCCTGAAGGTACACGTCTCCAAGGGAGAGGAAAGGACCATCATCGGCGCCATAGGCGACGAGAGGATCCTGAGGGAGGCCTCTCTTGCCGCCTACCCTGCCGTCGAGAAGATACTGCCTATCCTGAAACCCTTCAAGCTGGCCAGCCGCGATTTTCAGAGGGAAAACTCCAGGGTACAGATCGGTGACCTGACCATCGGTGATGACGAAGTGAGGATCATGGCCGGACCGTGCAGCGTCGAGACCCGCGAGGGACTCCTCCAGGTCGCGCGCGCCGTTAAAGCGGCCGGCGGGACCTTTCTCAGAGGCGGAGCATTCAAACCGAGATCGTCTCCCTATGCTTTCCAGGGCCTTGGCGAGGAGGGCCTCAAGTACCTCGCCGAGGCGAGGGAGGAAACCGGGCTGTACGTGATCACGGAGCTCATGGATCCCAGGGACACGGAATTGGTGTACCGTTACGCCGACATCATCCAGATCGGAGCGCGGAACATGTCCAACTTCACCCTGCTCAAGGAGGTCGGCAGGGTTGACAAGCCCGTCCTGTTGAAACGGGGCCTGTCCGCTACCGTTAAGGAGCTTCTTATGTCTGCGGAGTACATCCTGCACGAGGGAAACAGGAAGGTCATCCTCTGTGAGAGGGGAGTCAGGACCTTCGAGACGGAAACCCGAAACACATTGGACCTCTCCGCGGTCCCCCTGGTCAAGGATATGAGCCACCTGCCGATCGTAGTGGATCCCAGCCACGGAGTCGGTCGGTCGGACCTCGTCTCCCCGATGTGCCTTGCCGCCGTCGCGGCCGGGGCCGACGGGCTCCTGATCGAGATCCACGAGAATCCCGAGGAGGCCCTGTGCGACGGGCCTCAGTCCCTTCGCCTGTCCGAGTTTGCAGAGCTCATGGTGAGGGTAAAATCCCTCATTGAGGCTTTGGGAAGGAAACTTTGAAGGATACCGCGTCAGCCCCGCTTTTCGACACCGTATGTGTGGTTGGACTGGGCCTCATAGGGGGATCCCTCGCCCTGGATATGCGAGAGCGAGGCCTTGCCAGGTCGGTGGTGGGCCGCGACGCCGACGAGGGCTTCCTGGCCACCGCGGTGGAGCGGGGGATCATTGACAGAGGCCTTTCCCCATCCACCGCTGGCATGGGTGGCTGCGATCTCGTTGTGCTGGCTGTACCCGTTCTGACCATCATCGAGATGCTGGAGGAGGGATTCGAGCCGGGGACGCTGGTCACCGACGTAGGAAGTGTCAAGGGACCGCTCGTTGAGGCATTCCGCCGCTGCCGGGAAAGGGGCGGCGAATACCGTTACGTCCCCGGACATCCCATCGCCGGAGACGAGAAATCCGGTCCCACAGCGGCCAGGACGGGGCTCTTCGAAGGGGCCAGGGTCATCCTCACACCCGTAGAGCGCGGCGACGATGAGGAAAAAATATCTTCCCTCTGGACCGGCGTGGGTTCCCACGTCGACTTCATGGACCCACTGGAACATGATGCCATCTTCGCCTGGGTAAGCCATCTCCCCCATTTGGCCGCATACAGCATCGTCCATGCGGTTCTTGACAAGGATCCCGGCTGGATCTCCCTGTCAGGAGGGGGACTGAAGGATTACACCCGGGTGGCGGCCAGCAGCCCCAGGATGTGGGCCGACATCGCCTTGGCCAACAGGGAATTCCTCCTGGAGGCGCTAAGGGGATACAGGCACAGCGTCGACCGGATTTACGAGGCAATAGCTTCTTCGGACAGAGATGGCCTCGAGGACCTTTTTGCCGGCATCGCGTCGGTGCGCAGGGGGATGAGGTGAACTGGAGAATTACCCCGGCGGGTCCTCTTCATGGCCGGATTGAGGTTCCCGGGGACAAGTCCATTACCCACAGGGCATATATTTTCGGTGCCGTCGGGGAGGGACCCACCGTCGTCACCGGGCCTCTGAGGGCCGAGGACACGGACAATACCCTCCGGGCCGTGGTTCACCTGGGCGTCCAGGTCGAGGATCTGGGGGAAAAGGTGATCATCAACGGAACCGGGCCCTCCGGCCTCCGCGAACCCGGGGATGTCCTCGACCTGGGAAATTCAGGCACTGCGGTCAGACTGCTGGCCGGTCTATTGGCGGGCTGCCCCTTCATGTCCATTCTTACCGGCGACGCCTCCCTGCGCAGGCGACCCATGGCCCGAATAGCTGATCCATTGAGGTCCATGGGCGCCCTGGTCGACGGAAGGGAGAATGGGAACCTCCTGCCCCTCACGATCAGAGGAGGAGGTCTCACCGGGATCGAATACCATTCCTCTGTGGCCAGCGCCCAGGTCAAGTCGTGCGTTCTCCTGGCCGGCCTGCAGGCATCCGGCAGAACCGTCTTCAGGGAACCCTCCCTGAGCCGGGATCACACCGAGAGGATATTGCGCAGAATGGGTGTCAGGCTGGTCGAGGGCGGCGAGGGACTTTCCCTCGAGGGGGGGCAGGTCCCCAGAGGTTGCGGAATAGACGTTCCGGGGGACATCTCCTCAGCGGCCTTCTTCATGGTTGCTGCCAGCACGGTCAGGGAATCGGACGTCGCGATCGGCAACGTCGGGGTCAATCCCACGAGAACAGGGATCGTTCGCCTCCTCGAATCCATGGCGGCGGATATCGAGGTCCGGGAGAGAACGGACGATCATGAGCCCGTCGCCGACATCCGCGTCAGGGGGTCGAGGGCCTTACAGGGCATCGAGGTGCCGCCGGAATGGATCCCCTCCATTATCGACGAACTGCCTCTTGCCGCCGTCGCAGCCGCCGCCGCGGAGGGAACGACGGTCATCAGGGGGGCCGCTGAGCTCAGGGTCAAGGAGTCTGACAGGATCAGGACCACCGTTCAGATGCTCAGAGGGGCCGGAATAACCATCGAGGAGCTCGATGACGGTTTCATCGTCCATGGCGGAGCCAGGGTCCGTGCGGCCTGTTTCGACAGCGGGGGTGACCACCGTATCGCCATGGCCTCTGCGATCCTCTCCCTCATGGCTGGTTCTCCCAGTGAGGTGACCGATACGTCCTGCGTCTCGACCTCATTCAGAGAGTTCCCGGAGACGTTGAACGCCCTTGCCCCCGGGTCGGTGACCGAACACTCCTGAGGTCTTCATGAAGCAGATCGTCGCTATCGATGGACCTTCGGGTGCGGGCAAGAGCACCCTGGCAAGGGAACTGGCAAAGCGGCTCGGTTACCAGCACCTTGACACAGGGGCCATGTACAGGGCTGTGGCAGTGGCCGCCAGGCGCGCCGGAGTGGGTTTGGACGATAGCCGGGGCCTGAACCGGCTCTGCAAAAACATCGAGATCAGATTCGAACACTCATCCGGTGGGAACAGGGTCCTGCTGAACGGGGAGGACGTCTCCCGGATTATCAGGACCCCTGAGATGAGCAGCGCCTCCTCGGCGGTTTCGGCCGTAAGCGAGGTAAGGTTGCATATGGTGCGTCTGCAGAGAAAACTGGGCCGGGGCGGAGGTGTTGTCGCCGAGGGAAGGGATATCGGGACGGTCGTCTTTCCCGATACCAGGGCCAAATTCTACCTCGACGCATCCGTTGAGGAACGGGCAAGGAGACGCTGGCTCGAGCTGAAGAAGAAGGGCATGGCGGAACCCTTTGACAGGGTCCTTGCCGACATCGAGAAAAGGGACCGGGATGATTCCACCCGGGTCGATTCACCCCTCAGGAGAGCCGAAGACGCTATTTACGTCGATTCGACCTCCATGGGCCCGGAGGAGGTCCTGAATCTGATATGCCGGGTGGTTAAGGATCTGGAAGGCGGCGATGAGAACAATTAAGGTCGCGTCGACGGGCGGATTCTGCTTTGGTGTCGAGCGGGCCGTCAAGCTGGCGGTATCGGCGCTCAGGGACGGGCCGGGCCCCGTGCACACTTTGGGTCCCATTATCCACAATCCACAGGAGGTTCGGCGTCTCGAGTCGATGGGCCTTAAGATGGCCGGCAAAGTCGAGGACGTATCTGTCGGCACCGTCATCATCAGATCCCACGGCGCCCCTAAGGAGGTCGTCCAGGACCTTAAGGCGGGGAGCCTGCAGGTGGTGGATGCCACCTGTCCGTTCGTCAACAGGCTGCGGGACAGGGTGATCTCCCTGGGTGAGGAAGGCTATCAGGTGATCATCGTGGGGCAGTCCGACCACCCTGAAGTCATGTCCATCCTGAGCTACGCTCCGGACGGCAGCCTGGTGGTGCAGAGCGTGGAAGAGCTTGCCGAGAAAGGCAGCCTCCGATCCAGGGTAGGGGTCGTGGCCCAGACGACCCATTCCATTGAAAACCTCCAGCGGGTGGCCGCCTACTGCGTCGGCGTCTGCTCCGAAGTCAAGGCGTACCGGACTACCTGCCAGGCTACCCAGACGCGTATGCAGGAGGCCCTTGCCCTGGCCAGAGAGGTCGATGTCATGATCGTGGTGGGCGGACGAAACAGCGCCAACACGACGAGACTGACGGAGGCGGCAGGTCGAGAGGGAACGCCCACCTACCACATCGAGAGCGCCGCTGAGATAGAGGCCCTCAGCCTGCCGGTTGATGCCGTCATCGGCGTTACCGCGGGTGCCTCGACTCCCTCCTGGGTGATTGAGGAGGTCGTCCAAACCCTCCAGGCGCAGTAAATTCCAGTCTCATCGGACCATGCTTCACCCCCGTCGAGGAGGTATGACCACCCGAAGGGGACGCCCGCCATCGTCCGCCGGACGGGGTCGGAGGCGGCCGTTCCGGAAAGCGGGTTCGGTCAGAAGGCCCTAAATTATTGGATTTTCGGTGGGGGTACCGATTGACATGCCACCGCAAATATAGGATAATCCGCCACCGTTCGACCAAGAAACTGCTAAGGAGGAATGCCGAAGAATGATGATGGATGAGAAAACACCTACCGCCGACCAGGACACCGAGGAGGTGACCACTGCCAACATTGATGTTGATGCAGAGGAAAACGAGAAAGCTCCGGACGCGGGAGTTTCCGACGAGGAGACGGAAGAGGAGGACTTTGCCTCCCTTTACGAAGAAAGCATCCGTGACCTGAGGGAGCGTGAGGTCGTCAACGGCAGCGTTGTGGGGATCACAGACGATGGAGTATTGGTGGACGTCGGCTATAAGTCCGAGGGCGTGATCCCCAAGAAACAGTTCTGTGACGAGAATGGCGAGCTCACCGTTAAGGTAGGCGATACGGTGGAGGTATTTCTCGAGAAGAAGGAGGATTCCGAGGGCCTCATATATCTGTCCAAGGAGAAAGCGGACAAGATGAAGGTCTGGAACGACATCGGAAAGTCGTACGAGGAGAATCGCCCCATAACCGGCAAGATCATCTCCCGCATCAAGGGAGGGTTGACGGTGGACATCGGTGTCAAGGCCTTTCTCCCCGGCTCCCAGGTTGACATCCGGCCGATAAGGAACCTGGATCGACTGGTGGGTGAGGACTTCTTCTTCAAGATCATCAAATTCAATCCCCGCCGGGGAAACGTAGTCCTCTCGCGACGGGTGCTCCTGGAGGAGGAGAGGGAAAACAAGAAAGAAGAGACCCTCAAGATCCTCGAGGAAGGATCGGTCATGGAGGGTATCGTCAAGAATATAACCGATTACGGTGCCTTCATCGACCTGGGGGGCATTGACGGTCTCCTTCACATCACCGATCTCTCATGGGGAAGGATGCAGCATCCCTCAGAAATCCTGACGGTCGGTTTGAAGGTCGAGGTCAAAGTGTTGAAGTTCGACCGGGAGAAGGAGAGGGTTTCCCTGGGCATGAAACAGCTCACTGAGGATCCGTGGGAATCGGTTCAGGTCAAATATCCCATCGAATCGAGGGTCACCGGCACAGTAGTGAGCGTCACCGACTACGGTGCTTTTGTAAAACTCGAGGACGGCGTGGAGGGCCTGGTCCACATCTCCGAGATGACCTGGAACCGGAAGATCAAACACCCCTCTAAACTGGTGGAGGTCGGGGATAAGGTCGAGGCGGAGGTCCTCAGCATAGACATGGAGAACCGCCGCATCTCGCTGGGAATGAAACAGGTTGAGCCGAATCCCTGGGACGTCGTCGCCCAGAAATACCCTGAGGGCAGCGTCATAGAGGGAAAGGTCAGGACCCTGACCGATTTTGGAGCTTTTGTGGGCCTCGAAGAGGGCATCGACGGCCTCATCCACGTCAGCGACATCTCATGGACCCAGAAGGTCAACCACCCTTCGGAAATCCTCAAGAAGGGTGATAACGTAAGGGCTGTGGTCCTCAGCGTCGACAAGGAAAGGGAGAGGCTTTCCCTCGGCCTCAAGCAGCTGACCACCAATCCCTGGGAGGATATGGAAGCCAAATTCCCTGTCGGATCGGTCGTTAAGGGAAGGGTCGTCAGCCATGCCGATTTTGGAACGTTCGTCGAGATCTTCGACGGTATAGAGGGGCTCATTCACATCTCCGAGATGGATCTGGATGACGGCCAGAGATCAGAAGAGGTCTACCCACCCGATTCAGAGGTGAAGGTCAAGATCCTCGGTTTGGACCGTGACGAGAGAAAGATCAGTCTGAGCATCGCAGCTGTCAAAGAGGGTGCCGGCGGCAAGCACTACTCCTCCTATCTGAACTCGAGCCAGGGAGGAGGGACCCTGGGTGACATTCTGGGAGAGTCGCTGGCCGCCCACAAACCGGAGTCCGAGAATGAGGCCCTGGGGGGCGCCGCCGATGACAGTGAGGATCCGGCGGCACAGACAGAGACAGCCCCTGAACCGGAGATAGCCGAGGGGAGTGAAGCGGACGCCGAGACCGGTCTGACCGGCGAGGAAGAGGAGAGCCAGGGCGAAGATGGGGCCCCCGATGACGAGGAGAAGGAAGAGCAGACTTCCTGATCACTCGCGAAATAAAGTAAAATAGAGCTGTGAGACCCAGGTTCTTCACCGGAAGGGGATCGCAGCTTTTTTTTATCATCCGCACCGCAGGGAGGAGAGATGAGTAGAGGAGTCAAGGCCATTGTCTTCATCGCCATCGTTTCGGTGGCCGTCGCCTTCGCCGTAGGCCTGTCCGGCCGGGGCCGCCTGGACCTGTTTCCCTCAGAGGCCCTCGGGGTTCTGAGGATCGAAGGGGCCATCCTCGACGTCGATTGGTACATGGAGCAGGTGGAGATCCTCAGATCCGATCATTCCGTCAAGGCGGTCGTCCTCAGGATCGACAGTCCCGGCGGTGCTATCGCTCCCACCCAGGAACTCCATGCGGAACTGGTCAAACTGAGGGAGGAAAAACCCCTGGTTGTGTCCATGGGCACGGTGGCTGCCTCCGGCGGATATTACCTGAGCTGTGCCGGTGAGTGGATCGTCTGTAATCCGGGCACCATAACGGGCAGCATCGGCGTCATAATGGAACTGACCAACCTGGAGGAACTGTTCGGAAAGCTTGGCATCAAAAGCCGAACCATCAAGAGCGGTGACCATAAGGACATGGGCTCACCCTTCCGGGAGCTCACGCCGGAGGAAGAGAAACTGCTCCTGGACATGATCATGGATACTCATGAACAGTTTGTGGAGACGGTTATGGAAGCCCGCCGGGTAGACTATGAGGCGATCGCTCCCTATTTCGACGGGAGGGTTTTCACGGGCAGACAGGCCCTGAAGCTCGGCCTCGTCGATGAGCTCGGAAACATCAATGACGCCATGCGCAAAGCCTCGGAGCTGGCCGGATTGAAGGAGGTGCCCGAAGAGATCTTCGAGCCGGAGCAGAAGAGGAGGGGACTTCTGTCCATCCTTTTCGGTCGGTCGTTGTTGAAAAAACTCGATGCGCTGGTGGACGCGGCGGGATGGGGAGGGGCGGACCGGGCCCTTCAGCTCTGGCGGGCCTTCTGAGCGAAGCAGGAAACAGGAGGCATTCGCCCTCACTCATCTATCCGGCCCGATCTGCAGTCGACCCGGATGCCGGCACCCGGAGGAAAAGGGAAACGGGATGTTGAAAATACGATATTTTCTGGAACCTCCCGCCTCCCCTGTGGTCCAATGATCCTGTGTTCCTATTAATAATATCCCATCTCCTGTTTCGGATTATTCCGGCTTCCGATTCCATGCCCTTCGATGCTTGAATGACATCTATCCTAAAGCCTTGACTTTCCACGTTTTTTTGTTTAGCCTTTTTCTTGTCCATATCGAACAGGGTGGCTTCAGGAGGAGGGAACATGACCAAAGCTGAGCTCATCGAAGCTCTGGTTGACAGGATCGACCGGTTGACCAAGAAAGAAGCGGAGATGATCGTCAACGTTGTTCTCAAGAGCATAGCCGACTCCCTGGCCAACGGCAGGAAGGTCGAACTCAGGGGGTTCGGCAGCTTCAAGGTCAAGGAGCGTCGGGCGCGTGAGGGGAGAAACCCAAAGACAGGCGAAAGAGTGAGTGTGGATGCTAAGCGGGTCCCCTATTTCAAGGCCGGCAAGGAACTCAGGGACCGGGTGAATTCCTAGCTTATCTGATCCAAAATCCAACCTCCAAAATCCAAAATTCAGGGTGACATGTACGGACCTTTGGGACAGTGCGCCTGATCCTTTCATGCCCCCCCTCCTTGAGTCTCACGCCTCCCTTTCAATCCTCCCCTCCCTGACACCCAGTCTCTGCGATCCACATTCCGGCTCCCGGATCCCAAATGCCGGCCTGGCAGCTTTACTTTTAATGTTCCCGGTGTAAAATACTGCAGGTTAAATACGATCGGGAGGGAAAATGTCTGGTCATTCCAAATGGGCCAACATCAAGAGGCGCAAGGGGGCACAGGACGCTCAGCGAGGCAAGATCTTCTCCAAACTCAACCGTGAGATCATTGTGTCGGCCAAGTTGGGCGGCGGCGATCCCGATGCCAACCCCCGCCTTCGACAGGCGATAAGCAAGGCCCGGGCTGCCAATATGCCGACGGACACCATTGATCGGGCGATCAAAAAAGGAACCGGTGACCTGGATGGGGTCAATTACGAGGAGGTCACCTACGAGGGATATGGTCCGGCAGGCGTCGCCATCCTCGTCGAAACCCTGACGGATAACAGGAAAAGGACGGTCAGCGAGGTCCGGCATCTCTTCTCGAAATACAGCGGCAATCTGGGAGAAGCGGGCTGCGTTGCCTGGATTTTCCAGATGTCTTCCCTCTTCGTTTTTCAGAAGGAAGGTGTTGATTCCGATCATCTGGTCGAGGTCGCCCTGGAGCACGGTGTCGAAGATATCAGGGAGGAGGACGGGGAGATCGAGGTTGTGGCAACCCCCGACAAGTTCCAGATGATCAAGGACGCTTTTGACACGGCCGAGATCGAATACCAGGTCGCGGAGGTGACCATGATCCCCCAGAACACGGTCTCTCTCGAGGGTAAAAAGGCTGAACAGGCCCTCAGGCTTGTCGAGGCCCTGGAGGAGAGCGACGACGTTCAGAGAGTATTTGCCAACTTCGACATCCCCGAAGACGTTCTGGAGTCCATCTAGAGGTCCGATGCGCGTCCTCGGTGTCGATCCGAGCCTGAGGTCCACCGGCTACGCTGTTGTTGACGGGGACCGTAACCGACAGCAGGTTGTCGAGTACGGATTGATAAGAACCAGATCCTCCGAACCTATTGAGCAGTCTCTGGCCCAAATCGCCGACTCACTGGACAATATCCTCCGCCAGCATCAGCCGGATTGCCTCGCCATAGAGGACATCTACACGGCCAGAAACAACCGGGTTGCGCTGCAGCTGGGACACGTCAGAGGGGTGGTGATCCTCGTGTGCCGGCGTTCCGGACTCCCCGCCGCCCAATACTCCGCAACCCGGATCAAAGAAACGGTGGCCGGTTACGGCCGAGCCGGAAAGGAGCAGGTCCAGTACATGGTAAAGCGCACCCTTGGTCTCACCGAGACACCGCCCCAGGACGCTGCGGACGCACTGGCGGCAGCCCTGACCCACCTTTTCTGGCAGGAAGGGCCGGGGGAGGACAGTTGATCGCCCTGGTAAAAGGACGGCTTTTCAAAAAGGACACTTCCGGTACGGTCATCGTCGACTCGGGCTCGGTGGGATACCGTATTTTTGTCTCCCTGAACACGCTCTTCGCCCTCCCCGAGGAGGGTGAGGATGTCACCCTCCACACCGTGACAGTGGTACGCGAGGACGCTATGAACCTCTATGGGTTCGCTGAACCGGAAGAGATGAAATTCTTCAATCTCCTTGTTCAGGTAAAGGGAGTAGGTCCCCGCCTTGCCCTCTCCCTGTTGAGTGGAATTAAGACGAGGGACCTCGCAAATGCCATCTCCAAGCAGGACTCAGGGTGGATCTGCGCCGTTCCGGGAGTAGGACGGAAAACGGCCGAACGCATCATCCTGGAACTCAAGGACAAGGTCGAGCCCATGGAGGGGTATGCAAAGCCATCTTCCTTAGGCCTCGATGAGCAGATTGCCGCAGATGTCGTATCCGCTCTTGTCAATCTGGGATACAGGGCCTCGGACAGCCGAGCCTCCCTTGGCAGGATCATGGAGGGAAGGGAGGATCCCCTGCCTTTCAATGAGCTTATCAGAAAGTGTCTGGCCGATCTCACCGGCAGGAAAGCCAATGGATGACGAGCGCACCGTAAACCCCCAGCAGTCTATCGACGAAGCCGCCTTCGAGGCCACCATCCGGCCGAGACGGCTTGATGAATATGTCGGTCAGTCCAACGTCAAGGAGAACCTCAAGGTCTTCATCGAGGCGGCCAAGGAACGGAAGGAACCCCTGGACCACGTTCTCCTCTACGGCCCACCGGGGCTTGGCAAAACGACCCTGGCCCACATTCTGGCCAATGAGCTGGACGTGGACATACGCGCCACCTCCGGTCCGGCACTGGAAAGGTCAGGTGACCTGGCCGCGATCCTCACCAACCTGGAAGTAAGGGGCGTGCTGTTTGTGGACGAGATCCACAGGATGAACAGGATTGTAGAGGAAGTGCTCTACCCCGCCATGGAGGACTACTCCATCGACCTCATCATCGGAAAAGGCCCCGGTGCGCGAACGGTCAAGCTTGATCTTCCCCACTTTACCCTGATCGGGGCCACCACCCGTATGGGCCTTCTTTCATCTCCGTTTCGAGACAGATTCGGCGTCGTCTGCCGGCTCGAGTTCTACACAGAGGAGGAGTTGACCCGTATCGTCCGGCGCTCAGCCAACATCCTCGGAGTGGACCTGGAGCCGAAGGCTGCCGGGGAGATCGCCCGAAGATCCAGGGGAACGCCCAGGATCGCCAACCGCCTCCTCAGGAGGGCACGGGATTTTGCCCAGGTCGAGGGCGATGGAATCATCTCCCTGGAGGTCTCCCGTCATACCCTGGAGCGGCTGGAGATAGACGATCGGGGCTTCGACAATCTGGACAGGTTGGTCCTCCTGGCCGTCATCGACAAGTTCGGGGGCGGGCCGGTGGGCATCGACACCATCGCGGCTGCGGTGGGCGAGGAGCGCGATACCATCGAGGACATCTGTGAACCCTACCTCCTTCAGGAGGGTTTTCTGCAACGGACGCCGCGGGGACGCCTGGCCACGGAGGCCGCCTTTCGACACCTGGGCCGGAAACCGACGGGGAAGGGGGGTTCCCAGAAGGGGCTGTTCGAGTAGGACAAGGGCAATCCAAAATTCAAAATCCAAAACGAAAATAGCCAAACATCAGGATTCCGGATTCAAAACAGATTGCGATGCCATTGGCCATCCCATCCAGGCGTACAAAGACTTCTCGGCACTTACCCATTACGCCATCTTTGGGATTCCTTGATTATCTGGGCCCGGATTTGGTTTTTATTTTGGATCTTGGACTTTGAATTCGCTTAAAGGCCTGGTTCTCAGCACTGCAGCGATAGTGGGCCGTCAGGGCCTATTGCTCCTTCCATATCTCCAGCTCGAGGGACGAGGGCGTGACCTGCTCCACGAAGACCTTGAGCTGGGCAAAATCCATTTTCAGGATTTCCTCGGCGAAACCCTGGGAGGACGTGAAGACCTCGAGGACCTGCGATGAAGAATGGGTCGTAAACACCGGGTTTTCAAGGCTCCCTATGTATTTCGACTGCCTGAGGAGGCTCAGGATGAAATCCTTCTGGTCCAGCTGACTCATGTTGACGTAGGCAAATTCGATCCTCAGGGGGTCGAAGATGTATCCCAGAGCGGCGAGGCCTTCGGCCAGGGCGTCGATGGCGACTCGAACTTCTCTGGTGACGAAATACCTGTTGCCTATGAGTTTTTCCTGTTCGTGGAGGGTGACGAAATAGTCTGAATAGTTGAGCAGGCCCAGAAGGTTCGACAGGGGATCATCCGTATCCAGAGGGTCCCTGTCGAGATGAATGCCGAGGTCATCGATGCATCCGCGGATCGGCTCGTGGGAAAAGAGACCGACGCCAAGGAGGCGGATGGACTCGAGTACCGTCTGACGGGTGGCGTCTCTGCGGGCCAGGTCCCTGGTCAGTTCGAGCTCCTGCTCGAAACTGTCGTTGCCCGTGAAGCTCTTCTGCCAGCGCCCCTCGTCGTAAAATCCGCATAGCGCGGCCATACCGGTCACGGTCACGATCTCTGACCTGTCAACCACCATCGGCGGGCCGGGAGGAACGGCCACCGCGACGTCCTCCTCGATGAGACTCTCGATGCTGGCCAGAAGCGATGGCTCCTTCTCCGGGGTGTATCCGCGATAATAGGATGCGATCCGGCCGTTCCGGTCAATGAGAACGAGGGTCGGGAGGTACGCGCCCCGGTAGAGGGTGAATACCTTCGAGTCCTGGTCAAAGAGCACGGGGTATGTTATCTTTCCGCGGAAATTCTCCAGTCGGGTCAGAAACCGGCGAATGCGGTCGATGGAAACCCTGATGTCCTCGTTGATGGCCAAAATAACGAGGTCCTTTCCTTTGTATTTTTCCTCCAGTTTCTGCAGGGAAAGCATCTCCTCAACACAGGATTCGCAATAGATGGACCAGAAACTCAGAACTATGGGTGTGTTGCCGATGAAGTTGGACAGGTCGAAATCGACGCCGCGGACGTCGGGCAGATTGAAGGAGGGAGCCGGGCCTCCCGAAGGGAGGGGCTCGGATAACTGCTGGGCGGCCACCTCCTGGGCTGAAGCCCCTGAGGACGCAACCAGAACGATCAGGATCAAAAGGGATGCCGAGAGAATCTTCGCCCTCATAGTGCAGACTCCTTTCCCGTAGGGACGCCCGCAGGATAAGATCGGGTAACATTATGAAGATACATGGAGAATATCGATCCCGCAAGGTGGTAGCGGCCATCTTCATCGTCTTCCTCCTTGCAGGTGGGATCTATCCCGCCGTCTGTTCCGCCGATGTGGTGGCCGAGATCATCGACGGTGACACGGTGGTCATGGGTGACGGCAGCCGGGTGCGTCTGGTGGGGGTCGACTCACCCGAGGCTGGCGAACCCTGGTCCAGGGAGGCCGCTGACTGGATGGAGCGCGAAAGCAGGGGAAAGGATATCCGGCTTGTCAAATGTGAGGAGAGGGACAAGTACGGACGGATACTCGCCGTCCTCGTCCGAGGGAAGGACAACCTGAACCTGAAGCTCCTCGCGGAAGGTCTTGCCGTTCCCATGCTGATCCCTCCCTGCGGGAAGCTTCTCGTCCCCGATGCGATGAAACGCGCCGCAGAGGCGCTGCTCAACGGGCGGGGACTCTATTCACAGCCGGAATTTCAGATCGTTGGCCACGGCCGTTCCCGGGACCTCATCGGGCGGAGCGGGGTGGTCCGGGGGAGGATCCGCTCCCTATACAGAGGCCCGAAGGCCACCCACCTGAACTTCGGACCCGACTGGCGTACCGATTTCACGGCGGTCATCTTCTCCCAGGGAAGGGCAAGATTTCAGGCCCTCGGACTCGAGGTCGGCGAGCTGGTGGGACGTGAGGTGCTCGTCATCGGTCCTGTCCGTGAGTATAATGGACCCGAGATCGTGGTACGATATCCCGAGCAGATTTTACCCCTTGCCGGGCCCATCCCCGGGGGGGAGCCGGGTCCCATGGGGGAGGATCCGGCAGGGAAGAGAGATGTCGATTAGATGAACCGCACTGCAGGCCTGCTCATAATTTCTGCTGTGGGGATCCTGGCCCTGGTCCTCATGGGCCAGGTCTTGCGGCAGAGGGTTGTACCGGACATTGACCCGGGAGGGTCGGCGAAACTGGAGAGGGCTTCCCACCTGAACCAGGAGGGACTGGCTAAGTTGACAGAGGGGCGTCCGGCAGAGGCTGTGGTGGTTTTCCGGGCGGCGCGGGATCTGCAGCCGGGCAACGCGGCCATTTCGCACAACCTCTCCCTGGGGCTGGCCCGGGTCGCGATGTCCAGATCGGACAAAGGGGACGTAAGGAGCGCCAGGGACCTCCTCGGCGAGGCCCTTGACGTGTGGCCCGAGAATCCGGAGGCGTTAAGGGTCATGGCGGCGATCCAATACCGCGCCGGACAGTACAGAGAGGCACGGAAGACAGCTCTCCGGCTGAACGGACTTTACCCGGGCGACATGGACGTCGAACAGTTCATTGTCCATCTCGAGGCCAATATCAGGGAAGCTGAGGGCATGGTGTCCGAGGAGGGACATCATTTCCGTCTCCTCTACAGCGGTGATAGGCGGCTGGAGTTCGAAGGAGAATTCCTCCTGCTCCTGCAGGACGAGATGGATTCCCTGACCTCATTGATGGGGTACTTTCCGTCGGATGTGATCGAGGTCCTCCTGATGACAGAGGATCTGGGGGAGAGGTCAACTCCCGAGGATCCCCTCCTGTCGGCACTGTATGACGGCAAGATCAGGGTCTATCTGGTGGGGCATGTCGGCAGTGAGGAGGACCTGAGAAAGATCGTTCGCCACGAGATGGTCCACGCCCTTCTTCACCGTGCGGGCGGTATTCTTCCCGGCTGGTTTCAGGAGGGACTGGCTCAGTTTCTCGGTGACAGGCTCGCCGAGGAGGGTCCCGCCATGAGAAGCTATCTGCTCATGAGGCTCAGGGATGGGTATGTGCTCGATCTCAGCGGGATCGGGGAGAGCTTTATCCAGCTGGCCGAGGACGAGCGAACAACAGCGTATGCAGCCAGTTACCTCTTCCTGGAATATCTGATAAGGACCTACGGTGAGAATCTGATTCCCATTATTCTCGGGGAACTGGAGAGGGGTGTCGCCCTTGAGGCGGTTCTGCGCGAGCTCACGGGAAAAGATGTGGCGGCGCTTCAGACGGATTTCCTGACAGACATCAGGAGAGGAGGATAGGCGGTGCCTCTGGTCGCCATCGTCGGACGCCCCAATGTGGGCAAGTCCACCCTTTTCAACAGGATCCTCGGGCGCAGAAAAGCCATCGTGGACGACGTCTCAGGCGTGACGAGGGACCGCATTTACGGGACGGCATCGTGGGGGGGTAAGGATTTTACCCTCGTGGATACCGGAGGCCTCGATCCGGATGCCGACTCAGGCATCTTCTCCCTCATCCGGCGGCAGGCGGTTGTCGCCATCGACGAGGCCGATGTCATCATCTTTGTCCTCGACGTGCGATCCGGTCTGACGCCATCGGACATTGAGGTCGCGTCGATCCTGAGAAAGACCGACAAACCCGTTATCGTCGCCGCCAACAAGGCCGAGGGAAGCAGCCGGGAACATGAGTCGGCCGAGTTCTACAGTCTCGGTATGAGCAGGGTGTATCCCGTGTCGGCCCTTCACGGGAACGGTGTAGGTGATATGCTCGACGATCTGACAGCGGTCCTTCCGGAAAGAGATCAGATGGTCGACGCCGCGCACGATGTGGCCATTGCCGTCATAGGGCGTCCCAATACGGGTAAATCCACCCTGATCAACCGTATCCTCGGTGAGGAACGACTGCTGGTCTCCGAGACACCGGGTACCACCCAGGACAGTGTGGACACGCTCGTCGAGAGAAACGCCAGACGATACCTTCTGATCGACACAGCGGGAGTGCGGAGAAGGAGCAGGATCAACCGCAACCTCGAACGCTACTCGGTCATGAGATCCATAGCATCCATTGAAAGATGCGACGTGTGCGTCCTGCTGCTCGACAGTGTGGAGGGGCTCGTCGAACAGGATGTCAGATTGGCGGGTCTGGTGGAGGATCGGGGAAAAGGGCTCATCGTCGCCCTGAACAAATGGGATCTCATGGAGAAGGACCATCAGACATTCGACGGGATGTGCCGCGACATCAGGCAGGACCTCTTCTTCTTCTCACACGCCCCCATCCTGTCCCTGTCGGGGCTGACCGGGCTCAGGGTGGGCCGGATCTTCGACGCCGTCGAGTCGGTCCACCAGGAGGCCGGGAAAAAGGTGTCCACGAGGGTGCTGAACGATCTCATCGAGGAGGCCGCCCAACGGTATCAGCCCCACGTTGTCAGGGGAAGAAGGGTGCGTTTCTATTACGCAACCCAGACGGGGACGCACCCCCCGACCTTCCTGATATTCACAAACAGGCCCAGGGAAATCCGTGAAAACTACACCAAATACCTGGAGAGGAGACTGCGCGAGGAGCTCGGTTTCCAGGGATCTCCCATAAGGCTGAAGTTCAGGCGGGGACGGGAGGATGGGGGCAGGGATAAAAGATAGGGGTCAGGATTCAGGATCCAGTAGTCAGAGTAAGATAACGACGCTGGACGGGCAAGGGGCCACTGAAATCTCAAGACGAATGTTCAGGAAAGCAAGGGTAATGGATAACATGCGTTGTCGGCGGAGAGTATGGCCTGACTGCCTTGTTTTTTCCGTCTTCTGACTCCTGTTTCCGATGAGAGCCTATCTCGATATCGAGACAACCTACGAAGGTGACATCAGCGTGGTGGGGATCCACCGTCCCGGCCGGCCCCTGATCCAGCTGGTGGGTGGCGAGATCACGGACGTCAACCTTGAGAAGGTCATGGAGGGGATCGATGTCCTGGTCACCTTCAACGGATCGCGCTTCGACCTTCCCGTCATCAGGAAGACTGCTGGCATCGACCTCACCGACCTGGCAAGGCACAGGGATCTCCTGACGGTGTGCCGGAGACGGGGGATCAAGGGAGGGCTCAAGAGGATCGAGGTCCTTTTCGGGATTCCAAGGCTGTCTGAGATGATCGACGGCGCCATGGCTCCTTACCTCTGGCAGCGCTACCAGGAGATGGGGGACGAGGAAGCCCTCGAGGAGCTGCTGGCCTACAACCGGGAGGACGTCGTGAATCTGGAGATCCTGGAGATGGCACTGGACGCTCTGGAGCCGCTTGAATAAGAGGGTGGAATTTGAACAGGGAGTAAAGGGGAACGCCCAGGATCGAGGTCATTACTCCTCCGCCCTTGACGTTTGTGCAAAGTTGGCCAATATTACCATTTGTTCTTCTCGATTGAAGATCAAGAAGAGGGGAGGGATACCGTGAACATCCTGGAGATTTTTAGGATCAAGGTCCTGGGCAACGAGGTCTTCCAATGGCTCCTTGCCGCGGCCATTCTCTGTGCCGTCTATATCGGACTGGTCGTTATCAGGAACTATGCGGGAAGGCGGCTGAGGAAGATGTCGGAGGCGACGGAATCTAACCTCGACGATTTCATCACCGATCTCATTCGGCATAGGACCAAACGGGTCCTGATATTCCTGTTTGCCGTGTATGCAGCGTCCCAGGTGCTGATCCTGCCCTCGAGGATCGCAAACTCTATCTCCGGAGCAGCCGTTCTCGCTCTCGCGCTTCAGGTCGGGCTGTGGGGCAACGGCATCGTCAGCTATCTGGTTTCGCGCAGGGCTTCCAGGGATGGCGACGAGGCGCTGAACCTGGAGGCCTATTCCGTCATCACCTGGATGGCCAAGGCCGGTCTGTGGGTTTTCGTCATTCTCCTGGCTCTGAACAACCTGGGGATCAAGGTCACCGCCCTCGTAGCCGGCCTGGGGATCAGCGGCATCGCGGTGGCCCTCGCTGTCCAGAATATCCTGGGGGATCTGTTCGCCTCCCTGTCCATAGTCCTGGACAGGCCATTCGTTATCGGGGATTTCATCATCGTCGGGGACCAGATGGGGTCGGTCGAACACGTGGGCCTGAAGACCACCAGGGTGAGGTCGATATCGGGTGAGCAGATCGTTTTCTCCAACACCGACCTCCTCAACAGCCGGGTCAAGAATTACCGGCGCATGGAGGAACGGAGGATCGTTTTCACCATCGGCGTGACCTATCAGACACCAAAAGACAGGCTGGAGGCCATCCCGCGGTGGATACAGGAGATTATCGAGGGACAGGAACAGGTCCGGTTCGATCGTTCCCACTTCACGGACTACGGCGATTTCTCCCTTAATTTCGAGACGGTCTACTTTGTCACCGATCGGGATTTCAAGCTTTACAGGGATATCCAGCAGGCCATCAACCTGGCACTGTACCGGAAATTCGAGGAGGAAGGGGTGGAGTTCGCCTACCCCACCCAGACACTGTTCCTGGAAAAATCGGACTAGTTGAATCACAGGGGACATGGGACAGACCAGGAGGCAAACTTCCCGGCAGGATCATGCCCGTCCCTCTGAGGTGTAAGCCGGCCCAGATACTGTGGGGATGCACTTGAGTGATTGCCGGTAGCCGCTTCCCCTGTGACCCCGGCGTCCCCCATGGTCGATCCTGGCCCACTGCAACGAGAACCTGGACTTCCCATTGAAATTCATCAGCCGCCGCCACCATTCGATCCGTTCAGACAGGCGGGATTTTTGCCTCCCCGAAATGATCCACCTGCCGGCCCTCGAAGAGAGCTGGACGGTGCAATACCGTGACAACGGCAGCGCGGCCGCGCAGGCACGGGTTCCCCGGCAAGGGATTGTGGTGGTCAGCGGCCAGATCCGAAACGCTGAAAAGGTTCGGGAAGCCCTCAGGCGCTGGCTGGTCCGCCAGGCCAGATCCTCGCTGGTGCCGTGGCTGAAAGAGCTGAGCGAGGATGCGGGGCTGTCTTTCGGAAGGGTGGCCATCAGGGGCCAGCGGACGCGGTGGGGCAGCTGTTCAGCCCGGGGGAACATCAACCTGAACTACAAACTTCTCTTCCTTACTCCCGATCTGGTCCGATACATCCTGCATCATGAACTGTGTCACACCGTCCACCTGGACCACTCCCGGCTGTTCTGGGAGCTCCTCGCATCCTTCGAGCCGGACTACAGGGTGTACAACAGGCAGGTCAAGAGGGGCATGGAGCATGTTCCCGGATGGGCCAAGTAGGGAGGAATAGACACGGGGGAAAAGGAGTCCAGAGTCCAGAGGCCAGGGTCCAGAGGGGGCGGGGGGGGAGAGGGGGCCCTTCGACAGGCTCAGGGCAGGCGAAAAACAGACGCGGAGACGCGGCGACAGGGAGGATAGGTAAACGGGGAAAGAGGAGGGATATTACTTGGCACCCAGTCCTTTTCTCTTAGCCCTGCTTTTTTCTGCTGTACCCATACGATCCCAGAGCATCGCCCAGGGCGCGATAGGTTCGATCCGGAGGGGAATAGGCGAGGGGATTGAGGATCTCGAAGCGGATATTGCCTTCCTCGTCGAAGGCGTCCTCGGCCACGTGGGTCGCCACCACCTCACCCAGGAACATATCGTGCACACCGAGGGGGACGATCTCGGCGACCCTGCACTCCATGGAGACAGTGCATTCGTCGACAAGGGGCGGCGAGACCACTTCGGCCTGGACCGGGGTGAGGCCGGCCTCGAAGAACTTGTCCCTGCTCTTGCCCGAGACAATGCCGCACAGGTCGACCTTCTTGACGATCTCCACCGGCGGGATATTGACGACAAATTCGCCTGTATCCTTGATGATGCTGTAGGAGTAGCGGGACGGTCGGATGCTTATGCTCACCATCGGTGGATCTGAGCAGATGACCCCTGCCCAGGCGATGGTGATGATGTTGGGCCTTCCCCCCCTGTCCTGGCAGGTGACCAGCGCGACCGGCGCGGGAACGAGAAAAGTGTTTGGTTTGATCGAGCGCTTTTTCATAGGGGATCCTTCTCTACAGCGCCTTGGTCTCAGCACTTAGCAGTTAGTCCTTAGTCCTTCTTCTCTATATTATCTGTGCCAGAAATGCTCTTGTTCTGTCATGGTCCGGGCTGTCGAACATCCTCTCCGGCGTGCCGACCTCGATGATGCGTCCTTCATCCATGAAAACAACCCTGTCGCAGACCTCCCTGGCAAAGCCCATCTCATGCGTGACACAGCACATAGTCATCCCCTCGCGGGCAAGGGTCTTCATGACATCGAGGACCTCGCCGATCATCTCCGGATCCAGGGCGGAGGTCGGTTCGTCGAACAGCATGATCTTCGGTTGCATGGCCAGGGCTCGAGCGATGGCCACCCGCTGCTGCTGGCCGCCGGAAAGCTGTGAGGGGAAGGAGTTGGCCTTCTCGGGTATCCCCACTTTCTCCAGGAGCTGCATGGCGATCCCCTCGCTCTGGTCCCTGGACCGCCTGCGCACCTTGATCGGGGCGATGGTCACGTTGCCCAGGACGGTCATGTGGGGAAAGAGGTTGAAGCTCTGAAAGACCATGCCCACCTCGGCACGCACCGCGTTGATGTTCGTCCTCGAGTCCGTCAGGGGGATGCCGTCGATGAAGATCTCGCCCCTGTCGATGGTCTCGAGATGGTTCAGGCAGCGCAACAGGGTGCTCTTCCCTGAGCCGGACGGCCCGATGATGGTGACCACCTCGCCCTTGTCCACCTGCATGGTGACGTCCACGAGGGCTTCCACCCTGTGACGGGAGTAGAAGGTCTTGTAGACGTTTCTGACGTCAATCACTGACCGCAAACCTCCTCTCCATAAACTGAACGATCATGGAGAGGCTGAAGGTGAGGATAAGGTACAGAGCGGCCACCGTGAAGAAGACCTCGAAATAATTGAACGTCGAGGTGCCGATCTCCCTGCCCGCCCTGGTCAGCTCCACGAGGGCGATGACGCCGACCAGCGAGGAATCCTTGATCAGGGAGATAAACTGCCCGGCGAGGGGAGGGAGGATCCTCTTGAAGGCCTGGGGCAGGATGATGTAACGCATGGACAGGTAGTAATTCATGCCCAGGGACCGGGCCGCCTCAGACTGGCCCCGGTGGATCGACTGGATGCCGGCTCGAATGATCTCGGCGACGTAGGCTCCGGCGAAGACGGACAGAGCCAGGACACCGGCCATGAAATTGGAGAGTTTGAAGACCTGTCCGACGAAGAAATAGAAGATGTAGATCTGAACCAGAAGGGGTGTACCGCGGATCAGCTCTATGTAGCCGATGGCCAGCCACTTGGGCGCCGGGCTGCCGGACAGCCGGGCAAGGCCCGTGAACAGCCCGATGATGATCCCCAGAATAATGGCGAGAACGGAGATCTCAAGGGTGAGGATCAGGCCCTTGAGGAGGAGGCCGGCCTTCCATCGCTCCCACTGGGCGAGGACCTGTCCCGATCGGATCTCGTCCCCCACGGATACGGTGACCAGGTTCGAGGGAACCGTGTAATACTGCTCTTCGTCAAGGAAGTTGGCCGCCACGATGACCGTGTCGGAACCATCCCTGTCGAGGGCGATGACCGTTGCGTCCTCCTGGGCCTCGATCAGATCGCTGTCCTTGAAGAGGACGTAGCGGGGTATCTGTTCCCACCGCCATATGTATTCCACCTTTTTTGTCGTGTGGAAGGTGCCGGCCACGAGGCCGATCAGGATAAGGGCCAGTGCGATCCAGGACAGAGTGCTGCGGAAACGGGGATTGTGCACGAGGTCCTTTACGGTTTCCAAGAAAATCCCTCCGGACTCGGGTTGCCAATAAGGTTCGGGGGGCTCCTCTGCCCCCCGTTACCGATGACCGATCGACCGACTGAGTTACTGGACGTCCTTGATCCAATCGTTGCCGGTGATCCACTTGCTGTAGACCTTGTCGTAGCGTCCGTCGCCCTTTATCTGAGCCAGGAAGTTGTTGAGCCAGTTGAGAAAATCCGGGTCTCCCTGCTTGATGGCCCACCCCAGGGGTTCGAAGGTGAAGGGTTCATCGAGAAAGACGAGCTTTCCGGCGCCCTTCTGGGCAAAGAAGACGGCACAGTACGGCAGGTCGTAGACGAAGGCGTCGGCCTTGCCGTTGATCACCTCGAGGGCGGCCTCGGGTTCGGTCTCGAAGCTCTTGTACTTGGCTCTGGGGATGAGGCTCTTGACCGCCTGCTCGCCGGTGGTGCCCAGCTTGGAGGTCACGGTGTATTTCGGATCGTTAAGGTCCTTGTAGGTCTTGATATAGCCAGTGAGGTCCTTGTTGATGAGGATGGTCTGACCGACGATGATGTAGGGATCGGCAAAATTGACCTTCAGGTTCCTTGCCTGGGTGACCGTCATACCGCTCATGATGATGTCGAACTTGTCCGTGAGCAGGGAGCCGATGATGCCGTCCCAGGCCGTGGGGATCAGTTCCAGTTCGACGCCCATCTCCTTGGCCATGACCTTGGCCATGTCCACGTCGAAACCGACGATCCTGCTCTGCTTGTCCTGCATCTCAAAGGGCATGTAACCCGGCTCCATGCCGACCCGGAGCTTACCGGCCTTGAGGATGGACTGCAGGGTTGATTTTGCTGCCAGATCGGTGTCTGCGGCCATGACGGGACAGGCCATTGCCACAACCAGGACAAAAACAAGAACGGCTCGCTTCATAACTCCTCCTTTCAGGATCGAATAACCCTACCTGTGGTTGGATCTCAATAGGACTTTCCCTCGTCCAGAAGCTCACAGATCATCATTTCCACGTCGCACTCGGGACAGCGGGGAATCTCCTCCTTTGGGATGTAGACGATCTCTGTGTGGTCACACAGCGGGCACTTGACCTGTATGGCTTCCACTTTGTCCCGCACGGCACCCCCCTTTGAGGAACTCTACATATAACACCTGCGTTTTTTTCGTGTCAATGACGATAGGTCTGGAAAAAGGCAGAATAGAGAATGAAAACCATCATATATTCGGGAATAGGAAAGAGCGGGAAAAAGGTAGAGAGGCCAGCAGGAAGAGGTTTGCGTAATGCATTATTCAGGATCCGGGACAGTGTCTCATGCTGACTCCTGTCTGCGGAACAGCGTCATTGACAGTCCCCGGCGGCTGACCTAGAATGCATTGCCTGGATCTCATGGAGGGTAACCCTTGGATTTTCTCACGCCTGTTTTGGGGACGCTCACGGGTATCGAGGCGGCCCACTGGAAAGATATCCTCATTTTCACGGCGAAGGTCATCCTCTTCTGTGTGCCCTTCGTCGCTGTGGGTTTCCTTCTGGAGCGCGACATGATCCGGCTCCCCGCAGTGTCCAAGATACTGAAAATCGGCATCCTGACAACCTTCGCTGCACCTGTCTTTCTCTACGGACTTCTCAACCTGATGGCACCCGGTCTGCCGGACTCCTTCTGGGAAAGCTATCCCCTGCTGGAGTCCATGTGGATCATGGAAGGAAGATGGCCTCCGATCATCCTCATGGGGATCGTTGTCCTCTTTGTCGTCCTCTATTGTGTTGAGATCGTTGAGGGAGATCTGACGAAATAACAATGATCAGATGCAGGAGTCCGGTGTCCGGAGGGGAAACCGGGGCAGGGACAGGGTGACTGAGAAGAGGGTGCCTCCCGAATCAGGGATCACTGGCTTTAACCGGTAACGGTGAACGACTCTCATCTATTGACAGATGGGGAAAATTGTTCTAATTAGGTCCGTTCGTCCTGTTGTTCCAAAATCTTTTGTTCTACACAGAGGTGTTCAAAAAGATGAAGACCTATTCCGCCAAAAAGGGAGAAGTTCAGAGGAGGTGGGTTCTCGTCGACGCCGAGGGGCAGGTCCTCGGGCGTCTTGCCTCCCGAGTAGCAGGTGTGCTGAGGGGTAAGAACAGGCCGCAGTACACCCCCCACGTGGACACCGGCGACTTCGTCATCGTGGTCAACGCCGAGAAGATCCATCTCACGGGCAACAAGGCCGAGGATAAGATATACTATCGGCACTCAGGCTATCCCGGAGGCATCAGGGCCATGACGGCTGCAGAGATGCTTCAGAAGAAACCCGAGCAGGTGATCAAGAAAGCCGTCAAGGGCATGCTGCCTAAAAACCGACTGGGACAGGCCATGCTGAGCAAGCTCAAGGTGTACGCTGGCCCGGACCATCCCCATGAGGCGCAGCGGCCAGAAAAGATCTCTCTCTAAGATCTCGAGGAACGGATATGACAGAGGCCACTTATTACGGGACCGGAAGAAGGAAGACCTCCATCGCAAGGGTGTGGATCACTCCCGGTGAAGGGAAGATCAGCATCAACAGGAAGGATGCTGACGAATACCTGGGGCGGGAGACCCTCAAGATGATCATCATGCAGCCCTTTGAGGTCACCGGCACCTCGGGACAGTTCGATGTCAGGGTCAATGTCAACGGGGGCGGGTCCAGCGGACAGGCCGGAGCGATCAAGCACGGCATCAGCAGGGCTCTCCTGCGGGTCTCCGACGAGCACAGAAAACCACTCAAGAAGGCCGGCTACCTGACCAGAGACGCCCGGGAGGTCGAGCGCAAGAAGTACGGCCAGAGGGGAGCCCGCGCCAGATTCCAGTTCTCAAAGCGTTGATACCGGACCTGCTCGCTTATCGGAAGGGAAGGGCTTTGCCCTTCCCTTTTTTTTGGCCGGGTGAAGATCCGGGCATGGTATTCATTTTCCACTTTTCGGTTGTCAGGTTCGAATATCGAGGTCAGCACCGTCGGGCGATATCCCCTTTAATGATTCTGGATTGAGCACTTTCGCTCTGAATTCTCCCTGTCGCTAGAAGGCCGGTTTCGTGGTATCTAGAAGGAGAGGATTCGACGGGAACAATCTCCTGCGGAGGCAAATATGATCAGGGCTGGTATCGTAGGTGCCACAGGCTATACAGGGATGGAGCTGGTGCGGATCCTCCTGGAACACCCGGGGGTCCGGTTGACTTACGTTACCTCGCGGACTTGGAGCGGCAGACCGCTGGCAAACGCCCTGCCGGGCCTTACGGGCTGGTCGGATCTGCTTTGCAGGGAGTTCGACGCTACGGAGGCTGCGGGGGAAGTTGACATCATATTCCTCTGTTTACCCCACGGTGAGGCCATGGATACGGTTTTCCAGCTCCACAGTCTGAATGTCCGACAGGTGGACCTGTCGGCCGATTTCAGGATCGCCGATCCGAAGATCTTCGGAGAGTGGTACGGACCTCACAGGCACCCTCAGCTCCTCACAGAAGCTGTGAGCGGGTATCCAGAGCTCTACAGAGAGGACATCACGGGGGCCGTTCTCGTCGCCAATCCGGGCTGTTACCCCACAACAGCCGTTTACGGCCTTCTTCCCCTCGCGGAGGTCGATCTCCTGGACCCCAGATCCATCGTTGTGGACAGTAAGTCGGGTGTCAGCGGGGCGGGGAAGGAGCCCCGCGGTCATCTTCACTTCCCTGAGGTCGAGGGTAACTTCTCGGCCTACGCCATAGCCGGGACACACCGCCACGTGTGCGAGATGGATCAGGAGCTGTCAAAAATCAGTGGAAAGTCGGTCCAGGTGACATTTACACCTCACCTGGCGCCATTGAGTCGAGGAATTCTGAGTACGATCTACGCTCGAACCGTCTCACCCCTGAACGATGACGGCATCTTCGAGCTCTATCGGAAGCGATACGAGAAGGAGCCCTTCATACGGGTGAGATCACCGGATCAGCCGCTACCCACCCTGAAAGACGTGCGAGGCACCAACCTCTGCATCGTCGCTCCCAGGGTGGACAGGCGCAGCGGCATTACGGTCATCGTTTCGTGCATCGACAACCTCGTGAAAGGGGCCTCCGGACAGGCTGTGCAGAACATGAATATTATGTCGGGGCTGCCCGAGACAATGGGATTGGAGAGCCTGCCGCTGACCCCTTGAAATAACGAAAAACCCAATTTTATTAGTATGTTACAGCTATGACAGGGTTGACATGGTTTCCGGCAACATGGTAATAATGACCGCTCGGCGCGTGGCCTTTCCAGGTGTGGATCTCTATCTGCGTCCGGGCTAATAAGGTTGGGGTCCCCGCTTCCCTCGGCGCCGCCGCCCTGTTCTGTTGCGGAGGCTGGCGCCTGAAGGCGTTCGGGGATCACCCAGGGAGGAGCATCCGGGGTGTTACGGAGGCTTCAGGGTCATCCCCCGGGCGAACGTCCGGGCGGATTATATGGGAGATCTGACCGATAGAAGAGGGTATCCGCGATCGGGAACCGGACTTTACACTATCGCCTTCCAGGAAAATTCACTATCCTGTTGCTAGCTGGACTCTTCCTGATTTTCGATTCGGCGTTCGCTGATCACTATGGAAGTGGAGCGGTCGACAGGCCGGTGCCGTCCGAAAACCAGGGCGTTCTGACCGGTATTACCATCCAGGAAACCGCTTCCGAGGCTAAAATCGCGCTGAAGATAAAGGGGTATCCCGATTACTCCGTTACCACTTCCGTTTGGAAGGGGGAGAAGTGGGTCGATCTTTTCCTTCGCCGTTTCAGTACTGAAGTGGGGGACCTCTCGGCAGGGAACAGGAGGATAGCCGGTCAGGTTCGCGTTGTGAGCGACGCCCCTGGAGGGGAGGTCAGGGTTTCAGTGCAGATCCTCCCGTCGAAGATATCCTATGACGTTTTCCAGTCCGGGGATCACCTGATGATCCGCCTGGTGCCCAGGTAAAGAGACCCCGGGTCCGAGCAAGGCTATGGCATTCATAAAGATCCTGATAATAGAAGACGACCTCTTCTATCAGACCTATGTGAACGACCTCCTGAAGGATGAAAAGGTCGATGTCACCAATGCCCAGGATGGTGAGCAGGGCATCAGGATGGCTGTCTCCGAAAAGCCCGACGTTATCCTCACCGATATCGAGATCCCGAAGATCCAGGGTTTCGTCCTCCTCAGGCACCTCAAGGAGAGACCGGAAACGGCCCGCATCCCGGTCATCATGATGTCAGGGAAAGTGGAAAAGGACCTGTTTGAGAAGCATGCCAAGCTGAAGATCCACGCCGACGGGTACCTCCTGAAGCCTTTCTCGCGTCAGGAGCTCCTCGAGATGATAGGTAAGGTCGTTTCCGCCAGGGATGGAGGTGGTGGTGATGCCGCACCGGGTGTCGCGGAGCCCCTCGGTGACCAGGGGAGGTGGGATCCATCCGGCAGCCTTCCGGATGAAGACGAGGCGGGGACAGGCTCTGCATCGCCCCAGCCACGAACCCGATTGAAACCTCTGGCGCTGGTGGTTGACGACTCCAGCTATGTCTGCGATCTTACCCAGGACTATCTGAAGAATGAGGGTTTCTCGGTGGCTGTTGCCATGGACGGTGAGGAAGGACTCCGTCTGGTCGGCGAGAAGATGCCGGATGTTGTTCTTCTGGACATCCAGATGCCCGGAATGGACGGCTTCGAAGTCTGTGAGGCCCTCAAGAGCGACAGCAGGACGTCCAGGATCCCCATTATTCTCATGTCCGCAGTGGTGGACATGGGGACCATCGAAAAACATCCCAGATTGAGCCACCATCCCGACGCCTACCTCCAGAAACCGTTCAAGAAGAACGAACTGCTCGATCTGATCTACGAGCACCTGCCCACAGTCTCGCCATATCGGGACGTCGAGAGCAAAACGGGCTTCATTGTTCCCGGGGAGAAGGACATCATGTGGCCCGATGGCGACCGCCATCCGATGGGGCTCGATGGCGAGGCAACCGGCCCTACGGGGCTCAGTCCCCAGGAGCGGGTCGGCGCCCCGTCCCAATCCGAGGAGAAATTAGCCCGCGAACTGCAGATGCTTCGGGTCGAATATGATCAGTTCAGGGAAAAAGCCCTTGCAGATGCTGCTGCGTGGACGGACGAGAGGGGGAAAATCAATGAGAAGATGGTCCTCGCCACGAAGAGAGCCGAGGAATCCGGCGATTCTCTCAAGAATGTACAGAGGGAGGCGGATAAGCTGAGGATGAACCTGGAGGCTGCTCTGGCAGCCAAGAGGGAAGTCGAGGATCAGGCGACGGCCATGGCCGAGAGCGTGAAGAGGGCCTCTCAGGGACACGGGCTGGACGAGGAGATTTCCCGATTGAGGAAGGAAAACATCGAACTGAGGAGCCAGGCGGCAGAGGCTCACACGTCTATCAAAAGGGCGGAAACGCTGGAGGCACTCCTCGCTGAGACTCAGGAGGAGAATCGGCAGCTCAGAGAGAGCCTGTCCTTCTCCGAGGGCAGCGCGGACCTGAAGGATCAGATCGGCCGGTATCAAGCGAAGATGGAGGAGATTCAGGGGCAGGTCGAGGCTGCCGATCTGCGCAGGGCTGAGGCCGAGACCGAGGTTGAAAAGCTGCGGCAGAGAAACAGAAAACTGTCGGAAGACCTTGAAGCTCGCCAGAAGGAAGCGACCTCTGCAGTCAATGAGATGGAAACCCTCCGTGTCAACCTGAGAGCCATGGAGGCTGATGCGGCCGACTCGAACCGGAAGGTCGCTGTGCTCGAGTCGGATCTGGAGAGGCACAAGGTCATTGGCGAGCAGGAATCCAGGATGCGCAGGGAGCTTGAGGAACGTCTCTTCACCGTGCAGAACGAGAACAGAGTCCAGGCGGGAGAGCTGGTTACCCTCCGGGAGGGTGCGTCTGAGATGGACACCCTCCGAGCGAAGGTCAGCGTTCTGACGCGGGAAAAACAGATTCTCGAGGAAGGACTCCGCAAAAGCATGGCCCTCCAGGCGACAGCGGGGCGGGCCGGCGAAGGATCCCAGGCCCGGGAAGACCTTTCCGGGCGGCTCACTCAGCTTGAGGAGGTTCTGAAGAGGACCGTGAACGAGGCTCAGCAGGCCCTCCTGGAGCAGAAGGGCAGAGAGGAAGTTCTTCAGGGTAAACATCGGGAGCTCATGGAGGCCCTGGAAAGGGAGAGGAGCGAGCATAAAAGGGAACGGGAAGGATGGCGGGACAGGGAAGAAGATCTGAAGAAAATGGTGGAGGATTTCCTGGACGAGCGCCGCCGGACGATGGGAGATGAGATCGCTCGCATGTTCCCGGTTCACGTCCGCGGCAATGCCCGGCCATACGAGGTTGTGTCAAAAAAACGAAGGTTCGGACAGATCGCCCTTGTGGTCCTCCTCGCTGTCGTTGCCTTCCTCCTCGGTTATCTCACCCTTTCCACAATGAAAGGCCCGAGCGTCAACCCACCGCGCGAGTCCGGTACCCACCGTCTGGAAGGACGACCGGGGGTGGGTACCGCGCCGGCAGGCGTTGACGCCGCCCTGCTTTCTCCGGCAACTGAAGGGGAATGCCGGGTTGTTTCCCGTCCCCGAAATGCATCGTCACCTCCGGAATCAAGACCTTACCCATATGCGTGAAAGGGCATCTCACAAGGGTCGCATGGATAATATTCAGGAACTCCAAAGACAGATCAGAAAGTATCCCCACAGACCCGATCTGCACAGTACTCTTGGCAGGCTCTATCAGCAGCGTGGAGATCGGACGGAAGCCGCAAAACATTTCCTGGCCGCGGCACGGCTCTTTGCCGACCCAAGCAGCCCGGCGCGAAATCTTAACAAGGCTGTGGCCGCTCTGAAAAAGATGCTCCGGGATTTCCCCGAGAACCATGATTCCTACTACCTCCTGGCAGACATATATACAGAGATGGAGAATAAGAACGCCGCCATGGATGTCTTCCGATCCCTTTCGGAGGTCTATCAGAAAGAGGGGAAGCTCCTTATGGCTGTCTCGGTCCACGACAAGATCACCGGATCATATCCGGATGACATCGGCGCCTGGCTCAAATTCGCTGAACTGAATCAACAGGCCGGCATGCCGTTCCACGCCGCGCAGGCCCTGGTAAGGGCGGCCCGACTGTCCATGAAGGCTGGAAGGCCAAGGGAGGCATCCTCTCTGACCACGGCAGCCCTCAAACTGGATGCCGAGAATATGGATGCGAGACACTTCCTCAAGGATCTCCTCAGGAACGGGCACGACGGGGATGTGGACACCGGTGACCTGATGGACCTCGCATCCGATCTCGAGAGGATGGGCCAGACGAGACAGGCCCTCATGATCCTGTCCTTGCTGGAGAACGGGTCCCTGTCCAGCCAGGCTGCGGCGGTGGCCGATGGCATTCGAAAACGAGCGGGTGTCGAAAAGGTTCAGGGGGCGTCATACACGGCGGAAAGACCTCCCCAGACGAAATATGCCGGCATGAGAGTTCTCATCGTCGATGACGAAAGGGAGATCCTTCTCCTGTTGGAACAGATCCTCAAGGGAGAGGGCTTCACCGTCCTTACGGCGAGAGATGGCGAGAGGGCCCTGGAGATCTTCCAGAATGAACGCCCTGCCATTGTCGTAACCGATGCAATGCTCCCCAAGATCCACGGTTTCGAGCTCTGCAGGAGGATAAAGGAGGAAGCGGGAAGCACTATCAGGGTGATGATCCTCACGGCGGTCTACAAGAAATACAAATATAAAACCCGCGTCCAGGAGGAATTCCATGTCGATGAGTACCTGGACAAGCCCTTCCAGATTGCCGAATTTCTGGATGCTTTCTACCGGATGATCGTCGACCTTCCAGAATCGTCCCCCGAGGTCCCCAGGGTCGAGGAGGAACACCTGGCCTCGGCCGAGGGAATGAGCATTTTGGTCGTCGCCGGTGAGGAGAGGGATCTTATCAACAGGGTGTCCCATTTCTGCGATCGTAACGGATGTTTTTTTGAGGTGGGGTTGAATGCCAGAGAAATGATAGAGCAGATCGAGAGGGATGTCCCTGATATCATCCTCCTTGCGGACAGCATGCCGGGAATGGACCCTTTCATCGCGGCCTGGTTGACCACCAAGGTGCTGGGTGTCCGATCATCGACCTTGATCCTCATCACGAGGGATCGAACGCTCCTCGAGGGTGACTCTGGGGAATTCCACCATCGGGTCGCCGCACCTATAGGGCCGGAAACGATGGATACCTTAGTTCGCCTTCACAGGAGAGCCCGGGAGCGATCGGCCATCGGTCCGGCGGAGAAGGGAATGACAGCGGCCGAAAGGAGGATGGAGGCCGTTCTCCGCAGCAAGGTGGATCATGTTCTCAAGAGTCAATATCATCTTGAAACCTACTACACCAAAAGGATAAAGGAACTCGAGGAGGAGCTGGAGACCCTGAAGAACAGGGCCAGGGAGACGATACCCGGTGGGTCGTGAGCGTGTCCCCCTGCCTGTCAGGCTCGTTATGGGCATCCTCTGGACCACCGACGGGGACCTTCGATCAGCCATGCGGCAGACGGAGGAACTGTTCGGGCCCGTCGCGAAGAAATCCCCATCCGTTCCCTTTGACCCATACACTCCCTATTACGGGGAGGAGATGGGCGGGGAGCTCAAAAGATGTTATTGGTCTTTTGTCGAGGTGGTTCCTCAGGGAGTCCTCCCGGAGATCAAGTTGGCGACAAACAGGATCGAGACCGATATGGCGTCTGAGGGGAGGAGAAGGGTTAACCTGGATCCGGGATTGGTCACCCTCGACGCACTCGTTCTGGCGACGACAAAACCCTACTACCACAGGACCTATCTTGGCAAAGGGATCTACGCCGACCTGACGCTCGTGTACCGAAATGGGTCCTTTGAGGCTCTGCCCTGGACATACCCCGATTACAGGGAACAGTGGGTGAGGGATTTTTTTCTGCAGGTCAGGAGCGAACTGAAACGGGACAGGCGTGGCGGGGGCGAGAGGACCTGAAATGGGCCGGATCAGGAGCATGACAGGGTTCGGAAGGGCTGAGGGAGATGCACCGGGCAGGAGGATCACCGTGGAGGTCCGCTCACTCAACCATCGGTACCTTGAGGTTGGACTGCGGGCGCCCAGGGAATTGCTCCACCTGGACCCGGAGCTGAGGAAGGCTGTAAAGGGGACATGCTCACGCGGAAAAGTGGACGTATTTGTGACAATCCACGAGAGCTCGGCCACCATCGCCATCGACCCGGAACGCGCCCGGCAAGCGGCGGACGCCCTCGCCGGACTGGCCGAGGTTGTCGGCGACAGCGTCCGGCTGGAACATGTATTATCGATACCGGAGGTGTTCCAGAGGAACGAAACCGAGCACCTGGAGGAGGTGGACGAGGCTTTGATGGATATCGTCAGGGCCGCCCTCGATCGTATGGTGCGCGAACGTGAGGTGGAGGGCAGCGTCCTCGCTCAAGATCTCCTGGACAGGATCGACAGTCTGGAGGCGATCAGGGATAACATCTCGGATCTGGCGCACCTCGTTCCCGAAAAGGCCCTGAGCCAGATATCCGATTTTCTGGAGAAGCTGGACCTCAGAGGCCAATTGGACCCGCAGAGGTTGGAAGCAGAGGTCGCCCTCCTGGCTCAGAAAGCGGATGTAACAGAGGAACTGACCAGATTGGCAGCCCACCTGGCATCCCTCAGGAGCACCCTGAATGAGGGGGGGGCCGTTGGAAGACGCCTTGACTTCGTCGTCCAGGAGGTTCACAGGGAGATCAACACCATCGGTGCGAAGGCCGGAATCACGGAGGTCTCGTCCCTGATCGTTCAATTCAAGACCGAACTGGAGAAGCTCAGAGAACAGGTCCAGAATATCGAGTAGCGCCCCATTCCGAGGACCGTTATTGGAAGAATTCAGGGGTCGGAAAAGGATCTGTCAGGGAACTCGTGATGGTTGACATTTTCGACAGCGAGAACGGACGAAAGGGAAAAGGAATTCTCTTTGTCCTGTCATCACCATCCGGCGGCGGCAAAACGACCCTGGCGCATAAACTCCAGGTCTCCATGGAGGATCTGGCCCTCTCGGTGTCCCATACGACGAGGAAACCGAGAGCCGGCGAGGCGGACGGGGCCGACTATCATTTTGTTTCCCGGAAGCGATTCCAGGAGATGATCGATAACGGGGAGTTTGTCGAGTGGGCGGAGGTCCACGGCAACCTCTACGGAACGGGCAGGAAAGAGATCGACGATACGCTTCGGAAGGGCACTGATGTTCTTCTGGACATCGACGTCCAGGGTGCCAGACAGATTGTGGGAACATTTAAGGAATCCATCCTCATCTTTATCCTTCCCCCTTCGGATGAGGAATGGCTCGAGAGGCTGCGCGGAAGGGGCACGGAGTCCGAGGCTGAGTTGAAGAGGAGGATCGAAGGGGCCAAGCAGGAGCGTCTTGCAATGATGCCCTATTATGACTATGCTGTTCTTAACGATGTTCTGGACGATGCGGCCGATGCCCTTCGATCCATCATCATCGCGGAGAGGTGCCGCGTTTCCAGGCGCTGATGAAACACAACCAGGGAGGAAATCGAAAAGATGGATCTCAATATTATCGAGGATGCACTGAAAAAGTACCCTAACAGATTTTTCCTCACTATGATGGCTGCGGCGAGAGCCAAGGAACTGAATGAGGGTGAGAAAACTCTGTTGAAGAGATCACGAGGTGACAAGCCGATCGTACAGGCCCTCGAGGAGTTGGCGGAAGGAATCGTCGTGCCGTGCTCGAAGGAGGAGATGGAACAGGTCAGGGAGGAGCGCAGGTTGGCCAGGGAAAGGGCCCTCATGGAGGCCGAAGAGGAGGAGGCAATGGAAACGGACGAGCTCGACGCCTCCTCCTCCGAAACGCCTACTGAGGCCTGATAAAGACCTATCTCTCCAGAACTCTCTGATGACCCATCCCCGCCCTTGACCGGGCCGGGGATTTTTTCATGGATGCCGAATTCCCCGCCAAAGGCACTTCACCTCTTTTTACGAGGGAAACGATGACTCATGGTGCGGCGATGAGCCCCGGCCGAAGCGGATTCATGCGGTTACAGCATCGCCGGGGTTCCGTTTCAGGCATGGATTCCCGTCGACGGGCGCCTTGCCAACCCGTGCGGGTCCTTTGGGCGTGATTCGATGATCAGACTGTCCGACATATTGGAGCGGGTCAAGAGCTACAACCCGAAAGCAGACCTGGAACTGATCAATCGGGCCTACGTCTACTCGGGTAAGGCTCACGCCGGACACGTGCGCATGTCCGGAGAACCCTATCTCATCCATCCCCTGGAGGTGGCGGGGATCCTCAGCGAAATGAAGATGGATGTCACCACTATCGTGGTCGGACTTCTCCACGACACCATCGAGGATACGGATATTACACACGAAGAGATACTGGGCCATTTCGGTGACGAGGTGGCTTTTCTCGTCGATGGCCTGACGAAGATCAGCCGGCTGGAATTCGAGACGACAAGACACGCTCAGGCAGAGAACCTGCGCCGGATGATCATCTCCATGGCTCAGGACATTCGGGTCATCATGATCAAATTGGCCGATCGGCTGCACAATATGAGGACCCTCGAACATCTCAAACCGGAAAAGCGTATCAAGGTCGCCCGTGAGACCATGGACATCTATGCTCCCCTGGCCAACAGGCTGGGAATCTCGTGGATCCAGAGCGAACTCGAGGATCTGGCCTTCCGTTATATTCACCCTGAGGCTTTTCATTCCCTTCAGGAGAAGGTCAGCGCCAAACGCAGCGAGTACGATGCCTATATCGGTGAGGTCCTGAAGGTCCTGGACAAGGCCCTGGCTGACAACGGCCTGAAAGGAGAGGTCACGGGACGGGTCAAACATCTTTACAGCATATACAACAAGATGAAGATCCAGGACCTGCCCTTCGAGCAGATCTACGATCTCATCGCCTTCAGGATCATCGTCGATTCCGTGCGGGACTGCTACGGCGTTCTCGGGATCATCCACTCCCTCTTCAGGCCTGTCCCGGGGAGGTTCAAGGACTACATCGGAGTCCCTAAATCGAACAGATACCAGTCCCTTCACACCACGGTCATCGGTCCCTTCAGGGAGCGCATGGAGGTTCAGATCAGGACACGGGAGATGCATCTGACGGCCGAGGACGGTATCGCGGCCCACTGGCGTTACAAGGAGGGCTCCAAGACCCTTCCGGAAGAGGATATCAAACGCTTCAGCTGGTTCAAGCAGATCCTGGACGAGCTCAAGGAGGTGGAAGATCCGCGGGAGCTCATGGAGACGGTCCGGACCGACCTTTTCCCCAACGACGTCTATGTGTTCACCCCCAAGGGTGAGGTGAGGGAGTTCCCCAAGGGGGCTACCCCCATCGATTTTGCATACAGTATCCACACCGATGTCGGACATCACTGCGTAGGGGCCAAGGTGAACGGCCGAATGGTCCCCCTGAGATACAGGCTTAAGAACGGCGACATGGTGGAGATCATTACCTCGAAAGGACACAGGCCAAGCAAGGATTGGCTGAAGATCGCTTTTACGAACAGTGCCAAATCGAAGATCCGCAGCTTTATCAAGAGGGAGGAACGGGAACGCAGCATGAAGATCGGGGAGGAACTCCTCGACAAGGAACTCAGAAAGATGGGGACCAGCCTCAAGAAGACGATAAAGACCGAGGGTTTCCAGAAGGCGGCGACCACCTTCGGTTTCCACAGGGTCGAGGACCTTATCGCTACAGTCGGGTTCGGCAAATACTCCCCCAGACAGGTACTGAGTCGGCTCTTTCCGGCCGAGGATGTGGACACCAAGCTCGGTTACAGGGGGGAGGCTAGGGAGGCTGTCCGAAAAGCCAGATCCAAGGCAAAGAAAGACGGGATCCTCGTCGACGGGGTGGATGACCTCATGGTCCGCTTTGCCCATTGCTGTAACCCCCTGCCTGGAGACGATGTGGTGGGGATCATCACCAGGGGTAGAGGCATCTCCGTCCACACGGTGGACTGTCCCAACGTCGAGGCCGAACGCTATGACCCGGACAGGTTGGTGGATATCAACTGGGACAGCAAAGTCAAGGTGCCCCGGACGGTGCGCATTAAAGTATCCTCAGAGGACAAGAAGGGGATCCTTGCCGAGATGACCGCTGTGATCTCGGCAAGGAACATTAATATATCCCATGCGGACATCACCACAACCAGCGACAACAGGGCAGTCAACTTCTTCGAGGTGGACGTTGAGGACCTCGAACAGCTCCAGGACCTGATCAAGGCTCTGTCAGGGGTGCAGGGGGTGATCTCCGTCGAGCGCCTGAAAACGCAGTAAAGAGTTCTCAGTTTTCCGTTCCCCGCCCCCGCGCTTTCCCCGACGATCGCTCACATGGAAGCTGGAGCGGAGACTGAAGTTATAGCGAAGGCGGGCCCCGCGTCGCTATAGCGTTCCTTCGCCCTCCGATCCTCTCCTGCTCATATGATCCGATGCTCTAACCCACCTCCCAAAAAATGACAAAATCGTTAATTTCTGGAAAATTTTGTTCCCCAATCTATTACATTTTTGCAATCATTCGGGATGTGTCAGTTTGTATTCCTATAAAATACAACACCTTACAGGGGCGGAGAAACGGACCGGATCTTGCATCCCCACGGGCAAACGGATTCATATTGACGTTTCCCCGTGTAAGGAGGTAATCGCGATGAACAGGAAAGGATGCGGCCTGGGCCTTGTCGTAATTCTGGTGATTGCAGGAATAGCCGCCGTTCCGGGCAGCGCCACGGCGCAGGTCTGGAAGACGCATGAGGTTTACGCCAAGGGCGGTGAGACTAAATTCAAGGACTTCAGCGTCAACGATACGTCCGACTCCTATCCGATCATGGTGGTCAATGGGGACCCTGAGGGAAAGAGGCGTATCGCCAGTGCCAAGGTCATCATAGAGAACAGTTCCGGTAGCCACATCGTCTACGACCAGAGCGACTTTAACCACAAGGGCCTGAAGAGTTCCAAATCGGCGTCTTACCGTACCTATTCGACGGCTATGGGGGACGGTGTCATCGTCAAGGGAAGCAACAGGCTGATCGTGCAGGCCAACGGGAACGCAGACGCCCACATCACGGTGTCGATCAGTGTGCCTGGCGGCATCTCGAATAATTCATATGGCTTTGGTGATTGCGACGGCGATGGGGCCAATTCATATTACCAGTATCCGAGGGGGCCGGACAGCCCGAATATGTATTATGGATCCTTCAGGAACAGCCCGTGGCAAAGCTGTGAATTCATTGTAATCAGATAAGATTAAATACCTTTGACAAAGGCCAAGTTTCATCACAGAATGGGCGTCCCATCAGGGGCGCCTGTTTTTCTCTTTTGAAGGGGATATTTGTCGGTTTACCCAAAGGGACGGAGTGCTTTATGAAGAAGGAGGTTATCTTCACGGAAAGAGCCCCGGAGGCCATCGGACCCTACAGTCAGGGTATCGCGATGGGTGATCTCATCTTCACGGCGGGCCAGATTCCCCTGGACCCTGAAACCGGCTGGCTTGTCGAGGGGGACATCATCGTTCAGGCCAAGAGGGTCTTAAGCAACGTGGCGTCCGTTCTGGAGGAGGCGGGCAGCGGCCTCGAACGAATCCTGAGGCTGGATGTCTATATGACCGATCTGGGACAGTTCAAGGCCGTCAACGAATATCTGTCCGGAGTGTTCACTGATGATCCGCCCGCAAGGGTGACGGTGGAGGTGGCCGGACTGCCCATGGGAGCGGAGATCGAGATAGCTGCTATAGCCTCAAGATAGAGACAGCTCCCGCGACTCAATGCCCACCTCCCGAGAAAATACCCCCCTGATAAAAAAGACCTCGTAATGAGGTCCTTGGATTTCAACTTGAAATTTTCCCCCTGTGACCGGGGTGTTCTTAAGGTGAGGACGAGGGGAGGTACCCGGGATCTAGACCCTGGACACTTGACACGGTCCTCATACCGCCTTCTCAAAGTTGGCGGTGCGGATGCACCTGGTGCACACGGTGGCCCTGCGGACGGTCCCGTTCTCTTCCCGGATCCTGACTTTCTGAAGGTTCGGCAGGAATCTTCTCTTCGTTTTGTTGTTGGCGTGGCTGATGTTATATCCCACCATGGGTTTCTTTCCACATATTTCACATGTCCGGGACATGATCGCCTCCTCGTAAAAACACCTTTATAATTCTTGCGGTCAAAGACTTGGATTGCTAACATAATCCCAGGGAAATTGCAAGGCCCTCGGGGCCATGGTGGGTCGATGGCCCCCATGAAATGAAGGAGAGTGGTTGACATGGCCAAGATAACGAAAGATATGACGTTCAACGAGGTCCTCCGGGCATACCCCGATACCATAAAAGTCCTGAGGAAACTCAATATGCAGTGTTTCGGTTGTCTGGGAGCGGAAGCCGAATCCATCGAGTACGGCGCTATCGCACATGGCGTTGATCTCGAATCACTCCTGCAGCAACTCAACGAAGCTGTCGGTCAGGACGAAGGCTAGGATATATCAACCGGAGGTGATGGACCACACCCCCTCGGCGACTCCTCTCACGGCCCTCAAGGGCGTGGGAGACAAGGTAGCCCGGAAACTGGAATCTCTTGGAATTGGGGTGGTCGAGGACCTGCCCTTTTTCCTCCCCCGAGCCTATCAGGACAGGACACACCCTCAGCCCATAACATCGCTCTTACCGGGGACCGTAGCGACGGTTCGGGGACAGGTTCTGTCGTTGCGTGAGAGACGCTACCGAAGAAGGGTGACCCTGGAGATGATGGTATCCGACGGCCGGGGCGTTCTGATCGTCAAGTGGTTCCACTTCAGCAGATGGTTAAAGCGCAATCTCGAGCAGAGGTTCCCGGTCGGTGGGGAGATCCTCGCTACCGGCAGGACGGATTCCTACGCAGGGGTTCTGGAGATGCATCATCCCGATCTGGCGGAGGTCGATGAAGACGGAGGAGAGGGTATCGTACCCATATACCCCCTCACCGAGGGAGTGACCCAACGGCAGATGAGGACGATCGTGGCGAGGGCCCTGGAAAGGACCCTCGAAAAGATCCATGACCCTCTTCCGGAAAGGACCCTCCAACGGCACCGTCTTCCCGATCTCCGAAACGCTCTCATGGGTGTTCACAGGCCACCGGCCGGCAGCGACGTTGAAGCACTTAACGGGGGTGACAGTCCCTGTCACAGGCGCCTGAAGTTCGGAGAGCTCTTCTTCTTCCAGCTCGGTGTTCTCCACAGAAAGCATGTTCTGGAATCCTGCCGTGCGGTCTCCCTCCCGGCGGATACCTCCCTTGAGAGTTCCTTCCTGAGATCCCTGCCTTTTACTCTCACCTCTGCCCAGAGAAGGGTCCTGGATGAGATCGGAAGGGATCTGGAGAAGGAGGTGCCCATGCATCGTCTTCTCCAGGGAGATGTGGGTTCGGGCAAGACCCTCGTCGCTTTTATGGCCATGCTGCGGGCCGCCGCGTCAGGCCGCCAGGCCGTCCTCATGGCGCCGACGGAGATCCTCGCGGAGCAGCACTTCAGGAACATGGTCATCTGGTCGGATGGTTTCGGAGTCGGTATCCACCTGATCACCGGCGGCGTCACGGGGGACCAGAGAAGGGAGGCACTGCTTCGGGCGCGGGAGGAGGGGCCGGCCATCTTTGTCGGGACCCATGCGCTGATCCAGGAAGGGGTGTCCTTCCGGTCCCTCGCCCTTGCGGTGGTTGACGAACAGCATCGTTTCGGTGTCATGCAAAGGCTGACACTTCGGGATAAGGGCCGATCGCCCCATTTTCTTGTCATGACGGCCACACCGATCCCCAGAAGCATGGGTATGGTTCTCTATGGGGATCTCGATATCTCGACCATCGACGAGCTTCCCCCGGGACGGAAAACGGTGGTCACCCAGATCCTGGGGGAATCGGACAGGGCCAAGCTCCATCTGTCCATTGCCAAAGAGGTAAAGGAGGGCCGGCAGGTCTACATCGTCTATCCCCTCGTGGAGGAAACGGATCGTTCAGCGCTCCTGGCCGCAAGGGAGATGGCGGAAAAGTACCGGGATAAGATCTTTCCCAACATGAGGATCGGCCTGCTGACGGGAAGAATGCCTCCAAGGGAAAAAGAGGAGGTCATGGGCGCCTTCCGCGAGGGACATTACCAGGTTCTAGTGGCCACCACGGTTATCGAGGTCGGTGTGGACGTGCCCAACGCCACCCTCATGGTTGTCGAGCATGCAGAGAGGTTCGGTCTGTTTCAACTCCATCAGCTCCGGGGCAGGGTCGGCAGGGGAGGGCATCAGTCGAGGTGCATCCTGATGACGGGTCCTCAGATTTCGGGGGAGGCGATGGAGAGGCTGCAGGCCATGGCGAGGACTGAGTCCGGTTTCGAGATCGCCGAGGAGGATCTCCGCATCCGGGGTCCGGGTGATTTCCTGGGGACCCGGCAGTCCGGAATGCCCGACTTTCGTTACGCCCATCCCCTGGTTGACAGGGATCTCCTCGCTGACGCGAGGGAGGAGGCCGACAGGGTCCTCGCCGAGGGGGCCCAGATACCGGCTCCCCTCGCGAAAGAGGTGGAGAGAATTTGGGCCGGGCGGCTGAATGTCGCAGTGTCAGGGTAGAGCTTTATCAACAGGTTATTTTATGGGATAGTTGGCATCGGAATTTCCTCGGGCTCTTGCCTCGAGCGGGGGTATAAATCCTGCCATAATCGACAATAAATGCTGTAACTATTTGAAATATATAAATTATGGGTAATGCCTAAAAGTTGTGCAATCTGGATGAAACCGCGATAAGTGATGTTTCGACCCGTTCTTTTCACAGGGTATTCCACGACCTATCCACAATTTCTGTGGAAAAGAAAAAGGAACCCTTATTTTCCAGCAGTTTATGCCCTGCGGTAGGTCCTGGATGAATGTCAGAGGATGAAAACAGGAAAGGAGAGAAGATGCCAGGCATTGAGAGAACCCTGTCGATCGTTAAGCCCGACGGAGTGGAAAAGGGAGTCATCGGCGATGTCCTCACCAGGTTCGAGAGGGCAGGCCTGAAGATCGTGGCCGCCAGGATGGTACAGCTTTCGGTCTCTGAGGCGGGCGGCTTCTATACAGTGCACAGGGAGCGACCCTTCTACGGGGAACTGAAGGAATACATGGCATCCGGCCCTATCCTCGTACTGGTGCTGGAGGGGGAGAACGCCGTAACCATGACCAGGGAGATCATGGGGGCCACGGATCCCCGTGAGGCCGCTCCCGGCACGATTCGGGCCGATCATGCGGAGAGCATTGAGAGGAATGTCGTTCACGGTTCCGATTCGCCGGAATCGGCGGCCTTCGAGATCCCTTACTTCTTCCCGGAGATTGAGGTCTATTCCTATTGAAAGGGTTACAGCAGTCAGGTTACCGATGGTCAGAACACGGAAGGATGACCATATACGCAGAGATAGATCCGGTCTCAGGCAAAGACCTCCATCGTCGCCTGCTATTGCCCGGGACGGATGACTGGTGTCCTTCGGGATACTGAATGACTTATGATGAAACGGAACTTCTTCGACCTGAAATTGAGTGACCTGTCGGGGGTCCTCTCCGACATGGACCCGAAACCCTTCCGCCTCGGCCAGGTCCTCCGTTGGGCCTATGTCATGGGCGCAGACGGGTTCGATCTCATGACGGACATGCCCAAGGACCTGAGGGATAAGCTCGACGAAGTCCTCGACCTGAGTCCCATGGCCGTCCTCGATGAACTTAGGTCCCGGGACGGTAGCGTGAAATGGCTTTACGGCCTTCACGACGGCGAGCTGGTGGAGTCGGTCATGATCCGGGAGGAGGGTCACAATACCTTATGCGTGTCCACCCAGGCGGGCTGCGGCATGGGATGCACCTTCTGTGAAACCGCAACCGTCGGTCTGAGGAGAAACCTCTCCCTGGGAGAGATCACGGCCCAGGTGGCCTACGCCATTCGAACCCTGGAGGGCCGAAACAGGCTCAGGAACCTCGTGTTTATGGGCATGGGCGAGCCCCTGAAGAACCTCGACGCCCTCGTCCCGGCCCTTGAGAACATCCTCGACCCCTCAGGCTTCGACTACAGCCCCAGGAGGGTAACCGTCTCCACATGCGGTTGGGTTCCCGGGATCGTTCGTCTGGCCAAGGAAGGCCTGGGTGTGAACCTCGCCATCTCTCTGAATGCGCCCGATGATTCCATTCGGGACCTTCTCATGCCGGTCAACAGGAAATATCCCCTCGCTCAACTGATGGAGGCAGTCCGGGCCTATCCCCTTAGGCCGCGCCAGCGGATCACTTTCGAGTACGTCATCATCGGCGGGATCAACGACAGTGACGAACACGCCCTGAAGGTCGCCGGGCTTCTCAGAGGCATACCCAGCAAGATCAATCTGATATCCTACAACGAGACCTCCGCCCGGTTCAGAAAGCCGGAGGAGGGGCGAATAGAGGGTTTTCAGAGGGTTCTCCTGTCCCGGGGTTGTCTGGCGACCATTCGCCGGAGCAGGGGTGAGGAGATCGGTGCCGCATGCGGTCAACTCAGAGCCCTTTCCAAAGGAACGGTCCATGCCGGAGAAAAATAAGAAAAGGGCACGGAAGCCCGATCCCAAGAGGCCCGACAAGGTCGTCGAACCCGACGAGATCCTCACCGATGACACCGTTACGGAAGGCTCGGACGAGATAGCCGTTGATGGCCGGGAGGAATCGACTGTCAGCCGAAAGCCCGTTGCCTACGACCCCATCGGCGCCTATTACCAGGAAATCAGACACTACCCGGTTCTGACCAGGGAGGAAGAGAAGGAATTGGCCATCAGCTACCTTGAGGATGGCGAGGTTGACGCAGCCTACAGCCTGGTCACCTCAAACCTTCGCCTTGTCATCAAGATCGCCATGGAGTACCGGCGCCTCTGGAAGGAGATCGTCGATCTGATCCAGGAGGGGAACGTCGGCCTCATGCAGGCTGTCAAGAAATACGACCCCTATCGCGGCGTCCGCTTCTCCTCCTATGCAGCATGGTGGATCCGGGCCTACATCATAAGATACATCATGAACAACACCAGAATGGTTAAGATCGGAACGACCCAGGCCCAGCGGACCCTCTATTTTCAGATGGGACGGGAAAGAGAGCGGCTCAGGCGGATGGGGATCGAGCCCGACAGCAAGGCCATTGCCAAATCCCTGAGCGTCAAGGAGTCGGAAGTGGAAGAGATGGCAAAGCGTTTGCGGGGGGGCGACGTATCCCTGGACGCGACGCTGGGGGGTATGGACAGCGATTTTACCCTTCTCGAAGCCCTTCCGGCTCCCCAGCCGGGCGCCGACGAGATCGTGGCAGACGCACAGGCCAGGAGCGTGTACCTCGAGAAACTGGCCGAATATGTGGCGGGACTTTCGGAAAGGGACAAAAAGATCTTCACTTCCCGGTGGATGAGGGACGACCCGCTCACCCTCCAGGAGATCGGGGAGCAGTTGGGCGTCACTCGGGAGAGGGTTCGTCAGCTGGAGGCAAGAATTCTGAAGAACCTGAGAAAGCACCTTGAGGGAGAGGGACTCAGTGCGGAAGACTTTTTCGCATAGGGCCATTACAGGGCAGAGGGCCGCCTTTCAAATCCTGGTCCTGGCCGGAGCGTTCCTGCTCGGGGTATCTATCAACGGCCAGACGTGGGCCGACGACTTGGCATCCCTCCGGGAAACCAGTGACGCTTTCGTGCAGATCAGCAGAAAGGTCACGCCTTCTGTGGTGAATATCAAGACCTTCCGAAAGGTCGGGGGCCGGGGATATGACCTCAGCGACAGGGTTTTCGGCGACATGCTCGAGCCCTTCAGAGAATTCTTCGGCCGGGATTTTACCGAAAGGTTTTTCGGTACTCCCGATGAAAGAATGGTCCAGCAGGGCCTCGGATCGGGAGTCATCGTCAGGGACGAAGGAGTCATCCTGACGAACAACCACGTGATCCGAGGTGCGGATGAGATCCTCGTGACCCTCGGAGACAGGACGGAGCTCAAAGCCCGGGTGATCGGGAGCGATCCCAGGACCGACATCGCTGTCCTCAGGCTTCCGGAGGGAACCTATCCTTCCGCCGTGCTCGGCGACTCGGACGCCATCGAGGTCGGTGAGTGGGTGATCGCCATCGGAAACCCCTTCGGCCTCGGTCAGAGCGTCACCGTGGGGGTGGTGAGCGCCAAGGGGAGAGCCAACGTGGGTGTGGCGGACCTGGAGGATTTTATCCAGACGGACGCAGCCATCAACCCGGGCAACAGCGGCGGCCCGCTGATCGATCTGGACGGCAGGATTGTGGGTATCAACACGGCCATTTTCAGCCGCAGTGGAGGATATCAGGGAATCGGTTTCGCCGTACCCGTCAATATGGCCAGGGCCGTCATGAAGAGTCTCCTCAAGACCGGCCGAATCGTCCGTTCGGACCTCGGGATAAGGGTTCAGGGTGCCACGGAAGCTCTCCTCACCGCCCTCGGGGCTGGCCGCACCAGCGGCGTGATCGTCAGTGAGGTCATCCCCCAGGGGGTCGGTGATGAGGCGGGTATCCTCAGGGGCGATCTGATCACCCGAATCAAGGGCCGGGAGATCCGGGACACCGATTCCTACTACCGTATCGTCAGCCTGCTTCCCATAGGGGAGGAGGTGCCGGTGGTGGTCATGCGGGACGGACTTCCATTGACGGTTATGGTCAAGGTGGGAGAACTACCCTCCCGTCCCCAGGACACGTCCATTAGACTGCGAACGGCCCTGGGTTTCTCCGTCGAGGAGCTCACCGAGGAAAATGCGGAGAGGTTGGGGTACCGGTACGACAGCGGGGTCCTGATAACCAGGGTTGTGCGGATGGGTCAGGCTGACCGGTCCGGCCTTGAGCCGGGGGATCTCATCATCGGTTTGAACGACGCCCGGTCTCCCGACCTGGATACCTTCCGTGAGTTGTTCGAGGGCATTGACTGGGGAGAAGAAGTCAGATTGGTCGTCAAGAGGGCCGGCAGGACCTTCACGGTGACCATGGTCCTCAGGCAGGAGGGTTAGGGCCAACGACCGAGGCCGGAAGGGTCCAGCGCCCAGAGACCGGAGAGGGCTCTGGACATGGCGGTACGAGGATGCGGGGACAAGGGGATGAACAGACAGGAGAAAGAGTTCCATATTCCATGTTTCAAACGTGGCCTGGCAACCGGGAACGGGAGATTGAGCACCATCCTCCTGGAATCTGGACCGGGTGTCCGGATAGTGGAGTGTGGAATTCGGATTAAAATGAGCAGAGGACCTGACTCTTCATGATCTCAATCAGGGGCATGACCAAATTCTACGGCTCATTCGAGGCGGTTCACGACCTGAACCTCGAGGTTCGGTCGGGTGAGGTCTTCGGCTTTCTCGGGCCCAACGGTGCCGGTAAGACGACCACCATCCGCGTCCTCGCGGGGCTTCTTCCCCCGACGGAGGGGCAGGTTGTCGTGGCCGGCAAGGACGTGGTCAAAGAGCCCCTGATGGCCAAGTCCGCTACGGGATTCATACCCGACACACCTTTCCTGTTCGAGAGATTGACGGGGAGGGAGTTCATCCGGTTCTCGGGCCGACTGTACGGGATGTCCGCAGCGGAACTGGACAGGGAGGGAGAGCGGCAGCTGGAATTTTTCGAACTCACCGAGTGGGCGAACCAACTTATCGAGGGCTATTCCCACGGCATGAAGAAGCGTCTCGCCATGGCTGCTTCACTCCTTCACAGCCCGGAGGTGATCATCGTGGACGAGCCCATGGTAGGATTGGACCCGCTGGGTGCGAGGAAAGTCCGGAACCTCTTCCGGCAGCTGGCGGAAAGCGGAGTGACCGTCTTTCTGACCACTCACGAACTTTCCACGGCCGAGGCCGTGTGCGACAGGATGGCCATCATCCATCACGGCAGGCTTGCGGCCCTGGGCACCGTAGAGGAGCTGGCGGCACGGGCAATGTCCCCGGGTTCCCCCCTGGAGGAGATCTTCCTCCGCCTGACCATCGAAGGGGCCGCCCACGATCACGGAATGGCGACCAATGGCGTCCCTTAGAAGGGTGGGTTTCGTTCGTTCACTGTCCCTTCTCCTCGGTTATCGGGTCAGGGAATTCCTAAACCTTTTTCTGTTCAGGGGGAGAAGGATCTGGGGGTGGAGCGCCTCCGTCCTTCTTCTCGGAGTTCTCTTCATCTGGTTCGATTATCTATTCTTTGCCAAACTCATCGTCGCCATCCAGGAGAGATTGGAGTTCCTCGCCCCGTACATGCTCCAGCAATTGATCCATACCCTCTTTCTCTCCTTTTTCGGGCTCCTCGCTCTGTCCAGCATGGCTTCGGCCGTATCGGGATACTACATGAGCAGGGAGATACCTTTCCTGATAACCACTCCTGTCTCGCCGACAGCTTTCATCCTTCAGAGATCCTGGCTTGTTTTTATGCAGAGTGCCTGGATGATCCTGGTCTTCGGGACGCCGCCCTTTTTCGCCTACGCCAATCGTCTCGGCCTCGGCCGTGACTTCATCACAGGGTGGTTCCCCGTGTTCCTGCTGCTGGTCCTCATTCCGGTCCTCATCGGTTCCGCTCTGGCCATTGTCCTGATGAGCATCCTGCCCGCTTCACGGGTGAGTCAGACCCTCAGTTTTCTCAGCCTTGCCGTCGGGGCGCTGATCGTCATCCTGTTCAGGATGAGCCGGCCGGAGCGCCTCTTCATGGACGTTCCGGAGGAACAGGTCATGGACTTCGTGAGAGCCATGTCCGTCCCCGAATCGCCCCTCATGCCGACGAGCTGGGCTACGGCAGCGGTTGTCAATCTCGGTCTGGACGGGAGCAGGGATATCTATTTTCTCAATCTCCTGTATCTGGTCGCTGCCGCGGCCGGGTGCGCCCTGCTCTTCTACATCGTGTTCCGCCTGCTTTACTGGAGGGGCCTCTCCTCCATTGAGGAGGGACGTATAAGGAAAAGCCCTGGAAGCATCACTCGAATGGAATCTTCAGCTGAGAGGCTGCCGCCCGTCATAGGGTCCTACCTGATCAAGGACATCCTGATCTTTGTCAGGGATCCCGCCCGGTGGACCCAGCTTTTCCTCCTGGTGGCCCTAGTGGTCCTCTATGTCTACAATGCGCGCAGTTTCCCCATGGGCGGTTATTTCTACCGGAACCTGGTGGCCTTCCTCAACCTGGCCATCAGCGGTTTCGTCCTCTCGGCCCTGTGTGTGAGGTTTGTCTTCCCGTCCGTGAGCCTCGAGGGGCGGAGCCTCTGGGTGACCATGGCGGCACCTGTGCCCATGAGGAAATTTTTTCTGGCTAAATACATCTTTGCCTCCATTCCCCTGTGCCTGATCTCGCTCCTCCTCTCCCTCTCCACCAACCTGGTCATGCGGGTTGACGGTCATATGATCGTTCTCTTTACGGGGGCCTCCCTGGCCATGGCCCTTGCCCTGGTTGGACTGAACCTGGGGCTGGGGGCCGTCTTTCCCCATTTCCGATATGAGAACGAGGCCCAGATACCGGCCTCCCCAGGCGGCGTGATCGCCATGATCCTGAGCCTCACCTACGTGGGTTTTATGGTCATATTCCTGGCCGCCCCCGTCTACAGGTTCTTTGCCGAGCCGATGGGCATGTCAGCCCTGACTCGGGGCGACTCTATTGCCGGGCTGACAGGTGCCGCCGTCCTCTCTGTGGTAACCGCCATAGTGCCTGTGGGTATGGGATTGAACAGGGTCGGGCATTGGGAGAAGTGACAGGCCAAGTGGGATGCTCCATGAGTAATTTCCCAGAGTACAGAACGGCCTGAATTTTCAAAATCCTGGATCAGAGACCGGATTCAGAATCCACCTGACCAGTGCCCGGAACATCCTTCCCTATTTGACTAAATTCCGGGTTTGAGATAAACCTCCCTTTGTCGAAGAGGGTTAAGTTAGGCATCTTGAACGGAGGTCATGGAAAGTGGCCCACAGTCATCAAGCCCTGGATCAAGATGTCCCTGTTGAAAAATACCAATGACAGAAGGAACCAACAATCCTCTCAAGGCTACCATGATCGTGCTGGCGATCGTGTGTTGTTTTGCCTCCGCGACGTTCATCCTGGATGACGAGACAGTCTTGGCAATCGTTCAAGAGGGTGGGCCTGTGGAAACGGCCTCTGCCGTGTTTCATCTCACGGGAGCGGTTCTGGCGGCCTTTCTCTCCTTTCGATTTGTCTGGAGGAGAGGGCTTCTATTGTCAATGTGTCTTCTTTTAATGGGCTTAAGGGAACTCGACTTCCATGTCAAATTCACTACCATGGGGATTTATAAGCAAAACTTTTTTACCAGTCCTGAAGTCCCTTTGATCGAGAAAACCATTGTTACTGTTATTCATCTCCTGACAGTCATTCTGGTGATCTTCGTCATTCACTTCTTCCGCCGTTCGCTTGTGGATGGTATTAGAAACCATCGCTCCTACACCGTCACGACGCTGGCAGCTCTTCTTCTTCTTCCTTTCAGCAAATTATTGGATTCTGGCATCACCTTCCTCACCCATGACATGAGCTTGGAACTCCCCGTGCGCATTAGGCTCTCCTGGGCGGTTCTGGAGGAGACGATCGAAATGGGGCTCGCGCTTCTGTTTGTCGTTGCTTTAGTTCAATGGTGGATGGCTCTTCGAGGCGAAGCTCTGGAGACGCAGTCCTAGGGCCATGAAGAAAAAAACCCTGGAAGAGCAAGACGGACTCAACTGCCATCCATCTCTTTTTCGATTAGCCAATAGATACGGGAAGGGACCCCTTGTCGGGTATGAAATGTCGGTGACGGGATGTCAGGACAAGCCCTCAGCTATCAGCCGCAAAATGCTTGATTCCGTTTGACCAAACACCCAACCGGGGTTGGCCTGCCAAGGGCAGAGGGGAGAAGATCCGTCGTTATGGGCGTTTCGGATGCTGACAGAAGGAACCTCTTGGCACTGCTGGACCGGCTTGCTGAACTGGAGCCTGAAGAGCTGCTTGACCATTTCACAACAGAAAATATTCAGGCTGTCAGAAGGGCGATCGAAGAGATCAAGGGAGATGTGACCATCGAGGCCACGATCTCCAGCCGGCGCTTCGTGGCGATCGTAAGGGAACTCAGTGAGGCGAAATCGATCTGGTCCGAGAAATGGAGCCAGACCATGAAAACGGTGGATGAACTATCGGGTAAAGGCAAGGAGGATCAGGCGTTGACAGTCCTGAGGGGATTTATCCGCTTCTGCCCATCGCCTTACTACCGCGCTCTGGGGAAGAAAATCCTGCGGAAGATGGAAGAGGAGGAGGAAATCCAATGAGCCAGAATCCGGAAAGATAGTTTCCGGGCAACCGTTCCCAATCGGGGTACCGCCGAGAGTCGCGACTCCTCATGGCGCATTGGATAATGGACCCGTTCCGCCTCTTCGCCTTCGTCCCATTCCCGAGCTTGCTGAGGGATCGCTCCCCCGGCGGTTTTTACCGGCTCCCGGATGCCGGCTTCTGACTCCCGCTCTTCAGTCCTCTTCCTGCAGCCGTCGGCTTTCCGCCATGATCGTCTCGTATATCCGCACCAGGGCGTCCGTGTCCATTGGTCCCTCAGCTCCGGCGGCAAGTTTCCTTCTGATCTTGCCCTCCCGGGCGGGGTCCAGAATGGGCATGCCCAGCTCCCTCTTGACCTCACCGATCTCCTTGGCCAGGGTGGCTCTCTCCTGCAGAAGTTCGATGATCCTGGAGTCGATGTTGTCGATGAAGGACCTTATATTCACCAGACGAGGGTCCTGATCCTTGTTTTTCCGGTCGCTGCTCATACGGCCTTCATATCTCTCCTGTTGATGATCGTGTCATGCCTGTAGACTTCATCCGCTTCGGGATAGTCGAGGGTGAAATGAAGCCCTCGACTTTCCTTCCTCGCCTGGGCGCATTGGACGATCAGGGAGGCTACAGTGACCAGGTTGCGCAGCTCGATGAGTTCCCTGGTGATCCTGAAATTCCAGTAATACTCCTCCACCTCCCTCTTGAGGAGTTCGATCCTGTTGATGGCCCTTTCCAGTCGCTTGTCGGATCGAACGATCCCCACATAGTTCCACATGGTTCTTCGGACCTCATCCCAGTTGTGGGAGATCACGACCATCTCGTCCGAGTCCACGGCGTCACCGGGGTCCCAGGACGGAATTTCCTCAAGGGGTTCCGTCATCATCCTGTCCCATGAGCGCTGCAGTGATGTGGCGATCCGGTCAGCCATGACGAGTGATTCAAGGAGAGAATTGCTTGCCAGGCGATTGGCACCATGAAGGCCCGTACAGGCGACCTCACCGCACGCGTACAGTCCGGCAAGGGTGGATCGGCCCTCGAGGTCGGTAACCACACCACCGCACAGATAGTGGGCGGCGGGGACCACCGGAAGGGGATCTTTTGTCATGTCGAAACCGTACTGCAGGCACTCCTTGTAGATGTTGGGGAACCTCTCCATTATCTCTCTCGCCGGCTTATGGGTGATATCGAGGAGGACGAATTCATCACCTCTTTTCTTGAGCTCGGAGTCGATAGCTCTGGCGACGATGTCACGTGGAGCGAGGTCCTTCATCGGGTGATAACCTCCCATAAAGGCGCGCCCGTCCACGGTCCTCAGGACCGCTCCCTCGCCCCGCACGGCCTCGCTGATGAGGAAGGACTTGGCCGCAGGATGGTACAGGCAGGTCGGATGGAACTGAATAAACTCCATGTTGGCGATGTCGGCCCCTGACCGATAGGCCATGGCGATACCCGCCCCGGTCGCCACGTCGGGATTGCTCGTGTAGAGGTAGACTTTTCCGGCCCCGCCACTGGCGAGCACGACGGCCCTGGCGGACCAGGGGAGGACGTCACCACTCCTGGCGTCGTGGATATAACAACCGATGCACCGGTCCTGAGCCGGATCCGCGGGCAGCTTTCCGTTTCTCGTCCCGATGGTGACGAGGTTCAGGGCCGTGTGGTTCTCCAGGAGTTCTATCCTGTCGGACTGGAGGGCTGCTTTCAGGACGGTCCTCTGCACCTCTCTTCCCGTCATATCCTCCGCATGGACGATACGCCGGTGGGAGTGGCCTCCTTCCCTCCCCAGGTCGAGATCGCCATTGTCCGAGACGCTGAAATGGGCGCCGAGGTTGATCAGGTCCCTGATGGCGCTCGGCCCCTCCCGGACGATCGTCTCCACGGCCTCTTTCCTGCAGAGACCGGCACCAGCCGTCAGGGTGTCCCGGATGTGGTACTCGAATTTGTCGGCATCATCGAGAACGGTAGCGATCCCGCCCTGTGCCCGTGATGTGGAGGTGTCGTCGGCAGACTTCTTGGTGACCACCGCGACCCTGGCGAAGGCAGACAGCTTGATCGCCGCCATGAGGCCGGCGACGCCGCTGCCGATGACCAGGATGTCACATGTTTTCGTCATGGATTATGGCCCGGATTCAGGATCTCTCCTGCCAAATTTCAGGTGCCAGGCGCCTGGTCCGGGGTATTACGCCCCCGAAACCTGGAACTCGGGACAAGAGCACACTATCAGGCTAGCACATAAGATGCTGTCGGAAAAGGCGGACATGTCGAAAATACGACGCGCTATAGGCCTTGCGCCGACCTGACCCTTCTGGTACAAAAATCTGATGACCAATTCTTTCCGGAGGTGGTTGCGTGTATAGTCTCCTTGGGGAATACATGGAACTCCCCATCCCGATGGAAGATATCGTCAAAATCCACAGGGGTATGAATCAGGTGAAGGTGTCGGTGGGCGAGCGCATGTCCGAGCCCTCCGAGGTCTACATCGTTACCACCGAGGAAAAGGAGGGGGGCAAGCTCTCCACCTACGTGGTCTTTTACCTGGAAAAGCTTCGCAGGAGGATCGTCTACGGTTACGCCGATCTCCCCTTCGAACCCGACAGAAGAATACAGGTGGAGGCGGAGGCCATCGAATTTGTCGAGGAGATGGGAGCCATTGTCGAGGACATCGCCTGGGAGAACCTGAGTGACAGGGATCGTTCCGACTGGTTGGCGAACCAGCCGCTGTATTCGTCCCCTGAGGAGGAGTCGGATCAACTGGAATATCTCTCCGAGGATGCCCTGATCCCGGACACGGAGGAAGAGGAGCATCGGGAGGAGGGTCCGGCCAGGCCTGGGGACCAGGAAGGGACGAGGGGCATCCTCGATGACTCAAGCGACAAAGTCGTCTTCGTCGAAGAGAAATTCGATGAGATGCTCCAGCAGGTCTTCCTCAATCAGCCTCAAGAGGGCAAGCGGGAAGCGGTTGATAGGGGGATCAGGAAGGCTCCTGCGGAGATCTCACCGGAGGAGGAAGGGCCGGGGGATGCCGATGGCCCCCCGACAGCTGGCGGGCCCCCGGATGCAGCGACCGCCGACGGAACCGCCGCCGGCCCGGACGGTCCGGAGATGGAAAGGAGAGGTTCGCCAGAGGAGGTGGCCCCCGGCGAGCCGTCCGTCCCGGATGAATCGAGGAGGAAAGTGCTTCGTTTTCTCTCCAAGATGTGAAGAGTACCTGGAGATCGGCCGTCAGAGGTCAGACGTCAGACATTTGGCGTCAGACATCAGAGATCAGACATTGGAGATTAGAGATTGGAGATTGGGGATTAGATAATAGAGGTCGGATATTGGAGATCAGACAGTTGGATATCGGGGAAAGGGACCGGAGAGGCAGGAGAATTGATGCCGGATCAGGGGAATTGTCATGAACCTATGGAATAGATCGGTTTTTCGCTTCGCCTGTTCCTTTGTCCTCATCCTGACGGCGGCTTCCTGCGCCTCGACGAAGGACAGGGTATCGGATGCCGAACGGGATGGGGAACTTTACTACGAGTTGGGGGTAAGAAATCTCGTCGAGGGCAACATTGAGAAGGCGTTCTTCGAGTTGGCAAAAGCAGAGCGCCTGAAGCCGAAGGACGCCAAAGTCCACTTCGCCCTGGGAACCGCCTACCTCTACAGGGGACAGGCCGAGATGGCTGTTGAGAGTTTCAGGAAGACCGTCAGGCTCGATCCGGGCCACGCCGATGCCTACAACAACCTCGGTGCGGCTTACCTGATGCTCAAGCGGTGGGACGAGGCGATAGAGGCCTGCCAGAAGGCCCTCGACCAGCTCGGATATCGAACGCCGGAAAAGGCCCTGACGATCATGGGCTGGGCCCACTACAAAAAGGGTGAACCCGCGGAGGCCGTCAACCTCCTCAGGCGCGCCCTGTCGGTGTCACCGAAAGCCCCGGATCCTTCCAACAAGCTGGCCGAGATATACCTCGAACAGGGCAATATCCAAAAGGCGAAGCCGATCCTGCAGGAACTGGTGAGGACGGTCCCTCAGTTCGCAAAGGCGAGGCTGAATATGGGCATCGTCTACTACAAGGAACGCGATTTTGTGGCGGCACGGGACGAGTTCCAGGCCGTTATCGAGCTCTCGGACAGGGATAGCGAGGATGCGCAGTTGGCCAGAGGTTATCTGGATCTGATCGAGTAGGTTACCTCCGAAGAAGTACCCCGTCCAAGGCCCTCCATATCATTCCTCCGGCCTGTCCGACACCGAACAGATGGATCCTCTCACCCGGGGCGCGTGATCCCGGGGGCCGCTTTTCCCGGTCGGGCAGGCCGTGAGATCTGTGATAATGGACGAGACGAACCTGACAGCGAACCATCTCGGAGAGCTTCTCCGACAGATGAGACAGAGGCAGGGTATCGACCTCCGTGACCTGGCGGCGATGACAAAGATCAGCGTCCGCCATCTCACCGCTCTGGAGGAAGGGGATCTGGAAGGGATGCCCGGCACCTTCTTCGTCAGGGGTTTCGTCCGGAGCGTGTGTGCCGAGCTGCGCCAGGATCCCACGGAATGTCTGGAAATCCTCGACGTCCTGTTTCCCGAGGATGACGAGCCGGAGAGGAGCGTCGGTACTGGTGCCGGACCCAGGAATGTGACCCTGCCTCTGACAGCTGCAGGGCTGGCTCTGCTCCTTCTTCTCGGAGGGGGGATCCTTCTCCTCAGCCGGGAAGATCCCCGGTCAAAGCAGCCGGCCGCGATGGATGCCGGAGCGGCCGTCACCGGCGGGAAGGCAATCGGATCCGGCAGGGTCGAGCAGGATGCGGAAGAGATCCCCGTCCCGGTGGACCTGAATCTTCTCATCAGAGCCATCGAGAGAACGTGGATGCGGATCCAGACCGATGAATCCGATTCCTGGGAGACAACAATGCGGCCGGGAGACGAGATCCGCCTGAGGGCAACAGAGAGCATTAATCTGCTCATCGGCAATGCCGGAGGGATCATTTTCGATCTCAACGGGAGACGGTTCGGGCCACCCGGGTCCCACGGGCAGGTCATCTCCAACTATGTCCTGACGCGGGACAACCTGTAGGTGGAGATGGCATAAGGGAAATGGGAGATCGAAGTGGCGGAGTTCGAGATCGGACATCCGGAGCGGGAAACTGGAGATCAGAGAATAAAGTGTCCGTGACGCCACCTGTCACCACTTGGGTTTTCTGACCTCCCATTTCCACTCTCCAATAGCCGGTTGCCGAACGATTGATCTCCACTGCCCATTTCCCGGCCCCCACGGGATGTCCGCCAGTGTCCCATTCCATTAAGGGAGCCCTATGTCGCTGGAAAAGCTCAGAAATATAGGGATCATTGCCCATATCGACGCGGGTAAGACCACGACCACAGAGAGGATCCTCTACTATACGGGAAAGATCCACCGGATGGGCGAGGTGGATCTGGGATCGGCCCAGATGGACTGGATGACCCAGGAACAGGAGCGGGGGATAACCATAACATCGGCAGCGACCACCTGTCGGTGGCGGGATCACACCATCAACATTATCGACACGCCCGGCCACGTCGATTTTACCGCCGAGGTGGAGCGGGCCTTGAGGGTCCTGGACGGCTCCATCGTTGTCTTCTGCGCGGTCGCCGGTGTACAGCCCCAGTCCGAAAAAGTGTGGAGACAGGCCGATCAATACCATGTTCCAAGGATAGTATTCATTAATAAAATTGACAGGATAGTAGCAAATCCTAATACATCACTGGAGGAAATTGAAAGGAAATTGAATGCCCGTCCTCTCCCCATTCAGATGCCCGTAGGATTGGAATCCGATTTTTTGGGAGTCGTCGACCTCCTCACCATGCGTCTCGTTGCCTGGAGGGACGATGAGGGAGATGATCCGGATTACGGGGACATTCCCGAGTCGGTCATTGACGAGGCGCGAAGATGGAGGGAATCCCTGGCGGAGATCCTTTCCGACGAAGACGACAGGATCATGGAACTCTTCCTCGACGGTCAGGAGGTCCCCGTGCATCTCATGCAGGAGGCGATCAGGAAGGGAACCCTCAGGAGAAGTTTTTACCCTGTTGTTTTCGGATCGGCCCTGAAGAAGAAGGGCATTCAACCCCTTCTGGAAGCCGTCGTCGACTATCTGCCCTCTCCCAGGGACCTGCCACCGGTCGTCGGTGTCTGGGCAGGAAAGAGGGAGGAGCGTGCCCTCAGCGAGGAGGATGCCTTCTGCTCGCTGCTCTTCAAGATCATGGCCTTCTCCGGAAGACCCAATCTTTTCTATCTGAGGGTTTACTCGGGCAGGGCCAAACTGGGGGATAAGATATTCAACTCCCGGACAGGAAGGACCGAGCGGGTCATGAAGGTCCTGAGAATGCACGCCAACAGGCGCGAGGAGGTAAAGGAGATGGCGGCGGGTGATATCGTAGCCCTCGTCGGCATCAAGGACGCGAGGACGGGGGACACCTTCTGCGACCCGGGCCACCTCATCAGCCTCGAGGAACTCTTCTTCCCCGAACCGGTCATCTTCGTCTCCATCGAGCCCAAGAGCGCCAAAGATCAGGACAGGATGATGGAGGTTCTCACCCTGCTGGCCGAGGAGGACCCGACTTTCGGCGTCCGGATAGATGACGAGACCGGACAGGTCATCCTCAGCGGTATGGGAGAACTCCATCTCGAGGTCCTCGTTGAGCGTCTGTTCTCCGACTTCAAGGTCCAGGGCCGGGTGGGGAGGCCGCAGGTCTCCTTCCGTGAGACGGTCACGAAGTCTGCGACTGTTCAGGAGTTGTTTTCCAGGGAGATAGCGGGAAAGGAGCATGAGGCTTCCGTGACCCTTTCCATCGAGCCCAAACCGGGCGGCGGGAAGGTTCAGTTCGTAAACCGGTGTCCCGACGGGAAGATCCCTCCTGAGTTCCTTTCCTGTATCGAACGGTCGGTCTATGAGGCTTCGACGAGCGGTGCGAAGGCCGGATACCCCGTGATCGACGTCGAGGTTATCCTGGTCGATGGTGTATACCATCCGGAGAAGGCCTCGGAGACGGCTTTCAGCGCTGCCGCCTCGGGAGCCCTGACGAAATGTCTCAGGGACGGCGCCCCCGTCCTCCTGGAGCCGGTCATGGCAGTCGAGGTCGAGACACCCGATGATTACACCGGCGAAGTTGTGGGCAGTCTCACGGTGAGGCGGGCGACCATCGCGGGAGTCAGAAGACAGGGGCAGATCGAGGTGGTCAAGGCCAAGGTCCCCCTCAGCGAGATGTTCGGTTACACCACTTCTCTCAGGTCCGTCACCCAGGGTCGCGGCACCTTTACCATGGAACTCTCTGAATACCGCCGGGTGGAAGGCTGATGGGACCTCTGGTGATCTTTACCGATCTGGACGGGACTCTCCTCGACCACGAGAGCTACAGCTTCCGCATGGCCCTGCCGGCCCTGGATCTGCTCAAGCGCCGGAATGTGGCCGTTGTTCCCGTCAGCAGTAAAACCGCCTCTGAGATCCGCATGTGGATGAGACAACTACAGATCGAGGGTCCTTTTGTCTTCGAGAATGGAGGAGCGGTGGTGATCCCGCCGAATTATTTCCCTTTCCCGGTGGAGGGCAGTGTCGGGGCGAACGGAGAGGTGAGGGTCTCCCTCGGTCTGAGCATAGAGGGCGTGCGAAGAGCATTGGGGGAGATCGCGGGTGAACTGGGAATAGCGATCCGCGGGTTCGGCGTGATGACGACTCAGGAGATATCCGATCTCACCGGCCTCACGGGCCTGGAATTATCTTTCAGCATGATGAGGGAATACGACGAACCTTTTCTCATCGAGGGTGATCGTGGTGTCGACCTCATCGGCGAGGCCGCGGCCGCCAGGGGCCTTTCCCTGGTGAGAGGCGGCCGTTTTTTCCACCTCTCGGGAGGGTGCGACAAGGGGAAGGCCGTGAAAGTTCTCGCCGAACTGTATTCGAGGATGGATCCCGATATCACATTCGTCGGGATCGGCGACAGCCAGAATGACGTGTCTGTCTTCGAAGCTGTCGACAGGTCTTTCGTGGTCCTCAGGCCGGACGGGACATTCGATCCCAGGATCCCCGAGGATGCTGCCGAGCGCGTGAAGGGCATCGGTCCTCAGGGGTGGAGGATGGCTGTGGAGGCGCTTTTCGCCGATGGGGGCTTTTGAGCAGCGGCATCCCTGAGGGGGAATTGTGGCAGACGCGAGACATAACCTTTCTGTCCTTGAGAGCAGGATCCATTACACCTTTGAGGATCCCGCCTATCTGGAACAGGCCCTTACCCATCCCTCCGCGGTCAAGGAGGGCAGATCAAGGGGCCCCGACAACCAGAGGCTCGAGTTCCTCGGTGACGCGGTGCTGCAGTTGGTCATATCGGATCTCCTGATGCGCCACTTTCCGGATCAGGACCAGGGACATCTCAGCTTCATGAGGGCGGAGCTGGTGAGGAAGGAGCACCTTGCCGTCCTGGCGGACCGGTTGGGACTCATGGACTTCCTCCGCATTGGACCCGGCCTGGAGGCCGCAGAAAATGTCGCCTTCAAGTCCGTCACCGCTGACGCCCTGGAGGCCGTCCTGGGAGCCGTATTCCTTGATGGAGGGTGGGAATCTGCCCGGGCCGTGACCGAAAAGGTCGTAGGGGAACTGCCTGAGCCGGCCGAGGACATCAAGGGTCCCAAGTCGGTCCTCCAGGAGATCATCCAGAAAAGGTTCGAGGGCGACGTGCCCGAATACAGGGTCCGGGAGAACCCCGGCGACAGAGCGGAGAGAAGATTCCGGGCCATGGTATATCATAGGAAGAGGCTTCTCGGCTCAGGGGAGGGCAGGTCCAAAAAGAAAGCAGAAGAAGCCGCTGCCCAGGAGGCCCTGAACAGGATGCGGGGGGAAGGATCATGACAGGGTTTCGCTCAGGTTTCATCGGGATCCTCGGAAGGCCCAATGTGGGGAAATCCACTCTGCTGAACGCGCTCTGCGGGGAAAAGCTCGCCATCATCTCTTCCAAGCCGCAGACGACAAGAAACCGCATCCTCGGTGTCCTGCACCGGCGCGGGTCCCAGCTGGTTTTCCTCGATACGCCCGGGATGCACGAGCTCGATCGCGCCCTGAACAGATACATGCAGGGAGTGATCTCGAGCGTGATCCAAGACGTGGATGCTGCGGTCTACATGGTGGATCCCACGCGGGCTCACGGACGGGAGGATCGCATGGCCCTTCAAGCTCTGCCTTCAGCGGCCGGGAAACCCGTTCTTCTGGCTATCAATAAAGTGGACCGGGCCGGTGAGAGACTGGTCAGGGAGCGCATCGACCAGATCCTCGCCGAGTACGAATTCGACGGTGTCTTCAGCATCAGCGCCCTGAAAAAGATCGGACTTGAACCTTTGGTGGAAAGGCTCACGGAACTGGTTCCTGAAGGCGTTCCCTATTTCCCCGAGGACATGGTCACCGACCAGCCCCTGAGCTTCAGTCTCGGAGAGATCGTCAGGGAGAAGCTGTTCGAGGAGACCCAGGAGGAGATCCCCTACGCTACGGCCGTCGTTGTGGAGGATATCGCCACCCGGGAAGACGGGCTGGTCGAGGTGTCGGCTGTCATTTACGTAGAGAGGGAGACACAGAAGGGGATCATCATAGGAAAGGGCGGCCGGATGCTTCGGAAGGTCGGCTCAGCCGCCAGGGTGGAAATGGAGGAAAAGCTGTGCAAGAGGGTTTTTCTCGACCTCTGGGTCAAAGTCAAGAAGGGGTGGACGGACCGGGAGGGTCTTCTGAGGCAGCTGGGCTACCGATAGGGAGCAGCTCCCGGTTCACATTACCCGGCTTCCAGTTTTGCGTTCCCGGTTGTCGGGATTGAAGATGACGGATCACCCATCGAGGTTCCTGATCACCGGTTTTTGGATCATAACGGCAGATGTTAAACTGATCACAGATCCCCGTACAGGGGTGATTTAACCTGACACCCAAACCTGCTATCATTAATCGATCCCGGGCTCTTTGTCCCCGGCACCCGGCTCTCGGCACAAGGTAGTTCAAACACCGAAAGGCGCAGACTGATGTACACGAGTAAGATCGACACCCTCCTGGAGAGCATCCGGAAACTGCTGCGGAGAGGGGCTTATCAGAACGCCAAGAAGATCATCGAGAAGCTCCATGCGGCCGATGTCGCCTACCTGTACCGCTACCTGAACGAGAAGGAACAGTTCGCGGTCTTCAAGCTTATCTCCAACCTTGAGACGGCAGCCGAGATCCTCAGCCATGTGGATGCACCCACCAGCGCCCATATCCTGACCAACCTGGAAAGGGAGCGGGCGTCCGAGATCCTCAAGGCCATGGACCCGGATGACGAGGTGGGGATCCTGGCGGAGGTCAGTGAAGAGGTGAGGGAGGAGCTCCTCAGTTTCATGTCCAAATCGGACACCGAGCGCATCGAGGAGGTCTTTCAGTATCCTGAGGACAGCGCCGGCCGGATCATGAACACCAACTTCTTCGCCCTGCATGAGGAAGTGTACGTAAGTGACGCCATAAGCGAACTGCAGAAGAGGGGTGAGGATTCCACCGAGATGGTCTTTTACATCTACGTTGTCGACGACAGGAATCACCTCGTAGGCGTGTGTTCCCTCAGGCAGCTCCTCCTGGTGCCGGCCTCGACCAGAATACAGAAGGTCATGACCTCGGATGTGGTAAGCGTCTTTCCCGAGACAGACCAGGAGGAGGTCGCCAGGCTGGTCGAGCGCTATGATCTCCTCGCGGTGCCGGTGGTCGACCATGAGAACAAGATGCTGGGCATCGTGACGGTGGACGATGTCATCGATGTTATCCGCTACGAGGCCACAGAGGATATCATGAAGATGGTGGGTACGGGCGACGAGTATCACAGCCGCTCCGTAATGCACAGGGCCAGGATGAGGGTCCCCTGGCTTCTGGCCGCTTTTCTGGGGGGATACATCGGCATCCAGTTCCTCAGGATGTTCGATGCCACTCTCGAGAGGATCGTCGCCGTGGCGTTTTTTCTCCCCATCATCATCGCCATGGGGGGCAACATCGGCATCACCTCCATGACCATCGTCGTGCGGGGACTCGCCACCGGGAAAATTGCCGTAAAAGAACTAAGGAAGGTTGTTTTAAAAGAGCTGGGCGTTGCCCTTCTCTTGGGCATCCTCTACGGTACGGCCCTGATGACCCTGGCTTACCTGCAGTTCGGCGATGTCAGCTACCTTGGTTTCGTCGTCGGAGCGAGCATGCTCATTTCCATGCTCATGGCGGCAGTAATCGGGACAATGGCCCCCATAATACTCCACTACCTGAAAATAGATCCGGCCGTAGCCACCGGTCCTTTCGTCACCAGCGCGGTGGACAGCCTGGGCATCCTGATCTACCTCGGTCTGGCCACACTGGTCCTGATCTGAACATGAAAGGGAAAACCCAGAATCCAAAGACCGAAATAACAGACCAAATCTGGGACCGGCAGGGCTGCCAAAAAAGGAATTCATTCTGTTGGCATAAGGATGTGGTAAATCCGGACAGGTTTTCGCCGAGGAACGCGGTACCCGACCCTGAGGAGAGAACCCTGGACGAACGAGAATGGAAACTGAGGATTATTAATCCTTTTGGATTTCGGACCCGCCTGCGCCAAGGCCCCGGCGCGGCAAGCTTTGGATCTTGGATTTGAACCCTGCTACACACCTTGCCCAATACAGGTGCGAACCATCCCATGAGCGCTCCGCAGCAGACAGAGGCCATCGTTCTGTCCCACATCGACGTGGGTGAAGAGGACAGGATCGTCACGTTTCTCACCAGGGATCACGGTCTCCTCAGAGCCGCTGCCGGGGGGGCCAAGCGTCTGCGGGGAGGAAGACCCGCCGTCTTTGACCTGTTCGTCCACGGCATCATCCATTTCCACGTGTCCGGCAAAGAGGGTAAGCTTACCCGCATCAGGTCGGCGGAGGTCATTCACCCCTTCCTGAATATACGGGCGGATTACGGGAGGCTTTGTGCGGCTTCATATCTCGCCGAGGTGACCGCCCACTGCGTGCAGGAAGCGGACCCCGTCCCCTCGATTTTCGACCTGATCCTGTTCTGTATGGGGCAGCTCGAGAGTGGCGCCGAGGTGTACCGGATCCTTTTCCTCTACGTGATGAGACTTCTGAAGGAGTTGGGCATGGCTCCGGAACTCTCGCACTGCATGGTCTGTCGAGGGCCCATTGAGGGCGAAGCGCTTTTGAGTCCCATGGACGGCGGGGCCGTCCACCCTGCTTGTGCGAGGTCAGCGGGCGTGCAGGTCCTGCAGGCCGGGGATATGGCCTTCCTCGCCTTTGCCGCGAAAAGGAGGATCGAATCGTTGAGCAACCTGAAGCCGGATCCGGAGTCCGCGGAGCGCCTGTTTCAGGCCCTCCACACCTTCGCCGTCCATCATCTAGGTTTCGAGCCGAGATCGTTCAAAATGCTGGGAAAAGGGACTTAGATATGGGAAATTGGAAACGGCAGATTTCAGGATCGGTCCGTGAACCTGACACCGGATAGGGAATCACTGGCCATTCTTCAGGACCGGGTCGAGGCCCGGTTCAGTTCCCTGGGCTTCGGATGGGCATTCCCCCTCTCCCTTCCTCTGCCCTCTCGGAACGCTTGACATCTCCCGGTTTTCCCTGTTTTATTTATTGTTCCGCTTTATGCAGTATGCAGGGAGGGGCATTTCCAAGTTACAGGGTCCAGGTTGCACGTTCCCGGGACGGCATCATTCAGGCCTTTACCTCGACCCATGGACCTGAAATACCGAACCGGTTAAGGCATTCTTATTGAGAGGACATTCACCATGAAGAAGAAAAAGAGCTACCAGCAGGTTGTACTGGAACTGGAACAGTTCTGGGCCGACAAGGGGTGTGTCATCGTCCAGCCCTACGACCTGGAGGTCGGAGCCGGAACATTGAATCCGGCCACCCTCCTCAGAGCCCTTGGTCCCGAGCCCTGGAACGTGGCCTACGTGGAGCCGTCCCGCCGCCCTACGGACGGCCGGTACGGGGAGAACCCCAACAGGCTGCAGCATTACTATCAGTACCAGGTCATCCTCAAGCCCTCTCCGGACAATATCCAGGACCTCTATCTGGAGAGCCTGTATGCCCTTGGTATCGACCCGATGAGGCACGATATCCGGTTCGTGGAAGATGACTGGGAAAACCCGACGGTGGGCGCCTGGGGGCTGGGCTGGGAAGTGTGGTTGGACGGCATGGAGATCACCCAGTTCACCTACTTCCAGCAGGCTGGAGGGGTCGACCTTAAACCCGTCTGCGCGGAGCTGACCTACGGTCTCGAACGCATCGCGATGTATCTTCAGGAGGTGGACAACGTCTACAATCTCATCTGGACCGATGGTGTGACCTACGGCGATGTCCACCATCAGGGGGAGGTAGAGCACTCCACATACAACTTCGAGGAGGCCGACACGTCCATGCTGTTCAAACTGTTCAACATGTACGAGGCCGAGTCAAAGAGGGTTCTGAAAAAAGGGTTGATCCTGCCCGCCTTCGATTACTGTCTGAAATGTTCCCACACGTTCAACATCCTCGACGCGCGAGGGGCCATAAGCGTCACGGAGAGGACCAGCTTCATTCACCGGGTCAGGGACCTGTGTCGTGCGTCGGCCGAGGCATTCGTCGCCCAGAGGGAAGCCATGGGTTACCCCCTCATGGGCAAGAACATCATGCCCGACCAGGAGGGGCTGGAGCGCTAGGTGCTGCAAAGGGGCGCATGGGTGAGCGGGCGAGAATTTAGTGTCTAGAGTCTAGTGTCTAGTTCTAGAAACTAGGAACCAGAACCAGAAACGCTCTCTGTTGTTTGATCAATACTCTTGACTTTTAGATTTTGGATTTTGGATTGTAATCTTGAAACTCATGAGGATTATCTAAATGACACGTGACCTGTTACTTGAGATCGGAACGGAAGAGATCCCGGCCAGCTACCTGCCGCCCGCCCTCGAGCAGATCCAGAGCCTGGCGGCCAGGGAGCTCACCGGCCAGCGCATCGCGTTCGGGAAGACGGCCGCATACGCCACACCCAGGAGGATCGTCCTCCATATCACGGATGTAGCAGAGGCCCAGGAGACAAGCGTCAAGGAGGTCCTCGGACCGGCCAGGGCGGTGGCCTTCGATGACAAGGGCAAACCCACCAAAGCCGCCGAGGGCTTTGCCAGGGGCCAGGGTATAACTGTCAAGGACCTGAAGACCGTCCAGACGCCCAAGGGGGAGTACGTGGCCGCCGTCAAGAAGGAGGCCAGCCAGCCCACCGCTGAGATCCTTCCCGCGATCATGCCCAGGATCATCACGTCCCTCCATTTTCCCAAGATGCAGCGATGGGGGTATCTGAACCTCCGGTTCCCCCGCCCCATCCGCTGGCTTCTCTGTCTTTTCGGATCCGACGTCGTTCCCTTCGACCTGGAGGGGATCGAGTCGGGCCGGATGATGACCGGCCATCGTTTCATGGCCCCCGGGCCCTTCGAGATCAAGGACGTCAAGGATTATTTCCGCCAGGTCAAGAGGGCCAGGGTGGTTCTTGATCAGGACGAGAGGAAGGATATCATCCGTAAGGGTATCACCAAGGCAGCCGAGGAGGTGGGCGGAAAGCCCATCGAGGACGAGGCCCTGCTGGACGAGGTCACGTACCTCGTGGAATTCCCGGTTGTCCTCACCGGAACCTACGAGAAGAGGTATCTTTCCCTGCCCTGGGAGGTTCTGATCACCTCCATGAGTTCCCACCAAAGGTACTTCTCGGTGACGAACAAGAGCGGCAAATTGCTGCCCTATTTCATTACCATCAGCAACAATGTGGCCAGGGACAACGCCCTTGTCGCCCAGGGGAACGAGAGGGTGTTAAGGGCCCGCCTCGAGGACGCCATGTTCTTCTTCGCTGAGGACAGAAAGATCCCCCTCATGACGAGGGTGGAGGAACTCAAGGACGTGGTCTTCCAGGAGAAGCTGGGTACGTCCTACGAGAAGATGGAGCGCTTCCGTGCCCTGGCCCGGTACCTGGCGAAGAGGGTCGAGCCCGACAGCCTCGACGAGGTGAAAAAGGTGGCTACCCTGTGCAAGGGCGACCTGGTGACCCAGATGGTGGGTGAATTCGCCGACCTCCAGGGGGTCATGGGCAAGGAGTATGCCCTGCTCGAAGGAGAGAGCAAGGTGGTCGCCCGGGGGATCAGCGAGCACTATTATCCCAAGTTCTCCGGTGACCGGACACCGGACACGGTGGGCGGCGCTGCGGTCAGTCTCGCCGACCGCATGGACACCGTGTGCGGCTGCTTCGGCATAGGCATCACCCCCTCCGGAACGGCGGATCCCTACGGTATCAGGAGACACGCCCTGGCCATCATCGCCATCCTCATGGATCGGAAATGGAGGATCTCCCTTGCTGACCTGATGAAGGAGTCCCTGAAGCTTCTCAAGGGCAAGATCGAGGTGGCGCCAAAGGATGCCCTGGCGAGCCTGAGCGATTTCTTCAGGGGACGCCTCCAGCACCAGTTCACTGGACGGGGTTTCCGCCACGATCTGGTGCAGGCCGTTCTTGCCGACCACTGGGCAGACCCGGTGGACGCGGCCGATCGTCTCGACGCCCTGGCGAAGTTCTCCGAGAAGACCGGTTTCGCAGACCTGATCCTGTCCTTCAAGCGGGTGATGAACATCATCCCAGAGGGATTCCGGGGCAAACCGGACAAGAGGAAGGCCAGACACCGGGTGGAGAAGGACCTCCTCGACGCGGCCAGAGATGCCGGAAAGGACGTGGCCGGTTTGCTGGAGGCCGGCAAGTACACCCAGGCCCTCAACCGGCTGGCTAAGCTCAAAAAGCCGGTGGACGCCTTCTTCGACGGCGTCATGGTCATGGACAAGGACAGGTCCGTCCAGAAGAACCGCCTGGCCATCCTCCAGGAGGTTTCGGACCTGTTCGCCCAGGTGGCGGATTTCAGGAAAGTGGTGACAGAGTAAGCGGCTGGGTCAAAGGTCAAAGGGGAAAGGGGAAAGGTAAAAGGTAAAAGATAAAAGGTTAAAGGGGAAAGGATAAAGGGGAAAGGCGACCACTTTAACCCTTATCCTTTTCCCTTTACCCTTATAAAAGGGCCCTTCGTGGCCCTTTATTTCTTTTCGGGAAAGTGGTGACAGAGCAGGTGGCAAGGGGAAGGGTAAAAGGTGAAAGGTTAAAGGGGAAAGGGGAAAGGGGAGAGGGGAGAGGCGTCCGCTTTAACCTTTATCCTTTTCCCTTTACCCTGATTAATTGATTTTGGATTCTCATTCCTTCCCTTGCCCCATCCCCCCTGATGCGGTTATATTCCTGTTACAATTTAACGGTAATCCAATCATGGTGAGACTGGAGAGAGAAAAAAAGGAAGCCGGGGAACTGGCGCCCTATGCCGCCCTCAATTCCATGTCGAGGGGGCGCCTGCATCCGGAGGACGAGCACCCCATCAGGCTTGCCTTCGAGCGGGACCGGGACCGGATCATCCACTGCAGTGCCTTCCGTCGGATGGAGTACAAGACCCAGGTCTTCTTCTACCACGAGGGTGACTACTTCCGGACCCGGTTGACCCATTCCCTGGAGGTGGCCCAGATCAGCCGGTCGGCGGCTCTGGCGCTGGATCTCAACGAGGTGCTGGCCGAAGCGCTGGCCCTGGCCCACGACCTCGGGCATACCCCCTTCGGTCACTCGGGGGAGAGGGTCATGGACGCTCTGATGTCTGACGACGGGGGGTTCGAGCACAATCAGCAGACCCTGAGGGTGGTGGATCTCCTCGAATACCGCTACCCGCGGTTTCCCGGACTGAACCTCTCCTGGGAGGTGCGGGAGGGAATCGCCAAACACAGCACGGACTACGACAATCCGGTGATCGCCTCCTTCGGGAACGCACAACCCAGCCTTGAGGCCCAGATCGTTGAACTGGCCGATGAGATAGCGTACAACAACCACGATCTGGACGACGGCCTCACCTCGAGGATGATGGAGTTGGAACAGCTGGAGGATGTCACCATCTGGCGTGAGGTGGCGCACCAGATCAAGAGGGATCTTCCATCCATCAAGCCGTCCATGCTCAAACACGAGGCCATCAGGAGGATCATCAACTGGCAGGTCAGCGACCTCATCTCGAACATCGGCAAGGTCCTCGCACAGCGGGGGATCGTGGACCGGCAGGGACTCGCCGAGGCCCGCGAGAGGGTGGCCGGCTTCAGTCCCGACATGGAGGTGATGAACCAGGAACTCAAGGAATTCCTCAGGGTGAACCTCTACCAGCACTTTCGAGTGATCCGCATGGCCCAGAAGGCACAGAGGATCCTCAGCGATCTCTTCACCGCCTACTGCGACATGCCTCAGCAGCTACCGCCCCAGTACTTCCGCCGGATCGAAAAGGAGGAGAGCGCCAGACGGGTCATCTGCGACTACATGGCGGGCATGACGGACAAGTTCGCCCTGGATGAACACAGGAAGCTTTTCGATCCCATGGAAAAGGTGTGAGTTCTGACCAGGCGAGACCCGGGGGAGGATACGTCACGACGCAATTGTAAGAGCTCATCTTCTGCAAGATGTCTGATCCGCCGGAAGGGGACTTCCGGAAGGCATGGAAAGGAGAAACGGTATGAAGAGGATTGTCGTTGTTCTCATGATCTTGACCCTGGCGATGGCCCTGAGCGGAGTGGTCCTGGCCGACGCGGATAAGCCGGCGGTGGCCGAGAGCGGCGCGGTGGACATGGAGGCGGCAAAGGCCACCTTCGAGAACACCTGTTCCAAGTGCCACGCCCTCAGCCGAGCCATGGCCAAGAAGAAGGACCTCGCGGGATGGCAGGCGACGGTGAAGAGGATGTCCACGAACCACCGCATACGATTTGGCGAGGAGATCTCCCAGGAGGATCAGGAGGCCATCGTTCAGTACCTGCTGGAGAACGCGGGGAAGTAGGAAGAAGCAGCAGTCAGTAGACAGTATTCAGGATTCAGGAAAAGCTCCCCAAACAGCTACCGGAAAAATCAACCGGTTTTTTGAATTTAAAAACCATACAAAACGGGAACTTACAAAGCCTACTTAATATCTTACATTAAATTTTGCATGCCCGTTTTTCTCTTGACTGATGGATATTCCTGAATTCTGAATACCGACTACTGATTACTGAATCCTGACTCCCGGTCCTAACTCACACGCTCCTCCTCACCCCCCTCGGCCGCCAGGACGGCGGGATGATTCCGTTCGATCCACGCAGGTCCGGCAACTGGTCCGCATACATGGCGGAGAACTCCCCGTACCGGTCATTGATAAGATCGAGGGCCCCCTGCAGGGAGTCCTCTTCTCTGTCGGCGGGGAAGAGGGATCCCTGCAGGCAGCCGAACCGGAGGTGGCTCAGTGAGATCCCCAGGAGGCGGATGGGCCTTACGATGGATACCGAATCCAGAATGGCCGACGCTGATCGGTAGATCCGGCTGGTGGTCCTGATCGGATGGGCCAGCGTCATCTGCCTCGAAAAGGTGGTGAAATCCCGGTAGCGTACGGTCAGTGTCACCCTGTTTCCGGCACAGTCGTGACGGCGCGCCCTCCGTCCGACCATCTCCGAGAGGGTCAGGAGAACCCGTCGCGCGGTGACAAGGTCGGTGACATCGCGGGGCAGGGTTGCCGAATGTCCGATGCTCTTGACCTTTTCGTTGCCCGCCCCCAGGGGCACGACGGGGGAATCCTCCTCTCCTCGTCCCATTCTCGAAAGGGTGTGTCCCAGGACACCGAATTCACGGACCAGGATCTGCAGCGGGAAACGTCCCAACTGGCCGCAGGTCGAAATGCCCATGGATCCCAGACGGCGTTCGGTCTCCGGACCGATGCCGCACAGCTTTCCCACCGGCATGCTTTCCATGAGGTCCCTTACGTCGCCAGGGGCAAGGACCGACAGTCCATCGGGTTTTCTCCGGCCGCCGACCAGTTTTGCCAGCAGCTTGTTGGGACCGATCCCCACGGAACAGGTGAGGCCGGTCTCCTCCCGAATCCGTTCCTTGATCCTCCCCCCGAGGGTCTCAGCCCCCCCGAAACGGTTCAGATCGGTGGTCACATCCAGAAAGGCCTCATCGACGGAATAGGGCTCCACGAGAGGGGTGAAAGATTCAAGGATATCGATGATCATGGCCGAGACGTGACTGTACTTCCGGTGATCACACCGGACTATGACAAGGGCGGGACACAGTTTCAGGCCCTGACCGAGAGCCATGCCCGTCCTGACGCCGAACTCCCTCGCCGCATAGGATGCGGTGGTGATGATGGTCCTCTGTCCCGGCCCGGCCACTGCCACCGGTTTGCCCCTCAGGGAAGGGTTGTCCACCTCTTCCACCGAGGCGAAGAAGGCATCCATGTCCACGTGGAGGATCACCCGGTTCATACCAGTTGCGCCACCTTCTCCAGGTACCAGGTGAGGGCCTCGCCGTCGAGGACGAGCTCATACAGGTCGGAACCGTCCGTCACCGTGAAGTGGTGGAGGATAGCGGAACCCCTCCTCTCCGACCAGGAGAAGGTGATCCCTGAAATACGGTATCTCCTTTTCCTCCAGATAAACCAGGCCGGACGCATTTTCCCGCCCGCACCGAAGACGGCGCCCACCACGACCCGCTCCTGGATCTCCTGGGCCATCACCGGGCGTTTCCCCCTTTGAGGATGCGGATAACGGCCTCGACCCTGCCCGCGATCCTGGTTGTCCCGGCATCCTCTCCGGTGAGGACGATGGCCGGGAATTCCGGATTGGCCGCCTCGAGAGCGATCCCGTCCCGGGTCCTTCGGAATCTCTTCAGGGTGGCTTCGTCGCCCACCACCGCGACCACGATGTCGCCGTCATATACTGTGGCCTGCGGTCTGACGAGGGCCAGATCCCCCGGCAAGATCTGTTCTCCCCGCATGCTGTTTCCCTTCACCCTGAGGAGAAAGTGATCCTGCCCAGCCAGGTTTTCATCGAGGTGGATGTAATCCTCCACCTCCTCGGCGGCAAGATCGAGGGCTCCGGCGGCCACCGATCCGACCACCGGAACAGGCACACCACCGGGCCCGTCGAGGGGTGAGGGGAACCGGGACAAAATCTCCAGGCCACGGGAGATACCGGGAATCCTCCTGATGAGCCCTTTCCGCTCCAGCGCCTCCAGGTGCTTGGCCGCAGCCCGCGGACCGGAGAGGTTCAGGTGATGGGCCAGTTCACGAACAGTGGGGGGATAGCCGTTCTCGGAAAGGAAGGTCCTGATATATGCCAGGACCTGTTGCTGTCTGGGTGTGAGTTCGTGCAAAAGGCCGCCCTCCCAATTATCAGATCTCCGACTCCATATCCGACAGGAATTCAAAGTCCACAGCCTGCCATCCGACTTTTCCACCGCTGCTATCAGCGAAGTTGGAAGCTTCACTTCAGGTGGGTCCAAAATCCAAGATGAACAGAACTATGAATTAGGCCTGGCCGAAATCGGGGATTTTGGGTATTTACTTGACACTCGGTACTTTATACCTTGAACTGGCTTAAGGTATACTTATGTATACCACATGGGGTCTTAGAGGTAAAGAGGCATTCGGGTCGGCAAGGCCCTTTCGGTTTCTTTACAACGGACCCGTTAAGTGATAGAGTTTGGCATCAAAGCGTCAAGTAGGACTCAACGGTTACGGGAATCAGCCCCCGGCCGGCTCCCTCCGCGGGCAGACTCGTCCGGCGGTGTCTGTCCGGTGCCGGTGTTCCGCCGGCGGAAGCGACGGGCCGGGGCATGTGAAGGGGCTCCTCTTTCCGACGGGCGTAATCCCCTTTGCCGCACCGTCTGCACGGGCACGTTCGGGAGCATTGTCGAGAATATGTCATGCGCTTGAAACGATTGGAGATACAGGGATTCAAGAGCTTCCCTGACCGGACCGTCTTCAAATTCCAGGCGGACGGCCTCACGGCCATCGTCGGTCCGAACGGTTGCGGCAAGAGCAACATCGTGGACGCCGTCCGGTGGGCTCTCGGCGAACAGAGCGCCAAGCTGCTCCGTGGCCAGACGATGGAGGACGTCATTTTCAACGGCAGTGACAGGCGCAAACCCCTCGGCATGGCCGAGGTTACCCTCCTTTTCGAGAACGACGGCGGCCTCAACGGGCAATGGCGTGATTATTCTGAGATATCCATCAGCCGCCGTCTTTTCCGGACCGGCGAGAGTGATTATCTGATCAACGGTGTCCCGTGTCGCCTGAAGGATGTCCGTGAGCTTCTCGCCGACGCCGGCGGGAGCAGCAGGGGTTATTCCATCGTCGAACAGGGACGGATCTCGCTCCTTATCAATTCCAAACCCGAGGAGAAGAGAGCCCTCATCGAAGAGGCGGCGGGGGTCCTCAAGTACCGGATGAGGAGGCAGGAGGCGGAGCGCAAGCTGGAGAGGACCAGGCAGAATCTCCTCCGGGTAAGCGATATCATCCGCGAGGTCAAGCGACAGGTTGATTCCCTGAAACGGAGCGCGGCCAAAGCCCGCCGTTACCGAAGGCTCCGTGACGATCTCAACTCCCTGGTCCTGCGTGTCCGATACGAGGAATTTCAGGAATTAGGGGACAGCCTGTCCGGTCTCGAGGGTGAACTGGAGGAAAAGAGAGCCGCCATGGAGGGGAGGATGACGGCCCTCGCCGCCATGGAGGCCCGGGAGGAAGTCCTCAGGCTCGAACTGGCCGGTGGTGAGGAGAACATGACAAAAGCCTTCGAGGATGTCCGGTCCATTGAATCGGAGATCGCTCGCCTCGAGGGTGATATATCGGTAAGAGAAGGATCCGTCAGGTCCATCGAAGAGAGAATACACCGGCTCCTCGATGACGAGAAAAATCTCCAGAGATTGGGGGAATCGGAGGAACACGAGCGGGTTCAGCTGGAACTGGAACTGGAATCCATCGAGGGAGAATACAGGAAATACAGCGAGGGGCTGGGATCGACATTGGAGGTCCTGGAGGGATCGGAGCGCGAGCTGGCTGAGATGCGCGAAAAAGTGGACGGAGCACGGAGGGGACTCTTTTCCCTCGGCACGGAGCGCTCCCGGCTCACTTCCGAGGTCGACTCCGGGAAGAAGGTGCTGGAGAGCATCCACAGGCGGAGGGGGGAGATCCTCTCGAGGGAGTCCTTTCTGGAAGAACGGATCCGGACGGCGCGGAGCGCCAGGGCCGAACGGGAGGACGAACTCGCCAAAGCCAGCGGCCAGAGGGAAGAGCAGCAGAGGACGATCGATGATCTGAAGGCCTGTCTCGACTCCTCCAGGGCAGAGCTATCCCAGGTAGAGAGCCGGCTGGTGTCTCTGTCCGAGCAGATGGCCGAGTTCAGGGGACTCCAGAGGACCCTGGCTGCGCTCGAGGACGAGATGGAGGGGTTCTCGGAGGGTGTGAGGGGGATCCTCAAGGAATACGCCGGATCCGGTGCCTCAGGCATCCTCGGGGTGGTTGCCGATCACCTTCAGGTGCCGCAGAGGTTCGAAAAAGCTGCACTGGCCGTCCTCGGCGAGCGGCTCCAGCACGTCATTGTCGATCATCCGGATAGCGGCCTGTCCGCAGTAGACTACCTCAAGGAACGGTCCAAGGGAAGGGGTGGTTTCATACCCAAGTCGCCCAGGACCAACGGCGGTGGAAACGGGAGTCTGGCTGCGGTTCAGGAGGAGGGAGTCCTCGGTCCTCTGACGGACCTGGTGGATTTCTCCGAAGACCTGAACGGCGTGGGGGATTTTCTGCTCGGCCATGCCGTTGTCGTTGAGAGCCTGGACAAGGCCCTGCGGCTGTGGAGGTCGAGCGGCTTTGAAGGCACCCTGGTGACCCTCGACGGAGATGTGGTGGAGCCGACCGGTGTCATCACCGGGGGCAGCCTGGATGGAGGCGGCACCGAGATCCTATCGCGTAAGAGAAGGCTGAAGGAGGTCCGCGAGCTGTCTGCCTCGCTGGACGTGGAACTGGGATCCACCCGGGTCAGGAGGGACGACCTCAGGGAGAAGATCGCCTCCGATGAGGGGGAACTCGATGAAGCCCGCAGGCGGCTGCGTGAAGCTGAAAAGAGCTGTATCGATGGAGAGGGTTCCCTTGCCCTGTTGGAGAAGGAGGCCGTGCAGCTCGAGACATCGGTTGAGGACATCCGCACCGAGGCGAGAATGATCCAGGACGAGGCGGCCCAGACATCAAGACACATCCTGGAATGTCAGGAGAGGCTTGCGCGGCTGGCTGATGAGGAGGCTGCGACGCAGGAACGGCTCCAATCCCTCGAGGGGTCCCTCGGCGAACTGGAGGGGACACTCCAGGGGCTTCGCAGGGATGCCGAGGAGGCCCGCATCAAGGTCAATTCGATCACCCTGAAGCGTGAGAGCTCGGAGAAAGCCCTCGAGGGGGCGAGGACGAGGTCCAGAGAGTTTGAGGAACGCAGGAGCCGAATGAGGGAGGAGATCGAGGATTCCAGGGCGAGGATCCTGCTCCATCGAGAGGAAATAGAAGCGGGCAGGACAGGTGTGGAGGAGGCCGCTGCGGAACTGGATGTCAGGAAGGAGCGGCTCGTAAGGTTGCGCGAGGAACAGGAACGGGCCCGGTCGGAAGCCGGCGAGGTAGCCGTTCAGGTCCGTGAGATGAGGCAGATCATCGGTATGATGAGGGATGAGGTGTCCAGGATCGATATCAGGATCCACGAGTTGAAAACCGAAAGGCAGGGGCTTCTGACAAGGGTCCAGGAGGAACACGGGCTCGATATCGCCTCGGTTTCAGCCGATCTCATCGGAGACCGGGAATACGACCGCCCTGAGGCGATGGAACGGATAGGCAGCCTCAGGCAGAAGATAGCGTCGCTGGGCGAGGTCAATCCAGGCGCCGTGGAGGAGTTCGAGGAGCTGAACCAGAGGTACGATTTCCTCACCGCCCAGAAGGACGACCTGGAAAGCTCCATAGAATCCCTGCAGAAGGCCATACGAAAGATCAACCGCAAGAGCAGGGAACGGTTCGTCAGTACCTTCAAGGAGGTCAATGAGAATTTCTCCCGCCTCTTCCCCGCCCTCTTCGAGGGGGGCAGCGGAGAGATGGTGCTTATCGACGAGAACGATCCCCTGAACACGGGGGTGGAGATCAACGTGAAGCCGCCCGGCAAGAAGCTCAGGAGCATGCAGCTCCTCTCCGGCGGCGAGAAAGCTCTGGTCAGCCTGACCATGATCCTGTCCATGTTCCTGGTCAAACCCAGCCCTTTCTGCATCCTGGACGAGGTGGATGCCCCCCTGGACGACGACAATCTCAGCCATTTCGCCCGGATCGTCCAGGATCTGTCCCGGAAATACCAGGTCCTGGTGATCACCCACAACAAACTGACCATGGAATCGGCCGACGTTCTATACGGCATCACCATGCGGGAGCCCGGAGTTTCCCAGGTGGTCTCCGTTCGCCTCAGGGACGTGGCCTGATGCCCTTTCGCCGGGAACTCGGAAAGATCGTCAGCAGGGCCTCGGGCGCCGTCGGGGCCGTCTTCGTGGACGACAACGGCGAGACCATCGACCAGTTCACGAGCAGGGGAGACCAGGAGGATATCCGCCTGGTGGGCGCCCACCAGGGTATCGTTCTCCGGGAACTGCTCCGGGTGGTCAACAGGGCGGGAAACGGTGACAGGCTTCAGGGTGTGTCCATAACCTCCCAGAACCACGTTTACTCGGTGGTCCCAGTCGATGAGGATAATTTCCTGGTTCTGGTGCAGGACCAGACCGGTCTCCCCTCGCAGGGTATGAGGGTCCTGGAGGAGGCGGTGGAGGAGATACGGGCGTTGATCTGAGGCCTACTCCCCGTGATTCGTGACTTCTGACTCGTGTAGTCAAATCGGGAACGTACTGAAGTATAAATCTCCGGCATTCGATCACCAAGGTAGAAATCCCCGACCGATAGAGGAACCACCCATTGCCTCGACTTCAGACGACAAGAGGGGAACGGGGACGCCCATCTCTCCGAAATACGAATCACGGATCACTCTCTTTCAGGGGCTTATTCCCGCTTTCTTTTATAACCACATTCCATGACCACTCCCGGCGATAAGGACAGATACCTGATCGGTCTCGACAGAAGCCGCAGTTCCCTGATGGGACGGTTTCGGTCCATCTTCGGCCAGGGGGCCCAGATCGGCCGGGACCAGTTGGAGGAGCTGGAGGAAGCCCTTATTCAGGCCGATGTCGGTATGGATTACACCGTTCGGATCGTCGAGGAACTTGGCCAGGTCCTCGGAAGACAAAGAGCATGGACCCAGGAGGATATCAGGGGCTTCCTGACCGCCATCATTGCCAGGGCAGTGGGCGTGGGCGGGCGGAGGAGAGGCATGCTCTCCCTGTTGGAAGGCGATGCCGGTGGGGGTTCGCGGCAGGGAAAGGGAACCGAAGTCGTTCTCGTCGTGGGCGTGAATGGAACGGGCAAGACCACTACCATCGGCAAGCTGGCGCACCGTTTCCGGAAACGCGGTCTAAGGGTCCTTCTCGCGGCGGGGGACACCTACAGGGCTGCGGCGGAAGAACAGCTTGAGATCTGGGCCGAGCGATCGGGTTCCCTTTACCACCGCGGAAGCGAAGGGGCCGATCCGGCGAGTGTCGTCCACGACGCCCTCTCCATTGCTCTGTCCGGATCGGTGGACGTCGCCCTGGTGGATACGGCGGGAAGGCTTCACACCAAGGAACCGCTTATGAGGGAGCTGGCCAAGATCATGAAGGTCGCCTCGAGGGTGGTGGAGGGAGCCCCCCACGAGGTTGTCCTGGTCCTGGATGCGACAACGGGACAGAATGCTCTGGTCCAGGCCAGGACTTTCCTGGAGACCGTGGGAGTGACGGCGGTGATCCTCACGAAAATGGACGGGACGGCCAAGGGGGGGATCCTCATACCGATCGCCGGCGAACTGGGGCTACCGATCAGCTATGTCGGCCTGGGCGAGGGCCTTGACGACCTGGTTCCCTTTGATCCGCAGGCCTACGCGGAGGCCTTGATCGGAGGGGATGATTAGGGCTTCGGCAGATCCAGAATCCAAAGTCCAAAAAGTTAAAACCCATTGTACCTTGCATATAACGGCTCTAACTTTTTACTTTTACCTTTTCACTTTCCACTGATTCCCGGTTTGACGTCGGGCGGTCGTCAATCGAATATCCCCCCGCAGTGGGAGAGAAAAACGGCGATGAGGACCACAATGGCCACCAGGTAGAGCAGACAGCCGGTGGCCTCGAGGATCTTCCTGACGGTGTTTTTCGTGCCTTTTCCTCTCACGGCGACCCATGCTAACAGAAAAACGGGGTCTGAACCATATCGTAAAATAGCGGCCGGTTTCATGTCGTCCCGGTGACAAATTGGGTCAGAAAATTTTTCCCGCTCCCCCGTTTCAGGAAAGGCAGACCCCTCGCTCCACCGGATCCCCGTCTCGGCAAACCACAAGAAAACCTATTTAGAATAGCTTGTTTAAGGCCCTCCCGAAGCAGTTTCCTGTGCCGTAATTGCCGGGAGGATTCTGCACAGAATCAATAGGTTACATTGGCAAATTATTTGCAATCGATAAGGTAAAGAAATAGCTGCCGTCAGGAATCGATCAGAAAGGGGGAGGTACTCGATGAAGATGAACTGCTGGGAACACAAGAGATGCGGAAGAGAGCCGGAGGGCAGCAAGGTCCAGGAACTGGGTGTTTGCGCTGCCGCCGTGGAGAAAAGACTTGACGGAGTCCACGGAGGGATCAATGCAGGCCGGACCTGCTGGGTTGTTGCGGGCACCCTTTGCGGCGGTGAGGTACAGGGGACCTTCGCGGAAAAGATGGGGAACTGCCGAAAATGCGATTTCTATCAGGCCGTCTGGCACGAGGAGGTGGGAGACTTCGAGACGGTGAGCCAGCTCCATGAGCGGCTCATCCGAGCGAGGGTCGCAGCTTCCTGAAGGCCCCACCGCCCGGTTGACTTTTGATAAGAAAAGAGTTACCAAAATGGCCTTCGGGCGGTGTAGCTCAGGTGGTTAGAGCATGCGGCTCATATCCGCAGTGTCCGGGGTTCAAGTCCCTGCACCGCCACCACCCTAAAATAAAGGCCCTTTTCAGGGCCTTTTTTTTAGGGTGGTGCGCATCGGAGTATGGGAGGATCGGGGCGTCGGGCAAAGGGCTGGAGGGGACGACCGAACCGCCCCTTGTTCAGAACTTTCCAGGTCGGATTAAATCCTTTCACCGATGCGCCGAAACGCCGCCACACCCTTACCTTGGATAGATCGCCCAGTTACTGCCGACTAGAACGCCATTGGAGTCATGATCTTTTCCTCATCCTTCTCGATGTTCTCACGGTAGTAGGACATGTACTCCTCGAGGGTGGGCACCTTGCCGGTGATGGCGCAGACCGTGGCTACCAGCGAGGAACCCAGGTACACCTGGGCGCCCGTGCCCATGCGATTGTCGAAATTCCGGGTGCTTGTGGACAGGACGGTAGCCCCGGTGGCCACCTGGCCCTGGTTGCCCATGCAAAGGGAGCAGCCCGGTACGTGGACGTTGGCGCCGGCGTGCATGAGGGTCTGGTGGACCCCTTCGTCGGCCAGTCTGGCGTTGCTCTCTCTGTCGGGGGGCACGGCCCAGAGGCGCATGTCCGGCGGCAGGAGTTTACCCGCGAGGACGGCAGCAGCCGCCCGGAAGTCGGTTATATCGGTCATGCACGATCCGACAAAGACCTCGTCGATGACCGTACCCGCGGCCTCGGAGAGGGTGACGATTTTGTCCGGATCGTTGGGCGCGGCCAGGAGGGGCTCCTGAACCGTCGCCAGGTCGATCTCGATAATGTCGGCGTATTCGGCGCCCTCATCACCGGTGAGGAATTCCGGTGCCTTCAGCCACTTCTCCATGAGGTTGATGATGACCTTGATCTGCTTGGAGGGGTTCCTCTTAATGAAGTTCTCCTTGAGGAACTTCAGGTTGTTCTCGACATATTCGACGATCCTGTCCGGATGGTGGGCGAAGGTTGAGGCGGCGGCGGATCGTTCCGCGGAGGTGTCGGTGAACTTGTAGGACTCCTCCACCGGCATTAAGTCCAGGCCCTCGATCTCAAGGATCCGATCGGCGAAGACGTTGATTTTGGCATCACCCTTCTCCAGGTTGAGTTTGCCCTGTTGAAGGGCCACCCACGGGATTGCGTTGACAAGGTCCCTGGCGGTGATGCCGGGCTGGATCTCACCCCTGAATCGAACCAGAACCGACTCGGGCATATCGAGGGGAAGGTATCCCTGGCTGGCCGCGAACGCCACGAGGTCGGACCCGGCGGGGAAACTGATGCCTATGGGGAAGCGGGTGTGGCTGTCCCCTCCCGTCCCCACAAAGTAGGGGAGGAGGAACCGGTTGCCGTTGGTGTGGATGATCCCGTCCCCCGGCCTCAGGGCGATGCCGCCCAGTTGATTGACGAACCGGGTCAGGGTGGTCTGCATCTCGGCGTCCTTGCTCCTCGGCCCGGCGGCGGTGTGGCAGAAGGACTGGATAAACACTGTGGCAAAGTGGGTACAGGCCAGTTCCTCCAGCTCCTGCCGGGTCATCTTGCCTGTCGTGTCCTGGCTGAAAACGAGGTGGGCCTGCGGCTCGACGTACATCCCGGGCAGTACCCCGGAAAGCCCCGCCGCCCTGCCGACGAGCTTCTGGGCCAGCGAATAGGGCTTACTCTCAGGCAGGTCCGGCCTGCCGGGCAGAGGTACCGCCGGTTTCCCGGCTTGGATCCGGTTCTTGGCGCACGCCTCGATGGCCCTTTCGGTGAGCTTCCTTCCGATGATCAGGAGGTTTCTTCCTCCCGCCCTCGCTTCCTCCATGATGGACGATGGTTCGACCTTGAATGTCACGTGGGTCCTCCCCGTCTTACTGTCGGTAATGGTTCCCGCGGAAAAGTCCACCTCCACCACCATCCCTTCCTGGAGGCCTCCGGCCTGACAGCGGACAGGGACCGCGCCGCAGCCCCTCAGTGTATTGAAGAAAATGGGGGCGATCTTGGAGGCGAAGACGAGGCCTCCCCGCCTCTTGTTGGGGGTCTGGGGGATGTCCCGGCCGATCCACCACACCAGGGAGTTGGATGCCGATTTGCGGCTGCTCCCGGTTCCCACCACGTCACCGGCAAACAGGATCGGCATGCCGGGTTGCGCCGATTTCAATCTCTCCAGACGGTCGAGAAAGTCCCGGTCATGGGGGCTCGTCGACAGCATTGACAGGGCATGGAGGGGGATGTCGTCCCTGGTACCGGCTTCCTGGGCGGGCGAGAAGAAATCTGTGTTGATCTCGCCGCTGGTCCGGGCCACCACACAGGTCAATTTATCTGGGACGGGGGGAAGGTTGGCAAACCACGACGCCTCCGCCCAGTTCCTGAGGATGTATGCGGCGTGCTGGTTGCCGGCTCCGCCCAGTTCGGCCACCTTGGACACCATCATCGGCGAGATGAGGATGGTGTTGGAAAGAGCCTCGGCGGCCAGAACAGGGATCTCCCCCTTCAGGGAAAGGGCATCGAAGAGAAAGGGGATGTTCGCGCCGCCGCCCATCTGACCTAGCATCCGGACAGCATCGGTGGAGGTCAGAAAGGGCGAGATCCTGTCTCCCTTGAGGAGATCCCCGAGAAATTCGGCTTTCACGTAGGAGGCGTCCGTGACACCGGGGGGGACTCTCTCCTGCAGCAGGTAGACAAGTGTCTCGGCCGTGTCCTTGTGGCCGGGCATGACGAAAATAAGATCGAGTACGTCTGACTGAAGCGCCTCACAGACGGAAAGGGTCTGATCCCTGTCCAGGGGAAGGGGAGGGATCCCCTTTTCCCTGCGCGTTTCAGCATCTTTCAGATAACTGGTGAAGAAGGATTCGAGACTGGACATGATAACCCCCTTATTGGACAGTGGTCGGTGAAAGGATCAACTCTGGAATGATCGGGCTAAGTCGAAAAAAGTCTATTAAAGTCAAATTGTTAACTGGAAACTGGAAACTGGAAACGAGAAACTGTGTCGAAAACATAGTATCCTCAGAGGCTTTCGATGCTGTATATTGTATACAATTTTTGGGGGATGTAAAGGGGAGGGTGAGAGCAGAGGACGGTCTTAAGGGATAATCGGTGCTCTCAATGACTCAGCCGGGGGAAATATATCCGTTCTGTTTCAGGGGAAAAGAGATCTGAGGTGGGATGGGAATGCTCCAATCGATCTATTGCGAATACGGAATCCTGTCCTCTGCGTCCTTTGGCTGAACCAGGATCTCAATCTTGGCCCTGGAACGAAGTCCGTCCAGGAGTTCATTGATCATGGATTTGGATTTCATGTGTCTCAGACGGGCTATGATCTGCCCCGTGACCTCCTCCAGAGGGCGAATGGCAGAGGGATCGACGCTCACCACCTTGAAGATGTGGTACCCCCGCCGGGATTTCACCGGCTGGCTGATGCCGCCGGGGGGAAGGGAGAAGATGACGCTGTCGATATGGGTCTGGAGATTGCCTCTGGTGATGACACCCATGTCACCGGAAGCAGAGGCCCCGGACGGGTCCTCGGAATATCTCCTTGCCAGAAGCATGAAGTCGGTCCCTTTGACGGCCGCTCCGTAGACCGTCTGGGCTTTATGGTGGGCTTCCTCTATTGCCGATGGATCACCCCAGGTCTTGACCCTGATAAGGATCTGCTTGATCCGGGCCGCCTCGGGCCTGCTGAAACGGTGGGGGTTCGCCCTGTAATACGCCTGGATCTCCACGTCCGTGATCACGATCTTCCGATAGACCTCCCGGTCCAGATATCCCTTGATCGTCAGGTTGCGAAAGATCTTTCTCTTGAGATCCTCCGGAGTCATTTCCACACATGCGAGGGCCGCGGCCATCCCTTCCGAGCCCCCCAGCCTCTCCAGTTCAGCGGCGTACCGGCGCTCAACTTCCTCCTCGATGCCCGGAAGGCGCAGCTTGAGCCCCTCCTGATAGAGGAGTTCAATGTCGATCAGGCGGTGAAGGGCCATCTCGCTGGGATCGGAGATCCGTCCTGCCGGCGGCCTCGGGTTTATCAGAGCCGCCTCCAGAGCGCAATCGAGGTCGGATCGATAGATGGGCATGCCGTTGACCTTCGCAACGGCCAGCTTGTCGTCGGCACGGGCCCCCTGAGAGCCGATGGTCGTGACTGCCAAAGCTGCCAGGAGCAAGACCGTGGTTGAGGCATGTGTTTTCCAAAGGGAGTTAACCATGATCACGTCAGAGAGAATAGACCACCTCGTGGCTGCCTGGCGGTGGGTGCCCTTCGCGGAGCGCACCGAAAAAAAAAAGGGCGGCCCTTTCAGAACCGCCCCTCCACTCGGTGATAAGTAAACCCTATATTTTGCTGATTGTCAATAATGATGACCTTGAGTGGCTCACTGGGTGGATCCCTGTCCCGGCTGGGGATCGGCCGGCCCGCCGGGGGATTCCGGCGTCAGGAAAACCTCTATCTCGGCTTTTTCCGAGAGCTCCTTGATCCTTTCGTTTACCGTCGAGTTGACCTTGTCCCTCTTCATTTCGACCATGAGATCTTCCTTGACCTCGTCGAAGGGGAGGGTCCTGGGATCCTTCCGGTCCGTGACCTTTATGACATGGTACCCGAACCGGGTTAACACGGGATCGCTTATCTCGCCGGTTTTCATTGCAAATGCGGCGTCTTCGAAGGGTTTCACCATCCGACCGCGGCCGAAATAGCCCAGGTCTCCACCCGATGGGCCGCTGGGACCTTCGGAGTGTTCCATGGCCAGTGCCGCGAAATCAGCTCCCTCGGCCCTGGCCAGATCGGTGATCTCCGTGGCACGGGCCAGGGCCTTGTCCTTCTCTTCCTGATCTGCTTCGGAGGGGGCATTGATGAGGATATGGCTCGCCTTGACCTGTTCCTCCTCGGTGAACCTTTCCGGGTTCTGATTAAAATATTCCCTGGCTTCACCCTCTTCGATCGAGGTCTTCGCTACGATGGTTTCCTCCAGGAGCAGCTGAATACTCATCTGTTTCTTCATGCTGGCCTTGAGGGAATCTTCATCGAAGCCCCGTCTTTCCATCTCCTCATTGAACTCCTCCTTCGATGGATACTGTTCAGCCAGTTCGGAGAAGGACTCATCCACTTTATCCGGTTTGGCCTCGAACCCCTGCCTGACCGCTTCCTGGTAGAGAAGCTCACCGGCGATGAGCTGGTTCAGGACCTGGCTGCCTATCCTGTCCATGAGCGACTGTTCGGGTGTTCCCAGGATGCCCATCCTTACGGCGGTGTTCTTTACCGCGGATTCGACTTCGGACATGGGGATGGACTGACCGTTTACAATGGCTGCCGCCGATCCTTTATCGGAGGGCGTGGCGGCCTGCACCGCCTCGGCCTTGCCCTCCTCCGCAGGCTTATCGCCTTTGGCGCAGGAGATCGGGGGCAGGACCATAGTGGAAAAGAGGATCAGGAAGCAGACGGTTCGAATCGATTTCATTATATTTTCCTTTTCTTCTGGAGTTCTCTTTCAGCGCGGGTGGCATCATAGAGTATTTTGGGTGGAATGGGAAGGGGGGTGCAGGTGATCGGTGATCTGTGATCAGTGATCGGAAGAGACGGTTGAAACACCCAGAGCGACCGTGGTCTTTACTGGTCATCAGTCACGGGCCACGGTTCACTGACCAAAAACATCTTTGCCTTGGCGATGGGGTAGCGTCGTCCCAACCCGAAGGCCTTCCAGGAGACCTTGAGTCCCGGTGCAGCCTGTTGCCTTTTGTATTCGTTCCCCTCGACCATGTTGAGGACCCGGGTGACAAGGTCGGGGGGAAATCCGTCAGCGACGATCTCACTGTGGGTTTTGTGGTCCTCGATGTAGGCCTTCAGAATGGGGTCCAGTGTTTCGTAGGGAGGCAGGAAATCGGAATCCTTCTGCCCCGGCCGAAGTTCGGCTGAGGGCTCTTTGGTCAGGACCCTCTCGGGGATCACCTTTCCCTGTCGATTCATGAATCTGGCCAGCTGGTAGACCTCTCCCTTGTAGAGATCACTGATGACGGCCAGTCCGCCGGACATATCCCCGTAAAGGGTGCAGTATCCCGTGGCCAGTTCCGATTTGTTTCCGGTGGAGAGGACGAGGTGTCCGAATCGATTGGAGAGAGCCATCAGGATGTTGCCGCGGATGCGGGCCTGGATGTTTTCCTCCGTGACATCCCCCGGCAGACCTTCCAGGCTTTCCTCGAGGTCCGAAAGATACTGCCGGTATATACTCATGATGGGAATGGTCTTCGTCTCGATCCCGAGGTTGGCGGCCAGATCGGCGGCGTCCGCCATGCTCTCATCGGATGTGAAATCCGATGGCATCAGCACCCCAAGGACCCGATCTGAACCGATGGCCTCGGCAGCGATGACGGCAGTGATCGCCGAGTCGATGCCACCGGAAAGACCCAGCACAGCGGAGGGAAAACCGCATTTCCTGACGTAGTCCCTCAGGCCGAGGACAAGGGCGCTGTGTACCTGGGCGATGTTCTCGGCTCGTGGTCGGGCGATGAAATGCTCATGGGGGCGGTCGATATCGACCACGAGCATCTGCTCGGTGTATCCTTCGGCCATTGCCACCGTCCGACCCTCTCGGTCGATGACGAAGCTTCCGCCGTCGAAGACAAGGGAGTCGTTGCCGCCGACGAGGTTGACGTAGACGACGGGTATTTTGAACCGGCGGGCGATGTTGGTCAGCATCTCATATCTCAGAGATGCCTTCCCCTGACTGAAGGGGGAGGCCGCGATGTTGATGAGGGGCATGGGATCGGCACCGAGCGTTTCCTCGACGGGATCGAAATGGTAGATCCGCCTTTTCCAGTAGGTTTTGTCGTTCCAGACATCCTCACAGATGGAAAGAGCCACCATGCCGCCCGAGATCTCCACCGTGGTCAGTCCGGCTCCCGGCTCGAAGTGACGGTTCTCATCGAAGACATCATAGGTGGGCAGGAGGATCTTCCTGTGCGTTGTGACGACCCTGCCTCCTCGGATGAGGACCGCCGCGTTGTAAAGGGGTTTCCCTTCGCTGGTGTCCTCGCGGGGCAGAACGGTGCCTATCAGCACGTCCAGGTCTATTTCCGCCGTCGCCGCGATCAACGCCTCGAGGGCCTTCCGGGCCATGCCTATGAACTCCCTGTTCTCCAGGAGGTCCAGGGGTGGATAACCCACGAGGCAGAGTTCGGGAAATACAGCCAGTTCGGCTCCCGAATCCCTCGCTCTTCGCGCGCCGTCGAGGATCTTATCCACGTTTCCGGAAAAATCGCCGATTGTGGAGTTGATCTGGTGGAGGGAGATCTTCATTTGAGGCAATCTTCGGGTAATAACGGAGTGCTGTCAACAAGTTAAAGGTAGGGATTCGTCTTTAATCCCCGTCTCCCTTTGCGGCCTCCCGTCACCGGCATAGTGCCCAGCCGGACCTATTTGTGTAAATTTTCTATTCAATGTGTAGAATTAGTATGTAAAAACTCTCCCGCGGTGTGCCGGGTGGGACCACAATATGTTATTTTTTAGACACTTATGGAGTATCCGATAAATGGCACGTTCTTTGAATCTTATGTGGTCGACAGAGGACAGTCGACCCTCCGATCGGGTTTTTCAAAGAGGTCCACCACCTTTTTCAGTAAAGGTCCACTGCCCCTCCTGAGACGGCCAAGAAAAAGAATTAACAATCGACCTCAAGAGGTGGGCGATGTCATCTTCGGGCGGGCCACGCTCGCTTCTGAGAGCAAACGGAGGCTGTAGGTGAAGAGAATCTATGCCAGGGAGGAAGTCTGCATCGGCTGCCGGCTGTGTGAGATCCACTGCCAGGTAGAACACTCCCGGACCAGGAATATTATAAAGACGTTCAAGGAAGAGGTTCCTCCTCCGCCCCGGATCAATGTCGAGGAGGAGGGGCCGGTATCCTTTGCCCTCCAATGCAGACACTGTGACGAACCATACTGCGCCTATTCCTGCATCGCGGGCGCTATCTATCAGGATGAACAGACGGGAGAGGTTATCCAGGACATTGAAAAATGCATTGGTTGCTGGACCTGTGTCCTTACCTGCACCAAAGGGGCCATCAGGCCTGACCTCAGGGGTCCGCGAAAAGCGGCCAAGTGTGACCTGTGTCCGGACCGGGAAATCCCGGCCTGTGTGGAAATGTGTCCCAACGATGCGCTGTACATTGTGGAGGAAGAGATCAAGGAGACCGTACCCGGGTAACGGAGTGCGCGGTTGGGGTGGAGAGCCCAGGGCTCGCACAGGGGCGGAGATGAACATTGTCACCAAAGGTGCGCTTGAGTTAATTGAGGATTCATTTTCGATATTGGGTTCTGGGTATTGGACTGAACTCCCGGAACCTGCAACAGAACCGAAATTGGGACGGAAGACATGGCGACAAAGAAGTTTGATTACCTGATCATCGGCAACAGTGCGGGCGGCATCGGCTGCGCCGAGGGGATCCGCAGGGTCGACACCAAGGGCACCATCGCCATGGTTTCCGATGAGCCCTATCACACCTATTCCCGACCCCTGATCACCCACCTCCTGGAGGGGGACGTCGACAGGAAGGGTATGGACTTCAGACCGAGGGACTTCTACCGCAGACACGCCGTCGAGCCTTTGCTCGGTTTCAGGGCGGAGGACCTGAACACCGATGGAAGGTCGGTGAAGGTCATCGGGACCAATGGGAAGGCCGGAACGAGGCATAATCTCAGATACGGAAAACTGCTCGTCGCAACCGGCGGCGCGCCGTTCATACCGGCCATGGATGGCCTGGGCCTGGGCGGCGTCACCCCGATGATCAACCTGGCTCAGAGTCTGGACGTCAAGAAACGGCTGGCCAGGGTCCGAAACGCAGTCGTTTTGGGAGCCGGTCTTATCGGCACCAAGACCGCTGAAGCCCTGTCCCAGGTCGTCAACCGAGTCACCATGGTTGAGCTCGCCGACCGAATCCTGGCTCCCGTCAGTGATATCAGGTCCTCGCGGATGGCAGCTGACGCGTTCCGCGGCAACGGTGTCGAGGTGATCCTCAACAACACCGTTACCGGCATCCAGGGGGATGAAAAGGGACAGGTAACCGAAGTTGTTCTCAGGGACGGTTCCGTCCTCCCCTGTGACCTGTTCGTGGTCGCCATAGGCGTCCGGCCCCGCACCGATCTTCTGGAAGGCAGTGGTGTGGAACTGGCCTCGGCCAAAGTGGGCGGTGGTGTCGAGGTCGATCTGAATATGGAAACGAGCGTGGAGGGCATTTACGCCTGCGGGGACTGCGCCCATGCCCACGATTTCGTCACCGGAGGAATGAGGCTGCTGCCCCTTTGGCCCAACGCCTACATCGGGGGCCGTATCGCCGGATTAAATATGGCCGGGTCCCCACACCACCACAGATGGGCCACGAACATGAATTCCGTGGATTTCTTCGGGTTCCCGATGGTCTCTGCCGGGTTCATGCTCAAACCGGACAGGAAAGGCTTCGAGGAGATCGTCCGTGACGAGGGGCACTGGTACGCCAAGATCATCCTCCAGAACGACGTCATAAAAGGATTGATCATGGCGGGCAGGGTGGAACGGGCCGGCATCTATCTGGGACTGATGCGAGGCAGGACGAAGGTCACCGCTTTCAAGCGCGAACTGCTGACCGACGCCTTCACCGCCGTTCACCTCCCCGACGAGGTGAAGGAGGAGATCAAAAAGCCGATCACCGTCATCGAGTGACAATGATCGGCTGTGCGAAGCAAGGGGTACAAAGGACACAGGTAAACCCGCTTTGTACCCGGTACACAAAGGTAAAGGATAATTTCGAGGGATCAAGAGCATGAAAGACCTGTCGAAAGTGAATAATCCCTATAACGACGAGAAGGTCATCTCCCAGTGCTCCATCTTCGGGATGATGAGCACTGTAGGGGAGTTGTTCTCCGGCAAGGCCATCATTACGGCCGTGGCCAATATGCACGACCGCGGTAACGGCCTCGGGGGGGGGTTCGCCATCTACGGATGCTATCCTGACAGGTCTGAGGACTACTGCCTGCAGATCATGTTCAACACCCGGGTTTCCAGGGAGGAAACGGAGGTCTACCTGAAGCGGTTTTTCCACATCAACCACGCTGAGGAGATCCCCACCTTTCCCACGAAGGCCATCAAGAATCCCCCCGATGTCTGGCGCTACTTCGTCCAGCCCAAACTCGAGGAGTTGCATGAGATCATCAGCGAGGACGACGTGGTCACGCGCAGGGTGTTCACGATCAACACCACCCTGGAGGGAGCCTACGTCTTCTCCTCCGGAAAGAACATGGGTGTCTTCAAAGGGGTCGGATTCCCTGAGGAGATCGCCGAGTACTTCGGACTGGAACATTACCAGGGGTACATCTGGACCGCTCACGGTCGATTCCCGACCAACACTCAGGGATGGTGGGGTGGCGCTCACCCCTTTTCCCTGCTGGACTGGACCGTGGTCCATAATGGTGAGATCAGTTCCTATGGGGCCAACCGCAGGTTCCTGGAGATGTACGACTACGTCTGTTCAATGCACACCGACACGGAGGTGGTGGCCTATGCAGTGGATCTTCTCGCCAGAAGACACGGCCTGCCCGTTGAGGTGGTGATGGATATTTTTTCTCCCCCGGTCTGGGAGCAGATCGACCGCATGGGGCCCGAGGAAAGGGTATATTTCGAGGCCCTGAGGAACACCTACGGCCCCCTTCTCCTCAACGGACCCTTTGCCATAATCGTCGCCCATCACGGCGAGATGGTGGCTCACACCGACCGCATCCGCCTGAGGCCCATGGTCGCCGGCATCAGGGGCGACATGGTCTACGCCTCCTCCGAGGAGTCGGCCATAAGGCTCGTGTCCCCCCAACTGGACAGGGTGTGGATCCCGGTGGGCGGACACCCGATTATCGCTCGGATCAAGGATACCCCGGGCCAGGAGGTGGTCAAGGGGGGCCGGGAACTGGATAAGGGCGAGAAGGCGGAGGAATTTCCGACATGCTGACATCACTACTGCCTGAGTTCACCGTCGACCGCAGCGAGGACCGGTGCATCCAGTGCCGGGTGTGTGAGCGGCAGTGCTCCTTCGACGTCTTCGGCTACGACGGGGAAAACAACGTCATGGTCCACAGGGAGGAGAACTGCGTGGCCTGTCAACGATGCTCTGTCCTGTGCCCGACCAATGCCCTCGTCATCAGGGAGAACCAGTACACCTACAGGCCGAATGCCAACTGGACCCGGGAATACATCCAGGACCTGAAAAAGCAGGCCGAAACGGGCGGGGTACTCCTCACCGGCATGGGCTGCGACAAGCCCCACAAGATCTACTGGGACCATATTCTCATCAACGCCTCTCAGGTGACTAACCCGTCCATCGATCCTCTGCGCGAGCCCATGGAGCTCAGAACCCATCTGGGACGGAAGCCGGACCAACTGGAGATGGTGGACGGCAAGCTGGTCCTGCCCGATTATCCCAACGTGGAGATCTCGACGCCCATCATGTTCGGAGCCATGTCCTACGGAGCCATATCCTACAACTCCTTCCGTTGCCTGGCCCGCGCCGCCTTCGAATACGGGACCATGTTCAACACGGGCGAGGGCGGCTGGCCCATGGAGCTTCGCAAGTACGGAAAGTCTACCATCGTGCAGTGTGCATCGGGGCGATTCGGCCTTGATCTGGAGTACTTCAACGACGCAGCGGTGGTGGAGATCAAGATCGGACAGGGGGCCAAACCCGGCATCGGCGGCCACCTTCCCGGAGAGAAGGTCTCGGAGCATATCAGCCAGACGAGGATGATCCCGGAGGGTTCAGATGCCATCAGCCCGGCACCCCACCACGATATCTACTCCATCGAGGATCTTCACATGCTGATTCACGCCATCAAGGAGGCGGTGGATTACCAGAAGCCGGTATCGGTCAAGATCAGCGCGGTCCACAACGCCCCGGCCATCGCCTCGGGGATGGTGCGGGCGGGAGCGGACATCATCGTTCTTGACGGCCTGCGCGGCGGCACCGGTGCGGCGCCAAAAATCCTCCGTGACAACGTGGGTATTCCCATTGAACTCGCCCTGGCGGCGGTGGACACGAGGCTTCGCAACGAGGGGATCCGTAACTGGGCCTCCCTGGTCGTTTCCGGTGGCATACGGAACTCGGCCGATATCTTTAAAGCCATCGCTCTGGGAGCAGATGCGGTGTACATCGGCACGCCGGCCCTCATGGCCCTCGGCTGCACCGTGTGCCAGAAGTGCTACACGGGTAAATGCGCCTGGGGCATAACCACCCAGGATCCCTATTTGACGAAGAGGGTGAATCCGGAGATCGGGACCCAGAACCTGAAGAACCTCCTGAGGGCCTGGAGCCTGGAGATAAAGGAGCTCCTGGGCTGCGGCGGGATCAACAGTATCGAGTCCCTGAGAGGAAACCGGCTGCAACTCAGGGGAATAGGCCTCGAGAGCTGGGAACTCGAGGCGCTGGGAATCAGAGGAGCAGGACAATGAAAACGAGTTCGGCGGTGAAGAAGACCAGATCCACCTCCAGCAGCAGATCCGGGAAGCAGAGGTCTGGGGCGCACTGGATCAAGCTGGACGCCCAGGGCGTTTACTACAAGGACCTGAATCGGCAGATCCGGTCCCTGGCCCTTCAGGGAGATCGGAGGTTTGAGATCCACAACGTCTTCGGACAGCGTTACCTGGGTACGAACCTCTGGGGCATCGAGGGCCGGGACAGGATCGTGATCCGAGTATACGGCACGCCGGGTTCGGATATGGGGGCGTTCATGGACGGGCCCAGGATAGAGGTGTTCGGCAACGCCCAGGACGCCACCGGCAACACCATGAACTGCGGCCAGATCGCTATCCACGGTTCCGCCGGAGATGTCCTCGGCTACGGCATGAGGGGGGGCGAGATCTACGTCCGGGACAACGTGGGGTACCGGGTCGGCATTCACATGAAGGAATACAGGGATAAAATCCCGACGGTGGTCATCGGTGGCACGATGCAGGATTTCTTCGGGGAATACATGGCCGGAGGGAGGATCATCGTACTCAACAAGTTCTTCGCCGACAACCCCCCCGTTCGGAGGAGCTATTTCATCGGCACGGGGATGCACGGCGGCAATATCTACGTCCGCGGTGACGTGGACCTGCACCAGATCGGCGCGGAGGTCGGAATCGCCAGTCCCACGGATGCCGAGTGGAAGATCATCGAGAAATATGTGCACAATTTCTGCAAGGTCTTCGGGCTGGAGGAGAACAAGGCCAAACTCCTCAAGAGGCACAAGTTCACTCGATTATATGCCAAATCGTCCAGGCCATACGGCAGGCTGTATGCATACTGAGGACTGAGTACTAAGGACTAAGGACCAGGTGCTGATAGCTGAGTGCTGAGTATTGGACACTGGAAACTGATCCGAAAGGCCCCTTCCGGGGCCTACCCTCCGGATCAGGCCCGGCGCTTCCCCCGCTGCGGAGACGCCGGATATGCCTCTAGGGTGCCACGATCAACGGTTCCTCGATCCGGCCGGTCTCGATCTCCTTATCCGTGGCCTCCCGGATGTCGACCACTGTGACGTCGAAGTTGAGGGTCTCCCCGGCCAAGGGGTGGTTGGCATCCACTACGACCGAGTCCTCCCTGAGTTCAGTGACGGACATTACCATGACGCCGGCATCGGTATTGGCCTGGAACCTCATGCCAACCTGGATCTCCCCCTCGAGATCGAAGTGATCCTTGGGAATCTCCTCTATCAGCTCCTCTCTGCGGGGTCCATAGGCGTCCTCCGGAGGGATGGACACCTTGATGGTGTCACCCGGCGATCTCCCCTCCAGGGCTTTTTCCAGGCCCGGGATTATGTGCCCTCTCCCGTGCAGGTAGGAAAGAGGTCCATGTCCCTGGGACGTGTCCAGGACCTGATCCTCGGAATCGGTAAGTGTGTAGTCGATACTTACGACCTTGTTAAGGGCTATATTCACTGTTTCCTCCTTTGGTAAGCATTCCAGGGGACCCTACATGGTCTGGACGGGAAGGTCAAATCGTAAGATGAAGGACCCTTATCGCGGGAGTTCGAGGGTCTGCTTCGGCCCGCCGCAGCCATGTCGACTTGCATGGGGCAGGGTAAATCATTTACGATGGAACGGGGAGGTGCATCAATGGTCCTGAACGAAAAACAGGTCGAGATGTGCAGGAGCAGCCGATGGGATTTTTCAGGCCTGAGTGCGCTGTTCCTCAATTGCACCCTGAAGCGGTCGCCGGAGATATCCCACACCGAGGGGCTGGTCAGGATATCCCGGGCCATCATGGAGAAAAACGGCGTCCGGACAGAGGTGCTGCGCCCCGTGGATCATGAGATCGCCAGCGGCGTCTATCCCGACATGACCGAGGCCGGGTGGTCCAGGGACGATTGGCCCTCGATCTACGAAAAGGTCCTGGGTGCGGACATCCTGGTGGTGACTTCACCCATCTGGCTCGGTGAGAAATCCTCGGTGTGCACGAAGGTTATCGAGCGGCTCTACTCGACCTCAGGGGAACTGAATGAAAATGGACAGTACGCCTATTATGGGCGGGTTGGAGGGTGCCTGATCACGGGCAACGAGGACGGGGCCAAACACTGTGCCATGAACATCCTGTATTCCCTGCAGCACCTGGGTTACGTCATCCCCCCTCAGGCGGATGCGGCCTGGGTGGGCGAGGCCGGTCCCGGACCGTCCTACCTGGATCCCGGGTCGGGAGGGCCCGAAAACGATTTTACCAACCGGAACACCACCTTCATGACGTGGAACCTCCTGCACCTGGCCCGCATGTTAAAGGATGCCGGCGGCGTGCCGGCTCACGGCAACCAGCGCTCCAGGTGGGAAGCGGGGTGCCGCTTCGACCACCCCAATCCGGAGTATCGGTGAGCGAGGCATCTCGAGGAGCGGCAGCCGACAGCCGATCCCGGACCGGCGCACGGGATCCCCGGGGGCCTCGGAGACCTCGGGCAGAGAGACCTTCCGTCCCTGGGGAGCGGGGCACGATCCGCTGCCGGTGCATGCGTCGCGCTTTGGCTGGGACAATTCTATGACGGGAAGGAGCCTGACCAGGTGATCGCAGGGACGGCCAAACCATGAACGGCAGAGCAAGGGGCACCTGGGTCCTGTCGTTTTTGGCCTTGATCGTTCTGACCCTGTTCCTGCTGGTCTCTGCCATGACGAGAACGCCGGACCGCGATCTTGAGGAGATCGTCGAGTCAGGCCGCATCGTCATGATCACCCAGAACAGCGCCAACACCTATTACATTGACCGGGACGAGCCGAGCGGATTCGAATATGAACTGGCCCAGGAGTTCGCCGATTACCTCGGAGTCCAACTGGAGGTCATCACCCCCGGATGGAGCCGGATGATCGACTTCCTCAACAGGGGAAGGGGAGACTTCATCGCCGCCGGCATGACGATAACACCCTCCCGGGAGGAATTGGTCGATTTCTCCGACGAGTACCTCAGGGTTCAGCAGATGATCGTGGTCAACAAGGACAATCTCGAGGTGAGGTCCCTTGAGGACCTCAACGGCAGAACGGTGAAGTTGAGGGAGGACACCTCCTATCAGGAGCGCCTGATGGAGTTGAGGGATGAGGGCCTCGATGTCCGACTGGATCTTTTCCGGGACGTCCCCACCGAGGAGTTCATCCGGATGGTGGCCGAGGGCGAGATCGAGATCACCATCGCCGACTCCAATATCGCCATGCTGAACCGCCGATATTACCCTGACGTCCGGATCGCCTTTCCCGTCCAGGAGGACGAGCCGCTCGGCTGGGCCGTTCGGAAGGGCAGTCTTGAACTTGTCGAGAAGATCAACGGATTCTTCGAGCACATCAAGGGGAACGGAGTTTACAATCAGGTCCTGGCCCGCCACTACGGCAACCTGGAGGCCTTCGAATACCACGAATTGAAGAGGTTCCACGGTATGATCGAGACCAGGATGCCGGAGTACCGGAATATCATCGTCAGGGAGGCCGAGAAGCACGCCATCGATTGGAGGTTGATCGCCGCGGTTGTCTACCAGGAATCCCATTTCAACCCGAGGGCCTGGAGCTATACCGGTGTGCGGGGCCTGATGCAGGTGACCAAAAAAACGGCTGAAGAGATGGGGATCAGCGATCGCCTCGATCCCGAGGAGAGCATCAAAGCGGGGGTGGGTTACATCGCCAAATTGTACAGCCGCTTCGATGAGGTCGAGGAGGATTTCGAGCGGATGACCTTTGCCCTGGCCAGCTACAATGTCGGTTATGGCCACGTCCGCGACGCCCAGAGGCTGGCCAGGCGGCAGGGGCTCGATCCCAACAGGTGGTCCTCCCTGAAAAAAACCCTTCCTCTGCTGAGATACCCGAAATATTACCGCCAGACGGTCTTCGGGTACGCCCGGGGTACGGAACCGGTGCGTTTCGTGGAGAGGGTGCGCCTTTATTACGATATCCTGAGGCGGAAGTCTGCCTATGAGCCGGCGTAACAGAGATCCGTGATCAGCAGAGGCGAGGGACGCCCGAGAAAAGAGAAGGGGACAAGCGCTCTTTCCGGATCAGGAATGGCTGGTTTCAGACAACTGTGGACCGGGAATTCTTCGACAGGCGCGGGACAGCTTGGCAACGGGTAACTGTATTCAGAGAACTGTGGATCGGAATACCATGAGTAGCGTTAACAGATGCCCCTGGGCGGAGAGCAGCGAGCTGATGATCAAATACCATGACCTGGAGTGGGGAGTTCCGCTGCACGATGACCGCGGCCTTTTCGAGTTCCTTGTCCTCGATGCGTTTCAGGCCGGACTGAGCTGGGAGATCACGCTGAGAAAGAGGGAGGCCTTCCGCTCGGCCTTCGATGGCTTCGATCCGGAGACCGTGGCATCCTACGACGGGCGGAAAAGAGAGGAGCTGCTCGGCAACCCGTCAATCATCCGCAACAGGAAAAAGATCGAGGCTTCCATCGCCAACGCGGGACTCTTTCTGGACATCCGAAACGCATTCGGCAGCTTTGATGACTACATCTGGGGGTTCACCGGCGGGCGGGTCATCCGAAACTCCTGGCAGTCGGTGGATCAGATACCTGCCTTCACCGCTGAGTCGGAGGCCATGAGCCGGGATCTGAGGGGACGCGGGTTCAGGTTCGTCGGACCGACCATCTGTTACTCCTTCATGCAGGCCGCCGGAATGGTCAACGATCACCTTGTGAGCTGTTTCCGGTACGATGAAGTTTGACGTTTGAGGCCTTTTAATCCAATCCAAAATCCAAAAAAAAGCTCCGAAAACAAGGATTTGAGGTTGGAAGATCCTTCTGAATCAGGGATCTCAAGTCCGTCCGCCGCCCCATCAGCTCCCATCTGAGTTGAAAGATTAAGCGATAAGATAGGTTCAATTTCTCAGGAAGTATTAACCGGGTCAACCTTGTGTTTTTTGGATTTTGGACTTTGGATTTTAGATCTGGAAATCTGATGGCCGGGATGGTTCACTCCGGCCGGTGCGGGATCTTCCTCGGCCGACCCAGCCGGCCCCTCCTCGGGCCCATTACCGACCTCTTCTTCTTCAGGATGCGCCCAAGCTCCCGCCGGTCGACGACGGGTACGCCGGCCGCCCTGACAAGGTGGATCTCTCCCCCCCTGATGTCGTAATGCTCGGCATAGGTGTGCAGGGCGTGGATCCTGCGTCTTATCAGACCGATCCTGTCAGCGAACTCCTCAAGTTCCCTGGAGCCGGCCTCGCCGGCCTTGTCGGAGAAGAGATGTGCCCAGCCGTCGCTCCTCGGTCTGTCCATGAAGATAGCCATAATTCGTGGAATCAGGTCCGGTTCCCGCTTTGGACTTTGGATTTTGGAATTTGGATCATTGAGGGGGTTGTTCTGAAGGGTGTCCGCAGAGCTAGGAGGCATCCTCCAGCTTGTGGCAGAAGTAGCATTTGAATTTGCCTGTCGGGACCGATCCATCCTCCAGGGTATGGTCCTCGGGCAGGACGCCCGGGGGGTGGCAGGAAAGGCAGGGCGTGGGGTCTTTCCTGCGTCCTCCGTGGTCTCCATCACGCGGCATCCGGGGAGTGGTGGATTCGGGGGCCATCAGGAAGAAAGCGAGGATTCCCACACAGACGACAACGAAGATCAGGCTCTGCCAGCGCTTCTTGTCCATAATGACGTCCTTTCTACACCATTTGATCCTTCCGGTACAGTTTCTTTCCGGGGAGAAAGGGGAGCCGGTTGATTTGTCGAAGGAGATGGCTATAATACTTACTATATAACTCAAGAAATGTCCATTGAGCACCGGTTCCTCGCGGAGAGGAGCCGGACTTTTCAGAGAGAGAAAGGACGACGGGTATGAGTGATGTGCGCGTTCCGATAAGGGTCTTTCCGAGCAGGCCGACGCTCGAGGGTGCCGGTGTCCGGCTCAGAAGAGCCTTCGGCTACTACGAGGTCCCCCAATTCGACCCCTTCCTCCTCCTTGATGACATCCACTCCCTGGATCCGGAGGATTACACCGCCGGCTTCCCGTGGCATCCCCACAGGGGGATCGAGACGGTGACCTATGTCATCCACGGTGAAGTGGAGCACGGTGACAGCATCGGCAACAGGGGGGATATCCGGGACGGTGACGTCCAGTGGATGACCGCCGGCAGCGGGATCATCCACCAGGAGATGCCCCACCGGATCGAAGGCGACATGCGGGGTCTCCAGCTGTGGGTGAACCTGCCGGCCAGCCACAAGATGATGGAGCCGCGGTACCGGGACGTCCCGGCGGAAACCATTCCCGCGGTCACGCTGGAGGACGGCACGGTGATCAAGGTGATCGCCGGCAGGTATGACGGCACCGAGGGCCCGGTGAAGGACATCGTCAGGAGCCCGGAATACCTGGATGTGTCGGTCCCGCCCCATACCTCTTTCACCCGCAGTACGGAGCCGGGCCACACCGTTTTCGCCTACGTACTCGACGGCGAGGCATCCTTCGGTCCCGGCGGCACCGACCCCGCCGGGCCGGACAGCGTCGTCCTGTTCGGTAAGGGGGACAGGGTGGCAGTCCGGGCTTCCGGGAAGGGGGTCCGTTTTCTCCTCATCTCGGGAGAGCCCCTGGGTGAGCCGGTGGCGTGGCGCGGCCCCATCGTCATGAACTCCCAGGAGGAGCTGGATCTGGCCTTCAGGGAGTACCGTGAGGGGACGTTTATAAAGAGCGGTTAAGGGAAACAGGACTATGCCTGTCTTTTCCGGGGAAGGTTTTCAGGGGTCGTGATTCAGCGGTCAGGAACAGGCACTGAGACCCTCTTTTTCCCCTTCCACTCCTGTCTTTCCACTGGACACAGGTGCCCTTTTCGTGAGGAAACCCGTAAACCCGGTCTGCTATAATCTCGAAGGCTGAACATCCGCTCCCCGTTGCTACCGGGTAAGGGGAGGCGGGGCATGGAATACGGGGAGGCGATCATGGGCAGAACGGCACTCGTACTGAGCGGGGGAGGGGCCAAGGGTGCTTTCCAGGTGGGGGTGGAGAAGTATCTCAGGGAGGAGAAGGGCTTCAGCTGGGATATCATCGCCGGCGTGTCCGTGGGGGCCCTGAACGGGGCCATGCTGGCCATGGAGAGGTACCGGCGCCTCGAGGTCATCTGGAGGACCATCTGTCACAACAGGGTCTACACCGGGAAGGTAAACCTCTGGACCGCCGTCCGGCTTTTCATGGGGAAACTCTCCATTTACGGCAACGATCCCCTGGCGGAGATCATCGAGTCGGAGGTGGAACCGGAGAACTTCAAGGTCGACTTAAGGGTCGGCACCGTCTCCCTGAGGACGGGCAGGTACACCATCTACAGGGGTGACGATCCCAATATCAAAAAGGCCATATTGGCATCCACCGTCGTTCCCCTGCTCTGGCCTCCCCAGTACGTTTCATCCGAGTGCCAATACATGGTGGACGGCTCCCTGATCCGCTTTTCCCCCATAGGGGATGTCCTGGATGCCGACCCTGAAGAGGTGGTGGTCATCAACTGCTGGCCAAGGGACCGCGGACCGAGGTCGGGCAGATTCAGAAACGTCCTCGACATCGGGCTGAGGGCCCTTGACATCTCATCGGCCGGCATCATCTCCTCGGACATCCACGAGTTCACCCATATCAACCGCAATGTCAAGGAGGCGGGCGAACACGGAGTGACGCTGCACAACGAGAAGGGAAAACCGTACAAATTCTATAAATACCTCATCATTGAACCGGAAGAATACCTCGGCAGCCTCCTTGACTTCTCCTACGACGCGATCCAGGGGCACGTGGAGAAGGGGTGGAACCGGGCCAAGGAAATATTGGGTTAATCGTTTCCCTGGCGGGGAGTATTAAGTGAAAAGGGCTAGGTGCTAGGATAAAATACCGGCAAGAGATCACCCGCTGATGTCACATCAGCACATTGGCCAGACCGAGCAATTAATGATCCAGTAATTATGTTATAAAAATTAAATATATTAAGTATTTAAGAATTTAGATTCATGTTAAACATTAAGTATGAGTCTTGCGCATTGAACGGAATAATGATAGCGATAAGCCCTGTTTTGCTTGGCTCTTAACCCTTAGTTCTCAGACCGATATGCCATGAACCCCAAAGCCGAGGAAATACGCATCCGCTACCTGAACCGGAGGAAGGTCCTGACGGGCGAAGTTAAGGTCCGCCTGGCGGCGGCCAGGAGGCTGGTCGGTCCCGACTGCGCCTATCACCTCTACGGGTTCCTCAAGGCGGCGGATCTGGAAGAAGACAAACCCAGATCCGGGATCCAAGGCCCAAAAGCCAAAATCAAGTAGAAAACCGGAGCATTCCTGACCCTGAAGTTACCGGGATTGTCTCGAGTACTTCCACCTCTGATTCCGGAGAACTCAGACTTCAAACCCCAAACACCTTCCTCCCTTTCCACTTTCCCCTGAGAAAGCAGTCTCAATCCTCGTAGAGTGCGTCCAGCACCGGCCCGAACTTCTCTGAGACAACCTTTCTCTTCACCTTCATCGTCGGGGTCAGTTCCCCCTCCTCCTCGGACAGTTCACGGTCAAGGAGGTGGATCCTCTTCACCCTCTCGAAGGAGGCCAGATCCCCCGTCCTCGCCCCGATGCGCTCCATGAGGAGGTCGTAAAGCCGTCTGTTGGAGGAGAGGGCTTCGGGGGTCAGGTCCTCCCCGGAAAGCCCTTCAAGACCTATCTGATGGGCCATGGCGGCTATCCGCTCGTAGTTCGGGACCACCAGGGCGGTAAGGAAATTCCTCCCATCCCCGTAGACCATGACCTGGTTGATCAGGTCGTCCTCCACGATGAGGTTCTCGACCACCGCCGGAGAGACGTTCTTGCCGCCTGAGGTAACCAGTATGTCCTTTTTGCGGCCGGTGATCCTGATGTAGCCGTCCTCGATCTCCGCGAGATCGCCGGTGTGCAGCCAGCCGTTCCGTATCGCCCCTGATGTGGCGGCAGGATCGTTGTCATAACCGAGCATGACGTTGGGACCGGCGACGAGGAGCTCGCCGTCCTCGGCGATCCTGACCTCGATGCCGGGCAGGGGCCTGCCCACCGTCCCCGGCCTGAGGGCCCCCAGCGGGTTGACCGATACCACGGGTGCGGCCTCCGTCAGGCCGTAGCCCTCCATGATCTGGATTCCGGCAGCCAGGAAGAACTCGATGATCTCCGGAGCGAGCGGCGCCCCGCCGGAGACGAAAAACCGCAGCCGCCCGCCCAGCTTGGCCTTGAGCCTGGAGAAAACCATGCGGTCGGCGATACGGTATTTCAGCTCCAGTAGCGGTCCCGGCCTTTTACCGGACATGAGCAGGCCGTTGCGAGTCCTGCCCACGCCCATGCCCCAGTGGAAGATCTTCTGCCTGATGGCCGGTGCCTGCCGCAGGGCGTCGAGCACTTTGGTGTGGAGTTTCTCGAAAAACCGGGGTACCGAGATCATCACGGTGGGTTTCACCTCGGGCAGATTGTCCGCCACCCGCAGCATGGAGGTGGCGTAGGCGATGGTCGCCCCGGCCATGATCATGAGGAACTGTCCGACGGTTCGTTCGAAAACGTGGCTGAGGGGCAGGAAACTCAGGTGGATGTCCCCGGGGCCGACCGGCTGGGCGGAAAGACCCGCCTGGGCATCGAACAGGATATTGCCGTGGGTGAGCATCACCCCTTTCGGGTCACCGGTGGTCCCGGATGTGTAGATGATGGTGGCCACGTCGCCCGGCCCGGCGGAATCGATCCGTTCGTCGAGCTCCCTGCCGCCGGCCGCGAGGAAATCCGCGCCCTTGAGCTTGAGTGTGCCGTAGTCCATGGAGCACTCTCCGGCGTCGTCAACGCCGACAGGGTCCAGGGAGATGATGGTGTCCAGCAGGGGGCTGCACGACAAAAGCATCTCGGCCTGGTCCGATCGGGCGACAAAGGCGACCCGGGCACCCGATCTACCCAGGATCCGGTCGGCCTGCACCAGGGGTATGGTGTGGTAGATGGGGATGGTGATGGCCCCGGCGGCCATGATGGCCAGGTCGGTCACCAGCCACTCCGGGCGGTTGTAAGCCATGACGGCCACCCTGTCCCCCTGCTTGACCCCGATGGCGACCAAGCCCGCCGCCGCCTCGCGGATCTGGGAAGCTATCTCCTCCCAGCTGATGGGCCGGTAGAAGCCGCTCTTTCCCTCCAGAACGGATGCCGCCCTGCCGAGGCGCTCCGCCTGGGCGAAGTACATCCGGGGTAAAGTGCCGTAGGTTTCGACCGCGTCCTGGTCATTCACGGGTAGAACACCTTTCCTTCCTTTGCCATTTGAACGAGAGACCCGGCGGGGGAGAACCGGTGCCCCGCTTCCTCGCTGAGCTTGCCCAGTGTCTCCGTCACCCTGACGGCCCCCGCGGAATCAGCATACCGTAACAGCCCTCCTGTGAAGGGCGGAAAGCCCGCCCCGAGGACCATGGCCGCGTCCACGGCCTCCGGTGTATTCACGACATCCTCCTCGAGGACCAGCGCCGCCTCATTGATCATGGGATAGATGAGCCGGTGCACGATCTCCTCCGGGGTAAAGGACCTGGTCCCCTTGATATGGGGGGCCAGGATGTTTTTGACGGTGGGATCCGGCTGACGGTTTCCGGCCCTGTCGTAAAGGTAGAAACCCTTGCCGGCCTTCTTTCCCAGCCTGCCGGCCTCGATCATGGCCTGAAAGATCGGCGATGGGGTCATCCTGTCGCCGAACCCCTCGAACATGCTCCTTCCCGCGTGGGACGCGATGTCCAGGCCAACCTGGTCCAGGAGGTAATAGACGCCCATGGGCATGCCGAAGTCCATCAGGGCCCGGTCCACACTTTCGATGTCAGCGCCCTCCTCGAGGAGCACGGCGGCCTCGTTCATGTAGGGCAGAAGCAGGCGATTGACCAGGAATCCCGGCCTGTCCCTGACGACCACGGGCACCTTGCCCAGGAGCCGAGCGAAGGCGGCCGTCCTTTCCACTGTTGCATCGGAGGTCCTCTCGCCCCTGATCACCTCCACGAGCGGCATGCGGTCCACGGGGTTGAAGAAATGCAGACCGGCCACCCGTTCCGGATGAGGGACGTCCTCGGCCATCCGGGTGACCGACAGGGAGGACGTGTTGGTTAGGATGAGGGTGTCATCGGAGACCTTGGCCGCCGCCTCGGCGAAGACCGCTTTCTTGACATCCATACGCTCGGCCACAGCCTCGATGACCACGTCGGCACTTCCGATCCAGCGCATGCCGGTATCGGGGCTGATCCGGGTGGGGATCCACTGGGCATCGATGTCCGTGTATCGGCCTTTCCGTCTCTTGGTCGCGACGTCGTGATGGAGGAATCTCATGGCCGAGCCCAGGGCCCCGTCTGACCTGTCCACCAGGCGGACGTTCAGGCCGTGTTCCGCCGCCAGGGCGGCGATCCCCCCTCCCATGGCGCCGGCGCCGATCACCGAGAGGTCGGCGATCCCCGCCGCCGGGGATTTGTCCCCCCTGGCGAAAGACTCCCTCAGGTGAAAGACCCCGATGAGCCTCTTGGAGACCTCCGTGACCGCCATCTCGCCGAGGATGCGGGCCTCGTAGGCCAATCCCTTTTCCATGCCGTGGTTGAGACCGTACTCAACGGCAGCGATGGCGGCCAGGGGGGCGGGATAGTGGCTGCGGGTTTTCTCGATCACCGCCCTGCGGGCCCTGTTGGCGATGACCTTCCGGCCCGGTCGAAACCTCTCCATATTCTCTTCCACGACCCTGCCGAGCGTTCTTTTTCGTTTTCCTGTACTCAGCCGGCCCTCGACGGCCGCCATGGCCGCGTCCAGGAGATGTTCCGTCGCGGTGACCTCGTTGACGAGGCCGATCCTCTTTGCCTGTCCCGCATAGACGGGCGAACCGGTTGTGATCATGCGCAGCGACTCGGCGAGCCCCACCAGCCGGGGCAGGCGCTGCGTGCCCCCGAAACCGGGTATGATCCCCAGCTGTGTCTCGGGCAGCCCGAGGAAAGTTCCCGCCGAGTCGCTGACCACCCGATAGTCGCAGGCCAGGGCGAACTCGAGGCCTCCTCCGAGGCAGGAGCCGTTGATGGCCGCCGCGGTGGGAACGGGAAGCGACGCCAGGCGGTCGAAGACCCGCTGGCCTTTTGCGGCCAGTTCGGCTCCCCTAACGGCGTCGTCGATCCCCTCGATAAGGGACAGGTCGGCTCCGGCGATGAAGTTGTTCCCCTTCCCGGAGATGAATATCGCTCCCCGGAGGGCGTCCGCCATTTCCTCCAGGTCGCTCAGGAGAACATTCAGCTCCTCCAGGACCTCGAGATTGAGGATATTGACCTTCGATCCGGGAAGGTCGAGGGTGACGACGGCCACCCCGTCCAGGATGTTGAAAGAGAGGGCGTTCACGGTCATGTCCTTCTGAACAGGACAGCCGCTCCCTGCCCGCCCCCGACGCAGAGGGTGGCAAGACCGAGATCGACCTCGCGGCGCCGCATCTCCAGGAGGAGGGTCAGGATGATACGTGTCCCGGATGAACCGACGGGATGGCCCATGGCGATGGCTCCGCCGTTGACGTTCAAGATGGTTCTGTCAATGGCCCCGATGGCCCTGCATCCCAGGAAGTGCTCCGATAGACTGTCATCGGCGAAGACCATCTCGTTGGCGATGATCTGGGCGGCGAAGGCCTCGTTCATCTCCATGAGGCCGATCTCCGAATACTCCATTCCGGTCTTCTCCAGGAGAAGGGATGTGGCGTAGGACGGCCCCAGGCCCATCCGCTTCGGTTCCAGGCCGGCGAAGGAGTGGTCGACCAGATAACCAATGGGTTCAAGACCCAGTCTGGCGGCCGCTGTCTCGGTGGTGACGAGGACGGCCGCCCCCCCGTCGGTGATCTGAGACGCGTTGCCCGCTGTGACGGAGCCGTACGTCCGGTCGAAGACCGGCCTGAGCTTGGCCAGCTGCTCCATGGTCTGGTGGGGGCGAATGCCGTTGTCGAATGAGATCCGGCCTTCAAAATTCGGGGGCGCGAACACCGGCATGATCTCCTCTGCGAACCGTCCCTCCTCGTGGGCCGCCGCCGCCCGCTGATGGCTCAGCAGGGCCAGTTCGTCCTGGGCCTGCCGGCTGATCCCGAGCTCCCTGGCCAGGACCTCGGCGGTCTGGCCCATGTTGAGGCCGCATGTGGGATCGGTCAGACCGAGCAGGAGGCCGACGCGGGGCGTGAAATGTCTGGGCCGCACGGTCTTCAGGATGGAGAGTTTTTCCTTCCACGACATCGCCCGCTGGTATTTCGTCAGGATCTCGGCGGTCTCCTGCTGGAGAAAGAGGGGGATGTTGGTCATCGACTCCACTCCGCCGGCGACGACAACCTCGGCCTCGCCGGTGGCGATGGACTGGGCGGCGGAGATCACGGATTGGATTCCCGAGGCGCAGTTTCGGTGGACGGTGTAGGCCGGGACATTCTCCGGAACGCCTGCGTACAGGGAGATGACCCGGGCCACGTTCACCGCCTCGGGAGGCTGGGCCACGTTGCCGATGATCACCGAATCCACCTCATCCGGGTCGATCCCGGTTCGAGCGATGAGCTCGGAGACCACCAGGCGGCCCAGGTCCGCGGCCGTCAGGTCCTTGAAGAGGGTGCCGGCTTTGATATAAGGGGTTCTCACCCCGCCCGCTATGACGATCCGATCGCTCATCTCGATCCGCCTCCTTCATTCGGTTCCCGGTGGCCGGTTTCCCTGGCCGAGACCAGGTCGGTAAAGACCCTGCGCCCGGCTGATTCCAACCCATTGTTTCTGATCCGGAGATCATCCCGGAGGGTCCGTGCGGCCTCCTCTGTGAGATATCGGAGCCGGTTCAGATCGGTCGATATGTCCTCTCCGTCTTTCTTCCGTGCGTCGATGAGCGCCAGGGAGGCCAGCAGGCCGTAAAGGGCAAGGCTCAGGCGGGAGACCCGACGGAGGAAGAATTCATGACCCACCACGTCCCTGCCGTATTTCATCAGGCCGAGGTGGACCATCTTTCTCACCCCGCGGGCCAGCCGGCCCGCCAGGCCCGCTGCCCGTTTCATCCCCGGTTCGGAATATGCCGGGGACAGGCCGGGACTGCCGTAGGCGCCCCTGAGCAGGTAAATGGCCTGCCGGAGCCTTCCCATCCCCCTGATCCTTTTGCCCAGGTTCCTGAGGAGGAAGAGGGCCGGGTAGATGGAGTGGATCTCGCTCGTCCCCTCGAAGACGGTGGTCACCCGAAAGTCGCGCATCCTCTTCTCGTAGGGGGACGACGAGAGGTAACCGGAACCGCCCGCCGTCTGGAGGGCGTCGTAAAGGGTGTCCCAGGCCCGTGTGGTGCCGTAGAGCTTCACGTGGGAGCTCTCGATGGCCATGGGTCCTGTAGGGTCCGCCTCCAGGAGGCCGGCGGTGGCGGCCGTCATCGCTTCCGCGGCCAGGGAATGGGCGGCGGCCCTGACCATCATCTCCTGGACGAGCTCAAAATCCCTGATGGGGACGCCGAACTGCACCCTGGACGACGCCCTTTGGAACATATCGTCGAGGGATTGATCCATGGCCCCTTTGGAGGCCGCGCCGAGACCCAGGCGGCCGTAGTTGAGGACGGTCATGGCGATCCTGAAGCCGTCGCCCGGTTTCCCGAGGAGGTTCTCCGCCGGGACCCTGACGTCGGTGAAGGTGATGGGTGTGGTGGAGCTCGCCTTGATGCCCATCTTGGGGATCTCGTTACCGATCTGAACGCCGTTCCATGCCGTCTCCACGATAAAAGCCCCCATGAACCCCGGTCTTTCCGGGTCCATCTGGGCGAAGGCGGTGAGTCCGCCGGCGAACCCGCCGTTGGTGATGTAGGTCTTCTGGCCGTTGAGGATGTAGTGTCTGCCGTCCTCGGAAAGGGTGACGGAGGTGGTGATGTGCCGGGCGTCCGATCCCACCTTGGGTTCGGTGAGGGCATAGGCGAAGATCATCTCGCCGCTGGCCGCCTTGGTCAGATACTTCCTCTTCTGCTCCTCGGTGCCGAACAGAATGATCCCCTTGATGCCGATGGAAAGGTGGGCCGTCGGTGTCAGGGCAAGGGCCATGTCGGTGCGGGCCATGGACTCCAGGACGCTCAGGTAGCCGGTGAGGCTCAGGCCCACACCCCCTAACCCGGCCGGTACGTTGAGGCCGAACAGACCAAGCTTTTTCAGCCCGTCCATGAGTTCGTCCGGGATCGTCCCTTCCTCCTCCAGTCGGGCGGGGGAATAATCCTTGATGAGTTTGCGGTATTCGGCGATGATCTCCTCGGCCTTCGGGTCCCTGCCGGGGAAGGTGAGAGCACCGAACCGGCCCCGGTTGAAAACGTCCAGGTACAGCTCCTCCAGGAAGCCCTTGGTCGAACCCTTCTCGCCTATCGGTTTACCTTCATGTCCCTTCATAAATAGATCTCCCTGGGCAACCGGTCCCGGTCGGCGGCGGGATGAATGTTTTATTTGCCCAATAATAGTCCAAATGCCGGACATTCCATAGTAAATTTATAAGGTAAATAAAGCTTTCATGGGTAGTGTTTTTTCACCCTGGAGGGAACATAAGGAGGAGAGGTCACGGTGAGGACAGGAGTGGGTCACGCTCCGCGACGCCCCCACCATCCCAGGTCCAAAATCCAACATTCAGAACAGAAGCGGAGAACCGGGAAAGACAAGCCAGCGAGAACTTCGAAATGTTGCATGGAATTCAAATCTGCAGCGGGATCAGTTCGGTATCCGGTGGGGCGAGGCCATCCCGCTCTTTAAACACGACAGAGCCCCAGGGGAAAATCGATGATCGAGGGCAGCGGCGCACGGGTGCCCTTGGATTCGGGATTTCGGACTTCGGATCCTGGATTGAATGGCCTCACTGTCACGTAATGTCCCGGTCGTCCCCGTTCCGCAGCCGCACCGTGATCTCCGGGCTGTCCGGGATGTGGAGGGTCCGCAGGGGGAAGGGAATGACGATCCCCTCCTGATCATACCTTCGGTGGAGGCGCTTGATGAACTCGTGGGTCACCAGGTAATGGGCGAAGTATTCCTCGACTTCCATCTTGATGCGCAGGTTGATGGATGACCCGCCGAACTCGTAGAAGCGCACAGTGGTCTCGCTGTCGGGCCTGGCTCCCTGGATCTCACGGAGGACCTCTTCCGCCACCTCCAGGGTCACCCTCTCCACATGCTCCAGATCGCTGCTGTAATGAACCCCCACGGGGATGTAGAGGTTCATCTCCTTGGCGGGCTGATGGTAATTGGTGATAATGGTGGAGGCGAGCTTGGCGTTGGGCACGATGACCATGTTGTTGGGGATGGCCCTGATCGACGTGTTCCTCCACGTCACGTCCGTCACGTACCCCTCCTCGCCTGTTTCCAGGCGCACATAGTCTCCCGGTTTGACCTGCTTGGCGGCGATGATATGGAGGCCGGCGAACAGGTTCGAGAGCGTTTCCTGCAGGGCGAGGGCCACGGCGAGCCCCCCTACCCCCAGGGCCGTGAGGATAGGTGTTATGGATATCCCGAGGGACTGAAGGATGACGAGAAAACCCAGGATATAGACGATGAGCTTGGTGATGTTGGAAAAGAGGCTGATGGTCGTAGCGTCCCCCTTGGCTTTTTTGGCATGGATGCCGAGGGACCCGATGGCCAACCTCGCCAGGACGACGGTGAGGCTGAACAGGAAGAACACTTTGGGCAGGTTCTGGAGGAATTCCAGGAGACTTTCCTTGAGGGGCATGCTCGAGAGGGCGCCTGAGAAACCCGCCAGGATGCCCCACAGGAGGAGCATCCTCTTCAGGGACTGGGCGAACATGGCCAGGTACTCAAGGTTCGCCTTCTTGGCGGCCTTAACCAAAAGAGGCCTGACGATCCTCTCGGCGAGCAGGCCGATAATGAGTCCGCCGGCAAGGATGCCTGCCGGTGCCCCCCAGGTCTTGATATGCTCGATCAGGTCGATGTCCATGTGGTCCCTCCCGCCAAGGCTCTCCGGGGCTGTGAGCTGAACGCTGATTTATAGTATACTGGATTAGACCTTTCCAGACGAGGTTTCATATCAGTACCGAGGCGGTTTTTGACGAGCTCGAGGGAGGAGGGATGATGACCGACAGCAAAGGCCGGCGGCCTTCGTTCAGAAGGAGAACAGCACCAGGGGCCCCCCCGGGGACTCTCGAGACCGATCCCCATGCTCCTTTTCCCGCGATCTCCGTCATCGGTTTCGGCCCCGAACGCGTCGTTGAAAAGACGGTTCAGGACGTCCGGGAACTGGAGCTGCTGGTCGAGGGTACACCCGTGACGTGGATCAACGTGGACGGCCTGGGAGACGCCCCGACCCTGATCGAACTGGCCGAGATGTTCGGCATCCACAGGCTCGCCCTCGAGGACGTGGTCCACCCCCACCAGAGGGCCAAGGTTGAGGAATACGGCGAGGAGCTCTTCATCGTGGCCCGCATGATCAGCAGGGAAAATGAGGTCCTGAGCACGGAGCAGATCAGTCTGTTTCTGGGAGAGGGGTTCGTGGTCACCTTTCAGGAGCATCCGGGCGACTGCCTTGAGCCGGTCAGGGAGAGGATCAGAAAGGGGAGGGGAAGGATACGGCAGGCCGGCTCCGACTACCTGGCCTACGCGATTCTCGATGCCGTCGTGGACGCCTATTTCCCGATCCTCGAGGAGCTCGGTGAGGAGTTGGAGGAACTCGAGGAGGAGATCCTGGAGATTCCGGACAGAGGTACGGTGTCGCGCATTCACACCCTCAAACGAGACCTCCTCCTTCTCCGAAGGACTGTGTGGCCCCTCAGGGAGGCCGTCAATGCCCTTCTCAGGGAGGAGAGCATCCTCATGTCCCGGGAGACCCAGATCTATCTGAGGGACTGCTATGACCACACGATCCAGGTCATCGACATGGTGGAAAACCACAGGGACATAACGTCCGGCCTGATGGATTTCTACCTGTCCTCGGTGAGCAACCGGATGAACGAGGTCATGAAGGTCCTGACCATCATCGCCACTATCTTCATTCCCCTGACCTTTATAGCCGGAATCTATGGCATGAATTTCAACCCGGAGGCTTCCCCGTGGAACATGCCGGAGCTCAACTGGAGGTGGGGATACCCGGTCTTTTGGGTCCTGATGGTCACTATCGGTGGGACCCTGCTGTACGTCTTCCGCAGGAAGGGATGGCTGGGGGGAGGGGGAAAGGGAGATGCGAAGGGGCGGTGACCTACCCGAGGGGGCGGACGGGCGAGGGGGGGGAATGAGTCCAGAGTCCAGAGGCCAGCGTCCAGAGGGGACGGGGAGCGGACGCGGAGAGAAGAGAGTCCAGAGTCCTGAGGCCAGCGTCCAGAGGAAACGCGGGGAGAAGAAGGGGTTGTCATTGCGATCCGGTCAGCGCGTGAAGCTATCCGGGGATAGACCGACGCGGAGAGAAGAGTGTCCAGAGTCCTGAGGCCAGCGTCCAGAGGGGAAGGGGAGCGGACGCGGAGAGAAG
>CP070719.1:1647964-1693106 GCA_020350725.1 bacterium
GATGACGGCACCCCCGACCTGACCGCCTATCAGGACGCCTACGGCAACGGCCTCTTCTGGGACGACGCCACCAACACCCTGACCGTCCAGGGCAACGTGGTGATCACGGGCAGCCTGACCATCGGGGCCAACACCGGGCCCGACAAGCTGCAGGACATCGAGTACGTCGCCAGCGGTCCCGCCACCGCCGGCTCGCCGTCCAATACCGATGCCGGCGCGACCCTGTTCGTGGGGGGCGACGTCACCATCAACGGGACCTTCGCCCCCACCGGCTCCGGCTACCTCAACCCGGGAAACGGCATCAACAGCCTGGGGGTGATATCGGCGGGCAACCTCACCTTCGACGGCAGGAACGGGGACATCTACACGGGGTTCTACTACGCCGAGGACCAGATCAACTTCAACAAACAGTCGCACTTCGCCGGGACGGTCATCGGGGGCGTGGTCAACTGGGCCCAGGTGCCCAACGTCTACCAGGTCCCCAACCTCGCCAACTACCTCCCCCGGGGCATGCCGGGCGGTTACGACCTCCTGCTGTTCACGACCCGGGAGTGGAGGAGGGTGTACTAGGATCGAGGCTAGAGGTTAAAGGGGAAAGGTTAAAGGGTAAAGGGGGGATGAACCATGGGGAGTCCGCCCGGGAAAAATTTTCGCGTATTCCACATTTTATTGTGGTTTTGGGGTCATTTGAACACAAAATCTTGTGTTTTTTGTTGAAGTCCTTGCCGTAACCCCCTACAAAAAAAGAAAAAAACGAAAATAGTGCTTGACAAGTGAGGGGTTATTTTACATAGTTTATTCAAATTTTATGAAGTTTACATATAATTTTATAAAATTTATCAGTCGAGGTTGGACATGAAGCGAGCTAAGAAAATGCGGCAGAGGACCAACAATGTCCGGAGACTCAGGGAAGCGATGATGATCTCCAAGGCGGAACTTGCCCGCCGGGCGGAAGTGTCCATCCCCACCATCGACAGGGTGGAGAAGGGATACGCCTGCCGGATGGACACCAAGAGGAAGATCATCATCGCCCTGGGCATGAGCCTCGACGAACGGGACAAGGTGTTCCTCGAATAGGGGAGGGTTCACATGGCGCTGTTCGGTGGTTCGAAATCCCTGGCCGGCCTGGACATCGGGTCCAGCTCCATCAAGGTCGTCCAGCTCAAGGAGACCGGGAAAGGTTACCGTCTGACAAACCTGGGCGTGAGGCCCCTGCCCCAGGAAGTCATTGTGGACGGGGCCATCATGGACGCGGGGGTGATCAGCGACACCCTGCGGGAGATGGTCAAGGACGTCAAGCTCAAGGGCAAGGATGTCGCCGTCTCCGTCTCCGGGCACTCGGTCATCATCAAGAAGATCAAGGTCCAGGAGATGACGGAGGATGAGCTGGAACGCAACCTTCCCTTCGAGGCCGAACAGTACGTTCCCTTCGACGCCTCGGAGGTCAACATGGATTTCGTCATCCTCGGCGGGGCGGGCGGCGACGGCAAGATGGACGTCCTCCTCGTCGTGGTCAAGAAGGACGTCATCAACGACCTGACCACCGTGGTCAGGGACGCAGGGCTGAACCCTGTGGTGGTGGACGTGGACGCCTTCGCCCTGGAGAATATGTACGAGACGAACTACGTCCTCGCCCCCGAAGAGGTGGTCGCCCTGGTCAACGTGGGGGCCTCGACCACGAACATCAACATCATCCGGGACGGCATCTCCATCTTCACCAGGGACATCTCAGTGGGGGGGAACCAGTTCACCGAGGCGATCCAGAAACAGCTCCAGGTCAGCTTCGAGGAGGCCGAGCAGCTCAAGAAAGGGCGAGCGGCGGGGGACAAGGGTCCGGAGGAGGTCCAGTCCATCCTGGGCGTCATATCGGACAACCTCGGCCAGGAGATCCAGAGGTCGCTGGACTTCTTCAACTCCTCCAACCCCGATATCCAGATAAGCCGGGTCGCCCTCTGCGGCGGTGGCTCCTCCGTCCCGGGCCTGGTCCAGACCATCGAGCAGAGGCTGGGCACGCAGGCGGAGATCGTCAATCCCCTGGAGAGCATAAGCTACAACCGTAAGAAGTTCGATGAGTCCTATATCGAAGAGGTGGGGCCCATGCTGGGGATCGGTGTGGGACTGGCCATCAGAAAGGCGTTTGACCGATGATCAAGATAAATCTGCTCCCCGTCAGGGAGGAAAGGCGCAAGCTGGGCGCCCGTCAGGAAACGCTCCTCTTCTTCCTGGTCATTATCCTGATCTTCATCGGTGTATTCTACTGGCACACCACCACCAACAAGAAGATCAGAACGCTGCGGCGGGAGATCATCAGGGTGGACGGAGAGATCAAGCGTCTGGCCAAGGTGGTCGCGGAGGTGGAGAAGTTCAAGAAGGACAAGAAGACCCTCGAGGGCAAGATCGAGGTCATCGGCCAGCTCAAGCGGCACCGGCAGGCCCAGACCCACTTCATGGACGAGCTCAACAAGGCCCTCACGCCCCAGATCTGGCTGAAGACCTACCAGGAGAAGGGCGGCGGAGTGATCCTCAAGGGCAGGTCCCTGGCCACCGACGACATCGCCAACTTCATGCGGAACCTGGAGGCGTCCAGGTACTTCAATGAAGTGGAGCTCGAGGTGACGACCCAGAAGGAGGAGAAGGTGGGCCAGACGCCCCTGAAGATCAACGATTTCAGCATTCGATTCAAGACGACCGTCGCGCCCGAATAGGGCGTCAGGCTGCGCATAACGTCAGGAGGACAGGATCATGGCCATCGATGCCGAAACCATCGCCAACCTATCGCCCAAGAGGAAGGCCCTCATCATTCTTGTCATCGCCGTCCTCATCCCGGGTCTCTACTGGTACACCACCTACCGTGGCAAGGCCAAGGTCATCGAGAGGCTCAGGCAGGAGTACAGCCAGAAGCAGGCGAAACTCAACGAGAACGAGGCCATAGCCAGAAACCTGCCCCGGTTCAAGGAGGAGGTCGGAAAGCTCAATAAAGAGCTCGCCAGGGTCGTCCAGGAATTGCCCAACAGCCGTGAGATCCCCAATCTCATCGAGACCATCAGCAACCTCGGCTCCCTCAACGGCCTTCAGATCGTGTACATCAAACCGCAAAGCGACGTGAACAAAGGGTTTTACGCCGAGGTTCCCATCCAGATAAAGGCTGTAGGGGGATATCACGAGATGGGATTGTTCCTGGATTCCCTGTCAAAACTGCCGAGGATCATCAACGTGAGCAACATCAACCTCGGTAACGCTAGAGAGGACAAGCTTACGGGGGCGGTGGTCCTGAACATCAGCGCCCTGGCAACCACCTACCGGTACATTGAAAAGGAGGGTTGATCCATGCGCCCGGTTTCCAGAGGTGCCCCATACCTTGCCTGGCTGCTGATCCCGATCCTGGCGACGGTCCTCTCCATCGGGGCGTGCAAGAAGTCACCGCCGGCCGAACAACAGGCCCCGGTGACCGTCAAGCCGCAGCCCAAACCCCAGCCAAAGGCTCCGCCCAAAGCCCAGAAGCCCAAAGAGCCGACGGTTTTCAGCTACTCACCGAAGGACTACCGGGACCCCTTCGCCTCCCTCGTCAAGCTGAAGGAGATCTCCGAGGAGATACCCGAAGAGGAGCTGACGCCCCTGCAGAGGGTCTCGGTGGCCGACATGCGGCTGAGCGGCATCATCATCATGGGTAGGAAGGTCGTAGCTCATGTTCTCACTCCGGATGGCAAGGCCCATATCGTGTCGATAGGAACCCCCATGGGTCGAAACAGGGGTAAAGTGACCAAGATCACCTCTGAAACGGTCGTTGTCGAGGAGGAATTCAAGGACTATACGGGGCAGAAGGTCATTCAGGAAACGATCCTGAGGCTTCGTGAAGAAGAAGGGGAGAGTTCGTGATGAAGAGCATATTCAGCAAAATACCGTGGGCACTGCTGGCCCTGATCCTGGTCGTAGGCGGCTGTGCCGGTCCCAGCGGCCAGATGAAGACCTCGGTCGAGGAGGCCGCGGTCACCAGGGTTCTTTCCGTCACCGGTGAGGATCTGCCCGACAGGGTCCGGCTGACCATCGAGGGGACGGCGCCCCTTGCCTACACGGTCTTTCGCCTTTCTGAGCCCCTTCGCCTGATCGTGGACCTGGCCGACACCGACGTGACGCCCCTGGGCGAGGAGATCCCGGTGGCCATAGGAAACGTCTCCTCGGTCAAGGCCATCCAGTTCGACGAGGAGGCCGGCAAGATCGGGCGGCTGGAAGTGGCTCTCGTCGAACTCTGGGATTATGAGACATCCAGGATGGACAACACGATCGTGGTCGACTTCGTCAAACCCGTTCCCGCCGCCGAGATGGAAACGGCCGAACGAGAGCCAGCGGAGGCCGAGGCACCGCCCGCGGAGCCGGCCGCTCAGCCCGAGGTCGAGGTCGTTGAGCTGAGCCTCCCCGAGGCAGCACCCGAGGAAAAAACCCCCAAGGCCCAGGAGCCGCAGGAGGAGGCTGCCCTCGATCCGGCTACCACCATCAGCCGGGTCCTCTTCTACGAGGAGGACGGGCATTTCACCGTCGAATTCGTCGGCGACGGGTCCGTGCAGCGGTACGACGCCATGAACCTCACGGGGCCGACCCGGCTGGTCGTCGACATATGGGATGTGACCAAGGGCTTCAAGCCCCGCGTGATCCCCGTGGAGATGTCCGGCGTGAACCGGATCAGGGTCGGTGAGCATCGCCAGGAGGGCAAGCTGCGCTTCGTCCTGGACCTCCAGGGTGACGAAGTGCCGCCCTACAACATCGTTCGAAGGGGGGAGAAACTGGTGGTGACTCTGGGGGTCGAGGCGGCCCCGGCTATCGAGGTCACCGAAACGCCGGAAACCGTTCCGGCCGAGCCGGTACCCCGGGCGGCCATGGAGCCGCCTCCAGCCGCGCCGGCGGCCGTTGAGCGGAACGAGACCCCCGCGCCCGCCGCGCTCCCGGCCGGTCCGGCCGTCACGGACATACGTTACGTACGCTACGAGATGCCTTACCGGGACAGCGCCGTGCTCGTCCTGGCCGACGCTCCCGTGGACTTCACCGTCACTCAGGCGGATGCCACCCACATCCTCGTGGACCTCCAGGGGATCGTTCTTCCCAGGGATCTCGTCCGGAGCCAGGACACCCGGGACCAAGGCGGTCCCCTCCAGGCCCTGAGCAGCTACAATCCCAAGGGGGCCGACGGAGCCCGGGTCAGCATGACCGTCGAAAGGGGGACCCAGTATAAATCGGAGCTGGTCGGGAGCACCCTGACGATCGAACTGACCTCGCCGGAGCCCACCGCTCCCCCCATGGCGGCCGAGGCCCCTCCGGAGCCGGTGAGGGTCGAGGCAGCCGCCCCCGTTCAGCAGGCTGTCGATCGTCCCGTCCCGACCCGGGCAGCGGCCGTCCAGGAGGAGAAGGTCATCCGGGTCGATGATAAACCCAAGTACACCGGTGAGCTCATCACCATGGATTTCCAGAACGCCGATATCCTGAACGTCCTCAGACTGATCGCAGAGGTCAGCGGTCTGAACATCATCACCAGCGACAAGGTCAAGGGAAATGTCAGCATGAGGATGGTCAACGTCCCCTGGGATCAGGCCCTCGAGGTCATCCTGAAAACCAAGGGTCTGGGACAGGTCCGTGAGGGCAACGTGGTCCGGATCGCACCCCAGGCGGACCTGGACAAGGAGCGGGCGGACGCCCTGAAGACGATGGAGACGGAGGATGAATTCGAGGAGTTGATCCTGAAGATCGTGCCGTTGAGCTACGCCAAGGCCGATGAGATCAAAGGGCAGCTGACGCCGTTCCTCGGTCCCCGCGGCAGCATCAACATCGACAAGAGGACCAACGCCCTCATCGTCAAGGATATCGAGGGCAACATCGCCAAGATCGAGGAACTCATCGCGGAACTCGACATCCCGACCCCACAGGTGCGGATCGAGGCCCGGATCGTCATCGTCGACGAATCCTACACGAGGAACCTGGGCATTCAGTGGGGCGGCGTGTATGAGTCGGGCGACCTCAGGGTCTTCGGCGACAGCGCCGCCGGAAACACCCTCGTCAACCTCCCTGCGGCCAATCCCATCACGGCCATAGGGTTCGATTTCGGCACCGTGGGCAACTTCACGGAGCTGGATCTGAGGCTCAGCGCCCTCGAGCAGATGAACAAGGGCCGGATCATATCCAGCCCCAGCTTCCTGGTCATCCAGAACGAGACGGCCCTCATCGAGGTCAACAACCCCTTCCCGGAGAACCGGACATCCACGGAGGTCACGGAGGAGGGTACCACGACCACGACGTCGGTGTCCTTCTCCGACATCGTGACGAAGCTCGAGATAACGCCCCAGGTGACCAGCAACCGGGATATCTTCATGGAGGTCTTCGTGGAGAAGGACAGCAAGGGGCAGCAGGCGACCTTCGACAACAACATCTTCACGGGGGTGAACACCCACAAACTGGAGACGAAGATCATCGTGGAGGACACCGGGACGGCCGTCATCGGGGGCGTATATACCGAGTCCGAGAAGACGGGGAGGAGCAGCGTGCCCTTCTTCCACAAGATCCCCCTCCTGGGCTGGCTCTTCAAGAACAAGGCGAGAGAGACGAGCCGAGAGGAACTCCTCATCTTCATCAACGCCACCATCGTCGAGGAATAGGATCCCGACGGACATCACTGAACGCATCCGTCGTCGCGGCGGGTGCGTTTTTTTTAGGAGGACTTGATCATGCTTCGCTTTCTCACCGGAGGGGAGTCGCACGGCATGGCCCTGACGGCCATCGTCGAGGGTCTGCCGGCCGGCCTCGGAGTTGATCAGGAGATGATCAACAGGGACCTGGCCCGCCGCCAGATGGGATACGGCAGGGGTCAGAGGATGCAGATCGAGTCCGACCAGGTTCAGATCCTGTCGGGAGTCAGGGGAGGGAAAACACTGGGCAGCCCCATCACCATGCAGATAAGGAACAGGGACTGGGAGAACTGGAAGGAGGTCATGGCGGTGAAGGCTCCTGCGAACGAGGCAAGGGCCGTGACAAGACCGCGGCCGGGGCACGCGGACCTGGCCGGAGGCATCAAATACGACCACAAGGACTTCCGAAACGTCCTGGAGAGGGCCAGCGCCAGGGAGACCGCGGTCCGGGTCGCCGTGGGAGCCCTGGCCAAGGTACTCCTTCAGAGGTTCCATGTCTCGATCCTCGGCCACGTCCTCTCCATCGGCGGGTCCAGGCGAAGCCGGGTGGAGCTTGCCCGTTCCGAGGTCCAGCCCGCGGTGGAGGGTTCGCCGGTGAGATGTCTGGACGGGGAGGTGGAGAAGGATATCCTGGGGAGGATCGAAAAGGCCCAGGCTGTCGGAGAGACGCTGGGGGGGGTGTTCGAGGTCTGCGCTTTCGACGTTCCCGTGGGCCTGGGCAGCTACGTCCACTGGGACAAAAGACTCGATGCAGACCTCGCCAGGGCGGTTATGAGCATCCCGGCTATAAAGGGTGTGGAGATCGGGCTGGGATTCGAGGCTGCTGAAAGACCCGGTTCGGAGGCCCACGACGTGATCAATTACAGGCGCGATCGCGGATTCTTCAGGGAGACCAACCGAGCCGGCGGGATCGAGGGCGGCGTTTCGAACGGGGAGACGATCGTGGTGAGGGCGGCCATGAAACCCATACCCACACTGGGCTCGCCGCTGCGCTCGATCCACATTATCAGCAAGAGGGAATCGGAAGCAGCTGTCGAGAGGTCTGACGTGACAGCTGTACCGTCGGCCTGCGTCATCGCGGAAGCGGCTGTGGCCATCGTCCTGGCGGGGCACATGATCCAGAAATTCGGAGGGGACTCCATCGAGGAGATGCAGCGCAACTATCAGGGATACATCTCCCAGGTGAAGAGCCTCTGACAGGCATAGATCCTATCCGGACCCCGGGACCGGCTTGGACTGCGATGGCACGACTCCCCCCGGGCGCGCGGCAGGAGAGGCCGCAGGATTAATCTTGAATTCGGAGCGGCAGTGGAACGGATCGAGGTCGACCTCAAGGATCGTTCGTACACCATCCACATCGGCGATAATGCCTGGCAGCTGCTGCCGGAGTTCCTCGGGGATCCGGGGAGGGGCGGCAAGATCATGGTGGTGACCGATGATCGGGTGGGCGGTCTCTACGCGGAACGCCTCATGAACTACCTGTCCGGCCACGGTGCGGAGGCGTGCTTCCACAGCATCCCGGAGGGGGAAGCGAGCAAATCGTTCTCCCACCTCGAGGGGCTGTGCCGGAGGATGGCCGAACAAGCCCTCGACAGGGATTGCCTCGTCCTGGCGATGGGAGGGGGCGTCGTCGGCGACCTGGCCGGTCTGGCCGCCTCCGTCTACCTCAGGGGCGTCCATTTCGTACAACTTCCCACCTCCCTCCTGGCCATGGTCGACAGCAGCGTGGGCGGAAAGACGGGGATCAACATCCCGGAGGGAAAGAATCTGGTCGGGACCTTCCACCAGCCTACAGCCGTTTTCATCGACACCTCCGTCCTGCCGACACTCAGCGCCAGGGACTGGTACGCGGGAATGGCGGAGGTCCTGAAGATCGCCCTCACTCTGGATCCCTCCCTTTTCGGGTATCTGGAGGAGGTCCGAGATCTGGGGCCGTCGGGTGGCGTCGATCCGGTCAGGATCGTCTCCGCGGCCTGCAGGAGAAAGGCGGAGATCGTCCGGGAGGATGAGAGAGAATCCGGGCTGAGGCGGGTGCTCAATTTCGGACATACCGCCGCCCACGCCCTGGAGGCGTCATTGGGCTACGGGGTCATCCGCCACGGAGAGGCGGTGGTCCTCGGCATGATGGCGGCCCTGGAGCTGTCCCGGAGGCTGTGCGGTCTGCCGGATGGCGGACACCGGCGGGCAATGGAGGTCCTTTCCCGGGTCCCCGTCCCCGTGACCGCTCTGCCGGAGGAGGCGGCAGGTTTTCTCTCCCGGGACAAGAAGAGCCGGCAGGGAGAGGTGACGGCCGTCCTCCTTGAGGATATCGGGAAGGTCGCCCTGGTGCCTTTGGACCGGCCTGAAGATCTGGTCGACGCCCTCAGGGATGCTCTGGACAGGCGGTGATCACCGGTTCCCGGATGATGGGATGCTTTTCAATTCGGATCGGCTTTGCTCTTCAGACGGGTAAATGAACCGGCGCCGGCAGGACCGGAGGGAAATTGTCTCTCGAGCACCCCCTTTTCCGGTGTCCTTTTACCTGCCGGACGCCCGGAACTGCCGGGCAGAGAGACCTCTTTTTAACCGGGAGCGGGAAGCTGAAAACGGGAAACCTGCCCTCAGGGCATTGGTCATTGACTTGGTAGCGAGTTTCCAATAGCATCAACAGGTTATAAGCTGTCCGTCCCCGGGGAAGGGGTGCATCGAAGCCGCTCCATACCGGACCTCTGGGAGGGGTCCGGGCTTTGGGAAGGGGCTTGGACGGCTGCCCGTTGCCCGGTTGCAACCGGCGGAGGATCCGATGAACGACCAAGACATCCAGCGTTACGAACAGATGCTGTCGGATGATCCGAACTCCAGGGCCTTCGCCCCCCTGGCGGACGCCTACAGGAAAGCCGGTAAGCTGGAAGACGCCATCCGGGTGGCGGAGTCGGGAGTCCGACGACATCCCCACTACAGCGGAGGCCTGGTCGTCCTCGGACGGGCCCTTCTCGAGGCGGGAGAGATGGGAAAGGCCATGGAGATCATGGAGAGGGCCGTCCAGGAGGCCCCCGAGAACTACCTGGCCCAGAAGACCCTGGGAAAGATCGCCAAGGTGAAGGGAGAAAATGAGAGAGCCGTGAAGGCCTATAAGGCGGCCCTCCTGCTGAGCCCGGAGGACAAGGAGATCGAGGGTGAGCTCAGGGCCCTGGAGGGAAAAGTATACAGGCCCAACGGCCTCGATTTCGTCCCGGAGGTCCCGGACGCCGGCGGTCCGGAACCGGTGAAACCCGCCGGACCCGCCCCCTCACCGGCCGACTCTGCCATTGAACCCCTCGGTGATGGTGCGACCGAAGACCTACCCGAGGTATCACCGTCGGAGGTCGTTGAGAAAAAAGGGGAACCGGGAGCCGATCTTCCCGAACATCTGGCACCCCTCACGGAGGGGATCGGTTGGGGCCAGGACGACGAGGACCCTGAGGTCTACTACCAGCGGACCCCTCTCGCCCAAGGTGTCGACGAGGAGGACGTTCCGGATTTTATCCGGGAACTTACCGGCATTGGTCCGGAGCCTGAGCAGGATCTACCCACCCGACCCGGGACCGAGGCGGCGGTCGTCACGCCGCCTGACGCAGCCGGTGAGGGCATACCCGAAACTCCCACCGAACAGCACCCACCGGAGGAGGCAGCCGCTGCTGTTTCGACGGGGGCCGTGACCGTCGGGGAGACCGTCGGCGCCGGCGGCGGCGATGCGGTCGAGGATCGGGCGGGGACCGGGAAGAGAGCCGAGCCGCCGCCGGCTGAGAAATCCCCTTCCCCGGGTGAAGGGGATGATCCGGCGGAACCCGGGGAAGAGGGAGTCTCCACCGAGACGCTGGCCGATCTCTATGCGGAACAGGGACTGACCGACCAGGCGGTGGCGATCTATCGGAGGCTGCTGGAGGCAAAACCGGACGACGCCGCACTGGTCGAGAAGATCCGGGCAGCGGAAGAACGGCAGGAGAGAACGGCACCGGAGCCTGCCGTGCAGGCGCCGGCACGCCCCGGAAGCGAAGATGTGGTGGCGGTCCTGGAAAAGTGGTTGGAGAATGTAGAAAGGATGAGACGGCGATGATCTTCCAGGAAACCCTCAGGGAAATCGTGGAACGCGCCGATGGCGTTCAGGGAGCGGTCATCATGGGGATGGACGGCATCGCCATCGGGGAGCACATTGTCGATCCTGCCTGCAGCATCCAGACCGTGGGGATCGAGTACGCCAGCGCCATCAAGAGCATTCAGAAGGCCGCGCACTCACTGGAGGCCGGGGACGTCCAGGAGGTGATCATCAACACGTCGAGCAGCGTGACCATCCTCCGGCTCATTACCCGCGAATACTTTATCGCCCTATCCCTCCTGCCGGACGGCAATCACGGAAGGGCGAGATATCTCCTGAGACTGGCCGTACCCAGGCTGTCCGGAGAGTTCCTGTGAACAAGGTTCTCGACGTCCAGAAGCCCAACCTGAGCCCCCCGGGCTGTCCGGATAGGGACGGCCACGGGTCCGTGGCCGTTGAGCTGGCCCACGGCACTCCCCGGGAGGATGGAAAGGACGCGGGTGTCGGGATCGACACCGCCCGGTCCTCCCGGGAGAGGGGGGTGGCAGCCACCATTATCATTCCCGCCGGCTATTCACTCACCAACCTGGCCATAACGGACGCCCCGTGGGCAGTCGACCTGCCCGGCATTGAGGTCCCCGCGTCGAACATCCTCGCCCTTGAGGGGATCCGCGATATGGTCAGGCCCGAATCGCCGGAATAGGAGGGAACTCGTTTTGATTGCCACGAATCAGTTCAGGAGAGGACTGAAGGTTGAACTCGACGGCGAACCCTATGCGATAGTGGAGTTTCAGCATGTCAAGCCCGGCAAAGGGGGAGCCTTCGTGAGGACAAAGCTCAAAAGCCTCGTGTCCGGCAACGTGATCGACCGGACCTTCCGGTCCGGGGAAAAGGTCAAGCGTCCGGATTTCGAGGAGAAGGAAATGCAGTATCTCTACGGTGACGAGAACGGTTACCATTTTATGGATCTGGTCAGCTACGAGCAGATCCAGGTCTCCCCCGATGACCTGGGAGACTCCATCGGTTTCCTGCAGGAGCAGGTCAACGTTTCGGTCCAGCTCTACAACGGGAAACCCATCGGAGTCGAACTTCCCATTTTCGTCGAACTGAAAGTGGTCAAATCGGAACCGGGGGTCAAGGGGGACACCGCTTCCGGTGCCACCAAGCCGGCCGAGCTGGAAACCGGTGCCGTTATTCAGGTCCCCCTTTTCGTTGAAGAAGGTGAGGTGGTCAAGATCGACACCCGGACCGGGGATTATGTCGAGAGGGTCAAATGAGGATGGAAACATGGAGATGAAAGAGATCAGGGAAATTCTGAAACTGCTGGAGAAACACGATATCACGGATTTCACCCTTCAGAGGGGAGACCACAGAATAAGGGTGCGGCGGGGAGGAGCCGTCTTCGAGCGGGAGGTGGCGGTTCCGGTGAAAACGGCCCCGTCTCCCGGAATGGTGCCCCCCCCATCCCCTGTTGAAGCCCCGGCCGCTCAGCCGGAAACCCTGGCCGTCGGCGAGAAACAGTTTGTGGTCACCTCGCCCATCGTGGGAACCTTCTACAGGGCGCCGTCCCCGGAGTCACCGCCCTATGTCGATGTCGGTCAGACGGTGAGCAAGGGTACGGTCCTGTGTATCGTCGAGGCCATGAAGATCATGAACGAGATCGAGAGTGAGGTGAACGGCAAGATCTCCGCCATCCTTGTGGAGAACGCCCAGCCCGTCGAATACGGTGAACCTCTCTTCATCATCGATCTGGCCTGATAATGTCCAGACTTTTTTCCAAAATCCTCATCGCCAACAGGGGTGAGATCGCTCTCAGGGTCATAAGGGCCTGCAGGGAACTGGGCATCAAGACAGTGGCTCTTTTTTCCGAGGCCGACCGGGATTCCCTCCATGCGCGCTTCGCGGACGAGAGCATCTGCATCGGCCCTCCCAACAGCCAGCAGAGCTATCTGAATATTCCGGCAGGTATCAGCGCCGCCGAGATCTCCGATGCCGAGGCGATCCATCCCGGCTACGGGTTCCTTGCTGAGAACCCTGAATTCGCTGAGGTCTGCGAGGCGAGTGGGATCACCTTTATCGGGCCCCAGTCCGCCCACATCAAGCTCATGGGCAACAAGATCCAGGCCCGTAAACTCGCCGTTCGGGCCGGCGTCCCCATTCCCGGCGGCCTTGACGGCCTCGACGATCCCGAGGAGGCGCTGCACGGAGCCAAGAAACTCGGCTTTCCCGTCATCATCAAGGCTGCCGCCGGAGGAGGGGGGCGGGGGATCCGGGTCGTCCATTCCGAGGCATCCTTCCGGACCGCCTTCTCCATGGCTCAATCCGAGGCCGGTTCCTCTTTCGGCAACCCGGAGGTCTACGTGGAGAGGTTCATCGAATCGCCCCGGCACGTGGAGATCCAGATACTCGCCGACCACCATGGCAATATCGTTCACCTGGGGGAAAGGGAGTGCAGCATACAGAGGAGATATCAGAAGCTCATCGAGGAGTCACCGTCGCCCGCGTTGGACGAAAAACTGAGACGAAAGATGGGTGAGGCGGCTGTCGCCTTGACCAGGGAGGCCGGATATGTCAACGCCGGTACCGTGGAATTCCTCCTGGACGGTGATGGAAACTTCTTCTTCATGGAGATGAATACCAGGATCCAGGTCGAACATCCCGTGACGGAGATGGTGACGGGCGTGGACCTCGTCAAGGAGCAGATCAGGATCAGCGCGAACATGCCCCTCGATATCAGGCAGGAGGACGTTGTCCTCAGGGGCCACGCCATCGAGTGCCGGATCAACGCCGAGGACCCCGAGAAATTCACACCGAACCCCGGTACCATCAGTTTTTACTATGCTCCGGGGGGACCGGGGATCAGGGTGGATTCGGCGGCTTTCGAGTCCTATTACATACCGCCCTACTACGATTCCATGGTGGCGAAGCTCATCGCTCACGGTCGTGACCGTGAGGAGGCCCTGTCCAGGATGCAGAGGGCCCTGGAGGAATTCGTGATCGAGGGGGTCAAGACGACCCTGCCCCTTCACCTGCGCATCCTCGGAAAGATGAAGTTCAGGAAGGGAGAATACGGCACCGACTTTCTCGATAAGATGCTGTCGTAGGTTCGTCCCGGAGGGGAGTTCCTGAAAAGAAAAATTTCTGTTATGGTGTTAGATTAATTCAATTTCAACCGAAGGACATTTGCGGGAATCGTTAATGGCGGACAAGGGAAAACTGCTTCAGCAGGCACAGAAACACCTTGCCAAGGGGAACCTGGACAAGGCCATCAGGGTCTTTCAACAGCTGGTCGATGCGGATCCGCGGGATTACAGGCTCCTCCTTCGCCTCGCCGACCTCCAGGCGCGGGCCGGCCGCAAGAAGGAAGCCATCGTCAACTATGAGAAGATAGCCCAGATCCACATCCGCGACGAATTCTTCCCCAAGGCCATTGCGGTCTACAAGACCATCCTCCGGCTCAGCCCGGACTATCTCCTCGCCTATGAAAAGCTGGCCGATCTGTACAAGAAGCAGGGTCTCGAGGGTGAGGCCATCTCCCAGCTCCAGATACTTTACGAGGTTCACGAGAAAAAGCAGAGCATCGACAGGATGATCGACGTCCTGCGCCTCATGTCCGAGACCGACCCGGAGAATCTCGGCTTCCAGGTCAGGTTGGGCGAGACCCTGGCCAAGAAAGGCAATAAGAAGGAAGCGGCGGAGGCGTTCGCCAAGGCGGCGATGACCCTGAGCCGGAGAGGGTTCCACGACCGGGCATCAGAGCTTTTCAACAAGATCATCGTTCTCAACCCTGAAAACGTCGCCGTCCGCAAGGAGCTCTGCTCCCATTACCTCGAAAGCGGTCATTTCGAGGAGGCCAGGGGCGAGATCGAGGCCATCCTGGAGGCTGAACCGGATGATCCCAGAATGGTCCTTCTCCTGGGCCGGATCCTGTTCAAAGTGGGCGACTTTTCCGGCGGGACGGAAAACGTATTCCGGTCCATCGAGATGTTTCAGCAGCAGGGGGATCTGGATAGGGTGATGAAAGAATTTCTCTTCGTCGCCCAGGTCCACCTGAAAAACGGTGAACTGGACGAGGCGGAAGCCTTCTACGGTGCGATCGAGCGCGCCGCCCCCGGCAGGGTCGAGGCCATCAGGGGATTGATCTCCGTCGGAGAGAGCCGGGGCGATTCTTCCATGAAGGGCCCCCTGCTGACCGCCCTCGGCAACGCTCTGGCCGCCGATGGAGACCTGGAAGGGGCCAGGGAAGCCTTCGAGCGAGTCCTCCAGCTGGACCCGCACGATGAAGAGGCCAGGTCGCTACTGGAATCCCTGCCCGAGAGGGCTGAGGAGGCCGCCGCGACGCCCGAACCTCTCGATATTTCGGATATCAACGATGTGCTGGAATCCACGGCCCACATAGAGGACTCCGATGAGGTGGAGGAGTCCGTAGCTCTCACCGGGGCCGAGGTGGAAATGGAGGACATCCAGGAACTGGCCGACATGATCTCCGTATCCGAGGACGAGGACGGGGAAGAGGAAATTTGGGACGACCGTCCCGGTGAGGCGGATGCCGGCGAGTTCCAGGTTGACGACAGTGAAATGGACGACGAATTACTCGAATTCGTCGTCGAGTCGCCGGACGACGGGTATCCGACCGAGACCTCCGACAGCGAAGCACTGGAGGGGATCGGATTCCCGGACGTTGCCTCCGAGACGTCTCTGGAGGACGGACTCCTCGAGATCGACGTGTACAGGAAGTACGGTCTCATGGACAAGGTGATGGATATTCTTGCCGATCTCGAGGCCCGTTTTCCCGGTGACAGGGGAGTCCTCGCGAAGGGGCTTGAAGTCTACACCGAAGCGGGAAGCGTCAGGGCGGCCGAGGTCGGCGCAGACCTGGTCCGGGCCCTTCTGGACAGTGAAGAGACCGGGGAGGCAAGGGAGGTCTACCGGGAGATCTCTCGATCGTTCCCCGATGCGCCCGGGGTGTCAGCCCTCGCCGATCTCTTTCCGCAGGACACCGGCTCGGCATCCGGGACGGAGGGTCCCGGTGTGGAACTGGCGGACGTTATCGCCCGGGAGACCCTGGGTGCGGATCCTTCGGGCGAGGGCGATGCCGTCCCTCGGGCCGATGGGGATCCCTACACCGAGGAGATGGAAGAGGCGGACTTCTTCCTCTCGCAGGACCTCCTCGAGGATGCCGAGGGAATATACAACGATATTCTTCTGAAGGATCCCGATCACCATGGTGCCCGGGTCGCCCTGACCAGGCTCAATGCAAAATCGTCCCCTTCCCCCCAGCCCCCGGCGGTTCCCCACCGGCCCGACGCGCCGGTCACGAAACCGGCTCCCGCGGTTGAGGCAGGGGAAGCGACATCCACCGTTGAGGTCAAGGGGATCCTTACCGTGAAGGACTCCTCGCCCGAGACGGACGGCTTCCTGGATCTTGCCGACGAGCTCAGGACGGAACTCGGCAAGGAATTCGACGCGGAACCACCCGCCAGGAAGCCTCAGGAGGGACCGGTTACCTTCGAAGAGATCTTTGCCCAGTTCAAAAAGGGCATCGAGGAAACCCTGGGGGAACAGGAGTACGAGACCCACTACAATCTGGGGATTGCCTACAAGGACATGGGCCTTGTCGATGACGCGATAAGGGAACTGGAGATCTCGTCGAGGGATCCCCACCTCCTTCACGAGAGCCTCAGCCTGATGGCGATGTGTTTCATGGAGAAGAGCGATCACGACTCGGCGGTGAAGACTCTCCTGAAAGCCATGGAATCGGCGAGACAGGAGCACCTGGCTGGTCTGAATTTCCAGCTGGGACAGGCCTACGAGGCGAAGAGAGAGTGGGGGCTGTCCCTTCAGGCATATGAAAAAGTCAGGGATCTGGACGGTTCCATGGAGGGTATCGGCGAGGCGGTTGACAGGGTTCGGGATCGTATGACCGGCCCTCAGGAAGAGCCTCCCTCGACCCAGCCGGAGGAGGACAGTCTCGACAGCATGCTATCGGACCTCATCAGGGAGGTGGAGGAGATCTCCCGGGAGAGTAAGGATGATCCCCCGTCCGACGACGACGATCCCTCCCCCAAGGCCAAAAAAGACAGGGTCTCATATCTGTAAGAGGACCGATCCTTGAGCTATCTGGATTTTTTCCGGCTACAGGCCGAACCCTTCAGTAACGCCCCCAACGAGCGGTTCTACTATAACAGCGCCCAGCACGCCAGAGCTCTGACCCGGATCATGTACAGCGCCGAGACGATGAAGGGTCTGGCCGTTGTAGTGGGCGATATCGGGACCGGCAAGACGACCCTGGCGAGAAAGGTCCTGGACAGTCTCCCCGACGAGGTCTACGAATCGGCCCTGCTCATCATCCTGCATTCCGAGATCTCGCCCGGTTGGCTGCTCCGGAAAATCGCCACACAGCTCGGCGTCGAACAGCCGGCGCAGGACAAGATCCAGATCATCGGACAGCTGTACCGGAGACTCCTCCAGCTCCACGAAAGGGGAAAACGTGCCGTCGTCCTCATCGACGAGGCGCAGATGCTCAATTCCAGGGAACTGATGGAGGAGTTCCGCGGCCTGCTGAACCTCGAGGTCACAGCGCACAAACTGATCACCTTCATCTTTTTCGGACTGCCGGACATCGAGGAGAACCTCCAACTGGACCCCCCCCTGCTGCAGCGGGTGGCCATGAAGATAAGGTTGTCAACCCTCACCGAGGAGGCCACCCGCGCCTACGTCACCCACAGGCTGGCGGTTGCCGGCATCCGTGATGAGATCTTCACAGAGGACGCACTCGAGAAGATCTACAGCTACTCCGCAGGCTTTCCCCGGAAGATCAACGTCCTTTGCGATAATGCCCTTTTCCAGGGGTTCCTGATGAGGAAGCACAGGGTTGACGGCGAGATCGTACAGGAGATGGCCTTCGATCTCGGGTTCGAGGCCACCTCGAGTACGGTGGACGAGATCTCGTCCCTGGATGTTCCCGCTCAGTGGATTCCCGAAAAGCCCCCCGCCGGGTCTGCGGTCCATGCGCCGTTACCCGATGAAGCGGCACCTCCGGCCGCGGTGTCTCCCGTCGCGATGCCGGATACTCCCGGCCCGGCGGTTGCGGGCAATGAGGAACCTCCATCCCAGGTGGAGTCCGATGACATCGATGCCCAGTTCGATGAGTTTTTCAAGGAGACCTTCAAGGGGGAGGAATAGGTAAGCAGTGCTGAGTGCTAGGTGCTAAGTGCCAAGAACTAAGAACTAACTTGACCTGACGGTTGCAGCTATCATCGCGAAAAGCGCCGACTTGTGATCCCCGATAGGGGGAGATCGATCTGTTTCCCGGTCCGGTAGTCTCATCCGGTTCCACTCCATAGTGCCGGGGCATGCAAAGCCGGGTAATACCGGTCCCGTCACGTTCCCCTTTCACCCTTCTCCTTTAACCTTTCCCCCTTTTCCCTTTTACCAGCCGTTTAATCCTCCTCGCGCGATCCAGGTTCTCCGCTTTACAAAGGCTGGTACTTGAATTAATATTGCCCTCGCGGCGGGCATAACTCAGTTGGTAGAGTGTCAGCTTCCCAAGCTGAAAGTCGCGGGTTCGAATCCCGTTGCCCGCTCCAGAAACGAACGGCCCGGCGGCTCTCGCCAGATGAGCTGTCGGGTCTTTTATTGCCTCCTGTGGCGGACACCTTGAAATGGGGCCATGGCGGTGGTAGGGTCTTTCTGGACCAAGAGGAGCCGAATGCTGATCGATCTGCACGCCCACATACTCCCGAAGGTAGACGACGGCCCCCAGAAAATGGACGATGCCCTGGACATCGTCAGGGCCCTGTCCAGATTGGGTTTCACCCACCTTTTCGCCACCCCCCACTATCGTCACGGCAACTGGGCGGGCCTCGAAACAGGGGTCGTGATCGAGGGTGTCAGGAAACTCAGGCAATCGGTGGCGGAGGCCGGCCTCCGGACTGAGATATATCCGGGGATGGAGTACGACCTGGACCATGACCTCGAGGAACAGGCGGCCGCCCGCCCGGATGGAGCCGGGCATGTTCTCGTCGATCCGGGGTTTTACCACGTGTCTCCCAATATGACTTCCGTGCTTACCCCTCTCGTCGAAAACGGCCTCAAGGTGATCCTCGTTCATCCCGAGAGAAACGGTCATCTGACCCGGAACGGGGAGATCCTCACATCCCTGGTAAATCTGGGCATCCGTTTCCTCGGCAACATCGGCAGCCTGGGGGGCATGTACGGCAGAACAGTGAAGAGAAACATGATGAAACTGCTCGAAAGGGACCTTTACTGGGGGATGGCCACGGATATCCACTTCGCGAACCAGGTGTTTCTGATCGAGGCCGGTATGAATGAACTCGAACAGACTTTCGGATCGGCTGCTACGGACACGTTCTTCAGGACCAATCCCAGGGAGATCGTCGAAAAGATGGAGGCAAACCCTTGAAGGGCACACTGACTGAGATCATCAACGCGGCCCTCGAGGAGGCAAGGAAAGATGGTCTCGTACCGGCCGGAGAACTTCCCGCGCCCATCATCGAACTGACCAGAGACCGCAAATACGGGGACTACGCCACGAACGTGGCAATGGTGCTGGCTTCGCGGTCTGCAGGCAATCCCAGGAAGATAGCCGAGATAATCGCCAAGAAGATCCTGGATGTGGACAGGGAGGAGAATATCGACCGTGTGGAGACAGCAGGCCCCGGATTTATCAACCTGACCATGAAGGGTCGGTTCTGGGAGAGGGCCGTCAAGACCGTCCTCCAGGAGGGCGGTGACTACGCCAAAGGCGCCGTCGGCCTCGGCCGGCGGATCCAGGTGGAGTTCGTCAGCGCCAATCCCACCGGACCCCTCCACGTCGGCCACGGTCGGGGAGCCGCCATCGGGGACGCTTTGGCAAATGTGCTGGCGGCGGCCGGCTACGAGGTGGAGAGGGAGTACTACATCAACGACGCCGGCAACCAGATACAGACACTGGGCAGGTCGGTCTTCGCCCGTTATCTGGAACTGTTTGGAAAATCAGCCCCGTTTCCGGAAGACGGCTATCAGGGTGAATACATTATCAGGATCGCCGAAAACCTCAGGGAGGAATTCGGAGACAGGTACCTTGAAGGGGACCGGGAAGAGTCAATGGACGAGATCGCCCGCTACGCTGCGAACGAGATCCTCAGGGACATCAGGGATGATCTGGAGGATTTCGGAGTCCGATTTGACGTGTGGTTCTCCGAGTCCGCCCTTGTCAGGAGCGATGAGGTATCCCTGGCCCTCGATGAACTCGGGAGGGCTGGCCACCTCTACCGTGAGGGGGGAGCGGTCTGGTTCAGAAGCACGGCAATGGATGACGACAAGGACCGAGTGGTCGTCAAGGCGGACGGATCCCTGACCTATTTCGCCTCCGACATCGCCTACCACCGGAACAAATTCTCCCGTGGGTTTGACCGGATAATCAACATCTGGGGTGCCGACCATCACGGTTACGTGGCCCGTATGAAGGCGGGAGTCATGGCCCTGGGCCGCAACCGCGAAGACCTGGCTGTCCTCCTTGTCCAACTGGTCAATCTCAAGAGGCATGGTCAGCCTGTGGCCATGTCCACCCGGGCGGGTGAATTCGTGACCCTGAAAGAAGTGAGGGAGGAAGTGGGCAGGGATGCGGCCAGGTTTATCTTTCTGACCCGCAAGGCCGACAGCAAGCTCGACTTCGATCTCGACCTCGCCAAGGAGCAGAGCAACGATAACCCGGTATTCTACGTTCAATATGCCCATGCGAGGATCTGCAGCATTATCAGAAATGCCGAACAGCAGGGTATCCCCGTTCCGGGGGTCGAGAGTGTCGACCTGTCCAGGCTGACGCTGCCCGAGGAAAGGGAGCTTGTCAGGCATCTGGCGTCCCTTCCCGATGTCGTCGAGGGTGCAGCCCTGGCGATGGAGCCTCACCGCATTTCCATCTTCCTCAGAGAGATCTCCACCACACTGCACAATTACTATTACCATCACCGGGTGCTGGCCGACGATCGGGAACTGACGGCGGCCAGGCTGGCCCTCATGATCGCTGTGAGGACGGCCGTTGCGAAAGCTCTTTCCCTTCTCGGGGTGTCGGCTCCGGAAAGGATGTAGATGGCGAAGGGATCAAAAAAGGCCGAGCCGAGGGAACTCGTCCGGCTTTCCCCACGGCAGTTCAGTGCGGCGGTGGCCCTTGTCGTCCTCCTGATCAGCGGCGCTTTTGTCCTCGGGTATCAAAGGGGAAAGAAGCCCGCCACCCGGGCTCCCTCGCCCGCTGTCGAGACCGAAGCCGGCGCCGCGCCGGCCGACCAGGGGGTTGAAACAGTCGAAAGCGGCTCCTCTCCCGACAGAACTCCGACTATCACATTCTACTCAGAACTGACGGAGGTGAAGACCAGCAGACCCTCCATCGGCCGTCCCCGTTCGGGGAAATCCGGATCCGGGGAAGACGCCAGGTCGGCGGAGCCCCCATCGGCGCCCTCCGAGGTTCAGCCTCCTGGAGATGCCGGAGACATTATGATCCAGGTCGGGTCCTACCGAACGTACGACGGGGCAAAGGAGCTCCTCCAGGGCCTGACCGCCTCCGGATACAACGGCACGGTGATCCGCGCGGAGTTGGGACCAAGGGGAGTATGGTACCGAGTGAGGCTCGGGCCTTACGTCAGCAGCGTAGAAGCCAAGGACGCTCTTGATGTCCTGGAGTCGAAGATGTCGATCAAGGGTTTCCTGGTTCGCTGAACGCTTTTCCCGAGTTGCCGGGTCCCCGTTACCTGTTCACCGTTCACAGTCCCCTGTTCACAGTTCACAGCCTGCCCTGAGCCTGCCGAAGGGTTGGGAAAAAGCCGTGATTGGTGACTTGTGATTCGTGATCAGTAAAGTCCAGTTCACGGTTCACAGCTAGATTGCTTCACCCGGGTATCGGTTCGCAATGACAACCGCTTTTTTCTCTCCGCGTCCCCGTGTCCCCACGTCCGCTTCTCGCCCCCTCGCCCCATCTCCCCCTCTCCCCCTCGCAATTACTGTGGTCCTCTGTGGCGGCGTCTCCAGGGACGCCTCCGTGGCCCTCTGTGTTTAATCGCTTTTTTCCAGAGATCGCTTCGCGCTAATCTCCTGCTCGCGATGACAACACCTGTCACTGCGAGGCTGTTTCAGGACCGAAGCAGTCTCAGCCATCGGGATTGCCTCACCCGGGTATCGGTTCGCAATGACAACCGCTTTTTTCTCACCATGCCTCCGCACTGGATATCCGAGTTCCAGGTACCGTGTCTCGGGTACCATGTCTCACAGGCCCTTTTGGATTTTGGACTTTGGATTTTGGACTCATTTCCCCCCGCGTCTGTCTCTCGCCCCATCTCCCTGTCGCCCCATCTCCCTGTCGCCCTATCTCCCATTCGCCCCCTCGCCTCTGCGCCCCCTCTGGACGCTGGCCTCTGGACTCTGGACCTATTCCTCTCCGCGTCCCCGCGTCTGTCCACCGTCTTTTCCGTTAAGGAGTTACTTTAGTTAACTTGACAGAACCTATTGAACTATCTATATTTTGTTGGAATCTACCATGAGCGAGGGTGACCTGAAAAGAATACTGGATGAACTCGAAGACGCCGTCGAGGGGCTCCTCGGCCGCCTCGAAGGGGTGTCCGGCAGAGACGGCAAAGGGGACAGACCAGCCCCCGAACGGGAATCGAAGGCCCCTCTCCATCGCGGCACGCCTGCGGGGGAGGAGGCGGCTGAGCTCATAAAGAGGGCCATCAAGAGGCTCAGATCTATCTAGTGGTCCGTCCGGCGGGTCGGGTCCTCTACGGCAAACGGAGGAAAATGCATTGCCCGGAAGAGTTGATGTGGAGATTTTCGGGAAGGTCTACACCGTCAGCGGTGACAAGGACCCCGAGTACGTTCGCATGGTCGCCGAGTATGTGGACCGGAAGATGCGGGAGATATCCCAGATGACGGAGACGGTCTCGACCTCCAGGATCGCCATCCTGGCGTCCCTGAATATAGCCGATGAACTGTTCTCTCTGACCGATGAGTCCGAGGACATGAAAACCAGGATGAGACAATTGACCGGCAGGATCAGAAAAGCGATCGAGGCGAATCCCTGACGAAGGGCGTGTTCGGCGACCCCTTTCCTCTACCGTATGGGCTTGAAGGGAGATGGGTAATCTGATAGATTATTAGTACCCCTGCTCTGCTCGTGGAGGCCTGTTACTTTTGAGCCAACACTCGAAGTGAGGGACCCCTATCGAGAACATGGTGAGCAGGTTCGCCGTGGAGCGAAAAGCCTAAAGTGTTCCATGGGGGGCCCACTTGGTCAAACAGGTTCAAAAGCTGAACTTGACCACGGCAACGGGCGGGGGCCTGAGGATATCTGGACCGGTGAGTGAAGCCGATGTGTCCAGTTCGATATAAAACTTGAAGATCTCACCTTAGTGCTTCATGAAGGAAAAAGGGCTTTTTGAGCCCTGTGAGATACAACAGAACACAGTTCGACCCTTAATGTTTCTGCTTCTCCCGCGGCGGGAATGCAGATTTATACCCCCCGGGGTGTTCGAGGCGGCGAAGCCTCCTTCAAGTTAAGGACTGGTACCTTCCAGGGCCTCACCGGTTCGGTTCCAGAGTTTTCATCGGGAACCAGGTGAGGTTTTTTTGTCCAGAGCCATATCACAGGAAAAGCTTGCCATCCGGGAGATGATGAAGGCCATGCGCCAGGGGCTCTCCCCGGAGGAGGTCGGCCATAGCGGCCAGGCTGTGTCCCGGATGACCATGTCTCAGCCGGAGGCAAACAGCGCCGGTTCGTTCTGCGTGTACGCTTCCGTCGGAAAGGAAGTGGCGACCGGAACCCTTATCCTGGAATTGCTCGAGTCAGGAAAGACCGTTGTCGTCCCCGACTGGGAGGGCTGGAAACAGGGATGCGGTCTCAGGGTGGCCAGGATCCAGGACCCGGGGGATCTGCTGGTCGAGAACCGCGTCGTCCCTCAGCCGAGAAATGTTCCGGAGAGGATCATGCCCATCGACAGGGTGGAGGTGTTTCTCATTCCGGGTGTCGCATATGACATGTATTGCAACAGAATTGGAATGGGAGGCGGCTATTACGACCGGCTCCTGGCCCTTTCCTCGCCGAAAGCTACCCTGATCGGTCTCGCGTATGATTTCCAGATCATGCACTCGCTGCCGGTGGACGATCACGATGTGCCCGTCCACAAGATCGTCACTCCAAGCCAATGCGTGACCGCTCAGGATCAACATAAAAGGAGGGTTACTGAAGATGCTACTCGGTCATAACATACTCACGCTGGTCGCTGTAATCGTTGGAGGCATCATTGTCGGATATGCAATCAGGATCGCCATTCAGGCCTTGACCCTGAAGACCGGCAGCCGCCGGGCGGACAATATCCTTGAGGAGGCCAGAAAACAGGCTGAAAACATTCGCAAGGAAGCGGAGATCGAGGCCAAGGAGATCCTCTTCCAGTCAAGGTCCCGTTTCGAGGAGGAGACGAAAGAGGAAAAGAGGGAATTTCAGAGGATAGAGAAAAGGCTCCAGCAGAGGGAAGAGAACCTCGACAGAAAATTCGAAACCCTGGACACCAAGGAAAAGGAACTGATCAACCGGGAAAAATCTGTGGCCGGTCAGCAGAGAGCCCTCGCGGAAAGGGAGAAGGAGTACAACCAGCTCCTCGAGGAGGAGCGCTCGAAGCTCGAGGACATCTCCGGGATGACCGCCGACCAGGCCAAGGAGGAACTCAAGCTGCTCATGGTGGAGGAAGCCCGCTACGATGCCGCCAAGGAGATCAAGAGGATCGAGGAGGAGACAAAGGAGACGGCCGATAAAAAGGCGCGGGAGATCATCAGCCTTGCCGTCCAGCGCTATTCAGGCGATTACATCGCCGAGAAAGCGGTCACCGTCGTCAATCTGCCGAACGACGAGATGAAAGGTCGCATTATCGGTCGGGAGGGGCGCAACATAAGATCCTTCGAGAGCGCCACAGGAGTGGACCTCATCGTCGATGACACCCCTGAGGCGGTCGTGCTGTCGGTCTTCGACCCCATTCGGAGGGAGATCGCCCGCATCGCCCTGGAGAGGCTGGTGGTCGACGGCAGGATCCATCCTGCCCGCATCGAGGAGGTGGTCAAGAAAGTATCAACAGACATGGAGACAGCCATCAAGGAAGAAGGCGAGAAGGCGGCCTTTGACATCGGTGTCCATGGAATCCATCAGGAGCTCATCCGGCTCATGGGAAAGCTGAAGTACAGGACAAGTTACGCCCAGAACGTCCTGAACCATTCGCTCGAGGTCGCCTTTCTCTGCGGCAGCATGGCAAGTGAGCTGGGACTCAATATAAAGGACGCGAAGAGGATAGGTTTTCTTCACGACGTGGGCAAGGCCGTCGACCACGAGGTCGAGGGCTCCCATGCCCTCATCGGGGCCGAACTGGCGAAAAAGTACGGTGAATCCCAGAAGGTGGTCAACGCCATCGCCTCTCACCATGATGAGGTCAAACCCGGCTCCGTTGAGGCCATTCTGGTCCAGGCCGCCGATGCCCTGTCTGCTGCCCGGCCCGGTGCCCGGCGGGAAATGCTGGAGACCTACATCAAGAGGCTCGAGGACCTGGAGAAGATCGCCAATTCCATAAAGGGTGTCGATAAGAGCTACGCCATCCAGGCGGGCCGTGAGGTCCGGATCCTGGTGGAGTCGGAGAGGATAAGCGACGAAGAGGCTTCGGTGGTCGCCAGGGATATCGCTCGGAGAATAGAGGAGGATCTGAGCTATCCCGGCCAGATCAAGGTCACCGTCATTCGGGAGACCCGGGCGGTGGATTACGCGAGATAACCTGACCCTCCGGTCCAGAGTATCGGAAGTCGGAGATTGGAGATTAGAGATTGGAGAGGGGAATAAGACCCTGGACATCGGCTTATCCGAGCCGCAGATAGTTGGGGTGTTAAGCGTTCAACATCAGATGCTCCAATATCCGGTATTCCCTTATTCGATGTGCTATTATCTGATGGTCCAATCTCCCACGATCGAGAAGCGAGGTCTCATTGAGCGGTAAGACACCCGATTCCAGGGTTACCATCCTCTTCATCGGCGATATTGTCGGAAAGCCCGGAAGAATGGCCGTCCGCGACCTGCTCGACGGGTTGGTGGACAGATACAGCATCGATCTGGTGGCGGCCAACGCAGAGAATGCCGCCGGTGGTTTCGGTATCACCTCTGATACGGCCCAGGATCTTTTTGACTCGGGTGTCCATGTTCTGACCACGGGCAACCACGTCTGGGACAAGAAAGAGTCTCTCGCCCTCCTGGAGGAGTCGGATCACATCCTGAGACCCGCCAACTATCCTCCCGGCACGCCGGGAAAGGGAGTCTGCACGGTGACCACTCCCGGCGGCACCGATGTCGCCATCATCAACCTCTCGGGCCGGATCTTCATGGACTGCGTCGACTGTCCCTTCAGGAAGGCCGATGAACTCCTGGATGGCCTCCCTGAATCAGTCCGGTGCGTCCTCGTCGATTTCCACGCCGAGGCCACCTCGGAGAAAAGAGCTTTCTCACTCTATCTCGACGGAAGGGCCGGCGCCGTTGTGGGAACCCACACCCACATCCCGACGGCGGACGAGAGGATCCTGCCCTACGGCACGGCCTATATAACGGACGTGGGCATGACCGGCAACGAGGACGGCTCGGTGATCGGTATCGATTACGGGGCCGCCCGGTACCGTTTCCTGACTCAGATGCCGGTGAGGTTTGACCTCGCCAAGGGGGTACCTGTCCTGAACGGGGCCCTCATAGAGCTCCTGGCCGACACGGGTAAAGCCGTCGGCATTCAGAGGGTCAGCCTGTCCCTGGACCGAACCGTCTCCCCATAGGGGCATAGAGGTAGAGCGCCTGACAGTCTTCACCGTCTCACAGCTCACGAAGCTGATAAAGACCGCCCTCGAACAGGCGTTTCCGTCCCTCTGGGTCGAAGGTGAGATATCCGATTTCCGGGAATACGCCAGCGGCCATTGCTATTTTAATCTCAAGGACTCCGAATCGCAGATAAGCGCCGTCATGTTCCGACGCGAGGCGTCTCGATTGCCGTTTCGTCCCGATGACGGCATGCACGTCCTCGTCCTCGGCCGGGTGACGGTCTATGAGAAGCGGGGTATCTATCAGATCCTCGTCGAGGATGTGGAGCCGAGGGGCATCGGTGCCATTCATGCCGCCCTCGAGAAACTGAGGGCCAGGCTCGAAGCTGAGGGGCTTTTTGACCCCGAAAGGAAGAGAAGCCTTCCCCGCCGGCCCGCTCGCGTCGGGATCGTGACCAGCCCGAGCGGAGCGGCGATCCAGGATATTCTCAAGGTTTTCCGGAAGGAGCGGACGCCTGTCCACGTCATCCTCTCACCCGCCTTCGTTCAGGGCGCTGAGGCTCCGCGGTCCATTGTGGATGCCCTCAGGGATCTCGAAGAGTTGGATGAACTGGATCTGATCATGGTCGGGAGGGGAGGGGGATCCTTCGAGGATCTGCTTGCCTTCTCCGACGAGGAAGTGGTCCGGGCGGTCTCCGCCTGCCGTGTCCCGGTGATCTCGGCGGTCGGCCATGAGATCGACGTCACCCTGACCGACCTGGCGGCCGACATCCGGGCGGCGACTCCTACGGCGGGGGCTCAAATCGTGGCCTCGGCCCACGCCCTTCTGGGGGAGGAACTGACCGGGATCGAACTCCGGCTTGTGTCCTCGATACGGGAGATCCTGGATGACACCGCCGGCCGGCTGCGGTCCGCCGAGGGCCGCCTGGTCCATCCCCGTCACATTCTGGACCAGGGACGAATGCGGCTGGACGACCTTTCCTTCCGGATCAGCGCCTTCATCCAGAGCGGAATGGAGAGAAGGAAAGCCGACCTTGACAGGCTGGCGGCGGTGCTTGCCTCCCTCGGCCCCCAGGCTGTTCTTGACCGCGGCTATGCCGTTGTCCAGCGGATGGACGGAACCGTCGTTCGGCGCTCGGCACAGGTGGAGGTGAAAGAAGAGCTGTCCGTCAGGCTGGCCAGTGGAGACATCAGCGTGGAAGTGACCGGGAAAGGGAAAGGGGGGCAGGAGACAGGAGACAGGAGTCAGGAGTCGGGAGGAAAGGCCTGAACCAAGCAGGGCATGGAGAATACACCGGGCCGCCACGGAGGACACGGGGGAAGTCCGATCGGTCAGGCTAAATCGGAAAAGCCTTAAAGCAGAGTTCCGCAGCGGCGGCTTTTTCCATGTCGCACCGCAATGGAACGCTGAGAAATAACGAGAACCGGGGTCCGGTGGATGGAGGACCCGGTAAAACACCTCCCAGCGTTGAACCGCAGGGTGACGCAGATGAGATCGGCACTTACGGGATGAAGCGCTCTGCTTCGCGAAACCCGGCTTCGCATCTCACTTCACCCGTAAGGCCAAGATTCTGCCAACTGTGGAATTTGGTATCTGAAATCTGGAATAAAAAAAGCGGGCTGAAAGCCCGCTTCTTTTTTTAGTACATACCCGGGACGCCGCTGGGCGGCATGCCTGCGGGAGATGCGCCTTTCTCCTCGGGTTTCTCGACGACGCTCGCCTCGGTTGTCAGGAGCAGGCCGGCGATAGATGCGGCATTCTGGAGTGCTGACCTGGTGACCTTTGTCGGATCGATGATGCCGACCTCCATAAGATCCGCATACTCCTCTTTTGCAGCGTCGAAGCCGAAGCTGGCCTTCTTGTTCTTCTTCACCTCGTCCACTATGATGGACGGCTCCAGGCCGGCATTGGCGACGATCTGCCTGAGGGGCTCCTCAAGGGCCTTCTTCACGATGGTGACCCCTACCTGCTGATCGTGCTCCTCCATCTTTAACTTGTCCAGAGCAGCCAGACACCTGAGGTAGGCAACACCACCGCCGGGAACAATTCCTTCCTCGACTGCGGCCCTGGTGGCGTGGAGGGCGTCCTCAACCCTGGCCTTCTTCTCCTTCATCTCCGTCTCGGTTGCGGCACCGACCTTGATGACAGCCACGCCGCCGACCAGTTTCGCGAGCCTTTCCTGAAGTTTCTCCCGATCGTAGTCTGAAGTCGTGTCTTCGATCTGAACCCTGATCTGGTTGACGCGTCCCTCGATGCTTTCCCTGGTGCCTGCGCCGTCCACGATGGTGGTGTTGTCCTTGTCGATGCTCACCCGCTTGGCCTGGCCGAGGTCATCAAGGGAGATGGCTTCCAGCTTGATCCCCAGATCCTCCGAAATGACTCTGCCGCCGGTCAGGATGGCGATATCCTCAAGCATCGCCTTCCGCCTGTCGCCGAAACCGGGTGCCTTGACCGCAGCGCAGTTCAGGGTGCCGCGGATCTTGTTTACCACGAGCGTGGCGAGGGCCTCGCCCTCGACGTCCTCAGCAACGATGAGGAGCGGCTTGGCGGCACGGGCCACCTGCTCGAGGATGGGGATCAGGTCCTTCATGGCACTGATCTTTTTGTCGAAGATAAGGAGATAGGGGTCCTCCAGATCCGCCACCATCCTCTCGGCGTCGGTCACAAAATAAGGGGAGAGATAGCCCCTGTCGAACTGCATGCCGTCAACGACCTCGAGAGAGGTGTCCATTCCTTTGGCTTCCTCGACGGTGATGACTCCTTCCTTGCCCACCTTACTCATCGCCTCGGCGATGATCTCGCCGATGGAGGGATCGTTGTTGGCTGAAATAGTCCCCACCTGGGAGATCTCCTTCTGCTCCTTGGTGGGCTTGCTGATCTTGTGCAGCTCTTCAACCACCACACCGACCGCCGAGTCGATACCCCTCTTGATGTCCATGGGGTTGGCGCCGGCGGTGACGTTCTTGATGCCCTCACGGAACATGGCCTGGGCCAGGACAGTGGCGGTTGTGGTGCCATCCCCTGCTACGTCGGAGGTTTTGCTGGCGACCTCCTTGACCATCTGCGCGCCCAGATTCTCGAACCTGTCCTCGATCTCGATCTCCTTGGCGACGGTAACGCCATCTTTGGTCACGGTTGGGGATCCGAATGTTTTTTCGATGATGACGTTGCGGCCCTTGGGCCCCAAGGTCACCTTAACGGTATCAGCCAGGGCGTTCACCCCATCGAGGAGCTGCTTCCTGGCGTCCTGGTTGAATGAAATTAACTTGGCCATTTGAATGAACCTCCTTTAGTGAAAAACCGGTAGATAGGATCACTTCTTCTCGATCACGCCGAGGACGTCGTCCTCGCGCATGATGAGATAATCTTCATCTTCGATCTTTACGTCCGTGCCGGCGTATTTCCCGAAGAGGATCCTGTCGCCGGCCTTGACATCCAACGCTCGCTGACTGCCGTCCTCGAGGACTCTCCCCTTACCAACGGCGACGACTTCACCTTCCTGGGGTTTCTCCTTGGCCGTGTCAGGAATGATGATCCCGCCCTTGGTCCGGGCGGTCTCCTCGAGCCTTCTGACAAGAATGCGGTCCTGAAGTGGTCTGATCTTCATCTTTTCAACTCCTCCTTCGTAATATAGATGACATTGGATCCCGAAGACTGTGTGCCTTACAAACCTGCCGAGGACAGGGCCGGGACTCCTTCTGTACGCAAAAGACCCCTCTGGCACTCTAAAGCGGAGACTGCTAACAAGTGGGCAATATAACCAACAGCAGATAAAAATCAAGGGGGATAAACGAAAAAAAAAGAAAAAGGCCCTTTGGAAAGCCAGGATCCTGCAGCCGCCTGTTTCGTGCAGGTCCGACAAAGGCACAGAGATGCCTCATTCCTTCCGCTTGCCAACGTTTCTCTTATTCCGATAGAATGGCCCATCGTAGGAGGAAGGGATCGCGCAGGGCCTTGTTCAGGCAGGATGGCCGATCAGGAGAGTGGGGCCGCGGGTGGGGATACCGACATTCCTTATGCCGACAAACGTGATCTGGGCCCGAAGACGGACGGAACGAGGGAGCATGAAGGCTCCAATGCTCCGATGATCCGGTGTCATAAGGGTCGAATATCCTCTTCATCATTTCCCGTTCTCCCTGAGGGGGTCGGTCTGCGAGGTTGCCGGAAGTGCATCTGTTAAGGACGATTATCCGGAAATATGTGCTGACGGGCATCCTGGTGCTCATCCCCCTTTTCCTGACGGGCTGGGTCCTGCGGACCCTCGTCCGTTTCACCGACAGGGCTCTGGCCCTCATACCCCTTTCCTACCGTCCCGAGGCGTTCATCGGTTTTCCCATTCCGGGGCTCGGACTGATCCTGTCCCTTCTGATCGTATTCGTCATCGGTGCCCTGGTGGCCAATGTCATCGGACGAGGGGTTCTTGTGCTGGGGGAAAGGATCCTCGAGAAGATCCCGCTTCTCAGGTGGTTCTACTTCTCCTCCAAGCAGATGCTCGAGGCCATCTTCGTTCAGGGTCATGACAGTTTCCGTCGGGTTGTCCTCGTTCAGTACCCACGCATGGGCCTTTACAGCATCGGCTTCGTCACCGGTGAATCCAGAGGTGACCTGAAGGAAAAGATACCCGGCCGATCCTTCACCGTTTTCATCCCCACCACACCCAATCCCACCTCCGGGTTTCTATATATTATCCCCGAGGAAGAGACCGTTGCTCTGGATTGGAGCGTGGATGAGGCCTTCCGTATGGTCATCTCCGCCGGCGTTCTCCTGCCCCATGAGAAGGTGCCGAACGCTCTGAACCTCAAAGGGAAGAGCCTGGGCAATTTGCTGAATGAGGCGATCAAGAAGGATGAGGATGCTGATGCGGTTTAAGGTCCTTTTTCTCGCCCTGTCCCTGGTTGTGGCCCCTTCGGCCCTCTGGGCCGACGAGGCGAAGAATGATACCAGAGTTCTTACTGTCCTCGAGCCCGAGGTCGAGCATGTCAGTCTGGATCCCGCTTTCGAGATGGTCATGGCCAAGGTCGATAAGGATCTTCACTATCTGCTGTCATCCCCTTTTCGCTTGACTCCGAAGGGGACGGCTCTGGTAGGACTTACGCTGATAACGACCCTGTATCTGATCGATAATGACGAGAAATATCTTGATGACATATCGGGAGGCAGTGACGATCGCTACAGGAAGATCTACGAACCGCTTCAGGATCTGGATCGATACCTGCTCGAGGCAACGGCCGGTATCTATCTCCTGGGCTACATTAGGGATGACAGGGGCATGAAATCGGACGCTCTCCTCGGCCTTGAATCAGCCGGATTATCGGCCCTTTTCACCGGAGTGCCCGCCTTCATCATCGGGAGGTCGGCCCCTGAGGACTCGGGAGGCCCTGAGGAATACAAGCCCTTTAAGAAACTCGGGTCCCTCCCTGACGTCGGGTCGTCCATAGTCTTTTCCATCGCAGGCGCTCTCTCCCGCGGACGCGGCGTCGCTCACTCTATATTCTGGTACAGCCTTGCCACCGGAGTGGGTTTGAGCAGAGTCTACGGTGGAGATGCCTGGCCTTCGGACGTATTCCTCGGTGCGGCGATAGGAACGGTTATCGGGAGAACAGTCGCCGGTCTCTCCCAGGAGAACTCCGAAGCCGGCCTCACCCTTGCACCGGTGGTCACCGCCTCGTCCTCGGCCTACGGCCTCGGTGTCAGGTTGGAGTTCTGATAGGTCAGTTCACGGTTCACAGTTGAAAACCGTCGTGACTGGTGACTCGTGATTCGTGATTAGGTATCGAATCCAAAATCCAAAATCCAAAGTCCAAAACCTAGAAAATCTCTGTGGCCCTCTGTGGCGGCGTCTCAAGGGACGCCTCCGTGGTCCTCTGTGGTAAATTCTTTCTCCTGAATTCTGGCTCCTTTTTCAAAGGCGAGTCCCCGCGTCCGCATTTCACGGGATTGCTTCACGCAGTTCCCTGTTCGCAATGACAACCGCTTTTTCCCACCATGTCTCCGCACTGGCTATCCAAGTTCCAAGTACCGTGTCTCAGGTTCCATGTCTCACAGACCCTTTTGGATTTTGGACTTTGGGTTTTGGACCCATTTCCTCCCCCATCTCCGCGTCCCATGTCTCCGGTTCCATGTTCCATGTTCCGGGTATTGCCTGTGATCTGGGAACTGTGAACCGGGAACCATCTTCTTCGCCCCCTCTGGACTCTGGCCCCTGGACTCTGGACTCCTTTCTCTCCTCGCCCCCTCCCCATCGTTGCCTTACTTCACCGGCAATCCTCTGGTCAATCTGTCGGCGAGGCGGGTCGGTTCCGGCAGGCGATATCCCCTCAGACACATCACTGTGCCCCTCAGCGCCTCCTCGGGATCCAGGAGATGTCCCGGCGACACGAAGATAGGCCTGCAGGACCGTTTTGATCTCAGGACAAAACCAGCGGGATGTCCCGACACGGTGAGAGGTTCCCTTGCTCCCGCTTCTGCAGAGGGATCCGTGTATTCGCCGATGAGCCTTCTCTTGGCGCAACCGATGGTGGGGAGGCCTGTTATCAGCCCGATATGCGACGCCAGACCGACACCCCTGGGGTGGGCGATCCCGTGTCCGTCGACGATGATGAGATCGGGCGCCGGCACCTTTTCCAGAAGGGGGAGGAGAGGCGGGATCTCCCGAAACGACAGGAGGCCGGGCACGTAGGGAAAGGCGGTTTCCCCCTTCCGCGTCCATGACCCGACCGGCTCCATGGTCGGGAAGCTGAGCAGGACCACCGACGCCCTGAAACTGCCCGACGATCGACAGTAGGAGACATCGCAGCCGAGCACCGTTCTCACCCGGGGCAGAGAGCCTCCCCGGATCCGGGCGGCCAGAACGCCCTGAAGAGCAGCGGCCTCCCGGGACGAAAGGTCCCAACTATGCATTTCTCTCAGCTTCAAAGGTTCTCTTATTCAGTGCCGGGGCAGAGCACCCTCCTCCACCGCGGGAGGCAAGGGGCCGCATCAGGTTATCATTCCGGTGGTACAGGGGGCAAAATGATTTTCGGACCCCAAGAATGGTGGAGACCCCTAACCACCAGCTCCCGACCCTTCGACTCAGGACCCCACCCTCCCTGTCGCCCCCGTGACCTCCCATCCCCGATCTCTAATGTCCAATACTCTAATGTCTAATCTCTCCCTCTCCATCCCCTCTTTCCCCTTTTTATACTTGACTTAAAAGCTGTAAAAAAATAACCTCATCAGGGAAGAAAAAACTACAAAAGGGGGAAAATTGCCTTGGCCATGAGACTCTCGACGAAAAGCCGTTATGGAGTGAGAGCGCTGTTCGACATCGCGTACCATTCAGTGGGACTTCCTACCCAGATCAAGGACATCTCGCGCCGGCAGCAGATCAGTCCCAGGTATCTCGAACAGATCTTTCAGAAGCTGAAGAAGGCTGGGTTGTTGGGGAGCAAAAGAGGACCGAGCGGGGGATACTTCCTTCTCAGGGAACCGTCTGAAATTACCCTCGGAGATATCATCAGAGCCACGGAGGGTCCGTTTGAACTGGTTTTCTGCGTCAGTGAGAACCCGCGCAAGATATGTCCGCGCAAAGACGATTGCGTGGCCTCCGAGATGTGGACGGACATAAGCCGCAAGCTGGGCGATTTCTTCGATTCCATTTCCATCGCCCAGCTATGTGAGCAGGCACGTGAGGTGGGTGTCGAAAGGGAGTACAACCACCCGTACACCTACCACATCTAAGGGATCTTTGTCCTTTAACCCGTACCCCCTGCGTCGGGCAGGTGAGACAATGACCAAGAGCAGCCAGTCAGCCAGCATCTCCAAGGGAGCTCCGGTTTCAAGTCTGAGCCGGTTGAGATCCATCCTCAATGAGATGGGGTCCGTCCTGATCGCCTTTTCAGGAGGAGTTGACAGCACCTTCCTGCTGATGTTCGCCACCGAGGTCCTCGGCCCGGGGGCGGTCTGGGCTGTGACCGTCGACACCCCCCTCCTGCCGGAGGGCGAAGTATCGGAGGCCGTCCATCTGGCCCAGAAGCAGAGTATCAGGATCAGGACGGTGAAGATGGACCCTCTGGCGGTTCCTGAAGTGGCAGGCAATCAGCCCGATCGATGTTATGTCTGCAAGAAGATGATTTTCACCCGGCTGATGTCCATGGCGGAGGGGATGGGGATACCCTGGGTCCTTGAGGGCACGAATGCGGATGACACCGTAGGGTACCGGCCCGGGATCAGGGCCCTGGAGGAAATGGGCATCCGCAGCCCTCTCCGGGAGGCAGGTCTCACCAAGGAGGACATCAGGGCAGAGAGCCGCAGGATGGGACTTGCCACGTGGGACCGGCCCTCGAGCCCCTGTCTGGCGACCAGGTTCCCCTACGGTGAACCGCTTGTCGCAGACCACCTCAAGCAGGTCGACAGGGGTGAACGGCTGCTCAGGGATCTGGGATTCGAGACGGTGAGGTTAAGAAAGCACGGAGATGTGGCAAGGATCGAGGTCCCGGCCGACCGCATCGGCGATCTCATGGCCGAGAAACAGCGGGTGGTCATTGTTTCATTCCTCAGAGATCTGGGGTTTTCGTACGTTACCGTCGATATCGAGGGATTTCGCTCCGGCAGCATGGATGAGAAGATCGACACCGGATGATTTCTTCCTGGCACTCTTTCGTTGACGCACCCCGAGGGGTGGAAAGGGAGACCAATTCATGAGAGAGATACTGGGCAGTCGTATCGGCAATCTGATCGTCTGGTACCTGGTAACGGCTTTTGCCGGCGTATTCACAGTTCCCGCTGTCGCCAAGGCCGCCTTCATCCCGAATGCCGGCAGGTACGTTGACGGGAACGCGGACGGCATCGATCAATTGAAGCAGGTGCTGGAAAACGAACTTCTCCGCGGTAAACTCAGCGGACTGGGCCTTTCCCAAGAGGAGATAGCGGGACGCATCGATTCTCTCACCGCGCAGGAACGCCGGGCCGTCCTGGCCGACCTGGACAGGATCCAGGCGGGAGGCGACGGTCTGGGAACCGTGCTCACTGTCGCCCTCATCGTTCTGGTCGTCGTCCTCATTCTCAAACTGCTCGATAAAGAAATCGTCATAAAGTGAGGACCTGGTCCCGACTCATCCCGGCGGCTGCATTCCTTCTCTCCCTGGCAGGGACCTCCTGCACTTTTCGTCTGACCGATACGAGGTATTTCCCCGAACCGGCGGTCAGGCTTGCCGTGGAGTCCTACACTCAGGAACCGAACCGATGTGGCCCTTATGCCCTGGCTGCGGTCCTGAATTTTCTTAACTTCGGTTCAGACCCGGAAGATCTAGCCGAAAGGCTGTACATCCCCGAGATCGAGGGAACGCTCACCATGGATCTCTTTCTGGAGGCCGTCAGGGTGGGAGCGGACGCCGAGCAGATGAGGGGCTCGACCGAACGTCTCACGGGGGACCTGGAGAGGGGCCTGCCTGTGATCATCCTCCTCCGGTACGGCTCCCTTTTGCCGGGGGCGGGACATTTCGTCGTCATCACGGGGTACTCGCTCGAACCCCGGGGATTCTTCCTCGAATGGGGCGACGGAAAGGCGTCGTGGGTCGCCGGAGACGATCTGGACAGGATGTGGGCCCGTTCAGATCACTGGATGCTGTCTTTGGCCGGAGGTCTGGGATCGTGAAGGATATCTGGAGGATGGTCGCCCTTGCCGCCCTCCTCTCCGCGGTGGGATGCATCACTGTGGATCAGCAACGGGTCACGGGCATGCCCTATCCTGACCTTTTGAAGCTGGCCTCCATCTACATTCAGGAAGGCAACAACCCAAACGCGGAAATGGTCCTGGAGGATGCCGTGAAATCGGAGCCGGACCGCCCCGAGGCCTACGCGATGCTGGGGGATATCTTCTACAGCAAGGATGACCTGCCGGAAGCCGCCCTGTACTACCTGAAGGCCCTGGAGAGGAACGGCGAGGATACCGTCGTCCTGAACAATCTGGCCTGGGTGGAGATGGGACAGGAGAATTACAGTTCGGCATTGGCTTACATCGAACGCGCCGTGGAGATGGCTCCCCAGCCCCTTTATCCCTACCTTGACACCCGCGCCCGCATCTTCAGGGCCATGGGGGACTTGGACAAGGCTCTTTCCAGCGCCAGGATCGCACTCTCCCTGACCCCTGAACATGAGGTCGAGATGCGGGCCGACCTGATCAAACTGATTCGATCCATTGAGAACGGGGTCGAAGAGGATGTCCTTTATTAGGGGACCCAGCGAGATGTCCATAGGTGATGATCTGAGGATCTTCATGAACCGGCTCACAGTGGACTCCCCCGATCGGTTCATCGGGAGCAGGGGGCACCGGAGGGCCTTCTCCTATATCAAAGGCCTGGTGAGGTCATGGGGATACTGGTCCCAGGTCCACCCGTTCTCGGTCGATCTCACAGTCCCCCTGCGCTGGTCTCTTCAGATAGACCTCGGAAAGGGTTTTGAAGAGGTCGAATCCCTCCCCGGTATCGGTTCGCCTTCCACAGACCTCCTGGAAGGGGACATCCGGCCGGTGGGCTATGCCAGGGAGGAAGATTACTCCTCGCTTGACAGCGTGGAGGGTTCGGTTCACCTGGCCAAACTCTGGAAAAGCCATGAGACAGTCAAGATCCAGGAGGCCGCCCGTCAGGGAGCTCGGGCTCTTATCTGGTACAACGAGTACTTCGATGAGATCTATTCCGGCGCCTGCGATTACAGTCTGGCCCCCGTCCCCGGATTCTCCATCAGGAAATCGGTGGCCGAAAGGATCACGGAGGCGGGTGGTGCGAGAGTGCGGATAAGACTCAAATCGAAGAGAAGGAGAATTCGCTGTCGGAACATTGAAGCGGGAACAGGTCCGACGGACGGGCGGTACGCCCTCCTGACGGCTCACTACGACTCCAGGCCCAGAACCCCGGGGGCCAGCGACGATGCGTCCGGCATTGCCGTCATGCTGGCCTTCATGAAAGGGGGCTATGAAAAAGATCTGTCCTTTCCCATGAGGTACCTCTTCGCCGATTGTGAGGAGGTGGGATGCGTTGGGGCCGAGCACCACGCCGCAGAGCTCTATCGGACAAACCGCCTCAAGGACATTTCATCGGTGGTCAACCTGGATGCCGTCGGATGGCCGAATCTCTGCGTCATCACCCGGGACAGGGAAGCTGTCATGGACGAGGGACTCTCACACCTGGCGTGTGATACTCTAAGCGACATGGGCTATCAGGCCGAGAGGGTCAGATCCAAGACGGGGAAAAGCAACCACACCCCCTTCGCCATGCGGGGTATCCCCTGTCTGTGGTTGTCCGATTACCCGAACTACATCAGGCACTCGGCCATCGACAATGCCTTCAATATCGACTATCCGACAATGACAATGGTGACGGAGGCATTGAAGAACTTCTACGGAAAGCTAGATTGAGATGGTATCTTTCGGCCCCTTAGCCGTTCAGAGGTTCGTTCTCAGGCTCTTCTTTACCTGTGGTGTTCTGCTCTGGAGCTATTTCAGCGGCAACCTGAGCGCGCTGATCGTCTCCATGGTTTTCGTCATCTATGCGATGGCGGTCCTCATATACAGTTATCGGCGCGAACAGACCGGTGACGAAGCGGTCCCCTTCATTTTTGCCGACATAGCCTTTGTCGGGCTGCTCATCGGGATGTCCGGTGGGTGGACGAGCGAATTTCACCTGCTCCTCTATTTTATCGTGGCCCTGAGAGCCCCCTATCGATCCTGGGCGTTGACCCTGGCCATCCCGGCGGCGTGCTCCCTTGCCTACGCCATCCCCGCCTGGAAATCGATCGTGGAAATTGAGAGTCTTTTCTGGTTCACGTTTCTGACCCGGATCAGTCTCCTTTGGTTCCTTGCTCCGCTGCTCAGGATCATCGGCTTGAGATCCCGGGAGGAACGGGAACGGGCAGAGCGCCTGACCCTGGAGCTCTCATCGACCCACGACGAGGTGCGAAGGTATACAGCCGCTCTGGAGAAAGCCAACGCACAGGGTGAAAAGCGGCTGATGGAAATAACCCTCCTCCATCAGTTCGTCACGGAAGTGAGAGCGGCGAAGGGATACGAGGATGTGTACCAGACGGTCCTGAAGTATGTCAGCCAGGCAAGCGAGGCGCCGTGGATCTTCCTCGCCCATTCCAGAGAAAGGGAAAGTGGAACTTCCGAGATAAGGTCCTTCGGAGATCCTCCCGAGGAGATATCCAGGCGGGCGACCGAGGCCATCTCGGTCCCGAGGAGCGACGGCCAGGAGCCGGCCGAGGAGTGGACATTCCCGGGTCAGGGGACATGTGCCGCCTACTTCCTCGACTGCTGCCAGGGGCATTTGAAGACCGTAACCCTTCTGTTGATCTTTCCTCCCAATACCGTGCGGATGGAGGAGGATCAGGTTGAGGTGTTGAATGCCTTTCTGGAAAGCCTGGAAATGGAACTCGAGCTCCTCAGGCTCCAGAGCGATCTCAGGCATTCCAACGAGAGGCTGAGGGTGAGCAACCATCATCTGATGAGGCTTCACGAACTCCAGAACGAACTGAGCCGGGCGTTTCTGGCGAGCGGTGAGATGGACGGGGTTGTTCAGGCTGCCCAGGAGATCATGGCCAAGGAGCTCTTCGAACTGGACCGCCTGAATCTTTTCCTGCCGAACTGGGACAAGAAAATGCTCCAGTGCCGCACCTCGGTCGGAATAGAGGGTGTCCAGGCCGAGGAGGTCTCCGTTCCCATGGATGAAAGGGGAGGGGCGATCTCAAAGGCCTTCCGGGAGGGCAAGACGATCTTCTTCGACGGCGGAACCGCTGTACCCCCCGAACTGAGGGTGGCGGATCCTTTCTCCCGGATGCAGGCGATCCGATCCAGGATCTTCGTCATCGTTCCTCTCCTCGACCACCGCGGGGAAGTCCTGGGTGTGATCGGTGCAGACAGAAAACGCACTCACCGACCCATCCCCCAGGAGACTATCGCCATGCTCGAATTTTTCGCCAGGCATCTGGCCATGGTCCTGTCCCTTCAGGAAAAGAGGGATGACAGGCCATGATCAGGGTGATGGGAATAGAGATTAGACATTGGACATTGGAGATCAGAGAATAGACATTGGACATTGGAGATCAGAGATTGGAAATTAGACACTCTATACGTGTTGATATGACTGAATCGAGATCCGTTCATGACCGGTAAAGTCAAAGACAGCGGCGCCCCTGACGAGATCTACCTCCTCAAGGAGATCACGGAACGGAGGACGAAGCAGGGAAAGCCCTATCTTGCAGTTGTCCTGGGGACACCCGATGGTGATGTGGAAGGTCGCATCTGGGACATGGAACTGAAGTCGCTGCCCGCCATGGTTCCAGGTGATCCTGTTCTGGCCAGCGGAAAAGCAGGCGTGTACCAGGACAGGAAACAGCTGGTCATTGACCGTATTGAGAAGGTCAGCCGGGAGGTGGACCCCCGACAGCTTTATCCCTCCTCGGAGATTTCAGAGGGTCAACTCCGTAAGGATTACGCCGGCCTTGTCTCCACCCTGAGAGAGCCCGCCCTGATACAGCTGTTCAACGTTTTGGACCAGGACGCCCCCTTCATGGATGCCTTCTTCACCTCACCGGCCGCTGTCAGCATGCACCATGCGCGTATTGGGGGACTTGCCGAGCACAGCCTGGCCGTCTGCCGCCTTGCCGTGGCTCTGGGGACTCTATACCCATGGTTGAGGACGGACCTTTTGGTTGCCGGAGGACTCCTCCATGATGTGGGGAAGACGAAGGAGTATGAGGTCTCAGGGGATTTCCGCTATTCGAGGGAGGGCAAGCTGATCGGGCATATCACACTGGGCGTCGGGATGGTCAGTGGATGGATCGATCACGTGGCCGGATTTCCCGAGGATCTGGCTCTCCAGATCCTCCACATCGTTCTCAGTCACCATGGGCAGTTGGAGCACGGTTCGCCCCGGACTCCGGCGACACCGGAGGCCCTTGTGATCCATTATGCAGACGACCTTGACGCGAAGCTCGACATGCTGCGGTCGGCCTCCGCCGATCCGGACGCTGCCGAAGCCTTTGTCAGGGGACTGAGGCGGACTTTCCTTTTCGCCCCGGAGGGGCCCGGGGAGGAGGACAGCGAAGCCGTCAGGACGGAAGACCGGGGCCCGGACACCTCAGGGAGCAGTGACCAGGGGGAGCTTTTTTGATGGATGCAGGAGACCCCGTCCAGGGTCTTACAGCCAAAGTCCGGGGAGATATGGGCCTCAGGGATCTAAAACATGTTGATGGATCCACCCTGGGTGTCGGACCCCGGAGATGGAACGATCCGGGATCCTCGGAGCGGGTATCATGAGGGGCCGGGTTCAAACCCTTGTCCCGGCAGCCGGCTCCGCCGTGCGGATGGGGCTGGGGTACAGTAAGGCCTATCTGGAGCTCGACGGCAGGCCTCTGCTGGTCCGGACCATCGAGTCCCTTCTGAGGTGCCGGGCCATCGATCGGGTGATCACCGCGGTGCGGCCGGAAGAGGTGGAACTGTGCCGGAAGGAGATTGTTCAGAAATACGGACTGCAGGATCAGGTCGAGGTCATCGGCGGCGGTCCGGAGAGGGATCACACTGTGTGGGAGCTGCTCGGCAAGGTGCCTGCCGACAGAGATCTGGTTCTGATCCATGACGGCGCACGCCCCTTCGTATCGGAGGAGATCGTCAATGGGGTTCTGTCTGCGGCCGAGCAGTGGGGAGCGGCCCTCGCAGCCGTCCCCGTCACCGACACCGTCAAGATCTCGGAGGACGGCGGTGAAACGGTGTCGGGCACTTTCGATCGCGACAAGATCTGGCTGGCCCAGACGCCTCAGGCCTTTAACCGCGACCTGATCCTGGCGGCCCACCGCAGTGCGAGGAAGGCAGACTTTTCGGTGACGGATGATACCACACTGGTGGAACGCTCCGGACATCCCGTGAGGATCGTGAAGGGCGACCCGTGGAACATCAAGATCACGACGCTTGAGGATCTCGAGCTGGCCCGTTGGATAGTGGAACGCCGGAGAGAACCGAGATGACGGTCAGGTGTGGGTCGTGGAGCATGACGCGTGGCGGAGGACCGTTACCTTGACCGCCTCTGCCCTCAGGGTCGGTATCGGGTATGATTCCCACCGTCTGGTCGAAGGTCGTCCCCTGATCCTCGGTGGAGTCGAGATCCCCCACGGAATGGGTCTTCACGGCCACTCCGACGCAGATGTGCTGACCCATGCCCTCATCGATGCCCTGCTCGGAGCAGCAGGCCTCGGGGACATCGGCAGGCATTTCCCGGACACGGATGAAAGATTTCGAGGAGCGGACAGCATCGAGCTCCTCAGGGTGGTCCTTTATCTCCTCAGCGAGAAGGGATGGGAGACGGTCAACGCCGATATCACCCTCCTCGCGGAGAAGCCCAGGATCGCAGGACATGTACCCGACATGATCTCCCGGCTGGAGGCAGCCGGGATGGTGGAAGGATCCGTCAACATCAAGGCGACGAGGGGTGAGGGAATGGGGTTCGTCGGGCGGGGTGAGGGGATGGCAGCGATGGCGGTGGTCCTCATCGGCCGGCGAAAATAGGTGGAGGCATCCGTTTTCCGGTGGGGAAGGACGACATATTGACCCTGACCGGTCGCTTTGACCCTGACCGGTCGCTCGGCTCATTAGAACGCAACCCTGATCTGGGAGGATCTGCTGATGGCCCTTAGAGTCTACAACACCCTGACGGGTAAAAAGGAGGAGTTCGTTCCCATCCACCCCCCCAAGGTGGGTCTTTACGCCTGCGGCGTCACAGTTTACGACTACTGCCACATCGGGCACGCCCGGGCAGCGGTCGCGTTCGACGTCATCGCCAGGTACCTCCGCTCCAGCGGCTATGACGTCACCTACGTCCGTAACTACACCGACATCGACGACAAGATCATCAACAGGAGCAACGAAGAGGGTATCGACTGGAGGGAACTGGCCGAGAAGTTCATCGAGGCCCATGACGCGGACATGGGAGCCCTGGGGGTCCAGCGGGCCGATGTCGAGCCGAGGGCCACCGAACACGTCGACGACATCATACGTCTGGTCAAGAGCCTGCAGGACCGGGGGTTCGCCTACGAAGTCGACGGAGACGTCTATTTCGAGGTGGCCAGATTCAAGGGCTACGGAAAACTGTCGGGGAGAAATCCCGAGGAGATGCGGGCGGGGGCACGCATCGAGGTTGACGAGCGCAAGAGGGATCCCCTCGACTTCGCCCTGTGGAAGAGTTCCAAGGAGGGAGAGCCCTGGTGGGACAGCCCCTGGGGAAAGGGGCGTCCAGGTTGGCACATCGAGTGCTCGGCCATGTCGGCTGCCATCCTCGGTCAGCCCCTCGACATCCACGGCGGCGGCAAGGATCTTATCTTCCCCCACCACGAGAACGAGATCGCCCAATCGGAGGCGGAGGCCGGTAGGGAGTTCTCCCGCTACTGGCTGCACAACGGCTTCGTCAACATAGACAGTGAGAAGATGTCCAAATCCCTGGGAAACTTCTTCACCATCCGGGAGGTCCTTGAGCGCTATCGGCCGGAGGTCATAAGGTTTTTTCTCCTTTCGACGCACTACCGCAGTCCCCTGGATTTTTCCGACCAGGCCCTGGACGAGGCCAGGATCCGCTACGAGCGGTTCATGAACCTCTTCGCCCGGGTCCACCGCACTCTGGCCGAAGACAGGCAGATGAATGAGGTTGAGTCCCGATCGCTCCGGGCTCTCTCCGAGGAGTTGGAGCCGGCATTCCGGCAGGCCATGGATGACGATTTCAACACGGCAGCAGCCCTCGGCCATCTCTTCACGGCCCTGGGGACGCTGAACGGCGTCCTCGACGGTGTCGAGGCCGTCGCCGGCAAGATCTCGGGCCACTGGAAGAAAGGCGTGGACGGATTCTTTCGTCAGGTCGGCGGTAGCCTGGGGTTCTTCGATGACGGTATCGAGGGGGGACCCGCCTACTTCGCCGCCTCACGTTCCGGTGACGACGAGGCCGAGGGCAAAGCTCAGGTCCTGGCGGAGGAAAGAGAGGACGCACGAAAGGCCAAGGACTGGGCGCGTGCCGACGAGCTTAGGGACCGGATCCTGGAGCTCGGTTTCACCGTTCAGGACACGCCGCAGGGGCCGGTGCTGGCGGCGAAGAAATGACCGACCGCAAGAAAGAGAACAGGACCCGGGAGGAACTTCGCCCCTTCCGATCTCCTGCCGCAATGGACCGTCCCTCTCTCCCGGCTCCCGGCTCCTGAGTCCTGTTACCTGATATCGTGCGAAACGAAAACGACCTCCAGATTCTCACCGGCCATCAATGCGTCCTTCAGGCTCTCCGGCATCGGCGAAGACCGCTCTACCGCCTGTGGCTCTCCCGCAGGGCGGGAGATGAGGAGTTGATCGGGGCGGCCAGGGACCTTGGCATCGATGTCCGGAAGGTCGCCTCGGAAGATCTAACCCGGATCGCGGGGAACGCCAAACATCAGGGAGTGGCCCTCGAGTGCGGCCCGCTCCCCGTTCACGCCCTCGATGAGATCCTGCGGTTCCAGCCGCCTGACGGTGAGGACCTCCTGGTGTTCCTCACAGGTGTCGAAGACCCCAGAAACCTCGGCGCCGCGGCGCGGTGCTGTTCCTTTCTGGGGGCGAGGGCCGTTATCCTTCCGGGGAAGGGGGCGGCGCCCCTGAGCCCGACGGCATCGCGGACATCGGCAGGTGCCCTTGAAAGTCTTCCGGTATCGGTGGTCCCCGGTTCCGTTTCGGCCTGCGGGGAGCTTAGGTCGGCCGGATTTCAACTGGTGGGATTGGAACTGGGCGGTGACAGCCTGTGGGATTGGCAGGACGTCGGAGGCAGGATCGTCCTCGTAGTGGGCGGTGAGGACAGAGGACTGGGACGGCGGATACGGGCGGCCTGTGACCGGATTGTCACCGTCCCCGGCCGGGGTCCCGTCGAGTCCCTGAACGTATCCGTCGCCACCGGTATCGCTCTTTTTCACATACAGGCGAGGCGCCGCTTCGAGGGCTCCGAAAAAACACTTGACAAAAAAGACTCGAATCACTAAATAAGCGTGTTATTCTTTTACAGCGGGGATGGATCCGCAAAAAGACGTTCCCGTTGTATGATTTGGTGCGCAATTTTGCTGGCGTAGCTCAATCGGTAGAGCAGCGCACTTGTAATGCGCAGGTTGCGGGTTCGAGTCCCATCGCCAGCTCCATTGAAGTCAAAAAGTTCTATAAATTAAGCATTTTAGTGATTTGGGGGAGGTGCCCGAGTGGCTAAAGGGGACGGGCTGTAAACCCGTTGGCGCTGCCTACAGTGGTTCGAATCCACTCCTCCCCACCACGAAAAATGCGGCGAGAACGGCTCCTCCACAATATGATCACCTGCGTTCCGCGCAGTCATCCAGGTTCCTGGACGGTGTCCCGCGGCAGGGGTCGGGTCCCGCTGCCGGTTTGTTTTATTATGAGCGGGAATAGCTCAGTTGGCTAGAGCGTCAGCCTTCCAAGCTGAGGGTCGCGGGTTCGAGTCCCGTTTCCCGCTCCAATTGCACGGTTCACGCCCACGTAGCTCAGGGGTGGAGCACTTCCTTGGTAAGGAAGAGGTCGCCGGTTCAATCCCGGCCGTGGGCTCCACAGTATCTTCCAGGACTTAC
>CP070719.1:1693206-1725246 GCA_020350725.1 bacterium
ATCAGGTTTACTCCGCGCCCCCTGCCTGTCCTGAGCTCAGTCGAAAAACAGCTCCGCGTGAAGAAAATACGGATTCCAGGGTCAGCACCCTGGAACCTTAACATTGAATTAACCCTTCCTGCTCTCCGTGGTCAGAGTTTTGCCCCTTAAGCTTTTCCCTTTAAACTTTTCCCTTCTGCCCCGTGTCCAATAACCAAAGACACCCAGGGAGGGGAAGCGAACAGGAGGCTGACCATGAAGAGATCGATGAGAACGATGCTGACGGGCCTTCTGGCCCTGGCTGTGATAGTTGTGTTCACATCCATGGCCGAAGCCCACCCACGTCGCCCGGGCATCGGCAAGAGGCTCGAGCACAGAGGCGAGGTCCTCCGGCACAGGGGTGATGACCTTCAGCGCCACGCATTCCGGACCGGATACCGCTCCGACTGCCTCCTGAGAAAAGGGATACGGCTTCACCGTCACGGCCGTCCGTGGGCCGGGAAACAGCTGGTTCGGAAGGGACTTGCACTGGACCGCAGGGCCGATCGTTACGCCCGGCGGGGGTTCGTGATGAAAAGACGGGGCGAACGGATGGAGAGATGGGGGGACCGGATCCAAAGATGAAGCACGATGGGGCGAATGGGCAAGGAGGCGAGCAGGCGAAAGATCTTACCCATTCGTCTGGGGAGGGTTTTTCTCCCCCTCTCCCCGCCTCCCCCTCTCCCCATCGAGACGAGTTCAGTGCCGAACCGCTTCAATTGGTATCTGGATCTCTGTCCTCAGATCCTCTTCGGAGTGCTCCAGGGGATTGGTGAGATAGAGTTCCCGGCTGCGGCCGGCAACCCGGTAACCGTTGTCCCTGATCCAGGCATGTATTCTTTCGTAGGTCTCTCCCACTGTGCTGAAGGAGCCGTGGTGCCTGGTGAAAGCCACAGTCACCGCCTGGATCTCTGTGATCTTGACATGGGCGTCGCCCGTGATCGGAGAATCGGGCTGAACGGGGATACAGGCGTCGAAACTCACCCCCTCCTGGGGATCGCCCTGGTCATCGGGCGGGAACAGGACCATGGGGTAGGAGACCACCTTACCCCCGTTGACGAGCACCCATCGGAAGAGATCCATCAGGACCCTCCCTATGTCCTCATAGGGACCGGAGTAACTGACACAGGCCACCCTGAGGGGTCCGGCCTCCTTGATCCCGACCTCAACTCCTCCCCACACCTGTTCCACCATTCTTCAAGCTCCTTTGACCGTTACAGGAATCCACAATCGCTGTGACAGATAACTGGGGACCGCCCCCCATATTAACCCCATAGAGGCCGGGAAAGCAAAACCAGTCTCACCCGGAGACTGCACACCCTCAGGATAATGAAATGCGTCCATGCGATGAAGCGGCTTTTTCGATCCTCGATGAGAAATCCGTTCGGTATCCGCTGCCCGGAGGCTCTCAGAACTCCTTCCACATCCGGATGATCTCCGCAATGGTCTGATCCTTCACCCTCATCATCTCCTCCTTGCTTCGGCAGGAGATCCTGCCGGCCCCCGCGCCCGGATGGCCGTCACCCATGTTCAGTCTCCTCATGATCTCCCCGACGTCCTTGCTGTGTTCCCTGGCATTCATGAGAAAGGACAGGGACATGGAGAAGTTGAGATCATTTGTCTTGCGCCCCCCCCTGAATTGATTCGTGACGAGGAGAGCAGCGAGCGCCTCAGGATGGAGGATGAACGCCGTGTTTCGAATGACGTCCGGCCTCCGGTTGTGACGGGTCAGATCCACAACGACAACTTCCCTCCCCGGATCGTCCTGGTGAAAGGTGGCATCCGGCTCCACAAGGACGAGGGACCGCCTCTCCCTCTCACGGTATTCCGCAACCGCGCTGCCGATCTGATGGTCATCCAGGGCATCTTCCATGGAACCGTTCCTGAGGAGCAGGACCAGATGGGACAGAAACCGATGGTATCCCCTTTGCCAGGTCGATGCCACGAAGATGGAGTCGGCCAGCAATCTCTCCGGGAGCGGTTCCCGCCATTCCTCCATTGTCCTGTAGTTGAAGGAATCGATCCTGTCGGTCCTGGCGACCGTCTCCGCCATGAAGGGAGGAAAATCGTATTGGCCGCGGAAATAATCGAAAATGACCCTGGCGCATGAGGCCTCAGTGGAGAACTTCCCGGAGAGGTCATCGGGATCGAGATCCCGCAGCCTGACATCCTCGAGGTTTCCGGGATGGTGGTCGAACCACATGCCGAACCGCACCGGGCAGGGCAGGTCGCAGACGATGTCCGATTCGGTGGTAGCCGTCCTCCCATCCTGGATGGAGACCGGCCCGGTGAAATAGAAGTTCTCTATGCCGGCGATCCGGGATACCAGGGCCGCGCTGACGGCTCCATCCAGGTCGTCGTGGGTGACGATGCGGTTGTATTGGGAGAGGTCCATGGGAATGCCGAAAAAGGATACAGGATTCAGTAGTCAGTATTCAGTATTGAAAATCTTTCTTCTTCTATCTTTGTGCTCCTCAGCGAATCTCATACGGAATACTGAATCCTGAATACTATTTGTTGCTCTTCTTTGCCTTACTCTTGGTCTTTGCCTTGGCCTTTGTCCCGGACTTCTTCTTCGTCCCGGCTTTCGCTCCGGGTTTCGCCTTGGGCCCGGCTGCCGGACCGGCGGACTGTTCCTCCACATCCCTCCGGTGTATGGCGTATTCGTAGCCGTCCAGGAGGGCCCTGAACGCGGCCAGGTTGATGTTGTCGTCCGAGGAAAAGACCTTCCAGGCCGAATGGCCGTCGGAGAAGACTATGATTACGGAGACCTGTGCCGCCGTCCCGATGGTCCCCTGGATGAGGTTGACCTGGAAATCGACCAGACGGACCTCCTTTAGGAAGGGGAAGAGGCGGCCAAGCGATTTCTTCAGGACGTTCGCCAGTGCGTCCACGGGCCCGACACCTATGTCGGCCTCGTGCATCTCCTGATCCCCGGCCTTCAGAGTAACAGTGGCCTCCGGCCTTTCGCCGTCGTCGATGAGCCGGTAATTGCCCATGACCTCGAAGGGGGGACGGTATTTCCTGAGATAGCGCAGGAGGTTCAGCTCCTTGGAAGCATCGATGATCTGGAGTTCCTTCATGTTTACCCCCCTTCGGGGATGGAGTATTCACCCTTCGACTTTGCTCAGGGTGGTGAGCGCGCCGAACCACAGGCTCAGGGCAGGGTATTCAGGAGTCAGTATTCAGTATGATAGGGATACCCAGCAATACAAGCAAAATAAAATATAATGAACGGGATTTCAACGGCGCTATACACCAGATGTTACAACAGGGGGATTATACTGAATTCTGAATACTGACTACTGAATACGGGTTTTCAGGCCGGGGCATGAAAGCCCCGGCCTGAAAACCACTTAAATCACGAACAGACTAATACACTGGACGGTGCATACCTGCACGCAGTTGCCGCATGCGACGCATTTTTCCGTGTCGAGCCTGACCCACTTCTCGTCACCGTCGACGAAGAGGGCGTCGGTGGGGCACACGGCTGTGCACGTCCCGCAGTGGGTGCAGCTGTCCTCGTCGCGCTGTATCTGCTCCGGCACCTCCTCGACGATGACGTTGCACTCCTTGAGGTATTCGATGCCCTTGTAATACTCCTCGTCGGGACCCTCGAGGCTCATGATGGCGTAGGCCTCCTGCCTCGGAAGCACTTTCGCCTCGAGAATGTTGAAGACCAGGTCGAAATTCTTCGACAGGCCGTATATGATCGGCTTGCGCCAGGTCTGCTTCGTGAATTTTAAGATGATCGTCTTTTCCATCGCGAATTCTCCTTGATTCGATCGCCTCTCCGAGGCGGAAACATGTTAAATTCTGAGCGAAGTCACGGTACAGGGTACTGAAAATATATGATCGATTATTCCTGGCACCCGGTACTCAGTACTTAGCACTCATCGAACTCGAATCTTGCAGAGAAACAAGTTCGATGTCCCCTTTCGCCCCCACCGTGTCACCGATGACGGCCAGGGCCCCCAGGACCCCGTCGATGGATGTGATCCTGTCAAGGGCATGTTCAATGTCCTCACTCGTCCTGAGCAGGTTTCCCAGTTCCGTGGCGGCGGCGTCGGCGAGAGCGCCGGATCCGGAGATAACCGTCGCCGCATCCGCCTCGCCCAGGCTCAGAGAGGGTCCTACCGTGCCGGAGGAGGTGCAGACGGCCAATCCGCCGCCCGGCTCGACACGGACTCCGATCCGCCCCGACAGGGGGGACCGGCCGGCCCATATTCCGATGGTTCTGCGCTCGCTGCCCAGGAGGTAGAGATCTCCGCCGTTTTCCACGATGACGGTGCCGGAGTGGGCCGCAAGGTCCCTGGCCACCGCTTCCGAGATAGCCCCGGCCACCGCCGCCATGGGCCCGACTCCCGCTTTTCGGCCGGCCTCGAGCATCCCCTTGACGATTCCCCTGACCGGAACTGCCGTATCGGGCCGGATGGGCTTGAGGGAATGCAGGAATTCAGGATGATCCTCGATGAAAGCCTCCAATTCCCGCCTGTGCCTCGTGACGGAATCATGGGCCTTGCGTGTCAGATCCCTCTCCGCGGCGATCCAGAGATCGGTCTGTTCTACGGTGACCCGGAAGGAGACCAAACCCTCGGGAACGGCCTCCTCCCGGTAGACCCTCTCTGAGAAACCGGAGGTGATCACCGGGTTCCCGGCAATTGGATCTGGGGAACGCCCAGGGTGAACTTCTCCTCCTCGATCCAGCGCTTCAGCTCCCTGGCGATCTCGAGGGCCATGGAGTAGCTGGACAGGGGTGTCGTATCCACCTCCCGCCCGTTGAACTTGAACTTCCCGCTGCGGAGCTGTTCGTAGTTGACCTCGCCGAGGACCTTGCCGGTCCCCTGCGGGTAGTCAACTGAGTAGTCGACGATCTTGGTGAAGATGTCCCGGTCCCTGATACCGGTAAATCTGGCCATCTCCTCGTCGAGAATCGGGATGGGTATTCCTAGCCCGACGAAGAGGCTCAGGCCGTAACCGAGCATGCTGGCTCCGCGGATGTATCTGTGCTCCATCGTCTTGAGATCGCCCATCACGGCGATGGTCCCCGCCGGAGCCCTCGTCACACCGTTTTCACCCCTCTCAGCTGCCGGATTGTGCTGGGTGCCGTGCCAGATGACCGCCCCCTGCCCTCCGCCGAGAAAGATCTTGGTGCCGACGCCGATGGTGCGGTAATAGGGGTCATTCAGAAGGGGGGACAGCTGGCCGGCGCTGCAGTAGTTTCCGTTGGCTCCGTCCGGCTTGAGAACGCCGAGGTAGGTGTAGATCGTCTTCTCACCCATGTTCACGGCACAGTTGTAGTTCTGATAGGCGTTCCTCGGATTGAGGAGCACCGCGTACGGCAGGTCCTGGAGGGCAAAGTCTCTCTCGAACTTCTTGGACGGATAGCAGTCCGTTCCGTAGGCCGTGGCCCTGAGGTTTACCTCCTTGCCGGCCACAAGGTCCTCGATGACGTGCCCGCCGCCGTAGGGGAACCTTCCCGGATGGACCCTGTTAAGCGGGTCGTCCTCCCTGGGTTCGGTTGCGCCGATGTAGATGTCCACAGCCGCGAATCCCGCGTAGGCCGGTACATCGTTCAGCCAGACGTGAGACGCCTTGATCTTGGGAGTGGCGTGTCCGAAGTTTATCATGGCGCCCGAGGAGCACATCATGCCGAAGGTCCCGGTGGTCACCACGTCCACTTCCTTCGCGGCGGCCTTAGGACCTTTTTCCTCCACAAGTTCCGACATCTCGTCGGCCGTCAGGACGACGGCTTTGCCGCTCCTGATCTTCTCGTTGATCTCCTCGAAACTTTTTCTCACCTCTGCCATGTTGCACACTCCTGAAACAGGTTAGTAAAAAGCCCCCTCCTGAAAGAGGAGGGGGCCTGGCGGCTGCCTTCTCCTTATCTTCCAAAAAATCCTCTTGCGGGAATTAGCACCGGTCACCACGTTTGACACGCGGTCGGTTGCTGTGGTTTCACAGGGCCCGTCCCTCCACCACTCTCGATAAGGGAAGGGTAAAATTGCATACTCCTACCACTTGAGTCAAGCTTTTTCTTTTTACTCGATGGAGTAGTTTTCTAAAAAGTGGGAGATTAGCAGCCGGGCTACCCCGCCTGGTTTCCGGTTTCCACTCGGGGATATCCGGAATCAGCCGCCGGCGAATACTTATGAAATACCAGGTTTTTTCCTTCACCGGACAAAACGACCCGCTCCCGGCCACAGGGTCTCCGCCGGGGAATGAAACCAGGAAGTACTTCATCCCGGTGCTTATCGGGGATCGTGAACCCGTGGATATGGGGCTTCGGAATGGATCACCCCCGGCGATACGAGCGTGATGTTGAAGATTGAGTAAACAGGCAAAGCTCGGATATGATAGGATGGCGCAAACAGGAGGATGCCCTGTGGACATCGGTGAGATCCCCATTGCCAGGTGCCCGTCAAATGAGGTGGAGGCCTATTACTACCCCTTCTACATAAAGAAGGGCGTCGGTATGGAGTCCGATTTCCTCCTCCTCGACATCCACCTGTTCCACATGACGGCAGAGGAGAAAGCCGTCATGGGAGAACTCATCGAGATCAACTGCATAGAGGACATCGAGGAACTGGAATACCATCGTGACGACAGGGGGACTTTTATTATCGGCGAAATGGCGGCGTCCGACACCGAGTTCCCCGAAAGGTGAGGAAAGGGAAGGCCATGCTCTCAGCCGAAAAGATCAAGGCACACTACGGTTTCACCCCCGGTGATGAGGAGATCCTCGCAAAACTGCGTCCCCTGATGAAGGAACACAGGGACGGCCTGGGCCAGACACTCATGGAATATGTTATGGGCCACAGTGACATGGCGGAGTTCTTCCCCTCGCCGGACAAGCAGAAGCATCACAGCATGGTCTTCGCCGGCTGGTTCATGCGGCTGTTTTCGGGCACCTACGACGAGGCCTATTTCCGTAACCTCCGGCAGGTGGGAAAGGTGCACGTGGACATCAAGCTCGACGGTCACTTCGTCAACTCCGCCATGGGCGAGGTGCGCCGGGTGGTCCTCGGTGTGATCGAGGACCACGTCCCGGCGGAGGAAAGAAAGGCCGCCCTCCTGGCGGTCAACAAGATCCTGGATATCAACCTGGACGTCCTGACCAGCAGCTACCGGCAGGAGGAACTGAACAAGTATTTCCTCTCCTACCGGGTGGAGAACAAACTCATCGGCGGCCTGGAGCGGTTCACGCACGGTTTGAACCTCGTCCTGGCTCTTGCCCTCGGTTTCGTGTCCCTGGCCGTCGTCGGGCTGTTTTTCTTCGACGTCAGCAAGATCTTTACCCTCGACCATCCCGAGAACGGGATCATCGCCGCCTTCGGATCCATGCTCATCATCTGGATGATGATCGAACTGCTGGACACGGAGGTCTCCCATCTCAAGGGGAAGAAGATCCCCATCAAGATCTTCGTCGGCGTGGTCATCGTCGCCTTTCTCCGTAAGGTCCTCATCGCCTCCCTGGCTCATGAGGACATCTTCGGCATCGCCAGCAAGGTGGGCACCCTTATGGTCCTGGGCATCGTCTACTGGCTTGTCACCAAATCTGACAGGGCATGACGGGAGCGGGTGACCTTTCCGACACCACGGGCGTCATCCTCGTCGGCGGCAGGTCCCGGCGGATGGGAACGGACAAGGTTCTCCTGGAGATCAGGGGCACCCCCATCGTCAAGGACATTTTCACCAGGATGTCCGCCGTCTTTCAGGAGATCCTCGTCGTCGGGCATCACCGTGAGGAATTCGACGCCCTCGGCATCAGCGCCATCCCCGATCTCATCCCGGAAAGCGGCGTGCTCGGAGGCATCTACACCGGCCTGGCAGAGGCTAAAACCCCCTATATCTTCGCCGTCGCCGCCGATCTGCCCTTCCTGGATACCGACCTCATCCGCCACATTGCGTCCCGCAGGACCGGCGCCGACGCCGTTATCCCCAGGGGTCCGAGGGGCCTGGAGCCCCTGTACGCCGTCTACAGTCGATCCTGTCGGGGCAGCATGCTCGAGAGCCTCCAAAGGAGAGAGCTCAAGGTCCTCGAGGCCGTCGCCGGACTGCGGGTGGTGTCCCCGGAGATAGGGATCGCCGAGGGCCGTCCGGACCCCTTTATCAACCTGAACCGGCCCGAGGATCTGGAGAGGATGGAGTAAATGCCGATACGGGATTACAAAAGGAAAGTTCGCGGTTTACCGTTGAACAGAAGAGCATTGGAGCATTAGAAATTAGAGATTAGAGATCAATCCAAAATCCAAAGTCCAAAATACCATTTTCGTGATTTGTGATTCGTGATTCGAAAAGACTGGTTCACGGTTGGGGAACCGCCGTAATTAGTGATTTGTGATTCGTTATTAGTGATTAGCTTTTCTCCCCCGCGTCTCCGTGTCTCCGCGTTTCCGCGTTTCGGTGTCCGCTTCTCGCCCCATCTCCCCCTCGCCCATACGCCCCCTCGCGTCCCCGTTGCTGGTGATGCACGTTCCATGTTCCAGGTACTAACTGTGACCTGTGAACCGTGAACTAGAAACTAGATTATCTCCCCATCTCCTCCTCTTCCCCTCGCATCTCCGCGTTCCCTCTGGACCCTGGCCTCTGGCCTCTGGACTCATTCCTCCCCGCGTCCGCCACCCCTCCCAATTTCCGATCTCCAACTTATAATTGTCCAATGACCAACGTCTCATTTCCAATCTCAGGCACATCCGCCCATTTCTTAGCAAATTATGCGTGTTTTGGTCGAATGATAAAATTTTTCTTGATTCTATTTGTGGGTTTTGTTTTTATATCGGGAAAGGTTTCGCACTCTCGATGGGGGACCTTCCCCACTGAGCTGTTTATCTTTCGGATGGCAACCGATGTCCGGTAGGGAAATGATTTACACCTCTGGGACTAAAGGAGGCAGCAGATGGGCAAGATCTATAACAGCATAACGGAAATGGTGGGCCGGACGCCCCTTCTGCGATTCAACCGGGTCACGGACGGAGCCGGGGCGACGGTCCTCGGCAAGATGGAATCGTCCAATCCCCTCTCCAGTGTCAAGGACCGGATCGGTCTGAACATGATCGAGGCCGCCGAAAAAGCCGGACTCATCAACGAGGATACGGTCCTCGTCGAACCGACATCGGGCAACACGGGCATCGCCCTGGCGTTTGTGGCGGCAGCCAGGGGTTATCGCCTCGTCCTGACCATGCCCGACACCATGACCGTGGAAAGGAGGAAACTCCTGAGCGCCCTGGGTGCTGAGCTCATCCTCACCCCGGGGGCGGACGGGATGCGGGGGGCCATCGAGAGGGCGAAGGAGGTCGCGGCGGAATATCCGTCCTCCTTCATTCCGCAGCAGTTCGAGAATCCGGCAAATCCCGACATCCACCGGAAAACCACGGCTGTCGAGATATGGGACGACACCGGCGGTGAGGTGGATATCATCGTTGCCGGGGTCGGCACCGGCGGAACCATCACCGGTGTGGCCGAGGTGATCAAAAAGAGGAAACAGGGTTTTACCGCCATTGCCGTGGAGCCCTTGGACAGCGCCGTCCTGTCGGGCAACCCGCCCGCTCCCCACAAGATCCAGGGGATCGGGGCGGGCTTCGTTCCGGACGTTCTCAACATGGAGATCATCGACGAGATCATGACCGTCTCGGCGGACGACGCTTTCACCATGACGAGGAGGCTGGCAAAGGAGGAGGGGGTTCTGGCCGGGATATCCGCCGGCGCCAACGTCTGGGCCGCCGTCCAGGTAGCCAAGAGGCCCGAGAACGCCGGTAAGACTGTCGTGACCATCATCTGCGATACCGGAGAGAGATACCTGTCCACCCCGGTTTTCGAATGAGAGCCTGGACCGCGGTCATTCTCATCTCTGCCACACTCGTCCTGGCGGGCTGCCCTTCCCGGGACGATGGGGCGAAGTCCGTCTCGGCACCCGTCATACAGCTCGGAGAGGAGGCCACCTCCCTCATCACGAGAAAGATGATCCTCCTGACCCGGCCCGTGGTCATTCACCTGTACCGGGGGAGCGGCAAGGAAAAGAACACCGACAAGGTCGAAGCCCTCCTGGAGATAGTGGCCGGCGCCTCGGACAATCTCTCGGTGGTCAAACATGACCTGGCGGAAGATCCGGACCTGAGGAGGGAGCTGACATCGGACCATGGCCCCATCATGGTCTTTGAAGGTCCCTCGGAGGCCCGGATCAGTTATTACGGATACCCCGAGCGGAAAGAGCTCTCGCCGTTTCTGGACGGTATCCTCATTTCTTCAGGCAGCACTACCCCCCTTACCGACAGATCAAGGGACTTCCTGGGTGGACTGGACAGGGAGGTCGGATTCAAGGTCTTTGTCACTCCGGACTGAAGCTATTGTCCCGAGTTGGTTCGACTCGCCTACACTTTCGCAGCCGGCAGCAGGATGATCGATGCCAGGGTCATCGGGATCCACGAATTCCCCGAAGAGGGCAAGAAGTACGAAGTGGTCCTTGTGCCCAAGACGTGGGTCAACGACCGCGTATTTCTCGACGGTGCGGCGCCGACGAAGGGGATGATGGAAAGGGCCTATGTCCTCATGATCCAGCAGGCCCTCGATGACACTATCCCGCCGGGCAAATTCAGGATGCCGGAAAAGCTCTAGATCGCCAATTCCATATCCAAAAGGGCTTGGCCCTTCCCCAAACTGAGACCGGGAACAGGGAGGGTCACAGGATCAGGGCAACCCGATGCGCTGAGAGAGGAGTGTCAGGGAAAAAGAGGGAGAATGGCCGCTCTCCAGACATTTCAAGGGAAAAACGGGAGCCGGCGTTGCGCTGGAGTCCATCCTCCCCGCTCCTGACTTCCGGCTCCTGAATCCCCTATGGTCCGGCACCTAGGGCTCGAACAACAGATCTTCCTATTCCTGATCGCCGGGCTGCAATGCCCCGGGGATCGCGATCTCCGGCCTCGCCCCCCAGCCCATAAGAACCTCAGCCGCCATCAGGTTACCCCACACCCCTCTGTTGAATGCGGGCTCCCCTCGGGCGAATCCGGCCAGATAGCCGGCGGCAAAGGCATCACCCGCCCCCGTCCTGTCCACCGGATCGACCTGATCCGCCTCGACGCTGTGAAGGTGAATACCGTCCGAGATCAGACATCCCCCGGTGGGGAGGGTCACGGCAGCTGAAAGGGCATCCAGGGCCATGATTCCTTCCCGGGGGTCGTACAGGCCGGTAATATACTCGAGTTCATCGCTGTTCAGAATGAAACCGTCGCTGGCGGACAGGACCCTCTCCTCACCGAGGCACCCGGATCCGGAGAAGACCGTCAGGCCCGCCCGCCGGGCGGCATCCGCACATGGACCCAACACGGTGGCGTTGGCTCCCGAGAGAAAAACGAGGCCGCATCCGTCCAGGACCTCCGGCCGAAAGGTGCCCGCCAGATTGGCGCCGGGCGCCCTGATCATCCGCTTCTCGCGTTCCCTGGCCAGGACCACCGCGATTCCGCTCGGCATCCCGACCACCTGAACGGATGAGGTGTCGACGCCGGCCTCGGCCAGCGAAGCGATGTGCTCCCGGCCGAGTGCGTCATCACCGACGGTTCCGGCCAGGGAGACGTCGCATCCCAACCGGGCCAGCCAATAGGCCGTGTTCGCAGCTGAGCCGCCGAATCCGACCATGGACTCGGGACAGGTCACCTTCTCATGCTGCTCCGGCATTCGATGAATGGGAAAGAGGATATCGAAGTTGATGTTTCCGATGCAGAGGATCTTCATCTCATCAGGAGTTCAAAATCCAAAGTCCAAAATCCAAAATTTATACCCCATAAGAAACGTTAACCCCACGGACTGCTATTAAAGACAATATTCAGAGTTAAAATTGCCAATACCTGAAATGTTGAATTTCTCTTTAAATGTCGAAACAGATACCCTGTTCTGGATCTTAGATTCTGGATTTTGGACTCTACATCTATCTCGCCACCACGAACGCCTCTGAAAACTCACCCTTCTCCAGGAGCTCCCCCAGGAAACGTTCGGCCTCCCGCTCCGTCCGGAACCTGCCGACGCGGACCCGAAAGAAGACGGTGTCACCCCGATCGAAAAGGGATATGTCAGCCTCTCCGTACTCAGCCCTCAACCGGACGGCCAATCTACGGGCATTATCCTTCACCGTGAAGGCGCCCACCTGGACCGAGAACGACCCTGCCGTGTAGTCCCTTCTGGGCTTGAGAACGGTCTCCCTCCGGGATGATCTCCTGTCCCTTTCCCCCAGGGCTCGCACTTCCACCTCGGCCACGCCGCTGTCGAGCATGTCGAGCTGTCTGGCGGCGGCTCGAGAGAGGTCGATGATCCTTCCCTTGACGAAGGGGCCCCGGTCGTTGACCCTGACCACCGTCCCTCCCCGGCCGTCAAGCCTTCTCACCCTGACGTACGTTCCCAGGGGCAGCGTCCTGTGGGCAGCGGTCATGCCTTCCATGTCATAGACTTCGCCGCTCGCGGTCAGGCGTCCGTGGAACTTTTCCCCGTACCAGGAGGCGAGCCCCCTCTGGACGTATCCCTTCGAAGAACCGAGGATCCGGTACCGCTGACCGTGGACAACGTACTGTTCACCCGACACATCCGGTCCGGCCGGTTTGCCCGCGCAGCCGGAGAGGGTTAAAAAAATGACCCCGAATGCCACAATGACCACTCCTAGGTGTTGGAGCCTGGTGACCACATTTAAGGCATTCTTTGAACCCGATCTTGAATCCAAGGTCCAAAATCCAAAGTCCAAAAGGTTCCCCCCGTGTCTCACTGTAGAAATCAATTTCCCCGAGATTGCTTCGGCACGGCGATCACCCTCGCAATAACGGTCGTAAAGTCTAATTGCCTCCGCGTCATCGTGTCCCCGAGACTCCGTGTCAGGTTCCTTCCCAGGAGTCCTGGCCTGTCACTCGATTACCGTCACCTTCTCTATCACCACCGCCTCAACCGGGACATCCTGAAACCCCCTGACCGTGGCGGTCTGGACCCCTCCGATGGCGTCTACGACCTCCATCCCCTCGACGACCTTACCGAAGACCGCGTACCCGTAACCCTGCGGGGTCCTGTCCCTGTGGTCGAGGAACCCGTTGTCCACCAGGTTGATGAAGAACTGGGACGTAGCGCTGTCCACCACAGCGGTCCTGGCCATGGCCAGGGTACCCCTCAGGTTCCTGAGACCGTTGTCCGCCTCGTTCTTGACAGGGGGTCTGGTCTTCTTCATCTGCATCTCCTGGGTGAAGCCGCCTCCCTGGACCATGAAGCCTTCGATCACCCGATGGAAGATGGTGCCGTTATAGTGCCCCTCCCGGACGTAGGAAAGGAAGTTCTCAACGGTAAGCGGAGCCCTTTCAGAGTCCAGTTCCGCAATTACGGTCCCCCTGTTGGTCACAATGGAAATTCTCGTCATCTTCGCCTCCTTCTTGGGCACTGGAGCACAATTCAAGAGCAGAAAAACCAGGATCAGCACCGTACGGGTTTTTTTTCGCGATATCACACCCAACCTCCTCTATAACTCGGGGATCAGCAGACACCCTGTCGGCCGGCATCCGCCCTCAGCAAGCCCTATGTCCTGGACAGGTCCGTCTTGGAACGGACGAGATGATAGACTACCTCGTTGACCGGGACCGGTATGCCGCGGAGTTTGCCCCGGCGAATGACCTCCCCGTTGATGGCCTCTATCTCAGTCCGTCGTCCGCTTCGGATGTCCTGAAGCATTGAGCTGCGGTGTGATTCGGTCGCCGGAAGCAGACGGCCGAAGAACACTTCCAGGTATTGGTCGGCGGTCTCCCATGAGGACCGGCCCTCGGCGGCTGCCACAGCGTGTGCCTCCCGGATCAGATCGATCAGGATACGCCTGGCCTGTTCCTGCTCACCCAGGACTCCGTACGGGACCTCGAGAATGGCCGACAGGGGATTGAGCCCCACGTTGTACAGGACCTTCCCCCAGAGCGAGACCTGGATGTCCTCCGTCGAGCCGGTCTCAATACCGCAGAGCGTAAAGTGTTCGGCCAGGCTCCGGGCAGCGACATGGTTCCGGCCTCCCAGCAGAACCCTGTCTGCCCAGACGGTGACCTCCACCGATGCCGGCCGGGTGACTTCGGCGCCGAAGATCACCCGGCCCCCAAGGACCCTTTCTGGCCCGAACTTCGCCTGAAGGACCTCCACGTTTCCCAGACCGTTCTGCAGGGAGACGACCACCGTATCGGGTCCGACGAACCCGGATCTCTCGAGATCTTCGGCCGCCTCGGCCGTGTCGTAGGACTTGACCGACAGGAGGATCGCATCGGGCTCAAAGTCCCGGGACACATCCTGAAGGGACGATGCCGTGACGAGACCCTCGACCATGTGGTCTCCGAGAAGACCCGCAATTCGAAGACCCTCCCCGGCCACCGCCTCCATATGCTCCTTGCGGCCGACGAGGACGACCTCGTGGCCGCACCCTGCAAGCATTCCTCCGAAGACGCTGCCGATGGCGCCGGCCCCGTAGACCAGATAGGAAGCTTTTGCCCTGTGGATTATCTTCATGGCACTCGTGTCGGATTACCATCCCGGTTGCGAAGGGGAGAGAGGGAGAAAGGGGGATGGGGCGAAAACAATTTTTAATAGGCGCTTTTCGCAGGAGGATCTCCCAATCGCCGGTTCGCCCGAGCGCCCCCTCACCTCTTTATGACTTACCCTTCAGCTTCCGCCACAGTTCCTCCGCCTCCGATCTGCCGCTCCTCTTTCCGGGATCATCGGGGGAGGAACCCTCAACCCCGGCCTGAAACCAGTCGCAGTAATTACCCGCCCCGGGGTCCCTCACTTTCTCGGCCTGGGGTTCGGTGCAGCGGTCTTTCACGTAGAGCCGGCACTGGACGCAGGAATGAAGGTAGGCGCTGCAGTCAGGACAGAGGTCACGGAACCCGACCCTGTCCACGAGTTCGACCCCGTTTCCACACCCACGACAGACGATCTTCACTTCCTGTTCCTCATCTCGGAGAGGATCCCCTCCGCGTTTCTCACCGACCCCCTCACCCACTCCTCGAGGAGGCCATCTGATTCCTCACCGGAAAGACCCTCCAGCGATCCCTCCATGTTCCTTTTCCAGGAGCGGACGTGATGGATGGCGATGCCGGCGGCCACGGAGACGTTGAGGCTTTGGGTGAACCCGGCGAGGGGGATGACGAACAGTCCGTCCGCGCTGGCGACCACCTCCTCGCCCGCTCCGTCCAGCTCGTTGGAGAAGACCAGGGCCACCCTGCCGGAGAAGTCCATGGTTTCGAGAGACACTGCGCCCCGGCCCAGGGAACCGACCACAACCCTGTACCCTCCCTCCCGGAGGACATCCAGGCAGCTGCTGTAGCTGGCATGGTAATGAAGGGTCAGCCACTTCTCGCATCCCTGGGTGATAAAACGGACAATCCTCTCCTGCTCGGGTTGAGGGACGATGTGGACGTGCTGGATACCGAATGCCTCGCAGGTCCTGAGCACCGCCTGGTAGTTGTTCTCCTTGTTGAAATTCTCAATGACAACCGTCAGGCCGATGGTCCGCTCTTTGAGGACCTCCGTCAGGCGCCGCCTACGCTCCGGCAGCAGGTACTCCTGCAAAAGGTCGGTGTCTTTCATGGTATTGTCTGCCCCATCACAGTTCCACCCTCACGCTCAACTCCCCCCGGTCCCCTTCCTCCTCTCCCGCGGGAAGATCGTCCCAGTCCTCACGGTACAGGTCAAGTCTAACCAAATACGTCCGCTTCCACCAGTCGGCCCGCAACCCCAGGGATACGAGCTCGTCCGGATCGGTTCCGGACACTCCCCGTCTGGTCCGGGCAGCCGACAGGCTGACCCTCGAGTTGGCGGCCGGATAGATGCCCAACTGGAAGAAGACGTCCTCCGCGTCATTGCCGGCCCTGTGCCCCATGATCCGGCCCTCGCGGACATAGGGGTAGTTGGGATGCTGGTACCAGACAGACCGATGCCCCGGCATATCCGTGGTCGCCGCCTCAAGCCTCACATCGAACAGCCGCGATCTTCCCAGACGGGGCAGATAGACGCCAGCCAGGTAGCCCTTCTTGGTGGGAAGATACCCCGCCTCGTCCTCACCGGCCAGTTCCCCATACAGGACGAAGGGCTGAGCGCCCGACGGGAATCTCCATGCCCCCATGATACCACCGATCTGATTGCCGATGACGTTTCCGTCCCCACCATCCCTGGCCAGGAGGACATCGACCAGTGCTCCGAGATCCTCATCCTCTCCCTCTCCTCCGAAGAGAAAGGTCCTGTTCAGGGACAGCACAAAGTTCCGATGGGGCATGAGGGAGATCTTCAGACCTCCCATGATCGGCTCCGGGACGGCTCCAGCGGGCCGGGCCTCCTCGAGCTCCGACAGAAAGAAGGAGAGACGGACGCCGCCGAGGTTCCCCAGAATGCCGGGCAGGGTGAAGGCGGGATAGTTGTCCACCCGAAACATGGTCAGCGCTTCGGCGTTGTTCGTCAGAAGCAGGTCCCCTCGGCGCCCCGGCCCCCACCAGAGGTCCTCCCGGCCCGCCGTGAACCTGACACCGCCCCAGGTCACCCTAACGTAGGCTTCCGTCAATTCGGTCTCCCCATCCGCGGGGACCCGGGCATCACCGTACAGGGACAGTTGTCCCCATTCCGCCCGGCCCTTCAAACCGGCGACCGCCCCTTGCGTTACCTCGATACCGGACCGGTTCGCCCCGACGAACCCTTCATCACCCGCCTCCAGGGCCAGGCGCGGAACAAGCGCCCCGGCCTCCAGAAGGATCCGGATGTCCTCAGAGCCCGAAACGTCCCGGAGAAGGTCCTCAGCTTCCCCGACGGACACGGGTAACTGGTCGGGGAGATAACCCGTGACCATCCCCTCCGCCCAGAGCCTGTCAAGGAGAGGATACAGGGCGGAGTCGAGGGAGACATCGGCCGCCTGTCCCGGGGCGGGCAGGAGGGACATGACCAGGGAGAGAGCCAGCACGACGGACGGCAGGGGGGCATTCACCATCTCATCGCCACCATGTCGCCCATCCTGGCCCCGAGGGAGGAGGCGGCCACCGAGCACTTGACGGTGAAGAGCATGAAGATCCTGCCATCGGACGGTTCCTCCGTGAGGGTCTCGAAGTTTCCCTGTCCCTTGGCGATGATGAGGTCTGCCTCCTCCATCCTCTTCCGGAACCGGGGACTGCAGAGGTCGGATATTGTGCCCGGAATTCTCGACCCGGTGTCCACGAGCTCGGCGTGAAGATGGATGCCCGCCAGCCGCGCATCCTCCACGGTGGCATCGTTGATGATCGGTCCGGCCTTGGCCGCGTAGACTGTTTTTCCCGAGGGGAGCAGGGACAGAAGGGGCCTGTCGAAGACCGTCTCCCCTGCGTTGTCACCGAGATAAAGGATCCGCTTGGCCTCCGGCACGCGCCGGCTCAGGTCCGGGATATCCGACCGGAAGAAGGGCCTCGTCAGAAAGGCGACCAGGGTCTGGCTGAGGTCACCGATCTCCCCATCGCCGCCCGTGCCAAAATCGATGACGTTGCCCGCGATGGAGATCCTGACGGCCGCTTCGAAGGGATCCTCGGCGCTCTCAACGATCCGGAACAGTTCGGGCAGGAGCTCGAGCGCCTCGAGGGTGTAACGGACCTTCTGGGCCCGGTAGGGGTCCCTGCTGCCGCACATCTCACCGGTCATCCTGTACAGGGGGGCGCTCACGGCCGGCGGGGAGGCCTCATCGTCCCAGAGTTCCCTCAGCGACTCCTTGGTCGCCTCCCGGACAGAGTGGATCATGTCCCCATCGGCCCCGGCCGCCCTGGCTGCGGCTTCCATCTGTCGGATCAGACAGGGGTAGCAGTCGGGATGGATCTTCATGGTTCCGGTGATTGTAATGGTATGGGTGGGAAATCCAAAGGCCAAAATCCGGAACTCGGAAAAACAGCCCCCCGCTTGAACGTTGCACTCGAGAGCAGAATGAACTGGTGGCGAGTGCAGGTCCTGATGGTTCTTGCGTTCGTGGATTTTGGATCCTGGACTGTGGACCGGATATCAAGGCCCCGGCAGACTCAGCGCTTATCCGGATGCTGCCTCCGGATGAATATGGCCTCGGCCATTCCCTCGTCGATGGCGTACCGGCTGAAGCCAACGTTGAACACGAAGGAAGGATAACGCCTCTCCAGGGCGACCGGCTCACCGGGCAGGATTCCCATGGCCATGAGCTTTTTCAGTTTTTCCGAGTCCCCCGAGTGGACATAGGCGATCACTCCACTCTCGCCCTGGCGGAGCCGGTTCATGGGAACCACGGCCTGATCGACCATGGTCTCGGCTCTGAGGCAGCATTCACCGATGGGTATCGACCGGCCGTGGGGGCACTGCTTGGGATGTCCGAGGAGAACGCAGATCTTCTCCTCGAGCTCGTGCTTGATGAGCATGTGCTCGAAGCGGCAGGCCGCATCCTCCATTTCCTCCTGAACGACGTCGAAGATATCCGCGAACATCCTCTCACTCAGACGGTGGCGGCGGATCGTCTTCCTGGCCTCCTCGAACCCCTTGTCCGTCAGGCGGATGTCCGATCCATCGAGGGAAATGAGCCCGTCCTCCCGGAGAGATTCGAATACCCCCTCGTTCACCCTGGTTCCCTCGAGGATGATCTCACCGGCCGGGACCGACTCCAGGCCGCCCTCCTCCAGCCTGACCCAGAGTTCCTCCAGGACCTCATCCCTGATCTCGTATGAATGGCCGTTTACCTGCAATGGACTCTCCTTTGAAGAGAATTTCCAGTCTCCAGTTCACGGTCACCGGTTCCCGGCTTTCTGTCTGTATCCGGAAAACTGGCGTGATTCGCGACTCGTGAAAAGGTCACGATCTCAGATCCCGCTTCAACACTGTCCTCTTTGTTCTTCTTCAATCTCTGATGATCCAATGTCCAATGTCAAATGGTCAATGTCTACAACTCTATCCTCAGCAGGTTCAGGAGATAGTTCACCATCCCACCGACAGCGAAGGCCAGGGGGAACACGAAGGTCGATACGGTGAGGGCCACTCTCCACCCCCTCTCTTTCATCATAACAAGAAACTGGGCGACACACGGGAGAAACAGGGTCAGCGTGATGGTGGCCACCGCCAGCTGGTTCCCGGTGAGCGCCCCCGTGGTCTGGATGTCGTACAGCCCCGCCACGCCGTAATCGCGCCTGAAGAACCCGAAAAGGAACGCCTGGGCCGCCTCATCCGGCAGGCCGATGGCCCTGGTGGGAAAGCCGAGGGCCCAGAGGGCGGCCTGGAAGAGGCCGGTCAGGTTCCCGGCCCAGATGAGGACGGATGCGAGCAGGAAAAGAGGAAGGATCTCCATGAAATACCAGCGCATGCGGGTGGAGGTCTTGATCCACACATTGGCCAGCCTGGGCGGACGAAGAGGAGGGATCTCGATGAAGAAATCCGGGTTCCCACCAGGCAGGATCCTGGCGGTCAGGTAGCCCACGGCCAGGAATATGATGAACACCGTCCCGATCCAGGTCACGATAACGCCGGGCTTCTGGGCCGCCAGAGCGAATATGACACCCAGCTGGGCCGAACAGGGGATGGCCAGTGCGAGGAGGACCGTGGCGATGATCCTCTCCCTCACGGATTCCAGGGTGCGGGTGACCATGGTCGCCATGGTGCCGCAGCCAAAACCCAGTGTCATGGGGATGACCGCCCGGCCGGACAGACCGATCCTCTTGAAGAGCTTGTCTATCAGGAGAGAAAGCCTCGGCAGGTACCCGCTGTCCTCCACCACGGAGAAGACGAGGAAAAAGGTGCCCACGATGGGCATGACGATGGCCACCGCATAGCGCACCCCCAGGGTGACGACACCGTAATCCATGGCGATCAGATCCTGAAGGGCCGGCCAGGGGATCAGTCTTTCCGTCCATCCGTTCACGAAGGGTATGAAGTAATCCTCGAACAGGTGTCCCTCGAGAAAATCGACCACCGTGCCGGCTCCGAAACCTCCGACAAATTTATAGAAACCAAAGTAGAGGACCAGGGCGAGGATGGGCACGCCCGTCAAGGGGTTGATCAGAAAACGGTCCAGGGTCCGGCGAAGATCTCCGGTCGTCACCTCCCGCCTGGTCATGACCCCTTCCAGGAGCTGATCGGCTCTCCTCTGCCGATTCAGGGTCAGGTAGTAGTTCACCGGCCTGTCCAGGTCCTTCTTGAGGGCGTTGATGATGGAGAAGGCTCTCTGAGCCGTTTCCGACCCCTTCGCCGAGATCATTCCCAGGACGTCCCTGTCCTCCTGCAGAGCCAGGAGGGCCGTACTGCGCTTGGTAAATGCGGTTTCTGGCATCAGGGGAGCCAGTTCCCGGGCGGCTCTTTCGATGGTCAGGCCGTAATCGACGTGGAAACCGTTTCCGCCCCAACCCCCAGCCGCAATGATGTCTTTCAGAGGGTGTATTCCCTTTCCCGAGATGCTCACCGTAGGCACAACCGGTATGCCGAGCCTCCTGGACAGGGTTTCGACGTCGATGGCCAGGCCCGCTTCCTCGGCCTCGTCCATTATGTTGAGGACCAGGATGACCGGCAGTCCCGCCTGCAGAAGCTGAAGGGTGAAGGGAAGCATCCTGTTGAGGTTCTTGGCGTCCACCACGTGGAGGACGAGGTCGTGGTCTCCCTCCATGAGCATCCGCCTCCCCACCCTCTCCTCCTCGGTAATGGAGAAGAGGGAGTACATCCCGGGAGTGTCCACGACGGAAAATTCCTGTCCGCCATGCCGCATCCTTCCCCGGGAGAGCGCCACGGTGGTGCCCGGATAATTGGAGACCACGACGTAGCTTCCCGTCAGCCTGTTGAAAAGGGCGCTCTTGCCCACGTTGGGGTTGCCGACCATGAGGATCCGGCGATGGGAGCTTTCCGGCACGGAACCGCCATCATCCCCCGTGTGGCATCCTCCCCGATGCCGGTGTTTCCTGCTGCCGAGAACACCCATCAGCTTCGACACCTTCCCCCCGGGGCCGTGACGGTGGCGGCGATCGCCGCAGCGAGCGAGACCGTCAAAGGGCATTACATCCCCTCCACATGTTCGATCCCCTCCCGGAAGATGGTAGCTACATGATCGTCGCTGATGGAATAGACCACGTTCTTGCCCTCCTTGCGGAATTTCACCAGGCGGCTGTTTCTCAGGATGCGCAGCTGATGGGAAACCGCTGAGTCCGTGAGGTCGAGAGCCTCGGCCAGATCCCGGACCCGCATCTCGGATCCGGTGAGGGCCATGAGGATCCTTACCCGGGTCAGGTCACCCAGGACCCTGAATGTCTCAGCCAGGTGATAGAGGACCGATTCGAAATCGTCCCTTCCCCTGACCGATCGGAAGATGTCCTTCTTGCTGTCCATAGATATCCCCCGGGGAGGTCCCATCCGCTATCCCACTATTGAATAATTGTTCATATGAACGAATGAACAGACCTGATAACATTCTTTTCCCTCACCGTCAACAGAAAAGAATGCTGGAGATTGGAGAATGGGGATTAGAAATTAGATATTAGAGCATTGGAGATTAGAGCATTGGAGCGTTTGAACGTTACATACTCTATTTTCCAATCTCCCATTTCCAATGTTTATTCTCCGATAATCTTCACCAGCACCCTCTTTCTCCTTCTCCCGTCGAACTCCCCGTAGAAGATCCTCTCCCAGGGGCCGAAATCGAGCGCTCCATCCGTGACGGCCACCACAACCTCCCGGCCCATGATCTGCCGCTTCAGGTGAGCATCACCGTTGTCCTCTCCGGTCAGATTGTGCTTGTACTGGCTGATCGGCTCGTGGGGCGCCAGGCTTTCCAGCCATTTTTCGTAGTCCTCGTGGAGACCGGATTCGTTGTCGTTGATGAACACGGAGGCTGTGATATGCATGGCGTTGACCAGGCAAAGGCCCTCTCTGACACCGCTCTCCCTTAGACACTCCTGCACCTGCGGCGTGATGTGTATGAAGGCCCTGCGTGTGGGCACGTCGAACCAGAGTTCCTTCCGATAGCTTTTCATCGCATCCCCTCTCGGATAATGGTCTGAACCACTGGGATCACAGAGGTCAGGTTCAGGATCTGGAGTCTGGAATCCAGACGCTTTTTTTATTCTCTTTTCTCTGTGCTGATCGTTATATCCCCATTAAACCGCTTGCAATTTTTTTTCACAAGCTTTAGGTTCCCCTCATGTCCGGAGACGTGAAAAAAAACCGATCAGGCGACACCATCCTCGCAGGGATACTTCGTCCCCTGCCGGCCTTCATCATCGTGACGACAATGACGGCTCTGGCCTTCGGTGTCCCCTCCTTCCAGGAGGTGGTGGAGAGTTTCACCGTCGCCTCCTATGGAATGACCTCCGTGATCCTCCACCTTCTCCTGCCCCCCGCAACCGGTCTCCTCGCCGCTCTCGGGATCTACCTGGGTTTTTCCGAGCGGTCGTCCTCGCCCGAAACCTCAGAGACCGATCCATTCCCCGAAGGCGGTATGTCCCCGGATGAGCGGTTGAGGGCCATCCTGAGAAACCTGCCCGTCTCGGTCCTGACCCTATCCCCAGATCGGAGGGTGTCCTTCAGGAATCCGGAGGCCATAGCGACCTTCTATGGGGAAAAGGAGGGCGGAGAGGACGGTTTTCTCGCCTTCATCGAAAGGGCCGGGCTCGGATCCTTCCTTGACCGTGTGCTCGACGGCTCCGGGGAGGTGATCGAAGAGGCCCAGGACAGAGGCCGCAGCGACGGCGCCCTGCCGGTATTCAGGATCAACGGCGTTCCCATCATCAGGAACCAAAGGGTGGTCGAGGCCATGTTCCTCGTGGAAGATGTCTCCGACTGGAAGTCCCTCAGGGAGGACCTCAGCCAGTCCGAGGAGAGGTATCGGAATATCTTCAGCCACGCGGCGTGCGGGATATTCTTCGTGGACCAGAACGGAAATTATCTGGACGCCAATCCCGCGGCACTGGACATGCTGGGTTACTCCAGAGACGAGCTGTTGAGGCTGAACACCCGGGAACTGAGCGCTGATTCGGAACAGAGGATCCGAAAGCTCAGGCAGACTCCCGGCTGGGTGGTGGAGGAGACCCGTTACCTGCGGAAGGACGGCACCATCGTCGATGTTGAACTGGCCGGGAGCAGCTTCTTCTCCGGAAGCGACACCTACTTTATCGGTATCACCAAGGACATCAGTGCCAGAAAGCAGCTGGAAAAGCTTTTTTCTGCCGCCCAGTCGACCCTGTCAGCGCTCATCGACAGGGACGGGGATCCCATCGTCCTCTGCGACCGCGAGGGACGGATATGGCAGACCAACGGGGCCGCGGACGATCTCCTGGGATTGCCCCCCGGGGAACACAGGAACCTGCTCCTCACCGAAGCGCTGACCGGTGACCCCCTGGACCCCAAGAAGATCCCGGTGGACGGCACGTGCGCCATCAGGGTGGATGCCCCCGGAATGCCGACGGTAGACTGTGTCGCCTCCAGGCTGGTGGAAGACTGCGTGGAACCCTTCTGCGTCGTGTCGATCCGAAAGAGCCGTGATTCCTGATTAGTTAATGAATCCAAAATCCAAAGTCCAAAGTCCAAAATATTTTTTTCGTGATTTGTGATTCGTAATTAGTGATTTGAAAAGACTAGTTCACGGTTCACGGTCAGGGATTGCTTCACGCGGTTTCCTGTTCGCAATGACAACCGTTTTTTCTCTCCGCCTCCCCGTTGCTGGTGATGCACGTTCCACGTTCCAGGTACTAACTGTGAACCGTGAACCGGGAACTGGGAACCTGATTATCTCACCCTCTGGCCTCTGGACGCTGGCCTCTGGACTTAATTTTGTCCCCGAACCTGAAACCGTTCTGTCTGTAACTTCCGGTTTTTGAGTAATTATTAGTCATTTTTGGTTATATTTTTCTTGAATACCCATCCGGCACCGGATAAAATCCCATTATTCTGCGGATGGGAGGCCTCTTCCATGGGCACTCTTCTGGACACAAGACAGCTCGCCCAATACCTGGGGATCAACGAGAAACAGGTCTACACCCTGATCTCGGACAGGGGTTTGCCCGGGACCAAGGTGACGGGGAAGTGGCTCTTTCCCCGTCATCTGGTGGACCGGTGGGTGGAGGCGCACGTGGCCAACATGCCCCCCGAGAGCCCTTTCCTGGACCGGGCCGAGGGGCTCCTCCTCATCGCCGGCAGCGACGACCCCCTCCTTGTCCGAACGGTGGGCCTGTACCGGAACAGATACCCGGAGATCATCCCCCTCCAGTCGAGGGCGGGGAGCGGAGAGGGACTCCTCGCCCTCAAAAGGGGCATCTGCCATATCGCCTGTGTCCACCTCATGAACCCCGGCAGCGAGGATTACAATTCCAGCCACCTGGCCGAAACCTTCGCCCAGGACGTGGTGGCCGTAGCCTTCGCCCACCGGACCCAGGGCCTGGTGACGGCGCCCGGCAACCCTCTGGGCCTGAGGAACCTGGGCGACGCCATCGCCGGGAAGGTCAGGTGGGCAGGGCGGGAGGAGGGCACGGGGACCCGTCTGCTCTTCGACAGGGAGATGGACCGTCTGGGACTCGATCCGTCCACGCTTGCCGACCGGATTGTGGCCGCCGGCAGCCACATGGAAGTAGGGCTCGCCGTCCTCCGGGGGGAGGCGGAAGCCGGCATGGCCATTGAAGCCGTCTCCGCTCTCCTGGGTTTGGGCTTCGTACCCGTCAGGGAGGAACGGTTCGATCTTGTGATCAGAAAGGCCAACTTCTTCAGGAGGCCGGTCCAGGATCTCCTCGGTCTGCTGCGGACGGAGGAGTTCGGCAATATGGCGGACACACTTGCCGGGTACGATGTCAGCCTGGCCGGCAAGGTTATGTATCCATGACGGCAAAAGGAGGATCTCATTGGCACGGAAACCGGTCGCGGCCCTTCTCACAGTTTTTTCCATGGTACTCACAGCCGGGGTGCCGGCATCGGCTGCGGCTCAGGATAGACTCAAGCTGTCCTCCACCACCAGCACCGACAACACCGGGCTTCTGGTTTACCTCCTGCCGAAGTTCGAGGAACAGACGGGGATCAGGGTCGACGTCATCGCCGTGGGAACGGGCAAGGCCCTGAAGCTGGCGGAGAACGGCGACGTGGACGTCACCCTCGTCCATGCACCGTCGAGCGAAAAGAGGTTCATGGACGCGGGTTTCGGCGTAAATCACCGAACCATCATGGCCAACTACTTCGTGATCGTCGGCCCTGAAAAGGATCCTGCCGGCGTCAAGGCCGCCGACAGCGCCGAGGTCGCCTTCAAAGGGATCGCCGAAAGCGGTTCTCCCTTCGTGTCGCGAGGGGACAACTCCGGTACCCACATCAAGGAGCAGAGCATCTGGAAGGCTGTCCTGGGGGTCCTCCCCACGGGCAAGAGCTGGTACCTGGAGTCGGGCAAGGGGATGGGCGAGACCCTGACCATCGCCGACGAGAAGATGGGCTACACCCTCTCCGACTCGGGCACGTTCATGAAGTACTCGGACAAGGTGGAGGTGAAAACGCTCTTCGTCAAACCGTCGGAGCTGCTCTACAACCCCTATGGGATCATGGCGGTCAACCCGGAAAAGCAGCCCCACGTCAACTACGACGGGGCTATGAAGCTCATCTCGTTCATGGCCTCGGTGGAGGGCCAGAGGATGATCGGGGAATTTACTGACAAGTTCGGCAACCGATTGTTCACGCCCTTGGCAGATAAAAATTAGCAGGGGACGGGTACCGGCACCTCCCGGTTCCTGTCCCCGGGATTGCAGGCTTATGGAATACCTTCTCACCGCAATTACCGATGCATTCGGCCTCATCCTGTCCCTCGATCCCGAGGTGTTCACCATCACCCTTCTGTCCCTGAGGGTGGCGGGGACAGCTACCGTGCTGGCCGCCGTCACCGGCATCCCTCTGGCCTATCTGGTGGCCACCAGGGACTTCAGGGGCAAGAGCGCCCTCATTACGGTCTTCAACACCCTCATGGCCCTGCCCACTGTCGTGGTGGGCCTGTTCTGTTACTCCTTCCTCTCCCGCAAGGGACCGCTGGGCTTCCTCGACCTCCTTTTCACGCCGTCCGGCATCATCCTGGGGGACATCATCCTTGCCTTTCCCCTCATCGTGGGGCTGACCATAGCAGCGGTCAATGCCGTGGATCCCAGGGCCAGGATCACGGCAATGAGCCTCGGCGCATCGCCGAGGCTCGTCTCCCTGACCATTCTCATCGAGGCCCGATTCGGGCTCATGGCTGCCCTTTTCAACGGGTTCGGAAGGGTCGTGGCGGAGGTGGGTTCGGCCATGATGCTCGGCGGCAACATCCGCGGCTACACCCGAACCATCACCACCGCCATCGCCCTGGAGACCAGCAAGGGGGAATTCGCCCTCGGCATGGCCCTCGGGATCATTCTCCTCACGCTGGCCCTGATGGTTAACTTCACCTTTCGCCGACTGCAGATGACCTCCCAGCGATGAGCCTCTTCCGGATCGAAAACCTGACCTACCGGTACGGTGACAACACCGCCCCTGCCCTTGATATCCCCCATCTCGTCATCGAGGAAGGAGGAATTGTCTGCCTCACGGGAGCCAACGGTTCGGGAAAGAGCACCCTGCTGAGCCTTCTTGCCGGTCTATTGCGACCGACCTCCGGCCGGATCCACTACCGCGGGGATGACCTGACGGGAGGCCCCCGGAATCTCCTGGAGAGGATGCGTCTGGATATGGGTGTCTGCCTCCAATCCCCCTATCTCTTTCGAACCACGGTGGAAAAAAACGTGGCCTTCGGCCTGACCGCCCGAGGTGTCCAGGGGGTGAAGAAGACCCGAAGGACGGAATCCGCCCTTCGGGATGTCGGCCTGGTGGATTTCGGGAAACGGCCCTATCACGCCCTCTCCGGGGGGGAAATCCAGAGGGTGGCTTTAGCGAGGGCGCTGGCTCTCGACCCTAGGGTCCTGCTTCTCGACGAACCCATGGCCAACGTGGACGCGGCCACTCGACTTCTCCTCGAGAGGATCCTCGAGAAGCTCATCCGGACAAGGGGGATCACCATAATAATTTCCACCCACGATGTGGATCAGGCACTGAGACTGGGCCGCCACATCATCACCCTCCATGAGGGCCACGTCGTGGAAAGCGGCCTGGAGAACATCTTCCACGGGTCGGTCCGGAAGGCGAGGGACGGGTGGTATTTCGACACCGGTCTCTGTCGTTTCTTCGTCCCGCACCAGAAGGAGGACGCCCGAACCGCCATCATACCGCCCGAGACAATCCTTCTGAGCCTGGATCCAATGGAAACAAGTGCACGGAACGTCCTGAGGGGGAAGGTAACCGGAATCCGCATGCGCAGCGGATCCGTGGAGGTCGCCGTGCGTGCCGGGGAAGAGTTCAGGTCCAGGATCACGGAGACTTCCCTGGAAAGGCTCGGGCTGCGACTGGGAATGGATCTGTACCTGCTGATCAAAGCCGAAGCGGTGAGGCTGTATTGAGACAGGAGTTAGAGAACAGGAGTCAGGGGGATAGTAATTCGGTGTTCAGAACCTGGACACTGACTCTCGGACCCCGGGTACTGTTTTTTCCGTCTGTAGCCCTGCGCAGAGACGCCTAAAGGGAATCCTTGGTGTCCTCCGTGTTGAAGCTCGGCTTCAAGATCGGGAACGGAGTATCCGGCATGACCGCTTTTCCTCTCCGTGTCCCCGTGGCCCAAATTCCTCCCCTTCTCCCCTTCGCCCCCTCACCCGGTCTGAATCCCCCATCTCAAACGCTCCTCCCCGCAGCATCGGCGAACCTGCCAAGATCCTTCATCAGTTCCGCGAACTTCGTGGGCTTGAGGGACTGCGGCCCGTCGCACCATGCTCTCTCGGGATTGGGATGGACCTCCACCATGAGCCCGTCCGCACCGGCCGCCACTGAAGCGCAGGACAGGGCCTTGACGTACTGCCAGGCGCCGGAGGCATGGGAGGGGTCCACTATGATGGGCAGGTGGGTCTTTTCCTGCAGGACAGGCACGGCGCTGATATCCAGGGTGTTCCGGGTGGCCGTCTCGAAAGTCCTGATACCCCGCTCACAGAGAACGACCTTGGTGTTTCCCGCGGAAAGGATATACTCGGCCGACATGAGGAACTCCTCTATGTTGGTCATCATGCCGCGCTTGAGAAGTATGGGATTCTTAACGCTACCAAGCCTCTTGAGAAGGGCGAAGTTCTGGACATTGCGTGCGCCGACCTGGAGCATATCGCAGTATTCGGCCACCAGATCCACGTCCTCCGGATTGACCACCTCCGAGACCACCGGCAGCCCCGTCTCCTCCCTCGCCTCCGCCAGGATCTTCAGCCCCTCCTCCTCCAGGCCCTGGAAACTGTACGGAGATGTCCTCGGCTTGTAGGCCCCGCCGCGCAGGACACTGGCGCCGGCGGCCTTGATCGCCCTCGCCGCCTCCAGCATCACGTCCTTGGTCTCCACGCTGCAGGGGCCGGCAATGACGGTCACCTTCCTGCCGCCGAAACTGACACCGGGAGCCACCTCGACGATGGTTCGCTCCCCTGCCCTTTCGTCCTTGACCTCGATGCTGGCCAGCTTATAGGGCCTCAGGATGGGGAGGACCCTCTCCACTCCCGGAAGGGCCTCCATGTACTGGAGTCTGGTCTTTTCCCTCTCATCCCCTATGGCGCCTACGACGTTGCGCGTCTCACCGCGGATGATGTGAGGAGTGTAGCCCAGCTCCTGGATCCGGTTGACGACCTCTTTCAGCTGTTCTTCGGTGGCGCCTGCCTCCATTACGATAATCATGAGCGACCTCTTCTATCGGTTTTCCTGGAAGTCAATCCAGGATCTTGAGTTTAAAGTCCGAAAGGACGGCTTCCATTTTCAGATCACGGTTTACAATATAAAATCGGAGCATTAGGGCATCAGAAATTAGAGATTGGTTCCCGGTTCCACATTCCCCTTCGACAGGTTCGGCCTTTCTGCAAACTCAGGGCCCCGAATCCGGAAGGGATCCTCCAGCCTCAAACTTCCAATGTCTGATCTCTAATGTCCACTGGCCAATCCATGGTCTCCAGTGTCTCATTCACCATCTCCATCTCTACTGCAGGTAACCCTCTTCCTCCAGGATCCTCATGATCTCCCCGGTTCTCTCCAGGCTGTCGAAGATAAGGGTCGAGGACATGGTCGCCGTGCTTACGGCATCCACCTCCGGATCGAAATCCCGCTCCTCCAGGACTGAAAGTCCGAGGAGTTTCTTCCGCATGAAGGCAACTTCCTCTTCATTCCAGGGTTTGTTCCAGTATTTGGTAACGAATACGGGATCGAAATCCACCACCAGGGCCCTCGTGTCGAACGTCAGGATGAAGTGGATCGGATGACAGACGTCGCAGATGGGCAGGCGGCTGATCAATCTGGCGAACACCTTGCCCCGCTTGCTCTCGCCGACAAACAGCCGGTCACCCGAGGGGAGCTCCACGGAGTGGAGCCCCACGGAACCGTACCCGGCCCTTTTCATGCTGGCCTCCACCCGATCGAGGATCTCGTCCTCGGTAAGAGGGGGAACGAGCTCTTTCTCCACCCACTGCGCCACTTCGGCCGGCTTCGCCTCGGCCAGTATCCGCTCGAGGTCCTCGGATAGGACCTCGCGCACCCTGTCGAGGAGGTGTTCCGCCGCGTCCAGGACCCCGAAGTGTGTGTCCACAACCACCATCCCCCGGCTCGTTCTCCGGACGAGAACGGTGTACGGTGTTCCTCCCGGGTTGCCCAGCGCCTTGAGGAGGCCGAACTTCGGATCAGCGATCAGGGGAAAGGGGACGTCGAACTCCTCCCTGAATTCCCGCACCACCTTGTCGTTGTTACCGACCCCAACGCCCATGAACCGCACCTCAGTGGACAGAGCAGGATCGGATGCTATCAGCTCATAGGCCCTGTTGATGATGGGCGCACCCTGCTGACAGCCGAAGCAGTACCTGTTGAACAGCTCCAGGACGACCAGATTGCCCCAGATATCCCCGATGCCGAATGAACCCTTTTGGGCAACATCCGCCGAGAGCCCCAGATAGGCCGTATCGGCGGTGGACAGGTCGGTCGAGAAACTGTAATCGGGAAAGAAGTCACCGGGAGAGGTTATTCTCTCCACCGCATCGGCGCACACGGGAAAGGCCAATAACATCCAAACGGCCAGGGCAGTAACGCCTCTCACACTCGGCCTCATCGTCTCCGTCATCGCACCACCCTCACTTCCTGACCACGGGTACCGAGGTCACTGCCGCGGTCATGTCCACGACAGGCACCTCGAGGGCGTCTTCTCCGAGGAGCTTGTCGGCCAGCTCCTGGGAGAAGGACCTGTACCGGAGGACGGCTTCGATGGCGAGGTCTCCCTTCTTGACCCTGGACGGAACCAGGAAGGCGTAGTCGCTGGTGTCGGACCCTTTTGGCGGTATTGTCCTGACGCTGGCGAAATGGGAGATCTTCCAGGGCTTGTGGGTCACATTGCCGTCGCTGTCCACGGCGACGGCCCGGAAGATATCGGCGGCGGGATCGATATTCCCCTCCTCGTCCAGGGCCCCCGATCGGAATAACACATTACCCTTGCCATCCCTGACGGTGACGTCCAGCCACATCTGGCGGACCTCTGTCAGGCTGGTAGGAAGGTTGTGTCCGGCCGCGACGTTGATCACCTCCACATCGAACCTGCCCACTTTGCCCGAAACGAACTCCTCCGGTGCGTGGATCCGAATCTCAGCCGCGCTCTGCAGCCTTTCCCTGGCAATCTCGGCGTGACGATCGGCACCCAGCAGGGCCGTCACCGTGAAGTTTCCGCCCACGAACTCGTGAGTGTAGACGTTGTCCCGGTCCGGCCCCAGAGGTGAGGCCTTTCCTGGGTTCCGAGGCCTCTGAAGGGTCCTGGCGGCCTCGATGGCCTTCTCCACCGGCATCATGTGGCAATCCTGGCAGACGATACCCGCCCGTGAATAGACCGATTGGCGCCACTCGTCGTAGGTCCGTTCGATGGGGAAGTTGGTCACCGGATGAAAGACATTGTGGCACGATCCGCAGAATTCCGCCGTGGTGTGAAGTTCCGAATAGGCGGTATCGTGGCCGGGGGAGTTGGAGTCCCTGTAGGGACCCCTCTTGACATCTCCCGGATCCATGAGGAGGGTTCCGTTGTGGGGCTGAGCGATGGGGGTGTCCCGCCAGGTGGTGTCCAATACCGTGTGGCAGAAGTCACATTGCACTCCTCTGGAGGCGATCTTTCCCGCCTTGAAGACCCCCTCGTCGGGGTCGAAGGTGACCTCCTCCGAGACAGTGCCGATAGGGGTGTGGCATCCAGAGCACAGGTTCCTGATGGCCCCATCGGTCTCCTGGTCGCCGATCCGCCACAGGGCTTGGAAAACGGGGTCCACGAGGGCGTTGGAGTGCATGGAGCCGTTCCACTGGAGATAGATGTCCCGGTGACAGATCTTGCATCTCTCGGGATCCTCGAACTCGCTCGATTTCACCGGTTTACCCGTCCTGGTGTTCAGCAGCGTCGGAAAGAAGGGGTAATTGTCGGCATCATATGCCTGAGCGCTTACAGAAAGCCCCGGCAGCAGCAGGCCGAACAGCAGAAGAAAAGCGGCGGCCTTTCTCATCGAATCCTCCCGGCTCGGTGATCGGACTCCTCATGGCATGAAGTGCCCATGAGATAACGGACATAAGTATAATAAGTCGGAATTATATTCACAAAAGAACAGAATGTAAAAGAGGCAGGATGGGTGGGATTTGGGACCGCTGCCGGAGTCCGGGGGGAAACGGACGCGGGGGGAAATGAGTCCAGAGTCCAGAGGCCAGGGTCCAGAGGGGGAGATGGGGCGAGGGGGAGAACAAGCGGATGTCATTGCGAACAGGAAACCGCGTGAAGCAATCTATATCTTGGAACTGGGAACGGTGAACTGAGAACTATCTTTTTGGATTTTGGATTTGGGATTTTGGATTCCTTTCCGAATCACGAATCACCAATCACGGCAGTGTCAACCGTGAACGGTGAACCAGTCTTTTCGAATCACTGATCACGGCGGTACCCCAACCCTTCGACAGGCTCAGGGCAGGCCGTGAACTGGAAACGAGATACCA
>CP070719.1:1725346-1734514 GCA_020350725.1 bacterium
CGTCCAGGTCATCCAGACCCACATCTCCGTCGTCTTCCTCGCCGGTCCTCATGTCTACAAGGTGAAAAAGCCGGTGGACTTCGGGTTCCTGGACTTCACCACCCTGGAGAAGAGACATCACTTCTGCCGTGAGGAGCTGACTCTCAACCGGAGGCTGAGCCCGGACCTGTACATCGATGTCGTACCCGTGATCGAGCGGGACGGCCTCCTCAGGTTCGGCGGCCCAGGAACCCCCGTGGAATACGCCGTGCTCATGAGGCGCCTGGACCAGAACCGTCTCCTCTCCTCCCTTCTCGACCGGGGGGAAGCCACCGGTGAGATGGTGGAGAGGATAGCCGGGAAGATCGCCGATTTTCACCTGTCGGAGAAGACCTCCGGGGAGATCAAAGAGATCGGCGGCACGGCTGCGGTCGTGTTCAACACGGAGGAGGACTTCCAGCAGATCGAACCGTACGTCGGCAGGACTCTTTCCCGGGAAACCTGCCGCATCATCGCCGATTACACCCGCACCTTCCTGGAGGTGAACCGGGTAATGTTCCGCAACCGCGAGGAGGAGGGGTGGATCCGGGACGGACACGGGGATCTGCACACGCAGCATGTCTGCATAAACGACGTCATCCAGATCTACGACTGCATCGAGTTCAACAGGAGATTCCGCTACGCAGATGTCCTGTGCGATGCCGCCTTTCTGGCCATGGACCTGACCAGGCGCGGCTTTCCTGACCTGGCCGACAGGTATACCGCGACCTACCTCGCCAAAACAGGCCAGGAGGGGACGGAGGCCCTGTACAACTTCTACGCCTGCTACCGCGCGGTGGTCAGGGGCAAGGTGGAGGGTTTCCGGTCCGACGACCCCAACATCGCGGAGGAGGAGTCCCGCAACGCGGCGGAAAACGCCAGCGCCTTTTTCCACCTCGCCCGCGCATACGCCGAGACCCTGTACCCCCCCACCCTCTTCCTCACCTGCGGTCTCATGGGATCGGGAAAATCGTCCCTGGCCGGCGGCCTGGCCGGCCGACTCGACCTGCTGACCCTTTCCACGGACGAGGTGAGGAAGGAACTGGCCGGGCTCCCTCCGACGGAGAGCCGCCACGTCCCCTTCGGCGAGGACATCTACTCGGGCCGGTTCACGCAGCGGACCTACAATGAACTCCATGCCCGGGCGGAGGACGCCCTGAAAAAAGGCCGCAGCGTCATCCTTGACGGCTCGTATATCGATCCTTCGCGGCGCGGCGAGGCGCTCCGCGTTGCCGGCCGGTCCGGCTCAAGGCCCATCGTCCTGTACAGGGAAGCTTCGGAGGAACTCCTGCGGGAGAGGCTCCGGCGGAGGGCCGGAAAGACCACCGTCACGGACGGCAGGGAGGAGATCCTGACCGATCAGATCAGGGCTTTCGCTCCCCCCGACGAGGTGCCTCCTGCCTCACTGATGATCGTCGAGGCGGCGCTCCCCCTGGAGGAAGCCGTCACGGCCGCCTTTCGCCGGGCCCTTTCCATTCCCTGAGAAGATAGCTTTCGGCCTCCTCGGGATCCGGACCGATCCTGCCCTCGGTCACCGCCTCGGACAGGATCGCCTTCGCCTTCCCCACCTCCGGGCCCGGCCCGATCCCCAACAGAGCCATGACCCTCTGACCGTCGATGGGGCACCTCGCCGGGGGCATGATCCGACCCATGGCCTCGACTCTCCTTCTCAGCTCGGCGAGGGCTGCCAGTTTCCCGGCCCTGAGCCGCATCGACCGGGCATCGGCCTCGAGCAGCTCGAGCAGCAGCGGAAGGGAATCACCGCACCTTGCCATGAACCTCCGGACCGCCCTGTCCGACCACTGGGGACTGTAGTGCACCATGTGCAGCCGGATCAGTTCCGTGACCTCTCTCGTGACCCGCTTGGACGACCGCAGCCGGGCCAGGAGACCCGCGGCCAGTTCGGCTCCCACGGATTCGTGCCCCAGGTAGCGGTCCACCTCACCGTCCTCCGACCTTGTTTCCGGTTTGCCGCAGTCGTGAAGGAGTGCCGCCCACCGGAGAGTGAGGTCCGGCCTCGTCCTGTCAACCACCCTCATGGTGTGGCGGAAGAGGTCGGGATAATGGTGGGGTGTCCGCTGCCGGAATCCCACCATGCGGTGGATCTCCGGCATCAGCACCTCGAATGCGCCCCACCGGGCCAGCCGTGCGAGGCCGTTGGAGGGTTTCTCTCCCAGCAGGAGCCTGTCCATCTCCTCCCGGACACGCTCGCGCGATATCCCGGTCAGGAGACGGACCAGCCTCTTTGCCTCCCTGGACAGGGACGCCGAGGTCCTGTAACCGTGCGTGGAGGCCAGGCGGGCTGCCCTCAGGATCCTGGCCGGGTCGTCGGTGATGATCGGTCCGGCCGGAGAGGGCGTCCGGAGCACGCGGGCGTCGAGATCCTTCCGGCCCCTTCCGGTGGGATCGAGGACCTCCGTCCCACGCTCTCCGGCAGGGACCGGAGCCAGCTTCACGTAGAGGGCATTGAGGGTGAAGTCCCTGGTCAGGGCATCCCTGACGAGCGGGTCGTCGGCCTCGGGAGTGAGGTCGGAGCGAAGTCCGCACTGGGAGATCTCGACCGGGCCGGCGGGACCGGAGACGAGGTAGGTGCCGAACCTTTGAAAGGAGACAGGTTCCCTCCACTTCCAGAGAACCGAGAGTTCGCCGGCGAGGGCTTTGGCCCCGGAGCCCGTCCGGCCCATGACCACCAGGTCCCACGCCCCTGAGGGGAGCCGGCCCTCGACCATGTCCCTGACGGCGCCTCCGACGAGGAAAACGTCAAGCCCCAGCCGTTCGGCGGCTGGGGCTACGGCGGCCCTGAGGTCAAGGAACCCGGGCGGCATCTCCCCGGGGGGTTCAGTCCGCCTGTTTGAACGCCTGGTTTTTTTCTCCATCGAGCCCGTCGCCATCTCGGATGACCATCTCCTCCCTGCTCTCAGCCAGTATGGTGTGGATGCGATACAGGATGTCGAACTGATCGAAGGGTTTTGTCAGGTGGTCATCGGCTCCGACGTCCCGCACCCTGTTCGTCACCTCCTTGCCGCCGGAAGCGGACACCACGAGAACGGGAATGGAGCGGGTTTCAGGGTCTTCCTTGAGCCTTCGGCAGGCCTCGAATCCGTCCATCTCGGGCATCATGAGATCGAGCAGAATAATATCGGCACCGTGCTGCTTGACCCACTCGATGGCGTCCCGGGCCTTTTCACAGTTCTTGACCGTGTAGCCCTCCCTGGGCAGGATGGTATCCATCATCCTGAGGAATGCCGGGTCGTCGTCCACAACCAGGACCACCTCGCCGTTGCCCTGGGGGTATTCGGCAGGAAGAGTATCCGTGGCGGCGCCGGCATCGTCCTCCAGCGTCAACCGGACGCGCTCCGGTTCCCCGACCGGGATGAGGATGAAGAAGGTCGTTCCCTCTCCTTCCCGGCTTTCGACGAAGATCCGGCCCCTGTGTGCCTGAACGATCTCCTTGACGATGGAGAGGCCAAGCCCGGACCCACCGTACTGTCGAGTGGAGGAACTGTCGATCTGGTAGAACCGGTCAAAGATCCGGTCGATCCCCTGCTGGGGGATCCCGATACCGTTATCGACCACCTTCAACTCGATGAAGTCGCTCTTTGATTTCGCCGAGAGGACGATCCGTCCGCCGATGGGCGTGAACTTGATGGCGTTGTCGATCAGGTTCTGGAGCACCTGGACCACCTTCTGCGGATCCCAGAAGACCTTTGGCAGATCCTTCTCCATCTCGAGGCTGAGTTGGATCTCCTTCTCATCAACCCTGGGCAGGTAACTCTCCGAGACTTTGGTGAGCAGTTTTGCCGCGTCGCTGGCCTGCCGGTGGATCCGGAACTCGCCCGATTCGATCCGGGTCAGGTCCAGGAGATCCTCGATCAGGGACAGCTGGTTCCTGGCCTGGTCCTTGACGACCTTCATGATCTCCTTGAGTTCCGGCGACGGGTGGCCGTAATCCTTCTCCAGGATGAGGGACAGGTACCCGTTGATCACGGTGAGGGGGGTCCTGAGCTCGTGGGACATGATGGACAGGAACTTGTTCTTCACCTCGCTGACCTGCTGCAGCTCCGCGTTCATCTCCTTGAGGATGTTGTAATTCTCCTGGAGCTTGCCCTGGGCGCTCCTCAGCTCCCTCGCGGTGAATTCCAGCTGCGCATAGGATGCCTGGAGCTGCTGGTTCGACGCCTCCAGCTCGTCCAGTTTCTGCTTCAGCTCATCCCTGCTCAGTTGAACTTCCCTCGTCCTCTCCTGGACCTTCCCCTCCAGGGCCTCGTTCAGGTCCTCCAGCTGCTCCTTCTTCTCCATAATTCTCATCTCTCGATTGGCGACGGTTTCCGCCATGAAGTTAAAGCGATCGGCGAGCACGGAAAGCTCGTCCTCTCCCCTGAGATCGATCCGGTGATGGTAATCCCCCTGGACGATGGCATCGGCTCCCTTCGTCAGCAGGCGGACGCGTTTGTTGATGGCGACAATGATCAGAACCGTCCCGGCGAGGACCAGGAGCACCGTGAGGACTACCGTGATGCCGTGGATCCTGTTTATCCGCAGCAGTCTGGCGGCGGCCTCGCGGTCAATGTGCTCGATCATGGGAGCGACCAGTCCTGTCAGAACGTCGAGCTGAGTCTTGACCCCGTCCAGGGAAGCGTTCAGCTTATCCAGGACGGGCCCGGTGACCACCCCTTCCTTGCGGGTCATGTAAAGGCTGGCCATGAGGGTCATCTCCGAGAAGGAGTTGTCCAGGACTTCGATGTGGGCCCCGATTTTCTCGGTCAGAAGACCCGGGTTTTCGTGACACATCCCGCATCCCCTGTCGGCGAACGTGCCGTTGACGAACTCCTGCTGGATGGCGCCGAGGGACCCCCTGAAGGAATGGACCTTTTCGATGGATTCCCGGACCCCTGCCTGATCGTTCATGGACCTGCGCACCCTTTCCACGGTGCTCAGGGCGTTAACGGTAAGCCTGTCCATGGTCAGGTGGAACACCTCAACCTCCAGACGGGCTCCGGACAGGGTCTGCAGCCTGGCCATGAGGACGGACACCACGATACCGCCGGCGAGCACGGCGAGGAAGATCACCGCCAGTCCTGCGATAAGTCTCCGTCTCACCGTCCCGTCTCCAGGTCCTGGGTTGTGATCGGCAGCTTGTAAATATCGAAACCCGCGGCCTCGATCACGCGGAAGACGTCATCGTAATCGCCGGCCTCCGAGGGGACGAAACGGCTGGCCCCGAAACGCTCCAGCACGGCCTTCCCCTGGGGAGTGGTGGAGAGGTCGAGGAGTGCATTTTTAAGTGCATCGCGCATCTCCGCCTCCACACGGGGGTTGACCACGAAGGTCGCGTCGGGAAACCTCCCGCCGGTCCGAAGCACCTGGATCTTGTCCGCCAGCCCCGGGCGGCTCGCCATCATCTCGTCGAAGACGGTGCTCTTTGCCGCGCCGATGTCGGCCAGACCCGAGGCAACCACCCAGACGGCGGTGTCATGACTGCCTGTCACCTGGACCTTGGAGAAGTGGTCCTCACCCCTTTGAACGCCCTGATCTCTCAGGACGGCCAGGGGGAAGAAGTAGCCGGCCGAGGTGTGGCGGTTGGCGAAGGCGAAACTTTTTCCCTTCCAGCTGCCCACATCCTCCGTGATGGGGGATTGGGTCCGTTTGAAGATATAGGATCTGTAGAAGGAGTCCCCTGTATTCCAGGCCGGACGGGCGAGGGGGATAAAATCGTGCCGGGCGATGCCGTGGGCCATCAGGAAGCTCCCCAGAACGGCGCCCTGGGCGGTGCCTGTCTCGATCTCCACCATGACTTCCTCGTAACCCTGTAGGACCTCGAAGACGACTCTGACCGGCAGGACGCTGCACAGGTGGTCGCAGAGGTTCCGGTACTTTTGCTCCTGGTCGAAGATGTTCCTCTCCGGTACCAGGACGATGCGGAAGACTTTCGGCTGCTGCGCAGCCGAGGGGACGGCGGCAAGAAGGACGGCGAGAAAAACGGCCGCCGCCGGATACCTACTCGATCTCCTCAACCCTGTACTCCCTCTTCCCGAGGCCCATGGCTTCACCGTGGGCCAGGATCGCCCTCCAGTCGATGCCGTGAATGCTCTTGACCTTGTCGTCGGTCTTCATGTCCTCCAGCTTGCTGCCCGCGAGGGGCTGGGCTCGGTTCACGTGGTCCACCGCCGCCTGGTCCAGGGCCACCGGGTCCTCAGAAACCATGATCCCGATGTCGGGAACGAAGGGGGGATCGCTGAAGCCGTAGCAGTCGCAGTCGGGACTGACGTTCATGAGGTAACTGAAGAAGAGAGCCTTGCGGTCCTTGTTCTTCAGGGCCCCGTAGGCGTACTCGGCCGTCTTCTCCTGGGTGATGTTTGGGTCCGTCTTCCAGTTTACCGCGATGGCGTGGTAGGTACAGGCGACGGTGCATTCCCCGCACCCGATGCAGAGCTTTTGGATGATCTGGGCCTTGGTCCCGGCCTCCCAGTCGATGGCGTCCACCGGACACCAGTTGTAGCACCGGCCGCATGACGTACACTTCTCGGCGTTGACCTCCGGCAGGACGTCCGAGTGCATCTCCTGCTTGCCGCTGGGGGCGGCGCACCCCATTCCGATTCCCTTTACCGCCCCCCCGAAACCGAACAGCTCGTGGGCCGTGAAGTGGGTCATGTTGACCACCGCGTCGGCGTGGTGGAAGGCCGCGGCGATCTTCACGTCCTTGAAGTGCTTGCCGTCGATCACCTCGCGGACGTAATCCATACCGATGAGCCCGTCGCCGATGATCACCGGTGCCCCCACCGTGGCGTAGGAGAACCCGTTCCTGAAGGCCGTCTCCAGGTGGTCGATGGCGTTGCCCCGGCTTCCCTTGTAAAGGGTGTTCGTGTCGATAAGGAAGGGCTTCCCCCCCGCCTTCTTGATCTCGTCCACGATCACCTGGGCGAACATGGGGGGCAGAAAGGCCGTGTTCCCGTACTCTCCGAAGTGAAGCTTGACGGCCACTTTGTCGCCTTTATCGATGCGCCCGGCGAAACCGCTCTTGACGAACATCCTGCGCGTCTTGTCCAGGAGGCTGTAGCCCACCCGGCTGCGGAGGTTGGTGAAGTAGACGGTGGCCGCTGACATAATTACATCCTTATCTTTATTCCCTATGGTCTGCCCGGGTTGGGATTGGAACCCTCTGGGGAGAAGACACTTATAATGGGGCAACCAACGCAGGTAAGATCCTGGCCATCGATGATCAATAGTCCCTTGATGGAAGCTTCATTGGCGTTCGCCCAGTAATTGTTATGCGCCGTAATAGTGGCAGTTATTGGAGATGATCCACTGACAACGAAAACATCGTTTGTCGCTAACCCCTCATCGAGGTAGGAGTTTCCGAAAATACTGTTAAATCCGGTGGAATTCGGAAATAAGGAATTACCCAGATCAGGAAGGGGTGTCTGAATAAAACTCCCGTCGAAGATGAATCCCGACTCCTGGTTGTCGGTCACAACATTGCGGAAGAAAACGGGTGCCGTGCCTCCCTGAATGCGAACCCCGTAACTGTCATTATTGAAGATATCATTGAAGCTTATTTCAGGTACTTTTGGTTGACCGGTGTCGTCGGTGATGTTGATCCCCCTCGTGTCGGTGGCCGCGTTTCCGTCCATAATGTTGTAGGAGATGGTGGGAGCGCCGTCGCTGATCCAGACCGCCGGGGCGTTTCGGAAGAAGACGTTGCTCTCGATGATCCCGTCCCCCGATTCGGCGAACACGGCCCCGCCGACACCGGAGGTTAGAGTGCTTCCTTTGACCATTGAGTCGAAGACGTCGTAGTCCGCAACCCCCCCGAGGTAGATGCCGCCGTGATCGGTGCCGGTACCGGCCGAGGCGTCGATCATGGAACCGTAAAGGGCGATCAGAAGGTCATCGGCGGCCCCGCCGGTGTCCTCGGCGTAGAAAGCCCATTCCTCCTGGCCGGTCAGAACGCAGTCCACTACGGCGATGCTCCGGGACCCGGCGGTGGCGGCCTTCACTCCAACGTCGCCGCCGACCAGCCTGAGGTTGTCCAGGATAAGATCCGCACCGGTCGAGAAGAGGAACGCGGCGGAATCCGAGGTGGCAAGGGCGGTCTGCGGCGTGGCGTCCACCGCGGAGAAGCCGTCGGCGGTCAGGGCCTGTCCGTAGCCGCTGCCGACGACGATGAGGTCGTTCGAATTGACCAGGGCCGGACCGCTGGCGGTGGTCCCGTAGGCTCCACCCGTCCCGGAGCTCAGATAGAGGACCGTGGACGCCGAGGCGAAAAAGCTCTCCAGGTCCGAAACGGTTGTCGAGTTCTGGGTGGCCGTCACCACGGACCAAAGGGGAGGGCTCTCGATGTTCCCCGCCTTGTCCACGGCACGGGTCCGGATGGCGATGGTCCCGCCGTGGAGGATGTCACCGACCGCCGCCGCGTAGGACCAGTTGACCGTGGTGTCCTTGGCGTCGAGCACGTCGGTGGGGAAAAAGGTGCCGCCGCCGTCGAAGGAGATCTCTACCGAGAAGCCGGTCCGGTTGTCCGAGGCCTCGCCGCGGAAGAGCACCGTCTCGCTGCCTCCGTTGAAGAAGATGTAATTTGGGGGGTCGTAGAGCGTGGAGCTGGGCGGGGTATCGTCATCGCCGGTCACGCCGCCGCAGCCGGCGAAAAGGGCAAAAGCGATCAGTAAAAGGATGGTGCCGGGAAGGATCCTCCTCATGGCCTGCTCCTCCTCTCTCTCGCCAGCCTGATTGCCCTCGTCATAGAGGAAATTTTTATCACAGCCTTACTGGGGACACAAGATACAATTTTGTAATTTGCTCTTTTTCCGCGATTTTTTTTGTTTGGAGGCAGTTAAGCTTGGGCGCGAGAACGGGAAGGGGACACGATTGGGCGAGAGGGAGAGGGGGCGATGGGGCGAGGAACGCTGTCATTGCGAACCGATACCCGGGTGAAGCAATCCCGATGATGAAAAACTATAACACAGAGGGACACAGAGGCGTCCCTTGAGACGCCGCCACAGAGTGCCACAGAGCGTATTTAGTTTTGGATTTTGGATTTGGGATTTTGGATTCGTTAACTGATCACCCAATCGGGGAATCGACCGGTGACAGAGGGTAAAACATACGACACCATTATCATCGGCGGCGGGCCGGGGGGGATGACCGCCGGGA
>CP070719.1:1734614-1744656 GCA_020350725.1 bacterium
CTCATCAGAGTCCGAAATCATTGCCGGAAAGGCCAAACCCTCCGCGAGGGGGGGACGGAAAGCGGCGGATCTTCGACGGGGAAGATGGCCGAGCTGCCGAGGGCGAGGATGCCTCAGGGAGGGCTCGGCTTTTTCCTTACCGGCCCGACCTCAGGACAGGACAGAGGCCGATCCGATCTCAGGGCCCATGGTCTTCATGAGAGCGGTCGGCGGTTTGACGAGAACTTGACAGCATGCATGAAGCGGGCGGGGAGGGGTTCCCCGTCCGCTGATCTGTTTCTAGGGGTAAAGGGTGAAATGAGAACAATAAAGCCATCAGAACAGTCTGGCACCGGTCTGGGTGTGGTGCAGCCGTCCGGGTCATCGGGGGGCGAACGGGAAGACCGCACCTGAGGCCGTCTGGAGGATCAAGTGGCACGGGGCAGGAAATCCATATTTCCCGCTTTCTGGAGGAACAGCGGGGACAGGGACGGCCGGGGCAGGGGAAAGGGAAACGGCCGCGGCACGCCGTCCGGGTCCCGGCGAAAGATACTGTTCGAGCCCCTTGAGCCCAGGATCCTCCTGTCGGCCGATCTGCTCACCGAGGGCGTTGCCGGGGCGATGTCGGACGGTATCGATCAGTTCGGCGCCGTCGTCAACGAGTTCATGCTCACCGACACCCTGCTGAACACCCAGCTTCCCCTCGTCGTCCTGAGCGGCGGCGACAACCTCCTCAACGATTTCCGGCAGGCGCCCACCATCCGTGACCTGCTGTCGGTGGACGCGGACATCAACCGGGACGGCGTCATCGGCCACAACGAAAATACCCCGGACAAAATTGCCGACGCCGAGCTGGAGCTGATTCAGTTCGACCGGGACAATCCCGGGGATGAAGGCTACGGGATCGTCGACTTTATGGAGATCTTCGACGGCCAATTCATCCAGAAGGTCTCCGACGGGGTCGCCGGCAAAAACGATGGTCAGTTCATCCTTTACCTGGATAACTTGGACCAGGTGCAGAAAGGCCTGACTCCCCAGGAGAGTACCGATTTTGCGGCCCGTTTTTTCAATCTCCAGGTGGATTCCGTTTCCCGTATCTCGCCCACGGACAGCCAGGTCGTCTTCCAACTGGATTTCACCCTCACCTTCACCAACGAACTGGCCCTTGACCTGGGATTCACCGCCGAGGACATGGGGATCCTCTTCCCGGAGACCACCCTGATGGTGGACGCCACCGTCTCCTTCACCCTCCAGTTCGGCGTCCTCACAGCGGGAGAGGCGGTGGACAACGAGGACTTCTTCATCTCCGTGCCTGATCCTATGGCCATCGAGGTCGCGCCGCGGGATACCGGCCTCGACGGGGAGGTGAATATCGGCTTCCTTGGCGCGGATGTGAACGACGGTTCCGTGGCCCTGGAGGCCAACATCGAGGCGGTGTTCAAGGATCCAACCGATTCGGATTCCAGGATCTCCTATTCGGATTTGACCGATTTTTCCGTCTCCAGTCTTGTCGATGCTGAGCCTCGGGGGGTGACTTTTGACGGATTCTCCGACGTAACTCCTCTCGCCGGAAAACTCGTCATAATAGTACAAAAACGGGACGAACTGGTAGAAGATGCGCCGATTACCTATAGCAGCGGAACAGGGGAAAGAATCGGAAACCTCGAGGACGGCTCCCTCTATTATATCCATTCAACTTTGGATATCCCGGGTGATCCTTCACTAATAGGGATAAAGCTTAAAGAGAACCCGGACTCAACAGCAGCGATCAGTTACGGTGGAAAGGGCACCGGCTCTGACCACAGACTGATCCTGTCGAATTTCGACGCCAACCTGCCCATCCAGGTCCTGCCAGGCCTGGTCGACGGGAATTCCTCTCCCTTCCAGCCGACGGCGACGATCACCTTCGACACCCCCACGCACAATCCCTTCCACGCCGCCACCGCCGTGTACGAAGACAACGGTGATGCCCTGTTCAGGGAGGAGGATTCCGACGCCCGGTTCGATCTTCGCATCAAACTGACGGACATCTCCGGCGGGTACACCGAGGATGACTTCCTCAACTTCGCCAACGTGGACGCCTCCAGCGTCATCGGCATCTTCCGCGAGTTCGGCCGCTACCTGGATAGTCTCGGCGACAGCGAGGACTTCACAGCCTACGACATCCCCTTCGCGGCCGCCGACCTGGGGGACCTCCTGGACTTCCGGGACATGTGGGACGACGCCCTCCTGTTCGACGACCTGGACGGCGCGGCGGACGCTGGCCCCATCGGTTTTACCAACCGGGAATTCGGGGAGGGGGACTCTGACAAAGGCGGTGAGATCGTCGCCGGCGAGGAGCCCGGTATCCTGGGCTCCCGGGACCCGGCGGTCATCTCCTTCGTCCTCGAGGTGGGCGACAGCGGACCCACGGTGGTCAGTGTCTTGACCACCCCCGGCGACGACATCGATGAGCAGCTGACCCTGTCCGGTCTGGTGGCGGACCTCAATCTGGCCTTCGATGACCTGTCCGTCGCTGTCACGGCAGGGGAGAAAGGCGTCTACGTTAAATTGACCGCGGACAACACGGGCGAGGATGTCAGGATCTCCCCCGGTATCCGCAAACTGGTCGACGAGGACAACGCTCCCCGGTTCTCCACCGCCCAGGAACTGGCGGCAAGGCTGGGCGAGATCCTCCATCCGGATCTGACCGCAGGCGAACAGCTCGCCGCCATAGGAGCCGCCTACGACACCGGCACCGCCGACCTGACCTTCAACGTCAGTCTCGAGAACGCGCTCCCCTGGATCGAGGCCGGGGCCGACTTCAACCTGCCCCTCGATCCCTTAGACGACATCAGCAGCAGCTCGAAGGTCCTCCTCGGCGCCACGGCCGGCCTGGACATGGTGCTGGGGATCAACCTGCTCGACAGCGGCCCGGACGAATACCTGCAGCCAACCACCACCCTCGAGGAACTGGGGGTCGAGGTCAAGACCGATCCAGCCGTTACAGGGGAAAATGACGTTCGGACCATCTACGGCCGGCTGGCCGAGGACGCCACCTTCGACGTCATCGTCGACAGCATCCCCTACGAAGTCGTCGTGTCCCATTCGAGCACCGATGACAACCTCCTGGCGGACGACCTGATCGAGGACATCCGGGACGCCCTGGCCGCCGCCAGGCAGGTGACCGGGACAGATGCGTCCGGCGCCCGTGAATACGGCGACACGGTGGACCTGATCGGGGAGTTTGGCCTTTCGGCGTTTAACGAGGGCGGCCGGATCAGGCTTACCTCCACCACCAATGATTTCTCGGTTGCGGTCACGGCCGGCGACCCGGCCATGAACAAGCTCGGTTTCAGGGCCGAGCACCAGGCGGAGCCGGACGATCCGGATAACCCGGCACCCCCTTACTCCCTGTCCACCACCAAGGACGTCCCCAGGCTGGTCGGCAAGCTGACGGACGACGCCGTCTTAACCGTCGAGATCGGGGGCGTCGGATACACCGTCACCGTGGAAGCGGGAGAGGCCGAGGCGAACCAAACCGTCCTCGACCTGGTCAACGACGTCAACTCGGCCCTGAGCACTCCCTCCCTGGTTTCCGGTCCGGTGTCGGATTTCGTCCTGACGGCGGAAGCCACCTTCGAGGTCAGTGTCAATGGCGGGTCTCCGGTGTCTGTTGAGATCAGTCCGGAGGATACAGACGGCACAGCGGCGCCCATTGTCTTCGACGGACAGACCGCCGTCGACCTGGAGAAGGACACCCTGACCGTGGGGAACCATCTCTTTGACACCGGTGAGGCCGTCATCTACACCGCCGCCGGCGGGGCTGTCATCGGCGGCCTGGAAGAGGGCGGGTCCTATTTCATCTCCGTGGTGGACGACACGACGGTCAGGCTGGCCGAGACAGCACAGAAGGCCCAATCAGGGGACACGATCGACCTGCTGAGTGAGGGTTCCAGCGGCGATCACAGCCTGATCGAGACACCCAACGCGGACATCGAGGACCTGGTTCAGGACATCAACCGGGCCATAGCGGCGACAGATCCGGATGGGATTGACCTGGATAGATATATCACCGCCGAGAGCTACGTCTGGAACGGGCAGTCCCGCATCCGGATCAGGGCCGTGACCAACCCGGACGACCCCGTTCAGGACTTCAGGCTGACGGTCGACGCCGGCGATGCCGCCGAGACGGTCCTGGGCCTTCCCAACGACCGGCTCTGCGGCAACCTGGAGAACCTCGTCGAGGCCGACTCCCAGGGGAATCACCTGGTCCTGACCTCGTTGACCGGTTCGGGCTTCACCGTCCATGCGGCCTCCGCGACTGAACTTGGCCTTTCCTCCTTCCAGACCTCGGACAGCGACGATCTGGTCATCCACCTCAGCGACGGAAGCGATCACAGGGTCAGCCTCGACGGGGCTGTCGATGTCGGAGACGTCATCGACAGAATAAACGCTGTGTCAGGCGACATTTCCGTTCGAGTCAACGATGCCGAGACGGGCCTGGAGCTAAGGGACGGGACCTGGGACGAATCAAATTCCAGGTTGTTCTTTGTCGAGCCGATCAACAATTCTCCGGCAGCCACCCAGCTTGGCATCTCCCGGGTCGACGTCACCCGGGACGCCAACCAGGACGGGGACGTAAATAACGCCGATGCGGACGGCGTCATCGACGGCGCCCCCATCAAGGCACCCCGGCTGGCCGACCGGTTCACCCTGGAGGACGCCTCCCTGCGGGCCGAGTTCAGCCTTATGACCCCCCAGATGGATGAGGACGGGGTTCCAGGGGACACGGACGGCGACGGCGATCCGTGGGACGGCATCGACGCCACGGCCACCCTCGGCTACGTCGGCGTCTCCCTGCACGGCGGCGGCACGTTGTCGGGAGAGGTCCTCACCACCCTCGACAGCGGCGGGAACAGGGGTATCGACTCCATCACCAACAGCCGGCCGGTCCTGACCGGGCTGGTTGATGACGGGTACGGCCAACTCATCCTCGACGTCGATACGGAAAGGCCGCTTTCGGACATGGTGACCGGCGCCCTGGATCCTCCGGACCCCCGCATCGCCCTGACGGTAGACGATCTGGGGGATCCCTTCCACGAGGAGCCTTTCACCGATGCCGCCCTGACCGCGGCCGACCGGATCCGGGTTCCCGGTGATCAGACGCACTGGTTCACGAGAGGTGCCACCATCACCATCGAGGCGGAGCCCGGCGTCACCCTGCCGGCGGAGGTGCTGGGCAGCAGCCATGACTCGGGGGCGACGGCGGTCACCCTGAGAAGCGGTGTCCTGGAAAGATACCTGGGCCACCTCAGTGGTGACGCGGCCTTCACCATCACCGTCGACGGTGATGGTCCCGTTGACGTCACGGTTGCCAAGGACGACACCGGCGACAACGACAGCCTCTACGACCTGGCCGCGGACATCAACGCCGCCCTGAAGAAGACGGAGATCGGCGACCGGATCAGGGCCGAGATCGTCGATGACCGCATCGTGCTTAAGGCAGACGACCCGTCGGTGACGGGCTTCACCCTCACCGCCATTGACACGGACCCGGCGGTCCTGGAACTGGGGTTCGATCCCTTCCAATCCTCCACCACCGACGGGACCGCGGTCTCCCTGGAGGCGGCCAGGGCGTGGAGCCTTGTGCTGGCCGGGATCGTCGCCGCCATTCCTCCCCACATCTCGGTGACCTCGCCGGGACAATCCGACCTGAGCGGGCTCGGCGACCTGCTTCTCTTCGACGACCTTGATTACGACGACGTCCTCAATGCCCTGGCCGAGCTGTCCTCCTTCCTGGAGGGGTTCGAGGCCTTCGGGGACCTCGGCGACCCCCTGCTCCTCTTCGACCGGAGCGTGACCGACCTGATGGGCCTGGCCGACCGGTTCGATGAGGCTTTGGGTAAGGCGGAGGCCAACCCGGCCTGGACCCTTCAGATCCTCGAGGCCAAGCTGATGGAGGCCTTCGGGTTCCCGGCCGATCAGCTGTTTACAACCGACGGTGACGGGTTCCGGGTGGCCGAGCACACTGTTTTCACCCTGGACGGCGACAGAACGGCGGAGATCGAGATCGGGTCGAGGGTCCATTCGCAGACCGGGACTGTCCGGATCGTGGACGCCATCCACGTAGAGGCGTTGTTCGATTCCGATGACGGCCTCACCGGCATCGATGAGAGCGGTTTCGCCCTGGACGGTGACCACAGGGATACCTTCCTGCCCGGCGTGAAGGTCGCCTTTGGTGAAAATAGAGCCCGGGTTGAGGACGTCTCCTACGATGATGTGTCCCTGACCACGCAGGTAACGCTGGTCGGCGACGATCTCCCGTCGTCCCTGTCCCAGGTGACCCTGTCCTACACCAGGGTCTCCGTCTCCGGCAGCGCCCTTGAGGTCGATCTTTCGCAGGTGACCGTCCTGAGGGATTTCCTGTTCACCGATGTCGACGACGGACTGGAGGTCAACGGCGACAATGCGGACACCTTTACCCTGGCCGGCGACCGGACCGACAGGATCGCCCTGGGGGCCAAGGTCCTGGTCGGGGGTGACGACACCCGGGTCACGGACGTCGGTTTTGTCGAGAACACCTTCACCGGCAGCGACGAGCTGTCCCGAGAGAGCGACAGCGGCTTCACCCTGGCCGGTGACCGGACGGCGGAGATCCCCGCCGGGGCGGAGGCCGTCTTCGACGGCGGCCAGGCCCGGGTGGCCACCGTGGACTACGACGCCGGAGCCGACATCACCAGGGTCACCCTGACCGGCGACGATCTCCCCGATGACCTTTACGACGTGACCGTTTCCTTCACCGAGGTGGCCGTCTTCGATCCGATCCTCTCCCCAGGCCTTTCGGCGCTGACCGTCGCCAACGATTTCATCGACCTGAGTCTGGACAGGGACAGCGATCCGGAAAGACCGGCTCTGCGTTTCGAAATGGGCCTGGCGACGGAGTTCAGCGACGTTCTGGACGCCGCCCTTCTGGACGTGAACCTCCCGGATCTGATCCCGGACGTCAACCTCGCCGACCTGGGGCGGCGGGGTGAGGTCGAGTTCAGCCACGACAGGCACGGGCTCACCGTCGACCAGTCCGGCGGCAGCTTCATCCTGGACGGCGATCAGAGCGCCCTGGTGGGGCCGGGATCGAAGGTCCTCTTCCCCACCGGCGAGGTCCGGGTGACGGACGTCGGCTACGACTCCTTCACCTACGACGGGACGGCTGGCCTTATCCGCCTGGACGGCCAGCGGTTCTCGGTGAGCGGCGACCGGACAGGTGAGATCGCCCCCGGGGCCAAGGCCATGTTCGACGGCGGAGAGTCCAGGGTTGCCGACGCCCAGTACGATGGCGGCACGGACACGACCACGGTCATCCTCGATGACCCCGTCCTCCCGGAGGATCTGGTGGAGGTCACCGTGTCCTACACCACGGTCACCGTGGCGGACAGCGTCCTGCCGGGTGACCTGACCGAGCTGACGGTCTCCTTCATGCTCACCACCGCCGACTTTGGCCTGGCTTGGGACAGCGGCACCGCCTTCACCCTGAGCGGGGATCAGAGGGGGCTGATCGCCGAGGGTTACAGGCTCTCTTTCGAGGACGGCTCGCTGATCCGGGACACCCGGGTGCAGTCGGTGGTCTACGACATCGGCACGGAAATCACCACGGTCACCGTCAGCGCTGACGCGGATCTGCCCCCATCCCTGACCGAGGTCGCCGTCTCCGATGAGTACGCCGACCTGAGGGCCTCCGGGGTCCTGCCGGCCGGGGGCGGCATGGTCCTCAACCTGGACTTCGGCATCGACCTGGGCCATCCGGGTGTCGAGGACGATGCCGGAGAGGTCTACCTGTACGGGGACACCGTCATCGACGGCGCCCTGTCCACACCCTTCAACGGCGTCGATCACACGGTCCGGGACCTTGACTTTCGGGCCAACCTGGGGCCGTTCAGCCTCGACATATCAGACGGCAGCGCCTCGGCGGTGGTCACTTTCGGAGCGAACACCGAATTTGCCGGGCGCAGAACGGTCGGCGACGTCGACCTGTCGGAGGGTTCTCCGGACGTGGCGAGCAGCCTCGATCAGACCGCAAAGGCCGAATTTCCCGCCAGCTTCAACTCCCTCGACATCGGCACCTTCAGTTTCTCCTCCAACCCCGGCTTGACCCTTCCCGGCGGGTTCCGGCCCGACTTCGTGGAGGAATACACCGAGGAGAAGACGAACCTGTTCGACAACATCCTGCTCGCCGTGGACGGCCTCGACCTGTTCCTGGCCGGCCTGCAGGACCTCCTGGACGGAGAGGTGTTCGGGTTCCGCCTGCCCCTCATCGGCGACCAGCTCGCCGACGGGGCGCGGTTCATCGAGGACCTGCGTTACGATTTCGTGGATCCCTTCCGGGGGATCATCGAGACGGCCGATGAGGTGGTCACCGACTTCGAGGATCCTGACCGGAACATCGTGTCGGGATTCCTGTTCGACCTGCTGGGCCCGGCAGGGATCGATCTCCTCCTGCCTCTGGAGGAGGACGGAGATCCCCAGACGGTGGGCGACTACGTGGCTCTCGAGTCGGACTTCTCCAGCATCCCGGATTCCTTCATCCAGTGGAACATGACCATCGGCGGTACGCTTTGGAACCCGAGCGCCGGTATCGGGTTCGACATCGGTCTCCCCGGCCTGAACCTGCAGACCGAGGGCAGCATCGAGCTCGAGATCGCCTGGGAGCTCGCCTTCGGCTTCGGCATCAGCTTCTCGGAGGGTTTCTACCTGGACATCTCCGACGGTGACGAACTCGAGCTGAACGTCGAGGTCACCCTCCCCGACGCCGCCCTGATCGGCACCCTCGGCTTCTTACGGTTCAAGGCCGAGGACAAGGACGTGGACGGCGACGGGGACAGCACCCACCTGTCGGCCAAGTTCGGCATCAACATCATCAACCAGGCCGACCGCGAGCTGATCGCCCACAAGGACGAGCTGCCGCCCGGGGAGGACATCAACGACTACCTGGACCAGCACCTGACCCTGCCCGAGCTCTTCGGCCAGCTCAGCCTGGATTTCGTCCTCGGTTTCGAGGCCGCCGCCGAGCTGGGGCTGACCCTGGAGGTGAGCGGTGATCTCATCGGCGAGGACACAGCGGCCGGGTTCCCCAGCATCACCGCCGATTTCATCGCCGACTTCGAGCTGGACATCTCCCTCACGGAGCTCCTGAGCAAGGATAAAGACGATGGAAAGGACAAGGACAAGAAGAAGGAAAATGCCTTTGTCAAGACCATAAAGGAGAGCCTCAAGGTGGTCGAGTTCCAGCACGTCAGCCTCGACCTGGGGTCCTACGTCAGCGACGTCCTCGGGCCGGTGGTGGACAAGATCCAGGACGTGACCGAGCCTATCCAGCCGGTGATCGACATCCTCACCGAGCCGATACCCGTCATCTCCGACCTCGGTCCCGATCTGACCCTGCTGGACATCGCCGCCATGGCCGGACGGGTGGACAAGAGGCTCCTGTACGCCATCGCCGACGTCATCACCCTGATCAACTCCATACCCGACCCGGCCTCGGCCGAAAGCCTGCTGCTGGATTTCGGCAATTACACCATCTATGACAAGGAGACCATGGAGAAGGCCGAGCTGTGGAGCGACAGGTTCGACATCGGCAAGAGCACGGAGGACTTTCTCAACGATCCCAGGGCCATCGAGAACCTGTTCAGCGATTTCGACAGCGCCATGAACAACAACACCCCCAGAGGAGGCGGCAAGAAGACCAAGGGGGTCCTGAACAAGATGAGAAGCGCCGGGGATTTCTCCTTCCCCATCTTCGACGACCCGGCCCAGGTCTTCGGCCTGCTGACGGGCAGGCCGGCGGTCCTCATCACCTACGACATGGATCCGCTCACCTTCGAGTTCGAGTGGGGCCAGTTCTTCTCCGTCTACGGCCCCCTCGGCGTGTCCATCAACATGGAGTTCTATGCCACCATTGACTTCGCCTTCGGTTACGACACACTCGGCATCCAGGAGTTCGTGGAGAGCGACTTCAGGGATCCTCTCCTCCTCCTGGACGGTTTCTACGTCAGCGACACGGACCTTGCCACCGGTGATTTCGGCACCG
>CP070719.1:1744756-1809061 GCA_020350725.1 bacterium
ATTAGTTTGCGAATCCAAAATCCAAAGTCCAAAATCCAAAACTAAAGACCTCTCTGTGGAACTCTGTGGCGGCGTCTCAAAGGACGCCTCTGTGTCCTCTGTGGTAAAGTTCTTGGCCTGGATTGTTTCACCCAGGTATCGGTTTGCAATGGCAACCGCTGTTTCTTTCCGCCTGATAACCGCGTCCCATGTCTCAGGTTCCATGTTCCATGTTCCAGGTACTAAGTGATATGTGATAAGTAACAGCTCATTATACTTATCTCTTATCACTTATCTCTTAGAACTATAATATCCTTCCCCCCTCGCCCCCTCTCGATCCCTGTGGTCCTCTGCCTGCCGTGAGCCTGTCGAACGAAACCTGTCGAAGGGTGGCGCGGCCTGTAAATGGCAGCTTCGGTGTTCCTCTGTGGTAAAAATTCTTGATCTCCGGGATTGCCGCGTTGCCCTCGATTTCCCCGCCGCTCCTCGCAACGGTGGTCATCGCTCGCCTCTTCTCCCTGTCATTCCTCGGTTCCCATGCCACGTCATGCACTCGGGGTATACAACCGGACTTTTTTGTGAAAGTTGGCTCATAATATGATAAACTCAAAAAACATACCCCTATTGGGGTTTATTTGAGTGTCTTTTGTCGTAATAACTTATTATTCTTAACAACTTACAATAACCGATCGATCCAAAAGACTGCTTCCCGGGGGAGATGTCAGGATTTTGCCTCGAAAAGCCATACCCTCTCACCGGGGGAAAGGAGGTAAAGGGGGGTAAATCTATGAGGAGCACAACTGCTCTCTATTAAGACTGCAGACTTCTCAGGGAGCAGGGGGTTTTGCAAAGGGGGAAAACATGGGAAAAGGAACTTTTCGTACACTGCCGGTTCTCTTACTGGCGGTCCTCACGGCAGTTGTCCTGTCGCCCGCAGTAGGCCATTCGTTCTGGTACGGCAATGAAATCTCCACTGAACATATCGACGAACTGACGGCGGAGAATCTTCACCAGTACATCGTGGAAAACATCCTGGATCCACCGAGGCCGCCCGGCACGCCCAGTCCGTTTGCCGACTCATTGAGGGGTGTCGACAACAATCCGGACGGGATCACGGGCCTGAGGATCTACAAACCCGAAAAGACCTGGGACGGCTACACCCTGTTGAGTTCCCTGGGAGGTCATCTCTGTGATCCACCGAGGGGGATATGTAACGCGATATTGATCGATATGAATGGGGAAATGGTGAAAGAGTGGCTTCTCGGAGCCGTCCCCGCCAAAATGCTGCCCGGCGGCGATGTCATCGGCTCGGTCCCGGAACGGAACGACACAGGATTCCGAGGATCGAAAACCCTTCAACAGCAGGACTGGTGTGGAAACGAGGTCTGGAGGTACGACAACTTCGGTGAACCGGGTGGCGCCGATTGGCACCACGACCACGAGAGGGAAGGAAATCCGGTCGGCTACTACGCTCCCGGATTGAGGCCGTACACCGACTGGGGGAAAACGCTGATCCTGTCCCACGGGTATCCCGGAGTGATCGGGACAATAAGCACTTTCCCACTACTGGATGACAGGATCTACGAGATCGACTGGGACGGCACCATCCTTTTCGATTGGTACGCGAAGGACCATTTCGACCAAATGGGATTTCACGCCGAAGCCCGGGATGCCATAATGAACATCCAGGTTGGCAGGCCGCCGACCACCACGACAGACTGGCAGCATTTCAATTCCGCCTCCTATCTCGGGCCCAACAAGTGGTACGGATGCGGCCAAGGCGACCTGCGCTTCCATCCCGACAATATCATCTTCGATTCGCGTACAGCCAATTATATGGGCATCATAGCCAGATACGACCACCCGGAGGGTAAATGGCAGGCGGGCGACATTATATGGAAAGTAGGACCCCATTTCTCGGCCAGCTATCCGGAGCACAAGATCGGCCAGATCATCGGCCTTCACATGGCCCACATGATCCCCAGGGGTCTTCCCGGAGCCGGCAACATACTGGTGTTCGACAATGGAGGTATTGCCGGGTTCGATTCCTTCCTGCCAGGTATGCCGGGATACTATCCTGCGACATACCGGAACTACTCCCGGGTTATCGAGTTCGACCCCATAACCCTGGATATCGTTTGGGAGTACATGGATCCCGTCCAGGAAGGTGACGTGAACGGTGACGGTGAGGTCAAGGGCGATGAGCGAAAGTTCTACAGCAATCTGATCAGCGGAGCCCAGAGGCTGAAAAACGGAAACACCCTGATCACCGAAGGCCATGGCGGAAGGGTCTTTGAGGTGACCTATGAGGGAGAGATCGTGTGGGAGTACATCTCCCCCTACGAGGACGGCCGAGCCCCCAGGGCCACAGATCCCAATTCCGTCTACCGAGCCTACAGGGTCCCCTACTGGTGGGTCCCGAAATACAACAACTGCGACGGTGAGGATCCGCCCTGGCACTGGGGATACCGACACTGGGGTCACTGGGACTGGAATCGATACAACGGTGGGTACAATTCCAACACCTGCTATTAGGAGAAAGGGCGTATTTGCCGCCGGCAGAAAGCCCCGGTAAAAAGCCGGGGCTTTCTTCTTTAATACGTAGTCAGTAGTCAGTATTCTGTATTCAGCATATGAAAGATTACCATCTGAATTCTGACTACTGGATACCGACTACTATAATAACTCCGATTACCCGATTTCCCCGCTCTGCGCCCTGATAATTATCCAATCTCTAATATCTAATCTCTAATTCTCCTGTCACTTATCTCTTAGCACTTTGTCCTTAGAACTTACTGTCAATCAACATGATTCTGCTCTGTTTCATGTTCATTGACAGTATTCCCACCTTCCCCTACACTCCAGACATTAACAGGAGAGCGGCGGTGCCAAGACAATTGCCGCATCAACAACCAGGTCCAAGACCGGAACTCAAGTATCCAACGAGGGACGAAAAAAACAGCCGTGAACCCGCTTCAGAACAGACCGGAAGATAATCCATCCGAAGATCCTGAGATCACAAGCTTCGACAGCCTCGACCTCCCCGATTCCGTAAGGCAGGGTATCAGAGACGCAGGATTCACCGGGATGACGCCCATCCAGGTCAAGGGCCTTCCCATTACCCTTGCCGGCGACGACCTGTGCGCCCAGGCCCAGACGGGGACGGGCAAGACCGCCACCTTCCTCATCGGCATGTTCACGAGGATCCTCCGGTCCGAGGATCCGGGCGATAACGGGGCTCCCCTGGCTCTGGTCCTCGCCCCCACCCGGGAGCTCGCCATCCAGATCTACAGGGAGGGGATCCTCCTCGGCAGTCACACCGGCCTGAAACTGACCGCCGTCTACGGCGGCGAGGGGTACCGCCGCCAGGAAGAGGATCTTAAAGGAGGGGTTCACATCGTTATCGGCACCCCGGGCCGCCTTCTCGACTTCGCCCGCAAGAAAGTCCTCGATCTCGGGAGCATCCGTTTTCTCGTCATCGACGAGGCCGACCGCCTTCTCGAACTCGGCTTCTGGGACGAACTGAAGCAGATCTTTCGCCGCCTTCCCCCCGCCGCCGAGAGGCAGTCCATGCTCTTTTCGGCCACCCTGGACAGCAACACCAAGAGGATCGCCCGCAGCCACATGAACAGGGCCAGGGACGTGGCCGTCGAACCCGAACGGATCATGGCCGAAGGCATCGACCAGACCGTTTTCCACGTGGACAGGGACGAGAAGTTCCGCCTCCTCATGGGGATCCTGTCACGGGAGGAGATCGCCAAGGGGCTTATCTTCACCAACATGAAGATCACCGCCGGCTGGCTGGTGAAGAAACTGAAGGACCACGGCCTGGAGAACGTGGGACTGCTCACCGGCGACCTCAGGCAGTCGGCCCGGAACAGGGTCCTCGACCGCTTCAAGCGGGGCAAGACCCCCCTCCTGGTGGCCTCGGATGTGGCCTCACGGGGCCTTCACATCGACGACGTGACCCACATTATCAACTTCGACGTCCCCCAGGACCCGGAGGACTACGTCCACAGGATCGGCCGGACGGCAAGAGCCGGCAAGAGGGGCAAGGCCTACACCCTGGCCTGTGATCAGTACTGCATGTCACTGCCGGAGATCGAGAAGCTGCTGGGTCATCCCCTGCCCTACGAGGTGCCCTACGAAGACCATTACGGCCAGGACAATGAGCCCGGTTTCACCGTCAAGCGGTTCCTCAGTGACCAGAGGGCCGGAAAGCGCGGAAGGAGCGTATCACGTCATGGGCAGGAAAGGTCCCCTCAGAGGAAAAGGGGCCAGAGAAGAAGGCGGACCTGACTTCCGGTTTCTTCCGGGCAGGGCCCTTGAAGGCGGGAGGGCCAAGTGAGGACCGATAGTGAGAACAGACACAGGGGCGCGCTGACGGTCCCCTTCCTCATTCTGGCCGCCCTGACCGTGACCGGCTGCGCCGGTGCGTTCGAACCGCCCCCGCCGCTCTGGGAACCCGGCCGCTACTCGACCATCGCCGTCCTTCCCTCGCGCATGGAGATCAGCACCGGGGCGCCGTTCACCTCCAAAAACACGGAGCTGTCCGACAGATACGGGGCCCTGGTCCAGGAGGCCATTGCCGTGGCCATGGTGAACAAGGGATACGAGGTCCTGGCCCCCATGGACAGCAACGAGAGGATCGCAGAGGACGACGACCTCATGGAGGCCTTCATGGAACTGGCCTTCGGGGCGGGAGTCGCGCCGCCTGAGGCCTACCGGGACAGAAGGTATGAAGGTCCCCTGGAGACAGCCCCTGTCCTGGGCGAGGCCCTGGGCGCCGACCTCATTGTTCTGTCGGCGGGGGAGGGCGAATACCACAGCGCGGGTGAGGCCCTCGTCCAGGGCATTCTGACCAGCGTGCTCACCAAGGGGAAACAGCAGTATCAGGCACCCCCGTCCTACCTGGTTACCGAGGTCGTCTTCGTCGACCCGGAACTGGAGAGGGTCGTTGCCCGCCTGAGGACGGGCCGCTACGACTACGTCAGCGACGTTCCGCGGGCAGCCGGTGTCTTTCTGAGGTTGTTCCGGAGGATCCCGCCCGGAACCAGGGACAGGGATGCAGCACCTCCGCCGCCGCCGCCATAGTCTTAGCCAATCCAAAATCCCAAATCCAAAGTCCAAAATATAACTTTCGAGATCTGTGATTTGTGATTAGAGATTCGGAAGGACTCGTTCACAGTTCACGGTTCACCGTTGGGAAACAGCCGTGATTAGTGATTCGTGATTTGTGATTCGTTTTTTTCTCCGCGTCCCCGTGTCCCCGCGTCCGCTTTTCGCCCCCTCGCCCTATCTCCCCCTCGCCCCCTCGTATTTCCGTGTCCCCTGCGTCCCCGCGCATTTCCTGTCATCGCGAACTGCCTACAGGTGAAGCGATCCGGGAAATCTTGGATTGCCGCGTCGCCCTCGTCCCTCTCGTAACTCCTCGCAATGACAACAGCGTTTTCTCCCCGTGTCTCCTGCGCCCCCTCTGGACCCCGGCCCCTGGACTCTGGACTCACTTCTCCCCCTCGCCCTACCGCCCCTGCGCCCCCTCTGGACCCCGGCCTCTGGACCCTGGACTCATTTCTCCCCTCCTCCTGGATTCCGGCTCCTGACTCCTGGATCCTGCACCCCTATTCCGCTTCCTCCTCCTTCAACTTACCCTTGATGTCCATCATGTCCGCCATCTCCCGGAGGTTCCTTGACATCTCCCACCAGCCGTTCTTGAACGCCGCGTAATCCGGAGCCCCCGTCATGGCGGAGGCGTATTTGATGGAGTTGCCGTAGAAGAGCCACTGCTTGAGCCACATCTTCTCGATGGTCTCGTCGAAGGGGTTGGTCCCGTCCTCGATCCCCCTCTCCCACACCTCTGTCATCAACCGGGTCGTGGTCAGGATCATGCGGTCCGTCTCCTCGATGGTCCGGTCCAGCTTGTCGAAATGGCCGTTGATCCAGTCCGTGCTGTGGCAGCCGTTGCACACAGCTACCATGGCAGCCTGACGCTTTTCCGCAACGGGGCCGTCGATGAGGTACTCCGTCGCGGGCTGACCGGTAAAGGTGGTGGGGAGGGGAAGACCGTCGGCGTTCCGGATGACGGTGACGTCCCCGTCCCTGGGCTGAGGGTGGCTGTAGACGAGGCTGAACAGCCTGACCCACAGACGGGCCCCGAAGTCATGGGTGCGCCGGGCGATGACGTCGCCGTCGGGGTTGGTCACCAGGCTGTTGTGGCATACGGCGCAGGTCGGGGCCCGGAAGTCCTCTCCCATCACCCAGGGTACAGCCGTGAAGTCCCACTCCTTCCATTTCGACAGGTAGATATTGCCGTGCTTGCTCTCCTTGTAGACGTTCCAGGCCGGGACGTCGGGCTCGAGGTGACACTGGGCGCATGTGTAGGGCTTGCGGGCCACCTCGATGGAGAACTCGTGCCGGGGGTGACAGGAGGTGCAGGCCCCGAGGGAGCCGTCCGGGTTGATCCTCCCCACCCCCTGGTTGGGCCAGTTTGTCAGGTCGGGGACCTGGATGTCGTCGAAGGGCGTCGAAATCGTCTTCATTCCCCTCACCTCCACCCTCGTCCCGTGGCACCCGAGGCAGGTCTCCCTCAGGCTGTTTTCGCTGGCATCGGCGGACACGATCACCCCATCCTCCACCGACTTCGATCCCAGGATGGAGTGGGCCAGTGTCATGTAGAGGGGGTTGTCCATCAGGTTCCCGTGAGCCCTGGCCTTTTTGGTTCCGGAATACTGCTTCACCTCCACCGGGTGGCAGGTGGCGCAGTCGTTCGGTGAAACCACGACGTTGATCCGGTAGCCCATGTGCTCGAAGTTGTCGGCGTGCCTGTCCGGGTTCTGGCTGTGGCACTCGTAGCATCCCACGGCAACCCTGGAGAGCTTGTCCGGGACCTGCTGGACCGAGATGCGGCGTTCGATCTCAGGCCTCTGCAGGGCCCTTCCCGGTGTCATCCGTTGGTGCCTGCTGGCCGACCAGTCCTTCACGATACCGGGCGTCACCGAGATGTGACAGCCGATGCACTCCTCCGTCTCGGCGCTCAGGGGAGCCGTAGGGGGCTCGGCGGCGAGAGAGCTGCCGGCAGGGAGCATTCCGAGAAGACATACTATCAACAGATTGCGGTACATCCGGACCTCCTTAAATCCATTAACCCAAAATCCCAAGTCCAAAATGCAAAAGGATAGTTCCCGGTTCACAGTTCCCTGTTCACAGCCTGCCCTGAGCCTGTCGAAGGGTTGGAAAACCGCCGTGATCAGTGACTTGTGATTCGTGATTCGTTTTTCTCTCCGCGTCCCCGCGTCCCCGCGTCCGCTTCTCGCCTGCCCTGCCTGCCGTGAGCTTGTCGAACGGAGCCTGTCGAAGGGCCCTCTCAGGACGCCGGCATCTGGCCTCGCTTCCTATCTCGGCCGTCCCACCGGGATGAGATAGAGAACGTCACCCGCCACGCCCAGAGCCTCCTTAACCCCCTCGTCATCATAGGCACCCACTGCCACCGAACCGTACCCGAGGGCCTGCGCCGCCAGATGGAGGTTCTGCGCCACATGGCCGGCCTCGAGAATGGCGTACCGGATTCCCCGCCTTCCGTATCGGCCGGTGATCCTCGGATATTCGGCGCAGATGGCCACCGTCACAGGCGCGTCGGCGAGGAAGGACTGGTTATAGGAATGGCGGGCCAGATCGGCCCTGACGTCGGCTCCTTTAGCGGGGATGAGAGAGTTCCTCTCGGGGACGTACTGTTCCACCCCGTGTTTGCTCACCAGATAGATCTCCAGCGGGTAGCAGGCCCCGCCCGACGGCGCAGACCTCAGGCCCCTGACCGGATCGGTGATCCCCCCCGCCGAGGCAAGGAGCAGGGACAGGTCCTCGTCGGATATTCCGTCGGACGAGAACCGGCGGACGGACCGTCTCCCGACAAGGGCGTCTCCCAGTGCACCCAGACGCTGCCACAGGGGCGGGGGGAGTTGCCTCGCTGCCCGGCTCATCCCAGCCACCTGACGGCCTCGGCCGACCCTCTCTCCGCGGCCTGACCGAGGGCGGCCTCAGCTTTCTCGAGGAGCCTCTCGGCGTTGGTGCCGTCACTGGGATAGGAGGCGACGCCGGCCCGGACCACCGCCACCTCGGCGGGGACCTGATCCTCGACGAAAAGGCGCAGCTGTCCGAGAACACGGTCAGTGACCTTGAGGGCTTCCTCATCGGAAACGTCCGGCAGAAGAACGGAAAAGCCGTAGGCCCCATATCTGGCCACGGTATCGAAATCCCTGAAGTGTTCCCTCAGAAAGGCGGCGATCCCCCTCAGCAGGCCGTGATCCCCGTCAAAATGGTCTCCCATCTGATCCCCTCGGGCGCTGATGACGGCTATGAGGGAGATACCCAGATGGCCGTTTTCCTTCCGTCGAGCCCTTGAGATCTCCCTTTCGAGGGCCTCGTGAAAGGTGCTGTACAGGGGCAGGCCGGTGACGGGATCGTGTTCCGCCGGGGAATGGGCCCTGAAGTGGCCGGCCAGGTTATAATACCGGACCATGAGCAGAAGGAACCGGGCCAAAACACTGAAGGACTCGATCTGATGGTGGGCGAAGGGCTCCGATCCCCCCCTGCCTGCGATCACCGCCAGAAAGGGATCGTCCGCCAGGTCCGGGAGCCGGTCCTTCGCGAGGAGGACGGTCTTCAAACCGGCCAACCATCCGGGCGTGTCCTCGGCGGTAAAGCCGGCCACGGCGGCGGGTTCATGGCCGACGAGGTTTATCACCTGTCCGGCAAAACCGGGCGCCTCCAGGCTGCGCCCGACCTCGAAAGGGGGACAGTCGACACCGGTGCACATGAGGATGTCGACCCTGCTGCCCGCCGGGATAATTCTCAGGAGAGCGTGACAGTCCGCCGGCACGGCGGCCGCGAGGATATCGACGGCGCCCGCTAATCCTTCGTCGCCGCTTTTGTCTGCGAGGGCCGCCAGATCGTCAATGACCCGTGCCAGGCCTGGCGGTTTTTCCCTTTTCATCGCGGTCAGTGAACGGGACGGTATCCCTCCGGGGGGCTTCCGTCGTAGGGACGCAAGGTCATGTCGATACCCTCCAGGAAGGTGCCGTCGGGGACCATGACGGAGTGGTCGTCCGACCCCTCGTAGCGGGCGAAGGGCTCTCCCTCCTCGGGGACCTTCATGGCGTAGAATCTGGCCGCCAGCCAGTAACGGCCGCCCTTCGGCAGATAAAGGATGTAGTTGCCCTCATCGTCCGTCAGAGTGGAAGCGAAGTCGGGCAGGCGGTACATGTCTTCGTCCTTGTAGGCGATCACGAAGGTCCCCGGTACGTGGTTGCCGTCCCCATCGAGGAGCCGGCCCCTGACGCCCGTGTCCGTTTCCCGTTCCTTTGCGGAAAGACCCTGGAAAAAGAGGGGCTCCATGAGCATCTTGAGTTTGAAATTGCACTCGACATACCTGCCCCTCCTCACGACTACAGCTTCACCGGCGTGGGAGTGATCGTAGAAATCTCCCTGGTAGAGAGGGCCGTAGTTCAGACCCGATTTCCTCTTTCTGGCCACGACGTAGTATTCCCCGGGGGGAAGGTCCATGGTGTATGTCCCGTCCTCGGCCGTGCCGTGGCTCACCCAATCGGTGATGCCGATGATGCCCAGCGTTCGTGCCCTGACCTGAGGTTTTCCGACATAGGCATAGACGTATGCCTTTTTCACGGGCTCACCGGTCTCCCGCATGACCACCGTCCCGGAAATTCCCGATTTTTTGGCCGTTTTTCCGCTCGCCGCCCAGCCCGCGTCGGTCCATAGGGTTAAGGTCATCAGCAGAATGAGGACCGTCCGGACCGATGTTTCGCCCTTCGTCGTCCGAATCATGTCACCTTCCCATTTCCCGTTTTCGGCCTGCCATGTACAGGTCTCTGCCTGTGCCCGGTACACATTGCCCGCACTTCAATAGGGCCGGTAGCCTGCCGGGACTTCCGACCGGAACGGTTTGAGACGGATCTCGATCCCCTCGACGAAACTGCCGTCGGAGACCAGAACCGAATGGTCCTCGGTGCCCGTGTACCGGCCCACGGGTTCGCCGGGCTGAGGCACCTTGCGGGCGTGCGATCGGGCGCCGATGTAATACCGACCACCCTTCGGCAGATAGAGGGTGAAGTACCCCTCATCGTCCGTGACACTGGAGGCATAATCGGGAAGCCTTCTCATGTCCTGGTTCTCGTAGGCCGTGGCGAAAGCCCCGGCAACCGGCACCCCCGAATCATCGAGGATCCGTCCCCGGATTCCCGTATCGGTCTTTCTCGCCTCCTCGGTGAAGACCTGGAAAAAGAGAGGCTCCTTCAGCCGGGTGAGGTCAAAATCCTGCTCGAGATAACCCCCCTCCCGAACCTTTACCGGCTTCGCCTCGAACCGGTGGTCATAAAGGTCCCCGGTCACGATCGGCCCGTAATTGGCGCCTGTCGCCCTCTTGCGGGCGACGAGATAGTACTCCCCGGGGGGAAGGTCCAGCCGATAGGAGCCGTCTGCCTTGGAGCCCTTGCTCACGTAATCGGCAACTCCCATGAGATTCTTGCTGTAGTCCGTGTAGGCATACACGTGGGCCCCGGCTACCGGGCTTTCCCGGCCCTCGAGACGGACGATCCCTTCGATGCCGGATCCTGCCCGCCCCTCGTCCGTCTTGACTTCACCGGCACCCGTGCACGAGACGACAGCCACGAGGAGAAGGGCGCACGCCATAGCCGCCGGCGCCGTCTTAGGGGGTTGTTCTTTCCCCGGTCTGTGCGGTCCTTTCACCTCGGTTCCCCCTTTCACCTTTTCAAACCATATGCCCCAAGGTATCCGCTATGTCCGAAAGACGACCCGGATGACCCGGTCGGCGAGGGTGATGGTTATCGGTCTGCTCAGATCGTACCGCTCGTCGAGGTAGAGGTAACCCTGGAAGACGTAACCCTCCTCGGGTGTCTTGTCGTCACAGAGGTATTTTCTGACAAGGCAAAGGACCGGTCTCGTGATGAGATCGCCCTGGGTGAATTGGAACGGGCGGAAGAAGAAATAACGGTTGGTGCACTCGATCTGCCAGATGATGATTCTGCCCTGCCAGCCGATGCGTTGCAGGATATTTCTCTCCCGTTCCTCGTCATAGGAGAAGGAGATGGTGATATCGCGGTGGGATCTGGGGTGTTTGATGAGGTAGGCGATGTCGCCCTTCGAGACCGTCCTGCAGGAAACGGTCCCAAGGATGGCTGCCGCGAGCAGTGCACACAGCCAGGAACGATATCTCATAACCACCCCCTTCTCTGTTCCAACCCCCCGCTCAGAAGAATAGACCGACCCGACCCGGCAGTCAAATCACCTGAAAATGGGCAGGTTGAGGATCCATTCGATCTCGAAGAGTTCCCCTATGGTCCCCAGGCCGAGGAGGAGGACGTACAGCACCAGCATGCCGAGAAGGAGGTTCTCCTTGTTCTTGCCCAGCCATCCCGCTTCCGAGACATCCCGAACGGGGACTCCTGGAGATTCCTGACGGATGGGCGCTGCCGAAGCGGGGGCAGGCTCCTCCCTCTCGGCCGAGGGAGGCTCAGTGACGACCTCGTCATCGTCGAGGAGATCCAGGTCCTCTTCCTCAGGTATACCTTCCTCACGGATCGGTTCCGCCGCCTCCCGGACCTTCTCCTGGCCCTCCTGAAGTCTTTTCCGCCTCTTGATGTCCCTGCGACGCTTACCCATCCGATCTCCCTCTCAATCCCCTTTGTCCCGATCACCGATGCCCGATGTCCAATCCCTTATCTCTAATCTCTAATGTCTGATCACCAATCACTAATCACTAATGTCCAATCTCTGATGTCTAATCTCTAATGTCTAATCTCTAATGTCAAATCTCTGATGTCAAATGTCTAATCTCTGATGTCCAACCCCTCATGCAGGAGCTCGATCTCCCAACCCCTGATACTCAGATACTTTCTCAACTATACCATCAGTTATGCTTCTCTTCCAGCGCGTCGAGGGCCGCCCGACCGGCTTCAGTGGCATTCTCTCTCACGTAGGTTCTCAGGGCCGGGACGGCGTAGACCTCTCCCAGCTCTCCCAGGATCGAGGCGGCGCGGTCCTTGAGGTCAACGCTTTGCAGGGGCGAGATCAGAACCTCCATGAGCAGTTTGACAGCCGGTTCTCCGATGGCCAGGATCGCCTTTCTGGCCTCCGGGCCGAGCTCGGGATCCGCCAGTTTTCCCACCAGCTGAGGGACAGCGGTTGGATCCCCGTACCTGCCGAAAAAGCGGATGGCTTCGATACGCTTTTGGCCGAACTCCAGTTCGTGGGCCCAGCGCTCGAACTCCCGGATCCTTTCCAGACATTGATCGGCGAGACCGCTCCGGGGGTACTTTGCCAGGAACTCCTGGTACGCATAGACCCTGTCCTCACTCCTGGTCCTGAGAAAGAGCCGGACCTCCATCATGCCGGACAGCCTTTCCGTACCGGGATAGTCCCTCAAAAATTTCGAATATCCCTCTTCCGTACCCTCCTCCGCCGCCCTCTGGAAGGAGAGTTCCTCCTCCCGGGCGAGGGCGTCAGCCGCGTGCCGGCTGCCGGGATACTGCCTCCTGAATTCCCTGTAGGCGGTCACCGTGTCCCGGGAAAGGGCTTTCCCATATCGGATCCTGTCCACTGTTTCCTCGATCTCGGGCCGGTATCGGCTTTCCGGATATCTGCTCAGAAAATCGAGGTGTCCGTCGACGCTTGGCGAAGAGCGCAGTCGGGAGTACTCGTAATCCTCCAAGGTGAGGACCCTGTCACCGGTCCTGATCCTCTCGACTTCTTCGGCAGGGAGGGCCTCGGAATAGGCCTCATCGGTGTATACTTCGGAGACGGTAATGACCGCCAGGAGATCGTCTCGGCCGTTCACCACCGCGTATTCCTCGCCCGCTCTGACACCGTGCCTTTTCCCCCCGTCGAAGATCACCCTTGCCGACGACTTGTTCACCCGGCTGATCTCCCAGGCGGCAAGGGACACCTGCGTCGGAAGCAGGACCATCAGGACGGCCACGATGATCGTCGTCTTTCCGCGCGTCTTTCCCGAACCGGGACCGGTCTCAGGCACGATCCTCCGTGAGATCAGAGGTTGCGCCACCAGTCCCAGCGCAAGGCAGACCGGGAAGGTCCAGCGGCCGCCGAGGGCATGGGCGCACAGTGCCGCGCCGACGGCTGAGGTCAGGATGAGAGCGAAAACTCCCTCGAACAGGAGGAAGAACACCCCCGTGACCATGCCGGCCAGCAGCTCCATCAGGCCGAGGGACTCCGATGGAAAAACCTGAACGGTCAGCTCCGATCCGGTCCACAGGGAGGCGATGCCCCTGTACAGGATAGCACCGGTTCCGAGACCGGCCAGGAACGCCAGGAGTCTCCGGAATCGGGTGGCTATGAACATCCCGAGGAGGATGAAGAGCAAAAAGATGAGGAAACTGGCAACGCCGGGATTTTCCGACAGGCCGGGAAGTTTCAACATGGTCTTGCGAAGGGCGATCCCAATGACCAGACCGGTGGTGGCGCCGAGGATGTGATAGAAGTAGCGGTAGGCGGCAAGTCCGTAGGCGAGGAGGAAGACACCGAGGAGGAGGATGAGGATACGCGGCACGTCCACCTCAGACCTCCGGATCGACCACAAAGAGAAATCCCAGTTCCAGGTGCCTGGGGTCAGGCTTCCTGTTGTCGATACTCCGGAACGACTCAAGGCGAAGGGCTGGATCAAGGGTCTCGATGGAACTGATCACCATCCTGGAATGGACCAGATAACGCCTGCCGTCGGCAGGATCGTTGAAGACGGTGGGGCGTGAGTATGTCTTGAGCCCTGTGATCCGCATCCAGTGCGTGACACTTCCCCCTCCCTCGCGGGGTACGTAAAGGAAAAGGCGGAAAAACCCCTTGCGCCCGATCTGGCGGTTGAGGCGGCTGTCGACCTCTCCGATGTTGGCGTAGCTCCATCCCATCTCGTGCTCACCGTGCTCACCGAGGAAGCGCCGCCTGGCCTCGACCCCTCTCGAGGAAGCGCTCTCGATGAGGGCGAGGAAGGCAGCCGTTTCAGACATGGCTTACGCGGGCCGACCACAGGGACATCTGCGATGCGTCCTCTTTGGGGAGCGCGACGGGATAATCTCCCGAGAAGCAGGCATCGCAGAGGGACGCCGGATCCAGATCGCCCTCCCAGGCCAGGGCCTGTTTCATTCCCTCCATGCTCATATAGCCGAGGGAATCGGCCGTTATGTACTTTCGGATCTCCTCAACGGTGTGGTCCGAGGCGATGAGTTCTCTGTGTGTGGGGGTGTCGATGCCGTAATAGCAGGGATTGGTCGTCGGTGGAGAACTGATCCTCATGTGCACCTGGGCGGCCCCGGCATCCCGGACCATCTTGACGATCTTCCGGCTCGTGGTGCCCCGGACGATAGAGTCGTCAATGAGCACCACCCTCTTGCCCCGCATGACCTCAGTACAGGCGTTGAGCTTGAGTTTGACCCCGAAGTGACGGATGGACTGGGACGGCTCAATGAAGGTCCTGCCGATGTAGTGATTGCGGATGAGGCCCAATTCAAGCGGCAGTTTCATCTCCTGGGCGAATCCGATGGCCGCCGGGACACCGGAATCGGGCACGGGGACGATCACGTCGGCGTCGACGGGGGCTTCCCGGGCCAGCCTGCGTCCGAGCCGCTTGCGGCAATCATACACACTCTGCCCCCCGAGGATACTGTCCGGCCTGGCGAAGTAGATATACTCGAAAATACATGGAGAGGCCTTCATCTTGGGAAAGGGGAAAAACGACTGCAGGCCGTCCTCATCCACCATGATCATCTCACCAGGCTCCAGATCGCGGACGAACTCGGCCTCGATGAGGTCGAGGGCACATGTCTCCGAGGTGAAAACCCAGGCATTGCCCAGCCGCCCAAGGGACAGCGGCCTGAACCCTCGCGGATCCCTGACGGCGATGATCCGTCTCTCGGTCAGGATCAGCAGGGAATAGGCACCGCGGATCTGATACAGGGCTTCGACGACCCGGTCCACGAACCTTGTCGCCTTCGACCGAGCGAGGAGATGGATGATGTTCTCGGTGTCCGATGACGACTGGAAGATCGCTCCGGCCTCCTCCAGCTCCGATCTTATGGCACCCGCGTTGACGAGGTTGCCGTTGTGGGCTACCGCAAGGCCGCCTCGGGAGTAGGTCACGGCGAGCGGCTGGATGTTCTCGGGAAGGCTCTGACCGGCGGTTGAGTAACGGTTGTGCCCGATGGCCACCGTGCCGGGGAGACGGGTGATGATGTCCGGAGTGAAGATGTCGTTGACGAGACCCATCTCGCCGTGACGGTAGACCCGACTGCCGTCGGTGCTGGCGATGCCGGCGCTCTCCTGGCCGCGGTGCTGAAGGGCATAGAGGCCCAGGTAGGTTAGATTGGCCGCCTCGGGATGCCCGAAGACGCCGAACACCCCGCATTCCTCTCTGAATTTGTCCAGTCTGATCTCCAATGTGTTATCCCTTTTGCCTGGTCCCCGATGTCCCGATCCCCGATCTGCTGACTCGGGTCCTGATCCTCTGACCTCTAATGCTCCAATGCTCTAATCTCTAATGCTCTAACCTCTAGGATCCCCCCACATACTCGAAGGCGTTCCGGAAGAATGCAATCCCGGCGCCCTCCTCCGGCAGTTCCTCCCTCGTCCACCTGGGATGGTTCACCCGATGAAGGTAGGCCTCCGGATGCGGCATGAGTCCGAAGAGGAGACCGCTGGGGGAACAGATACCGGCTGCGGCGGCCATGGAGCCGTTGGGATTCATGGGGTAATCCATCGTCGCCCGCCCGCTGCCGGCATCGGCATAGCGGAGCGTGAGGAGGCGGCCGGACTCCATTCGGTCCAGGACTTCGGGGTCCGACACCACGAACTTCCCTTCCCCGTGCCTTACCGGAAGAGTCAGGCTCTCGGCGCCCCGGGTAAAGATACAGGGAGAGGAAGCGTCCGCGATCAGGTGGACCCATCGGTCCTCGAAGCGTCCCGAGTCGTTGAAGGTCAAGGTGGCCACCTGCCTCTGCTCACCGTCCAGACAGGGGAGCAGTCCCATCTTCACCATGAGCTGAAAGCCGTTGCAGACCCCGAGAATGGGCTTGCCCTGATCGATGAACCGGGACAGCTGCTCGGACAGCCTCTCCCCGGACCCCTCGACCCTGGCGTACCTGAGACGGTTGGCCTGGACCATGGCGGCGCCCAGGTCGTCTCCGTCCAGGAAGCCCCCTGTCAGGTTGAGAAAATGGAAGTCGTCCAGGACGACTTCCCCGGAAAGAAGGTCAGAGATGTGGACGATCCTCGGATCGAATCCGCCCAGCCGGCAGGCCTCGGCCGCCTCGCGCTCGCAGTTGGTGCCGTTGCCCGTTATCACGACGGCTTTGGGGCGGACCCGCATCACAGTCCTCCCAGGGGGGATTTCCACGCATCCCTCATCCGGTCGAGGGCGAGGGACAGGATCAGCCCTTTCCCTGATCTCACCGACAACCTCTCATCCGCGGTGCAGACGCCGATCCTGGCCCAGACGGTGCTCCCCATGACCTTCTCGAATCTCCCGGCCTTCCCGGGGGCCACCTCCACCAGCAGCCGGCTGGCTGACTCGGAGAACAGGACCCTGTCGGCTCGCAGCTCACCTGTCGTCGGCAGGGCCTGGAGGTCCACTTCCAGGCCCACCCCGCCGGAGAAGGCCATCTCCGCCAGGGCCACCGCCACCCCGCCGTCGGAGCAATCGTGGCAGGAGGCGACGAGGCCCTCGACGACAGCCCTGTGCAGACGAAGGTACCGCTCTCTCGCCCGGGTGAAATCCACCTGGGGCACATTTGCCCCGATGTGTCCGAAGTGGGCGTAGTATTCCGACCCTCCGAGTTCGTCCGCTGTCTCCCCCAGGAGGTACAGGACATTCCCCGGTCTCTTCAGATCCATGGTGACGGCTGACCGAACGTCCTCCATCCGGCCGATGACGGAAACGAGGAGTGTCGGGGGGATGGAGATCTTGATGTCCCCCATGATGTAGTCGTTTTTCATGCTGTCCTTGCCGGATATCAGGGGCACTCTGTAGGACGTCACCGCATCGTAGAGTCCCCTGTTGGCCCTGACGAGTTGCGCCAGCTTGAAGGGACCGTCCGGCGTCTTCTCGGACGCTACCGGGTCGCACCAGCAGAAGTTGTCCAGCGCCGCAGCCCAGTCCGGGTCACCGCCCACGGAGACGTAGTTCCGCAGCGCTTCGTCGACCGCGCACGCAGCCATGTGATAGGTGTCGATATCGCTGTAGCGGGGGACGATCCCGTTGGCCACCACCACACCCTCGAAGGAATTCAGGATGGGACGGATGACCGCGGCATCGGAAGGGCCGTCGTCGTGGGCCCCCGTGAACGGTTTCACGACGCTGCCCCCCTGGACCTCGTGGTCGTACCGGCGGACGATCGATTCCTTGGAACAGATGTTCAGCCTCGACAGGAGTGAGAGGAGGACCTCGTTCAGGTCAGGGGGCTGGTCGAATATCGGTTCTTGCCGTGAGGGAGCCGTCCAGTGTGCCTCCAGCACCATCTGGGGAACCCCGTCGTGGAGGAACGCCATGTCCAGGAATCCCACCGTCCGGCCTTCGTGGAGGATGTGAAAGGATCCGGAGTCGGTGAACCGTCCCAGATCTGTCGATTCCACTCCCATCTTCTCGGACAGATCCAGGAAGCGGGCGAGGTTGTCCGGCGGAACCGCGACGGTCATCCTCTCCTGAGCCTCCGATATGAGGATCTCCCAGGGATCGAGGCCCGGATATTTCAGGGGGGCGAGGTCGAGGTGAAGTTCGGCCCCGCCGGTGTCCTCGGCCATCTCACCGACGGATGAGGACAGGCCCCCCGCTCCGTTGTCCGTGATGCTGTTGTAGAGGCCCTCGTCCCTGGCCCTGAGAAGAAAATCGGTCATCCTCTTCTGGGTAATGGGATCGCCGATCTGAACCGCGGATACCGGTGAACCCTCGTGGAGTTCCTCGGAGGAGAAGGTAGCGCCGTGAATCCCGTCCTTGCCTATCCTCCCTCCCACCATGACGATCCGGTCGCCGACCAGCGCCCGTTTCTCGTGAGACGGCGACCCCATGATCCGGCTCGGCATGATCCCGCCGGTACCGCAGTACACGAGGGGCTTACCGAGGAAACGCTCGTCGAAGACGACGGCACCGTTGACGGTGGGGATCCCGCTCTTGTTGCCCCCGTGCTCCACTCCTTCGACAACACCCTCGTAGATCCGCCTGGGGTGGAGGATGCGGGGCGGCAGAGGTTTGTCGTAAAAGGGCGACGCGAAGCAGAACACATCCGTGTTAAAAAGCAGATTCGCTCCCTTGCCTGTGCCGAAGGGGTCGCGATTGACCCCGACGATGCCTGTCAGAGCCCCGCCGTAGGGATCCAGGGCGGACGGCGAATTGTGGGTCTCGACCTTGAACACAAGGCTGTATTCCTCGTTGAAGCGGATCACCCCGGCATTGTCCCTGAATACGGACAGACAGATATCCCCTTTCCCCATCCCGGTCCGGATCTCCTCGGTGGCCCTGACGATGTAGGAATGGAAGAGGGAGTCGATGGTCTCGACCTTGCCCTCTCCCTCCCTGTAGTGGATCAGGGCATTGAAGATCTTGTGTTTGCAGTGTTCCGACCACGTCTGGGCAAGGCATTCGATCTCGACGTCGGTGGCTTTGCCGCCCAATCCCACTTCCCGTCTCCTCTTCACCACATCGGGTCGGGCAAAATAGGCCTGTATGGTCCTCATCTCCTCCAGGGACAGGGCCAGAAGACCATCCCGGCTGATCCGCATCAGGTCGTCGTCACTGCCGTCGAGATCGACCTCCGCCACCCGTCCTCCCTCCCCTGAGAGGACCACCTTGGGGATATCAGGGGACAGGCCCTGCTCCGGATCGAACTGGTCTCGGTGGACGATCTCCCACCTGTGTATGAGGTCGTTGGCAAGTACCTGCGAGGCCAGGCGCTCGGCATCTGCATGGGAGAGATCCCCGTCGATCAGGTACTGTATGGAAGTGTAGATGGCCTCGCCGCCGGCCAGGGGGCGTTCGAGGATCTGGGATACCGCCTCTCCGGCTGACCTTCCCACGTTGTCCGTCACACCCGGTTTGTAGCCGACCTCGATCAGGATCTGGAAATCCGAAGATATCGGCCCTCCGATGGAATACTCCTGAATTATGGGATCGGAGAAGGGACCTGAGGCGATCTTTTCCAGGACATCACCGGGAAGGTCCATGTCCAGCGTGTAGATATTGGCCGTCCGCACCGAGCGCAGGGTGATCCCGGTAAGACTGCCGGCCTCCTGGACGACCCATTCACCCCTAGGGTCGTGAACGCCATCTCTGTAACCCACCTCGATTCGAACAGCCAAATCAGCTCTCCTCGCCGAAAACCCTCCGGAAGATCAGATCGGTATGCTTCAGGTGGCTTGCAGGGTCGAAGATCTCGGCGATCTGCTCTGGTGTCAACCGCTCCCTTACCTCCGGATCATTCGCCGCCAGCTCGGCCAGGGATGTCCCGGTGGAGACAGCTTCCAGGGCGCTGCGCTGCACCACCCGATAGGCGTCCTCACGGGTCATGCCCGAGTCCACCAGGGCGAGAAGAAGGCTCTGGGAGAAGGTGGCCCCGCCCGAGAGCCCCATGTTTTTCTCCATCCTTTCAGGGTGGACAACCAGCCCCCGGATCAGACCGCCGAACCTGTGGACCATGAAATCGAGGAGGATGGTGGCATCCGGAAGGACAACCCTCTCAACCGACGAATGGCTGATGTCCCTCTCGTGCCAGAGGGGAATGTTCTCCATAGCCGACAGGCAATAGCCCCTGATCAGTCGGGCCAGCCCCGTGAGGTTCTCCGACAGGATGGGGTTCTTCTTGTGAGGCATGGCCGACGACCCCTTCTGACCGTCTGTGAAGGGCTCTTCTGCCTCGGCGACCTCCGTGCGCTGAAGGTGCCGGATCTCCACGGCGAACTTCTCCAGGGAACTCGCTGCCAGGGCCAGAGCCGTCATGTACTCGGCGTGTCTGTCCCGTTGGATGATCTGGGTGGCCACACTGGCCGGTACGAGACCCAGCCTCCTGCATACGTATTCCTCGATCTCAGGAGGTATGTTGGCATAAGTCCCCACTGCCCCGGAGAGTTTGCCCACCGCTATGCCGTCTCTCGCCCTGCCGATCCTGGTCCGGCATCTGCCCAACTCATCGTACCACAGGGCCATCTTGAGACCGAAGGTCGTCGGTTCGGCGTGCATACCGTGGGACCGTCCCATCATCAGAGTGTCCCGGTGTTCCATTGCCCTGTCCCGGACAGCCTCCCTGGCCCCGTCGATCCCCTCCAGGATCAGATCGGCCGCCTGAACCATCTGAACGGCGAGAGACGTATCCAGGACATCGGAACTGGTCATCCCCAGGTGGATGAAACGGGACTCGGGGCCGACCTTCTCCGCCACCGATGTGAGAAAGGCGATGACGTCATGCTTGACCTCCCTCTCTATCTCTTCGATGCGCTGTATGTCAAAACCGGCTGACGCCTTTATCCTGGCCAGTGCCTCGTCCGGTACCCGGCCGATCCGGTTCCAGGCCTCGCACGCAGCTACCTCGACATCGAGCCATATTTTGAAGCGATTCTCCGGCGCCCAGACGGCCGCCATTTCGGGACGGGTGTATCTAGGGATCATGAGTCCTCTCCTGCGGAACAAGTATCAATTATCGATCGATCAGGAAGTAGACAGTATTCAGGATTCAGGATTCAGTATAACCAGAAATTAGATATTAGAGCATTAGAGATAGAGCATTGGATCAATAGATCATTGGAGCGTTAGAGTTTTTACTTCTAATCTCCAATTTCCATTCTCTGTTCTCCCTTTTCTCTTTTATTTTGAATGCGGACTACTGAATACTGAATCCTTCCAGAATGAAACACTATTCGTCCAGCCACATCATCGGCAGAGGTTCGTAAACGGAAGCCACCTCCACCCTCGGACCTCCTCCGCCGCACCTGACGGCTTCTGTGGCGGTGCCCAGGGCCAGGTGAGGCCTGTTGTTGATCTCCGAGAGGTGGGCGAGCACTGCAAGCTGCAGGCCGCTTCCCTGTACAACGCTGAGCATTTCCGCGGATGAGTCGTTGGAGAGGTGACCCCGTCTGCTCCTGACACGCTGTTTCAGAAACCACGGATAGGGGCCCTCCATGAGCATCCTCTCGTCGTGATTGGACTCGAGCACCACAGCCCGGCACCCCTTGAGCCTCTCCTTGACGAGGGCCGTCCCGTACCCGAGGTCTGTCGCGACCCCGATGGCTGTCGTGCCGAGACGGATCACAAAACCGACTGGATCACGCGCATCGTGGGGGACGGAAAAGGGCATGACCTCGAAACCCATCCCGTCGAAGGCCCTCCCCGCCCGGAAAGGCCTTTTTCCGATATCCCGCGGCAGGTGGATCGCGTCAAGCGTTTCGGCCGTCCCGTAAACGGGGGTTTTCAATTTTCTGGCGAGGGCTGCGAGCCCCCGGACGTGATCGGTGTGCTCGTGGGTGACAAGGATCCCCTTGATACGCAACGGCTCGCATCCCACGACCGCCAGTCTTCTGAGGATCTCCCTCGCACTCAGCCCGGCATCGACGATGACCGCCCCGTCGTCTCCCGAGATATAGATACAGTTGCCCTTGCTTCCGCTGGACAGAACGCTTAACCCGATAGGCATGGCTTCCAGTCTGTAGTTTATCGTCCCTGGTTAAACGGCAACGCAGAGATAGAAGCAGTAATGGAACACCTTGTCAGCTGTTTACACCATCACCATTTCTACTATTACTCCACCCCGGTGTGCCCGAAACCGCCTTCACCCCGTTCCGTACCGGGGAGATCCTCGACCACCTTCAGATCGGCCCTAACGGTCGGCACCACGACCATTTGGGCTATTCTCATGCCTCTCTTTACCGTGAACGCTCTCTCACCGAGGTTGATGACCAGGACCATAACCTCGCCGCGATAGTCGGGATCAACGGTTCCGGGCGTATTGGCTATCATAATACCATGATCGCGGGCCAGTCCGCTGCGCGGCCTTATCTGTATCTCGTAGCCCATCGGAACGGCTACAGCAAGTCCCGTGGGTACCGGTATCCTCTGGCCCACATCGATCACGGTCTCCCGCATGACCGCCGCCGGGAGGTCCATACCAACAGACATGACAGTAGCGTACTCCGGCAGGGGCAGCCCCTCTCCGTGGGGGAGGATCCTGCACATCACCTCCACCGGACCCCCCTCAGAACCTGGTGGCATCAATGGTTTCCTCGTCCACAGGCCCGATCACGGAAAGGGCCATCCGGGCGGGATCGAAGAGCCTCTCCGACAGATACCGGACCTCGTCGACGGTGATCCGATCGATCCCCTCCTCGATCTCGGAGGGCGACACCTGCCTGCCGAAATATATCTCGTTTCGGGCCAGCTGGTTCATCCTGTTGGTGGTGCTCTCGAGGCCCAGAAGAAGGTTCCCCTTGAGCTGCCTCTTCGCGGTTACGAATTCATCCTCCGATACGGACGAAGCGGCCAGGCTCTCGATCTCCTGTTTGATCAGAAGAAGGGCCTCAGCGAAGCGGTCCGGGCCCGTGCCGCAGTAGATGGTCAGGAGTCCGGCATCCTGGTAGGCGGAATGGTAGCTGTATACCGAATAGGCGAGGCCACGCTCTTCCCGGATGCGCTGGAAGAGCCTCGAGCTCATGCCTCCCCCCAATATCGTATTGAGCAGGTACAGGGCATACCTGTCCTCATGATCGACACGGATTCCCTCGAAACCGGCACAGAAGTGGACCTGTTCCAGGGATCGGTTGATCACGTGGATCCCCGGCGATGCCAAAGGGCTTTTCCTGTCAGGACCAAAGGAACCGCTGTTCAATCCCCGGAAGGACCGCTCGATCTCGTCGAAAAGCCGGGCAGGGTCCACGGCGCCGGCTGCCGTGATGATGATCGAGCCGGACCTGTACCGGTCCCTGTGATAGGCGACGACGTCCTGTCTGGCGATGGACTCAAGACTGCTCAGCGTCCCGAGGATCGGCCAACCGAGTCCATGGCCGGACCAGAATTCCCTGCTGTGGAGGTCGTGTATCAGGTCCTCGGGGGTGTCCTCAACCATCATGATCTCCTGGATGACGACCTCCTTCTCCCTGTCCAGGTCCGGCTGGTCGAAGGCGGCGTTCAGGGTGATGTCCCCCAGGATATCAATGGCCTGGGGAAGGGACTCCCCCAGGACCCTGGCGTAGAAGGAGGTGAATTCCTTGCTGGTAAATGCGTTGAGTGAGCCGCCAAGGGAATCGATCTCGAGGGCGATCTGTCTCGCCGTCCTCCCGGGTGTTCCCTTGAAGGCCAGATGCTCGATGAGATGGCTGATACCCGTCTTGGCGGGATCCTCGTCCCTGGACCCCGTGAGCACCCAGACCCCGACGCTCACGGACGAGAAATCGCTCAAGGGCTCGACGAGGACCCTTAGCCCGTTGGGAAGAACCTCTTTGACAACGCCGGCGGAGGGTCTTTTGGCCATAGAGGGATCAGCTGTTTGGGGTTTTACCGGTCTGCTCCTGCAGTTCTCTTCTGGCTTCCTTCATGCTCAGACGGATCTTGCCATCCCGGTCGATCTCGAGGATCTTCACGTCGACCACGTCTCCGATCTTGACGATGTCCTCGACCTTGCTGACGCGGTGTTCGGCCAGCTGGGAGATGTGGACGAGACCGTCCGCGCTGGGGGTCACTTCCACGAAAGCCCCGAAAGGGGTGATGCTCTTGACCCGCCCTCGAATGATCTTTCCGACCTCCGGTTCCTCGACGATCCGCTTGACCATTTCCAGGGCCCTCTGGGCGGCCTCCTCGTCGACGGATGCTATGAGAACCGTTCCGTCGTCATCGACTTCGACCTTGACGCCGGTTTCCTCGATAATACCCCTGATGACCTTGCCTCCTGGACCGATGACTTCACGGATCTTGTCCGGTTTGATCTGGATGGTGATCAGCCTGGGAGCGTGCGGGGAGAGTTCGGGACGCGGCGCCTTTATGGCCTTGTCCATCTCGTCAAGGATGTAAAGCCTTCCCTCTCTGGCCTGCGCGAGCGCCTTGGCCATGAACTCCCGGCTCACACCGGATATCTTGATGTCCATCTGGAAAGCGGTTATCCCTTCCCTGGTCCCTGCAATCTTGAAATCCATGTCCCCGAGATGATCTTCGGCCCCGAGAATATCCGAGAGGACGACGGCGTTCTCAGGTGTATAGATGAGGCCCATGGCGATACCGGCCACCGCCTTTGCCATCGGAACTCCGGCATCCATAAGGGCTAGACTGCTCCCGCACACCGATGCCATTGATGATGATCCGTTGGACTCCAGGACGTCCGACACCACCCTGATGGTGTAAGGGAACTTCTCCTTTGACGGAACAAGGTTGAGGAGGCTTCTTTGGGCCAGGTTTCCATGGCCGATCTCCCTTCTCGCGGGACCTCTCAGAAAGCGCGCCTCGCCGGTGCTGAAAGGCGGGAAATTGTAGTGGACCATGAACCGGCGCCGGAAGTCGGCCTCAAGGGCGTCGATGATCTGTTCGTCCTCGGAGGTGCCCAGGGTGGTGACGACCAACGCCTGGGTCTCGCCTCTGGTGAAGATCGCCGAACCGTGGGTGCGCGGCAGGAGTCCCACCTCGCAGGCGATGGGCCGGATCTCGTCGGCCTTCCTGCCGTCGATGCGAACTCCTTTCTCCAGGACCCTCTGCCGCATGAGGTCCTTTTCCATTTCCCGGAGGATACCGTCGATCTCCTCGACATGGAGTTCGCCTTCCGGACCCTCGCCATACTCGGCCACGGCCTGATCCCGGATCTCCTTCAGCCTGGCCTTTCTGTCCTTCTTATCGAGGATCTCGAGGGCCTCAGCCATCTCCACCCTGCAGAATTCGTCCAGAGTGGCGATCAGGTCCAGGTCCTTTTCAAGGGGTTCGAAGGCCCACTTCTCCTTTCCGGCCCGGTCCCGGAGTTCTTCCTGGACCGTTATGACCTCCGAGAACCACCGGTGGGCGGCCTCCAGGGCACCGAGCATCTCCTCCTCGGAGACCTCCTTGGCCTCGCCTTCCACCATAGTGACCGCCTCACGGGTCCCGGCGACGATCACGTCGATCCGGCTCGCCTCGAGCTGGGCGAAGGTGGGATTGAGAACATATTCACCGTCCACGAGACCCACCCGCACGGCACCGATCACCTTGTCAAAGGGGATGTCCGAAACGATCAGAGCGGCCGAGGACGCAATGAGTGAGAGGATGTCCGGGTCGTTTTCCCGATCCACGGAGAGGATGTTGATGATGATCTGGGTCTCGTGGTTGAACCCAGCGGGGAAAAGGGGCCTGATGGAACGATCGATCAGGCGGCTGGTGAGGGTGTCCTTCTCCGTCGGACGCCCCTCTCTCTTAAAAAAACCGCCGGGTATCTTGCCGGCGGCATAGGTCTTTTCCTGGTAATTGACTGTCAGAGGAAGAAAGTCGACGCCTTCCCTGGGATCCGGCATGGACACGGCTGTCGCCAGCACCACCGTGTCCGCGTAACGGGCGAGAACAGCTCCGTTCGCCTGGCGCGCCAGGGCGCCGGTCTCCAAAGTAAGGGTCCTCCCTCCCCACTCGAGCTTCACTTGATGTTTCATGACCGGACTCCTAATGGGGTGTTGTGAAGAGGGCGATGATTACCTTCTGAGGCCCAGTTTTTTGACGATACTCCGGTACCTCTCCATATCTTCGGATTTGAGGTAGTTAAGCAGCCTGCGGCGCCTGCCGACAAGCTTAAGGAGCCCTACCCGGGAATGATGATCCTTCTTGTGGACCTTGAAATGCTCGGTGAGCTCCTCGATCCGTTTCGTCAGGAGGGCGATCTGCACCTCCGAGGAACCGGTATCGCTCTCGTGTAATTTGTTGTCCGTGATGATCTCCCGCTTCAATTCATTGCTAAGCGGCATAGTCAAATATCCTCCTTCCTTTCGACTGCGGATAGTAGCACTAATTGTCCTGTTTTAAAAGTTCTTTCCCCCCCGGATCGAGGATCCTCCTCGGGCTCAGACGGTATTCCCCTCCCTGCTCCGTGACCTCGCCCAGGGCGAGAAGACGGCCCTTGACCGTGATGGATATGAGTCCGTCGGACCGGCCGTCCCGCCAGGGGATCGACCTGCCCAGCAGGATCTGATCCGCTTCCCGGGCGTCCGGCTCGAAAAGCTGGAACGGCAATCCGGAAGCCGCCGCCTGGAGCAGATCCTCTGGGTTCCCTGCCTCGGCCAGGGCGTCCAGCGTCACCGCGTCCTCCAGGCGGAACTTCCCGCTCCTGACCCTCACCAGGGATTCCAGACATCCCCCCACTCCGAGATCCCTGCCGATGTCGTGACAGATCGTTCTCATGTATGTCCCCTTTGAACAGACGACCTTCAGGGATATTCTGGGCGGCGCCCATTGGGCGATCTCGATACTGTAAACGCTCACCGGGCGCGGATCAACGGCGACCGGGATACCCTTTCTGGCCAGGCGATAGGAGGGCTGGCCTCCCACTTTCACCGCAGAATAGCTCGGCGGCGTCTGGAAAAAGGACCCGCGGTAGGATTCGAGGGCCGCCTCGAAATCGGCGCGCCTCACTGAGGAGGGATCGATCCTGGACACCACCTCTCCCGTGATGTCCTGGGTGTCGGTTTCCACGCCCAAAACCATGGTCAGGTGGTATTCCTTGTCGTCTTCCTGCAGATACTGAGCTATCCGGGTAGCCGAACCGATGAGGATCACGAGAACCCCGGATGCCACAGGATCCAGTGTTCCCGCGTGCCCCACCTGGCGGATCCCGAAGATCCGTCGGGCACTCTGGACGGCGTCATGAGAGGTGATGCCGCGGTGCTTGTCGACAACCAGGATGCCCTGAGGTTGAAGTCCTCCCGCCTTTTTCGTGCCCCCGGCCATGGCAGGAGATCAACCCTCGTCAGCCTCTATATCCCTGAGGATCCTGGAGATGTGAAAGCTGTAGTCAAGGTTCCGATCAAAGGAGAAGGAGAGCCTCGGGATGATCCTCATCCTCAGACGCTTACCCAGGAGCCTGTGGATGTGGCCGGTGGCCTTCTCCAGGCCCTGGGCGACCTCTTCGACCTGGGTGGTCCTGTCCAGGACACCGAAGTATACCTTCGCCTGCCTCAGGTCATCGGTTACCTTGACCCTGGTGATGGTCACCGTTCCCACCCTCGGGTCCTTAACTTCCTTGAGGAGGATCTCCGCCAGCTCCTGGCGTATCAGCTCCCCGACCCGGTCGGCTCGTCTGTATTCCTGTGAACGGCTCATTTTGAGTAAAGTATTCAGTATCCAGTATCCAGGATCCAGGATTCAGTATGGTTAGAAATTAGAGCATTGGAGGATCAAAACATCAGAAAAACCATTAGAACCGCAGGTCTCGTTTCCTAATCTCTAATTTCCAATTTCTAATCTCTATTTTCTATTCTCCAATTTCCAATTTCGATATTCTGCTGAATTCTGACTACTGGCTCCTGACTTCTGCCTTATAAGATTTCCATCTCCACCGCGATCACCTCGGCCAACCGGTAGGACTCGACCCTGTTGAGGATCTTCTGGAGGGAACGGTCAGCATGTTCCCTGTCCCCGGCAACCAGCGCGACCGCCAGAGAGGACTTCTGCCAGAGATCGAGATGATCCACCTCGGCGACAGAGACGTTGAACTGGGAACGCAGCCTGTCCTTCAGGCTTCTCAGGACCCGCCTCTTCCCCTTCAGCGAACCGCTCTCCGGGATGAAAAGGGTGAGTTTGAGGACGCCGACGACCACTTGGACCTGAACCCGGGCGGAGCCGCGGAACCCCTTAGAGCTCCGCCTCCTCAGCGACCATATGGTAATTCTCCAGAATATCGCCTGGTTTGACGTCGTTATAGTTCTCGAGGCCTACGCCGCACTCGTAGCCGGTGGAAACCTCCCGGACATCATCCTTGAACCTCTTCAGTGAGCCTATCCTGCCGTCATGCACGACCACGCCGTCGCGAATGACCCGGATCTGAGCATTCCTCCGGACGGCTCCATCGGTGACGTAGCAGCCGGCAACCGTCCCGATCCTGGGCACATGGAAGGTCTGACGGACTTCCAGGCGCCCCAGGATCTCCTCACGAAACACGGGTGCCAAGAGGCCCCTGAGGGCGTCGCGGATATCCTTCACGACATCGTAGATGACGTTGTAAAACCTCAGATCGACGCCCTCCTTGCGAACGACTTCCATCGCCTTGTTGTCCGGCCGCACGTTGAAGCCGACGATGATGGCGTTGGAGGCGGAAGCCAGGACGACATCTCCCTCATTGATCCCACCCGTTCCCTCGTGAATGATCCTGACTCTGACCTCGTCGGTGGAGGCCTTCTCCAGCGCTTCTCTGATCGCCCCCACGGATCCCTGGACGTCCGCCTTGAGGACGACGTTGAGGTCTTTGACCTCTCCTTCCAGTATCTGGTGGTACAGATCCTCGAGGGTGACTTTCCTGTGGACCGCCCGTTCAGCGAGGATCGCCTCCTGGCGCATCTGGGCTACCCGCTTGGCTTTCAGTTCGTCCGTGAACACGAAAAAGGGCTCACCCGCCTCGGGGACACCGGACAGACCGATGACTTCCACTGGGGTCGATGGTCCGGCTTCCTCCAGCTTTCTCCCCCTTTCGTCGTTCATGGCTCTGATCTTGCCCATCTGGTTCCCTGCCACCATGAGGGCACCCGGCTTCAGGGTTCCCTTCTGGACGAGGACAGTGGCCACGGGGCCGCGCCCCTTGTCCAGTTTGGACTCGATAACGGTGCCCCTTGGTTCACTGGTTGGATCGGCACTGAGTTCCAGGATTTCTGCCTGGAGCAGGATAATGTCCAGCAGGTCGTCAATGCCCTTCTTCTGCTTGGCCGAAACCTGAGCGAAGAGAACGTCTCCCCCCCACTCCTCGGGCACAATGCCACGATCGGCAAGCTCCCTGGTGACCTTGTCCGGGTCCGCTTCGGGTTTATCGATCTTGTTAACGGCGACGACGATGGGGACGTCGGCGGCCTTAGCATGATCGATGGCCTCAACGGTCTGCGGTTTGACTCCGTCATCGGCGGCGACAACAAGGACAACGAGATCGGTCACCCGGGCGCCCCTCGCTCTCATCGCCGTGAAGGCTTCATGTCCGGGAGTGTCGAGAAACACCAGTTTACCCTTTTTGTGATTGACCAGGTGTGCACCTATATGCTGGGTGATCCCCCCGGCCTCGCCGGATACAACGTCCGTCTCCCTGACCGCATCAAGGAGAGAGGTCTTTCCGTGATCGACGTGTCCCATGACGGTGACGACAGGGGGACGAGGCTTGCGATTTGACTCCACCTCGGGCTCATCCTGAAGCAGGTCTTCCAGGCTGGCTGCCTTGACCTCGACATCGAAGCCCAGCTCGGACACGACGAGGGATGCCGTTTCCGGATCAATGGTCTGGTTTATCGTGGCCATGACACCCAGCTGAAGGAGGATCTTGATGATCTCCGAGGCTTTGGTCCCCGTCATTCCGGCAAGGTCACCCACCGTCAGGCCGGCGGTGATCCTGATGCTCCTGGGAGCCGCCTTGAGAACGTCCGGCTGTTCGGTATCTTCCTTCCGCTTGGCCTTTCTCATTTTTCTCTGGGGAGCCTCTCTTCTTCTCTGCGGTTGGGGCGACACGGGATGTTTGATCTCAACCACCTTGAGGGCCGGCTCTTCGGCGAAGGACTCCTCAGGCACCTCCACCTCCTCCTCGGCAAGCTCATCCAGGTCTTCGATGAGGTCCTTTAGCGAGGGTTTCCTCGCCTTCCTGCCGGCAGCGCGGTGTTTTCTGTCCTCCTCTTCGTCCTTTGCCTTCTTGCCTTTCGCCTTCCTCGCGGCAACCTCCCCTTCAACAGGTTTGGCTTCCTCGCTCTCCTCCACGGTCTCAGATGCCTGTATGATGACCTTGGCCTTGGGGATCTCGGCACCAACACCGCCAAGGTCTTTCTCGATCTCCAGAGCCGTCAGAGGGAGCTTTTCCAGCTTCGATTTCCTCTCCGGCGGCGGCTCATCCGTGGCTGAGGGCTCAGTCTCCACTTCCTCCGGTTCCACCTCCGTTTCCTCCAGGACGGCCTCCTTCCCGAGGTCGGCAGCCGATGCCTCCAATGCCGCCTCGTCGCCGTCCACAGAGGCCAGGATCTTCTCCGGACCCTCCGGAAGATCCTCCTCGGGGAGGACCTCACCCTCATCCAGCAGGTCCTCCATCTCCTCAGGCTCTTCCTCGACGCGCACTTCCACCTCAGGTTCGCTTGCACCCTTGCGGACAGAGACGATCCTGCGCGAACCCGTATCCCTCTCCCTGGGCTGTCCGACGAGCATGTCCTGGACCATCTCGATCATGCCGCGGTCCACTCTGCTCGTGACATTGACCACATCGAATCCCATGGCTTTCAGCTGGGCGAAGAGATCGTCCGGGCTCAGCCCCAGTTCAGTGGCGAGCTCATCTACCCGAACATTGCTCATGCTGCTTTACCTCCCTTATCCATCACCGCACGATAGCGGTTGATCGCCTCCATGATCGCCTCACCGAGACCGAGGTCTTTCACGAGGAGGACGCTGCGCGGGCTCTTCCCCACGGCATTACCCAATTCATCTTTCGTCAGGAAGGCCGGGGCGTTTATTTTACAGGCCTGCATGCGCTTCCTGATGCCGGCGGCGATGTCCAGCGAGGCGTCTTCGGCGATAAGAGCGATCCAGCCATCGCCCGCCCCCCTGCGCAGTTCACCCTCGACGAGGTTGGTTCCCGAGGTGACCATTCCTCCCTTCTGGGCCACTCCGAGGAGGGAAAGAACCCTCCTCCTCAGAGCCTCCCCTACGGCGACGGCCAGAGCATCGCCGTCGACGACGTCGGGGGTAACCCTCAGAGCCCCTGCCAGTCGGCCGCGGGCCGCCGACTCGATACACCCTCTGACGAAGCAGGCATAGGCACCCCTGGCGGGGAGTCTCCCTTTGAGATCGGGCGTTACCGGTCCGTGAGGGTCCTTTACGATGCGGATCATCTCCCTCTTGCCCTTTCTGGTTCCGCATCCCGTGCAGGTCCTGACGGGCTCTGTTCTTTGGGACATGGCCTACTCTCCACCCTCCTCCGCCGGACCGCCGATGGCCTCCCGGATCTTCTCCACAGTCTTGGGGCCGAGCCCGGGGATGCTCAGGAGGTCGCTGTCCTCGGCGGCAGAGAGGGCTTCAACGCTGTCGAGGCCGGCGTCCTTGAGAGCATCCTGGACCTTGGCGGAAAGGTTGGAGAAGATATCCTCCCCAGCAGCCTTCTTTTTCTCCACCTGATCCTTTTCCAGCTTCTCGGCCTCGGCCTGGGTTTCGCTCTTGATCGTGATGTTCCAATCGGTCAGTCTCGCGGCAAGCCTGACATTCTGGCCGTTCTTTCCTATGGCAAGGGACAGCTCTTCATCCGCAACGATGACCTCCATGGCCCGCTCGGCCTCGTTGATGATCACCCGGGTTACCTGGGCAGGGCTCAGAGCGTTGCTGACGAAAAGAGCCGGGTCGGACAGCCATGGAATGATATCGATGCGCTCTCCCCTCAATTCATTGACAACCGCCTGCACCCTTGACCCCTTGACGCCGACGCAGGCTCCTACGGGATCCACGTTGGGGTCATGGCTTACCACCGCGATCTTGGAACGCCCACCGGGCTCCCGGGCGGCACTTCTGATCTCGACGATGCTCTCCGCCACTTCAGGTACCTCGAGCTCGAAGAGCTTCAGGAGGAAATCGAGGTTGGCCCTGGAGAGGACTACCTGGGGGCCCTTTGCATTCTGCTTGACATCGAGGATGTAGGCCTTGATTCGATCGCCCTGCTTATAGCGCTCCCTGGGGACCTGCTCTTTCGGCGGGAGCTCTGCCTCGGTTTTTCCCAGGTCCACGATGATGGATCCGCGGGAAAAACCGTGCACGATACCGTTGATGATCTCTCCCACGCGGTCGGAATAGGTGTTGTAGACCATTTCCCGTTCGGCCTCGCGCAGTTTCTGTACGATGACCTGTTTAGCCGTCTGGGCGGCGATCCTGCCGAATTCATTGGCGTCTATCTCGATCTCCACCTCATCACCCGGCATGACTTCCGGATCGAGCTGCCTCGCCTCGAGGAGGGAGATCTCCATCGCGGGGTCCTCAACCTTCAGAGTGACCTCCTTGCGCTGATAGATCTCGATCTTTCCCGTCTGCCGGTCCATATGCGCGTCCATCTCCGTCCCAGAGCCGTAGACCTTCCTGGCAGCGGTAACAAGGGCCGCTTCGATAGCCTCCACGAGGGCTTCCTGATCGATTCCCTTTTCCCTCTCGAGCTGGGAAAAAATCATCAACAGTTCCTGATTGATCGTCATCTTCTGTTCACCTCTTTCCACATGGCCCGCCGGGATCCTCCCCGGGCCTGTGAATCGCCCAACTGCTCATTTGCCGTAATCAAGGCGCGCCGACGAAATGTCCTCGATGGGAATCTCCAGCGTATTTCCCTCGTCAAGGAGCACCCTGACGATCCCGTCGACGATCCCCTGAAGAGTCCCCCTGATCTTCTTCCTCCCGGAAACCGAACGATGCGTCTTGATGAGGACTTCCCTGCCCGAGAATCGCTCGAAATCAACCTCGTTCTTCAGGGGTCGATCCAGACCAGGCGAGGAAACCTCGAGGTGGTAACGGACGGGGATCAGGTCCTCCACGTCCAGGTGGACGCTGAGCTCTCGGCTCACCAGAGAACAGCGGTCCAGTGTCACACCCTGATCGTGGTCGATCGTCACCCGAAGGATCCAGCGCCCGCCCTCATTCAGGAAGGTCACATCCACCAGTTCGATCCCTTCCTGGTCAAGGATGGGATCCAGGGTACGGGTCACGTGTTCCACGATCCGCCGGGTGTCCACTACGTCCCCCCAAAAAAGAAAAGAGCGGGACTGGCCGCTCTTCACTTAAGAAGAAAACCATACAACGATTAGCACAACGGGAAAAGGTTTGCAACCCCAGAATCTGAGCCCGATGGCAATAAACATTCCGGCCAAACGGTCTCGAGGGGGCTCCCCGGGGCCCGGGACCTGAAATCAGGAACTACGCCTGGCCGAGCACTTCCCTTACCGCGGCGACGACCTCGTCCAGCGGTATCTTCCTCTCCTCACCGGTCCCTCGCAGTCTGATCTCGGCCATACCCTCCTGAAGCCCCCGTTTACCGACGGTGACCCGCGCGGGATTGCCGATGAGGTCAGCGTCGTTGAACTTGACTCCCGCCCTCTCCTCCCGGTCGTCATAGAGCACCTCGACACCGGAAGCTGTAAGATCGTCGTAGAGCTTCTCAGAGGCATTCAGGACCTCAGGGGCAGACGGGTCCAGGCAGAGCAGGGAGACACTGAAAGGGGCAAGCGGGACAGGCCAGACGATCCCCTTTTCGTCGTGATTTTGCTCGATGGCAGCAGCCACCGTGCGACCGACCCCGATCCCGAAACACCCCATCTCGATGACCTTCTCCCGGCCCTTTTCGTCCAGGAAATGGGCTCCCATCGCCTCGCTGTACTTGGTCCCGAGGTAGAAGATATGCCCCACCTCGATGCCCCTCAGGAAGGTCAGCGTGCCGCCGCAGCGAGGACACGGATCGCCCTCCCGAGCCTCTCGCAGATCGTCGAACACCTTCACCTCAAAATCTGAGATGTTCATACCCGTGGTGTGAACATCCATGGCATTGCCGCCCGTGACGAAATCCCTCATGTGGGAGACGGCATTGTCCGCGTAAAGAGGTATTTCCAGACCCATGGGGCCGGCGAATCCAATGGGAGCGCCGGTGACCCCTTCAACGGTTTCCGGTTCGGCAAGCTCAAGGGTTTCATCCTCCACCAGGCGGCGGACTTTCACCGGATTGACCTCGTGGTCTCCCCGCACCAGAACGCCGATTGACCCTTGGTCCCCGGACATGATGATCGTTTTGAGGAGATCCTGGGGCCTCACCCCGAGAAAGGCGGTGACCTCCTCCACCGTCCTCTTGCCCGGCGTAGCCACATTCTTTGGCCTCTCGACCCGGTCCGGACCTGACCCTTCGGGCTCGGACGTATCTACCTTTCCTTGCGGGGGGACGGCGGCCATCTCGAGATTGGCCGCGTAATCGCACAGGTGGCAGCTGACCACCCTGTCCTCCCCCGTATCGGCAAGGACCATGAACTCGTGGGAGAGGCTGCCGCCTATCTTCCCTGTGTCCGCTTCCACGGACCGGAAATCCAGGCCGCAGCGAGTGAAAATGGCCGTGTAGGCGTCGTACATGGCCCTGTAGGTATCCTCCGCTCCCTTCCGGTCACTGTCGAAGCTGTAAGCGTCCTTCATGGTGAACTCGCGCCCTCTCATCAGACCGAAGCGAGGCCGGATCTCGTCCCTGAACTTTGTCTGGATCTGGTAGAGGTTCAGGGGCAGCTGCCGGTAGGACCTGACCTCCCGGCGGACCAGGTCCGTGATCACTTCTTCGTGGGTGGGACCATAGCAGAACTCCCGGTTGTGCCGATCCCTGATCCGGAGAAGCTCCTTGCCGTAGAAATTCCAGCGGTCGGTTTCCTCCCACAGCTCTGCAGGCTGTATGCTTGGCAGGAAGACCTCGTGGGCCCCTGCCCTGTCCATCTCCTCACGGATGATGTTCTCCACCTTTCGGACGACCCTCAGCCCAAGAGGGAGAACGTCGTAGATCCCCGCCGCAACTCTCCGGATCATCCCGGCACGGAGCATGAGCTTATGGCTGACTACCTCCGCGTCCGCGGGGACCTCACGCAGGGTGGGCAGAAAATATCTTGAATAGCGCATGGCAGCTCCTTGTTCATCAATACAAAGTAGTCAGTATTCAGGATTCCGTAGTCAGTATTCAGAATAAAAGAGAAAATGGAGAATAGAGAATGGAAAATGGACATTAGAGGTAAAAGCTCTGATGCTCCAATGATCTAATGCTCAAATCTCTGATGCTCTAATGTTAAATCTCCAATTTCCAAGCTCTAATCTCTAATGTCTGATGATCCAAGGTCACACTATTTTGACTCCTGAATCCTGACTACTGACTACCCTTTCCCGTCACCGTGCCGATTGCCCCATTCCTCCTCCAGTTTCTCGATCTCTTGCATCAGGGCGTCAAGGGCTTTGTCGACTGTCATCTTACCCTTGACCTTGCCTCGGACGAAGAGGATCGCCGAGCCCTTTCCTCCCGCGATACCGGCATCGGACTCCCTTGCCTCCCCCGGCCCGTTGACAGGGCAACCCATGACGGCGATCTTGAGGGGCGCTCGGATCACCCGGATCCTTTTTTCCACCTCTTCAGCCAGCTCGGCGACATCCACTTCGGCGCGGGCGCAGGTGGGGCAAGCCACCACCCCGGGACCGGCCCGCAGCCCCATTGATCTCAGCAGTTCCAGGCCGGCGTATACCTCCGGGACCGGATCCCCCGACAGGGAAACCCTTATTGTGTCACCGATCCCGTCGGCCAGAAGGAGGGCGAGGGCCGCCGAGGTTCGCACCGACCCCGTCAGCGGCGTACCGGCCTCCGTCACGCCGAGGTGAAGGGGATAGTCCACCAGGTCCGAGAGGAGACGATAGGCTTCCACGGTCTCCAGGGGATCGGAGGCCTTCACCGAGAGTTTGAGGTCGTTAAAGCCCATCCCCTCCACGAGGTCAACGGACCGGAGACAGCTTTCCACCAGTGCCTGGGGGCAGGGATGCCGGTATTTTTTCAGCAGATCCCTCTCGAGCGACCCAGCGTTGACTCCGATCCTGACTGAGGCTCCCCTGTCCGCAGCGGCGGCGATCACCTCCCTGACCTTCGCCTCCGAACCTATGTTGCCGGGGTTTATCCGGACCGCATCGGCTCCTGCCATGAGAGAGCCTACGGCCAGGCGGTGGTCGAAGTGGATGTCGGCCACCAGGGGAAGGGCCACATTTTCCCTGAGGACCCTGAAACCCTCCAGGGCCGTCTCATCGGGCACGGACACCCTGACGATCTCGCATCCCGCCTGGGCCAACCTCCTGACCTGGTCAAGGGTCCCCTCCACATCGGCCGTTCTGGTGTTCGTCATGGACTGAACGGAGACGGGCGCGTGTCCGCCCACGATGACGGAACCCACCTTCACCGGACGGGTCGGCCTGCGAGAGGTCACCCTGCAGTCCCGAATGTCGTTCATCTTCCCGACAGGAGCCTTAAAATATCGTTATAGGAGACCACAATGATGAGGAGAAGAAGGACCAGAAAACCGACCCGCTGGGCGATCTCCCTGTGACGGATATCAAGGGGTTTCCCCCTGATCCCCTCCCATCCCAGGAAGAACAGGTGACCGCCGTCGAGGACGGGGATGGGCAGCAGGTTCAGGATGCCGAGCTGCAGGCTCAGGAAGGCCATGAACTCGATAAACCTCGACAGGCCGGCTCTTGCTGCCTCACCGGTGACCTGGAAGATCATGATCGGTCCACCCAGCATCTTGATGGAGGCCTTGAACGTCACCAGATCCAGGAGAAAACGGAAGGTCAGCTTGATGAGTTCGACATTCCGCTCGACACCCCTTGCTACAGCCTCGAAAAACGGATACCGCCTGCTGACGGTGCGGCTTTCCGGAGAGATGCCTATGAGCCCATGCCCTGTTTTCTCATCCGTCTGAGGGGTGACGTCGAGGCGCATCGTCTGACCATCTCTCTCCAGCCCGATGGTGATCGATTTTCCGGGACTGCCGTGAATGATCCTGGCCATCTCGTTCCAATGGTTCACCGGCAACCCGCCCACCGAGAGGATCCTGTCTCCAGGCTTCAGCCCCGCGGCCTGGGCAGGATAGCCGGGGGCTATGCGGCCGACGACCGGCTCCATGACGGGCAGGACACCGAGCCCTTCCTCTCCCTTCATATCCTCCAGATTCATCGGCAGCTCCACGACATGATCGTTCCGAAGGACCCGGGCGGAAAAGGTCTCGTTTGTCTGCATCGCTGCGGCTTCGAATAGGTCCTCCCATTTCTCCACCTGATCATCACCGAAGGCCACGATGACGTCACCGACCTGGTATCCGGCTTTATCACCGGCGCTGCCGGGTACGATCCAGCCGACTATCGCCGGATCCTCGAAGAACGCCGGGATGCTCATACCCACCAGGAACACGGCGGACATCAATATGAAGGAGAGGACGAGGTTCATGACGGGCCCGGCGATCACGATCCCGGCCCGCTGCCTGGGTGGCCGGGAACTGTACATCTTCGGATCGTCCCAATCGAGATCCTCCTCCGGGTCCTCTCCCCTGAGCTTGACATAGCCACCCAGGGGGATCCACGAGACGCAATATTCCGTCTCTCCCCTCCGAAATCCGAACATCTTCGGGGGAAACCCGATGGAGAAGCGATCCACGCCGACGCCCATTGCCTTGGCCACCAGAAAGTGCCCCAGCTCGTGAACGAAGACCAGGATACCAAGGACGATGATGAACGAGACTGTTGTTGTCATCAGGTTTTCTCCGTATGAATAGTCGCTCAATGCGGGCCGGCGGAAACCGTAAAACAGTCTCGCCGGAGGTGGAACGCACTCGGAGCCAGGCCCTGCGTCCCTGCTGCCGGGGTCACTTTACGCGGCTCCCCCAAAGGACAGCATAATCTCTCCGGCCGCCTGCCTCGCCCACCTGTCGCACTTCAGGACTTCAGAGAGGTCGGTGTCATCGATGGCCGGCGCCCTATCCATGACCGCCTTCACCACCCCCGCTATCTCCTTGAACGGGAGCCTTCCCGCCAGGAAGGCGTCTACGGCTTCCTCGTTGGCGGCATTCATGCTGGCCGGAACGCCGCCCCCCCTCCTCAGCGCATCGTAGGCCAACCCCAGGCAGGGGAACAGGTCAAAATCCGGCCTGAAAAATTCAAGTTTCCTCGCCTCGGCAAGATCTAGGGGGTCGAAGGGGAGATCCATCCTTTCCGGATACCCCAGGGCGAAGGCTATGGGCAGGCGCATGTCGGTGACTCCCATCTGGGCCAGAATGGATCCATCGATGAACTCCACCATGCTGTGGACGATGCTCTGGGGGTGGATGAGAACCTCTATCCTGTCTCCCGGCAGCCCGAAGAGCCAGTGTGCTTCAATGACCTCGAGTCCCTTGTTCATCATGGTCGCGGAGTCGACCGTCACCTTGGGGCCCATTTTCCACTGAGGATGATCGAGGGCCATCTCCGGAGTCACCTCCTCCAGGATCCCCGGCCCCTTGCCGAAAAAGGGACCTCCCGAGGCGGTGAGAACCAGCTTTCGAAGGGCCTTCCTGTCCTGCCCCATGAGGACCTGAAAAACGGCTGAATGTTCGCTGTCAATGGGCAGGATGCGTGCACCTCTTCGTTCGGCCTCCGCGGTGATGACGGCACCGGCGGACACGAGAGCTTCCTTGTTGGCCAGGGCGACGACCTTGCCCGCCTGCACGGCGGCGTATGTCGGCATGATCCCGGCCGCTCCGACCACCGAGGACACGACGATATCGGCATCGGGCAACGATGCCGCCTCAAGGATCCCCTGGGCGCCGCAGAGGACCTCGATGCCCGCCCCCTCCAGCCCCTTCTTGGCGTCAGCGGCGGCCTGATCATCGAAAAGGGCAACTACCTTGGGCCTGAACCGTCTGGCCTGGTCCAGGATACCGCGGAAATCGGATCGGGAGGCCAGAGCGACAACTTCGAGATCTCCTGCCCGCCTTGCCACAATATCGAGGGTGCTCAGGCCGATCGATCCCGTGGATCCCAGGATGGATATGCGTTTCCGAGTGGTCATCCGGTACCTCACAGGACCCAACGGACGAGATAGTAAAAGACGGGAAGGGTGAAGACGACCGAGTCGATGCGGTCGAGGACCCCGCCGTGCCCCGGGATAAGAGCTCCTGAGTCCTTGACTCCGGCATCCCGTTTGATGGCAGACTCTACAAGGTCACCCAATTGGCCCACGGCGGACAGGATCACTCCGGAAACGAGAAGAAAAGGCAGGCTCCAGGCCAGCGGTGAGAGGTATCTGAAAGCCAGAGCCACCGCGCAGGATGAAAGCAGGCCTGCGATAAAGCCCTCCACGGTCTTGTTGGGGCTGATCCTGGGAGCCAGTTTCCTCCTTCCGAATGCCGAACCGACGTAGAAGGCGGATGTGTCGGTGACCCAGACGATCGCCAGCGGAAAGAGAAGAGCGATCCTCCCGTGGGGAAGGCGGAAGTAGAGCATCGCGTGGGCCAGCGTCCAGCCGACCACGATAACACTGAACAGGCCTCCGGCGATCTGATGCGAGGCGCCCTGAAAAACACCCCGGAAAACGGGAGGCAACGACATGACGAGGACCGCAGCGACGGCACCCGCGGCGAGCCCCAGATCGTATCCCAGCGACACGCCGGCCAGGAGACACCCCGCGCCCAGGACAGCCCACGGATAGGAGAATCCGGCACCGGCCTCCGAGAGCATGACCGACAGCTCCTTCAGGGCAGCGAGAACGATTCCGGCGATGAGAATGAGTGAGAAAACGGGCGGCGCGAAAAGAAGAACGGCCAGAACGATCCCGCCCAGGACAATTGCGGAAATGACCCTCGTCATCCCGATTCCGTCTCCTCCTTGACCTGATCCGAGGTCATCCCGAACCGCCTCTCACGCCCTCCGAAATCCCTTATGGCCTCCCTCAGATCATCCACTGTGAAGTCCGGCCAGAGCTTTTCGGTGACGAAGAACTCGGCGTAAGCGGCCTGCCAGAGGAGAAAATTGCTGATCCTCATCTCACCGCTGGTCCTTATGATAAGATCGGGATCGGGTATGCCGGAGGTGGAGAGATAACCGCTGAAATCCTCCTCGCTCAGGGCGTCGGGAGTCTTCCCGCTCCGGGCTACCTCCTCGGACCAGCGCCTGGCCGCGTCCACGATGTCCTGGCGACCGCTGTAGCTCAGGGCGAGGATGAGGGTCAGGCCATCGTTACCGGCGGACCGATCGGTCACTCGACTGAGGGTCCTTCTGACATCTTCCGGGATCTCCTCGATCCTTCCGATGGTCCTCAGCCGGATGTTGTTCTTCATGATGGTGTCCAGCTCCCTTTCCAGGTACTGTTCCAGAAGGACCATCAGTGCATTGACCTCATCCTCCGGCCTCCTCCAGTTCTCCCTCGAGAACGCAAACAGAGTAAGGTACTCAACCCCGGCGCGAGCGCATTCCTCAACGACTGCACGGACGGCCTTCACGCCGGCACGGTGCCCGGCGATACGCGGAAGACCGCGGGCCTTGGCCCACCTTCCGTTGCCGTCCATTATGGTGGCGATATGGCGCGGGATATTTGTTTCCAATCTATCAGGACCCCTGGGGCCGGGGAATGTGGGAGGTGAGGACCTAGACTTCCAGGATTTCCTTTTCCTTGTTCTGAACCGTCTCGTCCACCTTATCGATGAACCGGTCCGTGATTTTCTGGATCTCGTCCTGGGCCCGCCGAAGATCGTCCTCGGAGATCATCTTCTCCTTTTCAAACTCCTTTGCGTCCGAAATGGCGTCCCGGCGGATATTGCGGACAGCGACCTTACAGTCCTCACCGTGACGTTTGACCACCTTGACCAGCTGAACCCGACGCTCCTCAGTGAGCGGGGGTATCGGTATCCTGATGACCTTTCCGTCGTTGGAGGGCGTCAGTCCGAGATCCGAACGCATGATCGCCTTCTCGATCTCCTTGATGACGGAGGTGTCCCACGGTTGGATTACGATGAGGCGGCTTTCGGGTACGGAGAGGGTCGCCAGCTGGTTCAGAGGGGTTGCTGCGTCGTAGTATTCCACTGTGATCCCGTCGAGGATGGAGAGGGAGGCCCTTCCCGTCCTGATCACGGCCAGTTCTCTTACCAGAGAATCCAGGGATTTCTCCATTTTTTTCTCTGTGTCCCGGTAGAGCTCCTTGACCATCAATCCTCCTCCGCAGTAACGACGGTCCCCACCGCTTCACCCTTTGCTGCCCGGATCATGTTTCCCCTGATTAGCAGATTGAATACCATGATGGACATACCGTTGTCCATGCAAAGGGCGATGGCGGCCGAATCCATGATTCCCAACCGTTTCTCGAGAACCTCCTTGTAGGTCAATTGTTCATATTTCACGGCATCCGGATTGACCTTGGGATCCTCTGAGTAGACCCCGTCCACCTTGGTGGCTTTCATGAGGATATCGGCCCCTATCTCCATGGCGCGCAGGGCCGCTGCGGTGTCTGTGGTGAAGAACGGGTTACCCGTCCCCGCGGCGAAGATGACCACACGGCCCTTCTCAAGGTGCCTGATGGCCCGGCGCCGGATGTAGGGCTCGGAGACCTGGCTCATGTCGATGGCGGATTGAACACGGGTGCTGATCCCGAGCCTCTCCAGAGCACTCTGAAGGGCCAGGGCATTGATCATCGTGGCGATCATCCCCATGTAATCGCCCGTGGCGCGCTCGATAACGGCCCTGCTGTCGGCAACTCCGCGGAAGATGTTGCCCCCCCCGATGACGAGGGCGACCTGAACACCCAGCTTGTGGACTTCCGCCACTTCCCCGGCAATTCTCCCAACCTCGTCGAGATCGAGACCGAAGGCCTCCTTGCCAAGCAGGGCCTCCCCGCTGAGCTTCAGCAGGATCCGGCTGTAATGAGAATGAGACATTGGCTGGTCCTGAGTCCTGTGTACCGGGTCCTGAGTTCTTGACCGCTCATTTCTTATCTCTTGGTCATTCCACCTGACTTCAGCAGGAAACCTTTTCCTGCCCTTCTCCGATCTCGAACCTGGCGAACCTTCTCAGCTGGATGTTCTCCCCCAGCTTGCCCGCGACGGCCTTTATCCTGTCGGACACCTTGACACCGTTCTCCTTGATGAACTCCTGTTCCTCGAGGCAGATCTGCTGGAGATATTTGTCGATTTTACCGTCCACGATCTTGTCCACGACCTTCTCGGGCTTACCGGAATCCAGTGCCTGGGCACGATAGATCTCTCTCTCCTTCGCCAGGTGATCCTCCGGGACGTCCTCCCGTCTGACGAAGAGGGGCTTGGCGGCTGCGATCTGCATGGCCATGTCGGACACCAGGGCCTGAAAATCATCCGTCCTGGCAACGAAGTCCGTCTCGCAGTTGATCTCCACCAGAACTCCGATCTTGCCTCCCATATGGATGTAGGATCCCACCACACCTTCGCTGGCCTCCCTGCCGGCCCTTTTGGCAGCCGCTGACAGGCCCTTCTTCCTCAGATATTCGATGGCCTTTTCCTCGTCACCGTCCGTCTCGGCGAGGGCAGCCTTGCAGTCCATGAATCCTGCACCTGTTTTCTCTCTCAGTTCCTTGACTTTTCCTGCGCTGATGGTCATTCCTTTTCCTCCTCGGCGGGATCCTGTACAGGTTCCCCGGCAGCCTCATCTGTATCGGCCTCGGCGACCTCCTCCACAGGCTCAGCGGCTGCATCCTCTGCTTCCGGCGCATCAGGTGGCGGAGCCTCCGGACCCTCGGGACCGGAGGCGTCGGCGGGCTCCACGACACCGACGTCATCTGCGCCCACCAGCTGCTGTCCCTCGATCACGGCGTCAGCGATCTTTGCCGTGAACAGGCGGATGGACCGGATGGCGTCATCGTTACCGGGTATGACGTAATCCACCATGTCCGGATCGCAATTTGTATCGACGACGGCCATGACGGGGATGCCCAATTTGCGAACCTCACGGACGGCGATCTCCTCCCGCTTCGGATCCACGACAAAAACGGCATCGGGAAGCCTGGGCATCTCTTTGATGCCTTCCAGGTTATGGGCGAGTTTGGCCTGCTCCTTCTGAATTCCGAGGATCTCCTTTTTCGTCAGCCCTCCCCAATCCTGCTCCTGCTCCATGGCCTCATACTTCTTCAGGCGGGCGACACTCTTCTTGATGGTGGCGAAGTTCGTCAGGAGACCGCCCAGCCACCTCTGATTGACGTAGGGCATCCCGCACCTCTCCGCCTCTTCCCTGATGGAGTCCTGTGCCTGCTTTTTCGTCCCCACGAACAGGACGACCCCGCCGCCCGCCGAAAGCTCACGGACGAACCTGTAGGCCTCCTTGAAAAGCCTGAGTGTCTTCTGAAGGTCGATGATGTAGATGCCGTTTCTCGCCCCGAAGATATACCGCTGCATCTTCGGGTTCCAACGGCGTGTTTGGTGTCCGAAATGGACACCGGCTTCCAGTAGCTGCTTCATCGTGACAACTGCCATTTCAACTCCTCCTTGACGATCGGTTTTCCCTCCACCCCTTCGTCTGTCGAAGAGAACCTCGGCCGAACCGCACCTGACTGTCTCGCCAGTGCTCCAGAGGAGGTCAAGCGAAACCGTCCCATCGTGGCTTTCAAGCGTTGACGGATGGTGTGGCGAAGGCGGGCACCGCTCTTCGTTCCCGGGGTGTGCGTAGTTAAACGATTTTTACTATCAGATAACGGCGCTTATCGCAATAGAATAGAAGATCTTTCGGAGTATTCGGTATCCTGCAGTCAGTGTTCAGGGGGCAGGATGAGCAGAAACTGGCAATTGGAGATTAGAGATTAGAAAAGCAGAGTTGTAGTTCTAATGATCTTTCTAATGCTCTAATGTCTAATGTTCCAATGCTCATCTCTCTAATGCTCTAATGTCCAATGCTCTAACGTTCTATATTCTGACCACTTCAGGATCGATATTCCGAATTGATCCTCACGTACTCTTCCGTGAGATCGGTGGTCAGCACGCAGGCCTCGCCGGGACCCTTCCCGATGGCAACCGTAATGGTGTAACGGTCGCCTGCCATGACGCCGGCCGCCAGCTCCTCCCGGTAATTCTCCGCCGGATTCCCGTTCTCGATAACGGTGACATCGCCGATCCGCAGGGAGAATTCCTCAGGAGAAGTCCTGGCACCCGCGTATCCGACAGCGACCGCGATCCTGCCCCAATTGGGGTCGGCGGCGGCCAGGGCCGTCTTCACCAGCAGGGACTGCCCGATGGACTTCGCTGTCCGCCGGGCCTCCCCGTGATCGGCCGCGCCCGTGACCCTGATCTCGACCACCTTTTTGGTCCCCTCTCCATCGGAGACGATCATCTCGGCCAGGGCGCGGCAGACTTCCCTTAATCCGTCCCGGATGGCCTCCCCGTCGGTGTCGTTCTCCGGGCCGGGCCCCACTCCGGAAGCGAGGAAAAGGACGGTATCGTTGGTGCTCGTGTCCCCGTCCACGGTCACCGCATTGAAGGTGACATCCACGGCCTCCGACAGCATCTCCGTCATCAGCGGCGCCGGGATGTCTGCATCGGTGAGGATAAAAGCCAGCATGGTCGCCATATCCGGGGCGATCATTCCGGCCCCCTTGGCGACACCGGCGAGCCTGATGCTGCCCGTCGAAAGAGCCACCTCCACCGAGGTGGACTTCGGATAGGTGTCTGTGGTCATGATCGCCCGGGCGAATTCCTCGAGTCCGTCGGGGGACAGATCGTCCGACAAGGTCCTCAGGGCGGCTGTCATGCGATCCGCGGGAAGCCTCTCACCGACCACCCCTGTGGAACAGTTCAGTACCATCTCGTCGGCCACTCCAAGGTGATCTGCCAGCGCCCGGCAGAGTGCGACAGCGTCAGCCATCCCCTGTCGACCCGTCATACAGTTGGCGTTGCCGCTGTTGACGAGCACGGCCCTGGCCGTGCCGGACCCGACACGCTCTGAGGTCAGCACAACCGGCGCTGCCGCCATCCTGTTGCGGGTGAAGGTGCCGGCAGCCGAGGCCACCTTCTCGCAGAAGATCAGCCCCATATCCAGGCGGCCGTCGCCCTTGCCCCTGACATCCGCCGAGGCGGTGGAAACGAGAAATCCCGGAACGCGAAGGTTACCCCTACCCACCCTCACGCCTCCTTTCCGGGCAACAGGAGGTGGAAATGGCTGCCCTCCCCGAGCACGCTCTCGGCCCAAATGGTTCCTCCGTGCCTCTCCAGGATGACCCTGGCAATGGATAGCCCGAGGCCGATGCCGGTGGGTTTCGTTGTCAGGATGTCACCAAGCTGGCGGAACTTTTCGAAAATATGGGGAATTTCGGTATCCCGCATGCCCACACCCCTGTCGGACACAACGAACTCCATCCATCCATCGGGCGAAAATTCGACGATACGACCGAGACCCTCATGGCGGGCGTAATCGGGGACGGACGGCATCCGGTCGTGTCCGTAGCCACGGATCGCGATCGATGATCCCTCCGGAGAGAATTTTACCGCGTTATCGAGGAGCAGACCGAGCACCTTGACGAAGAGGGACCTGTCGCAGTACGCCTTCACACCCGATGCGGCGGACGTATCCCTGTCCACCTTCCTGCCACCAAGGACCCCCTCCATGTCGGCCAGACAGGCCCCCACAAGGTCGTCGGCGGTGTACAGGCTCCGCTTCCACCTGACCCGTCCCGCCTCCAACCTGAACAGCTCCAGCATCCTCTCCACCAGATGGTTCAACTGCCTGGCGGACCGCTCAAGCCGCTCCACGAAATTTTCCAGCGAGGCGCGATCTCCCTCCAGGTCAAGACCGTGGATGAGGCTGGCGAATCCGATGATGGATGTGAGGGGGGTTTTAAGCTCATGGGAGATGTTCAGGATCAACTCGGTCTTGTCCTTATCCAGCCGGATCAGCTCCTGATGGGCTCTCTCCAGCGCCCCGGCCTTCTCCTCGAGGCCCTGGTAAAGGCGCGCGTTGTCAATGGCCATGGCGACCTGTGACGCCACCGTCCCCAGAAGATCGAGGTCGGACTCCTCGAAAACGGCTCCGCTGGTCTTGTTATTGGCATTGATGACGCCGAGCACCTTGTCGCCGCGGACGAGGGGGACGCAGAGGGCCGACTCGGTCCTGTACTGTTTCCTGTACCGGGACGGCTGAAACCTGTCGTGGTTGCTGATGTCGTTGATGAGCACCGGTTCCCCCGTTTCTGCCACGTATCCGGAAATGCCCTTTCCCAAAGGCACCTGCGCTCTGCCGATCACGTCCTCCGGCAGGCCTATGGCGGCCATGACCGTAAGATGGTCTCCCTCCAGGACCATGAGGGAGACGGTCTCGGCCTGCATGGTATCGGCGACGGCCTCGACCGTCTTCCGGAAAAGGACCTGGAGCATGTCCCGGCTCGAGGACTCTCCCAGATGCCTGAGGGCCAGGAGCTCTCTTCCCCAGGAGTTCGAGCGGGCGACGATCTTCTCCTTCTCGAGGGTCTGCAGATATTGCTCGTAGGAACTGGTGACGGACCGGAGCAGGCGGTCCGGTTCCACCGGTTTGTCGATAAAATCGTAGGCGCCGTTGCGCAGCATCTCCACAACGTCGTCGAAGGACTTCCTGGAGCTCATACAGATGACGGGTTTGAGCCCGTCTTTCCCCTTTATCTCCTTGAGCAGATCGATTCCCGACATGTCTTCCATGACAATGTCGGTCACCACCACGTCCCAATCACCCTGACGGAAAAGGGAAAGCGCCTGCGTTCCTCCGCCGGCACCCGCGACCTCAAGGCCGGCCTCCTTCAGGATATCGCAGACAGCTTTCAGGATGAGCTTGTCGTCATCAACGACCAGGATCCTCGGTCTGATTCCGGGTTTACCTTTCTCCAAGAGTCCCGCCTACACAGCAGCGCCGCAGCACTTTTTGTACTTCTTTCCTGAACCGCACGGACAGGGCTGGTTTCTCCCCACCTTGACCCCTTCCCTTTTGACCGTCTTGGGCTTCTCCCCGCTCTCCGGGCTGCCTCCCCGACCCAGGAAGACCCGTTGCTCCTTCCTCCTGGGAAGGTCGTCCTCATCACGGCTGATCTGGACCAGAAAGAGGGTCTTGACCGTCTCCTCCCGGACCCGGTCGGTCATGAGCTCAAACATACCGTAACCCTCGATCTTGTATTCGGAGAGGGGATCTCTCTGGCCGTATCCCCTGAGGCCGATGCCCTCCCGCAGCTGATCCATGTTATACAGGTGATCCTTCCATTGGGCATCGAGGATCTGGAGGAGGAAGATCTTCTCCAGCCGCCTCATCAGATCGGCACCGAACTCCTCCTCCCTTTCCCTGTATCTTTCGAAGGCCGCGTCTCTGATGACCTGGACGAAGGATTCCCTGTCCGGCGATGCGGCGGCCCCATCGGGGCGGAATCCGAATACGGTGAAGAACCGATCTGAGAGGCCATCGACATCCCATTCGTCCCTGTGCGCCCTTGGATCGGCATAGACGTCGAGGATCTCGTCGATGGTCTCCTCGACCATGTCCCGAACCCATTCGTGGAGGTCTTCCGCGCTCAGGATCTCACGTCTCTGGCCGTATATGACCTCCCTCTGCATGTTCATGACGTCGTCGTATTCGAGGAGGTGCTTCCTGATATCGAAATTGTGTCCTTCCACCTTGGCCTGGGCGTTCTCTATGGCTTTTGTCACCATCCTGTTCTCGATGGGCTGACCCTCCGTCATGCCCAGCCGCTCCATCAGACCCGAGATCCTGTCGGACCCGAAGATCCTCATCAGATCGTCCTCCAGGCTGAGATAGAACCTGGAACTGCCCGGGTCCCCCTGGCGTCCGGAACGTCCGCGAAGCTGGTTATCTATCCGGCGGCTCTCGTGACGCTCGGTGCCGATGATATGCAGGCCGCCGGCCTGGAGGACGCCATTTCTCCCCTCATCGCAGACGGGTTTGAGCTCCTCGAGCATCTGAATGAATTTGTCCCCTTCCTCACCGCCTGCACGGTTCCGGGCGAGGAACTCCGGGTTGCCGCCGAGGACGATGTCCGTCCCCCTGCCGGCCATGTTGGTGGCGATGGTAACGGCCCCATGGCGGCCCGCCTGGGCAATGATCTCGGCCTCCCTTTCATGGTGCTTTGCGTTCAGGACATGGTGGGGGATGGCCTCCCTCTTGAGCATTCTTGAGAGCAGCTCGGAGTTCTCAATGGAAGTGGTTCCCACCAGGACGGGCTGGCCCCTTTGATGGCAGTCCAGGATCTCCTCGACGACGGCCTGATATTTCTCCCGCTTTGTCCGGTAGATGATGTCGGGAAAGTCAACCCGGATCATGGGCATGTGCGTGGGTATGACGATAACGTCCAGTTTGTAGGTCTTGTTGAACTCGGCGGCCTCGGTGTCCGCGGTGCCGGTCATGCCGGCCAGCTTGTTGTACATCCTGAAATAGTTCTGGAAGGTGATGGATGCCAGGGTCTGGTTTTCGCTCTCGATCCTGACGTTCTCCTTGGCCTCCAGGGCCTGATGGAGACCGCCGCTGTACCTCCTTCCCGGCATCAGCCTTCCGGTGAACTCATCCACTATGATGACCTGGTTGTCCTTCACCACGTAGTCCACGTCCCTCTTGAAGAGGGTGTGGGCCCTCAGAGCCTGCTGGACGTGGTGGTTGATCTCGATGTTGCCGGGCTCGTAGAGGTTCTCAACGCCGAGGAGCCTCTCCACCCGCTCGACACCTTCCTCCGAGAGGATGACGCTCCGTGCTTTCTCGTCGATGCTGAAATGGAGCTCCGTTTTGAGCCTGGGGATGATCTTGTCGATCGTATAGTATTTCTCGGTGGACTCTTCCGATGGACCGGATATGATAAGAGGGGTCCTGGCCTCGTCGATGAGGATGCTGTCCACCTCGTCCACGATGGCGTAGTTCAACTCCCTCTGGACATAATCCTCGAGGTGGAACTTCATGTTGTCCCTGAGGTAATCGAAACCGAACTCGTTATTCGTCCCGAAGGTGACGTCGGCGGCATAGGCGCTCTTCCTCTCCGCATCACCCATCTGATTCAGGATCAGCCCCACTTCAAGACCGAGGAAGCGATAGATGGTCCCCATCCATTCGCTGTCCCGCGTGGCGAGGTAATCGTTCACCGTCACGATGTGGACACCGCTGCCGGTGAGCGAGTTGAGATATACAGGGAGGGTGGCAACCAGCGTTTTGCCCTCACCCGTTTTCATCTCAGCGATCCTGCCTTCGTGGAGGAATATCCCTCCCACGATCTGGACATCGAAGTGCCTCATGTCCAGAAGCCGTCTCCCCACCTCCCTGACCACGGCAAAAGTCTCGGGGATGAGATCATCCAGAGGTTCACCCCTGTCCAGCCTCGACCGGAACTCACCCGTCTTCGCTCGCAGTTGATCGTCCTCCAGCTGTTTAATGGAGTTTTCCAATCCATTGACCCTGTCGAGGATCGCCCTGACCCTCTTCAGTTCTCTTTCGTTCTTGCTTCCGAATACCTTGCGGCCGATGGCGTTTAACATGATGTCCTTTCGAAATAGGATCAGAATGCAGGAGTCAGAAGTCGGGAGTAGGGAAACATTCTCACATGTATATAATAATCAGGAAATCGCCACGCGCAACACGACTGTGAGCCGGAAGACAGCAACAGGCATCTACGGTATGTCCTGAGCCATTGCTCATGATTTCTCTCTCCTGCCTTTTAAAAAAAAAGCCCCGAAAGTACCTCTTCCGGGGCCGGATTCAAATTCATGATACCGGACGGGCAGGTGGTCAGTTGAGGATGTACCTCATGGGATTCACGGGCACACCGTTGACGGCGACCTCATAGTGCAGGTGAGGACCGGTACTGCGGCCCGTGTTGCCAACCCTGGCGATGATCTCTCCCCGGTCGACCTTCTGACCGACCTTGACCTCCATGGTGGAGCAGTGGGCGTACTTGGTGATGATACCGTATCCGTGATCGATCACCACCACGTTACCGAACCCTCCCTCACGTCCGGTGAACAGTACGAGGCCGTCCGCTGGGGCGATGATGGCCGTACCGGTGCGGGTCGCCACGTCAACGCCCTTGTGCATCTCCCTCCTGCCGGTGAACGGAGAGGTGCGATAGCCGAACCCGGAGGTCTTCCAGCCCTTGGCGGGCCAGATGGACGGGGTGGAGGCCAGGAGGGATTTCTGATCCTCGAGGTATTCCACGAGTTCCTGGAAGCTCCTCTCCTGAATATCCGCCTCGGTCTGGAGCCTGGCGATGCCGGTCTTCATGCTGTTGATGAGCCCCTGGTCCTGGAAGGAAAGCTCGGACTCCATGGGATTGAACGGCTCAGAATCCTCGCCGCCGATCCCCATGACCTGTTCCGGGTAGACGACACCATCCAGATCCGCCATCACCCTCAGCTTGGTGTCGAAATGCCGAAGCCGGGTCATCTCTGACTGCAGGTCGTCAATGGATTTTGAAAAGGCCAAGAGCTGCTGTTTCTGCTGCCTGGCCTCCAAACGGAGGCGCTCCATCTCACCGACCATCTGCTTGACGTTGAAATAGTCCGCCAGGATGTAGCCTGTGCTGAGAATAACAACAACGGCAATACCGAGCAGAGACCGGACCAGGACCTTCGGCACATGATACCGACGGACCTTGGTGGTCTCATCGGGCACGATCATAACCGTATATTTTTTATTTCTCACCGAGCAAACTCTCCCCACGGAAGCCTATTTGCAACCCATATTCCCAACCCAATTGAAAAACGCGGAAATTTCGACAAAAACTAACATAACAAACGCCAGAATGCAAGCCATCTGTCATTTACCCGAGATCACCACCGACTCCGCCACCAGGCTCGGAGAGCCTACAGACCCGTAAAAAGTGAGGTCGTCCCCGACGGCTGCAATGGACGAAAACAGGTCAAAGATATTGCCGCTGACTGTCCCGTTCCGGAACGGCCGCACCCGTTCGCCATCCCGGAGGACGTATCCGGATACACCCAGGGAAAAGTCCCCGCTCACCCTGTCAGCCGTGTGAACGCCCATGAGACTGACCAGCTGAACGCTCGTGCCGGGAGGCCCTCCACCCCATGGGGAGGACCCTCCCCGGAGGATGAGGTTCGTTGTTCCCGGCACCGGATGCGCCGAGAGTGACGACCTGAATCCGTTGCCGGTCGGCTCCGTCCCCTCCTTCGCCGAGGTCTTCAGAGAGTGGAGAAAACCCCTGACGACCCCCTCCTCGACCAGCTGCCGGGGACGGGGAGGGACGCGCTCGTCATCGAAGGGGACAGTTCCCACTCCGCCGGTTACAGTGCCGTCATCGGTCAGGGTCAGGGCGGGCGAGAATACCCTGTCACCGATCCTGCCGGCCAGGCGGGATCGTCCTTTCTGAACTTCCTCGGCGGAGAAGGAAGACGCGAGCACGCCCAGAAAACTGACGGCGGTCCGGGGGGGAAGCACGGCCGGGTAACGACCTGAATCCGGCTGATCCCCGCCGAGAAGGCCGACGGCTTCCGCCGCCGCGGCCCCACCCACATCCTTCGGAGAAAGGTCCCCGAATCGCCTGGATACCCGGTATTCGTATCCGGTCTGAGAGGCTCCACCCTTTTCGGCAATGGCCTGCACCCCTATTGAATACTGGACATCCTCATAGGACCAGACCTCACCCCCGGATGATATGGCCGACGTTCGGTAGCCCTCTGAGTAGGACGGTTTATAGGCCTTGGTGATCGACCTGTCGCTTTCCAGGACGGCCCTTTCCACGGCCAGGGCAACGGCTACTTTCCTGTCGATGGCCAGATCGATGCCGGTCAGGTCGAAGATGTCCTCGGCGCGGCCAGGCTGGGACGAGGTGGAGAAGCGGTTCTCATGGGAGGGCGAGAGGAGTTTCGCTCCGGCGACGGCGTCCGCGACCATTTTGCCGATCCCTTCCTCACCCGGTTCGGTGGCATAGGCGAAGCCCATTCGCCCGTCGACGATGACGCGCAGAGCCGCCGACACCTCCGTTGTCCGTCTCATTCCCTCGGTCCTGCCTTCTTTGACCTCGATCAGGAGGTTCCGGGAGGATCGTGCTATCGCCTCGGCCCGTTCGGCCCCCGCTATAACGGCCCGTTCTTCCAGTCGAGCCACGAGATCTTTCAGTTCAGAGGACAATTTTCAACCTCCAGGGACCGCTGTGGTCATCAGAGAAAACAGGCGTCGGCTGCGAAATGACCCTCATGACGCTTCCACCGTGACTCGATCAGGGCACCTGCAGCATGACAGCGTCTTCCTCGCAGTTGGGGAACTGGGGACACTTCAGACAGTCCCCCCATACCTTGTGGGGAAGGCTCTCCTTCGCTATCTTATCGAAGCCCAGTCCCTCGAAGAAACCCGGCCTGTAGGTGAGGGCGTACACCCTGGCGATCCCGAGGTCCTTTGCCTCATCGACACACGCCTTGACCAGGGCCTTGCCGATGCCGGAACCCTGGCATTCGGCCGCCACCGCCAGAGAGCGCACCTCGGCCAGATCTTCCCAGTTCACGTGAAGCGCCGAACACCCCACGACCCGTCCCTGGATCTCGGCCACAAAGAAATCCCTGATACCTTCGTACAGTTCACTGCGGGAACGGCCCAGCATCTCCCCCTGCGAGGCGTAATGGTTGACAAGCCCATGGATGACCGGGACGTCCGTGATGCGTGCCTTCCTGATCTCATGCTTTGCCCAAGCCAACGGTCTCCTCCAGCAGCTCTTTGGCTGACTCGATGACGCTCGGTGTGATCTCCATTCCACCCATCATCCTTGCCAGTTCCCTGATCCTCTCCTCACCGCCCAGGTATCTGATCTCCACCACCGTCCTGTTACCGGCCTGGCTCTTCTCCACCAGGATGTGATGATCGGCGAAGGCGGCGACAGGAGCGAGATGGGTGACGCACAGAACCTGGTGGTGCTGCGAGATCTCCTTGAGCTTTCGGCCCAGGACCCCGGCCACCCGTCCCCCTATTCCCGAGTCGATCTCATCGAAGACGAGTGTCGGGATCGCGTCACCGCCGGCCAGGATCCTCTTCAGGGCCAGCATAACGCGGGAAAGTTCCCCGCCGGAAGCTATTTTCCTCAGGGGCATCAGAGGTTCACCCGGGTTGGGAGAGATGAGGAACTCGACGCTGTCCCAACCGCCCGGACCATGCGGGGCCTCCTCCAGACTTATGGAAAATCTGACCTTCTCCATGGCCAGGTCTTTCAGCTCCACCTGCACCGCTCTCTCGAAATCGGCTATGGCGGACCTCCTTCCTTCCCTGAGAGACTCGGCCAGCTTCTCCAGAGCCTCCCCCAGTTCCGCCTCCCGGCGGCGCAGAGATCCCTCGTCCTCCTCGGCTGTACCCAGCCCCTCTAATTCCGACCTCGCCGAGTCCAGGAAGGCGAGGACCTCGGCAATGGTGGGGCCGTACTTCTTCTTGAGACCGGCCATGAGAGCCAGCCTCTCGGAAACCTGGATTAGACGGTCCGGATCCGCCTGGACTTTGCCTCCGTAATCTCTCAGGAGATGGGCCGCCTCCTCCATCTGGGCGAGAGATGAGCCCAGCAGATCAGCCGCCTCAGCCAGCCGGCTGTCGATCTCGACAAGGGAACGCAGGCTGGAGGCGGCCCTGCCCACACCGTCCGCGAGAGAGGAGTCGGCCTGGTAGAGGGTGTCGAGCACCTCGCCTGTCGTGAGAAGCAGCCGTTCGGCGGAGGCCAGAACCCGCTCCTCGTCCTTCAGATCCTCCTCCTCTCCCTGGTCAAGAGCCGCCGATTCCAGTTCGCTGACGACGAACTGGAGGTAGTCCCTCCTGGCATGCCTTTCCCTTGCCCCTTCCTCCAACGACCTGATCCTTGCCGAGATCTCGGCCTTTTCCCTGAAAAGCACCTCGTGCCGGCCCCTGAGGTCACCGGTGCCGGCGAAGGAATCCAGGGCCGACAGGTGGGCCTGCGTCCTGAGCAGAGACTGGTGCTCATGCTGGCCGTGAAGGTCCACCAGTCCGTCACCGAGGTCCTTGAGGCGGGAAAGGGGTGAAAGGGAGCCGTCGATAAGGATCTTTCCCCTTCCCGTCCTCGGAATCTCCCTGCTGACGATGATCTCCCCGTTGTCGGGATCCCCTTCTTCCGTGCCGCCCGGAACGAGAAAGGATGCCTCCACCCTCGTCAGGGCCTCACCGGATCTGATCATTCCCGGATCGACCCTGTCCCCCAGGACCACCTGCAGGGCGTCAACGATGATGGATTTGCCGGCACCCGTCTCACCGGTCAGAACGGTCATCCCCTTTTCGAAGGAAAGGGAAAGCCTGTCGATGAGGGCAAAGGCCGTGATGTTGAGATGGTTGAGCTTAGAATCCAGTAGTCAGTATTCAGTAGTCAGTAGAAAAACAAGCAATTCGGAACGTTTTTTTTACACAGTCTGAATTCGGTTGTATTAACTTATTAAAGAACACTGCTCGAGTAAACTTACAATTCTTCAATGGTTCTCTTCTGAATACTGAATCCTCATTTGTCTATTACAGAATCCGGCACTTAACTGGAGGATTCTAACTACAAACTATCTTCTTCCCCAGTGCAGCTTCGCGCTCAGGACGTCGTAGAAACTCTTCGTCCCCGTCCTGACCAGCCTGACTCGGCTGGACGATTCCCTGATGCGGATGCTGTCATTGACGGACAATGAAGTCCCCTCCTGTCCGTCCAGGGTCAGGAACACCTTACCCGAATCGCTCACCAGGTGGAGTTCCACCTGCGAATTTCCAGGGAGGACCAAAGGCCTGTTGGTGATCGTGTGAGGGCATATGGGTGAGACGATGATAATGTCCATCGTCGGCACCACGATGGGCCCGCCCGCGGCCAGGGAATAGGCGGTGGAGCCCGTCGGCGTACTCACGATCAGACCGTCGGCCTTGTAGGTGGTCACCTCCTGTCCGTCCACCAGGGTCTCCAGGTCGATGATGCGGGCGAGGGCTCCCTTGTTGATGACGACGTCGTTAAGGACCCGATAGGTCCCGATCACCCTGTCATCGCGGTGCAGCTCGACGTCAAGCCTCACCCTCTCCTCAATCCGGAACTGTCCGTCAAGTAATTTCTCAAGGGTGGGAAAGAGCTCCGAGATCCCCAGTTCTGTGAGGAAACCGAGGGAGCCAAGGTTGATACCCAGGAGGGGCGTGTCCAGAGTCTCCACAAGACGGGCAACCGACAGCAGGGTTCCGTCTCCGCCCAGGACGAGAACGATATCCGCATTTTCCGGAACCCGCTCCCGGGGAACCGCACGCACATCGCCCCGGTAGGTCCCGTCGTAATCCTCCTGGACCGTGACAGAGAGCCCCTTGTCGACGAGCCATGGAACGAGCTGATCCATGACGCTCTGGGCATGCGGGCTCGTTGTCTTGGTGATGATGCCTATTTTCCTGATCGTCTCCGTCATCCGATCGATCCCCCCGTATTTCGCTCCGGCTTAATCGGAGTTTCCGGTTTGCAGTTCCCGGGTTCCAGAAAACACTGACCGAGGAGTTGGCAGGGTATCGCCGGGCAAAGGGGATCCTCAATATCCTCGGGAGGAGATCTGTGAGGGGGTCTCAACATCCGATGTCATCCGAATCATGTTGAGGTCCGATCCCGGTACTCCCCTTTGCCCTACCCCGACGCCCTCTGTGGTTCAATCCACTCCTTCTTCTCCTTCGGCCTCCCCATCTCCCTTGTTCAGATAGGCGAAGTACTCCACGTTTCCATCCGCCCCTCGAACGGGACATTCCATTGTTCCAAGAACCGAGAACCCATACCTGATCGACTCGCCGAGGATCGCCTCAAGGGTCTCGAGCCTGACGTGATCATCCCTGACGATCCCGCCCTTACCCACCTTCTCCCGGCCAGCTTCGAACTGAGGCTTTACCAGCAGAACGGCCTCGCCTCCTGGCCGCAGGAAACGAGAGAGGTTGGGCAGGATGTGGCGCAGAGAGATAAAGGAGACGTCCACGACCGCCAGATCGACATCCGAAGGCAAGTCGCCGGGACCGGCCTTCCTGAAGTTCATCCTGTCGTGGACAACCACCCTGGGATGATTGCGCAGTTTCCAGGCCAGCTGACCGTAACCGACGTCAACGGCGTGTACCCTGTCAGCCCCCCGCTGGAGAAGGCAATCGGTGAACCCTCCCGTGGAGGCTCCCACGTCCAGGCACCTCCTGCCGGCTGGGTCGATGCCGAAATGGTCCAGTACTGCCTCGAGTTTCAGGCCTCCCCGGCTGGCGTATCGCAGTCCGCCGCGCACGGCCAGAGGGGTATCCACGGGCATGCGGTGCCCCGCCTTTTCAATTCTGGTGTCCCCGGAGTACACCTTACCGGCGAGAATCAGCGCCTGGGCATTCTGCCTGCTCCGGGCCAGTCCCCTTAACACGAGCAGGACGTCCACCCGCTCACGCTCCGACATCCCCGAGGATCTCCAGGACCTTGCGGCGGATCCCATCGGCGTCGTTGCCAATTTCGGCCCTCAATTCCGCCTGGGACCCCTGTTCGATGAAGGAATCGGGCAGCCCCAAACGGTGGATGGGGATCCTCTCACCCGCCAGGGATGCGGCCTCCAGCACCGCTGAGCCGAATCCGCCCATGAGAACGTTCTCCTCAGCGGTGAGGAGGGCACCGCACCGGCGGCCCCAGCCGAGGATCAGTTCGGAATCGAGGGGCTTGATGAAGCGGGCGTCGATGACGGCGGCTTCGATACCGTCCCCGGCGAGGCTCTGAGCGGCCTCGACGGCAAACTGGACACAGACTCCAACAGCAGCGATCGCGATGTCCGTGCCCTCTCTGATCAGCTCTCCCCTGCCGATATCCCACACCTTCGGATCTCTGATCTTAACACCGCATCCGGCTCCTCTGGGATAGCGGAACGCGCTGGGCCCATCCACGTGAAGGGCCGTCGCCAGAGCGTCCCTGAGCGCGTTCTCGTCCCTGGGCACCATCAGGATCATGTTCGGTATGTGGCGAAGATAGGAATGGTCGAAGATCCCGTGGTGTGTGGGGCCATCCTCACCGACAAGCCCTCCCCTGTCCATGGCGAAGACCACCGGAAGGTTCTGGAGGCAGACGTCGTGCACGATCTGGTCATAAGACCTCTGCAGGAAGGTGCTGTAGATGGCCACCACGGGTCGGTACCCTTCAGTGGCCAAACCGGCCGCGAAGGTCACCGCGTGCTGCTCGGCGATACCAACGTCGAAAAAGCGATCCGGGTAATGCTCGGCAAACCGGGTCAGACCGGTTCCCTCCGGCATCGCGGCCGTGACGGCGACGATCCGGCTGTCATGCCGCGCCGCTTCCACGAGGGCCTCGGCGAAGACCTTGGTGAACGAGGGCGGGCCCGCTGTCTTGATCACGTCACCAGTCTGGAGATCAAAGGGCCCGACGCCATGGAATGACATCGGGTCTTTTTCGGCCGGTTCGTAGCCCTTGCCCTTTTCGGTGCCCACGTGGACGAGAACGGGGCCCTCCAGACGTCTTGCGTTGCTGAGGGCTGTGATGAGCCTGTCCAGCCGGTGTCCCTTTATAGGGCCGATGTATTCGAACCCCAGTTCCTCGAATACCATGCCGGGATAGATGAGGGCCTTGAAGGATTCCTCGGCTTTTCGCGCAACCTGCAGAAAGGATTCACCGACCTTGGGGATACTCTTGATAAAGTTCTCCGTCTCCCTCTTGACCCGGTTCATGAAATGGCCTGTCAGGGTCCTGGATAGATAGGAAGACATGGCCCCGACGTTGGGCGAGATGGACATCTCATTGTCGTTCAGGACGACGACCAGGCGGTCGCCGCGTTCCCCGGCCTGATTGAGGCCCTCCAGGGCCAGGCCGGCCGTCATGCTTCCGTCACCGATCACGGGTACCACCTTGCCGTCAAGACCCTTTTTCTTCATCGCCTCGGCAATACCAAGGGCGGCGGAAATGGACGTGCCGCTGTGGCCGACGTCAAAGGCGTCATAGGGGCTCTCCTGCCTCTTGGGGAAACCGCTGATGCCTCCCTTCTGGCGCAGGGTGTGAAAGAGGTCCCTCCGGCCGGTCAGAAGCTTGTGGGTATAGGCCTGGTGTCCGACATCCCAGATGATCCTGTCCACCGGAGCCCTGAAGACGTAATGGAGGGCGAGGGTGAGTTCGACGACGCCCAGATTGGACGCCAGATGGCCTCCGGTCCGGGAAACGGTCTCCAGGATCGCCTGGCGAATTTCTCCGGCAAGCTGCTCCAGGTCCGAAATGTCAAGATCCCACAGGTCCGATGGGCCGTCGATCCGCGGCAGGAGGGGAAGCCGTTCCTTTTTCGCTCTTTTCAAATTATCAGATCCTCCTCAGAAGGACGTAATCGGCGATATGGAGAAGGATGTCCCCCCGACCCAGGCCGCCCAGGGCACCCTTGGCGTCCTCGACAAGGTCCCTTGCCCTGGAACGCGCCCCCTCAACACCGAGCAGGGCAGGATAGGTCATCTTGCCCCTGGCTGCGTCGCTCCCCTGGTCCTTTCCCATCTCCTCGGTGGAAGAGGTCACATCGAGGATGTCGTCGACGACCTGGAAGGCCAATCCCAGTTTTTCACCATAGTGCTCCATGGCGCGCAGCATATCGGGACCGGCCGAGGCGGCCAGGGCCCCTAAAAGGATGGAACAGCGGATCATGGCTCCCGTCTTGTGGGTGTGGATGTACTCGAGGACAGGCTGGCTGGGCGGTGCGCCTTCACTGTCCATATCCGCCTGTTGTCCACCCACCATCCCCTGCCAGCCGGCCGCCCTCGCCAACTCCGAGATCATACGGATCCTGGTATCGGGGCTCAGGGTAGATCCGCTTCTCTCTTCGGAAAGGACCTCGAAAGCCATTGTCAGCAGGGCATCACCGGCCAGAATGGCCGTCCCCTCGTCAAAGGCCCGGTGGCACGTGGCGATGCCCCGGCGATAGTCATCGTCATCCATTGCCGGCAGATCATCGTGAATGAGAGAATAGGTGTGGACAAGCTCCACGGCACAGGCGGCGAACATGGCGTCCTCTGCGTTTCCTCCGCAGGTTTCAGCGGCCGCCAGAGCCAGGATCGGCCGGATCCTCTTTCCTCCCGCGAAAAGGCTGTACCGCATGGCCGCTGTGAGCCTCTGAGGGTGAGTTCCCTCGGGAGGCATTATCTCCTCCAGGGCTCTGTCCACCCGGCCCCTGAGCTGGTGAAGGACCTCTTTCATTCCTCGTTCCGGTCCTCCTCGAGGGATTTGACCTTCAGAGATCCGGATGCGTCCCTGGTCAGTATCTCGACTTTACGCTCCGCCTCCTCGAGGATCCGGGCCAGTTCCTTGATCTGCTCTGTCCCCTTCTGGAACAGGTCAAGGGAATCCTCAAGTGTCACATCACCGTCCTCCAGCCTGGCCACGATGGCCTCCAGGTCGGCGAGCCTCTCCTCGAACCGCAGTCCTTTTTTCCCGGTCTTGGCCAATGATCTTCCTTTCGATGGGATATTTTCCTTCGCTGGTGCAACTTCCTACATTATCACGAAAATATGCGTTGGCAAACGGGAATAGAATGCCCGCAGTCGGAGGGGGCAAAAACCCTGCCGCATTGCAGGATGCATAAGTCAGCATACGGCGTTGAGGCCGGCTCCGGGATTCTTGCCGACACACGATATCCGACCCCTGAAAACCGACTCGATCAATCCCTCTTGCCACGCGGTGCCGGTTCCCGGCAGGGGCTCTACATCCCTTGACATAACTACCATCAGGCCATATGCTACGCCCTTACCAAGAGAAGAAAAAGGCTATGAAGGGGACAGTACCTCCGGACGGGGGATCACAGTGACCCGGGGAGAGTGGGAACCCGGGATCCTCTCGGTTAGGGAAGATCACCCCTGAGCAGTTCCGCCGTAATCCCCAGCCTTTCGAGGGACGAAGGCGGGATCGGGTGCGCCCGTTACAGCGCCAGAGGGGTCCGGTCCCGGGGATCGGGCAACCGGGGTGGTACCGCGGGCAACGTCCTCCCGTCCCCTTGGGGTCGGGATTTTTTTTGTAAGCCTGTTAGAAAAACGGAACAGCCGGTAGTCAGCATTCGGTATCCTGTAGCCAGCATGAACATGAATCTGAATACTGAATCCTGAATACTGAATCCCTGTTCATCTTCAAACAGAGGCTCACTGCTATGAGCAAGGACAGCAAAGGATACAAGGATACTCTGAACCTTCCCCAGACCGACTTTTCCATGCGCGCCAATCTGCCCGTTCGGGAGCCCGAACGACTCGCCAGGTGGCGGGAACAGGATCTTTATCGCAAGATCCTCGAGGTCCGTCGGGACCGTCCGACATACACGCTTCACGACGGGCCACCGTACGCCAACGGCCACATCCACATGGGAACGGCACTCAACAAGGTCCTGAAGGACTTCGTCGTCAAATCCAAGTGGATGGCCGGGAAATATTCCCACTACGTACCGGGATGGGACTGCCACGGTCTGCCCATCGAGCACAAGGTGGATTCCGAGATGAAAGCGAGGGAGAGAGGACTGTCGGCCATCGAGGTCCGCAGGGAATGCAGGCAGTATGCCGATCATTTCATCGGCATCCAGAGGGATGAGTTCCGGAGGCTGGGAGTATTCGGTGATTGGGAGCATCCTTACCTGACCATGGCATTTCCCTACGAAGCACGCATCACCCGCGAATTCGGTGCGTTCGTCGAAAACGGCTCCGTATACAGAAGGAAGAAGCCCGTCTACTGGTGTGCCTCATGCGGAACCGCCCTGGCGGAGGCAGAGGTCGAGTACCACGACCACACGTCGCCGTCGATATACGTCAGGTTCCCCCTCCTGGACGACCCGGGAGCGAGGATCCCCGCACTCAGGGGTATTGAAACAGGGGTTACCATATGGACAACGACACCCTGGACCATACCGGCCAACCTGGCGGTGGCCCTGCATCCCGAGTTCACCTATGTCGCCTTTCGATGGAACAGCGGCGCTCTCATCGCCGCCGAGGACCTTGCCTCCCACCTGGCCTCAGAGATGGGGATGGGGGAACCGGAGATAATCGCCCGGTTCAGGGGAGAGGAACTGGAGGGGCTCAGGGCCGGACACCCCCTGTACGACCGGGAATCGGTGATCGTTCTGGCCGACTACGTCACCCTCGAGGCGGGGACGGGGTGCGTCCACACCGCCCCCGGCCACGGCCAGGAGGACTACGAGACCGGTCTCAAGTACGGTCTGGATGTTTTCGCCCCGGTCGACGACGAAGGCAGGTTCACCAGCGAGGTTCAGTTCTTCGGAGGCATGAACGTTTTCGACGCCAACAGGGAGGTGATCCTCAAGCTCGGGGAGAAAGGCGCCCTGCTGGCCGAATCCACGGTGGAACACAGCTATCCTCACTGCTGGCGATGCAAGTCGCCCATTATCTTCAGGGCCACCGAGCAATGGTTTATTTCCATGGAGCATGACAATCTGCGGGGCAAATCCCTCGATGCCATCAACGCGGTGACCTGGATCCCGGCCTGGGGCCAGCAGAGGATCTACCAGATGATCGAGAACAGGCCCGACTGGTGCATCTCGCGGCAGCGCTCCTGGGGGTCTCCCATAACCATATTCTACTGCGAGGCGTGCGGGGGAACCCTGATGACGCGGGAGATCTGCGATCATGTGGCCGACCTCATGGAAGGTAGCGGCGCCGACATCTGGTATACGGAAACGGCCTCGGCTCTCCTCCCGGAAGGCACCGTCTGCGAGACCTGCGGCCACGATAGTTTCCGAAAGGACATGAATATCCTCGACGTCTGGTTCGACTCGGGGGTCAGCCACGCAGCGGTTCTCCAGGACAGGGACGACCTCCCCTGGCCCTGCGACATGTACCTGGAGGGTTCCGACCAGCACAGGGGATGGTTCCACAGTTCCCTTCTCGCCTCCGTCGGGACGCGGGGCAAGCCTCCCTACAGGGAAGTCCTGACCCACGGATACGTTGTGGACGGCAGCGGAAGAAAGATGTCCAAATCGCTTGGCAACGTCATCTCACCGCAGGAGATCATCGACCGGTACGGGTCCGAGATCATCCGCCTTTGGGTCGCCGCCGAGGACTACAGGGATGACATCCGCATCTCCCAGGAGATCCTCCAGCGTCTGTCGGAGGCCTACCGGCGCATCCGGAACACCTGCCGATATCTCCTGGGAAACCTGGCGGGTTTCGACCCCGAGACCGACAGCGTTTCCCACGGGGAACTGGATGAACTGGACCGGTGGGCACTCCTCCGTCTCGGTCAGGTGACGAAACGCATCACCGAGGCCTACGAGAAATACCAGTACCACATTGTTTTCCACACGCTCCACAATTTCTGCGTGGTGGACCTGTCCAATTTCTACCTCGATGTCCTCAAGGACAGGATGTACGCCTCGCCCCGTGAGGGTTCCCTGAGAAGGTCGGGGCAGACGGCGTTTTTCAGGATCGCCGAGGGGATCGTCAGCCTGATGGCCCCTATCCTCTCCTTCACCGCGGAGGAGGTCTGGGAACACCTGCCGGGCAGGAGACCCGAGAGCGTCTTCCTGACGGAATTCCAGATGCCCCGGGAGGAATGGGCCAACCCGGATCTCGAGGAGAGGTACCGCCGCCTGATCAGGATCAGGGAGGTGGTCACCAAGGCCATCGAGGAAAAACGGCAGGCCAAGGAGATCGGAAACTCCCTGGAGGCTGGCCTGCGGGTCCATGTCTCCGGCGATGGCGAAAAGACCTTCCTGGATTCCTTCGGAGGTTCCCTCGCCGACCTCTTCATCGTGAGCTCCGTCGTGGTGGAACATTCCGACCCCGTGCCCGGCGCAGCCTTCACCGATGAAAACGTTGACGGCGTGGGTATCGAGGTATACGTCGCGAAGGGCGGCAAGTGCGAGCGCTGCTGGAAATACACCCCTGAGGTCGGAACCCTCGACGACCATCCCGGGATCTGCGTCCGGTGTCGGGGGGCTCTTGAGGGCTGATCCGTGATAAGAGACATCGTCCTGTTCATCGGCATCCTGGGCCTGGACAGAGCGACCAAAGTCGCCATACCCGCCTTTATGGACCTGTACCAGTCGATCCCGATCATTCCGTCGTTCTTCAGCCTGACCTATGTCCTGAACACCGGCGGCGCCTTCGGGATCCTGGCCGGGTGGGACAGTCCGTTTCGGAGGATCTTCTTCATCCTGGCCTCTGTCGCCGCTCTCGCCCTTCTCGCCTATCTCTACAGGCAGGCGGCAGCCGGGTCGAGCGGACCGGTCCGCCTGGCCCTGACCGCTGTCGCCGCCGGAGCCCTGGGCAACCTCTTCGACAGGGCTACCACGGGGGAAGTGGTGGACTTCCTCGACCTGTACGTGGGCTCCTATCACTGGCCGGCCTTTAACGTGGCCGACTGCGCCATCACCCTGGGTGCTGGATCTCTTCTCTTTCTCTATGCAACGGGACGGATGGATATGGGGGAAGACGAAGGCGGCGAGGGGTAGAACATCAGGAAGAAGATCAGAGTATGCAAGATCAGAGCATTAGAGATTGGAGCATTGGAGATTGGGGCATTAGACATTAGAGCGTTAGACATTAGAGCATTGGAGATTGGAACATTAGAGCGTTAGGGCATTTGATTATTGGGATTTTTAATCCCTAATTTCTGATATCCAATCTCTCATTTTTGCCCCAAGCTCAGGAGCACAGATGCTGCCCGAACTCTTCCAGATCGGCGGGTTCACCCTCCACACCTACGGAGTGCTGGTCGCCCTCGGTATCCTGGCCGGGGTGGCCCTCTCCGAGCACCTCAACCGGCGGCAGGGGGGAGAGCCGGGCAGGTTTGTGGACATCTCTTTCATACTGGTGCTGTCGGGTCTCATCGGGGCGCGCCTTTTTTTCGTGCTCGTCAACCTGGACTATTACCTGGACGATCCGGTGGAGATCTTCATGGTATGGCAGGGAGGTCTCGTCTTCTTTGGAGGACTCGTCGGGGGCTTGCTGGGCCTCCTGGCCGCCATCAGGCTGTACAGGCTCCCCCTGTGGCATACGATGGATATCGCCGCTCCCGGACTGGCCCTCGGCCATACCCTTGGTCGGCTCGGTTGCTTTTCCGCCGGATGCTGCTATGGCCGGCCGACCGGTCTTCCCTGGGCGGTCACTTTCACCGATCCCAGATGCCTTGCCACGGATGTCCTGGACACCCCTGTCCACCCCACCCAGCTCTACTCCGCCGTCTTTCTGGCAGTCCTCGTGATCTTCCTCGTGTGGAGATCGGGGCGAAAGCGCTTTCCGGGCGAGGTGGCAGCCCTTTACGTGGGCCTCTACAGCTCCTTCAGGTTCGGAGTGGAGTTCTACCGTGCGGATCCCAGGGGGATGGCCTCCATCCTCGGCATCACACTGAGCACCAGCCAGATCACCGCCCTGGTCCTGCTGCCGATAGCCGTGGGAGCTTACGTCTATCTGGAACGGAGGAAAAACCGACCCTAACGGATCCACCGTTCACGGCCTGCCCTGAGCCTGTCGAAGGGTTGGGAAACCGCCGTGATTAGTGATTCGTGATCTGTGATTCGAAAAGACTAGTTCACAGTTCACGGTTGGAACCGCCGTGATTTGTGATTCGTGATTTGTGATTCGAAAAGACTAGTTCCCCTCCCTCTGGACCCTGGCCCCTGGACTCTGGACTCATTTCCCTCCCCTGTCCGCATGTCCTTTCCGCG
>CP070719.1:1809161-1876181 GCA_020350725.1 bacterium
AGAGGTCCTCCGCGCTCACGGTGGACCTGAGGAAATTGATGCCGGAAAGGTTGTCCTCGACGACCAGATCTCGAAGCTCCACAACCGAGTCCCTGAAACGCATGGCGCTCCTGTTGTTTCGGAAGGTGCCCCAACTGAGGGACGTCCCTTCCGATTCCTGGAACTGAACACCCCGGAGATTGTCCTCGAAGACCACGTGGGAAAGGGAAACCCGGGAGAAATGACTGTGAAAGGCCTTGACACCGCGGCGAAACAGAGCGTACTGCACCGTGTTGTCTCCCGATTCGGAAGCGATGATGCTCAGGCTGTCCCACGATCCCGGCGAGGCATCCTCATCCTCGGCGTCAAACAGGACCCAGGCATCTTCCCTTCCCTTGACCTTGATGCGGCCCTGAACGATCAGCCAGGATTCACCCAGGCCGTCTCCGTTGGTGTCCCGGAACCGGAACAGTACGCGGGTGCCGGCATCGACCGTCAGTGTGATCCCCTCAGGCACCGCCACCTGGCCGTCCACAACAACCGTCCCCGTCCAGACGGTGTCCTCTCCCAGCGCCACCTCACCCACATATTCCCTGGTGGAAGGCGGGTCTTTGACCGTGGCGGGCAGGGTGGTGAGGAACAGGGGTTCGCCGGCGCTGTCCGAGGACGGGACGGGGGAGTGGGTGTCGACGTCGTTGTCCTCGAACCGGTCACGGGGATGGCGTGATAACGGGGGGCCTCCGGCGAGGGAGAGGATACCGATCCCGTTGTTCAGGTACCGGTTGGCCTGGAGGGTCGTCGATGCCTTTGGCCCGGCGGCGATACCGATCTCGTTTCCGGAGAATGTGGATCGGGCGGCGATGAGCTTGCCATCAAGGGCCCCAATAGCTGTTTCCGCCCCCACGATGGTGGTCCTGATCAGCCTTGCCCTTGCCGTTGGAGACGACAGAGCGATCCCGCCCCAGGAACCCCTCCCCCCAGGGCCCTGCGGTCGAAAGGAGACCGGCCCCACGGGGATGGACAGTTCGCCGTGGACCATGATCTCCGTCTCGCTCGTCAGGAACTGGGCGTCGGTCCGGGACCCGTCACTGGGAAGTACCCGGACAGTTGTTCCCGAGAGCATGGTCAGTGTCACTCCCTCGGGGATCAGCAGATCCTCCGCCAGGATGACCTCACCCGATACGGTTGTGTCCTCCGTGATAACCGAGGCCAGGGTCACCGCTTCCTTCCCGGCTGCGTGGACCGGCGCCGGTGAAAAGACAAAGAAGAACAAGAAGATAAAAGCGGGGAGACTGCAGATCATTCCATCCTCAGAACAGATAGTGGTAAAGGTAAGCCAGGCCGATGGTCCCAGTGAGACAGATGCCCAGATAGAGGAAGAAGACGCGACGCCTGAAGAAGGTCAGAAAGATAGCCATGACGGGGATGGCGGTTACGGGTGCGCCTATGAGAAAAGCCAGCCCCGGGCCTTTTGCCAGGGGCAGATCGACGAACCCGTAAAGGATCGCCGATGCCATGATCTGGTTGATGTGAAGAGGGACAACCGCAAGGGTGATGAGGGGAATGCTCAGGGGCAGTGCGTTGGTGAGGAGGGGGGTAACCCATTCAGTGGGGATGTAGCGGGCCGCCAACACCTCGATGGCTACGCCGATGACGGTAAATTTGCCGATCTTGAGGGTGCCGTCCACAAACTTTCCCAGGAAGATAAAGAACCTGTTGTCGGTTCGCGTTTCCACGTACCTCTTGCTGAACATCTTCCGGCAATCACATTGGAGGTCCTCGCAGGGGTAGTCGGGGTCGTGGAAGTCCCCCTCAGGGATACCCCTGGTGAAGAGCTTGTCGAGGTCAAACCACCCCCTCCTCTGGAAGTAGAGGGTGGTATAGCCTGCGAGCAAACCCATGACGGCCGCCGACACCACCTTGACGATGGCCCACTCATCACCCAGCTCCCATGCGGTCAGGGTGTAGCCTGCCGGACTCATCAGGGGGCTTGTGATCAGGAGGGTCATGGCCGGTGCGAAGGGGACACCCGCCAGGATCATGGAGATGGTCAGGGGCAGGACACCGCATGCGCAAAGGGGTGAGAAAAGACCGATACCCGTTGCCAGCCAGATGGATCCGTGTCCGAACCGGTCCAGGAGCTTGCGGAGACGGATGTGCCACCCGAAGGTCCTGATAAGAGCCTCGAGAGCCACTCCGGCGATGAAGTACCAGAAGATGAAGCGGAATTCCGCGACGAAGTCACCACCGAGGGCCATCAGTTCTGCGAAAACCGATTCCAAGGATGTTCCTCTTAATCCGTGCCTTTCAGGTAATGCCGGATGCGCGAGAGACCCGGACTGTTAGGGCCCACCCGATCCCGGCGGCTGATTCCCGGGTATGGTTCTGTCCAGCCCGGCTGTCAGATTTCTGCCACCCGCTCCGGCCTGAAGGGCCGGAAACGTCATATTATCAAACAGATCTGCGCCGGACCGATGTGTCTCTGCCACAAGCATGCCAAAGCCTCAGGTTCCTCAGGGACCCGCTAGCATCTGAAGGAAGCCCTCCACCGCCACTTTGACCGAGATTATGAGGATGATGACGCCCACAATACGTCTCAGGGTCCGGGGCCTTGCTCTTCTCGACGTCCAGAGTCCTCCCATACGGGATCCGATGGCGACTCCGAGGACGAGGAGAACGGCCAGGGACGGGTCAAAGGTGGCCCACTGAAGATGGGTCAGAAAGGCCGACAGGGCCGAAAAGGTGACAACCATGGCTGATGTGGCGACGGCTTCCTTAGTGGGATAGCCGATGGATAGAAGAAACGGGAGAATGAAAAGTGCCCCGCTGACGCCCAGCAGGCCGCTGGAAAACCCCGAGAAAAAGCCTATGAAGAGCGCTCCCGTGACGGCCAGTTTCGGGTCGACCGTCCTGTCCGGGTCAGGATCCTGGGATGCCAGTATGCGGAGGGAGGCATAGAAGGCCACACCCGCAAAGAGGATCTTTATGACGCCCGTGGAAATGTGGCGGAGGACATATGCCCCGGCAGGAGCGCCTATGAAGGCAGTGGCGATGGCGGCGGCGCCGATACGTAAGTGGACGAGCCTCGCCCTGAAATAGGTGTAGGCGGCGGTCATCCCGGTCGTGGTCACGAGGAGAAGACTAAGGGGAATGGCCCCGGTTCTGAAATCGAGCCCGTACCAGGCCAGGATGGGGACGTAGATGACACCGCCGCCTAGCCCCATCATGCCGAAAAGTCCGGCCGTGAGGATGATGGTGAAGAGGAGAATTGCCGTCAATGCAGGTTCCTTCGCCAGGGAGGCATATAGGGTGCTCGGGACAGGAGGGATCCCACCTGTTCTTCCGGCAGAGGATCGCCAGGTCCCGCGATACCGGGGAATGCTAACACACAGGGAGTTCCAGGAGAAGACGGAGAAACGTAAGGGGGAGAAGAAAGAGGAGAAGGGGGAAAGGGGATCGCGCCTCGGGTTACGGCATGCCAGGGGAGCTGAGAAAACAATCACAAAAAGACCTTGACGTGGCGCCCGGGTGCTTGTTATATTTTTAACAAGTGGGCGCGTTCCCGGTGCAGAACCGGGAGGAGGTGACGAAAATGCTCGAGTTCCTCATGACAATGGCCGTTATTGCCCTTATTTTCGTTGCTGCCACATTTCTCGTGACACTGGTTGCGGGCGGTCTCCTGAAGGCCCGCAGCGCCCTGAAGAAGACCGAGAAGGAACCGGTAGAAGAAGGTTAGAAACCGCGAGCAGGGGAACAATTCCACTTCCCAGTCTGCCGTTCACAGTTTGCGGTTAATACCTGGAAACCGGAACCTGGAATTGATGTCTCCTCACCATTCACGGCGGACGTCCGATCTCAAGTTCTCCAATGTTCTGATGTCCTGATTTTACCCGGCAACGATCCCTGACCGTGTTGAAATGACCCACGGAGTGCGGAAGATAGCGCAGTCCCCTCCCTGACCGTGGCTGTCAGGCGGTGGACGAAACCGTCCTCCGAGTGACAAATCCTTATTTTATAGTCAGATAACGATTATCGGTAAACGCTGCCCTTTTGGCATCGGTGTTGCTAGCGAGAAGGGCCAGCGCTGACCCTAAAGGTGTTCGATCGGCCCTGTGAGAAAGTCAATATATGTGAGGTCTAAGACGATGCGTATGATCAGATTGGAACGTGTTCGACTCAATTCGACGGCATTTATCCTGGCGACCGCCATGATCCTGTTTATGACCGGCCCCGCGACGGCCGACGGTCCGGCGGTGGGCCAGAGAGCCCCTGACTTCTCCCTGTTCAGCACTTCCGGCGAGAAGTTCCACCTTTCCGAACGGCAGGGCAGGACCGTTCTCATGACCTTCTGGTCAACCTGGTGTTCGAGGAGCTCGGACGAGCTGGCCTTCCTCAAGAAAAACGCGGAGCTTTATCCTTCCCTTGAGATCGCTGTGGTCTACTCCGGTGACCCTAAACCGGACATAAGGTCGCTGGTCTACATCAAGCAGGTGATCGATGAGTGGGATCTGCCGGCCTCGATCCTCGTCGACAGGGGACAGAAGGTGTGGGAACTCTTCGGGGTAAAGGCCCTGCCGACGAGCTTCATTATTGATCCCAATGGCGTGCTCGCCTACGGGGCTTCCAATTTCTACTCCTCTTCGCCGGATGAGCTCAATACCCTTCTGGGGCGGATGTCAGCCCTTTCCATGGCGGGGCAGTAGAGCGCAGTTCCCGGTTGCCGGTTTCCAAGTTTACGGTCCTACGGATCACTGTCTGCGGCTAAAACCCGGACCAGGGAACTGGATTTCCTCTGGTCTGTGGCCTTTGGCCGCGGGATTCCTTTTACGGCGTCTTCGTGTCTCCGTGTTCGATCTTCCCTCCCTTATTCCCGGGCCAGGCATCGGTCCGGAACCCGAAAACCCCCTCTGCGAGGAAGATACCTGCCCGGTTGCGGGCATAGGATCCCCCCGTGTCCCCCTCCCGTCTCCGGGTCGGGACCTTCTCCGGACACCGGACGAGCTTTTTCCCTCCAGGTAACAAAAATTGTCAATGATGTACCAAATGGTGTCACCGGAGAGGACCGGGGAGGTACTGCCAGTCCTCACCAGGTGCCTGAAAAGGCCTGTAAAACAAAGGATTGCCAAATTGTAACCAAAATATTTTGATTTGGCATCCTTGTTGCACAAACATGGGTGAACAAAGGATCGGGTCAGGAGAGATCGAAGCCAATAGGAGAACCGGAGTGCCAAGGATGGACAGGAGATCAAGCAGGTCAGTTGTCATCGGTTTGCCGGACAGGAATCCTGGCTGGATAGTGTCCGGAACGGCCGCTCTCCTGGCTGTCCTATTCGTTCTCCTGGCACGCTGACAGACGAAGGAAAAGGGCCACCGGAGGCACCACAGCAGTCCGTACCCGACAGGCCCATAAAGGTTCATTACCCCCCACCCCACCCCCCGGCCTGGGGCCGAGCATTCGGTCCCAGGCCACTCTTTTTTACCGTCAGCCCAAGGTCCCGGGTCAAAGGTCCGGAACGGAGGCCGGCCGGGCACCGTTTAGAGAACTTCCCCTCTCGGTTTTCGAACCCGAACCTGTAGTTTGGCTACCCCGGCAGATGTCAAGGATAACCGCCGGCTCTCTCCCACCTCTCCCCACCTGTTCCGTCACGCCGCCGATCCGGACAGAAACAGGGGGCGGATTGTCCCAGAAGGGACCCCTCTCCGGCTCAACCACCCTTGGCCTAAGGTAGGGAAAAACCAATACATTTCCTTGACAGGAAGTTTGACTGCTCGTATAGTGTGGGGCAGTGTGGTAAATAGTGGGGAAAATTAAACTATGAGAACTGTTCTGTTCCGCGGCCGACACGAGCACGCCATCGATGAGAAGGGGCGCCTGAGCATACCCTCGAAGTTCCGTGAGATTATCACGGAAAACCATGGAGGGCGACTCATCCTTACCAATCTCCCCCGTTGTCTCGTTGTCTACACACCGGAAGAATGGGAGATCATCGAATCCAAGGCAAGCAGGCTCTCCACACTGAAGGCCAACGCCCAGGGTTTCCTCCGCTACTTCTATTCCGGCGCCACAGAGTGTGATCTGGACAAGCAGGGAAGGATCCTGATCCCGCCGACGCTCAGAAGCGCGGCAGGCCTCGATCGCCAGGTCGTGATTGCCGGTATGCTCAACAAGATAGAGATCTGGAGCCAGGAGCGGTGGAACGAGGAAATTCAACGGGCTGTGGACAGTTTCGACCAGATCTCCGAGGAACTGGCCGATTTCGGCCTGTAAAATGGTCTCCCCGGCGGGGGAGCATGTTGTCCGATGACCGGACGTGGGGTGAGACAGCGCCACATCCCGGTACTGCTGGAGGAAGTCCTGAAGGGACTTGGAATCCGGGAGGGCGGGGTGTATCTCGACGCGACCGTGGGAGAGGGCGGTCACTCCCTGGAGATCCTGCGGCGGTCAGCGCGGGCGCAGGTTATAGGGATCGATCAGGATCCGGAGGCCCTGGCTTCAGCCGGGGCCGCACTGGGTGAATTCGGGCAGCGTGTTCGCCTGTGCCGAAGGAATTTCAGGTATATGGGAGAGGTTGTTCAGGAAATGGGAGTCCCGGCCGTCGACGGCATCCTCCTCGATCTGGGAGTGTCGAGCCTTCAGCTGGACCTGAGTGAGCGCGGCTTTTCCTTCTCTCAGGACGGACCGCTGGACATGAGGATGGACCCCGATGGCGCCCTGACGGCCGGGATGATCGTCAATTCCTACTCCGAAGAGGACCTGGCGAGAATAATCTCGACCTACGGCGAGGAGAGGCTTTCACGAAGGATCGCACAGGCCATTGCACAGGAGAGAAGCAAGAACCCCATCACAACGACCGCCGGATTGGCCGTCATCGTGTCCCGGGTTCCCGGCATGTCCCGGGTCAAGAGCATCCACCCGGCAACCAGGACCTTCCAGGCCCTTCGGATAGAGGTGAACGATGAGTTGAATGCTCTCAGGGAAGCTCTCGTCTCCGGCATAGGCCTTCTGGTCCCAGGCGGCCGGATGGCGGTGATCTCCTTCCACTCCCTCGAGGACCGTATTGTCAAGAGGACTTTCAGAAGAATGGCGGATCCCTGTGAATGTCCCCCCGATTTCCCCATGTGCGTGTGCGGCGCCTTACCCATGGGGTCCGTCAGGACCAGGCGCCCCATAATCCCCGGGGAGAGCGAAAGGCGGGACAATCCCCGCAGCAGAAGCGCCAGGCTCAGAATATTCGAGCGGGCGCCCCGCGCATAAGGACGGACCGATGGACACGCTGGCTGAGGCCAAAATACAGAGCGGTCAAGGCGTCAGGTGGAGGGGAGCCAGAGAATATTTTCTCATCCTTTGCCTCTCGATCTGCCTGGGGGCAGGCATCCTGCTCTCCGTGTGGAGCGGGATCGCCTTTATCAACATGGGATACGAGATCAGGGCCTTCGAGCAGAGGGAAGGTGAACTCCTTCACCTGAACCGGGAACTCGAGATCGAAAAGGGCATGCTGACCAGTCCGGAGCGGATAGAGAAAGTGGCAAGGGAAAAACTGGGTATGACCGATCCCCGTCCAGACCAGATCAAGGTGATCCGGTGAGAAACGGCCCGGGAAACCACATGCGATGGAACAGCCGGGCCCATCTCCGTCTCCGCCTGCTCGGCGTCGTTCTCCCAGCGCTCCTCCTTCTGCCCCTCGGCCGCGCCTTCTACCTTCAGGTCCTGGACAGAGCCGAGCTCAAGGAACTGGCTGTCCGTCAGAACCGGATGGTGGTGAAGGTCCAGCCGCGCCGGGGTCCCATAGTCGATCGGAACGGCCAGCCTCTGGCCATCAGCGTCCCTGTCCCCTCAGTGTACGCGGTCCGGGAGGAGATTCAGGAAAAGGGCAAGACAGCCCTGCTCCTGTCGCAGGCATTGGGAATGAAGAAGGGCGTCCTGCTGAACAAGCTCGGCAACGGCAACGGGTTCGTCTGGCTGAAGAGGAGGGTGGCACCTGAGGAGGCGGAGAAGGTCGCCGACCTCGATCTTCCCGGTGTCGGGGTCCAGGAGGAGTCCAGACGGTATTATCCCAATCTCGAACTGGCCGCTTCCGTCCTCGGGTTCGTGGGTGTGGATAAGGGTCTGGAGGGCATCGAGTGCTCCCTTGAGGATCAGTTGAAGGGAGGAAGCAGCACAAGGGTCCTGAAAAGGGATGCCAAGGGCTGGGCCTACACGCCGCTGGATTTCTGGGACTCGTCGCCCACGGTGGGGGCAACCGTTCAGCTGACCCTGGACAGGAGCATCCAGTTCTTCGCCGAACAGGCGCTGAATGCCGCGGGACAAAAGCTCGGCGCCAAGAGCGGGTCGGCCATCGTCATGGAGACCGAGACGGGAAGGATCCTCGCCATCGCCAGCTATCCTCCCTTCAACCCCAACGAGTTCAGCCGATACAGGCAGGAGAATTTCCGGAATCAGGCCTCCAGCTTTATCTTCGAACCGGGGTCGACCTTCAAGGTGATCACCATCGCCTCGGCCCTCGAGGAGGGGATCTTCGACGAGAAGGATATCTTCTTCTGCGGAAACGGGAGCTACAGGGTCGCCGACGCAACGATCAATGACAATCTGCCCTACGGGTGGCTGACTCTCAAGGGCATTCTGCAGAAATCGAGCAATATAGGAGCGACCAAGGTGGGGCTCGAACTCGGCCGGGAGCGGTTTGAGGAATACGCGAGACGATTCGGACTGGGTGAGAAGACCGGTATCCTCCTCCCCGGCGAAGGCAGGGGGATGCTGAGGAAGGCGTCATCCTGGACACAGGTGGATACAGCAGCGGCGTCCTTCGGGCAGGGGATCGGTGTGACGGCCCTTCAGATGGTCAATGCCGTCAACGCCATCGCCAACGGAGGCCTCCTCATGAGGCCCTACCTGGTGGAAAAGATCGTGAGCTCCTCGGGGGAGATCATCCAGATGAGGCGTCCCCAGGAGATCCGCCGGGCGATCAGCCCCGAAACGGCTGTCAAGATCACCAGGATGATGGAATCGGTGGTGGGCCCTGAGGGTTCAGGATACAGGGCCAGGGTTCCCGGCTACGAAACCGCGGGAAAGACCGGGACAGCGCAGAAGTTCTCCTCCAAACAAAACGGCTACTCGGAGAGCTCCTTCGTGGCATCTTTTGTCGGTTTCGCCCCTTCCAGGTCGCCGGTCCTGACGGTCCTTGTGGTGATTGACGAGCCGAAGGAGAACACCTACGGCGGGGTTGTCGCTGCCCCGGTGTGGGCGGAGATCGTCGGCAAGACCCTGAACTATCTCCAGATCGAACCGGGGGCATCGGAACCCGGTCGGCCGGATGCACCCCTGCCCAAGGGAACCAGAGTGGCCGGGAGACCGGACGTGAAAAATGCGGGAGCCCCCATGTCGATGCCCGACCTGAAGGGGTTGACCCTCAGGGAGGCCCTGGGTGTTCTCGCCGACATGGAGTGCGGAGTTAAGATCGAGGGAACCGGCGTCGTCGTCCGACAGAGTCCGGAGCCGGGCGAGGGCGTCGCCCCTGTTGTTCGAATAGGGTTGATGCCGAGGATAAGGACGTGATCGTGAGGGATGTCGTGAGAGGAGTCCCGGATATCCGTGTGACAGGATCGGAAGATGTGGATGTGAGAGGGATCCAATACGACTCGCGAAGGATCCGGGCGGGGGACCTGTTTGCAGCCGTTCCCGGCGAGAGCTTCAACGGGAGCGTATTTATCGACGAGGCCCGAAAAAAGGGGGCCGTATCGATCCTGGTGAACGAAGCGGAAGTCGGCGGCGAGGAGGGGACCATCATATTCGCGAAGGACGTGCGGCGGGCCCTTGCCTACATTTCCCGGAATTTTCACGGCGATCCGTCCTCCCTGTTGAAAGTGGTGGGGATAACGGGAACCAACGGCAAGACCACCACCTCCTTCCTCATCCACGGTGTTCTCGAGTCGGCAGGTATCGGCGCGGGCCTCATAGGGACGGTTCAGTACCTGGTGGGAGGAGAGGTCCTGAGCGCCTCGAGGACGACACCCGAATCGCCGGACCTGAACGCCCTGCTGGCCAGCATGGTCTCCTCGGGCCACAAAGCCTGCATCCTAGAGGTCTCGTCCCACGCCCTCGCCCTGGAGAGAGTTACGGCCATCCGCATGGAGGTGGCTGTCTTCACCAACCTTACCCGCGATCACCTGGATTTTCACCGGGACATGGAGGACTACTTCCAGGCCAAGGCCAGGCTTTTCCTGGAGGGTGAAGTGATCCACAGGCTGGTGAACATCGACGATCCCTACGGTCGCAGGATCGTGGAGGATCTGGGTGCCCAGGCTGTGACCTTCGGCATGGAGAGAGGAGATGTCAGGCCCATCACCGAGATCTCCAGCGGCCGGTGGGGCAGCCGCTTTACCCTCGGCACGCCGTGGGGCGAAGTTCCGGTGAACACGAGCCTGCCGGGCCTCTTTAATATCTCGAATATCATGGGGGCCGTGGGGACCTGCGGGCTCCTTGGTCTGGATGTCGAGGCGATCTCCCGGGGCATCTCCGAGGTCGGCAGCGTCCCGGGACGTTTCCAGCGGGTGGATGAAGGCCAGCCCTATATGGCTATCGTGGATTATGCACACACTCCGGACGCCCTGGAGAATCTCCTCCGGAACGTCAGAAGGATGACCGACGGCCGGGTGATCGTCGTTTTCGGTTGCGGCGGCGACAGGGACCGGACGAAGAGACCCCTCATGGGCAGAATAGCTGCGACCATGTCCGAGGTGGCCATCGTCACCTCGGACAATCCCAGAGGCGAAGACCCGGAGTCCATCATCGCCGATATTCTCTCGGGCATGGATAGCGGCGGAGCCCAGATCAGGAGGATCGTTGACAGACGGGAGGCCCTCGCCGCCGCGGTGAGGGAGGCCGCACCGGGGGATACCGTGGTCGTGGCCGGCAAGGGACATGAGAACTACCAGATCCTGGGAGAGCGGGTGGTCCCCTTTTCGGACGTCGACCGCCTGGCCGAAGCTATCGTTGCTACGCAAGGGGGAGTGTCGTGATCCGTTTTCGAATGGAGGACATACTCCAGGGAACAGGGGGGACCCTGATCAGCAGCGCCGAGGGCGGAAGATCTTTCGAGGGTATTTCCACGGACAGCAGGACCATCGGGCCGGGCCATGTCTTTATCGCCATCCGCGGCCAGAGCCATGACGGTCATGATTACCTCAGGGATGCATGGAAAAAGGGGGCCGGCCTGGCGATCGTCGACAGGAAAGCCCCCGCGAGGGGATCGTCCCTTCCCCCCATTCCCCTGGTCGTGGTGGATGACACGGTTCGGGCTCTCCAGGCATTGGCCTCCTACTGGAGAATGCGCCATCCGATCCCCCTTGTGGCGGTCGTGGGCAGTGTGGGCAAGACCACCACAAAGGAGATGACGGCCTCCATACTCTCCGCGGGAGGACCGTGTCTCAAGAACCCGGGAAACCTGAACAATTACATAGGTCTGCCCCTTTCTCTCCTGGATCTTGAGGATCACCACAGGTGTGCCGTCCTCGAGATGGGTGCCAATATCCCGGGGGAGATCGCCATGCTGTCGGGAATAGCCGCTCCGCAGGCGGCGGTCATAACCAGGCTCGGCTGGGCTCACCTCGAGGGATTCGGGGATCCTGATTCCCTGGTGAAGGAAAAGGGGTCCGTCCTGGACAGCCTTCCCGCTTCGGGATGGTGCGCCCTCAACACGGGGGACCAATATTTCGACAGGTTGAGAAGCAGGACCCGATGCCGGCTGGTGACATACGGTCTTGATGACGGTGAGGTGACCGCCTCCGAGATCGCGCTGGGGGAGAACACATCCTTTGTCCTGGAAACACCCATGGGCCGGGAAAGGATCCATCTGAAGGGCTTCGGGGGCCATTTCGTCGAGAACGCTCTGGCGGCCGTGGCGGTCACGCTTCCGCTTGACATCTCCCTCGAACAGGTCGCCTCGGGACTCGACGGCTGGCAGCCGCAGGAGATGAGGGGAGGGATCATCAGTCCCAAACCGGGTATTTTCTTCATCGACGACACCTACAACGCCAATCCCCTGTCCGTGGGTACAGCCCTGGAAAACCTGGCCCTCCAGAGGAGGGAAGGGGTGACCATCGCCGTCCTGGGAGAGATGAAGGAACTGGGGGATTATTACCGGGAGGGCCATTCCCTGGTCGGCAGGAGAGTAGCTGAGCTGGGCATCGATTTTCTCATAGCGGTGGGGGCGGCATCGGAACTCATGGGAAAGGGAGCCAAGGAATCGGGTATGGATCCGGAGAGGATCATCCTCTGCCTGGAGGAGGATACGGCTGTTGAGGCCCTCTCCGGGCTGATGACGGAGGGTGTCTGGGTTCTGTTCAAGGGATCGAGGGCGGCGAGGATCGAGAAGATCCTTGAGGCCGTTCTTCCTGCATCGCTCTCAGCCTGAGCGGGAGGTCTGCCGGTTTGCTTTACAAGCTGCTGACATCCATGAAGGCTATCGACCCCGGGTTCGATGTCTTTCGATATATCACCTTCAGGACGGCGATCGCCACCCTGACCGCTCTGGTCATCAGCTTTATCCTGGGACCGTGGGTCATCGGCAGGCTGAAGACCGCTCAACCGGGTAATTACGTGCGGGAATACCTGCCGGACAACCACGTCCTCAAAGCCGGCGTTCCAACCATGGGCGGGCTGCTCATCTTTCTGGCCATCTTCCTGTCCACACTCCTGTGGGCGGACCTGAGCAATCGCCTCGTCTGGGTTGTCCTGCTGACATTCACCTTCTTCGGCCTTGTCGGTCTGGTGGACGACATCATGAAGCTCTACGGGTCCAGGGGGAAAGGCCTCACCATCCGGGCCAAATTCGGCATGCAGGTTCTGATCGCCCTCTGCGTCGCCCTTTACCTCTATCATTTTCCCTCCGGAGAGTGGGGTCCCTATCTTCAGGTCCCTTTCTTCAAGGAGGTTCTGATCAACCTGTCATGGTTCTACGTCCCCTTCGTCATGATCGTGATCGTGGGGTCCTCGAACGGAGTCAACCTCACCGACGGCCTCGACGGCCTCGCCATCGGTCCGGTCATGTTCGCCTCCGGGGCGTTTGCCCTCTTCATCTACCTCTCCGGGCACTCCCGATTTGCCGAATACCTGCAGATCGTCTTCGTGCCGGGGGCGGGTGAATTGACCATCTTCTGCGGGGCCATGATCGGTGCCAGCCTGGGGTTTCTGTGGTTCAATACCTATCCCGCCCAGGTCTTCATGGGGGATATCGGCTCCCTGTCCCTCGGCGGTTCCCTGGGACTCCTGGCGGTGATCGCCAAACAGGAACTCCTCCTCGTTCTGGTGGGAGGGCTTTTCGTCCTGGAGGCCCTCAGCGTCATTATCCAGGTGATCTCCTTCCGCCTCTTCGGCCGTCGGGTGTTCCTCATGGCGCCGCTCCACCATCATTTCGAGAAGAAGGGGTGGCCGGAGCCGAAGATCATCGTTCGTTTTTGGATCATCTCCATCATCCTGGTGCTCGTGTCCCTGAGCACCCTGAAGGTCAGGTGAGGTCATGACTGTCGGTTTCCGGGACCCCAAGGACCCCGTCAGAGAGGTCATCGACCGAAGGGAACCCGTTCTGGTCGTGGGACTGGGGCGGTCCGGGATCGCAGCGGCGAACCTCCTGGATAGACTCGGCTGTCGGGTCACGGTCAGCGAACTTATGGACCGGGACCGTTTCAAGGGGTCGACCAGCGGCCTGAACCAGGGGATCGATGTCGTCTGGGGGGAGCATACGGTGGATCTCTTCGCCGGAAAGAACCTGGTGGTTCTCAGCCCCGGAGTGGCGCCGGAATCCCTTCCCGTGAGGGTAAATGAGAACAGCGGTCCGAGGATCGTAGGTGAGATGGAACTGGCGTTCCGGCTGAGCAGAGTTCCCTGGATCGCGGTGACCGGGACGAACGGAAAATCAACCACAACGACTCTGATCGGCGAATTCGCCAAGGCGGCCGGTATGGACGTCCTGGTGGGGGGGAATCTGGGCATCCCCGCGGTGGAGCTCATCTCGCGGGATCCCGATCCATCCTGTCTCATCGCCGAGGTCTCCAGCTTCCAGCTCGAGACCATCGAGACCTTCAGGCCGTCCATCGCCGCCCTGCTCAACATCACTCCGGATCACCTGGACAGGTACCCCGATGAGGAGTCCTACATCCGGGCCAAGAAGAACCTCTTCCTGAGAATGCGGGAGGAAGACAGGGTGATCGTGAACGCCGACGATCCGATCGTCGCCGGTCTGGTCCGCGACATCAGGCCGGCGATCACCCCCTTCAGCAGGAAGAAGCGTCCCAGGGGGGGGGTTTTCCTCGAGGATGGGAAGATCGTGATCAGGTCAGGCCGGACCAAAATAGGGGTGATTGCCGCACGGGATATCGCGCTGGTCGGGACCCACAATCTGGAAAACTGTCTGGCGGCTGTTGCCGTTGCCTGGAAAATGGGGATCGAACCAGAGCCCATGGCAGAGGTCATGAAGACCTTCTCGGGGCTGGAGCATCGGATGGAGCTCGTCGGATACATCCGCGGTGTTCCCGTTTACAACGATTCAAAGGGTACGAATGTCGGGGCCACCGTCCGTTCCCTGGAGGGTTTCAGCGGTCACGTGATCCTGATCCTGGGAGGGAAGGACAAGGGGACCTCCTATGAACCGCTGCACGACCCCGTGTCCAAAAAGGTCGGCCTCCTTATCCTGGTGGGTGAGGCCGGAGATCGCCTGCATAACAGCCTTGCCGACGCGGCCGAAACAGTCAGAGCCCGGAGCCTTGAGGAGGGGGTGAGGTTGGCCGTGGACAGGGCAAGGCCCGGCAGTGTGATCCTCTTCTCACCGGCCTGCTCGAGCTTCGACATGTTCAGCAGTTTCGAGGAGCGGGGTCTGTTTTTCAAGCGGCTCATACGGCGCTACCTGGATATGAGATGAAAAGAACGCTCAAGATCAACGCTGCGGTCATCCTGGCCGTCGTCGTCCTGATGGTGCTGGGCACGATAATGATCTACAGCGCCAGTGCGGTCAAGGCGGGGAGGGATTTCGGGGACGGCGGCTTCTTCTTCAAGCGACAGGCTTTGTTCGGGGTCGCTGCCCTATCCGTCATGATCGCGATGTCGCTGATCCCGTACGGCGCCTGGGAAAGGCTGGCCGCTCCCCTGATCATCCTGACCATCGTCCTCCTCGCCGCGGTCCTGTCCCCCCTGGGTCATACCTCCAACAATGCCACAAGATGGTTCCGGATCGGTCCCGTTTCCCTGCAGGTGGCCGAGTTCGCCAAGCTTGTCGTCGTCATCTATCTTGCCCGCTACCTCGGACGGCGCTCGGAAGAAGTCGGCAGCGACTCCAGAATCCTCATCCGTCCCCTCGTTCTCCTCGTAACGGTGGTCGTTCTCGTCGCCTGCGAGCCGGACCTGGGAACGGCCATCTTCATCGGCCTGCTGGGCTGCGGCATGTTCTTCGTGGCAGGCGCTCCGCTTCGCTCACTGGCGGGCCTCGCGATCGCGTCCAGTCCGCTCATCGCATTCCTGATCCTGAAGCAGGAGTTCAGGGTTCAGCGCATCCAGGCCTTTCTGAACCCATGGAAGGAGTACGAGGGGTCAGGGTTCCAGCTGGTCCAGTCCTTCCTCGCTTTCGGTGACGGCGGAGTGTTCGGAACGGGACTGGGCGGGGGAAAGAGCAAACTCCTCTTCCTGCCGGAGTCGCATACCGATTTTATTCTGGCAGTCGTTGGCGAGGAGTTGGGTTTTGTCGGTGTGGCCGTCGTCATCGGCCTCTACGGGGTCATCGTCACCAAGGGAATACAGATCGCTCGGCGCGCCCCAGATTCCTTCGGCATGCTCACGGCAGCCGGCGTGACCCTGATGATCGGCCTCCAGGCACTCATTAACGCCATGGTGGTCCTGGGACTGCTCCCCACCAAGGGTCTCCCTCTGCCCTTTTTCAGCTATGGGGGCTCTTCCCTCCTGACCTCCGCGGCTGCAGCAGGGATCCTCATGAGCGTTTCGACCAGGGGGAGTGAACCATGAGGCTTGTAATTGCCGGCGGGGCCACGGGCGGCCACCTGTTTCCGGGCATTGCACTGGCCGAGGCGATGAGAGAGCGGGACAGGGATGCGAAGATAACGTTCATGGGCGCCGACAGGGGCATTGAGACGACGATCATCCCCGCCCTCGGGTACGACCTGATCACCTTTCCGATCGGGGGCATCGCAGGAGTCGGCATGGCACGGAGCCTGTCAAGGGCGGCGACCATGATCCTGGCCGTATCGAGGGCCGTCGCGATGTTGAGGCGTTTGACGCCGGACCTCGTGGTGGGCGTGGGAGGGTATGCCTCTGTACCGGGAGTGCTGGCTGCCGCCGTCTGGAGGATCCCCCGGTGCATCCTGGAACAGAACGTAATCCCCGGAAAGGCCAATCGCTTCCTGGCCCGGTTCGTGCCCAGGATCTATCTGGGGTTTCCCACGGACCGGTCCGTCTTTCCCCAGGAGAAGACCACGGTCACAGGCAATCCCATCAGAAGCCAGGCCCTGACCGGCGAGGCCCGTGTCAAAGCCCCCGGTGGCGGGATCACGCTGCTCATCCTCGGGGGCAGTCAGGGGGCGTCCCAGCTGAACGACCTGGCCCTGAAGACCGTTCCCGGACTCATGAGGCGGATCGCCGGTCTGAAGGTCATTCACCAGACGGGACCCGCCCACGAGGCCTCTGTGAAACAACACTATGAGAGAGAGGGTGTGGACGTTGAGGTCGTTCCGTTCATCGGGAACATGGGTGCTTATTACGCCAGAGCGGATCTGGTCCTGTCCAGGTCCGGCGCCATGTCGGTGTCCGAGCTGGCGGCGTCCGGCCTCCCGGCGATCTTCATCCCCTACCCCCACGCTACAGAGCGCCATCAGAGGGCCAACGGAAGATGGCTCGAGAGCCAGGGCGGCGCCATTCTGATGGAGGCGGAAGAGGTGACGCCCGAAATGCTCCGTGATCTGATCGAGCACCTTCTGGCGGCGCCGAATGCACTCAGCAGAATGGCTGAAGCATCCAGGAGGGCCGGGACCAGGAACTCCGCCCGGCGGATCATCGAGGAGGAGATGAGGCGATTGGGAGTGATCCGGGAGGGAGAGAAGGCTGAGGAGCGAGAGGAAGAGGGGGCAAGAGGGAGAGGGGGCGAGGAGTCGGATGGTTAAGCTGCGGGAGACCAGGCATCTTCATTTTGTCGGGATCGGCGGCATCGGCATGTCGGGTATAGCGGAAGTCCTGCTCAACCTCGGCTACCGGATCTCCGGCTCCGACCTGGCCCAAAGCGATACGACCACACGGCTCGCGGACCTTGGAGGTGAGATCCGGATCGGTCACGACAGGAGACATGTAGAAGGTGCCGACGTTGTCGTCATCTCCTCGGCGGTCCGGCCTGACAACCCGGAAGTCGTGGCGGCCAGGGAGCTTGGCATACCCGTCATACGCCGGGCAGCCATGCTCAACGAGCTCATGCGGATGAAGTACGCTATTGCGGTTGCCGGATCCCACGGCAAGACCACGACGACCTCCATGATCGCCATGGTCATGGCCCGGGCAGACCTCGATCCCACCGTCGTCATCGGTGGAAAGCTGGACATCCTCGGTACCAACGCCAGACTGGGTGAGGGCGATTACCTGATAGCGGAGGCGGACGAAAGCGACGGATCGTTTCTCCACCTCACACCCACCATCGCGGTCGTCACCAACATCGATAACGAACACCTTGACCATTACGGTACCTTCGAGGACCTCAGGGCGGCTTTCGCAGGCTTCCTGGAGAAGGTGCCCTTCTACGGCAGAGCGGTCCTCTGTCTGGACGACACGGAAGTCGCCGGCCTTCTCGCTGATCTGGACAGGCCTTACCTGACCTACGGGCTGACATCCCAGGCCCACGTCATGGCCTCCGCTATTACCCATTCCGGCTTCGGCTCGTCCTACACCGCTTCCATGAGAGGAGAGGAACTGGGAAGGGTGGACCTCAATGTTCCCGGTCTCTACAACGTTTACAACTCCCTTGCCGCCCTGGCCGTGGCCGTGGAGCTGGAAATTCCCATCGAGACAACCATCGGGGCGCTCAATGATTTCGCCGGGGCACAGCGCCGGTTCCAGTTCAAGGGGGAAGAGGCAGGGGTCACCGTTTACGACGACTACGGACACCATCCGACGGAGATCAGGGTCACCCTGAAGGCGGCGAGACAGGGATGGGACGGGAGGATCGTCGTCATCTTCCAGCCCCACAGGTACAGCAGGACAAGGGATCTCCTCTCGGAATTCGGCACGGCCTTTCACAATGCCGACGAGGTCCTGGTCTGTGACATTTACGGGGCCGGTGAGGACAGGATCGAAAACCTCACCGGCGAGACCGTAGCCCGGACAGTGGCCGGATACGGGCACCGGGGAGTTTCCTACGTCGGTTCCCGTCAGGATGCGCTGGAAAAGGCCCTGGAGATCCTTATGCCGGGCGACCTGGTGCTCACCTTCGGCGCCGGGGACATCTGGAAGTCAGGTGAGGACCTCGTGGCCCGCCTTCGGGAGAGGGGATGAAGACGCTGAGCACCGCCCTGCGGGAGGCGGGGTTCTCGGGCCGCCTGAGCGAGGGAGAGCCCCTGTCGCAGCACTGTTCCCTGAGGGTGGGCGGTCCGGCGGCCCTCTATGCGGAGCCGGAGGAAATGAGGGATCTTGAGACCCTCCTGAGTGCCCTCGGGGAGAGAGACCTTCCCTGGATGATCCTTGGGGGAGGCACCAACGTCCTCTTTCCCGACGGGGGCTACCCGGGATGTGTCGTCAGGCTGCAGGGTTCCTTCCGGGAATTCGACGTCGACGAGGAGGGTGAAGTGGATGCCGGTGCCGGCGCCGCGACGCAGGTCCTCTTTGCGGCCGCGGCCCGGATCGGTCTAACCGGCATGGAATTCGCGGCCGGTATTCCCGGCACCCTCGGGGGGGCCGTGAGGATGAACGCCGGGACCGGGACAGGAAGCATCGCGGATGTGGTACAGCGGATCCAGATCCTGAAAGGGGGGATCCTCAGCTGGAAAGAACGGGAGGAGCTCGCTTTCGCCTATCGCAGGTTGACCCTTTCACCCGGATCGGTGATCACGCGGGTAAACCTGAAGCTCGCGAGGGACGATGCCAGGGCTGTCCTCGCCCGCGGAAACAGGATCATGGAGGGGCGAAGGTCATCCCAGCCCCTGGAGCTGCCGAGCGCCGGCTGCTGGTTCCTGAACCCGCGGGATGACAGCGCAGGACGGCTTATCGAGAAGGCGGGATTGAAGGGCAGAAGGATCGGCGGGGCTGAGGTTTCCGCGGTCCACGCCAATTTTCTCGTCAACGTGGGCGGGGCGGCGTCGTCCGATTTTATAGAGCTCGCCGAGGAGATCCGGACTGCGGTCAGGAAAAAGTTCGGGATCCTTCTCGAGGAGGAGGTGCAGGTTGTCCAAGGGTAAAGTCGGTGTTCTGATGGGGGGAAACTCCGCCGAGAGGGAAGTCTCTCTCACCACGGGCGGTGCCATCCTGCAGGCACTTCTGGAGGAGGGTGTGAAGGCTGTCGGCGTGGATACGGCGGTGGACTGGCGCGAGGCCATTGACAGGGAGGGGATAGATGTCGCCTTCATCGCTCTTCACGGCAGGGGCGGTGAAGACGGCACGATACAGGGCGCCCTGGAGCTGATGGGGATCCCTTACACGGGGTCCGGTGTCATGGCGTCCGCCCTCGCCATGGACAAGGTCCAGACCAAGAGGATGCTTCAGGCATGCGGGATTCCCACTCCGGCCTTCACCGTACTGGGACCGGATCGGTACGGGGAGGATCCGTCACTTCCCCTGCCGGTCGTCGTCAAACCGAGCAGGGAAGGGTCCACCATCGGCGTGACAGTGGTGAAAAAGAGGGAGGAGATGGCGGGGGCCGTCCAGGCGGCGGCCTCTCACGATCACATCGTACTGGTGGAGGCTTTCGTCGAGGGCGACGATTACACCGTGGGGGTGTTGAACGATGAGCCGCTGGCCGTTGTCCAGATCGTCACGGAGACGGGATTTTACGATTACACCACCAAATACGTCACGGGGGCCCAGGAATACAGGGTGCCGGCCCCCCTCGACCGGGAGGCGACGGAGGCCCTGCGCACAATGGCCCTTGAAGCCTCCCGGGCCCTCAGGTGCGCCGGCGCAGTCAGGGTGGATTTCCGGGGAGACGGCAGGGAGTTCTCCGTTCTCGAGATCAACACGATTCCGGGAATGACCCCGACAAGCCTTCTGCCCAAATCCGCCTCAGGAATGGGCATCGGTTTCAATGAACTGGTCCTCCGGATGCTGCGGACGGCCGGAGAGGGCAGTCGATGAGAAAGGGTCGCAAGGCTAGACCGCTTTCGAAGAGGACGGCCAGGCGTAAAAGCTCCGTGAGGAGAAAGGTCACCGGGCAGTCCCTCAGAACGGCAGCCGTCAAGGGCTGGTGGGTTCTCCGGGGAATGCTGGCGGGACTGATCGCGGCGGCGGTGATCTACGGAGGATGGCTCGGCGGAAAAGCTGTGGTCGTCCATCCCTACCTCTCGGTCAAACAGATTATCGTAGAGGGCGGCGATCGACGGCACGATGGCGGCGTGAGAGCCCTGTCAGGTGTTACCATCGGGCAGCCTCTCCTGACCCTTGACCTGGAGGAGGCTCGCAAGCGCATTCTCAAGGACCCCCGGATCAGGGATGCCGTGGTGGTTCGAAAACTTCCTGACACCCTTCAGATAAGGGTGGAGTATCGGAGCCCGGCGGCGGTCGTGTTCGATAAGGTCTTTTACCTGGTGGACACGGAAGGAGTGGTGCTTGCCGAAGGCGTCAGACAGACCGGGGACTACCCCCTGATCACCGGGGCCGGCGGCCCATGGAAGCAGGGGGATATAGCCTCCGAAGTCCTGCCCGGTCTCGGGGTCCTGGCTGCCTTTTCTGCCTACGGCCTGATCGGATATGACCGGATCTCCGAAGTCAGGCTGTCGGATGACCGCACGGCCCTGGTCTCCCTGACGGACACGGGGATCGTCCTTGTGATGGCCACCGACACCCCGGTGGATCAACTGGACCGACTGGCACGGCTCATGGAGACGAACCATTATGACGTCAACGCCGCCGGATACGACCTCCGTTTTCAAGGCAGAGTGGTAAGACTGCCCGAGAGATCAGGAGAGAAGGAGACAAACCTTTACCGCAGGGGAGGTTCTGAACATGGCCAAGGGTAAAGAGCGCATCGTTGTCGGGTTGGATATCGGAACGACCAAGATCTGCGCCGTTGTCGCCGCTGTGGACGGTCTGGGGAAGTGCGAGATCATCGGCATCGGGACCACTCCCTCGAAGGGACTGCGGAAAGGGGTTGTCATCAACATCGACTCCACGGTGGATTCCATCAAGAAAGCCGTGGAGGAGGCCGAACTCATGGCCGGCGTGCCGATCCAGGGTGTCTATGCCGGCATAGCTGGAGGACACATCAAGGGTTTCAACAGCCACGGGGTCGTGGCCGTCAAGACCAGAGAGGTGACACGCAAGGACGTCGAAAGGGTTATCGACGCGGCGCAGGCTGTAGCCATGCCGTTGGACAGGGAGATGATCCACACCCTGACCCAGGAATTCATCGTGGATGACCAGGACGGCATCCGGGATCCCCTCGGCATGTCGGGTGTGCGCCTGGAGGCAAAAGTCCACATCGTGACCGGGGCGGTGACCTCCGCTCAGAACATCGTCAAAAGCTGCAACCGGGCGGGGCTGGATGTTCTGGATATTGTTCTGGAGCCCCTTGCCGCGGCCACGGGGGTCCTGTCGGAGGAGGAGAAGGATCTGGGGGTGTCGCTGGTCGATATCGGCGGCGGGACCACAGACGTCGTCATCTTCGGGGACGGCAGCATCAAGCACACAGCGGTCCTCGCCCTGGGCGGCATCAACCTCACCAACGACATCGCCTACGGTCTTCGCACTCCCGCCACCGAGGCCGATAACATCAAGAAGCAGTATGGATGCGCTGTCATCGAAATGGTGGAAGAGGGGGAGGAGTTCACCGTCCACGGCGTCGGTGACCGCAAGTCGAGAACCGTGTCCAGAAGAGCCCTGTCGGAGATCATCGAACCGAGGGCCGAGGAATTCTTCGATCTCATCAACAGGGAGATCCTCAAGTCCGGTTTCGAGGAGAAGATCGCCTCTGGAGTTGTCATCACCGGCGGAACCGTGGTCATGGAGGGAATGGTGGAGCTCGCGGAGCAGATCTTCAACCTTCCGGTCAGGAGAGGGTATCCCCAGGACATCGGGGGACTGGTGGACGTGGTCAACAGCCCCCTTTACGCCACTGCGGTGGGCCTTGTGAAATACGCGTCCACCCATGCCGGGGAGGGGGGCTTCGGCACCAACGAATCGAGGATCTTCGAGAAGATCCTGTCAAAGATGAAAGGGTGGCTGAAGGAATTTTTCTAGAGGCGAAACAGGAGAACATCCCATTGGCGAGGCTTTGAGTGGACGGGCACCGCTCATAGACCAGGAGGTGGAAAATGCTGCAGTTCGTTGACGAGAACAAGGACCTGAGGGCCAGTATCAAGGTCATTGGTGTCGGCGGCGGAGGAGGAAATGCGATCAACAACATGATCCAATCCCGCCTGAGGAATGTGGAATTCGTCGCCGCCAACACCGATGCCCAGGCCCTCAAAATCTCCATGGCGCCCAACAAGATCCAGATGGGCGTGGATGTGACGCACGGCCTGGGTGCGGGCGCCGATCCTGAAGTGGGGAAAAAGGCCGCCGAGGAGAGCGAGCAGCAGATCAGGGAGACCCTGGCGGGGGCCGACATGATCTTTGTCACCGCCGGCATGGGGGGCGGGACAGGTACGGGAGGGGCACCCGTCGTGGCTCGGATCGCCAAGGAGTCGGGTATCCTGACCGTGGGTGTGGTGACCAAGCCTTTCGGCTTCGAGGGAAAGGTCCGGTTGAGGAACGCCGAATCCGGCCTCGAGGAATTCAGGAGGTGTGTTGACACCCTCATCGTCATCCCCAACGACAGGATCTTCTCCGTTATCAGGCACGGAGCCCTGGCGGCCGACGCCTTCCAGATCGTCGACGACGTCCTTCACTGCGCCGTCAAGGGGATATCCGACCTGATAACAAAACCGGGACGGATCAATCTGGATTTCGCCGACGTCAAGAGGGTCATGGAGGGTAAGGGCCGCGCCCTCATGGGAACGGGCCTCGCCCAGGGCGAGGAGAGGGCCGCCGAGGCGGCTCAGACGGCCATCTCAAGTCCCCTCCTCGAGGACAACAGCATCGACGGGGCCACCGGTGTTCTCATCAACATCACCGCCGGGACGGGCATCGGAATGCAGGAGATACAGAGTGCGTCCAGCATTGTTCAGGAGGCTGTCCACGACGAGGCGGAGATCATCTTCGGTTGGGTCGAGGATGACACCATGGTCGACGATCTCATGGTGACGGTCATCGCCACCGGATTCGGCCGGGAGGACAAGGTCAGGGGCCTCGATGCCGGCGTCGCCATCCGGACCGGTGACAGGGTCCAGGATCGAGAGGTGCCCACTTTCATCAGGAAGAAGGGTCCCGACCATGAACCCGAGAAGACGCGGAGGCCGTCGATAACGATCATAGACGAAGAGGAATTTGAGGTTCCGGCGTTCCTGAGACGCTCGGCGGATTAGAGGACCGTGTCCGCAAGGGCCCTGGACGAGGCCTGGGTCTCTCCCCCTCCCGGCCGCGGGGGCACACTCAGGGTGGCTGTAGCCTATCCCAATTCCTACTGGGTCGGCATGTCCAACCTGGGTTACCAGGCGGTGCTCAGGGCCTTCCTGGAAAGACCCGGATTCGATGTCCGGCGGGTCTTCTGGGAGAAGCAGGGCCTCTGGTTCCCCGACGGAGGCCGATCCCTTTCAGAGTTCCACGTCGTCGTCTTCTCCGTTTCCTACCAGCCGGATCTTGTCCACCTCCACCGGATGCTGGAAGCGGGGAGGACGGCGGAAGGCAGGGCCGCTTCCGGGATGCCCGTCATCGCAGGGGGAGGAGTGGCTCTCACCCTGAATCCGGAAGTGGTGTCCCCCCTGCTTGATCTGATCGTCATCGGTGATTCCGAACCGTGCCTGCCGGGGATCATGGACGCTCTCCTGTCCTGGGGGGGCAGCGATGCCGTCGAGGGTCTCCTGGACCATCTCGGCACTCTGCCGTCATGTTACCTTCCCGCGAGGTACGGGGTCGAAGCTGATCCCGCGGGGATCTACCAGATCCCCTTCCCGAAGGGGGGCGCTCCCGGTGCGATCCGGAGAGCGGTCCTGTCACAACTGGATGATAATCCGGCCAGACCCGCTGCCGTTTCCAGGAGAACGGAGTTCGCGTCCCTTTACCTCCTGGAGGTATCCCGCGGCTGCGGAGAGGGATGCGCCTTCTGCGCCGCTTCGGCCGTCTGCGGACCGGTGCGGTTTCTGGGCTACAGAAAATTCGAAGAGGAGATGGAGAGAGGGCTGCGATACAGAAAACGGATCGGCTTTGTCGGGACGGCCGTATCGTACCACCCAAAACTCCTTGAGATGGCGGGAAGGGTCGTCGGAGAGGGGGGAGGATTTTCGCCGTCCTCCATACGCCTGGAGCGCCTGGGAGAGCCCCTCGCGGAGCTCCTCGCGGCCAGCGGGCACAGGACCGTCTCCGTGGCGCCGGAGGCCGGCCGGGAAGAGTTAAGAGCCTCGGTGGGAAAACCTTTTTCCGACGGCGAGGTGCTCAGGGCTATTGAGGTCCTGCAGGGTGCCGGCATCCCCAACATCAAACTCTACTTCATGGTGGGGCTGCCCCGGGAGACGGACGCGGACGCCGCAGCCATCGTTCACATGGTCAGGGAGATCAGGGAGAGGGTGATAGGTGCCGGCCGGGTAAAGGGGAAGGTGGGGACAGTGACTGTGAGTGTCAATCCTCTGGTCCCAAAACCCCAGACGCCCCTGGAGCGGATGCCCATGGCAGGCGAGGACGTGCTGAACAGAAGGTTGGCGATCGTCCGCGAGGGGCTGGGTCCCATCGGGGGAGTCTCGGTTCAGACCGGTTCGATCCGGGCGGCCTACCTGGATGCTCTTCTTTCCCTGGGAGACCGAGGGACGGGAAGCTCCCTGGAGAGGCTTCCGGCGAAGGGTCTTTCCCTGAAGCGGCTTGTCAAGACGATCCCCGCGGCGGAGGGCGTCCTCTTCGGCAGAGAGAAATCGGAACTTCCCTGGAAGATGTTCTCCCGATAGGTGCTTCGGGTACGGGTCATCCCCCGGCTCCGTCCCGGAGTCAAACCGCCCCTCTCCTTTCCCCATGGTCCGCGAACCAGGATTTGAAATTTGCCATCACTGGTGTTACATGTTGCACTTTGCCTTAAAATAAACGAGATTGGGAGGCCATGGTACCCGTACGGATAGTGCAGAGATGGTGGTCCCGCCGGAAGAAGGTCATCCTGGCATCCACCTCCCCGCGGAGAAAGGAACTTCTGGAGATGACAGGCCTGAGGTTCCAGGTGGAGGCACCGCAGACCGATGAGAAGATCATTCCGGAGGAGACCCCCAAGGAGCACGTTGAGAGGCTGGCCCTGGAAAAGGCCCTCAGCGTGGCGAAAAATCACCCGGAGGACATCGTTATCGGATGCGATACGGCGGTGGTCCTCAACGGGAGGACTATCCTGGGCAAACCCAGGGACAAGAAGGATGCCCGGGCCATTCTGACGAAACTCGGCGGCAGGGAACATACGGTCCTGTCGGCGGTGGCCGCGGTCTGGCACAGCAAGAACAAGAAGCGTGTCGTCACAGTGGAGACGCGGGTGAGGATGAAGCAGTTCGAGGATTGGGAGATCGCCTGGTACCTGGATTCCGGGGAGCCCATGGACAAGGCCGGCGCCTACGCGGTCCAGGGCCGGGGCGCGATCTTCGTGGAGGGGATCGTCGGTTCCTATACCAATGTCATCGGCCTGCCGCTGATGGAGAGCGTCCTGCTCCTCCGATCCTTCGGCCTTCGACTTTAGTTCATATCAGGTTCCGGTATTCATGGCATCAGAGGCCAGGCGCGGATCGCCGCCCTCCCTTCTCCTTGCATTCGCGACTTCCCGCGGTAAAATATTATTCATTCGCAGCTCCAATAACCCTCAATATGGTGGAGTCGATTTTGGGAGGAGGTTGACAGATGTCCCAGACGCACAAGGTAAAGGTTTCCCGGGAGCTCCTGGATATGATGAACGCGGCCATAGCCAGGGAGATGCAGGTCTCTATCCAGTACATGTGGCAGCACGTGCAGTGGGTGGGTGTCAAGGGATTCACTGTGAGGGATCAGCTCAAGTTGGTCGCGATCAATGAGATGACCCATGCCGAACTGATCGCCGACCGGCTCAACTTCCTGGGCGGCACACCCACCACCAAACCCAGCCCCATCAATGTCGGTGAGAACCTCAAGGAGATGATCACCAACGATGTCAAAGCCGAGGAGGAGGCCATCGACCTCTACAGGAAGATCATCCTCAAGGCCACCGAGGAAGGGGACGTGGTGACCAAGAAGCTGTTCGAGCAGATCCTCGAGGACGAGGAGGGACATCTGGACACCTTCGAGGGCTGGCTGGGTGACCTGTAAAGACAGGTCCAAAGTCCAAAATCTCAAGTCCAAGGGAAGAAGCCTGACAAGGGGACATGGAGAATAAACCCATCACCGATCACGGAAATTCCATCCCCGTCGCCGCCCCCCGCAGATCAGAGGGGCGGCTTTTTTGTCGTGAAAGGCAATCCGGCCGGATATTATGCTGCGGAGTGAAGATGAAACGGCATCGAATCGTTCTGACACGCATCACCCTGACGGCCCTTCTGCTCGCGATCGCCTGCGGCCAAAGCGACGGAGCGGAGCCGTCATGGAAGAGCCTTCCGGTCCACCTCGAGGGAGGGATAGTGGTTTACGGTGACAGCCGGTCCGGTCACGATGAGCATCGACGGATCGTCGAGGGCATCGAGCACGTCCGTCCTCTGGCCGTGTTCCACACGGGTGACCTGGTCAACGAAGGAACGGATCCCGGCGACTGGCAGATCTTCGACGGGATAACAGCCGACCTGTTGGCCCGGACGGCTTTTTACCCCGCCCTGGGCAACCACGAGAGGGAGTCAGACCTCTATTTCGATCATTTTGATCTACCCGGGAACGAGCGCTGGTACACCGTCGCCCTCCCTCCGATGAAATTCATCGTCCTCGATACGGAGAGCAGCCTGGCGGTAGGATCGACCCAGTACCAGTGGCTCCGGTCCCAGTTGGAGACGGCAGACGCCGGGGACGCGCTGGCCGCTGTCTTTCACTACCCCCCCTACAGCACCGGTTACCACGCCGAGGACGAGAAGGGGCTGAGAAAATCCATCGTCCCACTCTTCGAGGCCTACGACGTCGATGTGGTCTTCACCGGCCATGACCATGACTATGAGCGTTCCCTGGTCAACGGCGTCGTCTACGTCGTCACCGGCGGCGGCGGCGGCCCCCTCAGGGGCCGGTCGCGATCCAGCCCTTTCAGTCAGGTGTTTGCCAGCGTATACCACTTCTGCGCCCTCTACGTCGAGGAGGGAAAGATCATGGTGGATGTATGGGACAGCAATGTGAACCTCGTGGACCGGTTCGAAGTGGAGTAGCGGGTCCAAGACAGGAGCCTTGAGGTCCCGACGGTATTCCTTGGCCCGGAACCCGGGGGGGGAGAAAAACTCCCTGAGGGGCCGATACAGCGGGGAAAAGCGGAAGGGCTCAGGTTTAACCCATAGGGGACAGGTGATATGGGATATGCGGCGGGGGAAAGGGCCCGGAGCGTACACAGGAGCGGGAGAACTACAGTCCCCCCGCTCCTGTTATTTCGTTTTCAGCCGGAAACCCGGACCCCGAAGGACAGGCACCTGAATGCCCATCTCCGAATGTCCGATCTCCGATGTCTGATCTCTAATTCCAGAAGTTCCCTCTTGCCTCTAGTAGTCGTACCCCCTCTCGTTGTGAAGGGAGACGTCCAGGCCGGTGACCTCCTGGTCATCCTCCACCCGGAGACCGATGGTCTTTTCGACGGCCTTCAGGATGACGAAGGATCCGATACCGCTGTAGGCGGCGGTGGCCACGACGCTGACGAACTGGATCCACACCTGGCCGGCGATGCTTATCTCCTCGAACCCCCCGAGGGCGGTGGAGGCGAACACGCCGGTGAGCAGGGCCCCCACAATTCCGCCCACCCCGTGGACCCCGAACGCGTCCAGGGAATCGTCATATTTCAGGGTCCGCTTGAGTGTGGTGGCGCCGAAGAAGCAGACGGCGCCGGACACCGCCCCGATGGCGATGGCGCCCATGGGACCGACGAACCCGGATGCCGGGGTAATGGCCACCAGGCCGGCTACAGCCCCGGTGATGGCCCCCAGGACACTTGGTGTGCCGTGCTTTATCCACTCGATGAACATCCACACCAGGGTTGCGGCTGCTGCGGCGATCTGGGTCACGGCCAGTGCCATGCCGGCCGTACCGTCCGCGGCCAGTTCGCTGCCGGCATTGAACCCGAACCATCCCACCCAAAGCATGGAGGCGCCCACCAGGGACAGGGTCAGGCTGTGGGGCATCATGGGAGTCGTGGGGTAGCCTTTCCTTCTGCCCAGGACGAGAGCGGCCACGAGGCCCGCCACACCGGCGTTGATGTGGACCACCGTCCCGCCGGCGAAATCCAGGGCGCCCATTTTTCCCAGCCATCCGCCGACCCATACCCAGTGACAGACGGGGGCATAGATCAGCAGCATCCAGATGCTCGTGAACCAGAGGACGGCGGAGAACTTCATCCTCTCGGCGAAGGCTCCGATGATCAGGGCAGGGGTGATGATGGCAAAGGTGAGCTGGAACATCGCAAAGAGCATGACCGGGATGGTCCCCGAGACGGCGTCCCTGCCGATGTTGCCGAGAAAGGCATACTCGAGGCTCCCGAAGAAGGCGTTGCCCTCACTGAAGGCGATCGTGTAGCCGGCGATAGTCCAGAGGATCGTCATGAGGGCGGTGATGGCGAAGCACTGCATGAGAACCGACAGCACGTTTTTGGCCCGAACCAGGCCCCCGTAGAAGAGAGCGAGCCCCGGAACGGTCATGAAAAGGACGAGAGCGGTGGCCGTGATCATCCAGGCGGTGTCACCGCTGTCCAGGGCATCCGCCCTGGCGATGCCGGGCATGAAGATCAAAAGGAAGGCCGGCAGGGCCGTCCGGAATGCGGTGGCAGTCGAAAGATAACGCGAGATCATTTTAGGTTCCTCCAATGTCCAAATTTCAGTGTTCCCATGTCTGATTTTCAGTCTTCGGTTGCAAATTCCCATTCACAGGGCCTCAGCGCCCGTCTCACCGGTCCTGATGCGGATCGCCTCCTCCAGGGACATGACGAAGATCTTGCCGTCTCCGATCCTCTCCGTCCTGGCCGCTGCGGCAAGCGTCTCCACGACCTGCTGGGCGATCTGGCTCTCAACGGCTGTCTCGATCTTGACCTTGGGCAGAAAGTCGATGGTGTACTCCGCACCGCGGTAGAGTTCCTTGTGGCCCTTCTGGCGTCCGAAGCCCTTGACCTCCGTGACGGTCATCCCCTTGACGCCCAGGGAGGACAGGGCCTCCCGAACCTCGTCGAGCTTGCCGGGTTTGATGATGGCGATGATGTACTTCATTTCAGTATTCCCCCTTTCAGGTCGTTGGCGTTACTGCCGAACAGGGCAAGGGGTGTGCCAGTCGAGGGGTGGTCGGGAGGGATTAAAAAAATACTATAAAATAAAGGTGGTTAGGGATTAGTGCTTTTTATTCAGGCAAAAAAGGGCTGAGAAGGCCCAAGCAATTAGCACGATATTTAGGCCCAATGCGGCACAAATTGCCCAAATAATAGGCACGAAGGACGATCCTGATCCTCACCTCCTCCCCTTTGTTCTTGGCAGAGGGGGATCTGTTCAAGTAGACTCGATGGGACGATTCCCGTCGGTTCAGAGGCAGGGGGGTTCTCCCCGGCCGGGAGAGAGGGAATGGGCAACCCCCAGGGATCAGGTTCGGGTAGACTGTACAGGGACAAAAACCTCAGGATCATCTTCGGCGTCACTCTCATGGGGGTCCTCGGGGTGGCCAGCATCACTCCTGCCTTCCCGCGGATCATCACGGACCTGGGTATCCAGCCCAGAGATGTCGGGTTGCTGATCACCGTGTTCACCCTTCCCGGCATCTTTCTGTCCCCTTTCCTGGGCCTTCTTGCCGACCGCTACGGGAGAAAGAGGATCCTGGTGCCGTCCCTCGTCCTCTTCGCTCTGGCCGGTGGCTCGTGCGGGCTGACCCGGGATTTTACCCTGCTTCTGATGGCCAGGTTCTTCCAGGGGGTGGGGGGGGCCTCCCTGGCCGCCCTCTCGAGCACCGTCATCGGAGACCTCTACGAGGGACAGGCGCGAGCGGCCGCAATGGGATACAATGCCAGCGTCCTCTCCGTCGGAACCGCCACCTATCCCGCCATCGGAGGCACACTGGCCCTGCTGGGATGGCATTATCCTTTCTTCCTCCCTCTCCTGGCCCTGCCCGTTGCCTACCTGATCCTCTTTCACATGGACAACCCGGAGCCGGTGAGGCGGCAGGGTCTGGCGGAGTACCTCAGGGGCGCCATGGCGATCCTCCGCAACAGGAATGTGTTGGGGGTTTTCGTGGTCAGTGTCGCCACCTTCATCATCCTGTACGGTTCCCTCCTGACCTACTTTCCCCTTCTTGCGGCGGGACGCTTCAGCGCCTCCACCATGATCATCGGGCTCATCATGTCATGCATGTCGCTGACGACGGGGTTGACATCCACCCAGATGGGACGGCTGTCGGGTAGATTCACGGAGAAGAACCTCATCAAGGTGTCCTTTCTCCTCTATGCCGTTGCCCTGGCCCTGATCCCTTTCACACCGGCGATCGGATCCTGTCTGCTGCCAATGGTGATCTTCGGCCTCGGTCACGGAATGAACATCCCATCCATCATGTCCCTGATGGCGGGGTACGCCCCCATGGAGCACAGGGGCATCCTCATGTCCGTAAACGGTACGGTCCTCCGCCTGGGACAGACCCTCGGTCCCCTGGTGATGGGGCTCGCTTTTGCCCGATGGGGGATTGCCGGGCCGTTTCTGTCAGGGGCGGTATTGTCCCTGGTGGTGTTCGGAGCAGCCGTGACCATTGTCAAGGGGGAGAGGAAGGGAATTCCATCCCGGGTGGTGTAAGGGCGGCAGTAGTGGACACAGAAGCAGGAGCAACAGCAGAAGGTATGGTGGCAGAGATGCATCTCCTCTCGCCTTTACTTATCCTTATCCTTCTGATCATACTTGGTGGAACCGCTGGACCAGGACCGGATCATGGCCGATAATCCCGCTCCCCTCATATTCTCCAAGGGATGGTTGTACCTCTTTCTGGCGGTGATCCTGATAAGCGTCATCAGGATCATCCAGAAGATCGGAGTCATCCAGAGAGAGGGTAACCTGAAAGCCAGGATACAGATCATCAAACCCATCGATGCCGTGCGGAGGGCAGCAAAGCGAAGGGCGGAGGGAGCGGTTCAAGAGAGGGAGCATTCCGGTCTCAGAACAAGAGCCGAGGCCCTGGAAAAGGAGCTGGAGTCCCGCCCCGTGGACGAATTCCCGGCTGAGCACTGCCGCCTCCTCATGGATCTCGGCGAGACCCACAGGGCCCTCTCGCTCTACGATGACCGTAAGGAAGAGCTTCTCAGGGCAGCCCGATGGTTCTTCCTGGGTTCCCAAGCCCGTCCCCCGGAGGGTTTCCAGGAGGAACATGGACATTTTCTCGCCCGCCTCGGGGACACCTACACGGAGCTGTCCGGTATCTTTGAGAGGACGGAATGTCTCGGCAGGGCGGCTGCCTCCTACGGCGAGGCACTGACCGCCGCAGGTCCGGGGCTGGACCGGGAAAGACGGGCGGAGATCGAGGCCAAACTGGGAGGGGTTCTTCTCGATCTGGCCGATGACGAAGACCGGGAGATGAATCTGGTGCGCGCAATCCACGTCCTCAACGATGCCGTGAAGGGATATTCCCTCGACAGGGATTCCACTCCGTACGCCCTGGCCATGTACGATCTGGGCAGGGCCTTCCTGAAGTACGCCGCAGTCGATGACCCCAAGAGGAACCTCCTGAGGGCGGGCAAGGCGGTCAAGGAGGCCATGCGGGTCCTTACCCGGGAGAACCATCCGGAGCATTACGAGAAGCTGAGGATCCTTATCGAGGAGGTGAAGGCGGCGTACACCAGGGTGACAGGGGAAGGTCAGTGAGCCGGGACCGTTCAGGTCAGCGGTTTTTCATGCCAGGGTCCGGTCCAGGAGCTCCATCCGTACGGCTCCAATCCGGGCACGCGGCACCCTGGATCCGGGGCTGACGGCCTCCCGGCACGGCCGCCGTTGGATCATGAAACCTCTGATCATAGCCCACAGGGGAGCTTCCGCCTACGCCCACGAGAACACACTCGAGGCGTTCCGTATCGCCGTGGAGATGGGCGCGGACATGATCGAACTGGACGTGCGCCGGACCGGAGACGGTACCCTGATCGTCCTTCACGACGGCGTGATCAACGGCCGGCCGGTGGGAGAGCAGGAATATGACGAGATCCACGCCTACGGCGTCAGTATGGGGTTCATCGTCCCCACACTGGCGGACACGCTGGATTACACCGCGGGAAAGATCGGCATGAATATTGAGCTCAAGGAGGAGGGATACGAATCGGACGTCGCCGATCTGGCCCTGAAACACTTCGGCTCAGAAGATCTCGTCATCACATCGTCCCTCGACGGTGCCGTGCAGAGGATCAAGGACCGCTTCCCCGCCATCACCACAGGGCTTGTCCTGGGCGCGAGCATTTACCCTTCAGGTCTGCGAAATATCCTGCCCGGCAGGAGGATCAAGGCCACCGGCGCCGACATCCTCTCCGTGGACGCCCGCCTGATGCGGTTCGGCTTTATGGCTCTCAACAGGCGGCTCAGGAGGCCGGTCTACGTGTGGACGGTAAACGACAGAAAGACGATCTGGAGGCTGCTGTCCACGGGAGGGGTGGAGGGCATCTTTACCGACAGGCCCGATGTGGCCCTTTTCCTGAGGGAGGTCTTCCACCGGGCGCAATCATGAAAGGTATTCAGTAGTCAGGAGTCAGTATTTATTGGTCAGGATTCAGTATTCAGTTGAAAGGCCGTAATTCGAAAAAACGGTTTCTGGTTTCTGGTCTAGAAACTAGACCCTAGAAACCGCATCCCCCCTTTCCACTTGTCACTTGTTAATTTCCACTGCGCCAAAGGCGCCCCCCCTTTCCTTGACACCGGAGTCGCGGTGTTCTATCCTCGTCTCCAGCATGGGTTTAGGGAAGACGGTGCGAATCCGTCGCGGACCCGCCGCTGTAACCGGGGACGAAAACCGCAACCAGAGCCACTGATCGAGCGACGGGGAGATCAACCTGACCAGGCGCAGCGCGTCGAAGGGTGCCCCAGGATCTGTCGCTGAATCGGGAAGGCGCGGCGATTAGGACGATCCGGAAGCCAGAAGACCTGCCCATGTCAACATAGCGGGACGGACCCTCGAGGGCAGGGCCGGGACGTACTCCGGAGGATAAAAACGGGATCCCCGGGTCTCTTAGGAGGCTCGGGGTTTTTCTTTTCTCCACCGAGGTCGACACGGGTGCTCTTCGATCTCCGTACCCTCAGAACCGTCTCCGATCGTGTCCCCGGGGCGGGAGGAAAGGAAGAAGCCCATGAAAAAAACCCTGGCCGCTCTTGCCGCAGTCTCTTTTCTGATGTCCCCCGATGCGGTCCTTTCCGAAGTCTCACCCGGTGATGACGTTCCCGAGGTCGTGGTAACCGCGACCCGTCTGGACACCCCGGCAGACCAGGTCTCCGGCACGATCCTCGTGATCACAGACGAGGACATTCGGAGAAAACAGGCGCGGACCGTGGCCGACGCCCTGCAGGGCCTGCCCGGTGTCGACCTGATCAGCCAGGGAGGGCCCGGCAAGACCACCTCGGTCCTCCTGCGGGGAGGGGACACCCGGTTCACGCTGGTGCTTGTGGACGGGGTTGAGGTCAACGACCCCAGCAACCCCGAGCGAACCTTCGACTTCGCCCACATGGCGACAGATGATGTGGAGCGCATAGAAGTCCTCTTCGGACCCCAGAGCACCCTGTACGGGTCCGACGCCATCGGCGGTGTCATCCAGATCATCACCAAGAAAGGAACCGAAGATCCGAGGATCGAAGTGGCGGGCGAGGCGGGTTCTTTCCATACCCGGCGGGTCATGGCCTCCTCCAGGGGAAAAGGGGATTATGCCTCCTGGTCCCTTTCAGCCATGACCATCGAAACAGATGGAATCTCCGCAGCTTCGGAGGCCGACGGAAACAGGGAAAGAGACGGCTACGAAAACAAAACACTCTCAGGTCGCCTGGGGGTGGATCTCGGTGCTGGAGCCTCGGTGCAGATCAACATCAGGCAGGTCGATGCCCACAATGAACTGGATCACTACGGGGGCCCCGGGGGCGATGATCCCAATTTCACCGGATATGCCGACCAGGTTCTCCTTCAGGGCAGGCTGTCGATGTTCCCCTCGGGGATCTGGGAATCGCTCCTTTCCCTGTCGAGCAATGTCCACGAGCGTCGTGATCTCAACCAGCCCGACCCTGCCCGGGATTTCGTCATGGAGCTGGATTTTCAGGGCCGGTCCCGCAAGGCCGAATGGGTCAACAACTTTTACCTGGGGGAGAACTCCATCGTCACCGTCGGCCTGGACACCGAGAGGGAAACCGCCGAATCCTCCTTTTTCTCAACGGAATTCGGGTCTCCCTACCTGTCCACCCTCGATGAAAAATCTGCGACCATAAACGGTCTGTTCGTCCAGGAGCAATACACCGGCGGGGCCGGTGGGGCGCTGACTCTCGGAATACGGACAGATGATCACTCCGATTTCGGAAAGGAGACAACCTTTCGGGCCGGGTTTTCCAGGACCCTGTCGCCCGGCGCCAGGTTCAGGGCCGTATACGGGACGGGTTTCCGGGCCCCGTCCATCGATCAGCTCTTCAACCCGGACTACGGCAACCCGGACCTGGACGCTGAGAGAAGCCGTGGTTGGGACGTCGGGTTCGAGACGTCTCTGGGCAAGGGCGTCACGGTATCCGTCTCCTGGTACCTGACGGAATATGACAACCTCATCGCCTGGTTCGATGCCGACGGCGATCCCGCCACCTGGTGGGACGGAAGTTACCAGAATATCTCCGAGGCGAGAACAGAGGGGCTGGATCTGGTCCTCGACGCCAGGTTCGGCCCGGTGAGCCTTGGAGGCACGGCATCCCTTCTGAGGACGGAGGACGATCAGGGTGAAGAGCTTCTGCGCCGGCCCAGGACCCGCCTCGGGGCGCAGCTCGGTTTCAAGCCCGCGTCCAGGACGTCCCTCGACCTAGACGCCTCCTGGGTCGACGAGCGGAAGGACTGGGGGGACGTCATCCTCGCCAGTTATACCCTGGTGAACCTGGCTGGGGCCTATCGGATCTCCGGAGCCCTGGAACTGACCGGCCGGGTTGTGAACCTCCTGGACGAGGAGTACGAGGAAGCGGCAGGCTACGGGACGCCGGGGATGTCGGGATACCTTGGCTTGAGGGCGGAACTGTGACCTTCGAGGTTCATGCCGGGACAGGGACAAAGGGATTGGTCTGGGGAGGGGTTACCTGTCGGAAGAGGAACGTGAGGGGGTTCGTGACCTTTTCGACGCTGATTCACCTCCTGCTCCTCCTCACCGCTTCGCCTGTGCTGATCGAGGATGGTGACAGGGCGGGTGGGGATACGGTGGTCCGGCTGGGCATACGGCCGTGGTCGGCCGGGTCCGTGCTCCCCGGACCGGCGACGACGAAACCGGATGAGACCGGGGATCGCCCTGCACCGGAGGGAACGGCACTGACGGAAGCGTCCGCTCCGGTGGAAAGACCCGTTGGCGATGACGGCAGGATTGACAGGGACACCCTCCCGGCGCCGGAGGCCGAGGTCGATGCTCCCCGGCACAGGCCGGTTGAGACCGTCGGGATGGGCCGCAATGGATCCCCCCCCGGTGAAAATGGGGAAGATGAAGCGATGAGCGGCGATCATCCGGACCCTTCGGAACCGGTCGGGGCCGAGCGGGACCCGGCGCCGCGGGAAGAGCGGGGTCCGGAACGTGAAACCGGTCACCTGGCTCTCGCCGGGGATCCCGTTTTCCCCGGCGTCCCGGACGGTGCCCGTCCCGACAGGGAGCCACTCCTTTCGGCCGGGGCCATCCACCTCCCCAGACCCGTCTATCCGGTGGTCTCCCGCCGCCGTGCCGAGGAGGGAAGGGTCGTGGTTGAGGTGAAGGTGGGCCCCGACGGGAGGGCTCTCGACTGGAGGCTGGACAGGTCGTCCGGCTACGAGCGTCTGGACAGAGCGGCAATGGCGGCGGTCCGGGGGGCTGTTTTCTCCCCCGCCACCGGCAGCGGCGGAGCGCGGGAATCCATCAGACAGGTGGTTTACACCTTTCGCCTTGAGGATCGAAGATGAAAAAAGTCCCCTGGATCCTCCTGAATTCCCTGGCTGTCCTCCTCGTCGCAGGTGTGGCAGCCGGCCTGCTCTGGTCTTCGGATCCCTCCGGCCCGGCCCGGCCTGAGGGGGACAGCGGCGCCCGGACCGCAGATAATGGCCCCGGGCGGATCATCTCTCTTGCCCCCAGCATAACGGAGGTTCTGTTCGCTCTTGGCCTCGGTGACAGGGTCGTGGGCGTCACCCGTTACTGTGATTTTCCCCCGGAAGCCCTGACCGTTCCCAGGGTAGGGGGATACCTGGACGTCAATTACGAGGCGGCCCTTGGCAGAGAACCCGACCTGGTGGTCCTCCTCAGGGAGCATGAGGAGGCGAGGGAGCGTTTCGAGCGATTCGGGATCGAGGTGATGGCGGTCGATCACAGTAAGGTGGACGGGATACTGGGCTCCATAGAGTCGATAGCCCAGCGCTGCGGCATCCGGGAGGAGGGCATTTTCCTCCGTCGTAAACTGGTAGAGAGAATCGACAGAATTCGGGGGGCAATTGCCCTGAGCACTCCTCGCCCCCTCGCCCCCTCGTCCTCTCCCTCCACCCGGGACCCCCGCCCCACGGTTATGGTGGCGGTGGGCAGGAGCCTCGAATCCGGGGCCGCCGGCGAGGTCTTCGTCTCCGGCCGGGACGGCTTTTACGATGATCTCATCCGCCTTGCCGGCGGCGTCAACGCATATGCCGATGATACCCTCAAACTCCCCGCTCTTTCAGCCGAGGGGATCTCCCGACTCGACCCGGACGTTATCATCGAGATGGTGCCGGATGTCCACGACCCGTCCGCAGGCGACAGGATGGCCGAGAGGTGGAAATCCATTCCGGCGCTGGAGGCCGCCGTCGAGGGAAGGGTCCATGTCCTCGGCGGCGACTACGTCGTGGTGCCGGGCCCGAGATTCGTCCTCCTCCTGGAGGACATGGCGCGGTTGATCCACCCGAACCTGCAGTGGGACAGGATCATCCGATGAAGATCGTCTACGAGGTAAACGGCCTCTCCTGCGATATCGACGGCAGGAAGATCCTGCGGGATGTGTCCTTCACCGTCGGAGAGGGGGAGTACCTCTCGGTGATCGGGCCCAACGGGGCGGGCAAAACAACCCTGATCAAATGCATGGGGCGGATCATGCGCGGGGGGACCGGAACCATAAAAATCCTGGGCCGGCCACTGGCGGAGTACAGCAGCAGGGAACTGGCCAAAAGGGTCAGCTACGTCCCCCAGGCCGACGGAAGACTCTTCCCTTTTACGGTCAGCGAGTTTGTCCTCATGGGACGCTATCCTTACCTCAGCCCCTTTACGGCCGTCGGGCCCGGGGACCGAAAGGCGGCAGAAAAGGCCCTCGAGACAGTCGGCATGGGGGAATTCTCCCACCGTCCCCTGAACACGCTGAGCGGGGGGGAGCGTCAGAAGGTCTTCATTGCGGCCGCGCTTGTCCAGGAGGCGGGGATCATGCTCCTCGACGAGCCGACGACATTTCTCGACCCCAGGCACTCGGGCGATATCATGGGGATCCTATACCGGCTGAACAGAGGATCGGGGGCAACCATTGTCTCTGTGACACACGACATAAACAACGCCGCTCTTTACGGACACAGGGTCATCGCTTTGAGGGAGGGATCCGTGGCCTACGACGGTTCGCCCGGGGGCATTATGGACAGCGAGGTCCTGTCCCGGGTTTTCGGCAAGGAATTCCTCTTTACGGAACATCCCCAGACCGGGAAGAGGATCGTTGTCCCCGAGGCGATCTAGATGACCACGCGGAGGAAATACGCCGTCATCGTCTTCCTTTGCCTGCTGGCGATATTTGTCCTCCTGGCAGCACCCTTTGTCGGCATGAAGATCACTCCTCTCTCGGCCATCTATGATCCTGTGGGGTCGGGAAAGGAGGCGGAGATCTTCTGGATGATAAGGGTGCCGAGGGTCTGCATCTCATTCCTCGCCGGCGCCGCTCTGGCCATCAGCGGCATGGCCTTCCAGGCGCTGTTCATGAATGCCCTTGCCACTCCCTTCACCCTCGGCGTCGCCTCCGGAGCCTCCCTGGGCGCGGCTCTCTACATCCGGTTCGGCCTGCCGGCGGTTCTCCTGGGATTATCCGGCATAGCAGTCTCGGCTTTCGTGGGGGCCATACTCTCCGTTCTCCTGGTCTACGGGCTGAGCAGGCTCAGGGGAGGTTTCTCCACGGCCACCATGCTCCTGGCCGGCGTGGCGGTCAGCTTCTTCTTCTCCAGCATTAACCTCTTCACCCAGTATCTCAGTGATTTTACCCAGACCTTCAGGATCATCCGATGGCTGATGGGAGGTCTGGAGGTCGTCGGATACGGAACCGTCCTGAACCTTCTGCCCTTTGCAGCTGTCGGGTCCCTGATCGTCCTTTACCTCACCCACGAACTGAACCTGTTGACGACCGGTGAGGAGATGGCGGCGAGCCGCGGCGTCGACGTCCTCTTCGTCAGAAGGATCCTGTTCTTCGGTACCTCGCTCATGGTCGGGGGGGTTGTCGCCGTCTGCGGACCCATCGGTTTCGTGGGGCTCATGTCCCCGCACATCTGCCGCCTGATCATCGGTGCCGATCACCGCGTTCTCACACCGGCAACTCTCCTGTTCGGGGGCATCTTCCTCACGGTCTGCGACACCTTCGCCAGGACGGTCATTGCGCCGGCCGAGATCCCCGTCGGGGTCATCTCGGCCCTGCTGGGCGGCCCCTTTTTCCTGTGGCTGCTGGTGAGGCGGTCAGAGGGAACGGTTCTCTGACCTCCGTCCCATCTGTAAAAAAGGAGTGTTCAAGTCCATCCCCGGTTCCGGATACCGTGGTCCCGGCCTCTCCGAAAGACGGCCAGAACATTTCCGGCCCGGGAAGCGACTCCATGTGTTTTTTTTCATATTCCGCCGGGAAAATACCTTAATATTACTATTAAAGGGTGTTGCGGCCCTCTTTGCCGTATTGTCCACAGATGTTCCCTTGGAGTCCTGAAAGCAGCAGGACGGGGGAATGCCCATGCGATCGGATCTGCTCCTCGTTCACGTCCCATCGGTCTTCGATTTCCGTGAGAGATTGACCCTCTACGGACCCATCTCGGACGTCATTCCCTCGACGCCGGTGTTCGAGATGTATCCCATCGGTTTCGCCACCATGTCCCACTATCTGGATCGCCTCGGCTTCAAGGTCAGGATCCTCAATCTGGCGGTAAAGATGCTCAGGGACCGCGATTTTGACCCCGAGTCCTATCTGAAGAAGTTCAAACCGGCCCTGTTCGGCCTCGATCTCCACTGGCTCACCCACATTCACGGCGTGGTCGAAGCAGCGAGGCTGCTCAAACGGCTCCACCCGGAGATCCCCATCGTACTCGGCGGGCTCACCGCCTCCTATTTCCACCGGGAGATCCTGGAGAGCTACCCCGAGATCGATTACGTGATCCGGGGCGACTGCGCCGAGGAGCCCGTCGCGAAACTCCTGTCCACCATCCGCTGGGGAGGGGATCCGGGTAACGTGCCGAACCTCTCCTACCGGCGAGGTGAGGGCATTGTCGAGGGGGCCATCGAACTGGTGCCGGACTCCCTTGATGACTTTCCCCTTAACTACCGGCACATGATCCGTCAGGTCCATCATCACCGCGACCTGACCAGTTATTCCCCCTTCCGGAAATGGCTCTTCTACCCCATCACCGCTGTCCTGACCTGCAAGGGCTGCATTCACGATTGCGTCACCTGCGGCGGGTCATTGTCCGCCATGAAGCGGGTCGTCAACCGTCACCGGATCGCGTTCAAGGACCCGAAGATCCTGGCGGGCGAGGTCTCCTCCATCATCAATTACCTCCGCGGTCCCATCTTCTTCGTCGGTGACTGCCTTCAGGGCGGGCCGGAACATTTCCAGGAGATGATGAAGGCTCTGAGACCCCTCAGGATCAAGAACGAGATCATGATGGAGTTCTTCTCCCCGCCCGGAAAGGAGGTCCTCAAGGAGATAGCGTCCACCTTCGAGCACTTCAACCTGGAGATCTCCCCCGAGAGCCATGATGAGGAAGTGAGAAAAGCCTTCGGCCGCCCCTTCGACAACCGGTCCCTGGAGGGGTTCATCGAGGATGCCCGCTCGGTAGGCTGCCGGAGAATGGACCTGTTCTTCATGACCGGCCTGCCCCGCCAGGACTGCAGATCCGTCCTGGGCACGGTGGACTACTGCCGGAGCCTGATGCGGGAGTTCGGCTCAGGTATCCGTCTGGTTCCCTTCGTCTCGCCTCTCGCCCCCTTTGTCGATCCCGGCAGCGATGTCTTTGAAGAGCCCGGGAAGTACGGTTACCGGCTCCGGTTCCGTACCCTCGAGGAACACCGCCAGGCCATGCTGGCCCTTACGTGGGTGGATATGCTCAACTACGAGACACGCTGGATGGACCGGGAAACCATCGCTGTCGCCACCTACGAGTCGGCCATCGGACTCTCCCTTCTCAAGAGCGAACACGGCCAACTCAGCAGGCGGGAGAGCGAGGCGGTGGTCGCCAGGGCCCGCGCCGAGATGGAGTTCATGACAAGCTGCCGAACTGAAGGTGCGGCGTCGCCGGATGGGGAGGAGAGAACCACCGCTTCGATGAAAAGGTACATGAGGCGGAACAGGGGAGCGTCGGTCTGCCGGAAGGAGGAGCTCAACATGCCGGTGAATCCCTTCCGTCTGCACCTCTTCAACCTCGCCCGTCTCCTTCTCACCGGCAGGGAGGACTCCTTTGACCAGAGACCGGCATCTCTGGACCCGGGACGGCAGACCGGCTGATGGGGCGTTTGCGATCTGAATTGATTCTAATCGATTTCCTGGACGAATCGGACGATACGGCCTGAGTCGACCGTCAGAAGGTGGGGTCTCTGCACGATGTCCCCGTCTTCCTGCGTGGTCAGGAGACCTTCGGCGGCCTGGAAAGCCTCGAGCTTCAGGAGATACTCCCGCATGGAGGATCTGTCCCGCACCAGGCCCGACTCCACTCCCGTCCTGACGATCAGGGCCGCGTCATAGGCCTGGGCGGCAAGGGGCTGAGGATCCTCCCCGAAGGTCAGCCAGTAACTCTCGGCCAACTCCCAGGAGGCGCTGTTTTCCTTGTCGGGCAGGTAATTGCCCGTAAAGAGGGCCCCCTCCACATACTGTTCGCCAAGCTCCACAACCCAGGGGCTGTTCCAGCCGTCCGTCCCGAGAAGGGTCGGAGTCGTGACGTCGTAGAATGCCAGCTGAGGGGCCAGAAGGCCCACCGTCTGGAAGTCCGCCGGAATGAACAGGGCGTCGAAATCGACAATGGGCTCCAGCTCAACATCGACGCCGCTTTCCTTGAGGGCCTGCTGCTCCGGGGTCATCTTTCGGTCGAGGCCGACCATGGACCTGATCTGGGGGCCAAAATCGGTCTGGCCCGGCTGAAAACTCTCGATCGCGGTCACTTCGGCCCCCCGCCGGTCCAGCTCGTCCCAGAAGAGCTGGGTCATCTCCCGGCCGTAGGAGGTGTCGGGGTGGAGGAAGGCGAACTTCCTCATCATCAGCCTCCCGTAGGACATCTCCACCAGCATTTTTACCTGTTGGGCGTCGGTCAAGGCCCTGCGGAAGACGTTCTCACCCAGGGCGGGGATGGCTGGGTCCGGAGAAAGGGAGATGAGGGGAACGCCCCTTCCCTCGACGGCTTTCGCCGCCGACCGGGACGTCCTGGAGAAGAGGGGGCCTATGATGGTCAGGACCTGATGATCGTCGATGAGTTTTTGCACCGCCCGTTCGGCCATCACCGGATCGGCCCCGGAATCCTCGACGACGAGATGGAAACTGACGGGGGACCTCCGGGAGAGGGGATGTAGGAGCCCCAAGGCGGTCTGGATGCCCTGCAGGGCCTTCTCGCCATAGACTTGGTAAGGTCCGGACAGGGGAAGGACGGCCCCGATGACGTTGCTCTTCACCAGGATCCTGTCACTGATGGCGGCATAGGCCTGCGACACCCTCTGCGGGGGGACCTGGTCGGGGTAATGGACGAGGATGTCCATCAGCTCGACCAGGGCTTCCTGGAAAAGACCGTCCTGGATGAATCTCTCAAGGCGGACAACAGCCAGGAGTCCATAGGGCGGCATGCCGTCGGATCCGTCCAGCGCTCCGTCCAGATATCCCCGTTTGACCTGTTGCCCGATATCCTCGATGGTCGCGGCCGCCAGGACGCGGGTGTCCTCTGAAGCGGCTGCCCTGTAGCTCTCAACGGCGTCCCTGATCGATTCGAGGAAGTCCCTTTTCCCGAACCGGCACACAGCCCTTCTGTTTAAAACCTCGGAGCGTTCATCGGGCATTGGATCCAGGGCCAGGACGGCGTCTCCGGCCTCGATGCAGTCCTGCCATTTTTCCCAGGAAAGGGAGACTTTCTGGAGTTCGAGGTAGGCTCTCTTGCGCAGCGGACTCATGGGAAAACGGTCGAGCATCTTCCCGATGGTCAAGGAGGACTTCCGGTAATCCCCGAGGTGGAGGTGGATCCTCGCCTGCTCGAGCATGGCGTCATCGGCATAGGCACTGTCAGGGTGCATCTTCAGGAACCCCTGAAGAATATCGAGGGCCTCCTCGGACCGCCCTTCCTGCCGGAAGACCCTGACGCCTTCCTGATATTTCAGGAGTTCCTCACGGTCCGCCTCTGCTGTGGGAACCGGTACTCCCTCGGGAGGGGGAGGCAACTCCGGAGGCCCCGGGATCCTCCTGGCGGCGACTTTCGGCTCGGCGGGGCGGGGCGGCTCAACCTCGGCGGACGGCGCGGTGGGGGCCAGGACGGGGGGCGCCGGCCCCGGTGTGGCGCAGGCTCCCAGGATGAGGCTGAAACTCGCCAGTATTGCCAGGGTCGGGAGAGTGATGTATAAACTCCCATGCAGCCTGATTTTTTTCGCCATGGATCGATTTATATGCGCAGTAAAACCCAAATGTCAATTGCCACCATTCAGAGAAACCGCGGCGTGGCGTGTCCATCGGGCCAGCTCCCGTCTGATATCACCGGATGAGCAGGCGAATCTCCCGGCGCGGGACTCCAGCCTACGGGCAGCATTTTCTCCACGACGGAAATCTCCTCCGGACCATAGTCGATGCGGCTGAGCTGGATTCCGGAAGCCATGTCCTCGAGATCGGCGTCGGTACAGGAAACCTGACCCGGATCATCCTGGAAACGGGAGCTCAGGTGGTGGGGGTGGAAGTCGACCGATCCCTCGAGAGCCGGATCGAGGACCAGTTCGGCACGAACCCATCCTTCCGCCTCGTTCGGGGAGACATCCTCAGGATCCCGTGGTCCGACCTTCTCCCCCGGGAGGACAAGGCCGTGGTCATGGGAAACCTCCCCTATGCCGTTTCCAGCCAGGTCCTGTTCAAGGTACTCCAGTGGCGGGAGAGGGTCGCTCGGGTCGTGTTTCTCGTCCAGTGGGAGGTCGGTGCCCGACTGGCAGCCGACAGGGGCGGCAAGGATTACGGTATCCTGTCGGTAGCCTGCCAGCTCTACGGAAAGCCGACGATCCTCCGGAAGATCCCTCCGGGTGTCTTCACGCCCCCGCCTCGGGTGGATTCGGCCCTGGTGAGGTGGGATGTCCGGAGCAGCCCGATCACGCCCGTGGACGACCGCGATTTCACCATGGAAGTGATCAGGGCCGCTTTCGCCCAGAGGAGAAAGAAGCTGGTCAACAGCCTCGCTGCCAGGCTCAAGGACTGGGACAAGGATGCCCTCCAGAAGGTCTGCGGTGTGCTCGGTATACCCGAGAACACAAGAGCGGAACAGCTGTCGGTGGAGCAGTTCGCCCAGCTGGCCAATTCTCTGTTTCGTCACACGAAAGGGGAGAAGAGGGTAAAAAACGAGGAGGCGAGGGGATGATGATGTTCCCTTCTTTCCCCACTTTTCCCCCTCACCCTCTCACCCTGTCTCCCCTTGGCGCAGAGCTCAAGATACGGGAGGCGTCCTTGTGAGTTCGAAAGCCCTTCGCATTATCCCCCTCGGCGGCGTGGGAACCTTCGGGATGAACTGCACGGTCCTCGAATCCGGGAACAGCATGATCGTGGTGGACGCCGGTCTCAAAGTCCCGCAGGGCAACCTTCCCGGCGTGGACCTCATCCTTCCCGATTTCAGCTATGTCATCGACAATGCCCGACGCGTGGCCGGCATCTTCCTCACCCATGGACACGATGACCATATCGGCGGTCTTCCCTACCTCCTCCGCGAGGTCCAAGTGCCGGTTTACGGAACGGCCCTCACGCTCGCGCTGGTGAGGGAGAGGCTGGCTGCCGCAGCCAGGGACGGTGCACAGAACGATATCCTGATGCGGCAGATACTCTTCACGGAGAGTGTGAAATGCGGACCGTTCATCGTCGAAGCGGTCAGGGTCAGCCACAGCATCCCCGACGGGGCGGCGCTCATCATCCGCACTCCGGCGGGGACGGTTGTTCACTCGGGCGATTTCAAGATGGATCCGACGCCCCTGAACGGACATCTCACGGATGAGGACCGCCTCACCCGGGTCGGAGATGAGGGAGTCCTGTGCCTGCTCTGCGACAGCACCAACGCCGACAGGGCCGGAACGACTCCCTCGGAGAAAGACGTCTCGGAGGTTCTCGTGAGGATCATCGACGGGGCCCCGGGGAGGGTGTTCGTGGCCACCTTCGCCTCCCACATCCATCGCATCCAGTCCGTCCTCGACGCGGCCCACCGGGCCGGGCGAAAAGTGGTCCTGGAGGGACGCCGCATGATCGCCAATTGCGAGCTGGCCGCCGCAATGGGATACCTCCGGTACCCTCCCGGCACCCTTGCCTCAGCAGACAGGATCGAGGGTACCGATGGGAAGGTCGTCTTCCTGGTAACCGGCACTCAGGGGGAGCCCATGTCGGCCTTGAGCCGGATCGTGAAAGGTGAACACCCGCTCGTTGGGGTCAGGAGGGGAGACACGGTGATCTTCTCATCCAGGATCATCCCCGGCAACGAGCTGACCACCGGCCAGATGATCGACGAACTCTACAGGAGAGGGGCCGAGGTTTACTATCAGGACCCGCCCAGGGTCCACGCCTCGGGGCACGGAAGCGCCGAGGAGATCTTGAGGATGATCCGGGCGGTGCGGCCTCGGATTTTCATCCCCATCCACGGGGACTACAGGCAGATGGCCGCCTGCTCCCGGCTGGGCAGGGAGGCGGGTATAGCCGAGGGATGCGCCTTCCTGATGGAGGCCGGGCATGTCCTGGAACTCCGCCCCGAAGGAGCGGGCCTGGCCGATCCAGTCAATGCCGGCCAGATATTGGTGGACGGTGACCTCATGACGGCTGTGGGGGGATCCCTTCTCAAGGATCGCCGCAGGCTCGCCCGTGAAGGGGTCGTCCTGGTGGCTGTCTCGCTACCAAGGGACGGCGAGAGGGCGGCTTTCGAACCGGATGTGCACAGCGTCGGAGTTGCCCCCGACTTGATCAGCCCGGAACTGGACGCCGAGGCCGCCAGGACCGTTACCGTCCTCCTTTCAGACCGGGATGGCTCCTCCTCCCTCGAGGAACTCAAGGAGAATATCCGGCTGGCAGCACGTTCTGTCTATCGGAAGGCCATCCAGAAGAGGCCCCATGTCGTTGTGGTAGCCCTCGAGGAGTGACGATCGGCCCCTCCGCACCCATCCGGATGAGACCGCGCCGACAGCCGCCAGAATAGGGATCAGTATCAGATGAATGACGTGATCAATGCATTTCTGCTGGGAGTCCTTCAGGGCCTTACCGAATTTTTACCCGTCTCCAGTTCCGGCCATCTGGTCATCGTTCGCTCCCTCATGCCGGAATTCGTCGCCCCACCGGAGATATTCGACGTTCTCCTTCACGGAGGCACCCTGATCGCTCTGGGCGTCTATTTCAAAAGGGATCTTGCCGGGATAACTTCGGATATAGTCCATCGACAGCGTAGAGGTCTCCACCTTCCCCTGATGCTTTTCGTTGCCAGCATTCCTGTCGGTGTGGTGGGATTTTTCTGGGCAGATACCGTCACACCTCTCTTTTCCTCTCCCAGGGTGGCCTCTTTTGGCCTGATCGGAACGAGTGTTTTGTTGGCCTCTGCAGCCCGCTTCGGGAGAGGTGAGAGGACGATGGGGCAGATGCAACTTTGGCAGGCATTTGCGGTTGGCTGTTTTCAGGCATTTGCAGTTATACCTGGTGTCTCGAGATCCGGGGCTACGATTTCACTGGCCCTAATTCTGGGCTTTTCGGGCACGGAATCCGCACGCTTTTCCTTTCTCCTCTCCATCCCCGCCATACTGGGAATTGTCGCCGTCAGGGTTGCCGGGCTGGGGGGATCGGGGATGATCGGAATATATCTTGTGGGAGCGATAGCTGCAGCCGTATCGGGCTGGCTGTCGATCGCTCTTCTCATGCGGGTTCTCCTCAAGAGAAGGCTCCTTCCATTTACCCTTTACTGTTTCGCTCTCGGTTCCTTTTCCCTGGTGTTTCTGGTATGAGAGGATAAGTCCAAAGGGCCATTCGTTATGTTTTTGTGCTCAAGATGCCGCCAGTAACGCTTTCGGCTTCCCATGAAGCGCATGGCTTATGGAAACCAAGCTGAATCTATGGCTAAAGACAAGGAAAAAGTCAGCCCCACTGCCGTTTCCCGATGGCGGGAGGTCGTTGGAGTCCTGCTCACCGCTGTGGGCGTCTTCCTCCTCGTATCCCTGGTGTCCTTCCACCCCCAGGACGTGTCCCTCAACAGCACCGGCGTTTCCGGCGAAGGCGTCAGGAACATGGGCGGCGTCGTCGGGGCCCATCTTGCCGATATCATCATCCAGCTCCTCGGCCTGTCCGGATTTCTGATCCCCGTCCTCTTCCTTTTCCTGGGGGTCTCGCGTTTCTTCGCCAGACAATGGGGGGGTTGGTTTTTGAGGGTCTTGGGAGGCCTCTTTTTCCTTCTCTCCCTGTGCGTAATCCTCCAGTTGAGGATCGGGAATGCTCCCTTGCTGGGGGAATCGGCAAGGGACGCCGGAGGATTCATCGGCAGGCTGGCAGCCGAAGCCCTGGTAAGCTTCCTGGCGGTTCCGGGGGCTACTATCACCGCCCTCGCCGTTCTCCTGGCTTCCATGGTGCTGATCACGAGCCTGTCCCTGAAGACGCTGGCGGCGGCGGTCGCGGGAAGCTTCATGTGGACGGGAAGGCTTTTCGTCATCCGCAAGGAGCGTTTCAGAAGGCACAAGGCGGTCACCAAAGCCAAGGAGGTCGAGAAGAAGATCAAGCCCAGGGTGGTCAAAGGAGGGAGACCTGCCGTCCCGGGCGATGAATCAGTCGAGCCTGTTCAGGAGGAGTTTGAAAGCCTGCCGAGGCCCAAGGGGCGATTCTCTCTCCCCCCCCTGCGGCTCCTCGATCCACAGGATCACCGCCCGGGTGGGATCAGTGAGGAGGAGTATGTCGCCCAGTCCGGTATCCTCGAGCGAAAGCTCAGGGAGTACGGGGTCGATGGTATCGTCAAGGCGGTCAATCCAGGTCCGGTCATCACGGTCTTCGAGTACGAGCCCGCTCCCGGTGTGAAGATCAATCAGATCGTCAACCTCACCGGCGATCTTTCCCTGGCTCTGGGAGGAAGATCCATCCGTGTCGTGCCCCACATCCCTGGAAAATCGGTGGTGGGTATAGAGGTGCCGAACATGAATCCCGAAACGGTCAGCCTGAGGGAGATCCTGTCTTCGGCAGAGTTCAAGAGATCCAAAGGGACCCTCAAGTTGGCCCTGGGCAAGGATACATCCGGTTTGCCCCTCGTCACCGACCTCGACTCCATGCCCCATCTCCTGATCGCCGGGGCAACCGGGCAGGGCAAAAGCGTGGCCATCAACTCCATAATCCTCAGTCTGATCACCAATCTCGTTCCCGACGAGGTGCGCTTCCTGATGATCGACCCCAAGATGCTCGAGCTGTCTCCCTACGAGGGCATTCCATACCTCCTGTCGCCGGTGGTCATGGAGCCCAAGAAGGCGGCGTCGGCCCTGAGGTGGGCAGTGGCGGAGATGGAGAGACGGAATCAGCTCCTGGCTTTCCAACAGGTTCGCGATATCACCGGCTATAACCGGAAAATGGCCAAACTCGACCATCACCCTGAAGGCGATGATCCCCATATCCCCCACATCGTGGTGATCATCGACGAGCTTGCGGACCTCATGATGGCGACATCACGTGAGGTCGAGGAATGCATCGCGCGCCTGGGCCAGATGGCCCGTGCGGCCGGTATCCACCTTGTCATTGCAACCCAGAGACCCTCGGTCGACATCATTTCCGGCAACATCAAGACGAACATAACCAGCAGGATCGCCTTCAAAGTCTTCGACAAGGCCAACTCCAGGGTCATTCTCGATGAGAACGGTGCCGAGCAGCTCCTCGGGAGGGGCGACTTTCTCTTTATCCGCCCGGGTATGCCCCGCATGGTCCGAGGTCACGGTTCCATGGTGACCGATGAGGAGGTCGCCAGGGTGGTAACCTTCCTCAAGGATCAGGGGGAGCCCGAATACAGGGATGATCTGTTCGAATATGACGCCCCTTCCCACACTCGAGATGAAGAAGAGGAGGACGAGAAATACGGAGAGGTTCTGGACTTCGTCTTCCGGAAAGGATACGCATCCGCCTCCATGATCCAGAGAAACTTCAAAGTGGGCTACAATCGCGCCGCCAGGATGGTGGAGAGAATGGAGACCGAAGGGATCGTTGGCCCCCCCGACGGGGCCAGGCCAAGGCCCGTCCTCAAGAGAGTCGACCTCGAATGATCCGTCTCCTGGCGTTGATGACCGTTCTCCTCTGTGCCTGGCCCCTTCGGGCTTCCGACGTCCCCGATGACGCCGCCAGGGCGATGGCCCTGGTCCGTGAGACGTACGGGACACTGACCGCCATCAGGGCCGATTTCGTCCAGACGGAAGAGAGGCCCGGAGTCGGTGTCTCCCTCAGGGAGGAAGGGGTCCTTTCCTTCCTGCTCCCTGACATGATGAGGTGGGACTATGGGGGTGAGAAGCCCCATCGGGTCGTGATCGACGGCGACCTGGTCTGGATCTACACGCCGTCGCGCAAGCAGGTTGTCCGGAGGAGGATGACGCCCGAGGAGATGAGACAGGGTGCCGCCACCTTCCTTCGCGGTATGGACGGCCTGGAGCGTGATTTCTCCGTCCGATCCGCCGGGGGAAATGAGGAACACCGTTATCTGCTCGATCTCTACCCCAGATCGGACACCACCCCCTACGAGCGGATCCGGGTGGCAGTGAATAAGGAGACGGGGATCATCGAGCGGATCGGCATTCACCATCGTATAGGAAATGTCACAACCATAACCTTTACCGACATCGAGACCGAGGTCAGCCTGCCGCGGTCCCTCTTCGCGTGGGACATCCCGGATGGGGTGGAGGTCATAGAACCGTGAACCTTCGACGAGTCGTCACCCGGCAGTCGGCATCCGGTTTTGAGAACGTGGAAATAGTGTAATACCACTGAATGCGGAATTTTCTTTGTCTGGCAGGCAGTTGAGATCCCGATGAAAGTCGCCGTCACATCCCTGGGCTGCTCCAAGAACCTCGTCGACACGGAGGTGATGCTCGGTCACCTTGCCCGCGCCGGATGCTCGGTAGTGGAAGAGCCGGAGGGGGCGGACTGCCTCCTCGTCAACACCTGCGCCTTCCTCACGGAAGCGGTCCAGGAAGCGCTGGACCGGATCGTCGAGCTGGCCCAATACAGATCCAGGGGAGACGTCGCGAGACTGGTGGTGACAGGCTGCCTGGTGAGCCGTTATGGATCGGACCTGCGAAAGGAGATCCCCGAGATCGACGCCCTGGTGGGCCCCTCGAGCCTCGAGGAGGTTGTCGAAGCCGTCACCGGCCGATCCGACAGCGTGAACGAAAAGGAACAGGAGTTTCCACTCCGCTTGAGGTCGAGCCCCGGTCACAGAGCCTACCTCAAGGTCGGCGAGGGATGCTCCAATCACTGCACCTACTGCCTGATCCCCCACCTCAGGGGGCCGTTCCGGAGCCGTACCGCCGATTCCGTCATCTCCGAAGCCGGATGGCTCATGGATCAGGGAGTGCGCGAGATCAGCCTCGTCGCACAGGACACGGGGCGGTTCGGGTCGGATAACGGAGAGGGAAATCTGGCCGGCCTGGTCCGCCGGATCCTGGCCCTCCCCGGGGATGCCTGGATCCGCATCCTTTACGTCCACCCCTCCCGGATAGAGGAACAACTGCTGGATGTAATGGTCTCGGACAGCCGGGTCTGCCGGTACATGGACATCCCCTTTCAGCACGTGTCTGCCGCGGTTCTCGACCGGATGGGACGGATGGAGGTACCCCGCGCGGAGGCTGTTCTCCGGAGGGTTCGCGATGCCGTTCCGGGAGTGTTCATCAGGACCACCTTGATGACCGGCTTCCCAGGGGAGACCGGAGAGGACTTCCGGGAACTGCTCCGTTTTGTCGAGGGCGCCGATATCGACCATCTCGGGGTATTTCCCTACAGCCGTGAGGAAGGAACGCCGGCCGCCTCCATGGCCGGGGGGGTCGGGGGGGACGTCGCCGTGGAGAGGGCGCGTATCCTCATGGAGATTCAAGACAGTGTCTCATCCCGCCGGCTCGGGAATCTGGTTGGAAAAAGGCTGGACGTCCTGGCCGAGGGGACGGACGAGAAGGGTCCCTTCGGCCGCCACAGGGGTCAGGCGCCCGAGGTGGACGGGGTGGTGAGACTGGACAGGACGGTGGAGCCGGGGCGGGTCGTACCGGTGAGGATCGTCGGGAGCGGGGTGTACGATTTAATCGGGGAGGTGTTGGGCACTAAGGGCTGAGAGCTAAGGAACAAAAACCAAGAGCCTTGTTCCCGGTTCTCAGTTCTCTGAACACAGACCCCCGGCATTTTCCATGACCGCCAAATCCATCGACATAATTGGGGGAAAGGGTCTGAGACTCGTCCAGGATTCCCGGGGCGTTAAAGCCTCCGTCGACGGCCTCCTCCTTGCCCGCTTCGTCAGACCGGAGCCCGGATGGCGGGTGGCCGACCTGGGATGCGGCAACGGATTGGTCGGCCTTATCCTTGCCTCGGAGCAGCCGGAATGTACCGTGTTGGGAGTTGACATCCAGGAGGCTCTTCTGACCAACGCGGCAGAGAGCGCCGCAGTCAACGATCTTGACAATATCCGGTTCCTCGGAGCTGACCTGAGAGCCTACCCCTGGCCAGACAACCTTGCCAGGTTCGATCTGGTCGCGGCCAACCCCCCCTACAGGAAGGTCGGAACGGGGCGCATCAGTCCCGATCCAGGCCGTGCGGCAGCCAGGCACGAGGTGGTCGGGAGCGTCCATGATTTCGCCGCCTCCGCCTCAGCCATGCTCCGCGACGGCGGGTGTTCGACCTGGGTGTTTCTTGCCGCACGCTACCAGGACCTGATCGAGGCCCTGGTGAATGCCGGCCTGGAGGCGGTACGCAGCAGATACGTTCGATCCAGGGCCGGGGACGAACCTTCCCTGGTCCTGGTGGAGGCGATCAAGGGAGGCGGGGTTGGATCTGCCTGGCAGGAGCCTCCGCTTACCCTCTACCGGGGTCCCACCGGAAGGGACTACACGGATGAGGCAAGAGAGCTGCTGTATGGGGGGTAGAGGTTAAAGGGGAAAGGCATTAATAGTCCTGAGAGATAAGTGCTCAGAGATAAGGTTTGGGCCCATTTACTTAGCCCTTATCACTTAGGACTTAGGACTGGTGTTAACTGCAGCCCAGGATCCGAGAGTCTTTAACCTTCCTCCCCCTCTCCCCCCTTGTTGTCGCGCCGATCCGTGGTTAGCCTAGAAGTATAGACCCGTTACAAATTAATAACGATTGCAATTTACTGCCCCAGGTGGCATGGTTCAGGGACCCGATCCCATGGAGGTACGACTTGAGAAGGACGCTGTTTCTGCCCCTCTGCCTGATCACATTCGGTCTCCTCTGTCCTGATGCTCACGCCGGTGAGGGGTGGTATATCCAGGGGGCCGGAGGTGCCTCGCTGGCCGGTGACGCGACCTTCTCCGGTGCCGGCGGCGATGATCTGGTGGAATACGAACCGGGACTGAATCTATCCGGATCTGCCGGTTACGGGTTTTCCCGGTTCAGGATCGAGGCCGAGCTCGCCTATCGAGCGAACGAAGTCGAGGAGATAGACGGGTTGAGGAGCGAGGGGGACGTGGAAACCTACTGCCTCCTCCTGAATTGCTTCTTCGAATTCGAGAACCGATCCCGCTGGGTTCCCTATATCGGTTTCGGTGCAGGACTGGCCGATTTTCGTCTCAGCGATCTGCAGATAGGGGCCGTGAACCTCGATGAAAGGGACAGCGTCCCTGCCTACCAGGTCGCAGTCGGAGTCGGTCTGGATGTGGACGACCAGCTCAGTTTCACCCTGGACTACCGTTATTTCACCACCTCCGATCCCAATTTTGACGGCATCGATGCGGAGTACGACGCCCACACCCTCACCGTAGGCCTGAAAATTTTCCTGTAGGGCAAAGATCCCCGGTCTCTAAATCCCTGATTTCCCATGCCTAACGTCTCTTTCCGGTTTTCCTCCTCCCTTCCCTTTTCCGGATGTTTTCTGGTAAAGTCCTTGCCGGAAAGTCGCCACCGGCAATAAAGCCTGTGCCCGCCGCCGAGGTCAGCGCCCCGGGGCGGCATCCGACAGCGGGGAAGAATTATGAAAAGGCTCACCTCAGGCCTTATTGTCCTCCTGCTCCCCTGCCTTTGGGTCCAGGCGGCTCTCGCTTCAGAGGTATACTATCTTTCCATCCGGTCCGGTCAGTCCACGCTCCTCGACGCCGCCTCCGACGATCTGGTGGACGATCCGGACATGGGGGAATTGAAGGTGGTCTATGATGGCGGCACCCACACGGCCGGAGCTTTCGGATGGTCCTTCATGGACGGCCGCGTGGAGCTCGAGGTGACGGACGGGGAGGCGAAGGTCGAGAGCAGGGGGGGCATGCCTCCCTCCGCCGGCGTCCGCTGTTCCCTTCAAAGCCTCATGTTCAACGGCTTCTATGACATCGAGACCTGGTCCACCTGGAATCCCTATGTCGGCCTGGGTTTCGGGGGAGCCGTGCTGACGATCGAGGAGGGCGGGGCGGAAGACGATGACTTGGTGTTGGCCTATCAGGCGGGAGGAGGCATTGCTGTGAGGCTCGGCAATAACGTGGCCGTCGATCTCCAGTACTGGTTCTTCGTCACCAGCGAATACGAGCTTCTAGTGGGCAACAGCGAGTATCAGGATCTGCTGCAGAGCCACAACCTTTCCCTGGGCCTGAGGTACTATCTCGAGTAGGGCCCTGCGGACGTGATAACCAGTTCACGGTTCACTGTTTAGGGTGGAAATAAGAGCATTAGAGCATTAGAAATTAGAGATTAGAGATCGATCCAAGATCCAAAAAGGTAGTTCACGGTTCACAGTTCACAGCTGGAAAGCAGACCATTAGAGATTAGAGCATTAGACATTATTGCCAAAATCCGAAACTAGGGACATCTCTGTGGCACTCTGTGGCGGCGTCTCAAGGGACGCCTCCGTGTCCTCTGTGTTAAATTCCTTCCTCCTGAATTCTGGCTCCTGACTCCTTTTCAAAGGCACGTTCCACGTTCCGGATACTAACTGTGAACTGAGAGCTGAGTCCCAAGGACTCAGTGATATGTGGTCAGTAACACCTCACTATACTTATCTCTTAGCACTATATATCCCTCTCCCATGCGCCCCCTCTGGACGCTGGCCTCTGGACTCTGGACTCTTTTCTCCCCCTCACCCATGCGCCCCCTCTGGACGCTGGCCTCTGGGCTCTGGACTCATTTCTCCCCCTCACCCATGCGCCCCCGCGCCGGAAGATTGAGGTTCCATGCTGTCTGGTAAGTATCGGTGTAACGAGGTATGGAGGTGTCGAGGAATTCAATCTCAGGTTCCTTCTTTGTTGTTCTTAAAACCTCGATACTTCGCTACCTCCATACTTCGGTACGCATTACCTTTAATTCGTTCCCTCTGGACGCTGGCCTCTGGACCCTGGACTCATTTTTCCTCTGTCCCCCGACCCCTCATGAGGGTGAACCGGATATCGGTCACGACCCCTTTCCCGGCGAGATCGTCCAGCTTCTTGATGATCTCGTTCTTTCTCATGGACAATTCATTCATCCAGGAGGGATCACTGACTTCAACGATCATCGACTTGCCTCGGAATCGGACCGGCCTCGCGTGGCCGGACGCGTCCCCGGCGATCTGATCCCAGGCGATCATGATCATCCCCTGCCGGGCAGTATCTTCGGGAAGGCCGAGGTTGCGGAGAACCGAGCCGATGACCTGGCCCACGGCCGTGGGTTCTCTCTTTATTCTGCGATCTCTCATCAGGACGAAATTAATCTCCGGCTGAGGTAAATTCCTTGACAGTAAAAGGGAAATCACCTAACTTAATATTAAGAATACTGTATTTTGTATACAAAATTTCCCTCCCCCATCAGAGTCTGGATTATAACAGGATAGTGAGATTGAAAAAGCACAAAACCCTCAGGGAGCAGATAGCCTCCTCACTTAGGGAGTCCATCATCCAGGGTGAACTGCCGCCGGGCCAGAAGCTCACGGAGCCGGAACTGGCAGAGCGGCTCGGGATCAGCCGGACGCCTATCAGGGAAGCCTTTCGGCAGCTGGAGAGCGAGGGGTTCCTGACCGTCATTCCGAGGCGCGGCGCGGTCGTGTCCACCATTACCGTCAAAGAGATCAAGGACTTCTACGAACTGAAGAGCCTCCTGGAGGGATATGCCGCCAGGGTCGCTGCGGAGAGGATAAACCTGAAGGACATTGAGAAACTGGAAAAGATCAACAACCAACTGGAAGACCTTGCCGAGAGGGGCCACGTGGAAGGATTTTTCCGCAAGAACGAGGAGTTCCATAACTGCTTTCTCCAGCTGTGCGGAAACGAGAAGCTGATGGAACTAAGGAACACGATGGTCAAAAGGTTCCTCGGTTTCAGGATGGCGACCCTGTCGCTGCCCGGAAGGCTCATGGAGTCCGTACGTCAGCATCGATCCATCATCAAGGCCTTCCAGAAGAGAGACGGACGTCTGGCGGAGGCCATCGTCGTGGAGCACGCCCTTCTGGGCGGTGAGGAGCTGGCCAATCAGGTCCGAAAGCTTCAAGAGGAGGCTGGTCTGAAAATGGGATAGGGGGGAGCCCGCCCGGTTGCCCTTTCCGAAAAACGGAGGGAAGCACCGGAGCCGGGCAGGATCCCGTGTAGTCAGACAACAGACGGCAGGTGATCTCATGATAAAGGATTTCAAGATCAAGATCGAGGAGCCGAAGCTTCTCTCCGAGGATATCGCGGATTCCATCAAGAGGGCCATCATCAAGGGGAAATTCAAGCCGGGTGAAAAGATCTCCGAGGGGGAGCTTGCCGAATCCATGGGTATCAGCCGGACGCCCCTGAGGGAGGCATTCAGAAAACTGGAGAACGAGGGCTTCATCGAGATCATCCCGAGAAAGGGCGCTGTGGTCACGGAGATCGATGCCAAGGAGGCCTATGACCTGTACCAGATCAAGAGCGCCCTTGAGGGGTTGGCCGCCAGACTCGCCGTCGGCAAGGTCAAGGAGAAGGACATCGAAAAACTGAAGAAGATCAACGCTGAGCTGAGTGAGACTATTGAGGAATACGATCTGGAATCCTTTTACAGAACCCACTGCCGCTTCCACGAGGTCTTTGTCAAGATTTCCGGAAATAATCGGCTGATCCACCTGATCTCCAATCTCAACGATCATTTCCAGCGCTACGGCATCGCCTCTCTGGCCCTGCCCGGCCAGTATGAGAACACGATCAGGCAGCATGAGGAGATCATCGATGCCTTCCAGAGGGGAGACGAACGGAACGTCGAGGAGAAGGTCCGGGAAAATGTCCTGACGGGCGGGAGTGTCCTCATCGACCACCTGGCCAGGACCGCCCCTTCCCCCAAGTAACAACCTGCCTGCCGTCCAGGCGCTGCAAAGAGACCGGTCAATATCCCCTATATTCCGCAGGTTGATTCCATCGGATTTCTCTGACATTATCTGCCGGCATGTTCCGCCCGGGAAAAGGTGTGGAGCGGTAAAACCGACGCGGGGAGAAAAGAGTCCAGAGTCCAGAGGCCAGCGTCCAGATGGGGCGCATGGGAGAGGGATATAAAGTGCTAAGAGATAAGTATAGTGAGGTGTTACTGACCACATATCACTGAGTCCTTGGGACTCAGCTCTCAGTTCACAGTTAGTATCTGGAACGTGGAACATCAGACACGGGACTTGGATATAAGAGGCAGCGAGAAAAAGCGGTCGTCATTGCGAACCGATGCCTGCGTGAAGCAATCTTTAGCTGTGAACAGTGAACCGTGAACTGTGAACTATCTTTTTGGATCTTGGACTTTGGATTTTGGATTCGTTTCCAAATCACTAATTACCAATCACAAATCACGACGGTTTTCAACGGTGAACTATTTTATCCATAGGTTATCCGGGGGTCACATTTGAAGAGTGTCCGGATCAGCAGGAGGTCCTTTTTCAAGGCAGGCGCCGGGCTGCTGGTGAGCCTTCTGGGCCCTTCCGGCGGCGGTCCCCTTTTTGCCGGTGTCAAGCCGTCGCCGATCTTCGGAAGGGAGATCCCCAGCCGATGCCCCCTCTGCGCCATGGGCTGCGGAGTGATCTATCTGAAGCGAACGGACGGGAGGTGGTCCGTTGAGGGGGATCCGGACTGTCCCGTGGCCGGCGGCAGTCTGTGTGCCCGGGGGACGTCCCTTTTGGCGGTGTCCGATCTGGCTGCGTCGGCAAAACCCCTTGTCAGGAACCCCGGCAGTTCCCAATGGGAGGAGCTGCCCTGGTCCGAAGCCGTCGACAGGGTCGCCAGGCGGATCAAGGACTTCAGGGACAGGGAGTTAAGGGGAGTAGGTAACGATTCACCCCATAGCAACCGCTTCGAGGGTATGGGGATCATCAGTGGCGGCCATATCGCCAATGAGGAGGCCTACCTCGCGGCTAAGCTCTTCCGATCCCTCGGGATCGTGCAGATGGACACCACTGTCAGGGCAGGCCGCGGCATGGCGGTCCTCGGTCTTCTAGAGGTTCTCGGCCTGCCTGGCCCAACCCATCCGCCTGTTCAAGTAGCCGACAGCGACGTGGTGTTCCTGGTGGGGTGTAATCCGGGTCAGACCTCCCCTGTTCTGTCCAGGGCCCTGGACAACGTGCGCCGAAGGCATGGAGTGGTCATCGTCCTGGACCCCAGGATGACCGAGTCGGTCAAGGAGGGGGACATCTGGCTGAACGTGAGACCTGGCTGCGATGCCGCCGTCCTGGGAGGACTGCTGCACTGGGTCCTGGAGAATGTCTCGCCGAGAAAGGAGGAACTGACACAGAACACGGACGCCGCCTTCATGACGCTGACTGAAACCCTGGGACAGTACGAACGGCATACAGGTAAAAGGGCCGAGGAAGGTTTCGTCACGGATCCCTCTCTGGAGGAGCCCTACTCGATCTTTCAGCGGCTCAAAAGACACTACGAGCGCTACGATCTTCGAAAGGTCTCCGATATTGCCGGTGTGGATGAGACACTCCTCCGCAGGGCCGCCCGGCTGCTCGCCAGGACCGGCGAGCAGGAGTTCTCGGCCTGTTTCGTTCTCGGTGCCGGGGCTCTCGGCAGGCCATCGGGGCCTGACAGCGCCCGAATGGCGGCCATGATCCAGGCTCTGCTCGGAAACCTCAAGAAGCGCGGCGGCGGAATCGTGATCGCGGCAGGTGCCGGAAATGCTCAGGGCGTCTGTGACATGGGTCTGTTGTCGCCCTTCCTCCCCGGCTACCTGGCCCTTCCCCGGCATGGCGAGGGCGTCGGAGGGGAACCGCATGTCTCAAAGGACATGGGGGCGCTCCATGCTCTGCTGAGAGCATGGTTTGACGGGACGGGCCCCTCCGAGACGGTGGGATATCTGCCGGTCCTCGATGAGGGTGAGACACCTTTGATCAACACCATCCTCCAGGGAATTGGAGAGGAGAAGGTCCGCTCGCTCGTCCTCATCGGCGCCGATCCCGTAATGAGTATTCCGGGCAGCGGAGAGATCAGGGAGAACCTGTCAAATCTCGATCTCCTCGTCGTCCTGGATGTTCTGCCCAGTAAGACCTGCGAATTCTGGATGTCCGCCTCCGTGGACCTCTCCTCCGTCAAGACGGAGGTTATCTATCTGCCCATTCAGGCTCCCGCACAGAGAGGCGGAACCATGACCGATGGGGGGCGCCGTGTCAGGCCTCTTTACCCGGTAGAGGGGGGGAGCGGCGCGGCCCGGTCGCTTTTGGGGATCCTTGTCGAACTGGGAGTCCACCTGAAAGAGGCCTATCGCAGAGAGGGAGGCTCCGTAGACGCCCCCGTCATGGCCCTCAGATGGCCCTTGAAGTCCGATTACCGCCAGATAGCCGAGGAGATCAACGGCGTCCTCTTTCGAAACGATGACAGGGAGCTGCTCTCGCCGGAGCACCCTTGGGAGGGTGAGGTCCTCTGCGGTAATCGACTCTACAGGGGATGGTTGTCGGAGGCGGGCTGGCAGGTCGAACGGAGAGGTGTCTCGGACAGGAACCGGATCGGTCTGTTCGAGGAATGGGGTTGGTTCTGGCCGGGGGGGATCCCGGATCCCTTTTCCTGGATTTTCGACAGGACACATGAAGCGACGGTTCTGCTCCGATGGGAGGGCCAGGAAGGGATGGTTCGCTCCGGTGACGTCGCCCTCCCTCTCAGGCGAAACCTGCCGGTGAAATTCTGGAGGGAGTCGCCTCACGGCATCCCCTTTCCAGAACATTACGAGCCCCTCCACAGCCCTCTTCCGGATCTTCTGACGGGGGGAAAAGGCAGCCCGGACATCGTCACCCGGTTCAGCGGCGGCGAGCCATGGGACTATCTCTCGCGCCGGCCCGAGATGACCCTGGAGGATTATCAGGTTATCATGACCGTCCACCGCACCGGGAACATGGCAGGAAGCGGGGGAGTGGTGGCGCAGGTCGATTGGCTGAGAGAGCTCGGCACGGCAAGGGTCCTGGAGATCGGCGTCGACCTGGCTGCACGCCTGAAGGTGGTCTCAGGCGACACGGTGACCGTCCGTTCACCCCATTTTCGGGTGGGAGTGACCGCTGCGGTCCTGGTGACCCGGAGAATTGGGAACTATCAATTCAACGGTAGAAGCTTTGCCCTGGCGTCCCTGTCGCTTTACGGAGAGGGAACACCGTCGACAAACGACCTCCCTCCCCCGGCTTTCAGCTCGTCCGGAGAGGGAATGCAGATAAAAGCCTTCATGGCCAAAGTGGAGAAAGCATAGTACTCTGGGCCTTGATCCGCGGTGGAGCCCGGAAAAGAGCATCATCTTTGCAGGAGGTTTTGAAATGGGGAAAGCGTCAAATATGGAATCCGGACCCTATCGGGCTCTGTTCTCCGGCGACATGGATGTCGAGGGAATGGAGGAGATCCTCCAGTTGTACCGGGACCTGTTCCCCTTGTCCGGCCAAGCACTGAAACCGGCCAGGGAATATCGAATGCCGACCGGTGAAGAGGTGAGCATGAGACTGGAAGAGGGTTTTACCCTCCTTCAGCCTGAGGATCTGATGCCCTCCACGGAGGAGGTTTACCGGACAGCCATCGAGGTGATGGGGATCCTCTCCCGTCACTCGGACAGGGAGGAAGCGATGGGGATGCTTGCGGAAGAGGTGAAGAGGGAGGAATTTCTCCCGTCCCTGGTGGCGCTCTATCTCCGTGGCGGCGAAGAGAGCCTGAGGGCGGAGATCGGCTCCGACCCCCGGGTCGATCCGGAACTCTGCCTGTTTCTCATATTCAACATCGTCAAAGGCAGCTTCCGGGAGAACGGAAGGGTCCTGGCCGAGGTTTCCCTGACGCCCTGGGAGAAGGAGACCTGTCCCGTGTGCGGCGGAGTGCCGGCGGTCGCCTATCTGTCCGGAGAGGAAGGACAGCGTCATCTTGTATGCCACCGATGTGAGGCCAGGTGGCGCTTTACCAGGATCCAGTGCCCATTCTGCGGCAACCGTGACCATGAGACGCTTGGCTACTTTACCCTCGAAGGGGGGGATCCGATCCTCAGGGTGGATTTCTGCGAGGAGTGCGGGAAGTATATCAAATCCTGGGATGTGCGGCAGAGGGAGGATCTCCTTCCGGAATACGAAGACCTCAAAAGCATCAGTTACGATATGGCGGCCGAGGAAGAGGGCTACCGGCGGGGAGCGCCCAATATTTTCGGAGTGTGGGTCAACTTCGGCAGACCGGGGGATGAGAATGCCGAGGCAGACCGGGAGGCCTGAAATACCATAATAATATAATGGTTTTTTGGTCCTTATAACCCTTGCAAATATCCACGCGGTTCGGTAATATTTTCCGTGTTTCGGAGACCGCCTCCCGGCCCTTAGCCGGGATATGTGGGGCTGGCGGGTAATGAAAACCTATCCCCGCACTCTGTTTCAGCGATCTACATACTGGCGAAAGCCGGCTCGTAACTGAATCGAGCGACTTCCGATCCCGCCGTGTCCCTCTGGGATGCCCGGGACGTTAGGGTGTGGAGAGCAATCGCCGCGCCTGCCGTCTTGCAAAGGAAGCCGTGACTGGGTCATGGCTTCCTTTTTCTATTGAACGGAAAAACGGAGGAAAGGAAGGAGGTGGGGTTCAGGAGGTTCCATTACCTGTCTTAAGCTGTCTAAACCACTGTTTGATCGAGAAAGGAAGGTGAGGACGTAAGATGAACGTAACCAGGAGAGATTTTCTGAAGATCTCCGGCGTCACCGTTTCAGGAGCGGCGATTGGCGGTCTTGGTCTCCGTGGTACGGCGATGGCTGGTGCCCGGCAGGGTAACACAGCCGTCAAGTACGCAAAGGAGTCAACCACCATCTGCCCGTTCTGCGCGGTGGGATGCGGCATCATCGTCCATGCTCACGGCGGCAAAGTGGTGAACATGGAGGGTGACCCCGATCATCCCATCAACGAGGGAACGCTCTGCTCGAAAGCCCAGGCTCTCCGGCAGGTCTCTGAAAACCCCTACCGGATCACCAAACCCCTCTACCGCGCGCCCCGAAGCAGTGAGTGGAAGGAGGTCACTTGGGATTGGGCCTACAGTGAGATCGCCAAACGGGTCAAGAAGAGCCGTGATGCCGGTTTCACCAAGGTCAACTCGAAGGGACAGGTCGTCAACCGGAACGACGGGATCGCCCACGTCGGTTCGGCGGCCCTTGACAATGAGGAGTGCTACCTCCTCCAGAAATGGCTTCGCGCCCTCGGCCTGGTGTACATCGAGCACCAGGCGCGGATATGACACAGCGCCACCGTAGCGGCTCTGGCAGAGTCGTTTGGAAGAGGCGCGATGACCAACCACTGGATCGACATCCGCAATTCGGACGTCATCCTCATCAGCGGATCCAACGCCGCTGAGAACCACCCCATCTCATTCAAGTGGGTGACCAAGGCCATGGAGAACGGGGCCAAGCTGATCAGCGTGGACCCCAGGTTCACCCGAACCTCCTCCAGGGCCGACATATTTGCCGCCATTCGGTCCGGTACGGACATCGCGTGGCTGGGCGGTATGATCAAGTACATCCTCGACAACGAGCTTTATCACAAGGACTACGTCAGGCTGTACACCAATGCCCCGTTCATCCTGAACAGCGGCTTCAAGATGCCGGGTGATCTGGACGGCTTGTTCTCGGGGTACGACCCGAAGAAGAGGAGCTACGACAGGAGCACCTGGGCCTATGCCAAGGACGCCAACGGCGTGATCAGGAAGGATCCTAGCATGAAGGATCCCATGTGCGTCCTCCAGCTCCTGAAGAAGCACTTTTCCAGGTACACCCTGGACAAGGTGTCGACCATTTGCGGTACCCCCAAGGACAAGCTCCTCGAGGTCTACAAGGCCTACGCTACCACCGGCAAAGCGGACCGGACCGGTACCATCATGTACGCCATGGGCTGGACCCAGCACACGGTGGGGACCCAGAACATCAGGACCATGGCCATTATCCAGCTCCTGCTGGGCAACATCGGCATGGCCGGGGGCGGCGTCAACGCCCTGCGGGGGGAATCCAACGTCCAGGGGTCCACGGACCACTGCCTGCTGTTCCACATCCTGCCCGGATACCTCGGCACCCCTTCGGCTTCCCTGTCCAGCCTGGACAAGTACCTTGAGGCCAAGACGCCCACGACCAAGGAGCCCTATTCGGCGAACTGGTGGCAGAACTATCCCAAGTACATGGCGAGCCTGCTGCGGGCGCACTTCGGCCAGAGCGCCGACCTCGCCACCCAGTACAACTGGATGCCCAAGCTGGATGACGGACAGAACGCGTCCTGGCTCATGCTGTTCGACGAGATGTTCAACGGCAAGTTCACCGGATTCTTCGCCTGGGGCCAGAACCCGGCCTGCTCGGGGTCCAATGCCGGCAAGGTCCGGGAGGCCCTCAAGAAACTGGACTGGATGGTCAACGTCAACCTGTTCGACAACGAGACCGGTTCCTTCTGGCGCGGTCCCGAGATGAACCCGGCCGAGATCAAGACGGAGGTGTTCTTCCTCCCCTGCGCCATGTCCTTCGAAAAGGAGGGGAGCATCACCAATTCCGGGCGATGGGCCCAGTGGCGCTATACAGCCGTCAAACCGCCGGCCCCCACCGATGCAGACATCATCAACGAGCTCCAGTTCAAGGTCAGAAAGCTCTATGAGGAGCAGGGCGGCGTGTACCCCGATCCCATCCTGAACCTGGCATGGGATTACGGTGCCAAGGGTCCGGACGGCAAGGTCAGGCACATGGACACCCACCTGGTCGCCAAGGAGATCAACGGGTACTTCCTGGAGGACAAGGAGATCAGGGGCACCCTCTACAAGAAGGGTGACCTGGTTCCGTCCTTCGCCTTCCTCCAGGACGACGGATCCACCTCGTCGGGCAACTGGCTGTACTGCCAGTCCTACAACGCCTCCGGCAACAACATGGCAAGACGAAGCAAATCGGATCCCACAGGCACCGGCCTCTACAACGGCTGGTCCTGGTGCTGGCCCGTCAACAGGCGGATCATCTACAACCGGGCCAGTGTCGACGAGTACGGCAAGCCCTGGGCGCCCCACAAGCCGGTCATCTACTGGAGCGGCAAATCGTGGGTGGGTGACGTTCCCGACGGCGGATGGCCGCCGCTCAGGAAGCCAGACGGCACCTGGAACGAGGCGACGAAGCTGGCCTACATCATGAAACCGGTGGGTGTGGCCCACATCTTCGGTCCCGGCCGGGCTGAGGGTCCCTTCCCCGAGCACTACGAGCCTCTGGAGTGCCCCATTGAGAAGAACCTCATGAATCCCCAGAGGATCAACCCGGTCGCCAAACTCTTCACGGGCAAGATGGATCAGTTCCTCACCTGTGACGACCGCTATCCCCTGGTGGCCACCACCTACAGGGTCACTGAGCACTGGCAGACCGGGGTCCTGACCAGGTGGCTTCCCTGGCAGGCCGAGATGATGCCCGCCAACTTCGTGGAGCTGAGCGAAGAGCTGGCCAAGGAGCGGAACATCAAGAACGGCGAAGCGGTGGTGGTGTCATCCGTCAGGGGCAAGGTCGACGCGATTGCCATCGTGACCAGGCGGTTCAAGCCCTTCACCGTAGCCGGTTCGACGGTCCATCAGGTCGGGTTGCCATGGGCCTTCGGCTGGGCCACAACCAAGGAGAACGACGTGAAGGCCAACAACATGGCCTACAGCCACCCGACCTTCGGCGATTCGTCCAATCTCCTGACGCCCAGTATCGGCGACGCCAATACCATGATACCCGAGACGAAGGCCTTCATGGTCAACGTCGAGAAGAAAGCCTAGAAAGGGGGTGATTTGAGTGGCTGAGAAATTTATCGTTATCGACACTTCCAAATGCACTGCCTGCCGAGGCTGCCAGACGGCCTGCAAGCAGTGGAACAACCTCACAGCGGTGGCAACGAACAACCGCGGCAGCTACGAAAACCCCCCGGATCTCTCCAGCAGCACCTACGTCAAGGTCCTCTTTCACGAGACCGAGGTAGACGGAGAGGTCAAGTGGCATTTCGGGCAGCGGCGCTGCATGCACTGCGCCGACGCCGGCTGCATCAAAGCCTGTCCGGTTCCCGGGGCCATCACCCGAGACGCCAACGGGGCGGTGGTGATCAACCAGGGTCTGTGTACCGGCTGCAAGTACTGTGTCTTCGCCTGTCCTTTCGATATTCCGCGCTACGACAGCGGAAATGCGGAAGGCGCCGGAGTGGACAGGGCCTACAAGTGCACCATGTGTTTTGAGCGCCAGTCCATGGGGATGGAACCCGCCTGCACGAAGACCTGCCCCACCGGGGCTCTCTCCTTCGCCGGCGAGGCCAAGCTCGCCGGGATCAAGGCGGGCGCCAAGGACAGGGGTCTTGAGGTCTACGACGGGGGGCCGTTGGCCACCAACGTCGTATTCCTCCTCGAGGACAGCCCGTCCGCCTACGGCCTGCCCGCCAAACCGGCCATACCGACCCCCACGTATCTGTGGCGCACGGTCATGAAGCCGGTCGGTGTGGTTGCTTTCTTCGCCGGGCTGATCGCTCTGATCGCGCACTACGTCAACGTCGGTCCGAAGGTAGCCGAAGAGGAGACCGGAACAACCGCCCCGACGGGAGAGGGAGGAGGTGACAGCGATGTCTCATCACCTTATTAAAAGACTTTCCTCGGGTGAGAGGTTCTTCCACTGGCTGAATATGCTCGCCTTCATCGTGCTTGCCCTCACCGGCCTGGGCCTCTACAGTCAAAAGTTCTTCGGTCTGACCGGCCTGTTCGGCGGCGTGGACCTGTCCCGGGCCATCCATCATTATGTCGGCCTCGTATTCATCGCCACGACGTTCATCATCCTCTTCCAGTTCATGAGGGACTACACGGCCCCGGGTGAGGACACTTTGGGCACCACCATCAAGAGCTACCTCGACCCCGATTTCAAGGGTCCGCCGGCGGGCAAGTTCAACGCCGGCCAGAAGCTGTTCGGCTGGTGCGCGTTTCTGTTCGGCGTCGTCATGGGGATCACGGGCCTTCTCATGTGGTTCCCGAGCACCGTAGGACGCGGCCTGCAGCAGTGGATGTACTTCCTCCACAACTTCTCGTTCATCGTGTTCATGGGCTTCATGATGATCCACGTCTATCTCGGAACCGTGGGGGTTCCCGGCACGTGGAGCGCCATGTCCAGAGGCACCGTGACGAAAGAGTGGGCCAAGAAGAACCATCCCGCATGGGAGGGAGAAGAAGCCTAAGCGCGAGCCGGGAAAACATCCAACCTGAAAAGGGCGCTCAGAAGAGCGCCCTTTTCTTTTTCCGTTCCACGTTTCACGCCTAGGCTTCAGTGCTTAGGACTAAGTGCTAAGGGCTAAGTGCTCATTGACAGGAAACCGTACTAAAACTGGCCGTTCTCCGAGTTCACCGTGTCCGCATCCGCGGAAATGCCCGGGTTCTGGATAGGAATACCAAGGGGCAGGTTGGGGAAAAAGATCACGGTGAGATTGTTCTTGTTGTAGATGAAGTTGTGCCCGATTCCAGCGGAAGCGAGCGTTTGAGAGACATCATGCGGACCGGCCGATACTGCGACAGCGTACGTGTAAGCCAGGGTGAAGAGTTCTCCCGGTTCTGAGAGGTTGATGGTGGTGTCGGGAGACGCGGAGAAATAGGAGACAAAAGTCTGCGCCGGATTGGAAGAGGGCGGCAGACCGTCGATCAAAAGATTCAACAGATAATCCTTCGGTGGGGCTGCGATATTGTTCTTGACGAACACGCTGCCGTTGATCAGGAGTATCCCGTCATCGGGAACATCGATCTGTACCAGTTCGTTGATGATAACAGGTGTGGAGCTCGTCCACTGAACGGAGAGGTTGTCCTGGTCGATGCTGGCCCACATGACCGGGACGGCTCGCTCCAGAGCTGAAAAGTTCTCATCAACAGAGTCAGCGAATGCGGGTTTTCCCCCCTCGAAGTCATGCAGGGTCAGCCCGCTAGCGGCCCAGGTTTCACCAGCTGCCAGGGCAAGGACAGCTGCAAAGCTTGCAAAGATCAGCCTGAATTTCATCTTCTTCCTCCTTCTTCCCCCGTTTGAGGCTAGGCCCAGTTGTCCTGGTCCCAGATCATCTGATCCCACTTGGAGGATCCGCCGCTCCCTCCGTCGCCGCCACCGCAGGCGGACAGGAAGAGTATGCCAAGGGTCAAAACGAGGATGAGGGTCGCATTTCTCATCAACCTCACCTCCTTTCCGGATCGTTGAACTGAGTAAACAAGACGGGTACGGGAGTTACACCGTACCGGACAAAGTGGACCTTCGGCTGGGGTATAGGAAGGAGGGGGATCAGACAAGCGCGAACAGATTCGATCGAGAGGGGTTAAGCAAACCACCAGCATTATTATCAACATTACAAATATAGCACATTTCGAACGGAACCCCGGGACGGGGGGAGAAAAGAGTCCAGAGTCCAGGGGCCAGCGTCCAGAGGGGGCGCAGAGGCGATGGGGAGAGGGGGCGAGGGGAGAAAGGAGTCC
>CP070719.1:1876281-1889153 GCA_020350725.1 bacterium
CCCCCTCTCCCTATCGCCCATGCGCCCCCTCGTGATGGGCTTAGTCCCCGCGTCTGCTAGGTTCCCCTCTGGACGCTGGCCTCTGGACTCTGGACTATCTCTTCACCTACTCCTCTTCTTCCTCCCTGGCCATCTCCTCCTCGTGCCCCCTGAGCTGGTCGGCCATCTCCCGCAGCCGGTCCTCCACGGCCCCATTGAAGGTCCCCTCCGGGAACCGCCCGTCCTCGCCCCTCACTCCGGCCTCCCGTCCGGTCATCAGCTCGATGGCCTCGTCCATAGAGTCGACGGAGTAGATGGCGAAGGTGCCCGCCCTGACGGCGTCGATGACGTCGGGCGAAAGCATGAGGTTCCTGACGTTGGCCGTGGGGATGACGACCCCCTGGGTGCCGCACAGCCCCCGGTCGCGGCAGGTGTTGAAGAACCCCTCGATCTTCTCGTTGACCCCCCCGATGGGCTGGATGTTGCCGTGCTGGTCCATGGACCCGGTGATGGCCATGTCCTGGCGGACCGGAACCTCGGCGATGGCCGACGTCAGGGCGAGGAGCTCGGCGGCCGTGGCGCTGTCCCCCTCGACCTCCTCGTAGGTCTGCTCGAAGGTCACCGAGGCGGTCAGGGAAAGGGGAAAATCAGAGGCGTACCGCATGGCCAGGTAGGACGATACGATCATGACCCCCTTGTTGTGGATGCTGCCTGACATCTTCACCTCCCGTTCCACGTTCACCATCCCCGCCTTACCCAGGAAGACCTTCGCCGTCAGGCGGGTCGGCTTGGCGAACCGGTAGTCTCCCATGTCGTAGACCGAGATCCCGTTGACCTGTCCGACCACCTGACCCTCGGTGCGGACCATGAGGGTCCCCTCCTCGATGAGTTCCCCCAGCCGTTCCTCGATCCGGCTGTACCGGTAGTTCCGCTCCTCCTGGGCACCGACGACGTGATCCCTGGTCACCACGCTGTCCCCCCTCTCCCTGGCCCAGAAGGAGGCCTCCCGGATCAGGTCTGCGACCCGGTTGAACCGGGTGGTGAGCCGTTCCTTGTCCTCGGCGATCCGGGCTCCGTATTCGACCACTGCGGCCAGGGCCGACGCATCGAAGGGAAGGAGGTTCTCGTCACGGCAGTGGGTGGACACGAACAGGGCGTACTCCTCCACCGCCTCCCTGGTCCGGCTCATCGTGCTGCCGAAATCGGCCTTGACCTTGAACAGTTTGGTGAAGTCCTCGTCATGGGCCAGGAGCAGATAGTAGATGAACGGCGTGCCGAGGAGGACGATCTTGGTGTTCAGTTGGATCGGTTCCGGTTTGAGGGTGGCCGTGGAGATGGGCCGGTACTGTTCGCCGAGGTCCTCGATCTGGACGTGGCCGGCCTTTTGGCTGTTCTTGATCGCCTCCCACGCGAAGGGACTCTTGAGGACCTCGAGGGCGTCCAGGATGAGATATCCCCCGTTGGCCATGTGCAGCGCTCCGGCCTGGATCTGGGAGAAGCTGGTTGTGGCCATGCCGAACTGGATACTGTATTCCATCTTCCCGATGAGGTTGGAGAACGTCGGGTGGGCCTCCCTGACAATGGGAGCGCCCTTCTGCTGGGACATGTCCACGATGAGGTTCACCTCGTACCGCTTCAGGGGGGGCTCCCCGGTCATGATCCTGATCTCGGGCAGGATGCTCTTGTCGCCGCTCTCCAGGAAATCGGAGAAGTTGCGGAGGATGTCCTCGAGGACGGCTTCCAGAAAACCGTGGAGCTTCTCGTTGTCCGGGTGGGCCGAAGCGATGGATTCGATGAGGGGAGCCACCGCGTTTCGGACCTGGTCTCTGGCCATGGCATCGACTCTTTTGTGGGTTTCCTCCTCTCTCCGGCGCGCCTCCCGCGTCGTCTCCTTGAGCTGCTCCCTCAGCCGGCGGATGGTCTCCTCGTAAGTTTCTCGGACCTCCTCCGGTAGGGCGTTGAAGTCTTCCTGGCTGAGCTTGTCGCCGTCCCGGAGGGGAATGAACACGTATTCGTTCTCGATCTTCTCGAAGGAATAGTTCTCCTCCATTGCCCGTTGCTGAAATTGTTCGAGGAGGGCGGCGTTCTCCCGGGCCATCCGTTCGATGATCTCGCCCCGGCGGCCCTCGAACTCCTTGTCCTGCAGGGCCGCCGGGATGTTCTTCCTCAGAATTTCGACGAGGTCCCTCATCTGATGGGCGAATATCCTGCCCTTTCCGGCGGGAAAGGAGACGGCGAGGGGGTTGCGCGGGTTTTCAAAGTTGTTGACGTAGGCCCAATCCAGGGGAACCCCTTCGCCGGCGGCTTTCTTCTCCACCATGGCGTTTACCATGGATGATTTGCCGCACCCGGGTTCACCCACCAGAAAGAGGTTGTAGCCGGAACTGGCGATCTTGAGGCCGAAATCGATGGCCTTCAGGGCCCTTTCCTGGCCTACCGGCCTCTCCAGGGTGGGGACCTGATCGGTGCTCTCCCACGGAAGGTCCTTGACATCGCAGGTAAAACGGAGGTCCTCTGGCAGCAGGGCGTTCCTGTTCGCTTTCATAGCGGCTCCCTTCGTGGAGGGTTGTCGTCTTCCAATCCTAATTATAGCGAAATCGGGGGGTGAGGCCAGACTTCCCTGGGGGACATGGTAAAGGGAAAGGGACAGGGAACGGGTATTATTCCGGGTCGGGCTTAAGCGGCCTTATCGCAGGATATTGAGATCAGCCCTTCCTCTCATCCCTTCACGTCTCCATTCTTAATGGCCGGCCTCTCCTTTTCGCTTTTCCCTCCCCCCCCCTTTGCCTGTACAATGGAACCATGGGAAGGGAGGAGGCCATATCCTTCATCCGGGACACCCTGGGCTGTCATTGCCCCGACAGCGTCCTTCATACCGTCTCCTTCGAGACCAGAGGCGATCCGGATGTCCTGTTCTCCCTGGTGGACCGCTGGGGAGGTGGTGCAGCAGGCGAGGTGGAGGAGGCACTCCTTGTGGGAGGTCGGCTCCTGATCCTGGTGTGCTCTGGCCTGAGGGTGACGGACGCGGCGGCGGTTCTCCACGCCGGTGTCACCCTCAGGGACCGTCAGGGCTTTCACCGATTGAGACTGGTCCTGAGGGGAGGACGTCTGAGCGAGGAAACGCGGCGGGCGCTCCTGTCCCCCTTCGACGACAGGGTCCACATCCACCAGGTCTCTCCGTAGAGGATCCATTATCGTTTCAAAGGTGCCCGTGCCCCCCCTCTCCAATCTCTTATCTCCAATCTCTAGTTTCTAATCTCTAATCTCTAATATCTAATATCCATTCTCCCCCTGTACATGCCGAAAGGTTTTCTGTTAATATGTCAAAATTAACAAATTGGCGTTTTTGGTATTGGCCGGGAAAAGTAAAAGCTTTTATGGGAACCGAAGAGAGTTTTGACACCGTCATAGAGCCCGGAAGGGGAATGAAACATTACTGGGCAGAACTCTGGCAGTACAGGGGTCTTTTCTACTTCCTGGCCTGGCGAGACATCCTGGTTCGCTACAAGCAGACGGTCATCGGGGTCGCCTGGAGCGTGATCAAACCCCTTTTGACGATGGTCGTCCTCACTGTTGTCTTCGGGAAACTGGCCCGGCTCCCCTCCGGTGGGGTGCCCTATCCCATCCTGGTGTTCGCTGCCATGCTCCCGTGGCAGATGTTCTCCAGTACGCTCATGGCGAGCAGCAATTCCCTCGTCGGCAACACCAATCTCCTGTCCAAGGTGTATTTCCCCCGGCTCATCGTCCCGTCGAGTACCGCCATCGTCAGCCTGGTGGATTTTGCTGTTTCCTTCGTCATTCTGGCCGGACTGATGGTGTGGTACCGGCATGCGGTCACCTGGAGGATCCTGGCCCTTCCCCTGTTTATCCTGCTGGCCATGATCACGGCCCTGGGTTTCGGATACCTGTTTTCGGCCCTGAACGTCAGATACAGGGATTTCCGACATATGGTTCCCTTCATGGTCCAGTTCGGGCTGTATATCTCGCCGGTCGGTTTTTCCACCCAGGTCGTTCCTGAGAACTGGAGGCTGGCCTATTCGATCAACCCGATGGTCGGGGTTATCGATGGTTTCCGCTGGGCGCTGCTCGGCAAGGGCTTCGGTTTCTATCTCCCTGGTTTCTTACTGTCCGTCGCCTTTACCGTGCTTATTTTTTGGCTCGGACTGACCTATTTCAGGAGGCTGGAGCGGACCTTCGCTGATGTCATCTGAGATCTGACCTATTGATGGAAGATGGTGAATTGAAAATGGAGATCGGAAAATATAAGGCTGATCGGTCTTTTCCGATCTCCATTTCCCCCGACTGATATGACGACTGTAATCAAAGTCGAAAACCTCTCCAAGAGATACATCATCGGCCACCGGCGGGAGGCCTCCTATGGAACCCTCCGGGACAGTCTCACCGAGGGGGGGAAAGGCCTGGCCCGCAGGCTCCTCCATCCGTTTCGCTCCTCGGCCGGTCATGCCTTCACCGGAATGCCGGATACGGAGGAGTTCTGGGCCCTCAAGGGGATCTCCTTCGATGTCCAGCAGGGGGACAGGATAGGCATCCTGGGCCGGAACGGGGCGGGGAAGACCACCCTGCTCAAGGTCCTGAGCCGGATCACGGAACCCACGGAGGGACGTGCCTCCATCAGGGGGAGGATCTCCAGCCTCCTGGAGGTGGGGACCGGTTTCCATCCGGAACTGACGGGAAGGGAGAACATCTTCCTCAACGGCGCGATCCTCGGCATGGGGCGGGAGGAGATCAGGGGGAAATTCGACGAGATCGTCGCCTTCGCGGAGGTGGAGAAATTCCTCGACACGCCGGTGAAGAGGTACTCCAGCGGCATGTACGTGCGGCTGGCCTTCGCGGTGGCGGCCCACCTGGAGCCGGAGATCCTGGTCGTCGACGAGGTCCTGGCGGTCGGCGATGCGGCCTTTCAGAAGAAATGTCTGGGAAAGATGGAGGACGTGAGCCGGGAGGGAAGAACCATCCTCTTCGTGAGCCATAACATGGGGGCGATCAGAAACCTGTGCCGGAAGGCCATCTGGCTGCATGGCGGCATACTGAAGAAGCTGGGCCCGGTTGAGCAGGTCATATCGGATTATCTTCTTGACTCCCAGGGGCCCATGGCCATCTCCCTCGACCAGAGAAGGGACAGGAAGGGCACCGGGGATCTGAGGTGTGAAAACATCGGTTTCTATGGCCGGGACGGCAGGGAGGTCCAGGCCTTCACCAGTGGCCAGACGGCAAGGATCGTATTTCACTTCCGGAACCGGTCGGGAAATGATCTGCGGAACGTGCATCTGTCCATCGGGATCGATGACCAGGCGGGCCAGAGGATCACCCTTCTGGACAGCGAAGTCGTGGGACAGAACGCGTCCCTGAGCGCCGCGGGGGATCACCGGTTGGAGGTGACCGTTGATCGGCTGCCCCTCATCCCGGGCAGGTACGGCTTCACCGTATACTGTGCCGTGAACGGGGAGGTGGCGGACTGGATTCAGAACGCCGGATCCTTCGAGGTCATCTCCGGGCCTTTCTTCGACACGGGAAAGATGCCGCCGCCGGGACAGGGGAATTTCCTCCTCGACTGCACGTTCCGCCACCTTGAGCCGGATGACCGCAGTGATGGGTGAGAAAGGACCACTGAGAAGATACGTGAGGGAGTCGAGGGCCCTGAAGAGGGATTACCCTCGCTCATTCCACCCCCTTCAGCTGGTGGTCACCTATCCTCGGTGGAGGAGGTGCCTGACAGGGGGTGTCGATGCTCTGGAGGACCAGCAGCCCTGGATCACTTTTTCGGCCATCCGGTTCCTGGACCGGTTCCTGACCCGCGATATGAGGGTGTTCGAGTACGGAACGGGGGGGTCGACCCTCTATTTCGCCAGGAGGGTGGACCACGTGGTGTCGGTGGAACACGATGGGATCTGGCTGGACCGGGTGGCAGACGCCATGTCGGGCAACGGGCTGAGTAACAGGACCCACCGGCTGATCCATCAAGAGGACAGCGGATCTCACCCCCATCAGGATCCCGCCGACCCCGACTCCTACACCTCCAGCGACCCGTCATTGAGAGAAAAAAGCTTCCGGCAGTACGCTTCCGCGATCGACGGTTATGGCGACGGCTATTTCGACCTCGTTCTGGTCGACGGCCGGGCCCGGCCCTCCTGCTTCAAGCACGCCGTCGCCAAGGAGGGGGGTGGAGGCTGCGTCCTCTGGGACAACACGGACCGGCCCCACTACCGAAAGGCCATGGACCTCGCGCCGCCAGGGTACAGGCTCGTCGACTTTCCCGGCCCCTCTCCCTATGTGCCCTTTTTTACCCGGACGACCGGCTGGATAGTTCCGGATGCGGGGCCGGGGGGCTGAGGCGGATGGTGGCTGGGGATCGTCGGACGCCATGGGATTAAGGGAATATATCGGCACAAAGAGGCTGGAACTCCGCCGTCGGCGGGAGGAGAGGGAAAGGATCCGCCGTTTCCGGCGGGCGGACCGGGTAATATTGGGAGGTTCCCCGGTCGATCATCCGGGCTGGTTGACCACCGGGATCTCCTCCCTTAACGTCCTTCGCCAGGGGGACTTCGCCCGATACTGGCGGGAGGGCACCAGGCGGGCCTTCCTGGCCGAACATGTCTGGGAGCACCTGGACGCTGACGAGGCCGCGGTGGCGAACCGGAACTGTTACCGGTTCCTGAGACCGGGCGGTCGGCTGAGGATCGCCGTACCGGACGGGCTCCATCCCGACGCGGGATACATCTAACAGGTACGGCCCGGAGGACTGGGGGAAGGGGCTGAGGACCATAAGCAGCTCTATGACTATAGAACCATCAGCCGGTCCCTGGAGGCGTGCGGTTTCCGGGTAGAGCTCCTGGAGTACTGGGACGAAAACGGAGAATTTCATCAGGAGGAATGGCAGCCTGAATACGGTCCCGTCAGCCGCTCGGCCAGGAACGACCCGAGGAACAGGGACGGGAACCTGAACTACACTTCCCTCATCGTGGACGCTGTCAGACCGGAGGAGTAGGCCGGGCCCGGAACCGCTGAAGTGGCCCGGGAAGATGTGACCTGGACCGGACCGCTTCGAGACCTCTTTCAAGGTCCGGGTCGGGAGAAATATGGGAGAAGACCTGGGAAAAAAAACCACCCGCCGGGACATTCCCCTGCCACCACCGCCGGGGGCTCCTTCGGCCGCCGGCGGTGAGAGGGTTTCCTGGCCGTGGACCGAGGCCGACGGTTTGGGACCGGAATCCTGTCGGGACGATGGGGATTACCCGAGGATCACCGTCATCACCCCGTCCTACAACCAGGGGGAGTTCATCGAGGGGACGATCCGATCGGTTCTGCTCCAGGCCTATCCCAACCTGGAGTACATGGTCGTCGATGGGGGATCCTCAGATGGGACGGTGGATGTCATCAGGAAGTACGAATCCCACCTCGCCTGGTGGGTCAGTGAGAGCGACAAAGGACAGAGCCACGCCATCAACAAGGGATTGGCAAGAAGCACCGGCGAAATCGTCGCCTATCTCAATTCGGACGACATGTACTGTCCGGGTACGCTCCACAGTGTCGGGCGTTACTTTTCCGAACACTGGGATGCGGACCTGCTGTACGGTGACTGTATGCTGATCGATGACGAGGATCGGGAAATGGCCCTGTGGCGCAGCCGTGATTTCGATCTCTACGCCGAACTGTGCCGTAACTTCATCTACCAGCCGACGGTGTTCATGAGGGAACGGGTGATAAGGAAAGTCGGGGGCTTCGACGAGAACCTCGACTACGTGATGGATCTGGACCTCTGGTACAGGGCGGCCAAACATTTCCGGTTTCACTACATCCCCGAGAGGCTGGCCTGTTTCCGCCTGACCTCAGACAGCAAGTCGGGAGGCAGCCGGGTTCCTTTTGTCCGGGAGAGGGAGGAGGTCCTCAAGCGGTTCCTGGACAGCTGCGGCGTCGATCGGGTCGTCGGCCGATGGAAGCAGATCCTCTCATGGCATCACTTTCACGCCGGCGAGCAGCTCTATAACAGCGGAGAGAGAAAGGCAGCCGGGGCCGAATTCCTGAAGTCCATGCTGATGTACCCCGTGTCGGTGAGATCGATCCATGCCCTTCTGGGTATTTTCGACAGGTACGCCGGCGGAAACCTCTTCAAGAAGCTGAATGTGAGAAAGAACCCCTCACCCGATCCGGCGAGGAAATATTTTTAATGATCCGATTGTCCGTCGTCGTCTGCACCCACAACCGCCCCGCCCTCCTCGCATCATGCCTCCAGTCCCTGGCCGACCAGTCCCTGGCCGGGGATCAATACGAGGTCATCGTGGTCGACAACAACTCCACCGGGTCAACGGGAGAGGTCATCGACCGGTTCGCGGGCAGGGTAAAGAATTTCAGGTCGGTGGTCGAGACGGACCAGGGGCTCAGCCATGCCAGGAACCGGGGATGGCGTGAAGCGCTAGGGGAGTTCGTCGCCTTCATCGACGACGACGCCCGGGCGGCACCCGACTGGTGCGAGCGCATTCTGGGCGCCTTCGAGACCGTCACACCCCGCCCCGTTCTGGTCGGCGGCCGGATCCTGCCCTGGTACGAGACACCGCCGCCCGAATGGTTTGTCGATGAACTGGAGACGAGGGAGTGGGGGGGCACCCCCCGGTTCCTCCACGGGGGCAACGCCCGGTACGGGTTCTCGGGGTCCAACATGGCCTTCGCAAGGGAGGTCCTGGACGAGTACGGCGGGTTTTCCCCCGCCTTCGGCATGGAGGGAGGAAAAAGGCGGGTCGGTGAGGAGTCAGAGCTTTGTTTCCGGATCTACGCGGACAGGCCGGCGTTCTGGTACGATCCCGCCATAGAGGTCCTCCACTGGGTCCCGGTGGGGCACTACAGGCCAGGGTATCACTTTATGCGCGGGGTCCAGTCGGGCCTGGCCATAAAGCGGATGTACGGTCCCGGCTGCGGCCTCCGTCAGAGGTTTATGGAGGGCATGGACCTGCTTTTGTTCGCGGCTTTTCGCTTTCCCATAGCGCTGTCGACCACCCGCAGAAACCGCAGGACCGAGATGGTGTACCTGCTGAAGGAACTGGGGGGAAAGCTCGGTGTATTTCTGGGTTGAGTTTGGTCTGAAGAGCAAAGGTGCCGATTTTCGCCCGGCCCTGGGACTTTCACCGGCAGGGGAGGCCAGGCACGTCCTCCACCCGAACGGAGGTCCGGCCGGAAATCCGGATCTTCGAAAGGTCAACCCGCTGGATGACCCTGAAGGCTTTCGAGGAGGGATTCCCGGCGGGCCGGTTCCGTCTGCCGGGTGCACGGGATGAAAGTTCTCCACATCAACCAGACCGATATCATCGGCGGGGCGGGAATCGCAGCCTACCGCCTTCACCTCGGCCTGAGGGCCCGCGGCGTGGATTCGAAACTCCTCGTGGCCACCTCCTCTTCAGGAAGCGATCATGTCTCCGTTATATCCAGAAAACCCTATCTGGAGCATGCCCTGGGAAAGGTGACGTCCAGATTGGGCCTGAACTACCTGAACATCGTCAGCAGCGGCAGCATGATCGACCACCCCTTTCACCGGGACGCTGACGTCCTGAACCTGCACAATCTCCACGGCGGTTATTTCAATTACCGCGCCCTGCCGAAGGTGACCCGCGGAAAACCGGTCGTTTTCACCCTCCACGACATGTGGAGCTTCACCGGACACTGCGCCTACAGTTTCGACTGCGACCGCTGGCAAACCGGATGCGGGCAGTGTCCCTATCCGGAGACCTACCCCTCAATCACCAGGGACGCGACGGCCCTCGAGTGGAGGTTGAAGGACGGGGTTTATGAACGCTGTGACCTCCACGTTGTCACCCCAAGTCGCTGGCTGTGCCGTTTGGCGGACGGGAGCATGCTCGGCAGGTTCCAGGTCCATCACATTCCCAACGGCATCGATCTGGCTGTTTTCAGGCCGCTGGACACTCGGCAAAGCCGTTCCGAGCTCGGCATCCCCCAACAGGCTGCCGTCCTCCTCCACGCAGCCGCCAGCCTGCTCGATACCCGCAAGGGGGCCGATCTGGTCCTGAATGCGCTGGCAAGGCTTCCGGAATCTGTCAAACGGGACGTCGTCCTGGTTGTCATGGGCAGGGGCGGGGGATTCCTCGAGGAGGAAACGGGGATCCGGGTTATGGATCTGGGGTACGTCGAAAGCGAGGATGTCAAGGCTGCCGCCTACTCGGCGGCGGACTTGCTCATCTTTCCGACCCGGGCCGACAACCTTCCCCTCATCCTCCAGGAGAGCCTCGCCTGCGGCACACCCATGGTGTCTTTCAACGTCGGCGGGGTCCCGGATATGGTGCGCCCCGGTGCCACCGGCTACCTGGCGGAGGCGGAGAATCAGGACGATTTCGCCGAGGGGATAATCCGGCTCCTGGACGATTCAGCACTGCGGGAGCGGATGGGCATTCGATGCCGGGAGATCGCTCAGGAGGAGTACGATATCGGGATGATCGCCAGAAAATACCAGGATCTGTACAACGAGATCCTGAACAAATAGGACTGCCGGGGTTTGTTTACCCACGGCGGCAACAGTTGGGTCCTGGAGGCACAGGATAAGGACGTCCAATCGACATTCCTCGGTACGATAAGACATTAAGGGGATGATGTGAACAGACCCTCCGACCGGACTTCGCGCTGGCCGCGGATCAGTATCGTGACGCCCTCCTTCAACCAGGGGAGATATCTGGAGAGGACCATCCTGTCGGTCATCGGCCAGAATTACCCCGATCTCGAGTACATCGTCATGGACGGCGGAAGTGACGACGGGTCGGTGGAGATCATTCGAAAACACGAGAACCACCTCGCCCATTGGCAGAGCGGGAAAGACCGGGGTCAGGCCGACGCCATATACCGGGGGTTCGAGCGGGCCGCCGGGGACCTTCTCGGCTGGATCAACTCCGACGATTATTATCTTCCCGGGACCCTTCACGCCATCGGCGAGGCATTCCGGGGCAACCCGGGGGCCGAGATGTTTGTGGCGGGCACCCTGTTCAGGAGGGAAGGCGGTGCCGATACCTGGAAGTATTATCCCTTCGTTCAGGATTTTCGGTCGTTGTTGTGCGCGGGAATGCTTTTCGGCCAGATGGCCTGTTTCTGGTCGCGGCGGGCCTTCTTCGAGACCGGCGGGTTCGACCGGGACCTGAGGTTCTGTTTCGATTACGACATGTTCCTGCGCCTTGCCCGGCGGCAGCGGCCGGTGGCCGTCGACAGGATCGGGGCGGTCCACCGGATGCATGGTGAAACCAAGACCGCGACCATTTACCACACAGTCGGCCTGGAGGAGATCGATTTGGTGAGGAAAAGATTCGGCATCGACACCATACCGGATGATGAAAGGGATAGAATAAGGACCGTCACCCGGTCCCGATTCAGAGCCAGCAACCGGCGCGGTTTTCTCCTCGACGCCTTCCGCGATCCCCTGTTTTTTCTCCGGTCGGCTCCCTTCAGGGTCAGGGACTGGCTGAGATCCTCCCGAACGGAGAGGGGGAGAGCCTTGCTGTGAGAATTGCGGTGATATCCAGCACCTTTCCACCCCAGGGGAGCGGGGGGATCACCAGTGCCCACTACAACCTCTTTAGGGGCCTGACGAAAAGAGGTTATGTGGTGCGTGCCTTCACCTTTCAGGACGAGGTGAAGGAGAGGGGACCTCATGTGACCCGTTACGGGGCGGGCAGGTTGACAAAAATGGTCATCTACTACCTCCTGCGGATTTATTTCCGGCTGAGGGGATGCCGGAGCGAGGCGTACCAGCTCTACGACATCCTGCAGTCGTTCGCGGCGACGAGGATAAGCCGGGACCTGGAGAAATTCAGGCCCGAGGTGGTCATTATCCCCGATCATGGCGCCCCGGCCCTTTACCTGAAAAAACCCGAGGGGTCCAGGTTCGTCTGGATGTCACACCACAACCCGGCCAGGTTCCTGGATCAAACTTCCATCCCCGAACACTGCGCCCATGACGCGTCCCTGGCCCTCAGACTGGAGGAAAGGGCCCTGCGGAAGGTTGACCATGTCGTTTGTCCCTCGGAATACATGAAAGAGGTTTTTCTCGATACCTACCGGTACGGTGGTGAGATCTCGGTGATCCCCAATATTGTCGACCGTGATACGATCTCCGCCATTACAACGTCGGATCCGAGGAGGGAGATGGGCCTTGCCGGCCATGATCCTGTGGTGTACATTCCCTCGGCGGGAAGCGTCTTCAAGGGCTCGGACTTCGTACCGGAGATCATGGGCGGGATCTCGGCGGGATTGGACGGCAAGGTCGGTTTCTTCCTGTCTGGGCCCGTGGAACCCGAGGTCCTGGAAGGGTTCCGGAAAGCATGCCCCAGAATACCTTACTACGCCCCCGGCAGACTGGCCTACGAGAAGAACATCTCCCTGGTCAGGGGCTGTACGATCTGCGTCTCGCCCACCCTGCTGGAGAGCTTCGGCATGGCCCTCCTGGAGGCCACGGCCTGCGGCCTTCCGGTGGTCGCCTTCGACACGGGCGGCAGCGGTGAGGTGGTGAAGGACGGCCGTAACGGATATCTGGTTCCCATGCTGGATGTTGCTTCGATGGTCCGAAGAAGCCTGGAGATCCTGTCCGAAGGGGAGGGCTCCTTTGCGTCCAGGGGGCTGGAGTATTTCGACGGGACCTTCTCGGAGAGGGCCGTATTGGACCGATTCTGCCGGATGCTGGACGAAGTCAGGCATCAGACGGCGTCATCCGGGTAAATCTCCGTCGGGCCGGATCCGGCGGATGATGGAAAAGACCCAGGAGGTGTGTCATACCTGGAATGAGTGAATTGAAAACCCCGGGTCTCTTTCTGGTCTTCAACCGCCCCGAAGTGACCGAACGGGCCCTGGACAGAATTCGACAGGCGAGGCCTGGAAGGCTCTATGTGGCC
>CP070719.1:1889253-1891781 GCA_020350725.1 bacterium
GACGGGGAACGGACGCGGGGGAAAAAGAGTCCAGAGTCCAGAGTCCAGAGGCCAGGGTCCAGAGGCCAGGGTCCAGAGGGGACGGGAAGCGGACGCGGGGACGCGGAGAAAAGCGGTTGTCATTGCGAGCAGAATACCGTGTGAAGCAATCTACAACTGGGAACCGTGAACCCTTCGACAGGCTCAGGGCAGGTGGTGAACTGTGAATTGGTCTTTACGAATCACGAATTACGAATCACAAATCACGGCAGTTCCCCAACGGTGAACCGGGAACTGTGAACTGTGAACTGTCTTTTTGGATTTTGGACTTTGGTTTTTGGATTCGCTACTGAATCACAAATCACGGCGGTTTCCAACCCTTCGACAGGTTCAGGGCAGGCTGGCAACCGGGGAATAGTGACTGAAACGTAAAGACCGAAAGGAACGCTGGTTCAGTCGAATGGCCACTGAAATGCGAACAGGAGAAGATCTGGATACCGGAGCGGAGTCCCCGAACCTTCTCAGCGGAAGGGGGGTCGGCAAGATCTTCGGCGGTCTCGCCGCGCTGGATGATGTGGACATCAGCGTGGACCGTGATGAGATCGTCGGTCTTATCGGGCCCAACGGCGCAGGTAAGACCACCCTCTTCAACTGCCTGACGGGGATATCGATTCCCTCTTCCGGTACCATCCACTTCAAGGGAACAGACCTGGTCCCTGCGCCCATGACCGACCTCCTGAAGCACCTGCTGAAGATGAGCGGTTTTTTCATCGCCATGTCGATCATCTGGACCGTCATGGTGATAGGGGTTTATTACGAGGAGGCCATTTTCCCCATTGAGTTCACCATCGCCATGCTGTCCGTAGGAGGCTTCCGGGTCATCCTCGGCGCCGGGCTCAGGAGGGCTGTTCCCTGGACAAGGGGGGTTTCGCTGCTGTTCGGGACCCTGGACGCGGCCATGGGGCTCTTCTGGCTCCTTAACTTCCAGGAGATGTTTGCCCGAAGGACTCTCTTCGGGGTCCTGCCCTCCGAATACATCATGGTGCCCATGGCTGTGATCATGGTCTCCTATCCGGCGTACTATTATCTTACGCTCTTGAGAAGAGACGTAAAGTCCCTCTTCGGGATCTTCCTGCGCCCCGATGCCGTGACCCGGCTGGGCGTTGCCAGGACTTTCCAGAACATACGGCTTTTTTCAAACCTGACCGTCCTGGATAACGTCAAGCTGGGCCTTCATTGCCGGACCTCGAGCAATTTCTTCTCCAGTGTCATCCGGACGGGGAGACAGAGGAGGGAGGAGGCGGAAACCACCGAAAAGGCCATGGCGGCTCTCAAATTTGTCGGGCTCGAACATAAGGCGGGATTCATAGCGTCCAGCCTGCCCTATGGGGAGCAGCGCATACTGGAGATCGCCCGAGCGCTGGCCACCGATCCATCTCTTCTTCTCCTGGATGAACCGGCTGCCGGCATGAATCCCCAGGAGACGGCAGCCCTGATGAGACTCATAGGGCGGATAAGAGAACGCGGCATAGCCGTCCTGCTCATCGAACACGACATGAAGGTGATCATGCGGATCTCGGACAGGATCGTCGTCCTCGACCACGGAAGAAAAATTGCCGAGGGTATGCCGGAGGAGATCAGATCCGACCCGCGGGTGATCGAGGCCTATCTGGGTTCTTCCTATGCAGCGGGTTAGCCGATCGGTCTCCGACTGAGGGCCAGGCGGGGGATCGACAGTCGTTGAGCAGGACCGGGGGAGATTAGGGGCAATCACGTATGTTGGCTGTTAATGCTATACACACCTTCTACGGCAGCATCCACGCCCTGAAGGGGGTTTCCCTTCAGGTCAGGGAGGGGGAGATCGTCAGCCTGATCGGAGCCAACGGCGCCGGCAAGTCCACCACCTTGATGTCCATTTCCGGTGTTCACCATCCCCGGAAAGGATCCATCAGGTTCCAGGGCGAGGAGATCGTCCACGCCCACCCCGACAGCATCGTGCGGAGGGGCATCTCTCAGGTTCCGGAGGGGAGACGGATCTTTCCGGATCTCTCGGTCGCGGAGAACCTCGTGATGGGATCCTATGTGCGAAAGGACAGGAAGGAAGTGCAGGAGGACCTTCAGAGAGTCTATGACCTCTTTCCGGTGTTGAAGGAGAGGCGAAAGCAGGAAGGAGGAACCCTCTCAGGGGGCGAACAGCAGATGCTCGCCATCGCGAGGGCCCTGATGGCCAGGCCGAAGCTGCTCCTCCTCGACGAACCGTCCCTTGGCCTCGCTCCCCTGGTGGTGGAGAGGATCTTCTCGGTCATCCAGGAGATCAGCCAGCAGGGTACGACCATCCTCCTCGTCGAACAGAATGCCTACATGGCCCTGAGCATTGCCCACCGCGGATACGTCATCGAAACAGGTAAGGTCGTCCTGGAGGACGTGGCTAAGGAACTGCTGAGGAATCCCAGGGTCAAAGAGGCCTATCTGGGAGAGTAGGCAAGGGAGAGTAGGCAAGGGAGAGTCCAGAGTCCAGAGGCCGGCGTCCAGAGAGGGCGAGGGCACAC
>CP070719.1:1891881-1932108 GCA_020350725.1 bacterium
CCCTCTGTGATGCGGTCTGAAAGGGACCGCTCTGTGGCCCTCTGTGGTAAATGCCTTTCCCGAGATCGCTTCGCTCATGGACAGCTCGCGATGACTTTGTTACTTCCCGCGTCTCCGTGTACGCTTTTCGCCCCTTCGCCCCCTCTGGACGCTGTTCCCTGGACTCTGGACTCATTTCTCCCCGGATTTCCCCGCTGGATTACCGACCCCGTCTTCTGTATCCTGTCTGGAGGGGGAAGGGAGGCGTGGATGAATAACAGGAAGGTCTACGATGTTTCCATGACCATCCGGGAGGGGATGGTGTCGTGGCCCGGTGACGATCCGGTTAAGCTCGTCCAGGTAAAGTCCATGGCCGACGGGGATCGTCTGAACCAGACGAATCTGGAGATGAGCGCCCACACGGGAACCCACATCGATGCTCCGTTCCATTTCCTTGACGGGGCGGCGGGGGTGGACACCATTCCCCCTGCGACTTTAATAGGTCCCGCACTCGTTGTCGAGGTAAGGGGCACCCGGGAGATCGGGAGGGAGGCCCTGGAAAAAGCCGGTTTCCCGGAGGGCGTGGGCCGCCTCCTGCTGAAGACGGATAATGTGGATTTGGCCAGGAAGAACCAGTTCCAGGAATCCTACGCCTATCTGACCGCGGGCGGTGCACGCTACATAGTGGACAGGGGGATCAGGGTGATGGGGATGGACTATCTCTCCGTGGCGGAGTACGGCAAGGGCGACGAGGTCCACAGGATCCTCCTCACCGGTGGTGTCGTCATCATCGAGGGCCTGGACATGAGGGGGGTGCCGCCGGGTGTTTACCATATGGCGGCCCTGCCCCTCAAGATCGCCGGATGCGACGGAGCGCCGGCGAGGGTTGTCCTCTTCAGCCAATAGGGGACAGGGATAACTGCCGTGTGATGTAACATTCAGACATCGCGGGATCTGAGTTTTTCTGCATCCGATGTTACGCCCTTCCCATGTCCCCGCCTCCTGTTGACACAACCGGATCATTGGAATAGAACATGAACGGGATGTGTAATACCGGTAACCAGTAATCTGTCATCAGGAACCGGTAAAAAAGATCACTCGACATAAGGAGACATCAGTTGATTGACTGGACACAGGTAACCACTCTCATCCTCAGCCAGTTCGGCGGGGAGGTCGAACTGGGAGTGTTTTCCATGATCCTCCGGGCCGGCCTGATGGTCAAGCTGGTCCTCCTGATCCTCATGCTCATGTCCGTGATGGCCTGGGCGGTGATCTTCTACAAGTGGAGGATGATCAACCGCGCCCAGACCGAGAACCGCCGCTTTCATCAGCTCTTTCTTCGGCAGCAGAGACTGAGCGTGATCAACGAGGGCGCCGACGGCATGCAGTTTTCACCCGTGGCCGCTATCTTTCGAACCGGCTATATCGAATTGATCCGGGTGTCCAAGCGGCGGTCGGAACACCCCACTCAGTTCTCAGAGGATCCCTCAGCGATGACGACGGAGGTTTTCGGCATAGCCAACATCACCCGAGCCATGTCCAAAGCCACCGAAACAGAACTGACGCGCCTGGAAAAGGCCCTCCCCTTTCTGGCAACCACGGGGAGCACGGCGCCCTTCATCGGGTTGTTCGGAACGGTATGGGGGATCATGAACGCCTTCCGCGGCATCGGCCTTGCCGGCAGCGCCAGCCTGATCTCGGTGGCTCCGGGGATCTCCGAGGCCCTGGTGGCGACGGCTGCCGGCCTTGCCGCCGCCATTCCGGCTGTGGTCGGTTACAACTACTTCATCCAGAGGATCCGTATTCTGGACAACGAGATGAAGACCTTTTCCGCGGAATTCCTCAACATCGTGGAAAGGCACTTCAGAGGGATCAGGTAGATGGCTATCAACGGCGGATCAGACAGGAGAATGATGTCCGAGATCAACGTTACGCCCCTGGTGGACGTGATGCTGGTCCTCCTCATCGTCTTCATGGTAACGGCCCCCATGCTCCAGGCGGGTATCGACGTCCAATTGCCCCGGGCCGGCGCGGCGCCCCTGGACAAGGGAGAGAGAGCGGTTACCATCACGGTTGACAGGGACGGTATGATCCACCTCAACCGCCATGCCTTTACCGTCGGGGAGTTCCGGAAGAGGGCACCGACCCTCTTCTCGGAGTTGGGGGGAAGGCCCGTCTACATTCGAGGCGACAGCAGGATCTCCTATGGAGTCGTCATCTCAGCCATGGCGTCGCTCAAGGCGGCCGGAGTCGAGAGGGTGGGGCTGGTAACAGAGCCTGAGAGGGATTGAACCTGGCGTATGGCGAAGGATTTCGGCTTCATTCTGCCGCCGGATCACATCTCGCGGCATCACTTCCGGGACCCGCTTTTCAGGAGGATCTTCTTCACTTCCCTGATCCTTCACGCGGTGCTCATCGCCCTGGCCGGAACGTTTACCCTGTTCCGGATGCCCCAATCCGGCTACGCCCCCACCTACACGGTGGATCTCGTCTCGCTGCCTCCGTCTCCGGCGGCTGCAAGGGGAGGGGCAAAGAAGCCCGCGGCTCCGGCACCGAAACCGGTGGAGAAGGCGGCGGCGGTACCCGTCAAGCCGGCCGTGCCCAGGGAGGGTCAGATCACGGTCCGGACGAGGGGGACGGCCGTCGGTGACGAGTCCGCCAGAGCGCAGAGAAAAAAGCGCCTCGACGAGCTGGAGCGGGAGGCCTCAAGGCTCTACCAGACTTTCAGATCGGAGGATACACCGGAGAGCAGCGTCCGGGAGGAGGCGGGACCCGTGGATCCGACAACCACCGGGGACGCAGCCGTTTCAGAGGGAGCCGGCGAGGGCCTCCAGGACGCTGTAACCGGTCGGGGAGGGGCCCCCGTCGACCTGCGCTTCAGGGGATATTACGATATGGTGTGGGAGCGTATCAGGGCGTCGTGGATCCTCCCCGACGGTGTTTCTGCCGCCGAGGAACGCCTGCTGACGATCGTGGGCATCCGCATCGCCTCGACCGGCGAGATCGTCGATCACTGGGTGGAAAAGAAGTCCGGCAATATCTACTACGATCAATCCGCTCTCAGAGCCATAAGCAAGGCCAGCCCTCTGCCCCCTCTTCCATCGGAGTTGAAGGACGACTACCTCGAGGTGGGGATCAACTTCCGGGTGCTGGAATAGGACCGGGAATGAGCATCCAGGAGTCAGAATCCAGGGAAAAAGAACAGGGCCCGGAGGGAGGGTAGTTTTCGGCTGCAAGCGGAAAACTGTAAACTACAGACGGAAGACTTTACTTTGCGAGGGATCATGACAGGACATTTTCTCAGAAACGCAACGTTTGCAATTATCTTGTTGTCAATAACGCCGGCCGACGCCCTTGCCAAGGTCTACCTCGACATCAATGCCCCGGCGACGCGGAAGCTGCCTGTGGGGATCCCGGTGCCAGTTCCTCTGGAAGGGACGGTTCCCGACCCGGTTCTTTCGGGAGAGATACGGGACGTGCTGGCCGGTGATCTCACTTTTTCGGGGGTTTTCAGGGTTCTCGACCCTCTCCTCTATCTGGAGGACGAGGACCAGGCCGGCATCCGGATAAATACCTTTCTCTTTGATGACTGGGAGCTGATCAACTCAGAGGCTCTCATCAAAACCGGTTACTCGGTCGGGCCTTCCGGCGACGTAGAACTGGAATTTCACCTCTTCGATGTTTTCCAGAGGAGGGAACTGGTGGCGAAGAAGTGGCGGGGGACTGTTGGCCAGGTCCGGCGGATGGCCCACATGTTCGCCAACGAGGTCATGGAGCGGATCACCGGCGGAGACGGGATCTTCCTGACCTCGATCCTGTACGTCCAGTCCGGCGGTGGAGGCAAGGAGATCCACCTCATGGATTACGACGGCAAGAACACCAGGAGGATAACCGATAACGGCTCCATCAACCTGTCTCCCTCCTGGTGGCCGGACCGGTCAGGCTTAATCTACACCTCCTACAAGGAAGGGTCCCCTGACCTCTTCTCCCTCAGCCTGGACGGCAAAGAGAGAAGGCTGACGCGGGGACTGGGGATCGATGTCGGTGCGAAGATATCCCCGGACGGCAGGACCATCGCCTTCATGGGGAGCACCGACGGAAACCCGGATGTCTTCCTGGCCGACCGTGAGGGCAGGGTCAGAAATCGGTTGACGGTCCTCAGGAGTGTTGACGGGTCCCCGGCCTGGTCCCCGGACGGGAGGAGGATCGCCTTCATCTCCGACCGGTACGGATCTCCCCAGATCTTCGTCATGAACGCGGACGGTTCAGACGTCCAGAGGGTCACGTACGACGGCAACTACAACACCTCACCGGCGTGGTCGCCCACGGGTGATCTCATTGCCTATACATCGAGGGTCAACGGCCGGTTCGGTATCTTTCTCGTCAATCCCGATACCCTTGAGGCGAGGCCCCTGGTCGGCGAGGCTGGAGACAACGAGGATCCCTCGTGGTCGCCTGACGGGAGGTTCATCGCCTTTACCTCCAACAGAACGGGACATTACCAGATCTACCTTGTGGACAGGGAGGGACGACGGGAGATCCGCGTTACCTCGGGACGAAGGGACAAGTTCTCGCCCTCGTGGTCGCCGCGGTAGAGACAATCCTTTACAGCTCATGGCCTGCAGTTTACGGTTCAGGGTCTCGAAAACTGTGATTCGCCACCGCTTTTCAGTATGCGGTTCACATCTGAAGCTTGGGGGTAAAGACGTCCGTTCCATTCGATACGGTCCTTGAGGCATTTCATGTTGATTTTACATCTTTTGTCGCCCGGGAACCGTAAAGTTATAATCCGCAAACGATAAACTCCGTTGTCTAACTGTCGGTTTACAAGGTTGGGTGGATGAGGTATATTCTGCCTCATAATTATTCAGGTTTGGGGGTGTTATTCAGCCTCCCTGACCCTGACGTAGAGTACGTGCGTTTGCGTTCCCACAGATGGAAGTGGGTAATAGGACTGACAATATTTTTTTCAGGAGGTGGACAGTGAGCCTTAAGAAAGGTCGTTTCCTTTTTCTGGTGGTAACCATGTGTGTTCTCGCACTGGCCGTCGCCGTCGGCGGCTGCAGGAAGGCCCCTGCGGAGCAGCCCCCGGTTGTCGAGCCTGCGCCGGCTCCCGAACCGGAGCCTGTGGTCCAGGCCTACGAGCCCCCACCCGAGCCTGCGCCCATGCCTGAGCCCGCGCCGGCTCCGCCTCCCCCGCCCGTCAAGAAAGTCGAGCTCGGGGACGTGTTCTTCGCCTTTGACAAGTTCGATCTCACCGAGGAATCGCGGACCACGCTGGCTGATAACGCCGACATCCTCATGGACAATCCCGATGCGAGGATCCTGATCGAAGGCCACTGCGACGAGCGGGGCACGAGGGAGTACAACCTCGGACTGGGTGAACGTCGTGCGAACAGCGCCCAGAAATATCTCGTCTCCCTCGGGATCTCACCCTCCAGGATCGAGACCATCTCCTACGGTGAGGACCGCCCCTTCGAGATGGGGCACAACGAGGCGGCCTGGTCCAAGAACCGACGCGCCCATTTCGTCGTCCGCTAACGGCCGCCCGGAGAATGTCCATGGGTAGGACGGGAAGGCTTCTGGCGTCGCTGGCGGCGGGTATGACCCTGGTCGCGGGCTGCGTTACGACGATGAACTCGGATCCCAACCGTGTCAGGCTGGATGACCACCAGAGTCGCATCGAGAGGTTGGAACGGGCCCAGAAATCCTCCCCTCAGGCCTCGGGCGACGTCCAGAGTCGTCTGACTTTTCTGGAGAACGAGATCAAAGCCGTCCGGAAGGCCTTCGCCGATTCCCAGGTTACCATCGACGGACTCGTCGAACGCGTCGAGTCCCTTCAGGCCCTCCTCAATGAATCGGACACGAACCTCTCCCGCCTCAGGAAAAGAGGAGTCGAGGTGGATCGTGCCCTGGAGGACCTGGCGAACAGAATAGAGGCCGAGGTCAGGGAGCTGGCCGACAGGATCAAGAAGATGGGCGGGCAATAACGAACCGCCCGAACAGGATCACCCGGGGCGGCCTTTTGGCCGCCCTTTTTTTCTCGAAGTTCGTTTTGGAGGACCATTTTCAATCCCTTATTTCTATTTTCTAATGTCCGATCTCTTATCCCCTTTTCCTGTTGTAATTCTTTCTTTTGTCTGTTAGTTTGTAGGAAATTCTGCAAAAGACGACGGTGCTTTATCCTATGCTGAAGCTCGACGACATCCGCAGGACAGAAGACCCTCCCATCACGCCCACCCAGAGAAGGGTTCTGGACTTTCTCCTCAAGCGCCCCGAGGAAGCTGTTTTTCTCACCGCATCCCGCCTGGCAAACCAGCTGGACCTTTCCGACGCCTCCATCGTCCGGTTGGCCCAGACCCTCGGCTATGAAGGCTATCCGGACCTGAGACGCAGGCTCCGTGAGCTGGTCAAGGCCAGGATGACAACGGTGGGTCGGCTTGACGAGACGGCCCGGCGGGTCGAGACGGTCCAGGACGTGTTCCGGAATGTCCTGGCCAGGGACGCCAGGAACCTTCGGATGACCCTCGATAATACGGACATGGCCTCCTTCACAGCGGTCGTGAGGGCCCTCGACGATGCCCGAAAGATCTACGTCATCGGGTTGCGGTCCACCAACTGTCTTGCAGCATTTCTCACCAGCGCTCTCCGGTTCATGAAGAAGGAGGTCGCCCAGCTGGTTCCGGGGACCGGCGAGATGTGGGAGGAGCTGAGGGAACTGGGGCCGGAAGATGTGGTGGTTGGTTTCTCGTTTCCCCGCTATACTAAGCTGACGGTTGAAGTCATTATTCACGCCAGGGAGAAGGGGGCCAGGGTGGTGGCCGTAACCGACAGCGATCTCTCCCCTCTGGCCGCTCCTGCGGACTGGACGCTCACCGTTCCCTATGAGATCGACTCATACATGGAATCCTTCACTGCCGCCCTCAGCCTCATGAACGCGGTGGTGACGGCGCTCGCTTTTACCAATCACGAGAGAACGATGGAAGCCTTGAGGGAGATCGAGGAGTCCTGGGCGGAGAGGGGGATATACTGGGAGGGGTGATTGTGCCGCTGCAGCGTCCGGATCTCCGGGGTTATCCCTGTTCGAAAGGGGGTGTTAGAGGCAGGGAAAATTCGGTCCAACTTTTCCTATCAACTGAAAAATAACGAGGGAGGTAGAGATGAGAAAGGGTACGTTTTTAGTTATTGCACTGGTTGCCCTCACGATGGTGTTCATCGGTCTTGGTCCGGCTCCGGCTGAGGCGAGGACCCAGTTCTACACCATCGGGACCGGTGGCGTAACGGGGGTCTATTACCCCACCGGGGGGGCCATCGCCCGGGTCGTGAACAAGAAGAAGGACGAGTACGGCCTCCGTCTCACCGTGGAGTCCACGGGAGGATCGGTGTACAACATCAACGCCATCATGTCCGGCGACCTGGACTTCGGCGTCGTCCAGTCTGACCGCCAGTACCAGGCCTATAACGGTGCCGAAACCTCGGAGTGGGCCGGCAAGCCCAAGAAGGACCTGCGGGCCCTGTTCGCCATCCATCCCGAGAGCGTCACCCTGGCCGCCGGTGTGGACACCGGGATCAACACCATCCAGGACCTCAAGGGCAAGCGGGTCAACATCGGCAACCCGGGCTCCGGACAGCGGCAGAACTCCATTGACGCTCTTTCCGGTGCCGGGATCGACTACGAGAAAGACCTAATGGCCGAGGGCCTCAAGGCCGCTGAGGCTCCCGGAATGCTCCAGGACGGACGCCTGGACGCCTTCTTCTACACGGTGGGACACCCCTCGGGGGCCTTCAAGGAGGCCACCAGCGGGGCGCGAAAGGTCAAGTTCATTCCCATCGAACTGCCGGCTTCCTTCTACGAGAAATTCCCCTACTACGCGGCCAGCGTGGTCCCCGTGGTGGACAACTATCCGGGGGCCGAGAACAAGGAAGACGTGCCCGGTTTCGGCGTCAAGGCGACGTTCGTGACCAGCAAGAAGATCCCCGACAAGGTCGCCTATGCCGTCGTCAAAGAGGTTTTCGAGAACTTCGATGAGTTCAAGAAGCTGCATCCGGCCTATGCCGTTCTCACCAAGGAAAACATGCTGGAGGGCCTGTCGGCACCCTTCCACCCCGGCGCCCTGAAGTACTATAAGGAAGCCGGACTCATGAAATAAGCAGCACCGCCACCCGGGGTGCGGGGTTGCCCCCGCGCCCCGGGGTGTGTTCCGGTGCCGGATGGGAGAGTGAAGAGGCGCTTGAAAGTGAACTGATAAGAAAAGGAGCCGCAGACCATGACCGACCACGAGATGAATCAGGACGAAGCCCGGGAGGATGTCGCCAGGGCATCCGATCTTGACGAGGCCGGAATTGAAGAGGCCAAGAGGATCGCCGAGGAGGAAGAGGCCGGCTACCGGCACCTGACCGGTCCGACCCGCCACATCGTTCCGGTCCTGGCCGTGGTCTGGTGCCTGTTCCAGCTGTCCATCGCCAGCTGGCTTCTGATGAACTCCATCTACATCCGCGCCATCCACCTCGGCTTCGCCATGCTCATCGCCTACTTCAGCTATCCGGCGGTGAAGAGACCCCTCAAGGGGGTATTCTCCTTCCTGTCGGCGCGGACCAAAATCCCCGTCTTCGACTATCTTCTCGGGATCGCCGCCTGCGGATCGGCCCTTTACCTGTGGCTGGACTACGAGGGGATCATGTCCCGTTACGGCACGCCGGAACCGAGGGACGTCATCATCGGAGCGGTCCTTGTCCTGCTCCTGTTGGAGGCGGCCAGGAGGGTGGTGGGGCCAGCCCTGACCGTGATCGCGACCCTTTTCTCCTCATACGTGTTCTTCGCCGAGTACATGCCCGAGGCCTTCGCCTTCCGCAGCGCCAGCCTGCAGAAGTACGTGGACAAGGTCGCCCTGTCCACGGAGGGGATCTACGGCATTCCGCTGGACGTTTCGGCGATGATCGTCTTCCTCTTCGTCCTCTTCGGCGCCATGCTGGAGAGGGCCGGGGCGGGGAAATTCTTCATCGAGCTCGCCCTTTCCATGCTGGGACGGTTCAAAGGGGGGCCGGCCAAGGCCGCCATAGTGGGGTCCGGGTTGACCGGCCTGGTGTCCGGGTCGTCCATAGCCAACATCGTCACCACCGGGACCTTCACCATACCCCTTATGAAAAAGGTGGGTTATGCGCCCACCAAGGCGGCCGCCATCGAGGTGGCGGCCAGCACGGATGGCCAGCTGGCCCCGCCCATAATGGGAGCCGCGGCCTTCATCATCGCCGAATACCTGAGCGTCCCCTATCTGGACGTGATCAAAGCGGCGGCCATCCCCGCATTTGTCTCCTACGCCACCCTGTTCTTCATCGCCCACGTCGAGGCGTCCAAGGCGGGTCTGCGGGGTCTGACCAAGGAGGAAACCCCCAAATTCGGGTCGGTTCTCATGAGCGGGCTCCACTATCTGCTGCCCATCTTCGTCCTCGTCTACGAGCTGGTCGTTCCCCGTCACTCACCCGAGCTCGCCGCTTTTCGGGCCATCGTGGTCATGATGTTCGTCATGCTCCTCCAGGAGCCGGTCCGGCTGTTCCGGCGCAAGGAGCCCGTGGGACCTGGATTCAGGCGGGGGCTGGAGAGCATCGTAAGCGCCATGGTTTCGGGGGGAAGGAACATGGTGACTGTGGGCATAGCCACCGCCGCCGCCGGCATCATTGTCGGAGTGGTGACCATGGGCATCGGCGGCATCATCACCGAGGTAGTGGAGTTCCTGTCGGGAGGGAACATCTTCGCCCTGGTGATCATCACTGCCATCGCCAGCCTCCTGCTCGGCATGGGCCTGCCCACCACGGCCACCTACATCGTTATGGCCGCCCTGACTGCGCCCATCATCGTCCAGGTTGGTGCTGACAACGGGTTCATCGTGCCCCTCATGGCGGCCCACCTGTTCTGTTTCTACTTCGGCATCCTCGCCGACGACACCCCACCGGTGGGACTGGCGGCCTATGCGGCCGCTGCGATAGCCAAGTCGCCCCCCATTCCCACCGGGATCCAGGGCTTCATGTACGACATCCGGACGGCCATGATCGCCATCATGTTCATTTTCAACCACGACCTGATCCTGCACGGCATCAATACCTGGGGGATGGCCATCCTTATCTTCGTCATGGCCTGTATCGGAAACTTTGCCTTTGCGGCGGCCACCCAGGGCTGGTACATGGCCGCCAATAAATGGTACGAGATACCCTTCTTCCTGCTGGTGACCTTCATCATGATGCAGCCCGGCTACTCCGGGGCGTGGATCGGTATCGAGAACAAGTACGTCATGTACCTTATCGGTATCGGTATCATGGCCCTGATATCCCTCAACCACTTCCGGCGAAGGCCGCCGCACGGGTCGGCCCAGGTCGCCTGACAGGGCAGGGAGTCCGGAACCGGGCTGTAAGGAAAGGAAAAGGTGAGGTGAGAACATGTCCCTCGAATTGAGAACCATCCTGTGTTGTGTCGCCATGGCCCCCACCTCGGAGCGGGTATTGCTCCAGGCGCTGCACGAAGCCAAGGTCCACGACGCCAGGATCCACGTCCTGCACATCCTTCCCAGCTACGACGCCACCATGGCGGTCCCCATTGTGTCCTTCATGGGGGAGGAGAAATTCCGTCAACTGGTCGAGGAGCACAAGGGGGAGACGGAAGAGACCATCCGGGGGGAGATCGGCCGGATCGGTAAGCGGATCCGAACGGAGCACCTCGATGAGGACGTGGACCGGATCGTCGACGTCCACGTCTACGAGGGGGACCCGGTCCTGGAGATCCTGAACATGGCCGGCCGACTGGATGCAGGCATGATCGTCATGGGAACCCACACCAAGGGGCTGACGGAGCACACCTTTATGGGGAGCGTTGCCAGGAAGGTCCTCAAGCGGGCGAGGGTGCCCGTTCTCCTCGTCCCTCCCGTGGCAGGGACCTGACCCGGCAGTGAGGAGGTGTCCCGGCCCCGATCCATGGATCCGGGGTACGACCCGATCCGCCGGTCTCCGGAAGAGCGCCTGCAGGCAGAGGCCGGCACCGAGGATCCAAGCCGAAGACGCAGGTAACGTGAGATGGGTTTCCGGCTGTTGCCGGACAGGGATTTTTGATCATGGATGAGCCATATTGGGACAGCGTCAGGCTGGATCCTGACACTTTCTACTTCCTCTACATCGGCGAGATCAAAGCCCAGGGGCTGAACGATTTTCTCGTGGAGCCCCTGCAGAGGCTCTACGGCAGGCCTGTTGACTTCATATCCATCGTTCCGGATGTCCTGGCGAGGTACCCCAGGGATAACACCATCGTGGTCAATCCGCGGGCTGCTGAGGCGCGCAGGATGAGCGGAATGGACCACAACATAAGGATCCCCGGGGTCTATTTCGCCTCGGAGGTCAGCTGCTGCCCCTCTGTGATCGACCTGGTGGATCAACTGGTTGACCGACAGGGTCACGTCTACGTCAGTGTGTTCGAATCGAGTCCGGGGCTCGACCTGATCGATGGAGAGAGGGTCAGGCTCATCGGTCCCGATCCCGATCTGGCCCGAACTTTCAACAACAAGCTCGTCCAGTACGAGATGGCCTGTACCCTGAGGCTCCCCGTGCCGCCGGGGGGTTGCTGCTCCTCTCTGGAGGGGGCAACCCGGAACGCCCAGGAGTTGATCGTCAGGGGATACAGTGTTTTTCTCAGCCAGGAGTACAGCGCCGCCGGATCCCATTCCATAATTGCCACCAGCGTCCAGGAGATCGAAGACCGGTTTTCCGACCCCGACTGCGGCTATCTGATCACCAGGTACCTGGAGCATGAACACGACCCCACGGTCCTGGGCATCGTGGCCGGGGAGCGGGACGTCTATATCGCCTCGGTGGCGGACCAGAACATCCAGGGGACCCGGTTCCGCGGCTCCACCTTTCCCACATCCCTGCCTGCCGGGGTCGTGCGTGATCTGAAGGAGATGACCCGGACGGTCGGGAGTTATCTGGGGGAGCAGGGCTACCGGGGCGCCTTCGGCTGCGACTACATCGTCGATCCGGAGGGCGATATCTACTTCATCGAGGTCAACGCCCGGAAACAGGGGACGACCATGGAGACGGCCTTGACCATGAAGCACAGAATTCCCGGGCATCAGTCCTTTCTCGAGCTGGAGTTCGAGGCGGTGACCGAGGGACGGTTTTCCCGTCCCCTCGCGGAGATGGATTCGAGTGAAGGGGGCATCTGCTGGGGAACCTACAACGTCAAGGTGGAAAAGGATATCGTGGTCACATCGGATCTTCCGCCCATGGTCACCGAGCAGGAACTGTTTCGCCGCGTAGCGGAAGGTTCTTCCGGGGCGGGGTCCGTGATCCTCGACCACGTCGGCAAATCGGTCCGGCAGGCGCCGGGTGGTTTCCTGGGCCGGATCATCGCCGTTTCCTCCGTCCTGGATGATATCGAGCCGGCTCTGGAGGAGGGCAGGCGTCTCCTGGTCGGTACCGCTCGAGAAAACGACTTCATGGACATTCCGTTGCTGGCCACCGAGATCTAGCGGCGGGGGACATTCCAAGGCACTACAGGAGGGCATCGTGAGCACAGCCAAGAGGGTCGACGAACCAAGCCAAAAAGGCGGCAGCAAGAAGCATTTCAAGCAGGTGGAGGTTTCCAAAAAGGACCGGTCCATCGCCATGGCCCGGTCCGCCGAGGTGAAGAACCTCGACAGGGACTACTTCGCCGTCAAGGACAGCATTCCCACCGGCTTCAAACTGCACGGTCAATACCTTGAGGCCAGAAAGAGGATCCTTGGGGTCCTGGGCGGAACCGAGGAGAACTGGAACAGCTACCTCTGGCAGCTCAAGAACAGGATCGGCGACGTCGGAGTCCTGGCGAGGATCATAAACCTCTCGGACGAGGAGATCGCCAGGATCCGCAGGGCGGGCGCCCACTACCGGTGGGGGATCTCTCCCTACTACGCCAGCCTGATGGATCCGGAGGACAAACGGTGCCCCGTGAGGAGGCAGGCCGTTCCATCGATAAGAGAGGTCCAGGACGCCTCGGAGGTGCGGGACCCCATGATCATCAAGTACAACAGCCCGGCACCCCTCATCTCCCGGCTCTACCCCGACAGGCTCATCATCAACGTCACCAACGCCTGTTCCATGTTCTGCCGACACTGCCTGAGGCGCAAGGACATCGAGTTCAAGGACGTAACCTATCCGAAGAAGATGATCGACGAGGCGATCCATTACGTCCGGGAGAACGAGGAGATCAGGGATGTCCTCCTCACCGGCGGGGACGCCCTCGCTCTTTCGGACAAGCAACTGGACTACATCCTGACCCGTCTGGACAAGATCCCCCACGTCGAGATCAAGCGGCTCGGATCGAGAATGCCCTGTGTCCTGCCCCAGCGGATCACGCCCGAACTGTGCCGGATGCTGGGAGATCACGATCCGATCTATCTCAACACCCAGTTCAACCATCCCAAGGAGGTGACACCGGAAGCCAGGGAAGCGGTGGACAGGCTGACGAGGTCCGGGGTCGTGGTCCGTGACCAGACCGTCCTCCTCAGGGGCATCAACAACAATCCCCACATCATGAAAAAGCTCATGCAGGAACTGCTCCGGATCAAGGTGGCGCCCTATTACATCTTCAATTGCAAGAAGGTGGAGGGGATCAGGCACTTCCGGGCCCCCATCGCGGACGGCCTGAACATCATCGAGCACCTCAGGGGATACACCTCGGGGATGGCTGTTCCCACCTTCATCATCACCGCCCCCGAGGGGAGGGGCAAGACCCCCATCTATCCCCAGTACTACCTCAACCCGGACATGAACGGCGAGGCCCTCATCCGGACCTGGGGCGGCCATGTTCTCCACTACGAGGATGAACACGTGGCTCCCTTCGGATTCGAAGAGGAGGAGTAGCCGACTTGGAGAAAGCGGCAGAAGCGATCCAGAAGCGTGTTCAGGACCTCCGCCCGGAGGTCCTGTCCTTTCTTCGGTCACTGGTAGAAGTGAACAGCTACTCCCGGAATTACGAGGGGATCAACCGGGTAGGTGAGGTGGTCGCTGGCGTGATGCCGGCGGATCTCGGCCATCGGATCCACCTGGACCGCAACGGGGTCAACCATCATATCTTCGAGAACACGGCGGCATCCGGTGGGCCGGTCGTCCTCATCGGTCACGTGGACACCGTCTTTCCCCCCCGAACGCGCTCCAGAAAGTTCGAGGCGGTCGACGGCAGGGTCTACGGCCCCGGAACGGCGGACATGAAGGGGGGCATAACGGTTATGGTCTACGCCCTCAAGGTGCTGGAGGAGATGGGCCTCCTGCCGGCGATCCCCCTCAGGGTCCTGGTCAACGGGGACGAAGAGATCGGGTCGCCCCACTCATCGTCCACCGTTGAGGAACTCGGCAGAGGGGCATCCTGCGCCCTGGTCTTCGAATGCGGAGGGTTGAACGGGGAAGTCGTCCACTGCCGAAGGGGGATCCGGCGGTTCCGGCTCACCGTCAGGGGGAAAGCGCGGCACGCCGGAGTCAAGTCCGGGGCGAAGGACAGCGCGGTGGTGGAACTATCGAGAATGGTCCTCGCCCTCGAGGCCCTCAACGAGGAAGATACCGGTGTGTCTCTGAACGTGGGAAAGATCTCCGGCGGGACCGCCACCAACATCGTCCCCGATCTGGCGAAGGCCTCGTTCGAGTTCAGGTTCTGGGACGAGAATACCGAGGAGAGGGTCCTTGACAGTATCCGCGACATAACCGGTCATGTCCAGTGCGAGGGATGCAGTGCAAAGCTGGTCTGCCATCACTCGCGGCCGGCCGGCCGGCCGGCGCAGGGAACCGACAGGCTGTTCTCCGTGCTGGCCAGCGCCGCTGAAGAGCTGGGCATGAAGGTGGCGAAGGAGAAGCGGGGGGGGACCTCCGATGCCAACTTCCTCATGGCCCAGGGAATCCCTACCCTGGACGGAATGGGCCCCATCGGGGACCTGGATCATTCCCCGGACGAATATATCATCGAGGAATCCCTCTATGAGCGGATCGCCCTGACCGCTCTATTGCTCACCAAAGTGGTGGGGTGAGGCTGACGCCGCGGTGGAGATCGGGCGTCCCGATTCCGGGCACGCCGGGACCACCCTGGACATACCGACCGGCCTCCGACTGACGGGAGAATATGAAGAGGCCAGAGCACGCATCCTGAATGTCCTGCAGGGCACGGAGAGCGGTGGACATGCTCACGAGGGCCGGCGTGGTCGTCAGGGACCAGACAGTGCTTCTCAGGGGTGTCAACGACGACGCCAGGGTCATGAAGAAGCTGATGCAGGAGCTTCTCCGGATCAGGGTTGTGCCCTACGATCTCTTCCTGTGCGAGAGAGTGGAGGGGATCCTCCATTTCTGCACCACGGTGAGGGAAGGGAGGCGGATCATGGAAAACTCCAGGGCCATACCTCCGGTATGGCGGTTCCCAGGCCCATTGCCCACGTCCCCGGCGGCATAGGTAGAATGCCGGTTCACCCCACGACCGAACTGGCGGATCTCGACGAGAAGGAAAGGGTTGGAGATGGGAACTTGGAAATCAGACATCAGACATTAGAGATTGGACATTAGAAATTAGAGATTGGACAGCGTGTTTGAATGCCGGCAGCCGGGAGCCACCCTCCCGGCTGCTGTCTTCTGTGGAAACGCTACCTGATCCCCCCGCCGTCGGACTCCCCCACGGAGCCTGCCCGAACCGGGGGACCGGGCCGGGCCGGTCCCCCGGCCATCGGAATGGGAAATATTTTTCTTATGCAGGGTGGACTTAGCTCCACAAATTAGGAAAAGTTTTACTTATTGCGGGCCGGACGCGGGTCCCTTTCGGAACATAAAGTCAATGATTACAGTATGTTATAGATTAGGCAAGGTTCTTGCTGATGAGTCCGTCGAGGAGCAGTCCCAAATCAGGCAGGAAAGGGGGATCTTGTAAGATATGGAAATTATCATGTACTGTCCTTCATGCAAACGGGAGATCCCGCACACGAAATTCCGGGATCAGGACTGGTTCTTCTGCAAGCGGTGTTCATCGCTCTTCTTCAGTCATGAGAGCCTCAGGGAGAACTGGCCCTCGATATACCGGGCCATCAAGTCGCACGGCAACAGGAGGAAGACATCCACAGCTTCCTGAGTACGGTTGCGGGCCCCTTAGTCTGAAGCACCTGATCCGAAAGCCGATCCCGTTCCGGATGCGCCAGGCAGTGCATTGCCGTCCGGGACCGGCGAGTACGGGTTTTTCCATCCCGTTCCGGCCGGTACGTGTCCTGCCCCCTGAGGATACGGCCGACGGCATCCTGATCCCGGGAAGATCCAACGGAACACAACCTCCCGGCTGTGTTTTCCTATTGCCCCCTGAAACATGCTATTGTAATTTTGGACATAGGGAGATTCCTGCATGGGTTCCGATGAGTCCAAAACAGACGGCATGGATTTTATCCGCCAGATCGTCGCCGATGATCTGGCCTCGGGAAAACACGATACGGTCGTTACCCGGTTTCCCCCGGAGCCGAACGGCTATCTCCACATCGGCCATGCCAAGAGCATTGTCCTGAACTTCGGTATCGCCCAGGAGATTCCGGGCGGCCGCTGCCACCTGCGTTTTGACGACAGCAACCCCGAGACCGAAGACATGGAATATGTCGAGGCGATCCAGCGCGACGTACGCTGGCTCGGTTTCGATTGGGGCCGGCACCTCTACTTCGCCTCGGATTACTTCGAGAAGCTTTACGGCTTCGCCATCTCGCTGATCGAAATCGGTAAGGCCTATGTCTGCAGCCTGTCGGAGGAGGAGATCCGCAGCCACCGGGGTACGGTCACGCAGCCGGGGACCGACAGCCCCTATCGCGACCGAACCGTGGAGGAGAACCTCGATCTTTTCAGGCGCATGAGGGGCGGCGAGTTCACGGACGGGGAGCATGTCCTCCGCGCCAGGATCGATATGGCCGCCTCGAACATGAAGATGCGTGATCCGCTTCTTTACCGGATCCGGCACGCTCCGCACTATCGGACGGGTGACGCGTGGTGCATCTATCCCATGTACGATTTCGTCCACTGTCTTTCGGATGCCCTCGAGGGTATCTCCCACTCCATCTGCACTCTGGAGTTCGAGAACAACCGGGAGCTCTACGACTGGATCATAGACAACGTGCCCGCCCCGAGCAAACCGAGACAGTACGAGTTCGCCCGCTTGAACCTGAACTACACCGTGATGAGCAAGCGCAAACTCGTCGAACTCGTCGAGGGAGGACATGTATCCGGCTGGGACGATCCCCGCCTGCCCACCATAGCCGGCCTGAGGCGCCGAGGCTGCACGCCGGAGTCCATCCGGAAATTCTGCGATCGGATCGGGGTGGCAAAGGCCAACAGCGTGGTGGACGTGGCCCTTCTGGAGCACAGTATCCGGGATGATCTCAACACGAAGGCTCCGCGGGTCATGGCTGTTCTGGATCCCCTGAAGGTGGTCATCGTCAACTACCCGGAGGGTCAGGTCGAGGAGCTGGATGCGCCCTATTTCCCGGACGATCCGCCTCGGATGGGGACCAGAAGAGTGCCCTTCAGCCGGGAGCTGTTCATCGAACGGGGAGATTTCATGGAGGATCCCCCGAAAAAATTCTTCCGGCTGGGCCCCGGCAGGGAGGTCCGGCTTCGTTGGGCCTACTTCATTACCTGCGTGGACGTGAAGAAGGATGAAAGGGGAAACATCGTCGAGGTGCACTGCCGCTACGACCCACAGACCCGAGGAGGCGACGCGCCCGACGGCCGCCGGGTCAAGGGGACCATTCACTGGGTGTCGGCGGCCCACGCTCTGACCGCTGAGGTCCGGCTCTACGACCGCCTCTTCGACGATCCGACACCGGACGGCGGTAAGGAAGCCGATTTTATCCGCCATCTGAACCCCCACTCCCTGGACACAGCGGACGCCCGGGTGGAGCCCAGTCTCAGGGATGCGCTCCCCGGGGACCGGTTCCAGTTCGAGCGCACCGGATACTTCATCGCCGATGCCATGGACCACACCGCCAGCCGGCCGGTGTTCAACCGGATCGTCCCCCTGAGGGATTCGTGGGCGAAGATCGCGGGAAAGAAATAGCGGGACCATCCAGACGAAGGAGTAAGACGAAGACGAAGGGAACATGGAGAATGGAGAATAGAGAATAAAGAATGGAGAATAGAGAAATCAGTGGCAAGTAACAAGTGGGAGGGGAAAAGCCTGGAGGAACGACTGAGCGAGGTTACGACTTGTCGACAATGCCGGTGATCCGGCTCTTCGTTGAATCGATCAGTCGATAAGCCGTAAACTATAGCGATTCAGCCATCCGTTCTCAGTGCCCGGAATCCGGGCTGTAAACTGGAAGCTGTGAACTGCAAACTGTAAACTTGAAACTCCCGTTTCCGAATCACGGCCTTCCCGCTGAATCCTGACTACTGACTACTGAATACTGATTACCGATTACGAATCCACTCTAGCGCTTTTTCAATCCTTTCAAGAGTGGATTCCTTGCCCAGCACCTCCATCACCTCGAAGAGCCCCGGGCTGTCCTTTCGGTAGGTCAGGGCGACGCGGAGGGGCTGGGCGAGGATTTTCAGTTTGATCCCTTCGTCCTCCAGGAAGGCCCTCAGGGCCCCGTGGAGGGCCTCCTGAGAGAAATCATCCTGGGAGGCAAGGAGACCCCTTGCCCTCTCCAGAAGTGGCTCCGCATCGGCCGTGAGGAACTTTTCAGCCGCTTCCTGGTCGTACTCGAGATCTCGAAAGTAGAACTCCGCCTTCTCGGCCATCTCCACCAGAGTGAGGGACCTCTCCCGCAGGGAAACGACGACTTCGGCCAGCCAGTTCCGATCCGGCTCTTCCTCGATCACGCCTCTCTCCTTCAGGAACGGGAGCAGGCGCTCCGCGATCTCCTCGGCCGGGAGCAGCTTCATCCACTGGCCGTTCAGCCACTCCAGCTTGTCGTGGTCAAAAACCGATGGCGACTTCCTCTGGTCGTCGAGGGACCATTTTTCGAGAATCTCCTCCATTGTGAAGATCTCCTGGTCCTCGTGGGACCATCCCAGTCGGATGAGGTAGTTGACCAGGGCTTCCCACAGGTATCCCATGTCCCGAAACTCTGATACAGAGGCGGCTCCGTGACGCTTGCTGAGCTTTTCCCTGTCCGGCCCCAGGATGAGGGCCATGTGGGCGAAGCGCGGAACCTGGAAACCGAGGGCCTCGTAGAGCTGGATCTGCCTCGGTGTGTTGGAGAGATGGTCCTCTCCCCGGATGACGTGGGAGATGCCCATGAGGGCGTCGTCCACAACCACCGTGAGATTGTAGGTCGGGCTGCCGTCCGACCTCCTGACGATGAGATCGTCCATCTGGGTCTCATCGAAGATCACGGTTCCCCGTATCATGTCGTCCACCAGGACCTGGCCTGTCTGGGGAGCCCTGAAGCGGATCGTGAACGGGCCTTCTCTCTCCCCTTCCCTCAGGTTGCGGCACTTCCCATCGTACTTGGTGGGCCGTCCCTTGAGGAGGGCCTCCTTGCGCCTGACCTCGAGTTCTTCGGGGGTGCAGTAGCACCGGTACGCCTTGCCGGCGGCGAGGAGACGGTCGATGCTCTCGTTGTAAAGATCGAATCGCTCCGTCTGGCGAAACGGACCCTCGTCATAGTCCAGGTGCATCCACTGGAGTCCGTCCAGGATCCAGCCGACGGCCTCGTCGGTGGACCGCTCCAGATCGGTATCCTCGATCCTGAGGATGACCTTGCCCCCGTGCTGGCGGGCGAAGATCCAGTTGTAAAGGGCGGTCCGGACTCCGCCGATGTGCAGGTATCCGGTGGGTGAGGGGGCAAAGCGAACGCGTACGGAATGGGGCATTTTTTATCCTTTGCAAGCATTCTGTATTCTGTAGTCAGGATTCGGCGGGAAACTCGCCATTGCCTCCCGTTGTCTGTTGGGCAAAAACAGAAGGCTTGTAATCGATCTTCGAGGTTAGGCCCCGATCGGAAAACTTTATCCTGATCCTGAATCCTGAATACAGACTACTCGTATTCTCTTCACTTATGAACCACTAATCCCGCATACCCCACCACGTGGTCGAAATCGCCGCTGGTCTCGCCTGAAGTGGTGTATCGGATGAGCCTTGCCCCGGCAGCGCCCATGGCCTTCGCCGCAAACAGCATGACGGCAGTGGGGATGACGCCGCACATGGAGATCCGCCGCGCGTGGACCGTGTCGAGGAGCCCCTCGGGGTCAAGGTCGAGGATCCTCTCGATCGCCAGGGTGTCTTTAACCTTGGCCGATTGCTGGCTCTCGTAATGGGTCATGTCGGAACTGGCCACTATCAGGATATCGTCTCCCGACTCCCGGATGACGCCGGCCAGCCCCTCGCCTAATCGCGAGCAGGTCCTCTCATCCAGCATGGCCAGCGTGATGGGGACAAAGGCGAACTCGCTTCCCCTGCGATAGTAGAGGAAGGGGAGCTGTACCTCGATGGAGTGCTCCCTCATATGGGCCGACCGATCCGGTTCGGCGGGGCCGATGCTGTCGATGATCCGGGACGCTAGCCCTTCGTCAATGGGTACATCCCCGAACGGCATCTGCCAGGAGCCGGTGGGGTAAACCGACACAGCCGAACCCAGACCGGTGTGGTTCGGGCCCAGGACGATAACCCGGCCCGGCACGGTGAAGTGGGACGCAGTCTCTCCCGCCACCGCCCCGGAATAAATATATCCGGCGTGGGGCATAACGGCGCCGATCACTCCGGCCGGCGGGGCGGCGTCGAACAGATAGGAACCGACCTGTTCCTCGAGCTTGTTCGGGTTGGCGGGATAGAACTGGCCGGCTACGGCCGGACTCCTTATCTTTTCCTTCGTTACCGTATCCATGCCCTCTATTTTCCTTTCCCCAGGACCTTGGTCAGAGACCCGGCGGCGGCCAGGGCAGACAATGTTTCCCCCTCGATGCCCAGTTCCTGCGGCGGAGTGGAAAGTACTGCTATCCGGTGTCGATTGGAGGTCCTGACCCTGCTTCTGCCGATGAGGGCGGGAATCCACGACAGGGCCCCCCCGGGCATTGGCCTTGGCAACGCTTCGCCGATCTCGCCGCGAAGATCGCTGGTGATGAAGTCCATACCATCACTGAGAAAAGGTATCACACTTTCGAGAGCATCGACGACATCGGCCTGGATCCGGGAGATACTTTCGGCCGTCAGGCCCTTCAGCGCCCGCCCGTGGACAAGACCGGTGACCGTCGCGGCTCTCTTGCCCCCCGGGGCCATCCGGGACCCTGAGGGGCTGAGGGCGATATAGAGAGCCCTGAGACCCAGTGGACCTCCCGAATCCTCCCTGAGGAAAAACAGGTTGTCCTCCATGCCGACGGGGATCGCGCTTTCATCAAGGCCGAGGTAAAAGCGGACCGGGAAGAAGGACGAGCGATGGTCTGCCGGCTTCCCCTTACCGTCGATGCCCTGTATCCGGGAGGCGATGTCACAGGTGGTGGAAAGGCTGCGAGTCCCTATCCTCATTCCCCCTTCCCCGACGACCGCCAGCCCTTCGCCGCCTCGGGCCTCCACGGCTGTCACCCGCAAACCGTCCTTCAACTCACCTCCGAACTCGGTAAAACGGATCTTCATGAGATCGGACAGGGAAGAGGTCCCCGTCGGTTCCTGGAACGTCCCCCGGCGGGCGATGCTGTGTATGAGGGCGAGGGACAGGGGGTCCGGCCTCCCATCAACCGGATAGGAGCCGAGGAAATGATGCTGGACAGCTGCGAAACCCGCGACCGAAAGGGGATCATCCCCTGTTCCGGCGAGGCTTTTTGAGATGCCCCGGGTCTCGCGCATGCCCCTGACGACGTTGGAGAACGTGGAGAGACTCTGCCACGTCCTCTCCAGAGAGGGAAGGTCCCTGTAGTTCTCGTACCAGAGTTCCGAAAGGGGGTCGAGTCCCTCGTAGAGGTTTTTGAAGGAATCGGCGCTCCGCGGAAACTCCCGCTGGAGCTCCTCGAGAAGCCTGTTTCTCTTCGGAAAGACGCTCAACCGGTGTCGGGGAAGGACCACCTGGTAACTGACGGGATTGGGCGGGTAGGATTTTCTGACGAGCATCCTGCCGATGCCGATCTCATCCAGAAATTTCCGCAGGAGCCCCATTCCGTCCAGACCGAAAAGGGGTGTGGGGCGTTTTCTGAAGGTATATCCTTCAGAAAGACCATTTCGGGGCGTGGTTCCGTTTTCGCCACCCTGGTGCACGATGAGGACGCTGTGGCCTCTCTTGGCCATCAGGGTGCCGAGGGCTAACTGGGGAAAGCGGGCGCCGATCAGCGTGAGGTCGTAGTCCTGGGCCATATCCTGTCAGCGGTCCTGTACCGGGGCTTTCAGCGTTTCACAGGGTCCTGAATTCTCACTTTTCGCCCCGCTATTTTAAGCCTTCCCTCCGACCAAAGGCGCAGGGATTCGGGATAGATCCGGTGTTCCTCCTTGAGGATGCGGGCAGCCAGAGTCTCCTCGTTGTCGTCCGGGAGGACCGGCACCACCGCCTGGAGGATAATAGGCCCGGTGTCTGTCCCCTCATCCACGAAGTGGGTCGTACATCCTGTGAAACGGACACCGTAGTCGAAGGCCTGTTTCTGCCCGTGGGTTCCGGGGAAGGACGGCAGCAGTGCCGGGTGGATGTTGATGATCCTGTGGTGGTAGTGGTTCACGAAAAGGGGTGTCAGGACCCTCATAAAACCGGCCAGGACGACCAGCTCGACGCCGCAGCCGTCGATGATCTCGATGAGCCTCCTCTCGAAGTCCTCCCTCGTGGAAAAGTCCGAGTGTTTGACCACTACCGCTGGAATGTTGTGGTTCTCGGCTCTGGTGAGCCCGTAGACGCCTTCCTTGTTGCTGATTACGACCGCTATCTCCAGGTTGAGACGGCCCCCGTCAACGGAATCGATGATCGATTGCAGGTTGCTTCCCCCCCCTGATATGAGCACCGCGATCTTCTTCATGCTTTTCTCCCCGGTAAATTACAATCCAAAATCAAAAATCCAAAACGGAAGATTCGATTTTTCCCCTCTGGTTCCCTGTGACATCACGGGGATCTCCCTGTCCTCCGTGGTCAATGCCTTTCCGATGAATTCCGCCACTCTTTTCCTCGCGAACCTTCAGGCCTCAAACGTCAGGCTTCAAAGTCCGACAGCGCCCTACTTCAGGATGACGCCGGCATCTCTTTCCTCCCTGTTTTTGATATCACCGATCCTGAATACGGTCTCCCCGGCCTCCGAAAGGGCGTCGGTGATGGCGTCCGACTGGTGCGCGGGGACGATGAGAAGGAACCCGACACCCATGTTGAAGGTCCGGTACATCTCGTCCTCGGGTACGTTGCCCAGCCCGGCGATGAGGTGGAAGATGGGACGGACGGGCCACGAGGACCTGTCGAGGACTGCCGTGAGGTGTTCGGGGACAACACGGGGGACGTTTCCCGCGTAACCACCTCCGGTGATGTGGACCATGCCCCTGACGTCGAACCTGTCCAGGAGTGGAAGGACGGTCGGCCCGTAATTGCGGTGGGGCTCGAGGAGTTCGTCCCCGAGGGGCCTTCCCAGATCCGGGTGGCTCCGATCCAGGGACAGGGCGGCATCCTCCAGGAGGACCTTCCTGGCCAGGGAGTACCCGTTGGTGTGCAGCCCGGAGGATCGCAGACCGAGGACAACGTCGCCGCTTTCGATCCGGTCGCCGGTCACGATCCGGTCCCTGCTCACCACACCGACGATGGTGCCGGCAAGGTCGTACTCCCCCTCCCTGTAGAAGCCTGGCATCTCGGCCGTCTCGCCTCCGAGGAGGGAGCACTTCGCGGCGCGGCAGGCTTCGGCGATTCCCCCGACGACCTCCTCGACGATCCCCGGCTCCAGGCGGCCGGTCGCCAGGTAATCCAGAAAGAAAAGGGGACGCGCGCCCTGGACGAGGATGTCGTTGACGCAGTGGTTGACGAGGTCGATTCCCACCGTACCGTGGCGTTTCATGGCGAAGGCGATTTTGAGCTTCGTGCCCACGCCGTCGATACTGGACACCAGGACAGGGCTGGCGGGGAGATTCTCAGCCGCGAAGAGGCCGCCGAATCCCCCGATCCCGCCGAGAACGGAGGATCCGTGGGTGGATCTGACGGCGGAGGAGATCCTTTTCTTGGCCTCATCGGCGGCTGCGATGTCGACTCCGGCGTCGGAATATCGGGTCTTTCTCATAGGGCGGAGTTCTGGAGTGGACAGCCGGCATCAAGCACGTTGGCAACCGGGCACTCCTAAAGCATTTCAACGGTGAATGAATCGGGTATCGAAGGCGAAAATCAAATTATCCCAAATTATCCCCGGTGTCAAACAGATCGAAGACAGGAGGTGACCGGGTTTCCGCTTCCTTTTGCTGAGCAGGATCGATCTGTGCTACTTTAGGCGGGAAAAGCGGGAAGGGAGATCCGGTATTGGGCCCTGGAAAAGGGAAATGAGGATTTTCAGGAAACGGACATCGGAGCATGGAGTTGCGGGAGGTCTATAGGGGATGCCGCCCACGGTAGGTCTGGCGATCATAGGAGACGAAGTCCTCCTGGGGGAGGTGGCCGATGAGAACCTGGCCTGGATTGCCGCCGAACTTTTCCGTATCGGAGCCGAACTCCGCTACTGTTGCGTTCTACCGGACGAGATGAACTTTCTGGTCGAACATCTGAAGTGGATGCGGGGAAGATTCGACTGGGTCATGACCACGGGGGGGATCGGAGCCACCCACGATGACCTGACGAGAAGAGCCGTCGGGAAGGTTACGGGAAGGGCGCTTGAGGAGAACGAAGCCGCGGTCCGGCTTCTGGAAGAACGGTTGGGAAAGCCCCTCCCCCGGAGGATCCGGGAGCTGGCCGTGTTCCCCTCCGGATCGGAGCTTGTCAGCAACCCCGTGACGGCGGCTCCGGGGTTCATTGTGGACAACATGATCATTCTGCCTGGCATTCCCGATCTCGTTCGCAAGATGTTCCCCGTCCTTGAGGAGAGGCTCAGCGGCCGGGAGAGGATGTCCAGAAGGGAACTGTTGACCGAATGCTACGAATCCCAGATAGCGGAAATGCTGGAGGAAGCACAGGGACTGTTTCCGGATGTGAAGATCGGCTCCTACCCGGAGCTGGGCAAGGACCACTACAGGGTGCGCCTCGTTCTGAGGAGCGGCAATGAGGAGATTCTGGACACGGCTTTGACCTACCTGAGAAGGAGGCTGGAGAGGTGACGATCGAGAAAACATCACGGAATTTGCATTGCCGGCCGGAGATTCCATCCGTCAAATGGGTGGCGGTCGCTGTTCTCCTGCTGGCTGTGTCCGCGGGTTGCACCGCGACGAAGGGGGCCTCAAGGGCCGAGGGGGAAGGCTTTGACATGAACAGCGCGGTGAAGAGCAGAGCCGCCCGGCTGGAGGAACTGTCGGACAGCGCAGATATGTTCTCGCCCGTCCTTCTGGGCCGGGCAAGGGCCCTCCTGGGCGAGATGGAATACTTCAGGTCGGAGCGAAACGCGGCAGAGGTCCGCCGGCTTGACGGTCGGATCTCCGTCGTTCTGGACAGGCTTCAGAGAGATATCAACGCGGGTGCGGGATCAGGCGGTAAAGGTTCCCGGGTAGATATCCGGCGATTGAGGTCCGAGCTGGCAAGGGCGACCAAGGAAAGGGATGCCGCCAGGGATGAGCTCGATCTCGTGAACGGGACCCGGAAAATAGAGACCCAGTCTTTCGAGATGAGCATGAAAACCGTGATCACGGCACGGGATGAGGCCATCAGAGAGGTGGTCAGGGCCCGATCGAGGATACAGGGGATGGCCTCGCAGACCGAGGCGGCCGCAATGTTCGCAGAGGCCAGGGTCATCGTCGACAGGATGTCCGAAGAAGCATACAACGTGCAGTCCAGAGAGTACCTGAAGCAGGCCCGTGTCTACCTGGCCGATGGGCGTCAGGAACTCGACGGCGGCAATCCGGGTGGTGCGGCCTATCTTTTCGACCTTATTTCGACCCTTTATCAGAACTTCCAGGGGATGGATCCGAGGAAACTGATCGTGATCGTCAAGGGCGCTTCCCTGAGGAAAAAGCCCACAATCTCCTCGGAGAGGATCGGCATACTCGGACTGGGCGACGAGGTCCAGGGCCTTCAAAAGGGCGACGGATGGTTTATGGTTTCGACCGCTTCGCGTCAGAGAGGCTGGATAAATGTGAACCTTGTCCGCTGAAGGTTTTGGCCCTGTTGCGTCCCGCCCTCTTGGCTTTGTACAGGGCCTGATCGGCGTGTTCGATCAGCTCGTCGAAATTCGACCCATCCTCCGGGGCGGCGGCGACCCCCAAGCTTATGGTGACCCGGGTGTCCTTACCCTTCATGATGAAAGAGGTCTGCTCGACGGCAATCCTGAGTTTTTCTGCGATTCCAGCCGCCCCCTCCCTGTCTGCGTGGCTGAGATAGACCAGAAATTCCTCACCGCCCCACCGGGCAACGATGTCCGTCTCCCGTATATTTTCCACGAGGACGTCCCCAACCTTCCGGAGAGTCTCGTCGCCTGCGATGTGGCCGTACCTGTCGTTGTAATCCTTGAAGTGGTCGAGGTCGATCATGATCAGCGAAAAGGTCTGGCCTGTCCTCCGGGCGAGCTTGAGCTCCCTCTGAACCTGGTCGGTGATATAGCGGCGGTTGTATCGGCCGGTGAGGGGATCGGTGACGCTCATGACCCGGAGTTGGTTGTTGATCGCCTGGATCTCCTCCATGCTGAGCCTCAGGCTCTCCGACATGCGGTTGAAGGTGAAGATGAACTCCCCCAGTTCTCCCCGGGGGGAGGTGGAGACCTGGAGACCCGCTTCCCCGGTCCGGATCCTCTTGGCCACCCGGCTCAGTTCCTCCAGGGGCAGGATGATCGTTCGCGCCAGCAGGATGGCGGGAATGAGGAGGATCGCTGCCAGGGAGATGGTCATGAGCATCATCTGGCCCCGGAAACTGCTTAGGGTGGCGAAAGCCTTTTTGCTGGGGGTTTCCATGACGAGATGCCAGGGCAGAACGTCCAGGGCATAGGCCGTGCCGATAACCTTCTCTCCGGACAGGCCCCTGAACTCCTCGGTTGCACCGGTCGTCCTCAAAAGGCTCCGCACCCGGGGGGGAAGGGGCCGGTTCTGCAGCCGGGGATCGGTCATCCCCTTTATGATCCCACTCTTGTCCACGATATAGGCTGTGGATTGGGATGGCAGGTCCTCGAGTAAGGTCTTGCGGATGACCTCCGATCGGACAATTCCGATGAAGAAGGCAACCCTGTCTTCGGACGGATCGGTCAGGGACTGACCGATGATAATACGGGAGGATCCTCCATCGGATATTTCGAGTATTCTGGGATCTGACCCCAATGAGGGGAGGATTTCTCCCACGCCGTCACCCAGATCGGTGCCTTCGGGTTGGGCTGTCAGGATTTTTCCGTCACCGGTATGGACGGCGAACCCCTCGAAGGAGTGGTTGTCCTCCAGCAGGTAGGACATATAACGCTCCACCGAGGTCTTGGATTTGGCTCGAGGCTGTTGCCCGTCTTCCCTGAGGAGAACACGGACGTCCTCGTTCAGAAGGTAGGAGGACGTGAAGGCACGGACGTCTGACGTGCGGTCCGAGAACCATTGGGAAAGACGAATGGAGTATCGCTCGGCGGTTCGGGACAGGGTCTGAAATTCCTGTTGTTGGAGAACGCCGCTCAGGTATCTCACCGCCAGGAGGCCGCCGAGCATTGAAGGGGCAAGTACGCTGATGATCACCAGTGTCAGGACCCTCAACCGGATGGTCTCGAAGACCATCAGCAGTCTCTCCAGAAGGGGATGGTAGGCTTTTCCGCTCTTAACCATAACGATCATCCTCAACGACGAAAATTAACATATTCAATTTATACGACAAAATCAACAATATTTTTCCCCTTATCTGGTTTATCTTAGCGGGCCTTTTGTGATATAAAGCACCAAATACCTGAATGCCATGGTCGTCCAGTTACCCGCCGGCCATGCATCCCTATTATCACGATCCCTTTCTGGTGCCGACTCGGATCTCGGTCTGGAGGAGGTCAAATGGAGAATAACAGGAAGACGGTTCTTGTCGTGGAGGACAAGGCGTCACTGACCAAGATGCTTCAGTTCCTCTTTCTCTCCCAGGGCCTCAATGTTCAGATCGCCTACAACGGAGAGGAGGCCCTCGAGAAGGCGCGGTCCCTGCATCCCAGCCTCATCCTCCTGGATATCATGATGCCCAAGATGGACGGTTTTCAGGTCCTGGAGAGGCTCAAAGAGGGAGAGGAGACCGCCAGAATACCGGTTATCATGCTCACCGCCCGAAAGAGCCGCGAGGACATGAAAAGAGCCACGGAACTCGGTGCCGTCGAGTACATCACGAAACCCTTCAAGGCTGTTGAGGTGGTGGACAAGGTCCTGCGTCACCTCGGTTGATCTGCCCAGCCTTTTCCAGCCCCTCTTGTCCGGAATCATGAGAAATCCACTGAGATGGATCCTGTCGAGCATCCGCCGCAAGGCCATCATGGGCCTTCTGGTTGTCCTCCTCTCCGCGGTTTTTCTCATCGGTCTCTCCATAGTCAGTCAGGCGAGACGCTTCATCATGATCGAGGCGGAGCGAAGGGCGGCCTCCGTGTCGCTGTTCGTGGCCAACAATCTGGCCGCGTCCACCCGCTCTCCCGAGGATGTGGAGGCCATCGTCGTGCTCATGGACAGTATCTGCGCCGATCCCAGCGTTCTCTATGCCGACGTGCTCAACGACGACGGGTCGGTCCTCGCCTCCGGCTGTTCCAGGCCGGAGCTCGGGCGCAGGAGGTCCCTCCCCCTGAGCGAACTCTATGATCTGGCGGCGGGAGGAGTGCGGTATCATGTGTACGGTGATGTTCTCGAGGTCTATCGAAAGCTCGTCTTCGGGGAGGAACGGAATTCTCTCATGCTCCTCCTTGGTTTCGATATCTCAGAGGTCAGGACCATCCTCTCGAAGATCACCCGGCTCATCGCCGCCAACGCCCTGGCGGTGTATGTTCTGGGGCTCCTCGTGCTCATCGTGGCGGTCAACCGTCTTACCGAGCCGCTGGAGAACCTCACTGGCGGTATCAAGGACGTGGGATCCGGCCGATCGCCCGAGCCTATCGCCGTCCACGGGTACGACGAGGTGGCCTCCCTTACCGGGGCATTCAACCAGATGATCCACGATCTGGACCGGACGAGGGAGGAGGTGGAGAGGTATCAGAAGCACCTGGAAAGGATGGTTGCAGAGAGGACGGAAGCCCTCAACAGAGCCAACGCAGAGCTCGTTGAGATCAACTCCACTCTCAAGGAGGCGAACGAGAAACTGATGGAACTCGACAAGCTCAAATCGAACTTTCTCGGTATCGCAACCCATGAGCTGAAGACGCCCCTCGCGGTGGTGGAAGGTTATCTGGAATCCCTCAAGGACGGATATGCCGGAGAATTAACCGATCCACAGCAGGGTGTGATACGCGAGACCCTGCTCTCCTGCCGGCGTATGGGTGCCCTCATCAGCGACATGCTGGACCTGACCAAGATCGAAGCCGGCAGGATGCCCATCGAACGGGAAAGCCAGACCGTTATCAAGGTCGTCGAACGGGTGGTGGGACAGATGATACCCCTGATCCAGAAGAAAAAACTCACCCTCGATATCGAGGAACGGAATATGAACACCGTCGCCTTTTTCGATGAGGACAGGATCATCCAGGTCCTGGTGAATCTCATCAGCAACGCCGTCAAGTTCACACCGGAAGGTGGAACCATAACCGTGTCTGCTGAACCGCTTGAGGAGGACGATTTCTCCTCCATCGCCCTTGCGGTGAAGGACACGGGGATCGGTATCAGCAGGGAGGATCTCTCCCATATTTTCGACGAGTTCGCTCAGGTGGGGCCGCCCGGGAAGGAGGAAGGCACAGGCCTCGGTCTGGCGATCTGCAAGCGGATCGTGGAGGCCCATGGCGGTCGCATCTGGGCTGAAAGCGTGTTGGGCAAGGGAAGCCGTTTCACTTTCACGATACCGATTACATCAAACTGATCCAAAATCCGAAATCCAAAGTCCAAGAACAAGCAGAGAGCCGGAGTCCTGGATACTGAATGAGAGATTTAACATTCAGGTTTTGTCCCGTGCCTCTGTGATCCAACACACAGTATCTCGAAAAAAATCCATGAAAACGACATGGTCTTCTTAAGAGGATTTTCTGTTCTGGATTTTGGACTCTGGATGTTGGCTTGATCAACTGTGCAGCGTTTCCAGGACCCCTGAGGAGATCATGGTGTTGACGAGGCCGCCCAACACTTCCACCACCTGGGGGTCGAACTGGGTTCCGGAGCAGCGCTGGATCTCATTCAGGGCGGCATGGATGGTCAGGGCGTCACGGTATGGTCTGCTGGTGGTCATGGCGTCAAAGGCGTCCGCCGCGGCCAGCACTTTTGCCTCGAGGAGTATGTCTGCGGCGGATGCCCCGTTGGGATAACCCTTCCCGTCCGGCCTCTCGTGGTGTTGAAGCACGCAGAGTTTGATCCGTTCGTCGAATTCTATCGGTTCGAGAATGCGGTAGCCGACGGCAGGGTGGTTCTTTATCTTCTCGTATTCCGCCGGACTCAGGCGAGTGGGTTTGTTGAGGATGGACAGCTCGACGGTGATCTTGCCGATATCGTGGAGGATCCCGGCCTGATGTATGATCTCCATCTGAGAGAGGGGGAGATTCATCTGTTCGGCGATCAGGAGGCTGTACTGGGTAACCCTCTCCGAGTGGCCCCTGGTGTAGACGTCCTTGGCTTCGACGGCTGTGATGAGAGCCTGGACCATTGAGAAATAGCTCTTCTGTATCTTCTCGAGGAGGAGAACGTTGTGGAGGGCCATTGCTGCCTCGGACGCGATGGTGGCCAGGAGGGTCATTTCATCCTGCTGGAAGGGTTGACCGTCCTGCCTGTTGATAAGGGTAATGGCACCGATGAACTCGTCCTTTGTCATGATCGGAACGGAGATGGCTGTCTTCCTTTCGTAACCGAGGCTGCTGATGGGACTGAATGTCTCCTGTTGTGCGAAATCCTCGATGAGGAGGGGCTTTCTGTTCCCGGCCACCCAGCCGGCCATGCCGTCACCGACGTTGATCCTTCTCCGGCTCTCTGATCTGTCCGCAAGGCCGACCGAATATTCCATGACCAGATCGTCGTCCTCTTCGCTGTAGAGAAGGAGGTGGCCGATCTCTGCGCCCAGGAGTTCCATGGGGAGGGATACGACCATCCTGTAGATCTGTTGCCGGTCGTGTTCCATGCCCAGCATGCGGCTGACCTGGTTGAGGGCAGAGAGTCTGTTTATCGCCTCATTGAGGCTCCTGTTCCGGTCCTCGAGCTCCAGGTTGAGCAAAGCCGCTGTCCGGTTGGCCTTGCTGGTTTCCTCAAGCTGTTTTTTCAGCTGGCGGGAAAGAGCCTCCGTCTCCAGAAGATATTCCATCTCCTTCTTCTCGTAGGCGAGCATCCTCTGCTGGAATTTCTCCATCTGCTCCAGATCGGTCACCGCCATGGAGAGGAACCTGTAGTGGCGGGCTGTCTGTCCGAGAACGGGCAACCTGCTTTCCACGATCTTCACGGTCGTGTCTCCCCTCTGGATATCGTCCGCCGCCCTGTTCAGGCCGCGGATCCTGGTCAGGATGTAGGTGAGGACCGTCAGAGAGGCGAAGGCAATGGACAGCGAGGCTATGGAGAGGATCTGAAGGCTCATTCTTCTCTTTCGTCACTCAATGGAGGGACAGATCGATCCGGTTGGCCGGATAGAAGAGGTTACCCTCTGGGCGGGTGGGGGAGGCAAATTTCATATTTGTATTTATAGTGGAACTGCCCCGATATGACAAGATGGTAATTTAATCCCCATGGGATGCACCGGAAACGGATCGCCCCGGGGGAGGGCACCGTGTTAAGCTGTCCTGAAAAACCGCAGCCGGGTACGTGACGGTTCCCGGCGGTCGGAGCCCCATGGACGATCTCCGACCGGGGAAATTAACCCCGATGGCCGTCTCTTGTCAAATATTGCCTTTTGGTCCGATTTCATGGCAAAATCTCCGGGTTAAGTTTTTCTCGGGTGCATTGAGCTGCCGGGCTGTGAATGCTGGCACGAAATTTGTAGTTAGTTTGGCTCAGATGGGAGCCTTTCCTCTCGACACTACCACGGGTGAATGATTTGAATCGAGGCGATAAGTACATCGTCAACGTAGCGCCGCAGCTTGACTCCGGGGCTGCCATGGAATGGATCAGGACCATCAACGTCCTGCTGAAATCCACTATGGTGTACAGCCTCGATCTGGAATCCTCCTCCGCCTTCAACGTGATGATGGATCTCTCCTCGGATATTGTCTCCTACGACCGCGCCATCCTTTACACACTCGACGAAGACCAGAACAGATACTTTCCCGTTATCAAAAGGGGTTTTCCAGGGCCCCTTCCCGACGAGCTGAGAAGCGGCAACGTTATCCTCGATTGGACGGTTGAGAACCGCCAGCCCATTCGGGTCGACGAGCCCGACACGAAAGCACTGGATGAACTCTTCCAGGGGACCGGCTGCCGCTCGATCGTGTCCCTGCCCATTGCCCACGACGGACTCATCAAGGGTGTGTTCCAGGTTTTCAGGGAGAGGGAGAAATCCTTCTCCGATGAGAATGTCAGGATGCTGTGGATCCTGGCCCTGCAGCTTGAGGGTATGTTCGAGAGGCAATTCAAGGCGACGACCCAGAAGGGCGTTGAGAAGGACACTTTCACCGGCCTGCCCACCCGAGCGACCATAGAGATGGAGCTGGACAAGGAGATCTACCGATCGCGGAGGAACAACGCTCCCATAAGCTTCCTGCTGATCGAGATCGACGGTTTCAATGAGATGAAGTCAAGGCTCATGTCCATCGAGGGTGACATCATCCTCAAGGAGGTGGCCTCTCTGATCATGAAGGTCGTCCGGCGGATCGACGTCGTGGGCCGTTATTCGGAGGCCGGCCTCGGCCTGATCCTACCCGATATCGACGACAAGAAAGTCCATCAATTCGCCGGCAGGATCAGGAACCTCGTGTCATCTTCTTCCGTAAAAGGCGCGGGAGGGCATCCTCCCTTCAAACTCACCGTGAGCATCGGTTTCGCCTGCTACCCGCAGCTGATGACCGCTTTTGACCTCATCCAGGGCGCCCAGGAAGCCCTCGGGGAGGCCAAGAAAGACAGCGGAAACAAGGAGATTGCCCACAGCTCCATAAGCCGCGGTGAGGATCGGGACCATGTCGCCATGAGGGTAAACGACCTCCTCACCACCATGGGCAGCTTCTTCGATCTGGACAGGATCCTCCATCAGATGGTTCAGTTCTATTCAAGGGTCTCCGGTGCCGGCAGGGTGTCGATCCTGGTCCTGGACGAGGAAGGTAAAAAACTCACGTTCCGCCAGGGGACGGGATTCCACGGTTTTGAGGACGATATGCGCAGGATGTCCCTTTCCCTTGAGGACAGCATCAGCGGCAATGTCCTGAAGAAGGGGCAGCCTCTTCTCGTCGAGAATATCGAAAGGGATCTGTCGGCCGTCCCGCGGGGGAAACTGAAATACACCTCACCCTCCTTCATGAGCGTCCCGCTCGTCTATCAGGAAGAGGTTATCGGCGTCATGAACTTCAGCAACAAGATGGAGGGGAGCGTCTTTACGGAGGATGACCTCGACAGGGTCAAACCCCTCGTCGAAAGAGCTGCCGGCCTCCTCGCCGAGGGCAGGCGGTTTTTACGCGTTCAGGACCAGTTCTTCCGGAACACAGCCGATATCCTGCTCGGGATCGCCGAGATCAAGAGCCCCTATCTCAACGGCCATGCCGACAGGGTGGCGCACCTGACGATGGAGCTGGCCCGTCGGCTGGGTCTGCAGGAGAACCAGGCCGAACTGCTGGCTCAGTCGGCCAGGTTCCACGACCTGGGACGGATAGCTGTCGACGAGACCATCCTGGGAAAGGCCGGGAAGCTCGAGGGCAGCGAGCGGGAGCAGATGATGGCCCACCCCGTGTGGAGCTACCGGATCCTCGGATCCATCCCCGGTCTGAAGGTGGACCTGGCAGCCGTCAAGGCCCATCACGAGAGGTACGATGGGAAAGGCTATCCCGACGGGCTCCTTGGCGAGGAGATCCCCATAGGAGGCCGGATCATGGCTGTGGCAGACACCTACGACGCCCTGACCCACGAACGTCCCTATCGGGCCGCCCTATCGAGCGAGGAGGCCCTTCAGGTCCTGGAGAAGAATGCCTGGTCCCAGTTCGACGGAAGGGTTGTCAAAGCCCTGATCGACGAGGAGAGAGAGCACTGACGGGTGCCGTCCCAGTAAGGAAAATTTGGGCTATTTTAGGAAAAAAATTACCTTTTAATGGAAACGTTTTTCCCCGTTTCCTCTATCCTCTCGAGATATTCCTGACCCTTCAATCCCTCCTGATCCCATTTCGATGGATCCGGCGAAAAGAAATTCCCTCGCCCCGTTGGCAGGGGAGATCTCGGTTTCCATCACTTCATCCCTCTCTTACCTGAGGAGTTTGGTATCCGACAGAATGAGGGCCCGAGGAGGCTATTAGCATATATAGCATTTTCCTGGGGGTCGAAAGGTGTTCGTGTTCCATGGGGCATGTCGTTTCTGGGCGTTTCGGGCCGTCCCGGGCAATGGTTTGGGGGAGCGATCCTCTAGAAAAGACAGAATTGACATCGAAAGGATCCTCCTCGCCCCGGCCTAAAAGCCATGGTCTTTCGGGGACGCTTGGGTATGTGAGCCATCGTCCCCATCGAGGTGATGGAGAGCGGGAGCGTAGAATCGCTCACGCCTGCCGGGCGGGAGTGGGCAGCAGCAACGGCTCAGCCGGCCCCTTTTCCCGTCCGCCGTCCTCTTTTTTTTTACAGGTCCGTCCCAGGGTGGGAATGCCGGTGACGGTTTGCCAGGGAAAATCGCGTTGAACAGTAGAACGTTTGTCAACTACAGCGACCGGATCCTTCTGGTGACCTGCATCATCGTGGTCCTGATAACGCTGGCGGTGGGTTTAAGGCCGCTGCGATTTCACTACCCCAACAGGGCCCTGTGGCTGGAGGACGGCAGGGGAATTCAGTTCCTCCACCGGGGCATCGCCTTTACCCGGGACAGCATCGATCTTGACAGGGGTCTTTTCACCATCATGTTCCTCGTCGAACCGTTCATGGAAAACACATGGGGCGTCGACCACATCCTCGAACTGTTCGACGGTGAGGAGATAAGCCCTCTGATCGTTGCCCAATGGCAATCGGAACTCATCATCAGGGTCAGGGATCAGGGGGACCGGCGGGGTTATTCCGAGTGGGCCATGGGGGACGTCCTTCGGCCGGGAGGACCAAGACTCCTCGCCATAACGGCCGGTAGCAGTGGCGTTTCCTTCTACAGGGATGGCGAGCTCCTGCGTCTTTACCCGGGGGACCGCTTCGGTGGCGAGGGGCGACCCCTGCGTGGACGCCTGATCGTCGGTAACTCGGCGGAAGGGCGGGGCGGGTGGACGGGCAGCCTCTTCTACCTGATGGTCACCGATCGGGCCCTGTCAGGACAGGAGGTAAGGGAGAAGTACCTGGAGATAGCCGGGGGCGGACAGCCGCAGGCCAACTTGGGCCCGGTTCCTCTTTACGAGTATGACTTTCAGGAAGGTGACGGGAAAATGGTAGCCAATCGACGGGGCGACGCAGGGGCGATCGAGATCCCGGACACATTCAGGGGCGAAAGACAGCGGATCCTGATGCCGCCCTGGCGGGGATTTCATCTCAGCCGTGCCGACGTTCTCGATATCATCATCAACACCCTGGGTTTTATCCCCCTGGGATTTCTCCTGTCCCTCTACCTGACTGCCGCGAGGATGCTGGCGAAAAAGACGGCGTACTTCCTGACGGCGGCCGCCGGTATTTCCCTCAGTCTCTTCATAGAGGTCTTCCAGGCCTTTATTCCTGTCAGGCACTCCTCGGCAAGGGACCTGATCCTCAACGCCCTCGGGACGATGATCGGCATCGCCGTTCTGCACATGATGATCCGCAGCATCGGGCGGCAAGGGGAAGATTGATCCGGCACGGAGAAACTGATCCCCGGTCCCGCGGATGACGGCGGGCACGACACCACGCAAAAAAAAAGCGGGGTCCTGTTGGACCCCGCTCATCGCAGGAGTTTCTGCTGCCGGAGATCCGGCGTTGCCTGGAGCCGTCCGTCAGCACCGTCCCCCGGATCGGCTGGACCGTCCCGTGCGGGCCGATGCCAGACGACAGGCCAGTCCCCCCGTAAACAGGAGGGCGAAGACGAGGAGGATCAGTTTCCCCTCCACGCCCACATTCAGGAGCAGCCAGGCCACGGCAATAAGGGGGATCAGGAGAACCCGGACCACTTTTCGCGCGTTCTCGTGCCGGCTGAGCCACTGGGCGTAACGGGGGGAGTGGGTGTAGTACTGGTCCACGAACCATCTGCCCGGGGAGTTGGTCAGCAGGTAACGGTCCCTGAACTGGCGCAGCAGTTTCACATACGGGGCCTCGTAGGAACCGTAGGCCGCCGTGGCGATGAAGCATCCCCCGACGCTTCCCCCCCCGGGCTCGGGGAGTTCATTGGTGACGGCGTTCAGGTTCACTGTGATCCCATCCTGCCAGTTCGAGACGTTGTCGGCGCTGAACACCGCGTAGAAATAGACCTCGCCGCGCTGGACATTGAGGTCTTCGACGGTCATCCCCATCCCCGGCGTGACGGCGTTGCTGGAATAAACGGTCGCCGCCAGGGGGTCGTCATGGCCGGCCGGATAGTCGTCGCGGCGCCTCTTGACCCGGATGTCGGACAGGTCGCCGTCGGCGGGATTGGTCCATGTGAGGACGACCTTGGGCGTCTCGTTCTCCATGACGGCGGAGAGATCGGTGATGAGGGCCGGGGGGTCGGTGTTGGTCGTGGTGAAGGTCAGGTCCGCCGTGGTGCTGGTGCTGTTGCCCACAGCGTCCTCGGAGGTGACCCTGTAATGGTACTCGGAGTCCGGTGTCAGGCCAGTGAGGAGCATGGAATGGGACCAGTAAAGACCAACTCTGCCCAATGTGTTTCCATAGCCTGAATCCAGACCGTATTCGACAAGGCTGGTGGCTGCTTCGTTGGTCTCCCATGTTATGAGTGCGGTGGTGTCCGACAGAGTGTGGGCAAGGCTGCTGATCACGGGGGCGTTGTTCCAGGCACCGATTTCGGAGTTGCCATCATCTACGGTGGTGTTCCAATTGTTGCTCAGGTCCCTGGTAAAGATGACATAGTGATAGGTCGTGCCCTCGTCGGGGGAGTTGTCGACGAAGATCAGGCTGCTGCCCGGCGCTGCCACGGCCTGAGTGAGTTCTTCCCCATCGGTCAGATTCTGGGGTGTGGTGCCGACATCCCTCCGGATAGTATATACCTGGAAGTCAGTATCGGGCGGGTTGGTCCAGGAGAGGGCAATCTGGGCCGTGCCGGCCGTGGCGGTGAAGTTGGTCACGCGCCCGGGAGGCGTGTTGGGATAGATGCCGGTGTCGGCATTGCCTCCCGGGTCCGTATTGACCGTGTCCTCCCAGTTGTTGGCGGTGTCCCGGGGGAAGGCGACGTAGTAGTAGGTGATGCCCTCAATGACGTTGTTGTTGTCCACGACAGAGGTGCCGAGACCCTGGTAGACGGTTACGGCCGGCGAGGTGGTGTGGCTGGTGGCGTAGGTGCCCTGGGTCCGCAGGACCAGGACCTCCGCCAGGTCGGGATCGGTGGGGTTGGTCCAATCGATACTTACCTGGCCGACAGTATCGTCACTGGCGGTCAGGCCGGTGACCTGGTTGGGCAGGGTGGTGGGATAACCTCCCTCATCGGTGTTGCCTCCCGGGTCCGTGTTGACGGTGGTGTTCCAGTTGCCACCGCTGTCACGGGTGAAGATGACGTAGTTGTATATGGTGCCCTCGACAACGTCAGTGTCGATCCAGGAGTCTGTTTGGCCGGATGCCGCGGTGTCCTCATGTACCTCTGTCCCGCCCGAGATGCCCTGGGGGGTAAAGGCAACGGCCTTGCGGATCATGTACCAGTTGAGGTCCACGTCATCCGGGTTGGTCCAGGTCAGGGTTACCTGCCCGGTCTGGTTGTCGGTGGCGTTGAAGCCGGTTGCCGGTCCGGGTGGAGTGGCGTTGGCGGTGGTGAACTCGTTCCTCGCCGAGCTGGTACTGTTGTCGAAGATGTCGGCCGACGTGACCCGGTAGGAGTACAGGATGCCCGGGTCGAGCCCGCTTATGGTCACCGAGTGATCGGTGGTCAGGGCGGGGTCCGGGATCACGGTGGCCGAGGTTAGGGTGTTGCCCTCGGCGTAGGCCACGTCGCTGGTGGCCGGCTCGTCCGTGGTCCAGGTGATGACCACGCTGGTGTCGCCGGGAGCCGCCGCCAGGGAGCTGATCACTGGGGCGTTGTTCCAGGTGGCCAGAGCGGCGGTGGTGCCCGGAGTCATGGTGTCGTTCCAGTTGGGAGTCGGTGCGTCGTCCCGGGTGAAGGCGGCATAGTAATTGTTCTGGTTCTCGTTGGCGGTGGTGTCGATGAAGGTCTCGGCCAGCCCGGAATAGACCGGGATGCCTGGGCCGTCATGGTCCGGCGGGAAGTTGTTCGTCCTCCTCAGGATCAGGACCTCGGCCAGATCGTCGTCGTCCGGGTTGGTCCAGGCCAGGGCGATCTGGCCGGTGCCGGCTGCGGCGGTGAAGTTCGTCACGGTGCCGGGGATCGTGTTGGGGAAGATGCCGGTGTCTGCGTTCAACCCGCTGGTGACGTCCTCGTTCCAGTTTCCGGACCCGTCCCTGGTGAAGACGGCGTAGGCATAGGTCACACCCTCGAGGACCGTATCGTCCACATAGGACCCGGCGCTGGCAGGTGCGGCGATGGCCCGGCGCAGCAGTGTCCCGTCGGTGGTGTCGGCCGGCGCGGCGGTGCCCACGTCCCTGCGGATCATGTGTTCCATCAGGTCGTCGTCGGCCGGGTTGGTCCAGGTGAGGGTGACCTGGTCGATCTCGTCGTCCGTGGCGGCAAAGTCCGTGACCTGTGCCGGCGGCGTATCGGGATAGATGCCGGTGTCGGCGTTGCCGCCAGGGGCCGTGTTGACCGTGTCCTCCCAGTTGTCGGCCGTGTCCCGGGTGAAGGCGGCGTAGTAGTAGGTGACCCCCTCGTTGACGGTGGTGTCCACCACCGAGGTGCCGGTACCCGAGTAGGCCGCGTAGGCCCCTGTGGCTCCGTGGTTTGCCGCGTAGTCGTTCTCGGTGCGCAGGACCAGGACCTCGGCCAGGTCGGGATCGGTGGGGTTGTTCCAGGTGACGGTCACCTGGCCGATCTCGTCGTCGGTGGCTGTCAGGGCGGTGACCTGGGTGGGCAGGGTGTCGGGATAGGTCCCGGCGTCGGTGTTCCCCGGGCCCACGGTGACGTTCCAGTTGCCGTTGTCGTCGCGGGTGAAGATGACGTAGTTGTAGACCGTCCCCTCGGTGACGGCGGTATCGACATATGATTCCGTGTCTCCCGGAGCGGCGGCGGTCTGGACGACCAGTGTTCCGTCCGTGAGGCTACCAGGTGAGGCCGGGTCTATAGCCCTTCTGATCATGTACCAGTTGAGGTCGACGTCTGTCGGGTTGGTCCAGGTGAGGGTGATCTGGCCGACCTCGTCGTCCGTGGCGTCGAAGTCGGTCACGGCACCCGGTTCGGTGACGTTGCTGGTGGTGAACTGGACCCGGGCTGAACTGGAGCTGTTGTCGTGCTCGTCCGCGGAGGTCACCCGGTAGGAGTAAAGGGTGCCCGGATCGAGGCCCCCGATGGCGACGGTGTGGTCGGTGGTCAGGGCCGGGTCGGATACGACGGCGGCCCCGGTGAGGGTGGTGCCCTCGGCGTAGGCCACCTCGCTGGTGGCCGGTTCGTCTGTGGACCAGGTGATCAGCACGTTGGTGTCCGAAGGCGCTTGGGCGATCCCGCTGATCACGGGATCGTTGTTCCAGGCGGCGCTGTCGGCGGTGGTGCCCTGGGTCACGGCGTCGTTCCAGTTGGGAGTCGGTGCGTCGTCCCGGGTGAAGGCGGCGTAATAGTAGGTGGTGTTCTCCTGTGCGGTGGTGTCGGTGGCGCTCTCCTCCACGCCGCCGGAGTAAATGACTGTGCCGGGTGCCGAGTGGTCTGCCGCGTAGTCCCCGATGGTCCTCAGGACCAGGATCTCGGCCAGGTCGGCATCCGTCGGGTTGGTCCAGGTAAGGGCGATCTGGCCGGTGCCGGC
>CP070719.1:1932208-1938697 GCA_020350725.1 bacterium
ACATAGAACGTGAATCACCAGACGCAGTGACACAGGGACCCGAGGGGGCGAGGGGGAGAAATGAGTCCAGAGCCCAGAGGCCAGTGTCCAGAGAGGGTGAAGAACAGACACGGGGACCTACCCGAGGGGGAGATAGGGCGAGGGTGAGAGTGGGCCCTTCGACAGGCTCAGGGCAGGCGAAGATCAGACGCGGAGAAAACCCGAATCACTAATTACGAATCACTAATCACTCTATGCTTAAACAATCCAGTATCTCGATTGTTTAAGCATAGCTGTGCAGCCCGGAGAGCAGGAAGTTCACGCCGAAGTAGGTGAACACCACCGCCACGAAGCCGACAATGGACAGAACCGCCGCCCTCGTCCCCTGCCATCCCCTGGTGAAGCGGGCGTGCAGGTAGGCCGCGTAGACGAACCAGGTGATCAGGGACCACGTCTCCTTGGGGTCCCAGCTCCAGTAGGTGCCCCAGGCGTAGTTGGCCCACGCCGCGCCGGTAATGATGCCGAGGGAGAGGAGGGGGAATCCGACCGCTATGGATTTGTAGTTGACCTCGTCCAGGACCTTCAGTTCGGGGAACATGGTGACGATGGCCCCCTCGCCCGACCGATCCTTTCTCTCGGCCCTCCTCCTGACCAGGTAGAGGACCGACACCGCGAAGGACACCGCGAAGGCGCCGTAGCTGACGAAGGAGGTGACCACGTGGGCGATGAGCCAGTTGCTCTGCAGGGCGGGGACCAGGGGCCTGATCTCGTCGGGAAAGAGCAGGGCGTTCATGGCCAGGGTCACGAAGGCCAGGGGGGCGACAACGGCGCCGAGGGCCTTCTGCTTGAACCGCCACTCGACGATCAGGTAGGCGATCATGATGCACAGCGCCCAGAAGCTCATGGACTCGTACATGTTCGACAGGGGCGCGTGCCCGATCCCCATCCGGTAGGATTCGGCCCAGCGGAGGCCCTTCGCCGTGCCGTGGGTCAGGACGCCGATAACGGCAAGGGTGGTGGCCATGGTCCCCACGGCCCGGCTTCGGAAGGCCAGGTAGCCGACGTAGAAGAAGGTGGCAAACAGGTAAGCGAAAGTGGCGATGCCGTGCAGTGCCGAACTGTTCATCTCAATTCACTCCGGAAAAGATAGTGTTCATCAGTTTATAGTCTATAGTTTATAGTTTGCAGTTCACGGTTCACAGTTTACAGTTGAGACCGCCGTGATTAGTGATTCGTAATTGGTGATTCGTTTCTTTCTCCGTGTCCCCGTGTCTCCGCGTCCGCTCTTCACCCTCTCTGGACGCTGGCCTCTGGACTCTGGACTCATTTCTCCCCCTCGCCCTATCTCCCCCTCGGGTAGATCCCCGCGTCTCCCCGTCCGCCTTTCCCGTCACTTCCGTTTCCCCTTCAATGCATCCTTCAGGTCGGCGAGGGCACCTTCGAACTGCCGCTCGAAGGTGGCCGGGTTCCGGTTGGTGGACCCCCCGACGAGGACCGCCGTGTTCTCCGTGTCCCCATCGATGCGGATCCATACCCTCTGATGGGCCACGAAAAAGGTGACGTAGAGTCCGAGGATCATGACGATGCAGGCCAGCCAGACGAGGTTGACGCCGGGATCCCAGGCCACCTGAAGGCCGGTGTACTCGAGGATCGCCGTGTCGCCGATGCGGAAATAGACGGGCCCTCCCCTCGAATTGTCCCGATCCGGGGCGGCCTTGGCGAGGAAAAACTCCCTCCTCCCGCTGCCGAGGAACTGATTCATCTTCACCGCCGGTTGGCCGCCGACGGAGGTGGGGTAGATCTCCTCGATGGCGTAGGTGGAGGGATCTCCCAGGACGTTGAAGGCCTGTCCCACGCCCACGGTCACCGCCGGGGCGGCCACCTTTCCCGAGGGGTCCAGCACGTCGAGGGTGACGGTGGAGCTCTGGTGCACCCCGTAGCTGGACTGGTAGAAGTAGATGCCGTCGATGATGAGGGGATGATTGACCTCGATCCTCTTCCTCATGATCTCCGCCCCGTTGCGGAACACGACCAGGTCGCTGAAGTAGTCCTTGGGCTGCTGGGTCCCCGGGTAGTAGATGACCTGGAAATCGTCACAGCGGACGGAGAAGGGCAGCTTGATCTGGCTGTTCTTGCCCCGGAGGGGAACCCGGTCGATGGTCTGCCCCTCGACGATGGCCACGAACCCCTTGAATCCGTATATCCCCCCGTATACCGCCCCGACGGCCAGGATCAGGATGCTAAGGTGGACGATGTAGGCGCCGATCCTTCCGAACCATCCCTTGTCGACGTACAGGGTCACCCCGTTCTCCGACCGTTCCTCCCGGACCTTGCCGAAATGCGAGGCGAGGATCTGCCTCGCCTCCTCCTCGGCCTCCTCCGGCGGCACGCCGCGCCTGACGGAACCCCGATAGCGCAGCCGGCGGAAGAGGGCCTCATCCAGCGTTTTTGGAGACTGGGTGATGACCCTCCACACGCGCGGGAAGCGCTTCACGGAACAGAGGGTGATGTTGGTCAGGAGCAGGACCAGGATGGTAAGGAACCACCAGGAGCGGTACATGTCGTCGAGGGCGAGGAACTGGAAGAACCTGTACAGACCCTGGCCGTACTCCTGGAGGTACTGCTCCGGCCTCCCCTTCTGGAGGACGACGGTGCCGACGATGGACGTGGCTGCCAGGATGATCAGGAGGAATATGGCGAGGGTGACCGAAGCGAGGGAATCGTACACCGCTCCGAAAAGGGACGTTCCCTTCTCTGGCTTTTCGGTTCTTTCCGGCTTGTCTGCTGGTCGGTCGGGGGTTTTACTCTCGGATGTCACGAGCACCTTCTCTTGCAGGTGGGCTGTTACAGATCAAGGGGGCGACAGGTGCCGCCCCCCTCAACTATGTCCTTCAAAGGTCTGTTCTATTAGCACATATTATTCTTTGTGGCAATCAGCACATTTCGTCGGTCCCTGGCCCTGCTCCTTGTGGCATCCCTTGCACATCGTGTGGAACGGATTGTCCGTCTTGCTGCTGGTGGGATCGGGCGCGTTGGCGTCCTTGCCGTGGCACTCGAAACAGCTCTTGATCTCCTCCTTCGTCTTGGATGCATGATGGCACTTGAAGCAGTCGATGGACCCGGAGTGCTTCTCGTGGGTGAAGGGCACGCCGACCTTCTTGCTGGCGACCTTGTCGATCGTCATCTCGCCCGGCGGGTCGGCGGCGACGGCCATGGTGGCGGCGAACGCCACTGCGATCAACATGGCTAATACAACAACACCGATCTTTCTCCTCATCTGCTCACCTCCTTGGCAGGGTCAATGTGAGTGTCGTAATTTTCACAAACGCCTGTGACTAATAGCACAATCTTTCGCCCAGTGTCAACGGCGTTCGGGGTAAATATGCTCGGTAGGGACCGGCTTTGCCGGGAAAGACAGGGAAAGAACGCTTATTCTACGGGGATTAAAAACTTTTAAATGAGAGTTACCGAGGGGATCAACAAGCCTCCAGACCAGTTTCATCAAGGGGAAAACCACCAAGATCCCTCAAAATGATCAGGTTCCAGGAGGAAATGCGGTTTCAGATTTCACGTTTTGGATCTGGGACTTGGGACTCTGGATTGCCCCCCAATGTCCAATGCTCTGCTTTCCAACCGGACACTGTGAACTATATTTTTTGGATTTTGGACTCTGGATTTTGGATTCGCAATCTAATCACAAATCACCAATCACGGCGGTTCCCCAACCCTTCGACTAAGGTCAGGGCAGGCGAGTTGCGGACAAGGGGACCCGCCTTCACTGGAGCTTCGGCGTGGCAGGCACGGGGACGCGGGGAAAAGCGGTTGTCATTGCGAACCGGAAACCGCGTGAAGCAATCTCGGGAATTAAAGCTTTACCACAGAGGACCACAGAGGCGTCCCTGGAGACGCCGCCACAGAGGGCCACAGTAGTTGCGAGGGGGCGCAGGGGCGAGGGGGCGAAGATCGGACGCCGAGACACGGAGACGCTGGGACGCGGAGAAAAAACGAATCACAAATTACGAATCACCAACCACGGCGGTTTTCAACTGTGACCCGTGAACTAGCCTTTCCGAATCACGAACCACGAATCACCAATCACGTCGTTTTCCCAACCCTTCGACTAAGCTCAGGGCGGGCTGTAAACTGTCTTTTTTGGATTTTGGATTTTGGATTCGCAATCTAATCACGAATCACAAATCACCAATCACGACCGTTCGAACCGGGAACTGTCTTTTTGGATTTGGGATTTTGGATTTTGGATTCATTACCCTACTCCGTCCCCCCGGACCCCTCTCCCGCCACCACCGCCAGCGTGTAGTTCTCAGGGTCGAGGTACTTCCGCGCCATCTCCTGGACCTGGGAGGCGGTCACCGCCCGGATCCTCTCCGAATAGCGCATGGCGTCCTCCAGGTCCTGCCCGTAGAGCACGGGGAAGAAGACCTCGTCCGCCCTCGACCCCAGGTCCTGAAGTCCGATCATGTGGCTTCCGATGAGGTACTTCCGGGCCCGGTCGAGCTCCTCCCCGCTGACGGGCTCGTCGCGGATCAACCGGATCTGATCCAGGAACCCGTTCACCGCCCGGTCCACGTTGCCGGGGCTGACCCCGATGCCGAAGGCGATGTAACCGGGGTCCAGGCCGGGGGCGACGAAGGAGAAGACGCTGTAGGCCAGGGACTGGCGGTCCCGGAGCTCCGCGAAGAGCCTGCCCCCCTGCCCCGCCATGACGGCGTTCAGAACGTCGAGGGGGTCCCTGTCGTCGGAGTCCAGGGTGGGGCCCTGATAGCCGAGGATGACGTGGGACTGCTCCTTGTCATCCCTCTGGACCTTCTGCATATTGACTCCCTGCCGGGACATCTCCATGGGTATGGGGCCGCGGTCGTAGCGGGCGCCCTCCAGATCCCCGAAGGTCCTCTCCACCAGGCGGTAGGCCTCGTCGACCTTTATGTCCCCGGCGAAGGCGATGACCATCCCGTCGGGCTTCACGATCTCCCGGTACACCCTGAGGAGGTCCTCCCGGGTGATGGCGGTGACACTCTCCTCCGTCCCCATGGTAGAGAACCGGTAGGGATGGTCCTGAAACAGGGTTCTCCTGAACAGGTCCAGGGCATAGGAGGTCATGTTATCCTTCTGGGCTCGAATGGCCGAGATGACCCGTTCCCGGTGCAGGTCCAGCTCATCCTCGGGAATCGTCGCCCGGGTGAACAGCTCCCTCACGAGGCCCAGGCCCTCCTCGGTGTCATGGCTCAGGAACTTCCCCGTCACGCCGAAACTGTTGCGCCCGGAAAATCCGCCGAGGGTGGCGGACATCTCGTCCAGCCTCAGGGCCAGCTCGGCGGCCGAGTAGTTCTCGGTGCCCCGGGCGAGAAGATGGGCCAGGAGGTTGAAGGCGCCCTGCGTCGCCTCCTCCTCGTACCGAACGCCCCCCAGGACGCCCGCCCGGACAGCCACCAGGGGCAGCCGGGGATCCTCGCGGACCAGGAGTGTGATCCCGTTCGGCAGGGTGCCCCTGAAGATGGAGGCTCCCCTGGTTGGGGCCACATCGGCAGCCTCTGCGGACAGCCTGGCGGTGAGAAGGGCGCCGATCTCCTCGTCTGTGGGCTGGGACCCGGGGTCCCTGGTGAGAAATCCCGCCGTGGTCCTGGTCGGCGAGAACACCCTCTTCGCAGCGGCCATGAGGTCGCGGGAATCCACGGACTGCAGCCGGGAGTAATAGATGTCGTTGAAATCGAGATCGCCCAGGGTCAGGGCCAGAAAACCGACCTCCCTGGCCTGTCCCTCCACCCTCTCGAGGTCGAAGATCCTCTCGTTGAGGATCTGATCCCGCGCCCTGTCGATCTCCTCCCTCGGCACGGGAACCCTCTGGAGCTGGGCGACCTGGTCGAGCAGGCCCTCGAGGCCCTCAGCGACTTTGTCCTGGCCGACGGCCGCTCCCAGGATGAACAGACCGGGGTCCTTGGGAGTGTAGGCGTAAGCCCACGCCGAATGGACGATCCCCCTGTCCCGCAGGTTGAGATTGAGCCGAGAGCTGTTGCCCTGGGAGAGGACAGCCGCCAGCAGGTCCAGGACCGGCGTATCCGGGTCCGTCAAAGCGTTAATGGGAAACGCCAGCGATATCCGGGCCGGATCGGTGTCCATGTTCAGCCGGAAGATCCTCGTCTCCTCCTGGAGGGGCTCCCGGACCTCTTCCCTGTCGCCCCCCCGGGTTGCCGAAGAGGAGAAGTACTCCCGCGAGACCCTGAAGACGTCCTCCGCCTCGACCCCTCCGACGACGACGAGCTTCATATTTCCGGGCGTGTACCATTGACGGAAGAACTTCAGCATGTCCCTGCGCGTGACACTGGAAACCGACTCCGGGGTCCCGATCACGGTCCTGCCGTAGGGATGAACCCGGAAGGCCGCCTTGAAAAGCTCCTGCGAGAACACCCGCCCGGGGTTGTCCCTGCCCCGCTTGATCTCCTCTACGACGACCAGTTTCTCGCGCTCCAGTTCCGCCTCGTCGAAGGAGGAGTG
>CP070719.1:1938797-1942639 GCA_020350725.1 bacterium
CAAGTATGAGTGTTTCTACTTCGTGGCCGACTGGCATGCCCTGTCCACCATGTACGACGAGCCGGAGTCCCTGGAGGAGTTCTCCCTGGAGATCGTCAAGGACTGGCTGAGCGTGGGACTCGATCCCGAGCGGTCGACCCTTTTCCTCCAGTCGGCGGTCCTGGAGCACTCCGAACTCTTCGTCCTCCTGTCCATGATCACGCCCCTGAGCTGGCTGGAGAGGGTCCCGTCCTACAAAGAGGTGAGGGAGCAGCTGGCCCACAAGGATCTGGCCACCCTGGGTTTCCTCGGTTACCCGCTCCTCCAGACCGCCGACATCATCATCTACCGGGCGGATTTCGTCCCGGTGGGCATCGACCAGCTGCCCCACCTGGAGCTGGCCAGGGAGATCGTCCGCCGGTTCAACCACATGTACGTCAGTGAGGGCGGTGAGATCTTCCCGGAGCCCATGCACCTTCTCACCGAGGCGCCGAAGGTGCCGGGGACGGACGGGCGGAAGATGAGCAAGAGCTACGACAACGCCATATTTCTCAAGGACTCCTCCGACCAGGTGTGGGAGAAATTGAGGCCCATGGTGACGGACCCTGCCAGGGTCCGGAGGACCGATCCAGGTGACCCGGACAAGTGCCCGGTTTACGACCTCCACGTCTTTTTCACACCGGACGATCGGCGATCGGAGGCGGCGGAGGGGTGCCGCACGGCCGGCATCGGGTGCGTCGACTGCAAGAAGATCCTCTTCGACGAGCTTGAAAAGACCCTTGCCCCCATCAGGGAGAAACGCCTGGTCTTCGAGGACCGCCCGGATCTGGCCAGGGAGATCCTGGGCGAGGGAAGCGCCAGGGCCAGGAGGGAGTGCACCAAGACCATGGAGGCGGTCCGGACCGCCGTCCAGCTTTTGAGCCTCGAGGAATGACCGGGGAAAGTCCCATGGCCTGGGAGAATGACTTCGGCGAAGACGGGGAGAACCCTCTCGAGCTCTACCGGATCGAGCTGAGCTCCTTCCAGGGCCCCCTGGATCTGCTTCTCCACCTGATCAAGAAGAACGAGATCGACATCTACGACATCCCGGTGGCCGAGATCACCACCCAGTACCTCGCCTACCTGGAGATGATGCGGGACCTCAACCTGGACGTTGCCAGCGAGTTCCTTGTCATGGCCTCCAACCTCATCTACCTGAAGTCGAGGATGCTCCTGCCGCCCGACGAGGAGGAAGAGGAGGCCGAGGAACAGGATCCGCGAGAGGAACTGGTCAGGAGGCTTCTCGAGTACCAGAAGTACAAGAAGGCTGCAGAGGACCTCGGCGTCCGGCCCGCCCTGGGAAAGGATGTTTTCGCCCGGCCCGAGGAGGAGAGAACCGAGGCCCCCGGAGACGTTTTCGTCGAGGCCTCCCTCTTCCACCTCATGGATGCCCTCCAGAGGGTACTAACGGAGGCGGAGAAACGCAAACCCCACGAGGTCAGCCGGGAAACGTTCACCATCGAAGACGGCATCGCGCACATCCAGTCGGTCATCGCCGACCGAACCAGCATCCGTTTTACGGAGCTGTTCACCGGGGGGGAGAGCCGGAGGCAGATCGTCATCATCTTTCTCGGTATCCTGGAGCTCATCAAGAAGAACAGGGTCAGGGCCATCCAGGAGAATGACCTCGGACCGCTGCGGATCATGGTCGTTGACCGCGCCGAGGCGGTGGAAGGGGGACCGGAGAATGAGGGTGGGCGATAGGGCGAAGGGAGAAAAGAGTCCAGAGTCCAGGGACCAGAGTCCAGAGGGAGCGCGAAGATGCGAGGGGGCGGTGGGGCGAGGGGGAGAGGGGGAAAATGAGTCCAAAATCCAAAGTCCAAAATCCAAAAGGGTCTGTGAGACATGGTACCTGAGACGCGGTACTTGGAACTTGGATATCTAGTGCGGAAACATGATGAAAAATAAGCGGTTGTCATTGCGAACCGGAAACCGGGTGAAGCAATCCATAACTGGGAACGGTGAACCCTTCGACAGGCTCAGGGCAGGCGGTGAACTGTAAACTGGTCTTTACGAATCACGAATCACCAATCACGGCGGTTCCGAACTGTGAACCGGGAACGGTGAACTAGCCTCTACCACAGAGGACACAGAGGCGTCCCTTGAGACGCCGCCACCCCTCGACAGCTCGGGGCAGGCAGAGGGCCACAGAGATGTCTTCAGTTTTGGATTTTGGATTGTTCTCTAATCTCTAATTTCCAATGCTCTAATGCTCTGATTCCCCACTGTGAACCGGGAACTGTCTTTTTGGATTTTGGATTTGGGACTTTGGATTTAATATGGATGAGGTGAACCGACCCATGGCCCGTAAAAAGGACGCCGCCCTGATTGAGGCGCTTCTCTTCTCCTCCGTCAAGCCCCTCGACCTGGAAATCCTCCGGGAGGTCACCGGGCTCGATAAGAATGCGATCAGCCGGATCCTGACCGACCTCGCTGCGGCCTGTGATGAGGAGGGACGGGGGGTGGTGCTCAGAGAGGTGGCGGGGGGATACCAGCTCCGCACCAGGCCCGAGCACGCCGACGGGATCCGCAGGCTCCACCAGGCCAGGCCCAGGCGGAGATTCTCCCGCTCCAGTCTCGAGGCCCTGGCCATCGTCGCCTACCGCCAGCCGGTCACCCGGGCCGAGGTCGAGCACATCCGCGGTGTCGACTGCGGCGCCGTGCTCAAGACCCTCCTGTCCCAGGGGATGATCCGCATCCTGGGCAGGAAGGAGGTCGCCGGCCGGCCCATGCTCTACGGGACTACCCGGGAGTTCCTGGAGTACTTCGAGCTCAGGGACTTGGAGAGCCTTCCCACTCTCGAGGAGATCACGGAACTGGAAGGGGAAGAACCGGGTGCGGAGACGCGTGGATCCACCTCCGCTGAAGCTACGGTGGGCAGGCACGAGGATGCGGAGGAGGAATAGTTCCCGGTCAAGAAATTGGTCTCAGCTCTTGGTTCCCAGATCTTTGCCCTTAGCTCTTCGTTCAGCTCTCAATTCTCAGCTCTGAAGGGGTGCCATCTAAAACCAATGGTCAAAACCGTTCGCCTCCACAAGGCTATCGCCGACGCGGGCCTGGCATCACGGCGGGCCGCCGAGGAGATCATCGCCTCCGGCCGGGTGGCCGTAAACGGTGAGGTCGTCACTGCCATGGGCGTCCTGGTCGACCCCGACAGGGACGAGATCACCGTCGACGGCGAACCCCTTCCGGATGCCGCGAGGAAGAGGGCCTATCTCCTCTACAAGCCGAGGAACGTCATCTGCACGCGGAGCGATCCGGAGGGAAGAAAGACCATCTTCGACATCCTCCCCGACGAGGTCCAATCGGGGCTGCACACGGCCGGCCGCCTCGATTACGATGCGGAGGGGATCATCGTCCTGACCAACGACGGCGAGCTCACCCAGCGTCTGACCCACCCCGGGGGGCATATCCCGAAGACCTACGTCGTGAAGGTGAGGGGACGGATCGGCAGGAGGGCCGTGGAGAGGCTCAGGCGCGGCGTGGACCTCGAGGACGGCAGGACCCTTCCCGCCGAGGTAAAGGTCCTGGCGGTGGATCCTGACCGGAACACCTCCCGGGTGCGCATCGTGCTCAGGGAGGGCCGCAGGAACCAGATCAAGAGGATGGGCACTGCCGTCGGGCATCCCGTCCTGGAGATAATGAGAACCGCCATCGGTCCCCTTCAGGCGGGCAGGAGGATGAAAGCGGGGACCTTCCGCCGCCTCTCCCCGAAGGAGATCGAGAACCTGAAGAGGTATTAACCGCGGAGAAATGAGTCCAGGATCCAGAGGCCAGCGTCCGGAGAGGGCGCGAAGATGCGAGGGGGCGCATGGGCGATGGGG
>CP070719.1:1942739-1964496 GCA_020350725.1 bacterium
ACAGACGCGGGGAGAAAAGAGTCCAGAGTCCAGAGGCCAGGGTCCAGAGGGGAACGGAGAGTAACAAAGTCATCGCGAGCTGTCTATGAGCGAAGCGATCTCGGGGAAAGCCTTTACCGCAGAGGACACAGAAGCGTCCCTTGAGACGCCACCACCCCTCGACAGGCTCGGGGCAGGCAGGGGGCCACAGTAATTGCGAGGGGGAGAGGGGGCGGTGGGGCGAGGGGGCGAACAAACGGTTGTCATTGCGAACCGACTACCGTGTGAAGCAATCTATAACCGTGAACTGTCTTTTTGGATTTTGGACTTTGGATTCGTTTCCAAATCACTAATCACGAATCACAGATAACGATAATTTTATTTTGGATTTTGGACTTTGGATTTTGGATTCGTTTCCGAATCACGAATCACAAGTCACTGATCACGGCGGTCTCCCAACTGTGAACGGTGAACCGTGAACCGGATCTATACGCGGTCCTCGTTCATCCCTCGACTTTAGGACTCAGGTGTTCTATAAAATCTGATTAACTGATAACATCGATCATCTCGATCCGCCGCGAAAGGAGACCTTTGTGAGAGTCCGCAAGGCTGTGATTCCCGCAGCGGGAATGGGCACCCGTTTTCTTCCCCTCACCAAAGCCTCACCCAAGGAGTTGCTTCCCCTGCTCAACAGGCCGGTGATTCACGCCGTTGTCGAGGAGGCGACCGGCTCGGGCGTGGGGAGTATCATCCTGATCACGGGTATGGGAAAGAATGCCGTGGAGGATTATTTCGACATCTCCCCCCACCTGGAAAGGACCCTGAAGGAAGCAGGCAAGGACGACCTCCTGCGCGAGGTGGCGGGCGCTTCCCGCATGGTGGATGTGGTATCGGTGCGCCAGAAGGAGCAGAAAGGACTCGGACATGCCGTCCTCTGTGCACGGGAGGCCGTTGGCGAGGAGCCTTTTGCCGTTCTCCTGCCGGATGATGTCTTTCAATCCAAAAGGCCCTGTATCGGCCAGCTCCTCGATCCGTTCGAAAGGTTCGGTAAAACGGTCATCGCTTTGCAGGAAGTCCCCACCTCAACGGTACATCGCTATGGGATCATTGACGGCGAGGAGATAGAACCCAATGTCTACAGGATCAAAAGGCTGGTCGAAAAACCGTCCCCTGAGGACGCACCCAGCAACCTGGCAGCCGTGGGTCGGTACATCCTGCCGCCGGAGACCTTCAGGGTCCTGGACAGCCTCGAACCGGGTGCGGGGGGGGAGATCCAGCTCACCGATGCCCTCGACCGGATGGCCGGGGAGTCGGAAGTCTACGGCCTCGTCATCGAGGGAACCCGGCACGACATGGGAAATATTATGGGGTTTTTAACGGCAAACATCGAGTTCGCCCTCGCGGATGAGGAGCTTGGGCCCATGCTGCGGGCCTATCTCGCCCGGATCGAGGGCCGGCAGTAAGACCATGAAAAAGTTCTGGGACGCATCGGGCGACGCGATCTGGGTAAGGACCATTCGATCCAGCTTTCTGAGGCACTACCTCACCAGGGGGATGGTCCCGGGCAGTGAGACGCAGGAAACCTCAGATCCGGCCATCGATGTCCGGGAGACGGATGCCGAACTCGTCATAGAGGGGGAAATGCCTGGGGTCGACAGGGAGGATTTTCACCTCACCCTCGACGGAGGCCTCCTGATCATAGAGGGTTACAAGCGGGAACCCAAGTACGGACATTGCCAGGACTTTCACCGGATGGAGAGACAGTTCGGGTTTTTCAGGCGCATTATCGACCTGCCGGCTACCGTTAAGACTTCGGGGACCAAGGCCGACCTGATCGACGGGGTGCTGATCATCAGACTGCCGAAGGTCCAGGACAGGCGTAAGGGGCGGGTAAAGATCCCGGTTTCCGGATAGTATCTGGCGGGGCCCGAGGAGATCCCATGAGCGAGGAAGGGAAAAAACAGGAAGAAGGGTCCGGCGAGGCGGCGGGCCAGGAGATCAGCATTCCCCCCGTGCTCCCTTTGCTGCCCATAAGGGACATGGTGATCTTCCCCTATATGATCGTTCCGCTGGTCGTGGCCAGGGAGAGATCCATCCGGGCTTTGGATGAGGCCCTCAAGGGCGACAGGCTCATCTTTCTCAGCGCCCAGAAAAGGGGAGAAATGGAGGAGCCCGGCCGGGAGGACATCCATGCCATGGGTACTGTGTCGGTGATCGTTCGTATGCTGAAGACCCCTGACGGCAAGGCGAAGATACTCGTTCAGGGTCTCCAGCGTGCCCGGATAACGGACTACCAGCAGACGGATCCCTTCTTCACCGTACACCTTGAGGCCATCCCCGAAAGGGTCCCCGATCCGGTACCTGTTCAGCTGGAGGCTCTCATCAGGACGGTCAAGGTATCCCTGTCGGCCCTTGTCCGCCTCGGCAAGGCCGTTCCCCCGGACGTCCTGGCCGTGGCCGAGAACGTCGATGAACCGGGCCGCCTGGCCGACCTCGTGGGCTCGAGTCTCGGCCTGGACCCGGGTGAGGCTCAGAGTGTCCTCGAGATCGAGGATCCGTCCCAGCGACTGAACTTCATCTTCGATCTCCTCAGCCGTGAACTGAAAGTTCTCGAGGTGCAGCAGCACATTCAGGATCAGACCAAAGAGGAGATCGACAAGACTCAAAGGGAGTATTTCCTTCGCCAGCAGCTCAAGACGATCCAGCAGGAGTTGGGGGAAAAGGACGAGCGGCAGGAGGAGATGGAGGAGTTTCAGGAGAAGATCCGGAAGGCCCGAATGCCCGCCGAGGTCCAGCGTGAGGTCGATAAGCAGGTGACGAGGTTGTCCAAGATGCATCCGGACTCGGCAGAGGCGGCCATCATAAGGACCTACCTGGAGTGGATGGTGGAACTCCCCTGGCGAAAATCCACGCGCGACAGGCTCGATCTCGCGAAGGCACAGGAGGTCCTTGACGAGGATCACTACGATCTGGAGAAGGTGAAGGAGCGGATCCTGGAGTATCTGGGCGTCCTTAAGCTCCGCAAGGGGCTGAAGGGTCCGATCCTGTGTTTCGTCGGTCCGCCGGGTGTGGGGAAGACCAGCCTGGGCCGGTCCATCGCCAGGGCCATGAACAGGAATTTCATCAGGATGTCCCTCGGCGGAGTCCGGGACGAGGCCGAGATCAGGGGGCACAGGAGGACCTATATAGGTGCCCTTCCCGGCAGGATCATACAGGGGATCAAGCAGGCCGGTTCCAGAAACCCCGTATTCATGCTGGACGAGATCGACAAGCTGGGAGCGGACTTCAGGGGAGACCCCTCCTCCGCGCTCCTCGAGGTCCTCGATCCGGAGCAGAACCACGCCTTCCGTGACCACTACCTTGCCGTCCCCTATGATCTGTCGTCGGTGATGTTCATCGCCACCGCAAATCTCGCCGATCCCATACCGCCTCCGCTCATGGACAGGATGGAAGTCATCCGTCTGTCGGGGTACACGGCGGAAGAGAAGATGCATATCGCCCGGCGTTATCTCATCGACCGCCAGATGGAGCGGAACGGGATCGACGACAAGCTGCTGTCCATCTCGGACGGGGCGCTGAAACAGCTGATCCTGGATTACACACGCGAGGCCGGAGTCAGGAACCTGGAGCGGGAGATCGGAAACCTGTGCAGGAAAGTGGCGCGGAAGGTGGCCATGGGCAAGACGGGGCGGACCAGGATCACCGTCAGGGATCTGCCCGCCTACCTCGGTCCGGCAAGGCATCTAGGCCTCGCCGACCGGGGAGAGCCTCAGGTGGGAGTGGCGGTGGGACTTGCTTGGACACCGGTGGGAGGGGATATCCTGAACATCGAGGTGTCCTCCGTCAAAGGCAAAGGGTCATTGACCCTGACCGGGTCACTGGGTGATATTATGAAGGAATCCGCCCAGGCGGCCCTGAGCTACATCCGCGCCCGCAGGGAGGATCTGGGCCTGTCGGTTGACCAGGTCAGGGACGTCGATCTGCACGTTCATGTGCCGGCAGGGGCCATTCGAAAGGACGGACCCTCCGCGGGGATCGCCATCACCACCGCCCTCGTGTCCGCCCTCATCGGGACGTCCCCCCGCGATGACGTGGCCATGACGGGCGAAGTGACTCTGACAGGGAGAGTCCTCCCGGTCGGTGGACTCAAGGAGAAGATACTCGCCGCCAAGAGGGCCCTGATAACGAAGGTGATCATCCCCGAGAGGAATCCCCCGGACCTCGAGGAGATCCCTGCGTACATCCTGAAGGGGATGGACATTGTCCCGGTCAGGAATGTCGATCAGGTTCTGGATGCGGCTTTTCCCGCTGAAGCGAAGTTCCGGAAGGCTGCCCCGGCCGGCAGGCGAGCGCCGAAAAGCTGAGAGGGAGTGAACCTTCCGGCTCAATGGGAGCGGAAAAGAGCGATCGAGCACCTGTGACACGGAAGGGACACGGCCGAGAGTGACCATGACCGAAGGTATGATCAAAGGCCCGATCCTCGTCGTTGACGACGAGAGGTTCTTCCAGGATCTGCTTCTGAAGATACTGTCTGAGGAGGGATATGACGTATCGGTAGCCGGATCGGGAAGCGAGGCGATCAGGATGTTCGGGGAGGGCAGTTTCCAGGTCGTCGTTCTGGATCTGGTCCTGCCGGACATCATGGGGACCGAGGTCCTGACCCGCCTGAGGGAGCTCGACCAGGATCTCGTTGCCATCATGATAACGGCCTACGCCTCGCTGGAGAGCGCCATCGAGGCCCTGAAGGCGGGGGCCTACGACTACATTCGAAAACCCATCGTCAGGGAAGATCTGCTCAGATCCGTGGAACGGGCCCTCGAGCGGCAGCAGTTGGCCGCCCACAACAGGATGCTGTTCAGGCAGCTCGAGGCACGTCTCGCAGAGGTCAAGGCCCTCAGCCGTGAGAAGGAAGAGGTTTTCCGGATTCTCGACGAAGGCCTTGTAGTCCTGGAGGAGAACGGCCGGATCATGGATCTTAACCCCATGGCCGAGAGGATCCTCGGCAAGGGGGAGTCACCACTGGCCGGTGTCGATTTTCACGACACCGGATTCCCTCTTCCGGATGGATTCCTGCCGTCGGTGGCGGCCAATGCGGGCAGGCCGGTCAGGGCGATGCTCGAGATCACCGGTAAGGGAGGCGAACACCGCGACATCCAGTTGGTCGGCCTCTCCCTGTCACCCGATCCGTCCGTACCCAAGATCCTCCTCGGACTGCGGGACATGACGGAGGTGAAGAATCTTCAGAGACGGCGGGAGGAGTTCCTCGCCATCGTGACCCACGATCTCAGGACCCCGTTGACCTCCCTGAAAGGTTTCATCGAATTGCTCATGGAGGAACGTTACGAGCAGAACACCATGGTCATGGATTACCTGAAGATCATCGATGCCGAGACAGACCGCATGGTGTCGCTGATCAATGATATCCTGGACCTCGACCGCCTCGACTCGGACAGCCTCCACCTCGATATCAGGCCTCAGGTACTTCCGGAGCTCCTCGAATATACGGAGAAGATAATGGAGGGTTACGGTCGCCAGAGGGACGTCAATCTGAGGAGCACCGTCCGGGGAAGGGCCGAGGACCTGGTATTCCTCGGCGACCGCAACAGGTTCCTCCAGGTCCTGACCAACCTCTACTCGAACGCTATCCGCTTCTCGCCGAGGGGCGGTATCGTCGAGTCCGTCGCCTTCAGAGAGGCCGGGGAGGTCGTGGTGGAGATCCTGGATGAAGGTCCCGGAGTCCCTCCGGAGGAGATGGAGCGGATCTTCGATAAATACCACCAGGTTCGACAGCCTTTTCCCGAACGGGCCAAGGGGAGCGGTCTCGGCCTCACGATCGTCAAGAGGATCGTCGAAATGCACGGCGGCAGGATCCGGATGGAGAACAGGGGTGACAAACAGGGGAGCCGGTTCATCATCCGGCTACCGACCGGAGACGAGGAGAGCGGTTGATGGAACCCAGAATACTGGTCGTTGACGACAGCCCATTCATTCATGAACTGGTCAAGGATATCCTCACCAAGGAGGGTTACAAGGTTGAGAGGGCCATGAACGGTCACGAGGCCATGGTCTCCATCGGTGAGAACCCGCCCAGCCTCGTTCTCCTCGACATCATCATGCCCGAGATGAGCGGTTACCAGGTGTGCCGCCTCATCCGGAGCGACGACCGCCTCAAGGACCTGCCGATCGTGATGATGACGGCCAAGGATACCCAGAAGGACCGGTTCTGGGGTCTCGAGGTGGGGGCGGACGCCTATATCACAAAACCCATCGAGGAGAAGGACCTCCTGGACACCCTTTCATCCCTTCTGGAGGAGACGCGTGTTCCCGCTGTGCCCGTCAGCAGGGAGGAACTGACCAGCGAGACACTGAAGGGGCGGGCCGACGACATTCTGGAGCGAAAGCTCATGGAGCTGACCATCATCAGTGAAGTGGGCAAGCTCTCCTCGCATCTCGACAGGCCGGACGTCCTCCTCCAGAATACCCTCCAGCTTATCTCCAAGGTCATTGATTTCGATCTGGGCGCCATCCTGCTGGCCTTTCAGGGGAGCCGTACCAAGACCGTGGCGATACGCAGCCGGAACGTCCCCCTGAAACTATCCAAGAAGCAGCTGATCAGAAAGGGCAGCGAGACGCTCAGTTCGGAGAGGGGCTGCCCTGTTAACGAGATCACCTCCCTGGACACCGAACTGGTCGAGGACAGCGAGATCCAGGGGAGGGCGTCGAGGAAAGCGGTGGGATCGGAACTGGTGGTTATCCTCAGTTCCTCGGGTCGGGTGCTGGGTAATATCATGCTCCACAGCCACCGGAGCAATTTTTTCATCGCTGACGACAGGGCCCTGATCAACATGATCGGTTCTCAGCTGTCCGTGCTCCTCGACAATCTCAGACTCCTGAGGGAAAGGGACGATCAGCTCGCTGATCTGGAGCTGGAGAACAGCCGGGTGGAGGCCATTCTGAGGAATATAGGCGAGGGAGTCATCGTCACGGACTGGTCCTACAGGATCATACACGCCAACCCTCTGACACACCAGCTTCTCGGCATCGAGGACGATGAACTGGTCGGCCAGGTGCTCTTCGATCATATTCCCAAGGAACGTTTCAGTATCCTGGAGGAACAGCGCATCGGTCAGGCCAATCCGCAGTGGAGCATCCGTTTTCTGTCCAAAAGGGGTGAGACCCCTCTCCTTGCCAGCGTGGCGGTGGTCGACGAAGAGGATGAGCAGACTCTGGGCCTTATCATCCTCCTCCGGGATGTAACCTCGGAACGGGAACTGGATCGGTTGAAGAACAAGTTCCTGGAGAACGTCTCCAATCATCTCAGAAACCCACTGACCTCGCTGAAGGGGTTTTCGGAGCTCCTCCGGGAGGAGGTTTACAGCGGTGCCCAGCCCCGCCAGAAGGAGTACATGGACGCCATCGATGTCGAGTCAGGCAAACTGTCCGAGATCGTGGATGACCTGCTGAGCCTGACCCGCATCGAACTGGCCGATTACCGGTTTTCCCCGGAAACGTTCTCCCTGCCGGACGCTCTACTGACATCCATTGTCAACAATCAGAACGCCGCCCAGGCACGGGAAATCGCCCTCAAGGCGGACGTCCAGGACAATATGCCAAAGGCCTTTGCCGACAGGGACAGTGTCATCGATATCACCAACAGGCTTATCTCCAACGCCATCAAGTTCAGTCCGAGCAAAACGGTCGTCACCATAGGGGCCAAGGTCAAAAAGAGGGAGGGAACCGACAGTCAGTTGGAGGTTTTCGTCCGGGACGAGGGGCCCGGCGTGGCCAAGGACCGCAGGGACACCATTTTCGAGAAATACCAGAGTCACCATATCTTCACGGACGACGGCGCCGACAGCGTCGGCCTGGGCCTTCCCATCTGCAGAAAACTCGTGGAGATGAACGGCGGCCAGATAGAGCTCATCTCAGAGGCGCAGAAGGGCAGCACGTTCCTCTTTACCCTGCCCGTTTCCAGTGAGAGCCCCTGATCCATGCCCCATAAGCACTACATAGTTCCGCAACAGGAGATCCGGAGATTTATCGAATCCCTGGCTGAAGTGACCGGCACCATGATCACTTTTCTGAGTCGGGACGAGGACCGGCGATCCGTATCGGCCGGGGTCGGGCCTTTCTGTTTGAGCGTCCGGGGCACCAGTATGGGGGACAACAGGTGCAGGGAGTCCATCGGCGAACTGCTCGACCGGTCTCAGCCCGATGACGGGACGCTGTTCACTCTCTGCCATGCCAGGATGGGACAGGTGCTCTGTCCCATCCACATCAACGGCAGGCATCTCGGGCATGTCGTGATCTGCCAGGCGGTGGTTGAGGGGATATCGGAGGAGCACAGGGATCACCTTCGGTCCCTGGCCGAGAAACTGGGGATGGAGAGTCCCCAGTCCCTGGTTGCGCTGGCGGAAAAGAGCCCCGTTTTCAGCAGATCCGCCCTCGAGGGCCTGGGCCGTTTTATCCAGGAACAGATGGCGGAGAAGGTTCTGGCCAAAACCAGTCTCGAGGAAACCACCCAGTTCCTCATGGATAAATACGAGGAACTGATGTTTCTCTATTCCATCACCGAAAACCTGGCCCCGGACCGGGAATACAGGAACTCCCTTTCGGTGATCGTGGACAGGGGTCTGCAGAAGCTGTCGGCGGATTCGGGCTTCTTTGTCCTCCCCGGGGCGGAAGGGACGCTGAGCCAGGACTCCTTCGAAATCCATGGAGAGGTATCCGGCGACCACCACACAGCCGGCCTTGTTGAGATCTCCGAGGACCTTGCCGGACCGGCCTGTGTGCTACCGGATCCGGTGGGGTATGAAGGGGATGGAAATCGCAGAGCCGGCCTCATCTTTCCCTTCAGGATCAGGAACTACAGCAGGGGGCACCTGGTATTCTTCTGGGAAAACATGGAAAACGTGGGAGACAGCGAAGTGAAATTCGCCGAGGCTCTCGCCAATCAGGCATCGTCCCTGCTCCACGGCGCCTATATGTACAAGGAGCTGGCCGATCTCCTCTTCAACACCCTCGAAGCGCTCAGCTCCGCCGTCGACGCCAAGGACCCTTATACCAGAGGGCACTCGCAGCGGGTTGCCGAATACGCTCTTATGATAGCCGCCGTCATGGGATACGATTCGAAGTTTCTCACCATGCTCAAGGTCGCCGGCATGCTGCATGATTTCGGGAAGATCGGGGTCTCGGAAAAGATCCTGGCAAAAGAGGGCAGGCTGAGCGACGAGGAGCGGGAAGCCATCAATGATCATCCCGTGATCGGTTCCCGCATCCTGGGCAAGTTCAGGTCCTTCTCCGAGATCGTTCCCGGAATCAGACATCACCACGAGAGATTCGACGGGGGTGGATATCCGGACGGATTGACCGGGGAGAGGATCCCCCTCGTCGGCCGGATCATATCGGTGGCTGACGCCTTCGACGCCATGACCACCACACGTCCCTACAGGGAGAAGATGAGCCTCGAGGAGGCAAGCCAGGAACTCCGCAGGAACTCGGGAACCCAGTTCGATCCGGAACTTGTCGAGAGCTTTCTCGCGTCCCTCGAAAGCAGGAATTCCCATGACGACTGATCGGATCAAGCTCCTGATCGTTGACGACGAAGACAGCATTCGCCACCTCCTGCGTCTCACTTTCAGTGAGGAGTACGACATCGTGGAGGCCGGTGATGGAGAGGAGGCCTTCGACGTAGCGCTCAGGGAACAGCCGAACCTCATCGTATCGGACATCATGATGCCGCGCCTCGACGGGTATGGTCTTTACCGTAAACTCAAATCCCGAACGGAGACCGCCTCGATCCCCTTCGTGTTCCTGTCGGCTAAGAAGGATATAGACGAGAGGGTCGTCGGCCTCGAGATGGGAGCGGATGACTATATTACGAAACCCTTCAGCGTCAAGGAGCTCAAGGCCAAGGTCAACTCGATACTCAAGAAAGCCGGCGATCTTCGATTGAGGGGTAGCTTTGAGGGCCTTCTTGGAGATGTCGATCTGGTGGAAGTCGTTCAGCTCATCGAGATGGGGCGCAAGACGGGCATGCTGGTCCTTCAGGGTAAAAAGGACATCGGCAGGATCTACTTCGTCGAAGGGGAGCCCCGCTTCGCGGAGGTGGGTCCCTGGAAGGGGATCGAGGCTTTCTATTCCCTCCTCGCCTGGAAGGAGGGGAGATTCTGGCTCGATCCGTCGTCCTTCAAGGCGGAGGAGAACCTGGGGCGGACTAAGGGGCAGGAGCTTCTCATGGAGGGTGTCCGGCTCATCGACGAGATGAACGAGGCCAGCCGGCAGTTGCCGCCGGCTTCGGTGACCCTGTCACCTTCGGAGGACCAGGTCCCGACCCAGGAGGATATGGCACAGGTCTGCAGGGCCTTCGAGGGCGGCACGACCGTTGAGGGTGCGGTCAAAAGGACGAGCCTGCCCCCCTTCCGTTTTATTCCCCAGGTCGCCAAGGCCATGTCTTCGGGTTACTTGAGGGCCGGTTCGGCCGATGACGGTGAAGCCGGTCTGCGATCGCTTCACAGGCTCATGGATGAGCTGAGAAAACTATAGCTTCCGGACCCGATGGGGGGCGGCGACCGGACTCCGCGCGCCCAGTCCGGAAGGATCCCTCCCTCAGCCGCTTTCGCGAAAGCCGCGGTGCGCCGTAAGGGGCGCGGAGAGTCGGGAGATGGGTGTTCGGCAGGCGGGAGCGGTTGTGTCGAGGTTGTCCAACAGGAGACCCCAATGTTCTTCAGATACCTGATCATTTCTCCCTCGGGCGAGCTGAGACAGGCCTTTCTCGGCGGGATCTTCGGCGAGTTCGAACTGGCACCCAAGGGCCGAGGCGAGACCGCGCGGATGAGGACCCAGGCCGGTGATGAACTGGAGATCATCGGGGTGGGGGACGTCTCTAAGCTCAAGGCCACGGGTCAGGCGATCATCAACAGCGGCATCCGTATCGATGCCGTCCTGATGCTCCTCCCGTCCGGCGACGGAGATTCCTGGGAGGAGATCCAGCTCCTCACGGAGTGGCTCAAGAAAACGGATCCCACATTACCGGTCAAGACCTGGGTGGTGAACAGCAGGACCGACATAGAAAAGGAGAGCTCGAGAAAGATCCTCCTGGAGTTGATGGACGAACATGAGAGAGCCATGAGGTTCGGTTGATCATGCAGCCGGCCTTCACCGTGCACATCGACCTCCCCGATCCGGGGATTGTTTCCACACTGACTGGTTTGATAGGGGATCTGGGAGGGGGTGTCCTGACGGCGTCCTCCTCGGATAGGGAGATCGACATCCTTCTCACGGAAAGGGAACGGGTTCAACCCCGCCAGGGCACCAGGGAATCCTTGCTCGAATCACCCACCATCCTCCTGTGGTCTGAATCCACCCGGTGGGATCCCCACGATCTGCTGCGGAACAGGATTTTCGGCATTGTCGGACCCGGCTCGGACGGCGACGAGCTGAGGGATCTCCTGCAGGACGCTCTGGAGGACAGAAGATCCAGGCTCAGGCTCGTGTCTGAGTACGAGGACGTCAGGGATCGTTACATTGAACTGGCGACCGTGGTCCGGCTCAATCTTGAACTCGAACTCGAACTGAACGTCGACGAGGTCCTGGATAAAATAGTCAGACAGATCTCGGGTGAATTGGGATTCTCCATCATCTCCATCATGCTCCTCGATCGTTCGGAGAAATTTCTCAGGATCCGGGCATCCAAGGGTCTTGGCGAGGAGGTCCTCGCCTCGGCCAAGGTCGAGGTCGGGAAGGGGATCGCCGGCTGGGTAGCCAAGACCGGAGAGCCCCTGCTCGTCAGGGATATCGAGAGCCATCCGACACTGAAGAAGCTCCAGAGCCACGGGCGCTACACATCCAAATCCCTCATATGTGTTCCCCTGAAAGTCGGCGAACGGATCATCGGCGTCTTGAACGGCAACAACAGGGTGGGCCGGCAGGAGCTTAACGAGCATGACCTGAGGCTCCTGAGCGTCTACGCCTCCCAGGTCTCCATGAAGATCGAGAGGGCCCGCCTGTACAGGGACCTCAAGCGGCAGGCGGACAAGCTCAAGACGGCCTACGACAGACTTCAGGCCCTGGACAACATCAAATCGGACTTCATCACCAATGTTTCCCACGAGTTCCGGACGCCTATCACCGTGATCCTGGGATATCTGGAGCTGCTAAAGGCGGGCCTTTCCGTGGAGGGCCAGATCAACAAGGTGAACATCGCGATGAAGGCGGCCTACAGGCTTGCCCGGCTGGTCGATGACAGCACGGATATCCTGAGGCTGGACTCGGACACGATGCCCTTCTCCTTCACGCAGGTGAGCATACCCGATTTTGTCGGGAGCCTGGCGCAGAGGTATTCGACCCTCTTTGCCGAGAAGGGCGTCACGCTGACCGTCGATCTCCCCAAGGATCTTCCGAGGGTGTTTTTGGATACGGGCAAGATGAACAAGGTTTTCGATAAATTGATGGACAACTCGCTCAAATTCACACCCAAGGGTGGGCGGGCGACTCTTTCCTGCTCGATGCCGAATGAAGGTGAGGTTCGTTTCGCCATGGAGGACACCGGGCCGGGTATCCCCTTCGGTGAGAGGGAAAGGGTGTTCGAGAGGTTCGAGCAGGGTGGCGACATCATGACCTCGAAACCCGAGGGGACAGGACTGGGGCTTCCCATTGCCCGGGCGATCATCGAACGCCACGGAGGACGGCTCTGGATCGACGGGAAATACAGGGACGGATGCCGGATCCTGTTCACCCTCTCCTCGGGGAAGAAAAAGGACACACCGGGATAACGGCCCCGGGAGGAGTCCAGGCCCGCTCCCGAAACCCCGTCACATCCTCTGTGTAAATCCCGCCGACGGCTACCGTTTCCTTCCGCCGGCTTCCACCGTTGCGGGCAGGATTCGGCACCCTCTCGAAACTCCATGGCCCGGCGCCAGATCGGGCCGGGAGGCGGAACCGACCGTTTTCGGAAGAGATGACAGAGGGCACTCCCCGGACCGGAATTCAGCGTTGAAGGCGACAGTAGGCGGTTGCCCGGCGATGTTGACATTGTCAGATTTGTTGTGATACAAACCCATTAATTTTGGTGGATGGGCAGCAGGTCCGTGAAACCGAGTGTTTTGGACAGGTTACAGCTGAACCGGGGCACGGGCCCGTTTTTGACAGCAGTTCCGTACATTCTGCCGGAGAAGGGGGGAGGGCATGACCTCCCCCTCCTAGTAAGCGGGACCCGAGTGGCCCAATGCTGGGCCCAATCATGAGGCCGTTACAGAGACGGAGCCTTGGTCGAACTGAAAATCTCAGATACCAGCCAACTCCCGGAAAGGGACGCCTGGGCCTTCGAGGCCCTGAAGGACCTCTTGATCAGGGAGAAGGGTTTCGATCTGGAGGCCTACAAGGAGAGATGTATCCTTCGCCGGATCTACCTGAAAGTCCGGTCCCGGGGATACGGCAGCCTCGGGCATTATTTCAGGGTTCTCAAACGCGACAGGGACGCTCTCGAGGACCTCTTCCAGTACCTGACCATTCATGTCACCGAATTCTTCCGCAACCCCTCCGCTTTCCATTACCTTCAGCAAAAGATCGTGTCCCGACTCCTTTCCGAAAGCGACAACTCCCACAGGTTGAATATATGGAGTGCCGGCTGTTCGAGCGGAGAGGAGCCGTACAGCCTGGCGATCCTCATGCTGAGGGTCCTCGAGAGGGAATCACCGTCACGATCGTTCAACATCCTGGCGACAGACGTGGACGGGGCGGTCCTGGAAAAGGCGAAAAAGGGCTGGTACAAGACGGACGCCCTGAAGAACCTCCCCAGAGAGGAGCGGGAGACCTTTTTCTTCCCGGCGGACGGAGGCTATCAGGTCGTCGACCGGGTCAGAAAGTCCGTGACCTTTAAAAACGCCAACGTCCTGACCGAAATGCCCGAGAGCCGTCAGGACCTGATCGTATGCAGAAATCTCCTCATATATCTGTCGAGAGAGAAACAGGAAAAGGTCATCACCAACTTCTCCAGGTGCATGAGACGAGGCGGCTATCTGATGCTGGGAAAGGCCGAAACGCTCATCGGGCGCAACAGGCTTTACTTCCAGAATGTCTCGCCCACCGAGAGGATCTATAGAAAGAGGGACGTGCCCCTTGAGGAAGATCCCCTGGTCCCGAGAATCTGACCACGGCCTCCCGTGTTCAGTTTGAAGGGACCGGGTCGGACACGGTAAGGGAAAGGAGTTCCCTGTTATGAGAATGGAGATGAGATATAAGCTGATCCTGTCGTTTCTGATAGTGATCGCGGTGGTTGTTTTCGTTCCCTACATCTTCGATCTCTTCGGCGTGAGGGGGGGGTGGAGTGAGTTCGGGTCCACCTCTGCGGCCATAGCGGTCGGTCTGATTTTGGGCAGTGTCTTTGCCACCAACATCACCCGGGATATCCGGGAAATGAGAGACATCGCCAACTCCGTGAGCGAGGGTGACCTGACAGTGGATCTCTCTCCCGTCAAGAAGACCTTCGAGGATGAACTGACGGATCTCAGGGAATCACTCGGCGTGATGGTCAAGAGACTCTCCCTGATGGCCAAAAGCCTCAAGGCGTCGTCCGAAGACGTCCACGAGTCGGCCCAGACCCTCTCGGCAACTGCGGAGGAGATGAACGCTTCGACAGAGGAGATCGCCGCATCCATCGACGGCATCAGCAAAGGTGCCGAGAGCCAGGTGTCCCAGGTGGAGCGCATGTCCGAGTCCATCCACCAGATAGCCTCGAGCCTCGAGGCCATGGCCGAGAAGGGGAAGGAGGCGGCGAGGGTTTCCACCGAAGCGGGCTATACGGCTCAGGCCGGCGGCAAGCACACGGAAACGGCGGTGACCAAGATCCGCCAGGTGTTCGATGCCGTCTCCCGTGCCGGTGAAATGGTGACGACCTTCGGCGAGAGCAGCAAGGAAGTCAGTGAGATCGTCGACATCATCACGGGCGTCGCGCAGCAGACGACCCTTCTTGCTCTCAACGCCACCATCGAGGCAGCCCGGGCGGGTGACTACGGCCGGGGATTCGCCGTCGTTGCCGAGGAGATCCGGAAGCTGGCCGAAAACACCGGACAGTTCGCCGAGAGGATCTCGGGCATCATAGACCGCATCCAGAACGAGAGCGAACAGGTCCTCCTCTCCATGAGAGAGGTGGGCGGGGTTCTGGATGAGGGACAGGAGATCGTTCAGAGCATGGGCGGAGCCCTGGATGATATCGTCAAGGCTGTCCTGGAATCGACCAGCAACGCCCAGGAGATATTCCAGCTCACGGAAAAACAGAGCAAGGCCGCCGCCGATCTGACGACAGCCGCCGACGAGATATCAAGAGTTGCGGAGGATAACGCCGCCTCCACGGAAGAGGTTTCGGCGGCTACGGAGGAACAGACCGCCTCCATGGAGGAATTGGCGGCCTCGGCCCAGGACCTGACCGTCCTCTCTGATAAGCTGAAGAAACTATCAGAGGAGTTCAAGGTTTGATCGGAGACAAGATCGAGCTCGTCGAATTCGGAGCGGATGTCGGAGATCAGCCCGAAGACAGCGGCCACGGAGTCATCCTCTTTACCATCGGGAGTGAATATTTCGCCCTGCCCCTGGAGGACATCGCTGAGATCCACCGGACCGAGGAGATAACACCCCTGCCTCTGGCCCCCGAATTCCTGCTCGGCGTGATCAACGTCCACGGCATCCTCTCCTCGGTCATCCACATTGCGAAGATCATGAATGTCTCGGGGGACGAAGAGAGCGAACTTCTGATCAGGCTCATTCCGGAAAGGGGCGGCATCTCACTGATGGTCGGCGCGACGATGGGGATGGCCAGGTACTCCTTCCTCGAGGAGGTAACCAGGGAGATCAGTGACCGAACGGGGCAGGTAACTTTTGTCGAGGGTATCTTCCGCAGCGGAGAGAGGCTTGTCTCTTTGATTAACCCCGAAAAACTTCGGGTCTGGATAGACGCGGCGTTCTCGAAAGGGGAGTTGTAATGGCCATTAAAGTGATGATCGTTGACGACGCCATGTTCATGAGAAACATGATCGGCGATATCTTCCAGGGAAAGAAGTTCGGCGAGGAGGAATACCAGATAGTCGCCGAGGCCGAGAACGGCCTCGAGGCGGTGGAGAAGTTCAAGGAACACCATCCTGATATCGTCACAATGGATATCGTGATGCCCGAGATGACGGGCATTGAAGCTTTGCGGGAGATCATGGATTACGACGGCAAAGCCAACATCATCATGTGCAGCGCCCTCGGACAGGACAGCCTGGTCATGGAAGCCCTGGATTCGGGAGCCAAGGATTTCATAGTCAAGCCCTTTCAGCCCGAAAAAGTCCTGGACGTGGTCGTTCGGATCCTCAGAGAGGCGAGGGGGAACTGAAGATACAGCCGATCAACCGATACGTCCCCTGATCCCCCGCCAGAGCCGAGAACGAGGCCGGATCGAGGATCACTGTCCCCTTCCCCCTGCGTCCGGGAGGTTTGTGCCCGCCATGGACATGTCCAAGTACAAGGATCTGTTTATCTCCGAGGCGAGGGAGCATCTGCAGGGCATCAACAACTGCATCCTCGTGCTGGAAAAGGATGCACAGGCCGTTGACAGCATCAACGAGCTGTTCCGCCATGCCCACTCCATCAAGGGAATGGCGGCCTCAATGGGATACGGCAAGATCTCCGAACTGAGCCACCACCTGGAGGACATGATGGATGTCTTCCGGAGGGGTCCGGCCCGGATCACGCCTGCAGTGGTGGACCTGCTCTTTTCGGGGATCGATCACCTCGAGGAAATGGTCTCTGCTGTTGAAAAGGATGCCTCCTTCGACGATATCGATACAGCCCCTTACGTTGCCCAGATCCAGAAGGTCATAGACGGTGAGATGCCCGGTGTGGAGGACGAGAAGGCGGGTGAAGAGGCCGGCATCGCGGCTGACGAATCCGCAGTCGAGATCCCCGCGAAGGAATTTCCCTCCCTCGCCAGAGAGGATGTCCTGGTGAATTTCAGGATCGCGGAGGACTGCCCGGTACCCAACGCCAGGGCTTACCTCGCCATCAAAAGGCTCGAGTCCGCCGGGACCGTCAAGCTGGTCCAGCCGCCCGTTGATTCGGTGAAAGCCGGCGATTTCGACGGGGAGGTGACCGTCGTTCTATCCGGGGCGGACAGCCAGGATGTGAGGGGCATTCTGGAGAACTGTGCCGAGATGGGAGAGATCATCGTCCAGGCTGCAGCCGATCTGGAGGTGAAGAAAAAGCCGGTCAAGCCTCCGGAGAAGGAAAGGACGCCGCCGGCAGCGGCTGCCGAGAAGGAGGCGCCCGCGCCGGCCGCTCCCCCGGTTGCGGACCCGGTTGAGTCCGGGAGGGCCGCCAAAACGTCCGGGGCCAAGACGGTGCGCATCAGCACCGCCCTGCTGGACACCTTCATCAATCTGGTGGGCGAGCTCATCGTCACCAAGAGCCGGCTCAAGGACCTCGTCCAGGATCTCGGCACCACCACCTCCGAGCAGGTGATGACCCGCCTCGACCACCTCGTCGGCGGGCTGCACACAGAGGTCATGAAAGTCAGGATGGACCCTCTGGAGTCCGTGACCCAGAGGCTGCCGCGGGCGGTCAGGGACCTCGCCAGGAAAGCCGGGAAGGAGGTTGTCCTGGAGATCGAGGGATCGGAGATCGAACTCGACCGTGCGATCCTCGACGAGCTGGGCGACCCCCTCATCCACATCCTTCGAAACTCCGTGGACCACGGCATCGAGAAGGCCTCGGAGCGCAAGAAGGCGGGCAAGGACGCCACCGGCCACATCAGGATCGTTGCCTACCGGGAGAGGGACATGGTCCATGTCGAAATATCCGACGACGGGAGGGGGATGGACCTGGAGAAGATTCGAGGCAAAGCCGTCGAGCGGGGCATCATCACCTCCGACCAGGCCAGGCTCATGGGCGAGGAGGAGACGATCATGCTCATCTGCAGGCCCGGTTTTTCGACGGCCGACGAGGTGACGGACGTGTCAGGGCGGGGCGTCGGTATGGACGTCGTCCAGTCGGTGGTGGAGGGGCTCGGCGGGACTCTCTCCATCCACAGCGTGACCGGCCAAGGAACCAATTTTACCCTCAAGCTGCCCCTCACAGTCGCTATCGTGAAGATGCTCCTCGTCCATCTCCTGGAGCACGTCTTCGCCATCCCCATCACGAGAGTTGTCCGAACCGTCAGCGTTGAGCTGGAAGAGGTTCAGGAGAGCCAGGGCCGTTTCTACCTGACCGTCGACGAGGATCTCGTTCCCCTCTTCGAATTGAGGAAGCTCCTGAACCTCCCCGGTTCCCTGAAGGACAGGCCCCTCCTTACGGTGGTCCTCGTCGAAGTCACCAACAGGGTGGTGGGTATTGCCGTTGACGGTGTGTCGGGACAGGAGGACATCGTCATCAAGCCGCTCTGCTTCCCCCTCCAGTATCTGACGAGGTATTCGGGCATGACCGTTCTCGGGGACGGCAGGATCGTCCCCATCCTCGACCTGGGCAATCTATTCTAGACAGATGAAGGGCACCCGGATCACCGGTCACCTCATGACGGAAGATGATATCAATATCATCCGGGAGGTCTGCTCCATCGGTGCCGTGCAGGCCGGCAAGGCCCTGACCAGGTTGACCGGTCTGGATATCCTGGTCGAGGATCCCGATTTCATTACCATGACCATCGGTGACGTGCCGTCCCTGTTCGGCGGGATGAGACAGCCCGCTCTCGGGGTCCTGGTACCCTACGGGGGTGACGAGGAGGGAAAGATACTCCTTCTCCTTTCCGAAGAGGCGGCTACGGAACTGAAGGGCCTGATCCTTGAGGGCTCCCGGCAGAAGAGCGAGGCCATGGTGGACTCGGCCTTCCTGGAAATGGGAAACATCCTGACCGGGGCTGTCCTGACCATCCTGGCCAGACTGGCGGACAGGGTGCTCGTCAACAGACCGCCGATCCTCGTCAGGGACATGGCTGGAGCCATCCTGGATTCGATCCTCGCTGAGCTCGGAACCCTTTCGAACGTCGCCGTCGCCCTTGTCTACAGGCTTTCCCATCCTTCCGGCGGCGGTCTCCTCGAGACGGTGATCCTGCCCGATCCCGGGAGCCTCTCATTGTTCACGGATGCGGCCGAAAGGCTCAGATCCGGTCGATGAAACCCGTCGTCGTCGGGATCTCCGACTTCAGGATAGCCCGTAAGCCCCAGAGGCTTGTGACCTACGGCCTCGGGTCATGCGTGGCCATAGCCATCTACAGCCGCCGGGACGGGGTGGCAGGAATGGCGCACATCATGCTCCCCCTGGCATTCGAACGGGACCAGGTTCTCATGCCCGGCAAATATGCCGACACCGCGGTAGAGGCCATCATGGAGGCCTTCAGGGAGAGGGGGATCGGACAGGGCGACATGGAGGCCAAGCTGGCCGGCGGTGCGGAGATGTTCCCCAGGGCCGTCGAGGGGATAGGAACCAGGATCGGTGCCCGAAACGTGTTAGCGGCCCGATCCATCCTGGAAGATCATGACGTCCGGATCGACGGCCAGGATGTGGGGGGCAACCTGGGAAGGACCGTGGAATTTCACACGGAGACATGGGAGATGCTCGTCAGAACCCTGAGGGGCGGGATGAAGGTGATCTAGTATGATCGCTCCCACAGAGCAGGGTATAAAGTCCCCAGCACCCGGTTTCCAGTTACCGGTTTACAGTTTCCGGATTACGGTCTAAGGTTGGACCGTGGATTCGCGGGTCCGGGATCCGGAACCTGTCGATCCCTGAAATGCAACCTGCTTCCGGAAACGGGAACCATGAACCTGGAACGTTTTTTGGGGAGTGAACAATGACCAGCGCGAAGATTATCAGTGGGACCGAGATATCCGAGAAAGTCCTCGGAGAGGTGAGGGGCGAGGCGGAAGCGTTTCGATCCCGGCACGGCCGTTCGCCGGGTCTGGCTGTGGTCCTGGTCGGGGACGACCCTGCATCCACCGTCTATGTGAGGATGAAGATCAGGGACTGCGGCCTCAGCGGCATCGAGTCCTTTTCCCACCACCTGCCGGGCGATACCCCGACGGAGGAGATCCTCCGGATCGTGAAGGATCTCAACGGGGACGACAGGGTGGACGGCCTCCTCGTCCAGCTTCCCCTTCCCGATGAGGTGGATACGGTGTCGATCCTGGACAGCATCGACCCGGCCAAGGACGTTGACGGATTTCATCCGGTGAATGTCGGACGGCTGGTCCGGGGGGACCGTGACGTCCTCATGCCCTGCACACCGGCCGGCGTCATGCGGATGCTGGATGAGGAGGGGATCGACCCGCACGGCCGGCGGGCCGTTATCGTGGGCAGGAGCGATATCGTAGGAAAACCCATGGCCTTTCTCCTCCTTCACCGCCACGCCACCGTGACCATCTGCCACTCGAGGACACCGGACCTGGATCGGACCGTCCGGAATGCCGACATACTCGTCGCCGCCGTTGGCCGCCCCCTCATGGTAAAGAAGGAGTGGGTTAATCCGGGGGCGGTGGTCATCGACGTCGGGGTGAACCAGCTGACCCGCGAGGACGCCCCCGGGCACATCCTGGAGGACCCGGATCGGGTGAAGGATTTCGACAAGAAGGGCTACACGCTGGTCGGTGACGTGTCTCCCGATGCCGTTGAGGTGGCCGGATGGTATACACCCGTCCCCGGCGGCGTCGGCCCCATGACCCGGGCGATCCTCATGGCCAACACGGTCAAGGCGGCGAAGTGGAGAGCTGACTGATCCCAGGTTTCGGGTTCCAGGTTGCAGGCCGGTGGATTTACCCTGGAACGTGAAACATGGAGACTGGAACATGAGCTGATGGATCGATCAAGGCTTCTGGAAATACTCGCCGGTGTCTCCTCAGGGGAGATGTCCGCGGATACCGCCATGGAACTCCTCGCTGACTTTCCGTCGGCCTGCCTCGGATATGCCCATCTCGATACCCACCGCCAGCTTCGGCGCGGAATTCCGGAGACGATTTACGGAGAGGGCAAGACCCCGGAGCAGATAGAGGGCATCGTCCAGCATCTCACGGATTCGGGTTCGCCACTTCTCATAACCAGGATCGCCTCCGAGGCGGCGCAAGGTGTGCTGGCGCGGTGGCCGGAGGCCGATCATGACGATCTATCCAGGACACTGAGCATCGGGTCTCTCCCCGCGGCAGGCGGCCCGCCCGTGATGGTGGTGGCGGCCGGAACGTCCGACCTCCCGGTTGCCGAAGAGGCCGCCAGGACCCTGCAGTTCCTGGGAAGGCCTCCCCAGAGGGCCTATGACGTAGGCATTGCCGGGCTCCACCGGCTGGCGTCCTTTCGGGATGAGATGACCAGGGCCGGCGTCATCATAGCCGTTGCCGGGATGGAGGGGGCCCTGCCCTCCGTTGTGGCCGGGCTCGTCTCGGTCCCGGTCATAGGTGTCCCCACCAGCGTCGGTTACGGGGCATCCCTGGGCGGACTCACGCCCCTGTTTACCATGCTGTCTTCTTGTGCATGCGGCCTGACCGTGGTCAACATCGACAACGGTTACGGAGCCGCGGTGGCGGCCCATCTGATGCTGGGAATAGAAAACGGACAAGGGGAGCCGGGGGCGCGGTAGGGCGAGAGGAGAGGGGGCGAAATGAGTCCAGAGCCCAGGGGCCAGAGTCCAGAGGGAGACGCGGGGACCTACCCGAGGGGGCGATGGGGCGAGAGGGCGATGGGGCGAAAAGCGGACGCGGGGAGGAATGAGTCCAGAGTCCAGGGGCCAGTGTCCAGAGGGGGCGATGGGGCGCTTGGGCGAGGGGGC
>CP070719.1:1964596-1977575 GCA_020350725.1 bacterium
CAGCCGCATTAAAAAGAGGAGATGACATGCCACTGGTGAGGATTGAGGTCAGGCGGAGCAGGGATCCCAAAGAAAAGATGGATATCTGTGATTCAGTTCATGCTGCAATGCAAGAGGCGCTTCACATCCCCGAACATGACAGGCATATCAGTTACTTGGAGCATGCCCCAGAAGACTTTCAAGCCCCGCCGGGAAAAACGGAGAATTACACTTTGGTTGAGATCACCCTTTTCAAAGGAAGGTCGATGGAAGCAAAGAGGGCCCTCTATCAGGCGATCGTTCGTAACCTGGGTTCCCTGGGAATAGCTCCCGAAGATGTGTTTATTGTTCTCCTTGAATCACCGCCTGAAAATTGGGGGATCCGTGGTGGTATTCCGGCTTCCGAGGTTGATCTTGGATTTAAAATCGATGTGTAACCGTACCAAAATGCTCCGACGTCTGATTTCTTGAATCCATAACGGTGCCGGACGATGAGATCTTCTTGCGGTCTTCGGTAAGAAAACCCCCAAAGTTAGGAGTGACCTTCCCCCTCAAAACCGGTCCAAGGTTATGTTAAGGTCTAGGGCCGATTGTACTGAATAACGTCGCCAGGACTTGCTCTTTCATGGCGCCCTCGACGAGGAAACTCTGTGTTGATCCAGGTCTATTTTTTTAGGGCAATAAGGCTCGATTGATTCCTCGGATTTGACTGAATATCCAATACTCTGTTCTCAATGACGGGATACTCCAGTTCAGTGATTGTTTTTAATATAACTCGGCAGTGATCTGAATTGATCAGATACAATTTTTGAAGGAAATTTCCGTTTTCAAATACCGGTTCAATCAGGACTGTATAGATCCCGGTGAGGCGATACATCTCCTTGATTGCCGATTTTACCTCGTATGATATCTGTTCAAGGCAGTGCATACTGAAGACAATGTCGAATTGCCCATCGTCAAAGGGAAGCCTTTCGGTGATCGAACCGACCTTGAGGTCTGCGGTCTCCAAAACCGCGCCATAGTGCTTCCTTGCGACATTTATCCTCTCCGGCGAGATATCTATGCCGGTGACAGATATTTCATCACCGTATTTTTCAATCAATTTCACTATATTTATACAGTTACCGCACCCGACCTCGAGAATGTTCACCCTTTTTGCCCCATCCCCCTTCAGCAATCTGTCAACATATTCGAACACGTGTGTGATATAGAGACGGCGGGCCTCCTTGTCGGTCATTTTTCGGTAAATCCCTTTGTAGGACATGGTTCGCCTGCCGGACTCGTAAAGCAGTTGCTCACTGTTATCATACTGCTCATATATAAAAAGGCTGTCTCCGGTTGTCTTGATGAAAGAGTTCTCCCTGCGCAATTGTCTAAAAAATCTCTTGATCTCCGACTTCACCAGGGCAAAATATTTTATTTTTGTGTAAATGGTATCCTTGATCAAAGCTTTACAGCCTCCACAGGTGTAACGTTGTTATTTCATCGCCCCCGGTTTGAAGCCGCTCGGGGGAAAGGTTTCTCAACAGCACTTCGGCCTGGAAGGACAACAGTAGCACATTTGAATTACCGTATAAACAGACCCCGGATTCCGAAGCTCCCTTTCCTGACTTCCCAGCCGGCGGCACCTGGGGTCAGAGCCAGGATTCGAGCCAGGATTTTCAGGCCACCAAACCTGTTAGGATGGATCAAACCGGGCAGGTTTCATTGTCAATGGTGTCCAGCGGGTGACTGTCAGGGGTAGTTCCGGATTCCAGGTTCTGAATCTCAAAATGGATCAGCTCATTTAGAACCCTGCCAAACGCCGACATGAGGATTCCGGCAATTCCATCCCCGGCCCGCACTTCTTTTTTCAAGACCCCGCAGCCGGCAGGCGGCCGCGACTCAACGCCTGATCCCGTCGGACGCAAGGAGCGATTTCCGTGGGAGATGACGAAGGTCAAGAGGGAACTATTGTTCTCCTTGTGTTATATAAATCCTATAAGCTTGTCGGGCGCAGTGTGGCGAGCCACATGAGATCAGACGCCGGTCACCCTTCACCATCCGACCGACGTCCTACCAGGGGAGGCTTCGTGAGTGTCCAGGTGAACCAAGTTGTGAGCCGGGCTGACCTGAAGCGCTGGGTCTCGGTGCCCAATGGGCTCTACCAGGGCAGCCCATACTACGTCCCGCAGCTTTTCTCCGACCAGCTCACCTACTTCGACCGGCACAAAAATCCGGCCTTCGAGATCTGCGACGTGGAGCTGTTCCTGGCCGTCGACAACGGGAGGCTCGTCGGGAGGGTCTGCGCCATCGTCAACGGCCTGGAAGCCGAGAAGCTCGGCTACCGGCGCGGCCGGTTCGGCTGGTTCGAGTGCGTCGACGATCAGGGGGTGGCTGATCGGCTGCTGGACAGTGTCAAAAACTGGTGCGGCGACCTGGGTTGTACCGAGATGACCGGCCCCCAGGGTTTTACCGACCTCGATGTCGAAGGGCTCCTGATCGAGGGGTTCGATGCCCTGCCGACCATAAGCGGAAGCTACAACCATCCCTATTACCGGAAGCTCCTCGAGAATTACGGGTTTGAAAAGGACATCGATTACGTGGAGTTCCGCTGCCGTATCCCGCAGGAGTCACAGCTGCTCGAGAGGTTCCGCAGGCGTTACGCCGGCAGCGAGGACTACAGGGTGGTCACCTGCAAGAGCCGCAGGGAGCTCTTCTCCCACGCGGATGCCTTCTGGCGTGTGCTGGAAGCCTGTTTCGAACCCCTGTACGGGGTCACGCCCCTGTCAAGGAAGCAGACCGAGTTCTACACGAAAAAATATTTCGGATTTCTGGATCCGAACTTCGCCAAACTGACATTCTCCCGGCAGGGAGAGCTGGTCGGGTTCTTTATCGGCATGCCGAACCTCAGTCGCAGCTTCAAGAGGGCCAACGGACGTCTCCTTCCCTTCGGCCTGCCGCACATCCTCAGGGAGTACCGGAAGCCGGACACGGTGGATTTTCTCCTCGCAGGCGTCAAGCCCGGTGAGCCGTCGGGATTGATCACCGCGATCAGCGCCGTAGCCATGTATGACACCGTCCGCCGGCGGGGTGTGCGCCACATGGAAACGAACAGGGAGCTGGAGGACAACACCACTGTCACCGGCATCTGGTCGAAGTTCGAGCGAACCTGGTTCCGTCGCTCCCGTGTCTACCGCATGGACCTGCCATAGGGCAGACGGATCCGGAGCTCTCTCCCTGGAATCGCCTTTACCCTGGCCTGAGTCTCGTCTACCCCGAAAGAAGGGAAGAAATGGGGATCTGGGACGGACTATCGGCAAACGATCTGGGAAAGACCGCCTTTTGCCGGAGGCGGTTTTCCCTTCATGGTATAGGGGGAGGAGATGGAAAAGACGAGGATCGGCGCTTCGGTATCCGTTGTCCTGCTTGGCCTCTCTTCGCTGGCCGCCTGCCGTGCTTCGCTTTGCCCAAAGCAGCAACAGGGATTATCTGAACATGGGCCTCGACAACGTGAGCGCCCGGTCAGGGTAGGACGGGCGGAAGGGGTCTGATCCCCGGGACCCACCCCTTCTCACGATATCGGTTCATCAACGGGCAGCAGGACCCACATCCTGAGCGGCTGTTTCATCCTGCCCGCCTCGGCCTCCGCGTCGTCTCCCGATCCCCAGAAGAAGTCCGCCCGCACCGGTCCCTTGATCGCCCCTCCGGTGTCCTGGGCCATCATCAGGCGGTAGAGCGGCAGGTCGCTGTTGGGCCAGGTCGTCGCCACGAAAACCGGAGCGCCAAGCGGCGTGTAGCGGGGATCGACCGCGACGCTGCGCCCGGGGGTGAGAGGAACGCCGAGGGCTCCCGGCGGGCTTTCGGCGTCTCCTTCCGATTCGCGGAAGAACACGTAGCTCGGATTGGTGTTGAGAAGGTCGCCGACCTGGGAGGGGTTGCCCCGCGCCCAAGCCTTGATGTTCTGCATCGACATCTCGTCGGGCGACATGATGCCCCGCTGAACGAGCCACTGGCTTATGGAACGGTAGGGATGACCGTTCTGGTCGGCGTAGTTCACCATGGACCGGCTGCCGTCCTCGAAGAGGATGCGTCCGGAACCCTGGATGTGGAGGAAGAAAAGCTCCACCGGGTCGTCGACCCAGAGCAGTTCGTGCCCCGCCAGCGGCTGACGGTTCCCCTCGATGGCCGCCCGGTCCCAGTAAGGGCGGACATATCGCTCATCGAGACGGCCGCGCAGCCTGTAACCGCTGAGTTCAGGGTAGGCCTCGCCAAGGTCGATCACAAGGAGATCGTCCGGGCGGCGGTAAAGAGGGTAGGGGTAGTCCGGGGACGGCTGCCGGCTGCCCCTCAGATCGGGGACATAATAACCGGTGATCAGACCAATGGGATTCCTGTCGGGCTGGCGAAGCAGGTAGGGGGTAAAATGCCTCTCGAAAAAGGCCCTCACCTCCGATTCGGGGGGATCGTCGAACGAGGCGATCTCGGAGCAGATCGTCTGCCACGCCGGGCGCCGCCCCAGAGCGGTACAGCTCTTTCCGAAGGCCTCCAGAACCAGCCGGGGGTCGTCTTCCTGCCAGCCCTCCACCATGCTCCAGGCCACCGGCACCAGCGGGGCCGCCACCGGCGGCCTGGCCTCCGGGCGCGGGGCCAGGGAACAGGAAGAGGCCAGCACGATGACCAGAGGAAAACCGAAAAGCCCTATCGTCCGTGTCAGCATAGTGGTTACCTTAAAGCCTTGTCCGGTATTGGTCAATTGGCTCCCGTGGGAAGAGACCGGAAATGGCGGCATCTCCGGGAAGAGGAATGGCTTTAACGGCCGTTCGAGGCCTGCCCCCGATCTTCCCTAGGCGTTTTCCTTGAGTACCTCCATGAAGCACTGTTCAAGGACCTCGGCGGCGGCGCCTGAGCGCCGGTGGAGCTCCAGGACCACCGGCGGCATTACCGGGAACCCGTCGTCGGGGCCCAGAACGCGGGCACCGTCCGGCAGGTTGGCCCTGGTCACCAGGGCCACCGCCAGGCCCGACTGGACGGCGGCGATGAGCCCGGCCATGCTGGGGCTCGAGTAGGCGATCCGGCACGATCGGCCCATCTTCTCGAGCATCCTGATGGCCTCATCGTGGAGGTAGCACGGGTCTGTGAACATGGCAAGCGGCAGGGGGCTCTCCTTTTCCACCGCTCTGTGGGCGGAGGCGACCCAGATGACCGGTTCCATGCGCACGATGGTGCCGAAGGTAACCGGGCGGCCGCAGTTGGCGGTCACCAGGGCCAGGTCCAGTTCCTCCCTTTCCATCAACTCGTGGATCTCAGATGACTGGCGGCAGATGACCTCCACCCGGATCTTCGGGTGCGTCCTGGAGAAGTGGGCGAAGACGGCGGGCAGGAAGCTGACGTAATCGTCGGGAATTCCGAGGCGCACCGTGCCCTCCACTTCGGGCTGAACCAGGGCGCTCATTGCCTCGTCCTGGAGCCTCAGGATCTGGCGGGCGTACTGAGACAGCTTCTCACCGTCGGGCGTGAGGGCCACGGACCGTCCCTGCCGGGCGAACAGCCTCCTGCCCACGAGTTCTTCCAACCTCCGGATCTGCATTGAAACGGCGGACTGGGTGAGGTGGACCACTTCCGCGGCCCGGGTAAATCCTCCGTGGTCGTTCACGGCGATAAAGGTGCGCAGCAGGTCTGTGGGCAGATCCATCTGAAACCCCCTGATCCATAAGAATATCTGATGAAAAGCATAACAAACATTCGTTGGATTTATCAATAGGGGAGATGCATACTTGCGGCATCTTTTCCGAAGGGAGGGTGTCGTGGACGCAACCGAACGAGCAATGATGAATGTTTCCGGACTTGACCTGCTGGGATGCGCCGAGCGGATCGGAAGAGCGCTTATCGGGGCTGCTCTTAGACCGATCAAGGCCGTCAGGGCCCGGAACCGGATCCAGAGAGAGGGAAGGGCTCTGCTTGACATGAGTGACCACATGCTGAGGGATATCGGGATCAACAGGACGTATGTCCTGCACGAGGGCGGGAAGCCCTTCCACCGCAGATAGCCCGGCAGGACCCCGAAACCCCCGGGGTCGCATCTTGCCTTTTAACCTTTCCTCCCTGGAACGCACTCCACAGTCATGGACACAATCCAGTAAGGGCTGCACCTTCATGCGGCATCCTGAAACAAGGCTGACGAACAATCCTGCAGGGAAAAGGTTAAAAGGCAAGATGCGACCCCAGGTTATTGTTCCCCTGCCTAGCGATCAGGCTGGTGGCGGGAAAGCGGGCGAAATAACCACCCGGAAAGCGGGAGGGATATGGTCGAATCCCGACCGCTCGGGATCAATTCAGAACCTGATAATCTGAGGTCCGACCCCCCTTGGTGGACTTTTTACCTGTAGTTCCACTGATACTGATACTTTACGCTCACCCAAACATATTGCGCCCTTATTCAGGCGTTGCGTCCTTCATATACTTGTAGAAATCGCTGTCCGTGGTGAGGACAAGCATGGAGTTGCCGTGCGCTCCCTCCCTGTAGCTCTCCAGGGTGCGGAGGAAAGCGTAGAACTCGGGGTCTCGGTTGTAAGCCCGGCCGTAGATAAGCGTGGCCTCCGCGTCGCCGCGGCCCCGGATCTCCTGCACCTTGCGGTAGGCCATGGAACGGATCTGCCGCAGCTCCCTCTCCATTTCACCCAGGATCTCCGCGCTGCGCCCCTCACCTTCCGATCGGAATTGGGCCGCGATCCTCTTGCGCTCGGAGATCATGCGTTCGTAAACCTTCTGCCGGACGCTCTCCACGTAATCCAGGCGCTTGATCCTGACGTCCACCAGCTCGATACCGTACTGGGGAATGATCTTCTGGGCCTCGGTCAGGATGGTCCGTGTGATCTCCTCCCTGCCCCGGGCGATCTCCCTCTTAAGCTCCTCCTCACGCTCCCTGGGGACCGCCTCGAGGGCCTGGTCCTCGGGGATCACCCATGAGGTGCTCCGGACCAACTCCACCAGCTCGCTGTTCGACACCTCGTCGCGCACCACGGAATCGATGATGTCGTCAAGCCGTGACTGGGCTCCCGTTTCGGTGGCCACGTTCTCCAGGAATTTCTTGGCGTCTGCGATCCGCCAGCGCGCAGTGGTATCCACCCAGATGAACTCCCGTCCCTTGGTGGGGATCTGGTTGGGATCGCCGTCCCAGACGAGCAGGCGCTTTTCGAAGAGCCGGACCACCTGGATAAAGGGCAGCTTGAAATGTAGGCCCGCCTCGGTGATCGTGTCTCCCACGGGCCTGCCGAACTGCACGATGATCGCCTGTTTTCCCTCTTCCAGGATGTAGAACGCGCTGGTGATGGTCACGAGAAGAACCGCTATCAGGATGAAGATTGTACTGGTCTTGAACGAGAGTTTCATCGCTGCCCTCCTTCCGTGGGCGCCGCCATACCTGAATCGAGACTGATCCACGGCACAAGGGCCTTCTGTTCCTCGTCCACGATGTAGACCCCCTTAACATCCTTAAGGAAATCGTTCATGGCCTCGAGGTACAGCCTCCGCCGTGTCACCTGCGGAGCATTTCTGTACTGGGCCAGGATGGCCTGGAAGCGGGTAGCCTCACCTTCGGCCCGGTTGACCCGTTCCGTGGCGTATCCTTCAGCCTCGCTGATGCTCTGCTCCGCCACACCACGGGCCTTGGGGATCTCGCGGTTGGCCATCTCCTGGGCCTGATTGATCGTCCGTTCCCTGTCCTGCCGGGATTCGTTGACCTCGTTGAAGGCCGGCTTCACGGGGTCGGGCGGGGTCACGTCCTGAAGCTCCACGGTGACGAGGCGCACCCCGCTCTCGTACTCGGAAAGGACCTTCTGGATCTCATCCTTCGCTTCGCTGGCGATCTCCACACGGCCCGTTGTCAGCACGGCGCTGCCGAGTCGGTTACCGACGGCGCGGCGCATGATCGCCTCCGTGATGTCGCGGATGGTCTTGGGCGTGTCGCGCACGTTGAACAGGTATGCGATGGGGTCCTCGATGCGGTACTGAACGATCCACTGAACGTCGATGACGTTTAGGTCACCGGTCAACATCAGCGACTCGTCCGTGTAGGATCGGCTCTGGACGTACCGCGTCCTCTGACCCGGAGTGACGGCCGCAGTACGGAATCCAAACTCCTCCTTGAGGACGCGAGCTGTTGGCACCATCTGGGCCGTCTCGATGCCGAAGGGCAGTTTGAAGTGCAGCCCCGGGTCGGCCGTGCGCATGACCTTCCCGAACCGCTGCACCACTCCCGTCTCCTCCGGTTGGACGGTAAACCAGCATGTCCAGGCGGCGATCCCCAAAACCACGAGGATGACTAAGGTGTTGATTGTGGGCCCCCCCTTGAACCCCCGGAACTTCTGGCGGATCTCATCCAGGGAGTCCTCAAGGGAAGGCTGCTGACCGCGTTGGGGCGGGGGCCATTTGAAAGCCATGAAATACCTCCTTCGAGTCCACATGGTTCGTGGCGCTAGAGAATGCGGGTGACTGACAGCGTTATCCTGTCAGTGATCAATATATAAAATATATCAGAAGACCTTCCACCATTGGGGGTTAAAGAGGGGGATCCGGAGGTTAGTTGGCGGTGTGGAGTCCTCGTGAGCCATAATACCGGAATCCGGCCGGAGAACAAGAGAACAGGGGGGCGGAGTGGGAGATTATGGCATTGTTCCAAAATCGGTGCAAGCAGCATGGCCGTCAGGCCAAGGGAAAGCCCGCCCTGAGATTACCGAGGGGGAGAGGATCGAGGTGAGGGGGAAAAATCGGGGCGTCTGATTCATTCTCTCGGAAATGCCAAAATCCACTTCCTGGCCACAGGACAACGGCGGTGAGATGAAGTTTTTCACGCGGAGGCCTCAGTCGAGACGGAACTCCTCGGCTATTAGGGCTGAGCAACGGGCAGTCGCGCAAAGGGCGTGGGCAAACGCCAAAATACGACCCCAGGTTATTTATGTTCCTCAGGCGGCAGGCGTCCCCTCCCGGATCCCTTTGAGAATCTCATTGCGGAGTTCAGCCGTGTCGTCATGGCCGTGAACCGCCATGGCGTGCTGGACCGCGGCCTCCAGGAGCTCCTCCTTCGAATCCGCCGAGATGGCGATGGAGCACTGTGAAACGCTGGGCTGCTCGCGGCAATCGACATAGTATCTGGCCATGGTCAAGTACCTCCTCCCGCCGCTGAAAAGTGCACCGAACTGTCCCCGGTTCGGGGACGCTTTCATCCATTTTAACAGATTATGGATCAGATAGTTTTTCCTGGGTGGATAACACCCGGGGTCGCATCTTGCCTTTTAACCTTTTCCCTGTAAGATTGTTTGCCTCACATGTGCAAGGAGGCAGGATGCCGGTTCAATACACACCGGACTGTTTCCAGGCCAGTAACGTGGCTCGAACGATCAAAAGGTTAAAAGGCAAGATGCGACCCCAGGTTTCCGGGTTCAGGAGGTAGCGTCCGATGCTTTCTCTGTGGTCCGATATCTTCCGGTGCCTTCAACGGGGTGAAGCGGTTGTGGTCGCCACCGTCGTCCAGAACAGCGGATCGACGCCGCGCACCTCCGGATCCAAGATGGTCGTCTACAGCGATGGCCGGATCTCCGGCACCATCGGCGGAGGCGCCCTGGAGGGCGATGTCATCCGGTCCGCTCTGAACCGCTATTCCACCCGGAATGCAGGCGTCAGATCGTATGACCTGACCGACACGGCCGCCCCCGACGATCTGGACCTGATCTGCGGCGGGCGCATGCAGGTCCTGATCGAGTATGTCCCCGTCGATGACGCAAGCCTCGAAGTGTACCGTGTCCTCAAGGACGAGATCCGCACCTTGCGGCCGGTCCTTTTTGTCAGACGGCTGGTGGGTGATGACAACCATCTGGAAACGGATCTCGCGGTGCTGACCGCCGGGGGCGAGCGGGCGGGATCGATATCCCTCCCGGCGGACCTGGTGGCGACGCTGCGCGGGCATGCCGCCGATTGCCGGTCGGCCAGCATGCTTGCCGTGGATGATCTGCGGTATATCGTGGAGCCGATCCTGCCGGCGGAGACGGTCTACGTCGTGGGGGCGGGGCATGTGTCCAGGGAGATCGCCCGGCTGACCGGCCGGGTCGGGTTTGCCACCGTCGTCATCGACGACAGGCCCGAATTTGCCACCGAGGAGAGGTTCCCGTCAGCCGATGCCGTTCTCGTCCGACCCGACTACGATCAGGTTTTTGCCGGTCTTGACGTCGATGCCGACAGCTGCATCGTCATCGTCACTAGGGGCCACCGTTTCGACAGACAGGTGCTGGCACAGGCCCTCCAAACGAATGCCGGCTATATCGGTATGATCGGCAGCAGCCGAAAAAGAGATACGGTCTACGGCGCGCTGATCGAAGAAGGCATCGACCCGGACGATCTCGATCGGGTGCACTGTCCGGTGGGCCTGGACATCGAGGCCGAAACGCCGGCCGAGATCGCAGTGAGCATCGTGGCCCAGCTGATCCGGCACCGTGCCCGCCAGAGGGCCAATGCCTGATCTGCGCATCGCCGCCCTCATCCCGGCAGCCGGCATGTCCTCCCGGATGAAGGCCTTCAAACCGCTCCTCGACCTCGGAGGGCAGACGTTCATCGAACGGGCGGTGAGACTCTTCGAGACCGCCGGGGTCACGGACGTGGTCACAGTAATCGGACACCGGCGCGGCGACCTGATGCCCGTTCTGGCCCGAACGGTCTGCCGCTGGGTCTTCAATCCCCACTATCGTGACGGGATGTTCACATCTGTCCAGCAGGGGGCGAGGGAGCTGCACCGGTCCTGTGACGCGTTCTTCGTCCTCCCGGTGGACACGCCTCTCGTCCGCCCCCTGACAGTCCGGCACCTCATGGAGGCCTACGCCCGCCGGTCACCCCTCATCTGCTATCCCCGATTCATGGACAGACGGGGACACCCTCCCCTCATCGACAGCCGCCTCATCGATGAGATGCTGACCTACAGGGGAGGGGGAGGCCTGCGGGCCTTCCTGGCCAGACACGGAGACCGGGCCGAGACCGTGCCCGTCGCCGACGCCTATATCGGGATGGGCGCCAATACCCGGGAGGATCTCGAAGCACTGAGAAAGGCCCTCCCAAGGCATACCATCCCGTCCCCGGAGGAATGCCAGGTCCTGCTCACCCACCATTTCAGCGTTTCGCCCGCCATCGAGGGGCACAGCCGCGCGGTGGCCGGTGTCGCCCGCCGCCTGGGGAATGCCCTCAACGACTGCGGCCGCTCGTACGATCTCGATCTGCTGACGGCAGGTGGTCTGCTCCACGACATCTGCAAGGGCCAGAAGGGCCACGCCGACAGGGCCGCGGTAATATTGAGAGAGGCCGGTTTCCCGGAAGTGGCCGGCATCGTGGCCGAGCACATGGTCCTCCGTCCCAGGGGAGACGATGAGATCGATGAAGCGTCCCTGCTGTACCTGGCGGACAGGATGGTGCAGGACGATCAAGTCGTCAGCCTGGATATGCGCAGGTCGGCCATGATGGAAAAATATGCCCGGAATGGACCGATCCGGCGGCTGATCTCCGAGCGGTTCCAGGCGGCCGAAACGATCCTGGCCCGGATCGAGGCCGTCGTCGGCAGGCAGGTGGAGAGCATCCTGAGCGAGGGTCGATAGAGGTCTGGTTCGACCTGCTCGCCTCTCTGGAGAGGGCCGAAAGGCGGAATCGCCGGGAAAGGTGAAAACCAAGCCTTCGCCGGGGCTAACGGACGGGAGGGAAATAGTTCCCTGGTGAACCCGCAAGTCCTATCCGATGAAGGCGGGTTCAGACTTTCCTCAGCGCCTCCCTGACCCTTTCCGGGGTCATGGGGAGCTGATACAGCCTGACGCCGACGGCGTCGTAAATCGCGTTGGCGATCACCGCCCCCATACAGATGATAGCCGGTTCCCCGCCTCCCTGGGGAGCCGCGTTGACGTCCTGCACGATCACCGTCTCGATCTCCGGTACCCATGAGAACCTGGGTATGTCATAGGTGTCGAAATTCAGATCGAGGATCTCCCCCCTGTCAAAACGGACCTCCTCCGCCAGGGCATACCCTAGACCCATCGTGACGCATCCCTCCACCTGGAGCTTTGCCCCGTGGGGATTGATGCACAGACCCATGTCCTGAGCGCAGACGACGCGCTTGATCTGCACCTCACCGCTGGCCTTGTCGACCTGGACCTCGGCCATGGTGGCGACGTAGGCACCGGAACGGATGCCGCAGGCGACCCCGAAGCCGCCGCCGCTCGGGCTCCGGGCGGGACTCCACTTAAAGGCTTTCGCCGCCGCCTCGAGGACGCCCCGCATTTTCCTGTCGCTCAGGTGGTCCAGGCGGAACTTCAGAGGGTCCACGCCCGCCTTGGAGGCCATGATGTCGACCTGAGACTCCCTCGCGAAGGTGTTGGTGTTGGTACCCGGAGCCCTCCAGGGTCCCACGGCAAATGGGTGTCCCTCGGAGCCGCCGCCGTACCAGTGGCCCCGTGAAACAGCCCTGTGGTGCGGCACGTCGTAGAACAGGTCCGCCCCGTCCGAGCCCGCGAAAAGGACATCGTAATCCCACAGGACGATCCGGCCGGCTTCGTCGAGGCCGGAGGTGATCTTTACCACAGCGGCGGGCCTGAAGGTGTCGTAGAAGAACTCCTCCGCCCGGCTCCAGGCCACCTGGACCGGTCTGCCGGTGATTTTGGCCAGACGGGCGGCCTCGACGGCCTGGGCGCTGGCGCTCTTGCCGCCGAATCCGCCCCCCACGAAGGGGGCAATGACGTGGACGTTTTCGGTATTGAACCCGAGGGCGCGGGCAACCTGTCCCTGGACGCCGAAGGGGGTCTGGGTCGAGGCCCACACACTCGCCTTTCCCCCTTTGACCTCGGCCAGCGCGGTGTGGGTTTCCATGGGCGCATGGGCGACGTAGCTGTTAAGGTACGTCGCTTCAAAAACCTCCCTGGAGGCCTCCCTGCCGGCCCTGAGGTCCCCGCTCTGGGACTCGGTGTTGCCGCCGGGGGCGACCTTGACAAGGTGGTCG
>CP070719.1:1977675-1993237 GCA_020350725.1 bacterium
CCCCATCGCCCCCTCGCGTTCCCGCGTCCCCGCTGCCGCAGATTGAGGTTCCAGGCTATTTGGTCAGTATCGGTGTAACGAGGTATGGAGGTATCGAGGAATTCAACCTTCGGTTCTTTCGTTATTGATCTAAACACCTCGATACTTCGCCACATCGATACTTCGGTACCATTACCTTTAAATCGTTCCCTCTGGACCCTGGCCCCTGGACTCTGGACTCATTTCTCCCCGCGTCCGCTCTTCTCCCCTCTGGACCCTGGCCTCTGGACTCTGGACTCATTCCTCCCCGCGTCCGCTCTTCTCCCCTCTGGACCCTGGCCTCTGGACTCTGGACTCATTCCTCCCCCCGAATTTCTGGTTCCAGGTTTTTGCTGTGAACTGAAAACCGGGACCGACCCTTTGAATTCGATTGCCCTCTCTACAGGGTTCCGTTACAATCCGATGCCTTTTCGAGAAGTGAACACTCGCAGCAGAGCCGTCCTCATGGAAAGGCAGGGCCCGGAACAAGAGAATCTTAGCATGATGACCACGTAAGGGTTTACACGACCCCCGATCTGCCCCTCCGGAGATGGTTCATGGAAGCTCTGTTCAGTTCTACCGCCGCCGTCACCATCGCCGAGATCGGCGACAAGACCCAGCTCCTGTCGCTTTTCCTTTCCTCGCGATTCAGGGAACGATACCTGATCGTCGCCGGGATATTTGTCGCCACCATCTTCAATCACACGGCTTCCGCCTGGCTGGGAGTCTGGATGATCGATCTGATCCCCTCATCCTGGGCGCCCTGGATCATTAGCGGCAGCTTTATCGTCGTTGCGCTCTGGCTGCTGATTCCCGACAAGGCGGACCGAAACGCCGGTGGGCTGGAAAGGTACGGTGCCTTCGCTGCCACCACCGTTCTCTTTTTTCTGGCTGAAATCGGCGACAAAACCCAGGTCGCCACGGTGGTCCTTGCCGCAAAATACAGCGAGACCCTCTGGGTGATCCTGGGGACCACGCTTGGCATGCTGGCCGCAAACATTCCCGTTATTTTCGCCGGTCGCTGGATCATGGATCGGACACCGTTCCACTTCGCGAGGTGGATCGCGTTTGCCCTGTTTATAGGTCTGGCTGTCATCACGTTGGCAGGGACTTTTTGAGGGAGAAACCTACAGGGGGACGCCGGAAAAAGACGTGATCACCGAGGTTTCCCTGCCGGAAACGGTAGACTGTGAGCCGTACACTGTGAATGAGTCTTTATCGGATCACCGCTCTTTTCCAACTGTGAACGGGTAGCTGTAAACTGGAAACCGTCTCTTCCCTTGCCGATCTCCCCCTGCCGGATGGGCGACAACACCCCACCCCTTCGTCCCACCGCACCCTTTTTCGTGATAAGATGACAGCAAAAACCCATCACTAGACGGCGGGAGGTGAACATGTTCAAGGATCTCGTGATCCGGAACCGCAGCTACCGGCGGTTCGACCAGAGCCACCGGGTCGAGGCTGAGGTCCTCGAGGAACTCATCGAACTGGCCAGGTTGACGCCATCCACCGCCAACCTCCAGCCCCTGAAGTATATCCTTTCCGTTGAACCGGAGAGAAACCAACTCATCTTTCAGAGCCTGGCCTGGGCCGGCTATCTGAAGGACTGGCTGGGCCCGGCTGAGGGGGAAAGACCCTCCGCCTACATCGTCATCCTGCGGGATACCGATATCCTTGATTCCGACTCATGCGATCACGGGATCGCCGCCCAGACCATCCTCCTGGGGGCCGTGGAGAAGGGACTGGGGGGGTGCATGATAGGCAACATCAAGAGGGATGCCCTGGCCAAGGTCCTCCATCTGCCGGATCACCTGAAGATCCTCCTCGTCCTGGCGCTGGGTAAACCCATCGAGGAGGTCAGGCTGGAACCGGTCGGCGCCGACGGGAGGATTCAATACTGGCGCGACGACCGGGGCGTGCACCACGTGCCCAAGAGAGGCCTCCGGGACATCATCCTGCAGCCGGAGTAAAGGGGCGGTGGCGAAGGGGGGCAGTCCAAGAAGCACGGGTGGTTGGAGGTCGGTTAGAAAATCAATACATTGTTTGACATGGCAAAACACATTTTATACTCTATTGTGACCCCTGGGAGCCGGAACCGATTTGCCTTCGTCCCATGACATGCCATTATTCAGTCAGATAATTCCTGGACGGTAAAATGACAGACTTTTTCCGAAGCCTTTGCCGCTGGATCGACAACGTCAACGAATGGGTCGGCCGGATCGTGGCATGGGGCACGGCGGTGGTCGTCGCGGTGGTCTTTGTCGACGTGGTCATGCGGTATGTCTTCAACACCAGTTTCGTCTTCACCCAGGAGCTGGAATGGCACCTGTTCGCCTTCATCTTCCTGATGGGCGCCGGGGCCACCCTCCTCAAGGACGGTCACGTCCGGGTGGACATCTTTTACCAGCGCTTCGGACCCAAAGCCCGTGCCTGGATCAACCTGCTGGGGGTCCTCTTCTTCCTCATTCCCGGCTGTTACATGATCGTCGTCACCTCTCTGAAATTCGCCCATAACGCCTTCTCCATCATGGAGGGGTCGCCGGATCCGGGCGGCATCCCGTTCAGGTTTATCGTCAAGGGTTTCATACCCGCCGGCTTCGTGCTCGTCCTGATCCAGGGGGTGGCCCTGGGCATTCGGAGTTTTTTCACCGTCATCGGCCATGACCTGGAACCGGAGGGGGGCGACTGATGGAATATCTTGCCGGATGGATGTTCCTCGCCCTGACCGTTCTGCTGATGGTCGGGTTTCCGGTCACTTTCACCCTCATGGGGGTGGCCCTGACCTTCGGCATGATCGGCTTCGGCTGGTCCTTTTTCAACCTCCTCCCCCTGCGGATCTGGGGGGTCATGACCAATGTCACCCTGCTGGCCGTGCCCCTCTTTGTCTTTATGGGGGTTATGCTGGAACGGTCGGGCCTGGCCGAGGAACTCCTGGACACCATGGGCCTTCTCTTCAGCCGCGTCCGGGGCGGACTGGCCGTCTCCGTCGTCGTGGTCGGCGCCCTGCTGGGAGCGTCCACGGGGATCGTCGGCGCCACCGTGGTCACCATGGGGCTGCTGGCGGTTCCGACCATGCTCAAGCGCGGCTACCAGAAGGAACTGGTCACCGGGACCGTGTCGGCCTCGGGAACCCTGGGTCAGATCATCCCGCCGAGCATCGTCCTGGTCCTCATCGGGGACATCGTGGGCGTACCCGTGGGTGACCTGTTCATGGGCGCCGTCCTGCCCGGGCTCGTCCTCGTGGGGCTGTACATTATCTACATCCTGCTCGTGGCCAAGGCAAAGCCGGAGTGGGCCCCGGCCATACCCGAGGCCGAGCTGGAGGCCCTCACACCCAGAATCATGGCAGCCAAGGTCTTCCGGGCCCTCGTGCCCACACTGTTCCTCATGATCGCCGTATTGGGATCCATCTTCGCCGGCATCGCCTCCCCCACAGAAGCGGCGGCCGTAGGTGCCGTGGGCGCGACCAGTCTGACTGTCCTGAACCGGAAGTTCAATCTGCAGATCCTGCGCGACGTCATGCAGTCCACCATGGTCCTGACCTGCATGGTCTTCATCATCCTGGTCGGGGCGGCCGCCTTCGGCCTCGTCTTCCGGGGGCTTGGCGGGGACGACCTGGTCCGCCACTTCCTCGGCGGCATCGCCGAGGCACACGGCAAATGGGTCGTCATGACCATTGTCATGGGGCTGATCTTCATCATCGGCTTCTTCCTCGATTTCATCGAGATCACCTTCATCCACGTCCCGGTCCTGGCGCCCATCATCATCGATTTCGGCTTCGACCCGGCCTGGTTCTGTATCCTGATCGCCGTCAACCTTCAGACCTCCTTCATGACCCCTCCCTTCGGATTCTCCCTGTTCTACCTCAAGGCGGTCACGCCTCCGGAGATCAGGACCGGCCACATCTATCGGGGCATCATCCCATTCGTGTTCTTCCAGCTCGTCGGCCTGCTCATCGTCGCCTTCTTCCCCGTCCTGGTGACATGGCTGCCGAGGGTTGTCTTCGGCAACTGATCCCGTCCCTTTGCCGCGCCGCTGCCCGGGTTCCTTCTGCCATCTGCCTCCGCCAGACGACAAAGCGGTCCGATTGTTCTTGATTTTTCAGAACGCTTTTTTATAGAATCAAACGCCACAGACTGTCGACCCAGTGAGGTGGTCGATCGTTTTTCCCAAACCCTTCTCAAGAAAGGAAACGGTGAACGATGAAGAGAAGAGATTTTCTGAAAAAAGCAGGAACAGCGGCCGCAGCGGCGGCAGCCACCACGGCCGCTGTGGCGCCGAAAGTGTGGGCCCAGGAGAAGACCTATGACTGGAAGATGGTCACCACCTGGCCGCCTAACCTACCGGTCCTTCAGACCGGTGCCGAGCGTTTTGCCAAGCGCGTCGAGGAGGCAACCGGGGGCCGGATCAAGATCAAAGTCTTCGCCGGAGGCGAGCTGGTTCCGCCGCTGGGAGTGTTCGACGCCGTATCCGACGGTTCCGTTGAGTGCGGAAGCGGCGCAGCCTATTACTGGGGCGGTAAGACACCCGCTGCGCAGTGGTTCACAACGGTACCCTTCGGCCTAAACGCCCAGGGGATCAACGCCTGGTTCTACAGCGGCGGCGGCCTGAAACTTTGGGAAGAGGTCTACGCTCCCTTCAACCTTGTGCCACGGCCGCAGGGGAACACGGGCGTCCAGATGGGGGGCTGGTTCCGCAAGGAGATGAACAGCATCGCCGACTACAAGGGGTTGAAGATGCGCATTCCGGGCCTGGGCGGCAAGGTCATCGCCAAGGCCGGCGGCACGGTGGTCCTTCTCCCCGGCGGTGAGATCTTCACCTCCCTGGAGCGCGGTGTGATCGACGCCACCGAATGGGTCGGCCCCATGCACGACCTGCGGATGGGCTTCTACAAGGCGGCCAAGTACTATTACTATCCGGGATGGCACGAGCCCGGCACCTGCCTGGAGGTCATCTTCAACAAGAAGGCCTACGATGCTCTGCCCAAGGACCTTCAGATGACCCTGGATGCCGTGGCCGCGGAGACCAATATGTGGAGCCTCAGCGAGTTCGAGGCCGGCAACGGAGCTGCCCTCCAGGAGCTGATCAGCAAGCACAACGTCAACCTGGTGAGGTTCCCTGAGCCGCTGCTCAACGACCTCCGCAAACTGGCCAAGGAAACTATGGAGGAGGAGGCAGACAAGGATCCGACTGCACGAAAAGTCCACGAGGCCTTCAAGAAGTTCCAGGAGCAGGTGGGCACCTGGGGTTCGGCATCCGAGAACGCCTACTACAACGTCATCGCCGACAAATTCAAGCTGAAGATGTAACCCGTCCCGCCGGAATTTTGCTACCTGGATAAGCTCAAGCAGGGCGGCCCCTGAACCCACAGGGTCAGGGGCCGCCCTGTTTCACTGGCCCCTGGCCTCTGGACTCATCTCTCCCCGCGTCTGTTCTTCGTCCCCTCTCCCTCAATACCCCTCGATCTCCCGCTGCAGGATCGCCCTGTCGTAGGCGGCGATGACATCCCTGTGGCTGACGGTGCCGATCACCTTCATGCCGTCAACCTCCGTCACCACGGGGAGCTGGGAGAATCCCCCGTTGCCCATTCTCTGAAGAGCAAGCAGGATGCTGTCGGTGGGATGGATGGTGACAATGTCCCTGGTGGCCACGTCCTTGGCGATGACCAGGTTGTTCAGGGCTTCCTCCTGAAGCGCGGAACGGATGTCCCGAAACGAGATGATGCCCTTAAGGTCATTGTCCTTGTTGACCACGTGGAGGTAGGAAACATCCTGGGTCTTCAGGGAGTCGATAACACCTCCAAGGGGCATGCTCTCCGGGACCTTCACCACCTGATACCGCATGATGTCACCGACCTTGAGGGCCTGCAGAATGCTCTGTTCCCAACCCTGGGATAGCTCCACACCCCTGCGCGACAGTTTGATCGTGTAGATGGAACCGCGCTTCAGGGATGAGGCTACGATGGTGCTGATGATGCAGGCGAACATGAGGGGGAGGATGATCTTGTAGGTGGCGGTCATCTCGAAGATGATGATGATGGCGGTAATGGGAGCATGGGTGGTGCCGGCAACCACCGCCCCCATGGCTACCAGGGCGTATGCGCCGGGATCGGCCGTGATGAGGGGAAAGAATTTGTTGACCCCCCAGCCGAAAAAACCACCGGTCATGGCGCCTATAAACAGGGAGGGCGCGAAGATCCCTCCCGATCCGCCGCTGCCGATGGTGATCGACGTGGCGAGGATCTTTACGAAGATCAGGGTGAGGAGGATCAGGCCGGGCAGTTGGTTCTTAAGCGACAGGTTGATGGACCCGTAGCCCACTCCGAAGACGTGCGGCCATACCAGGAGGAGGCACCCGAGCATGAGCCCCCCCAGAGCCGGCTTGAAATAATCGGGGATCCGGAGCGCCTCGAATTGATCCTCGCACTTGTAGAGGCTGACGATGAACAGCACCGCAACCAGCCCGGCGACCACCCCAAGGAGGGGATAGAAAAGGAATTCGTACAGGGAAACCACCTTGTAGGTGGGGATGGTGAAGGCCGGGAAATCGCCGAAATAGTGACGGGAGATGGTGGTAGCGGTTACCGATGACAGGACCACGGGGGCAAAGGTGGTAAAGCCGAAATCGCCCAGGATGACCTCCGCGGCGAAGAGTGCCCCGGCGATGGGCGCGTTGAAGGTGGCGGCAATGCCCGCAGCGGCACCGCAGCCGACGAAAGTCCTCTGCCTCAGAGAGGGTACCCTGAGCATCTGAGACAGGGTGGAGCCGATGGACGACCCGATCTGGACGATGGGGCCTTCCCTTCCCACGGACCCGCCGGAGCCGATGGAGATGCCCGAGGCCAGGATCTTGACCAAAGCCACCCTGGAGCGGATCCGCCCCCCCCTGAGGGCAACGGCCTCCATGACTTCCGGCACACCGTGCCCCTTCGCCTCGCGGGCGCCGAAATAGATGAGGGGGCCCACGATGAGACCGCCCAGGGCGGGCATGAGGATGATCAGGTAGAAGGGCAGGTTCTGATGAAAGGTCAGGACATCGGCGGTGTTTCGGTAGAAGCAGTACTGCGCGAACTTGATCGCGAACCGGAAGAGAAGCGCGCCGTACCCTCCCAGGACACCGATGAGAATGGCGATCAGCGACAGATAGACATGCTGATGCCTCGGCAGCTTGCTCAGAGCACGTATGATTCTCTGAGAGTATCCCATAGGCATGAAGGCAGTATAGCAGACAGTCCGCCCGAACTCGTAGTAACGATTCTATCCCATTACACGGCCCTCTGACAAACGTTTCAGGGAGGTCGGCCCCGGCTCGGTGCTGGCACCATTACGGCAGGCGTGAACAATGGGCTGTATCTCGTCCTCAGGTTCCGTTATTATCCTGCCAGGGGAACGCCCCACCAGGTCGGGCCCAAGGGGCGGACAGTCTCCTGGCTGCAGACAGGCCGCTCAAGAGATCGGCCGGAGGAATCGGAGATCATAATGCCCCGCAATCCAATTGCCGCTCGCCTCAGGCGATTGCCCCCAGGCCAGGCTCTGATCCTTTATTACGCCACTGCCATCCTGGCCGGGGCGGCGGCCCTAAGTCTCCCCATCGCTTCGAAGGGCCCCCCTCTTAGCTTCATCGACGCCCTGTTCACAGCAACCTCCGCTCAGTGTGTAACGGGCCTCACGGTGGTTGACACCGGGGCCGGCCTCACCCTTTTCGGCCAGTTCGTGGTCCTCCTCCTCATCCAGTTGGGCGGTCTGGGTATCACCACCTTTTCCGTCTATCTTTTCTTCTTCCTCCGGTTGGGAGTGGGCGTCCACGGCCGCTGGATGATCCAGGAGACCCTTCTTCACACACCCGTGAGCTCGCTGAGAGAACTGATCACGGAGATCATCAAAATGGCGCTTATCATCGAGGGCGCGGGAGCCGTCGTCCTATGCGCAGTATTCATACCGGACCTGGGGCCGGGGATGGGGGCCTTCACCGCCCTGTTCCACTCCGTTTCGGCGTTCTGCAACGCCGGTTTCTCCCTCTTCACCGACAGCCTGACAGGATACCGCAAGGATGCCGTGATGAACCTGACGATCATGACCCTCATCGTCCTCGGCGGCATAGGTTTTCTCGTGATCCGGGAGGCAAAGGATCTGTTCCTGCACCGGGGCCCGGGCCGGCGGCCGAAGCTTTCCCTCCACTCCTCCATCGTCCTGTGGACCACCGCCGTCCTGATCCTTGGCGGCGCCGTGATGATCGGCGTCATGGAGAGGAATTACTCCCTGGCCGGCGCCGGGCTCCGGGAGGGAGCCTTGACGGCCCTCTTCCAATCCGTCACGGCCCGCACGGCCGGGTTCAACACCATCGACATGAATCTGCTCCGGGTCTCCACCCTGCTGCTCGTGGTCTTTCTCATGTTCGTCGGGGCTTCTCCCGGATCGGCGGGTGGGGGAATCAAGACCACCAGCCTTGCCCTGTTCGTAGCCATTCTGGCCAGCCGGCTGAAGGGGATTCCCCACACCAACGTATTCCGCCGCACGGTCTCGGAGGAGACGGTCACCAGGGTCCTGGCTCTGGTCATGCTGGCTATCATGGTGGTGGGTACGGCTCTTTTCGCCCTTCTGCTGGTCCAGCATCCGGGCACCTCCGCGAGGCAGAGCGGGGACATCTTTCTCCAGTATTTCTTCGAGACCGTCTCGGCCTTCGCCACCGTGGGTCTGACCATGGGAGCCACAGCCAAACTCAACGCCGGCGGCAAGATCATCATCATCGCCCTGATGTTCGTGGGACGGATCGGTCTCCTCACCGTCGCCTTCACCATAGCGAAACGTCTCTCCCCTATCGCGCCGCGTTACGCCGAGGAGAACATCATGGTCGGTTGACGACAGTCTGAGGAGGTTATGATGAAAAGGTTCTGCGTAATAGGGCTGGGCAATTTCGGGTTCCACGTGGCCAGTTTCCTGTATCGGGAAGGCAAGGAGGTCCTGGGGATAGACATGAACCGGGACAGGATCCAGAGGGCCAAGGATCACTGCTCCGTCGCCGTCCTCGGAGACGCCACGAACAAGGACTTCCTTGCCGCCCAGGGGGTCGCCGACATGGACGCCGTGATCGTGTCCACAGGAGAGCGTTCGCACCTCTCTACCCTTATCGTCCTCTATCTGAAGGAGCTGGAGGTCAAGCAGATCCTGGTGAAGGCGGTCAACGAGGACCACGGCAGGATCCTGAGAAAGGTCGGCGCCTCGGAGATCATCCTTCCCGAGAGGGACATGGCCTTCAAGACCGCCAGGGCCCTCGCCCACCCGAACATCCTGGATTTCATACCCCTCGCCGAGGAGTTCAGCATCGTGGAAGCGTCACCGCCTCCCGGCTATGTCGGAAAGGATCTGATCACCCTGGACCTGAGGCGGAAGTTCGGGGTGACTGTCGTTGCCGTCAAGGACCTCATTGCGGACCGGTTCATCACGGCGCCGACGCCTGACTATGTGGTCAAGGACAGCGACATGCTGGTCCTCCTGGGCGCACCGGAGGACATCGACAGGGCGCTGAAGTAAAGGTTTCCGGTTAAAAATCAGAGCATTAGAGATTAGAGCATTAGACATTAGAGATTAGAGACCAATCCAAAATCCAAAGTCAAAAAACCAAAAAGACGGTTCGCAGTTCGAGATTGCTTCACTTGAGTATCGGTTCGCAATGACAACCGCCTGTTCGCCCCCTCGCCCCACCGCCCATGCGCCTTCTCTGGACACTGGCCCCTGGGCTCTGGACTCATTTCTCCCCCTCGCCCCATCGCCCCCTCGCGTTCCCGCGTCCCCGGTGACGCAGATTGAGGTTCCAGGCTATTTGGTCAGTATCGGTGTAACGAGGTATGGAGGTATCGAGGGATTCAACCTTCGGTTCTTTCGTTATTGATCTAAACACCTCGATACTTCGCCACATCGATACTTCGGTACCATTACCTTTAAATCGTTCCCTCTGGACGCTGGCCCCTGGGCTCTGGACTCATCTCTCCCCGCGTCCGCTCTTCTCCCCTCTGGACGCTGGCGCCTGGCCTCTGGACTCATCTCTCCCCGCGTCACAGTTCTCTTCTCCCACCGGAGGCAGCAATGCTAGAATACAATCAGGGAGTAGGGGTATCTTACGTTGCCGGAACTGACAGACGGGGGAGCACAGTGGAACCGGTGATCAGGATCGAAAATCTCTGGAAGTGCTACGATGAGGGATGCCCCGAGGGATCGGCGGCCCTGAGAGGCCTGGACCTGGAGGTCGAGGGCGGGGAGGTGCTGGCCCTCTACGGGCGGAGCGGGTCCGGCAAGACCACCCTGCTGAACCTCATCGCGGGACTGGATCGGCCGACCCGGGGGACCATCACCCTGGAGGGGCGGAACATCCACGATATGGGGGAATTCGAGCGCACCCAGATGAGGAGGTCCCGCCTCGGCTTTGTCTTTCAGTTCTTCAACCTCATCCCTACCCTGACCGCCCTGGAGAACGTTCTCCTCCCCCTGGAACTCCTGGGGAAGCCGGCCCTCGGGAGCGCTGAAAATGCCCTTGCTTCAGTGGGTCTGGAGGGGAAGGGGGGACGGTTTCCCCACGAGCTCTCGGGGGGGGAGCAGCAGAGGGTGGCCATAGCGCGGGCGCTGGTCAAGGACCCGGTTCTCGTCCTGGCCGACGAGCCGACCGGCAACCTCGACACGGAGACGGGGGATCAGGTCCTGGATCTTCTCAGGGACCTCTGTATGCAGGCGGGCACCACCGTCATCATGGCCACCCACAGCCCGCTCTCCTCCCGCATCGCCGACCGGATCCTCAGGATCCAGGACGGCCGCATCGCCGGTGAGTCGACGGAGGCGAACCGGCCGTGATCACCGTTCTTCGTTCCTCTTTTCGCTCCCTCGCCAGGCGTCGTGTCCTGACCCTTTTCCAGGTCCTGGGCGTCGCCTGCGGGGTGGCGGCGGTGGTGGGCATGGTTCTCGCCTCCCGTGCCGCCATGGGCAGCTTCACCGAGGCCGTCCGATTCCTCCAGGGGCGCTCGACGCACACCCTCATGCGTCCCGTCGGTTTCCTCGATGAAGCCATTCTCAGGCAGATCATGATCGATCCCGGGGTGGCGGTCTTCGCACCGGTCATCGATCAGCGGCTGGAACTGGCCGACGGATCTTCGGCCCGCGTTCTCGGCCTGGACCCGTTTCTCGACGGCGAGGTTCGACAGGGGCTGTTCCGGCCCGCCGGGGGGGGCCTCGAGGAGAGAGACAGCGGCTTTTTGGACTTCCTCCTGGAAGACGACATGGTGATCCTGGAGGCCCGTCTCGCCGACAGGCTCGGGGTGTCCTCGGGGGAAAGGGTGGACACGGAACGGGGTTCCTTCAAGGTGGCAGGCACCTTCACCCACCCCGCGGCCGAGCCCCTCATCCTCATGGACATCTCCCACGCCCAGGAGCACTTTGATATGAGGGGAAGCCTGGATCGGATCGACCTCGTCCTGAAACAGCCTGAGACCTTCGTTTCCATGTGGTCGGCTGCGGGATACCAGGTTATCTCCCAGGGAGAACAGCGGGCAGTCTATGAGGATATGCTCCGCGCCTTCCGCCTCAACATTCAGGCCCTTTCCCTCCTGGCCCTGCTCGTCGGCGTATTCCTCGTCTACAACACCTCCATGTTCAGCGTTATCAGCCGCAGGAGGGACGTGGGGGTGCTCAGAAGCCTGGGCGCGACCCGCGCCGAGATCGTCACCGCGGTGACGGCAGAGGTGACATTCCTCGGCATAGTGGGCGGCGCGGCTGGAGGTGGTCTCGGGTATGCCCTCGCCCACGTTCTCACCGGTGTAGTGGGCGATACCATAAGCCGGCTCTATTTCTTTCTCCGCCCCCTTCCCCCGGAGTGGTCCTGGTCCATTCCGCTGGCCGGAAGTCTTCTCGGACTCCTGGCCGCCCTGCTTGGCGGTGCCTACCCCCTCTCCATGGCGGCCCGACAGGATCCGGTGGCCGCCCTGCGGGGAAGAGTCGCCGAGTCGGGTCAGGAGAGGTATGCGGTGAGGGCAGCCCTGGTGGGACTTCTGATGGTCCTGGTCAGCAGTGTGCTCCTCGCCCTTCCCGGCCCCATTTATCAGGGATACGTCGGGGTGTTCGGACTTCTTCTCGGCCTGAGCTTTCTGTGCGGGCTCATCCTCGTCACCCTGGCGCCCCTGTTCAAGACGGCGCTCCGGTTCCTGGCCGGCCCGGTGGGATCCCTGGCCGCGGGCAACGTCCGGCGCAACCTGGGAAGGACCGCCGTGGCCGTGGCAGCCTTCGGGATCGCCCTGTCCCTCACCGTAGGCCTGGGCAGCATGATCGGGAGCTTCCGCCAGACCCTCATCTGGTGGATGGACGGCCAGATCCGGGGGGACATCTACGTCAGGCCGCCCACGGGCCGGACGATCCCGGCCGAACTCTACGGGGCACTGGACAGGCTGCCCGGTGTCTGGGGAGTAGATCCCTACCGCAACGTTCCCCTGGCCTTCCGTGACTCCCTCATCCGCCTGTCGGCGATTGACCCCGAGGTCCTGGGGGAGTTTACACGGTTTTCCTGGTTCGCCGGGGATGACAGCGCCTGGGAGAGAGTGGAGCGGGGAGAGGTCATCGTCTCTGAGAGCTTTTTCCGGCGGTTTCGACTTGGCCGGGGCGACGAGGTCGTTTTGGCCGGCCATGAAGGCCAGGTGACCTTCACGATCGCCGGCATCTTCTACGATTACACCACAGAGCACGGCCTGATCATGATGTCCCGGGACAGGTACCTGGAGGTCTTCCGGGACGCCGGCATCGATTCTCTTGCGGTGTTCCTGAACCCGGGTGACCCTCGCCGGGAGGAGACAACAGGGGAGATCCGGAGGCTGGCCAGGACGGCGGGGGTGAACGCCATGGAACGGGAGCGTTTTCACGAGGGGATCCTGTCGGTTTTCGACGCCACCTTCGCCGTTACCAGGTCCATGCGGGCATTGGCTATCGTGGTCGCCTTTTTCGGCATCGCCGGGGCTCTTCTCAGTCTCTTCATGGAGAGGCGGCGGGAGTTCGGCATTTACCGGGCACTGGGGTTGACAGGCCAGGAGGTGGCGTTGATGACACTCCTGGAGGGCCTCAGCATGGGCATTGCCGGTTTTCTGTTCGGATCGGTGGCGGGGACGGCCCTTACCCTGATCCTGATCCGTGTCATCAACCTGCAGAGTTTCAACTGGACGATCTTCTTTCACCCCGCGGCAGGCCCGTACGCCGTGGCGGCCGGCATCGCCCTTTTGGCCAGCATCGGGGCCGCCATCTATCCCATGGCCCGGATCGTCAGAACATACCCGCACCTTCAGATCCGGGAGGAGTGATGGGCACGGCGACGACGAGGACGGTAGCTCTGTGCTGCGCTGCGGGGATCTTTCTCACCGCCCTGGTGTCCCCGCAGGCCGGCGCATCAGAAGTCGGGGAGACATGGCGGGAGGCGGTGGACAAACGGTCCTGGCGGTTTCCCGGTGACCACGGATCCCACCCCGACTTCCGCACTGAATGGTGGTACTTCACCGGCAATGTGACCTCCGACTCCGGCCGACCCCTGGGTTACCAGCTGACCTTCTTCCGGACCGGGATCAGGGACCGGCTGCCGGCGGATGGCAACAGGTGGTCCTTGCGTGACCTCTACCTGGCCCATTTCACCATAACCGACGTGGAGGGAGACAGGTTCCTCTGGTTCGAGAGGTCTTCCCGGGCCGGTCCGGGGCTGGCCGGCGCCCGGGAGGGGGCTCTTGACCTGTGGCTGTTCGACTGGACAGCGGCACAAAACGGGGACGTGATCCGCCTCTCCGCCCGGGAGGAAGGGGCGGAACTCAGCCTTGAGCTTTCCCCCCGGAAGCCCCCTGTCCTCCACGGCCGGAGGGGAATCAGCCGGAAGGGAGAGGAGCCGGGGCAGGCTTCCTATTATTACTCGCTCACCAACCTGAAGACCGAGGGCACCCTGCAGCTGCCCGGTGGCGAGATGGTGAGGGTGAAAGGGAGAAGCTGGTTCGACCACGAGTTCGGATCGAACCAGCTGGCCCAGGACCAGAAGGGATGGGACTGGTTTGGCCTCCACCTGTCTGACGGCCGGGAGATCATGGTCTATCGGCTCAGAAAGGTGGACGGCACTCTGGAGCCGACTTCTTCCGGCACCCTGGTGGAGGCCGACGGCACCGGGGTCCACCTGGAACTCGATGACCTGTCAGTCGATCCAACGGGAACCTGGATAAGTCCCGCCAGCGGTGGAACCTATCCCAGCGGCTGGCGCATCCGGATCCCCTCGGCAGGCGTGGATATCGACGTGGTTCCCGCCCTCCCGAACCAGGAACTGGTCACCGAGAGGACAGCCGGTGTTATCTACTGGGAGGGCGCCGTCACGGTGAGGGGACGGTCGGAGGGGGAGCCGGTCACCGGGGGAGGTTACGCCGAACTCACCGGATACGCCGGATCCATCGGTGGGCTCTTCTGAGACATCCTTACTCCGCCGCTTTCTTCAGGATCTTCCGAATGGCATCCTGGTGCATCTCGTTGTTGATCAGACCGTGCAGCGGCTCCTGTCCCCTCATCTTCCAGAACTCGGAGTCGCTCCCGTGGCAGGCGATACACGTGCTCAGCCGGTTGATGTGGTCCAGTTCCTGCCTGTTGAAGGGTCTGGCTCCCTCGTGGGACGTCTCCTGGATCTGGACCCCGTTCTCGTCCACGATCCGCTCCAGCTCAAAGTCGATGGGGAGCCCGTTGGCCTCCGGCCGGTAGAAGCCAGATCCCAGCCCCCACGCTTTGGGCTGCGCGTGGCAGTCGACACACGTCCGTGCCTGGGCCGAGGTGGTGTGGGGTTGGACGGGGTTGGTGCCGAGGCCGCTGGTGTCGTCCACCGTTCGATAGATCCGGTTGAGGATGAGGTTCCTGTCACCGTCCATCTGGGTGAAGATGGCCTGACAGCCGGGAATGAAAGGGCTCACCTTTCCCTCTGAGTTGATTCCCAGGACCGGCGTCTCCCATCTCAGGTAGGATCGCGACTCCGACCAGGTGTAAGCGGTGTTCTGACGGTTCTCCTTGCGTCCGGCCTTGCTGGGATCCGTTGTCTCGACGACGTTCAGCCAGTCACCGCTCGGCTTGCTGATATCCTGCTTGGCGTGGCAGCCGTAACACTGGGGAGCCCACCTCGCGTGGCAGGCGTAACACTCCAGTTTATCCATGTGTCTCTGCAGGGCCACCATATTGGCGTATCCCAGGTCGCTGTATTGGATCTCCGAGATCTGGGGGACCACGTGCTCCTTACCCGTGAGCTTCGCCCTGAGGACGATCTTCCCGTCCTTCTCCTCGAGATTGGGATAGGGATTTCCCCAGGAGGTCTTCAGCTGCGACCGCCGCTGCATCGTCCCGTGGCAGTCCTCACACTCGATCTCCACAGCTTGCCACTTCTTGCCGTAGATGTTGCCGTCGCCGTGGATCTCGCGTTCCGTGTGACAGTCGATGCACGTCATGCCCCGCGCGTAGTGCACGTTGGGCTCGAGGTGGTTGTAGAACTTACCGTGGAGCTGGCCCTGTTTGCCGCC
>CP070719.1:1993337-2006869 GCA_020350725.1 bacterium
CCATGGCCGTGACATGGCAGGAGGCAAGGTTCGATAAGGTCCCAGTGGACAGGTTCAGGTCCGGGGTGCGTGACACCCTGAGCGAACTGATGGACATGCTCCTGAATGACCACCTGGAGGCAAACCCGAGAAGACGCTGAACTTTCCTTACCTACACCTCAATGATGTCGGTTTTTGAGATGCCCCGGGCGCGGCTCAAGCCGGGAGCCTCCCGTGTTTGTATACGAAAGGCGGCCTTTCAGGGCCGCCTTTCCCAAGTTCGGGCAGGATCAATCCTCCCCCACCCTCAGGTCCTTGACGTGCTTGGCCAGCTCCCCCTGGATCCACTCCTCTATCTCCTGTCTCAGCTCCCGTCTCACCTGATTCTCGAGGGCTTCCATCCGCTTCCGGAGGTTTTTCTCGATCCAGTTGTCCGCCTCCACCTCCAGTTTCGCCCTGAACTTCTCGCGGATGTCCCCCAGGTGGGCATCCATGCGTTCCTCGAATTCCCGTTCGAGCCGGTTTCTGAGCTCATCGCCCGTTTTATCCCTGATCATAATGCACCCCCGACAATGGAATAATAAAATTATAACATCTTCCCCGGATACCGGGTTCCGGTTGGGAAACCCCGGCAACCACAGAAAATAGCATATTTGTTATTATTCTCTTTCTGGTCCGGAACTCTCATAAAATGATATACTTTCAAGCTGGGGGTGGTGGATCGGGAGGTGACGACATTGTTCAGGGCATGTGCCCTTTCCTTTTCGACGGGTTTGCTCCGGTCCGGAACCGGCAAACCGTCAGGCAAGGAGGTTCGCCATGAACGAAGCAATCACCACCGCCCGAAAACTTCTCCAGCAACACTCCAGGGACCTGTTGTCCCGCCCCAACGTGGTCGCCACCGGCGTCGGATTCAAGGTGGCCGGCGATGTGCGGTCCGATACGCCGAGCATCATCTGCTCCGTACGAAAGAAGGTGGCCGCCGCCGCCCTTTCGTCCAGGGACCTGGTGCCCAGGGAGCTGGACGGCGTTCCCACAGACGTCATCGAGACCGGCCGGATCCGGGCTTTCCAGGCCCCCACCGGCCGTTTCCGTCCCGCACCTGGGGGAGTCAGCGTCGGTCACAGGGAGATCACCGCGGGAACCCTGGGCTGCTGGGTGCGCCGGGAAGGCCAGTGGATGATGCTGTCCAACAATCACGTCCTGGCCAACAGCAATGACGCCGAGATCGGGGACCCCATCCTCCAGCCCGGCCCCTTCGATTCCGGGCGCTATCCCGGCGACCAGATCGCCGTGCTCGAGGATTTCGTGCCCATCAAGTTCCCGGGCGATACCAACGGAGACTCCGGCGGCTGCGGCATCGCCGGGACCATCGTCTCCATCCTGAACGGCATCGCCGGCATCCTCGACAGCAGCACCAGGGTGAAGTCCTTCAGCATACAGCAGGTCGACAACCTCGTGGACGCGGCCATCGGCCGGCCCCTGAACGAGGAAGACGTCCTGCCGGAGATCCTGAATATCGGAACCGTGGCAGGCACCGCATCGGCCGACCTCGGCACCGCCGTCAAGAAGAGCGGCCGGACCACGGGCTTCACCCAGGGTGAGATCCTTCAGGTGGACGTCACCGTGGACGTCCAGTACGGCACCAATCTGGTGGCCCGGTTCACGGACCAGCTCATGGCCGGCGCCATGAGCCAGGGCGGCGACAGCGGGTCGGCGGTCCTGGACAACCAGAACCGCCTGGTGGGGCTGCTGTTCGCCGGCAGCGACCAGACCACCATCATCAACCGGATCGAGCACGTCTTCGACGCCCTGGACCTGTCGCTTTGAGGACAGCTCCCCTATTGCTGATGCTGGCCCTGGCCGGCGCATGCCAGGCAGCGGACACGGACAAGGTGGAAAAATCGATCAAGGACGTAAAGGCGGAATACGAATCGCAGCTGATGGCCATGCCGGGAGTCGTATCCGTGGGCCTCGGCCGGGATGCGGCCGGCGATCCGGTCATCGTCATCGGTGTCGAGACCGAGGAGTATATACAGACCCTGATCCTGCCCCGGGAACTCCAGAGCTATCCGGTGATGTTCCAGGTGACGGGAACGATCAGGGCCCAGTGACCGACGTCCTCAGGGGCGGTTGCCGGCGTCCGCCATCTCCGCAGTGCCGAAATCGGCCCGGTTTTCCTCGGTCGACCACCCCGTGGACAACCGCTCACCGGGTCCCCTTTCCCGGTGGCCGCAGGCGGAAAGAACAGGTTTTCATCCCCAGGCGAATTGAGCAGTATTTTTCTTATCTTTTGCCGTCAGGGGTATATGTCTCACACCTTTTTTTCCTTTAATGTGAAAAAGGTTTCCATTTTTATGCAAAAAAGTTCCCACGGTGCGGGGGCGATCCGTTACAGATCAACAGGTTACATTTCGGCACGATATTTGCCAGATATTCGGGGCAGGATTCAAAGGAGGGAACCTCAATCCCACCATGACACGTCGTCCTCAGGCGGCCGGCGTGTCTTCGGCAAGAGGACGGCACCGAAGGGACCGACAGCCCGGCGACAGGGTTTTCCTTCCGGCTTCCTCCCGGAGCCGGACTTCATCACAGGAGAGAAGAAATGGGTAAATGCACGTACTGTGGAAACTCGGCGGGGCTTTTTCGCCGTTTCCATTCTGAATGCAGGGACAGCTTCGAGAAGGGCCTGTCCCGCATGACGGAGAAGGTGGCCGACACCATTGAGAAAGGAACCGATCTTAACGACCTGATCAGCAGTCTCAGGGAGATCTGCCTCGAACATCGTGTGCCGGAAACCTCGATAAAGGATAAGCTGATCGAAGGCTGGGGCCGGGCCCTCGACCGGTTCCTCGACGACAGCCTTCTCACCGAGGAAGAGGAGGGACGGCTGAGTGCCTTTAAAAGCCATTTCGATCTCTCGGACGACGACCTGGATCCATCCGGAGCGCTGACGAAGGCCGCCCAGGCGGCCGCCCTGAGGGATATCGTCAGGGGCGTCATGCCGCACCGGCCGGAAACCGGTGAACGCATCCCCTTCACCCTCAAGAGGGGGGAAGAGATCGTGTGGCTGTTCCCCGACGTCCACTATTACGTCCAGAAAACGGACCTGGAGTACCTCGGCGGTTCCTCCACGATCGGCGTGAGGGTGGCGGACGGCGTCTATTTCCACCCCGGCGCGTTCAGGGGAAAACCCCTGAAGACGGACGAGACCGTCCATCTCGGCAGCGGCACGATGGGCGTAGCGACGAAGCACCTCTATTTCACCGGGGAGAGGATCACTTTCCGCATCCCCTACCGGAAGATCATCTGCTGCGACCAGCACGAGGACGGTCTGTGCGTGACGCGGTACGGCCCTTCCGCCAAGCCCCAGATCTTCAGGAACGGCGAGGGATGGTTTGTCTACAACCTCGTGAGGAATATCGCCAAGACCTGATGAGGATCTTCCGCCCCCTGTCCCGGGATCCTGCCTTTCCCTGCCCCGGCATCTAGTTGGAGGGTCGGCAGAACAGGGGGAGGATCCGGGGTCGCCCGCAGAAAAGAGCAGGCCCTGTTTCGAAGGGCCTGCTCTTTTATCAGTGAAAAGGGATGCGAAGATCAGGGGCCCGCTTTCTCAGTCCTCCATATGCCAGGTTCCGGATACCGATTCGCAGTACTCAAGCCAGATCTTCCACAGCTGATTCAGATCGTTGGCCATAATAACGACGTCATGGTTCTCACCGCCCGCGTTCCGATGCTGCCCCCGGAGGACGGCCTCCTCCCGGAACCCGAGGTGGAACAGGACGCTGCGCACGTCATCCTGCTCCAGGACCACCTCCGACACCAGTTTTTCCAGGCCGGAGGGCAAAGCCCTGCTGAACACCTCGGCGGCCAGGACCCTGGCCAGACCCTTTCCCCTGTACTCGGGTGAAACAGTGAATCGAAGGCTGCCCACGTGTCTATTCCAGGTGAAGGGGCTGCAGTACAGCGTGGCGTGGCCCACGATCCGCTCGCCGTCCACGGCCAGGATGGTGAGGATCCTTTCGGAATCGATACTGTCCGCCCAGGATTCGACCACCTCTGGGTTGATGACGTCGTCCCTGAGAAAGAGCCGCTCCTGGTCGGGAAGGCCGGTGAAAAACTCCAGCAGGCCCTGCCCGTCCTCCAGGACCATGGGCCTGAGGATCACCTTCGATCCGTCCTTGAGAACGATCGTCTTGGGGTATTCGGCAAGATCCGTGAACGCTGCTTCCCTGGCGTGTTCCTGGAGCTCCATTTCCCACCTCCTTGTGAGTTATCGTCTATTAACTATTTTACCATATCCCTTTAAAGTATGGTCTTTTTGTCCGGAGGGCTTTAGCGGGCTGCCTGTCGGTCCTCTGACGGGCAAAGCTGTCCCGTTCCAGGCGGTGCGGGACAGACCGGCTCGGACAAAAGCAGCCCCCTTGCTGCCTGTTTTGTGCTAGCATGATCGTCAGGCACTTCTCCCCTTGCGGGGCCGGTGACAGCGGGCGGGGCAGCACGAAACGCCGCCGGCAGGACGCCTTCCGCCGACGGATGTTGTTGCGGAAAAAGCCGGATCAAACCGGCAGAGGGGTACACGACGGCCGGTGTTTCCTCCGCTGCCGCCAGCGGTTCCGCCCCCGGGTCACGCTGCTCGCCGGCCATGGGTGCATTTCGAGAGACGTTTCGGACAGGAGGGAGGGACGAGATCCTGTTCCGTGACCTGAGCTTCGAGACCGTCAACGCCTACATCGCCCTGGCCGCGGTGGGCATCAACTTCACCTTCGCGGTCATGGTCCTGATGCGGACTTCCCGGGAGACGATCTACACCACCTTCGCCCTCATATGTCTCAGTGTCGCCTTCTGGAATTTCGCCGACTTCATGGTGTACACCTCAGGCGAACCGACCTGGCTCCCGGCGGGCGTCTCCCACGCCACCCCCTGGAAATACCTGGGGCCCGCCGGTTCCGGACCTGCCGTGGGGTTCCTGTTTCACTTCGCCTGCGCCCTGGTGAAGAAAGGGCGGCGGATGATCTTCTGGATCATCCTGTGCTACGCCCTGGCCGTGATCGTCGGATTCAGCCCTGCCGCCTCCTTTTTCCACCGTGGCCTGAGAACGTTCGTCGACGGAGTCGGCTGGAACCTGTCTTTTTTCATCGCCCTGTTCCCCTTCATCATGGCCAGCATTGTGATGGTCCTGAGCGCCCTGCACAGGAGCAGCGACGCCGGAGAGAGGGACTACCTTCGTTTCATCTCCGCCGCCCTGATCCTCCAGGTCCTCATGGGCCTGACCGACCTGTTCCAGAGGCTGGACCTTCCCCTGCCGCCCCTGGGCCATCTGGGCAGTTCCATTGGACCCGTCATCCTGGGTATCGGCATCTCCCGCCACCGGAAGGCCTTTGACGTCCTGGCCCAGACCCGAATGAAGATGGACCTTCTCAGCGAGATGGCCGCCGGTATCACCCACGAGATCCGCAACCCCCTGACGGCCATCAAAGGGATCACGAGGCTGAAGCCGGAGGTGTTCAAAAGCCTTGACGATGAGAAGATCAAGGAATATCAGGAGATCGTGAACGAGGAGATCTTCAGGATCGAGGACATCCTGACCAGCTTCAGGGACTCGACAAAACCCATTGTCGTCGGCCGTGACCGGGTCGTGATCAACGACGTCATCAGGAAGATCGTGAAGCTGATCAACCTCCAGGTCCTCGAGCTGAAGCTGGAGCTTGCCCTCGCCGACAACCTTCCGGAGGCGAATGCGGATCCCTCCCTTCTCAGGCAGGTCTTTCTGAACCTGGTCAGGAACGCCTCCGAGGCCTGCGGAAAGGGCGGCTGTCTGTACATTGAGACCGGTTTCGATGACGATTGGATCTGGACCAGGTTCACCGACAACGGGCCGGGCATTCCCGGGGAGCTCATGGAGAGGATCTTCGATCCTTTCTTCTCCACCAAGGAGGGCGGCATGGGCATGGGCCTGCCCATCATCAAGAGGATCGTGGACGCCCACCAGGGCAGGATCACCATCGAGGGGGCGTCCCCCTCGGGGACGAGGGTCACGGTCCTCATCCCCAGGGGTTGAGGCCGGCCTCCGGCGCAGCCTGAGAGGGAAGAGACCGGCAAGAGGGTGGATATTATGGACCGCATACTCGTCGTGGACGACAGCCGGAACGTCTGTACCGTTCTAAGCGACCTCCTGGAGAGGGAGGGCTACCAGGTCCAGGTCGCCCACAGCTACGATCAGGCCCTCGACTACATCGAGGGGGACGATCTCAGCGTCGTGATCACCGACCTGAAGATGCCGGGCAGGAGCGGCATGGACCTCCTGGCCTACTCGCGGAACCGGAGGCCGGAGGTTCCGGTCATCATGATCACCGCCTTCGGCAACATCGAGGCCGCGGTGGCGGCCATGAAGAGCGGGGCGTTCGATTTCATCACCAAACCCATTGACGACGATGAACTCCTGAACGCCGTCAGCCGGGCGATCACCGAGTCGGAGGTCAACCGGGAGATCGTGTCCGGCTTCTTCGAGGAGGATGGCTCCTTCTCGGTGGACTTTATCGGTACGACACCCGCCGTGCAGGAGATCCTCCAGACGGTCAAGAAGATCGGCCCCACGGAATCCACCGTCCTCATCACAGGCGAGACGGGGGTGGGCAAGGAACTGATCGCCAGGGCCCTACACCTGGCCGGCGGACGCAGGGGCAGGCCATTCGTCAAGGTCCACTGCGCCGCCATACCGGAAAACCTGGTGGAGAGCGAGCTGTTCGGTTACGAAAAGGGCGCCTTCACCGGCGCCGTATCCAGCAAGCCGGGAAGGTTCGAGATCGCCCACGGCGGAACCCTGTTTCTCGACGAGGTCGGTGAGATCCCCCCCCACATCCAGGTCAAGCTTCTCACCGTCCTTCAGGACACGGCTTTTGAGAGGGTCGGGGGCGTCAAGACGATCAACATCGATGTCAGGATCATCGCTGCCACGAACAAAGACCTCCGGTCAGCGGTCGCTTCCGGTGAATTCCGCTCCGACCTCTACTATCGGCTCAACGTCGTCCCGATCCACATTCCGCCCCTCAGGGACAGGAAGGACGACATCATCCAGCAGTCGGAATATTTCCTCATGAAGTTTTCCGCCAAGCACGGCAGGAAGTACCCCGAGATCCCCACCGACATCATGACCGCCTTCTTCAACTATGACTGGCCTGGAAATGTCAGGGAGCTGGAGAACGTCATCGAGAGGCTGGTCCTCATGTCCGAGGGGCCGACCCTGGAATCGACCTTCCTGCCCCAGGAGATCTCCGGGCCCGAATCCGTGCAGGAGACGGCCGGCCTCAGGGACGTCGTCGGCGGCGTGTCCAGGGCCACCGAGAGGCAGATGATCATGGACGCGCTGGGGAAGACGGGTCAGAACAGGACCCGTGCCGCCGACCTCCTGGGCATCAGTCGGCGGACTCTCCAGAAGAAGATCAAGGAATACGGCCTGTAGGCTCTCCATTGGGAATCCAGGTTCCCACATCCCGCGCTCCAACTGGGAAGAGTCCTTCCCACATCACCGTACCCTGAACCCGACCCCGAAAAATCCCAAGCAATTCTAAACGGTTGGCCGCTTTTTTCCGACGGTCCGTCTGGCACGGCCTTTGAACTCCCGGCAGCTAAGACCGGCGAGAGGACAGGAAGCAGTCAATGCAGGGGAAAGGAGGCTCGTCATGAGGAAGATATGGGGTGCATTTCTGGGAATCGTCCTGCTCACCACGGTTGCCGGGTGCGGGGCCGGACGGACGATGGTCATGAAGCCGCCCGACAGCAAGACCGTAGCAAGCGGGGTAAGAGTCGTCCGCGGGCAATCCACAGTCGTCGTGCCGGAGGAAGTCTCCCTTCGCTTCGAGGAGCAGCTGAACAAGCGCCTCTTCCAGGCGGAGGAGGGCAAGGAACCACCCTTTGCCGAGGGTATGGACCTGAAACTGGTTTACCGGTTCATCCAGTACAACGAGGGTAGTCAATTCGCCCGGTACATGCTTGGGGGCCTTGGCAACTCGGGTGAGGGAACCTTGACCGTAAGCGTCTGTTACCGCGACTCGGATGACAACGAGCTCTGTACGATCCAGTCCGAGGGAAAGATCGGAAGCGGATTCTTCGGGGGGTCCTTCAGCTCGGCGGTGGACAGGTGCGCCGAGGAGATCGCAGGATACACGGTGGCCAATTTCAAATGAGGGCCAACCGCCTGGACTTCCCGGGACCTCCTGGATGGCTGCCGGACCCGCCATCGGTCCGGCAGCCATCGAATCCAGTCAGCCGGGAATATCCGGGGCAACAGGGGCCTGGAACCGGCCAAAGGATGACCGGTACGATTTTTCGTCTGAATTGAGGTGAAAACCATGGAATGGAGTGCGGGTTCGATCAATCTCTATGCCGCCTGGCTGGGCATCCTGGCGGGGTTCCTCGCCGGGGCGGTGGAAGGCCTGTTCTTCCACCGGGAGGACTGGCGGGGAGGTTATGGCACGTGGCCGCGCCGGATGACGAGGCTCGCCCACATCTCCTTTTTCGGCATCGGTTTCATCAACCTCGCCTATTCTCTCACCGTCAGGTCGCTGGGGCCGACGGCGCACGTCCCTCTGTCTTCAGGCCTTCTGGTCCTGGGAGCCTTTGCCATGCCTCTGGTGTGTTACCTGTCAGCTTTTCATAAGGGTTTCCGCCGCCTGTTTCCCCTTCCGGCAGGCAGTCTGATCGCCGCCGTCCTCCTCTTCATCCTCAGGGGGTTGATGTCATGAGAATCGCACTGATCGCATTGAGCGGCATCCGGGTCTGCGACCAGGATCTCCTCGATCTTGGCCTGACCCTTCCCGGTTTCGTCGAGAGAAGCAAGGTCATTGCCTCGCTGCCCAGTCTCGGCCTGCTCACCCTGGCGGGAATGACTCCCCGGCAACACCATGTCGAATACCTCGAGGTACCGGATATCCGGGAAATGGGCGATCCCGGCCAGATACTGACCGGTTTCGATCTCGTGGCCCTCTCCAGCTACTCCGCCCAGATCGGAGAGGCCTACGAGCTTGCCGACCTCTGCCGCGAGCGCGGGATCCCCGTTGTTATGGGCGGAACCCACGTCAGCAGCCTCCCCGAGGAGGCCAAGGCCCACTGTGATTCGGTGGTTATCGGCGAAGGGGAAGTCAGCTGGCCTGCGGTCCTCAGCGACGCCGGCCGGGGAAGAATGCAGGACTGCTATAACCCCTCGAGGGCGGAATTCGACCTGAGGCGGTCCCCCATACCCGCCTTCCACCTGTTGGATATCGACAGGTACAACCGCCTGACGGTCCAGACGAGCCGGGGATGCCCCCATCGCTGTGAATTCTGCGCCAGCTCCATCCTTCTCACCAGGCGCTACAAGCAGAAACCCATGGAGAATATCCTCGCGGAGATCGACGCGATCCGGGAGATATGGAAGCACCCCTTTATCGAATTCGCCGATGACAACACCTTCGTCGACGCCGCCTTCTGGAAGAATCTCCTCCCCCGGCTGGCGGAGAGGAGGATCCGATGGTTCACGGAGACGGATATCTCGGTAGCCTGGGACGCGGATCTGCTGAAATTGATGCGGAGAAGCGGCTGCGCCCAGGTCCTCATCGGTCTGGAAAGTCCTGAACCGGCGGGGCTGAACGGGGTGGAGATGAAAAACAACTGGAAACTCAGGCGCCTGCCCTATTACAAGGAGGCCGTCCGCCGTATCCAGTCCCACGGGATCAGCGTCAATGGATGTTTCGTCCTGGGCCTGGACGGCCAGGGCCCGTCCATCTTCCAGGAGCTCTTGGAGTTTGTCCAGGACATCGCCCTCCATGAGGTTCAGATCACCCTTCAGACCGCCTTTCCCGGGACGCCTCTCTACGAGCGCCTGCGAGAGGAGGGCCGGCTCCTCGAGGAGCGGGCCTGGCAGACGTGTACGCTGTTCGATGTCAATTACCGGCCGGACGGAATGTCCGTTGACGAACTGGTGAGGGGTTTTCGGTCCCTGGCCGAAAGGCTCTACAGCGACGAATTCACCCGTTGGCGCCGGACCCGGTTCAGGGAGCTCCTGAGGGAAAAGAGTCGGAGCGGACGGTCCATGGGCGGTTCCGGCTTCGGCCTTGCCAGACAACCCGGACACAGGTAAGCTTTTCCATATTCCCTGCTGCCCGCGGTTGGCCGGGCACTCTGCCGGAATAACTATGCTCAGACCCTTCCCTGCCGCACTGCCTGCTGACGGCGCCCCTTTTCACGCCGATCGTGTGGAAGACCTTTCCCTGATCCGTCCCGGCACCCTTTCTCAGGAGAGGGGGATCACCCCCCGGCCCGTCCTGGACCCCCGCCGCTCCCGGTTCCCGACGGTATTCCTGCCTCCGGTCCATCTCCTCAACCCGCCGACAACCCCTGGTCCACCGGCAGAAAGCGCCCTCCATGCCCCCTGACGTTCACAGCTTCCATCCTCTTGTCTATCTCGGCCTCCTTCTCCTTGCCGGTTTCGCCGGGGGAAGGGTCGCGAAGCTGGTCAACCTTCCCCGGGTCAGCGGATACATCCTGGCCGGGATGGTCCTGAGCCCTGCCCTGCTCGGGGTTCTGCCCGAGGAGATGGTCCGGGAGGACCTGTCTCTGGTAACCGAGATCGCCCTGGGCATCATCGCATTTTCCATCGGGGGAGCCCTGCAGCTGAAAATGCTCCGGCGGCTGGGGAAACAGATCTTATGGATCACCGTCACTCAGACCATGGCCGTTTTTCTGCTGGTGTCGGGGATAGTCTTTGCCGCCTTTTTCCTTCTCGGCGGCGGACCGGGGTCCACGGGCGGCCTGTTCGCCCTGGCCGTCATCCTCGGCTCCATCTCCGCGGCGACGGCGCCGGCCCCCATCCTGGCAGTGGCCCACGAATACCGGGCGAAGGGCCCCCTTACGACGATCCTCCTGGGGGTGGTGACCCTGGACGACGGCGTGACCATTCTCCTGTTCAGCATCGCCGGCGGAGTGGCGAAGGGCATTGCCGGGGCCGATGTGTCTCCATTCGGTTCCATGTTGGGAAGGCCCCTTCTTGAGATCGCCATTTCCCTCCTCATCGGGGGCTCCGGAGGCATGATGGTCAGGCTCATCGCGCCGGCCATCACACGGGCGGAAGCCCTGCTGGGAGTGGCACTGGGTGCCGTTTTTCTGGTCAGCGGGCTCTCCGTGACCTTCCATGCCTCGGGCCTCCTGGCCAACATGATGCTCGGCTTCACCGTCGCCAACGCCGTACGCCGGCCGGAACAGTGGTTCCGTGCCGTGGAAGGTATCGAGGAGCCTGTTCTGTCCATGTTCTTCGTCCTGGCCGGTGCCCACCTCCGTCTGGACTTTCTGGCGGCGGCGGGATCGCTTGCCCTCCTCCTGATCCTGGGTCGGTCCGCGGGCAAGATCCTCGGAACCTATGCCGGGGCCCGCCTGTCCGGGGCGACGGAGGCCGTGCGGAAATACCTCCCCCTCGGCCTCCTCCCCCAGGCCGGCGTCAGCCTGGGGCTGGTCCTGGCCGCCAAAGACCTCGTCCCGGATCCAAGGGTTGCCGAGATGATGGTCAACGCCGTCCTGGGATCCGTGATCGTGAATGAACTGGTCTCGCCGGCACTGGTCCGGTTCTCCCTGACGCGGGCCGGTGAGACGAAAAGAGGTTGAATGCAGAAGGAATACCGCAGGGGGAAATGAGATGACCGGTGATCAATCGCACATCAGAGGGGACGTGAGCGACATCCTCGTCCGTGACGTGGTCCGGAAACACGCACAGCGCAACCTGCCTGTGGTGAAGAGGGACATGCCCATTGACGATCTGGTGAAGGCCATGGAGTGGTTCCGCCACAGCCGCATCCTCTACGTGGTGGACGGTGAGAACAGGCTTATCGGTACCATAACCCTTCGGGCCCTGGTCGGGCATGTCTTTCATCAGAGCCACCGCGGCGGCTTCCGCCCGCGGGACCTTCTGAGGGTCCTGACAACGGAGGCGGCAGAGGATCTCATGGCCGATTTCGCCTGCCATGCCGGCATGGACGAGAGGATCACCGACGTGCTGGAGAGGATGGTCGACAAGGGGGTGGAGGAGATCCCGGTTCTGGATGAGGACATGAAGGTCATCGGAGACCTGACCATGATCGATCTCCTCAGGGCGGTGACGAAGGATTAGAGCCTCTGGATCCTTTTCCAGTTCCCGGTTTCCGGTTTCAGCAAGATCGGGGAACGGAGAGCGGCAGCAGCGCTCCTTCTCCAATCTCTATTGTCTAATCTCTAATGCCTGACCTCCAGTGTCTATTCTCTAATCTCTAATTTCTAATGTCTTCTCTCCAGTTTCCGATCCCTCATCTCCAACACCGTTTTTTCAGGCGGAAAAACCTCTGTCCCGTCTTCTCCGTACGATCCAGGCACCGGTCGCCGTCAGGGAGATCAGAACAGGGACCAGGAGGATGTTGATGAATTTGAGCCACACCTCGAGCCTCTCGATCTCCCTGCGAAGCTGGTATTGAACCTCTCTCAACTCCTGGCGGATCTTCACCTTCTCCCCCCTGAACCTCTCCACCTCCTGCTCCTGTTCCGGGGTCAGGGCCGGCGAGTCTGGATCCTCCCTCATCCTCTGAAGCTCGTTGAGCTTCCTCTCGGTCTCATCCAGCCTGGCCAGCAGCTCCTGTTCCTTGGCGAGGTGTTTTCGCTCGGCCTCGCGGCGGATCTCCTCCACCCGGGTGAAGGGCCTGGAGGACGGGCCGCGGCTCCGTATGCCGATCAGATCACCGCTTCCCCCCAGCTGCTCGAGGACGTTGACGACGAAGTCGGCGTTGTCGGCCATGGGAAAAGCGATCCGCTGGCCGAAGAAGTTTCGGACATCGACCCAGAACCGGTCCTCAAGGAGATCCGCGTCGGCTATGATCACGATATTGGCCGGCACCTCTGATTCCTCGATATGTCCCCGTTGAACGACCCGATCCTCACCGGCCGTGCCGCCACCTTTTCCGCTGTCGCTTCCCTCCTCAGGCGGACCATCGGGGAAGGCCGTTTTGACCCGGCCGGTAACCCTGGCCGCGAGAGTGTAGACTTCCCCGGTGGGAGAGAATTCCGCCATGAGACCGGCCGGGTCCGGTGCAAAAGCCACCCTGTGTTTTTCGATGAGCATGGCCTTGTCCGAGGACCGGATGAGGGGTATGAAGTCGGTGGCGGCGTCCTCGGTCCGTTGCAGGGAACCGGCGGTTGCCATATTGATCTGCTTCAGGTTGATGGTGGCGATCTCGTCCTGGTTGACGGCCTGCTCGGGGAGGGCCAGCCAGGGCAGGTAATTGCCCGCCCTGGGACGAGATCTTCCCGGGTAATTGACCCGCTGCGCGAAAGTCAGGTCCCCCACAACCTTGCCAGCCTCCAGCGCCACCCCCCAGGACCTCAGGAGCCTGTCCGGTGGGTACTCCTGCGCCAGGGCGCTCGACGGGTTGCCGGCCGCCGCGCTCTCGCTGAGAGGATCGGCGAACACGACCAGGCGCCCGCCGGTCAGGACAAACTGGTCGATGGCGTACAGTGTCGATTCGCTGAACTCGGCGGGATGGACGACCATCAGGACATCG
>CP070719.1:2006969-2044388 GCA_020350725.1 bacterium
CCACACCTTCCTGTGGGCCTTCGGCGACGGCGCCACCTCCACCAGCCAGAACCCGACCCACGTCTACGCCGACAACGACGCGGACGGCCTCTACACCGTCACTCTGACCGTCACCGACGACGAGGGGGGCGAGGGCAGCAACACCCTCACCGTCACCGTCAACAACGTGGCCCCCACCGTGGACGCGGGTGAGGACCGGACCGTCGACAAGGACGTGGCCGCGAGCTTCGCCGGCAGCTTCACCGACCCGGCCGGCTCCCTCGACGATCCCTACGCCTTCCTGTGGGACTTCGGTGACACCGCCACCTCCACCAGCCAGGACCCGACCCACACCTACACCACAGGGGGCATCTTCACCGTCACCCTGTACGTCACCGACGGCGACGGAGCGGCCACCGCGGACACCCTGGTGGTCACCGTCGGCAACCAGGTGCCCGTGGCCGACCCGCAGGCGGACCTGACGACCATTGACGAGGGCAGCTCGGTGAGCTTCACCGGCTCCTTCTCCGACGCCGACGCCGGCGACACCCACACCTTCCTGTGGGCCTTCGGCGACGGCGCCACCTCCACCAGCCAGAACCCGACCCACGTCTACGCCGACAACGACGCGGACGGCCTCTACACCGTGACCTTCACCGTCACCGACAACGAGCTCGATGCGGACACCGGCACCCTCACCGTCACGGTCAACAACGTGGCCCCCACCGCAGTGGCGCTCGGTGACCCGACGGCCGCCAAGGACGTGGCCGCGAGCTTCGCCGGCAGCTATACCGACCCGGCCGGCTCCCTCGACGACCCCTACACCTTCCTGTGGGACTTCGACGACGGCGCCACTTCCACCAGCCAGAACCCCAGCCACATCTACACCACGGCCGGCATCTATACCGTCACCCTGACCGTCACCGACGGCGACAGCGCGTCCACCGCCGACACCCTCACCGTCACCGTCGGCAACGAACTGCCCGTGGCCGATCCGCAGGCGGACCTGACGACCATTGACGAGGGCAGCTCGGTGAGCTTCACCGGCTCCTTCTCCGACGCCGACGCCGGCGACACCCACACCTTCCTGTGGGACTTCGGCGACGGCACCGCCACCTCCACCAGCCAGAACCCGACCCACGTCTTCGCCGACAACGACGCGGACGGCCTCTACACCGTGACCTTCACCGTCACCGACGACGAGGGAGGCGAGGGCACCGACACCCTGATCATCACCGTCAGTAACCTCCCGCCCACCGCCGACGCTGGCGGGGACATCTCGGCCGTCGAAGGGGAAGAGGTCGCTTTCACCGGCAGCTTCACCGACCCGGCCGGCTCCCTCGACGACCCCTACACCTTCCTGTGGGACTTCGACGACGGCCCTGCCACCTCCACCAGCCAGAACCCGACCCACACCTATTCATCCTCGGGAGACTACATCGTGACCCTGACCGTCACCGACGGCGACGGCGCACCCGACACCGACACCCTCACCGTCACGGTGACGCCCCAGTACACCATCGGCGGCCGGGTCACCGGCATCCCGTCATCGCCCTCGGACATCGTGGCCAGCGTCAACTTTGCCGGACCTGCCGACACCACCGTCCAGACGGACACCGGCGGTTTCTACACCAGCCCAGGGCTGCCCACAGGCACCTACACCGTGACGCCCATCCTCGGCGGCCAGTCGTTCACCCCGGCCTCCAGGAGCATCACCCTGTCAACGTCCAACCGATCCAACATCAATTTCACCATGCAGTCCCCCATCTGGTTCGTCGACATCGACAACGTCTCCTCCACCGAGGACGGCATGGGCTGGGCCACGGCCTTCACCCACCCCCAGACCGGTTCGGATTTCGCCAGTTCGGGCGAGCAGGTCTGGGTGGCCGACGGGACCTACGTCCCCATGGACACCTCCGTCAGCACCGTGCCCGTCCTGACCATGAAGGCCGGCGTGGAGTACTACGGCGGCTTCGACGCCACCGAGACCGCCCTGGACCAGCGCGACCTGACCAAGGACGTGATCGGCGCCACGGCCAACCCCGCCGTCCTCGACGGCCTCGATTTCGCGGACCAGATCGTCATAGCCGCCAACAATGCGGTGCTGTCCGGCTTCAAGATCACCGGAGCGCTCCTCAAGCCGGGTGTTGACAACGCGACGATCAACGCGAACTTCGTCAACGGTTTCACCCTCATCGACTGCGCCGTCAACGGAAACAACGGCTCCTTCGACGTCCAGTCCGGCAGCGTCGGCCTGAACATGCACGGCGGACAGGTGATCAACACCGTCTTCTCCCAGAACTACGGGTACAACGGGCCGATCTACGTCCGCCGGGAGAACACGCAGCCGGTGGACATCATCAACAGCAACTTCTTCTACAACTACGCCCGGTACGGAGGGGCACTGGTCCTCGGCGGCACGGGCCCGATCCGGGTCGTGAACACCACCCTGGTCAACAACAACACCGATGACTGGCGGCCCGGCTGGCCGGACGCCATCTTCATCGACATGGGGTTGTTCGGCGCCCCGGCCGGCAGCGTCAGCATCACCAACTCCATCATCATGGGCAGGGTCAGCGGCGTGGCCACCGCAGACAGCACCTTCACCCAGCCTACGATAACCTACACGTACATGGAGGCCTTCGGCGAGACCGTCGACCCCGACGACACCTACGAGGCGAGGTTCGCCGGTCCGGGCAACATCTTCAGCCCCAGCAACCCCAACATCGTATACTCCACCTTCGACTCGGTGCCCATGCCGTACGTGCTCGGCAGCAACTCACCCTGCATCGACGTGGGCAACAACGCGGCCGTCCTCATCACCGCCTATGACCTGGACTACAACCCCCGCATCCTGGACTGGTGGAAAGAGGACCCCAACGGCCCAGGTGCCATCGTGGACATGGGAGCGCGCGAGTTCGTCCCTCCCTCACCCTGATGATGGATAGACCGCTTTAATCAGCCCGGGCAGGGGGCGACCGCCCCCGGCCCGGCCGTTACCTGTCATCCCCTCAAACCCCTTTACCAGCATCCGATAAGGAAGCCCTTCCGAGGTCCGACATGTCCGATCTTGTTACCGCAGACCCCCTCCGGGTCGAGAACTGGGATTCCCTGGTCTCGCAGCACCCGGGGGCGACCATATTCCACTCGGCCCGGTGGGCGAGGGTCCTGTCCGAGTCCTACGGATACCGGCCGAGGTATTTCGCCACCATCACGTCCGGCGGCCTCGAGACCCTGGTCCCGTGCATGGAGATCGCCAGTTTCCTGACCGGCAGGCGGGGCGTGAGCCTTCCCTTCACCGACTCCTGCCCTCCCCTTCTCTCCGGCCCCGAGACCTTCCCGGACCTGCTGCCCGCCATCACCGCGTTCGGCCGATCGGCGGGATGGAGGACCTTCGAGGCCCGGGACGTCGACCTCGGCCCGGCCGACGGCATCCCCGCCACGGCCTACCTCGACCACGACCTCGACCTGACGCCGGGACCCGACGGTCTCAAGGCCGGCCTGAGGAGCAGCACGGCGAGGAACATCAAGAAGGCGGCCAAATCCGGCGTGCAGATCCGCGAGGAGAACACCATGGCCGGCATGCGTGAATTCTGCCGGTTGAACAGCATGACCCGGAGAGAGCACGGCCTGCCCCCCCAGCCCTTCCGGTTCTTCACCCGGCTTTTCGACCACGTCATCGCCGGGGGATGGGGCAGGGTCCTGCTCGCGGTCAAGGACGGCCGCACGGCCGCCGGCGCCGTCTTCCTCCACTTCAACGGACGGTCGATCTACAAGTACGGCGCCTCCGACCGTGCCTTCCAGACCCTTCGCGCCAACAACCTCGTCATGTGGGACGCCATCCGGAGGTACGCCGAGGAGGGTTTCGCGTCCTTTTCCTTCGGGCGGACCGAGCCGGACAACGAGGGCCTCCGGCAGTTCAAGGGAGGCTGGGGGGCGTCGGAACGGGAGATCCGATACGTGAAATACGCCATGAAGGAAGACGGCTTCGTCAAGGACAGCCTGAAGACCACCGGGTGGCACAACCGGGTCTTCTCCCGCATGCCCATACCCGCCCTCAACGCCGTAGGGACCGTCCTCTACCGACACATGGGGTGACCCCTTGACCGTGCCCAGGACAGAACACTCCCTGCGGCGGGAGATCCTCGCCCGGGTCTACTATGCCGTCAAGCCCCTCATTCCCAGGTCGGTCCAGATCCGTATGCGGCGCAGGGTCGTCCGCCACAGGCTGAGTTCCTACAGCCACATATGGCCCATCGATCCCGCCTCGGCCCGACCGCCGGAGGGATGGTCCGGCTGGCCCGGAGACAAGAGGTTCGCCCTCGTCCTCACCCACGACGTGGAGTCCGAGAAAGGCCTGAACAGGTGCCGGGATCTCGTCGAGGTGGAGAGGGCCCGGGGGTTCCGGTCGTCCTTCAACTTCGTGGCCAAGAAGTACGCCGTTCCCGCCGACCTGAGACGGCATCTCGGCGAAACCGGCTTCGAGGTGGGCGTCCACGGCCTCTACCACGACGGCAAGAAGTTCAACTCCCTCAAGGTCTTCAATTCAAGGGTCCCCGAGATCAACCGCTATCTGCGGGAGTGGGAGGCGACGGGATTCCGGGCCCCGTCGATGCACTGCAACCTGGAGTGGATCGGCCGGCTGGACATCCAGTACGACATGTCCACCTTCGACACGGACCCCTTCGAGCCCAAATCCAAGGGCGTCGGCACCATCTTCCCCTTCGTCGTGCCCCCGGCCAACGGGAGGAACGGATTCGTGGAGCTTCCCTACACGCTCCCCCAGGACTTCACCCTGTTCATCGTCATGGGAGAGGGCGACTGCGGCATCTGGAAGAGAAAGCTGGACTGGATCGCCGAGAACGGGGGAATGGCCCTGATAAACGTCCACCCGGATTACCTGTACTTCGGGGACGGGATCCGGGGCGTGGACGAATACCCCGTGGCCCTCTACGAGGAGTTCCTCGATTACGCGAAGGAGCGCTTCGAGGGCCAGTATTACCACGCCACGGCCGGCGGCCTGGTCGCCGCCATGAAAGAGGAAGGCAGACTGACCCACCTCACCCGAGCCGATTCTGGAGGCTGAGAGACCATGACCATGAACGACAGATTAGTAGCCCTGGATTTTCTGGAGAACAAGTCGTATCCCGACAGGGTCCCCTTCCACCCGCCGGAGAACTACCCCGAACTGGGGCCGGGAGACACCCATCCCGGCAACGAGGTCTACGCGGGCGTCCGGAACGTCCTCCGCCTCTCCGGCCTGGACCGGGACGCATACGGCACCGACCGGTGGAACCCCCTCGGCGATCTCATCGAACCGGGCATGACCGTGTTCATCAAGCCCAACACGGTGAGGCACTACAACACGGAGGGGCACGATGTGCTCTCCATCATCAACCACGCCTCCGTCCTCCGCCCCATCCTGGACTACACGGTCAGGGCCCTCAGGGGGGAGGGACGGATCATCATCGGGGACTCCCAGGTCATCTTCGGGCAATTCGACAAGGCCTACGAGGCGGCCCAGATCGACCAGCTCCTGGACTGGTACCGGGACCGGACCTCCATCCCCATCGAGTGTTTCGACCTGAGAATGGTCCGGGGGGTCCGGACGTGGATGTACGGCAAGTGGGGCAGGAAGAGGGTGGAACAGGATCCCCGCGGATACCGGTTCGTGGACCTGGGTGAACGCAGCTGCTTCAACGGTGTGGACCCGACCCGCCTCAGGATCGCCATCGCCAGCTACAAGAACATGGTCAAACACCACTCGGGAGGGCGCCACGAGTACCTGTTCCCCAAATCGGTCCTGGACAGCGACGTCGTCATCAGCATTCCCAAGCTCAAGACCCACCGGCGGACCGGCGTCACGCTGGCCATAAAGAATTTCATGGGGATCCCGGCGTGGAAGGACTCCCTGCCCCACTTCATCACCGGCTCCGTCCAGGAGGGGGGGGACCAGTACATCAATCCCTCGCTGCGCAAGAGGATCTGCACCCGACTGCACGACGAGATCCAGTCCAACCCCCTGACCCCCGTCAAGTTCGCCTGCGCGGTGGTCAAGAAGATCGTGTGGAACTCCAGCATGGTCGTCCCCTTCGAGGACGACATCTACGAGGCCATGTGGCCCGGCAACGACACCCTGTGGAGGACCCTCATCGACCTGAACCGCGGCGTTCTCTACGCCGACCGGGAGGGGAAGATCCAGGACACACAGCAGAGGAAGTTCTTCGGCATCATCGACGGCATCATCGCCGGGGAGAGGAACGGACCCGTGGGCGTCGACCCGGTGCCGGCCGGCGTCCTGATGGCCGGATCCAACCCGGTGGTCCTGGACATCGCCGCAGCGACCCTCATGGGGCACGACATCGAGAAGATCCCCATGATCCACAGGGCCATCTCGCCCAACGGTTCGCAGCTGCCCCTCTTCGAGGGATCGGCCGATGATGTCATTGTCGCCCTTGACGGAAGGACTCTGTCGTTCGAGGAGTTCAGCCGCGCGTACAACCTCCGCTTCGAGCCCCATCCCACGTGGAAGGGACACGTGGAGAGGGATTGACCCAAAGGGGGTCCGGAAAGATGAAAGCCGGACAGACCATAAAAAAGATAACCAGAAACTACCGCGACTACGGCCTGAGGCTGACCGCCTCCAAGGTATCCCGCCAGCTGGTCAGCTTCGCCTTTGAGGACCAGACCTACCGGATCTACCGGATCCGCCTGGCCGATCACTCCATGGAGAATTACGATGACGGGGGATTCACCTTCCGCCTCGTCCATCCCGATGAGGCCCCCCTCATCCGACAGATCGAGGACATGGAGGAGTGGCTCTGGAACAGGGTGGCGGAGAAACTCCGGTCCGGTTCGATCTGCCTCATCGCCGAGGAGGACGGCACGGTGGCCGGGTTCAACCTGGTATCCTTCGGCGACGTGGAGATGCCCCTGGTCATGACGAGAAGGACGTTCCGTCCCATCGAAGCCTGGTCGGAGCAGATCACCGTCGGCAAGGACTTCCGGGGCAGAGGATTGGCCACGCTCCTGCGCTATCATACCTTCGACGAGTTGAAGAGGAGAGGGATCAGGAGGTTCTACGGCGGCACCTTGCCGTCCAACACGGCCAATCTCAAACTCTCCCGCAAAGTGGGCTTCCGGGAGATCGCCGACATCCGATACGTGAAGCGACTCAACAGGCGAAGCTGGACCTACACGAGGTTGGGCAGATGAACGTTTTCAACGCTCTTAACGAGGCCGCGGTGGGGCACCTCCTCTTCCCGGCGACCAGCAGCCTGATGAACAGGAGGCACATCCTTCAGAACTTCAGGAGGTTCCGGAGGACGGAGTGGTACCCGCCCGAACGCCTGATCGAGATCCAGGAGAGCAGCCTCAGGAAGCTCGTCCACTACGCCTACCACAGCATACCGTTCTACCGGGAGAGGTTCGACGCCATCGGCCTCAGGCCCGATGACATACGCCACCTGGCGGACGTCACCGCCATCCCTCCCCTGACCAGGCAGGAGGTCATCGACCATCACCACCGGATGGTGGACAGCCGCTGCCTGCCCTACGCCAGGATGGCGGACAGCAGCTCACGGGGGACCGGGGCGCCCATAGCCTTTGCCCGCTTCCGCAGGGAACGGGTGGTCCGAAATACCTCGAGCGGCTCCACCGGCGCGCCCACCATCTTCTACGAGGACGGTGCCAGGACGGGCCTGAACTGGGCCCACGAACTGCGGTTCAGGAACTGGTTCGGCATCGGCCCGGGCGCCCGGGAGGCCCGCATGGCCAGGGTGTCCACCGATTACATGCCCAACGGCCGCGATCTCCTCTTTCGGAAATTCTTCTGGAACCAGCTGGCCCTGCCGGGTGTCAACCTGGGGGAGAAGGACTACGAGATCTGCCACAGAAGCCTGGCCGACTTCCGGCCCAGGGTGCTGTGGGGTTTCACATCCGCCCTCGCCGGCTTTGCCGGCTTCGTCAGGGACCGGGGGATCGACGTCTCTCCCTACAGGCCGGAGCTGGTCATCACCTGGGCCGCTCCGATGTACGAGCACGAAGAGGCCCTCCTCAGAGAGGTCTTCCAGTGCCACGTGACCAACATCTACGGGGCCCGGGAGGTCGGGCACATCGCCTGCCGCTGTCCCGAGGGGACGTTCCACATCAACCAGGAGAGCCTCCTCGTCGAACGGGAGGACCATCGGGCCCCGGCGTCCAACGGGTCGGGAGAGATCCTGGTCACCACCCTTGACCTGACCATCATGCCCTTTATCCGGTACCGGATGGGCGACATCGGCACCATCTCCAGCCGTCCATGCGCCTGCGGCAGGACGCTGCAGAACCTGGAGGATCTCCTGGGCCGCACCGGGGAGATCTTCACCACCAGGGACGGCCGCATGATCTCCCCCAACTTCTGGTGCCGGACGTTCATGAGTCCCGCCCTCAGCGAGAAGATCATCCGGTTCCAGGTGGTCTATCGGGCAAACGATGACATTCTCATCAAACTCGTCAGGGGCAACGGGTTCGAGAAGAGCACGGAAGACGGGCTCTACCGTTTCCTCCGGGACAACTTCAGCGAGGACATCAGGATCACGTTCCAGTACGTGGACGAGATCAAGCCGCAGATATCGGGAAAATACGAGATGGTCGTCAACGAGACGGCCCGGGAAACCGGAGTGTGACATGAACGCGAGCGTTATCAGCCAGGCTCAGAGGGGTGACTGGGATCGGTACATGGAGGAGAATCCCCTGTCCATCGCATGGCAGGCTTACGAATGGAGCCACCTCGTCCGGCAGCACTTCGGTTACCGCTTTTTCCCCCTGGCCGCCTTCGAGGGCGATTCGATCAGGGGGATCCTGCCCCTGTATCTGGTCAAAAGGATGGGGGGAGGCATCCGGATGATGTCCGTCCCCCACGCCGTGGCCGGCGGCATCCTGGCCGACGGGGACGACGCAACCGCCTGCCTGCTCCGGAAGGCCATCGATCTGGCGACGGAATGCTCGGCGACCGAGGTGGCCCTGAAGCAGTACAAGGTGAAGGTGAAAGGCGAGCTCAAGGTGGACGAGAACTACTTCAACCGGGAACTGACGCTTTCGGCCGGCATTGACGATGTCTGGAAGCACCTCTCCGAGGCGAACAGGGACCAGATCGGGAGCATGGACGGCTCCGATCTGGTCCTGGATCACCCGTCGGAGAGGGTGGACGAGTTCTACCGTCTCGTCCTCGCCCACCACCATCGGCGCGGCATCCCGTGCGTCTCCAAGAGATGGATCGGGGACCTGATCAGATTCGGCATGTACAGTATCGCGTTCCTGCGCAAGGGCGACAGGGTGCAGGCGGGAACCATGGTCAAGACCTTCAAGGACACCGTCTCCTTTCCCTTCACCTGCCTGACGGGCGACGATCCCCGGTCCGCCCAGGCCGTCTATCGCCTGTATTGGGAACTCATCAAGAAGTTCACCCTGGGAGGGTACCGGATATTCCACTCCGGGAGGATCCCCCAGACGGAAGAGACCGATCCGTATCGCCTCGGGTGGGGAGGCGACAAGTACCCCTACTACTATCAGTATTACCCGAAGACCGTTTCGCAGACCGAGTTCTCAAAGAAAAGGGGAGCCAAGCGGAAATACTTCCAGACCGTCTGGAAGGTCACCCCCCGTCCCCTGGTCAAAGCGCTCGGCCCCCTCATCGTCAGGCAGTTTCCATAGAAATGGCCGGGCCGGACACGATCAGGCCATTGCCATGGATCACAAACAGCCCCAGACGCCTGCGCGGGAGATCCCCGGCGGAATGAGGAAAATCGGCGCCATCGCAGTCCTGGTCCTTCTGTTCCAGCCCATGGACCTTGCGGGAGATTCCATGAGTTCACTGCCCCAGATCGCCAGATGGTATGACAACCGGCAGGCTGCCGTGAGTTTCCGCTTCGACGACAGCCTCGACTCCCACGTGAAGGTCGCTATCCCCGTCCTGGATGAATACGGGTACAAGGGCACCTTCATGGTCAACCCCGAAACCCGCCGCTTCCAGCGCAACAGGGATTTCTGGGTGGAAGAGGTCCCGAAGTCGGGCCACCTCCTGGGCAACCACACCATGCACCACAGGGGAGCCAGAGACATCGAGGAGGCCCACTACGAGATCGGGGAGCCGGCGAGAATGATCCGGGACCTCTATCCCCATCGAAGCAAATTGATGGTGTTCGCCAGCGGAGGAGGGGAAAAATGGGGAGGCAAATTCTGGGAGAGGGCCGACCCGCTTTTCAAGGATATTCCCCGACAATATCATCTGATCGATCTGTACGACGGCAATCACCCCGCAGTGACGGCCAACTCCAACGGGTCCGAGGGATCCCTTCTGTCACATGTCGACAGGGCTATCGAGAACAGGAGCCACCAGCCGTTCGTCTTTCACAACGTCGGCCATGTCTCGGTCAAGGACCGGATCAAATCCCTGATCAACGGCTACAACCTCTCCTTTCCCGAGACGGCGTTCAGGAGGTTCCTCGATCATGTCAAGGCCAGGGAGGAGAGCCTCTGGATCGCACCCCTGGTCGATGTCCTGAAATATGAGAATGAATTCAAAAGTTCCAGGCTGGAGACAACGGTGCAGGAGGGGATCATAACCAGCCGGCTGACGGTGGACACGGATCCTGAACTGTACGACCAGAAGCTCACCCTTATCCTTCCGGTCAAAGGTGGCACGGAACCGCCCGAGGTCTACCAGGACGGCTTCCGGGTACAGGATGTGACCTCCGTCAACGGCCTCCTGGTGGCAAACGTCCTTCCCGTCTCGGGCGAGGTGACCTTTGTCGACGCCGGCCGGACGCCCACGATGGAATCCGCCGCGCCGTGACAGGGCGCACCTGGAGATCTGACCGCTCAGCCTCCGTCCACTGCCGGCCTCCCCGAGCAAAGACGACAGCCACCCATAATCCATGATAGGCATTGTCTCCCGACCGGAACAGAGGGCCACCGTTGAGGAGTTCTTTCAACTGTTCAAGGTCCCGTGGGAATTCCATCAGGAGGGCAGGCGCTACCGCGTGCTGATCGTCACGGAACCCTCCGCGGCGCCGCTGTCCGCGGACCTGAACCTGCTTTTTTCCCCGGGATACTGCCCCGTCGACGGAGAGCACGGGACAGAGGTCCTTGCGGCGGACAGGGGCAGCCATGATCTCCTGCGGACTCCCTATGGCCAGCTGCCCATTCACACCGATCTTTGCCTCTTCCGGGGCTGCCCGGATCCGATCGTCGAGACGACCCGCAGGACGTCAGCCGGTTACCGGGTCAGATCCGGCGGTCGGACTACCATCCGCATCGGTTTTGATCTCTTCGCCGAGGTCGAGCACCTCCTGCGGGGGAAACAGGGCGTAGAACATGCACTCCACCCGACGGTGGAGATCCTCATAGCGACGGTCCGCCGGTGGATCCTCGAAGCGGGCATCCCTCTTCTGGAAATACCGCCGGTGCCTGCCGGATTCAAATTCATCTCCTGCCTGACCCACGATGTCGATTTCATGGGCATAAGGGAACACATCTTCGACCGCTCCCTCTTCGGCTTCATCTACCGCGCTCTCTTCTCCTATTCCCTGACCGACCTGGTATCGGGCAGAGCGTCGAAAAAGCTCCTCCGGAACCTTCGAGCCCTTCTTTCCCTGCCCGGCATCTATCTGGGATTGACGGCCGACATCTGGAATCAGCTCGACCGCTATCTGGAGATCGAGGGGGAGAGAAAATCGACCTTCTATTTCCTCCCCTACAAGGGCAGGCCCGGGGATCGGATGCCCGGCCACGCCGGAGAGAAAAGGGCACCGGGATATCGGTCCTCCCGCTACGACGTCCAGGACCTGAAGGACTCGATCAGACGTCTGGTGGAGAGGGGCCATGAGGTCAGCCTCCATGGCCTGGACGCCTGGTGCAGCTCCGAGAGGGGAAAGGACGAATTCGATGTCATACGCCGGCTCGCCGGTGTGGACCGGCTGGGGGTGCGGATGCACTGGCTCTACTTCTCCGAGGAATCCCCGAGGGCCCTCGACGACGCCGGCTTCTTCTACGATTCCACGCTGGGGTACAACGAGACGGTCGGATTCCGATCGGGAACCACCCAGGTCTACCGGCTGCCCGACTGCTCCCGGGTCCTGGAACTGCCTCTCCACGTCCAGGACACGGCGATGCTCTACCCGGCACGCATGAACCTGTCCGAATCCGACGCCTTTACCCTCTGCCAGGAACTCATCTCCAAACTGGCCATCTTCGGTGGAGTCCTGACCGTCAATTGGCACCAGAGGAGCCTCGGGCCCGAGAGAAACTGGGATGAATTCTACCTCAGGCTGCTCGCCGCCCTCGACTCCGAGAACGTCTGGTTCGCCACCGGCGGTCAGGCCGTCAGATGGTTCATGAAAAGGCGATCGGTTTCCTTCACCAGGAACTCCCCGGAGGGGACGTCCTACGGATTGGTCTCCCATTATGCCGACGGATCCGGCCTGCCGGATCTCACCGTCAGGCATTACACGCCGGACAGAGACCCGGGGCACCCTCAGGCCTCTTCCGACGCAGCCCCTCCCTTCACCGACACCAGCTGGTCCGGTTCAGGGGAGATAACCCTCACCCTATAGAGGTCCTTCGCAGCGATGAGACGCAATATCTGCATGCTGGCCTACACCAACTACACCTTCGACGCGAGAGTCCGCCGGGAAGCCGAGACGCTCGCATCGGAGGGTGACCGGAATGTCCTGTTCCTGACCCTCATGGAGGGGCAGACGCCAAGGGAGTACCGGCAGAACGGCGTGACGATAAGGGAGCTGAATATCTCCAAGTACGAGGGGGACAGCATCTTCAAGTATCTGCTCGCCTACTGCCACTTCGCGATCAGGGCGTTCTTCAGGATAACTTCTCTCTTTCTGAGGGGATCCATTGACGTCCTTCATGTGCACAACATGCCGAACTTCCTCATATTCTCGACCATCGTACCCTTCCTCTTCGGAAAGAGGATCGTGCTGGACATCCACGACACGCTGATCGAGACATACGAGTCCAAATTCGCCAACAATCATTTCGTGGGCAGGATCCTCTATTATGCCCTGTACCTGGAGGAGAGGATCAGCTGCGCTGTCGCCCATAAACTGATCTGCGTCAACCACACACAGAAGGACATCCTGATCGGAAGGGGTATACCCGAGGAGAAGATCCTGGTCCTGCTGAACGTTCCGGATCCGAAGATATTCAAGCCCGACAGCAGGACCAACAGCCGCAACGGCGGCAACAACTCCTTCAACATGGTCTACCACGGGACGGTGGCCGCCAGGCTGGGTGTCGACCTCGCCATCGAGGCCGTCGCCGCGCTCAAAGACCACATCCCCGGCCTGAACTTTCTCATTCTGGGGGACGGGGAAAGGAAACAGGATCTCATCAGGTTCGCCGAGGAAAAGGAGGTCACGGACGTCGTCCAGTTCCTCCCGCTGATCCCGCTGAAGAGAATGGTAGAGATCCTGAGCGACAAGGACCTGGAGGTCATCTCGAACCGGAAAAACACCGCCACGGAACTCATGTTGCCGGTCAAGCTGCTCGAATGCGTGGCCCTCGGCATTCCGGCCGTGGTCCCCAGGCTCAGGACCATCGAACGCTACTTCTCCGATGACATGGTTTTCTATTTTGACCCGGAGGACAGGGATTCCCTGGTGGAGACGATAAAAGACGCCTATTCAAACCCTGACAGGAGGGAAAGGACCGCGGAAAACGCCAAGAGGTTCCTGGACAGATACGGCTGGGATACCCACAAGCTCGACCTGATCAACCTTTACAACCATCTCGAGAACAGGAGGTAGCACCCAATGGGCAAGATGAATTTCGCTCTGGTAGGTTGTGGAAATATCGCCAAGAAATACGTCCACGTCTTTCAGAACCACCTGGACAACGCAAGGCTCGTCGGCTTCTGTGATCCGTGGCTGGAGCGGGCCAAGAAATTCGCCGACGAGGTCGGTGCGCCGGCGTTCCTGGAGGCCGGTCAGATGATGGACAAGATCGGAGACACCGTCGATGCCCTCTGCATCCTCACTCCAAGCGGGGTTCACGTCAACAACGTCGACGAACTGGTTCAGTACGGCAAACCACTGATCATCGAAAAACCGATGGCCCTCCGGCTGGATGAGGCGGACGAGATCATCTGGAAGTGTGACGCCCACAAGGTCAAGATCTTCGTCGTCCATCAGAACCGGTACAACCTGCCCATCATCAAGGCCAGGGAGGCATTCGACCAGGGCCGGTTCGGAAAGCTCGTCATGGGCACCGTCAGGCTCCGGTGGAAGAGGGACCAGGCATATTACGATTCGGCGGACTGGCGCGGGACATGGGCCTACGACGGAGGCGTCTTCACCAACCAGGCCAGCCACCACATCGACATGCTGACCTGGTTCATGGGCGAGGTGGAGAGCGTCAAGGCCGTCGGGATGACCCGACTGGTGAACATCGAATGCGAGGACACCGGTGCGGCCATTTTCAAGTTCTCCAACGGATCCCTGGGGATCGTCGAGGCTACGACCGCCACCAGGCCAAGGGACCTCGAGGGCTCCATCAGCATCCTCGGCGAAAAGGGGACGGTGGTTATCGGAGGTTTTTTCATGAATGAGCTCACCACCTGGGAGTTCGAGGACCGCACTCCCGAAGACGACGAGATATTGGAGAAATTCGGCAAAAACCCCGACGGGTGGGGTTACAACGTGGCCGAATATCTCAAGGACGTGATCAGGGCGATATCGGAGAACAGGAGGGGCCTCGTGGACGGCCTCGAAGGCAGAAAATCCCTGGAGCTGATCAGTGCGATCTACGAGTCCATTGAAACGGGCAACGACATTGATCTCAGATTCAGGCCCAAGAGATGCAAACTGGGGGTCCTATGAACGAGAACATCAGAACATACAGCGGAGTCACACTGGGCCCGGGCGTCGTCGTGGAGGATTTCTGCATCCTCGGCGTACCGCCGCGCGGGATGAAAGAGGGAGATCTGGAGACCGTCATCGGGGCCAATGCGACGATCAGGTCCCACACGGTCATATACGCCGGCAACAGGATCGGCGACAACCTGCAGACGGGCAACAAGGTCAACATAAGGGAGCTGAACGAGATCGGCGACAACGTCAGCATAGGGACCCTGTCCGTCGTGGAGCACCACGTGAAGATCGGCAACGGTGTGCGGATCCACACCCAGGTCTTCGTTCCCGAATACACGATCGTCGAGGACGGGGCCTGGCTGGGACCCAACGTGGTGATAACCAACGCCAAGTACCCCCTGTCACCGGGGGTAAAGGAATCGATCGTCGGCCCCACCATCCGGAAGGGCGCGATCATCGGAGCGAATTCCACCCTGCTGCCCGGGATCATAATAGGGGAGAACGCCATCGTGGGCGCCGGCTCGGTTGTCACCCGGGACGTTCCCGATCGAGCCGTCGTGGCCGGAAATCCGGCAAAGTTCATTAAATACAAGGAAGAGTTACCTTACTGAGGAGGGAGAAATGAACATACCTTTCGTTGATCTGAAAAGTCAGTATGCGAGCATAAAGAATGAGATCGATACGGCCATATCGGAGGTGATCTCGAACACCGCCTTTGTCGGCGGCCCCTTCCTCAAGGCCTTCGAGGAAGAGTTCGCCGCCTTCTGCAGGACGAAATACTGCGTCGGCGTGGGCAACGGGACGGACTCCCTGTTCATCTCCCTCAAGGCCCTGGGAATCGGCGAGGGTGATGAGGTCATAACGGCGGCAAACAGTTTTGTGGCGACCTCGGAGGCCATCACCATGGCCGGGGCGAGGGTGAAGTTCGTCGACATCCATCCCGAGACCTACAACATCGACCCGGCCAGGATCGAGGAGAAGATCACGCCGAAGACGAAGGCCATCATTCCGGTCCACCTCTACGGCCAGCCGGCCGACATGGACCCCATCCTCGAGATCGCGGCGAAACACGACCTCAGGATCGTGGAGGATGCCGCTCAGGCCCACGGCGCAGACTACAAGGGCAGGAGGATCGGGTCCATCGGAGACGCGGGGTCTTTCTCATTCTACCCGGGTAAGAACCTGGGCGCATACGGCGACGGCGGCGCCATCGTCACCGACAACCAGGAGCTGGCCGAAAAGGCGCACATGTTCGCCAATCACGGCAGGGCGGACAAATTCGGCCACAAGTTCGAGGGCGTCAACAGCCGGCTCGACGGGCTTCAGGCCGCCGTTCTCTCGGCCAAACTCAGGCACCTCGACGAGTGGACGGAGAGCCGCCGGAGGAACGCCTATCTCTACAACGAATACCTGGCCGATACGGACCTCGTCACCCCCCGGGAGATCGACGACGTCCGGGCCGTCTACCACCTCTACGTGGTGCGCGTCCCGAAGGACCGGCGGTCCGACCTGCAGGACTTCCTGCGATCGAAGGCGTCGCAACGGGCATCCACTACCCCATCGCCCTGCCGAACCTGAAGGCCTACGAGTATCTGAACCTCGATCCGGAGGATTTTCCCGAGGCGACCAGAGCGTCCCACGAGATCGTCTCACTGCCCATGTTCCCCGAGCTCACGGAGGATCAGATCCGCTTCACGGTCGACAGGGTCAAGGAGTTCTTCGCCTGATCCAAGGGCAGGGCGGCAATAACGGCCCCATCAGACCGGGCCTCTCGCACCGGTTGGGACAGAGTCCTGCCTCAACCGGTTGATCCCATCATGGAGCTTTTCCGGCGGAGTGAACCCAAAAATGGATGACACACGGAAAACAGACGACCTCTCGAGGGAAGTCCAGAGGAACGTGGACCGATTCGTCCTGTGGCTCGAGGATTTCGGAGAGACGTCCTTCGACCATCAATCCTATTTCGCCGGCCCGATCGGCCGGAGAGCCAAGGCGCTCTATTACAGGAACAGGATCCTGGGCCTGCCGGCGGTGGCGCCGATGATCCTCAGCGAAGCGCTCCTGCCCCAGGCCCGGAAGCTGTTCTGGAAGAAACAGAGGTTTCCCATTGCCGACGCTCATTACGCGATGGGATTTGCCTGGCTCTACGAGACCACCGGCAGAGAGGAGTATTACCGGCGGGCCGCCCATTTTCTGGACATCCTTGTCGACACCCGCTGTCCCGATTGGGACAACTTCTGCTGGGGCTACCCGTTCGACTGGGAGACGCGGGGCGGAACGGTGCCCGCCGGGAGGCCTCTGGTCACCATCACACCCTACGTGTACGAAGCGTTCGCTCACGTGCACAGGCTCGACGGCCAGGGGCGGTGGCTGGAGATCTTGAGGTCCATATCCGATCACATGGCGGATGATTTCCTGGATATAGAGACCGGTCCGGGGGAGGCCACCTGCTCCTATTCACCCTTTGACGGCAACGGCGTGATCAACGCCAGTGCCTACCGGGCGGCCCTGCTCGCCGACGCGTCGATCAGGTTCGAGGACGATCGATATTGGACCATCGGGAGAAGAAACCTCAATTTTGTCCTGGCAAACCAGCAGGAAGACGGCTCCTGGCTCTACGCCATGGACAGTGTGCGGGAATTCGTCGACCACTTCCACACCTGCTTCGTCCTGAAGGCCCTGGCGAAGATCGAGAAGCTGACCGGAGACGAGGGCTGCCGCCAGGCTATCATCAGAGGAGTCGATTACTATCTGGACCGGCTGTTCGACGAGGACGGCCTGCCGAAACCCTTCTCCCGCGCTCCGCGGCTGACCGTCTACAGGAATGAACTCTACGATTACGCTGAATCGATCAATCTGGCCACTCTCCTTGCCGGCCGCTTCTCCCGGCTGGACGAGACCCTGCTCTCGATACTTCGCGACGTGACGATCCGCTGGGTGAAGCCGGACGGCTCTTTCCGCTCCCGCCGCCTTCTCTTCGGATGGGACGACGTTCCCATGCACCGGTGGGCCCAGGCCCAGATGTTTCGGAGCCTGACCTACTGGCTCTCCAGCCGGCAAGAAGAGATCTCCGCCGACCCGGACCCCGGAACCTGATCCCATGTGCGGCATCTGCGGACAGTACAATTACCTGAGCCAGAGACCGGCCGACCGGCAGACCATCGAGCGGATGACGGAAAACGTCGTCCACAGGGGTCCCGACGACGAGGGATATCACTTCTCCGGTTCTCTGGGGCTGGGTTTCCGGAGGCTCTCCATCATCGACCTTTCCGGCGGACACCAGCCCATGTCCGATGAAAACCGGAAGGTCTGGGTCGTCTTCAACGGCGAGATCTACAATTTCCCGGAACTGAAAAAGGAACTGCAGGACCTTGGCTACAGGTTCCGGACGCGCTCGGACACGGAGGTGATCGTTCACGGATATCGCCATTGGGGAACCGGCGTCTTCCAGCGGCTCAACGGCATGTTCGGCGTCGCCATCTGGGATGAGGACCGAAGGCGTCTCGTCCTCGGCCGCGACCCCATGGGGATCAAACTCGTCTACTATCGCCTGGACGACGAGGGGATCACTTTCGGTTCCGAGATACGGTCCATCCTGGCCGCCAACGGGGCCGCCCCTGAGGTGGACCCCGTCGCCGTCAACCTGTTCCTCCGCTACCGGTACACACCCTCGCCCCTGACCATCTACAGGGGGATCATGAAGCTGGCGCCGGGGACCATGCTGGTGGTGGAGAACGGCAGCGAGAGGGTGGAGCGCTGGTACAGGTACCGGCCCACCCTGTTCGACCCCCAGCCCAGCGACGACGAAGCGGCCCACGAGCTGCTGGAGATCTACAAGCGCGCCGTCAAGAGACATCTCCTGAGCGATGTCCCCGTGGGCCTGCTGCTCAGCGGAGGGATAGACTCCGGCATGCTCCTGGCCCTGATGAACCTCTACGGCGAGAACTGGCACACCTTCACCATCGGTTATGGGACCGCCATCTACAGGGACGATGAACTGAAGGATGCGGTCAGGACCGCCCAGCACTTCAAGACCACTCACTCGGCGGTCACCATCGACCAGAAAACCTTCGAGGAGAACCTTCCCAACATCGTCTCCTTCCTGGAAGAACCGATCGCCGCGTCCTCCATCGTGCCCATGTATTTCGTGTGCAAGCGGGCCAGGGAAGACGTCAAGGTCGCCCTGGTGGGGCAGGGTCCCGACGAGCTCTTTGGCGGCTATCCGAGGCACATCGGGGTCCGTTACGGCGCCCACTGGAGGAGGGCCCCGTCCTGGATGACCGACACCCTGGGAACCGCGGTGAGGAGACTGCCCCGGAACGAGACTCTCAAAAGGGGTGTCGAGTCACTGCGCACCGAGGGGAGGATGGAGAGATACCGAAACGTGTTCTCCCTCGTGCCGGGATCGCGGGTGGATTCCCTTTTTCATGACGGGCTGCTGCCCGAGGACACCGATGGCGAGATCCTGCGCTGCTGGGACGGTCTGGAGGAACTGATGGACGGCACCGACGAACTGGGGGGGTTCCAGATCCTCGAGGTGCGGTCCTCCCTCCCGGATGAACTGCTCATGTACGCGGACAAGCTGTCCATGGCCCACAGTCTCGAGGTCCGTGTCCCCTATCTGGACAGGGAGATCGTGGAGTTCACCGAGCGCCTGTCCCAGGCCATGAAGGTGCGCTACGGAAGGAGAAAATGGCTGCACCGGAAAGTGTGCCGGGATTTCCTGCCGGGTGAGTTTCTGCGGCGAAAGAAGCGCGGTTTCGCCGTGAATGTCGTCGATGACTGGTTCCGGCGTTCCCTCGACGGCAAGATGGGGCAGTACCTGTCCGACGGCAAGTCCATTATGTACCAGTACCTCCAGCAGGACGTGGTGAGCAATATCCTGCAGGACCACCTCTCGGGCAGGCACGACTACCACAAGCTCCTCTTCAGTCTCGTGGTCTTCGAGGAATGGCTTCGCAACAGCGTCGGCGGCACCGGCTGACGCCTCAGGATGCCCACCGGGAACAGACGAGGATTGCCATGCGATACGTTCTTATCACCACCGCTCGAAACGAGGAACAGTACCTCGAGGAGACCATCCACTCCGTTATCCGCCAGACCGTCCTCCCCTTGAGATGGGTGATCGTCAGCGACGGCTCCACGGACAGGACGGAGGAGATCGTGGCGAAATATCTGCCTGATCATCCCTGGATGGACCTGCTGGCGCTTCCCGGGAGGGCCGAAAGGTCCTTCTCGGGTAAGGCGGACGCCTTCAACCGCGGCCTGGGCAGGATCGACTCCCTGGACTATGAATACATCGGCAACCTCGACGCCGACGTTTCCTTCGGGGAGGACTATTTCGCCTACCTCCTCGGAGAGCTTGACCGGGACCCGGAACTCGGCGTCGCCGGAACCGATTACGTGGAGGGCGATTTCCACTCCTTCCGGGACAGCTACATCAGTGAAAACCACGTCAACGGGCAGATCCAGATGTTCCGCAGGGCCTGCTTCGACCAGATCGGCGGTTATCTGGCGATCCCCTACGGAGGGATCGATTGGGTGGCAGTGACGACGGCCCGCATGAAAGGATGGAAGACCCGCTCCTTTTCCGACCGCGTCTTCAACCACCTGCGCAGGATGGGAACTGAGGGGACCAACGTCCTCGGCGCCAGATTTCACTATGGGAAAAAGGACTATTTCCTCGGCGGCCATCCCCTGTGGCAGATATTCCGCAGCACGTTCCAGATGACCAAGAAACCCTACGTTCTGGGCGGGACCCTTCTCCTCGCCGGCTACCTCTGGGCGTCGGCTACCATGGAAAAGCAGGTCCCCGAGGACCTCGAGAGGTTTCACAGGGGCGAACAGATGAAGCGGCTCCGGGGGATCTTCACCGGCACGGGGAACCGGAATGGATGACCAGACGCGTTCCATTCCAGTTGGCCATCGGGAGGATCGGTCAGGCTGGAGAGGGACACGGCAGACAGGGGACACACGATGCTGATGCAGGTCGGCAGAAAAGAGATAAACATCAGGGGCCATTATGTCCAGGTGGACTCGGTACGGTTGGACGCCAGGGAGATCGTGGTATCGGGAAAATTCCTTAAAACAGCGCGACTTACAGAGGAAATGTACGACGACGTCGACAACCCCGAGGTGCTGATCGACGGGCTGCGGCGATCCGGCCTCGACGTGGATATCTTCACCTTTCTGGAGAGATTCCCGGGGCCCGAGCCGAAATATGATTACCACCTCGAGTGGGAGGCCTATACGAGGATGAACATCAAGACTTTCGATCACTGGTGGAACCATCAGATCCGGAAGGCCACCCGAAACAGGATCAGAAAGTCCCAAAAGGTCGGTGTTGTCGTTCGATCGGCCGCATTCAACGATGACCTTGTGGAGGCCATATCGAAAATATATAACGAGACATCGGTCCGACAGGGCAAGGAGTTCTGGCACTACGGAAAGGACCTTCAAGCCATCAGAAGAGATCTCTCCCGTGATCTTGACAGATCGGAGTTCTTCGGCGCCTACCACAACAACCAGTTGATAGGGTTCATGAAACTGCTGTACACCGACGACATGGCCGATCCGGTCCTTTTCCTGTCCATGATGGAGCATTACGACAAATCACCCAACAACGCCCTGATGGCCAAGGCCGTGGAGGTCTGCGCGGAGAGGAACATCCACTATCTCGACTATGGTCGATGGAGAAGCGACAATCATGCCGCGTTTCTCATGGCCAACGGTTTTGAAAAGATGATCCTGCCCAGATATTACTGCCCCTTGTCCCGTAAAGGGACCATAGCCTTGAAATCACATCTCCATAAGGGGCTTCTCGGAGTGATCCCGCCCAGAACAGCGGATCGGCTGAAGGGCCTGCGGAGCAGGCTGATCTCCATGAAAAAGGTCACCGGCCCCCCGAGGAGCGCTGCCGGTGGGGATTGGGATAACTGATGGACGGAGCAGGGGAGGAGAAAACCATGCAGGTCTGCAAGGTCGAATACAATATCGCCGGGGACTACGTCCAGGTGGACTCGGTCCGGCTGGGCAATAATGTCGTGGTGGTCACGGGCAAGCACCTGAAGACGGCCAGGATCATCGAGGAAATGCACGAGGACGTCGAGAATCCCGAGTTCGTGATCAACGGGCTGAAGGAGTCCGATCTTGACCTGGATATCTTCACCTTCCTGGAGCGGTTTCCGGGATCCGAGCCCAGGTATGACTATCACACCGAATGGGAAGCCTTCACCAGGATGCACATCACGAATTTCGATCACTGGTGGCAAAACCAGACCACGAAAAAGGGAAGGAACAGGCTGAGAAAGTCAGAAAAGGCGGGCGTTGTCGTCGAACGGGTCGAGTACAATGACGAGCTGCTGGACGGGATCGTGAACATATACAACGAAACACCCATCAGGCAGGGTCGGTATTTCTGGCATTACAACAAGGATATCGCCATCGTAAAAAAGGACCTGTCGCGGGATCTGGCCAGATCGGATTTTTTCGGCGCTTATCACGACGGCCGCCTGATCGGGTTCATGAAGCTGCTCTACGCGGACAGGATGGCCTTTCCTGCCCTCTGTGTCTCCATGATCGAGCATTATGACAAGTGTCCCAACAACGCGCTCATCGCCAAGGCCGTGGAAGTCTGCGCGGAGAGGGGTATCCCCTATTTCTATTACGGACACTGGAGAAGGGACAGGCACGCCCAGTTCCTTGAGGCGAACGGGTTCGGAAAGGTGCTCCTCCCCAGATACTACGTCGGTCTAACCGGTAAGGGTAAGATCGCCCTGAAACTGAATCTCCACAGGGGACCTCTCGGACTCATCCCGGACAGCATCCAGGAGGGCTTAAAGGTCCTTCGGGAACGGGTGTTGTCCGCCAAACACGGGGATTGATCATCCATGGAAAACAGGAAGGATTTCTGGAAGAACTATTGGGATTCCCAGGCGGAAAAACCCCTCTCCGACTACGAGATCGACCGGGGCGTGTCTTCCGACATGGAGGCCGCCAAACAGGCGTCTGAAGACATGACCATCGGCTTTGTCGAGCACAAGGCAACAGACGTTGTGTTTGATGCGGGGTGTGGAACAGGGGTCAATCTCAGCAGGCTGGGGCCCGGGGTCCGATCCCTGGTCGGCATGGACTATTCACCCGGGATGATCATGCGGGCCAGGCAGAGACTGGCGAATGAAAACGTCGGCAATGCCGGCTTGCTGGTCGGCTCCATATCCCACATTCCGACAAAGCCGGGTTTCTTCGACAAGATCGTCTGCATCAGCGTTCTGCACTACCTGAACGACGAGGACTGCGAGAGAGCCCTCAGGGAGTTCGCAAGGATCTCCAGGAACGGGGCCCTCCTCGTCCTCCACGTAAAGAATCTTACCTCCCTTTACCTTTCCACCCTTCTTCTCGCCAAGAAGTTCAAACAGCTCCTGGGCAAGAGGGCGAATATTGAATACTACAGGCCGAGAAAATGGTATGAGAGGAAACTGTCGGAGTTGAACATGACCCTGTTGGACTACCATTCGGACAACATCCTCATCGTCGAGTTCCTGCCAAGGTCTCTCGCCCGCGCTCTGGGCAGGTTCGAGAGGAAATATCTGAAAAACAGGTTCTTCATGAAATACGGCTCCGACCTCATCCTGAAGGTGAAGATCAAATAGAAGACGGCAAAACGGTGGGCCGCCGGGCCGCCCACTCTGAAGCGAAAGGGTTTTGATATGCCGGGTATTGCCGGAATCATCAGCAGGCGACCACGGGACAGGAATGAAAATGACCTGCATTCGATGACCGGATGCATGATGCACGAACCGTCCTACCGCTCGGGGTCGTACATCAACGAGGACCTCGGTCTGTACGCGGGCTGGGTGTGCCACGGGGACTCCTTCGCGGACTGCATGCCCGTCATGAACGCCGGAAAGGACATCGTGCTGCTGTTCTACGGGGAGAACTTCGTCGACGGCTCCGTCATAGAGAGGCTGAAAAAGCAGGGCCATGAGGCGGACCGGTCCAATGCGGGTTATCTCGTCCACCTTTACGAGGAGGATCCGGTCAATTTTTTTCAGCTCCTGAACGGATATTTCAGCGGGGTGGTCGTCGACCTTCGGGAAGGGAAGATCGTCCTCTTCAATGACCGCTACCGGATGGGCCGGGTCTACTACCACCAGGGAGAGGAGGATTTCATCTTCTCCTCCGAAGCGAAATCACTTCTCAAGGTCCGGCCCGAACTGCGGGAGATCGACCATGAGGGTCTTGGCCAGTTCTTCGCCTGGGACTGCGTCCTGGAGGAGAAGACCCTCTTCAAGGATATCTTTCTCCTGCCGGGGGGTTCCCGGTGGACCTTCGCCGGCGGAAGCGTTCCGGAGAAAAGGACCTATTTCCACCCAAATGAATGGGAGAACAGACCCGTCCTCGGAAAGGATGCTTTCTACGACAGACTGACGGAGACATTCGCGAATATCCTGCCCCGCTACTTCGACGACCTGGACAGGATCGCGATGTCGGTGAGCTCCGGGCTGGATACCCGGGCCATCCTGGCCTGCATAGACGTCGAACCCGGACAGCTTCCCTGCCACACCTTCAGCGGGATCCACCGCGAGACCCTCGACGCGATCATCGCCCGCAAGATCGCCAAGGCCTGGCATCAGCCCCACGAGGTTCTCCGGCTCGGCAGGGACTTCCTGTCCCGTTTCGATGAATTCTCCGCAAAGACCGTTTACGTTACGGACGGGTGTCTGAACGTAAACGGATCCTATGACATCTACTTCAATGAGCTCCTGAGAAACATCCGTCCGGTCAGGATGACGGGGAAATTCGGCAGCGAGATCGTGAGAAGTCACAGCATGTTGAGGAAGCCCTTTGCGTTTCCCGAGGAGGTCTTCCATCCGGATTTTAAAGGGCATTTCGACGCGGCTGTGGAAAAGCTCGATGAGAATCGAAAATGCCACAGACTTACATTCGCCGCGTTCAAGGAAATACCCTGGAACGAATACGGCCGTCTTTCCATGGAGATGTCCAAATTGACGGTCCGGACACCCTACATGGACAACGACCTCGTGGAGCTCATGTACCAGGCTCCGCCGGGTGAGAGGGACACCCTCGAGATCAGTCTCCGGCTGGTGGATCACGGCAATCCCGCCCTGCGCCGTATCATGACGGACAGGGGCACAGCGGGACAAAACGGTTACTATTTCTCCAACCTCTCCAGGCTGTACCATTACTATCTGGTGAAGTCGGAATACATGTACCTCTGGCAGATACCGAACTGGCTCGCCAGGATCGACAGCATACTGTCCCCTCTGCATCCTGAAAAGCTGTTCACCGGACGTCATCAGCTGGGCAGTTACAGGCTGTGGTACCGCGATGAACTGTCCGACCACATCCGCAGTGTCCTGCTGGACAGCCGGACCAAGAGCAGGCCGTATCTGAACCGGTCCTTTCTGGAAAAGATGATCGACACCCACACGAGAGGACATGCCAATTATACGGGGGAGATCAATAAAATATTATCCGCCGAACTGATTCACAGACAGCTCGTGGAAGACATTTAGGAATGGCCCCTGACGCGAAGCATACTCCATGCATCCATATCTAGCCCTTCTCCTGTACATAGCATTCATCTCGGCCGTCCTCCGTTTCGATCTGAAAAGACACCCCCGCGTTTCCGGCGCGGTCTGGGTCCCCCTGATCTGGATGTCTCTGAGCGGCTCGAGGAATCCCAGCCAGTGGCTCAACCTGAACCAATGGGGATCCGATCAGTTCCAGTACTTCCAGGAATATATGGGAGGCAATCCCACGGACAGGGCGGTCTTCCTGCTCCTGATCCTGGCGGGGCTGTTTATCCTGTTCAGGAGGAGAATAGATAAAATTCAGCTGCTGAAAACCAACCTCATGCTGTTCCTTTTTATTTCTTACTGTCTGGCCAGTCTGCTCTGGTCTGACTTTCCGACGGTGGCAGGCAAGAGACTGGTCAAGGCGACCGGCGATTACATCATGGTCCTGGTTGTCCTGACGGAAACACACTTCCTCGAGAACCTGGAGGCGTTGATAAGGAGAAGCGGTTACATCCTCATTCCGGGATCCGTGCTCCTGATGAAATATTTTCCCTACGGAAGGATCTTCTCCCCGTGGGGCGGGTCCGAATACACGGGCGTCTCCACCAGCAAGAACATGCTCGGCGCACTGTGCCTGATATACGGCTTCTACTTCATCTGGAGCATGGTGCGGGTTCGAAAGGGGGAGAAAACACTCTACGACAGGAAGGAATACTACCTGTACGCTTTCATGCTTGTCATGATCCTGTGGATGCTTCTGAAGGCGCCGAGCATGACGTCGACCCTGTGCCTGCTGTTTTCCGTATCCATGGTTCTCGTCCTGCACTTTCCCGCGATCAGGAGGAACCCCCTGCGGATCCGCTTTCTGGTCATCTATACGGCTGTCTTCCTCACCATCATCCAGTTCTCCGCGGACATGATACCCGACCTTCTGGCTTTTCTGGGGCGGGACATGACGCTGACGGGGAGGATCCCCCTCTGGGAACAGCTCACATCCATGGATATTAACCCCGTGCTCGGTGCCGGCTACGAGAGTTTCTGGCTCGGGGGGAGGCTGGAGGAGGTGTGGTCCACGCACTGGTGGCACCCCAACCAGGCCCACAACGGGTATCTGGAGATCTACCTGAACCTCGGCTGGACCGGCTTGATTCTACTCGGGGGAGTCCTGTACTCGACCTACAGGAAGGCCAAAAGATCCCTGGTCGAAAATTTCCAGTACGGGACCTTTCGCATGGTGGCTCTGACCATCATCATTATTTTCTCCCTGCTCGAGGCGGCGTTCAAGGGGCTCCACATCATTTGGTTCCTGTTCCTTCTCGCCGCCATGGAATACCCGACCGCCCCCGGCGACGGTGAAAGCGCACCTCGCCTCCAGGCGCTATGATCACCATTCACATCCCCTCCTCTGCAATGCGGGAGAGAAGAACCGCCAATGTCCCCCAAAAATCAAAAGTATTTCAATACCGACCATCTCAAGCCGGAACTGAAGAGGCACGCCGTCAGGGGTGCCGGTGCCACGATCTTCTCCAATGTCATGAGCTACGCCATCCAGATGATCGGCACCATCGTCCTGGCCAGGCTCCTCAGTCCCGACGATTTCGGCCTGATCACCATGATCACCGCCTTCAGCATCCTCTTCCAGAATTTCGGCATGAGGGGTTTCACGGAGGCCACCGTCCAGGCCGAGGAGATCGATCACAGGAAGATCAGCACGCTCTTCTGGATCCATCTGGCCATCAGCCTCACCCTCGCCCTGGCCTTTATCGCCTGTGCCCCCCTCATCGCCAGGTTCTACAAGGAACCCAGGCTCGTCCTGCTGGCCGTCGCCATCTCAACGAACTTCCTGCTGTTTGCCCTGGCCACCCAGCACCTGGCCCTCCTGACGCGCAATATGCAGTTTTACCGCATCGCCGGGATCGAGATCGTGGCCAACATCCTCAGCGTGACCGCAGGCATATCTCTGGCTCTGAAAGGGGCGAGCTACTGGTCTCTTGTGGCCAGGCGGGTGTCCATTCCCCTGGGGATGGCCATAGGGGCCTGGATCCTGTGCCGATGGCTGCCCGGCCTGCCGGCCGTCCGCACGGGCGTGGGTAAAATGGTCAGGTTCGGCATGAACACCTACGGCAACTTCACCCTGAATTATCTGTCCAGGAATCTGGACAAGGTCCTCATCGGATGGCGCCACGGAGCTCAGTCGCTGGGGTTCTACGACAGGGCCTATTACCTGTTCGTCATGCCCGTCAACCAACTGTCCTATCCCCTGACAAACGTCGCTGTTTCAGCGCTGAGCAGGCTGCGTGACGACCCCGCGAAATTCAGGGATTATTACCTGAAATCCCTCTCCATGCTCGCCCTGATCGGGATGCCCCTCAGTGCCGGGCTGACCCTGGCAGGCAGGGACTTTATCCTCCTGCTCCTCGGCCCCCAGTGGGGCAAGGCGGGGGAGATCTTCACCCTGTTCGGCCCCGCCATCGGCATCATCCTGATATACGGCACGCACGGATGGCTTCACCTCTCCCTGGGACGGGCCGACCGCTGGTTTCGGTGGGGGATCTTCGAGCTCGTGATCACAGCCCTGTTTTTCATGATGGGGTTACCCTTCGGTGCGTCCGGGGTCGCCGTGGCCTACGTATTGTCGATTTTTCTCCTCACCGGTCCGGGCCTGTGGTATGGCGGCAAACCCATCGGGCTTTCCGTCCTCTCCATGTTCGGGGCCATCTGGAAGTTCACCCTGTCGGCGCTTGCCGCGGGGCTGATCTCCTGGTATCTTCTGTACTTCGCCGGTACGATCCCCCAGCTGTTCGCGGGGCTCAACGTCTTTGTGAGGATCGTCGTAGCGTCCATCGTCTGTTCGATCCTGTATTTCGTCCTCCTGGTCATCTCCCACGGCGGTTACCAGCCGATAAGGCAGTTTCTCTCCCTCGCCCAGGAGATGGTCCCCGGCCTTTCCAGGATAAAAAGGACCGGTTGACCGTCCGGCCCCCGGCCGCGTCCTCACAGTAGGACTTTACCCTTGGATGGAAGGAAATCGAGGTTGAAGAACCTTCTCTTTTTCGCCGCATCGCTGTCCCTGCTGTCCGCTGTATGCGGCGGGGACAGCGGGGGTAATGCCGCTTTTGGCCCTCCCCCCCCGCTGATCCGTTTTTACGCCACACCGGGATCCGGCGAGATCCGCCTGACCTGGTCCAGGCCGCCGGAGGACGCCGATCAGGCCGAGGTCCTCGTCCTGAGGACCACGGGCGCCTACGCCGCCAGCCACGGCGACGCCGGTGCGTTCGCCGCCTACTCGGGCACCGGCACGTCGTTCACCGACAGCACCGCCGCGGAGGGCACCCTGCACTATTACTCGAAATTCACCAGGGACTCCTCGGGCAGTTGGAGCGATGACGTCGTGGAGGGGGTCACCGCCGCCAACACGGCGTGGAGCAGCGTCGAATATCTCTGTGGGACCGACGACCTGGACAACTCCTGCACACCCTCCGGTCTTGCCACCCTGATCGGATCAGCGGGTGTCAGCGAAACCATCCGCATTGCCCGTGGAACCCATGACTGGGGTTCCGCTGTCACGGTCAACAAGAGGGTGGTCATCTCCGGAGGCGGGAGCTGTCCCGACTGCGGAGACCCCGACCCGTCCGGGACGTGGTCCTGGCCCGTCACCCTCAACATCAGCGGCAACAGCGCCTTCATCGTCAATTCGCCCTCATCGGGCGACCTGGTCCGGATAACGGGCCTCTCCTTCGACGGAAACGGCCCCGGATTCGATTACACCGACGGTTTGACCACCGGCATCATCACGGAGGCCACCGCCAACAGGTCAAGGTATCGCTTCGACAACCTGAGGTTCAGCGAGAGCGGCCAGTGGATCTCCACCTTCCGGACCAACGGCAATGAGGCCTACGGGGTCATCGACCACGTCTATCTCTACAACTCCGCGGACGGCGGAAACCCGCGTTTCCTTCACAACACGGGGCACGGGGGCGACCGGGGAGATACGGACTGGCGCCGGCCGACCTACTGGGGGTCGGAGAACTTCGTCTTCGTCGAGGACTCGACCCTTTTCTACGAAGTACCCAACACGTCCACCGGTCCTCTGTGCAATGACCAGCAGGGCGGGGGGAGGGCCGTGTTCCGGTACAACTACCTCTACAACTGCAGCGGGGGGAACCACGGCACCGAATCGGGCTGGCCGGCGAGGAGCGGGGTGGCCATGGAGTACTACGGCAATGAGTTCTTCTGGTCGGCGCCGGGCAACAAGCTGTTCACCGGCCTCCTGTTGCGGGGCGGCTCGCTTTATCTTCACGACAACACCTTCACCAACTTCCAGTCCATGCTGAAGATGTGGAACAACAGGGCCTACGGCGACAGTCCGGGGAGTTCGCCTCCAGGCGGGACCCCCCCTTATGACGGTCCCGGTCCGCCGACAGGTTACCCCCTCATCGACCAGGTCGGAAGGGGCCGGGCGGCCGGCGTAGGTCTTGCCCAAACGCAGCCCCAGGCACCGAACAGGGTACACATCTGGAACAATTCCGTGGTCAACACCGGCGGCGGGGGCGGCTGCCCCAACCAGGGAGATAGCAGCGAGCTCTCCATCTGCGACCCGGCATACGTCGCCCGGGGCAGGGAATACGAGTACAGCAGCGGCGGCAGCGCCGCCCCCGCGGCCTACACTCCCTACCCCTATCCCCATCCCCTGACCATCCCCTAACCCTTTCTGCCCCATGCCGGCGGGAGGTACTCCATGAAAGCGACCATCATCCTGGGAGGCCAGGGCGGCGACATCTATTACGAGCTCGGCCTGGTCCAGGGGCTGCTCAACAACGGTCTGTCCGTGGAGGTCATCGGCAACAACGCCATGCAGCAATCGGAGGTCATGGACCACCCCAGGGTGTCCTTCCACAACCTCCGGCAGGACCAGAATCCCCAGGCGCCGCTCTTCGAAAAGTTCACTAGGATCATGAAATTCTACTGGAGACTGATCCGGTACGCCCTGAGCACGGAGAGCAGGATCTTCCACATCCAGTGGCTGAACAAGTTCCTCTTCTTCGACAGGATCGTCCTCAACCTGTACTACAAGATGCTCGGGAAAAAGCTGGTCTTCACGGCCCACAATGTCGACCCGAAGGAGAGGGACGGCAATAATTCCACCTACAACCGGATCACCCTGAAGGGCATGTACCGCATCTGCGACCACATTATCGTCCACACGCCGAAGATGAAAGAACAGCTGATGGACTGGTTCGACGTGAGGTCCGAAAAGGTGTCCGTCGTTCCCTACGGCATCAACGACATGGTACCGAAGTCCGACATGAGCCCCGAGGACGCGAGGCATGTCCTGAAAATCCATCCTGAAACGAAAACCCTTCTCTTCTTCGGCTTCATCGCCCCCTACAAAGGGCTCGACATCCTCATCTCCGCCCTGCCCCGCATCAAGGAAGAACTTGGCGATATCAGGCTGATCATCGCGGGCAACATCAAGAACCCGAAGGCGAATCCCTATTGGATCAAGATCGACGGGATGATAGAGGAGAACGGCCTGGGGTCGACGCTGACAAAGGACATCAGGTTCATCGAGGACGACGATATCGAGACCTATTTCAAGGCGGCCGACGTCCTCATCCTCCCCTACCGGTACATCTTCCAGAGCGGCATCCTCTTCCTTTCCCTCAACTTCGGTCTGCCCGTCATCGCCACCAGGGTGGGGTCACTGGAGGACTTCGTGGACGAGGGAAGGACGGGCTTCATGTGCGAGCCGGAGGATCCCATCCTGCTGTCGGACTGCATCATCAAATATTTCGAGAGCGATCTGTACCGGGATCTGGCTCAGAACAGGGTGCGGATATTCGATTACGCCAGCGACAGGTACTCGTGGGACAGGATAGGGGGGATCACCGCTTCCATCTATCGGAACGCCTGACTGCCGAGGGTCCCGGTTCATGGGGCCGTCGGCTACCTTCAAGAGGGACAGCAATGGATATCCGCAACCCCATAGCAAACCGGGATGACCTGATCCTCATCACCGGCGCCAACGGCTTCCTGGGCACACGGGTGGTCAACGCGCTGCTCCGGAACGGGTATGTCAACCTTCGCTGCTTTGTCAAGAAGTCCACCGACGTCAGGTCGATGGTGGAAACGATCTGTCAATACAGCGGATCGAGGGTGGACGTCATGGAAGGCGATCTGGCCCGGAGAGGCGACTGTCAAAAGGCGGTCTCCAGCGCGGCCCTGATCTACCACCTTGCGGCGGGCTTCGGAAAATCCTACCGGCACATCTACAGGAACACCGTCGCGGCGACCAGAAACCTCCTCGACGCGGCGGTTGAGGAGCCGTCGATCAGGAGATTCGCGTCCGTCAGTTCGTTCACCGTTTACTCGACGGCAAACCTCAAGAAGGGGCAGTTGCTGGACGAGAATTGCGAGATCTACAGCAGGCCCGAGCTGAAGGGCGAAGCCTACTGCTGCGGCAAGGTCCGGCAGGAGGAGCTGGTCCTGGATTACCACAGAGACCATGGCCTGCCCTATGTCTTCGTGAGGCCCGGGTATGTCTTCGGCCCCGGCAAATCGGAGATCTCCGGCAGGGTCGGCCTCATGAGGGGAGATGTCTTCCTGAATTTCGGCGGCTCCAACCCGATCCCCCTCACCTACGTCGACAACTGCGCCGACGCCTTCGTCCTCGCCGGCCTGACGGGTGGGGCGGATGGACAGGCTTTCAACATCGTCGACGACGAGCTGCCCACCGGAACAGAGTTCCTGAACCTGTACCGGGAGAACGTAAAGAACATCAGATCCATCTCCGTTCCCAAAACGGCCAGCTATTTGCTGTGTCTGGCATGGGAGAACATGTCCCGCTTGTCACGGGGAAAACTGCCGCCGACCTTTAACCTCAGGAGGTGGTCGGACGACTGGAAGGGCAACCCCTATTCCAACGAAAAAGCCAAGCGGTACCTGGGCTGGCGCCCGGACATATCCCTCGAGGACGCCTGCAGACACTACTTTGATTTCTGCAGGGAACAGACAGGGAATGGATCATAAGGTGATTGGAGGGCCTTGATGCGTCTGGCAATTGTCGGCTGTGGCAACATCGCTCCGTTCTACGTGAACACGCTCCCCCTGCACCCCCGGCTGGAACTCGTGGGCGGGACCGACCTCGACGAGGACCGCGCCCGGAAATTCTCCCAGTACTATTCCATAAGGCACTACCGGTCCCTCGACGAGATCCTGGCCGACGGGTCCATCGATCTGGTGCTCAACCTGACGAACCCCAAGAGCCACTATGCCGTGTCCAGGGCCTGTCTCGAGGCCGGCAAACACGTCTACTCGGAAAAACCGCTGGCCATGTCGTTTGCGGAGGCCGAGGAACTGGTGACCCTGGCGGAGGAATCGGGGCTCCAGATCTCCTCGGCCCCGTCACGCATCCTGGGCGAGACCGCCCAGACCATGTGGAAGGCCCTGCGGGACGACGCCATCGGGACCGTCCACCTGGTTTACGCGGAGATGGACGGCGGCCTGCTGCACCAGATGCCTTACAAACAGTGGTCCAACGAGGTGGGCGTTCCCTGGCCCTACAAGGACGAGATGGAGGTCGGGTGCACCCTGGAGCACGCGGCCTACTCCATCGGATGGCTGATGGCCTTTTTCGGACCGGTGGACACGGTGACGGCCTTCTCCCACTGCCAGATCCCCGACAAGATGGTCGACGTGCCCCTCGAGGCCGACCCCCCCGATTTTTCCGTGGCCCTGATGAAATTCCGATCGGGCGTGCTGGCCAGACTGACCTGCAGCTGGATTGCACCCCACGACAAATCCCTGCGGATCTTCGGGGACAGGGGAAACCTGTGCACCGATGATATCAGCACACCGTGCGCACCCGTCTACTCCGAACGGACGATCCGTTTCCTGGGCAAAGCCGTGATCAGGGCGTGGAAGAAGAAGTTCCCTCTGGTCAGGCCGCCCCGTCTCCCCCTTTCGAACCGCCTCGCCCTCCTGACCGTGGGTCCGCCCGGGTCCTTTATCAAATCCAAACTGCGCCACCTCAGGAAAAGGGTGGATTTCTGCCTCGGAATCGCGGAACTGGAGGCGGCCATCCGGGAGGGACGACCGTCCCGACTGTCCGCCGGATACTGCCTCCACCACACGGAGGTCGCCCTCGCCATCCACAACGCCCTGGAGACCGGAGGCGAATACAGGGTGAAAACCTCCTTCGAGCCCATGGACCCGATGCCCTGGGCCATGCCTTAGCGGTCTTCCCCGAGGCGCCGCGGTGAGGCCGCCGTCCGGGGGAAGGATATTCCTCACGAGGAGACGAAGATGTCAAAGCTGACCGGAGTTCTCGTTGCCGCCCTGTCGGTGCTGATCTTCATGGCCCCCGGGGTCGGGGCCGAAACGTACACCTGCGGGGAGGACGGGGTGGACAACTCCTGCACCCCCTCCCGGCTGTCCAAGCTCATCCGGTCGGCGGAGGAAGGCGATACGATCCGCATCGCCGCGGGCACCCATGACTGGAAATCCGCCGTCACGGTCAAGAAGAAGGTGACCATCTCCGGGGGAGGGAGCTGCCCCGACTGCGGCGAAGAGGACCCGTCCGGGACGTGGTCCTGGCCCGTCACCCTCAACATCAGCGGCAACACCGCCTTTGTCGTCAGCTCACGCTCACCCGGGGACCTGGTCCGGATAACGGGCATCTCCTTCAACGGCAACGGCCCCGAGTTCAGCTACACCGACGGCTGGATCACGGGGATCATCACGGAGGACACCTACAACGTAGCGAGATACCGCTTCGACAATCTGAGGTTCAACGAGAGCGCCGGATGGATCTCCACGTTCCGGACCAACGGCATCCAGGCCTACGGGGTCATCGACCACGTCTATCTCCGCAACTCCTCCGACGGCGGAAATCCCCGTTTCCTTCACAACACCGGTCACGGGGGGGACCGGGGCAATACCGACTGGAGCCGCCCGACCCTCTGGGGATCGGAGAATTTCGTCTTCGTCGAGGACTCGACGCTCCACTACGAGGTCCCGAACACGACGACGCTCCCCCTGTGCAATGACCAGCAGGGAGGGGGGAGGGCCGTGTTCCGGCACAATTACCTCTACAACTGCAGCGGGGGGAACCACGGCACCGAATCCGGCTGGCCGGCCAGGAGCGGGGTGGCCATGGAATATTACGAGAACGACTTCTACTGGTCGGCGCCGGACAACAGGGTATTCACCGGCCTCTTCCTGAGGGGCGGCTCGCTGTACCTGCACGACAACACCTTCACCAACTTCCAGTCGATGCTGAGGATGAGCCTGTACCGGGCCGACGGCCGTCATCCGGGCAGCTCCCCTCCCGGCGGAACGGCGCCCTATGACGGGATGTGGGGGGACCCGTACCCCCCGGGGTACCCCCTCATCGACCAGCACGGCAGGGGTCAGGCGGCGGGGAAAGGCCTTGCCAGGACGCAGCCGCAGGCAGAGAACAGGATCCACGTCTGGAACAACTCCCTGATCAACACCGGCGGCGGGGGCGGCTGCGAGAACCTGGGTGACTTTAACGAGCTGTCCATCTGTGAAACCCGCTACATCGTCCGGGGCAGGGAGTTTGAATACAGCAGCGACGACAGCGCCGCGCCGGCAGGCTACACCCCCTACACCTACCCGCATCCCCTGACGCAACCTGGAGCAAAGTAAGCCGTACCTACCTGTCAAAAGACCTGCGCTTCCGTCAGCCGAGGACGACAGCGAAGCCGCAGGTTGTCAGTGAATCGAAGATCGCTCGGAAACTGAATCCCGATTGGGAGATCTAACTGCGCGCGGCACCCTGACGCCTCGATCAGGGCGAGAGGACTCCCCTTCCCTCAGCGTGCAGCACAGAAACCGTGTGGGTGGGGGCACCCCCGCAAATGGAACGAGGATGAAGCCATGAAGAAGAGAAAATGGATCCTGTCGCTCTTTCTGGTCGGAATCTGCACCATCCTTTCGCCGGCTCAGCACCACGTCGGCCACTCCGACACCCTGCCGCCCCTCGTAGAGGCGTGGTACGGGACCAGCCAATCCTTCGGCAACCAGGGACTGCCGCAGCCGCAGATAAACATCCTCGGCAGGGTATCGGACGCGGCAGACGGCGTTCAATCCCTCACCTACTCCGTCAACAGCGACCCGGCACGGACCGCCAACCTGGGCCCCGATGGATTCAGGCTCACCTCGCCGGGCGACTTCAACATAGAGATAGACTACCGGGATCTGGCGGAGGGACCCAACGACATCCTCCTCACCGCCCGGGACACGGTCTCCAACGTGGCCACGGAGAGGGTCCTCCTCACCTTGTCCAGCGCCGGAACCTGGCCCGAGCCGTATTATATCGACTGGAGCGGCGTGTCCGATGTCCAGGACCCCGTTCAGGTCGTGGACGGCCTGTGGACCGTCGACCCGGCGGCCACCGGCGTTCCCACCCTCAGGACGGCAGATCCGGGATATGAGAGGGCGGTGGCGCTGGGTGAGGCTGCGGGCAGCGGCGCCTGGGACGACTACGAGATCCTGGTCCCGATCACCATCCACTCCCTGGACAGCGCCGGCTACACCTCCACGGCGGGGGGGCCGGGGGTGGGCATCCTGTTCCGGTGGTCGGGGCACAGCGGAGACGGCAACGCGCCGAGCCGCGACCGATCGCTCTTCGGAGCGGCGGCCTGGTACCGCTCCCTGGCCCAGGACGGCAGCGCCGACGAACTCCAGCTCCTGGGAAACGGCCACATCCTCCTCGACACACTGCCGGGGACCCTGGCGCCGGGGGCCACCTTCAACCTCAGGATGCGCGTCGAGACGCGTGAGGGGATCGGGGGACTCTACAGGGCCAGGATCTGGGAGAGCTCCGCCCCGGAACCGACCGGCTGGGACCTGACGGGACAGGGCGGGCCTGCCGATCCCCAGGACGGATCCATCCTCCTCCTCGCCCACTATGCCGACGTCAGTTTCGGCAACATCCAGGTAAACCCCCTTCCCATCATCAGCGGCATCCAGTCCGCCCCCGGGATCACGGCAGCCGTCATCTCCTGGGACACCGACGTCTTCTCGACGGGGGTGGTGGACTACGGACTGTCGACGGCCTTCTCCCATTCCGTAACCTCAGACCTCCTGACTCGGTCCCATTCCGTGGACCTGTCTGGCCTGGCCGAGGAGACCCAGTATTTCTACCGGATCACGGCCGGGGACGCGGTGGGGAACCAGGCAGGATCCGAGATCCAGACGTTCACGACCCAGATGGACGCTCCCCTTTTCGCGCCGTTCACCTATCAGTCCTTCACCGCCACGGCCGGCACCGACCGCATCAACCTCGCCTGGACCAACCCGACGGACCTCGACCTGGCTGTAATCACCGTAAGAAGGGATACTGCTGGATATCCTCAGGACGCCGTTTCGGGAACAGGCATCTACGATTCTCTCTCACCGACCCCTGGAGCCAGCGGCACCTTCCCCGACACCACCGCCGCTGAGGGGACACTCTACTACTACGTGATGTTCGCCCAGGACACGAGCGCTGTCTGGGACACCTCCATCTCGGCCAGCAACTCCGACACGGCAGAATGGAACACCCCGCCCGGCACGGTGACCGGCTTCACCGCCACGCCCGGCACCGGCCAGATCGACCTCGCCTGGACTATCCCGGGCGATCCGGACCTGGCCGAGGTCCTCGTCCTGAGGACCGAGACCGACTACGCCACCAGCCACACCACCGCAGGGGCCGTCTCCTTCTCGGCCGGCACCGGCACCACCTTCTCCGACACCACCGCCGCCGAGGGCACCACCTACAACTACGCCGCCTTCACCCGGGACACGGCCGACAACTGGAACGACACCGTGACACCGGGGACCACCGCAGCCAACGCCGCCTGGAACACACCACCCGGCACGGTGACGAACTTCACCGCCACGCCCGGCACCGGCCAGATCGACCTCGCCTGGGACAACCCGGCCGATCCGGACCTGGCCGAGGTCCTCGTCCTGAGGACCGAGACCGACTACGCCACCAGCCACACCACCGCAGGGGCTGTCTCCTTCTC
>CP070719.1:2044488-2052776 GCA_020350725.1 bacterium
ACGTTATAATGCCGCGAGGCAGGGGAGGCGCATTCCTTTCCCTGGGACTGTAATCTTTTCGGCAGGGAGATCGATATGCCCAGAACCGGGAGTCCGATGCGAAGAGGGAAGCTGTTCGTCCCGGTGTGTCTCCTGATGGTGCTTGCCGCCTCCTCGTGCTCCATTAAGAGGTATGCCGTCAACAGGATGGGAGACGCCCTGGCGGGCAGCGGCACCACCTTCGCCAGCGACGACAACCCCGAGCTGATCCGCGCGGCCACGCCCTTCAGCCTCAAGCTCATCGAGAGCCTGCTGGCGGAGAGCCCCGAGCACCGCGGCCTGCTTCTGGCGGCGGCCAGGGGGTTCACCCAGTACGGCTATGCCTTCACCCAGCAGGACGCCGACGAGGTTGAGAACGAGGATCTGAGCCGCGCCCTCGAGCTGCGCGGGTACGCCCGCCGTCTCTACCTCCGGGCCAGGGATTACGGCCTGCGGGGGCTGGAAAGATCCCACCGGGGCTTCCGTGACGAGCTCTTCCTGGATCCGGAGGGCACCGTTGAGAGACTGGTGGTGAAGGATGTCCCTCTCATCTACTGGACGGCCGCGTCATGGGGGGCCGCCATTTCCCTCTCCAAGGACGACCCGCACCTGATCGCCGACCTGCCCCAGATGGAATCGCTCATTTACCGCGCCCTGGAGTTGGACGAGGCTTACGACAGCGGCGCCATTCACGTCTTTCTGATCACCCTGGAGTCGAGCCGACCGGGCAACGCCCCCGAGGAACAGGAGAAGGTCCGTTCCCATTTCCGGAGGGCTGTGGAACTCTCCCGCGGAGAGCTGGCCGCGCCGATGGTCACCATGGCGGAAAGCGTTTCCGTGGCCACTCAGGACCGGCAGGAGTTCACGGATCTCCTGAACAGGGCGCTGGCCGTCGATCCCGACGCCGTGCCGGAGTGGCGGCTGACCAACCTGATCATGCAGCGCCGGGCAGCCTGGCTCCTCTCCCGGATAGACGATCTCTTTCTGGAATAGCCGCCCGAACCGGAGGCAGGAGACAATAATGAGAAACGGATCAAAAGCTGGACAACGGTTTATCAGACTCGCAACGGTCCTGGTGACGGTCCTGGCCGGTGTGGCAGGCGGCGGCAGCGGTCAATGGAACACCGCCCGGGCGGCGGGAAAGCCCGTGAAGATCCGCATGGCCACCCTGGCCCCCAAGGGCTCGTCTTTTCATCAGAGCCTTCAGAGGATGGGCGAGAAGTGGCGGCAGGCCCCCGAGGGTGGAGCCACTCTCACCATCTACACCGACGGGACCATGGGCAGCGAGTTCGACGTCATCCGGAGGATGCGCATCGGCCAGCTCCAGGCGGCCATGCTGACGGTCGTAGGATTGGCGGATATAGAGGAATCCGTCCATGCCCTCGAATACATGCCGATGATGTTCCGGTCCCTCGAGGAGATGGAGTATGTCCTGGAGAGCCTTCGCCCCACGCTCGAGAGCAAGATGATGGACAAGGGTTTCGTGACCCTCTTCTGGGGCGACGCCGGCTGGATCAGGTGGTTCACCAGCCAGCCGGTGAAATATCCAGAGGACCTGAAGACCATGAAGACCTTCGTCTGGGCCGGCGATACCCAGCAGACGGAACTGATGCTGGCCGCAGGCTATCATCCGGTCCCCCTGGAGGCCACCGACATCCTGACCGGCCTTCAGACCGGCATGATCGATGTCGTGTCCACCACCCCCACCTACGCTCTGGCCGGCCAGTTCTACCGGCAGGCCAAATACATGCTGGAGGTCAACTGGGCCCCTCTCCTGGGAGCCACCGTCGTGACAAAGAAGGTCTGGGACAATCTTTCCGCCGGGGACCGGGAGTTCATGCTGGAAGCGGCGGCCGAGGCCGGCAGGGAGATAAGGGCCCAGAGCCGGTTGGAGGCGGAGCAGTCGGTGGCGGCCATGAAGGAGCGGGGCCTCGTGGTGCAGGAGGTCGGGCCGGAAGTACAGGCGAGCTGGGAGGCGGCCGCCAGGGAGTTTTACCCGAAGATCAGGGGGGCCATGGTCCCCGCGGAGGTCTTCGACGAGGTGCAGCAACACATCAGGGAGTACAGGGGGGCTGAACGGAAAGGAGCCCAATGAGGGAGGCGGTGCCGGACAGCACCGGGGCCCCGGGGGACACCGGCCCCGTCGGTTTCCCCCGAATGTGGAGACAGGGGGAGAACCTTCTGGTCGGCGCCGCCCTGGTGGCCATGGTCCTGATCCCCCTGGCCGAGATCGTCCTGCGGGCGGCATTCAAGGTCGGCATCTCGGCTTCCACCTCCCTCGTTCAGCATCTGACCCTGGTGGTGTCCATGGTGGGGGGTGCCATCGCCGCCCGGGAGAACCGGCTCCTTTCCCTCTCGGCCGCTGTCGATTACCTCAAGGGTCCCTATCGATCCGCCGCACAGATCTACAGCGGGGCCTTTGCCCTGGCTGTCACCGCCCTGCTTTTCGTGGCCGGTGTTCAGTTCATCGGGGTGGAGCGGCTGGGCGGGACGATCCTTGCCTACGGCATCCCGGTGTGGGTCATTCAGCTGTGCATTCCCGCCGGTTTCGCCCTGATCTCCTTTCACATCATCCGGTATGGGGCTGATCGATGGCCCGGGCGCCTCCTGGTCGTCCTGATCGCCGGCATGATCATCACGGCGGGCCTCATGTCCCCCTTCTCTCCGGCCGACATGGTCCCCGTGGGTCTGGCAGGCCTCATTCTGGCCACGGCCATGGGATCCCCCGTCTTCGTCCTCCTCGGCGGAGCTGCCGTCATCCTCTTCTGGGGGGCGGAGCTGCCCATCGCCTCCATCCCCCTCGACCAGTACCGCCTGGTCACGAACCCGTCCCTTCCGGCCCTCCCCCTCTTCACGCTGGCCGGGTATTTTCTGGCGGAGGGGGGCGCTCCCCGGAGGCTCATCAGGCTGTTCCAGGTCGGACTGGGCGGCGTCAGGGGCGGTCCGGCCATCATAACCGCCGTCATCTGCGCCTTTTTCACCTCCTTCACCGGCGCGTCCGGGGTGACCATCCTGGCCCTGGGGGGACTCCTCATGCCCATCCTGACAGCCTCCCGCTGTCCCGAGCGATCGGCCCTTGGACTGTTGACCGGGTCCGGCTCCCTGGGTCTCCTCTTCCCTCCCTGCCTCCCCCTGATCCTCTACGCCATCGTGGCGAAGATCTCCCTGGAGGAGATCTTTCTGGGCGGGATCCTCCCCGGGGTCCTCCTGGTGGCCCTGACCGCCCTGTGGGGCGCCCGGCAGTGTCCGAGGGTCGAATCAAACGAGAGGGGATTCAGTCCCGGGGAGGTGGCCCGGGCACTCTGGGAAGCCAAGTGGGAGATGCTTCTGCCCCTGGTCGCGCTCGGGTCTCTTTTCAGCGGCCTGGCCACCCCGGTGGAGGCTGCGGCCCTGACCGCCCTTTACTCCTTCCTGACCCAGACCGTGTTCCATCGGGACCTGAAGCTGTCCCGTGATATCCCCCGGGTCCTGACCGAGTGCGGGTTGCTGATCGGCGGTGTGCTTCTCATCCTGAGCGTTGCCCTCGGCTTCACCAACTACCTGGTGGATGCCCAGGTCCCTTCCCGCATGGTAGACCTGGTCACCGGCGCCATCCAGTCACCTCTGGTGTTCCTGCTTCTCCTCAACGTTTTTCTGATCATCGTCGGCTGTCTGATGGATATCTACTCGGCCATCGTGGTGGTGGTGCCCCTCATCGTCCCCCTGGGCGCGGCGTTCGGGATCGACCCGGTGCATCTGGGGATCATCTTCCTGGCCAACCTCGAGCTGGGCTATCTAACCCCGCCGGTGGGGATGAACCTTTTCCTCTCCTCCTATCGGTTCGACAAGCCGCTGCAGGAGGTCTACCGGTCGATCGTGCCCATCCTTCTCGTTCTCCTGGGCGGGGTGCTTCTGATAACCTACATCCCGATCCTGACGACCTTCCTACCCAACCTCTTCTACCGCTGACCCGTGACCCGGGGTCGCATCTTGCCTTTTTACCAAATGTTAAATGGCAAGATACGACCCCGGAAGGAAATCCCCTCCGATCAGTCATTCAGTTGACACTGGGACAACCTGTCGATACCTTTAAAAAAACGTCGGTATGTGCTTCCTTTTTCTCGGCAACCGGAAGGAGAATGGCGGACAACCACGGTCCGCACCCGTCAGCCATGAGATTCCTGTTCCGCAAACAGCGTCAGGTTGAATCCCTCGTCATGCGGTACCTGGAGGACCTGTGCCAGGTTCAGCACACCTTTTCCAGGGCGATCAACAGCTGCCTGGACGGGGATGCCAGAGAGAACTTCACGGTCCTGGTCGAGGAAACCCATCGCATCGAGGCCCAGGCCGATGACGTCCGGGAGGAGATCAAGACATTCATGTACAGCAAGGTGCTTCTCCCGGAGTCACGCGGGGATATCATGGGACTTCTGGAATCCATCGACCAGATCCCGCGCTTCTGCGAGATCATCCTCAACATCATCCGAACCCAGAAGCTCACCATACCCGATCTCATCGTGCCCGATGTCCGCAAACTGGTCAGCGTTTCCATGGAGACCTGCGGCCTGATGATCCAGCAGGTTGAGGACCTCTTTAAGCGGGGCCGCCGGATCCCGGAACTGCTGGATGTCATCGACGAAAAAGAGAGCCAGTGCGACGTCATTGAGCGCCGGATCATCACCACCCTCTTCGATTCCGATATCGATCCCTTCCTCAAGATCCAGCTCAAGGAGCTGGTGGTCCTTCTGGGCGAGATCTCCGACCAGGTCGACCGTGTGTCCAAACGGATCAACATCATCAGTTTAAAGAGGCGTGTCTAGATGTTATCCATCCTGGGAGGCGTCTTTCTTGGATGGTCCCTTGGCGCCAACGACGCGTCCAACGTCATAGGGCCTGCCGTCACTTCCAGGATGCTCCGGTTCACCACCGCGGCGGCCATGGCCTCCCTGTTCGTCCTTATGGGAGCTGTGCTCCAGGGCCGCTCGGGGATCCACACCCTGTCCGGCCTCACGGGGATGACCCTCCGTCAGGCGGTCCTGGTCTCCATATCCGCGGCGATCACCGTCACCCTCATGACCGTCGTGCGCCTGCCCGTGTCCACCTCCCAGGCGGTTGTGGGAGCGATCCTCGGCATCGGCCTCGGCAACAGATATGTCGACCTGGGGGGCCTGGGAAAGGTGGTCACGTGCTGGGTGGGAACGCCTGTGGGAGGAGCCCTGATGGCGGTGGTGGTCTACCGGGTCCTGGCCGCGGTCAACAACCGGCTCCGACCGAGCCTCCTGGAAAGGGACGCCCTTTACCGTGTGGGCCTGGTAGCAGCCGGTTCATACGGGGCCTTCGCTCTCGGGGCCAACAACGTGGCCAACGTCACCGCCGTCTACGTGGGAGCCGGGCACCTGTCCATGACGGCAGCCACGCTGGTCGGGGGGCTCAGTATCGGCCTGGGGATCCTCACCTTCAGCGAACGGGTGATGGTGACAGTGGGGTCGCGCCTGGTCCGCCTGGACCCCTTTTCCGCCCTCGTCGTCCTCCTGGCCGAGGCCTTCACGGTCCATTTCTACACCTTCGTCGGCGTCCCCGTCTCCACCTCCCAGGCCATCATCGGGGCGGTCCTGGGCATCGGCCTGCTCAAGGGCATCCGGACGGTGAGTGCCCGCACCCTGTTCTCCATCCTGAGCGGCTGGTTCCTCACCCCCCTCATCGCCGCGGCCCTGGTGCTGGGGATGGGGGGGGTTTTGGGATGAATGGAAGAGGGGAAAGGGGAAAGAGCCGGACGAAGACGAGGTGAAAATCAGACACGGGGACACGGAGAGGGGGAGAAAGAAACCCAGTCCTCAGAGATAAGTGCTCAGTGATAAGCAGGAAGGCGGTTTACTTATCTCTTATCTCTTAGCACCCAGGACATGGTTCCCAGCTCTGGTCACTCTAATTTGGATTTTGGATTCAATGTTCACCCTGACCTTCACGATCTGTGGCGTTTTGGGTAAAGCTTGCTACTATTGTCCATATGATCCAGGGGGCTTGCCGGGGGGCAGGGGTTTCAGGCCGGAGGGGAGACGATCAGGAACAGGGATCCGGTAACAGGCAGCAGGGAATTTTCCCTGTTCCTTTCCCCCTTCGACTGAGCTCAGGGTCTTCGACTTTCAACTTTCTACTTATTTATTGAGGAATCTCTTTGGCCGGTGCCGACAACAAACATCTCCTGGTTGACGCGAAGAAGTGTGAAGCCCTCTGCGACTGCGGGGGTAAGCACACCGTCCCTGTGGTCCGGGTTGCCTCGGGAGAAGGCGCCTACTCCCAACTCGCTGAAGACTGTGCCCAAACATATTCCAAGGGATCCGTGCTGCTCCTCGACGATGAGAACACCCACCGGGCGGCAGGGGCATCGGTCCTGGAGCTTCTCGAACAGCGTTCGGTTGAGTGCAGACCGGTCACGCTGCCGGGCGATCCGGTGGCCACCGAGGAGCTGGCGGAACGGATCTGCGATCTGAGTGAGGGCCACGGTCTGATCATAGCCGTCGGGGCAGGGACCATCACCGACCTGGGTAAATACGCCTCCGATAAGGGAGGGATCCCCTTCTGGTCGGTGCCCACGGCACCGTCCATGAACGGCTACACCTCGTCCATCGTGGCCATCAAGGTCCGGGGCGTCAAGAGGACCCTTCCCTCACGGCCCCCCCGGTTTATCTACGTGGATCCAGATGTCATCCGGGACTCCCCCCTGGAGCTGAGGCAGGCCGGATTCTGCGACGTGCTGGCCAAATCGGTGTCGGACTTCGACTGGCGGGTCGAGTCCCTGCTGTTCGACGGCGCCTACTGCAGCCTGCCGTCGGCCATCGTTCACGGACCGGAAAGCAGGTACCTCGACCATCCGGAGAAGATCCCTCAGGGTGACGAGGAAACCGTGATGGGGCTTTTCGAGGGGCTCCTCTTCTCCGGCATCGCCATGACCCTTGCCGGGTCCAGCGCCCCGGCATCGGGGGGTGAACATCTGATCTCCCATTTTTTCGACATGCGTGAGAGCCTCACCGGCATGAAACCGAATCTCCACGGTCTCCAGGTGGGGGCGGGGGTCATCCTGTCCGCCGCCTGCTACCGGAGGCTCGCAGGCCTTGAGGAGAGGGACCTGAAAGCCTGCGCCGAAAACCTGTTTGAAACCGAAGCAGGCAGGATCCCCTCCGTGTGGGGTAGCCTCGCGTCGGAAGTGGAACAACAGTTTCGTAAAAAGCGGGACCGGCTCCTTCAGTTCGACTCCCAACTGCCCCTGAAATGGCCCCAGCTCCGAGGTCTTTTCAGCAGGGTCAGAAAGCCGGATTTCTTCGTCGACCTGTTCCGGAGAACCGGGCTGGAGATGACGCTCCCGTCCCTCGGTATACCGAAGGACGAATTTACCCTGGCGGCGGTCTCGGCACGGACCATCAGGGACAGGATCACCGTGCTCGACATATCGGCCCACGCGGGTGTTCTCGAGGACGCCGCCGCAGAGACGGTGGAGGCGCTCTCGTGATCGATCCGGGCGCCGGGGGACCGAGGCTGCATTTCTCTGTTGACTCGGATTCCCATTGCCACGTAAATGGAAGGATACCCACGAAATCCTGTCATATAAGGGGGTGATACGGGGGTCCAGGTACCAGGTTGACGTCCTGAACGTTCGCGAAGGATCGCGGTGGGGTAAAAGAACGTGTCGTTCTTTAGATGTGACGATGTCACTGAAAGGGAGGTCAAAATGAGGAAGAGAGTCTTGACCGCAACAGTCGTACCGGTGCTGGCGGTAGCTCTGCTGCTGCCGGCCTTCGCGGCGCAGGCACTGGCCGCCGACAAGATCGGCTGGGTCGGTCCCGTCTACAAGGAGCTTTCCGCCAGCCTGACCGAGGGATTCAAGGCGTACTACAAGAAGACCTATAACAAGGACGTGGAGATCACCTTCGTCCGGCCGGGCGGGTGGCCGGTCTGCGTGGACAAGGTGAGGGCGTGGGGCGGCAAGCCGGATGCCGACATTTTCCTCGGCGCGGGCGCCCCGGCGCACGAAGTCCTGAGGGCAGAGGGCCTGATCGTCCCCTACAGGCCGAAGGGCTGGGATGAGATCCCCGGCGAATGGCACGGCATGAAGACAAAGGACAAGGACGGGGCATGGACCGTTTTCGCGCCCTGGATCGTCACCAACCTGTACAACGAGAAGGTGCTCAAAACGCTGAAACTGCCGCCGCCCAAGACGTGGCACGACCTGCTCAACCCCATCTACAGGGGCAACATCGTGCACACGCTGCCCTACGCCTCCGGCACGATGCACG
>CP070719.1:2052876-2057754 GCA_020350725.1 bacterium
CGGGAACCGGTCCCTTTCCTCGAACATCTGCCCCGGGGATTTCAACGGAGACGGTAAAGTCGACGTCGCCGCCGGCTTCGAGGACGGGACATTGATCTTCATCCTGGGGAAGTAGGGGGGAAATGAGTCCAGAGTCCCGAGGCCAGCGTCCAGAGGGAGCGGAAAAGCGGACGCGGAGACACGGGGACGTGGAGAAACGGAGACCTATCCGAGGGGGAGAATGGGCGAGGGGGGGAATGAGTCCAGAGTCCAGAGGCCAGCGTCCAGAGGGGACGGGGAACAGACACGGGGACGCGGAGAGAAAAGGCGTTTGTCATTGCGAACAGGAACCGCGTGAAGCAATCTATAACTGGTAACTGTGAACTGGTCTTTTCGAATCACGAATCACCAGTCACGGCGGTTTCCCAACTGTGAACTGTGAAGGGTGAACTGTCCTTTTGGATTTTGGATTTGGGACTTTGGATTCGTAACCTAATCACGAATCACCAGTCACGGCGGTTTCCCAACCGTGAACCGGTAACCATCTTTTTTGATATTTGATTCGAGCCAGACCCCACACGGGGCTCTTAAAAGAGGCAATCCTTGAATTTTAACCTTGTATCCGATTTTACACCCAGGGGTGACCAGCCTGAGGCCATCAGGGCCCTCAGCCGGGGGATCGCAGAGGACCGGAGATACCAGGTTCTTCTCGGTGTGACCGGGTCGGGAAAGACCTTCACCCTCGCCAATACCATTTCCGAGGTCGAGCGGCCGACCCTCATCATCGCCCACAACAAGACCCTGGCGGCCCAACTCTATCAGGAATTCAGGGGTTTTTTCCCCGACAACGCGGTGGAATACTTTGTCTCCTATTACGATTACTACCAACCGGAAGCGTACGTACCTCAGACCGACACTTACATAGAGAAGGACAGTTCCATCAACGAGATCATTGACAGGATGAGGCACTCCGCCACCCGGTCCCTCCTCACCAGGAGGGACGTGATCGTGGTCTCCTCTGTGTCGTGCATCTTCGGCCTCGGGTCGCCGGAGACCTACCGGGACATGCTCGCCAGTTTCAAGGTCGGGGAGCGGATCTCCAGGAAACAGATCCTGTCCCGTCTTGTGGACATGAGATACGAGAGAAACGATCTTGACTTTCACAGGGGCACATTCAGGGTGAGGGGAGACGTCATTGATCTCTTCCCCGCCTACGATGAGGTGGGCGTGAGGATGGAGCTTTTCGATGACGAGATCGAGAAGCTGGTGAGGATCGATCCCGTGACCATGAAAGCAGCCGGGGAGATGGACGACATAAGCGTTTTCCCGGCAAGCCACTACGTCATACCCGAAGACCTGATGGAAAAGGCCCTAAGGACCATCGAGGAGGAGATGCGCGAGAGGGTCCGGTTTTTCCGTGAACGGGGGAAACTGGTCGAGGCGCAGCGGATAGCCGAGAGGACCGCTTTCGACATCGAGATGATGCAGGTGGTGGGTTACTGCAAGGGCATTGAGAACTACTCGAGGCATTTTACCGGCCGCCGCGAGGGCGAACCGCCTCCCACCCTCCTCGATTACCTGCCGGAGGATGCGGTCATCGTGATCGACGAGAGCCATCAGACCATACCCCAGCTGAGGGCCATGTATCACGGCGACAGGTCACGAAAGACCAACCTGGTGGAATACGGGTTCCGGCTGCCCTCAGCCTTCGACAACCGTCCCCTGACTTTTCAGGAATTCGAGGGCATCGATCGCCCCATGGTCTTTGTGTCCGCTACACCCGGCCCCTATGAGCTGGGCAAGACCGGTGGCGAGGTGACGGAGCAGGTCATCAGGCCCACCGGTCTTGTCGATCCGGAGGTCATCGTGAGGCCGGCGACCAATCAGATCGACGACCTCATCGGTGAGATAAGGGATGTTGTCTCCCGCGGCGGCCGCGTCATGGTGACGACCCTGACCAAGAGGATGGCCGAGGATCTGACCTCATACCTCGAGGAGCTGGACGTCCGAGTGAAATACCTCCATTCGGATGTGGAGACCCTGGAACGCGTTCAGATAGTCCGGGATCTGAGGATAGGCCTCTTCGACGTCCTGGTGGGCATCAACCTCCTCAGGGAGGGCCTTGATCTCCCCGAGGTCGCCCTCGTGGCCATTCTGGATGCCGACAGGGAGGGTTTTCTGAGATCCGAGACCTCCCTCATCCAGACCATCGGGAGAGCAGCCCGGAACATAGAGGGCAGGGCCGTGCTCTACGCCGACCTCGTCACGAACTCCATCAGGAAGGCCGTCTCCGAGACCAACCGGCGGCGGGAGGTTCAGAGAACCTACAACAGGGCCCACGGAATCACTCCCGAATCGGTCAAGAGCCACATCCACGACGTTCTTTCCTCAATCGAGGAGAGGGACTATGTGGACGTCTCCCAGGAGGAGGCTTACTTTCCCGCCGACCTCGAGGCCACGGTGGAGAGCCTGGAGCAGGAGATGATCGCGGCCGCGCAGAGACTGGAATTCGAGCGGGCGGCGGAACTGAGGGACAGGATCCGGGAACTCGAGGACCGCCAGGTCATGTTGGGAGCGCCGGTCAGGGCCGTCCGCTCCGGCAGGAAGAAAAGGGGTAAGGGGAAGGCATAGCCCTTCGTCCAGGAGTTCCCAGTCCCGAAGGGGACAGACCGGGATTGTCACGGGGTGGAGGGAAAGGACAGACCTGAGGGCATGGATCATTATCAAATAGACCGCAAACGTATGACCGATCATGCCGGTTGACCTTTAACCCGTGCTCTGTGCACTGCAGACGGTAAACAGAAACCCGCGAACCGGAGATCGCTGGATCCCGTGAAACTCAGCATCACAGAACAGCTGCGCCATCTTCCCGCATCCCCCGGTGTCTATATCTACCGGGACGCGGACAGCCGCGTTCTCTACATCGGTAAGGCGAAAAACCTCCGCAACAGGGTCAAACAGTATTTCACCGGCAGGCAAAAGGGCCGCATGGCTATCCTCGTGTCCTCCATCGACAGCCTTGAGATCATGGTCACCGAGTCGGAAAAGGAGGCCCTTCTCCTGGAGAGCAACCTGATCAAGAGCATGAGGCCGCGGTACAATATCGATCTGAAAGATGATAAGAGCTATCCCTTCTTCAGGCTGACGGTGCAGGAGAAATATCCCCGGCTGGAGATCACGAGGACGATCTCCAAGGACGGCAGCCTCTACTTCGGACCCTTTACCGATGTCGGTTCGGCCAGGAAGCTCCTAGCTGATCTCCAGAGAGCCTTTCCCCTCAGGAGATGCCGCGGCGTCCATCCCGGGGGGAGGTCGAGGCCGGGACGTCCCTGCCTGGATTTTCAGATGGGGCGATGTCTCGGTCCCTGCGAAGGAATGGCCGATGACGGAGAATATGCCAGGATCACAGAGGACCTCTCCGGTTTTCTCAAGGGCAGGGGCCGCGTTCTCCTGGGAGAATACGAGAGGGCGATGAGACGTCTCTCTTCAGAACTCAGGTACGAGGAGGCGGCGCAGGTCCGGGACAGGCTGAGGGCGCTGAGAAGCGTCATGGAGGATCAGAACGTTGTCGGGGATCCCCACGATGATGTCGACGTCCTGGGTTATATCGCTGCTGGTGAGATGACAGCCGTTGTCTGCCTCTTTATCAGGTCCGGCCTGATCGTCGGCAAACAGGAACTGGTCCTTGACGGGGAGTATAAGGCTCAGGAGGCTCTGGAGGCCTACATCTCGGCTCACTACAGCTCAAAGTCATTCATTCCGCCGAGGATCCTTTTCCCGGTGGGGCTCGAATTCGCGGACGAATACGGCGATATACTTTCCGAACGAGCCGGGAGGAAAGTCCGGATCCAGCTCCCGTCAAGGGGAAAGGGGATGCGCCTGGTCCGGCTGGCCAACGAGAATGCCAATCAGGCTCTGCGTTCGACCCTCTCTCGGAAACGGGCGGCAGCAGACCTGACGTCGGACGTGCAGAAAGCGCTTCGTCTTGCGTCGCCACCCTCCAGGATCGAATGTCTCGACGTCTCACATACTTCCGGACAGCATGCCTACGGAAGCGTCGTCGCCTGGGAGGACGGTGATCTGGTCAAGGAAGATTACAGGCTGTTCACTATTCGCCGTCAGGGGCGACCCGGCGACGATTACGCAGCCCTTGAGGAGGTCGTCGAGAGGAGGTTCTCCGGGCACCTTGCCGATAGCCTCAAGCATCCGGACCTGCTCCTGGTGGACGGCGGAAAAGGTCAACTTGCCCGGGTCATGAGGGCCCTGTCAGGCTCCGAAGGGCACGTCCCGGCCCTCGCCGCCCTGTCCAAGGCCCGATCGGAACGAAAGCGACATGGACCAGCCGTTCTCGAACAGGTATACCTCCCCGGACGATCCAACCCGGTAAAATTTGCCGAGGGCTCCAGAGCCCTCCTGCTCCTTCAGATGATCAGAGACGAGGCCCATCGGTTCGCCCTGAAAGGACATCGCCGCAGGAGAGGCAAACGGGATCTCCTCAGCGTGCTCGATGGCATCGATGGCGTGGGCCCCGTCAGGCGAAAAACGCTTCTGGGCCGGTACAGGTCGATCAAGGAGATCCAGGCTGCCCCTGCCGAGGAGATCGCCGGTCTCCAGGGCTTCAACAGGGTGATCGCCGATCGGATCAAGCAGATTCTTGGTTCCAATGACAGGACGGACAGTTGAATCCCGGGAGAAAAGTACCCGGTTCCCAGATCACAGTCAGTACCTGGAACCCAAGCTTCTCGATTGGAGGAGAAATGATCCCCACAGTGCTCTTTGTCGCCCGGTCCGAAACCGGCAAGACCACGCTGATCGAGGGAGTCATTGGCAGTCTGGCGAGCATGGGGTATAGAGTTGGAGCCCTGAAACACGCCGGCCATCCCGTGAAAATGGATACCG
>CP070719.1:2057854-2244700 GCA_020350725.1 bacterium
GGCGGCTGACAGGAGGCTTTCGAGGAGGCGGTCGACCCTCTCGACCTCCCTGAGGATGATCCCGCAGTGCTCCGCCAGCGGATGGTCGTCACCCAGCTCCAGACGGAGGAGCTGGGCGGCCCCCTTTATGCCGCCGAGAGGATTCTTGATCTCATGGGCCATGCCGAGGTTGAGGGTCGCCAGAGTCGTAAGGTGATCGGCCCTGCGGAACGAGCGGTCGATCTCCCTCAGCAACGTCTCGTCCCGAGCGAGAACGACCGCCCCCTGTGTGGTGCCGTCAGGCTCCTGGAGGATAGAGACGCTCAGGGAGAGGAAGAACTGCTCTCCGTCGGCGTTGGTCAGTTCAAAATCCCTCTGGGTCATGGATCGGCCCCCGCCAATGGCGGCGCGGATCAGATCCGCCAGGTCCGGGTTGCGGGGAAAGATCTTCTCCACCTCCGTGCCGGCCATGGATCTCTCCGATCTGCCAAGGAGACGCTCTCCGGATGGGTTCAGCCTGACGAGACGGCAGTTGGCGTCGAACAGGAAGAGGCCTTCCGTCAGGCTGGGTATGAGGTGGGCTTCGACGGACAATGAGTGCTCCACGAAAAGGTATTCAGAATTCAGTATTCAGGATTCAGTATGGGAATACCGATCGATTAACGATCATTCCGATGATTGGATCGGACTTTTATTATAACAGAGTCGAGGGAGAACTTGATTCCTTAAGAGTCAAAGCTGAATACCGACTACTGACTACTGAATACTCAAAGATTTACCTTCAAGTCCCAGAAACGCCTCAGCCATCTTCACGATCTCACCCGGATCGTCGATGCGGTTGACCTCCCGGCGGAAGGAGGATCCGTTGGGGTAGCCTTTTGTGTACCAGGCCAGATGCTTTCTCAACTGCCCCACGCTCCTCCTGCCGGGGAAAGCCTCGAGGAGCAGAGAGATATGGATTGCCATGAGGTCCCTGCACCAGGCCGTGTCCACGGTCTCACCGGTCCACTCCAGATCAGAGCTGATCTGCCGAAAGATCCATGGCTTTCCCAGGGCGCCCCGGCCGATCATGACCGCGTCGCATCCGGTGATCCTGAACATCTCCTTCACTCCCCCGGCGTCGACGACGTCGCCGCTGCCCAGGACCGGGATGGTAAGGGATTCCTTCAGGTGGCCGATGCACTCCCAGCGGGCACGACCGGAAAATCCCTGGGTCCTGGTCCTGGGGTGAAGAGTAACCGCGGATGCCCCCTCATCCTGCAGGATTTTCCCCAGACGGATATAGTTCGACTCATCGTCAGTCCAGCCGAGGCGGATCTTGACCGTCACCGGTACGGATATCGATCTGACGACACGGCTGACTATAGCGGAGGCTCTGTCCGGTTCCCTCATGAGCTGAACACCGCTGCCGCTCTTGAGCACCTTCTTCACCGGACAGCCCATGTTAATGTCGATGATGTCCGCACCCCTGTCCTCGAGAAAGGCGGCCGCGAGTGCCATCTCCTCGGGGTCCCGTCCGAAGATCTGGGCCGCGACCGGATGCTCCTCCCGGGCGAAATCCGCCATTTCACGGGTCCTTCTGTCCCCGTGCTTCAAGGCTTTAGCGCTGATCATCTCCGTGGACGATGAACCCGCCCCCCCCAGGCGGCAGACCCGACGGAAAGGTCCGTTGGTGATGCCGGCCATAGGAGCGAGGATCAAGGGCGGAGAGACAACGACGGACCCAATAATGAGTTTCTTCAGTTCCACTTATTTATTTCCTCCGGGTCCGTCATCCGGGTGAAAGAGTGGGAGAGGAGGAGGAACAGTTTAGAGTAAAGGGCAAAAAGTATAGTGCTTTCCTCTCCCCCTTACCCCAATCTCCCCTTCACCCCCTCGTGTTCGGAACAGATGTTTGTCTATTCCGAACACACCAGCCCCCGGTCCCGTAAAAAATCAAAATCGTCATCCTGTTCGGGGGTATGGCAGGTCCTGCACATAGTGGCCTTCGGGGTCCTGATCAGTCTGTAGAGCTTCGGTGACGAGGCGTGCAGGGAGGCCATTCCATGGCAGGCTTCGCATTGAACCCCCAGCAGGTCCTCCCTGGGCAGGGCCGGAGAGTAGCCGGTCGGCTGCAGATAGCCGGTGACGTGGCAGGGAAGGCAATCAGGGTCAGCATCGGCTTCCAGGGGGCGAAGGGATTCAATGGCTGTGGCATGATCCGTTCCCTTCCAGAACTCCACTCGGCCGCGGTGGCAGTCGATGCAGGTGTCGGTACCGATGTACCTGTCGCGACCGGCATCCGTCACCTCCTCGTACACTTTTCCGACGGCCTCCTCCTTGAGGGAGAGCCTGTACTCACGGATCATGCCGGCAATCTCCGGATCATCGGGGAAGGATGACGTGAGGGAGATCATGTCTCCCTCATACCGTGTCTTGGAAAGAAGTTCCTCCAGCTCCCTCTCCAGCTCTTCGTCCCCTCCGCCTCCCCTCTGCAGCCTGCGCCCTTCGATCTGCCTTTTCAGGTAATCGATCCTTCTCCCGATGGCCCACCCGTCGTGGCCTGGCCCGAGGTCCAGGAGCAGACTCCCGACAGCCCGGCCCTGGAAGTAGCCGGATGTGACGAGAGTGGCGCCGACCTCCTGGGGGCTCTTCAGCCACGTCTTGGACCTCCCTCCGATGATGACGTCGACACCGCCGCCGACCTCAGCCAGCAGCCTGTCCTGCCGATAGCCGATGTGGGTCAGGGCGATCACGAGGTCGCATCGTTTTCTCAGGTCGGGGACGATCTCGGAGGCGGCTTTCAGAGGGTCGTCCACCCAAAGCCCCGGAGCCCTTTTCTCCATGAGGGATATGTCAACCTCCCTCGAGGTCAGACCGAAGATCCCGACCCGGGTCCCTCCTGCCGCTATGATAACGGAGGGTGTGAAGGCGGGCGAGCCATCGGCTTTCCTTATGTTGGCCGAGAGAAAGTGGATGTCCGTGGATTGGACCAGCTCGGCCAGGTTGTCCCTGCCGAGATAGAGGTCGAACTCGCCGATGGCGGCTGCCTGATAGCCCATCCGCTCCATTGCGCGGAGCACCAGACGTGCTTTTCTCATCGTCTGAGTCAGGCCGGCCTCCGTGGGGGGGGTTTCGGAGAAGAGGTTCCCCGAGTCGAGGATGAGGGTGGGGATCCCGTCTGCGATCTCTCTTTGGATGAATGTGGCGCGGCGGGGCAGACCCCCCACCTGGGCTGTCTTTCAGCCGCACGGGTCCAGGGCACCGCCCGCATCACCGGTGAAGAGAATCCTCACCGGTCCCACAGCAGTCCGATCCTTCGCCGTACAGCTCCACTGCGATACGGCGAGACCGAGGGCGATGGCGACGGTGAGGACCAGGTGAAAATGGAACCGGGACGGCAGTCTGTCGGCAATGTTCGGACGTGACATCCCGGTCAGAACCCTCCTAGTACCTGTCGAATCCCGGGCAACTGTTCCGGGGTGGGAGGGGGAACGAAGGCAATGGACCAGCCCCTGTCCCACAAACTCGTCAGGGCGTTCATCAACTCTCCCGGAGGAACGGGCTGGCCGGTCCTCCAGTCCTGCGTCTGGAATTTTAGAATAATCCGGGTCCTGTGTTCAAGGTGGCCTTCTGCAGCAGCCAGGGACCTCTCCAGGAGGGCGAGGACCCCGGGAAGCCCCAGGCCGAGTTCCTCCTGGATCTGTCGATGGTAGAGCATGACGGCGGTGTAGGTGGGTCCGTCCCTGAGAGCGGACTTGAGGTCATGGGCAAGCCAGAGCCTTCCGTTCTCCGGATCGGTTATGGTCTCGTAGGTCAGGTTGATGGCCACCTTTATGTCGCGATTAGCGGCGGTAGCCGACTCTTCCAGCTTCCTGGCGAGGGCCAGGATCCTCTTTGTCTTCCACCCGATCCACGGTTGGAATCGGCGATCGGCCCTGAGATATCTTCGACCGTCCTCCCCTCGAACCGACCTCAGGTGGCGGTAGGGAAGGGATGTCTCGCCCGTCTCCTTCCGGTAGCGATCCAGGTTCGTCACCGAGAAACCTTCCGTCATCCTCGAGGCCAGATCGTCCTGAAGCAGGATCCCGTCGACACCGGTAGCTGCCAGGTCCATGAAAAGTCCCTGGAGATATGGTTCCACAGCGGCGTTCAGGATGTCCAGGTCGGAGTTCGTCCGCAGGGTGCGGTCCTCCGGGTCAAAGAGGACATCCCGGGGGATGGACGGGTTTCCGAAGCGGGCTTTCCTGGTGACCATCCAGGCGTACACCTTCATGCCCTCCTCCCTGCAGACGGCAGCGAAGGGGGAGATGATGTCCTGAATGACCGGGGCGCGCTCGGTTGGAAAATAGACTCCCTGGGCGCCGGAGGGCACAGGACCGGCCGGAAGGTGGGGTCGGTCGCCGGGAAGGTGGAAGGACCGGACAATGACCGTGTCGAACCCGGCTCTTCGATAAAGCCGCAGGCGGGACCGGATCGATGGTATGTCCTTCTCTTCGATAACAAGAACCTGGACGGCCCTGACCCTTGACGGGTCCTCGGCGGGCGGGGCTGAGAGAGCGGGAGCTGTCCACAGGGTCAGGGTGGCCAGGAGGAAAACAGCCGTCCGAACCCTATCCGAAGGCTGCATTCAGGGCGTCCTCGAGCGTTTTCACCGGGATGGTCTCAAGACCTTTGACCTGCGGCGTCTTTTTTCCCGGAACCAGGGGGACGATCGCTCGGGTCAGCCCCATTCTGGCCGCCTCCCTGAGGCGACCAGCCATGTGCGGCACCATGCGTATCTCGCCCGAAAGTCCGAGTTCCCCGCAGAAACCGGTTTTCGGCCGAACCGGTATCTCTCTAATACTGGATGCCAGGGCCACGGCGATGCCCAGATCCGTGGCCGGCTCAGTGAGCCTCAGGCCTCCCGCCACGTTGACGAAGACATCCATGGAAGCCGTCGGGATCCCCGCTCTTCGGTCGAGAACAGCGAGGATGAGAAGAACCCTTGACAGGTCGGAGCCCGACACGGTGCGCCTGGGGTTGGGAAAGGCTGTGGAGGAAGCCAGGGCCTGAACTTCGACCAGAAGGGGTCTGGTCCCCTCCATGACCATGACCGATGCCGATCCCGGAGCGGGTCTCTCCAGGGGCGGCAGAAAGTGGCGGGAAGGGTCTGAAACCTCGACCAATCCCTGCTCGGTCATCTCGAGGAGGGCGATCTCATTCGTGGAACCGTAGCGGTTTTTCACAGCCCTGAGGATCCTGTGCGAGTAGGAGTTCTCACCCTCGAAGTAGAGAACGGTGTCCACAAGGTGCTCGAGGGCCCGGGGTCCCGCCAGGGAACCCTCCTTTGTCACGTGGCCGATGAGCCAGACCGAGACATCCTGCTCCTTGGCCAGGGCCGACGCCTCGGTGGCGATCTGACGGACCTGGCCGATGCTTCCGGAGGATCCGGAAAATTCAGGGTGATAGAGGGTTTGAACGGAATCCAGGACCAGGGCGGCCGGTTTGACCGAGGTCACGACATCCTTGATGCCGGAGAAATCGGTCTCAGCCAGAACCATGAGACCGTCGGAGGTGGAACCGACCCTCTGGGCGCGGGCCTTTATCTGTTTCAGGGACTCCTCCGCCGTGACGTAAAGGGCTTTCCTGCCCTCCCGAGAGAGACCCGCAACCACCTGGAGGAGCAGGGTCGATTTTCCCACTCCCGGATCACCACCGATGAGAATGACTGAACCCGGCACCATACCGCCGCCCAAAACGCGGTCCAGCTCCGGATAACCCGTGCCGAGGCGGTGGGACGAATCGTCGGGGACCTCTGCCAGGGCCAGGGGTTGGGGGGTGGACCGGCCTTTCCCGGCGGCCGATGTCGTGCGGAGTTCCTCGATGACGGAACCCCACGTCCCGCAGTCGGGGCATCTCCCCATCCACTTCGGCGAAGCCGCCCCGCACTCCTGGCAGATGAAAGCGGTCGTCCTGCGGGCCATCGAGATCAGGGGAGGCCGCTGCCGGCCAGGAGGTATTTAAGGTCGTCGTCCACGAAGGAGATGCCGAAGCCGATCAAGAGGTTGGGATCCTGACTTTGATGGATGATATCGTCGACGCCGAGGTCGATGTGGAAGAAGTTCCAGAAACGGTAGGACATGGTCAGGGTCAGGCGGGGATTCTCGTCCCGGTCGAGGTCGAAAGCGTCGAATGAGAAGACCAGATCGTCGTCGAGGTTGTACCGGTCGAGCCCTAACCCGAAGCTGGACTCGATGTATCCGATGCGAAAGACGGTGTCATAATAACGCTTGCCGAGCTCGAGGGAGAACTTGAGGTCATCTTTGGTCCTGAGCTGTTCTGTCTCCGTGATGGTCGTCGTCGGCCCCGGGAAGGTGGTGGTCACAGTCGATGTGTTGGTCCAGGTCCTTTCACCCTCGGAATCGTCCACGACCTCCAGGCGGTAGAATTTGTGGGGATTGGGATAGAAATCGAGGGTCAGGTATCCCTTTGTTCCACTGACTTCGGTGAGATACGCTCCATGCAGGTCCACGTTGATCTTCAGTTCATCGGCCTTTTTGGCCGATTTCTGCATGATCCTCAGGGTGTCATTGAGATTCTCGTAGGTCTCGTCCTCGTTGATGAGCTTTCCCACGGTCCCTTCTCCGTCCTCGATCCGTTTGGCGACGGTCCTGATGGAGTTGAGGGTTTCCTCCAGGGTCTCGGCATCCCTCTGGATCTGCTCGATGGTCTTCCTCACCCCCTCCCGGTTTTCGGTGATGACGCCGGACACCTGATCGGCGGCGACCTCGAGCTTTTCGGCGAGGCGGGGGACGTTGTCCCTCATGCTCGCCGTGACTTCCCTGATATTTGACAGGGACGCCCGGATGTCATCCCCTCCCTCATCGGCCATGTCACCCAGTTGGGCGGTGAGCCTGTCCAGACTGGTCAATATGTTGTCCACCTTTTCCCGGTTGTCGACCACCATGCGGCTGAGATTGGAGGACAGTTCCTTTGTGTTTGACAGGATCTCGGAGAGAGAGTGCTCCCCCTCGGGCGTCCCGATGACCTTTCTCAGGCTGGAAAGGATCGTCGACAGGTCCTTCCCGGCGGTTTCCAATGACTCGAGGAGGCTGTCGAGATCGGGCCCCGGCCTCGTGTCGGTTATGGTCTCCCCGCGGCCATAGTATTTCTCGGCGGTGCCGGGGGTTATCTCCACGTACTTGTCGCCCAATATACCCTGGGTCCTGATGGACAGGGAGGCATCGCGGTCGATACTGCGGCCCTCCTCGATGAGCAGGATCACCTTCGCGTGTCGGTCGATGACCTCGATGTCCCTGACCCGACCGATGGTAACGCCCACCATGCGCACGGGGGCGTTCTCCTCCAGACCGCTGACGTTTTTGAAGACAGCCTGGAGTTCGTAACCACGCTTCTCCCCGAGGTGGGTCACCTGCATGGTGCCGTACATGAAGACGAGGATGCCCGCGAGGACCACCGCTCCGACACGTGCTTCTGTCCCGAATTTGGACATGAACTCTCCAGTGATATACTCATATCCGGGAGCCGGGGGAAAAGACTGCCTCTTCAGGGAGTTGGATCCGCCCGGCTCGCAGGTTACCGCTGATAGGTTACATTCTCATAATGTTACCAGATTTATCCGGGCTTCTGAAATCTCTATTCACCGGTTTTCAATCCCCCATCTCTGATCTCTGATATCCAATTTCCAATACCTGATTCCCGGTCTCGAATGGCCGCTTCCCGGCCTCGTCTTCCTACTCGCCCAATTCATCGGTGATCGGACCCTGCGCCTGCCCATGTATGAACTGCTGCACGTAAGGGTTGTCACTGCTTCGGATCTCGTCGGGAGTCCCGTCGGCGATGATCTTACCGCGGTAGAGCATGGCGATCCGGTCGGCGATCTTGTAGGCGCTGACCATGTCGTGGGTGATCGTGATGGAGGCGACATGCAGTTCCTCCCGGAGGCTGATAATGAGATCGTTGATGGCGTCGGCTCTTATGGGATCTAAACCGGTGGTGGGCTCATCGTAAAAGATGATCTCGGGTTCTACGGCGATGGCCCTGGCCAGGCCCACCCGTTTGCGCATACCACCGGAGAGCTCAGACGGCATGAGGTCGAGGATCCCGGGAAGGCCTACCATGCGGAGTTTTTCCTCGGAGAGATGCCTGATCTCCCTCTCGCTGAGGCGGGAATGCTGTATGTAGGAAAAACCGACATTTTCCCAGACCGCCAGGGAATCAAAAAGGGCGGCATACTGGAAGAGCATGCCGAACTTCCTCCTCACGTTGTCCATTTCGCCAGGGTTGAGCCCGGTGATGGACTTGCCGTCGATCTCGATTGTTCCCCCATCGGGTGTCAGAATGCCGATGATGCACTTGATCAGGACGCTCTTTCCGACACCGCTTCCTCCGATCACGACAACGCTCTCCCCGGGCCACAGGTCGAGATTGACGCCGTCGAGGACGACTTTGTCACCGAAGGACTTGCTCAGGTCCCGGACCCTGATCTTGGGAAGGCCGTCCATCAGAACAGGAGAGCGGTCAGAAAGTAATTGGAAATGAGGATGAGGATAGAGGCTCCTACCACGGCCCGCGTGGTCGCTTTGCCCACTCCCTCGGCCCCTCCGGTGGTGTAAAAACCCATGTGGCAGCCCACCAGGGCGATGATCATTCCGAATACGGCCGCTTTGAGGAGCCCGATCGTGATGTCCGAGAATTCCAGGTATTGCAGGGTCCGGTTGATGTAGCTCGTACTGCTGGCGCCCAGGATGGTGACGGCGACCACATAACCGCCGATGATCCCGATGATGTCGGCAAATATGACCAGAAACGGAAGCATGACCAAAGACGCCACGAACCGGGGCACCACAAGGTAGTGAACCGGATCGGTGGCGAGAGTGATGAGGGCGTCGATCTGCTCGGTCACCCTCATGGTGCCCAGTTCGGCCGCCATCGCGGACCCGACCCGGCCGGCAACCATGATACTGGCGAGGACCGGACCGAGTTCCCTTGTCATGGAAAGAGCGACAACGGTCCCCACCAGTCCCTCGGCGCCGAACCTCTTGAAACCGCTGTAGGTCTGGAGAGCGAGGACCGCTCCGGTGAAGATGGCTGTGATCAGGACCACGGGAAGGGATCGAAAACCGATCTCCTCCATCTGCTGTGTCGTCAATCGGACCGGGAAGGGTCCCTTGAAGATACTGCGGATCACCCTGGTGAAGAGGATAGTGCCCTGGCCGCTCTCCTGGAGATAGACGAGGCTGCGCCTGCCGATCCATTCCAGGACCTGCACGGGGTTCATGGAGCTGCGGCGGCGTTCGTTGGCCATAGAAGATCAGTATTCAGAAGTCAGTATTCAGGATTCAGAACAGATTATTAGCACAGTGGCCACGAAGATAAATAAGATAAAGTCTCCTCATCGAGGGGAGCAGCGAAACAGCCTTGCATTCCCTCAATCCTTCATCCTGTCCGGGTTATTTCTCCGAGTTCTCTGTGGTTTTGCTTTATCTGAATTCTGAATTCTGAATACTGAATACGGAATGCTGGATACTGACTACTTAATCTATCCGTCGAGATAAAAACGAGGAACCCGCTGCGAGATCCCGCAGTAGATCTCGTAATTGATCGTCGCGGCCAGTTCGGCCAGCTCCTCGGCGGTGATCGCCTCCTGTCCCTGGCGGCCGATGAGAACGACTTCGTCGCCCGGGCAGGCCTCCCCGTTTCCGGTGATGTCCACCATGATCATATCCATGGTCACCCTGCCCACGACCGGAGCCCTCCTGCCGGAGATGAGGACCTGGCTGCGGTTGGTGAGGCAGCGGGGGTAACCGTCTGCATAACCCACGGCAACGGTGGCGATACGGGATGGTCTGGCCGTGACAAAATCATGTCCGTAGCTGATACCCGTTCCCGCGGGCACATCCCTGACCTGCAGGATGCGGCTCTTCCAGCTCAGGACCGGCGCCAGGTTACCTTTGTCGATGTGCTCCGATGGCGAGGAGCCGTAGAGCATCAGGCCTGGCCTGCCGGCCGAATCCTCGGGGAATTTCGAGGTAAGGATGGCGGCGGAGTTCGGCAGGTGAAAGGTGATGTTTGAGAACCCCCTTTCCGCGATGCTGTCCTGAACGGCCTGAAACCTTTCCACCTGAATGCTCGTGACCTCGGGATCTGCCAGGTCCGCATTGGCGAAGTGGGTGTAAACTCCAGTGAGCCGGATGCCCGGGAGGTCCCGGATGATCCGGGCCGCGTCGGCAGCCTCTTCCCAGGGAACACCCAGCCTCGTCATGCCCGTGTCCACTTTGAGGTGGGCATTCACCGTGACACCACGCTTCACGGCGATGTCGGACAGCTGTTTGGCCATGTCGAGGTAGGGAATCGACAGGGCCAGATGCCACCTGAGGGCGGCATCCAGTTCGGAGGGGACAGTTCTCCCCATGACCAGGATATCGCCTTCGATGCCCGCTTCGCGGAGGTCCCTTCCTTCCGCCACCGTTGCAACACCCAAAATCGCCGCCCCTTCCTCGAGGAGGGTGCGGCCCACTTCGGCCGCTCCGTGGCCGTAGGCGTTGGCCTTGATGACGGAGATGATCGGTGTCTCCTTCGGAAAGGCGTCTCTGGCCACCCGGAAATTGTTCCGCAGGGCGTTGAGGTCCACCTCAACCCAACAGGTATCCTTCTCCGTCCGGATTCCCTTGCGCCGGCCAGTCATCGACATCACCCGTTCAGAAGGCCTCCCGGTCTGAGATATCTTCGAACCGGGTGTATTTGTCGAGCCAGGTGAGTTTCCTGGTTCCCACCGGACCGTTCCTCTGCTTGCCCACGATGATCTCCGCGACGCCTTTGTCCGGTGAGGTCTTATTGTAGAATTCGTCCCTATAGATAAAAATGATCACGTCGGCATCCTGTTCGATAGCTCCCGATTCACGGAGATCGGCCAGAATGGGCCTCTTGTCCTGCCGGTTTTCGACGGCCCTGTTCAACTGGGACAGGGCGACCACCGGCAAATTGAGTTCCTTGGCAAGGGCCTTGAGGGAGCGGCTGATCTCCGAGATCTCCTGCTCTCTGCTGTCGGACCGGGTTCTCCCCCTCATGAGCTGCATATAGTCGATAATGACCAGGGAGAGGCCTTTTTCGGCCTTGAGCCGGCGCGATTTCGCCCTCATCTCCATGACCGTAATGGCGGGCGTGTCGTCGATGAAGATAGGTGAGTCGGAGAGGTGACCGGCGGCGCGAGTGAGCTTTGGCCAGTCGGTACTGCCGAGAAAGCCGCTGCGCAGCCGATGGGCGTCTATGCGGGCCTCGGAGCAGAGCATCCGCGTGACAAGCTGTTCCTTCGCCATCTCAAGGCTGAATATGGCCACGGGAAGTTTGTGGGATCCCGCAGCGTTCTGAGCGATGTTGAGGCAGAGCGCCGTCTTGCCCATGGAAGGACGACCGGCAACGACGATAAGGTCCGCGGGCTGAAAGCCGGAAGTGAGTTCATCGATATCCTTGAAACCGGTGGGAACACCGGTGACGTGTTCCTTGCGTTCATAAAGGGTCTCGATGGTCTTGAAACTGCTCTTGACGATCTCCTTCATGGAGAAAAAGCCGGAACCGATCCTCTTGTCCGAGATCTGGAAGATCCTTCGTTCGGCCTGATCGATGAGTTCGTCCAGATCTCCGGCTGCCTCGAAACAGTCCTCGACAATTTCTGTGGAGGTAGAGATGAGATCGCGGAGAATGGATTTTTCCTTGACGATCCGGGCGTAATGGGCCGCACCGGCCGATGTGGGCACGCCCTCCACCAGGGAGGGGATGTAGGTGGCCCCTCCCACCTTTTCCAGAAGGCCGTCGGTCCGCAGGGCGTTGGTGAGGGTGACGAGGTCGATGGGTTCACCCCTCTGGTTCAGGTCGAGCATCGAACGGAAGATGATGCGGTGTGCTTCCTGATAGAAGGCCTGCGGATCCAGGACCTCCATGACACTGTAGACGACCTCGTTGTCCAGGAGGATGGCCCCCAGAACAGCCCTCTCCGCCTCCAGATTCTGGGGCGGGATCTTTCGGAGGTCGAGGTCGTCAGCCATGGGACATTATATAGCACATACAGGATAATTAGAGATCAGAGATTCGAAATTAGAGAATAGAAAATGAATATTAGAAAATAGAAATTGGAAAAATTGAGATGGAACATTTATAGAGGCCCATAGACGGTGTGATCCTCTAATGCTCCAATGGCCTAATCCTCCAATGTTCTTCTCCTCTGATCTCGATGTTCTAACCACGTCTTCCCGGTCCTACTCCTCTTCCTCCTCCTTGACAACGATGACCTTGAGGACGGCCGAGACGTCACGGTGGACCTTCACGGGGACCTCGAACTCGCCGAGCTCTTTGATGGCTTCCTCAAGCAGGATCTCCCGCCGGTCAACCTGGATGTCGTTCTGGTCAAGGGCTTCGGCGATGTCCATGTTGGTCACCGACCCGAAAAGTCTGCCTGTTTCTCCCGCTTTTCGTGAGAAGGTGAGGGAGGCGCTTCCGATCTTCTCGGCCAGGGACTGAGCGTCTGAAACAGCCTTTGCCTTCTTGCCCTCGATAATCTTGACATGGTGCTCCTGGGCCCTGAGGTTCTTTGACGTGGCCGCGACAGCCAGTTTTTGGGGGATGAGGAAGTTGCGGGCGAACCCCTTTTTGACCTCAATGGTGTCTCCCATGCTGCCGAGATTGTCCACATCTTCCAACAGAATAACTTTCATGTCTCTGCTCCTTTGTTCAGGTCGATGGAGTTCCTTCCATTTTATGAGGGAAACGCCTCCTCAAGTCAAACCAGGTGTCGAAGAGGCCCACCAGTGCTATCCCCACGATGAGAAACATGGGGAAATAGACGGCCAGAAAAATTATGATCAGCACCCGGAGGAGGGGAGAAACGGACCATTTTCTGTAGAGGTGTCCGAGGACAGCCATGCCCTGAATCCCATAGAGAGTGCCGAGGGGGATCATGAGGTTGATGCCGAAGTCCCTGGGAAACCCCTCTCCGGTCAGGATGAGGATCGACAGAAGGGCAAATACCCCGATAAAGGGAAAGGGGATCGCCCATCTGGACAGGTAGAGAGCCCCTTCCATGTTCATCAGCCCGGCGGAGATCAACCAGCTCCTGATGAGAACAGTGAACAGGACCAGCAGCACCATCAGGGTCGCCAACCATATCCCGATAAAGAGGCGCTTCCAGATGCCCAGGATCCATTCCACCTGGGCTCTCTGCTCGGCGGGCAATGAGTCCATCCCCGATATCGTCCCCATGAGATCGGTCATGCTGCCGACGGTTTCGCCGTAAAGGACCGCAGGGCCCTTGCCGGTGATGAGGCTGTAGGCGATGAGAGCGGCACAGGCGGTGAGAGCGATCAGGCCGAGACCCTTCAGGACGCCGATGTGGGGAGCTTCTGTACTCCTCACCGCCCAGGTGATCCCGACGCAAAGGGGCAGGGTCTCGACCAGGAAGTAAGCGCCCGGCCCCGGTCCCTGGGCAATGGAAGTGACAAGCGCCACCAGCATGACGGCCACGCTGCCCTCCGGTATGTTTCGCCTGCACATCCCGTAGGCCAGGGGGAGGGGTGTCAGCATCCCGATGGCACCGCCTAACCCTGGAAAGAAACCCTGAACCGCCAGGGGGATCAGGGACAGACCAAAGAGGCGCAACCAGAGGGAAAGGGCACTCCCTCGGACAGCCTCGTCCATCAAGCTCTCAGCTCCCTAACGTTCGACGGTGAAGGGCAGAAAAGCTATGTTGCGGGCCTTTTTGATGGCGGCCGTGAGCATCCTCTGGTGCTTGGCGCAGTTGCCGGATATGCGGCTCGGCAGTATTTTACCCCTCTCCGTGATGTATCGCTTAAGGCTTTTGACATTTTTGTATTCAATGTGATCCACACTGTCGACACAGAAGTGGCAGACCTTGCGACGTCGTGAAAATCTCTTCTTCATCATGTTCTTGATCTCATCCTTTCTTTACTCTCCGCCGGGATGGGAACAGCGCATCGGTCCGGCCGGCGCCGACCCATCACTCTGTCCGGACCTAAAAGGGGATGTCGGAGTCGTCGAATTCAGGGGGGCTGTCCAAGCCGCTCCCTGCAGGGCCCTCAGGTTCGCTTCCGCCCCGGCCGCCGCCCAGGAATTCGAAGCTTTCACCGATGACCTCGACTTTTGACCTTTTCTGGCCGTCCTCCGTTTCCCAGCGCCGCTGCTGAAGCCGGCCCTCGACCAGGATGGGGCGACCCTTGCTCAGGTACTCGCCCACAACTTCAGCGCGCCTGCCGAAGAACGTAATGTCAAAAAAGGACGTCTCCTCTTTCTTTTCATCACCCGCCTTGTAGGTTCTGTTGACGGCGATGGCAAAGCTTGCCACGGCCGTACCGCTGGGGGTGTAGCGAAGCTCGGGATCCCTGGTCAGGTTCCCCGCCAGGATTACGCGGTTAAAATTGGCCATATCAACTTTCCTGTATGGTTAGTGTGGGATCCTCGAGGAGCTGGGGGGCGACCTTGGCCGTCTTCTCGATGGAATCCACCTTCACGGTCATATACCGCATATTCTGATCACTGATCCTGAGGTTCCTCTCCAGTTCACTGACGGTTCCCGCTTCGCCGGTGTAGAGGAAATAGGCGAAAATCCCCTTTGGCTGTCCCTTCACCTTGTACGCCAGTTTCCTCAATCCCCAGCTCTCGGATTTGTGGACCTCCCCCCTGTTCTCGGAGATCAGCGCGGCGTACTTTTCGATGGTTGCCTGCACCTCATCCTCGGTGAGGTCGGGATGCAGGATGCAGATGGTCTCGTAGCCTTTCAATTCATGACTCTCCTTTCGGGCTACAGCCCCCCGCCACCGGGAGGGCCGGCTCGGGGAGCAAGGAGTTTATGGTTTGCCCACGATCGGGCGCTGTGATGGAAGGAGGTATTTAACATAATTTGTATCTTATATCAAGAAACGGGGTGGAGCGTGTACGATGGAAGAGGAGTCTGTATTTAGAAGTCAGTATTAAGTATTCAGGATTCAGTTGGAAAACCCAAGCAGAAGTGGTACGGGAAAATAGCCAGAATAGGACGGGATTAAAGTAATAAGAAATAGAGTGGTCTATTTTTCAGTTCATTTGTCTTAACTAATTGATCTTGGTGGCAAAAGATTTATTCTGAATTCTGAATACTGACTGCTGAATCCTTTCTCACCACCGCCTTTTCAAACCGCTTCCTCTCCATCCTCACCACCGCACCGCAGCCGCTGCAGCGCAGGACCACCTCCGGACCCAGGCGGATCAGATTGAACTCCTTCGATCCGCAGGGGTGATGTTTTTTGAGGGTGACCTTGGTTTCCAATAAGGAATACCCGATCCGTGATCAGCTAACACTTAATGAAGGCCATATTATCGATAACTGTATTTTACGGTCCAGTTCCTGTGCCGGGAACATACGAGAATCGCTTCCAACTGTTACTGAATCGAATAGAGTATACTTCAAATTACGGATTACGAACCACAGATCACGGATCCCTGATGGACGATTACCTTTCCACTTTCCACTCGCGAACGGCGACAGAAAAACAGAGGGCCCGACCATCAGGGTCCGGCCCTCTGCGATAATTCCGATTGAAACGTTGCCGTTTGCGTTACTTGATCAGCGGTTCGACGGCCTTGAAAAGCGGCGCGAGGACCAGCGATACGACCGACATGAGCTTTATGAGGATGTTCATTGCGGGCCCGGAGGTATCCTTAAAGGGATCGCCCACGGTGTCGCCGACGACAGCGGCGGCGTGGGGTTCGGAACCCTTGCCGCCGAAGTGGCCTTCCTCAATGTATTTCTTGGCGTTGTCCCAGGCGCCGCCGGCGTTGGCCATGAACAGGGCGAGAAAGACACCGGTCAGCGTTGCCCCTGCCAGCATGCCGCCGAGGGCTTCCTTGCCCAGCACGAATCCCACGATCACCGGGGCCAGGACGGCGGTTATCCCGGGAACGATCATCTCCTTGAGCGCCGCCCTGGTGGAGATGTCCACACACCGTGCGGAGTCAGGTTTTCCCGTTCCTTCCATGATCCCCGGAATCTCCCTGAACTGGCGGCGGATCTCCTCGACCATGGCGAAGGCGGCCTTGCCGACGGATGTCATGGTCATGGCGGCCACGAGGAAGGGGACGATCCCCCCCAGGAAGAGACCGACGACGACCTTGGGCTGGGCGAGGTTGATGGTTTTCAGACCGACGGCTGCCGAATAGGCGGCGAACATGGCCAGGGCCGTCAGGGCGGCTGATCCGATGGCGAAACCTTTCCCGATGGCGGCAGTGGTGTTGCCAAGGGCGTCCAGGCTGTCGGTGACTTTCCTGGTCTCCGGTCCCAGTCCGGCCATCTCGGAGATGCCGCCGGCGTTGTCGGCGATGGGCCCGTAGGCGTCCACGGACATAGTGATCCCCACGGTGGCCAGCATGCCGACCGCTGCGACAGCGATCCCGTAAAGGCTTGCGGGGGCGGCGGCGATGGATGAGACGGTAATGGCGACACAGATGATCGCGATGGGAATGGCGGTCGACTCGTAACCCACGGCAAGACCGGTGATGATGTTGGTTGCCGAGCCCGTCTGACTGGCCTCGGCGATATTCCGTATGGGCTTGGCTGCGGTGTAATACTCCGTTATCAGGCCGATCAGTATGCCCGCGAAAGTGCCTGCGAGGATCGCCGTGAACACGCCTGCCGGAATTCCCGTGCCCTTGACCATCAGATAGGCGGCGCCAAGGAGGAGGCCGGCCGCGATGAAAGTCGAGTAGCGAAGCGCGGCGGCCGGTGACATCCTCTCGAGGAGCTTGATGGAGAAGATGCCGACGGCCGAACAGACGATCCCCGCCATGGCGAGGAGAAGCGGCAGGGCCATGTAGGCGACCCTTAAATCGTCGGGAATGGTGAGGGCGGTGGCGCCGATGGCGATGGAGGCGATCATGGAGCCCACGTAGGACTCGAAGATGTCCGCGCCCATGCCGGCCACATCGCCCACATTGTCGCCCACGTTGTCAGCGATGACGCCGGGGTTCCTGGGATCGTCCTCCGGGATTCCCGCCTCCACCTTGCCGACCAGGTCCGCGCCCACATCGGCGGTCTTGGTGAAGATCCCGCCGCCCACACGGGCGAAGAGGGCAATGGATGAGGCCCCCATGGCGAAACCGTTAATGTACTGGGCCTTCTCAGGATCACCGTAGAAGTAGAACAGAATGCCCACGCCCAACAGTCCGAGGCTGGCCACCGAAACCCCCATGACGGCGCCACCGGAGAAAGCGACTGTCAGGGCCTTGGCCTGGCCGCTCTCCATGGCCGCCTGCGACGTCCTGGCGTTGGCTCTCGTGGCCGCCTTCATGCCGAAGAAGCCCGCCAGCATGGAACAGGCTGCCCCCCCCAGAAAGGCCGTGGCCGTCTGCCAGCCCAGCTTCCAGAAAAGCAGGGAAAATACGACGACGATAAATGCGATCAGAATGGTGTACTGCCGCTTCAGATATACCATGGCGCCGTCGTGGATCATGTCAGACAGCTCCTTCATAAGCGCGTTCCCCACGGGCTGCTTCATGATGAAAAAGAAGATGCCCAGGGCGAACAGCAGGCCACCGATGCCAAATAGCGGTGCCAGGTGTGTCCAGATCATAGCTCCTCCTCTATGTCTTCCGTTTTTATAGTTACAGGTTCCATCTCCCCCTCGGAGATGATCCTCCCAGCCAGATCGGCGGCGGCGTTGACCATGCGGTTTACGACGGGTAGCTCCTTATCGCTGAACCCGGACAGGACATAGGAAACATTGTCGTCCTGGTGCTCCGGTCTGCCGATGCCGATCCTAATCCTGTGAAAATCGTCAAAGCCCAGGCTGCTTATGATAGAGTCCATTCCCCTGTGACCGGCGCTGCCGCCCTTTCTGCGATACCTGACGGTACCCAGCGGGAGATCCATGTCATCGACCAGGACAAGGATCCGCTGCCCGGACAGGTTCTCCGCCTCGACGACGGGAGCCAGCACGGCCCCGCTCCGGTTCATGAAGGTCAGGGGTTTGACCAAGAGGACCTGCTCATTACGGTATCGACCCCGCCCCTTGGCCATCACTCCTCGGCGCGTAACGATGTTGATCCCCCACCGCTGGGCGATGAGGTCCAGGACCTTAAAACCGAGATTATGCCTGGTTTTCTCGTATTCCGGACTGGGGTTTCCCAGCCCTGCGATAAGCCACATTCGTAAGCCGGCCGGGGAGATCTATCCCTCCTGGATCTCTTCCTTCTCCTCCGGTTCTTCCTGTTCTTTGCCCTTTCCTATGACCTCAGGCTCGGCCAGAGCTTCTTCCTCTTCCACCTCCTCGACCGCTTCCTCCTCAACCCTGGGCGCGACGACGGTGATTATGGTGAAGTTGACGTCATGGGGAATAGTGACCCCTTCCGGAGGGGAAAGGTCTGCCACGTGGACCACATCGCCGATCTGCAGTTCGCTGATGTCGATAACGAGGGAATCCGGGATCTTGCCGGGAAGACAGGTGACCTCGAGTTCCCGGCGCTTGAACTCGAGGATGCCCCCCATTTTCACTCCCTCGGATTCGCCGGTTGTCTCTACCGGCACTTTGATGGTGATGTCCTGATCCAGGGCTATCTCCTGCAAGTCAACGTGGTAGATAGCATCCCTATAGGGGTGCCTCTGGAGTTCCTTAATGAGGACATTCCTCTCGAAGCTGTCCTTCCCTTCCTGGATCTCGAGCCTTAAAATGCTCGTCGTGGCATGGCCCTTGGCAATGAGATATGTCAGGTCGTCGGCGTTCAGGGAGAGGGCGGTTCCCTCCATCCCCTGGCCGTACAGGACGGCGGGGATCCTCCCGCTCCGGCGCAGTTTCCTGGCCACCCCCTTGCCGGTTCCATCCCGGAGTTCCGCATTCAGTTTCAAGGATGCCATTGGTGCATTTCCTCCTTATGTACCCTCTCTCAGACGAAGAGGGAGCTGACGGATTCGTCGTTGTGTATCCTGCGTATCGCTTCAGCCAGAAGCTTGGCCACGCTCAGCTGGACGATCTTGTCGCATTGCTGTGCCTCGGGTTTAAGAGGGATCGTGTCCGTGATGATGATCTTGTCGGCTAGGGACTTGGACAGACGTTCGATGGCCGAGCCCGAGAAGACCGGATGGGTGGCACAGGCCAGGATCGATTCAGCGCCCGCTTTTTTCAGGGCGTCGAGCCCCTGCACGAGGGTACCCCCCGTGTCGATCATATCGTCCACCACGATGACGGGTTTATCCATGACGTCCCCGATGATATGCATCACTTCGCTTACGTTGGGTCCGGTCCTCCGCTTGTCGATGATCGCCAGGCCGGCACCGAGCCTCTTTGCAAAAGCCCTCGCCCTCTCCACTCCTCCCGCGTCCGGCGAAACAACCACCGGTTCCTCGAGCTGGAGGTCCTTCAGGTACGAAAGAAGGACCGGAGCGGCAAAGAGGTTGTCCACGGGGATGTCGAAGAACCCCTGGATCTGACCGGCATGAAGGTCCATGGACAGAACCCGGTTGGCGCCCGCTACGGTGATGAGGTCCGCCACGAGTTTGGCGGAGATGGGGGCTCGCGGTGTGACCTTGCGATCCTGACGGGCGTAGCCGAAATAGGGAATGACCGCCGTGATCCTCAGAGCAGAGGCCCTTTTCAGGGCGTCGATGAGGATCAGCAGCTCCATGAGATTCTTGTTGCCGGGGGTGCATGTCGGTTGAATGACGAAGGTGTCCGCCCCCCGGATGTTCTCGGCGATCTCAACCAGTATCTCGCCGTCCGAAAACTCCCGGACGACAGCGTTTCCAAGGGGCTCATCCAGATGTCTGCAGATGGATTTGGCCAGTTCCTGGTTGGCGTTACCTGTGAAAATCTTGATTCGATTGGCCATGATAGTTGATCCAGCGGTCGTTACATTCCGGTAGTATGCTGGCTGGGGCGGTAGGATTCGAACCTACAGATGCGGGATCCAAAGTCCCGTGACTTACCATTTGTCGACGCCCCAGAAAGGGTACCGGGCAAATCCTTGCCCGCCCTCCTCAGTTAATCTCTCTCGCATCCGGCCGGGCAGGAAGAACCGTCCCCGCCGGATAGGAACTCTCCCTTGAACAGATCCTCATCACCGTGTGAGACGATCCTGCGACGGTACGGAGCTTCTATTCCTCGTAACCGAAAGCTTTTTCGGGATCCTCGGTGCGCTCGACGGTTGGGTTGTCCGTCGGGTTTTTTTCCTCGTCCTCCGGTGGCGTCCCGTCCTCATCGGCACCGGCCGAGACCTCCGCCGGGTTGTCCTCATCGGCACCGGCCGAGACCTCCGCCGGGTTGTCCTCATCGGCACCGGCCGAGACCTCCGCCGGGTTGTCCTCCTCGGAGACCGGGTCCTCGGAGCCCTTCCCTTCGTCGGGTTCAAGGGAGTCGTATTCTGCCGTGTCGGATTCTCTCGGGAGAGCGGCTCCGGCGGCTGCCTCCCTCTCATATACTTCAAGGACGGCGTCCTCGATCATCTTCCTCGTCTCGCTGTTCAAGGGATGGGCCACGTCCCGGAACGTCCCGTCCTTCCGTTTCTTGCTGGGCATGGCTATGAAATATCCCTTGTTACCACTGATGACCTTCAGATCCCTCACGATAAAACAGTTGTCGAAGGTGACCGTTGCGTAGGCCTTGAGCTTCTCTTCTTCCACCGGGAATACTTTGACGTCCGTGATCTTCATCCCCACACCTTCCTTTGCCAGTTGTTGAACTTTTAGATAATCTCACAGAAAATCGCTGAAACGATTTTCGTGAGACGGAGGATGGCTGCCCCTCCCCCGCCATGAGAAGAAAATGCAACTGGTTTTGCCCCACCCCCGAAGTTACTCTGCTGTCTCGAGCGGTCCTGGACGGAACGGAGCCGCCGGCAGGTCCGGTTCAGGCCGCCGTCATCAGCGGATGACGCCCATCGAGGCTGCGCAGCAGGTAATGGATTGACCCGATCCCCACCCCGCCCGCACCAGAGTCCCGGCGGCTTCGCTGGGTCGACATGGCCCGCAGGTCTCCCAAAGTCAAATCCGCAGCTAGTCGAAGATGGGCAGGACGGACCAGGCTTTGAACCCGTCTCCCCTGATTCTCCTCGCTGCTCTCTCGGAAGCCGCCCTGTCCTCAAAAAGGCCGAAAACGGCAGACCCGCTCCCGGACATCAGCGATGCCCTCGCCCCGTAGGTCAGGAGCAGCTCCTTGCACTGAGCGATCACCGGATGATCCTGAAGCACGGAGTCCTCGAGGTCATTGAACAGGAGATCGCACCATCGGTCCGGTGGCGGGTGACCGTCCACGGTCCCGTAAGGTTTTGAAATCGTATAGTTACCCGGAATTTTTGTCAAACGGAAATTGGAATAGGCTTCTTCCGTGGATACGGGAAATCCCGGATAGACGATCACGTAAACAGCGTTGAGCCCGAACCCGGCGGGTCGGACGATCTCACCCCGTCCTGTTATCACAGCCGGAGATGGATGAAGGAAGAGGGCGACATCCGAACCCAATCGTTGGGCCATCCGAAGGGTCATCTCCCTCTGAGGGACAAGATCCCAGAGGAGAGAAAGCCCCATCAGGACGGCGGCGGCATCGCTGCTTCCTCCCCCAAGTCCCCCGCCATGGGGGATTTTTTTCTCCAGGTGGATACCGATGCCCGTCGTGACATCCATGGTCTCCCTGAATATCTCAGCGGCACGATAGGCTATGTTTTCGGGGCCCGTCGGCAGATCGCTGTCGCTGCACGAAAGCTCGATCCCGCCTCCAGGGTTCTCGCTCAGCGTGATCCTGTCGTACAGACCGACCTTCTGGACCAGGCTCTCTATTTCGTGGTATCCATCGGGCCTCTTGGCCAGGATACGGAGAGTGAGGTTCACCTTGGCGGGGGCCAGGATGGAGATCACCGGTAGGACTCCAGGTCTTTCACAAATATGCCCGGGGGAACGGGGGACCGAAAGGGACTTTCGTCCATTGTTGTCCGAAAGTGGACCTGATCCAGTTTTACCCTGAGGGTGGACTCGGCCGAAACAAAGGTGAACCTGAGAGGGTGGTGAGGAGGTCTTTTGTCGAAGGTCGTCACGTACCGCCCGCTCCTGGATTCAAGGGTCGTTTCGGAAAGATAAAGAGTTCCCTTCCGCGATCGCCGGAAGAGATATCTCGTTACCCCGCGCTCAGGATCCCTCAGATAGAGAACGGCTCCGCCCGACGTGGTCTCATAAGCCGAGGCGGTTTTTCCTTCCTCCCGGGGCAGGGATCCCAGGAGAATGTGGGGCAGGGTAGCCGTGTTCAGGGGAAAGGGAAAGGGGAGGTAGGGAGAGAGGGAGAGCCCGTCTCTTGTGGTTCGGTAGGCTTTTGCATCCTCAGGATAGTAGGCCCAGATATGTTGTCCGTCGCTGGCCATGAGGAGAAGGGTACTCCCAAGCCAACCGGGGACTTCCAGTCGAAATCTCCCCGGGTGGGAAACGAGTAGATAGGCCTTTCCCTTGAAATGCCTGTCCTCCCCCTCGAAATCCATGTGGATCGTTGCGGTAAGCCCCTCGGCGAGAGTTTCTCTCGATTCCAGGATGAATAGAAGGGGATCGGAATCCATCGAGCCCACATGCCTGATCGATCCGGGACCGGCACAGGCCGAAAGGATCACGACGATGAGGAGCAGGATCCAAGGAACCGAACCTTTTCTCATGGTGTTTCCGGCTGGGGAGTCAGCTGCTCGAGCTTCTTGCGGATTCGATCGTTTTCCGGAGCGATCTCGAGGGCCATGGTCCAGAACTCGGCCGCCTTCCGGAAATTCCCCAGGCTGTTGTACACATCGCCCAGGTGGTCTAGGACGGTCATGTCGTTGGACATGAACTCGTATGCCTCGAGCAGTTTCGAGAGGGCCTCCTCGTAGCGCCCCATCCTGAAGTAGATCCAGCCGAGGCTGTCGATGATGTAGGCGGCGTCGGGTTTGAGGGAAAGGGCTCTCTCCACGAGCTCGAGGGCCTCGTCGAGCCGGATCCCATTCTCGGCCCACGTGTAGCCCAGGTAGTTCATGGCATCGAAATGGGATGGATCCACCTCGATGGTCCTCCGCATGGTTTCCTCCATCTTGGAAGGATTTCCCGCCTTGTCGTAAACGATGCCGAGTTGATAGAGGATGGCAGGATCATCCTTATTCTCCTTGAGGCCTTCCGCGAGGACCTCGATAGCGTCTTCGTAGCGTTCGAGGCCGGCGAGGATCTGTGCCCTGAAGGTTGTGAGAGACACTTTGTTGGGGGCAAGCGCCATCCCTTTTTCCAGGCTTTGCAGGGCTTCCTCCCGCCTGTCGAGGATGTCGTAGATAACCGCGAGATTGAGGTAGGGCTCGTATCTGTCCGGCATGAGGCGGGCCGCCTCCTGAAAGGAGCCGATGGCTTCCTCGTACAGCTTGAGCTCCCTCTGGAGGGTTCCCACCTGCCAGACGATCTCGAAGTTGGGCGGTGATGATTCCATCACCCGCTTGAAGACGTCGAGCGCCTCTTCGTACTTCTCCATCTGGGCCAGGACGAGGCCCGTCATCAGGAGGGCGTTGAAGCGATCCGGATCCTGGTCAAGGATCATGTCGAGCTGCTCCTTGGCCTCGGGATACCTCTCCTTGTTCATAAGGAGGTGGACCAGGAGCTCGCGCACGCTGATCTCCTCGGGGTTGTTCTCCAGGTAACCCCGGTACAGGGCGATTGCCTCATCAACGCGCCCCTGTTCCTCGTAGATCTTTCCCAGATCGCTGACTGCGGAGATGAAGGAAGGATTCAGCTCAAGGGCTTTATTGAGTGACTCCAGGGCTGCTTCTGTGTTGTTGCCGAAGGCCTGCAGTCGCGCCATGTAGTAATGGGCGACGGCGGCGTGGTCTTCCTGCCGGGACAGCGACACAAGAGTCTGCATGGCCATGTCGGGCTGTCCCATGTCCTGGTAGAGATCGGCCAGCATGATGTAGGCATTGGTGTTTTCCGGGGCCAGCTCGATGGCCCTCTCGAGGTGTGAGGCCGCTTGGGGGAGATCCTTTCTTTCCAGGAGAAGTTTCCCCTTGATGACGTGGACCTCCGAACGTTCAGGGTTGATTCGAAGGACTTCATCGATAAGCCTTTCGGCATCGCTGTGCCTTCCCTCGTTGAGGTGGAGGTCGATCAACTCCATGAGGATGAATTCGGACTCGGGATCCTTATCATGGGCTCTCTCCAGATGGATGACGGCTTGGTCCCGGCGGCCCTCGGCCAGGGACATCATTCCCATGATAAAGCTGCTGTACGCCTCGGCCAGACTGTCGGTCGGGATGGGCGGATGGGAGACCACCGGCGGATGCCCTTCGGGCAGTTCAGGACGGTCGGTGGCAGGCTGTGTGCCGGCACATGCCTGAAGGAGGGAAAAGGCCAGGAAAATAATTGCCATTGTTCTCATGTGAAGGAGTACCTCAAGATAGAAAAATAATTTCAGGGTCAAAATTCAGATTCCGGGGTCAGGGTTTTCAACCCGGGATCCGAAAGCCAGAGTACAGATCCAATTTCCGCTTTCTAATCCCTGTTCCCCGGCCCTTTTCCCCTTTTCAGGGCCTTGGTCGAGTAGGCGTTGATATCCATGATCTCGGTACCCGCCTCGGCCCTCTTCCTGAATCCCAGGGCGGCGATCATTGCGGCGTTATCCGTGCAGTAGGATGGCGGCGGAAAGTGGACCTCGAATCCGCTCTCGACCCCCACCCTCGACATCCGTTCCCTGAGTGCTGCATTCCTGGCGACGCCGCCGACCACGATGAGATGGTTGACGCGATGCAGTCTGACCGCCCCGATGCATTTTTCCACAAGAACATCGATCACGGCCTGCTGAAAACTTGCCGCCAGGTCACTGGTGGAGAGAGGCAGGCGAGCCCGCCCCTCACCTGTTGTATCAAGGTAACCATGTCGTCCCAGGTATGTAAAGAGAGCGGTTTTAAGTCCGCTGAAGGAGAATTCCAGCCGATCCGTTCCGGAAAGCGGTCTCGGCAGCTGCAGAGAGGCTGGATCCCCGTCCCTGGAAGCCGTCTCGATGGCAGGCCCCCCGGGGTAACCGAGACCGAGCATTTTAGCCGCTTTGTCGAGGGCTTCTCCCGCGGCATCATCGAGGGTCGTCCCGATAATCCCGATATCGTCCGGTGAGGACATGTGGAAAAGGGTCGTGTGGCCGCCGGAAACGACAAGGGCGACGGATGGATAAGGGGTGCCTCCGGCCAGGTCGAGCGTGGCCAGATGCCCCTGAACATGGTCCACGGGCACGAGAGGAAGGCCGGTGAGAAAGGCGGCGCCCTTGGCGAAGGACAGCCCGACAAGAAGGCTTCCGATGAGTCCGGGGCCTGCCGTGACCGAGATCAGATCCATGTCCCCGATGGAGCAGGCCGCCCCCTCGAGGGCGCGGTGAACGACTCCGACGATATTCTCCAGGTGCCCTCGGGAAGCGATCTCCGGGACGACTCCTCCGAACTGCCCGTGAACATTATCCTGGGATGATACCACCGATGAGAGAACCTCAGCGCCGTCTCTGACCACGCCGGCCGCCGTATCATCACAGGAGGTCTCAATGCCGAGGACCAGCATAATCAAGACCCTCCTCGAGGGATATCCATAGAATGCCTCGTTTCTCAGCTTCGGATGCCAGTCTGCCGAGGGCCGCTGCGGTCTCGACATAGGGGTGGCCGATGCCGATAGCCCAGCCTCTTTCCTCGGCGTCGTCGAGGAGCCGGTCCGCCTGCTCGTCGATGGCCTCCGCAGTCTGAATATTGTCAAGGAACACGCTGCGTTCCGCGGTGGGAACGTCCATGGCGGAGGCGAGCGCAAAGCCGACACTGTCCGGTGAGGTTCTGCTGTCGATGAAGATCAAACCCCTGTCCCGGGCCAGCCGCAGGATCTCGGACATGACCCTCCTGTCCTCGGTGGCCTTCGATCCCATGTGGTTGTTGAATCCGACCGCGCGCGGAACCACCTTGAGATCCTCCTCCAGGACTCTGGTGATCTCGTGGTTCTCCATGGAGAGCAGGATCGCTCCCTGTCCCGGATCCGTGTCAGGGTAGCCTTTGGGCTCCATGGGAAGGTGCATCAGGACGGTCTTCCCCCTCCTGAAGGCCTCCTCGGCCAGTTCGGCCGAGTGGGGTCGGTGGGGCAGGAAGGAGAGGGTCAGTGGATATTCCAGGTCGAGGAACGGTTCGGCGGCAATCCGGCTGTGTCCCATGTCGTCGATGATAACGACGATCGCCTTTACCTCCAGTGGTGGAAAGGGCACAGAGAGTTCAGGAGGGCCGGTCGGGTATCGTTCGCCCCGGGGTGGGATCCGCTCCGGGCGGGTCAGCAGCAACAGAACCGCTGCCGACAGGGCAACGGCGATCAGGATCGCCGTCAAAGGAACATCGCGCGGCCTGTTTTTCCCTTTCCCCTTTTTCCTCTTTTTCTTTTCTTTTGAGGGTTTACCGGCCAGAGCCCTGCTCCGTTACCTGGCCATCATCGGCCGCCTGCATGCTCCGGTAGAGGTCAAGGCCCTTCAGCAGGTCCACCGCCCTCATGAGCTGGTCGTCCTCCTCCGGGTCTTCGGGAATGAGATCAACGGGAGGAGTCTGATCTTCGTCATCGCTGTCGGATCGCTCCTCCACCTGTTCGTTGTCGAGGCGGCCCTCGAGGTCCCTCTCCCTCAGATGGCCCATAGATTTTCCGTTCCTGTTCCGGACGATGATGTCCGGTTCGATACCGGTGTTCTGGATGGACCTGCCGCTCGGCGTGTAGTATTTTGCCGTGGTCACCCGCATCCCGGAGCCGTCCTCAAGGCGGTAGATGGTCTGAACGGATCCTTTGCCGAATGAGTTCGTCCCGAGGAGGATGGCCTTTTTGTAATCCTTCAGAGCGCCCGCCACGATCTCCGAGGCGCTGGCCGAACCGCCATTGATGAGAACGACGATGGGGTAATCGGGCTCACTGCTCTTCGAGTTGGCCTTGTAGTCGAGGTTCTGGTTTTTGAGCCTCCCCTTGGTCGAGACGATGGTGCCGGTGTCGATAAATCTGTTGGCCAGGTCAACAGCGGCCATAAGCAATCCGCCGGGATTGTTCCTGAGGTCGATGATCAGCCCCTTGAAGGTCTCTCCCTTTTCCTTGTGGATCCTCTCGAGGGCGTCGTCGAATTCCTTGGGGGTCTTCTTCTGGAACTGTGTCACCCTGATATATCCGACGGCCTCGTCGATGTCCTTTGTCTTCACGCTGACGATGGGAATAACGTCCCTCGTTATGCTGAATTCGATGGGTTCCTTTTCTCCCTTTCGGACGATCGTGATGGTCACATCAGTCCCTTTGGGACCCCTCATGAGCTTGACGGCTTCCATGAGGGTCATGTCCTTGGTCGGTTTACCCTCGATCATGAAGATCTTGTCGCCGGCAAGGATGCCCGCTCGATAGGCGGGCGTGTCGTCGATGGGCGCGATCACCGTCAGGACCTCTTCCCGGATGCCTATGGTGATGCCGATCCCCTGAAACTCTCCCGCGGTATCGATCTGCATCTCCTTGAACATGTCCGGATCCATGAAGGAGCTGTGGGGGTCGAGGGTGCGGAGCATACCCCTGATCGCTCCCCGGACCATTTCCTGGGCATCCGGTTCCTCCACGTAATTCTGCTGGACGAGGGATAGGGCCTGGGAGAATATCTTTACCTGTTCATATGAGGAGCTGTCAAAAGCCTGGGCGTTTTGGACAGGGCTTCGGTTGTCCAATGTGAACCCGAACAGGAGCAGCAGGGCAATGAGGACTCCAATCTTCAGCCCGTGTTTGTATTTCATCAAATATGCCTCCTTGTGTTCATGAAAACCTGTAAATGCTCGAAGATGTCCATCCTGGTACCTGCGCCGTTCCTATCCTAATGAAGAAAGATGTGTGGCAGGGTTCTTGATGTCTCCCATATGCGGTGATGCTGAGTGGGGGATCCGTCCGACGATCATCAATCGGATCCCTCAGAGTACCTCAGCAAACCACTGCTTCGGGTCGAGCGGTTTGCCGTGTTTTCGTATCTCAAAGTACAGAGCGGCTCCTTCGAGGGACCCGCTGTCACCCGCCAGGCCGATCACCTCGTCCGTGTCCACTTCCTGGCCGACCTCTACATGGATGGCCGAGAGGTGGCCGTAGAGAGTGTAATAACCGCCTCCGTGGTCGAGGATGATGATCCTGCCGTATCCCCGGAACCAGTCCGCGTAGAGGGCCTTGCCCTTGAAAACCGATCGAACAGGTGTGCCTTCAGCGGAGCGGATCGTCACACCCCTCGACAGGGTATAGGTGTTAAACCGGTCGTTCCGGTTTTTTCCGAAATCGACGATGATCTTGCCGGAAACAGGACTTTTGAGAGCCCCCTTCAACATGGAGAAGGGAGAGTCGCCCGTTTCGGCCTGGCGCTGAAGGGCCTCGATCAGCCTGATCAGCCTCTGAGACGAATTCTCCAGTTCCTCTGCGAGACGGGAGTATTTTTCCTTCTCGTTCCTCACCGATGCCAGCAGCAGATCCCTGGATCGCTTTCTCCGGGACAGGGAGGTCAGATCGGATTCAAGGTCTTTCCGGGTTGAGATCAAGACAGTTCTCTCATCGAGGAGCCTGTTCCTGTGCTGCTTCTCCAGGTTGAACAGATCGGTGGCGTTTCTGAAGAGATCTGAATCGTATCTGGCTACCTTTTTCAGGTAAAAAAGACGGTGTCCGAGGTCCTCGAAACCGGTGGAGCCAAATATGACCTTTAGATAACTCACATTACCTGCTTTGTAAAGAGCCTCCGACCTGGAGACGAGACGCTTTCGGGCCTCGTCACGTTCCTTCCTGATCCTGTCCAGGGAGCTCTCGGTCTTCCGGATCGCGACCACCTGCTCCTGCTCCTTGCCGCGGAGGAGATTGATCTTCTCTTTGAGCAAAGCGATCTCTCTGTCCAATTCCTCCAGTTCGCCGAGGACCGAGCGCTCCTTTCTCTCGGAAGACCTGACCCGGTCTCTCGCCCCCTCCATTCTCTCCTCCATTTCTCTCAGCTCTTTTCTGGACTCCTCGAGGGATTCCGCCACGTCGCTCTGGGCCGGGACAGGGGCGGGTATCAGGACCATAGACAGGAGCAGGAAAAGGAGAAGGACTCTTGTCGTCATCTGGAGAATCTCCCTACGGAGGCAAGGCTGCCGAGCCCTCCCAGGAGCATGCCCCCGATGAGTATTCCCGCTATGGTTCCGGTGGGGAGAAAGTCCACTGAGGCCATCCCCAGTGCCTGGAAGAAGGCCGGATCCAGCTGCGAAGACATGAACCGGAAAGCGAAGATGAGCAGGGCAATGGACACGAGTGATCCTGCTGCGCCCTGAATGAGTCCCTCGATGAGAAAAGGTGTCCTGATGAACCATTCCGTCGCCCCCACCATGCGCATGATCTCAAGCTCATCCTTCCGCGCCATCACGGTGAGTTTGATGGTATTGGATATGATGAAGATCGCTGCCAGGGAGAGGATCCCGCCGAGGATTGCGGCGCCGAGGTTCAACGCCGACACAGCCCGTTCGAGCCTCTGTATCCAGTCCTGACCATAGGTGATCTCCTCGATAATGGGATCATCGCCTATTCTCGAAAGAATGGCATAGATCCCTTCCGCGCTTCGAAAGGATGTCTGAGGGGTCAGACGCAGGCTGGCCGGTATGGGGTGTTCCTCGAGGCCATCCAGGAGATCGTCCTCCTCCTGGAGCATGGCCCGGAATTCCTCCAGGGCCTGGTCCTTCGTGACGAAGGTGACCGACTCGACCTCGGGAAACGAGGCGAGAGAGTCCTGAAGAGCGTGGATATCAGCCAGGTCGGCCCCGTCTCTGACGTAAATGGTGATGCGGACTTCGGTCCTCCACCGGTCGATGACCCTGTCAAGGTTGTGCGTGAGGAGCAGGTAGCCCCCCACGAGGAAGAGGCTCAGGGCGATGATCCCTGTCGTGATGGTGCTCACGACCCAGCTCTGGCGGAGGTTGTTAAGGGCCCTGATCAGTGAGGAAATGAGGCGGGTCAAGGCGTTGTTCCCCCTCGGAGGATCCTCCCACCCTCCAGTTGGATCATCCTCTTGCCCAGCGAGTGAACCATTTCCAGATTGTGGGTGGCGACTACGACAGTCGTTCCCCTTGCATTCACGTCCGTGAAGATCTCCATGATCCGCCTGCTCGCCTCGGCATCCAGACTGCCCGTCGGTTCGTCTGCGATGAGGATAAGCGGTTCGTTGACGAGGGCTCGGGCAATAGCCACTCTCTGCTGCTCGCCTCCCGAGAGGGTGAGGGGGTTGGCCCTCATCTTGTGGTGGATCCCCAGCCGCTTGAGCATCAGCCACACCCGGCGGCCGATATCCCTTCTGGGGATGCCGAGGACTTCGAGGGCCAGGGCGACATTCTCGAAAACGTTTCTGTTCGGGAGGAGTTTGAAATCCTGAAAGACGACCCCTATTTCACGCCTGAGGACGGGTATCTTTGCCGCGGGAAGCCTGGCGATATTCCGTCCGTGAACCAGGACCTGACCGCTGGTGGGACGCTCGTCGGCGAAGATCAGTTTCAGGAGGGTGCTCTTGCCTGCCCCGCTCGGTCCCGTTATAAAGACGAAGTCACCTTTCGGGACATGAAGATTGGTGTCCTGAAGGGCGGGGACGTCTTTCTGGTACCATTTGCTGACGTGAAAGAGCTGGATCATGGGTTGGGGTAGAAAATGAAGGGCAAGGACGGGCTTATCGGCAGGCCGATCATTCCTCCTCCACCTCGGACGCCAGATATTCGAGAATTACCTGGTCGAGGTTCTTCTCCCTGAAGGTTTCCCCGGGTTTCGGCGCGAGGCTCTGGGACGCCTGACCTGAGCCAGACGGCGGCGGCCCCGGCGTTTTTTGGCCTGGAGGACCTGCATTGAGCGCCGGTTCCGGTGGGGAGGGGAGCGTACCTGAAGGTAGCTCCCGGGGAGAAACGCTCTCGGCTGTCCGATCTCCTGACGGGAGAGACGGCCCCTCCGATCGTTCCGGGGAAGAGGTCCCTTGCGGAGGACCTGCCGTTGCGGACAGACTTCCATTCTTGACCGCCTTGATCATGGCATGGTGCTGATCCTCCAGTATCTTCCTGAGCTCCGACATAAAACCCTCGGTGCCGACGATCTGGGCATAGCTCGTTTTCTTGGAGGCGAGAATCCTGCCTCCCTGATAGACGAGGCTGACGATGAAGGGGTTATTCTCTCCTCCGTCCTCCGTCTGGATGTGATAGGTTTTTCCCTGGTGCGTAATGTCTGTGTTGTAGCCTGTGAGCATGGCTGTCGGCCCGTCCTCCGTGATCTCATCGTTACCGCAATTGAGTAATTATATATCTCCCACCGCTTACTTCAAGACCTTTGAGCAGCTTTGCTGCCACCGTAATCCAGGAGATCACCGACGACGATCTGGGCAACGGGTGACAGGCTTCGGAAGGTGGGGGTGACCAGAAAGAATCCCCTTCGAATATCCATGCCTTCGATCTCAAGGCGAGCCAGGCGTCCCTCTGAGAGTTCCTTTTCAACCGTAAGACGGGACAGGAAACCCGCTCCCATACCGGCAAGGACCCCCTCCACAACGGCCCTCGTGCTTCCAAGCGTAGCCGACCACTTGATGCCGTCGGGGCTCAGACCCGCCCTCTTCAGGTAACGCTCCACCGTCAACTGGGTGCCGGAGCCTGCTTCACGCCGGATCAGGGGCAGATCAGCGAGGTCGTTCAGGCTGAGGCGGGAGGGGATACTCTCCCCGTCACCGGGATCTGAGTCGGCTCTGACGAGGATGATCTCGTCCTTGACCAGCAGTTTCGATGTCAGGGCAGAGTGCGACGATTCGGTGCCCGAGACCCCGATCGCAGCATCCCCGGACGCCACCCTCTCCATGACCATCTGAGAGTCCCCCACGGTCAGGGTGAGTTCCACCTGAGGGTATTCCCTGGCAAATCCGGCAAGCCACCGGGGAAGGAGATATTCGCCCGGTACGGTACTGGCAGCGATGCTGACCCGACCCTTGACCTCGCCGAGGTATGTCTGGACGGCTTCGAGGGACTGGTCGCACAGATCGAGGATCCTTCGGGCGTAATCGGCAAAGACGACTCCGGCTGGCGTCAGGGTGACGGCCTTGCCGGCCCGGTCGAGCAGCCTGACGCCGATCTCGTCCTCCAGATTCCGGATGTGAGTGCTCAGGGTGGGCTGGGTGATCCGTGCTTCCCTGGCGGCCTTCGAAAATCCCCCGTGTCTGGCTACCAGCATGAGTGCCCTGATCTGTCTGAGGTCGAAGCTCATGAGCCGCCGTGTGCCCCCAGGAGCTCCAGGAACCGGGTGACCGCCGCGGTCGCATCCGCCGCATAGCCGTCTGCACCGATCTCGGAGGCGAACTCCGCTGTTACTGCCGCACCACCCACGACCACAGGCATCTCAAGGCCGGCACCCCTCATGGCCTGGATGGCTTCCTTCATCTTTACCATGGTGGTGGTCATCAGGGCCGACAGACCGACGGCATCGCACTTTTCCAGCTCGGCCTGGCGGACGATCTCCTCCGCAGGGACGTTTTTCCCCAGGTCCACCACGGTAAATCCATGGTTTTCCAGGAGGGTGATGACGATATTTTTCCCTATATCGTGGACATCTCCTTCCACAGTCGCCATGAGGATTTTTCCCCTCGAGGCGACGTCTTCCGCCTTAAGCCTCTCTCTCACCGGCTCGAATGCGGCTTTCATCGCTTTGGCGGACATGAGAACCTGCGGGAGAAAATACTGATTGCTGGCAAACCTCTCGCCGACGACGGACATGGCTGGAATGAGGATGGTTTCCCCCAGTTCCATGGGGGCTGTTCCCCCCTCGAGCAGTTTTTTCGCCAGTTGGCCGGCTCCCTCCGGATCGCCCTCGATGACGGCTTTCCGCAGGGCCTCCTCCGAAGACATGCCTTCCCCTTTCGCCTCTCCTCCCTGTTCCTGCTCGACCGGAGAATAAAGCCTGATGTAATCCCTGGCCTGCACGTCCTGGTTCAGGATCACCCTTGACGCCGAGACAATGCCCATGGAGGTCTCGTGGAAGGGATTGATGATCGCCGCGGAGAGCCCGGCCGATGCGGCCATGGCCAGGAAGGCGGCATTGAGGTTTTCCCTCGCCGGAAGGCCGAAAGAGACATTGCTGACGCCGAGAACGGTGTTAAGACCGAGTTCCTCCCGGACCATCCTCAGGGCGGCCAAAGTCTCGCGGACCGTTTCCTGCTCAGCCCCTGCTGCGAGGGTCAGACAATCAATGACCAGGTCCGACGCGGGGATGCCGGATCGGACTGCGGCATCCAGGATCCTGCGGGCGATATTCAGCCTGTCCTCGGCCCTATGGGGTATGCCTGTCTCGTCCAGAGTCAGACCCAGGACAGCGGCTCCATAGCGCGCTGCCATGGGCAGGACGGCGTCGAGGCTGTCCTTCTCTCCCGTCACGGAGTTGATCAGGACCTTTCCGTCGGCGGCCTTAAGCCCCGCCTCGATGACTTCCGGTTTTGGAGAATCGATGCTCAGGGGGACCGCTGCCCCCTGCTGGACGGCGAGGACGGCTTTCCTCATGGCATGGGTCTCATCCACACCCGGAACTCCGACGTTGACATCGAGCATCTGGGCTCCCGCCTCCACCTGTCGGCGGGCTTCTTCCCGATACAGATCCAGCTTCCCCGATCGGACAGCCTCAGCGAGCGCCTTGCGGCCGGTGGGGTTGAGACGCTCACCGATGGTCCGCAGGGAGCTGTTGCCGCCGAGGAAGAGCACCTGTCCCCTGGCCGAAAGCCTCGTCGCTCCCGGGTCCGTCAGATACCTCGCGGACCTGGAGGCCAGCCCATCCAGCTTCCCCCGGAGACGGGCGATGTGTTCCGGTGTCGTGCCGCAGCAGCCGCCAAGGATCCCCGTGCCCAAACCGAGGAAGTCCTCGGTGAAACCGGCGACCTCGTCCGGTGTCGCCGGGAAGATCGTCCTGCCCTCCTCCAGCCGGGGCATCCCCGCGTTGGGTAGAGCCACCAGGGGGAGCTCGGTTACGGATGCCATGCGGCTGAGAACACTGAGGATGCCTTCGGGTCCCAGGCTGCAGTTAGCCCCTAAGGCGTCCACGCCAAGCGCCTCCAGGGTCACGGCCGAGGCCTCGGGGGAGCCGCCGAGCAAGGTCGCCCCATTGGGCTCAAAAGTCATGAGGGCAACGATGGGGATGTCTCCCAACGAGCGGGCGGCGATGACACCGGCCCTGAGTTCCTTGATGTCCGTGAAGGTCTCGAAGATGATCAGGTCGGCGCCCGCGTTGACCATGGCACCGATCTGCTGTGAGAAGATGTCCAGGGCCTCCTCGAACTCCAGGTCACCCACAGGGGGGAGGAACCGGCCCGTAGGGCCCACGCTGCCCGCCACAAAGGCCCTGTCACGGGCGGCCTCCTTCGCCACCCTGACGGCGGCCGCGTTGATCTTTTCCGTTTTGCCGGCCAGACCGAAGGACGCCAGTTTGACCCTGCTTCCACCGAAGGTATTGGTCTCGATGATGTCCACGCCGGCGTCCAGATAGGCCCGGTGCACCGCATCAACCTCGCCGGGATGGTCCAGGTTGATGGCTTCGGGACACTGGCCGGGCTTGAGGGACCCGGCCTGCAGCATGGTCCCCATGGCGCCGTCGCAAAGCAGGGTCCTCTCCTTCAGGGCGTTTCGAAAACTATTCATTGTATCACTGCCTTCCCCTGGTCGGGCGGTCCTGACCGCCGATGAACCGTCTATTGATTTTATCAATAGGGTATAGCACAGATGATTCGGTTTAGAAATGCAGATTCAGGACCTGAGATTCGAGATGGGAGAGTGAAAATAAGTCCGGGACCCGCCGTCAGGAACGGTTCCCGGCTCCCGGCTTCGGGATTCCGCATTCCATTTCGTCTCCCCTTACGTTGACATAGTGTCGATGGTTTCTTACCATACGGCAACCGTCTCTTGAGATTGGAGAAAATATGACCTGGCAGCCGTCCGGCCGTTCGGCGGGCATTCCGCCCTTCATCGTCATGGATGTCCTGGAGCGGGCCCAGCACCTGGAGCGGGAGGGACGCTCCATCATCCACATGGAGGTCGGCGAGCCCGATTTCGACACTCCGGAATGCGTCCGCGAGGCCGCCATCAGGGCCATCAGGGAAGGTGATACCCACTACACCCACAGCCTCGGCCTTCTCGAACTCCGCGAGGCGATCAGCGAGCACTACCGCCGCCGTTACGGGGTCGATGTCGATCCGGGAAGGATACTGGTGACGTCGGGCACTTCACCGGCCCTCTTTCTCATCTTCTCCGCACTGCTCGAGGCGGGTGACGAGGTGGTGATGACCGATCCTCACTACGCCTGTTACCCCAACTTTGTCTCCTTCCTCGGCGGGCGACCCGTCTTTCTGCCGGTTTTCGCCGAGGGAGGCTATCAGCCCGACGTGGCGGAAATGAGGAGACGGCTCGGCCCGAAGACGAAGGCCATTCTCATTAACTCCCCGGCCAACCCCACCGGGGCAGTCGTGTCTCCTCAGGCCCTGAGCGGGATCGCCTCGCTGGGGCCTCCCGTGGTATCGGACGAGATCTATCACGGCATCACCTACGGAGAGCCCGAGCACTCGGTCCTGGAATTTTCGGATGATGCCTTTGTCCTGAACGGTTTCTCCAAACTGTACGCCATGACCGGATGGCGGCTGGGTTATGTCATAGTACCGGCACGGTTTCTCCGGCCGATGCAGAAGATGCAGCAGAATTTCTTCATCTCAGCCGGAGCGTTCGTCCAGAGGGCGGCCATTGCCGCGCTGACGGAGGCCGGCGAGGTGGTGAGGAGGATGGTCGGCATCTACGGCGAAAGGAGGGAGGTGCTCCTGAAGGGGCTGCGTGACGTGGGCTTTACCATACCGGTCGATCCCCAGGGAGCATTCTACGTTCTGGTCGACGCCCGCCACCTGGAGAGCGACTCCTACCGGCTCGCCTTCGATATTCTGGAGAGGGCCGGGGTCGCCGTCACTCCCGGGATCGACTTCGGCCAGGCCGCCGAGGGCCACCTCAGGTTCTCCTACGCCAATTCCAGGGAGAACCTCGAGGAGGGGATCCGGAGGCTGGCGGGATATATCCGGGAGGCCGGCCGTGCATGATCCCCGAAGGAGGAGGCTGACGGAGGTCCTCGCCGCAGGGCTGGCGACGATCCTGTCCGTGGCGGCGTTTAACGCGTGCTCCTCCGGTCAGATTCGGGATTTCGTCCTTCGCCCCCCGACCGGTCAAGGACCCTTTCCTGAGGTGATCGTGAACGGCGTCCGGGTCGGTGCCGAATATCTGGACGACACCTCCCTCAGGGAGTACCTGCAGAGAGAGGGTCGCGAGAACCTCAACCAGGGGATCCGGGAGACCAATACCGTCCCCTTCCTGATCTCCGTCCGCAACGGAACGGAAAGCGATGTGGTCTTTGATCCGCGGGGGACACATCTGGCCGGCAGCGGCAACGTCGTGCTGAAGCCCCTGGATTACACCGACGTCTACATGCGGCTGAAACGTGGGAGGGCGCGGCAGGGCATTCTGCAGGGTCTCAAGGACATCGTCCTGAGCAGCCCTGTGTCCCTCGACCCGGGCGATAAGGTTGAAGGTTTCCTCCTCTTCGCCAGGCCGGAGGCCGTGAAGACGGAGGTCACACTTGCTCTCGATGGGATCTACATCGACGGTGAACCCACCGAGGCCAAACTCAGCTTCGAGGCCGTCGCCCGGGAGGGTAACTGATCGGGACCCTCAGGAACCCCTGACCAGTCTGAGGATTTCCAGCGCTCTGGGATCCTTGATGCAGTAGATGGACAGACCACCCTCCCGTCTCAGAGAGAGGATGCCCCTGGACCGGAGGATGCCGAGATGCTGTGAGATGTTGGACTGCTTCAGTTCCAGCTTCTCACCGATGTTGGTGACGCAGTGACCCTCCCGCTCCAGAAGTTCCATGATCCTGATCCGGGTGGGGTGCGCGAGGGCTTTGAGGTATTCGGCCTGAATGGCTCGATCCTGGTCCATTCCCGATTCCTCCTGATTGCTCAATGTCATAGGGATCGATCGGTACCCCTGTCCACCGCTCCTGTGCGAAGGGACCCGGGCGGTGCCTTCGCATACCCCTTTCTTAACAAATATTAGAATATAATAATAATCCTGTCAACAGAAAAGCCACGCTCCGGGCGTGGCTTATTGATCCGGTCCGTTCGCCGACGTTTACCTGGTCTCTTCCCCCTCGTCCAGCTCCTTCTTCTCCGGCGTCACGTCGATCTCGTCGGCGCCGCTGGTCGCCCGTTTGAAGTTTTTGATCCCCTTACCAAGCCCGGCGCCGATCTCGGGAAGTTTTCCCGCTCCAAAGATGACGAGGACGATCAGCAGGATAAGAATCAGTTCGGTCACGCCAAATCCAAACATCTCAAGAGCCCTCTTTGCCTAACGAGATTGCCGGCCGCCAGCGCCTGACGTTTTCCCTTCACTGTCAACAGGATATCAGATCTTTTACCCGTCTGACAAGCTCTACCGGATTGGTTGATTTTGACACGTACAGTATCCTGGAGAATCCCTTCTGATGCTGCTCCCGGCCTTCATCCGGCCTTTCTTCCTTAATGGTGGAACTGTAGACGACGAGGATGCTGTCCCTCCTGTTGGGTCTGTCGTTGACGGCAAGAAGGAAACGTGTTCCGCCGTACTCCGGCATGATCCGATCAAGGACGACGAGGTCCGGGATAATGGTGCCGTACAGTTTGAACCCCTGCCTGCCGTCCGCGGCCGTGTAACACCGGCAGCCCTCTTCGTCGAAGGCTCTGGACAGTGCCGTCCGGTAGAACTCGTCGTCATCGATGACAAGGACAACGGGGTCACGCATGTTCCGCCGGCCGGCGGATCGTGGTGGTCGGGCCACTGCTATTCACCGTCAGATTCGGTTTCCGGCGGCGGCGGAGTGCTCTCCGTTTGGGGTTTTTTAATGGCCTTTTTGATGATCAGGAGGCCGTTTTTTGCCCCCGGCACCGGCCCCTTGACCGCTATAAGGTGCTGGTCCTCCCGAACGTCGACCACCTTGAGGTTCTGCACGGTCGCCTTCCGGTTTCCCATCTGCCCGGGCATCTTTTTTCCCTTGAAGACGCGGGAGGGATCGGCGGATGCCCCGATCGACCCGGGCCCCCGCTTGCTCTCGTGGGTGCCGTGAGTGGCCTTGAAGCCGGAAAATCCGTGTCGCTTCATGACCCCGGCGAAACCCTTGCCTTTGGATGTCCCGGAGATGTCGACGACATCCCCAACCTTGAAGATGCCGGCGGTGATGACCTGTCCCAGTTCATACAGATCGGGGTCGGATACGGTGGCCTCCCGCAGGTACCGTTTGGGGCTGCTGGCCGATTTCTCAAAATGCCCCTTGGCCGGCTTTGTTGTCCGCTTTTCCTTCCGCTCCCCAAAACCCAGCTGGATGGCGTTGTAGCCTTCCTTTCGTTCTGACTTGATCTGAGTCACGGTGCAGGGACCGGCCTGGATGAGGGTGACGGGTACGGCGTTGCCGAGATGGTCGAAGATCTGGGTCATGCCCAGCTTCCTGCCCAGGATGGTGTTGCTCATGGTATGTCCTCCTGACTATCTTATCCGCCCGTCTGTGCGAACGAATGGTTTAGCGGGGAAAGCAGCAAGGTTTAATACCCTAATTACGCCTGTCCGTCAAGGAAACAGGAGGGACCTTCACGGGACTGTCGTTCCCTGTCCGTCCTGCCCGCGCCGCCTGCTCCGGGGGGCGGTCATCTCTACGCGACCCGGAAGAGGGATTCGAAGACGAGGAGGCAGACTGCGGCAAGGATCAGCAGACGGAAGAGGGCGGCGTCCTTGAGGTGTTCGGTCATCGAGGTGCTGGACTCGAACGCCACCTCCGCCGCGTCCATCCCCCCCCGGTCCCTGTCCTTGGCCGGCGTTGAGGAGGCCAGCCCTGCACCGGCCCAGTTCCGTCCTTCCCCTCCATCCCCCAGGGATATTTCCGCGACCAGCGCTCCCTGCCCGGGATCCTCGATAAAGGCGTTGAATATTCCCGGTGCCGCCTCCTGGAACGATAGGGGGACAGGATCTCCCCGGCGGTCAAAGTAGTGACCGGCCGGAAGGCTTCCGCTGTCGTCCCTTCCCTCTGCCACGTCAAGGGAGATCCCTCCCTGCAGTTTGGAGGCGAAGACCTCCGCATCTCCTCCCGGTGACGGGGCGATCGCCGCCAGGATCCCGTCCCAGATCCGGCTTCCGTCCTCCGTCAACCAGTCCCTCGCCAGGAGAGCTCCGTTATCCGCGTTGAATACGGCGACCGTGCTGGTGCCGATCCTCCAGCTGGCCAGGAGGGGATAGCCCAGCTCCGTCCAGCTCAGGAGAGCCGCGCCCGGTTTGAGGGTGGTCAGGGTCTGGCCTTCCACGTCGGGCCCTGCCTCCAGGGACGGGAAATCCACCGAGGAAAAGAACACCTTCATGGGCTTCCGGATAACCGGACTGTCCTCAATCTGGTCCAGATCCTCAAGGAAGAAACCGGGTATGTCCCTGATGTCGGTGGCCAGGTAGAGGAAGCCCCCCGCCTCCTCCGCGAACCTGTTGAGGAAGGGGATGTGTTCGTCCCTGGTCGTTCCGATGCCCACGAGACTCATGGTTATGCCTGACTCACGGAATTCACCGAGGATATCCCAGACCGAGCCGATGCCCGTCACCTCGTACTCGTCCACATCGGCCGTGTCCAGGAGAACCAGGACGTGTTTGATGTCCGTGTCGAGACCCTCGAATCCGTTGAAGGCGGCCCGCAGGCCTGAGTAGAGATTGATGCCCCCGCTGAGGGCGCCCATCCTCTCTATGCGTCTTATCTCTCTTTGGACGTCCCTGTCGGCGGTGGGATGAAGGATCCAGTACGGGGAAAAATCCACGCCCAGAACGCCGAGCCTGTAGCTGTCCGCCATGGCCGTGGCAAGGTTGACCAGAGCTCTCTGGGCCATCTCGATCTTGCGGGGACCGCCCGCTTCCTGGCGCCGGTACATGCTGAAGGAGGTGTCGACCACGGCCACGACCGCCAGGGTCCTGTCTCCCATCTCACCCCTGTCCGCTGTCAGGAGGACCGGCAGAACCCGCTCGAAGGGATACCCATCATCGCGGCCCCCGGTCTGGGGGGGGATGAAGAGAAGCGCCAGGTTCCTGCGGGTCAGGTTGTCGACGATGCGCCCGGTGACGCGGTCGCCCAAGACGCTGTCGGGGATGGCGTCGAAGATCACCAGATCCCCATCCTCCATTGAGTCGAAGGGGTCCGTCCGGGTCGAGAGAAGGGACGTGTGGGGAAGGGGACGGACCCTGTATCCCCTCGACCGGAGTGATTCCATGAGGGGCTTTCGGGATCCGGCCAGGGAGATGTAATGAATGTCCGGTCTCTCGGCCGCCCTGAAAGTGGTTGCCTCCCGGTGGACCGTGTTTCCCTCGTTGTCGAGGATGTGGAGACGAACGGAGTGCTCACCTGTACCGTCCGTCTGGACCGTAAAGGTCATCCTCCCGTCCCGGCTGCCGCCGTCGGAGGGGAGATCCCTGGATCCCTGAAGCGCGTTGTCGATGTAAAGCTGGGCTGTCCCGGGCGGTTCCCATCGGGAGAGATCGACGGGTATTTCGAACGGGATGCCGGCGAAGACCGAGGGAGCAGGGTCCAGATACCCTGACGATGTGCCCACGGGAGGCGGGATCTTAACCCTCAGGACCCGGCCCCGCGGCCGGTCGACAACGGGCTGGAACCGATCCCCCAGGCCGGTGTAGAGGACCAGGGTGGATGTGCCCTTGCCCGCCAGAGCCCAATCCGTCCACAGCCGCCCGCTCGCTCTTCGCGTGAAGCCTGACACCGGCACCTCCAGGATGGTCATCTGCTCATCCCAGGCCCATGGCCGGGTGACGATGCTCCCGACGCGGACGTCATCGCTGACTGCCCGGCCCTTGGCCACCAGATGGCGGATGTCGGATGCCAGGCGGGGATCATCGAGCGTGTCCTGGTCGGTGGCGATAACGACGGTGTGGTGCTGCCGGGAATCGAAAACACCCGAGAAGGCCAGAACGGCCAGCAGTCCCAGTGAACCGGCGCGCAGGATGGCGAGGATCCACGAGCCGAGGGGAGAGTGATAGGCATCCCGGCCGGCGATGAAGAAGGCGAGGGCCGCGGACAGTACGATTGTGGTCGCCAGGGCAAATATCACGGCACCGCCCCGCTATCGTAGGCCTCCGCCAGGGAGAGATAGACCAAGGTGAGGATGGCGGCCAGCAGGAGCCAGGAAGCCAGGTCGACCCTCTCGGGCCGGTCTGCGCCGCCATCCGGAAGGTGCATCAGGGAGAGGTCAGGGACGGTTATATACCCGGCCTCTCCTGTTATTCCGGCGCACAGAAGGTTCTGCGTCCAGGGTTCGCCATGCCCGTCATCCGTGGCGGAGGGGAGGTATTCCCCGCATTCCGCCTTGCTGCCCCAGACGACGGGAGTGGTGCCCGACAGCCACTCGAGGGAATCCCGCAGGAGGATGATGAAGGAGGGGTCGAGGAAGATCCCTCCCCCCAGTGGATCGAACGTCCAGACCATCATCCGCTTCCGGGAATGGCGCCCGGCGATGATCAGGGGCACATCCCCGGAACGGGCCAGCACCCTGTAGTCAGGCGGACTCAGAAAGCCGATCACCCTCGAGGGACGGAAATTCTGGAAACGCACATTGCGTGTCGCCGGATGGGTCCTCTGGAATACCGCTCCTGCAGGCCTCTCACGGTATCGGTCGAACCTGAACCCGAGGAAGTCCTCCGTCGGCCTGATCACCAGGGAAGGCCTCTCCAAGGATCCCTCGGGTGAGGAACCGAGGTAGATGTCGACGCTTGGCCGGGTCGAGGAGGACGGACCGTCGATGATCCGGAATCCGTCGTGGGATCGGACCGCGTCCAGGATAAAGGGATGGATCTCGCCACGAAGGCCGACAGAGATCGTCCGCTGTTCCTGAACGAACGCGGACACGGAGTTGTCGTCCGGGAGGGTGTCCTCGATCTCCAGACGGAGAGTCACCGGGCCTTCGGTCAGGTCAAGGTCCCGCTCGTGATAACGGGCCAGGCCCCGGTCGTCCAGGTCGATCGAAAAAGAGATCGGGTCGGCGGTGGACGTGATCAGGGAGGCCGTCAGGCGCTGAACGGGGATACCGGCGGATCCGATGCGGAAGAAGAGATCGAACTTTCCCTCGGAACCGGGCGACGGGCTCAGATCGAAGGACGTGATGCCGGCGTTACCGGTGAGGATATCCTTGACCGGGGAGAAATGGATGATGTCTATCATGTCCTCTGCAGCCGCAGCCGTCCTCCATTCGTGGTCTCTGGGCGAGATCGGGATGATGCCCTTGAGGGGACGGTCGCGGACGATTTCCTCGATCACCTCCAGGAGCGAGGCGACGGAGGGTGCAGTCGCGGAGGGGCGGACCCGGGTGATCATGCGCCTCAGGTCCCGTCGGCTGACATGCGGAAAGAGTTCCGGCTCGGGAGCCGACGTCATCAGGGTAATGGAGTCCCGGGATGGAATTTTCTCCAGCAGATTTCCCAAACCCTCCCGAGACCTGTCCTGAAGAGTTCTCGCCTGGTAGGTGGCGTTCTGGGTGTAGGGGTTGTCGAATACGACCAGCCATTCCCCGTCCGATCTTCCCCCGGTCACCACGTGCGTCCCGTTGAAGGCCAGGACCAGCAACAGCAGGGCCGCCCCATTGAGGATGATCCTGAGCTTCCGGCTCAACCGGAACAGACGCGGCGGCCTTCTGCCGTATCTCCTGAGGGCGGTTTCGATGACGGGAAGAAAGGACAGGGATACGGGCTTTATCCGGGTCACCCTGAAGCGATAGAGCCAGAGGAAGGGGAAGAGAAGGAGGAGCAGGAAGCCCTGATGTGTGTCAAAGCCGATCAAACCGGGAGGCCCCCCTGTCGGGCATGAGGCAGTCCGTCACGATCTCCTCGAAGGATTGATCGAGATCGTAGCGCAGGAAGGGGAAACCGAGCCTGCGGAAGCGATCGGCTGTGCGATTCAGAAAACGGCGGGCCTCCCGTTCGGCCCTTCTCAGGGCGCGGTAACCCACCAGCTGGGTGACACTGTCGCCCGTCTCAGGATCGGAGATCCTCAGGTAACCCCTCTTTCTGAGGCTGGTCTCCTGCGGATGGAGGATCTGTACCGCGGTGGTCCGCACCTCGGATGACCTGAGGTACTCAAGGTCCACGTCGAAGGACGTCAGGTCGATGAAGTCGGATATGATAAAGAGCCTGGCCCTCTTCGCCTCGGACATCCTGACGAAGGCGTGGAGGGTCCTGTGGAGGTCCGTGACACGGCCCGTTCCGGAGGACGCCAGCGCATGGAGGAGCACCATGGGCTGGCCCCGCTGACCCTGGTGCTCCTGATAGGACGTGATGCCGTCGGCCCAGGAATAGTGAGTCACCTTGCCCCCCGCCGCGATCATTATGTAGGCGAGGGCGGCCGACACCTGGAGGGCCCTTTCCAGCTTTTCCTCCGACGGATGTCTCATCGATTCACTGGCGTCGATGAGAAGGTGCAGGGCGCCCTCTTCTTCCCGGAGCATCGATTTGAGGTAGAAGCGGTCCAGGCGGGCATAGAGGTTCCAGTCGATATATCTGGTGTCGTCCCCGGGCGCGTAGGGGCGATGGGACTCCACCTCCGGACTGATACCGAAACCGGTCAGGTTCGGCCGCGGCAGTTCCAGCCTCCGTATGCCGGGCAATAACCTGTTCTTCAGTGCCTCAAGCCTCCGGAGGAATTCCGGTTCAATCAGAGTGGTCAAGAGACACCTCGCTAGTACGTCCTTCTCAGGTCCTGGAATGCCGACTGGAGCAGGATGTCGGAGTTGACCTTTTCCAGGTCCGCCTCGAAGCCCAGGACGAGGCGGTGGCGCAGGGACGGGAGATAGTTCTCCTCCAGATCATCGATGGAGAGGTTGATCCTTCCGGCGAGAACCGCCGACACCCTGGATGCTGCGATCAGGGCGATAAGCCCACGGGGTGACGCGCCGTGTTTGACGAATTTCCGAATATCCGAAGGGGCGGATGGGAAGTCCGGATGGGTCCTGCGGATGAGCTGCGAGGCGAATTCGTACACCCGGTCGGTGACGGGGAGGCTGCACAGTGCCTCCCGTATCTCGAGAATACGATCCCTCGACAGGACCTTGCCGACGGGGAGCTGGCCCATACGGCAGGAGCCGTTCGTCCGGCCGATCGCGGTCAGTTCCTCCACGCTGGGAAAGGGAACGCTCAGCTTGAAGAAGAACCGGTCCAGCTGGGCCTCCGGAAGGGGATAGGTCCCCGCCATCTCGATGGGGTTCTGGGTGGCCAGGGCGAAGAAGACGTCGTCCAGAGCGTGACTCTCCCCGAAGACCGATACCCGGTGCTCCTCCATGGCCTCAAGGAGGGCTGACTGGGTCTTGGGACTGGCCCTGTTGATCTCGTCAGCAAGGAGGATCTGGGTGAAGACGGGGCCCCTCTCGAAGCGGAAGTGGCGTCCCCCCCGGTCATCCTCTACGATGATGTTCGTCCCGGTGATGTCCGCGGGCATGAGATCGGGGGTAAACTGAATGCGGCGGTACCTGAGGTCCAGGATCTCGGACATCGTCTTGACCATAAGGGTCTTGCCCAGTCCCGGAACACCCTCGAGGAGGACATGGCCGCCTGAGAAGAGGGCCTTCAGCATGAACCGCAGGATATCCGTGTTGCCGACAATCCGTTTGGAGAACTCACTCTCGATCTTCTCCATGTCATGCCTGATCAGGGTCAACTTTTCCGGGAGTTTCTCTACTCTGTCTTCCTTGCCCATGTCTGAAGCTCCTCGTGGAATTTCTGCAGGTGTTCACGGTACCTGGCAGGATAGCGGGACGGGTCGTAGCCCGGGATGTCCGGAACGTAGCGCTCGCTCTTCGGTGCCAACTGGTCGGTCATCCATGGAAGGAGTCCGAAGAGGTGTTCCGGCTGGTCGAACAGGGAGGCGTCCAGGGATGGTTCAGCCAGGAGTTTCGGCGGTACCGGCTCGTTGAGGCTCTCGCTGACGGGATTGGACTGGATCGGTTCGTTCTCCAACGTGCCGTCAGCGGGTGCCTCGGCGGCATCCTGTCCGTCCACCTGATCCCCGGGTTCGTGGCCGGAGCCTCCGGTCCTGCCGGTCGCTTCCTCATCCCCGGGCACTCCGGCTTCCTGTTCCGCGTCACCCGATGGATCCGGAGGGAGACCGCTGTCAGCTCTCTCTGCATTATCCTTTTGCTCCGGTGATGCCGTCCGATCGCCGTCGTTACCCTCCTCTGTCGTCCCCCCTCCCTGCCGGTCCGCATCCTCCGTCAGGCTGCTTCGGCTGCCGGTGGTGAATCGGGCTGTGGGGTCCAGTATCCGGATCGTGGTCCGGGTCAGTGTTCCCGGCGGTCGGTACTCGGCGTTCATGTACAGGAACACCAGGACGAGGAAGACCGGGAGGGAGGGAAGAAGGAGCGGGGGGACCCGGACACGGAGGAACCTCTTCAGGTGGAGGAAGTCTACGGACCGCAGGCATTCCTCCGCCTGGGCTGCCCTGATCTCGTCGGCGACTTCAGGGGCGGACTGATACCAGAAAAAGCTGTAGAGCCGGTCCTGAAGGCGGAAGCGCCGGTCGAGGTAGGTGACGAATCTCCCCCGGCGAAGCCTGGGATACTCCCTTATCATCAGGACGATAATAAGGAATTCCAGAAAAAACGGGACATGAAAGGACCATCGAAAGAGAAGGTATGTGACGAAGGCCAGTAAATCGAGGAGGATGTCGGCGGCGATGGAAACGGCAAGGATATCGAGCAGCCTTCGAAAGGTGTAGTGCAGTCGAAGGCGGCTGATCTTCCCTCGTAATGCTGAGACGGGGTCGGGTGGAACGCTGACCGCTCCCCGGAGATTTGAGATCACGGCTGAAAGAGTGTGGAATACTGTAATTTGATGTGGGTGATATATTCTTCCGTCAATGCCTGGCTGGTAACTGTCGTCTCCATGATACCTCTGCTTGAGCGGGTGGAAACCGAGACCGCAGGGTCGCTCCCCCAGAGTTCTTTGACGAGCCTCTGAAGGGCGCTCTGCAGGAGGTGTCCCGGATATTCCTCGCCGATAGGGGAGGAGAAAGAGAGCTTGTAGAGTCGATCCCGGTGGTCGAACTCCGGTTGAATATTGAATATGGCGGAGCCCTCGATCGTGTACTCGCCCGCTTCGGTTAGTCTCCAGATCTGGCCTATCTCCTCGCGTGTCATGCCCATCTTCACCCCGAAGAGGCTGAACTCCTGGGCCGGACTCGGGGCTGGAGCGAGTAGGATCACCAGGGCTGTCGAGAGGATAACGGATCTCATTGAGGCCCCTTAGGCCATGCTGCCGGGTGTTGGATCAACCACGGGATGGAACCGTGAGGTCGTCATGTCTGAAAAAGTGTTCCCGGGCTGCGTATTTCATCACAATTGGGAAATTCTGTCCAGCGGATGAAGCTCTGAATCCAGCATCCAAAATCCGAGATCCGGAATGGGAGCCATCGTGCCTCGGCTTGAATGAGCCTGTACGAGGTTCCGTCAAGGATACCGCCGCGAAATGAAAGGGAATGTTTCAACGGGATCAATGTTGGATTTTTGATGCTGGTTCCTGAGTAAAACCCGCCCTTCCCGGGAAGGAAGGACGGGCTTGTCCTCCTTGGCGGAAGTGCATGGGAATCGAACCCACCATACCGGGTTTTAGCCGGCATCACTGGATTTGAAGTCCAGGAGGGCCACCAGTGCCCTGCGCACTTCCAATGGGAGAGTATAGGGAAGGGGAGTGGACTGTCAAGGGAGCAGCTCTGTCACGGGACGCTGATCGCCCTCTGATGGCAAGAGCCGGGTTCCGGGTCTCGGTCTTCCGGGGGAGAACAGGGGGCGGCCTTGACAGATAAACCGCAAAGTGTTAATCAGCACTCAACGGTGCACCGATCCCATGACCGCCAATCCATCGGCGTCTGTTTACAATTTCGGAGCCTCAATGTCCCCTGAAGAACTGCTCATCCGGGTGTATGAGCTCATCGATCACTGTTTTGCCAGCGGTTTGGACCTGGGCCAGGTGCTCGGGGAGGTCGAGGAGTTCATAGCCTCCGTGGAGAGGGAGCGTCGCGCCTGACGCACCGGCCGACCAGGAGCCGGTCCCGGTCTTGCCCTCACGGCAGCGTCCAGGCACGCCCCCTCGGTCACTCATGCCTCACTACCGTGTCCCTTCTCTAATTTCCAACCTCCAATTTCCCATTCCCGTGCATCCTCCCCAGCACTTTCCTCAGGAACTGCCCGGTGTAGGACCCCTTCGCGTCCGCTACCTCCTCGGGCGTCCCGCTGGCGAAGAGATAGCCACCGGCGTCTCCCCCCTCCGGACCGAGGTCGACGACGTGATCGGCGCATTTGATGACCTCCATGTTGTGCTCGATGACGATCACCGTGTTTCCCCTCTCCACCAGGTTGTCGAGGACGGAGAGGAGTTTTCGCACGTCGTCGAAGTGCAGGCCGGTGGTCGGTTCGTCCAGAATGTAGAGCGTCCGCCCGGTGTCCCTCTTCGACAGTTCCTTGGACAGTTTCACCCTCTGTGCCTCACCTCCCGACAGGGTGGTGGCGGGCTGACCGAGCCGGATGTAGCCCATCCCCACGTCCTGAAGGGTCCTCAGCCTTCTGGCTATGGCCGGGACGTTGGCGAACAGTTCCGCGGCCTGATTGACGGTTCTGTCCAGAACGCCGGCTATGCTGACCCCCTTGTAGGCGATCTCCAGGGTCTCCCGGTTGAACCTTCTTCCGCCGCACACTTCGCACGTCACGTGTATGTCGGGCAGAAAATGCATCTCGATCCTCTTGACGCCGTCTCCCTGACATGCCTCGCAGCGTCCCCCCTTGACGTTGAAGCTGAACCGGCCGGGCCTGTAGCCTCGCACTCGGGACTCGGGAATCTGGGAAAACAGCTCGCGTATGGGTGTAAAGGCCCCTGTATAGGTGGCGGGATTGGACCTGGGAGTCCTGCCGATGGGAGACTGATCGATGTCGATGACGCGGTCGATAAACTCCGCCCCGGTGATACCCTCGTGTTCGCCGGGCGGTTCGGCCATGGATGACTTCCGCCTCGCCAGGGCCCGGTACAGGGTGTCGATGACCAGGGACGACTTTCCGGATCCGGAAACGCCGGTCACGCACGTCAGGGTTCCCAGGGGGAACCGGACATCGATCCCCTTGAGGTTGTTGTGGCGCACGCCCCTGATCTCAAGGGTTCCTTTGAGATTCGGCTGTCTGCGTCGGGCAGGTACCTCGATGGACAGTCTTCCGGAAAGGTATTTCCCCGTCAGGGATTCGGTGGACTTAAGAATGGTGGCCGGTTTCCCTTCGGCCACAACCTCCCCCCCCCGGATACCGGCCCCGGGACCCATGTCCAGGACATGGTCAGCCTTGCGTATGGTTTCCTCGTCGTGCTCCACCACCACCACCGTATTGCCCATGTCCCTCAGTTGGGTAAGTGTGCCGAGCAGCCTGGCGTTGTCCCTGGGGTGGAGGCCGATGCTGGGTTCGTCGAGGATATAAAGGACGCCCACGAGGCTGGAGCCGATCTGGGTAGCCAGCCGTATACGCTGTCCCTCACCTCCTGACAGGGTGGCCGACGGTCTGTTGAGGGTGAGGTATTCCAGGCCCACGTCCATGAGGAAATTGAGGCGCTCCTGGATCTCCTTTAGGATCCGGGAGGCGATGGACATCTCCCTTTCCCCGAGGTCAAGGTTTCGAAAGAAGCTGACGGCCTCTCCGATGGAGAGCTCGGTGGCTTCAAAGATGTTCCTCTCTCCCACCTTCACGTGCAGGCTTTCCCGGCGGAGCCTGGCACCCCCGCACTCGGAGCATGGCCTGTTCCCCATGTAGGCCTCGATCTCCTCGCGCACCGCATCGGACGTTGTCTCCATATAGCGCCGTCTCAGATTGGGGATGACCCCCTCGAAGGGTTTGCGGGTTCTCCAGAGCTGGTTCTGGTCCTGGTACCTGATGGTGACCTCCTCGGACCCCGACCCGTTCAGGATGACGTGCCTGATGACCTTGGGAAGCTCTTCGAAGGGTGTGTCGAGTTCGAATTGGAAGTGTTTGGAGAGGGATTCCAACAGCTGGAAATAGAACATGCTGCTTCGCTTCCGCCAGGGAGCGATGGCTCCTTCCCTGATGGAGAGGGTGGGGTTGGGGACCACCAGTTCCGGATCGATGACGCTTGTCGTACCCAATCCGCTGCATTTGGGACAGGCCCCTGTGGGGTTGTTGAAGGAGAAGAAGCGCGGCGAGATCTCGGGATAGCTGATCCCGCACCTGGTGCACGCCAGGTTCTCCGAAAAGACCATCTCCTCTCCTTCCGGAAGAGAGACGTACAGGACCCCGTCGCCCATCCGGAGGGCCAGTTCAACGGAGTCCGCCATCCGGTTTCGAACCCCTTCCTTGCGGACGAGGCGGTCGACGACCAGTTCGATGTCGTGTTTCCTCTTGCGGTCCAGGACGATATCCTCGTCAAGGCTTCGGATCTCTCCGTCGACCCTGACGCGGAGAAAGCCCTGCCGCCGGAAGCTCTCCAGTTCTTTGCGGTATTCCCCCTTACGCCCCCTCACGATCGGGGCGAGTATGGTCATTCGAGTCCCTTCCTCCACGTCCATCAGGCTGTCGAGGATCTGCTCCGAAGTCTGGGCCTCGATCCGCTGGCCACAGGAGTAGCAGAAAGGGACACCGATACGGGCGAACAGGAGTCTGAGGTAGTCATAGATCTCGGTCACCGTGCCGACGGTGGACCTGGGATTCTTGCTCACCGTCTTCTGTTCGATGGATATGGCGGGGGAGAGCCCTTCGATGGAGTCCACGTCCGGCTTTTCCATCTGCTCGAGGAACTGGCGGGCGTAGGCGGAGAGGGATTCCACATATCTGCGCTGGCCCTCAGCGTACAATGTGTCGAATGCGAGGGAGGACTTGCCTGATCCGGAAACCCCCGTGATGACAACGAGAGAGTCCCTCGGTATCTCCACCGTGATGTTCTTCAGGTTGTGCTCGCGTGCTCCCTTGATGAGGATCGAACGGGTTGCCATGTCCTTCCGGGACCTCCCTTCGGGTATTCATTCCGGCCCGCGGGCCAATCCTAAATGCTATCACAGGGTTTTAATGTTCCGAAAGCGAAAAAGGCAGGGATCGGAAATGTCCCATTGAAAGCCCCTTGAGAAGTATCCGGTCCCCTGCCTGGACAATGGGGATCGGATGAAGATCGGTTTACAGTTTATGGTTTAACGTTTACAGTTGAATCTCGCTTGATCTGGTGGTTACCAACGGAACCTGTTCCAATCTTCATGTTGCAGGTTAAAATCAATTTCGTGGAACCTTTACCCTTTAACCTTTATCCTTTTCCCTTTAACCTCTATCTCTATGACCGCACCCCTGCTCGAAGTCAGAGGCCTCACAACCGCCTTCCGGACGGAGGAGGGCGAAATCCGCGCCGTCGATGGGGTCTCCTTCGCCATCACCAGCGGTAAGATCCTGGGCCTGGTCGGGGAATCGGGCTGCGGCAAGAGCATGACGGCTCTGAGCATCATGCGCCTTGTTCCGCCGCCGGGACGGATCGTCTCGGGTCAGGTCCTGTTCCGGGGGAGGGATCTCCTGACTATGGGTGAAGCTGACATAAGGTCCCTGAGGGGGGACCGGATATCCATGGTCTTCCAGGAACCCATGAGCGCCCTCAATCCCGTCTTCTCCATCGGTGACCAGGTTGCAGAGGTCCTGCGCGTCCACCGGGGTCTGGACGGCAAGGAGGCCATGGGTGAGGCCGAGAGGCTGCTCGAAAGGGTGGGTATTCCCGATCCCGCCCGGAGGATAAGCGACTATCCCCATCAGATGTCGGGCGGCATGCAGCAGAGGGCGTTGATCGCCATGGCGGTCGCCTGCGAGCCCGAGGTCCTCCTCGCCGACGAGCCGACGACAGCTCTTGATGTGACGGTCCAGGCCCAGATCCTCAGGCTTGTTGAGGCGTTGATCAGCGAGGGGGAACGGGGAGCGCTCCTGATCACCCACGACCTGGGGGTGGTGGCAGAGGTGGCCGACGCCGTCTGCGTCATGTACGCAGGGTCCGTGGTCGAGGCGGCCCCCGTCCAGGACCTGTTCGACGATCCGGGGCATCCGTATACCATCGGCCTTATCCAATCCCTGCCGACGCCCGGCCGGAGAAGCTTCCACGCCATCCCCGGCAACGTGCCCGACCTGGCCGATCTGCCGGCCGGCTGTCGTTTCCACCCCCGATGCCCCAGGGCCCAGAAGATCTGTTCGGAGAGAGAACCCGACCTTGACGGGACTGCGGGGAGACTCGTGAGGTGTTTCTATCCCGGCAGGGAACATGCCGCCATGAAAAGGATGATCTGAAGGTGCCGTTACCTGAGCTGTTAACCGTCGAGGGACTCTCGAAGGTCTTCCCCGTCAAGGGAGGAGTGTTCGGCAAGATCGTGGGGGGGATCAGGGCCGTCGACGACGTTTCCTTCCGGATCATGAAGGGAGAGGTCTTCGGCATGGTGGGTGAATCCGGGTGCGGGAAAACGACCCTCGGCAGGATGATCCTCGGCCTCCTCCCAGCCAGTTCAGGCAGAGTGATATTCGACGGGGATGAGATCACCTCCCTGGACCGGGCGGAGATGAGACCTTTCCGGCGCAGGATGCAGATCATATTTCAGGATCCCGTCGGTTCCCTCAACCCCAGGAAGACGGTGGGCTCCATTGTCGGTGAACCCCTTCGGGTTGCCCGGAGAAGCGGTGAGTCGGTCCCGGCGGAAGTGGAGGAGATTCTCAGGACCGTCGGTCTCCCGGAGGGGAGCGCTCACAGGTATCCCCACGAGTTCTCGGGCGGTCAGAGGCAACGCATCGGTATCGCCAGGGCCCTCATTCTGAGGCCCGATTTTCTCCTCGCCGATGAGCCGGTTTCTGCCCTGGACGTCTCCATCCAGGCACAGATCCTGACCCTCCTCGTGGATCTGAAAACCCGTTTTTCCCTGACCATGATGTTCATTTCACACGATCTGAGGGTTGTGCGCAGCCTCTGCGACAGGGTCGGGGTGATGTATCTTGGCCGCCTTGTTGAGGTCGGTGCCGCGGAGGAGTTATACTCCCGTCCCATGCATCCCTACACGGAGGCCCTCATTGAGGCCATTCCCGAACCCGACCCCTCCATCCGGAGGAGGAGCGAGGGTGCCGAGGGGGAGATGCCGAGTCCGTCGGATCCACCGCCGGGCTGTCACTTCCACACACGATGCCCCCTGAGGATCGACCGCTGTTTCCACGAGATCCCGGCCCTCACCCCAAGGGGGGAGGGCCGGCTGGCGGCGTGCCATGTGAGATGAAGTGATGAAACAGGGGGAAAGGTTAAAGGAGAAAGGGGAAAGTTACAGCGCGATCGATCCAGTCAGCGGACTTTCCCGATACTTCATTGAAAACCCGTTACAGAGCCCTTTCCCCTTTCCCCTTTCCCCTTTTTAAAATAGCATGATCTACCTCCCCGAACCGTTGGCCGGCTGCGCTGTCTACATCCACATACCCTTCTGCGCAAACCTCTGCCCCTACTGTCACTTCTACCGCCGGGCGCCGGATGACGGGATGGGAAGGAATTATCTCAAAGCTCTCGTGTCGGAGATGGACTCCCTGGCGGGGGTGCTTTCGGCCTGTGCTGTGAGGACCGTTTACGTCGGGGGAGGGACACCCACCCTCATGCCTCCCTCCTTCTACCGCAGCCTGTTCGAGGAGATGGGCAGGCGTTCGGATATGGGCGGTCTCATCGAGGCCACCCTCGAGACAGACGGGAGAATCAGCGAGGATGCCCTGAGAGGTTATGCCGGTGCGGGTTTCAACCGGATCAGCATCGGGGTGAAGGCTTTGAGCCCCTTTCACCGGAGAGTCCTTGGAGTCGATCCAGGCATCGAGAGCATTACCGGGTTCGTCAGCCGGGCCAGGGAAGCGGGATTCAGCTCCGTGAGCTGTGACCTTATGTACGGGTTCGAGGGTCAGCGAAGGGAAGATCTCCTGGTAGACCTTCAGGCACTCGCTGTGGCCGGTGCGGACCACCTATCCCTTTACGCCCTGGAGCAGAGGGAGCACGCGGGACCGAGGGAGGACCACGGGGATGAGACGGCCAGGATGTACAGGGTCCTGCGCCGGCGCCTCATCGCCGAGGGTTACCGACAATATGAGATATCGAATTTCTCAAGGGAGGGGCACGAATGCCTTCATAATTTGAACTACTGGTGCGACGGGGATTACATAGGGCTGGGCCCTTCCGCCCACAGCGCCATGTCCGGGGGCGGTATCAGGAAGCGGTGGTGCAACCCTGCTGACCTCGACGCCTACATCGCCGACCCGGCGGCATGCCGTTTGGATCTCTCCTCCCAAGGCCCCGAGGCAGCGCCCAGGGAAGCGCTCATGATGGCCCTCCGGCTGACTCAGGGCGTGAATTCCCACAAATTTACTGCGAGATACGGAGTGGCTCCAACAACTGTTCTGGGACCCGCTCTCAGGGAATTTGAGGATTGCGGATTGATAAAAACGAGCCAGGGAAGGATTCGCCTGACCACCAGGGGGATCCTACTGTCAAATGAGCTCTTTGTCCGTCTCCTCTGACCGGGAACCGTGAACTGTAAGCTGTATTTTAACCCCTTGCCCAAAATGGCCTCTCTGGTTAACTTACCAGTGATCGCGGGGAGGCGCTCGCCGCCCGCCCGGGAAGGGTCCCGGAGGCGGGCATGGTGAGGGCCAGAATTGAGTCCCACGCGGAAAACGGCGATGTGAAGGAGACATGTTCCAGGAAAATGGTAAATCCTGTTCCGGCCTTGATGGCCAGAGATCGAGATCGTGGATGAGAAGCTGACACAGGAGCGCCATCGCAACGTTCTGATGGCTGTCATCCACACCTATATCGCCGCCGCCGAACCGGTGGGGTCAAAGACCGTCGCGGACAGGTATCAGTTCGGTCTCAGCCCGGCCACGATCCGCCACGTCATGGCCGAACTCGAGGAGGCCGGTTTTCTCGCCCAGCCGCACACTTCGGCCGGCCGGATCCCCACGGAGAAGGCCTACCGTTTCTATGTCGATCTCATAAAGAGCGCCCAGGAGGTCTCGGATATGCAGGTGAATCGGTTCCGGGATGCCCTGATGGACCATAGCGGCGGGGTGGAGGGACTCCTGCGCAAAACGTCGAAGATGCTGTCGAATTTCTCCCACTATACCGGGATCGCCCTGCCGCCCGGACAGCGGCGAAGCGTGTTCAGGAGGGTCAGCTTTGTCAGGATCGGACCCGGGACGATCCTCGCCGTTCTCGTCTCGCTCTCGGGCGTCACCCAGAACCGACTGGTAAAGCACGGTGAGGATTTCAGCCAGGACGCCCTCGACAGCATGTCACGCTTCCTCACCGATCGCTTCAGGGGAATGGGGCTCGAGGATATGAGGCGACAGTTGGTGGGTGATATCAGGAAGGACAGGGAGAATTTCGACCGAACCATGACCGTGGCCCTCCAGTTGGCCGAGCATCTCTTCGAAGAGGACGAAACCGAGGACATCTATGTGGAGGGAAGCTCGAATATCCTTGACCTTCCCGAGTTCTCCCAGAACCTCAAGAAAATGAGGCACCTCCTCCAGACGCTCGAGGAGAAGAAAAACCTCCTCGTTCTTCTGGACGAGACGATCAAATCAGAGGGTCTGACAGTCCTCATCGGTTCTGAGATGGGGATTGAGAGGATGCGCGACATCAGTCTCGTGGTGTCACGGTACGGCCGTGGTGACGTCCCGCTGGGGACGGTCGGCATCATCGGTCCGTTGCGCATGGACTACTCGCAGGTGATCCCTCTGGTTGCCTCGGCGGCGAACGCGGTCAGTGAGAGCCTGTCGTTATCGGAGCTCTGACGGTCCTATGGGCGATCGGAGCGAGGGAACAGGCGGTCGGAACCCGGCGAAGATCGGGACAGGGCCGAATCCACGGGACCGGAGAGTTTTCCCTGAACCGACTGCCGTGGACTAAGGGATCCGCAGGGTAATCCGCAGGCGAATGTGAAGCTGCGGGCTGCGCACCCTCTGGGTACATTGGTTTTCAAGAGGATGGACCGGGGTAATTGTTTAAAACAGGTCACAAGCGGAGGAACGGATTTGAGCGGAAGAAAAAGGGATATCTCAACCGGTGCAAAGGATCTCGATAAGGATAGTAAAAACCGCACGGAGATCGTCATCGATGAGGGCAATGGAGGAGGTCAGGAAGGAACGGCCGCTGAGGGCAGCGTGACCATTCCCCTGGCGGAATACGAGGGACTCAGGGCTGCTGTTGAAGACCTCAAAGACAAGTATCTGCGTGTGGCGGCTGATTTCGATAATTTTCGCAAGCGCATGGAGAGGGAGAGGGAGGATATCATCTGTTATGCCAACGAGAGGCTCATCTCAGACCTTCTTCCCATCCTGGACAACCTGGATCGGGCGCTGGAATCGGCCGGCGGTGAGCTGAAGGAACAGGGGATCCTCGAGGGAGTGCGGATGATCTCGGGACAACTCCACGGCATCCTGGAACGGTGCGGCCTCGAACCGGTCCCAGGCATCGGTGAACCGTTCGATCCTTCCCATCACGAAGCGGTGGGAGTCCTTCCTTCAGGTGAGCACAAAGAGGGTACCGTGATCGCCGAGCTGCAGAGGGGGTACAAGCTCAAGGGCAAGGTCGTTCGGGCGTCAATGGTCCACGTCGCCGGTGACGGTAATGGCGATGCCGGAAAGGACGGCGACCGATAGATGGCCGGTAAGAGGGATTATTACGAGGTCCTCGAGGTCGACCGTAACACCAGCGAGGAGGACATCAAACGGGCCTACCGTCGCCTGGCGATCCAGTATCATCCCGACCGAAACCCCGGAGACACCCGGGCCGAGGAGAAGTTCAAGGAGCTCAGCGAGGCGTACGCTGTCCTGTCCGACGATGAAAAAAGAAGGGTATACGATCAGTACGGGCACGCCGGCCTTGCGGGAAACGGGGGCTTCCCCGGCGGATTCGATTTCAGCGGGTCCTTCACCGACCTCTTCTCCGATCTCTTTCAGGACTTCTTCGGTGTCGGCCGACCAGGCGGCCGGTCCCGGGGTATCAGGGGTGAAGATCTGAGATATCGCATGCGGATCACCTTCGAGGAGGCGGTATTCGGGACCGAGCAGCAGATCCACTACCCCCATCTGGTGGAGTGCGACCGGTGCCTTGGAGACGGTCTGGAGCCGGGACATCAGCCCGCGACCTGCAGCGTCTGTTCCGGAAGAGGCGAGGTCCGTTTCCAGCAGGCGTTCTTCACCATGTCCCGCACCTGTCCGAACTGCGGCGGCAGCGGTCGGATCATAGAGAACCCGTGCAGCAAATGCCGCGCGGACGGCCGGGTTCGTGAAGAGAAAGCCCTGACCGTCAAAGTTCCCAAGGGAGTGGACAACGGAACAAGGCTCAGGCTGAGAGGCGAGGGAGACGCCGGCCTCCAGGGAGGCCCGCCCGGCGACCTTTTTGTCGTTCTCGAGGTGGAGGAACACCCCTTCTTCATCAGGGAAGGATACGACATCGTCTGCGAGACCCCTCTCAGGATGGAGACGGCCGCTCTGGGCGGCACCGTTGAAATACCCACCCTGGATGGTCCCGTGGAACTGAAGGTGCCCGCCGGGACACAGCCGGGACAGGTGTTCAAATTCAAGGGCAAGGGCATCCCCCGTCTGCACGGGTCCGGGCGTGGAGATCTGTTCATCCAAGCCGCGGTCCGCATCCCCCAGAAGCTCAGCCGGAGGCAGAGAGAGATCCTCAAGGAGTTCGAGGGCCACGAAAAATCGGGAGCCTACAGGGATGTCCTTGAATACAACAGAAAAATGGAAAAATATTCGAAACAGGGATGAAGGAATCGAGGATCAGACCTAGAGCCCTGGAGCATTAGAACAATAGAGGATTAGACATTAGATCAATAGAGGATTAGACATTAGAGCATTAGAAGATTAGACCATGGTAACCCCTGGATGTTTCAAGATCTATCTTCCCATCCCTTATTTTCAATGATCCGATACTTAAATCTATAATCTCCAATGCTCTAATGCTCTAATACTCCAATGCTCCAATGTCCGCTGATCTAATACTCTAACTTTTCATTTCTAACCCCCCAGCCCTCTTTCCCCCCGTTCAAGATCCACATTTCCCAAATCCTCCTTTGTCCGACGGCGATGTTATGGTATGAATAACCAGGAGGGCGGACCTGTAAGTTATTGCTTTCACAAGGGAACATCCTGAGCACACCTCCACAATACCAGGCGGCAAACGTGGTGAGCCCGCGGGAAAAAACGGTAACGGCGGGATCCAGTTTCAGAGGCGTTACTTTAAGGGAGAATCAAGGATGGATCAGGGGACTGAAAACCTGGAGACGATGGAGGAGCTCCAGATCCAGGAAGAACGGATCGGAGAGGGCGGCGGTCCCGGCGGGAAGGGCAGCGGCAGAACCGCCGCTGAGGCCGCCGGAGGGGGGATCACCATCGCCTGGAAGATAACCGGTGTTGTGATCCTCGTCATGTTCGTCCTGGCCACCTTCAATATCTTCTTCACCAGGAGCAGGTTCAGGAGGGTCATGGAGAGCGAGTTCGAGAGCAAGGGCAGGACCATCGCCTCTTCCCTGGCGACCTCGAGCGAGGATAAACTGTTCAGCGGTAATCTGGACGTCGTTCAGAACCTGGTGGAGGGCTCCAGTGAGATCCACGGCGTCCGGTATATCTTCGTCACGGACAGGAAGGGAGAGGTGGTTGCCCACACCTTCGGCAACGACTTTCCAGGGGATCTGACCGGTGTCAACCCGGTCGCAGGCGAGGAGCCCTTCAGGATCGAGGAGCTTGACCTGGCGTCGGTGGGAAAGGTCATGGATATCGCGGTTCCCATTCTCTTCGGTGCGGCGGGCACCGCTCACGTGGCAATGGACAGGAGTATCATCGCCAATGAGATCAAGCAGATCACCAGCCGGCTCGTCATCCAGTTCACCGTGGCCTCCATCCTTGGCATCATCCTCCTTCATGTCGTGGTCAAGTTCCTCCTCCGGCATCTCTCCACCGTCCATCTGGTGCTTCAGAGGGTAGGGGAGGGAAACCTGATGGAACGGGTGAAGGTCCCGACGCGGGACGAGTTCCAGACCCTGGGAAACCAGCTGAATTTCACTCTCGAGGGGCTCGGGCGGATGATCCTCCGCGTCCGTCAGGCCTTCGAGAGCATCTCCCGGGCAAACGAGAACATCTCCCGGATCTACAACGACGTTCTCGAGGGAACCGAACAGCAGGCGAGCCTGGCAACGGAGACCATGGAATCGGTGACCCATAACAAGAAGATGTCCGACGAGATCACACAGGGTATCCACGTCCTCGAGAATTCGGCCAACGACAGCTTCACCAGCATCATGGAGATGGGCGCCTCCATCGAGGAGGTATCCTCCATGACCGACTCCCTTTTCCGATCGGTCAACGAATCCAACGAGGCTATCGAGAACATGTCGGCCTCCATCACCGAGATCTCGCAGACTCTTCTCTCCCTCTCCAACGCTGCCGACGAGATGGCCAGTTCCATGAACGAGATGGGTGTGAGCATCCAGCAGGTCCGGGAGAATGCGGAGAGCACCGTCGAGGATGCTGTCCAGATGACCCAGGTTGCGGAGGAGGGCGTGCAGGTGTCCCGGAGCGCGATGGAGGGCACCCTGGCCATCCGGGAGAGCTCCTCCCAGGTGAGCCAGCTCATCTCCATCGTCACGGAACGAATAGAGGAGATCGACGAGATCCTCAGCTTTATCACCGATATAACGGGGAAGACCAATCTTCTGGCCCTCAATGCCGCCATTATTGCGGCCCAGGCCGGAGCCCAGGGGAAGGGGTTCGGAGTGGTAGCCGACGAGATCAACGAGCTCGCCCAGAACACCAAGGCGCAGACCAACAGGATCTCCAGTGTCATCCAGGGTATCCGTGAGGAGGTCACGAGGACCGGCCAGGCCGTTGAGGAGTCCAATCAGAGGGTCGAGGACGGTGTCCGGCTCTCCGAGCACGTCACAGCCGCCCTGGAGAAGATCACCGACAGCACCAACCTCGTGTCCCACCGGGTGGAGGAGATCGCCCGGACGACCTCCGAGCAGGCCAACACGAGCAGCCGGGTAATGGAGACCACCGAGCACCTGTCCAATTCCGTGAAAAGCATCCGGGAGGCGGGTCAGAGCCAGGCACAGAGCAGCGAGAAGCTGCTCGAGATGTCCCGCCGGATCCAGCAGGTGGCCCAGAAGGTCAAGACGAGCATGGAGGAGCAGAGCTCCACCAGCCACCAGATCAACAACGACCTGACCCGGATCACCGAAACCGTTCGGAATATAAGCGAGTCGACGGACATGCAGGTGGTCAACGGCAACAAGGTCTATCAGGTCGCCGAAGATCTCACGGGCATCATCGAAAGAAACAGGGAGGCCGTCCACGGTCTGCAGGAGGTTATCTCCGATCTCTCCGAGAGGATGGATTCCCTTCAGGACGGTCTCAAGCTGTTCCTCGTCGAGGTGAAAGGTTAAAGGGTAGCCCCTACTCCCTATCCCCATTGACCGGAATTCATCCCTTGTGCCCCCCTGACGTATGGTGAGGATCGCTTACGATCCCTGCCTTTTCCGGGTGACGGACTCAGACCTTCACCGCCAGCATCTTCCCTTGCAGGCAGTCAGGTCCGGGAGTATCTTTTAGGATATGCACCCTGGAGAGGAGAGAACCATGAGAACCCGGTGCATCGCCGCCTGCTGTGCCGTCCTCGCGTGCCTGCTCACGCAGCTGTCACAGGCGCAGAGCGTCGGCACCCTTACCGACCCGAGGGAGATCCATCTCCGGAACGTCCGTCAACTGACCTTCGGGGGCCAGAACGCGGAGGCCTATTTCTCCCACGACGGGAATAAGATCATCTTCCAGTCCACCAGGCCTCCCTACGGATGTGATCAGATCTTCATCATGAACAGTGACGGAAGCGACGTTACGCGCGTGTCATCAGGGGAGGGGAGGACCACCTGCGCCTTCTTTCTGCCCGATGGGAAGCGGTTCATCTACGCCTCGACACATCTCGCCGACAGCGCCTGTCCGCCGGAGCCCGACCGAAGCCGAGGTTACGTCTGGCCGCTCTACCCGTCATTCGATATCTTCTCGGCCGGAACGGACGGCACGGATCGGGTCCGGCTGACGGCCGTGGAGGGTTATGACGCCGAGGGAGCGGTCTCGCCCGACGGACAGAGGATCGTCTTCACCTCGGTGCGGGACGGAGACCTGGAGCTCTACACGATGGACGTGGACGGATCCGACGTCAAACGCCTGACCCGCAGGGAGGGCTTCGACGGCGGCCCCTTCTTCTCCTGGGACGGCCGCTACATCGTTTACCGCAGCCACTACCCCGATACGGCTGAGGAGCGGGATGACTACAGGTCCCTCCTGTCCCAGGATCTGATGAGACCTTCCAGGGCGGAGATCTTCTACATGAAAGAGGACGGGTCCGATCAGACAAGGGTGACCAGCGACGGTTCGGCCAATTGGGCCCCCTTCATGCACCCCGACAGCAGGAGGATCATCTACTCGTCCAACAAGCACGACCCGGAGGGGAGGACCTTCTCCCTGTACATGATCAACCGGGACGGCAGCGGCGACAGGAGGATCACCTTCGGGGCCCGCTTCGACGCATTCCCTATGTTCTCGCGGGATGGAAGGAGGCTCGTGTGGTGCTCCACCAGGAACGCCCGGGGACCCCGCGAGTTCAACGTCTTTGTAGCGGACTGGATGGATCAGTGAAGTGGGAATGTATCATCCGGTCCAGAATCCAAAGTCCAAGATCCCAAAAGAAAAACATGAAAGACAGCCTGCTGTTAAAACCAGGAAAAAGAAACCGACGTAATAAATTTGGGGATGCTGACCTTGAAAAAACCGTTTCGAAGACCAAAAGCCTTTGCCCAGGCACTCCGCGAAAGTCGAAAAGGTTTTACCGGACAAGCACAGAACCATCTACCTAAGATGGTCCGGAGAGAGACGTGTGGTTTGGGGTTTTGGATTTTGGGTTTTCGATTTTCTATTTTTCACTCTCTTCCCGTCTGCTGGATCGCCATCCTTCTTTCTGCAGCCCCTGCCTGGGCGGTGATCCACCACAAGATCGATGTCACCCTCTATCCCGGTGAAAACCGTTTCGAGGCCTCGGACGTGGTGTCCTTCCGGGACCCCGATCAGCGGAAGGGCATGGAGGACATCAGATTTCGGCTCCACCCGGGTCTCGACCCCCGTAGACTCGAGTCATCCACCCCCCTCGAGAGGGTTAGAACAGGGAGGGATTCCGGATCCTACATTATTGAACCCGTCGCCGGCGAGACCGGATTCGCCATTCAATACGGTGGTGTCATCAATCACCCCCTCCAGGCTGTCGGTGAGGAGTACGCCAGGGGGCAGCAGGACACGGTGGGCAGCATCGGTCCCGAGGGAGTCTACCTGGATGGCGGCTCGGGTTGGTATCCCCGTTTGCCCGGCGATGAGAGGATCACCTTCGACCTCACCGTGAACATGCCCGCGGGATGGAGCGCGGTGAGCCAGGGCACCCGGACACGGCAGGAACAGAATGTTGAGAATACAGTCGTCCGGTGGGTGAGCGATGCCCCGCAGGGTGCCATCTGGCTGCTGGCGGGCCGCTACAGAGAGTATCTGAAACAGGTCGGGGACGTCACGGCCATGGTATTCTTGCGCGAGCCCGACGAAGATCTGGCCGGCAAATATCTCGAGGCTACCGGGGAGTACGTCGGCATGTATGAACGCCTGATCGGGAAATATCCATACGGCAAATTCGCCCTGGTAGAAAATTTCTGGGAGACCGGTTACGGCATGCCGTCCTTCACCCTTCTGGGACCCCGTATCATCCGATTTCCGTTTATCATCGAATCGTCCTATCCCCACGAGATCCTCCACAACTGGTGGGGCAACAGCGTGTTCATCGATTACGGTGCGGGCAACTGGGGGGAGGGACTGACGGCGTACCTTTCGGACCACCTGCTCAAGGAGCAGAAGGGCCAGGGCGGCTCCCACCGGCAGGAGACCCTGCAGAAATACGCCGATTATGTCCTCCAGGGCCGGGACATCCCCCTCACGGCTTTCCGTTCGCGACACGGTTCGGTGACCGAGGCGGTTGGCTACGGAAAGACCCTGATGGTCTTTCACATGCTGCGCCTCGCGATCGGGGACGACCTCTTCCGCGAGGGTCTGAGGAGGTTCTACGCGGACAACCTTTACCGTACGGCCGACTGGCAGGACCTGAAACTGTCCTTCGAACAGGTTTCCGATCAGGATCTCGACTGGTTCTTCGACCAGTGGGTGGAGAGGACCGGGTCCCCGCGCCTTGAACTGGAGGGGGTGAGGTCCGAATCGAGGGATGAAGGCGGGTACCGGCTGTCGATGCTTCTCAGACAGGTCCAGCCCGGCGATGCCTACCGGATGGGAATCCCCGTCGCAGTGACCATGGAGGGGCAAAAGGATGCTCGGCAGCTTTTTCTGGAGATGAAGGACAAGGAGCAGACCTTCGAACTCCCTGTCAGGTCAAGACCCCTCCGGGTGGACGTGGACCCCGAGTTCGATCTTTTCCGCAGGCTTGACAGGCGGGAGGTCCCGCCGGCCCTCACACAGGCCTTCGGGGCGGAAAAGGCGGTGATCGTTCTGCCGGCGGAGGCCGAGCCGGATCTTCTCGAGTCCTATCGCTCCCTGGCCCAGTTCCTGGTCCGGACGGGACCGGGTGGCGTAAAGATCTATGAGGACAAATCCCTGGAGGGACTTCCCACCGACGCCTCGGTGTGGATCCTGGGGTGGGAAAACCGTTTGCTGGCAGCGATCCGGGGTGCTTTCGCTGATTACGGGCTCACCTTTAAAGGCGGACAGGCCGGGGGGGTGAGTTTTGACGGCCCGACCGGAACGGTATTGGAAAGGGATTCCAAGGCGGTGGTCCTGGCCGGCCGACATCCGGGAAATCCGGACCTGGCCGTGCTGTGGATCGCAGCGGACAATCCGGCCGCCCACGCCGGCCTTGCCCGCAAGCTGCCTCACTACCACAAGTACAGTTACCTCGGATTCCAGGGAGATGAACCGGATAACGTGGTCAAGGGACGCTGGCCGGTGGTGGGCTCCCCCCTGACCAACGTTCTGGACGGCGAGACGGATCCGGGTGGGTCTGTGCCCATGGCGGACTTGGCCGCCAGGGAACCGGTCATCGACCGGCCTGTCCCCTGGTCCAGGGGGAAAATGGTGTCCACCGTGAGTTACCTGGCTGCCGATGACCGGAAGGGGAGGGGCTTCGGCACCCCTGAATTGAAGGAGGTCTCTGAGTATATCGCTCAACGGTTCCGGGAGTACGGCCTTGAACCCGGAGGCGGCGAGCCGGGGAGTTATTTCCAGGAGTGGACCGGCCCGGGGGGGGAACTGAACCTCGAAACATCCATGAGGAACGTCGTCGGCGTCGTTCGGGGCACCGATGCCGGGTGGCGCGGCCAGAGCGTCGTCGTCGGCGCCCATTATGACCACCTGGGCATGGGTTGGCCAGGCGGCCTGACAATTAACCGGGGCAGGATCCATCCCGGCGCCGACGATAACGCGAGTGGGGTGGCGGTGCTTCTCGAACTGGCCAGGGTGATGGCTGGTGGTGAGCGGCCGAAGCGATCCGTCGTGTTCGTTGCCTTCGCCGGCGAGGAGGACGGCAAGCGCGGTTCGAAGTACTACACCGCGAACGCGAAAAAGTACCCGGCGGAAGGCATCATGGGGATGGTCAACCTGGATACGGTGGGTCGCCTGGAAGAGGGCAGTCTCCTCGTCCTGGGGGCGTCGTCGGCCGCGGATTGGGTCCACATCTTCAGGGGCGCCGGCTACGTTGCCGGCGTGGATGTAAGAACCGTGGACGAGGATCTGGACTCCAGCGACCACATCAGCTTTCAGGAGGCCGGCGCGCCGGCGGTCCAGCTGTTCACAGGGGCCCACGCCGACTACCACAAACCAGGCGACACGGCCGACAAGGTGGATCTGGAAGGTATGATAAAGGTGGCGGCGGTGGCCAGGGAGGCGGTGGACTATCTCGCCGGCCGGGAAGAGCCGTTGACATCCTCGACAGGCCCGACAAGGGAAAAGGTTGAAGGAGAAGGGTTAAAGGGTAAAAGCGAAAGAAAAGTCTTCCTGGGCACGATCCCGGACTTCGGTTTCGAGGGGAATGGTGTCCGGATCGACGGGACAGTGCCGGGGAGTCCGGCGGCGGAGGCCGATCTGAAGCAGGGGGATGTCATCGTCGAGATCAACGGGCAGGAGATCGGCTCCCTGAGAGACTATTCGGCGATCCTCAAGTCCCTGGAACCGGGGGACGTGACCGATATGGTTTTCCTTCGGGGTGATGAGGAGATGGGAGTGCAGGTAAAGACCAGGGAACGATAGCCCTGCCGTTGCGCTTGTTCCCCGAACTCTGTGCGAAGGGGGAAGGCCTGCGAACTGACGAAGCGATCTCGGATCTTAACCACCGGGATCACAGAGGGCTACAGAGACAACATGTCTCCCACAGAAAAACCGGAATACTGAACGGTTCTCCTGCCGTGGGCAAAGCCTCCGACTACCTCGAGGAGTCGGTTCACATACACGCGATTGTGGGGCCCCCGGGCAGAATGGGGTCTCCAATCTCCGGTTCCTATCCAACCGTTCCGATCCCTTGACTCAGATCTCCCGATGCAAAAACCTTACCCAACAGGCCGTCAAGCTCAATGTCTTGACTCCACCAAACTCGCTAATGTAACAATGATACTCTCGGGAGATGTGCCAGGTTGAAACACTGCCATATTCCGGGGTCCAAAATGCTTTTTCCGGGAATGAAGGAAAGGCCCAGCGGAGGGAACGAGTTGAGAACAGTGAACATACCCTTTTTCATCGTCATCTTCGCCTACCTGTTCCTGTCCGGCTGTTCAACCATGCCGAAAAACGGACCCCTGGCAACCCGATTCTATGACAGTATGCAGGGCGACCTGGCCTGGAGCAACTCTTCGTGGCCGCTGCCGCGGGCAAATTCCCTTGTGGAAAAGGTGATGGAGGCTGAGGAAATTGGCCTCCGGTTCTCGTATTACAACCTTGATGAGGTCCGGGCAATTCTAACCGAGGCAAATGCTCGAAAAGAAACGGGTGGACGCCCGGTTAGCAGGCGCAAGCTGCTCAAGCTCGACCGGCTCCTGACCAAGCTCTTTCTTATCTACGGAGGCAACCTCCTCTACGGACATATCGATCCCCTCAATCTGGAGGGCGAAGGCGGGACGGCACCCGAGGAGATCGATCTGGTCCAGACGCTTCAGAACGCGGTCGGGACAGATCTCATCCCGGAGTCACTCGACTGGCTCCAGCCCAGACATCCCGGGTACTCAGGGTTAAAGAGTGTCCTCAAATATTACAGGGAGATCTCGGACCGGGGGGGGTGGCCGCAGGTTCCCTTCGGAACGGATTTGAAGAGGAGTGATCGGGGGCCGCGTGTTCTGGCACTCAAGGCAAGGCTGTTGGTTACAGGAGACCTGGAGACCAACAGCACCGACGACCTTTTCGATAACCCCGTTGAGGAGGCGGTGAGGAGGTTTCAGGCCAGGCACGGGCTGGAGGTCACAGGCGAGGTCGATGCCCTCACCCTTTCGGATCTGAACATGCCGGTGGAGGCCCGGATCAGGCAGATAAGGGTAAACCTGGAGCGCTGGCGCTGGCTGGCCAGGGACTTCGGTACGCGTTACCTCATGATCGACATTGCCGGCTTCAGACTGGCGGTCGTCGAGCGCGGCAGGGAAATACTGGAGATGCCCATCATTGTCGGCCAGCCCTCCTGGAAGACGCCGACCTTCAGCGGAACCATGACGTACCTGGTCCTCAATCCTGTCTGGCGAATACCCAGGGAGATCGTGATCGAGGAATTCGTGCCCAAAATCCTGGAAAACCCCGACTACCTGAGCGATATGAGGGTCAGAATCCTGAGGGGACCTGAGGAGATCGATCCCGCCTCCATCGAATGGGAGAGCCTGGAGGAGGATATGGACTTCTGGTTGGTCCAGGAGAGCTGTGCGGAGAATCCACTTGGCAGAATTAAATTTATGTTTCCCAACGATTTCGAGGTATACCTCCACGATACTCCCCAACAGGAGCTTTTTTCAGCTTCCTTCAGGGCATTCAGCCACGGTTGCGTTCGAATCCAGAAGCCGTTCGAACTCATGGACTACCTCCTGGAGAACCCGAATCAATGCCCTGACAAGCCTGTCGGGATCGATCGACAGACGGAGATTCCCGAGGAACTGTCCGCGCTGCTTGATCGAGCCCGACAGGACCCCTGTTTCACGGTGGAGGAATACCTGGAACGAGATTGTCTGAACTGGACCCACCTCAGCGTCCTGGCCGCCCTCCAGACCGGCCTTGAGCAATACCTCGTTTTACCGGAACCAATCCAGGTCCATCTGACATACCTGACCGCCTGGGTAGATAGTGGGGGAACGATCCACTTTCGGACAGATCTATACGGATACGACAGGGCAATTGACCAGGCGCTGAATCAGGGATCCTGATGTCCAGTCCCGTTCACGGCCGTTCTGCCTGAGATTATTCAATTATTACCTTGACAACCCCTTTTCGCTTGGAAATAATAAATTAATATCCATAAGTGTTTTTGGGGTGCAAGGCTAAGGGGGCGCAGATGAGAGTGCGAGCCATCTGTCTGGGGATTCCGGTAGTAATTACGATATCATTCCTGTTTTCAGTTCAACCCCTTTTCGCGGGGGGCATACCACCTGGCATTCCACCGGTAAATCCGGCAGGGGGTATCAAACCCAGCCCCATTCTCAACGTCTCCGGCGGGGGCTACCTGGAAAATGGCGCCAAGGTCGGATTCGGTGCCGTTGCGGCCGGTGAAAAGGTCGAGGGGCACTTTCACCTTGTCTCGAACCTGTCGGATGGGAAAGCGTCGGCCGTTCTCCTTCAGATAGTAGACTGCCGAATCGATATTATTGAGATTGACTGCCAGAATAAAACAGCCTCCATGACATGCAGCGACGGAACCATTATTGAGATTATATCAGGGGATCATTTCGATCCGTTCAACAATGGGGCTGTCTCGGTGTACACAGAGGCGGCGGGTTATCTTTTCGGGGCGACGGATCCTTATGCGCTGGTTAACCATGGATTCGTATCGGCCCGTTGCACCCATAACCCATTCGGCCCGGTCTACACCGGAATGCCCTGAGGATTAATCACTACCTCAACAGGGCCGTTGCCCGTTAGGTCCTGTTTTACCTTACCGCCTGTTCACCCGCTCGGGTAAAAAGACCTTTCCCGTCCGGGTCCTCCCCTCCGCAGCATCCGGTGATTCCCCTGTCGTCTTTAAGACAAAGGTCCGTGTCGATCGTTTTGTCCAGGGGCTGAAGAAGAATGCCGGGGGGGGGCGAAAAGCGACCTAAAGGTCAGATGTTGCCTCGATCAACTGCTCCGGATTGACCTTTGCCCCCCGGATAAAGGAGCTGAAATGGAGGTGGGGACCAGTGACCCTGCCGGATGTCCCCACCCTGCCCAGGGTCTGGCCGCGTTCGAGGAGCTGTCCTTCCCTGACCTCGATGGAATCCTGGTGTGCGTAAATGGTATATAATCCCCACCCGTGGTCAAGGACCACGGTCTTGCCATAGAGATAGAAGTCTTCAGCCATGACAACCACACCCCGGTTGGCAGCTGCGATGGGCGTACCCTTTGGTGCAGCGATGTCAATACCACCGTGCGGTCGCTTGGGAACGCCGTTGAGCACCCTGCGAACGCCGAAGCGAGTCGATATACGCCCCTGAACCGGGAGAAGGAATGGATCGTGCCAGTAGCGTTCAGGAGTCCTTGCCGAAAGGATTTTCCAGAGGAACCGGGTATTTTGCTGTACCTGTGTTAATTTGGTCTCACTGAGGTGAACCATTTTGTCAGGAAGGGACAGGGCCTGTTTCCTGGCCGGCTGGCCCATTTTCACGGCCAACTGGAGGTCCGCATCCACGAGATATGGATCGGCATCCCCGGGGGGGAATAATTTAAAGTCGAGATTATAAACGGGGCCTTTGAAAATGCTGGCGATTCCCACCAGGGCGATATGATCCCCGCCTCTGTTTTGGATAAGAGGAAATTGTCCGTTGATTGAAATCGCCTCGATCTTGTTCAGGCCGGTGGGAGGTGTCACCCTTACGGGAACGACACCGCCGGGACGCACCAGGGAGGGGTCCCAGGATATCTTTATGGTCTCGGATGCGGCCATCCCCGGGTCGAGAGCAACTGCCGTCGACCACAGGGCGGAAACAAATATCGACCAGCAGATCTTTTTGAGTCCGCTACTCACCATGATCTATAGCATTTGGAAATGGTGCCAGAATATTCCGCATATTATCTCAGACAGCCCTCTGCAGAGCAAAGTAAATTTCGTCCTCCCTGTGCCTGTTTCAGTACTGGCAGGGGGCCCACGGGAAATCCGGTATCCATCGCCCTATCTTCAGGCCCTGAAGCCCTAAACCTCCCTCACCGCCCATCGAGGGCCTGTCTGTACTGGATCGCCTCGGACAGGTGGTCCAGGCCCGGCAGTTCCTTACCCTCGAGGTCGGCCAGGGTCCTGGCCACCCTTAGGCAGCGGTGGTATCCGCGGGCCGTCAGTCCCAGTCGCTCGGCGGCTTCCCTCAGCAGGTCCCTCCCACCCCGTGTCAGAGGGCAGATATCATCCAGGTGCGCCGGTGTGAGCAGGCTGTTCAGAGCGGGAAAGCCCTTCAGGTTTCTTTCAGCCTGGATCCCCCGTGCTGTTTCGACCCTTTCCGCCACAGTCTGTGACGACTCCGCCCCCGGGCCGCCGGAGATCCCGGCAAGGTCCGGCGGCTGAACGTCGACAACGAGATCGATCCGGTCCATGAGCGGTCCGGAAATGCGCCTCCGGTATCTGGCGGCGGCAGTCGGCAGACAGGTGCAGGGTCTCACGGGATGGCCCCGGAAGCCGCACGGGCAGGGATTGGTCGCTCCGATGAGCATGAATCGAGCCGGGTAAGTGGTCGATCCGGAGGCACGGGTCACGACGATCCTGCCGTCCTCCATCGGCTGGCGAAGGGTCTCGAGGGATGATCTCCTGAACTCGGACATCTCGTCCAGGAACAGGATCCCGTGGTGGGCCAAGGTGACCTCTCCCGGTCTGGGACGGGTCCCTCCGCCGGCCAGCCCGATATGGGAGACGGTGTGGTGCGGAGACCGGAACGGCGGGCGGGTGATGAGGCCTTCGGCCGAACTGAGGAGTCCGGCGACACTGTGGATCGCGGTGACCTCCAGCGACTGGTCCGGCGTCAGGGGGGGCAGGATGCCGGGCATCCTCCTCGCCAGCATGGTCTTTCCCGAACCGGGAGGGCCCACCAGGAGAAGGTTGTGTCCACCGCCGGCGGCGATCTCGAGGGCACGCTTGGGGACCTCCTGTTCCTTCACCTCGGCAAGGTCCGGCGGCCCGTCCGGTTCCCGGACGGTAAGGGGGGTTACCTCTTCGAGGCTGCTGTTTCCCCTGAGGAATTCGGCAGCTTCAGAGAGCCTGCCCACGGGAAGGACCTCGAAGCCGTCCACCAGGGAGGCTTCCGCCGCCATTTCCCTCGGGAGGATCATTCCGTCCAGGCCGGCCCGGCGCGCCAAGAGGGCGGCGGGGAAGGAGGGCTCCCTGCCGGTGACCTCTCCGGTCAGGGAGAGTTCACCCATAACCAGGTATCCGTCCAGGGCGACGGGGCTGAAGGCACGCATGGCCGCCAGGATCCCCAGGGCGATGGGGAGGTCGAAGCGGCTGCCGGTCTTTTTCAGATCGGCCGGGGCGAGATTGACCGTGACCCGGGACGGGGGGAGTTCGTAACCGGAGTTCCGCAGAGCGGCCAGGACCCTCTCCCGGCTCTCCCGGACGGCTGTGTCACCCATTCCGACCACGGTCAGAGCCGGCAGTCCTCCGGCCAGATCGAGTTCTACATAAACGGGAACTGCCCGCAGCCCCGAGATGGTGCAGGAGAGGATCCTGGCGACCATGGGTTCTCCTCTCAGAGAGGGTCTCGTTCTCGAATGATCAACCGGGAAGGGGTGTGCAAGATCGCGGCCAGAGCGGTCGAGCGACTGACGAATGGAAACCAAAGTCCAAAATCCAAAATGAATACTCGAGAATCGAGATACCTCGCACAACAGGTTCTGAATTAAAGGGGCAGGATCTCAAACCAACTTCACATCAATACAACCCCAAAAAAAGGTTCGAAGCTGCATCTAAGCCTGCCTCGCCATAGCTCGCTAGCAATGGCGGACCTCAGTTCCTCGGATGAACCAGCACACCGTGCTCTCATTGATCTAAGCTTTTATCTTGGATTTTGGACTTTGGATTTTGGATTCAGGATATTGGACCTTTTCTTCCTCGGAAACCTCCCGTACAGCCGTCGGAACCAGTTTCTCCTTGCCTGCTCCACGGCCCGATCCGAGAGGGCAAAGGCGTTCCGGATGTGAACCACTCTGGCCCGTCCCTTTCCCTGCGGCAGGGAAAGGCCCAGGATGTCGAACCGGCAGGGAATTCCCTCGATCCGGTTCACCATGAGGTAGTAACGGGCTGCGTTGACAAGGCGGGCGGTCTTGTATCCGTCCACGGTGTCGATGGGGCAGGCCAGCCAGGGTTCCTGACGTGTCCTGACCTCCACGAAGACGAGCACACTTCGCTTTGAAGCTATTATGTCGATCTCCCCCAGGGGGCACTTGAAATTCCTGGCCATGATCCGGTAGCCCCTGAGCCGGAGGTGACGCGCGGCCAGACGTTCCCCGCGTTCACCGAGGATGAGGTGGGGCGGCTTTCGTTTCCAACACAACATGAGGGAGTGCAAGGCGGGTGCCAGGATTGGGAAGGGGATAACGTCTGGAATCCAAGATCCAAAGTCTAAAATCCAAGACCAAAAATCTTTTACTGAAGATAACGATAGAAAACCTTACTCAAGGCACGTTCAGATTTTGAGCCTAAAACATTTGCCTGTAGACAGGATGTCCAAGGTTCTGATTTTGGACTTTGGGCTTTGGATTGAGTTTCGCTGTTTTATAGATACTCCTTCACCCCGCGGAACGTCCTCCGATGGATGGGGCAGGGACCGTGTTTGGCAATGGCCCGCAGGTGCTCCGCCGTGCCGTAACCCTTGTTCCGGTCGAAGCCGTACTGGGGAAACTCCTCGTGGTAGGCGAGCATGAGGCGGTCCCTCTGCACCTTGGCCAGGATGGAGGCGGCACCTATGGCCTGGGAAACGCCGTCACCCTTTTTGAGCGTCCTGGTATGGGAGTCGATGAACGGCGAATGGATACCGTCCACCAGGATCATCTCCGGGGTGCGCGAGAGGCTCTTGACGGCGTCCACCATGGCCTTCAGGGTGGCCTGGAGGATATTGGTCTCGTCGATGACCTGGCTGTCTATGCGGGAGACGTGCCAGGAGATGGATATTTCCCTGATCGCATCGTGGAGTTCTTCACGGCGCCGTGCGGGGATTTTCTTGCTGTCGAGGGAATGGGGGAGGTCGCAGTCATCCGGCAGAATGACCGCCGCGGCGAAGACGGGCCCCGCCAGAGGCCCCCGTCCCGCCTCGTCCACTCCGGCGATAAGGGTATAGCCCCTCTGCCGGAGTTCATCGTCGATGGAGGTAGGAGAGGAGGGGAATAACATTGAATCAGGTGGTCAGGAGACAGGAGTCAGTTGTCAGGAAGGACATTTTTGCGAAATGTTTATGACCGACAGTTATGGAGTCTCCAGGATTCTGGCTCCTGACTCCTGGCGAGTAGAATCAGTACTGATCCTTCTCCCGGATCCTGGCCTTTTTCCCCCTCAGAGCCCTGAGGTAGTAGAGCTTGCTCCTCCTGACCCGGCCCAGGCGGGTGACCTGGATCCTCTCGATCTTGGGGGAGTGGATGGGGAAAACCCTCTCTATTCCGATGCCGGCAGAGACTTTACGGACGGTAATGGCTGAGCGGATACCGGCTCGCTTCCGGGCGATGACGACACCCTCGAAAATCTGGATCCTCTCCTTCTCCCCCTCGATGATCCTGTAGTGGACCTTCACGTTGGAACCGATGGGAGTATCGGGGATGTCGCGTTTCATGTGTTCCTTCTCGTACATTTCCAGGGTGTTCATGGGAACCTCCGTCAGGGTAATCGTTCGTGACATTGGATATGAGGGATCGGAATCTCCAATGCTCTCATGTCTAATGCTCTAATCTCCAATGCTCTAATCTCTCATCCTCTAATCTCTAATGCTCTAATCTCTAATCCTCTAATGTCTTAACCTCTAATGTCTGAGGCTCAGATCTCCGTTGCCCTAATCGATTTTCTCAAATTTCGGTCATTATAGCCCCGATTCCGGGAAAGGCAAGCCGAAAAATGCCCATTTTTTGGACTTTTAATCCTAAATTTAGGCATTTTTCCTTTTTTTCAGCGATTCGATGAATTTCAGGTCGTCCTCGTCCAGGTGGGCCCGGTCGAGGAGGTCGGGCCGTTTGAGGAATGTTCTCAACAGGGACTGCTCTCTTCGCCATCTCTCGATGAGGGCGTGGTTTCCGGACAGGAGAACATCGGGGACCCTCATGCCCCGGAACTGGGCCGGGCGCGTGTACTGTGGGTACTCCAGCAGGCCTCGGGAAAAGGTTTCCTCCTCCGGGGACCGCTGTTCGCCCAGGACGCCCGGAACCAGACGGGAAACGGCGTCGATGATGGAGAGGGCCGCGAACTCGCCCCCGGTGAGCACATAATCCCCGACGGAAACCTCACGGACCGGCAGGCCCTCCCGCACCCTTTCGTCGATCCCCTCGTACCGGCCGCAGATGAGGACGACCCCCGGCCCTTCGGAAAGCTCCCTCGCCAGTTCCTGATCGAAGGTCTCCCCCTGGGGGGTGAGGAGGAGGATGGGGACGCCGGGTGGGGTATCCAGGGATTCGAGAGCGCCGAAAATGGGCTCCGGCTTCATCACCATGCCGGGGCCCCCGCCGTAAGGATAGTCGTCCACCACCTTGTGTCTGTTGTCGGCGAAGTCGCGGATGTCCACCAGGGTCAGCTCGACCAGTTCCCTGTGGATGGCCCTGCCGAGGATGCTCTCGCTGACCGCTCCGGCAAGGATGCCGGGGAACAGGGTGAGGACGTAAAACCTCATCGGACGTTGAGCTCCAGAAGGCCGGCCAGATCTCCAAGGTGGATGCGTCCGTTCTCGATATCCACCTCCTGCACGGCTTCCGGGGAGAAGGGTATGAGAATCTCCCTCTCACCTTCGCCATGGACAACGAGGACGGGCGTCCCCCCGGTTTCCAGGATCCAGGCAGTCCTGCCGAGGACGACGCCCTCACGATCCAGAACGGCAAGGCCGACGAGATCGTGGAGAAAAAACTCACCCTCATCGAGGGGTGCCAGCTCCTCCCTTGGCAGCATGACGGAGAGATCCCTGAGCCTTTCGGCGTCCGAAATGCTGTCGACCCCTTTCAGTTTCATCAGATAGAGGTCCTTGTTGGTTCTGATCCGCTCCACCTCAAAGGGCCTGGGCGGGTCCTGCCCGATAAAGACCCTCTGCGAGGCGAGCAGGGTTTCCGGGTGGTCGGTATGCAGGCGGAGGCGGACCTCCCCCTTCCGCCCGTGGGGACGGAGGATCCGCGCGACAGTGATGAGGTCCTGGTTCATGGCCTGCTTGTGCCCGGGGGAAGGCAGCGGCAGAGAGGAAAATCCGGAAAGGTTGTTATTCGCCCTGAGAGGCGCGCTTTTCCTCGTCGAACTTCTTCATGATGCCTTTTTTGGACAGAAGACTCCGGACGGTATCCGAGGGCTTGGCCCCCGTTCTCAGCCATTCCAGGGCCTTCTCCTCCTTGATGACGATCTCGGCGGGATCCTTCTTGGGATCGTAAGTGCCGATGATGTCGATGAACCTTCCGTCCCTCGGTGAGCGGGAATCGGCGACAACAACCCTGTAGAAGGGCTGCTTCTTCTTCCCCATCCTTTTCAATCGAATGCTGACGCTCAATTTTACCCTCCTGGATACGCCTGAAAAAAGTCTTTTGCTTTTGGAAAGCCTCTCTAGATACCTATTTATTGATCGTTCGTCAAATATTATTAGATCGAAAGTAAAATCCGGTATCCAGGATTCAGTATTCGGTATTCAGTATCTTTTGTCCTCCGCTGATTACTGAATACTGACTACTGATCACTTTGTTTGTCTGTTCATGTCGGCAGCCCCATCTTTCCCAGCGGTCCCTTGCCCTTGCCGAGCATCCTCATCATCTTTTTCGCCTCGGTGAACTTTTTCAGGAGGCGGTTGACGTCCGTCACGGTGGTCCCGGAACCGGAAGAGATCCTCTTCCGCCTGCTCCCGTTGATGATCTTGGGGTTCCTTCTTTCGTCGGGAGTCATGCTGTCGATAATGGCGGTGATGCGGGCGATCTCCCCCTCATCGACCTCAGCGGGGATCGCTTTCTTCATCCTGCCCGGCACGGGGAGCATGGAGAAAAGCTCCTGGAGAGACCCCATACTGCGGAGCCGTACGAGCTGGTCGCGGAAGTCCTCGAGATTGAACTCCCCCTTCAGCTGTTCTCTCGCCGTCTTTTCGGCCTCCTTTTCCTCCATGGCCTTTTGTGCCCTGTCGATGAGGGTCATGACGTCCCCCATGCCGAGGATCCGGGATGCCATCCTGTCCGGGTGGAACGGTTCGAGTCCGTCGAGGGCCTCTCCCGTCCCGACGAACTTGATGGGGACGCCCGTCACACTCCGCATGGACAGGGCCGCCCCGCCACGTGCATCACCGTCCAGTTTGGTCATGATGATGCCCGTGAGACTGATCCGGGAGTGGAAAGCTTCCGCCACACGGACGGCATCCTGACCGGTCATGGCATCGGCCACCAGCAGCGTATCGTGGGGGTTCACCATGGCGGCAAGGGATGATGCTTCATCCATGAGCTCCTCATCGACATGCAGCCTTCCAGCGGTGTCGATGATCAGGGTGTCGGAACCCGAACGCCCGGCCTCGAGGGCGGCCTTCCGATAGATCTCGGCGGGCGAGCTGCCCGGCGTGGGTGAATGGGCCGGAACACCTGCCTTTGCCGCGACGGTGAGGAGCTGTTTGACGGCCGCCGGGCGGCTCATATCCGCGGGGACCAGAAAGGGACTCTGTCCATTGTCCTTGAGGAGAAGGGCCAGTTTCGCCGCGGTTGTCGTCTTGCCGGATCCCTGAAGGCCTACGAGAAGAATTCGGGTGGGTGGGACGGGGGAGCGGTTCAGATCGGCCCGGGATCCCCCGAGAAGCTGGATAAGTTCCCCGTTGACGATCTTGATGACCTGCTGGGCAGGTGTCAAGCTCTGGAGAACCTCCTCACCGAGGGACTTGACCCTGATCCGGGAGACGAAGTCCTTGACGGCTTTGAAGTTGACATCGGCCTCCAAAAGGGCTAGCTTTACCTCCCTGAGGGTGGCATCGATGTCCTTTTCGGTAAGCCGCCCTCTGTTTTTTAGCCGTTTGAAGATGCCGTCCAGTTTTTCAGCAAGGCTGGCAAACATCATGGACATTGCAGGAAAATCCCCCTGAAAATCGGTGGACCCGTTACGAATTCATCAATCGGTTGCACCGAGGGCCCCTTCGGCGCGAGGACTGGGTTTAAAGCCTTTGCGAAAAATGGAGAAATATGGGAAATTACGGTGTTTGTCAAGGCGAGCGGATTGCGGGACCCGTTAGGGGGGGCGAGGTCGGAGGTGCGGCAAAGTGAAAACGATGCTGCTGGTCATCATATCGACGGTATTCGTCAACAATTTCGTCCTGGCGAGGTTTCTCGGGCTTTGCCCGTTCATGGGTGTCTCCAGGAAGATCGAGACGGCAACCGGCATGGGTATGGCGGTGGTGTTCGTCATGACCGTGGCGTCCGCGGTGACCTGGAACATCCAGAACTTCATCCTCAACCCCTTCGGCCTCCAATATCTCCAGACCATCATGTTCATCCTCGTCATCGCCTCCCTTGTTCAATTCGTGGAGATGTTCATACGCAAGATCAGCCCACCCCTCTATCAATCACTCGGGATCTTCCTCCCCCTCATAACCACCAACTGCGCTGTCCTGGGCGTCGCTCTCCTGACGATACAGAAGGATCTCAATTTCTTCGTCACCATTGTCTTCGCCTTCGGCTCGTCCATTGGATTCACTCTCGCCCTCGTTCTGATGGCGGGGATCCGTGAGCGGCTCGAGATGGCCGACGTGCCCGTTCCTTTTCGGGGGACGGCACTGGCTTATATCATTGCGGGACTTCTGTCCCTCGCCTTCATGGGCTTTTCCGGGATGGTGAAATAACACGTCATGCTCGAAGCTATCGTAAGTCTAACAGGTCTGGGGTTCGTGGCCGCCTTCGGTCTTGGGCTCGCGTCCAAGAAATTCCACGTGGAGGTGGATCCGAGACTGGAGAAGATCGAGGAAATGCTGCCCGGACTTAACTGCGGCGGCTGCGGTTATCCGGGGTGTTCCGGCTTTGCCGAGGGCCTTCTGGCCGGCGAAGTGGAGGTGACAAGCTGTGCTCCGGCTGGAGAGGAGGTCGTTGCCCAGTTGGCCGATTTTCTGGGTCTGGAGGTCAGCGGAGTCGTCAGGAAGATCGCCGTTCTCAAGTGCGGCGGAGGTGTCGACAAGGCGGTTATTGAAGCCCTTTACGAAGGGGTGGAAGACTGCAGGGCCGCTGTTCTGCTGGGCGGGGGAGGAAAATCCTGCCGCTATTCCTGTGTCGGTTACAGTACCTGCGAGAAGGTCTGCCCCTTCGAGGCCATTACCATGGGCGCCGACGGGCTTCCCGTTGTGGATCCGGACCTCTGCACGGCCTGCAACAAATGCGTCGTCGCCTGCCCGAGGGACGTCCTCGTCCTGGAGCCGGTGGATCACCAGGTCATCATCCGCTGCAGTTCCCCCGATCCGGCCGGCAAGATCAAGAAGGTCTGCAGCGTCGGTTGCACGGGATGCGGGATCTGCGAAAAGGTCTGTCCTGTGGACGCGGCTCTTCTCGACGGCAGTCTGGCGTCCATCGACCCTGAACGATGCGTCGAGTGCGGCATCTGCGCTGCCAAGTGCCCGGCTGACACCATCACGGACGGCCTGCTCCCGAGAAAAACGGTGGTGATCTCGGAGGCCTGCAACGGATGCACCATATGCGCCAGAGTCTGTCCCTTCGACGCCATCGCCGGGGAGGCAAAGGAATTGCACCTGGTGGACCCCGAAAAATGCGTGGGGTGTCAGCTGTGCATTCCGAGATGCTCGGTTCAGGCTATCGCCCAGACCGGACCCCCTGCTCCGATGGAGGGTTGAACGAGCAGTGCCCCTGTATCTTTGGAAATCCATGATGACTATAGGCCGGGGAGTGGGATAGGGGCATGGATCTAGCGTTCTTCAGTGGAGCCCTGCTCTTCCTCTTCCTCGCCACTTTGCACTACCTGCTCTACCTGGTCTACCAGAATCCGGTCGTCCCCAGAGTGGCCAGATACGCGCTGTATCTGGCCTTTGTCTGTCAGACCCTTTTCTTCTCGACCAGATTGGTGAAAGGGGGAATGCCCTTCGGGACCAACATGTACGAGTCCCTTGTCTTCTTCTCGTGGTGCATCGTCCTCTCCTATCTCCTGGTGACGGTCCGATACCGCGTTCCCGTGATCGGGGCCTTTGTGATGCCCATCGCCCTGATCCTGTCCACCGCGGCGGCCTTTTTGCCCCAGAAGGGGATCGAGGACATCCCTCCGGCCCTCAAGAGCTACTGGCTGCCGATCCATGTGACACTGTGCTTCATGGGTGATGCCCTTTTCGCCATGGCTTTCGGCGCCGCCATCATGTATCTGATCCAGGAAAAAAACCTCAAGAGGAAGAAGCCGGGAGCGCTGTATTACAGTCTTCCCAGCCTTGAAGTGCTCGACACCGTCAGCTACCGCGCCCTGACCATCGGGTTTCCCTTTCTGACCCTGGGTATCATCACGGGATCCATCTGGGCCCAGTACGCGTGGGGTTCATACTGGCAGTGGGACCCCAAGGAAACCTGGTCCCTCATCACCTGGCTGATCTATGCAGCCCTTCTCCATGCGAGACTGACCGTGGGGTGGCGCGGACGGAAAGCAGCCTGGTTCGCCATCGTGGGATTCCTGGCTGTTCTCTTCACCTTCCTGGGAGTGAACCTGATCCTCAGCGGTCTGCACTCCTACAACTAGGTTTTTTGGCATGGATATCCTGATCGTTGGTCTCAGCCACAAAACGGCACCGGTCGCGGTGAGGGAGAAGATCGCTTTCGAAGGAGAGACGATGGGTGATGGGCTCAAAACCCTCCTCGAGTATCCCCACATCGCAGAGGCCCTGATCGTCTCGACCTGCAACAGGGTGGAGATTTACGGCACCGCGGTCAGGAAAGAGGTCGAGGGGGCCAGAGAGGATATCGCGTCTTTTCTTTCCACCTTCCACGATGTTTCCAGACGGGATATCGACCCTCACCTCTACTCTCTCAGCGGAGATGAGGCGGTCAAGCATATCTTCAGGGTTACCGCCAGTCTTGACTCCATGATGGTCGGTGAGCCCCAGATCCTGGGGCAGGTAAAGGATGCCTATACCTGTGCCGCTCAGGCCCAGGCCACCGGAAATATCCTGAACCGTCTTCTCCACAAGGCTTTCTCCGTCGCCAAGAGGATTCGGACGGAAACCCGCATCGCCACGAGCGCCGTCTCCATATCCTTCGCAGCCGTGGAACTGGCCAGGAAGATCTTCGGGGAACTCGACGGCAAGACCGTCATGCTCATCGGAGCCGGCGAGATGGCCGAGCTCGCCGCCCGGCACCTGCTCAATAACGGTGTCGAGCACATCATCGTGGCCAACCGGACCTACGACAGGGCCGTTTCGCTGGCGGAGGAATTCGGGGGATCCGCGATCCATTTCGATGATCTCGAACAGCAGATGGAGCTTGCCGACATCGTCATCAGCTCCACGGGAGCCCCGACGACCATCATCGGTAAAAAGATGGTCCAGGGCGTGATCAAGAGACGGCGCCATCGACCCATGTTCTTCATCGACATCGCGGTGCCCCGTGACATCGAGGCGGCCGTCAACGAGGTGGAGAACGTCTACGCCTACGACATCGACGACCTGGAAGGGGTGGTCCAGGCCAACATCAAGGCCAGGGAGAAAGAGGCCGCCAAAGCCGAGGAGATCGTCCACCAGGAAGTGGCCCAGTTCAGGGACTGGATGAGCACCCGGGAGGCTTTCCCAACCATCGTGAAACTGAGGGAATGGGCCGAGGACATAAGGAAGAGCGAGCTGGAAAAAACCCTGAGAAAACTGAACGGTCTCGAGGATGCCGACAGGAAGAGGATCGAGGCCATGACCGAGGCTATCCTCAACAAGATCCTTCATCGGCCCATCGCACAGGTGAAACGGGCTTCCCACTCCAAGAGAGGGGGAGGGGATCTGGTGGAGATCATGAGGAAACTCTTTGAGTTGGACGATTGACGCCGTGAGCGGCAATTCCGGATCCCGAGTGCTCACTTCACGATCGGGGCATCACAGCCTGACATTGTTTTTTGGAATGGGTAATTTGGATCCTGGAATTAAATTTGGGAGGAGTACACCGATATGAGTCAACAGCTCCGCATCGGCACCCGTGCCAGTCAGCTGGCCCTGTGGCAGGCCAACTGGATCAAGGAACAGCTTATTAAACGCCATCCCGACCTGGACATCGAGATCGTCAGGATCAAGACGACAGGTGACAAGATCCTCGATGTACCCCTGGCAAAGGTCGGGGGCAAGGGACTGTTTGTCAAGGAGATCGAAAGTGCCCTCCTGGAAGGATCCATCGATCTTGCGGTGCACAGCATGAAGGACGTCCCCACGGCGCTTCCGGATGGTCTGGCGATCGTTGCGGTATCGGAACGGGAGGATCCGAGGGATGCTCTTCTCTCCAGGGAAAGGGTCCCCCTTTCGGATCTGCCGAAGGGCGGCCGGATCGGCACCAGCAGCCTCCGCCGGCAGGCTCAGATCCTTCACAGAAGACCGGACTTCAGCCTGGAGCCCTTGAGGGGCAATATCAACACCCGCCTGAGAAAGCTCAAGGAGGGCCGGTACGACGCCATCGTCCTCGCCCTCGCCGGCGTCAAGAGGTTGGGGTGGAACGATGAGGTGACCGAAGTGATCGAGCCCGATATCATGCTCCCTGCCATCGGCCAGGGTGCGCTGGGTATCGAGGCCAGGGCCGATGACCGGGTCACCCTGGAGAGGATAGGGTTCCTGGATCACCCGGAGACATCGGTCTGTGTCGCAGCTGAGAGAGCCTTTCTCAGACGCCTTGAGGGGGGGTGCCAGGTCCCCATCGCCGCCCATGCCACCGTATCGGACGGGGTGATCTCCCTGGCCGGCCTGGTCGCGAGTGTGGACGGAGCGAAATTTATCCTCAGGAAGACCAGCGGTCCGTCCTCCGGAGCCGATGAAATGGGAAGGTCACTGGCCGAGCAGATCCTGGATTCAGGCGGCCGGGAGATCCTCGAGGAAGTCTACTGTGCGGAGATCGAATGAGTCCGGTCGCGGGCCGGACCCGGGAGTTTCACCCTCCGGATTCCGGGTTCCCGGATCCTCTCTCTCGAAGGGTGAGATCCGGACCGTGGTAGGGCCGTTGTTGAGTGGAATGCATATCGGTTACTCTCGGTGCAAACTGTCTCAAGTTACGACCTGTGGATACGAATAGGCAACGGAACGACAGACCCCTTCATGATATAGGGGTCCTGGTCACGAGGGCCAAAGACCAGGCCGGCCCGATGATCCGGGAGCTGGAGGCAATGGGTGCGAAGGTCTACCACATCCCCGCCATCAGGATCGAGCCCATCGAGGCGCCCGAGGGTCTGATGACGGCCCTCGAGAATGTCCGGTCCTATGATGCTCTCGTATTCACCTCAGCGAACGGAGTTGAGATCTTCACCGAGCATCTCGCCGCTGCCGGTCTGAAAAGTGAGGATCTGCCTCCCGCCGTATGCGTCGGGCCGGCGACGGCGGCCGCGTGGTCAGATGCCGGAGGCAGGGTCGAGTCCATACCTGAGGAGTTCTCCGGTGAGGGGATCCTGTCACGGCTGGATCCCGATCTCGAGGATAAGTCCTATTTGATCCTGAGACCCGCTGCCGTCAGGGCCGATCTCGGGTCCGTTCTGCGGGAGAGGGGCGCCCGGGTCGATGAGGTGATCCTGTACAGGACCGAGAGCAGCAGGTCGGACGGTGACCGGCTGATCGACCTCCTCGACAGGGGGCGGATCGACATCGTGACCTTCACCAGTCCCTCGGCGATAAAGGGTATCAGCGAGGTTCTCGGCGGAATGGACAGGCTCGTGTCAGTCGTCAGTCTCTGCATCGGACCCGCAACGGCCCGCGCTGCCGAGGAGAAGGGTCTGAGGGACATCCATCACCCCGGCGAGTATACCGTTGACGGGATGCTCCGAATGCTTCCTTCCCTGGTCAAGGGGAGGGACAAAGGGAGGTAACGGTCATGCAGTATCCGATCTACAGACCGCGCAGGACACGGCGCAACGAAACCCTTCGTCGAATGGTCAGGGAAACGCGCCTCAGTCCGGATAATTTCATCTATCCTCTTTTCGCTGTCCACGGCACCGGAGTGCGCCGGGAGATAGGCGCCATGCCCGGCGTCTTCCAGCTCTCCGTGGACGAGATCGTCAGGGAATGCCGGGAAGTCCATGATCTCGCCATACCGGCAGTGATCCTCTTCGGGATACCCGACCGTAAGGACGAGAGGGGGAGCGAGGCCTACGACCCCAATGGCACCGTCCAGAAGGCCGCAGCGGCCATCAAGGACGCGCTCCCGGACCTGATGGTCATCACGGATGTCTGTCTCTGTGAGTACACGAGCCACGGTCACTGCGGCATCGTGGAGAACGGAGAGGTCCTCAACGATCCAACCCTGGAACTCCTGGCCCAGACGGCCGTCTCCCACGCGCAGGCGGGGGCCGATATCGTCGGTCCGTCGGACATGATGGACGGCAGAGTGGCAGCCATTCGGGACGCCCTTGATGATGAGGGATTTTCGGACGTCGTCATCATGTCCTACGCCGTAAAGTACGCCTCGGCCTTTTACGGCCCGTTTCGTGAAGCGGCGGAATCAACACCCCAGTTCGGTGACCGGAGGGCCTACCAGATGGATCCACCGAATGCCGTCGAGGCCCTCCGGGAGGCTGCCTTGGATATCGAGGAGGGGGCCGACATCATCATGGTCAAGCCGGCCCTTCCCTATCTGGATATTATCGCCCGGATCAGAGAGCGTTACGATATGCCTCTTGCGGCCTACAACGTGAGCGGGGAATACTCGATGGTGAAGGCCGGCGCCAAGCTGGACTGGATAGACGGGGAGCGGGTGATGATGGAATCACTCGTCTCCATTCGGAGGGCCGGGGCCCAGATGATCCTGACGTATTTCGCCAAGGAAGCCGCGAAACTGCTGGGTTAAGGCAGGCGAGAGGATCCAGGAGCCAGGAAAAAGACATCAGGCACTCCGATGACCTTGCGATCATTTTTTGCTTGTACCCTTGAACCCGGCATTTTGAACTGAACTCATGGGCCGCGTAATGGGCATAGACTGGGGGGAACGGCGCATAGGGATCGCCCTGTCCGACGAGAGCCGGACAATCGCCTCTCCCCACGGCGTCGTTGTCCGGACCCGCTCCTTGAGCCGGGACCTGGAAGAGATCTGTCGGATGATCCGTGTGAACAGTGTAGAGCAAGTGGTCATCGGCATGCCCATCAGGCTGAACGGATCAACAGGGGAAGCCGCCCAGGAAGTCCTCGGCGTCGCGGACACGCTCAGGGCCATGATCGAGTTGCCCGTTGAGACCTGGGACGAGAGATTGAGTACCGCGGAGGCCGAGAGGGCTCTCATCGGCGGTGATGTGTCCCGAAGGAAGCGCAAGGATCTGCTCGACCGGGTGGCGGCGGCCATCTTTCTCCAGGCCTACCTGGACCGCCACAGGGAAACCCTTCGGCAGGATCCGGAGCGAAGGGAGGAGACAGGCCAGGGAGACGGTTCATGAGCGCCGACCGGGATGGACGTCGAGGCTCCCGGCGATATTGCCCGTTCCTCTTTGACCCTGCGGGTTGCCGGAGGGGAATCGGCGAACCCTCTGTCAGACGGGGGAGGCGAAGGTGAAGATCGGTAAAAAGCGCGGCAAAAGGGGATATCTTCCCGTTTTCCTTCTCATCCTGGCCCTTTTCCTCGTCGTGTTCTCTATCAGGCTGGTCCTCTCCTGGAACACTCCCGCTGAGAATCCCGGGAGGGAAATGGCGGTGGAGATACCGGGCGGGGCCACCTTCGTCACCGCGGCCGAGAGGCTGCACGATTCGGGCGTCATCCGGTCCGTCAGATCCTTCGTGCTCCTGGGGAAGGTGAGGGGATTGGCCGGGAAGATTCAGGCCGGTGAGCTCCTTTTCCGCACCGATATGACACCTGTGGAGGTCCTGAATATCCTGTCCAGCGGCAGACCGATATCCTATCCCGTCACCGTTCCGGAGGGTTTCACGGTAAAGCAGATCGCCGCTCTCCTCCATGTGAAGGGACTGGCCGATCAGGACCGCATTCTCGAACTGGCCGAGGACCCCGATTTCGCGGCGTCCCTCGGAGTGTCCACCGGCAGGCTGGAGGGTTTTCTGTTTCCGGACACATATCTTTTTCCCAAGGGATTGCCCGAGGAGGATATCCTCCTCAGAATGGTGGAACGATTCTGGGAGGTGTATACCGAGGACATGCGTCAGAGGGCCAGGGATCTGGGGATGACCGACCTCCAGGTGGTGACCTTTGCCTCCATCGTGGAGAGGGAGACGGGCGCTGAGGATGAAAGGACTCTCGTATCAGCCGTTTTTCACAACCGCCTCAAGAGGGGTTACTTCCTCCAGACCGATCCGACGGTCATCTACGGTATGGAGGATTTCGACGGCAACCTCACCAAGGCCGATCTGAAGCGGGATCATCCCTACAACACATACACCAGGTCTGGACTGCCCCCGGGTCCCATCGCCAGTCCCGGGAAAGCATCCCTGTCAGCCGCCCTCTATCCCGCTGACGTGAGTTACCTCTACTTCGTGAGCAGGGGGGACGGAACCCACGTGTTCAGCAACAGCCTCGTGGAGCACAATAAGGCGGTGCAGAGATATCAACTGGGAAAAGGGGATTAGGATGAAACAGGCCTCAGGATCCAGGGATCAGAAACCGGCGGATCGGAACCTGCTTCGGGTGTCGACTGTCAACGGCTCCCGAAATCGTTCAATGAATCCATTCCATCTCCTGTCTCCTGTGCCGATCCTGCGGAGGTTGCACAGTGACCTTTAATCCCGCTCTCATGGAGGACCTTCTCAACAGGCTTCTGGCGGGCGGCGGCGAGCTTGCCGATGTCTTTTTCGAGGACAGGGTGGCGCGGATGGTGGAAGGCGAGGACGGCGGGCTGGAGCGCATCACCACCGCCAGGGAGGCCGGCGTCGGGATGCGGATCGTCAGGGATGGAGTCACCAGCTTCGCCACGTCTGTCGATCTCAGGCCGAAGACGCTTATAGACCTCGCCCGATATATTGCCTCCGGTTCGAAAAAGGGAAAAGGGGTGACGATCAGCGGTCTGAGGAGTCAACCTCCCGGAGCCCTGGTCGTCGAAGAGGATCTGTCGGCCACACCTCTGGAGGATGAGGGCAGAATGGTCATGGATTCCCTTCAGGCTGCTCGGGCCCTGGACGCCAGGATCGTTCAGGTAAAATCGGTCTGTCGGGATTCTTCGGCCCACGTTGTCATCGCCAATTCCCTGGGTATATACGCTGAGGACCGGCGCTCCCACGGCGTCTTCCTTGTCCAGGTGGTGGCGTCTGACGGTCAAAACATGCAGGTCGGATACGAACCCCGCGGGGGCACCGGAGGGGTGGAGGTCTTCGCGTCCATCGATCCGGAGGATGTAGCGGTCACCGCCGCGCGCAGGGCCGTGACCATCCTGGAGGCGCCCGAAGCCCCGGCGGGTCCGATGACGGTTGTCCTGACCGCCGAAGCGGGGGGAACGATGATCCATGAGGCCGTCGGACACGGTCTTGAGGCTGACCTCACCGGGCAGGGGCTGTCCGTGTATTCAGGCCGGATCGGGGAAAAAGTCGCCTCGGACCTGGTCACGGTGGTGGACGATCCGACCCTCCCGGGAAGGAGAGGCTCATACAATTTCGATGACGAGGGAGTCGCCGCTCGCCGGACCGTTCTGGTGGAGAATGGGGTTCTCAGGACGTACATGAACGATCTGGTCACGGCCCGAAGGGACGGGGTAGAGCCCACCGGAAACGGGCGGCGCCAGTCCTTCCGGCACTGGCCCATCCCCAGAATGTCCAACACCATCATTCTCCCGGGTCGGGATGATCCCGAGTCCATCGTCCGGTCCGTTCAGAGTGGACTCCTGGTCAGGAAGATGGGGGGTGGCCAGGTCAACACCGTAACGGGTGATTTTGTCTTTGAAGTCAGCGAGGGATATCTCATCCGGGGAGGAGAGGTCGCCGGACCGGTTCGCGGCGCCACCCTTGCGGGCAACGGCCCGGAGGTGTTAAGGAGTGTAGATATGCTGGGAAGTGATCTCGGGTTCGGTCTGGGAACGTGCGGCAAGGAAGGGCAGGGGGTTCCGGTCGGGGACGCCCAGCCCACCCTCAGGCTGCCTGAGATCGTCGTGGGAGGCAGAGATTCCGGGGGACACAGCGGATGAATTTCCTCAAGTTCCTAAAAAGGGGTAAGGACGCTCCCAAGGAAGAGGCGTACAAGGGCCCGTCGGAGGGTGCGAGGCGAGGAAGGATCCTGTACCAGTTCCTCCTGGTGACACTCGCCGTTTCAGTGATCCCCCTGCTGGCCGCGTCGTACAAGCTCGTTGGGATCAACCGGGCCTATCTGGAGGATGAACTTCTCGCTCTTCACTCACAGGTGGCCGAATCGGCGGCCGAGGAGATCTCCACGGCCATGTCAACCATCCTCGGCAATATGGAGCTTGTCGCCAAAGCCCAGGGCGGGGGCAGCGCCCTGGGGCGGGAGGAGAGGGAGCGCTCCCTGATCTTCTACCTGGATCAGTACCCGGAGATCATCAGGCTCACCCAGTTTTCCTCGGGGGGGAAGGTGCTGGCGAGGGCTTTCCGCGTCGGCAAATCCAAGGTTCCTCCCCTTGAGGAAGGGATGAGGAAACTGGCCGTCGAGAAGTCGATCGAAGGGAGGACGTTCATAAGCGACCCGGTCATCCTCGGCAACCAGAACGCTCCCGTGGTCGCGGTCGGGATCCCGATCTACGGCAGGGACGGGACCATCGGCTCCATGCTCCTCGGAGAGATCTCAATGGTCAAGGTTCAGGAGACCGTGGGAAGGATCAACATCCGTCGGCAGGGTAACGCCTATGTCGTGGACCGAAGGGGCAAGTTGATCGCCCATCAGGCGCAGGAAAGGGTCGTCAAGGGCGAGGATATGAGCACCGTGGAGATCGTGGGAAAATATCTGCTCGCCGGCGTCAGCGCCGGGACGATCCCCTTCCGGGACAAAATGGGCAAGGACATGGTGGGGTCATATTCGACGGTCAGGGGCCTCGGCTGGGGAGTTGTCGTTCAGGAGCCGAGGGATGATGCGTACAATTCCGTGGAGCAGATGCTCTACCAGACCGTGATCTGGGCAGTGGTGGCCATTCTGGCGGCGGGAGTGGCCAGTACCCTGCTTGCTATCCGGCTCGCCAGACCCATCGGCAGCCTGGCCGAAGGGGCGCTGTCCCTTGCCCAGGGCAACTTCCACCAGAGGGTGGATATCACCTCCCGGAACGAGCTCGGCCAGTTGGCTCAGACCTTCAACCATATGGCCCTTCAGCTGGAGAGGCATGACCGGAACCTCCGGGAGATGTTTATCAACACCACCAAAGCCCTGGCGGCGGCCATTGACGCCAAGGATCCCTACACAAGGGGGCATTCCCAGAGGGTGGCGCAGATCTGCCTCGAGGTGGCCAAGGAGATGGGCCTTTCGCCGTCGGAGCAGCAGAAGGTCAACATCGCCGCTCTGCTTCACGACGTCGGTAAGATCGGTATCGAGGATCAGGTCCTCAAGAAGCCCACGAAGCTCACGGATAAAGAATATGAGATCATACAACAGCACCCTCGATGGGGCGCCATGATCATGGGGCACATCAAACAGCTGAAGGAGATCATCCCGGCCATCCAATCCCACCATGAGCGGTTGGACGGCACCGGGTATCCGGAAGGCCTGAGCGGTGAGCAGATCCCCCTCCTGGCCAGGATAATAGCCGTGGCGGATACATTCGACGCCATGACCAGCGACCGTCTCTACCAGAAGGCCATGGACACCCAGTTTGTCGTGGACAAGCTCATCGAGTGGAAGGGAAGCCGGTACGATCCGTCGGTGGTGGATGCCATGGTGAAAGTCTACCCGAGGATCATCAGCGTCTAGAGCAGAGGGATCCGACGCCGTACGGCCTCTTTGCGATCCTCCGGGACCGGCGAGGGCGCAGCGCACCGCCTGGGGGGGGCGGATTGGGCTGCAGTGGAGATGATATCTGATAAGCGCGCCTCGGGGTAGTACTTCAGGGGAGCCCCCGCAGGTGCCGGCAAGCGGTCGGGGAGACACGGTGGCGAAGAGAGGAAAGAAGAAGGAAGGGCGCCTCAAGTGGCGGACGGTCATTATCCCTTTCTCCACGGTTCAGTTCTGGATCAGTTTCTTTGTGGTCCTGCTATCCGTGGCAACCGTCCTTGCCCTTCTCTACTATCAGTTCCTCAGCCCCAAAGCCCAGGCCAGACGGCTCATCACAGGGGTGGAGAAACAGCTGGACCAGGCCGTCGTGATGGGGATCAAGGACCTGTCCTTTGAGGATTACAACTCGGCGCAGGAGACTCTCTTCAGCGCCAGGACAGCCTACGACGGGAGAAAGTATTCTGAATCCCAGATCCTGGCGGAGCAGGCAAAGAATGCCCTGGAAAAGGCCCTTGATCGTCTCCGCTCGGACGATTTCTTCCGCCGGGAGAGAAACGCCTCCGTAAGCCACACACGAGGGACGGTCGAAGTCAACCTGTCGGGTACCCTCGATTGGCAACAGGTCAAAAAGGGGATGAAACTCAGAAAAGGAGATAAGATCCGGACCCGTTCAGGTTCGAAGTGCGTCGTTCAATTTGACGATGGCAGCCAGTTGACGATCAAGTCCGATTCCCTCGTTTCCATAGACGATCTGAGTGAGGATATCCGGACGCGGACCAAAAACTCGGCCATCAAGCTCCTTGTCAGTGACGTGGAGGCAAGCATCCTGCGGCCCACGGCCAAGGGATCCCGTTTCCTCATTGAGACTCCCGGATCAGTGGCGCAGATCCGCAAGGCGAGGATGAACATCAAGGTCAGCGCCAACGAGGAGACGGAATACAGGCTTCTCTCGGGTGAGGTGACTCTGCAGGCAGGCGCCAGGAGGGTGGTCCTGGGTGAGAGCGAAATCGTCCGCCTTGCCCGGGGAGGGGCCGTGCTGGCCAAGGGCAAGCTCCTTCAGGTGCCCTCCCTCAGGAATCCCGGAAACCTGGAATGGCGGGTAACGAGGAGGGAGAAGGTCCCCGTCGATTTCACCTGGGGCGGTGTCTCTGAAGCGGCCGCTTACCGCCTGATGGTTGCGACGGATAGATATTTCTCCAATGTCCTCTACGACAACCGCAGTCTGACCCGGACCGGGATCAGGCTTACCGACCTCGGGCCGGGGCTGTACTACTGGAGGGTGAGCAGTATCGACTCTGCCGGCCGGGAGAGCCTGTTCTCCTCCTTCCACGTCTTCAGGATCACGAGGGATCAGACCCCCCCTCATTTCAACCTCAATGACCCTATTGTCCTCTCCGATCCCTCCGGCCTCCAGGTCTACATCTCCGGCGCCGTGGAGCCCGGCAGTCAATTAACCCTTGACGGCCGTCGAATACCCATCGCCTCAGACGGTGTGTTCAGGTCATTCCAGAAACTGAGCTCGAACAGGGGAACCATCCGGCTCGAGGCGAAGGACCTCGCGGGCAATTCCCTCTCTCGGGTGATGGAGGTCCGGTGAGACGGGTAATCGTCATAGCTTCGGCGCTGATGCTGGTCCTCTCCACGGCAGGCGGCTGTCGGGACAAGGCGACCCGGTTCTCCCTGGCCCAGAAGATCAACGGAGTGGGCATTGCCCTTTATTCCCAGGCCAAAGTGTCCCAGGCTCTGGAACGTTTCCAGAGATCCGCTCGATATGCTGAAGACTATGGATTCGTCCGGAACAATATCGGTGTCTGCTATTATCATCTCGGCCAGCTCAGTCTGGCTATCGCCGAGTTCAGAAGGGCGGTCGAGCTGGAACCCGAAAGCCCCGAGATCCACGGCAATCTCGGCGTGGCCCTCATGCTCGTGGACCGCATTGAGGAGGCCGAAACGGAGCTGACAAAGGCCATTTCCCTGGACCGGGAATATGTCCTGGCCTACAGCAACCTGGGTGTTCTCAGGTATCGGACGGGCAGAGTCAGTGACGCGATCGACATCTACAGAAAAGGAATAAGCATCAATCCGTCCCTTGACCGCCTGCACCATAACCTCGGCGAGGCCCTGATGTCCCAGGGGAATTTCACCGAGGCGGTCCGTCACTACGAGCAGGCCCTCCAGCTCAACCCCGACAACGTCAAGACATTCAACAACCTCGCATGGGCCTATGTCGAAAAGGGCGTCAATATAGAGGACGCCCTGGCCCTCGCCAATGCGGCCCTGGGCAAGGAACAGGAGAACGGGTTTTTCTACGACACCCTCGGCTGGATCTACTTCAAGCAGGGCCTGTTTGAGGAGGCCCACCAGGCCCTGTCCACTGCGGTCAAGTACCAGCCCGGGATACCTGAAATCCGTTACCACATGGGAGAGGTCCTCCGTTGGTTGGGGAGGAACCATCAGGCTCTCGAGGAGTACGGTCGGGTCATCGGCCTCGAGCCCTACGGGGAATGGGCGGATAAGGCCCAGGAGGGGATCTGGAAGATCAAGGGACTTTAGGGGCAGAAGCCGGGAGCCGGAAGACGGGATCAGGCTGAAAAGATTGCCGGCGCGGAATGAGATGACGAATCCTCCCGTCCCCTCCCGGCTGCGGACTTCTGTTTCCTTTTATCTGATGTCGTTTTCAGGGGACAAACCGTGAAACGTCTGCATAACGTGACCATAGCTGCGATCCTGATCTCGACGATCCTCCTTGCGGGCTGCGGGATCTTCAGGAGGTCATCGAAAAAGGAGGTCGACTATCTGCCCTCATGGAACGAGGGACCGGCCAAGAGGGCTGTTGTCGATTTTGTGACGGAGGTGACCGATTTCTTCAGCGACGCTTTTGTTCCCCCAGGAGACAGGATCGCGGTGATCGACAGCGATGGAACACTGTGGCCGGAGAAACCCCACAGCATCCCGGCCGTTTTTATCTACGACAGGATCCTGGACCTGGCCGACAGGCATCCCGAGTGGGAGACGACGGAACCGTTCAGGAGCATTCTGCGCCGGGAGCTCGACAACCTGTCGGGCACCCGGCATCCGCCCCTCCTGGAGGCTGCCCACGGCGGAATGGCACAGGAGGAGTTTGCCGTCCTGGCGGAGAAGTGGGTCCGGACAAGAGAACATCCCCGCTTCGCAAGCCCCTATCGCAGACTGGCCTACTTTCCTGTGCTGGAACTTGTCAAGTATCTCGACAGGAGCGGGTTCAAAGTGTTCGTCTGCACCGACGGGGACGTGGAATTTGTCAGGGCCTTCTCGGAGATGGTCTTCGGTATCCCCCGTGACCGGGTGATAGGGACACTGACTGAGATGCAATTTGAGGTGTCGGATCTTGGGCCTGTTCTGATCAGGATGGGAACCGTCGTGCCTCCTGCGAACGAGGCGGATGGAAAACCGGTCAATATCCAACGTGTCACAGGAGGCCGCCCCATTTTCACCTTCGGGAATGCAGACGGCGATATCCCTATGATGGAGTTCACCGGGAGCGAATTTCTCCCGTCAAGGGTCTTTTTTCTGGTTCACGACGACGCTGTGAGGGAATACGAATATTACGACGGCAGCGAAGAACTCGTCGATCTGGCCCGGGAAAGGGGCTGGATCCGGGTCAGCATGGCGAAGGATTTCAGGACCGTCTTTGCACCGGAAAAGAACAGGAAAAAGGACTGATAAGGACAGGCGAGCGGGGAATAAGAAAGACACGGGGACGCGGAGGCACGGAGGAAAGAGGAAGCGAAAGTTAAATAGCGGATAGTTTCTCACCCGGGTACGTTGAACCGGATTTTCCAATCACGGATCACGGATCACAGATCACAGATCACTTGTCTTAATGACTACCCCCCGGCAGGTCATCAACACCTACTTGGTCATAACCGCCCTCTACACCCTGGCCACATCCATGATCTGGGGGATCAATACCCTCTTCCTCATGGAGGCGGGCCTGGACATCTTCCAGGTCATGGTCGTCAATGCGGCATTTACCGTCGGAATGGTCGCCTTCGAGGTGCCCACGGGTGTCGTAGCAGACACTCTGGGACGCAAGGTCTCCTTCGTCCTGTGTGTCATCGTCCTCTTCTTCTCCACCCTCCTCTACGTTGCGGCGGCCCGGTACCAATGGGGGATCTGGGCCTTCGCCGGTATTTCCTTTGCCCTCGGATTGGGTTTTACCTTCCAGACGGGCGCTGTGGAGGCATGGTTGGTCGATGCCCTCGATCACACGGGATTCGACGGAACAAGGGAGAGGGTCTTCGCCAGGGGGCAGACCGCGTTCTCCGCCTCCATGCTCGTGGGCACTGTTGCCGGGGGTTTTCTTGGCCAGGTGAACCTCGCTCTGCCGTACCTCGTCCGCGCCATGATCCTGATACCGACCCTGTTCGTCATCCTCCTCTTTATGAGGGATCTCGGTTTCGAACCTCGCCCCTTAAAAGCGGGAACCTTCGGAGAGGAAACCAGACGGATCTTTTACGAGGGGGTGTCCTACGGGTGGCGGCATCCGGTCATCCGGTTCTGCGTCATCGCCTCCTTCGTCGAGGGGCTGTTCTTCATCTTCGGCTGGTACTCCTGGCAGAGGTATTTCCTGGACCTTCTGGCCAGGGAGCTTATATGGGTGGCCGGTCTGGTCAGCGCCCTTTTTTCCCTGTCGAGCATCCTGGGTAACAGCCTTGTGAGCAGGGCCATGCAGGCGTTTCATGCAAAGAGCCCGGCCCGGCTGCTTGCCTGGGGAAGCCTGGTTCAGGCGGCGGCGGTTGCGGCGGCCGGGCTCCTCGGTGCTCTGGCGCCGGAACGTTCGAGGGGACCTGTCCTGTTCGCCTGTGCGGTGGTGCTCTACCTGTCCTTCGGGGTGGTTCTGGGTGTGGTCAAGCCCATTCGGCAGGGCTTTATCAACCGGCACATTGCCTCGGGGAAGCGGGCAACGGTCCTGTCCGTGGACGCTCTTTTCCTCGACCTCGGCGGGGTTTTGGGCCAGACCGGCCTGGGGTATCTCTCCCGATCCGTTTCCATAGCCGGTGCATGGATCCTCGGGGGAGCCTTCCTCTTCGCCGGTTATCCCCTTTACAGGACGGCCGAGAAGGTGGAGGATGAAGGAAAAAGGTTGACCCGGGGGGACTCTGATCCCGGCTGAATATTCCATCGCCGCCGCCCGCCTGCTCCCCGCCGTCGCTGCGGGATGGCTCAACGGTTCGGGCGGGAGATTCCTCTGTGCTCTCGGAGTTCTCTGTGGTAAATGGTTTCTTTTGGGCGGAACGGTGGAAGAAAGGGCAGACGAATCATGGATCTTACGCTGAAGGAGAGATTTCTGGATGGATGGGTAAACTATTTCGGCTCAGCCGATCTGCCCATCGTCTTCTTCTTCTCTGACGATGATAGATATGAAGAGCATGTCAAGATCACCGAGGGTTTCACCTGCATGATCGGCCAACTCAAGGAGGTACGGGACGGACAGACCGCCGCCTTCACCGGAGACAGCATCGGCTGCAGGGGTGGGGTCCGGTATTCCGGTTTTCCCTCGAAGCCGGACCCCAACCTGGCCTATTTTCTGTCCTGCGGCGTGCCCGGGCAGTTCGAGGGACTCAGGCTGAAGAGGACGCCCGAACTGGTCGAGGGGCTGGCCGGGTCGGCCTCCATTGTGCCTGCCGAAGGTACCTACCTCGTGGCGAAAAGGTTCGATGCCCTGGACCCGGAGGACGCACCCAGGGTGGTAGCCTGGTTCGCCGGCCCGGATGTCATCGCCGCCCTTTTCCATCTGGCGGCTTTCGATACCTCGGACAGAAACTGTGTCATCTCGCCCCAGACGGCCGGGTGCGGCAGCATCATCAACTACCCGCTCGCGGAAGGGGACCGGGACGATCCCAGGGGTGTTCTGGGCATGTTCGACATCTCCGCCAGACCCTATGTCAGGGCAGATGTCCTGACCTTCGCCGTCCCATTGAAACTCTTCGAGCGCATGGTGGAGGGGATGGACGAGAGCTTCTTGACCGCGGAGGCCTGGCAGGGCATCAAGCGAAGGATCGAAAAACCAAACACTTAGAACGTCGTACCTTGTACTGGGCAGGGAGGCCCGTTTATGCCCCTGCAGGGCACCACCGTCAACATCATCGCTGTCATCGTCGGGACCCTCCTCGGGCGGTATCTCGGGCACCTCATCCCCGAACGCATGCGACAAACCATCATCTACGGCCTGGGACTGGCGGTGCTGCTCATCGGTACCCAGCTGGCCCTGCAGTCAAAGCAGCCCCTCATCGTCATCGCCAGCCTCCTGCTCGGGGGCATTGCCGGAGAGATCCTCGGTGTCGAGACCAGGCTGGAGGGGTTCGGACGTCGCCTGCAGGAGCGGTTCCGGGACGCCGGCGATGTTGCGGAGGCTTTCGTCACCGCCAGCCTTCTGTACTGCATCGGGGCCATGGCCATCATGGGGTCCATACAGGACGGACTGGGCGAGAGGCCCACCATCCTCTACGCCAAGTCGGCCCTGGACGGTATAGCTTCCATAGCCCTGGCGTCAACACTGGGCATCGGGGTCATCTTCTCCGTCATCCCCCTGCTTCTCTATCAGGGTTCCATCACCCTGACGGCGGGATGGGTCCAGGCCTATCTCACCGAACCCGTTGTCGCCGAGATGAACGCCGTCGGCGGCCTTTTGATATTGGCCATCGGCCTGGATATCCTCGGCATCAAGAAGCTTCCCATCGGCAACCTGCTGCCGGGGATCTTTTTCGCGCCCATACTGGTGTGGGTGTTTTTGTAGGTTAAGGGCCAGGAGCTAAGGGCAAAGGACGAAGTTCAAGATTTGGTACTGCTTGGCCCTTCGCACTTTGTACCTGGCACTTTTCCCGGAGGAAATATGAAAAAACACATGCTGGCGATCTACCGGATCAAGGAGGACAGGGTCGACGAGGTTAAAGAGGCCGTATCGGATTTCGTGGACGCCGTGAAACGGAACGAACCGGCCACTCTGTTCTACGAGGCCTACCATGGCCAGGGGGACGTATCCTTCTTCCACATCATGACCTTCGAGGACGACGAGGCGGAGGAGGCCCACCGCACCACCCCCCACATGGCGGTCTTTGTCCAGAAGCTCTATCCCCATTGTGAGGAGGAGCCTGGCTTCGTGGAACTGGAGCTGGTCCGATCGAACGTTAGGTAATAGTATTCAGTAGTCAGTAGTCGGGATTCAGTAGAAAATCGAAATGGGAGATTCGACATTGGAAAATCGAAAACAGGAATCTCGGATCTCTTTTCTCTGGGCACTGGACCCGGGAGGACCAAAAATATGTCCGATTTCTCCGGTTTTCCCCGAGAAACGGTGACCTTCCTGGCCGATCTGGCCAGGAACAACAACAGGCGGTGGTTCAACGCGCACAGGGAGGACTTTGACCGGATGGTCATCGAACCGGCCAAGGCCTTCGTCGAGGCGCTCGGGGCAAGGATCATATCCGTTGCCCCGGGCATCATCGCCGACCCGCGGGTCAACGGATCCATCTTCCGCATCTACCGGGACACCCGCTTCGCCAGGGACAAGAAGCCCTACAAGACCCACCTGGGTATCTTCCTGTGGGAGGGTGAGGGACCCAAGATGGAGTGCCCGGGCTTCTATTTTCACCTCGAGCCACCCGACCTGATGCTGGGGGCCGGCATCCACCTGTTCTCCAGGGCCCTGCTGGAGGAGTACCGGAATTCGGTGGTGCACCCGAGACACGGCCACGATCTGGTCACGGCGGCCATGGAGGTGTCCCGGTCCTTCACCATCGGAGGGCTTCACTACAAGAAGGTCCCGCGGGGGTTCGACGGGGATCATCCCTACGCCCAGTTCCTCCTCTACAACGGTCTCACTGCCTGGACCGAGGGACCCCTCCCGGAGGAGATACATTCACCGGAAATAGTGGAACTGGCTTTCCGGACCTTCGAGGTGATGCTTCCGCTGCACCGGTGGCTGCTGGCGATGACGGCTCGCTCCCGGGAGAAAATAGTGAGAGCGTGAGTGCCGGGTCAAGGTGCCGAGTACAGAGTAAGACCTCAAGGTGGAGAAAACCGCAGACGATGCGGTAATCCTTCGGCTTTGCCAGGGAAGGGGACGGAGACGAAGTAAGGAGTCCTGTCATTGGGAGGAAAATTCCGGTCCCGAAGCAATCTCACAGAAGCTGCCCTGATCTCCGAGACTGCTTCGCCATGATCCTGTGGGCTCGCAGTGACACAGGAGAGCATCCCGAATCACAGATCACCAATGACGAACGACAGCCACTCTAACTGACTTCTGAATACTGACTCCTGACTACCTTTTCAACGAAACCCTGTATTTCCTCAGCTTCATCTCCGGGAAATAACTCTCCTTCGAATGTCTGAGAGCCTCTTTTCCCAGATCCTGCTCAAAATTCAGGTACCTGTACTTCTTCGGCAGGATGCCGGCGAAGCTGGAGAAGATGTACTGATAGATCCCCTTGTACTTCTTCAGCGCCTTGGCGAAGTGGAGGGCGTAGGTCTCACCGTTGAGCTCCTCCCCGTGGACGAAACCGGACGGCTCGCCCTCCGTGTAATAGATGCCCCCGCACAGGGCCAGTTCCTCCATCCTCACCAGCGACTCGCGGCAGGCTGCGAAGTCGGTGTCGGTAAAACCCTTGCCCGACTCCTCCTGCCACTCGTTCAGGACCCGGATGGCGTCCGGGATCCTGTCCTCCGTAAGGGGCAGGGCCTCGTACCGGTAATGCTTCCTGAAGAAATTAAGCAGGTTCTTTTTTCTGTGGAGCTTCTTTCCCGCGTAGGTGGCGATCCTCTCCGTCAGGTAGAGGTAGTCCGAGTCCCCCTCGTCGAAGGTCGTCTCGAATCCGGAGGCGAAGGCCGAGAGCCACTCCTCGGCAATGGGATACAGGTAGTCCGCTTGAGCGGCCATCTCACGCATGATGCGGGGGTCCACCTCCCGGACGTCTCTTGTGGGCATGATGTAGGTCTCTCCCCCGTAGGACCGTCCACGGATGAAGATCTCGGCACCCTGAACGATCTCATACCGGTGAGTGTCCCGGAACAGGTACAGATTGGCGAAGGAGAACTCCGAGATGGGGACATCGATGGACCGGAGCCGGTCGAAGAGCAGATCGTGGTCGTCCAGGGAGAGGGGGCGAGTGTCCATTGAAATAATATAGCACTGAAGGGGATTCAGTAGCCAGGCGGCAGGAGCCGGCGAAAGTCCCCGACCCGGACCGGTCACCGCTCGACGGACTCGGGGCAGAGGGAGGAGGCAGAGCGAGACTCCTCTTCGACGTAAAAAGACGGGCGAAGGTGTGGGTTCAACCTTTGGGGCGAAAACAGGGATGAAATCACCAGCCACCCGCAGCAGGGTGGAGAACCGCCACGGCTCGCCGCGTCTCTCGCCACCTCCGAGGTTAGGGCATTTACCCTGTATTCTGTCTCCCGTCTCCTGTATCCTCTTTTCCATGGATTTCAGGAGCCACACCACCCTCGGCCGAACCGGCCTGTCCGTCAGCCGCCTGGGCATTGCGGCCTCCTACGGAGTGCCGGCTGCTGCCATGGAGAGGGCTTTCCACCAGTACGGGGTCAACGTGTTCTACTGGGGGTCGAGGCGAAAGGAGGGCATGCGTGACGCTCTGGTAAGACTCAAGGGTACCCACCGGGACCGCCTTGTCATCGCCTTCCAGAGTTACGACAAGTCGGGCCTTGTCATGCGGCGCTTCCATGAGCAGGGCCTGCGCACGCTGGGGATCGACTGTGCAGACCTCCTTATCCTGGGTTGGATGATGAGGGGTGCGCCTCGCGGCCGTATGCTGGACACGGCCCTGCGTCTCAAGGAGGAGGGTAAAGTGCGCCACCTTGCAGCCTCTTCCCACAACCGTCCCCTCCTGGGCCGCATGGTGGCCGACGGAAGGCTTCCCATAGACGTCTACATGCTCCGTTACAATGCCGCACATCGGGGGGCGGAGAGGGACATCTTTCCCCGCATCCCCGAGAAGGCCCCCCCCGGCATCATGGCCTATACCGCCACCCGATGGGGCCAGCTCCTGGATCCCGGGCGCATGCCTCCCGGGGAGGAGGCCCTCACCGCCGCCGACTGCTACCGGTTTGCCCTGACCGACCTCCGCGTGGACCTGGTCATGACCGGTCCGAGGACCGCCGAGGAACTGGAGGAGAATCTGAGAACCCTTGAGCTGGGGCCCCTGACGGATGGAGAGATGGAGAGGGTGCGGAGGATCGGGGACCATGTGTACGGCAAGGGGAGGAGGTGACCTCCAGCTCTCCCCCTCGCCTGTCCCCGGATCGCAATTCCGTCCCCCGGCCCACTGCCAGCTCCCGACCCCTGTATGCACGACGTCCCCCAAGCCCGAGATCCCTCTCCACTCAGGTCGTCTAAGTGAATATTTTCTCCACCAGACCCTGTTCTCCTGTTAGAATGGAGACCCGTCGCCCTATTGAGCCCCGATGGCTTGTTTGACGATCGGGTGGCCGTTCATGCAGTCAGGGCGTTGGCGGTGAACCGTTTGAAACCGAAAGGGGTTAGCATGGAAAGGGGAAATGCGGGCAGGGAGCGTCACCCTCCCCTATGCCGTCCGGCACCGGGCAGAGCATCCGACCCCCTCCTGTCCAAAAACCGGGGACCCGGCAGCACGGTGAAGAAAGGGAAACTTGCCAGATGGGGTTCCACAGCCCTTCTGTTGACCCTGGTGATCATCCCTGCCCAGTGCACCAGGGAGAAGGGCCCGACGGCGCCCGTTGAGAGGGTTTACAGCGAGCAACTCCTCATCGGACTCATCCCCGAGCACAACGTTTTCACCCAGCTCGAGAGATACGAACCCCTGGCGTCCTACCTGTCCGGAAAGGTCGGGGTCGAGGTCAAGTTAAAGATCCTCTCCCGATACGGCAACATCATAGACAATTTTGTATCCCTGGGACTGGACGGAGCCTTCTTCGGCAGTTTCACCTACGGTCTCGCCCATGCGAAGCTGGGGCTCGACGTTCTCGCCCGACCCGAGAGCGCCGATGGCGTCTCCTCCTACTACGGTCTGATCTTCGTCAGGAAAGCCAGCGGCATCGCATCGGCCGCCGACATGAAGGGCAAAAGATTCGCATTCGTGGACAAGGCAACCACCGCCGGATACCTTCTTCCCCTGGTCTATTTCAAGGAGAACGGGATCCCTGATTACAGGGAGTACTTCTCCGAGACCTACTTCACCGGCACCCACGAGGACTCTATCTACGACGTTCTCAACGGGCGGGCCGATGTGGGAGCGGCCAAGAACACGGTCTATTACCGGATCGCACAGTCCGACAGCAGGCTCCTGAACGACCTTGAGATCCTGGCCCAATCCCCGAGCGTCCCCGAGAACGCCCTTGCCGTCCGCGGGGATCTGGACGGCGAGTTAAAGGACAGGCTGAAGACCGTTCTGCTGACAATGCACCAGGATCCCGAGGGCGAGGCGGTCCTGAGGAATTTCGGGGTGTCGAGGTTTATCGAGACGGTCAATGAGGATTACGCCCCGGTGTACGATTACGCGGAACTGGCCGGTCTGGAACTGGCAACCTATGACTGGGTGAACGAGTAGTGAAGAGAAAGCTCTTCCTCACCCTGGTCCTCCTGTGCGGCGCCTCTATTTTGGGCGGAGGCTACCTGGTCGTCTCCATCGAGAGGTCCACCGGTACCCTGGACGACCTGATCCAGCTCCATCGGGTGGAGATCCTGCGGGAACAGATGCTCATCCAGATCAAGAAGGTCCAGCGGGACCTCACCCTCAAGGATACCCGGCACGAGAGGGAATTCGGCACCCTGGTCTCCCATGTATCCAAAATGAGCCGGACCATAGACTCCTGTTTCTCCTGTCATCACAACGAGGAAGTCACCGCGAGGCTGCGACGGCTTGCCGGGGATGCGGAAAAGTACAAGCATGCCCTGAGCCGCGTGTACACCATGAGGGCTAACACCCAGAGGCTGCGCCAGGAGGAGGACAACGCTTTCCGGATCGGTGAGGAATTCATCGAAGAGGTCGACGGGATGCTCCTGATGACCACTGTGAACCTCGAGAGGAGGACGAGCGAGGTCCTGGAGAGGATCCAGTTCTCCAAGGCCGTTCTCATCATCTTTACCATGCTCGGCCCCCTCCTCCTCATCGGACTGGCCGCCCTGCTCTTCATCAAATTCACCGAACCGGTCTCCGAGCTCCTGAGGGCGACCCAAAAGCTCAAGGCGGGGGACCTGGACTACCGTATCGAGGGCCTGAGGGACGAATTCGGCGAGGTTGCAGACTCCTTCAATGAGATGTCCGGAGCCCTGAAGGATCTTATGAGGAACATGATGCGCGCCGACCAGATGGTTCACATGGGCGAGTTGGCCTCGGGCCTGGCCCATGAGATCAAGAACCCGATCGCGGGGATCAAACTGTCCATTGAGGTCCTCCTCGACGAGGTGGAACTGGATGAGGAATACCGGGAACTCCTTTACCAGACCCGGGAGCAGGTGCAGAACATGGAGCGGCTCATGAGGAGCCTCCTGAACTTCGCCAAGCCTCCCAAACCCGATTTTCAGATGGAGGATCTGAACGGGATCCTTGACAACGCGATCTCGAACGTGGAACTGATCCTTCACGGACAGGTCTCTCAGGGGTATCAAGGAGAGGAGGTCAGGATCGTCCGGGAGTACGACACCCGCCTCCCCCAGGTCAGGGCCGACGCCTCTCAACTCCAGCAGATCTTCCTGAATCTCCTCCTGAACGGGGTGGACGCCATGCCCGGAGGGGGCACCCTGAAGGTCAGGACGTCGATGGGTGAACGCGACGGGTATTTCAAGGTGGAGATCTCCGACACGGGAGAGGGGATTGATCCGAATGTCCTGGTCAAGGTCTTCGATCCCTTCTTCACCACCAAGTCCAAGGGGACCGGCCTGGGGCTGGCGGTCAGCAAGCGGTTGGTGGAGCAGCACGGGGGGGAGATCACGGTGCGTAATAACGAAAGGTCCGGTGCGACCTTTGCCGTGTGGCTGCCTGGGGAGCCCTCGAGGGAGGTGTCATGACCACCGGCGCTAAGGGGAGGATCTTCATCGTCGACGACGACCGCCTCATTGTATCGCTCCTGACCCGGACACTCCAGAGGGAAGGATTTGAGGTGATGTCCGCGCCAGACGCCGACCAGCTGGAGGAAAAGATAGCCTCCTTCCCCCCGGATATCCTCCTGCTGGACATCGGCCTGCCGGGGAGAAGCGGCCTCGACGTCCTGGCCGCCCTTCAGGAGAGGGGAATGGAGGCTCCCCAGGCAGTGATCCTCACCGCCGACGACACCGCTGACACCGCCATCAGGGCCATGAAGCTGGGAGCGGTGGATTATCTGGTCAAACCCTTCGAGATGGACAAGCTCAGGATCGTAATAAACAACATCATCGAGAAGGAGGATCTGCGGAGAAAGGTCGATTACCTGAGCAGGCTCAGCTCTGCCGTCTTCACGAAAAAAATGATCGGGGAGTCGGCAGCCATGAGGGACCTCAGGGAAAAAGCGGAGAAGTTGGCCGGGGCCAGGGTCTCGACCGTTCTCATCTCCGGGGAGAGCGGCACGGGCAAGGAGCTGCTGGCGCGGCACATCCACCAGCTGATCTACGGGGGCTCAGAGGAGGAATATGCCCCCTTTATGGCCATCAACTGCGCCGCAATACCGGATAACCTGATCGAAAGCGAGTTGTTCGGGCACGTCAAAGGGGCGTTTACCGATGCGAAATCAGACAAGAAAGGCGTTTTTGAGCTGGCGAACAATGGATCCCTGCTCCTGGACGAGATCGGAGAGATGAGGCCCGACCTGCAGAGCAAGCTGCTGCGGGTCCTGGAGGAGAGAACGGTCCGCCGGATCGGGGGCAGGAAAGCCGTGCCCGTACATGTGACGGTGATGGCCACCACCAACATCGATCTCGACCGATCGGTGCACGAAGGATTTTTCCGCAAGGACCTCTATTACCGCCTGAGCACCTTCCCTTTCCACATCCCGCCCCTCAGGCAGCGGAAAGAGGATATCATGCCCATCGCCTCCTATTTCGTTGAGTATTTCTGCGACAAGTTCCAGAAGAAGGCCATCCGGGGCTTCTCCCCGGAGGCGGAGGGGATGATGCTCGCCTATTCGTGGCCCGGAAACGTCAGGGAGGTCAGAAACGCCATGGAGAGGATCGCTGTTCTCGAGAGCGCCGAGATCATCACGCCCGACCAGCTCCCGCGGGAGGTGGCCCTTCAGAAACGACCGGTCGATAGCACCGACCAGCCCGTTGTTATCCTGCCCGCGGACGGGATTCCCCTTGAGGCCGTTGAGGAGAGCCTTATCCGGCAGGCCCTTCAGAAGACGGATAACAACAGGGCCGGCGCGGCCAGGCTCCTTTCCATCGGTTACGATGCCCTCAGGTACCGGATCAGGAAGTTAGGGATCGAGTGAAGCTCCGGCAGCGCGTCGGGGATCTGCGACACGCTGGGAAAGAATTGGCCGCCCGCTGATCTTCCCGAGTCCGATTCTTCGGGGTCTCGGACCTATTCCTGCCGACCTCTCTTCTCCACGCCAGGGAAATACATGGTTATTTCACCAGTCCATCCTGGTGTAATAACCAGGTCCCTTGGCGCTGGCCGATGGGCACGCTGCCAATTGGTTGTTCGTAAAAGTTAATTCCTATTGGTCTCAATTGGCACGTTCCTTGCCAAGTTATCAGCAGATCTTGAGACAAGGTGTGAAGGAAAGGCTCGGTTTCCGTACCCCGACCATCACCTCTGCAGGTCAACAATCCGGGAAGCGGACCCTGGCACCATCGGCAGGTTTGATGTGGAGCGCGAGATCCTATCCCTGATATACTTTGATAGAGGAAATCTGGCTGGGAGATGCGATATGAGCAGGGGTTTGGCAGGATTCCTTTCGGTTGTGGTCGTCGCTTCCGTTCTTTTTCCCCTGAGCCATGCCTGCGCTGATTTTCGGCTCCGCGGCGACGCCGTGACACATCTCGAGTGGTACGATGACCCCCAGGGCGACGAGGCGCTCCCGTTTTACCAATACCTCAGGATCAATCTGGATGACACAGCAGGTGGCCGGAAGTTCCGTATCTACGGCCGGCTGGCGGAGGATGTCAACAACGAGGTCGATACGGAAAGCCGGCTCTATTTCGCCTATTTCGAGAAGAAGGACGTCTGGGACAACACCGATCTCAGAATAGGACGGCAGTGGGTCAACACGGTGGCCGGCTCACCCGTTCTGGACGGTCTTCAGGTCCGGTACCTGAGACCGGAGCTTTTCCGGCTGAAGGCCTACGGAGGGATCAACGCCTCCCTGGAGGATTATGAGTCCGACGAGGTCGTCTGGGGGTTTTCCGTGGAGGACGATTTCCTTGACAGGACCGATCTCGGCCTCAGTTACTACCAGAAGCGGGTCGACGGCGATCTGGCCCTGGAGTTCCTGGGGTTATCCGCCTGGACGAGGGTGGGGAAAAGAGGATCGGTCTTCGGGGAGCTGCAGTACGACCTGCTGTCGCAGATCCCCTCCTACTATCAGGCAGCCGTTCGTCTCGTTCCCAACGACAGGTGGACCTTCAGGGGTGAATATTACGGTTTCACGCCGGTGTTCGATTCCACCTCCATCTATTCCGTCTTCGCCGTGGACGACTACGAGGAGGTGTCCGTCTCCGCGGACTACAGACTTGACCGGGAGTGGACCCTCTTCGCCAGGTACGCGAGGGAGTTCTACGAGTCCTTCGATGATTCCGATGTCGTGGAGGCCGGTGCGGAACTCATCCGGCCCAAGGAATTGAGCGGTTACCTGGTCGCTGTTTTCAGGACCGGATATGAAGATCTCAACGGCATCAGGGCCAACGTCCGGGCTCCTCTCTACGGGGAGATCACCCTGGACGCCGGGGCCGAATACAACGTCTACGACAGGGTGGGGGACGACAGGGGCGACACCTCGTCCAAGAGGTACTGGCTGGCCGGGGAAAGGGATCTCGGAGAATCATTGAACCTGAGGGCCAAGGTCGAGAGGATAGAGAGTGAGATCTACGACTACTACAACCGGGGCAGGATCCGTCTCCGGTACACGTTCTAGGGGTAACGCCATGAAAAGGATCGTTCTCATCGCCATCCTTATTCTCGTGTGGGGCCTGCTTGCCGCCCACGCCGCCGGGTTGATCTTCGATCACGAGGTTCACGTGGCGGAGTACGAGTCCGACTGCGCCTCGTGCCATCGGCCCGGCGACCTGGACATCGTGCCCCCCGAGGCACGATGCGAGGACTGCCATGAGGCGGATTTTGTCAAAGAGGTCAAAATCCCCGCCAGGAAGACCCACGACAGCTTCTGGTACCGGGACCACGGTCCCTACACCAAGAAAGAGGCCAGGAACTGCGAGAGCTGTCATGACGATCGTTACTGTTTCGACTGCCACCGGTCCGGTTTCGCGGACGAGCAGGGGAAGCTCAACATCCACCGCAGCGACTACCGGGTGACCCATCCCATCGCCGCCCGCGCCGATGCCCGGAGCTGTTCGGTGTGCCACGAGGAGCGGTTCTGCACCGACTGTCACGCGGATTTCGCTCCCCAGGACCTGGCCTTCGCGTCCCACAGGAGGGGGTTTTCGGACATCACGGGTTTCGGGACGCCTCATTCCGCTTTCACCCCCGCCCAGTGCCCGACGTGCCATCCCGGCTCGGTGCTGACGACCCACGACTGGTCCGACAACCATGCCCGTGAGGCGAGGCGGAGCCTGCCCACCTGCCAGTCCTGTCATCCGGAGGGTGAGGTGTGTCTGAAGTGCCACAGCGCCCGGGAAGGGCTGGTGGTCAACCCCCATCCCGACAACTGGGGTGATATCGGTGATATTCTGAACGGCGCCGGTGACGGCCGGACCTGCCGGCGGTGCCATTAAAAGGAGGAATGACCCATGTTCCGGTTCGATCGCACGATACAGATCTCAGTGGTCCTTGCGGCCGTGGCGCTGCTCGTGGCGGGGTGCGGCAGTTCCCTGAAGGAGAGCGGAGGCGACCAGACCCGGGGTGACGCGGCACAGGAGATCCTCAGCGTTTTTAACTGCTCATGCCACACCCAGCAGGGGACGTGGCTGGACAGTGACCACGCCAATGCTGAGAACATACCGGCTCCCACCCCCACCAACGATATCAACTGTTTCCCTTGTCACACAGGAACCGGTTATGTGGGTGCAATGGCCGAGCCGGATCCCCGCTATTTCGTCGACTGCGCATCCTGCCACGGGGGCCTGATCGACGAGCATGTCTGGCCCTTTCCCCAGCCCACCTTCTTTGCCTGCGGACAGTGCCACAACTCTGACTTTCCGGCCAATCACCTGCCCGATGCGCCCCTGGGCGGGAGCATCGACGAAAATTACCGGTTGAGTGAGCACTTCGATTCCCCCCAGGACGATTCTGCGCTGTGCTCCAGGTGTCACACCGACGAGGGATATCTTAAGTATGCGGAGGTCACAGCCGGTCTCGGACGGAGCGAACTCGAGGACCTCCTCACGGCCGAGCCCGACATCCTCAACGGCAATCCGGTCCAGTGCCGCACCTGCCACCGGTCCCATTCTCTCGATCTCGTCGGACAGGCAAAGGTGGTTTCAGAGGACAGCTTCGGATCCCCCGTCTCCTCGCCGGCCGGTGCGACCGAACGGGTCTTTTCCGCATCCTTCAACCTGTGCACCAGCTGTCACCAGGTGTTCCTGCAGTACACCTGGGATAACGACAGCGAGACCTTTGCCTACGGGCTGGACCCGGCCATATACGGAAGCCCTTCCGTTCTGGGCAGCGACGCGGAATATCATGCCGGCGACCTCGACCTGGTGATCTACGATTCCCATTTTCCCGGCACCTACAACGGGACGCCGGTGGCGGGCTACAACATCAACGCCGCCGACGAGAAGGCCTGCGTCCAGTGCCACGATCCCCACGGCGCCTCCAAATTCGACCAGGCCAGCATCAGAGATCTTGTCGAGGAGTGGGGAAATACACCCGGCTTCCACGGTGACTACATGAACTGGGCCTACCGTCAGGACGTGGACTGCGCCCGCTGCCACTCCGGCAGCGAGTACATCAAGCTCACCGCCGGGCAGGACCCGGACAAGCTGGACAGCAACCAGGCCCGGGTGGTGGCCTGCTACAGCTGCCACCCCCTCACCGCGCTCAACGACGCCGAAACCGCCTTCTCCCTGGGCTCGAGGTGGACCATCGACGAGTTCGTCTTCCCCTCGGCCCTGTTCACCGTGGAAGGACTCGGAGACAACGCCCTGTGCATGAACTGCCACTCCGGGCGCCGATCCAAGGCCGACGTGGACGCGGCCATCGCCGCCGGGAGCTCGGTCCTCGAGTTTCGAGAGATCAACCCGCACTACCGCATGGCCGGCGCGACGCTGTTCGGCAACTTCTCCCAGGGCGGCTACGAGTTCGACGGCAAGGCCTACGCCTCGAAATTCGAGCACGTAGCCTCCAACGACCTGTGTGTGGAGTGTCACAACGCTCACTCGGGCAAGCTGTTCATCGCCGACGCCCCGCCCGGCAGGGTGAGCTGCGACACCTGTCACGACGGGGTGGCCACCGTGGAGGACCTGCGCGACATCAGGGTTATCGGCGACCTGGCTCCCGCCTCCGAGGCGGTGGACTACGACGGCGACGGTGATGCGGGCGAAGGGATCTTCTACGAGATGGAGACCCTCCAGGAACTGCTCGGCGACGCCCTGGTGGCGGCCGAGGTGGAGGATCTGGGCCGTTACCCCTATTTCAGCAACATCACGACGGCGGACCAGTACCGGGCCGCCTACAACCTGCAGTGGGTCCGGTCGGACCCCGGCCATTACGCCCACAACGCCGCCTATGTTATCGAGCTGATGGTGGACTCCCTGGAAGCCCTCGGGGTGACGGTCAACCCGGACACCTCCAACCCGCTCCACCGGGACGCCGAGGGGCACTTCAACGCCGCCGCTGAGGCTTTCCGCTACTGGGACGAGGACGGTGTTGTCCAGCCGACCTGCTCAAGATGCCACGCCTCCGAGGGGGCGGCCTACTTCTTCGACACCGGGGACCTGATCACGGAGCCGGAATACACGGAGTACACGAAGGGGATCTCGGCCGGTTTCGCCTGCGAGACGTGCCACGTCGTTGATTCCTTCTCCGGCGCCTTCGAGGGCGATCTGTGGAACGTGGCTGATGTGACCTTCCCCTCGGGCTTTGTGGTCGACATCGGGGATGAGAGCAACCTGTGCGCTCAGTGCCACCAGGGCCGGGAATCGGGTGTGTCCGTGGCCGATCGCATTGCCGCTGCCGACACCCACACCTTCATCAACCGCCACTACCTGGCGGCGGCGGCCATACAGTACGGGTCTGAAGCCACGGCGGCCTTCGAATACGCGGGGCAACTCTACGCGGGCTACAACACGTTCGAGGATCACCTGGCTTCCCAGAAAACCTGCCTGGGCTGCCACATGAGGGGCGTGGAGGACCACACCTTCAAACCGGCCCTGACGGATTGTGACAACGCCCTGTGTCACGCCGGGATCACCGATTTCGACGACATCGCCGAGCCCGGTGGACCGACGACCGACTACGACGGGGACGGTCTGGCCGGCAGTTTCCAGGACGAGATCGACGGGATGCTGGCACTCCTCATCCTCGAGATCCAGGATTACGCGGCTACGGAGCTGAGTGAACCCATCGTCTACTCACCGGTCAATTATCCCTACTTCTTCAACGACACCGACGCCGACGGTGTGGGAGATCCGGACGAACTGTCCTTCGGCAACCGCTATTCGATATTCGACGATATGCTTTTGGCGGCGGCCTTCAACTACCACTCGGGGCGTGATCCCTGCGGTCATATTCACAATTACCGCTACGTCATCCAGACCCTGTATGATTCCATCGAGAGCCTGGGCGGTGATGTGAGTGCGTTGACGAGGCCTTGATCCCTCCTCCACCTTTTGTGAGACGACAGAGGGGAGGCCGGCTCTTTTGAGCCGGCCTCCCAACGTTTCGGTGTCCTATTCCCGGCCTGCGCCGTTTTCTCCTGCAGTGCAGGCCTCCTTATTTATATAAACCCGGGGTCAGAGCACTTTTACTTTTAGCGTTAAACCGTAAACTGTGAACCGAGAACGGTGAACTTCTCGTGTCCAGTCTCTATGCTATCGGGGGTCAGGACGGGGATTGCCGAAGAGGTCTATTCATTTTGGATTTTGGACACTGGATTGACCCCGTATCTCTAATTTCTAATGCTCCAATGCTCTGATTTCCAACTGTGAACCGGGAACCGGGAACGGTGAACTTCTTTTGATGACCACCCATCACTCCACGATGATCCTCCCCTTCATCCCGAACAGGTAATGGATTCCGACACCCAGGCTGCAGCCGTACCTGTACTCGCCCGGCTCGGCAAGATACACGTCCACGGTGACCGTCCTGCCGGCGGGGATCGTCTGGTGGATCTCGAACTCCTTGATCCAGATCTCGTGTTTCGACCCGAGGCTGGTGATCCCGAGACGGAGACGGGTGCCGGCCTCGACGTGGATCACGCTGGGCGTAAACCGGTAGTTTTCCACGGTCATTGCGACGTCCATCACGGGGGCGTTGGGCGGCATGCCGTCCAGAAAGGTATTCCGGTTGTGGAATGTGGCGCACCCGGTGAGGGCTGAGAACAGGGCGATCGCAGCGACCACTCTCTTCATGGGTTCCTCCTGGTTCGGTGAAGCACCCCCGTCGGGAATGCTGTGCGGCGTCCTGGACCGATACAATAATTCTACCACAGAGTCCGCGGCGGGATGGAACGACGCCGTCCGGATAGGAAGAAAGAGGAAGGTGCCCGTCCGGGGCGTCCCCTGTGGACCCCCAACCGCCTGCCCTCCACCGGGTCGTGCCGGAAGTACTTCCTTAAACCTTTTGCCGGGCGGCGTGTCTAACTGTACATAGAGGGTAAATCCGGTCGCCGGTGTTTCCGCCGGTGTTTGTGGCGGTGATCGGGCAGAGGGGGTGGTGCCAGGCGTGAGGGAAAGAGAAGAGCCGATCGATGGCGGGAGAAAGGATCTTTTGGACATGTCCAGAAGCCGGGCAAGGCGAAGGGACGCGTGGACCTTGACCTTCGGCGAGGGCGGGGAGGCATGAGATGGAAAAGGGTAAGTGGAAACGGACGCTGTTTGCGGTTCTGTCACTGACGGTGGCCCTGGCACTGGCTCTTCCTGCGGCGGTTATTGCAGACGACCAGGATCGGGACCGGGATCGGGATCGGGTTCAGGCCAGGGACGGCAGCTGCCAGGACACGGAACTGCTCGTATTGACAGACCAGGATATGGACCGGGACCAGGACCGGAATCATGATCGGGATCAGGATCAAGACCGTTTGGGGAAGCACGGAGATGTGGAAACCGACCGGAGCTCTGAACAGGGCGGGACCGGCGAAGGCGGTGGCGAAGGTAGCGGCGGCAACGGAGAGGGCGGAGGAGGCCACGGACGCTGATGCGTCCCCCCAGATCCTGGACCTTCGAGGTCTATCAGGGGCGGCACCCCGGGGTGCCGCCCCTGATTCTTATGCTTTCCTCCCCATCCTGTTCTTGATGTGCTTGAGACGGTAGATGTCCTCCCTCTCCCTCTCCTGGAGCGTCTCCAGCATCATCCTGATCTGCCGGGTGAGGGAAGGGATCAGGGACTGTTCGAGGGCGTTGATCCTCCGGGATACCTTGCGGATCTCCTCGCCGAGTCTCTTGAGGCGGATCTCATGGCTGGCGACCCTCAGCAGGCGCTCGAGGAGCTGCTCGTAGGATTCGGCGGCCTCGAGGATGTAGGATGGCGTGTCCACGGGAAGCATCCCCCGGGCATCGGGCGTCCTCCGCATGGCCTGGAACTCCACCTCGGGGATGCGGATGCCCCAGATATTCATCTCCCGGGTCCTGATGGAGATGTCCTCCCTTGCGGACAGGGAGGCGGCCCTTACCATGTGGGCCCCGCTGAAGGCTTTTGCCAGGCCGGCAAGGATCATGGACCTCTGAACGTCCCTGGCCATCTCATCCCTGCTGTGCACGATGGTGTCCACGATCCGGAAGAAATCCTTGATCAGGGCCTCCCTTTTGCTCTTCAGGAGTTCGACACCGTCCCGGGCCAGCGACAGCCTGCCGCGATGGACCAGGAGGTTCATCCTCGTGGCGGGCACGCTCATGATGATGCCTCGCTCTCCTCATCCTCATTGTCCGCCGGCAGGTACTTCTCGATCCACTGCCTGCCGATCCGGGTCAGTTCCGTGACGGGGAAGCCCGCCAGCAGCTGCCAGGCCTCGGCCAGGGACGTCTCGATATCCCGCTCCCTGTTGCCCTGGTTGAGGTACAGTTCTTCGAACCTGCGGGCGAAATCCAGGTAGCGCCTGTCCTCGGTGGTCATGGCGTCCTCGCCGACGATCGCCTCCATCCTCCTCAGGTCCCTTCCCCGGGCATAGAAGGCGTAGATCTGGTCGGCGAGGTTCCGGTGGTCGGCCCGGGTCTTGCCCTCGCCTATACCGAGGTTCATGAGCCGGGACAGGCTGGGCAGGACATCGATGGGGGGGAAAACCCCCTTTCTGTGAAGCTCCCTGGACAGGACGACCTGGCCCTCGGTGATGTACCCCGTCAGGTCGGCAATGGGATGGGTGATGTCATCGTCAGGCATCGTCAGGATGGGGATCTGGGTGACGGAACCCTCGCGCCCCCGGATGCGGCCCGCCCTCTCGTAGATGCTGGCAAGGTCCGTGTACATGTATCCGGGATAGCCCCGCCGACCCGGTATCTCCTCCCGGGCGTTGCCGATCTCCCTCAGGGCCTCACAATAGTTGGCCATGTCCGTGAGGACAACCAGAACGTGCATGTCATGGTCGAATGCCAGGTGCTCGGCGGCTGTTAAAGCCATCCTGGGGGTGAGGAGGCGCTCGATGGTGGGGTCCGAGGCGAGATTGAGAAAGACCACGGTCCTCTGGATGGCTCCCGTCGTCTGGAAGGCATCAAGGAAAAAAGCCGCATCCCGGTGGGTGATCCCCATGGCCGCGAAGACGATGGCGAAGTCCTCCTCCTCGCCCAGGACACTGGCCTGACGGACGATCTGGACAGCCAGCTCGTTGGAGGGAAGCCCCGCGCCGGAGAAGATAGGCAGTTTCTGTCCCCTCACCAGTGTGTTGAGAAGATCGATGGCCGAGATCCCGGTCTGAATGAAGTCGGACGGCTTGTCCCTGGCGGTGGGATTGATGGCGTTGCCCACGATCTCCCTCTCCAGTTCGGGGATGGGATGCGGCGTGCCATCGATGGGGACGCCGGATCCGGAAAAGGCGCGGCCCAGGATCTCCCGCGACAGCCTGAACCTCGCCGTGCTGGGTAGATAACGGACCGATATGGATTCCGTGTCGATGCCCTGAGTCGTCTCGAAGAGCTGGGCCGTCGTCATCTCCTCGGAGAGCTCGAGGACCTGCCCTTTGCGCTGCTGACCCGTCTCGGTCCGCAGCTCGATCATCTGTCCAAGGAATACCCCGGGCAGATATCTCATGCTTACCAGGGGACCGGAGATCCCGATCAGCCCCCGGCTCCGTCTATTCAGCAGGCTCTCCACCCTCTCCTTCCTCCTCGAAACGTTCCCTTTGGGTACGGATCTGCTCGGCAAGGTCCGAGACATCCTCCTTCAGGCGGTTCAGGACTTCCTCCGACGCGGAGGGGAATCGGTCGTCGGTAAGTTCGTTCAGCCTGGCCAGATCGCCTATTGCTCCGACGGCCAGGAGGTCCTCAAGGGGGATCTCCTCGGCGAGGCCGGACAGGATGACTTCGTAGCCTTCCAGGAAGGCAGAGAGCATCCAGTACTGCTTTTTCATCGGGCAGGTGGCGTCCACCGGGTGATAGGCGTTCTGCCGGAGGAAGTTCTCCCGTATCAGACGGGCGCCCAGGAGAAGCACCCTCTCCGTGTCCGGGATGGCGTCCTCGCCCACCAGCTGGACCATCTCCAGGATCTCCTTCTCCCGTTCCAGCATTCTGTTGAGCCTCTGCCTCTGCACCGGCCAGTCCTCCGCCACCTGCTCAACATACCAGGGCGTCAACCTGGTTGTGAAAAGGCTGTAGCTCCGGGTCCAGTCGATGGCAGGGTAGTGGCGGCGGTGCGCCAGCGAGGTGTCCAGGGCCCACAGGGCTCCGGCGACCCTCATGGATGACTGCGTCACCGGCTCCGAGAAGTCTCCTCCCGGCGGCGAGACCGCGCTGACAACCGTCACCGATCCCGTCCGGCCGTTGGAGCCCAGGGTGCGGACCATACCCGCCCTCTCGTAGAAGGTGGCGAGCCTGGTGCCCATGTAGGTGGGATAACCCTCCTCGCCGGGCATCTCCTCGAGGCGGCTGGAGATCTCCCGCAGCGCCTCTGCCCAGCGGGAAGTGGAGTCCGCCATGAGGGCCACGTCGTACCCCATGTCCCTGTAGTATTCAGCCATGGTGATGCCCGTGTAGATGGACGCCTCGCGGGCGGCCACCGGCATATTGGAGGTGTTGACCACCAGAACCGTCCTCTCCATCAGGGAACCGCCCGTCTGAGGATCCTCGAGAAGCGGGAACTCGGTCAGGACCTCGGTCATCTCGTTTCCCCTCTCCCCGCACCCGACATAGATGATGACGTCCGCATCGGCGTACTTTGCCAGGGTCTGTTCCACGACGGTCTTGCCGGTACCGAATCCGCCGGGCACGATGGCGGTCCCCCCCCTGGCTATGGGGAAAAGGGTGTCCAGGATCCGCTGCCCGGTGATGAACGGCTGGTCGGGGGGCATCTTCTCGGCAAAGGGCCTGGGGATGCGTACCGGCCACCTGGTGATCATGCTCAGATCGACAATGCCGGCTCCGGTTTGGATCCGGACGACCGTTTCCTCGACTCTGAAATCCCCCTGCCTGGCCTCCACCACCGTCCCGCCGATGTCGGGAGGGACCATGATGCGGTGCTCGATGCGCGAGCCCTCACGGGTGGTCCCCAACAGGTCGCCCCCGATCACGGTGTCCCCTTGCTTCACGGCGGGGCTGAAGGACCAGGACCGGTCCCGGTCGATGGAGGGTATCGAGGTGCCCCGCAGGATGAAGTCCCCCTCCTCCTGCCGCAGGGAATCGAGAGGCCGCTGGATGCCGTCGAAGGCCACACCGAGAAGGCCCGGCCCGAGCTCTACGGTCAAGGGATGTCCCTGGCAGCCGACCGGTTCCCCGATGGAGAGGCCCGACGTGTCCTCATAGACCTGGATGGTCGCCACGCCGGATTCGATCCGGATGATCTCCCCCATCAGGCCCCGTTCCCCCACCTTGGCAACATCGTACATCCGGGCGCCCGTCAGGCCTTTGGCCTCGACGGCCGATCCCGCGATGCTGTGAATGGAGCCGGCTGCCTGCATGAGGATACCTCCGGTCAACGATCAAGTATTCAGTAGTCGGTATTCAGTATTCAGTGGAAAACCCTCACATTGGCTCGGAAATACTGGAGAAATTGATCTGTTTTCATTTGATATCTTTTACCGCTCACTGTGATTTTTTCCCTTCGTGCCTTTTGACTGAATTCTGACTCCTTAATACTGACTACCAAATTATTACCTTCTGATCTTCAATCGATACCCGATGGCCCGGCGGATGATCCTGGTGATCATGTCCTCCTGTTCCGTCCAGAAATCCTCTCCCCGGGGGCGGGGCAGGGTGATGAACAGGGGCCGGCCGCTCTCCTCGGCCTTGAGCCGCACCTTCTCGGGAAGGGACTCGTAAAGCTCCTCGGTGATGATGACAATGCCATGGGACCGTCCCCGCAGGAGGTCCATGACCCTCCACTCGAGCCGGGAGGGGTCGGAGCAGGTCTCCACGTCCGCGCCGGCCAGGGAAAAGCCCTCCACGATCTCCGGCTGTCCGATGACCAGGATCTCAGACATCTCCCACCACCTCCTGGAAGATCCCCGGGGAGATGCCCATGAAGATCCGGAGAAGGGCCAGCTTGAGGAGGATCCCCTCCCGGTAGAGGTTCAGCAGGTACGCGATAAGAAGGGACATGTCCAGAGGGTCGATATCCCTGAGCCGGGTGTACGCTCGGTGGAGCTCCCTGTCCAGCGCCTGCTGAAAGACGGAGCTCCTCCCGCCCAGGTCGAAGGGGACGGAGGCCTTTCGGACGGCGTTCTTCAGGATGCCCCTGGGGAGCATCAGGGCGATCTCGCCCACATCCGAGGCCCTGATGACCCGCAGGTAAAGGGAGGGTGTCAATTCTCCGCCCTTCTCCAGATAGAACCCCTCGGGACCCCTGTCCGTGGGCAGGGTGCGCCACATGAGGGCGGTCATCAGGTTCATCTGGTCCACTCGGTCCCCCAGGTAACGCATCAGGGATGGGAAGCCGGAACCGGATGCGATAAGGCGGATGTGGCCCACCAGGCCCCTGGTCAGCTCCAGCCGCATGTCGATCAGGGGTCGATCGTCCCTTCCAATGGCCCTCTTAAAAACCTTGGCGTAGGGGTAATGCCACGTCACCAGCCTGTCGGCCGCCTCCCTGAGGGAGGAGGATCGGGCGAGCACCTCCAGCTGATCCTGGTCGAGGACTCCGCCGGCGATGGTGGAAGAGAGGATCTGTTCCGGCTTGGCCCTGTAATGCAGGCCGCTGATCAGGGTCTGGAGGTTCTTGAGGTCCCACTCGGCCAGGAGGGCCGACAGGGCTGTGGCGGGCCGTCCGGAAGCAATTCGCGACAACCTGTGAGTTCGGGCTGCTGTGGACCGGTCCACAGCAGCCATGAGGGCGCCGCTGTCTCCGAAGGGAACGGATCCCCCCAGTTCCGCCGTGTACGGTGTCTCCCTCAGGCTGGCGACCCAATCACTGACAGTGGCGGACTCGGTTGTCTGACGGAGGCGCTCCTCGCTCATGAGGCGAGCCATCATGCCCCGGATCCTGGCGTTGATGTAGTCGATATACTCGACCATGGCCAGCTTCCGTCCTGTCAGGCCTGATGGGACCTGGCAGGAATTCCGGCATGGCCCCCTGTGTGCCCGTCCCTTGAGCCTCCGAAGAGTTCCTTGAGAAGGGCCAGAGGAGGGGTTTCCCTGATGGCCTGCAGCCTCGACAGAACGCTGTTGTCCCTGATCTCGAAGCTGTTGTTGACCGCGACCACGGCGCCTCCTATGAGCCGGGGGTCGCCGATCACCTCGGCACTCATTCCCCTGTCCTGGATGATCGCGCCCACGGCCCCCTCGTCGGCCGGGTGGACCGTGATCTTAATGCCGGCCCCCTGACGGACGCCTTCGAGGGCCTCTGCCAAAAGCCTGGGGAGAGCGAGGCGCAGCTCGGAATCGAGGGTGGCCGATCCCGCGAGCATCCCCTCCAGCCTGGCGATGCCTTCCTCCAGAATGGAATACCGGCATTGGAGAAGGTGTCTCCTCGCTGAATTGGCGGCGAGATTCAGGATGCGGGCCGTCTCGCTCCCGGTCTCGATCTGCGTCCTTTCCAGGGTCTCCCTGAGGATCCTCTCGTTTGACAGGTGGGCGTCTTCCTCGATCCGCCGCCCCTCAGTCTGCGCCTGAGCGAGGATGCCGTCGGCCTCCCTTCTGGCATCCCGCCAGAGGGATTCGACCAGTTGCTGACGACTGGGGGGTGATCTCCTCTCATCGTTCATCTCAGCATCACCAGGATGAGGAAGGCGATGACGAAGCCGAGGATGACCATGGTCTCGGGTATGGCGAGCAGGATGATCACCGTGCCGCTGACTTCCGGTCTCTCGGCGAGCGCCCCTGCGCCCGCGGAACCGATGCGGGACTGGGCCCAGCCCGTTGCCAGCGCGGGCAGCCCGATGGCCAGAGCGGCTGCAAAGGCCAATAGTGCTGTTTCACTCATGACGTTGCCCCCCTTCATTTGGGTATCGGAGTGTCTAGGTGTCGGGCTATCGGTGAAGACCAATTGCTTCGCTTGGTTACCGAATGGCGGCATGAGCTTCCCCGTTACCCCGTGACACCGATACTCCCATACTCGTTTACATCCTCCTGTTCTTCAGATAGCCCGTCTTCTGCGTCCTCTCCACGTACCGGCAGGCCTGCCTGGACAGGGTAAGCATCCGGCTGGGTTCGATCTCCTCATCGCCCTCCAGGACCGCCGCGCCGATGGCCAGATTGTAGGCTGCCTTGAATCGGTCGTTGAAGGCCGTGAGGAGGCGGCTGGCATATTCATCCACCAGGGATGCATAGGTCAGGACCAGGAACTCACCCTGCGGCCTGCTCTGGACAAAGTCGTCCCCCATTCCGCCATCGGTCAGTGCCGCGGTGATGATCTCCTCGATCTCGCTGAGGTCCTCAACGGAAAGGGCCTCATCCGGGTGCACCCGGCTCGAGCTGTGGTTGACGTGGATGGTGAGCATGCCCACCGTTTTCCCCTCCGCCACCCGGTTGATCAGCTCGACGTTCAGGTTCTCGTCGCCGGGATACCAGGCCGTGATGCCCCTCTGGGGGCTGATCAGCCCCTGGGTGGGAAGGGAGAACCGGAAGGTCGTTCTCTGGTGCGGAATGCTCTGAACCGAGATGGTCCCTCCGTGCTGCTCTATGATCTCCTTGGTGAGAGGGAGGCCCAGGCCCGTTCCCTTGTCCTCGTCCTCGTCCTCGTCCTTTTCCAGGATTCCCCTGTAGAAACGGTTGAAGACGAGGTGCTGCTCCTCCTCGGGGATTCCCGGTCCGTTGTCGCTGATCTCGAAGACAGTCTGTCCCTCGGACTTCTCGATCCCCACCTCTATCTCGACCCCGCTTCCGCCGTGTTTGATGGCGTTGCCGATCAGGTTGACGAGGACCTGCTCGACCCTGTCCCTGTCGGCGATGAGAAGGGGCAGATCATAGTCACCGTGAAGGCTGATCATGGCCCCTCTCGTCTCGGCCTGGGGTTTGAGGAGCTTCACGGTGTTCTCGACCGCCTCCACCGGGTCCACGGGTTCCTTGACCAGGGTCAGCTGGCCCGACTCCAGCCGGGCCAGGTCCAGGAAGTTGTTGATCATCCTGTTGAGACGCTTGCTCTCGTTGTTGATGATCGAAAGGTATTTTCGCTGGGGTTCAGGGATCCCGTCATCCCGGAGAACGAGCTCTGAAAATCCCTGGATGGAGGTGAGGGGAGTCCTCAGTTCATGGGATACCGTGGAGATAAGCTCTGTCTTGAGGTGGTCCAGCTTCTGGATCTGACTTCGGTTGAGGATCCCGGATATCACCAGGTCGACGAAACGGGTGAGAATGTTCTGGGAGTTCCTCAGGATATCCATGTCCTCATTGTCCTGGGGGGGGACGGCGGACAATGCCAATCCGAACATGTTGTGTCTCGGAGGAAGAAGATTCCTGATCAGGAGAAGAGACCCGTCAAGAACCAGATCCCAGGCAAAGCCGAGCTGGTTGAGCTGGTCACTCTCAGGATAGGGAGAGTGAAGCGGGAGCGAGGCCAGGTTCTGATAGAGACCAAAGCCTGACCGATAGTCCATCACCGCCACCTGGGATCGACCGTCCAGGGTCGTCCTTCCGACCCAGGCTCGGTTGGATCCGATCTCCCCCAGGATGACGAGATGGGAGTGAGGCCCGATAGCTGTCTTCATCGCCTCGATGGTCTTCGGGATCAGACCGGATTCGATGTCCGTATGGCCCTGGTGAAGTTCCAGGAGGGCCGAGACCAGAGCCGCCGAGGCCGGCGCCAGTGAGCTCAGTCGGTCTCTGAAGCGAAGGTTTTCCATACCCATGCCCACCTGGAGGGCAAGCGGCCGGAGGGTGCGCAGGTTCTCCTCGGTGAAACCCTCGTCGCCGGTATTGTCCGAGACGTTCAGGACACCGAGGAGATAGCCCCTTCCCTTCAGGGGTATGCTCATGAAGGATCGGGTTCGATACCTGTGGGGAAAACGGCCCGCGAACCGGTTATCCTTGTCCACGTCCGGGACCAGGAGAGTCTCTCCCGTGGCTGCAACCCATCCCGCGATCCCCTCGCCGACGGGGATAGAGACCTTGCTGATGTCATCGGGGTATCTGCCGGCCCAGGCGGTCAAAGTGAGATATTTACCCTGGGGACCCATGGACAGGATCGATACCCGTTCGGCGTCGAAGAGGGACAGGATCTTGTTGCAGAATGTGCGCAGGATGCTGGCCTCGTCGAGATTGGAGTTGAGCAGCTCCCCGATCTCGAGGAAGAGATCCTCGGAAACCCGTTTCGTCATAGCGTGCTGTGTCTCCTGAAAGGTCTGTAGGGTCTGCCGCCGGGCTGATAGAACTTGCTGAAGAACTCCACATAGTGAAGCCTCAGCGAGTGGATGGTCGGTGAGAAAACCCCGAGGGCGAAGTTGAGGCTGTGAAAGATCAGGGCGATGATCACGCCGACGGCTATGGACCCCGCCGTTCCCCCCATCATGTTGGCGACCTTTGCCAGGACCACCGATGACATGCCGATGGCCATCAGACGGGAGTAGGAGAGGATGTTGCCGAAGGTCTTGAGAAACTCCATTGGGCCCATGAGCCCCTCCGTGAAGAGCAGAGTCGTCAGTCCCAGGATGAGAAGGAGAATACCGACGGTGGAGGCCTCGGGCACATAACCGATGGCGGAAGCGACAAGGAGGATCGCCCCGGTGAGGGCGAGAATATTTGCCGTGGCGGAAGCCCCGTGACGGCCGTGCCTCTGCCGGATCCCTATCAGCAGACTGAGACAGAAACCGATGAGTATGTGGGCCACTCCCAGTCCAATAGCGATGAAGAGAAGGGGCATGAACAGCCTGCTCCTGTCCATGAGAAGGGGATGGAGGCCCCAGTGCTCCCCCAGATCTCCGACAAATTCTCCGAAGAGCGCCCCGAAGACTATTGCTGACGTGCCGCCGAGCATGAATATGGAGGCGAGACTGGCCACCAGAGGTATTTCCCGGAACCTGTAGCGGAGGAACGATGACAGGCCCAGGAGGGCGAGGCCGTACCCTATGTCCCCGAGGATAAAGCCGAAGAAGAGGGGGAAGAAAAAGGCCATGAACGGGGTGGGGTCAAGGGTACCATAGCGGGGCAGGGCCAGAAGACGGATGAGCGGCTCGAAGATCCTCACGAAGGGTCTGTTCCTGAGCTCCACGGGCACCTCACTGAACTCCTTGAGGCCCGCAGGCGCCACCTCGACCGTTATCTCTTCGTGGTAGTTGCTCCTGATCCCGTTCAGGAGAAGGTCGACCTTGTCCGCGGGGATCCAGCCCCTGAGGAAAAACGTGTGCCGGCTCTGGGCCCCGTACGAGACGGTCTGGATCTCATCGAGTCTCTCGACGATGATCTCCTCGATCCTGGCCAGACAGCCGCTCCACCGGGAGGACAGGTCGGACAGCCTCTCTTCGGCCAGTGAGATCTGCCCCGGCAGCTCCTTCCGTCGATGGATAATAAGCCGGAGAGTGGTCGCGAGAGGCTTGTCCGAATAGGTCTCCGGCAGTCTGATATCCGTGATGCTCTCCCGGGTGAGGAGCGTCCTGACCGTCCTGTCGTATTCCGGGGGATAGGCGACGATGGCTGCTATATTCTCGCGATCCATGTCCCCGGTGAAGATCACGGACCTGCTGTCGGTGATCCTTTCCAGCGCCTTGTCGAGGATGGGAATGACCCCCTCACGCTTTCTCTCGAGGATGATCCCCATGAGTTCGAGCTTCTCCACCTCCGTGGCCCTCTGAAGCAGTGGGTACAGTGCGGCGACCACCCTTTCGTACCGGGAGAGCATCGCCAGTTCGTTGCGGAGGGTGAGAAGTTCGTCGAAGGGCGGAGAGATCTGCCCGTCGGCCTTCTGGAGGCAGTCCTTCAGGTCCGATGAGGAGATGTTGCGGTCGAAGAGCCATGCCGGTGCGGTTGGGGATGTCCCGGGAGGGGGAAGGGAAGACCGTAGCCTCCTCACCCGCTCCAGGAGGTCCGCGAGCTGGACCCTGATGTCGTCCGCCTCCCTGGGCCTGCTGGAGGATTCCAGACAGTCGATCCTGTGCCCTGCTGTGGGAAAGGGGTCAAAATGGACCGTGCCGATGGAGTGAATCAGGTCCAGAGTGCCGGTAAAGTACCGGCGGGGCCCCATGATGGTGGCCTTGACCATGGGTGTGATCATGCCGATCCTCCCAGGAGATGCCTCAGGATGATGGCGACGATCTCGTCGGGCCTGTGTTCCATGTCAGCCTTTTCCCCGTCCGCGAGAGCCTCCCCCTCGAGGACGATCCTTCCGGCCTCTTCCTCCGCCTCTCTCAGCAGTTTCTCCCGGAGGGCGCCAGCCTCCCGTTGAGCCGTCTCTCGACCGGAGTCCCTGAGTTTCTCGGACAGGGCAGCAGCGGCGGACAGGATCCTCTCCGCCTCGGCCCTCTTCGACTCGAGGAAGCGATCGATCTCGCCCTCGGCCCGGTGGATCTCCGCGATGAGAAGACTGTCATCTACGTCATTCGGGCGCGATCTGTCCCTCGTTGAGCCCATCGACCTCTTTTCCCCCGCCTCTGAGCGGCTTTGGCCTGCCAGTTTGAACTCATTTTCGACCCTCACGGTTAAGAATAGCAGGGATGCGATAGGGGCGAAACTCTCCGGGATGGGGACGGGGGGCGCTCAAATCAGACGCAATCGGCCGCAGAAAACAAATTCCATCGGCCTGCCCTTGAAATCTACCATAATATCGTTTGAATTTGAAGGTCAACGGATGGACGCCGCCATCCCTGCCCCTCACGGCGAAAGACAGACAGATATCGGAGGGGCCAGGACCGTATATATTATTTGTACATCTTTCTGTTCCTCCTGATCTCCTGATCCCTCTCGAGTTTTAGGGCCGAAAATGGCGGTGGTTCAGCCACATGCCATCACGGCGGTGAATAATTATTATGTACACCTTTCTGTTCCCTCCATGCCTCACGACACTGGTATTGAAGTGAAATTTGTATAGAAAACGGGATGTTACATAAATCCCACTCTTTTGTGCGTTTTGGCACGGTATATGCTCTGGGTTTTTACGAGAGGGGAAGACCGCGATGCAACGGAGGAAAAAGGAGGCAGCCATGAAGACCTATTTCCAGACAGCTTTGCTGACACTCGTCTTCTATTCCACATCGGCGTTCGCCGCCAGCGGCGCCGAGGGAGGGGGTAGCGGTTGGGCGATCAAACTCTTCTTCGCCTTTCTGGCGGCCATTATCGTCCTTCAGCTGATCCCGGCCCTGGTCCTCTTCGGTTCAATGGTCGCAGCCGTTTTCAGGCGGGCACCGAAGGAGGCCGAACTGGTTGAAACCGAGCAGACGAACCGAAGTTGATGAACGCGATGCCGGAGGCTCCAATGAGCGCTTGGGGGACAAATACCATGCGGCTGCTCCTCATAGCCGACAAGGATACGGACGTCCGCCGACAGATAACGGAGATCTTCGAAGAGGGTGATTATCAGGTCATCGCCCCCCAGTCGGTGGACGCCGTGCTGCGCGATGTCCTCAAAAGGGACGTGAAGGTCATCGTGCTCGGCAGCGAATTCGACGACATGCCGGCTAAGGAGCTCATCCCTCTCCTGAAAAGCTGCAAGAGGGATCTCACTATTATTCTGATTTCCGACGAGGAATCACTGCCACTGCTGAGGAAATTCCGCCGTGAGGGGATCTTTTACCATGCCCTGAAGCCGATCAACAGGGAGGACAGAGACGAACTCCGTCAGGTCGTCAAGTGCGCCTTCGAGAACTCATCCGACAGGCTGTGGTCGGCACGGTTGTCTCAGAATAACCATGGGGAATAGGGCCATTCCTGCCCTCCCCGGAAGGAAGGAGGACCATCATGAAGACGTTCATGGGATCAAGGGGGTCGGTTGTCTTTGGCGCTGTGGTGAGAACGATCATCGCGGCCCTGGTGCTTTACCTGGCCGGAACCAGTCCGGCATTCGCGGTTGACACCACAAAGACCTACAACAGCGGCATCCTCGTCAGCATTTTCCTTGGTGTCTGTGCGCTGATCGTCATTGCCCAGCTGGTTCCCGCACTGGTCCTGCTGATGGGCGGTATCAAGGCGCTCATCTCGGGGAGGACCAGGAAGGAGGCGACCGTGGCTGTTGAGTCGGGCCGGGAGAACGGCTGAAACCTTGCGCCGGTTGGAATCCGACCGGCGTTTTCCTAGACCGGAGACCGAGCAAAAGGAGAGAGGAAATGGCAGAGTTGTTGGGGAGGTTCTTCAGTTCGATCGGGCGGGTCGTCGAGTGTTGCACCCTTGTGGACTTCTACAACTATATCAAGGCAGTCGAATACCTTATCTGCGTTGGATTCTTCGTCACCTTCCCGCTGTTCTACAAGCACGTGATCAAGCCGCCGACGAAGACAGATGAGCCGGGTTAGCTGTCACAGAGAAAGGACCCCCGTTCCCATGGCGTGGCAGTGCGCACGGCCGGGATCACGGGCGGCCTTCGGGGCCGGAGTCAGACAGGAGGATGCAGAGGATGGTTAGGAACTGGATATGGGTCATAGTTTCAGTATTGGCGATGATATTCACCTCACCGGGGATGAGCCGGAGCGGTGACACCAGGATGCCCTCATTGGTCGTAATTGACGCGCTTTCCCATCTCTTTGACGCGGCTGAATTCGACCATGACCTGCATCTCGATTTCGCCGAGAGCTGTTCGGAATGCCATCACCACACTACCGGGACCGATGTTACGGACGGGCGTTGCCTCCCGTGCCACGACGGGAGCGAGGCTCTGGACACCGTAGCCTGCGGGAAGTGTCATGTGGCCCAGCCGTTTTCCGCGGAATATCTCCGGAAAAGGCAGGTAGAGGGGTCTTTTTATCACATCGACAAGCCGGGCCTGAAGGCGGCTTACCACCTCAACTGCCTCCAGTGCCATATGGAGATGGGTGGCCCGGAAGGCTGCCAGGACTGTCACACCCGGAACGAGACGGGTGAGGCGTTCTACTATTCAGGCCGGTTCATGCCGGCAGGGAAACAGTCCGGTGACGGTCATTAGGCGGGATGTCGAGCCGCTGATCATTTTCATTGAGAGAGGAAAGGAGGCAAACCGTCATGAGTGGAATAAGCCGTAGAGGATTTCTGGCGGCAGCTGTTATCGGCGGAGCGTCAACCCTGGTGGGCACCCCGACGAGGGGCTGGTCGGCCAACAGTTTTGACGGGTATCCGGAGGGAATGGGGGTTCTGGTTGATCTGACCCGCTGCGTGGGGTGCCGCAGCTGCGAGGCCGCCTGTAACCATGAGCAGGGTCTGCCCGAACCCGATCTCCCCTTCGACGACATGTCGGTGTTTGATCAGACTTTCCATCACGGCACCCAGAAGCGCAGGACAGATGAAAACGCCTACACGGTGGTCAACCGTTATGAGCCTGAAGAGGGCGGTGCCCCTGTTTACCGTAAGATCCAGTGCAACCATTGCAATGAACCGGCCTGCCTGACCTCCTGCTTCGTCAATGCCTACACCAAGACACAGGAAGGGGCGGTTATCTACGATTCAAAAGTCTGCGTGGGTTGCCGCAACTGCATGGTCGCCTGTCCCTTCCGCATACCGGCCTACGCCTATTCCAGCGCGTTGAATCCCGTCGTCAGGAAATGCATCTTCTGCTACGACACCCGCCTGAGCCAGGGTCGTCCGCCCGCCTGCGTGGAGATCTGTCCTCAGGAGGTCCTCACTTTCGGTTACCGCCGGGACCTTCTCAAGACGGCCCATGACAGGATAAGGACCGACCCGGAGAGATATATCGACCATGTTTACGGCGAAAAGGAGGTGGGCGGGACCGCCTGGTTGTACATCTCGGCCGTTCCCTTCGAGGAACTAGGCTTCGACACGAGTCTTCAGAGAGAGCCGATCCTGGCCAACGCCCAGGACTTCCTCTCCAACGTCCCCATGGTTCTTGCTATCTGGCCCGCCCTGTTCATGGGCTTCCATCGTCTTTCGACCAAGGGAAAAGAGCGTGAGGAAGAAAGCCAAAGCTTCGATCGTGAGGAGGGGTAAAATGAAAGGCCTGCTTGAAAATGGATACAGACCGATCGATTCTTTACAGAAGAGTCCGGGCGGGAGGAGGTGGACCTTCACCGAGAAGATGCTCCTAGGCCTGAGTCCGCGTGAGTATCTCAACCAGGTTCTCCGCAATCCCCTGAACTGGGTGTTCGCCGCTGTCTTCGCTGTCGGTGTGCCCCTCATCCTCTATCGCTACCTGTTCGGGCTGGGAGCGGTGACGCACAGCTCGAACGATTACCCCTGGGGCCTCTTCCTCGGTTTCGGACTCTTCGTCATGGTTCCTCTGTCCGCCTCCGGGTTCCTTCTCGGGACGACGGTAGAGCTGTTCGGGCGAAAGGATTTCAAGCCCATCGAGAGGCTGGCGCTTCTCAACGGCCTCCTGGGGTACTTCTTCGCAGTCGTCTATCTCATGGTCGACCTGGGTCAGCCCTGGCGCCTGCCCTATCCCATGTTCGTCTCGTGGGGGACGGCGGCCGTCCTCTTCCTGGTGGGCTGGCATGTCGCCACCTATCTCTCGGTCCAGATCATGGAAGTGTCCGAGTCGTTTTTCGAATGGGTCAACTGGCCCAATGCGAGGGCATATATCAAGAGGATCACCATCGGTCTGACGGTGGCCGGCATCATTCTGTCCACCCTCCACCAGGGAGCCTTGGGCGCCCTGTTCACCTACGCTCCGGGGAAGGTCCATCCCCTCTGGTATTCGGAAAACTACCTGTGGATCTTCTACTTCTGCTCATCCGTCTTCGCCGGTCTGTGCATGGTGATAGTGGTCAGCACGGTGGTGAAGAGGACCATGGCCTGGCGCTGCGACAGGAATTTCCTCGACAACCTGGACAGGATAACGCTGGGCCTGGCCAAAGGGGCCAGCATGGCCCTCGTTACCTATCTTGTCATCAAGCTGATCGGCATAGCCCATGACAATGAATGGGCCTATCTTGCCACCGGATGGGGACGGTGGTTCCTCCTCGAACTCCTCCTGGGAGTGATCACACCCATCATCCTGTTCTCGGTGGCGATCAGGCGGAACATGGTGGGCCTGATCCGGTTTACCGCCTTCCTGACGGTGCTCGGCATCGTTCTGAACCGCCTGAACACGGCTTTGATCGCCTTTAACTGGAACCTCTACCAGGAGATACCCCACCTGTTCGAGGCGATGATATCGGTCACTCTTTTCTGCGTGTACCTCGTCACCTACCGCTTCATCCTCTACCGTCTGCCGGTCCTTTACGCCTGGCAGTCGGTTCCGGATGAGGTTTACGCGGTCGAACTGGAAAGGGGTTTGATACCTGGACAGGAGCTGGTGCCCGCGCCAGCCTATCAAAGGATCGAGGATTCGCCATAAGGGGGGCGGTGGGTCGGGAGATCTGCCTTTCCCGACCCACCGGCGAATTAAAGCAGCGGTTACCTGATCGGCGGATAACGGGTGTTCCGCCATTCGGGTAGAACCCGGCCAGAGGCGGCAGATGACAGGGAGAAGGGGCATGTTCAACAACTTCGCGGGGAGGGCGATCGTGCCCGTGGCGATCACCATGACGGGCTTTGTGATCGTCTGTTCCATCATCCTGTACAACCTGATCAAGAAGGATCTTGTCAACGATACGATCTACCATGAGGCCAGCCTCGCCGACACCATCATCAAGGCCACCCGCTACGCGATGATCAAATCGGATCGGGAGACCATCGACCAGATCGTCGTCAATATCGGACAGCAGGAAGGTGTCGAGTTTGTCCGCATCTTCACCTGTGGCGGCGTGATCATGATATCCTCCGATCCGGCAGAGCAGGAAGTCGCCCTGGGGGCCGGGAACGCGGGCTGCATCGGTTGTCACAGTGGCCCTGAGCCGGAAAACCACCTCGGTCCGCTGGAGAAGGCCCGGCAGTTCACCAATGCGGACGGTGAGAAGGTGATCGCGATCACAGCTCCCATATACAATGAGCCCGCTTGTTTCAACGGCGCCTGTCACTACCATTCGCCGAGCCAGAAATTCCTCGGGATACTGGATATAGGTCTGTCCCAGCGGACCCTGGAAAACACCCTGGGCACCCTTCGACTCCAAATGATCGCCTTCTGCCTGATGATCCTGGTCCTGTCGGTGGGTGGAGTAAGTGCTCTGCTGAGGGTAAACGTCCTGTCTCCCATCAGGAGTTTGATGAGCTACGTGGGGGACGTGTCCCGGGGGCAGTTGGACCGAACGCCGCCGAGGGGGGTTGAGGAGGTCGAGTATCTCTCCAAGGCCTTCCTCGAGATGGCCAGGGACAGGAGCAGATGCGAAGAGGAGCTTGAGAAATATCGGCCAAAAGATGCTAATATGACTTCCTAGGAGGAAAGGCCAGGATCAGGTGTCGCCCCCACGTGGATATGCGGAGGTGCTCACGTCGTAGCGACCGATGCCGATGACCACTGTGAAGCCTCAGAACATCTCCCAGGAAGCCAACGGGGCGACGGCAGACCGTGATCGCCTTCGTCGGGAAACTCAGGAAAGGATCCGATTCCTCCGGCGCCAGCTCCGCATGGGTATGCTGGGAATGGTTATCTTCACCGCCCTCAGCGCCATTGCCATGCTCAATGCCCGCCTCCTCCCTCCCCTGTCGGAAAAGACCAGGCAGTTCCTCGGACCCTCACCTCCTCCCACCCTTATCAGTATCGCACTGGTCGTCTACGTCTTCTCGGCGCTGACCCTCATCCTCGCCAGGATGAACCGTGAATTCGGCACCTACCGTGGCTGGTCCCACCTCGGCTACCTGACCTCGTTCTACGTGTTCTACTACTATGCGGGTGACCTGGGCGAGAGTTTCTGGGCGGTGTTCGTGGCCGGCCTGACCATACTCGGCCTGGAAAACTACCGAATATGGACCTCCTGCTCGGAAGCCCTTCGCGATGAAGAGGAGATCCTGGCAAGCCTGGGGGATTAACGGGCGGAGGCGGGAGAGGAACAGTCCAGAGGCCAGGGTCCAGGGTCCAGAGGGGGCGCAGGGGCGGTAGGGCGAGGGGGCGAGAGGGGAAGGATATTATAGTTCTAAGAGATAAGTGATAAGAGATAAGTAAACTGAGCTGTTACTTATCATATATCACTTAGTACTTATGACTCAGCTCTCAGTTCCCAGCTCTCAGTTACCAGTTCTCAGTTCCCAGTTCTCAGTTCCCAGTTCTCAACACTCTGCTCTCCTGGAAGATGACACTTTAGAACCAGGGGGGCGGCATTGAAAATGGAGTCAGGAGCCAGAATCCGGGACGCGGGGTGAAATGAGTCCAGAGTCCAGGGGCCAGGGTCCAGAGAGGCGAAAGGCGGACGCGGAGACGCGGGGATGAGGGGACACGAAGGGGAGAGGGGGAGATAGGGCGAGGGGGCGAGAGGCGGACGCGGAGACACGGGGATGAGGGGACACGAAGGGGAGAGGGGGAGATAGGGCGAGGGGGCGAAAGGCGGATACGGGGACACGGGGACGCGAAGACGCGGAGAGAAGGGCTAATCACTAATCACGAATCACCAATCACGGCTGTTTTAACTGTGAACCGGGAACCGTGAACTGCGAACTGTGAACCAGTCTTTTCGAATCACAAATCACGAATCACAAATCACCAATCACGGCTCTTTTAACTGTGAACAGGGAACTGTGAACTCGTCTTTCCGAATCACAAATTACGAATCACTAATCACGGCTTTTTTTAACCGTGAACCGGGAACGGTGAACTGTCTTTCGGATTTTGGATTTCAACACCCGGAACCGGACTAATCCTCATAAAGATCGGAGATCACCGGGGTGGTTATGGGAAGTGTGATGGAAAAGGTCGTCCCCTCGCCGACCCGGCTGTCCACCTCGATTATGCCTCCGTGGGATTCGATGATGCCGTAGGATACCGAGAGGCCCAGGCCGGTTCCCTTTGGCCCCTTGGTGGTAAAGAAGGGGTCAAAGAGCTTCTCCTGGTCCTTCTCCGGGATGCCTATGCCCGTGTCCGACAGTTGGATGAGGATGGAATGCTCCTCCGGAAGGTTAAGGGTCATGATCGTGAGCCTTCCCCCGTCGGGCATGGCCTGGCTGGCGTTGACCAGCATGTTGACCAGAACCTGCTCGATCTGACCCGCGTCAATGAGCACCTCGGGAATCTCCTCGTCATACTCCCTGACGATCTCGATGTCGTGAAAATCGGGGTGGTGCTCCACGAGGGTCAGGGTGCGGTCGATGACCGAGTTGATCGAGCTCATGGTTTTATGGGGGTCGGATACCCTCGAGAAATCGAGCAGGTCACCGACGATCTTGGAGCAGCGCTTGGCCTCCCGGATGATCGTCTGACAGTCCTCACGGAGATCCTCGTCGAGGCGGGAATCCGAGGCGATCATGGGGGCGTGAATCATGATGCCGGTGAGGGGATTGTTGAGTTCGTGCGCGATTCCGGCGACCAGTTCGCCCAGCGAGGCCAGCTTTTCGGACCGGATGAGTACCGACTGCATCTCCTTGAGCTCCCGCGTTCTCTCCTCAACCCTGGTCTCAAGGGTTGCCGCCCACCCCTCCCGATCCTCCCTGGCCTTCTTGAGCTTGCGGGTCATCTCATTGAACGCTTCGGCCAGCTCCCCGATCTCGTCTCCCGGGGTCGTGTCGATGAGTCTCCAATCTCCCCTCGCCACGGCGCGGGTGTGCTCGAGGAGCAGTTTGACCGGCCTGTTGACCAGTTTCTGGGTGAGCAGGGTCAGACAAAGGGAGATGGACAGGACCAGGAAGAGGATCTGGACCAGGATGTTATTGCGGTAGTCGTTGATCTGTGCGTTCATCTCGTCCGTGGAAACGGACAGATCGAGCACGCCCAACAGGTGAAGGTCCTCTGGATGAACGTGACAGGGGGCACTGGAGCATGCCTCCTCGTTGTATATGGGTTTTATGATGCCCAGACTCTCACGTCCCTCTTTGTCCTTTAGGATCCGGCTCAGATCCATTGACGTGGCATGAGTGAGGGTTTTCCCGGCCAGGTGACAGGTCCTGCAGCCAGGTTCATCCGCTTTGTCGACGAGATTCTCGATCTCCTGCACGTCGCTGGAATAGGTAATGATCCCGTCCTTGTTGATAAGCCGGATGCGACGGATCTCTCCGTGAGCGCTGACCTCCTGGATCATGGCCATCAGCCTGCTCCGATCGTTTCGGAGCATCTCATGATGGGTCGCCCGGATGATCGTCTCACTCAGGCTGTCGGCCCGTTCGATGTAGAGCCCCAGAAGCGTTTTCTTGAGGGTTTCGAGGTTGAAATAGGTGAAGAGCGCCGAGGTGAAGAGAAGAACGATGCTGGACACGAGTGAAAACTGTACTATGAGCTTGAGGCGCAAGAATCGTCCCCCTGAAGAGGCTGTGTGAGTTGGCCTGGGTGCTCCGGAACCGAGAGCGGGCTCAGATCAAGAAGGGCACCCGGAGGCCGAACGCAGCCCCCCCCGGACGGGGAGGAACGGGACCGGATGGAAGCCTTCAGGATTCTGTTCCCTCGCTGATCGGTTCTTCCTCCCTGTCCCTGACGGAGATGCCAAGCCTCCTGAGCATCGCCTGAAAATTGGTCCGCTGCATGCCGACCTCCTTCGCCGCCCTGGTGATGTTCCACCCGTTCCTCTCCGGGGCCTTGAGGAGAAACGCCCTCTCAAGGGGCTCTACGGCCTTTTCACGGACCTGTTTCTTCCTCTCCTTGAGCTCTTCGGCGCTATCGGGAATGGTGTCGAGAAGATCCAGATGTGCCTCCCGGTCGGTCGGCGAGGAGACCTGGATCTCCAGGTCATGGGGTTGGATGAGACTGCTGCCGGCCAGGACGATCGCCCTTTCGATGAGGTTCTCCAGTTCCCTGACATTTCCCGGATACGTATACGATTGGAGCATGGACATGGCAGCAGGTGCGAATCCGCGGATCTCCTTGCCCATGTCCTCTGCGATCTTCTGGAGAAAATGCCCGATGAGAAGGGGCAGGTCCCCCTTGCGTTCCCTGAGGGGAGGGAGGTGGATAGGAATGATGTTCAATCGGAAGAAAAGGTCCTCGCGAAACGATCCCTGACTCACCATCTCCTTGAGATCCCTGTTGGTGGCGGTGATGAGGCGGATGTCGATGTGGATGGACGTGGTTCCCCCTATAGGGGTGATCTCCCTTTCCTGGAGGACCCGAAGGAGCTTGGCCTGTGTTGTCAGGCTTATGTTGGCCACTTCGTCCAGGAAAAGCGTTCCTCCGTCAGCGACCTTGAACAGCCCCGTTTTGGTGTGAACGGCCCCGGTGAAAGAACCCTTCACATGGCCGAAGAGCTCACTCTCAAGGAGGTTCTCGACCAGGGCCGTACAGTCCACGGCAATGAAGGGTTTCGCCCTCCGGGAGCTGCTCTGATGGATAGCCCTTGCGACAAGTTCCTTTCCCGTGCCGCTCTCCCCGGTGATCAACACGGTGCTGTCGGTTGGCGCTACCTGCCTGATGCGGCGATAGACCTTCTGCATCGGCTCACTGTCGCCGATGAACAGGTCGTGCCCTCCGTCCTTCCAGACCATTTCGGGTCGCAGCTGATCCGGACGGAACACCCTCTGCTCGAGGGCCTTTTCCACTTTCTCGATGATCTGCTCGGGGGTGAAGGGTTTGGAAATGTAGTCGAAGGCGCCGTTCTTCATGGCCTCGACGGCGGTGTCCACTGTGGAATAGCCGGTTATGATAATGACCGGCACCTCCGGCTGGAGGATGCGGATCGCATTGAGGACCTCGAGGCCGTCCATGCCGGGCATCTTGAGATCCGTCACCACGATATGAAAGTTTTCCTGCTGGAGCCTCTCGACCGCCTCGTAGCCACTGGAGGAGGTGAACGCCTGGAAGCCGGCTCCCTCGAGGACACGCCGCAGCCCGTCCCTGATAACCAGCTCATCGTCTACGATGAGAATCTTGGATCCTGTCATGCCCCCTGCCTCATTCGTCCTTTCGGCGTCCTCCCTCGGGAGAGACGCCCTCGGACGTCATCTGTTGTTATTTTTATCACAATAAGGCCCGTTTGCATAGCGCGAACGCTTGGTGGCAAACGGGCCCCCTGTCATGATCCGTGGACATATCGTGGTCAAAATGGCAAGGTTGAGTAGGGCACGAAAGAAAGAAACCTGGACCCTGGAATTTGGAACAGGGAACCTGGTGTGCTGAGGGGGCATAATGAGCCCGGCGGGCAAGGGGCAGCTCTTTCCCGCTGGGCAGGAGACGCCGTTCCCCCGTAGCCTATGCGGAACGTTCCGGGTAAAACAGAACGCGCCCGGGACGCAGGGGCCTGAAGGACGCACCGCCGAGACTGGGAGGATAAAACCCGGGGGAGAAGATCCTGGAGGGATACCCATGGCCGAGAATGTTACCAAAGGGCTCCGGCCCGTCCTGACGCCTGACCAGATCAGCGACAAAGTCAGGGAGCTGGCCGAACGGATCAGCGATGACTACGCCGGAGAGACGCCCCTGATGGTGGCGATCCTCAAGGGCGGGTTTGTTTTTCTGTCCGATCTTGTCAGAGCTATGGCCATCCCGGTGGAGATCGATTTTGCCCAGATCTCAAGTTACGGAGACGAGACCGAGTCATCCGGCCGGATCAGGGTCATCAAGGACATCACCACGCCCATTGCGGGTCGCCACGTGATCGTTGTGGAGGATATTATCGACACGGGAAGAACCCTTAAGCACTACCTCAACGAATTAAGGGCAAGGGGGCCCGCTTCCCTGAAGGTCTGTGCCCTGATCAACAAGCCGGAACGAAGGGAATTCACCCCCGACATCGATTACCTGGGCTTCACGATCCCCAGAGGATTTCTGGTCGGTTACGGCCTGGATCGGGCAGGAAGGTTCAGGGAACTGCCGGGAGTGTATGAAGTTCCTGATGAGGGTTGAACGAGAAGACAGGGGACAGGAGTCAGGAGAAGCACTGACCGCAGGACACGCAGGCCGACCCAATGGAAGTCCCGGGTCTCTGACCGGTTCATGGGGATTCGCTGTCCGGAAATGAAGGAGCACCCCTGCGACGGGGTGCTCCTTTTTTGGAGAACGCTGACCCTTCCCGCTAGACTTTGCGATCTAGCCCATGTTTTTTGGCCCTTTCTCCTGTTATCGTTCCATCCGTTGACATTCACTCATTCGTTATTCACCAGCATGGTCTCATTGGGGTTCCGGACCGTCTGGGAGCTGCCCACCCTCTTCATCCGCAGGGCGAAGAAGACAATGGCAATGCAGATGAGAAATGCCGTGAAGTACCCCTTCATCTCATAGTTGACGGCCAGGGTCTTGCTGGTCGTGGTGTTGATGAGTGAGCTCGAGATCCACCCGGTCTGGCTGCCGTCAGAGGACCGGATCCTTGTCCAGCTGCCCCTCGAGCCGGTGATGATGAACCGGTCGTCCATGTGGGCCTTCATCACGATGGATGATCCCGTGGTCGGGGCCTGTCTGATGTTGACGGTATCCCGGGCGATGACGGCGGCCCGGCTCCTCTGGACCGTGATATGGGAGGCGTCGATGACCATGAGACAGGCACTGACGATGGCCGCCGTGAAGGCCATGACCGACAGAACCCTGCCCCAGAAGGAAAGGGTACCAAGAGGAGAGGTGAGCCTGTCGGATTTCCTTTTCGCGTATCGGCCGACAATTGCCCCCATGGCCTGAGCGCCCTTGGCGATTTCCTGCTTCTGCATGACCGTTAATTCACCCATGACTTCGCTCCTTTCGTGCAGGGTATTGGTCGTTCCGGTATTCGCCCCTCCCTGAGCAAGAGGGATGCCAAGAGAGGTAATGTTCTACAAATGGTTGTTTTAAATGGGAAAAAACGACCGCGCGATGGGGATGCAGAAAGCCCGGGGTGTTCGAAAATTGGACGCCGTACGGTTTCGAAACGTATGGGAATGCTGTGATAAACTCTAAGAGAGCACCCGGCAACAACGCCCGGTATCGGATGGAAATGGGGACGGGAAAGGTGAGCAAAGGGCCCATCGAGGCAGGACTCAGCACCCGGGAGGTCAAAAGGTTCTACGACCGGTTCGGAGCAAGGCAGGATCGACAGGGCTTCTACGAGAATGCTGCTGAACGGGATCTTGTCCGTCATTCCAATTTCCGGGAGGCCCGGTCGGTCTTGGAATTCGGGTGCGGGACGGGCCGCTTTGCCGAGGAACTCCTCGCAAGGCATCTGCCGTCGGAGTCGCGTTACGTTGGGATCGACATCAGCACGACCATGGTCAACCTCGCCGAGGCCAGGCTCAAACCATGGAGGGAGCACATTCGGATCATCCGGACCACCGGCGCCGTGGACCTCGACTTTCCCGCCGAGTCATTCGACCGGTTCGTCTCCTGCTACGTTCTGGACATCCTTCCGGGCGAGGGGATCGTGCGCATTCTCGATGAGGCCCGCCGCCTCCTGGTCTCCGGCGGCCTGATCTGCCTGATCAGCCTCACGGAGGGGAAAACTCTCCTTTCAAGGTTCGTGACAGGTCTCTGGAAAAGGGTTTACCTTGTGAAGCCTTCCCTGCTGGGAGGGTGCCGGCCCGTGATCCTGACCGAATACCTGGATCCTGAGAGCTGGCGGGTAACCCATCACAGAGTAGTGACCGCCTGGGGGATCAGCTCGGAGGTCGTGGTAGCAGAGAAAACGTAATCGGGGATAACAGGGGTGGTCAGCGGACAGGAGTCGGCTCTCAGAATCAGATCATGTCCTGAATCCTGACTACCTTTCCGATCTCCATCAGTTTGAATCGAACACCGGTTCGATGAGTTCCGGACCGTCATGGGCCGGTGTGTTCACCCTGGTCGACACCTGCCACGCTTCCATCCTGTCGGGGTCGTACGGGACCAGAAGAGGCTTGAGACGCTGGGGGTGCTGGACCCTGGGGTCCAGCCAGTGGTCCCTCGCCCTGGAGTAAAGGATCACCGGCATCCTGTCGTGTATCGGCCGCAGGAGGTCGTTGGCTTCCGTTGTGATGATGGTGCAGGTGCGGATCGTCACACCCTCGGGGGATCGCCAGTCGCTGTAGAGCCCGGCGAAACCGAAGGTATTCTGATCCTTGACCCGGATGAAAACGGGGACTTTTCGCTTCCCCGCCTTTTTCCACTCGTAAAATCCGGTGCCGATGACCAGACAGCGCCTTTTCCGGAAAGCCTCCTTGAAGCTGCGCTTTTCAGACAGCGTCTCGGCCCGCGCGTTGATCATGCGGCTGCCGATCGAAAGGTCGTCCGCCCAGGGGGGGACGAGACCCCACCGACACATGACCAGCCTGTTACCGTCATCGTTTATGACGGCGGCAACCTCCTGCGTCGGCGCGATGTTGTACCTCGGTGGAAGATCGACCTCGGTTGAACGGAGGTTGAACTCACGGGCGACGACGGAGAAAAGAGCGTTCTGGACGAATCTTCCGCACATTGTTCTTTATATAAAGTAGTCTGGAGTCAGTATTCAGTAGTCAGTATAGAATCAAAGATGTTATCTGTCATTTGGGGGGTGTTTCTCTTTATTTGGATAGAGTTGCATGGTTAGTCATCGGTCTTTATTGAAATTGTTACTCTTTAATTCCCCTCTGAATACCTAATACTGGATACTGGATACTGAACAGGCTTTCCCGGTGAAATTACTCTCCGCGAAGCCTGTTCGTCGGATCCCCTTCCTCGACCATCTTCACCATGACCTCCCGCTCCACCGGGCCCGGCACGATGCCGAAGAGCTGGGCCTCGATGACCGTATCACCGTCCTGATTGGCGAAAACGGCGGAACACTTCACCCGGTTCCTGTCGTCCATCTCGTCCACCGTCAGTCGGCAGGTCACGGTGTCGCCGAAGTAGACCGGTTTCCGGAACCGGAAGTTCATTCCGGAGGCCAGCATGCCGATCTGTCCCCCGATCTCGGTGACCATCCCGCCGACGAGGAGGCCGTGGCACACGGGCCCTCTGAAGCCCTTTGTCTCGGTGAATCTGCGGTCGAAGTGGATGGGATTGTAGTCAAGAGAAAGGTCGGCGAATGCAAGGGTTTCGTCATCCGTGAATATCCTGGTCGCGACGAAGACGTCCCCGGCGCGGATCCCCTCAATGGCCCTCGCCCGAGCATCCTCAATGGCGTACGTTCGTCTCTCATTCATCGATCATTTTCTCAGATCCGAGTTCCACTGCGGAGAATCCAGCACTCCGTGTCCTCTTCAGACGAATTTTCCCGGTGGATCCTGATTCCCCGAATTCAGCTCCACCCTCTCAAAAGGTGCACATCCCCGACCATTCCTGAAACCGGTACAGCAGAGTTTTCCACCAGAGGGTCCATCCCTTCTCCCGCCACACCCCATAGGGCAGGGTGTGGCTCAGTCCGTCTTTATTGGCCCACGCCCTGTCGAAATAATCGTTGAACCGGCGGACGGCGTCCGGAGCGCTCTCCAGGAAGAGGTTTGCCTCGAGGTTCAGGTTGCGCAGGTTTCTCCGTGTCCAGTTGGCAGAGCCCGTCATCAGGATGTTTCTGCCGCTGCTCCTGTTCGTAATGGATATGGCCTTGGTGTGGAACTGTTCACCGTGGGTGTCCGCCCAGCGGACTCCAACGTCGGCCCGGCCGGACAGCTTCATCAACTCGGCGGCCACCTGCCTGTTGGGAATGCCGATCTTCTTCATACCGAAAGCGTCCCGGTTGGCATCGAGGATCAGACGCACCCGCGCCCCGTTGAGGGCGGCCAGCTTGACAGCCCGGACGATCTCCCTGTCGGCGAGGTAGAACATGGCGATCCGGATCTCGTCCCCCGCCTCCGCCGCCCCGAGAATGGCCACCAGTTTGTCCGCGATCGCCTCCTCCGTCATCCACTGCACCGAAGATGAAGAGGGCCCTCCGGCAAACTCCCTTTTCCGCACCAGTGCCGCCCCCTGGATATTGCTGATGGTGCGGTGGGTTTGGGATGTCATCCCTCCCAGGACTCCATCCGGTCGGTCCGCCGACCAGAGGACCAGACCCAGTTCACTTCTCAGCGCCTCGACGGCCACCGGACCCCTGATGAACAGGGCCATGTTCGAGTGGGCTGAACTGCCATCGGCCGGATTCAGGCTGCCGACAAGCATTTCGAACGATCCCTCGCCGGACCCGGTGATGACGACCTTCCGGTGATTGGCTTTGAACAGGAGCATCCTGCCGAACTGGCGCAGGGAGATATCAGGACCACCGGACTCGAAGGGGTTGTCAAAAAAGGGCCTGTGGGAAAGGCTGTTGAGCAGCGGTAAACCAAGGATAAAGCGGTCCGCGAAGCTCCAGTACGCGGCATAGAAGGGATTGGAATCCGGCATTCGATCCAGGTCGGTGAACACGACCGGGATGCCGGCCTCGGCCATTCTGGTGAAGTAGGCTGGTTCATGCCGCCCGTAGATCCGGTTGATGGGATCGGTGAGAACGATGATATCCATGTCCGGCCTGAGGCGTTTTTTCTCGATGAGGGCGCGGGACAGCTCGGCGGACAGCGCTCTGTGGTTCTCGGGGACCGATCCCTTCCAGGGGTTCCACAGGAAGAAGTCGATGTAGATGAAACGGTCCGCTCTCCGGACCATGGAGAGGATCTCATCGAAGATGGTCTGACGCATGACCCTGGTCTCACGAGCGGAGTCGAAGGCAGTGAAATCCACCAGAAGTCGGATGTCGCCGGAAAGGACGGGTAGGGGCAGGCTGCTGATCGATGAACCGGACGGCGGCGGCATCCTTCTGTAGAGAAAGTGGGGGATGAGCAGAATGACGACAAGGAATACAACGAAGATCACCGCTTTGACCTTCCCCGTGAGCGTAATGGTTAAGCGAGCCATCGAACCTATCATCGGGGTTGGGCCCGCTCAAGTCAAGATGGGGAAAAGCGGAGATAAGTTCCGAGAACGGATTTCTCAGAGCCCCCAAAATGGGCGGCTGATAAGAGGATCCGTTATGTCTTCACGAAATCAAGGGCGTTGCCGTTGATGCAGTACCTCAACCCTGTCGGCGGGGGACCGTCGTCGAAGACGTGGCCGAGGTGGCCGTCGCACCTGGCGCAGTGCACCTCCGTCCGGCGCATGAAGAAGCTGTTGTCCTCCTGGAGGCCGATATTCTCCGGGGCGATGGGCTCATAGAAGCTGGGCCACCCGGTGCCGGATTTGAACTTGGTCTCGGATGTGAACAGGTCGTTTGCGCAGCCCGCACAGCGGTAGATGCCCCTTTCCCTGTTGTCCCAGTACTTGCCGGTGAAGGCACGCTCCGTCCCCTGTTTGCGGAGGATGTAGTACTGGTCTTTCGTCAGGAGCTCCTTCCACTCCCTATCGGTTTTTATCACCTTTTCCACCATGACGTAACCTCCCTGCTCCACCGAGAATACCCTGATCGTTGCCGCCTGCCCCCCGCCTTCCCTCTCCGAGGATAGGAGAAGGCCGGGACCCGAAAGCAGTCGTACAAAACCAATGCCGAGCATGAAAATGAAATTTCTCCTATCCATCAAGATCTCCCGTCAGACTGCTGCTGGTCCGGTTCATTCTGTAACCGTTTTAAATATAATGCATCATCGGCCCACCGCAATGGCCTCGAGAGCTTCCGATGGTGAGGTTAAATTCCGCATTCACTCGACTCAGACCTCGAATTTTCATATATACTCATGAAGCATGACCGTATTGGGTCCTCATCGGACCGCAGTGCCCGGGCGGCCGAAGGGTCCATGATCGCCGCCAAGTTCGCCACTTGATCGTTCACCCCGGATTCTGAACTACCGGTCTGAGGTCGGCAGAAGGGGTTCGATCTTTTTTGCTTTGGATTTTGGACTCCGGATCTCGGAAAAGAGATAACGCCTTCTGTCAGATCATAAAGAGACGCTTGAGGTAATGGAGGAAATACCATGGGTGAGAATACCTTATCGCAGAATCTTTTCAGCGGTCCAACGTGGTTGAGGGGGCTCTTTATGCTCCTCTTTTTGCTGATATACGGCGTCACGGAGATCATCGTGGCTGCCGTGGTCCTCCTTCAGTTCCTCTTTGTCCTCGTCACCGGCGAGCGGAACGAGAACCTTCTCAGGTTCGGAAACAGTCTGAGCGTCTTTATCTACGGGATCATGCTCTATTGGACATACAACACTGAGGAGAGGCCGTTCCCCTTCGGAAGGTGGCCGGGAGAGGATCATGAGACCAGGTAGCCAGGATCCAGGAGCCGGGACATCCAGCAGGGTTCCTTGTCGTATTGTCTCCTGACACCTGTCTCCTTCCCATGGCTTATCGACCCCAAAACCACATTCCCCTCACCGGTGTCGCTCTCCTTCTCTTTGTCTGTCTCATCTGGGGAGGGAACATGGTCAGCATCAAGCTCTCCAACCAGGGCATGCCCCCGATGCTGGCCGCCACGGTCCGTTCATCTCTGGCTGCTTTTTTTGTCTGGGGGTTCGTGCGGCTTCAGGGAGGCAGCGTCCGGCTCGAGAGACAGGACCTGAGGCACGGCCTGGTCATCGGCGCTCTCTTCGGGCTGGACTTTCTCTTCCTTTACTGGGGCACTTCCTACACCGTGGCCTCGAGAGCGGTGGTCCATCTTTACACCCACCCTTTCTGGGTCGCTATCGGGGCCCACTTTGTTCTCGACGACGACCGGCTCACCCCATCCAAACTGTCCGGACTGTTACTGGCCTTCGCAGGCCTGGTGGCGGTCTTCCGGTCCGGCACCGGCACCGGCCTCCCCCCCGGTTACTGGTTGGGGGATCTTCTGGAGGTCGTCGCAGCCTTATTCTGGGGGGCTACGACCCTGTACATCAAGAGGGTGGCGGCCCGCCGGCCGATTACCCATTACCAGACGCTGTTCGCCCAGCTCTTCTATTCCATCCCGGTCCTGGCCGCGGGTTGGTTACTGCTCGACTGGGGCCGGCCGGTTCGACTGACCGCTACCGTGCTGGCCGCCCTGGGATACCAGTGCCTCGCCGTCGCCACGTTCAGCTACATCCTGTGGTTCTGGATGATACACACCTACCCGGTCAGCCGCCTGGCCGCCTTTACCTTTCTGGCACCCATCTTCGGCGTATTATTGGGTGGCCTGCTGATGGGGGACCCCCTGCCGTTCCTGTTGTGGTTGGGGGTGGGGTGCGTGGCCGGGGGGATCTATCTCGTCAACCTGCCGGGGAAGGATCAGGGGCCAGCCACTTCTCCCTCGAGCCCAGGCGGAGAGAGGATCCAGGAGGAATGAGGCAGCCGTGATCCCTCGATCTCCCGTGATCCTTCTGTCATCACTCCTTCTCCTGGCGAGCCCCGTGCAGGCCGTCGGGACGTGGGATTGGGGACCACTGGCCCAGTCGGAATCGCCCCGTGGAGAGCCGGGTGAGAGCGATGACCTCGAAACAGGCGAAGGCGAGGCTCGTCCCGGCAGGCGGCACACCAGCCCCGTGATTGAGAGGCTGGCCAGGGAGGAGGCGGCTTCATCCGAGCGCTTCGTTCTGACGCCGCACAGGCCCAACTACCTCCTTCCCCTTACCTATAATACCAGGCCCAACGATGTCCCCCACCTCTCCACTCCCGGTCTTACGGAGGGACTGGATGAGTTCGAGGTCAAGTTCCAGCTCAGCTTCAAGGTCCCCGTCTGGCGGGATCTCTTCCACGGAGCGGCAAGCCTCTGGTTCGCCTACACCCAGGTGTCTTTCTGGCAGCTCTATAAATGGGATGATTCCGCTCCTTTCCGGGAGACCAACTATATGCCGGAGGTCATGCTTGTCTTCACGCCGGGTTTCCGGTTGGCCGGTCTCACCGGGGATCTGCTGATCCTCGGTTTCGTCCATCACTCCAACGGCAGGGCTGAGGCCCTATCCCGGAGCTGGAACCGGTTTTTCGCGCAGATCATCCTCAGCAGAGGGAACTTTGCCCTGTCCATCAAACCCTGGTATCGAATACCTGAGAGCGAGTCCGAGGACGGAAATCCGGACATCGAGGATTTTTTCGGTCCCGGAGAGGTGGGGATGGCCTTCCGGTCGGGGGACCACACCCTCTCTCTGGCACTGCGAAATAATTTCCGATCCGACAACCGGGGAGCCGTCATGATGGACTGGACCTACCCCCTGTCCGGAAGGATCAGCGGTTACCTTCAGTATTTTAAGGGATACGGCGAGAGCCTCATCGACTATGACCACTCCGTGAACCGTATCGGTCTTGGGGTGGCGCTTACGACCTGGATGTAGGAGGCATGCCTGTCACGAATCGGACTCCCACCAGAGGGGGTGACGCCATTCGCTGCCTTCCCTGAGCTATAATTTACGACATGAGATCCGAATGATCGACGGGTCATGCCTGCGGCAGACGGCCCGGCGGGTGAGGGGTCATTTCGATCTCCCGACGGATATCCGCCCCGGAAGAGACCGAAAAGGAGCGATCACCATGTCGAGGAAATTTCTTTCCCCCGATGAACTCAAAGGCATCGATGCCTGGTGGAGGGCGGCGAACTACCTCTCCGTTGGGCAGATATACCTGTACGACAATCCCCTGCTCAGGGAACCCCTAAGCCCGGAGCACATCAAGCCCCGTCTCCTGGGCCATTGGGGGACGACGCCGGGGCTCAACTTCACATATGTCCACCTCAACAGGGCCATCGTGGCCCGCGATCTCAACATGATCATGGTCGTCGGACCCGGTCACGGGGGCCCCGGAATAGTGGCCAACGTGTATCTCGAGGGCACCTACTCAGAGGTCTATCCGGACATCTCCCGGGATTCGGAAGGCCTGAGAAAACTGTTTCGCCAGTTCTCCTTTCCCGGAGGCATCCCCAGCCATGTCGCTCCCGAGACCCCCGGGTCGATCCACGAGGGGGGAGAGCTCGGCTACTCCCTGTCCCACGCTTACGGGGCTGCCCTGGATAACCCCGACCTGATCGTCGCCTGCGTTGTGGGCGACGGCGAGGCAGAGACGGGGCCTCTGGCCGCCTCCTGGCATTCGAATAAATTCCTCAATCCCGTCAGCGACGGGGCGGTTCTGCCCATTCTCCATCTGAACGGATACAAGATCGCCAACCCCACACTTCTCGCCCGGATTCCGACCGAGGAGATCGAGAGCCTGTTCGTAGGATACGGATACCGTCCCTACTTCGTTGAGGGTTCCGAGCCGGACGGGATGCACCAGCTGATGGCCGAGACAGTGGATGCCGTGGTCGCTCGCATTCAGGATATCCAGGAGAAAGCGCGGGCGGGAAGGCAATCGGGGCGGCCACGGTGGCCCATGATCATCCTGAGGACACCAAAGGGCTGGACGGGCCCCCGCGAGGTGGACGGGAGAAAAACCGAAGGACACTGGCGATCACACCAGGTGCCCTTCGCCGATCTGCGGGATAACCCCGAGCACGTAGACCTCCTGGAAAAGTGGATGAGGAGCTATCGTCCCGAGGAGCTCTTCGACAAAACGGGACGGCTCCGGGCGGAGATCGCCCGGTTGGCGCCCGCCGGACAGAGGAGGATGGGAGCCAATCCCCACGCCAACGGTGGTATCCTGCTGAAGGATCTCAAGATGCCCGATTTCCGGCAGTACGGAGTCGATGTGCCCGCACCCGGTCAGGTGACCGCCGAGTCCACCCGCGTCCTGGGCCGGTTCCTTAGAGACGTGATGGCCCTGAACCGAGATCAGGTTAACTTCCGGGTATTCGGCCCCGACGAGACAGCTTCGAACCGCCTGAACTGCCTTTTCGAATCCACCGACAGAACCTGGATGGAGAGCATCCTCCCCGATGATGAGAGCCTGTCGCCCGATGGCCGGGTCATGGAGATCCTCAGCGAACACGTCTGCCAGGGGTGGCTCGAGGGATATCTCCTGACCGGTCGGCACGGCTTCTTCTCGTGTTACGAGGCATTCATCCATATCGTCGACTCCATGTTCAATCAGCATGCCAAATGGCTCAAGGTCACCCAGGAGGAGATTCCATGGCGACGCCCCATAGCCTCTCTGAACTACCTCCTCACCTCCCATGTCTGGCGTCAGGACCACAACGGTTTCTCCCACCAGGACCCGGGATTCATCGACCACGTGGTCAACAAGAAAGCCGATGTCGTCAGGGTCTACTTCCCCCCGGACGCCAACTGTCTTCTGTCCGTTGCGGATCACTGCCTGAGAAGCAGGGATTACGTCAACGTCATCGTGGCCGGAAAGCAGCCTCAGGAGCAATGGCTCAGCATTGACGCCGCCATAAAACACTGCTCCGCGGGCATAGGGATATGGGGGTGGGCCAGCAGCGACAGGGGAGGTGAACCGGACGTCGTCATGGCCTGCTGCGGCGATGTCCCCACCCTGGAGACCCTGGCGGCGGTCGATCTCCTCAACGAACACCTGCCGGACCTGAGGGTCCGCGTCGTCAACGTCGTGGACCTGATGACCCTCCAGCCCCGGGAAGAGCATCCCCACGGCCTCACCGATCGCGACTTCGATACCCTTTTCACCGTCGACAGGCCCGTGGTCTTTGCCTACCACGGGTATCCCTGGCTCATTCACCGACTCACCTACAGAAGAACCAACCACAGGAATCTGCACGTGAGAGGGTACAAGGAGGAGGGGACCACCACGACTCCCTTCGACATGACCGTGCTCAACGACCTCGACCGGTTCGATCTGGTCATGGACGTTGTGGACAGGGTTCCCGGCCTCAGCTCCTCTGCGGCATACGTCAAGCAGGCCATGCGGGACAAACTCATAGAGCACGGCGAGTATATCCGCAGGCACGGCCAGGATATGCCCGAGATCAGGGCGTGGCGCTGGCCGGGGGAGCGAGTATGTTCCCTTCGGTAACGTTATTGATCTGCTCCGACGTCTGCTGCGACCCATGTTCTTTCCGGTTACCGGAACTGCACTATCCCCTCGATATAATGGATGTAAAGGCCGGGATTTCCCTCCTGGATGCCGGCATTGGACATGTGTTGAGCCCGGTAGTTGAGCACGAACCGCCGGTTGAAACGGTAACCAACGGACAGGTGGCTGGTGAAGTGGAACCGGCCACCCGGATCGCTTGTGCCGAATTCGTCACGTGTCAAATAGGTTGCGCTTATACCGGTGCCCCATCGCACCTTTTCTCCCTTTTTCCCGAAGATGACGACGGGACCAAGCGTTAATACCCCACCCTTTTCCCCAGCGGCCCTCAGAGCGCCGCCTGTCAGGTCGAGGTGGGTGGCCGCCCACCAACCTGACCGCTATGACCGCATCCAGGGTAGAGGTAAGACAAGGACAATGTCGACCTGCTCGAACTCTTCGTTGTTTTTACCGTCGCTGAGGCCCACTCGGGCACCGATGCTGATCGGATCCCTCCCCGAGGCGGATGATCCATGGGATGGAAACAGAACACCGACGAACATCAGGAAAATGACCGCGATACGATAGGATATTCCCATTAATCTCATCACCGCTCTCTCAGATCAGGTAATTGGCGGTGAAAAGATACCTGGTTCTCATGAACCGCCGAACACTTCCCTCAGGAGTTTCGACACCCGTGCCGCCGGGTCCTTGCGGATCTTCCTCTCCTCCTCGCCCACCATGTGGAAGAGGCCCTCCAGGGCCCTGTTCGTCACGTAGTCCTCCAGGTCTACCGGTTCCTGATTTACAAATGGCAGGGATGTGTACCTGTCCACCAGTCGCTTGTAACTCTTTACCACTCCCGTCTGCCCCATCGATTCGGTGACGATCGGCCGGAAGAGAGCATGGAGCCCGTCGAAGGTCTTCTCCCGGAAGTACCCCGTCGCTGCCGTATCGTCTCCCCTCAGGATGTCGAAGGCGTCAACGATCGTCAGGTCCTTGATCGCCTGGTGGAAGATACCGACGGCCTGAGGGGACGCCTTCTCAGCAGCCCGGTTCATGCTCAGGATGAATTCGTCCACATATGCGTCCATGCGGACCTTCCTCAGAAGCTTTTCGGCACCCTCCAGCTCATCGGGCACCGGGATGCGGATCTTGAGGTTCCCCAAATAGCCGTCCTCCCTGGAAACCGCCTGGACGGCATTATCCGTTCCGATATACAGCGCTTCCCTCAAGCCGGAGGCGACGGTCCTCTCGTCCTTGGTTCCCTCTGGCCGGGTGACCTCCTTGAGCAGGTCGTCGAGGAATCCCGGTCGCGCGGGCTGGGCGGAGGCCAGGACCATCAGGGTCGCCAGTAGCGGGACGAACTTTCTCAAGGTACCCTCCTTTTTACTCTGCGGACCTTTCTCCGGGGACCGTTTTCCGTCTTCGGGTCAGCAATTGGGCGCTGCTCATCACGGGGAAGAATCATACCACATCGCAGGCCTTCGGATCATCGCCGAAGGCACCCGAGTTTCTTAAAGGGTGGATCTGTCTCCAAATATGGTAATCTGTTCTGTGAAGGAGGTGCAGGGAGCATGGCGGACGGAAAGGGCATCGGGTCGCTTGCGTTCCTGACCCTGCTTTTACTGGTCCTTCTGACGGGCTGCCGTCATGAGGACCAGCAGGCGGGGCGTGCTTTGGGACCGGGAGGGGTGACCCGGGGAATGACCCGGGTGCAGGTCCAGGAGGCGATGCTGGATGAGGTTCGCCGACTGCAGATGGTGGGGCGGGTTAGAAATCCCTACAGTACGGAGCTCTACAGAACCCCTCAGGGGACGATCTACGAGGTGATGTTCTATTACACCGGTTTGGAGGCGGGTGACAATCGGATCTCGGACGACGAACTGGTGCCGATCATCCTTCGGGACGGTGTTGTCGAGGGTTGGGGGTGGGACGAGTTGAGAAGCCTGGGAATCATCCCATGACAGCCGGCGGCTCGTTATCATATAATATCGACAGTAAATCAAGGGCGTTGAGTCAGTCCGTCGTTATCCCGTGTCGGGTGGAAGAGAGCCGTCTCACCCAAAGACCGGGGTATAAGGTCGAACCGTGACCGGTTTGAGTCCTCGCCAGGGGGGATCACATGAGAACAATTCTATGCGCACTGGTCCTGAGTCTTGCCGTTTTCAGCGTTGCTCTGGCCGAATCCATGACCTACGTTCTGCCGGTGCCGGGTGTCGTGTGAGGGAGCACAGCCGCGAGGGCCCGGCGGGCCGTCGGGGGACTGGAGGGGGTAACCGAGGTCAAGACGAGCATCCCCGATCACACATTGACGGTGACCTTCGATAGCGGGAGACTCGATCTGGAGAGGATCACCCGCGCCCTGAACGATGTGGGATATACCGTGGGGGAGGCGGAACTTCCGTCCAGGGATTAGAGAAGGAATAGAGGAGCCAGGAGTCAGGAGACAGGGCAAACTGAAGGCTGGAGGACCAAGGAAGAAGCCAACTGTTCTTCCTTTATCATCCATCATACTTTCTTCCACCTTCCTAAAACAGGATCCTGATCTTCGATCATCAAGCCGGCAGCTGAGATAACGGTGATCGGATCACTGGTCACAAATCACGAATCACGAGGTTAAAACCATGAAACACAACATGGGAACGGTGGACAGGGTTTTGAGGGCAGCCGCGGCGGTCGTCCTGGGATATCTGATCCTCACCGGTAAAGTGGGCGGCCTTCTCGCTGCCGTCCTGGGACTCTTCGCCGTCATGCTCATCGGCACCAGTATCTTAGGATACTGTCCTCCCTATCAGCTCCTGGGGATCAGCACCTGCAGGTGCGACGAGCACGGCAAGGACACGTCCTCTGCCGCTTAATGTCCTGACAGTCTGACGCTTTCAGTACGATTCCCGGCCGGTGCCGTGCGTTCGGTGCCGGCCTTTGCCTGCCTTTCTGGCTCACCGGTTTCTTTCGGGGTGTCGCCGAGGGATTCGGTGAGAAACAGGGATCCGCGTCATGAAATCCATCCTGCCCATAGTCCTGGTATGCTCCGCTTTGGCAGTCCTGGGTCTCCTGGTCCTGCAGATCTCCTACAGGTTCTTCACAGGGAGGGTCGTCGCTATGTGGTCCTCTGACCCGGGCAGGGCCTCGGAAAGGGACCGTTTTTCCCGGGCCCTGGTCCAGGGGCTGCCGGAGCCGGCGGTTCGTTTCTTCACCCATGCCGTACCGGAGGGTTCTCCTCTGTATTCCCGCGGGGTGTTCACGATCAGGGGCGCTGTCAGGGTCACCCCCAAGGCCCAATGGTCGGCCCTGAATGCCAGGGAGGTCCTCAACCCGGGGCGTGGCTTCGTGTGGACTGCCCGTGTGGGGCGATTCCCCCTTGTCCTGAACGGAGCGGATTGCTATTTCCGTGGCAGAGGCATGGTCCGTTTCTCTCTCTTCGGCCTCCTGCCCGTCATCAGGCAGTCGGGTGCGGACGTTTCCCGTTCGTCCCTGGGCAGGCTGGCCCTGGAGTCCTTCCTTTGGGTGCCTACGGTGTTCGTCGGCCGGGATGATATCGCCTGGGTTCAGACGGGAGAGGACAGCTTCGCCCTTCGCTGGGTCCAGGAGGGCGAGGACATACGGCTCCGCGTCCATGTCGATGGCGGGGGAGCGGTCGAAAGCCTGTGGCTTGACCGCTACGGCAACCAGACCGACGATGGTCGTTTCGATTATATCCCCTTCGGGGTGCGGGTCCATGAGGAGGGCTTTCTGGGCGGCATGAGGATCCCGGTCCGTCTTTCAGCGGGATGGTGGTTCGGGACGGAGCGGTATTTCGAGAGCGTTCGTATCGAAGTCAGGAACGCCGAATTCCGCTAGAACCCCTTCGGCCGGGAGATCAGGAGACAGGAGACAGCACAGACGATGGCCGGAGGCGGGAGTGGAAGAGAAGGGGCAAGGGCTCTTTGCGCTGGTCGGTGCTTCTTTTTTCGGGTTTTCTCCCGACGCCTGGGTCCTGACTTCCGAATAACCTTTGGATCCCAGATCCTTTAGATCTTCCCCTTCGCCAGCATCAGCCTGTTGGCCCACTTCTTCGCCGAGGATACGGCCCTTGCCCTCGGTTTGGCCCCCGTGATCAGGTCGAGGATGTGGTAGGTCTCCCTGTCTCGTTTCAGAAATGTGTTCACACAGCCCATGCAGGCGGTGACGATGCTGGCTCCATAGGCCTCCATTGTCACCCTCTCGGCGAACCTGGCGGCGAGCTCAGGATCCTGGGAACCGAGGCTTCCTCCCAGTCCGCAGCAGGCGGGTATCCTCTGATCGTCCACCTCCTCCACGGCGTTTGCAAGGATGGCTCTTGCCCGCTCCCGGATACCGTCCACATGGTAGAAAGGGCAGGGGTAGTGAAGATACAGGTCGTTTTCCGGAACCTTTTTCAGGAGGTCCTGGGGAAGGACCTCGAGAACATATTCGACCCGGACCCCAATTGGATAGAGGTCGAAGACCTTTCTGCAGTTGGCGCATCCGACGATGATCCGTTCAATACGGTACCCTCGGACCCGGTCCCTGATCCTGCTGACCGCCTCCCTGACCGGGACCGTGTCCCCCATCTGGAACAGGGGGTCGAAACAGCAGTCGAGGATCAGGCCGATGTCTTCACCGAGGGCCTCCGAGAGGATCCCCCGGGTGAGGGTGACCGCCTCCGGGCTCGTGCCGGCCAGGGAGCAGCCTGGCCAGAAGGCTGTCCTCGTCCCGTCGTAACGGACGAAAGGGGAGCGGTGTCCCCTCTCGGCGAAGCTCCTGGCTCCTTTGAGGGCTTCGGCTGCCTTCACGGGAACCCTTCCCTCGCGGATAAGCCGCTCCTTGGTGGCGAACAGGGCACGGGAGGGGGAAAGATCGAGGGGGCACCTTCGGTCGCATCCCGTGCAGTTGGTGCACAGGAAGGACAGCTGGGGCCGGTTGGCGATGATGTCGCTGGGCTCGCCGTGCTTCTCGAGGAAGGGGCAGACCGTGGAGCATTGATCGCAGGCGGAGCACTGGTCGAGGAACTGTTCGACGGGATCGGACATGGAGCGAAGTTATCAGATACAGGAGCCAGAAGCCAGAGGACAGGAGAAGGGGAGATCGGAAAAGAGAGATTGGAGCATTAGAGGTTGCATATTGGATGTTCGAGAGCAAGAGGCCCGCCCACTGTTCCAACGGCCCGATGCTCTATTGCTCTAATGATCCACTTTCCCCCTCAACCTCTTTACCTCTCCTCTCTTCCTCTTCCCGGCCACTTCCCGCTCCCTGACCCCCTTGGATTTTCTGGTCGGGATCCTTTTTTTTCGCCTCCTTCGCCTCTCCCTCTCCTCCAGCTTTCCCGCCAAGCGCCCGAGGGCATCCTGTAGGTTGCGGTGCTGGGAGCGGTGAGACTGGCCGACGACGATGATGCCGGTGGGCAGATGCTTAAGGCGCACGGCGGATTCGGTGACGTTCCGGTGTTGGCCGCCGGGCCCCGAGGAACGGAAGGTCTTGATCTCGCACTGCATTTTCAGCTGATCGAGGTCGGTGGTCATGGGGCAAGGATACAGGAGACCGAGGAGTGGATATAGTGCAAATATTGAACTGCAGAGGACAGGAAGGTCATCCGGAGAGAGGCGGCATATTGACGCCTGGAAACCGGACCCTGGAATTCAGGGTTAGTCCTTGTGTGCTCTGTGGTCCAGGTTTGAATAGCCCGTTGACATTTATGCCTGGACCATTATATTAGACTATAATGTTTCTATAATTTAACTGGGTACTACAGGAGTTCAAAGCCCATGAAAAAAATCCTTCTTTTCCTCCTGCCCCTTGTCATTCTGGCTGTTTTTATCGGCTACTCCTTCGTCTCGTCCTCAGCGGAGACGGCCGGGGTGCAGTACGTCGATGCCGAGACATTCAGGGGATGGCTGATGAACCGGAGCGCCATCGTGGTGGACGTTCAGACCTATGACGGTTACATGAAGAGCCACTTCCCGGGCTCCATACCCACCCACGCCTACCCTGTTAATTCACCTTCACAGATAAAACGGGTGGAGTCCATCGTCCCCATTCTAATGCAGTCTGGTAAACCAGTTGTCCTGGTCTGCTTCGGCGGCATCACCGGCGCTCCCAACGCCCGGGGGGTCCTGGTCTCCAAGGGCGTGCCCGGCAAACGCCTTTATGTGCTCAGGGGCGGCTCCTGGGGGTTCCCCTGGAAAGAGATGATGGTTGCGGGGGGAGGCGGATAGGATGGGAGGATCGGATGGTTTAATGCATTAATACATTGGACCATTAGAGCACTGGAAAACTGGAGCATTAGATATTAGAGATTGGATGTTCGAGAATAAAAAGCCCGTCTGCTGTTCCAACGGCCCAATGCTCCAATCCCTAATTTCTAACCTCTAATTCTCCCCTCTCTCTTTTCTCTCCGGCATCAACAGCTCCTCTCTTCCCGCCCTCTTTCGGATCCAGTTCAAGGAGTTGAAAACAGCTGACCGGCGCACGAGGAAGAGCTGCAGTCTCCGCTTGCCCGGAAATTCCAGCAGGCTGATGCCGATGAGAACGGTCAAAAGGCCCTGGCCGGGAAGGACAAGCATCATGAGGCCCGCCAGAAGAAAGACCAGCCCCAGCAGGCTCTTCATGACCCGAATCAGGATGCGAAGAAAGGGATGGCGGCCCCTCCACGACTCGTCGGCGGGTCGGTCGGAGGCGAAATAGTCGGGACTCATGCGGGCGACCGCGATCACGATAACGACGACGTAGACGATGGCGGAGAGCAGGCCTGTTACAAGAAGCCACCCCATGACGGCCGGATGATCCAGGAACCAACCGATAGAGTAGAGGAGATCCTTCATTGATCTAGCCGGGATCGCGTGTGAGGGTTCTTGAGTTCCAAGGATGCGGGCCCCTGTCAGGGAGGATACCGTTCAGCGCGGAGGGGCCGGTGACCTGTGGCCAATTCCAGGTACGGGATCACCTGAGTGCTCTGTCGCGATGCTTCCATCGGACGCTGGTCGTTGGATCCTGGACGCTCCAGCGCCAATCCTGTCTGTCCCGTCAAAAACCTTTTCCTCTATCCCTCTGACTCCAGTCTCCCTGTTCTGCCTTTCAGCCGACCTCATTCAACGGCCTCACCCGGAAGCCTGCGCCCATCTCCTCGGCGATCCGCCTGCATCTTCCGATATCCACTTTGGGGTGATCCACCGCCGTGAGAACCACCTCCATGCCCTCCTCCAGACATCTGCGGCAGAAGTCCAGCAGGGCCGGATAGGACCTCTCCCCGTAGATCGGCCGGCACAGCTCCATGAACGTCCTCGAGTCCTGGGCGTTGAGGCTGACCGAAATCCTGTCGAAGAGACCCGCCAGGTCCGGAGCGATATTTCTCCCGTGGTAGAGATTGCCGAGGCCGTTGGTGTTCAGGCGCATACTACTGCACCCCTTATCCCTCAATCTCCGAGCCACCTCGCGGATCTCATCCAGACGGACGGTGGGTTCGCCATAGCCACAGAACACCACCTCGGACCGGTCCCGCCAACGCTCCTCCTCCAGGGCGGCCAGCATCTCCTCCACGGACGGATCCTCGGATAGTCTCAGATCGTGTCCCTTGACGATGGGATTGGTACTGCGCTGGCAGAAGGTGCACGCACTGGTGCATGTCCCCGTGACGTTCAGGTAAACCGAGTCGCGGATGGTGTAGGCTGCCCTTGACCTCTCGAGGGTAACCGGGAGATTGAAGAATCGTACGGCGTTCATCGTGGTGATGCGGGCGACGTCAGCCGGCGACAGGCCCTTGATCTCGGCGACCTTCTCCGCCACCAGGGACACGTACGCCGGTTCGTTCCGCTTACCGCGGTAGGGATGGGGGGAGAGGTAGGGGCAGTCGGTCTCGATCATCATCCTTTCCAGGGGAACTGCGGACAGGATTCTTTCCGACCACTCACGGTTCCGGTGACCCTGATAGGTGACCGTACCGGTGAAGGAGAGGAAAAGGCCGAGGTTCAGAAAGGACGTGACGTCCTCTGGCGTACCGGAGAAGCAGTGAACGACTCCTCCTTCCCCGGGAAGGCCTTCTTCTTCGAGTATCTGCAGAGCCCGGGAGTAGGCATCCCGAACGTGGATCACAACCGGAAGACCCACCTCACTGGCCAGACGGATGTGGCGTCGGAAAGAGTCCTCCTGGACACCGCGCGGTGACCGGTCGCGGAAGAAGTCCAGACCGGTTTCGCCGATGGCAACGACTCCCTTTCGGCGGGCCAGCTTCCTCAGTTCCTCCATGGCGGGATCGTCCGAGTCCACCGCGTCGTGCGGGTGAATGCCCACCACAGCGGACACCTCGGGGTACCGATGGGCGATCTTCACCGCCCGTCTGCTCTCGGCCAGGGTGGATCCGACAGTGACGATGTGAACGACGCCCGCCGCGTGAGCCCGCTCCAGGACCTGCTCCAGGTCCTTGGAAAACTGCCTCATCTCCAGGTGGGCGTGGGAGTCGATAAGCGTGATGGCGGGCATCAGGTCAGCCTTCCCTCCCCGTCGGAGGCCAGCCACTGAACAAAGCTCCGTCTGTCTCCCCAGAATTCCCACCGGGGACCGTGCCAGTCCCTGACGGGAAGCACTTCCGCCTCACGGCCTGCCGGGGTGTCCAGGTCGAAACAGGCGACATCCTCGGACACGGTGGACCTGGCAAACGGTATTCCCCGCCACTGACGGTCGGGGTAGTCGAATCGTTCATCCAGTTCGGACTTGAATCGCTCGGCCTCCTCCGCTGTCAGAAACCGCCAGGCGAGGCCGGATCGAGCTTCTATTCCATCGAGGAGATCCAGGAAGCCCCCGGGCAACTGAATGCCGTATCTGCCGGCCAGCCGTCTCCATCCCTCGGTAAAGGTGTTGTCTCCCATCTGACGGGAAGAATTCCTCAAAAGGCTCCTGACGCGACGGGCTCCGGTTCATCCTGTTCGTCCCTCGCGTCCGGCATGGATTCATTTGATCCTTGTCCCCGGCTCGACATCCTCGCGGAAGGTCAGGACGTGGATGCCGTTTTTGTCCTCAGCCGCCAGGAGCATTCCCCTCGATTCCACGCCCATTAGCGTGGCCGGTTGAAGATTGACCACCACGGCGATCACCTTGCCCACCAGATCCTCGGGGTCGTAGTGCTCTGCGATACCCGCCACCAGCTGTCTTTCTTCCCCGGTGTCCACGAGGAGGCGCAGGAGCTTCTTGGATTTTTCGACCTTCTCTGCTTCCAGGACTTTGCCGGCGACGAGCTGGACCTTGGCAAACTCCTCGATGGTGATCAGATCATCATGCGCATCGGTCTGTCTTCGGGCTTTTGTTCGGTTTTTTTCATCCTCTGGCATGGATTCCCCCTCTCCTTTTTCACCGTCCGCCGGTTCCCCGACACCCATGGCGATCTCCGGCAGGTGCTCTATGCGGGGGAACAGGGCCGGGCCCCGGAAGGTCCGCGTTCCGCCGGGAAGAGCGCCCCACGGCTTCAGGGACGAGATCTGATGGAGCTCTTTCCTGTCCGCAATGCCCAGTTGGCGGAACATCCTGTGCCCCGTTTCGGGCATGAAGGGACAGATCATCACCGCCACCTGGCGGATCGTCTCGAAGAGACAATACAGCACCACGTCCAGCTTGGATTCCTTTCCCTCCTTCAGAAGAGTCCAGGGCGCGGCTGAATCGATGTATTTGTTGGCGCCTCCGATAAAATCCCACACGGATTTGAGGGCTCGATCAAAGGCGAGCTGTTCCATGTGCCCGTGGACCTCATCCACCGTCCTGGCCGCGTGATCGATGAGACCCCTGGTCAGGTCACCGAGGGCACCGTCGCCGGGTGAGGCCGGCACCGATCCGCTCCGGTACCTGTCCAGCATCCCGAGGGACCGCTGAAGGAGGTTGCCCAGGTCGTTGGCCAGGTCGGAATTGATCCTGCCGACCAGGGCCGCGTGGGAGAAATCCCCGTCCAGGCCGAAGGGAACCTCCCTCAGGATGAAATAGCGGATGCTGTCGGCTCCGTATTCATCCAGCAGCAGATTCGGTTCCACAACGTTTCCAATGGATTTGGACATCTTGCGGCCTTCGACGGTCCACCAGCCGTGGGCAAAAACCCTCCTGGGTGGAGCCAGGTCGATTCCCCTGAGCATGGTCGGCCAGTAGATGGTGTGTGTGGTCAGAATATCCTTGCCGATCAGGTGGGTGCAGTTTTTCCAGAAGGACTGAAACCGGTCTTCGTTGGTGGTAAATCCGGGAGCGGTCACATAGTTGATAAGGGCGTCAAACCAGACGTATGTCACGTAGTCGGTGTCAAAGGGAATTTCAACACCCCAGTGAAGACGGCTCTTGGGACGGCTGATGCACAGGTCCTCGAGGGGCCTGCGGAGAAAGCCCAGCATTTCGTTGCGCCTGGAATCGGGCCGGATAAAGTCGGGGTTGTCTTCGATATACGAAAGCAGCCAATCCTGGTACTTGCTCATGCGAAAGAAATAATTCGCCTCCTCGATCTGGACGACCTCCCGACCGCAGTCGGGGCACTTCCCCCCCGCCAGGTCCTTCTCGGTCCAGAATCTCTCGTCCGGAATGCAATACCAGCCGTCGTAGGTGCTCCTGTAGATATCCCCTCGGCTGTGGAGTTCGTTGAGAAAATGCTTCACCACCGCGGTGTGTCGGTCCTCCGTGGTGCGGATGAAGTCGTCATTGGAGATATTGAATCGCCGCCAGAGCTGCTGGAAGCGGACCACCATCTCGTCGCAGTGTTCCTGTGGCGACAGACCCCGTTCCCGGGCGGCCTGTTCCACTTTCTGTCCGTGCTCGTCCGTACCGGTGAGAAAGATTACCGGTTTCCCCAGGGACCGCATGTAACGGGCGATAACGTCAGCGGCAACAGTTGTGTAGACATGACCGATGTGAGGCACGTCGTTGACGTAATAGATCGGAGTGGTGACGTAGAAGGTTTCTTCGCTCATTTGACCTTCTCCCGGAATTCATCCAGCCCGATGACCACTGACTCCCCTTCGGATAGATCGATCGTTATTGTCCTGGCGAAGAAATCGATGGCCCTGATCTTGCCGGATCCCTCCGGAAGGTTGACCTTTTTGCCCACCTTGGGCAGGCCCTGGATCATTTCCCGGTACTGGTCGTATTCGTAGCTCAGGCAGCACAGGAGCCTTCCGCATCCACCGGAGATCTTGTTCGGATTGAGGATAACGTTCTGCTCCTTGGCCATTTTAACGGAGATCGGGGCGAAATCCTTGAGGAAGGTGCAGCAGCAGAAGGGCATTCCACAGGGACCTATGCCTCCCGTCAGTTTGGCCTCATCCCGGATTCCGATCTGACGCATCTCGATACGGAGCTGAAGATCCTTCGCGAGGGTCCTTACCAGTTCCCGGAAGTCCACCCTCTTTTCCGCCGTAAAATAGAAAATGGCCTTGGAGCGGTCGAAGAGGTATTCGACCTTGATCAGCCGCATGGGGAGTTCCCATTCGTCGATGATCCTTCGGCAGGAGACGAAAGCCCTTTCCTCGAGGGAGCGGTTCTCGTCATCACGCTGGATCTCGTCGGGAGTGGCCTTTCTCAGCACGTGCGATCTCTCGCATCCGCGGCATGCGAACTCGACCGGAGAAGAGGTAACAACGCCCAGTGCCTTACCCTGATCGGTCTCGACCACGACCTGGTCTCCCGGTTTCAGAGAATGCTCTCCGGCGTGGCAATGGCTCTCCCGGTTCTTCCCCCTGAGGTATATCCGGACGGTGCGCACGGCACCCTCCTTCACCCCTGAAACAGTGTTTTCCTTTCCGTCGATACTTTCATCCATTTAAGCTCGGTTCTCCTTTAATAGTCCCTGCCGGCGTATCCTGATGAGCATATTATCAAGACTCAGCTGAACGTTGGCGTTACGCTCCAGATCCTCCCTGGTATCCTCAATGGTCTCAAGCACCATTGACAGGGAGTATCCGCCCAGACGGGCGGCCTCCCCCCTGAGCACGGGGAGCTGGGAGCTGTGGATGACCCATTCCTCCCCCCCTCCCTCTGCCAGAATCAACATGTCCCTGAACCACTGGGCCATGAACTCCAGGACCTGCATGGCTTCCTGACGGCTTTTGCCCCATCTCTGGGAAAGACCGAAAAGGGTTCCCCAGTCGGCGTCGGTTAGCTTTGAAAGCGGTTCGAACTCCTCTGCCAGCTTCTCCGGTATCTCCCCCCTGTGGTATTCGAGGGCTCTTTCCATGCTCCCCCTGGACATGGACGCGAGAAGATGGGCCCTGTCCCTGCCAACCCCGTGGCGTCCGAGGAGGGTGATCATCTCTTTCCGGCCGAGGGGCCTGAAGGACAGCTCCTGGCATCGGGAAGAGATAGTCGGGAGAACGGAATCCCTGCCCGGCGCGATGAGGACGAAGCGGGATGTTTCAGGAGGCTCCTCCAGGGTCTTGAGAAAGGCGTTGGCCGCATTGGGGTACATGGTGTGGGCATCGTCCAGGATAAAGATGGACACCCTGCCGCGCATGGGCATCAGATAGGCCTTCTCGAGGACCTGTTCGCGGATCTGTTCGATAACGATCCATCTCTTTCCGGGCAGGGGTCGGATGATGTGGAGATCGGGATGGGCGAAAGTCTCGTGAAGACGGCAGGATTGGCAGGCACCGCATGGCCCCTGTTCGGACTCGCAGTTCATGGCTGCGGCAAGGGCGAGGGCCGCGGGCATCCGTCCGCATCCTGCCGGGCCGGTGAAAAGGTAGGCGGTGGGGACCCTGCCTTTGCCCAGAGCACTCCGGATGATATTCAGTGTCTTCTCCTGTCCGATGATCTGATCAAAGAGCATCCTTGAACCTTGCTTCCAGCTCATCCATAACGGCCCGAGCCAATTCTTCCGGCTGTCTGAGCCCGTTCAGCACCAGGAATCTGCCCGGTTCCGAAGCGGCGATCTCGAGATATCCCCGGCGCACCTTCTCGTGAAAGGACGCGGCCTCATCGTCCATTCTGGACTCTCGGGCGTTCTTTTTCCCCAGGTTCCTGTTCCGGGTCCGGTTCAGGCCGGCCTCGACGGGGAGGTCGAGCAGCACCGTGAGGTCCGGCAGCAGGCCGTCTCTGACCTGAGAGTCGATGGCCCTAACTCTGTCCATGGGAAGTCCCCTCCCGAATCCCTGATAGGCTATCGTGGCGTCCGAGAACCTGTCGCACAGCACGATCCGGTCTCTCTCCAGTGCCGGTCTGATAATTTCCCGGATGTGCTGGGCCCTGTCCGCTTCGTAGAGAAGCAGTTCCACCATGTCTGCAAGACCAGCCGCCTGAGGGTTGAGGAGAACGGCCCGGAGCTTCCTGCCGAGGGTCGTTCCGCCGGGTTCCCGGGTGACGAGGTGGTCCGTACCCCGGTCATCCAGCATACGGGACAGCAGGGAGATCAGGGTCGACTTGCCCGACCCGTCTATTCCCTCGAAGGTTATGAAGATACCGGGCATGAGATCCTACGGAAATCCAAAATCCAAGTACCAAGATCCAGGAAAGGCCGCTGGTCCTCTGATGATTCAGCAGGCCCGCCGCCAAAACATCTCTCCACTTTCCATTTTCCCGTCACCTGTGAGTGCCGCATTCACCGGGGTCACCCCTCACCTTGTCTATCAGGTGTTCGAGGAAGGTCAGGAGAACTTCGACGCTCTCGCTGACAGCCCTCGGGCTTCCCGGCAGGTTGATGATCACGGTGTTGCCCCTGACTCCCGCCACCCCTCGGGTGAGGACGGATGTGGGGACCCTTTCCCTCACGGCTGCCCTCATGGCCTCCGGTATGCCGGGTATCTCAAAATCGAGGACAGCGCGTGTGGCTTCAGGCGTGCGGTCGCGCGGGGCCGGACCGGTACCCCCTGTGGTCACGATCAGGTCCAGGCCGTCCGCATCACACCACTGACGGAGTTTCTCGCTGATCAGGTCCGCCTCGTCCGGCAGGACCTCAGCCCTCAGCCATTCTATGTCGAGGGCATTCAATCCCTCCCTGACCGCCGGACCGCTGCGGTCCTGATATTCTCCGCGGGAGGAACGATCACTGAGGGTCAGTACCCCGGCCCTAATCCGCATCCAGCCCCTCTCCGGCAAGGAGTGTAATGGGGTCGTTGACTCTTATGGTCCCCTTCTTCAGGACCCTGACGAAGATGCCCTCCTTCGGCATGACGCAGTCACCTGCCTGGTGGAAGATGGCGCATCGGTCGTGACATTCCTTCCCGATCTGAGAGACCTCTACGAGGGCCTCCTCTCCCAGTTTGATCTTTTGCCCCAGAGGCAGCCCTGCCAGTTCGATCCCCTCCGTGGTGATGTTCTCCGCGAAGTCGCCGGGCGCCACCTCGAGCCCCAGTTCGACCATCTTGTCGATGCTCTCCCGGGCAAGGAGGCTGACCTGCCGGATTCCGGGTCCGGCGTGGGCGTCCCGTTCAACCCCGTGATCCGGTCTCAGGAGGGCCTGCCGCACGTTGTCCTTACGGACTCCCTTGCGGTCACTGACGGATATGGCGACGATTCTCATTTCGTACTGGTTTCATACGCGAAAAAAGCCAAATTTCCAAAGACTTTTAAGACTACCTCATATGAACAAGGGATACAAGGCATGCGACAGATCGGCGATGGCCAAAGGGAGATTGTCACATCCCCAGAAGGACAGCCAGGGTAAACCTCTCCACCCTTTCCGTGTCGGGGTCGTAGGCCAGTCCGGCGTCGAGGGAACCGCTCCGATCGCGGAGGGTCATGCCAAGGGTGTAGCGGGTTGCTCCCGCCGAGAGATCCTGGTATCCCAGCCGGCCGGTGAGGGAATCGAACGCGTCGAACTGAATACCCACCCGGGTCTGGTCCCAATCCCCCGACAGAGGACTCTCCTCCAGGTCGGCGGTGATCTGGACTGTCCGGGACAGGTCGACGGCAAGGCCGAAAGCATCGAGCCGATCGAGGAGATCGTTGTCACTCCGGTAGAGATTTCTCAGGAGGTACCCGAAGGACAGTCCCGGCCCGACGGACATGACGAAACCCACATCGGCAGCGGACAGGTCCTCTTCGCCGGATGTGATCGGATCGATATAATGCCCCCTGTGAAAACTCGCCCCGACGATCAGCGCCTGATTCACCGACTGGGCGAAAGCCACACCCCAGAGATCGTCCTCGAAACCGGCGAAAGAGGGCTCCGGGATGTAGACCGCGGCTCCCCTCAGGATGGATTTGGTATCGACAATACTCATCACGTAGGACCCTTCCGGGGCGTTCCTCTCGTCGAGATAGTTGAATCCCAGGGAGAAAGACCCCGTAGGTCTCAGGGTCGCCGGGTTCCCGAAGACCGAGGCGATGCCGCCATCGGAGGCGATGCAGGTGCCGCCCCGGCCCAGGGACCGGGCGTCAATCCCCTGATTCGGGAAGGGTGGAGCGGCTGCCGCACCTTTGTTCGCCGTTATTGCCAGGAAAAGCATGGTCACCGCAAGGAAACTTGCTCTCTTCACCATGAGGGGATTTTTAATGACGGGGTCCTCCGGGTGTCAAGAGGAAAGTTGCGGGTAAAGCGCGGAAACCTGTTGTCCGCGATCCGGGACGGGCGACCCGGAATCAGCATCCCCTTACCGCGCGGAATATCTGCTGAAAGCTGTCCTGCTTCCTCATCAACCGGTAAGGTGACGCATATGGAAGGTCCCTTCCTCATGTTAAAGTAGCCCTTGCGGAGGACAAATCGGGATTGCCGGGCCATTGGTGCGGCATGCGCGGATAATATTCCGCTTGCCACCCGGTAACAAATAGAGTATTTAATGTCGTTCCACCGAAGGCGGACCGTGTGTTGACTTGGAGTTTTTCACTGGCAGACGATGGGTTATGGATGATAAACAGATAAAATATTTTTCCGAAAAGCTCAGGGCCTGGAAGGAAGAACTCGTCAACGAGGCGACCAAGACCGTGGACGGGATGCACGAAGAAAAGGCCCAATTCGCAGACCCCACGGACCGTGCCTCCATGGAGACCGATCGGAATTTCCTCCTCCGCATAAGGGATCGGGAGAGAAAGCTCATCAGCAAGATCGACAAGGCCCTCGAGAGAATTGAGGATGGCACTTTCGGGATCTGCGACGAGTGTGGCGAGGATATCGAAGAGAAGAGGCTGGAGGCCCGTCCTGTCGCCACCCTGTGCATCCATTGCAAAACGATCCAGGAGGAGGAGGAGAAGCTCAAGCAGCAGTGACTGTTGCATTTTCCCCACCCCCCGACCCCGCTTACACCCGCACCACCGGCTTCCTCATCCGCAAGTCTTGCCGATCCTGTCCTGAATGGCGACTCCTGACTCCCGAATTCTGTTACCATTACTGTAGACCGTATCCCGACAACCGGGGTCTTTTCTAAATATCCTCAGCGGACCAAAACTCGCGATGCCGAAGAATAGCCTGGCAGAAAACGATCTCTTCACAGAGCTTGTCGAGGTGTTCGACCACCCCACGGTGAGGCGTGAGGGGTTGCTCGATTCCGTCACCGGCCTCATCAGGTCGGGACTGCATATGGACTGCTGTTTCATCCGTATGCTTGATTTCCCGGATACTATTCCCCATCTGGCAGGTCCTGAGGAGAGCGGCTGTCACGAGGCCTGGAACAAACTCCTGGCCGATGAGTGGGCCCTCGAGACGACCTTCAGCGGACAGGGCTGGCCGCGGGATTTCGAGGAATTGAGATGTGGTAACCGTGTCGCGGTGCCCATCCTTTTGCGCGGACGAGCAGCGGGGCTTCTTTTCCTGGGTTCCTGTACCGATTCGATCTCCTCCGACAGGCTGCGCATAAGCGCCGAGGGCGTTGCCGGTCTCCTCGCGCTGCTGCTCAGGCGACTGCGGTCCTACGAGTATCTGCAGAGTAAAAGCGAGGCTATGACCAGTCTCCTGAGGGTCTCCTCGAGGTTGGAGGAATGTCGCAACCTCGATCAGTGCCTGTCGGGCATAACGCGGGCCGCGGCAGAGCTCACCGGCAGTTCTGGTGCCGTTCTCAGGATCGCTGAGGCCGGATCGATGACGGTGCGATCGCTTTTCCTTCAGAAGGCGTTATGCCCTCCCCCAATGGGCACACCCAATGATGAGGAGGCGGCTCAGAGGGCCATGGCTTCTGAAAGGGCGATGATCATCAATGACTCCGCCGGGCTCAGGACGGGCGGTCCTGTGGAGAGCAACCTGCTGGCCCTTCCCATTGAGTGGGAGGGCATCGGTCGCGGCGTGATCACGGTCTTTGACCGGAGATCGGCCGGCGGCCAGGGTCCACTCGCCTATTCCCGTCAGGAGCGGGAATCCCTGGCTGCTCTGGCCAAGGTCGGGGCGTGGGCCATTGCACAGATGAGGGACGCCAGCAGGGTGAGAGAGATATCACGTTCCCTCCGGAACAGGATCAAGGAACTGGCCCTCCTGCACCATATTACCCGCGCGGCCCTGAACACGGACGATGCCCACGTCGTGGTCAGGTCCCTGCTGTCGGCCATTACCCACCGGGAGGGACTGGGGTTTGACCGTGCGCTGCTTTTCCTTTTCGATGAGGATGCCCACCTTCTGAAAGGTTCCATGGGGGTGGAGGTCATCGGCTGGGATCAGCGAGACGCGGATAAGGATCAATCTACTCCCACGGACGGCGGTTTCGATTATTGGGTCAGGAATGTCCACAGGGACCTGGATTCCAGGGTGGAGACCATAGAGGTAGAGGTTGACGACAGCGGCGGCGTTTTGGCAAAGACAGTGCTGGAGAGAAAACCCTTTCACGTCAAACTGCCCAGGGACCAGGAGATGGTCAGCGTCGAGATCATCAGAGAGATGGGAGGAGTGACGGCCTTCGCCACGGTACCCCTCGTCGGCGGCGAACGGGTCCTGGGAGTCATCTGGGCGGACAATATCCATACCTTGAGACCCATCGGCCAGGATGACTTTCGCCTCCTCGTCTCCGCGGGGGCCCAGGCCGGACTCACCGTGGAAAAGGCAATGCGGACGCGGGCCATTGAGAGGATGAAGGGACAGATCATGGACCTCCAGAGTCGGCTCGTCCAGTGGGAGAAGCTGGCGGCACTCGGGGAGATGGCAGCAACGGTGGCCCACGAGATCCGCAACCCGCTCGTATCCCTGGGAGGATTTGCCCGGAGGTTGGCCAAGATGCTCACCCCCGGTTCCACCGAATCGAAATACACCGACATCATCATGCGGGAAGTTGCCCGACTGGAGCGGACCCTTGAAGATGTCATGGACTACTCGAAGGGGTATGTCGTTGCGGACATGGAGAGGATCTCCCTGAAGGTGCTCGTGGATGAATGCGTGGAGCTGGTCAGAGAGAATTTCCGGAGCAAAGGCGTTCGTCTCGTCCAGAGGATCGAGGAGGACCTCCCTGAGATCCTCGTCGACCAGAGACAGGTCAGGCAGGCCGTTATCAACATCCTGGTCAACTCCGGGCAGGCGGTCGGGGATGGGGGTGAGGTTACAATCGACGTCTGCACCGAGACCGTCGGTGTCGACCGGTCTGTCAATATCTCCATCACGGACGACGGGGGAGGGGTGAAGCCCGGTGATCTGGACAGGATATTTGAGCCCTTCTTCACCACAAAAGGGACGGGAACCGGCTTGGGGTTGACCATCGCCCAGAGGGCGATATCCGGACACGGAGGTGAGATTAGGGTGGACAACAGGCCCGGTGTAGGGGTAACTTTTTCAGTGCTCATTCCCGTGGATCGTCAATCCATGACCGAAGAACGCGGGTCGGTACAGGACAGGGGAAAAGCATGAAGACCATCCTCGTCGTCGATGATGAAGAGAGCATTCGTCTCCTGTACAGGGAGGAACTCGAGGAAGAAGGATACAGGGTGATCTGCGCTTCCGACGGAGAGGAAGCTCTGCGCAAGGTAAAGAGCGATTCCCCTGATCTCATCACCCTCGATATCCGGATGCCGGGGATGGACGGTATCGAGGTCCTTCAGAGGATACGGGAAATGGATACCGATATCCCGGTCATCATGTCGACAGCTTATGGGGAATACCGGCAGGACTTCAACGTCTGGGCTTCGGATGCATACATTATCAAAACCGCCAACCTGGATGAGCTTAAAAAGACGATCAGCCGCCTCCTGGGTGATGAAAACTAGCCGGAGGACCTCCTCCGGGATCAAATCCCTCCAAAAACTCCTGATCGTATTTCTCGCAGGCTCACTTGTTCTCTCCGCCTCCTGCAGCAGGTCAGAGCAGCCCGCGAGGGAGACCAGATACCTCATGGGAACCCTCGTGGAGATAACCGCCTATCCCGCCACGGACAGGACGAGGCAGGCCGTCAATCGGGCCTTCGCGAGAATGGAGGAGATCGAGGATCAGGCGGACCCCTATGGCTCGCAGACCCTGGAAGATCTCCGACGGGGCAATCCGTCCCTGTTGCCGGCAGCGCTCTCCCGGATCCTCGATGTGGCCATGACTGTGGCGGACAGGAGCTCGGGTGCCTTCGATCCCACCGTGGGTCGAGCGGTCCGCCTGTGGGGATTCGATGGGGCAGATCCCGGCATCCCTCCGGACAGTGATCTCACTGACGCGGTCAAGACCTTCGGCTACTCTCATCTTGCCGTGGGACCGGACAACGTTGCCCGGCCATTACCGCCGGGCCGCCCGCTTTGGCTCGAGCTTGGAGGAGTGGCCAAGGGATACGCGGTTGATGAGGCGGCGGACATCCTCGTTCAGGAAGGTGTGGAGGCGGGCATCGTCAATGCCGGCGGTGATCTGAGATCCTTCGGCCCCCGGCCGGGCTGGGGTCAGTGGCGGATCGGCATCCAGGACCCGGACGATCCGCAGGGCCTTCTGGGTGTTCTGAAGATCGAGGGGGGCTCTGTGGCCACCTCCGGGGACTATGAGCGGTATTTTGAAAAGGACGGTGTCCGGTATCATCACATCCTGGACCCGGCCAACGGCCGTCCCTCCCGGAGCGGAATAAGAAGCGTTACTGTGATCGCCGAGACCTGCGCCCTGGCCGACGCTCTTGCCACGGCCGCTTTCGTCATGGGACCGGAAAAGGGTCTTCGCCTCCTTGAGACCTTCACGGGTGTCGAGGGTATCCTGGTGAAGGCGGGGGGCGATCTGGTGGTCACCAGCGGCATAGGCGAACGGTTCGATCTCGAAAGGCGTTGAGCCCCACGGCGAGGACGATGCACGGAATAATAAGAAAAGGGCCCACACTCGTGGATGGCATGCTCGTGGTCATGTTGTTCGCCCTGACCCTGCTTCTGTCATCCCTGATGAGACCATCGGCGCCGGGATCCGTCCTAGAGGTGAAGACGCAGGCAGGAGAGGAAAGACTGTCCCTGGATCGTGAGGGCCGCTATCCGGTTTCCGGGCCGCTGGGGACGGCTTATATCATCGTGGAGGATCGGATGGCGAGGCTGGAAAACGCTCCCTGCCCTCTGAAGATCTGCGAGAGGATGGGGCCCGTAGGCGCCAGCGGCCAGACCATCCTCTGTCTTCCCAACCGGATCTCGGTGCGGGTTCTGGGAAAGGTGTCCGTTGATGCGGTCTCCCGGTAGACTGGCGACCATATCCCTGCTCATCTGTTCCTCCTTCGTCCTGGCCAGCCTGGAAAGGCTGATCCCCAATCCTTTTCCCATGATCCGTTTCGGCCTGGGGAACATCATGACTTTGGCAGCCTTTGCCCTTTTCGGGATCGAGGCGGGAATCTGGGTCACCGGCGGGCGGGTGGTCCTGGTTGCCCTGATATGGGGGGGGATGCTCTCCCCTACCGCAGTCCTCTCCATCGCGGGGGGGGCGGCGAGCCTCCTGGCCATGATCGCGGTCATGAGCATTCGGGGCCGTTTCAGCCTGTTCGGGGTGAGCGTCGCGGGGGCCTACGCCCACGTTGCGGCCCAGATCGCCGTGGCCTCGGTGCTCTACGTGCGGTCTCTGGACCTGTTCCGGATCCTGCCCGTCCTGGGAGGTATCGGTCTCCTGACGGGCATCCTCAACGGTGCCGTGGCGCAGATCCTGGTGGAAAAGATGGAGGGCAGGCTGGACCAGCATGGCGGGAGCCGGGAGCCGGGAGTCAGGATCCGGTAGGTAACATCCTCACCAAGGCAGTCGACCTGGGGTTGTCTGCCGCGTCCTGGACTCTCACCTCTTCTCCATCGACCTGATATAGGACAGCATCCTCTCCTCAGACCTCTTTCCACGATGGGAATGGAAACGCTCCGGCCGACAGGCGACACACTCGCGGAGATCGTCGATATTATCCGGGTCCATGCCTGCCATAAGGAGCTGGCACCTGGTGATGGACCGCAGATCTAGGTAGTACCGGTCGTCTCTGATGTCGTACGGTTTCCCTCCGGTATCGTACCCCCGGAACAGATCGATCACCTCCGGGCCAACCTCGTAGCAGCAGGTGCTGATCGACGGTCCAAGGGCGGCAACGAGATCCTCGCCTGACGCGCCCCACTCCTCCACCATCAGGCGGATGACCTTTCCTGGCAGATCGAGGGCCAGGCTCCTCCAGCCGCAGTGAACGGCGGCCGCCATGCCGGTGGAGGGATCACCCGCCAGGACCGGCAGGCAGTCGGCCGTTCGGATGCCGAGGGCGATCCCCGGTATGGCTGTCACCAGGGCGTCCCCCCTGTCGAACCGGAACGGTTCCTCCGGAAGCCCTCTGAAAACAAGGTTCGGGTCCTCGCCTTGTACTTTGCCCTTTGCACTTTGTCCCCGCGTCGCCCCTTCCGCCAGGCAGACGATGCGCTCCCCGTGCACCTGTCTCAGAACGTGCACGTCGGAGGGGATGTCTCCCTCAACGGCGTGCCGGGTGCCGAAGCCGTGGATAAAACCGGTGCGCGCCAGAAGACGGGAGGTGATGACCGTCACGGAATCGCTCCCCGGATCCAGGAGAAGAGCCCCTCCAGATCCTCCGGTGGCCGGGCTTCAAAGGACATGTGTTGACCGGTGACCGGATGGTCAAAGCCCAGTTTTTTTGCATGCAGGGCGGGCCTTTTCAGGGAACGGAGGATAACCAGGAGATCCCGGTCCCCTGTGGAAAGGGATCTGACGCCGCCCCCGTAGGCAACGTCGCCCAGGACCGGATGCCCGGTGGACGAGAGGTGAACCCGCAGCTGGTGCGTGCGGCCGGTGCCCGGTCTCAGTTCCACGAGGGTCAATCCGCCTCGTCTGGCGACGACCTCGAATTCGGTAACCGCTCTGCGGCCGCGCTCGACCACGGCGATCCTCTTCCGGTCCCTGGGGTGCCTGCCCACCGGCCTGTCGATCGTTCCCCTCTCATCCGCCAGGACACCCCGCACTGCCGCCACGTATGTCCTTCGGATCGTGTGGTCCTTGAACTGCCGGGCGAGGGACAGGTGGGCGGAGTCGTTTTTAGCCACCACCATGACCCCGGAGGTACCCTTGTCCAGCCGGTGGACGATCCCCGGTCTGGTCACGCCTCCGATCCCCGACAGATCGCGGCAGTGGTGGAGGAGGGCGTTGACCAGCGTTCCACCGGCGTGACCGAAGGAGGGATGGACGACCATGTGCGGGGGTTTGTCGAGGACCAGGATGCTGCTGTCCTCGTAGAGGATGTCGATGGCGATCTCCTCCGGTTCAAGGGGAGATCTTTCGGGTTCGGGTATGGAGAGCTCGACCACGTCGCCGATGGACAGGAACTGGCCTGCCTTGGCCCTGGATCCGTTGACGAGGACGTCTCCCGATGCGACGAGTTTCTTGATACGTGACCGGGTCAGTTGAGGGCATTGGTGGGAGAGGAAGATGTCAAGACGGGTTCTGGAGTCCTCCTCCTGGACCTGGAAGGTCTGCCTCTCCATGGAGAGGTGTCACCAGATATCGGAATCGATGTTGCCGAACTGTTTGACGAGAACGTCTACAATGGCCCTGTTGTAGGGAGCCCACCGGTGGGGCAACTCCGGATCGACCCTGGAGTCGTAGAGCTTCCTGCCCTCCTCCAACTGGTCCTTCAGGTCCTCGAACAGGGAGTCATTCTTGATGCTCTTGCGGATGTTCTCCTGGTTGTACAGGGCTATATCCGACATGATGGTACGGGCCAGACGTTCAGCGTTTTTGAGATCCGTGATCTGGGTCATTTTTCTCATGTCCTCCCGTCTCCAGAATCCTGGAGATCGACGGGGTTTCGATCCCTTTTTTCCTTCGGCCGTGAAGGTACAGGAAAAGTGAAGCGAGGGCGAATCCCGCTGCCGCGCCGACAATGGCTCCCGAGTCTCTCCCCGTCTTCGACCATCCGACAGCGCCTCCCATGACGGTGAGCAGGGCAGGGAACATGTAAGCCAGGGTGGATGCTTTCAGAAGGGCGGTCGGCGGCAGGGAAATGACCACCGTCTCACCCGGCCGGGCTCCCAGGGTGTTGCCCACTTCCATCAGCATGGTGCCGTCTGATGCGGGGTGACACATGCTCTTCGCGCTGCACGATCCGCAGGCTGCCGATTGAACGAGGGAAACCGTGGCGGAATTGTGGGAAACCGACACGACCTTCGCTGTTTCCTCCAGCATCATGCTTTAGCCTCGCTTCCCACCTGACACTGACACTCTCAATCTAGGGAAGATGCATCCTAAAATCAAGTGTTAACGGTTCATTACGTGAGAGCTGTCCGGGAGATCTTCCTTCTGTCGAGGGGTAACGTCAGGACCACCCTCAATCCGGCCGGATCGATGGAGGTCAGGTCCATTTCCCCCCCGTGGTCGGCAACGATCCTCTTTGCGATGGCGAGATTGAGGTCCGTACGAAGGACCCGCATGACATGAAGGGGACTGAGATCATCCTCTATCTGGTAGGGCTTAAGGGAGGGGCCCGTGTCGTCGATCATCACTCTGTAGTATCTGTTGTCCGAGTGGTCCGAGATAACGATATCCCCGCCACTGGGCATTCTCTCGATGCCGTTGAGCAGGATGGCCGTCAGAGCCTTGAGCAGGAGGTCGGGGTCAAGGTAGGCCCTGGGGAGTTTCTTGATAACGTCCCGGGTCACCTGAATCCCCCTTTCCCTGACCTGATGGGCGACATTTTCTATTGATTCTTCGAGAATTTCGCCCATTGATGCGAGTTTAAACCGGGGAGGAGGAAGGTTGACGAAGTTCTGCACCGTCCTGACCAGGTATTCGAGGACCTGGACATTGGAGGAGATCTGATCGGCCCATCCGGCCTCCCTGGAATTTTCCGCGAGGGATCCAGCGAGTTTTTTGGCATAGGCCCCAATGGCGGTGACGGGATTGAGGATCTCATGGGCAACGCTTCGCGTGAGACGCCCGAGGATGGCGAGCTGGCTCGTCTCCCTCAGTTCCTCCATATGGCTCTTCACCTCCCGCCAATCGAGAAAACGGAAGAGGAGGTATGCAGGATCCCCCCCGGGGAAGGATTCCACGGTAAGCCTGACGATGACCTCTTCGGGTGTCTTGCCCTTTAAGAGGATCTCGCCGGCAAATCCGGATCTCTCCCTGGCCAGTTTCATCAGGTTCGGCAGGAGGTGCAGGGTGCTCTTTGTCGGGAATATGGTACCGATGAACTGGCCTTCAAGCTCATCGGGGGAATAGCCCAGGATCTGCTGGGTCGTCCTGTTGGAGCTGATGATATTCCCCTCGAGGTCGGTCAGGACGATCCCCTCGAGAGCGTTGGATAGGAGATGGTCAGAGAGTCCTTGGTCCATTGTAGAAACCGGAGATTAGATCATTTAGACATTAGAGGACTGGGACACAACAGCATCGAAAGCAGGAGGAACAGGGCCCTTAAAACCTGTAATCCCGGATCTCCAGTCCCTCCTATCCAATATCCGCTTTCCCATTTCCATTCTCTATCCTCCAAACTCCCTTCCCGTCAAAAGCCTGTAGGCTTCAAGATATTTTTCCCTGGTCTTGATGACGATCTCATCCGGCAGAGCCGGTGCGGGTGGGGTTTTGTCCCAGTCCAGGTTTTCCAGGTAGTCGCGGACGAACTGCTTGTCGAAATTGGGGGGGCTGGACCCCGTTCGATAACCCTCCGTGGGCCAGAACCTGGAACTGTCAGGGGTCAGGATCTCGTCGATGAGAATGATCCGGCCGTCGGTTGTGCCGAATTCCAGCTTTGTGTCCGAAATAATGATCCCGCGACCGGCAGCGTACTCACGGGCCTTCTCATAGATCAGGATCGTCAGATCGCGCAGGTGCGCAGCGGTTTCCTTGCCCACGATCCTCTCCGCTTCCTGATAGGTAATGTTCTCGTCGTGACCCGATTCGGCCTTGGTGGCTGGGGTGAAGATGGTCTCCGGCAGCCTCTCGGCCTGATGAAGCCCCTCGGGAAGGTCAATGCCGCAGATCCGGCCGGTCTCAAGATAATCGTTCCATCCCGACCCGGCAATATATCCGCGGGCGACGCATTCGATGGGGAAGGGTGCCGTTTTTCTGACCAGCATACTCCTTCCCTCGAGGACCTCACCGTATTTTGCGGCGGGCTCCGGATAATCCGCAACCGTGGTGGAGATGAGGTGGTTCTCCACGAGATCTTCCGTGAAGCTGAACCAGAAGAGGGACATCGCTGTCAAGATCTTGCCCTTGTCCGGAATGCCGTTGGGCATGACGCAGTCGAATGCCGATATCCTGTCAGTGGCGACGATGAGCAGATGATCCCCGAGATCATAGACATCCCTGACCTTTCCACGCCTGTAAAGAGACAGGTCAGGGAAATCGGTGCCGATCACTGCCTCCGATCTTGAGAATTGGGTCTTTTCGGACATGGGTAATTGTGCCTCCTTATGGAAAATACCCGACGGTCAGGCTTCTGGCGGGCGTGGGTCGATCGGTTCGAGGATACAACTCTTACCGTATTTGCCGGATACTTGTAAATGGAAGAAAAGCGGACAACGGTGATGAGGGAGGGTTTCAGCGTCCCTGTCACCGGTATTGGGTGCAAAACCCCGAGCCCGAACCTCCCGTCAGACCTTCGTCCGGTGAAATACCTCCTTCGGAGTAAGGAAACATGGAGAGGGGAGAGTGATTTTCAACGGCAGAATGCCTGCATTCCTTCTGTTGCCCGGGAAACCGATAAATGCTATTCTTCACAGGACTTTGCGGGCGCCGATGAGGGGCCGATGAGAAACGTAGCTGGTCAAACGAGGTAAGGATGACCGAACGTGTTTCGTCCAGCATGGATGCCGTTCCCGGACTTGTCTCGGAACTGGTGAAGGCCTATAAGGCAACGTCCATCTACCCCATCGGTCACCCTTCCCGGGCCCGGTTTCTGGGGCGTCTGAACGGGGACCTTCTCGCATACCTGGAAACAGAGGGAAGGTTGAAAATCGATGTCAGCGCGAGAGGACTGAAGGTCGGCGGCGAGGACGTGGTCACCAAGGACAACGCACACGCCTTCCTGGCCACGGAGTGCTTCGGGCGCCAGATCAGTTCGGTCGTGTGCCTGAAAGGTTTTCAACAGAAGGACATCGATGCCCTTTTTGCCTTCCTCTCCGAAAGCCCGGAAAGGATCCGTGCCGAAGGCGGCGCCACCGAATTTATTCGTCAGCGGAGCACGGGAGCACTTCAGGTCGAGCAGGTGGATTACGAGGGAATTCTCGAGAGACGGGAGGAGGTCTCCGTGGACGGGGCGAGCACCTACACGCCGGAGAGCCATTCCCCCGTTGCAGCTCCTAACCCGGGACTGGAGTCTTCACGCATTTCAAGCCCCACTGTCTTCGATGATGTGGGCAGCCACGAAGTATCACAGGAGCAGTGGCTGGAGGGGAAGCTCCAGGACCTGGGCGGCACAGTGGATCCGGCTGAGTACAAGAGAACTATGAGGGACATACTCCTGAACCTCAAGGCAACGGGCAATTTGGGTCTGTCCAAGTTCTCCCTGATGGTCGTCCGTCACCTCGGCCGGGATCTGCTCCGCGAGGTCCCGGATGATATCAGGATAACAGCAAGGGCCGCCGCAAAGGAACTGGCCGGCGACGATCTTCTGGATTCGCTCGTCGGCGACATCACGTCCCGGGACGGTGATCACAGAGAGCCCGTCCAGGCTGTCCTCGAGACCTGCGGCGAGAGATCCATCGCCGTCCTTCTCCACAGACTGGCGGAGGAAGAGGAGGCTTTCGGGAGGAAAGCCCTGATCACCTCTCTGCTCGAGTTCGGCACTGCCATTCGTCCCTATCTTGACAGATGGCTTGCGGATGACCGCTGGTACGTGGTCCGCAATTCTCTGGGGCTCCTGAGCCAGGCAGGGGATGCTGAGGATGCCCAGAGGGTCATAGGATTCCTGTCCCATCCAAACCCGAAAGTCCGGCTGGAGGCCCTGCGCTTCCTGAGCCGATTCCCGGCATCCGTTCCGGATGAGGTCATGAGGAAGCTGATAAAAGACCCCGATGAAGAGGTCTCAGCGAGGGCGATCCTGGCCATCGGTGCGATCCAGGGGCCTGAGGGGGTAAGGCATCTGATGATGCTGGCCAAGAAGCCCCTCTTCGGACAGGGGGATATCGTCCGGCGGGAACTGGCCATAAAGGGTTTGGGGCGGGCCCGCGGCAGCGAGCCGGTGGAATTCCTCAGGAGGATCCTGTCAGGACGGCCGTTCCTGAATCCAGAGGGATATGAGAGGGTCCAGCAGGCGGTTGTCGAGGCGCTGGCTGAGATCGGAGGTCCGCGGGCGGCGGCAATACTCATGTACCATGCGGGGAGGTTGAAGGGCGCAGCCTCCAAGACTGCGGAGGAATTCCTGAGGAAAGTCAAGACTGCGGAGATCTCAGATGACCGCTGATGCCAAGCATGTCGAACGGTACCGGGGAATCATTAAATTTCTCGATAACGCTGTGAGAAATATCGCCCTCTATCCGGCTGATCACCCTTCAGTCAGGGGGGTGGTGAGGAGGATGGCGGACCTCCTCGAGGCTCACTTTCGAAGCCGGGAAGAGGTCCTGATCGGTGTCATCAACGGTGTCCTGTACATAGAGGACTATCTCTTCTACGAGGGCACCCCTTTTTCCGACAGTATCCTCGCTATGCTGACACGTTTTGGTGTGGATGATCTGATCATGGCAAAAGGGGTCAGTGTGGAAGAGCTCCTGAACCTGGCGGAGATCCTGAAGGGTAAGGAGGAGGGGCGTGAGGCTTTTGTGAGGCAGGTGAGGGAAAAAGGGATCGACCACATAGGGCTCAAGAGCTTTCAGATGGGAAGAGGTGACGGGGACGAGCTGCCCACCAAGGGGCTGGAGGCATACAAAGACGCCATTACCACGATGCGGGGCCTTTTCGGTGAGGTCCGGACGGGAAAGCTGCCCCCGCTGAGAGAGGCCGAGAACATCGTGGAGGGTCTCGTCGACCGGCTGAAGACCAACCGGACTGTCCTGATGCTCCTGTCCAGCCTCAAGGGTTACGATGCATATACCTACCAGCACTGCGTCAACGTGGGGATCCTGGCATTGCTCCTGGCGGAGGCCGAGGGTTTCGATATGCGGGCCGTCAAGTACGCCGCCCTGGCCGGGATGATGCACGATATCGGAAAGGTGAAGGTTCCCCTGGAGATTCTGAACAAGCCGGGCGTGTTGACTCAGCGGGAGTGGGCGGCGATCAAGGCCCACCCGGTCTATTCCGCTGAAGTGGTGCGCGGGATGGGCGGCGGTGAGGAGATCGTCCGGGCGGTGAAAGGCCATCATATGCACCACAACGGTGCCGGCTATCCGGTCGCATCCACCCCGGCGGGGCCATCAGACATCGCGAAGCTCGTGTCGGTAGTGGACAATTATGACGCCATCACGACGATCAGGTCCTACAAAAGGCCCATGACCCCGCAGGATGCGCTGGCTTTCCTCCAGCAGGGCAGGGGAAACATGTTCGATCCCCGGCACGTGGACTCCCTGGTCAAAATGGTCGGTGTCTATCCGCCGGGCGCCATGGTCAGGCTGAGCAGCAATGAGATAGGACTTGTCACCGATGGGGGAGGTCAGAACAGCAAGCCGGTCATCAAAATGATCCTCGATGGGGACAACCGACCCTTCGACCACCAATGGGACCTGGACCTGGCAAGCCCGGAGGCCCAGGGGCGCATGGTGGTCTCCCTTGTTGATCCGGCCGTGCACAGCCTTCAGACTCCGGTGACGTCGTTTTAGGGATCCGACGTCTCCGGTGAATTGGGGTTGAGGTTGCCGAGAGCCTCGGCTGCTTTGGACCGCAGGAAGGGATCGTCGGATTCGTTCAGTACCCTGATCAGGTGGGGCTCTGCACTGGGATCGCCGTTTCTCCCCAGGGCCTCGGCGGCGACGCAGGCCGTCTCGGCGTTGGACCCGGTAAGGTAGGGGATGATAAATTCTGTGGCACGAGGGTCCCTGTAGTAGGACAAAGTCTCGATGGCCACCTGCACAACTGACGCGTCCGGATCGTCCAGGCAGGCGAAAAGAGGGATGAGAGCTCTATCGGGAGTCTTCGTCTGGATGGCTTTGATGGTGGAGACGCGGATGTCCGGGTTGGGATCCTGGAGGAACGCCAGCATGCTTTCCACGGCTTCGGATGTGTTCAGGTAGCCGAGAAAGTGAATCGCCCTGATGCGGAGTGGGATGTCCCCTTCCCGGGCTGTCCTGCCGATCTCGTCCAGCCTCTCGAGTCCCTCGACCCTGTCCAGAGCCCTGGATGCAGCCGCCCTGACCATCTCCTCCTGATCCTGGAGGGCCTGGGCAAGTGCCTGTTTGCGGGCTTTGATGGACATGATCCGATACTCCCGTTGAAGGAGTGCCTTCCTTCTCGATCTACTAATTATGAAATTTGTTAGGTTTATGTCAAGACTGTATCGCCGGTACCGTCACCCTACCGCCTCGATTCTGGCGGTGTTCCTCCTCTTCGCCTGCCTTTTCCGAGTCTCTGCGGCCTCGGTGTCGAGCGGATCGGATGAGGGGGATTGGTTGGTCTACCGCCTGTCGGCCGAGCCCGCGACCCTGAACCCCATCACCGCAACCGATGTCTATGAGGCAACCGTCAACAGCTTCATCTACGAGAGTCTTCTGGAGAGGGACAACAGGACCCTGGAACTGGTCCCTCTTCTCGCGGAGTCCTGGGAGGTGTCCCCGGATCGGATGAGCTACATCTTCACTCTGAGGCCCGGCCTTACCTGGCAAGACGGTCGATCCCTTACCAGCCGTGATGTGGTTTTTACATTCGGACTGATGAACGATCCCTCAGTTGACGCCCCCCATCTGAAGAGCTACTTCCGGGACCTTGTGGAGGTCGAGGCCCTGGACGAGAGGACAATACGTTTTTATTTCTCCACGCCCTATTTCAACTCTCTCGGCATGGTGGGAGGAGTCAAGATCCTCCCCGAGCATGTTTTCAGGGGAGGGGATTTCAACAGCCTCCCGGCGGTTCGACAGCCGCTGGGGTCGGGGCCGTTCAGGTTCATCAGATGGGATACAGGCCGCCAGATCGTCCTGGACAGGAACGATCGGTACTGGAGAGGGAAACCTCATCTGAGAAGGATCGTGTTCAAGATCATAGCCAATGAGACTGTGGCCCTCCAGGTCCTGAAAAAGGGTGAGCTGGACTACATGGAGCTGTCTCCCATGCAATGGGTCAGGCAGACAGGCTCGCTCAATTTCAAAAAGAATTTTGGGAAGTACGACTACTACTCCCCCAGCTATTCCTTCATCGGGTGGAACAACCGGAAGATATATTTCTCAGACAGGCGTGTTCGCAGGGCCATGACGATGCTCCTGGACAGGGATTCCATTCTGAAAAACCTGCGCTACGGTCTCGGCCGCATTGTAACGGGTGATTTTTTCCATATGAGCGGCGGCTACAACAGGGAGGTAGAGCCCTGGCCGTACGACCCGTCGGGGGCGGCCTCTCTTCTTGATGAGGCGGGATGGCGGGATTCCGATGGCGATGGCGTCAGGGATCGGGAGGGGATTGCCTTCCGGTTCGAGCTGACCATCCCCGCGGATGCGTTGTTCGCGGAGCAGGTCGCGACCATTCTCCAGGAGAACCTCAGGAAGGTGGGAGTGGAGATGACCATACGGCCACGGGAGTGGGCCCTCTTTACGAGGATCCTCGACGACAGGGTGTTCGAAGCGGTCATCATGGCCTGGAACCTGCCTGTCGAGGCCGACCCATTCCAGGTGTGGCATTCTTCCCAGACCGACAAGGGGTCCAATTTTGTCGGGTTCGTCCATGCCGAGGCCGACAGGATCATCGAGGAGGCGAGGACCACCTTCGACAGGTCAAGGAGGATATTCCTTTACAGGCGGTTCCACCGGATCCTCCACGAGGAGCAGCCCTACACGTTCCTCTTCTCGAACAAAACCCTGGTAGCGCTGGCCAAGAGGTTTCATAATGTGGCAATCTACCCCCTTGGACTGAACCCAAAGGACTGGTATGTTCCCGATGACCTCCAGAAGTATCAGTGAGCCGCCGCGGTCCTCCCTGGCGACCTCCGGCCGTACACGGTATCCTGCCCTGCCTGCGGGGCGGGCCGGGAACCCTGGAATGCTCAAGCCTTGAAGACTAAGGAGGGTCCTGTGTCAGTGACGCGTGAATTCAGGACGACAGCCGCCGCTTTAGCCGTGTGGATTCTCTTAACAGGAACCCTTACCGGGTCGTGCCGGAGGGCGGCCGAGGAGGAGGGGCCCGGACAGCAGGCTTCTGACTCATCGACACCGGTGACCGGAGACTGGTATGTCCCCCACCTTTCCGCTGAACCGGCCACGCTCAACCCCATCACGGCCACGGATGCCTACGAGGGTTCCATCAACCAATTTGTCTACGAGAGCCTCCTGGAAAGGGACAACGAGACACTGGAACTCGTCCCCTTGCTGGCCGAGAGGTGGGAGATCTCGGAGGACAAACTGAAATATATTTTCACCCTGAAGAAGGGACTCCACTGGCAGGACGGGGCTCCCTTGACCACGGAGGACGTCCTGTACACGTTCGACAGGGTGCGCGATCCCGAAGTCGACGCGCCCCACCTCCGCAACTATTATCGGGATCTGAGGGACGTTGAGGTCCTCGATGAGAGGACCGTCAGGTTCACCTACGCTGAACCCTACTTCAAGGCCCTGGAAATGATCGGCGGTCTCTCCATCATCCCCAAACACATTTTCGGCGGCGCCGAAGGAAGGGACTTCAACATCCATCCGGCGGGCAGATCCCCCATCGGTTCGGGGCCGTACCGGTTCCTGAAATGGGAGACCGGCAAGGAGATCATCCTCGAGCGGTACCCTGACTACTGGGGTAAGAAGCATTATCTGGACAGGATCGTCTTCAAGATCATCACCGACCGAACGGCGGCCCTCCAGGTCCTGAAGAAGCAGGAGATGGATTCCATGAGCCTCACGCCCATCCAATGGGTCAAGCAGACCGGCAGCGATCGCTTCGAGGAGAACTTCGACAAATACCGTTACTATACGCCCGGATACAGTTATGTGGGGTGGAACCTGAGAAAGCCTCTTTTCCGGGACCGGCGGGTGCGGATCGCCCTGACCATGCTCCTGGATCGGGAAGCGTTCCTCAAGAACATCCTTTACGGACTCGGTCGTGTGGTCTCCGGCAACTTTTACTACGAGAGCCGGGATTATGACCGGTCGATCGAACCGTGGCCCTACGATCCCGAAAAGGCCAAATCGCTGCTGGCCGAAGCGGGGTGGAAGGACTCGGACGGCGACGGTGTCCTGGACAGGGACGGGGTTCCCTTCCGGTTCGAATTCACCTATTCGTCGGGAAGCACAATAGGAGAGCAGCTGGCCACGGTCCTCAAGGAAAGCCTCGGCAAGGTGGGAATCGAGATGTCCATTCGACAGCTGGAGTGGGCCCTTTTCACCCAATTGCTCGACGACAGGGCTTTCGACGCCGTCACCCTCGGCTGGCGGCTGGCCGTGGAAGCCGATCCCTATCAGCTGTGGCATTCCTCGCAGGCGGAAAAAGGCTCCAACCTGGTGGGTTTCCGGAACGAGGAGGCCGATGGGATCATCGAAAGGGGAAGGTCTGAATTCGACAAGGAGAAGCGGGTCCTCATGTACCGGCGCTTTCACCGGATCCTGCACGAAGAGCAGCCCTACACGTTCCTCTTCGTCAGCGAAAGCCTGGTGGCCCTGGACAAGCGTTTCAGCAATGTGGTCAGATACCCCCTGGGACTCGATGCCGCCGAGTGGTATGTACCGGCCGAAGCCCAGAGATACAGGTGAGAACGCGTCGGGATAGGGACAGAGGGCGAGGGAGTGAACGGTATACACCGGGCATTCAACCTATTGACAATACGGCCACATACCTGCGTGGATCAATAAATATCGACGATGTATCGGGTTCTGAAGCGGAAGAATTCGCCCGGTCGCCCTATCGCCCGATCCCCCAGGCAAAACAGATAAACCTATGACGCTCCGCGACTACCTCGTGCGCAGGCTTTTTCTGATCATCCCCACCTTCCTGGGGATCACGCTGATCACCTTTCTCGTCATCCAGCTGGCGCCGGGCAACCCGGCGGCCATGAAGCTCAGGCTGGGCGGCGATCAGGCCATGCTCGGCGACAAGGTCACCCAGGAGATCCTGGAACAGACCAAGAAACTGTACGGTCTGGACAAGCCCGTCTGGACCCGGTACGCGATCTGGCTTCGCAGGGTGGTGACTTTCGATTTCGGCACTTCCTATAAGGACCACAGGCCGGTCCTGGACAAGATCTGGGAGAGGCTCCCGATCACCGTGGAGCTCAATCTGATCTCCATCTTTCTCGTCTACCTCGTCGCCATCCCCATCGGTGTCTTCTCGGCCGTGAAGCAGGGTTCGGTCGGAGACAGGATCACCACGATCGTCCTGTTTGTCCTCTACTCGCTGCCCAACTTCTGGGTGGCGGTTCTCCTCATCATGTTCCTCGGCGGCGGCGATTTTCTGGACGTCTTCCCCATTTACGGCATCATCTCCTCGGGCATGGAGGGTGCCCCCTTCGTCAGCAGACTTGTCGACCACCTCTGGCACCTGGTGCTGCCGGTTTTCTGCCTGACCTACGGTGGATTCGCCGCCCTTTCCCGGTACCAGAGGGCCGGGCTGCTCGAGGTCATTCGGCAGGACTACATCAGGACCGCGAGGGCAAAGGGCCTGCCGGAAAAGCTGGTCATATTCAAGCACGCGTTCCGTAATTCGATCATCCCCATCGTCACCCTCCTCGGATACCTCCTGCCGGCAATGTTCGGTGGGAGCGTCATCATCGAGAGCATCTTCTCCATTCCCGGAATGGGGCAGATGGGCTTCGAGGCGGTGTTATCCCGCGATTATCCCGTGGTCATGGCCATCGCCACCATCTCGGCGCTTCTCACCCTCTTCGGCCTCCTGGTGTCTGACCTTCTCTATGTCTGGGCCGATCCCCGGATCACCTATGAGGCCGAGCGATGAAACCCAGGATCAAGAGCAGGAGCTACCGCAGGCTGGTGTGGGACCAGTTCAGGAGGGACCGGGTGTCGGTGCTCGGGCTCATCTTCGTCCTGCTCCTTTTCGCCGTAGCCCTTGCGGCTCCGCTGCTGGCCGGGAGCAGGCCGATCATCGCCTCAGTGGATGGCGAGATCTCCTTCCCCTTTCTGTCGGGAAACTCCCAGGTGGCCTGGAAGGAGGAGGTGAAATCGGAGAACGTGTGGGCCGTGTTCCCCATCGTCCCGTACGGTCCCACGGATATCGAACTGGAAGCCCATCTTCTGCCCCCCGGCAGCGACCACTACCTCGGAACGGATGACCGGGGCAGGGATGTGCTCTCGCGTTTGATCCATGGTTCCCGGGTCTCGCTCTCCGTGGGATTCGTGGCCGTTTCGATCTACGCCTTCATCGGCGTTATCCTGGGCGCCCTGGCCGGTTACTACGGGGGGAGGGTCGATACGGTCATCTCGAGGGCCATCGAAGTGATGATGTGTTTCCCTACCTTTTTCCTCATCCTCACCGTCCTTGCCTTCCTCAGGCCCAGTATCTACAACATCATGGTGGTCATCGGTCTCACGGGTTGGCCGGGCGTGGCCCGGCTGGTGAGGGGAGAGTTCCTGAAGCAGAGGAAACTGGACTACGTCATGGCGGCCAAGGCTGTGGGTGCGTCCGATGCCAGGGTCATCTTCTATCACATTCTGCCAAACTCCCTGGCTCCGGTACTGGTCTCGGCCACTTTCGGTATCGCCGGGGCGATCCTGGTGGAGTCCTCTCTTGCTTACCTGGGCTTTGGCGTTCCCCCGCCGACGCCTTCCTGGGGCGAGATCCTCTCCCAATCGAAGAACTACATCGATTTCGCCTGGTGGCTGACCGTTTTCCCGGGCGTGGCCATCTTCCTGACGGTCACGGCCTACAACCTGGTGGGGGAGGGACTGCGGGATGCCGTCGATCCGCGGCTGAAGTAAATTTGGATCGACGGCACCAGTGTCGAGTACGGAGTCCAAGTGCCCAGTAACAGAAAAAGCATGATTTATGACAAAGGCTTATCCAAAGATCGATTTGGAGACCTGAATCGTCTCCTTTGCCGAGATTTAACCTTAGCTCTTAGCACATAGCACTTAGCACTCAGAATTTTCCCATGTCCACTCCCGCCCTCTTTCTGATTCTTCTGTCCGCTTTCCTCCACGCCGGATGGAACGCCATGATGAAGAGGATCGAGGACCGGTTCTGCCTCATGGTGGGGATCCATATCATCATGGCGGTGGGTCTTTCTCCTTTTCTGGCCCGCCGGGCAGTGCGGCAGCTCGCGGAGGTGCCGACGCTCATCATTCCTCTCTCATTGGCCGCCGTCTTCTTCGCCCTTTACCATCTGTTCCTGGTGCGGAGCTACGAGAGGGGTGACCTTTCCCTGGTCTACCCGCTGACCACCATGGCGCCGGCCCTCGTTCCCCTGTGGGGATGGCTATGGCTCGGAGAGCGGCTGACGGCTCCAGGATTCGCGGGCATCGGCCTCGTCCTCGCCGGTGCCTACGCCGTTCAGTTCAGGAGACTTTCACTCAAGGAGCTCGCCCAGCCCCTGCGCAGGAAGGACAGCGCAGTGCTCATGTCCCTTGCGGCCGCCTTCTTTTATTCTCTGGGATCGGCGGTGGACAAGGCGGGCATCGATCAGGCAGAGGTCCTCCCGTACAGCTACCTCCTGATCCTTGCCATGGTGGTCACCGAGGTGCCCATGGCCGCCGGGATGGGTCTCGATCTAGGACGGTTTATGGTCGACAATATCAGGTACCTGCTCGGGGCGGCCCTGGTGCTCATGGTGTCCTTCCTCACGTATCGTTTCGGTCTCAAAGTCACGGACGTCTCCTACGCCGCTTCCGTGCGCCAGGTCAACGCGCTGTTCGGGGTGATCCTGGGACTGACCCTGTTCAGGGAACCCTTCGGCCGCTACCGCCTCGCAGCGGCGATCCTGATCGTGGCAGGGGTGGTTACCATCAAGATGTATGGTTGAGCAGGAGTCAGAATTCGGTAGTCAGGAGTAGGGCAAAGAGCGAAGAGCGAAGTTTTCGTGTTTTCCTCAGTCCTTAGTCCTTAGCACTAGAAAATGGATGGCAGCGAGCCATCCATTTTTTAAGGAGGCGCCCCCGCCGGCCTATCCGACGGGGGCTTAAGAAGGAGGTTCCCGCCTCGGGGTAGCCCCCGGAGGTCTCGAGAGAGGATGAAGGGGAATTCGAGGTCACGGTCGTTTTTGCTGCCCCGATTCCAACCGGGTCGATGCAAATTGCGTTCCTCAAACCGGTTATCCTTTAATATTAATTAAAGTTATATATTTCAGTTAGTTATTATCCTCAGCACCGGACATGCCGGTAGGCTGCCGGCCGGTTCGGCGGTGTTATGTGAGTGAAATCACACACGGCCAGGAGATTTGACCCGAAAGAGGGTGACGGCAGGGTCTGAAGTCCAGGGTCCGGTGTCCAGGTCTGGTTCCCGTTTCCTTGTTTCGAGGGTCTCGGGTATGGGGTATGGGATATTCACCGTCTGCAGCGCCGGAACACTACCGGTTTCCGAACCGCGAATCACCGCTCCCAAATCACAACGGTTCAACCGTAATCGGCAACCTGTAAGCTGAAAACCGTCGATCGATTCCCCAAATTGACCCTGCCCGCTCGTTCTGCTATCTTCCGTTCGTTTCGGGTGCGGGAAAATGACCGTCAAAGGGAATCCATGATTGGAAGAAGCAGGATATTCCGTCCCGAGGACACCGCTTTCATCTTCTATCTGACCGCGGTGTCCATATGGGTCACCCTTTTCCACAGGGGCATCGAGCGGTGGTGGATCTACGTCCTTTCCCACTCCCTGGCCGCAGTGCTGACCATCGCCTGGGTACGCTACTCGTCGGCCAGCGAACGTCCCGCCGTCCGATTCCTCCGCTACTGGTACATTCCCCTGTGCCTGGCGATCTTCTACGAACAGATCGACAAGTTCATCCTCGGCCTGCACGGCCGCTACCTCGATCACATCATCTTTAATTTCGAGAAGAGCCTCCTGGGTGTCCATCCGTCTGTGTGGCTGGAGCGGTTCGCGTCACCCGTCATGACGGAGGTCATGAAGATCGGCTACCACTCCTACTACTGGATCGGCCCCATCCTGGGGGTCTGTCTGTACCTGAGGGAGGACAAGATCCCCTTCCGCAGGACCCTCTTCTCCATCATGCTGGCGTTCTTCATCTCATATTTCGGATTCATCCTCTTCCCGGTTATCGGGCCGAGGTACGTCCTGTCCGACCTTTACAATGGCCCTTTAAACGGATATTTTGTCACGGCGCTGCAGGACTGGATCATGGAACACGGTGACATCTACGGCGGCTGCATGCCGTCCTCCCATGTGGCTGTTGCCCTGGTGGTCCTGATGCTGGCCTGGACCTACCAGAGGAGGCTCGCATGGATATTCACACCGCTCGTCACCATACTGAGCATCTCCACCGTGTACAACCGATACCATTATGTCAGCGACGTCTTCGCGGGCATTATCGTCGGACTGGTGGCCTTCTTCATCGGCAAGCGGATCTATCGGGACAGCCCTGAAGGGCTGTCAGTGGAGATTGGGAAGGAAAAAACAGAAAGAACACAGGAGTTCTGAGGGATAGGTGATCAGTGATAAGAGTCAGGGAAACATGTTGTAGGCCATCGCTTAGAACTGCGAACCTGGGACTTCTTCCAATCACCGATACCTGGCACCCTGGACCCGGTTTTCAGCTCTCGCTTCTTTTTTTGGACTTTGGACTTTGGATTTTGGATCGGATTGCAGCGACCAGCCACCGGACACCAGGAACTGAGTTTTTATGGCCACGATAAAGATCGAAAGGGACAAATGCAAGGGATGCGTTCTGTGTGTTGACGTCTGCCCCTACGGTTTGATCTGTCAGGAAAAGGCTATCAACGACCAGGGATATCAGTACGTGGTCCTGGAGGATCCGGATGGAAGATGCACAGGATGCACCCTGTGCGCGGTAGTGTGTCCGGACATATGCATCGAAGTGTTTAAGTGAGGTATAGGTTAAAGTTAAAAGGAAAAAGGTAAAAGGGTGCAGGAAATAACGGTGCCACATCATGAAGTAATGCCACCTTTTGTTTTTTCCTTTGACCTTTCTCCTTTAACCTTTTTCCTAAAGGGCGTATCGATCCATATCAATAATCCAAGATGACAGCGGAGAGATCATTTTGAGTTCAGGCAAGCGCATCCTGGTCAAAGGCAACGACGCCATAGGCATGGGCGCCATCAAGGCGGGCTGCCGTTTTTACTTCGGCTATCCGATCACCCCTCAGAATGAGATTCCCGAGTTCATGTCAAGGGAGCTGCCCAAGATCGGAGGGGAGTTCGTCCAGGCGGAGAGCGAGTTGGCGTCCATCAATATGGTCCTTGGCGCCTCGGCACTGGGTGTGCGGTCCATGACTTCCTCCTCCAGCCCGGGGATCTCCCTCATGCAGGAGGGTCTGTCCTACATGGCCGGTCAGGAGCTTCCGGCCGTCGTTATCAACGTGGTCAGGTGCGGACCGGGGCTCGGTGGGATCGCCGCCTCACAGGGGGATTATTTCCAGGCTGTCAAGGGCGGAGGGCATGGCGATTACCATCTGATCGTCCTGGCGCCGGCCAGCGTACAGGAGATGTACGACCACACCATCCTCGCTTTCGATCTGGCCGACAGGTATCGGAATCCGGCCATGGTCCTGGCTGACGCCATCCTGGGGCAGATGCAGGAGCCCATTGTGGAAAGGGAAGAGGAGGTCCAGGAACCGAGGAAGCCCTGGGCTCTGACTGGAGCCAAGGGCAGGCCGGCCAGGCACATCAAGTCCCTTCTTCTCAAGGAGGGTGAACTGGAGTCCCACAACAGATTGCTCCAGGAGAAGTACAGGGAGGTCCAGAAACACGAAATCCGCTACAACGAGTTGGAGGTGGAGGACGCCGAACTGGTGGTAGCTGCCTTCGGGACCTCCGCCCGGATCGCCAGGACAGCGGTATCGAAGGCCCGTTCCGAGGGCCTGAAGGTGGGTCTCTTCCGTCCGGTGACCCTGTTTCCTTTCCCCGGCGAGAGGCTCCGGGTCCTGTCCGCCAGGGTGAAGAACTTCCTGGTCGTCGAGATGAACACGGGGCAGATGGTAGAGGACGTCAGGCTAAACGTCTCCGGTGATGCATCGGTGTTCTTTTACGGACGCCCCGGCGGGGCGATCCCGACACCGATGGAGGTGTATGAGAGGATCGTGAAGCACTATAAAGAACAGTAGTCAGGAGTCAGTATTCAGAAGTCAGTATGGAAAATAGAAGCCAAGGATAAGGGCCCAGAAACTGCCGATACAAAATTTTACCCTTTTTTATACCGAATACTGAATACTGAATCCTGACTACTTGAAGAGGTCTGTTATGAAACCAGTTTTCTCCAAACCCAAAGCGCTCAACGATGCGGTGATGCATTACTGTCCCGGATGCGGGCATGGCGTCGTTCACCGTCTGGTGGGAGAGGCCCTGGACCACTTCGATATCCTGGACAGGACTGTGGGTGTCGCCCCCGTCGGCTGCGCGGTGCTCATGTACGACTATTTCAATTGCGACATCATCGAAGCTCCCCACGGACGGCCGCCGGCTGTGGCAACCGGCATGAAGAGGTCGCGCCCCGACCTCATCATTTTCGCCTATCAGGGAGATGGAGACCTTGCGTCCATCGGTCTTGCCGAGATCGTCCATGCCGCCAACCGAGGTGAAAATGTCACGGTGATCTTCGTCAACAACACCGTGTACGGCATGACCGGCGGACAGATGGCTCCGACCACCCTCCTCGGTCAGCAGACGACGACGTCACCCTACGGGAGAAACCTGAACACCGACGGATATCCCATCCGGATGGCGGAGATGCTGGCTACCCTTGAGGGCACTTCCTACGTGGCAAGACACGCCATTGACACACCGGCGAACATCCTGCGGGCGAGGAAATCGATATTCAGGGCGTTCGAGATGCAGGTCAAAGATATGGGTTTCTCCTTCGTGGAGCTTCTCACCACCTGCCCGACCAACTGGGGCATGAGCTCCCGGGAATCGATCAGGAGGATCAAGGAGGAACTGATACCCTATTTTCCCCTCGGCGTGTTCAAGGAGAAAGAGGTGGCGGACTATATCTGAAGGTCCGTTTGGGAGTATGGAGGTAACGGTGTAACGGGGTGAGATCTCCGACACCCCGATACACGGAGATCAACAGTATGTACTACGACGTCTTCATATCCGGCTTCGGCGGCCAGGGGATCCTCCTCGCGGGTCAGCTCCTCGCCGAGGCGGCGATGGAGAAAGGCCTTGAGGTGACCTTCTTCCCGTCCTACGGTGTCGAGATGCGGGGAGGAACAGCCAGATGCACCGTCATCCTCTCTGACGAGGCGATAGGCTCGCCCATCGTGGATAGCCCCCTCTGTATCATCGCAATGAACCAGCCGTCCCTCCTTCGCTACCAGGAGTCCCTTCCCGAGGGCGGTCTGTTCATCGTCAACAGCTCCCTGGCCAGGCTGGAGGACGTCCAGCGGGACGACATCCTGGTGCGGGCGGTGCCCATCAGCGAGCTGGCGATCGAACTCGGCAACGCGCGGCTGGCCAATATGGTGGCCCTGGGCGCCTTCGCTCAATGTTCGGGAACCCTCGCCCCGGAGGAGATCGTCGCCGCCCTTGAGTCCGTCATTTCGGCGAGGAACAGGAAGCTCATCCCCCTGAACGAAAAAGCGATCCTCGAGGGTGCGCGGTACGCGAGGGAGATGCCGGTGTTTCAGATGCACGAGGTGGAAAAACGTGACGGGCAGACCTATTGATGTCGGCAAGAGGATCAAAGAGCTGAGAGAGGACAGGGGACTGAGCCTCCAGGACCTGGGCGAGAGGACCGGCTATTCGTCGGCTCTCCTATCTCAGTTCGAAAACCACCTCGTCAGCCCTCCCCTGGGAGCCCTCGTCAAGCTGGCCCAGGCCCTGGATACGCAGGTGGGGGATTTCTTCGGGGATTCACCCGATCATCCGTTCACCATCGTCAGAAGCGACGAGAGAGAGGTGGTGTCGAGGGTGGCCTCCAGGTCCGGTGTCAACCTCGGTTACGCTTATGAATCCCTCGGCTTCGGCATGAGGGACCGCAGCATGGAGCCCTTCGTAGTGACCCTGGAACCGGTGGCCATCAGGGAGAAACACCTGTCTGTTCACGAGGGTGAGGAGTTTATCTACGTCCTCGAGGGACGGATGAGCGTCCGCCTCGAGGAACACACAGACGTACTCGAGGCTGGAGATTCCATCTACTTCCGTTGCACCACACCCCACCACATCACCTGTGAAGGGAACGAGCCGGCGAAGATCCTGGCGGTGATCTTTGCGGGCAGGGCTGAGGACTGAAAACGGAATATTTAGAACTGAGAATCAGGAACCAAGAACCAAGAGATAAGAACTAAGAGCTTGGGACTGAGTCTAGACCCCTGACCCTCCTGTTCTTTTACCCGGTCTCCAGGCGACCATCGAGGCCACCGTCAACACCCCCCATCCCACGGACGCCCAGCGGAGAAGCGCCGGCGAGATATTCGGATAGAGGATGGGTCGTAAATGCCGGACCAGAAAGGACCCCTCGAAGGAGAAATAGGGGTCGGCGACCCTCCTGAGCTGTTCCTCCCATGCGGTCAGCGGGCAGAAGATCCCCGCGGCGGCGATGAGGGACGTCACGGTCATCCCGGCGAAGTGGATCCAGCGCAGGGTGGGGGATCCCAGCATCAGCCCCAGGGGCAGGCCGAGGATCATGAAGATCACCCAGAGGAAGTGGAGGAGCATTATAATGTCAGCGAGATGGGATTTCATGTCGCCGACGTCTGAGTCCTGGAATTCTGCAGACCGGGAATACTGAGATTAAAGACCTGTTATTCCTTTTCCCCGATACACCGATACCCCGGTACACCGATGCTCTCCAGTTTCCCTCAATCCCACTTCCGCCTGTCATCGATCACCTCGGCGTCCTCGGGGATGGTTCCATCCTCCACCTGGATCACCGACACACCCAGCTTGAGAACTTCCTTGATCCTCTCGGCGATGGCTTCGATCGTGTGAGCAGGCAAGGCCATTTTACCCTGGACCTCTACGGTCATGTCGTCCATGGCCCGATCCCTGACGATGACGGCGCGAAAGCGATCCACCCCGTCAAAAGAGGAGAGGACCTCCGAGAGCTGAGCCGGATGGACGAACAGGCCCCGCACCTTGGTCACCTGGTCAACCCTGCCGAGGATGGCGGTCAATCGGGGACTTTTGCGTCCGCAGGGGCACGGCCTGTCATCCACGGAGGATAGATCTCCGGTTGCAAAACGGAGCAGCGTGTTTATGGGATTCAACGGTGTGACGATCACCTCTCCGGGAGTCCCGGCCGGGACCGGTTCGAGGGTTTCCGTGTCGAGGAGTTCCAGTAACACCGAGGGATCGAAATGCATACCGTTCGCCTCCCGGCATTCGTAAGCGATAGCACCGACCTCGGCCGTTCCGTAGCCCTGTCTGACGTGGATTCCATAGGTGTCCTGAAATTCTGACCGGAGGCTCTCCGGCAACTTCTCCGCTATGACGAAAGCCTTGCTTATCCCGAGCCGGGTTCCCGTTTCAGAGGCCTTCTCCAGGAGGACTTTCAGGTAGGAAGGCAGACCTACATACGCATTTGCGCCCAGGTGGGCTGCCACGGCGACCTGGATCTCTGCGTTGCCGATGCCTGCCGGGATGACCGCACACCCGATGTTGTGACATCCCTCTTCGAACATGGCCCCGGCGGGAGTCAGATGGTATCCGAGGCAGTTGAGCACGATGTCCCCTTCTTCGAAGCCGCACGCCAGTAGGGTCCTCTCCCAGCGGTAATAGGAGGTGAGGTGTCCCTCCGGATCGTAAATCGGTCCCGGTGAGGAATAGATCCTTCTGAGATTTCCGGGGGGGACGGTGATCAAGCCTCCAAAGGGGGAGTTCTCCGCCTGGATCCTGGGTAGCTCCGACTTCTTCAGGATGGGAAACTTCCGGATGTCTTTCGGCGTGTTGAGGTCATCGGCTGTCACACCGGCGTCCTGCAGGCGCCTCATGAATCCGGGCGCTTTCTGCCAGTCTCCCGCCATCAGCTCGTGGAGTTTTCTGACCTGAAACTCCAGGGTCTCCCCGTGGGATAGATACTCAAGATCACGTCCGCTCTCTTTCATCGTGATATCTCCCTCCCGTCTTGACTGGTAAAAAATCAAGAATGCCCACTGGCGTTCCATCCGTCAAGGTTCTCTTCCAGAAAGAAGTTGACAGGAAAAATCATTTTCGGCCTCATGACAGGCATATATCCCGCTATGTGAATATTATACCTAGAGAAGGGGAAAGCCATGGGAAAACAGGATCTGTTGGATTTGCTCAGGGAGTATCGGAATGCATCAGAGGAGTTTCAGGCAACCTCATACTGGAAGGCGTACGAGAAGGAAATCCTGAAAATAGTTTCCAAAATAGACTTTAATTATCTGCGGTCAGGTAGATATCCGAGGTTGGCCTCGTTTGGTTTTGCGGATGGAATATATAGTCGGAGATACACTCCCTGGAAAAAAGCAGTGTTGAAGATTTTCCGGATAAAGGAGCCACAGGTGACTCCCTATTATTTGACGCCCGAAGACATGCAGGAGATGGCATTTCATCACTGCCAATTAGTTGGCAGGCTCAATGATGCCAAATCTCTTGAGGATATAAGTGTCTCGACATTCGGGAGTCCGGGGGGAGTGTTTACCGTTAATAACAACCAATACACTGTTTCGTTTCTGAATTATTATCTGCGGTATTGCTTTGCCCACCGGCATATCAAGTTCACCGGCAAAGAGGTTATCGTTGAGATCGGTTCTGGTTCAGGTTATCAGGTAGAAATCCTGAAAAAACTTTACCCTGAAATTACGATTATCTGTTTCGATCTGCCGGCCCAAATCTATCTGTGTGAAAGGTACCTCTCCGAAGCTCTGGGCAATGATGAAGTCGTAAAAACCAATGTGACCCTGGAATGGAGGGACCTGTCGTTGCTGGAAAAGGGAAAAGTCTACTGTTTTGGATGCTGGCAGGTGCCTTTATTAAACGAACTTGAATTCGATGTATTCTGGAATGCTGCCAGTTTCGGAGAGATGGAGCCCGATGTCGTCAATAATTACTTGGGATACGTAAAAAACAGGGCGAAATGGATCTATCTATTGCAAAAACGACACGGTCAGAAGACAACGGGCAGGGTTCACGTCAAACAGCCCATAACGCTGGCTCATTACAGGGCAATGTTGAACGGATATCGTTTGATCGAGGAGCAGAGTGCCTTTTCGTCCATAAATAAAATGCGGGGTGATTATTTTGAGGGGATTTGGCGTAGAGAGTATGTCTGACAGCCTGCCAAGATGAATTACTTTGGACT
>CP070719.1:2244800-2257908 GCA_020350725.1 bacterium
ATCTTCCCCTATCCGAAAAGACCGTTCACAGTTCACGGTTCACGGTTGGCAAACCGCCGTGATTAGTGACTTGTGATTCGTGATTAGGTAACGAATTCAGAGTCCAAAGTGCTAAGTGATATGTGATAAGTAACAGGTCAATAAACTTATCTCTTATCACTTATCTCTTAGGACTATAATATCCTTCCTCCTTCGCCCTCTCGCCCCACCGCCCTACCGCCCATGCGCCCCTTCGCAATTACTGTGGCCCTCTGTGGTGGCGTCTATAGGGACGCCTCTGTGTCCTCTGTGGTAACGGCTGGTTCACCGTTCACAGTTCGCAGTTGAGACCGCTGTGATTGGTGATCCGTGATTCGTGATTAGGTAACGAATTCAGAGTCCTAAGTACTCAGTGATATGTGATAAGTAACAGCTCAATATACTTATCTCTTATCACTTATCTCTCAGAACTATATGTCCTTCCTCCTTCGCCCTATCGCCCCCTCTCCCTGAGCGCCATCCCTCCCCCCAGGCTCGCAGCAAGCAGAAGGGAGTACAGGATCGGCGCGAAAAGTCCGGCCATCAGGGGCAGAGCCAGGCCGCAGATGATGACTCCCGCGGCCGCTCCGGCGAGATCCAGGCCATATGCGGCCCCGCCCACTCGCCGCCAGCCGCTGGTCTGCAGCCGGGCGCTTCCCGCGGCGAAGGTTATGCCGGTCAGAAGTCCGGCGACGATCACGAGGAGGAGAAACAGTACCAACCCTATCGGTTCGGGAAGCCGTCCGGCCGAACCGGACGCGAGCAGGATGGCATTGGCCAGGAAGAATCCCGACCACAGCCAGGCGGGACGGGAGGGACGGTCCGCCCGGGGACACAGGACCGCCCCAAAGGCCATGCCTGCCATGTAAAAGGAAAGGAGAAGGGCGATCCGGGAATAAAGGTACCCGTAGCTTACCTGATAGAGATAAAGGAGAACGGTCTCGGCACCGATCCCCGAGAACCCTCCCATGACAAGGAGGGCTGCTCCCCCCGGACCGGGGCCGCCGGCCGCACCGACGGCAAAAGCAGCCAGGACCAGCACCGCCAGGCCGAGGAGAAAAGCGTACCGCCATCCGGCCCTCTCGGGGAGAGAAAGAAGCCCGGCATAACCCGTCCTGCCCGCCCAGAGCCGCAGGCGGTGCCTGACCGCCTCGGGTCTCAGATCCGTATTGGGCGCCGTTCCCGCAGCGGCTGCCAGCCCCCTCTCGACCGCTTCCATCCGATCCGCGGAGAGGTCCGCGTCCAGATATTCGCTGCGCAGGAACCTCAGGTCAAGGAGGCGCTCCCCGGCCACCCTGTCGACCAGGTCGGCGGTCAGGGGAGGGATGGGATCTCTGGCCGCGATGACCACATACCGACTGAGGGGGTACCAGGTCCGATGGGGGAAAAACGGGGCAAGGGCCCCATCCAGGCAGGCCAGGTATTTCCCCTGCGCAGGGGCCACATAATTGGCCGGCTCTCCTACGGAAAAACTCAGAACTCCCCCCGGTTTCAGGGAGCGGGCCGCCTCCTGAAAGAAGCCGCGGGTGTAGAGTCGACTCGTCTGAAGGGTGCCGGGATCGGGCAGGTCCAGGATCACCACATCGTAAGTCAGGTCATCGGTCCTTCTCAGGTGCCGGCGCGCGTCACCGGGTAGGGTCCTGACCCTGTCGTCCGCAAGTGATCCGGCGGTCTCGGGAACGAACTCCCTTTCCATCTCCAGGACGGCCCTGTCCATGATCACGAGATCCACTCTCGCCACGGGATGGGCCAGGACCTGGCCGAGTATACCCGTCGCCCTCGAAGAGACCAGGAGGACCGTTTTCGGATCGGTGTGGGTCAACAGGCCGGGATGAACCGCCTCCTCGGAGGATCTCAGGTCCGGGTAACTCAGGATGGGCGAACCGTCGTAAAAGAGAACCTGGCCCCCTTTCGACCCCTCGGTCCAGACCATGCTGCCCAGGGGCGATTCCCTCTTGGCCAGGACGGAGAACTGACCCCAGCGCAGATCGTCCAGGCTTTTCAGGTCGACATCGAGGACGAAAAGGGACAGAAAGGCAGCCGCCGCCAGGAGGGAAATGGCCCGAATCGGGCGGTGCTTCCCGGCGATCCACGCCATCGCAGCTGTGATCGCCAGCCCCAGGAACCAGGCCAGCCGGTAACCCTGCAGATGGGGCACGCCCACGAAGAAAAAGAAGACTCCGCCCACCGCGGCGCCGGCCGACTCGGCGGCAAAGGCCAGCGGGGCCTTTTCCTCGCCGGCTGCCGCGGCGCCGAAAGTGAAGTCCGCCCCGTCGACCAGGCAGAACGGAGACAGGATCACGAGATAGGACCCGGCCATGAAGGCAAGGCCCACCACCTGCCCCACCGGTACGCCCAGCAGGGGACGGACGGCGTCCATAAGGATGGCTGTCAGGGGAAAAAGGAAGACCAGGAGAAAAAGGGCCGCGTACAGGGCAAGGTCCGGCCGCGCCAGGCCGGGGAAAAGACGCCTGGAGAGAAGCCCCCCCAGGCTCACCCAGAGGAGCCAGGCGAACAGGCCGAGAGCGATGCCGAGCTCGTTGCCGGAGAAGTTCGCGATCCCCCTGCGCAGGAAGACGATCTGGGCGAGAACGGTGAGGACACCCATGAGGGTCAGGGCAGCATATACCCTTCCGCCCCCCGGCCCGTCACCGGTCATCCGTCCTCTTCCTCCCCGGGTGCCCTGTTCCTGTCGGAGAGGCCGTATCTCCTGAGCCGGTCGTAGAACGTCGACTTCGCGATACCGAGGGAACGGGCGGCGGCCCTGATGTTGCCGTCCGATTTCTCGAGGGCCCGGACGTAGTACATGCGTTCCAGTTCCTCGAGGGTGTGCGGCGTGGGAAAGTCCGGCTCCCCCCCGTCCCCGCCCTCGTCGAGGAAGATCAGGTCGCCCGGACCGATCCTCGCTCCTTCCCTGAGGATGGCGGCCCGTTCGAGCACGTTCTTCAGCTCCCTCACGTTGCCCGGCCAGGGATGCCGCATGAGCCTTCTCATGGCTCCCTTGTCTATCTCGACCTCGCCGCCCAGGAAGTGACGGGCCAGGAGAGGGATATCCTCCGGCCTCTCGCGCAGGGACGGGACAACGAGGGGAAGCACGTGGAGCCTGTAGAGCAGGTCCTCCCGGAACCGACCCTGATCCGCCTCCAGTTTGAGATTGCGGTGGGTGGCTGTCACGACCCGCACGTCGACTCCCACGGTGGATTGGGAGCCAACCCGCCTGATCTCGCCCGCCTCCAGAACCCTGAGCAGCTTGGGCTGAAGATCCATGGACAGCTCCCCGATCTCGTCGAGAAAGAGGGTTCCGCCGTCGGCCTGCTCGAAGGCTCCCTTTCGGGGGGATGATGCCCCCGTGAAGGCACCCTTCTCGTGGCCGAACAGTTCGCTCTCGACGAGGTCGGCGGAAATGGCCCCGCAGTTGATGGCCACGAAGGGACCCGAGGCTCTCGGGCTGAGATCGTGGACAGCCTGTGCCACCAGCTCCTTACCGCACCCTGTCTCGCCTATGATGAGGACCGTCTTGATGGTGGTGGCGAACTGTCTGATCTTACCGAAGAGCTCCTCCATGGCCGGCGACCGCCCCACGATTCCCCGAAATGTCCTTCCGGACGAGGGAACCTGCTTCCTCTCGGTCTCCCTGTCCCATTCCGCCTCCTCCCCGGTGAGGCGGAGGAGGTAGGGCCCTATGGTGAACTCGCCCCCTTTTTCCAGGAGGGCCTTTTCGACACGCTCGCCGGCGATCCAGGTGCCGTTCGTGCTCCGGTCCAGAAGGAGGTAGCGGCTCCCCTGACGGATGAGCTCCGCATGGCTCCGGCTCACGGTCTCATCGGGGAGGATGATCTGGTTCTTTCGTCCCCGGCCGATGCCGATGTCCCTGGTGCTGCCGATGCGGTAGCCCCCCAGATATTGATCCCGTCTGTAGACCTCTATCCTCATGTCACCGATCCCCGGTCCGGTCCTCTCCCAGGAGCTCCTCCATCGACATGCCGAGAGCGGCGCATCGGAGGAGGATGTCGCAGGACCACTCGAGGGCATGTGAGAGGTGAAGGCCCCTCTCCAGGCTCTCGGCCGCCGCGAAGGCTCCGTGCCCCCGCACAACGACAATGGGAAACTCGGCCAGCAGCCGACCGAGCTCTCTCCCCAATCCCTCGGATCCGACCTCCTGCGCACTGGTCAACACGGGGACCCTCTCGAAGTAGTGCCGGCCCTCGACGTCCGCCGGCAGGATATCCCGGCCCAGCATCGACAGGGCGGTGGCCGACCGGGGATGGGTGTGGACGACGGCCAGCGCCGTGGTAGCGTGATAGATAGCCCGGTGGACCCTGACCTCGGTGGAGGCCAGGGAGGTCCGGCTGTCATCGGGCCCCACACCGACGGACACGAGATCCTCCCGGTCCAGGTCGGCGAGCATGGCTCCCCTGCGCGTGATCACGACACGGTCGCCGATCCTCATGCTCAGGTTTCCGCTGTGTGAGTTGTTCAGACCGCCCGTGAAAAGGAGTCTGCCGATCCGGGCGAATTCAGAGGCTGCACTCTTCGGTACTTCTTGCCCCATTATCCGGTCTCCATTCCCCTCTTGATCTTATGTCCTGGAATGTTTTCCGAGTGCCGGCCGCCTCGGGAGCGGCGTCGATGGAGGCCGAACCCGAGGATGACCCCCTCCGGCATCGTGTTCGGTTTCTGATTCAATTTCCGTTCCAGAAAAAGAGGGGCTTTACCACGGCGATACCCATCCCCGTTCCCGGGTTGCCGGGCGGGCCGCCGTCTCCTTGGGAGGCCGGCCCTGAAAACCTCTCCTCAACCGGGGAAGGTCAACCGTTGGGCCTGACAATGACTTTGATGGACTCCTTCCCCTCGGTGACGAGAGCGAAGCCCCTCTGAATATCCTCCAGGGCCAGCCGGTGCGTGATCAAATCGTCCACGGTGACGGTTCCCTTTGCCAGCAGGTCCATGGCGTCCACGATGTCCGGCGGGCCGCAGTAATAGGAGGTGAGGACCCGGATCTCGCTTCTCCAGAGTTCGTTGACGGGGATGGTGACGGTCCTGTCCGGGTCCGGAACCGCGAAGAACACCACCGCGCCCCCCTTGTCCACCCACGCCCAGGCTTCCTCAACGGCTGACAGGGCCGAAGTGCACAGCATCACGACGTCGGCCTTTGCCCCCTTCCCACCCGCCGGTTGCGCCGCATCGTCCCCGGACGCGAGGATGGTCTCGTCCGCCCCGATACCTCCCGCAAACTCGAGCCTCCCCGCATCGACGTCCACGGCGACAACCCGGCAGTTCCTCGCCTTCGCCAGCTTGACGTGCAGCAGGCCGGACATGCCGCAGCCCAGGACCATGACCGTTTGGCCCTCCCGGACCCCGGCCAGCCGCCAGGCCCTGACCACACAGGCGAGGGGTTCGATGAATGTGCTCTGGTCGTACGACATTCCCTCGGGAAGCAGGTAGGTGCCCTTCTCCACGAGGGCCCTCGGCACGAGGATGAATTCCGCGAAGCCCCCGGGCAGCCTTTCCGTGACCAGGGAGCAGACCGGGAAATGGCCGTCACGGCAATACGGACATTCCATGCAGGGAACCTTCGGCGCGATGAATACCCTGTCGCCCGGTTTGAATCCCTTCACCGACGCACCGGCTTCGACAACTTCCCCGCCCACCTCATGTCCCTGCACCAGGGGAGCCCTGGGAAGCCGGTACCACTCGACGACGTCACTGCCGCAGATACCGCAGGAGATGACCTTGACCAGGATCTCGTCCGGTCCCGTCCCGGGTCTGGGGACCTCCTCGATCCTGATGTCCCGGTTGTTGTACCAGACGGCGACCTTCATTGGAGCCGGCTCACCCCTTGTGCTTCAGAGTATTGAATAGGTCCAGAGCCCTGTCGGGGGTCTCGTCGTCGTGGACCACGGCTCGGACGGCCTGGATCATGGCCTCTGGTGCCTCGGACTGGAAGATGTTGCGCCCCATGTCGACGCCCGCTGCCCCCTGCTGCACGGCGTTGTAGGCCATGGTCAGGGCGTCGATCTCCGGTATCTTCTTGCCGCCCGCCATGACGATGGGCACCGGGCAGGAGGCGGTGACCGTCTCGAAGCCGTCCTCAACGTAGTAGGTCTTGATGTAGTGGGCGCCCAGTTCGGCGCAGATCCGGGTGGCGAGCCTGAAATACCGGGCGTCCCGGACCATGTCCTTGCCCACCGCCGTGACGGCCAGGGTGGGGATGCCGTACCGGGTTCCCGCGTCCACCAGCCTCGTCATGTTGATGATGGACTCCTTCTCGTATTCGCCGCCGATGAAGACCTGAACGGCCATGGCGCACACGTTCAGACGGATGGAGTCCTCGATGTCCACGGCGATCTCCTCGTTGGACAGCTCCTTGAGGATGCTGGCGCCTCCTGAGGCCCTGAGAACGATGGATTGGGTCAGGGAGGGGGGAACCACGCTCCGGAGGATGCCCCTCGTCAGCATGAGTGTGTCGGCATAGGGCACCAGGGGGAGGATGTTGATGTCCACACGCTCCAGACCGGTCACGGCTCCCTGGAAGTATCCGTGATCGATGGCCAGCATGACCGTTCTCCCTGACCTGGGATTGAAGATGCGTGCCAGCCGGTTCTTCATGCCCCAGTCCAGGGCGTTGGATCCCTTGAGAAAAAAGCCTTCCGTCTCCTGGGGCTTATCGGTGTGGTACTGTTTCCCTTCCCTCACATCGTCCATGTCTGCCATCCGGCGTCCTCCTCGGGAACTGACGTCTGTCGTTTATCCACCAAAAATTCTTATCTTTTAACAGGTTAAATTTCAACCCCTGATCGGACAGGTTGCCGCCCCCGCCTCCTGTCGGGCGGCTCCGGAACCCGTTTTCCGGATCGGCTGCGGATTTCGGTGTCACCTGTAATCTTGCCCCTTGCTGAGCATTCTGCTATTGATCTCTGATGATGAAAGGGCACGCGACCACCTGTATCAACCATCCCGGCAAGCAGGCCCGGCGCAAATGTTTCCACTGCCTGCTTCCCATCTGTCCCGCCTGCCAGAGGCGGGCTCTGGGCCATATCTTCTGCTCTGCGGGATGCCAGCATCGCTACTGGCTGTCGGACATGGTTCTGCACCTCAAACGCCTATATCTCAGGATCTCCCTCCGCTTCCGGAGGGTGGAGAGGTCATTCCAGAGGGTGGCGGGCGGCGGTCTGCTCAGGATCATCTCCCTTTCCCTTCTCGTCCTGATCCTGGCCCAGACCCTCGTCCTCAACGGCATCGTCAGGGACCTTCACGGCAAGCCGGGCGGGGCTCCGGACATTGTATTCCGGACGCCTGACCTGGAGATCTTCGCCGAAGGCGGCTGGGTCATCCTGACGGGAAGCGCCCCCGGTTTCTCCACTGCCGTCCTGCTCACCGACGGAAGGGAACGGGACGTATGCGCCATAACGGAGGGACATTTCACCTTCAACCTTCGTCCCGAGGATGACGACCACACCGTTCAGGTCCAGGTCTTCGGAGACCGCCTTCCCGTCCTCTACACGAGATCCATCCTCCTCCCCGACCAGGGCGAGGTCCTGGGAGCGGTGAGGCCGCAGGACGCCGCCATCGAACCCTCCGGAGCACCGATCCCTCCAGCCGTCGAACTCCGGGACGAAAAGGATGCCGGCCAGGGGACGGCAGGGACGTCCCCGCTCCCTTCGCCGCACGAGGACTTCAGCCGGGGCAGTCCGGACCTCCGGAGCGTCGCCATCACCTTTGACGGAGGCAGCTACAGCAACGCTGCCGGGCGCATCCTCGATGTCCTGGGCGAGAGAGGTCTTAAAGCCACCTTCTTCCTCACCGGGGAGTTCATCAGGAGCTATCCGGAGGTCACCAGACGCATCGCGTCCGAGGGCCACGAGGTGGGAAACCACATGTACAGTCACCCCCGCCTCACGACTTTCGCCAGGAACCTGAGGCACGAGGTCCTGCCCGGTGTAAACAGGGATTTCGTTGTCCGGGAACTGAAAAGAAACGAAGAAGTCTTCGAGGAGCTCACCGGCAGAAAGATGGTCCCGTTCTGGCGGGCGCCCTATGGAGAGCAGAACGAGCAGATTCGGCGCTGGGCCCTGGAGGCGGGATACCGCCACGTGTCCTGGACCTACGATCCCAAGACGAAGAAAAGCCTCGACTCCCTCGACTGGGTGTCGGACAGTGACTCCGCCCTCTACCTCACCTCGGATCAGATCGTCAGCAAGATCCTCTCCTTCGACAGGGAAACCGACAGAGGACTGGCGGGGGGGATCGTCCTCCTCCACCTCGGCTCCGAGCGCAAGGTGGATCCCTTCTATCCCAAGCTCGGTGACCTCATCGATCAACTGGAGGAGAGGGGTTACAGGCTTGGCCTGGTGAGCAACATGCTGGAGGTTCGGGAAGGAGGATAAAGGACCAGCGGCTTCAGGCGGGTGTTTTTTCGTCCTGAGGACAAAGTGCCAAGAGATACGTTCAGCGTGTAAGGGCAAGGGTAAACCGGTGCACTGATTTCCTCTATTGATTGCCCAGTTCTTGATCCTCAGCTCTTAATCCCTGGAACTTAGCCCCGCTTTTTCTCTTCGTCTTCGTCTTTCAGTTCACCGGCCTGTATGGGCCGGGCGTCCGTGGTGACCTTTTCGATCTCCTTGATCTCGTCCCCGACGCTTATCCCGTAATCCTTGAGGTTCCGCGCCGCGGACAGAACCCTCATCTCCAGGGACCCCACCGCCTTGTTGTAGGACTTCATCGCCTGCTCCAGGCCATTGCCGACACCCGAGAAATGCCTGGCCAGGGTGCGCAGGCGGTCATAGAGAACCTGGCCGAGCTCGCTCACCTTGTGCGCGCTCCGCGCCAGGGACTCCTGCCTCCAGCCGTACGCCACCGCCTTCAGGAGGGAGATGAGGGTGGTCGGCGTCGCCAGGACGACCCTGCGGTCGACACCGAACTCAATGAGGCCGGGATCCTGCTCCAGAGCCGCGGAAAGCAGATTTTCCCCCGGCATGAACATGACGACGAACTCGGTCGTCTCCGGAAGGTGTTCCCAGTATCCCTTGTCGCCCAGGGATCGAATGTGGCTCCTGACGTGCTTGGCGTATGTGTCCAGGTGGCCCTTTTTCTCCGCCTCATCGTCCGTTTCGACGGCGTTCAGGTAGGCCTCGGCGGAGACCTTGGCGTCGATAATGACCTGCCGCCCCCCCGGGAGATGAACCATCATGTCGGGAACCAGACGCCCCCCCTCCGTCGAGACCGACGGCTGCTCGACGAAGTCGTAGTGCTCCCCCATACCCGCCAGCTCCACGACCCTCCGCAGCTGGATCTCTCCCCACATGCCGCCGATCTTCGGCGAGCGCAGGGCCTTGACCAGCTTAATGGTCTCCGTTTTGAGGGATTCGTGGGCACCGGAGAGCTGTTTGACCTGGACGAGGAGATCGCCGTACGCCTCCCGTCTTGCCTTCTCCATGTCGGATATCTCGGCGTTCACCCTGTTCAGGGATTCCCTGATGGGCTCCACCAGGTATTCTACAGCCTTCTGCCTGCCCTCGAGGTCCTTGTCCGCCAGTTCCCTGATATTTTCCAGGGCCTTCCGGGCCTGGTCCAGGAACATCTGGCTGTTGTCCCTGAGGATATCCGACGACAGCGCCTTGAAACGCTCGCTGAGATTCTCCTTGGCCTCGTCGATGATCCTCACCTTCTCCTCGGTGGATGTCACCTGGTGTTTCAGTTCGGTCTCGAGGCGGACGATCCTGGTCTTGGCCACCTGCCAGGCGATGACGTATCCGACACCGAAGCCGCCGAGGAGGATGAGGATGATGTAGAGCGTGTGCATCGTTTTTCCCTCTCCTGCATGCGAAGGGCTCGATATGAGACGGCCTTTCCCGGCCGCGGCACTCGAGGGGGATCCGGCTGATGCCGGCTTTCGGAGGACCAGAATACAGGATTACCGGGGAAAGCGGAATGCGATATTGGAAGCAGGAACAGCCGAAGGACGTCTCAAAGCCGCTTCATTCCGCCTGCCGTCTTCTGTCTCCTGTCTCCTGTTTTAAATCCTCGCTCCTGTCCTCAGGGATGCCATACCTCCCCAGGACATCGGTCGTTTTCGATGCGGCCTCCTGGAGATCAAGGACGAGGACCCTGCCGCTTTCCGCCTCGATCCGCAGCCAGGGATCCGCAGAGGATTCGATGATCCGGACCAGATCGGGCAGATCACGGGGAACTTCACCCTGCACCGTGTTGACGATGGCGTCCTGCCAGCCCTGATATCCTCTTGTCAGGGGGGTGGCCAGGACCTTGGAAAGCAGGACGACCTGTCTTCTCTCGGCGGTCTTCAGGTTCCGGTAGCTCACGTAATAGCTGAAATCGGGCGGCATGTGTTTAAACAGCCTCAGGTAGTCGACGCTGAGGGGTTGAAAAACCAGCCCGCCGAAGATGTAGTAGCTGGGGGGGACGTCGAAACCGGGCCGCGGCACGAGGTCCGCCTCGTCCCTCAGGGATATCACTTCCTCGATTCTCCTCCCGTCCCGGAGAATGGACAGGGTTGCCCTGTCACCCACCTGTTTGGACTGGATGAGGTACCCGAAGTGGAGCCGGTTATTTTCCCTCCACGGGACGGACAGATCCTCGGCGACGGGGATCCCGTCGATCCTGAGGAGGACATCCCCGGCCCGAAGGGTTCCGTTGGCGCTGCTCCCGAAATTGACTCCGGTGACGAGAACGCCCGTCTCCCCATCGGCCAGGCCGAGGGCCCTGCGGAGGCTCGGATTCTCGATGGCCTGGTAGGTCACCCCGAGGGAAGGGAAGCCGTCGAAACGGCCGTCCCGGACATCCTCGAAGAAATGGTCGATGACCGACGCCGGGACCATGAAGCCCACGTTCTCGGCAGACCGGATGGACTGGGCGGCGATACCCACCATCTTTCCCCCCGAGATAACCGGGCCGCCGCTGTTGCCCGGGTTGATGGCCGCGTCGATCTGGACCAGGAGAAGCGGCCTCCTGGAATGGGCATAGCGGCTCACCTCGATCCGCGACACGATCCCCTCGGTGACGGAGATGGTCTCCCCTCCCAGGGGAAAACCGTAGACGGTCACGGAATCGCGGATGAGTGAGGTCGTTCCCAGTTTGACCGGGACGGCACCCTCGAAGAAGTCCTTGTCGTCCACGGAGAGGATCGCCAGGTCACAGTCGTGTCCGACGTACTCCACTCCTGCCTCAAAGCGGCGCGTGGTCCCTTCCCGCTTTACCTCGACGTTCACCTGGTTGGCCACCACGTGGGCGTTGGTCAGGATCCTGTTTCCCTCGATGACGACGCCCGAACCGCTGGTGGAAGTGATGCCGAGTTTCTGCCAGGGGTTGCGGACGTCCGGCGGATTGGATCGGGTGTAGACTTTGACAAGGCTCCGGCGGACCTCCTCGAACTCCGCGTCCCTGCCGGCGAGGGCCGTTGACGTCGGGCCGGCGGCGGTCACGATAAAGACGGCCAGGGGGATCAGCAGGGTCGTTGGGCGGATGCCGGTAACAGCCTTCCGTGTTTTCTTCATCGTCATCCTCATGGCAGCGGCTTTGACAGGATCAGTGGCGGGTTTGTCCGGCAGCGGAATAACCGCACGAACTCACTCTGGCACGTAATAAACCATTGGACGCCGGCGGTCAAGGAGGAGGAGGGAGAAGTTTATGGTCTATAGTTTATAGTCTATAGTCTATTGGTTTGTAGTTTCCGGTTCACAGTTGGGAAACCGCCGTGATTTGTGATTAGTTAACCAATCCAAAATCCAAAGTCCCAAATCCAAAAGGATCGTTCACAGTTCACCGTTCACCGTTATAGATTGCTTCACCTGAGTCTCGGTTCGCCATGACAACCGCTTTATCTCTCCGCGTCCCCGTATCCCCGCGCCCGTCTATCGCCCCCTCGCAATTACTGTGGCCCTCTTTGGCGCTGCCCGCAGGGGCGCTTCTGTGTCCTGTATAGTCAAGGATTGTTTCGGGATCGCTTCGCCTGGGTATGGCTCGCGATGACGGTGCAGGCGCAGGACTGCTGTGGTCTCAAATTTTGGACTTTGGATTAATTTCTAATGTTCCAATTTCTAATGCTCTAATGCTCTGCTTCTGAACCGTGAACTGTGAACGGTGAACGGTGAAGAATTTTTTTGGATTACCCCGGTTTCCTCTGTAGACCTTGACCTATTCTTTCACCTTCGCGGTCTCGATCTGGAAGGCGAACATGAGTCCGGCGATGAGGACCAGTCCCATGACCCAGATCCCGAAGTAGACCGCCTGCGTGAACTTCCTCCCGGAGGCATCCTCGTCGATGATGGATGTCAGGGGGAAGCTGACACTGATACCGCCCCGGATGCCGCCGAGAATGGCTCCGGGAGAGCCGTGACATCCCAGGCACGCTTCCTCGACGATGAGGGGGCGCATAAACCGGAAATGAGTCCTTCCGGAACCGTCGGTGGTCGCATCCACGAAGAGGTCCCGCCCCTGCTCAAATTTTCTCAGGGCCTCCGCCTCCCAGGGCACGGGGGAGTTGGCGGGCCGGATCGGATCCAGGCTGGTAATGCGTATGACGGCCCCCCTCTTGCGCATGGATATCTCGGACACCTGACGGGTCATGTAGGCCGGATTGATTAGCGTTAACAGGGAACCATCCTGAGACACCACATCCCTTTCCGGAACCGTCAGAAAGGGATTGGGGGGGTTATCCTCATCCACCAGGACATACACGCCGCCGTGGTCGGCGTTCCACTGCCGGAAATCGACGATCTGTTGATAGAGAGCCTGAGCATGGTTGACCGCAATCCGCCGAGCCTCCCGCTCATCCTGCCAGACCTCGAGACGGAAGATCATGAACAGGAGGACCGTCCAGATGATCATCAGCGTCAGGGCAAGATAACGCAGCAGCCTTGCCAAGGAACACCCCCCTCCACGCCGGACTTCTTATTGTCGCTGTCCGGCGGGATTCCCTATAATTATAGCAGAAAGGGGGCTATTGGGAATTTTTTCTCAATAGGCGTCCTGACAACTTAGCCAACATGGGGATGCTCCTCAACCAGGCGCCGGACCTCCCGGAGGTTGAAGGACGTCTCGAGAGCTTCTCCACACCACCTGCTGCATCGGTTGA
>CP070719.1:2258008-2276617 GCA_020350725.1 bacterium
GAGACGCGGGGACCTACCCGAGGGGGCGATGGGGCGAGAGGGCGATAGACGGACGCGGGGATTCGGGGACGCGGAGAGAAAAAGCGGTTGTCATTGCGAACAGAAAACCGTGTGAAGCAATCCCGATGATGAAAAGCTTTACCACAGAGGACCACAGAGGCGTCCCTTGAGACGCCGCCACAGAGGGCCACAGAGATGTTTTCAGTTTTACATTTTGGATTTGGGACCTTGGATTGATCCCTAATGTCTAATGCTCTAATCTCTATTGCTCTGCTTCATAACTGTAAACAGTGAACCGGGAACTGAGAGTCAGAAACTCAAATTATCCCCATGAATTATCCTGCACTCTTCATATCCGCATTCATCGTGGCCCTGTCCGGCGCCCTGATGCCGGGCCCGCTGCTGGCGGTTACCCTGGGACACTCACCCCGCCAGGGCTGGACGTTCGGCCCTCTGGCTGTTGTCGGACACGGAATCCTGGAACTGGGGCTGGTGTCCATGGTCTTTCTCGGTGCCGGCCCCCTTCTCCAGGCCACCGGGGTGCAGGCGGTGGTGGGACTGGCGGGGGGCATCATCCTGGTCTGGATGGGCAAGGGCATGTATGTGACAGCCCGGTCTCCTGCCCCACCTGAGGCAGCCGAGAATGTCAACGGTCAGGGGAGAAGAGCCGTTCTGCTGGGAGCACTGACCAGTATCTCCAACCCCTACTGGACTCTCTGGTGGGCGACCGTAGGCCTGGCCTACCTGACCCTCGCTGCGGAAAAGGGGCCCTGGGGTATCGTCGTCTTCTTCCTCGGGCATATTTCCGGGGACTTGGCATGGTACACGGTTGTTTCCGCCACCGCCTCGCGGGGGGTCAGTCTTGCCGATATGAAGTTGTACAGGGTCATCATGGTCGTCTGCTCGGGCGCTCTGGTCCTTCTCGGTCTGTGGTTCGTCCTCTACGGTGCGAAGCTTGTCCTGTCATGACGGCGGCCGGCCGGCGACCCCATAATTTTTTTGCCCGACCATGTCCCGAAGAATCCGCTTCCGAATAAAAATAAACAAAAAATATTTCCAGAATTTCATTTTTTTTGGGAAAAATATTTTCCTCCCATTAATTGAGGACATGATTTATTGCTGCTTTCCCCTTTTAAATCGAAGATATATCAGGTAAATAAAGCATTTATTGACATGATATTTTTAGAAAAATATTGCTAACAATTAATATTCCTAATAATATTAATTAAAACCTGGATTAAATTATTTTTTTGAAAGGAGCGCGTGGTGGAAAAAGAGCTCGAGAAAGTAAAGGGCGCTTTGGACGATTTCCGGAAGAAGGTCGTGGAGGTCGTCAAAAAGGGAAAGGGTGAGGCGGATAGGGTCGCCAGGCTGGCGCACCTGAAACTGGAGATCGGTTCTCTGAATCGCCAGAGAAAGGACCTCTTCGAGGAGCTGGGAGAGGCCTTTTACAGGAACTACCGGAAGCCGGGGAAAAACGCGGAGAAGACCGTCGCCGATCTTGTCTCCCACGTCAACGAGGTGGAAAAACGTCTGGCCTCCTTCAGGCGGGACCTCAAGGCGGAGGAGAAGGTGACCGCCCCGGCCCGGAAGGGCCGCGGCAGACCTTCTAAACCTGCCTCAGCAAAGACCGGGGGGGAAGCGCCCAAGCGCCGGGGCAGACCGCCCAAATCGGCGGCAGCGAAATCAGGATCGGCCGCGCCCAAGCGGCGAGGCAGGCCCCCCAAGCCTGCTGCTGCCTCGAAGGCCGCCCAGGCCGGAACGCCCAAAAAGCGGGGCAGGCCGCCCAAATCGGAGAAAACGGATTAAGGCCCCCTGAGCCGAAGACGCCGGTGGACCAGAGGTAATAGCCCACCGGTCACTTCCTCGCCTGTCTCTGGTGGGGGCCGGTGACACGCCCAGTCCGCTCGAGGTGATCCGAGTGCCTGAGAAGATAACACGGTTCGGGGTCTCGATTCCCGCCCGCCTTCTGAAAAGGTTCGATGAACACATCAGGGACGGCGGTTACGCAAATCGTTCCGAGGCCCTGCGCGACCTCATAAGGGACTATCTCGTCGAGCGGGAATGGCAATCGGATGTGGAGACCGTCGGCACGGTGACCCTGGTCTACGATCACCACGTCAGAGAGCTGGCCGACGCCCTGACCAACATACAGCATGAGATCGGAGAGGCCATCGTATCCACCCTGCACATCCACCTGGACCATCACCTCTGTCTGGAGGTCATCGTCGTCAAGGGCAACAGCAGGAGGATCCGGCAGATGGCCGACCGACTCATCGGCCTGAAGGGAGTGGTTCACGGAAAGCTGACGGCAGCGACCGTGGGACGTTCCTTTTAGGAACGGTGGAAAGTGCAGGGTGCCGGGGGCACACTTCCGGCCGGATCACCCCTTTTCGGAGAGGGTCTATTCCATAGATACGGGTCGAACCCGGTTGCGGCGGCTCAATCATATCCGGACCGAACCGACCGCGGGGTGTGCCATCGCAGAGTCCAGGCGTTGCTGACGGATGGCGTTGCCTTTTTCATTCTGGAATCCCCCGGCATCAAAAAGGTCTGAAGTCGGCTGGACCTGTTTCGGGATTAAGGGTGATCTTCCGTATCTCCGTAGTCCCCGTGTGAAACCCCGAAGCCCAGTTTTCCTCGTGGTGGGCATACAGGATCCCGTCCACCTCCTTGAAGTCGGAGTATTCCGTCTCGAAGTGCGTCTTGACGGTTTCGGTGTTCAGGATCGCCTGACTGAACACGATACGGGCGGTTTTCGGATCGGCAAACAGGCGGATAATGAGACCGGGTTCCAGAATAATCTGCATCCCGATGGTCATGCGATCACCCACTTTGAGGGCGGGGATCTGGGTGACTTCCTCCCTTCTCTCTGAAAGGATCCAGGGTATGTCGGCCCTTGCCGCCTGCAGGATCATGGATTTGAGGAGATGGCCACCCACCTCCTTGATCCCCGCGCCGGAAGGATCGGTGCGCCATCCGCGTCCCCGATCCAGATATCTCCTTTCCGGATTTGCCCCGTAGGCCAGATCCACATAGAGGCGGTCAGGTCGGGCGAAGAGCCTGACCATGGAGCCTTCCGTCTGCCTCATCTTCGCCTTTACGGTCCCCTCCATACGGTAGGTCCTGATCGTGTCCAGTCTTTCCCCGCCGTAGGCGTCGAGGATCCTGTTCACCAGCCGGTCCATAGCCGCATCGCCATGCAGGGGAGCGGGGGAAAGGACGATAGGAAGCAGGAGTAAAAGGAGATGTTTTTTCCACATGATATTCAGGTGATGACATCGGGCCGCCCCGCGGTGCGGTCCCCGAGGGACGCCCGGAAGACTCCGGGGCGATACGGGTACGATTGTCCTGCCGGACACCGGACGATGCCCCTTCCCCTTCTTGACACCCTGCCCTCCGGAGTTATAATCCCTAATAATCCGGGCGATTAACTCAGCGGGAGAGTGCTACCTTCACACGGTAGAAGTCACTGGTTCAAATCCAGTATCGCCCACCACATATAAATGGGGGCCGCCCGCTGGGGCGGCCCCTGATCATTTATGGGAGAAATTTTCCCGCTCCATTTCCTTGCCAAGTTCCATTAGGGTCCGTCGTGGGGAATGCTGCTCAGGGGATATTCACCGGAAAAGAGAGCCCCGAAAGGGCAGAGCTCACTCGATTGTCATTCAGCATGAAATCTGATCTAAGACTGAAACTTCGGAAAAGGAACCTTCCAATATCCGATGCCCTCGTCCTGGAGATCCTGTTCCTCTTCGACCGTCATGGTGCCGCGGATATTCCTGGCGTCTATCTCACCGAAATGTATCTTGATTGCCTCCTCGGCGAACTTGGGCCCCACGTTGTCGAAGTTCTTCTCGATGTACTCCATGAGGAGCTTGGTCTTCGAATGCTCAGGTGCCTGCCGGTGCCCGGACCTCTCCGGCGCCGACCTGGATATATGTCCCCCGCTGGGGACGATGTCGACTTCAGGGACACCGCACACCGGGCATGTCAGCCTCCCGAACGCGCTTTCGGTGTCGAACTCGTCCCGACCTTTGAACCAGCCTTCGAAGGTGTGTCCCTGTGAGCATTTCAGGTCGTAGATGATCATGCCGTTCACTCCCTATAGAAAGATTTAATCAAAAATGAGTTTATGTCAATGTCTTATACTCCAGGAAAAAGTGAGCGAAGACGGCCACCTGAAATGGGTTTTTCCGGCCTGCGGACGCCTGTTCCTTGCCCCTCCCGATCTCCCATTTCCCATATCCCGCGTCCAATCTCCCATGTTCCATCTCCAATCACTAATCTCCGATCTCCAATGTCTAATTCCAATCTCTAATGTCTATTTTTCAATCTCCCGTGTTCCATCTTCAATCTCTAATCTCCAATCTCTAATGTCTATTTGCCAATCTCCAATGTCCAATCTCTAACCTCCAATGTCTAATGTCTAATTCCTAATCTCTATTTCCCAATCTCCCTTATCCGCTGTAACTGTTCGGAAATTAACATCAATATCGGCATCCCGATTGACACGAACCCGCCAGTGGTTAACTTCAGCTGGGATAGATCTTCAGTGACGCGGGAGGATCGCAAATGGCGGTTAATTTCGACAGGCTGACCATCAAGGCCCAGGAAGCATTCCAGGAGGCCCAGAGAGAAGCTGAAAGCAGGAGCCATCAGCAGATCGATGTCGAACACCTTTTCCGGGCCCTTCTCGATCAGGAGGGCGGAGTGGTCGTCCCTCTTCTGGAGAAGATCGGCGTTGATCCTGGGTCGATCAGGACGAAAATCGATGCTGAATTGGACCGCCTGCCCAAGGTCACCGGACTGACCCAGGTCTACATTTCCCCCCGTCTCAACGCTCTCTTCAACCTGGCTCAGAAGGAAGCGGAAGGTCTGAAGGATGAATACATCAGTTCCGAGCACGTCTTCCTCGCCATGATCGATGAGAAGGGTGGGACGACGGCCCGGGTCCTGAAGGACGGACAGGTCAGCAGGGAAAAGGTCCTGGAGGCGCTGATGAGCGTCAGGGGCAGCCGTCGGGTTACCGATCAGAATCCGGAGGAGAGCTACCAGGCCCTCATGAAATACGGCAGGGACCTGACCGACCTGGCCCGAAGGAGGAAACTGGATCCCGTGATCGGCAGAGACGATGAGATCCGCAGGGTCATCCAGGTCCTCTCACGTCGGACCAAGAACAACCCGGTTCTCATCGGGGAACCCGGGGTGGGCAAGACAGCCATTGCGGAGGGGTTGGCCCAGAGGATCGCCGGCGGAGACGTCCCAGAAGGTCTCAAAAAGAAGAGGATCGTCGCCCTCGACATGGGGGCCCTGGTTGCGGGCGCCAAATACCGGGGCCAGTTCGAGGAGAGGTTGAAGGCCGTTCTGCACGAGGTGGAGGAAGCGGCCGGGGAGATTATCCTTTTCATCGATGAGCTCCATAACCTCGTCGGCGCCGGCAGGGCCGAGGGTTCCATGGATGCCTCAAATATGCTCAAGCCTGCTCTTGCGCGCGGTGAACTGAGATGCGTCGGTGCCACGACACTGGACGAATACAGAAAATATATTGAAAAAGACGCAGCCCTTGAACGGCGGTTCCAGCCCACCTTCGTCTCCGAACCTTCCGTGGGGGACACCATCGCCATTCTCAGGGGGCTCAAGGAGCGTTACGAGATCCACCACGGAGTCCGGGTCACCGATGCGGCTATCGTCGCCGCCGCCACCCTTTCGAACCGATATATCACGGATCGCTTTCTCCCGGACAAGGCCATCGACCTTGTGGACGAGGCGGCCTCGCGCCTCCGAATCGAGATCGACAGCCTCCCCCAGGAGATCGACGAGGTGGAGAGAAAGATCATCCAGCTTCAGATCGAAAGGGAGGCCCTGAAGAAGGAAGACGATCCCGGATCACGCGAGCGTTTGGACAAGATCGAGCGGGAACTTGCCGATCTCACCGAGAAAAGCTCCTCCATGAAGGCGCGCTGGCAGATGGAGAAGGAGACGATCCAGACCATCCGGGCTCTCAAGGAGGAGGTCGAACAGGTGAAGTACGGGGCCCAGAAGGCCGAAAAGGACGGGGACCTTGAATTGGCAGCGGAGCTCAAGTACGGAAAGATGCCCAAACTCGACGAGGATCTGGAGGAGGCCAACAAGCGATTGACGGAACTGACGGCCGAACAGCGGATGCTCAAGGAAGAGGTGGATGCAGAGGATATCGCCGAGATCGTATCGAAGTGGACCGGTGTCCCGGTTACCCGCCTTCTCGAGGGCGAGATGGACAAGCTCATCAGGATGGAGGAGCGCATCGGAAGGAGGGTGATCGGTCAGGCCGAGGCGGTTACCGCCGTGTCCAACGCGGTCCGGCGCGCCAGGGCGGGCCTCCAGGATCCGAACCGTCCCATCGGCTCCTTCATTTTCATGGGGCCGACGGGTGTCGGGAAGACGGAACTGGCAAAGGCCCTGGCCGAGTTCCTCTTTGACGACGAAAATGCCATGGTCAGGATCGACATGTCCGAGTTCATGGAAAAACATGCCGTGGCGAGGCTCATCGGAGCGCCGCCGGGCTACGTCGGGTACGAGGAGGGGGGGTATCTCACGGAGGCCGTCAGGCGCAGGCCGTACAGTGTCATCCTCATCGACGAGATCGAGAAGGCCCATCCCGAGGTGTTCAACATCCTGCTCCAGATGCTGGATGACGGCCGCCTCACCGACGGTCAGGGACGGACGGTGGATTTCAGAAATACAGTTGTGATCATGACCTCGAACATCGGCAGCAGCTACATAGCTGAACTTCAGGGACAGGACGACGGGGAGATGAGAGAGCGCGTCACGGAAGCGCTCAGGACCCATTTCAGGCCCGAATTCATCAACCGGATCGATGATGTCATCATCTTCCATTCCCTGGACATGGATCAGATCAAGGCCATTGTTCAGATCCAGCTGTCGAGGTTGGAGGCAATGCTCGAGTCGAGGGGTATCGGGCTTGAGGTCACGGCCGCCGCCCTGGACCATATCAGCAGGGAGGGTTACGATCCCGTTTACGGAGCCCGTCCCCTCAAGAGGGTTATCCAGAAGTCCATTCAAAACGTCCTCGCCGTGGATATCCTGTCCGGCAAGTTCACGGACGGAGACACGGTCATTGTGGACGCGACAGACGACCGGATAGTGCTTTCGGGGAAAAAATAGGGGTCGTAGTTCCCGGTTCCCAGTTCACGGTTTCCAGGTATTGAAACGGCGGGACTTCCATCACCGGACCATCCCGGTCAGAGTATCCTTTGCCTGCCGCCGGAAGTCCCTCGGCTTCCTTCAGGGTTTGAGTTTCCGGAAAACTGTGAACGGTGAACTGTGAACTGAAAACTGCCCTCTACCCCTGCTTGATCGGCAGGGTAAAGTGGAAAGTACTTCCCTTTCCGTGGATGCTTTCCAGCCAGATCTTCCCGCCGTGGAGCTCGACCATCGACCTGGCGATATAGAGGCCCAGTCCGGCACCGGGGTGATTGCGCGCGGCTCCCTGGTCGACCTGGAAGAACTGTTCGAAGACCTTCTGCTGGAGGTCCTCAGGGATCCCGATGCCCTGATCCGCGATGCTTACCTGGACGAGGTCGCTGCGGTCGCTTTCCCTGCGTCCCTCAATGAGCTTTGCCCTGATGGACACCGGGGATCCCGGTGGAGAGAACTTCAGGGCATTGCCCAGGAGATTGACCAGGATCTGGGTGACCTTCTCGGGGTCGGCCTCGATCTCCGGAAGATCCCTCCCCAATTCGATGTCAACCTGAGGCTCCGATTCGGTGATGTGTCTGGTCGAACTGAGAGCTTCGTTGAGCGCTTCCTGAAGCCGCATGAGCTTGAACCGGCAGGCGATCTTGCCGGCCTCGATCCGTCCCGTATCCAGAATGTCATTGATGAGAGCGAGCAGATCCTTTCCCTTCCTGAGGATCTGCCTCGTGTATTCCTTCTGCTCTCCGGTGAGGGGTCCCACCTGTTCCTCGGACAGGAGTTCTGAAAAGCCGATTATGGATGTCAGGGGAGTTCTCAGCTCGTGGGATACGGTCGACACGAATTCCGATTTGATGTTGCTCAGAAACTCCAGTTCCTGATTGGCCCGCACCAATTCCTCATTGATCTTCTCCAGCCTCATGGACCTGGATTCCAGCATCTGATAGAGGCTGGCGTTTTTCAGGGCATTGGTGCTGGCCCCGGCAATGACGCGGACAATGGCGACCTCCTCCTCGTTGAAGCTCCTGCCCTTCCGTGCGGATCTGAGGAGAAGGGCGCCCATGACCTCGCCCCGGTAGGTGAGTGGTGCGGCGAGTATCGACTGGTAGCCAAGGGGTTCGATGAGGTCCCGCACCTCCTCCATGAGAGGGTCCGTCCGGATGTCCTCGATCACAACAAGATCCCCCGTGCGAAAGGACTTGACGACCTCGGGGTATTTGCTCAGATCGATGGAGATCTCCTGGAGGTTGGGATCCTCGTGGGAGACAAGAACGGTTCCCTTGAGACCGTTCTTGTCCACGTCCCATGATCCCTCGACGACGAGGATGGAGCAGCGCTCGGCCTGAAGAACGGCAGCGGTTTTCTCCACCAGGATATAGAGGATCTGCTTCAGGTCCAGCGAAGCGGTGGTTGTGTCCAGCACCTCGTAGGCGAGGCGGAATTTTCTCGTTCTGTCCTTGAGGCTGTCGAGGAAGAACTTCTGTTCAAGATTGACCCGTGTCCTCGCAAGGACTTCAGCCGGGGTGAAAGGTTTCGATATGTAATCCGTCGCCCCGGACTTGAGTCCTTTTACGATATCCTCTTTCTTGCCGAGGGACGTGATCATGAGGATGGGGGTCGAGGATATCTCGGGGTCCTTTCGAACGGCCTTGCAGACCTCGTATCCAGAGAGACGGGGAAGGACGATATCCAGGCAGACCAGGTCCGGTTTCTCGCGGCGCATCTTGTCAAGGCCTATGGAACCGTCCTCAGCGACCGAGACGGTGTAGCCCTCAGCCCCGAAGATGTTCATCAGGATGTCCCGGGAGATCGGGTCATCCTCGATGATGAGGATATGACCCTTGCGGGAAGATCCTTTTGACACGAGGGTGTATAAGTTTTTCATTGAGGTAAAGTGATAAGTGACACTTGATAGTTTGCGTAAATATAAGGGAAATTTCATTCCCTTGTCAAGAAAACATTGTGTTCAGAAAAAAGTTTGACTTGAGGTCGGCTAAACTTATAATCTCCATGCTGACCCCCCCTTTGCCAACTGTTTTCAACCAATCCCGGAAGGAGGAGAGAACCCATGTCCGTTCGAGTTGCTATTAACGGATTCGGCCGTATTGGACGATTGGCGATGAGAAGCGCCCTGCAGGACCCGTCCCTCGAGTTTGTCGCTATCAACGACCTGACGGATGCCGAGACCCTCAACTTTCTTTTCTGTCACGATTCAGTACATGGCTGCCTGCCCAGTGAATTGAGGCCCACCACTGAGGGGAATCGCATGATCCTTGGCCGGCAGGAGATCCAGGTCCTGTCGGAGAAGGACCCCGCCAACCTGCCCTGGAAGGACCTGGCAGTTGATGTGGTCCTGGAGTGCACAGGCCTGTTCAGATCGCGTGACGCGGCGGCCAAGCATCTGGACGCGGGAGCGGGGCACGTGGTCATCTCCGCGCCCGGCAAGAATCCCGACATCACGGTTGTCATGGGAGTAAACCATGAGCAGGTGGACAGGGGTAAACACAGGATCATCTCCAATGCCTCCTGTACGACGAACTGCCTCGCTCCGGTGGCAAAGGTCCTGGACGAGAGCTTCGGCATCGTGCACGGCATAATGACCACGGTGCATGCCTATACAAACGACCAGCGTATTCTGGATCTACCCCATTCCGACCTCAGGAGGGCGAGAGCGGCTGCGCTGTCCATGATACCCACCACCACGGGCGCCGCTTCGGCCGTCGCGGAGGTCCTCCCCCAGCTCAAGGGCAAACTCGACGGCATCGCTGTCCGTGTACCCACTCCCAACGTGTCCCTGGTGGATCTCACGGTGGAGCTCGAGAACGGTACCGATGCTGCAGGGATCAACGCCGCCATCAAGAAGGCCTCCGAGGAGAAACCCCTCGCGGGATATCTGGCCTACAGCGAGGAACCTCTTGTTTCCATCGATTTCAACGGTTGGGAGGCCTCATCCATCGTCGACGCTCCCATGACCAAGATGGTGGACGGGACGATGGCCAAAGTGCTCGCCTGGTACGACAACGAATACGGATATGCCGCCCGGCTCAGGGACCTGGCGAAATATCTCTATGGAGCCGAAGTTGCTTAGTACGAAGACCGTAGAGGACGTGAGCTTCCTCGGGAAGCGGACGCTGGTTCGAGTGGACTACAACGTCCCCCTGGACGGTGACGGGAATATTACCGACGACACCCGGATCAGGTGCACCCTGCCCACCATCAACCACATACTGGACGGCGGGGGTATCGTTATCCTCATGAGCCATCTCGGAAGGCCCAAGGGACAGGTCCGGCCCGAGATGAGCCTTGCTCCCATAGCCAAGCGTTTGAGCCGTCTTCTCCATCAGGAGGTTCGGATGGCCCCCGATTGCGTGGGTGACGAAGTCAAGGACCTCGTCAAGCAACTGCGCCCCGGCAACGTCCTTCTCCTGGAGAACCTTCGGTTCCACAGGGGCGAGACGGATAACGATCCTGCCTTTGCCAGGGAGCTCGCCTCCCTGGCCGATATCTACGTTGATGACGCCTTTGCCACCGCCCACAGGGAGCATGCATCGGTGGTGGGTGTTCCCGCCATCCTCAAACCGGCCGTCGCCGGATTCCTTATCAAGAACGAGATCAGCTATTTCAACAAGGCCTTGGAAGACCCGGTGAGACCCCTCGCCGGCATCCTCGGTGGAGCAAAGGTGTCGGACAAGATCAAGGCCATCATGAGATTGCTCGAAAAGGTGGACAAGATCCTCGTCGGCGGGGGGATGGCCTTTACTTTCCTGAAGTCCATGGGGTACAGCGTCGGGAAATCGCTGGTCGAGGAGGATATGCTGGAACTGGCCCAGGAGATCATGGGCAAGGCCAAGGAGAAGGGCATCCCCTTTTACCTCCCGGTCGATGTGGTGGCTGCGGAAGCCAGGGAGGAAAAAGCCTATCCGGTGGTGTTTCCGGCGCAGGAGATCCCCGAGGGTTACATGGGACTCGATATCGGGCCGGCCACCATTACCCTTTTCCGGCAGGCCCTTTCCACCGCCCGGACGATCGTGTGGAACGGCCCCATGGGTGTTTTCGAGTATCCCCAGTTCAGCAATGGCACCTTCGCCATGGTGGACGCTCTTGCCGGATCCAGCGCCATGACCATCCTGGGCGGCGGCGACACGGACGTTGCCGTTCAACTGACGGGAAATTGGGATAAAATAGATTATATCTCAACCGGCGGCGGCGCCTTTCTCAAGCTGGTTGAAACGGGTCAGCTGCCGGGTATAAACGCCCTCGAGCACGACTAGGCATACCCGGGGAGGTTGACAGACCGCTTGGTCAGTGATATAGCCCGCCATCAATGCCGGAGGAGGTTGAGTCAATGCCCGTGCCCCTGATGGTCGCCAATTGGAAGATGCACAAGACGGTCCCGGAGGCTGTTGACCTGGTTCAGGATCTGCTTCCCCAGATCCGGGAAGTCAGGGATGTGGAAGTGGCCGTCGCCCCTCCTTATACGGCACTCCATGCTGTTGGAAAGGCGATTGAGGGAACCCCTGTCGAGCTGGCATCCCAGAATATGTTCTGGGAGCTCGAGGGCGCTTTTACCGGCGAGATCAGTCCCGGGATGCTGCGGGATCTGAATTGCCGTTACGTCATCCTCGGCCACTCCGAGAGGCGGCAGTACTTCGGCGACGGGGACGGTGAGGTCGCCCGGAAAGTGAACACGGCCCTTGTCGAGGGTCTTGTCCCGATCCTGTGTGTGGGAGAGACTCTGGGCGAGAGGGACTACGGCAAGACATTCGAGGTCGTCCAGAGACAGGTGCTGAGCGGGCTCGACGGATCCGTGGTCGACCGCGGTGATGAACTGGTGATCGCTTACGAACCGGTCTGGGCCATCGGAACCGGAAAAACCTCCAGCCCCGGGGCGGCACAGGAGGTGCACAGCCACATTCGAGGCCTGGTCAAGAGCCTCCTGGGGGAGGAAACCGGTCGTGATATCAGGATCCTTTACGGCGGTTCCGTCAAGCCGGACAACATCGATGGCCTCATGGCCATGGACGACATCGACGGCGCTCTCGTCGGTGGGGCGAGCCTCGATGCGGCAAGTTTCGCCCGCATTGTCAGGTTCAAGGGAATGTAAGGAGGATTGAGGAAAAAATGGTGATCATTCTTCTTAAAATACTTCACATACTGGTTGCGGTTTTCCTGATACTGGTCGTGCTTCTGCAGACCGGGAAGGGAGCCGAGATGGGTGCCGCATTCGGCGGTGCCAGCCAGACGGTCTTCGGCGGCGGCGGGCCCGCAGGATTCATGGCCAAGCTGACGACGACGGCGGCCGTCGTGTTCATGCTCACATCCCTCGGACTGGCCTACCTGTCTTCCGGCGGCCGGTCCCAGGTTGACACCTTGCCGGCCAGCCAGCCGGTGCAGGAGTTGCCCGTTCTGCCCACTGAGGGTCAATCAGACATCCCGGCGGAAGTGCCGCCCTCCGGGACCGATATCCCTGAGGCGGGCCAGCCGGTGGAGGAACCCTCCCGGTAGTTGTCGCTCGATACCCTAAGGGGTCGGGGAAACAGTCCTGGCTCCGGGTCCTATCTCACGGCTGCTCTCGGTGACCTTGGCCAGAGACGTTTTCTCCCTGGGAATGACGATCTCGATTTGACCGATGACCTCGGGCGGAGCTTTGGCGGGTTTGCCGGTCATCTCGGCCAGAATATTCAGGACGTCCCCCGTTCTGAGGCCCTGATCGGTTCCAATGTCCAGAAAGAGGACGTCACCCCTGCCCATCAGCCGTTTGCCGTCCGGGTTGACCAGAACATATCCCTCGATTCCCGGCTCCGTCCCACCGCCCCTTTTCCTGTGCCAGGTGACGTACTGGATGTGCTTCATGACGTTGTCGCCAAGCTGGACCTCCCTGTATACCTCTCCGACCATCGCGGTGGACAGGTCGCCGTTGGCCGCGACCACCGAGAGGTCTCCCAGGATCCGGGCCAGATAGCCTACCTTTTCATCAGTGCGGGGGTGGCGCACCTCGTCGAAGACCCGGACGATGGAGTACCTCTCGCCCACCTCGAGAGGTGCCTCCTCGGGCGTGGTAACGTAGACTTTCTGCCCGGTGGAGATGAGCATCCGATCCTCCTCCATGGAGGAAATAGTCCCAAGGCCGATCTCATTCTTGTCGACGATGAACCCGTGGGTCGCGAGAGCCTCGATGAGTTCGTGGGTGATCGCTTCAGGGACGGTGACGGGCTTAGGTTCTTCCACTTTTGCCACAGGTTTCGGTGGCGGGGGAAGGGCCGGCTTGGCCTCCACGGGCCTCGGCGGGATGATCATGGCTGCGGACGGTATCAGGATCCGCTGGCCGGGATAGATCAGGTGAGGATTTTCGATGTCCCGGTTGACGTTCCACACCTGAGGCCAGACGAAGGGGTCGTAAAGATAGTAGGATGATATGTCCCAGAGGGTGTCACCCTTCTGGACCACATGCACCCTCTCCTCGGTATCGGACAGCACGTGGGCCGGCTGAAACAGGATCAAGGCGGGGACGAGGGTGCAGATTGCGGCAACCGCAGCCAACGAGAGAGACCTCATGACAAACTCCTTTTTGAAGACACCTTCAGTAAACCCGTGAAAAATCATAGGCTCCATGCCCAGCCCTGTCAAGAAATCCTTCTATTGCCGCCGGCCGGGCTCAAAGGGTTTCCTCCTGGTTCTCGAGGAAACTCAGGTACATCCTGGCTTTCGGGTTCATTGGATGGGTTTTCAGAACCTCTCTCCACTCGGCGGCCGCCCGGTCGAGGAAGCCGCGGGAGAAATAAGTGATCCCCAGCTGGATGCGAGCATCCAGAAAATCCGGCCTCGCCGCCGCGGTCCTGGCGAAGACCTCGAGGGCGTCATCGAAATGCCCCATCTCTCTCAGGATCACCCCCATTTTCACCTGAACATCTGCGAAGCCGGGGGCGAGATCGAGGGCCTTTCTGTACTCGTCCAAACCCTCCTCAAGCAGGCCGAGCTCCCTGTATATGTCGCCGACCTCAACATGTTTGTTGGCCAGCTTGCCGGCGACGAAAGGGTCAAGGGAAACCTGTCTGCTCGTGACCCTGTTCTGGGCCCTCTGCACCACGTCCTTGGCCTCTTCATATCGGCCGATCTCGTTGAGAGTCACGGCGAGGTTCAGGGAGGCCTCGGTGTAGTCCGGGTTAACCCGGACTGCCTTGGCCAGAAATTCCTTCGCACGGAGATAATCTCCCTTCTTAAAATAGAGCTGACCGATCCTGTTGCACACGTCGGCGAACTCGGGGTTTTTCTGGTGGAGCTCGATGAGAATGGATTCCGCCTCGTCAAGTCGGTCCCCGGCAATAAGGGCATCCACTTCTGTCAGGCTCAGTTCAACGGAGACCGGTTCCGTCTGTTTTTCCTTCATGGCCCACCTTCTTCGCTGGCAGGGTTATCCAGATCCTTGGCTTCCCTCGCCCTGGCGGCGAGGGCCTCCGCCTCTCTTTTGATGTCCGGAGGGAATTGGCCCTCGAGGATCCCCGAGGTCCTCGAGAGAGCGGCCTCAGGCCTGTTTTTCTTGAGGTAATATTCAGCCACTTCGAGCTCGTGACGCCCCTCCTTCTCTATGAGAAGGCCGATCCAGTCCCGAGCCTCGGCGCCATGCCTGCCGTCCGGGTGATCTTCCAGGTATTCCTCGAGCAGGAGGCGGGCGTTGCGCAGGGGCTCTACGTCTCTGTCGTGGGGGATCTCCTTCCTGATGGTGAACAGGCCGATCCTCTTGCGCTGTATCAGGCGGATGTTGGCCAACGCCCTCATGTAAAGGGCCTCAGACGCGAGGGGTCCCGTCGGATAGTTGGAGAGATAGGAAGCGTATTGGGAATCGGCCAGGAGAAAGTTGCCAAGGCGGAAGTTGGATTCCCCTAGAAGAAACTGAACCTCGCCGCCGAGGGTGGTTCCGGCGGTGACGATTTTGAGGTCATCGAGGATTTTGACGGCTGAATCGTACTGCCTCTTGGTGTAGAGCTTACGGGCCTCCTCCAGGCTTTCGGCGGGACTGGTCTCCTTCTTGACGGGTGCGGAGCATGAAACGGTCCATGTGAGGAAGACAGTAAGGGTGAGAAGGATGTGCAGAAACCGGGTTTTCAGCAGGGGCTCCTTTTGAAGCTTGCGTTGGACGATCCGGTCCTAGTATGGTGAAGAAGCGGGTTGGGTGTCAAGTTTAAGCTGTGGGAAAGAGGATCTGATGTGCAAGAGGCCCGTATTCCTGAACGGCAGGGAAAATATGCCCTTACTTGTCATGGATGACAGGGTCTCATCTGCCGGGAGCCCGCTATGATCGTCACGATCCTCGGATCCGGGACGTCTGTTCCTCAGAGGGCGCGGTCCGCGCCCGGTTCACTGGTCAGGGTGGGAAAACGCTGTCTCCTTGTGGATGCCGGGACAGGGGTCATCTGGAACCTGCTCAGATTCGCCGGGATCGGATTGGACAGGCTCGGCGGCGTGCTCCTGACACACCTTCATATCGATCACTGTGCAGACCTCGCCCCGATGCTGTTCGCCCTGCGGTCGGTCGAACTGCCACGATCGGCTCCCCTTCTCGTCGCCGGTCCCGAGGGGACCGAGAACTACTACAAAAGCCTCCATGGACTCTACGGGCGGTGGGTCGAACCCGCGGACTATGAGCTTTCCGTCAAGGACCTGAGGGGTGAGGTTCTCAGGTGGGAGGGTTTCGAGATCAGGAGTGCCCGGACTGAGCATTCCCTGGAAAACATCGCCTACCGGATCACGGACGAGGAATCAGGGAGAAACTGCCTGTTTACCGGGGATGGACAGCCAACTGAATCGCTGATTGCCATGGCGGGGGGGGAGGTCGACATCCTGATAGCCGAATGCGCCGTGCCTCCGGAGGATACCGAGATGGGACATATGAACCCGGCCCAGGCGGGTGCCCTGGCAAGTGACTGCGGAGCGAGGCTCCTGGTCCTGAACCACCTGAACCCGGGCTGTCAGAGGGAGGCAGTGGCCAGTGAAGCCGCCCGATATTTTTCGGGCAAGATCCTTGTAGCGGAAGATGGAATGAGTGTGTCGCTGGAGAGTGTTGAGTCAGGCGGGTGATCCCCGGCCGGCAGCCTGACGGGCCCTACTCCTCCTTTTCGAAACTGTTGGCTGCGCCGCACGCACTGCACTTGCGTGGTTTACACCGACCCTCCTTGGTTTCGCCGCACTCCTTGCACTTGAATGTCGCCATGGCGTTCAGGGTCCTTTCCAGAAAAGGTTTCCAGGTTCCATGTTCCAGGGCACGGGTTTCAGGGTTCGGGGAAAGAAGGTGGCACCTGGTACCTGGAACATGGAACTACTCTAAGAGCATTCCTCACATTGTCCGGTGAAGGCAACCTGTACACTCTGAACCCGGAAGCCCTCCAGTTCCGGTAATTCGGAGGAGAAAGACGAGGATTCCCCGGGGAATATGTCCCGTATACCGCGGCAGCTCCTGCAGAAGGCGTGATAGTGCTCACTGACGTCGGGGTCGTAATGGGCCCTTTCCGGATCGACGGACAGTTCGTTGATCTCACCGAGGTCCCTCAGGGTCTGGAGCGTTTTGTAGACGGTGGTAAAGGAGATCGACGGGTGGATCTCGAGGACCTGATGGTATATGTTTTCCGCCGATGGGTGGTCCTTGTTGTCCATCAGCAGGGCGAAGATGCTCAGCCGTTGCGGTGTGATCTTCATCCCGGCTTCCCTGAACCGCTCCACAACCGTATCGATATCGTTCATGGACCCAACCGCCTTATCTTTATTGAAGGACTGTAACCTATTCTCCCTGTTCGAAAACACACTTTATAGATTAAAAATAATTAGTGAAAAAGTAAACATCCAAATTGCACCGCCCTTCTCGCGCTGCGCGTGTGGAAATGAAGCAGAATGCAGGCGGCACTCCTGACCACCCCGCAGTTTAGATAGCGGCCTGATTTCCGAGACAAAAACAGCCAGCGGGACCCGCTGTCCTAAGAGGAAGGGAGATTTACCACAGGTGCCAATCCTTCCAATCCCTCTCGAGGAGGTCGAGGAAGAACCCGACCAGGGGAAAGTAGATCAGAAGGAAAGGCGCACATGATGAGAAGGTCAGCCAGAAGGGCGGCTCGGCAAGGGCCGACAGGAGAAGAACCAGGAGGAAGATGAGGGAGAAAAGCTTGGTGGACGTGTGCTTCCACCCGGCCATGGAATAACGCTTCATCCTTGTCCAGGCCTGAGGTTTCAAGGTTCCCCCTTGCCGTGAAAATGCGTGAAATTTCACATGTAAAGTAAAAACAAGTTTCCCGGGGTTGTCAAGGAAGAAGTTCCCCCTGCCTCCGGGGGTGAGGTGGGGGAAATGAGTCCAGGGTCCAGAGGCCAGAGTCCAGAGGGGCGGACGGGCGAGGGGGAGAGGGGGCGAATAGCGGACGCGGAGAAAAAACGAATCACAAATTACGAATCACTAATCACGGCGGTCTCAACTGCGAACCGGGAACCGTGAACCGTGAATTAATCTTTACTGATCACGAATCACAAGTCACTAGTCACGGCGGTCTCCCAACTGTGAACGGGGAACCGTGAACCGTGAACTGTCCTTTTGGATTTTGGATTTTGGTTTTTGGTTTTGTTGACGAATCACAAATCACTGATCACGGTGGTCTCAACCGTGAACCCTTCGACGGACTCAGGACAAGCTCACAGGTGGCCTGTCGGCCATGTTCTCGTCCCGCCTCCTTTTTTGGGCCTGCCGTGCCCAAAAAAAGCAGCCCTTTCGGGCTGCTTTTGCGTCGAATGGTGCCGAAGGCGAGACTCGAACTCGCACGGGCGTTAACCCACCACCCCCTCAAGATGGCGTGTCTACCAGTTCCACCACTTCGGCGGCGAGGGGACATTATTTCAAAGGTTAATTTTTTGTCAAGGGGAATGGCCATTGGAGGGGAAGGGGGGGCGGGGAGAAGCGAGTCCAGAGTCCAGAGGCCAGGGTCCAGAGGGAACGCATGGGCGAGGGGGCGAAGGATATATAGTTCTAAGAGATAAGTGATAAGAGATTAAGTATACTGAGCATTCCTTATCACATTTGACCTAGTACTTAGGACTCAGTTCCCAGTTCCCAGTTCACAGCCTACCCTGAGCCCGTCGAAGGGTTCACGGTTAATACCTGAAACATGGAATATGGAACCTGAGACATGGGATGTGGCTATCAGGCGGGGAGAAAAAGCGGTTGTCATTGCGAGCCGATACCGGTGTGAAGCAATCTCGACGGCCGAGACTGCTTCGGCCCTGAAACAGCCTCGCAGTGACATTCTTTACTTAGCGGTACAGACAAGGACCAGACGCGGGGAGAAAAGAGTCCAGAGTCCAGAGGCCAGGGTCCAGAGGGGAACGGAGAGTAACAAAGTCATCGCGAGCTGTCTATGAGCGAAGCGATCTCGGGGAAAG
>CP070719.1:2276717-2380515 GCA_020350725.1 bacterium
ATCAAGCCCACCCTTGAGGGGAGGGAGCTGGCGGGCAAACTGGAGCGGCTGGGTATAAAAATACCCTGGGAAAGCTGATTCAAAATCAAATCGCCAAAAAGCAACCTAACTTTTTAAAGAGAAAAGAAAAAAGTTAATGAAAGAATATTTCCTCACGTCCGTTTATCACAAATCCACAGTGACTCGCTTCCCCCGCTGCTATGAGAGCTTTTGTGGAAGATCAAGACTGAAAGGCACTACAAAGGTCCTCAACACTTGATTTAAATTCACTACGCCAATTCTCCCCATGGTGAAGTTTCTGTCTTTGCCAGAGACGGATCAGTTTCCAGAGCAATAACTCAGGTCCCATACAATTCCTTTTTCCACTTTTCACCTTCCACTTTGTTTTCCTGCTCCTATTCGAAACCGAAGATCGCGCTCTGGATGACCCTGGTGATGTAGACCATCTGGTCCAGGGTGAGATAGGAGCCCTTCACCCTGTGCTCCCTTCTCCGGTACTCTTTGGAGTGTTCCTCTGACCAGAGGAAGACATTCCGTTTTCAGAACACCTCGATGATACTCGGCTCCTCCAGTTCGAAGAAGTTCACGTCCGGTACGAAAACCAGCGGATCATTGCCTTCAGGAACGTTTGCACAAATTTCGCTGTCTATGGTGAGGGTCACTGTCTGCAGGCAGTGAGCGCATACTGACCTGACCTCCACGGAAAGCCGTTCCTTCCTCAGGCGCCCCTGCACGAAGGGCGTGGCAATAGCGTCGGCCGCTCAGGCCGCGTATATCAGCTCTCCTGTGCTGAAGGTCAGATGGTGCGGTGTAGCCTCGACGGTGACCGGGTATGCCCACACCACAGAACCTTCCCTGTTCCGGAACAGGAACGTCATGCGCTCTTCCAGTTCGTCAAGAATAGTGACCACCCGCTCCACAGGGAGATCCACTCCTTCAGCGATGAGAACGGGGGCCATAGGCTCACAGACGGCCGGCAGCTGTCCGACGACAAAGTGATGGACCCGTCGGTGCTCCTCCGTCATAAAAGCCAGTTCTGTCTTGATTGCCTTCCGTGCCCTGTCCGCCCCTTTTTCCAGGAGGGAGCCGGGAAGGGGGAGCAGGTGTTTCCAGAAACCTCGGCGAATCTTTTCCTTCATATGCAACTCGCTTTCGATCCGTTCGATGGAACCGCTGAACGTCCCGGTGATCTCGGAGACGACCAAAGTTAGTCAGATTATAACGTGTTTGACACGGGAGAAAAGGGGTTTCTGGACGCTGAATATCAGGACAAGGTCGATGAAACCGGGAGTGGTGGAATCCCCGGATATCTCCTCAGGGCGTCATCCGCCGGTGCTCTTTGAACGGTGGCGGGCAACCGGATCGGCTATCGAAGTGTCCCCCCATCCGCAGCCTTGACTAAGGGCAGTGGCGAAGACAGGTGATCTTCGTATTCCGTAAGCAACCCCGGTCCCCGCGTTAGGGCTCAGAGTGCAGGGAAAAAGCTGTGTCCGGGAACTCCGTCCCGGACACTCGAAGCCTCTCTAAGAATAATCAGGCCCACTGTTCGGACAGGACCTCGCCCTGGAGGGAGACAACCACCACCTTCAGCGGTATCTTGCGCTCCGCCCTCTCCAGGCCCTGCTTGGCGATGGCCAGGAGGCCGCTGCAGCACGGGACCTGCATGATCATGGCTGTCAGTGTGTTGATGCGAGCCTCATCGACGAGAGCTCTGATCTTCTCGATGTAGATCTCCTGGCCGGAGTCCAGCTTGGGACAGGCTATGGCCAGCGTGTTGCCCTTGAGGTGGTCCCTGTGGAAATCCGCCAGGGCGAACGGCACGCAGTCGGCCGCCAGCAGAACGTCTGACTTCTCGAAGTAGGGAGCCTGCGGGCTGACCAGATGCATCTGAATGGGCCACTGTCTCAACTCAGAAGGTCTTTTACCGGTTATGTCTTCCGTTGTTCCGCTATCCCTCTTTTCAAAGGACTGCATTCTTGATCCGGGACATCCTTGCATTTCGATTACCTCCCTTTATTGCGATGCAAACTTCTCGTTTAACGTTCTCAGAAATTCCAGGTTGCGCCGGGGCAGGTCACTGCCGAGCTCGGCATCGGCCTCCGAGAACTTCCGATAGATCTCGCCCACCTGGCTGGTGGTCAATCCACGGTCGATCCACGGGAAAAGGATCTCGTCCTCCTTTGTGATGTGTTCGGTGAGCAACGCCTGATAGGCCGTAAGGTGGCTGATGATCTCCTCCCTGTTGCCCGTGTCGATGGCATCCACCACAGCCTGAATGTGGCCCCGGGCAGTGACGTGGTCCTCCATGATGACGTTGATGATCTCCAGTGACCGGTCGGTGTATTCGAAGAGGATATCCTCCTCCTTGGCGTGGTGGTACCTGTCGGCGTATTCACGGATGAAGCGGATAACGTTAAACAGGAGATCCCTGTCGATGTCCTCGTCCTGCGCCACCAGCTCAAGGACCTCTGAGATGTAGGCGACCAACTGCTTGATGTGCACGTGTTCGTCCACCAGCTCCTGCATGGGAGGAGAGAACTTGAACTCCTCCTTTTCCTTCCCTTCGGCCACCTCCCTCAGCTGGACGTTCCGTTCGGGATAGAGTTCCTTTTCCATCCGATACATCAGCATCGCCTCGTCCTTGCCGGGCAGATTGTGAATGGTCACGACGTCCCGGAGAAGGCAGGTGGCCACCGTACAGGGTACGCAGCCGATATGGTACTCCTCAAGGATTTCGCCGATTCTGGGGTTTTTCTCGATGACCTCTTTTACGGACATGTTCATGAAGTTCTGCATTGCTCTACCTCCTTGGGACCAATACTAGTCGCAGGCGCATCAGGATTCATTGACCTGGGTCAAGAGGGAGGGCCTTCGACGTTTTTGAAAGGCGAAAAGCGGGAAGAGAGCGGCAAAAAGCCAGAAATGTGCTCCGGGACACCGAATGGTGGCAAAACGGCAAAACTAACAAAAAGGGGTCAGAGCACTTTACCCTCACAATGGCACCGGAGCAAAAAAGGGTAAAAAGGGGGTCAGAGCACTTTACCCTCACAATGGCACCGGAACAAAAAAGAGCAAAAAGGGGTCAGAGCACTTTACCGAGAGCAAAAAGGGGTCAGAGCACTTTACCGGGAGCAAAAAAGGGTAAAAAGGGGGTCAGAGCACTTGACGGAGCACATTACGCTTTTGATGATCAGAAAAAGGGGGTCAGAGCACTTGATCAGCTTTGCGCTTCTGGTGATCAGGGTTCAATTCGTTCAGGGATTGATATGGGAAATGGGTGAGGAAAGGAAGGGGCCGTCCGCCCCGGTGAAGAGAAACCCTAATGTTTCGGCGTCAACTCGCTCTTCTTTCGATCATCACCTGTGGTCCTGTGCCGTTGCCTCTGCAGGGGGAACTCTGTCTCCTCTGCCGAAACACGAAACCCGGACCCGACTCCTTCAACAGCACCCGGAACCGGATCCCACCGGGGGAGTGCCGTCGGTATCCTCCTCCGATTCGCCTGTTATCGTGCAACAGGTCACGCTGGATCGGCCCAGGGCGGTGTTGATCACCGCCTGAGCGCAGCCGACGCCGGACTCGACGGTGATGGCGTCCTCCGGGCAGTTGCGGGCGCAGGCGCCGCACTCCATGCAGGCGTCCAGGTCCGAGATGACGGTGCGTCCGTCCACGAGGACCATGACGGTGTGAGGACAGACGACGGTGCACATGCCGCAGCCGCTGCACCTGTCCTCGCTCAGCTGAAGGCTGGACACGTTTCCAAGATAGACCAGGCGGGTCACAGGGAGCCTCCGCGGGAGAAGATGAGGGCCAGGATCCATATTGCCAGTCCAAGGATAAGTGCCCCCGCCTGCAGAGGAACCGCAATGCGCATCTCCCTTCTGACTCCGGCAAGGGAAGTGAAGGTGGATGAACCGGTGAAGTTCAGGCCCAGGAAGGAGGACAGGGCAGGGATCAGCAGGACCCAGGACGCCGTCTCCAGGTTGGTTAAGGTGGTTCCCGATGCTGATGAAAGTGCCAAAAGGACTGCGGCAGCGGCTGTTCCGGTCCAAAATCCCTTCAGGGAGAAAGCTCTGCCGGGCAGCCAGGGAAGGAGGAGGGGAACGAGAACAGCCCCGGCGACTACAGCCAGGGAAAGGGATATCGCTGCGGTAAAGCCGGCGTGGAGGGCGTCGGAGGTGAAGGTCCCGCGGCCAAAGAGGCCGGAAAGAAGCGCCAGGGCTGCCCCAATGAGAACTGCGTACTTGAGGGACGGAACAAGCTCCATGGGAATAAGGGCGGCGCGCTCCCTGATGGGGAATGATTTGACGCGCATGGCGGGAGAGGCCCTGAGGTTTCCGGCCAGGAAGCCGGCAATATCGCGGGCCTCAATGGGCCCGTACACCACCCGAAAGCCGGAAAGTTCTTTGACCCGGTGGGCGGCCACGCCGGGGGCTCCCAACTGGGGGAGGATGATCCTGGATCGGTCCGTGACGGAGGCCAGCCTGCTGTCCTTTATCCTCGCCACCAGTTCGTCCGTTCCGAAGGTCCCCTTGCCGGCTGCGCACCAGACGTTGATTCCTTTCGTGTCCAATACAAGGACCCAGACATCCAGGCCGTCCAGGGCCGAGCGCAGGAGATCGAACGTCATCCGGTAATTGGCGGTGACGAGGATCTCCGATTGCCGGTCCGGCAGACCCACGGCATATAGGCCGGGCCTGACGGTGTAGTTCATCCGGCGGATTCCCCACCGCACCCGGAACATCCCGAAGATGTCGGCGGCACTGAGTGTGGTCGACACCTGAGGGACGGGGCCCGCCGGCGTGTCCAGGGTTCCGATGATGGAAGGAGGCAGGGGTTGTTCAGCCGCTGAGGAGGGCCCGAGCTCTGAAACTGTCTCCGTCCCGGAGCAGGAGGCGGACGATGTACACTGTGTATCACCCAAGGAAAACGGACCTCAAAGGCAAGTCTGTCAGGAAGACCCGGGCTGTTGGGCCGGACTTCGGTGCCGGGCTCCCATTTCCGACCTCTTTTCTATCATCTTGATCGTCAAATTTACATGGGAAAATGGGGGTTGGCAGAGAGGGAGATCAGATCCCTTTCAACTACCTTGCTCCTCATCCCTCAACCTCACTTTCTGGAAGCATCCGACGAATTCGTCCTTCCGGATTATGGGGGCGAAGGTCACCAGGTGGGATTTGCCGTAGGGTGCTGCCTGAAAATGAAAGGATTCCATTCTACCCTCCGCGAAGGCTTGAAGCATGAAGTCCACTCTCTCATTGCTGGCGGCCTGCTGGTGATGGGAGCGGATGTCTTAACCGAGGTATTCAGGTTTCCGGTCGAGGATGGTCGTGGAATGCCGATATTAGTAGAGAAGGATCCCGCGCGCGTCAGTGATGGTAACGGATACCGCCATGCAGTCCATGGCGAGGTCCTTCAGTTCGGCCAATGCAGCCTTCGTTTCATCGAGATCCATGGGGAGCTTCGTCAATAAGAGTCGTCCCCGGGTCCGCCGATCATCATTCTCCATTTCTCCGATATCCTACCTCGGATTTCCAATTTCCCGTCTCAGGCCTTTCATCCATAGGTGAGCTGTTCTCTTATCTCATAGTGCTGTGATCGCTCGTCAAATCGTGACAGGACCTCTCTGGCTTTGCCGGGCACATAGGCCAGTTCATAATCCTCTCCGGCAAAGCGCTTCACCGCATCCCAGGAATCGAACCACATGATGGTGACGAATTCCACCTCTCCGTCCAATGGTCGACGAAACAGCTGGATTCCCCTATAGCCGGATACATTCTTCTTGGCGATTCCCGGAAATATCTCCGTCCTGAGCAGGTTTTCGTACACGTCGGCATTGTCCGGCGTCGTCCAGCCGTGCCATATTCTTCCAACCATTTTTCTCTCCTTGGGAATGGAGGCCCGAACGGCCCCTTCAGAGAAGATTCCTCCAGTTGGCCGAGTGCTTTTTTTCATCCTCCAGGAACTCGCCGATGAAGGCCCTCTCCTGTTCGGTGAAAGCCCCCTCCCTGAGGAAGGCGGAGTACTCCCGGGCAGCCTTATCCTCGAAGGCGATGTCGCCTCGAAGGACAGCCCTCCGGCCGAAAAGAGACGTTATCCGACCAAGCACCTGACCCACCAGCCAGTAGATGGGCCATTGCGGTGACGGTGAGATGCCCCTGGCCCGGAGAAAGGACCGAAAGGTCTCCCGGTGATGCTCCTCGTTCTTCATCGCGGACACCATCATGGATCGCTCTGCAGGGTCGGCCAGAGCGCCCACCTGAGTCCGGTAGATCTGGACGGCCATGACCTCCAGGTTGAAGAATTTTTTCAGGATTCCGGCGGTTCGACGATCGGTCGACATGTCCCCACCCCCCGGGGAGTATTTTCAGAAATAGCTCCCTGTTATTGTAGCCGGGTTCGGGACAGGATCTCACAAAGCCCTTCCCCGTTCGGCTATTTTTCTTCCTTCCCCCATACCCCGATCAGGTACTGGTCGCGTCCGGACCCCCACCTGTAATACTTGTAGCGGACAGGTTTTTTCAGATAGTAATCCTGATGGTAATCCTCGGCGGGCCAGAACTTTCCCGCCTCTACGATCTCGGTGACGATGGGTCCATCGAACCTTCCCGACCGCGCTATCCGCTCCTTCGAGGCTTCGGCCACTTTCCGTTGCTCCTCATCGTGGTAGAAAACGGCTGTCCTGTACTGGCTGCCCACGTCCACGAACTGCCTGTCGGGTGTCGTGGGATTGATCTGGCGCCAGAACACCTCCAGGAGTTCCTCGTAGGAGATCCTTGAGGGATCGTAGAGGATCTGAACCGCCTCGGCATGACCGGTTGTGCCGGCAGAGACCTCCTGGTATGTCGGATTATCCTTGTGCCCCCCGATATAACCGGACGTTGTCGAGATCACTCCGTCCAGTTTGTCGAAGGGAGGCTCCATGCACCAGAAGCAACCTCCGGCCAGAGTTGCCACGGCGAGTTCGTCGCTTTGTTGCGCACCCGTCATGTTTTCTCCCGCTTGTTTGTCGGCCGTCCCGGTTCCCTTCAACATGCCCGCCGAGGCCAGGCCCACCCCTATTACCAGTATATAAATGCCAATTCTTTTCCTATACACCAGAATTCTCCTTATTTCATCGCTGCCGCTCAGTGGGTGCCACACGTTCATGGCTCCCGCGCGACACCCCTGAGGGTCCCTCTCTGCCGGAGGATCAGGGCCATCTCCTCGACGGTGATGAGGTCCGGGTCGAAGGTGACCGTGTTGATCTCCCGCCCGCCGCGCCAGCCTCTCCTCACGTCGATCACACCCGGCCGTCCCTCCAGGGCGGCTTGGCCGACGTCGTATCAGGCGACGAAAAAGGTTGCCTTGGCAGTGGGGGCAGCTGATGGGACGATCGACCAGGTGAGAAGTATAATCGCTGCTGCGCAGAGAATCCAGAGATCCCTTGCCGACATAGCATAGTCCTCCTTCTTCATTGGATTTTCTCTCTGTGAGCCTAATCCGGGTATGTCGGGATGGATTCACGGGCCGATAAAATATCTATAAAATTTAAGCCAGCCCAAGCCTTCACCGGGCGCACCCACCGGGCGCTCTGACCCCAATTGCAGGTGCTCTGACCTCAATTGCTGATCTCATTTTGCCCGAGGCGCAAAGTGCTCCGCAAAGTGCTCTGACCCCACAACCCCAAAGTGCTCTGACCCCATTTTGCATTTTCTCACAATTGCTGGGGTGCTCCACCGGGTGCTCTGACCCCACGACCCCACCACGACCCTTCAAAGTGCTCTGACCCCATTTTGCATTTTCCATTATTCAATCGCATTTTGCCGGGTTCCCACGAAATCCGGGGAGGAGAGGGGAGAAACGTTGATGCCATAGATTCGATAAAGCTGTAGAATGGGAAACATGTTTATTTGGTCGAAATTGACCGGAAGCCACAAAACTATCTGGATCCGGACGGGCTCCCTGATCACGGTGCTGGTATTTCTCTGCCTGCCGCAGATCGCGGCCGGCGGGTCGCTGGTCTGGGAGATGGTTGACCTGACGAGGGGATTCGAGGGATGCGATCCTCAGGGCCAGGCGGATTCCTGCACCTACATCACCTATCGTTTCCCGGCCATCATGGAGGGGCCGAACAATATGATTGTGGAGGCCCTGCGGTCGGATGTCCGTCGCTTCCTCTACGACCAGGGCAATTACACGGACAAAGATTTCTACGGGATCAGGGACAGGCTATTCCGCGATTTCGAATTGTTCCGGAACGAGTTCCCGGATTCCGCTCTGGCATGGTTCATAGAGAAAGAGGTGGGTGTCATCCATCTCACGGACAGGGTCGTGACGCTGGCGAAGAGGTCCGACACCTATTTCGGCGGAGCCCATCCTGTCGAGCTCAGATATTTCACCTCCTTTGACCTGGGAACGGGAGAACCCATCCGTATCCAGGACCTCCTGCTGCAGGGTGCTATCCCCAGGGTGATCACCCATGCGGAGGAAAAGTTCCGGAAGATGAAAGGCCTGGAACCGGGAGCCCCTTACGGCGAATCATTCTTTTTCCCGGACGGCCGGTTCCGCCTCAGCGACAACATGGCTCTCACCCCAAACGGCCTCCTTTTCTACTACAACGTCTATCAGATCGAACCCTACGCGATGGGACCGACGGAACTCTTCATCCCCTACAGCGAGCTGAGGGGCATGACGGTCTCCACCGGGCCTCTGGGATATCTTTCCGACTAGAGGCCCACCCGTAGGGGTATTTTCCCATCAGACCGCGCTCGGACATGGCTCCCGGCGGAGATCCCCAGGAAGTCAGGCCACGATCACGTGGGGCTTTTCCGGGAGGTTTCGGTGACCTTTCCGGAAAAGGGAGGTTACGTCCTGTACTCACGGGCGACCGGTATCAGGGATGCGGCACAGAATGAGGAAGATCGGGAAAATTCTACAGCACCGGCGACTGGCCCCTCCTGAAGGTGAACGTTAGATAGAATGTCCGAAAACCCGACGGTCCCTTCCGGACAGCCCTTCTAAGGCCTGTAGGCCTCCACCAGGGTCGACATCTCCCTGTCGGGGGCGGATCTTACCCTCTCGAAACCGGCCTCGGTCAGACCGTCCCTTATCTCGTCAAAGGTGTAGGAGTTGCCGCCCTCTGTGTTGACCAGCATGTTGACGGCGAAGACGGCTCCGGAGGCGGGCTCGGTCCGGTCGGGGCTCATGACGTAATCGCGGATGACGATCCGGCCGCCCGGGTCCAGGGCATCGAACACCTTTCTGTACAGGGCCAGGTTCTGCCCATGGCTGTTCTGATGGATGATGGCGGACAGCAGCGCCAGGTCGTGGCCGGGAGGGAGAGCATCCTCCCTGTAATCGCCCGCGACCAGTTGCACCCTGCCCAGCAGACCGGCTTCGGAGACATACTCCCGGGCCATCTCGATCACTTCGGGGAGGTCGAAAACGGTCGCACTCATGGCCGGGACCGCCTCGAGAAAGGCGATGGCATAGGAACCCGCCCCTCCCCCGACATCGAGGAGGGCTCTGGCCTCTCCCGGGGAAACGGACTCGACCAGGTCTGAGGCGTCCCGCAGGGCCCTGACGTGCATGGCGCCGATGAATGCCCTGACGTAATCCTCCCGGTTTACCTTAACAACCCTGGCGGGCCCCCCTTCGAGGACGACGTCTGTCAGCTGGGACCAGGTCGACCAGAGATGGGCTGTGTGCCGAAGCCCTGGCAGAATGGACTCCGGGGTACCGTTGCAGAGAAATGCGGTTACGGACGGTTCCGTGCGATAGAGATCCTTATCCTTCGCCAGGTAACCGAGGGCGGTCAGGGCATCCAGCAGGATGGAGGTTGCCCGGAGATCCGAACCGAGACGGGCCGTGATCTCGGAGGCGGACAGAGATCCTGCCGCCAGCATGGTGAACAGGTCCAGTTCAACGCCCGTCAGGAGAAGGCGAGCCTCGGTAAAATTCCGGGCCGTCCTCTGGATGGATTCCGGTGTCAGGTCCCGGGCCACGTAACCGTCCTCCGAGAATGGGCCGCCAGGGCGGCAGACGTCCTGAAGGTGGAAGGATCATGGTAAATGCCGGAGGTTAAAGTTGCAAGCACCCCATGCCCACCGGGAAAGGCCGGGGCAGGCGCATTTGACGCCGACTTTATTCTGACATATTATATAAGTAATTAGGTGTTCGGGTTCCATTTAATGTGAAACCTATTGAAAACATGGAACAATCCAGGGGTCAGAGCAAATCAAGAGCAAATCAAGCAAATAGATGATTTCGTCCAGGATATTGCCTGTCCTTCTGCCGGGTGTCCGGAGCATTGCCGGCAGCGGTTATTGGCAAGGCGGACCAGGCCCGTTTTCCCGTCTCCCGACGGCAAGAGGCGGGGGACCCGTTCGGCCGCGTCGCGGCAAGACTGGATCATGGATCGACATACGCCATGGGGGTTGCCCGTAATAGCCACTGATAGAATGTCAGCGTAACCAGGATTCTGACATGGAAGGAGGTCCGCCGTGCTCCGAGAGGCCAGTGTTTCCGAACTGCGAAAAGGGAATATCCCGAAGGCCAACCGGGTTCTGGTCAACCGTGGAAGGGGGAACGACGAGTTGTCTCCTTCGGATGCCCTCTATGGCGATTTTAACTCGGCAAAGGAACGTCTGGAACAGCAGCTGGGAAGAGGGAGCGCGGCGGCCCACAACGAGGCCTTTCTCCAGTGTGACTATGAGAGACGGTTCAGGGAAGAGGTGCAACGGAATCCCGAGGCCATGGCCAGGCTGGAGGAGCTCGCCAGGCGTTCAGACACTGAAGACGTGTACCTGATCTGTTACGAGGGACCACAGAAAGCCTGCCATCGGAGGATCCTTCTCCGTCTGGCCGAGGAATTCTTACGTGCCCGGGTGGCTGTCGACGGTGTGGAGCCCTCCTAGGCGTTCCGATACATTCTCGTCACAAAAGAAGCCGGTGTTCCGACTTTGGGCGATTCCAGGTGTGTTCTTCTATCCGCCCCCTGCGAGCCTGACCCCCATGTCGAAGGCCTTCCGGCAGTCCTCGGGGAAGACCTCCTCCCGCCGCCGGGCCTTGCTCTCGGGATCAAAGCGCTCCATGACCACCCTGGAATAGTCCGGAAACTGGTAGGTATCGTGGCAGAGCAGCGTCTGGGTCTCCCCGAACAGGTTCCTCGTGTACATCTCGTTGAGCCCGAAATGCAGGCCGTAGAACGGGACCTGTTCCACCTGTTCCTCGCTGAGGTTCATGGTGTAGATCAAACCGACCCTGATCTTCCCCGGAAAGAGGGACTGCGGGGGGTCGGTGTAGACGAAGTACTGGAACATCCACCGCTCCATGAAGGACCTCATCTCCCCCGTCAGGCAGCCGAAGTAGATGGGTGACCCGAGGACGACCGCGTCGGTGTCCTCGATCCTCTTCAATACGGGGGTCAGATCGTCGGCCACCGCGCATCTTCCGTAGCTCTCGCCGCCCTGTATCTTGCAGGCGAAGCAGCTTATGCACCCCTTGAAATTAAGGTCGTAAAGGTGGACCAGTTCCGTCCGGGCACCCCGGGACGCGGCCCCCTCCAGGGCCTTGCCAAGGAGGGTTGCCGTGTTCCAGTGTTTTCTCGGGCTTCCGTTCACCGCCATGACTCTCATGCCGCTTCTCCTCGTGGTTGGAAGTTTTCCCTGCCTTAAGTACAGTAAAATGGATCCTCAGGCAAGGAAACCCGGTACCGGAGCCCCGGCCCGACGCAGGCAGTGGAACACCCCCCCGGATTTCTGGTGACTTTTTCCGGGAAGAGGAGTAGATTTCACCTGTCAGGGCCCATATCTAGACATCCCCTGGAAAGTAAACCGCCATGGTGGACACATCATTTCTTCACAGCAGCACCTTCACCCTGATCGTCATACCCTTCCTCATCTTCCTGTCCCGCGTCGCCGACGTGACCATGGAGACCCTGCGTATCATCTTCGTCTCCCGTGGCATGCGTGCCCTCTCCGCTCTGGCGGCCTTCTTCGAGATCATCGTGTGGCTCTTCGCCCTGAGCCACATCATCGAGGACATGGGCAATCTGGCCAACTACGCGGCCTATGCAGGGGGATTCGCCGTGGGCAGCTTCGCCGGCGTTTCCCTGGAGAGCCGTATCGCCATCGGTCACCAGGTGGTGCGGATCATCACCCGGAAGGACGCCCGGGAGCTGGTGGGTCACCTGAAAAGCCAGGGCTACACGGTGACGGTCATCGGTGCTACGGGGAAGAAGGGACCGGTCAACATGTTCTTTATCGTCAGCCCCCGCAGGAGGCTCGAGACCCTGTTGGGCGAGATCAACAGCGTCATTCCCAGCGCCTTCTACACGGTGGAAGACCTGCGCCGGGTGGGACGCCTGTCCGGTCCGGACTAAACCGGCCCCGGCAGGACTTCCCCCTTGTCCAGGGGTCCCAAAAACCGGTGCTGACGGCCTCAGGCGTGGCCGGAAGATACGGCTACAGCTGGGACGTGCAGTTAGGACAGCGGGTTGCCCTGATGGCGATGGTGGAAAAACAGAACGGGCACTCCCTGGTGGTCGGCTCGGCCGGCGGGGCTTCCTCCTCCCGCTTCAACCGGTTGATGGATTTGATCACCATGAACACCGCCCAGGCGACGATAACAAAACTGATGACGGTGTTGGCGAACAGGCCATAATTCATCGTCACCGCCCCCGCACTCTGGGCGTCGGCCAGGGTGGCGAAGGGTCCGGCCTGTGCACCTTCCTTGAGGACGATAAAGAGATTCGAGAAGTCCACATTTCCCAGCAGCAGCCCGATGGGGGGCATGATGATATCGCTGACCAGGGATTTGACGATGGTCCCGAAGGCGGCGCCTATGATGATGCCCACCGCCATGTCCACCACGTTTCCCTTGATAGCAAACTCTTTGAATTCCTTGAACATAACCCGCCTCCTCCTTTGTCAAAGCGATCCGACCTGACCGAATCGTCCCGCGTCCATCCGTGCCTTCTTCCTTGTCACGCCCCCGTCAGCACACCCCTGTCCGGGTGCCCGCATTGCATGGAATAGGCCGGGCCATCGGGTGGAAGACCCCAAAAGTATACCAGAAATAACAGGCTGATCTTGAGGCGGATCGGACTCCGAACCGGCGCCCTGACAAAGCGGCCCGGTTTTCCGGGACCATCTTTGCATGACCTGCAATCCTTCGGAAACAGTAATGACCGAATGCTCCACCCTGTCCGGTGCCACCCATACTCCTGCCGGCAGGGCTGACGCTGCCGGCCCGGTTCCAATGGCGGGTGAGGATGGGCCGTGGAAAACGGCTACGGCATTTGCTTTTTCAGGTAGGTGGCGAGGTTGGTGCTGGTGTTGGAGAGGCCCAGTTTGTGCCTGATCCGGTCTCTGTGGCGGCAGACAGTGGCGATGGAAATTCCCCGCAGCTCAGCGATCTCCTTGGTCCGCAGCCCGCTCTTGATCATGCTGCAGATCTGGACCTCGGTGGGGGTCAGGTGGTCGAACTCCGTCGAGAGGCGGCTGGCAAAGGGACGGGTGAGCTCCTCCAGGCTGTCGTTGAGAAGATCGATGGTTCTCCTCTGTGGCTTGGACACTTTCATGTAGAGGTCAAAGAGGATGGGCTTGAGGACCTTCTCCACCCTGTCCCGGACGTCCCGCTGGATATCCCGTTTCTCCTCCTCGATCCGGGACATCAGGACTTTCAGGGCCGCGTTTGTCTCCCTTAGGGCTTCACGTTCGACCATCAGGTCATGATTGGATAGCCTGAGTTCCGCCTCCGTAATGATCCGCAGGGCCATGCAGGCGACCCGCTCTGCCACCGCCTCGAGGAGAATCCGCTCCTCCTTCAGAAAAGGACCCTCGAAGTCGGGCGGCCGCTCCTCCAGGTAACAGACGGTCACTTCCCCGACCGGTTTGCCGTTGAGTGTGATCGGAGCCGACTGACGCCACCGGGTCGATCGAAATCCGGGTGTTCGAACCGAGGTGTTCTGGAAGATGATCTCCGAGGTGGCGATCCCCGGGTACTGCCACGCCGGAGGGATGATCAAGACGACGGCCTCGAGCATCTCCTCGATGGTGGCGAGCTTGTTCTCCGCGATGTGGGCGAGGGCGTAGAGGCTGTTCAGCTCCTTGGTCCGCTCACGGAGCATCGTCTTCAGCCGTGAGGGCTCATTCTCCGCCGAGAAGGTGACTGTCCACCGTTCAGGGGGGACCGAGGTCTCCGCCTGATTCCACTGGGACTGTCTGGACTCGTCAAGGTTTGGTGGGTTGGGTGGCATGGGCATCCCCCGTTACTGCCCAATCCAGGTACGCATTATGAGGTCAGTAAATGATGACCGAAAATATGCACCCCATGTAGGTAATGAATGGGTTTTATTTGCTCATTTATTTTAGGGCATTACCATTTATGCTTAATACTAGCATAAAATTGGGGGCAATACTCTGGGTGCCAAAATTTAAATCGCATAAATATGAGGTGAACCATTCAGGCTCGAGGGAAGTACCCGCGTGGGCACCTCCTTTCCAGTGCATGGGCCGGTCGTCTGGGCCCGACCATTGAGGGTAACTGTATCAGGTCCGATAGAACCTGAGCGGTTTGGGGGATCCACCACTTTGGGGATCCGTTAGCAACATATCTTCAAGTTTTTCAGAGCATCAGAGAGGTCCAGCAGGAGCCAGCAGCGGCAGACCGAAACCTGACGGGGAGGTGGTGCCTGCTTACGAGGGCAGATTGAATCGGCGTACAAGGAAATCGAGAGCGGCGAGGGGTGGCCGGTCTGCGGGGGGATCGCCTCTCAAAGGGAAAAGAGAGGTGTCAAGATGAGATCGATTAAGAGGTATTTAGTGTTGGCCTGTGCCGTGAGCCTGGCGGGCATGCTCGCTTTCAGCGGGACCGGTTTGGCCGAGAGGAGGGTCTGCGACGACGGCACTTACCCGCCCTGCCGGGACACGGGTGAGGAAGGGGCCGGCAACAATCTGTCGCTCCCGGCGATACTGACGGACACGGCCGTGGGGTCCATCGCGGCGTACTGGGCCCCGCCGGCACCGGCGGTGCTCGGTACACATTTCTCCTACGGCTGCGATAAACCGCAGACGGTAGGAATATACAGCTATCCCAACACGACCTGCGTGGACGACCCGAATGCTCCAAACGTGCATTACGACGCTGCGACGTGTGCGGGTCCCGGTTACCCATGCGAAGGCCTCCCGGTGGAACCCATTTTCTGGCAGAAGGTCGCCGACAACGACTGGTGGGCCGACCAGGACAACATAGGCGCTTCGAAAGAGGTGGCCTACGTGGACTGGGGTGACGCCCTCGAGGCCAGGTCCTGGACATCCAAATCCCAGATCCGGGTGGAGACCCAGCCCTACAGCACCACGATCCCAGGGTTCGACCCTCTGGTGGCGAATTGTTTCGACGCGGCAATGGCCGCGTCGCTGGACCCCGCAGTCGCCTGCAAGGTCGGTTTCCGAATGTGGCACGTGTCCGGCCAGGGCATCACCGAGCACTGGGGCGTCCGGGCCGACCTGTCGGATGTCTCCTACAACTACGACTCGCCGTTCCAGATCATCAACACCGACACCGCGAGGCTGAACATCGCGAAGATGGAGGATGATAGCGCTGAGTGCCCACTGCCCGGTGGCGGGGAGGAAGGCGAGGTCGTGATCCTGCAGTCGGAACCGCCTGTGTTGGGCGCCTGGACCGGTAATGGCTGGGAAGGCGCCTGCACCGTGAGAGACGCACCCTACAGCATAGAGCTGAGCGTCGGCGGCAAGTACGTCTACGGTTACAACTGGCCGATGAAAAGCACAGTCATGGATGTTTGCGATGGGGTATGGGACAAGACCGGATGGTGGCGTCTGACCTTCTACACCGAGGGCGGCCTCGGCGGAGCCGTCCAGTTCCTGGACCCGGCCGCGCCGGTACATGCGCCGCCGGCAGTGGTGGCGGCGCCTCGTGACCTGCCGCGAACATATTTCATCTCCGATACCTCAACTGAAGTGCCGGGCGAATCGGACGCGCTGTACACCCCGGTGGTCGACACGACGAACAACCTGACCTACATCGACCTCTGCATCGTTCCTAGGGAGCAGGGCGGCGGTGGTGGCGGTGGCGGTCCCGGCGGTGGCGGTCCCGGCGGCGGCGGTCCCGGTGGCGGCGGTCCCGGTGGCGGCATCGGCGGCGGAGGCAGTTACGATTAGAGAGGAGAAACTGTCTGGAAGATGATTTAAGGGGCCGGCGACCGGTGGGGCTTGGCGCCGGCCCCTATTACTGAAGGGACACGTGTCCATGGAAGGTGAAAGGATAGGATGAAATGAAAAAGACACTCGTTGTGATATTGGGGGTTGTCGTCTGTGTGTTGGCCCTTGTCCTCACCGGAGGCATGGTGCCGACCGTCGTTCACGCCTGCGGCGACGAAACCGATCCCGAGAACCCAGGGGGGCTCAAGGTCCAGGGCTACAGCGTGATCAACGATCCGGATCTTTTGGCCGTCCTGGGCATGGAGACCGAGTGCAGCTGCGCGGAGGCCCTGACCATCCTGATGGAAAACGGTTTCCAGATCGCAAACGTCACCGGCATCCAGGGCCCGCCGGGGGTTGTTTATACCATGGCCCGCGGCCTTCCCGGATTCTCGTCGGGTTTGACCAGAAGTATGCCGACCCCGGGTATCGCCATCATCAAGTGCGGCAAGGCGGGGTCCTGCACCGGGTCGACCGGAGGATGTGAGGACGGTTCAACCGGCAGTGACGGTTGCACTCATTGACGTCCGAGGGAGTCCCCAGACCGTAACCGGGCTATGGGCCGCCTGAGGCGGCCCCCGCCCGGCGGGAGCCGGGAAGTTCCGGGGCAATATGACGTGTGTGGGCCGGTTGCAGCGGCGGCCCTTCAATCGACGCCGGAAAAGATCCTGATGTACTGGAGCCGTTCGTAGAATTCGGGCTGGTCGCTGAGCTCCATGCTCATCCTCCCCCGGAACTCGTCCATCACGGTGAAACCGTGCCTGTCCATCCAGTCCGAGATCTCGCTGAGCATCCCCCCGACCCGCCCCAATCCCTCCTGGTAAAGAACGGAGCAGACCTGGACGACCCTGGCCCCGGCCAGGAGCTGCTTGATCACGCCCGCCCCGTCGTGGATGCCCGTTGAGGCCGCCAGTTCACAGCCCACCAGGGCCGACAGGATGGCGATCCAGCGGAGGGGAACGTGGATCTCGTGGGGGGAGCTGAAGTGATAGCCGTGGGTGAGGTGCATCTTTTCGATGTCGATGTCCAGCTGATAGAAGCGGTTGAACAGGACGAGGGCCGTTGCCCCGGCCGAACTCAGTGAGCGGGCGGTCTGGGGCAGGGCGGTGAAGTAAGGGCCGATCTTGACGGCGATGGGCAGTTGAACCCGGCGGCGGATCCCCTCGATGATCCGGGCGTAGATCGCCTCGATCTCCTTGGCCGAGTGCTTGAGGTCGCTGGGCATGATGGCGATGTTGACCTCGATGGCGTCCGCCCCGGCCTTGGCGATCTTCGATGCGTAGGTGGTCCACCATTCGGGGGAAACGCAGTTCAGACTGGCGATGACAGGTATGGAGACGGCTGCTTTGGCGTCCTCGATGAGCCTCAGGTATTTGTCCTCGCTCAGGTGGAGGGCGGTCTGGCGGACGTAATCGAAAGCCTCAGGATGTTCATAGGGCGACGCCTCCCTCTCGGCCTGCCTGATCTCCCCCTCGATCTGCTCCTCGAAGAGGGATTTCAGGACGATGGCCCCCGCCCCGGCGTCCTCGCACCGCCGGACGCCATCGAGGGACTTGGTCAGACTGGAACTGCCGACCACGATCGGGTTTTTCAGCGGCAGCCCCATGTAGGTGACGGACAGATCGGCCATGTGAGCCTCCTATTCAGTAAAGGATAGTATCCATAATATCCTGAACATCGATCGTTTGCCACAGGTTCGGGGCAACCTGACGGCAGGGACTGGCCGGGTGAGGGAATTGACGCCCCTCGTATCGAATCCAAACAGGGGTTTCCTCAGGGACCAGGGTGTCCCTGACGATCCGTTTGGGGTAAAATGCAAATATGTCAACCCGACTTTCGATGATCGATTTTCAGGAGGGGTCAGGATGCTAGCCTATTACCGGAAGAGGGGGGTCGTCAGCTTAGCGGTGGTCCTGGGCTGCGCGGTCCTCTTGGTGATCGTCCGATTGATCACCGAGGGCCAGGAACCGGGCGCGGATATATTTATCCTGGTGCCCATGGGGGTCGCAGCGGTCTACGGACTGTGGTGCCTGGTGAGGGGAAAGTTCTTCAAGCCGGGATGAGGTTGAATAAAAAAGGGCCTCGCCGGCTGCGTTTCCGGTGAAGCAAAAGCCTTCGCGGTCCACCGCCCCGACAGAATCTCAGGCCGCCCTCTGTCTCGACGGAAACAGTTCGGTCTACCTGCCCGAGGGAAGGCGCGGGTCCTTTTCCAGGGGCGGCGGGGGGAGCAGATCTCGCCAACCGTGTGAGGACGGGGAGGATTTCGCCGGGCCAAACTCATCCCGGATGGGATCCGGTCCGGGGTGTCGGGGCATGATCGGCTCCGTCGTCCAGGTAACCTCCGGTTCCAGGACGGGCGGGGCGACGGCGACCCGCTCCGGAACCATCTTCAATAACTCGTCTCTGTCCATTCCCCTGGGAACCGGGAGCTCCAGCAGGGCGGAACGGTACTGGTCCTCAGTTATCTTTTCCGCCCGGGCCAGGGTAGCGAGGATGCGGTCGGACCGTTCCATGACCCGGTCCATGGCCCGGCGGGGATCCAAGACCCTGGGCCCCGGCAGCATGGCAGCCAGGAAGGTGCTCTCCCGGAGGGTGATGTCAGCGAGGGGCCTGCCGAAATAGTGTTCGGCGGCGTGGCCTACGCCGTACACCAGGGGGCCGAGCTCGACCACGTTCAGATACAGCTCGAGGATCCGGTCCTTCGACAGGGTCCTCTCCAGGCGCCGGGTGAGGAACAGCTCCCGGGCCTTCCGGGAGAGCGTCCTGTCCCGCGTCAGGAAGAGGTTCTTGGCAAGCTGCTGGCTGATGGTGCTCGCCCCCCGGGCGAAACGCCTTTCCCTGACGTCCCTCTTGACCGCCTCCCAGACCTCGAACCAGTCGACGCCCCGGTGATGGTAGAAGTTGAAATCCTCCGCCACCACAACCGCGCTCCGGAGCGACTGTGGAGCGCCGTCCAGGGGTGTCCAATGGGGGTTGGCCGGTCCCACGGTGAAGGGACGGCTGTTCCCCTCCCAATCGAGCACGGATATCCGGAAGGAGACCGCCGGATCGGCGAGGAAATCCACGGGGGGAAGGGAAAGGGAGATATATCCCAGCCAGGCGGCCAGGGGGACGAGGGTTGTCACCGCGACAACGGTGCAGGCGAAGATAAAATGTCTGGGCTTTAACGCTATTCTCATGGTGTCGGGTCCTGCCAGGTGCCGGATCATCTATAACACGTTGGCCATTCCAGTCAACAGGGGGTTTTCCCGGAGCTTACGTGGTCAGGTAGCGAGGTAGCGGGGTCCAGGTAGCGGGGTCAGAGCACTTTGAGGTATCCCCTCCGGGACCGTCCCTATGCCGATGGGGGATGGGTGTGAAGAAATACCCTTTCTTAAACAGAATTTACCGAAAACAGGAAAAGATTTTCCCTAAAAATGGACAGACGTATGTCATTTATGGCACTTTTAGCCGTATTTTCCCCCTCAGGAGGATCAAAAAATAGCGGCACGGAGTTTGCTAGCTATCCGGTAGAGTACAGCTTGGGAAAAGGCGGAAGGTCATGGCGATGGATCCGATAAAAGAAAAGCAGGGGAAGATGCCGGAGAAATGGTGGAAATATTTTCCCAACGGCTCCGGCCCCGCGTTCAGCCGCGAACAGGTGGCCTTCCTCGAGGATCTCTTCATCAACAAGGCCTGCATGGTGGCTCTGCACAAGGGTCATCGCCTGAAAAATCGCGACGAATGCCTCGACTGCGCTCAGCGAGTGGAGAGGCTGGTCAATATCATTCGGCATCTCAGCGAAGGACAGCAGGACGACGCCGCTCCCGTGGCCCTCGTCCAGAGTCCCTGAAACCCTTTCCCCACATCAGATCGGAGCATGTCCCTGGACCGAGTGCGAGACGGTGCTGCGTTCCCAGACCCGGCACGGAAGCGGCCTCAGTGGGGCAGAATGGAGGGGTCTATCCGGTCCACCGGCTGAAAGCCTTTCCGGTTCGGGGGGCGTCAGGTTCCCTCCCTCATGGCGGCGGCGATCTCAAGCTGCGTCCGGCGGATCGCTTCCTCGTTCCCCTCGGGATCCCCCTCCAACTGCAGCAGGCTCAGGATAAGGTCGGACACGGGCGCCTGGATGACCCAGATGTGCGCCTCGTTGAGGTCCCTGATCTGGGCGGGATTCGACAGCAGGAGATGGTCGTTGACGGCGAGGCGAACCTTGTGCTCGCAGTAGTGTCCCTTGATCCCCCTCTCGCAGTCGCAGGTTATCGTCAGTTTTCCCTCTTCGCTGGCGAAGACGACCTGGTGGGGTTCTCCATCGCCACTCTTGGCGTAAACGATTATCTGCGGCATCCGTCCAATCCCTTTCTCATCCTTTGTTCACCCACTCCGTGGCGGCATCCAGTTCACGGTAGGAATAGACTTTCAGTTCAGCACTCAGAAAGTGCTCGCCGATCCTCGGCACGAGTCCGGCCAGCTTACTGTCGGAGACGAGAGCGATCCTTCTGATGTGCCTGTAATGGTCTCGCACGAACCTGAGATGGCCGATCATGCCGAAGAGGTCCTCCCATCCGGGGAATTTTTCCGTGTGGACGACAAGTCCCCTCAGAGGACCCGTTTCCAGGATGTAGGGATCAACGACGTCAGTCAGGGTCCTGAAATCCGCCTCGGAGAGAGGGCCGGTCGGCCGAACCACCAGCACGCCGGATTCCCTGTCCAGGTAATGGTCTATCAAAACCTGCCCTCGCCTAGAACTGTATCACGGCAAAGAGGGGTCTTCCATGGGGATGCCCCTCTCCGGATCCAATATCCGCACTCCCACTATATCACGGTTGCCGCCGGCATGGGGCCGGCCGGTGGAATGCGGGCGCCGCCGAACTATTAGTGTTGCAATTTTGCACCATATGACGGCCGCCCATAGCAGCAAAAGCAACACGCTTTTGGCCGGAGATCCGTTTAATTAAACCCGCGGACCGACCTGTGGCCCACTCCGTCTTCCGGCGGTGTCAGAGACCGAGCGGAGATCGATCCCCGGGGACATGGAGCCTGAGGATAGGGCAAAATCCCCACTTTCCCGAACACTTAGGTCAGATGATGGAATTGGGCCGCGGGGCCACGATTGCCGGTTTCCGGGATCTCAGCCGCCTTCCGCGGCGGACGGATCCCAACCCGAAGGACCTATTCTCCGTCCGGCATGTTTATTGCCTGATGTGTCCAGAATCACCGATGCATCCCACAGCCCGGTAGCGGTATCGTCATTCGGGTCCGCTCTTCTCGGGCTTTTGAGGCCGGCCGGAGCCACAGCGGCCAGGAGGAAGACGATGAGAACCTTCACGCGATACCTCGAAAGGCTGAAACGCAGACGGCGTATCGGGGACGAATCGACCGCCGGCATGGAGCATCTCCCCCACTATTTCAGGCTGGGCGCCACCTATCCCTATCCCAGGCCCAAAATCCTTTTCTGCTGGCATCCCCCGGTGTCGCAATCGGCCCCTGGAAAAGGCCCGGGAACGCTCTCCAATTTCAGGGCAGGGCTCAAGAGGCTGGGCATTGGAAAAAGGACGGCCTCACGGCGTTAAACTGGTGCGAAACCGCTGAGGCCCAGGGCACTTGCCGGCTTCACTTTCCCCTCGGGAATAAAGGTTCGCTCCTCGTCGAGGCCTGAAACATGAATCTGTGAAACGCGCCCCGGATGGGGGGGTGTGCACAGGATGGTGGATCCCGGGACAGCCCTCTGAATCACCTGACGATCACCTCGAAGATCTTCATCCCGACAAACCCGCTGAATCCAAGGAAAAGGAGGATAAACAGATAGAACAGGGAGGCTTCGATCAACCTGCGCTTTTGAACCCGGACGTGCTGCTTCACAGCACCCTCCAGAGAGGTCTGAACTTCCTCCACCAGATCGACAAGCCTTTTGATCCCGCCTTCTATCTCGACAAGCCGCCTGAGAAGCTGTTCCTCCGTCTCGTTGGCCCTTCTGTCATCCTTCACATCCATCAACTGTGTCCTCCCCTCAGGCCTTAGACCCTGCAGCATGCCGATGCGAGGGAACCCGTCAGGCGGGCGTTCCGGTATATAATCACAAAAAGGGGCGAAAACCGGGGCCCTGATCCTCCCGGAGATGGACCCGTTATTTCTCCGGCGGATTGAATACTAATTGTACCATTTTATGGGAAGTAAAGGAAAAGGGGGGGAACCGGTCTTTCGCCCCTTCAGTTTGCGGCCTGGGATATCTTTCCCCTCAGGGAACCGACAGCAGCGGCGATGTCCCGAGCTTCGGTGACGGCAGTGACCACCGCGACCCGTCTGGCACCCTGGGCCAGTACCTCTCCGATGTTGGACTCCTTTATGCCGCCCATCACGGTGAAGGGGACCTGGAGTCGGCCACCGATCTCCCCAATGGCCTTCGGCCCCAGAAAGGGGCCCGTGCCCTCCTTGGTCCCTGTGGCGAAGATGGGACCGATGTTAACGTAATCGGCCCCCTCTCCCTGAGCCGCCAGTGCCTGCTCAAGGGAATGGGTCGATGCCCCGATGAGGAGGTCAGGGGCTATCTCCCTGGCTGCCGCCACCGGCAGGTCCTCCTGGCCGAGGTGGACCCCGTCGGCGTCGACGGCGAGGGCGATATCCACGTAGTCGTTGATAATAAGGAGGACTCCGGCCTTCCGGGTGATCTCTCGGAAGGCCGCAGCAGTCAGGTAGAGGTCCTTTCTGGCGGCCTCCTTATCCCGGAGTTGGACGATCCGCGCCCCGCCCCGGACAATGCCCTCGAGAACCTCCATGTTGGATCTACCCGAGGAGAGCCGCTCACAGGTTACCGGATAGAGGTCGACGTCGAGGAAGGCCTCTTTTCTCCTCTCCCTCTTCAGGCTAACCACCGTCGACCATCTGGATGATCTCCACCGTGTCGCCGTCCGAAAGCGACTGGACGCCGTGGTCCTTCCGGTTGAGTATGCTCAGATTCCTTTCCACGACCACCGCAGCCGGGTCGATCCCCAAGTCCTTCAACAGGTCCTCGACCGTCATGCCGCCGTTGAGCTTTTTCCGTTCTCCGTTCAACAGGATCTCCATGATCCGTTCTCCTCCTGTCTCTTTTTCAGGATGGGTTCAGGGGATAAAAGCGGAATCCCAGTCCTTCCAGACGGGTTCATACCCTTTCTCCTTTATCTTCTCCGCAACCCTGCGCGGTGTCCTGTGGTCGGAAACCTGAAACTGTCCCTCACAGGCGGAATCCTGTGTATAACCTCCCGGATCGGTTTTCGAACCCGCGCTCATGGATGTCACGCCGAGGGGGATCATGTGGTCCCTGAGCCGGGGCGATTCGCGGGTGGATAGAAGGAGGCCGGCGTCGGGAAGGAAGAGGCGAAGCGCCGTCATCATATGGACCAGGTCCCGATCCGTCACGGGGCAGGGAGGAGTGTAACCACCCACCGCCGGACGGAGCCTGGGGAATGAGATGGTTATATGGGAACGCCAATAGAGGCGCATGAGATGACGGGCGTGGAGGGCCAGGTAAAGGGACTCCATCCGCCAGGCGGAGAGTCCCAGGAGTGCGCCGATCCCGATCCGCCGAAAGCCCGCCGCTCCCCCTCTCTCGGGAGTCTCCAGCCTCCACCGGAAGTCCTTTTTCCGTCCCGCCCGGTGGACCTCATCGTAGCGTTCCCTGTTGTAGGTCTCCTGATAGATGATGAGACCGTCCACGCCATACCCGGCCAGTTCCCCGTACTCGTCGGTGTCCATCGGGTAGATCTCAATGGAGATGGAGTCGAAGAGGCCCCTCAATCGCCCGACCACCTCCCGGAGGTACTCCATGCTCACCACCCTTCGGTCCTCGCCGGAGACGAGCAGAACGTGCCTGAATCCCTGCTCATGCAGATAGAGCGCCTCGGACTCGGCCTGGTCGGGAGTCAGGGTCAGCCGATCGATGGGGTTGTCGGCGTTGAAACTGCAGTAGACACAGGAGTTGGTGCAGCTGTTGGAGAGGTAGAGAGGGGCGTAGAGACCGATGACCCTGCCAAACCTCTGTTCGGTCAGAGCCTGGGCCCTTTGGGCGAGCTCCTCCAGGTACGGGTCGGCGGCGGGAGAAAGGAGGCTCACCAGACCATCCAACCCGAGCGCGGAGGAGGAAAGAGCCCGATCGACATCGTGGCTGCCCCGGGATTCGATCTCCCCTTCCAGCCTTCGCCAGGGGTGTGTGCGCATTGCATCATAGAAAGTCACGGGTCACCTCAGGAATCCTGTGAGGGGGCTTGAAGCCTCGGCCCTTTTCCGGGGCATGCCCAGCCCGGCCAGATAGGCCTCCCTCCCGGCCTCAACACCCTTTTTGAAGGCGCGTGCCATGGACGGCGGATCCCCGGCTACGGCCACGGCGGTGTTGACGAGGACGGCGTCGGCACCCATCTCCATGGCTTCCGCCGCGTGCGACGGGGCTCCCAGCCCGGCATCCACCACCACCGGGACGTTGGCCATTTCGATAATGATCTCGATGGCGTCCCTGGTCCTCAATCCCCGGTTGGAACCGATGGGTGAGCCCAGCGGCATAACCGTAGCGGTGCCGACCTCCTCCAGGCGCTTGGCAAGAATAGGGTCCGCCTGGATATAGGGGAGCACCGTGAACCCGTCCTTGACGAGAATTTCGGCGGCCTTGAGGGTCTCGCCCGGGTCGGGGAGAAGATAATTGGGATCCGGTGTCACTTCCAGTTTCAGGAAGGAGCCGCCTCCGGCCGCCCGGGCGAGGCGGGCGAGGCGGACGGCCTCCTGGGCATCACGGGCCCCCGAGGTATTGGGCATCAGGAGATAGCGATCCCGGTCGAGAAAGGAGAGGATGCTGTCCTTGGGGTTCTTCAGCTCCACCCGTCTCAGGGCGACGGTCACGATCTCGGCGCCGGATGCCTCCAGAGAGTCCCTCATCACCTCGGAGGAGGAAAACTTGCCCGTACCCATCATCAGACGGGAGGAAAAGGAGAGGTCGCCGATTACAAGTGGATCGTCCTTCACGTCATGCTCCTTTGCTTACCGCTTCGCTTGCCCCTGGGGTGCACAGACATCACAGCGTTTCTCAGGCGGCAGCTTCACTTCCCTGAAGATCATGTTCGCCGCGTTGTAGGTCAGCAGCCGGCTCACCAGGAGGCCGTTGACGCCAAGGACGTACTTGATGGCCTCTGTGGCCTGAATGGCCCCCAGAACACCAGGCACGGTTCCGAGCACTCCTGCCTCAGCGGTCGTCTTGACTCTTCCGGGCGGTGGCTTTTCCCCGAAGACGCACCTGTAGCAAGGTCCCTGTCCGGGAACGACCGTCATGGTCTGTCCGTACATCCCCAGGATGCCGGCGTGGGAGAACGGCTTGCCCTCGCGGACACAGATGTCGTTGACGAGGAATTTCGACTCGAAGTTGTCGGTGGCCTCGATGATGAAATCATACATCCTTACAATATCTGGGCCGTTGTTCTCGTCCAGCCTCAGAGGGAACTGTTCGAGGTACATGTCGGGCCGGAGTGCCTCAACACGGCGCCGCGCTGAGTCGGTCTTCCCATCGCCCAGGTCCGGATGTCCGTGGAGGATCTGCCGGTTCAGGTTGGACAGCTCCACCCGGTCGCTGTCCACGATGCCGATCTCCCCTATCCCGCAGGCAGTTAGGTAGAAGAGGGCCGGGCTGCCCAGCCCCCCGAGACCGATGACGAGGACCCTGCTCCGGAGAAGTTTCCTCTGTCCTTCCTCGCCGATTTCGGGGATGGCAATGTGACGGCTGTAAAGCTCCCTGTCGGCGTCCGAGAGCTGTCTGTCCTTATCGTTCATAAAAAAACCGCCCCCCGGAGGGAACGGCTGGACGGGACCTCGATGGTGAGGACTGTCGCCAAAACCGTTTCCCTACGCTGGCATTACCCAGATCAGGTCATTGAGGGTGTTATCTCAGCCCAGTACTCCGAGCACCCCTAACACTGGTTTGGTTATATATTGTAGAATAAGTCTCCAACGAAACAGGGGAATTGTCAAGACAGTATGGCCCACGGGGGACTGAAGCGGCCAGAGACCCCGTCAGCAATAAACCCTGTGGCAACCGTGGCCGGGGAGGAAAAGGGGATCAGAACATGACGGGGGAAAGCCCGTGATATACCGGATCCTGCGCTCCATGTTCCAGCTGGCCATGCGCATCTTCTTTAGGCGGATGGAGGTCGAGGGGCTCGAGAACATTCCCGAATCAGGTCCCGTCCTCTTTCTGCCCAATCACATAAACGCTCTGGTGGACGCTTTGATCGTCATGAGATATGTCAAACGGCCGCTGTCGCTCACCGCCAAAAGCACCCTGGCGGAGTACCCGGTGATCGGATATCTGATGCGGTCGGCCCGGGTGATCAGGTTCTACAGAAAGCAGGATCAGTTGGCGGGGGCGGACCGGTCGAGAAACATAAAGGCCCTCGAGGAGTGCAAACGTCGGTTGGGCGAGGGAGAGGCGCTGTGCATATTCCCGGAGGGACAGAGTCACTCCGACCCCAGCCTGAGGCCCTTCCGGTGGGGCGCGGCCCGCCTGGCCCTCGACTACACGCGATCGGCCGTTTCTACACCCCCTCTGAAGATCGTGCCGGTGGGGCTTCATTTCCCCAAAAAGGGCAGGTTCCGGTCGGATGCCTGGGTCCGGTTCGGTTCCGCCATCGACGTCCAGCGATGGGCGGCATCCCATCCCGACGCCGGGCCGGAAATGCTCACCTCCCTCATCGAGAACCGCGTGCGGGAACTGACCATCAACTTCGAACGGAGGGAGGACTCGATCCTCCTCGAATGGGCGGCGGACATCCTGAGCACCGGCGGAATGCCGCCGGCCCCCCTCAGCAGGACGAAAGAGTCGGTGGCCGCCCGCCTCTCCCTCGTCAGGCTGATCAAGGATGGATACGACCAGCTCAGGGTCACCCAGGCCCGGGAGATCGACGACCTGCGACAACGGGTAGAGGGCCACCGGTCCGAATTGCGCCGCCTGGGGATCTCCCCGTCGGAGGTGTACATACGGATGGACGCCGGCAGGGCCTTCCTCTTCGGGCTTCGTGAGATCGGCCTCCTGTTGGTTGGACTGCCCGTGGCGGCCTGGGGAACCCTGAACCACATCATCCCCTATCAGCTCGTTCGTTTCATCGCCCTGAAATTCGCGGTCAAGAGGGACCAGATCGTCACCGGCGCTATCGCTCCGGGCATAGTGATCTTTCCCCTTTTCTACGCCGCCCAGATCTTTGCCGCATGGAACTTCCTGACCCCTTTCTGGGCCGTATGCTATGCGATCTCCCTGCCCTATTCGGGCATCTTCACGGTCCTGTACCGGGACCGGGCCGGCGGCACCATCAGACGGATGAGGGCCTTCGCCCGATTTCTGAGGCAACCGGAACTGCAGCCGCGCCTGGCGGCGGAGGGACGTGCCATCATCGCCGATCTCCAGCGCCTGGGAGAGGAACTGGAAGCCGGGCAAGCCGGCGGGGCAGGAGGACAGTTTGACAATTGAGGAAATGGGTATCCAGGCGTTGAGGGCGGCTTTTCCGGCCCCAGCCCTGCATATTTGCTCATCAGGACCTATACTTGTACTGTGACGCCCGAACTTCAACTGTGGGCCCTCGGGCCCCCTTCGGGGGCGGAACGATGAAAGGAAGTGATTCCGGTGAGAAACAGTCTTGCCGCCCTGACCCTGGCCCTGGCCGCAGTAACAATGGTGGCCACCACGGGCCCCGCCCGGGCAGGCTACGGCAGCGGAGCGGGGGTGATCTCAGTGGGGGAGCCGGATCACCTCGTCTATATCTTCGACAAGGGGATCTATTTCGTCCCGAATATTGACGCCGATATCTTCTACCATCTCGGCCGCTGGTACCAGCGCTCGGCGGGCCGTTGGTACGAGAGCCCTTCGCACGGAGGCCCATGGGCGGAACTGCCCCTTTCCGGTGTCCCCAAACCCCTGATCGAGATCCCCATGGATTTTCGCGAGGCCTACGACCGCTACGGCAGGGTCCCCTACCGGTTCGTAGTCCGGGGAAAATTCAGGTATTACGGAGGTTACGGGCCGGGTCCGTATGCCTACCCTTACACCTATCCGGGTTATTATTATGTCTATCCCGGCTTCGGGTACGGTGTGTACCCGTACACGGGCCGTCGGCATTATCTCTTCTGGGACGGCTACCATTGGGACCTCAGACACGAGCCGCACCGGGGCCGGCGACGGTGACCTCCTGACCGGCTCCTGCCCCTTACCCGGGGCTGGCGGGGCCTGATCCGGGCCCGCTCGGGGACCCCACGGGCAGCAAGTCATTCCGCCCCGGGCCGGCGCCGATTCCCCTCATCCGGTCATCTTTTCTGCACCCTTGCGGGCTCCCTCAGCGGCCTATAAGGGTTCTCTTTGAGCTATACTGGTAAGTAGAGAAGGGGGTGATGAGGCCATGAGTTTCCTTCGGAAGGCCACGTTCATCGCGCTTTTCCTGACATCCTTGCCATTCACACCCGCCTATTCCCATGGGACTGCCCTCAATGACATCGATGCGCAGGCGGAGAGGCCCGGCCCCATCCTGGAGAGGAGGGTAAGCCTGCAGACTGTCGAGATTATCAATTACGACTGGCGGGGGAGGGAGATCTGCCGTGGAGGCGGTGTTTTCGTCGGTGATGTGGGTCTGCTCGCGACCTCCGTGGAGGTTCTCGAGGACGGATACTTCGCCGAGGCCATCACCGCCGGCGGCGAATCATGCACCATCGAAAGGGTGCTGGCCGGAGACGAGTCGTCGGGTCTGGTCCTCGTCCAGCTGGAGGATGTGCCGGAAGACTTTGAGCCCGTCAGCAGGGTGTCGGACCTGCCGGACCGGGAGGAATCCGTTATCCTGCCCGTGGGCAGGCGAGACAAGGGACTCGATTTCGCTCAGGGAGCAGTGACCGATCTTCATCGGATTCCGGAGGAGACCGATTTCCTCCACCTCAGGTTCTCGCCAGCCCCGTACGGGGCCGGCTGCCCGGTCTTCGATGAGGATGGGGCCCTTGCCGCGATTGTGCTCTTCCAGGTGGAGGAAGGGGAATCCGTGATCGTCGTATCCGCGGCAAAGCTGTTCTCCCTGGCCGGAAGGAGGCGGCCGGGAATGGGCCATACCGAATGGACCGAGAACAGGGATTCAACCTGGAAGATGTCATCTACGGGCTCATACTTGACAGGCATGGCCCAATACCTGGACGGCCGCTATGATAGGGCGCGGGGATTTCTGGAGAACGCCCTCCTTGGCGGCAAAGGCCTGTGCGAGGAGACCTATTTCTACCTGGGCAACTGTTATGAGGCCGAAGGACTCCATCGGAAAGCGATCCAGGCCTACGCGGATGCTCTGCGTTTCAACCCCCACTCCTCCAGGGTCCTGGAACATCTGGCCTGGGCGGGAATGAAGGCAGGTGAGCCGGAGACGGCGGTTGACGCCTGCTACAGGGCGATAATGACTGACGGGGGCGATAAGAAGAAGGGTTTTCTTTTAATGGCCAGGATCAGGAACTCCTGCGGAGATTTCTGGCAAGCCGTTTCGGCGGCCTACGGAGCCCTCGAATTTGACCCCTCCTGTGCCTGCGCGTACAATGAGCTGGGTGTCTCATTCAACGGTCTTGGGCTTTACGATCAAGCGGCCGATGCCCTGGAAAAGGCCGTCAGCCTGGATCCGCAGTACGGTGAGGCTTTCAACAACCTCGGCTGTTCCTACCTGCGCAGCGGCCAGATCTTCAAGGCGATCGTCGTCCTCAAACATGCCGCCGCGACCCGGCCTGAATTCAGCCACGCCCTGAAGAACCTGGGCGAAGCCTATTCCCGGGCGGGCATGTCTGAGAGGTCGATGGAGGCCTACCGGAAGGCTCTGGGCATGTGCCAGGACGACCCGCACGTCTTCTCCCGCCTGGCTGAGGAGTACGCAAGAAGGGGCGAATTCCAGAAGGCGATAGAGATCTATCGGAGCGGTATCCGGGAACTCCCCCGGTCGGCGTGGCTCCACTACAAGCTGGGCCGCACCCATTGCCATGTCGGGGACAGGGATTCCGCCGCCGCCGTTCATCGACGCCTCAAAGAGCTCAATAGGGCAATGGCCGACCAACTGCTTATCTGGATGAACACGACCGGCGGTTCGTGAGGTGTCGGACCTGTCCGGCCACCCTGTAGGGGGCATGGGTGGACCTCTGCGCCCTGGCTCCGGAGGGATCCTCGCGAAAATATTTGTTCCCCTTTTTTCGGTCTCACGGTAAAGATATGTTCAGCTGATATCATTTCGGTTTTGGGCTCAGGCCGCATTCACATTGGGGTCTATCGATCGCTGCTTGGAACATGTTTCCCTTTACTGTCAGAGGAAAGGTCCATCTGGGCCTGAGGAAGGACTTCCATCTGTCCACGGCGAGCCTCGAGGAGAGGATCGCCGAGCGGCTGATGGAACCGTCCCGCCTCGCAAAGCTCCGGAGGGAAAAGGACCCGGTCAGCGAGAGCCTGGGACCCCTTAAGGGAAGCGTTTCCAGACTGCTCAGCCTGGGTTTTCTGTCCACCGCCAAGGTGAGGAAGATCAATATCATATCAATCGATGAATCCCTCATCGCCACCTATGAAATGGATGCGGCGGCTACGGCCCTGATATGCGTCGTGCTCATCCCCCTTGTCCTGGGCCCGGCCCTGGTGGCCCACGCCAAACTGACCCTCCTTCAGGCCCTGGGAATCCTCTTTCTCCTCGTTCTCACCTCCTGGGGGATGGACATCTGGGGGGTGGTCCAGCTGGTTCGACACGAGATCAAGCAGACAGCCTCAGAGATCAAGGGGGTGATCCTTCTCGTGGACAACCCTGAAGTGGATGCCCACCACCGAGACCTCGATCCCGAGGATCTCCTGGCTTCCGCCTATTATTACCAGAGGAACGGCCTCACCAAGAGATCCCGGTCCTACTTCACCCACCTGGCGGAAACGCATCCCGGCACCCTGGAGGCGACTCTGGCCCGGGAAAACCTGGGGGAGGATCTCTACGTCATCCCCATTCCTCCATTGAGGGACGGCGAAAAAAAACAGCGAAGGAAAATACGGCCGTGGCGCCGAAAGATAAAGGATCAGCCGGTTCAGAGAGATACCTATGCGGATGGGCGGCAGCCCGCTGTCCAGACGGAAACGGAGGGCGCGGTCGACGGACGGGGAAAGTCAGGGCTGCGCCGTCTGTTCCGTTTCAGGAAACGCGCTGGGAGCGAGGCGGCCGGGGAACGCCGGGACCGGAAGACGCAAATCCTGTCGGGCGAGGAGAAAGGACATAGGTCCGGTGAGGATGGGTTCTCCCGGAGAGGCGGCCTCCTTCGGTTTTTCCGCAGGCACACGAGGGAGGAACGGGCGGCACGAAAACGGCAGGAGAGATGGATTCACGGCCCCCGCCGGAAAGTGACGGCCGGGGACGGGAACGACGGGCACAGCGGCCGTAAATGGTGGAGTATGCTCCGCCTCAGGTCGGATAAGGACCGCCTGGCGAGGAGACAAAAGGACCCTTCGACCCGGAGGGGCGGCGGGCAGTATGCGGCGGAACAGGCCGAGACCGAGAGACGGAGATGGAGGATACTGCGGCGGGAGTCGAGGGAGGACCGCCTGGCCCGCAAGCGCATGGAGCGCTGGTCCCGGCCGGATGCGGCGCGGGAAGCGAAGGAGCAGGCCGAGGACAACAGGCGGAGGTGGAGGCTTCTCCGGTGGGAATCCAAAGAGGACCGCCTGGCCCGCAAGCGCATGGAACGGTGGTCGCACGGTCCATCCAGCAACCGGGGGAACCGGCAAAATCCTGCCCAGGGAAACCGCCTCTGGAGACGTCTTCGTGGCGAGCCCAAGAAGGATCGCCTGATGCGTGAGCGGCGGGAGAGGGCCGCTGGAGGATAGGCGGGGCTGGAGCCCGGACGGGAGTCTGCGGCTGGCCGTCAGTGAAGGAGAGATTGACGGCGACTGCGGGTCCGGATGGGAGAGCCGGCGATCGGGGTCAGGCGGACTCCTCCGACCGCAGGTGGGTCGGGATTGAGGCGAATATGCGTTCCACGGCTTCCTTCTGGGACTTCAGGTCCTCCAGAAACCTCTTTTTCTTGGTCTCGACAAACTGTTCCGCAAGATCGAGGTAATAGTCGATGCCGCTGCTCAGGTTCTCCTTGAGTTCCTCGAAATACTTGGGCGCATTGTTGAGGATCCCCAGGGAAAATTTCTCTATCTCCTTCCGAATGAAGTCGATGTAAAGGGAGATCTCCTTGATGAACATATGAGGTCTGTCGGAGGTTGTCAGCAGCGACAGCCTGCCGTAGATGTGGCCGACCATCTCCTCAAGGGAGGCGATCCTGGAGAAATGAACGATCCCGGGCCCGCAGCAGACGGCGGGTGTGGCATCGGGATCAATCCCGTACTTGACCGTTGCGCCGCCTGACAGGTCGTGGCAGATGCAGGATTTGGCAAGGATCTCCTCCCTGTGCCATTTCCTCTGCTCCTCCGTGAGGTTCTCCTGTTCGAGGTGGGCGAGTTTCTTTCTCACGTAACTTCTGGCCGCGATACAGTCTGGGGTCTCGCTGAATTCGGTGTTGAATACCTTGGCGTGGCCCTTGGGGCAGGCGCTGCCCGGGCGCCCCTCCTCTATCCGCTTCCGGCGGGATTCCTCGCTGGCGGACGTCCAGAGATTCCAGAAGGGAACGTTGATCGGAGATGCGGAACTCAGGAAAACCTCATCGGAAGTCGCCTTGGCGAGTTTTTCCAGATGTTCCTCATCGACGTTTGTGACCTCGGGCACCAGAAGGAAGGGGGTGCCCCAGCCGGACTTGTTGACGTTGTAGTACTTCAGGAGAAACTCGTGTTCCGCCGTTGTCCCGATACCGCCGGCAACCGTGATGTGAACCTCCCTGGAAGCCGGGGAACAGGAAGGTTTTTGGGCCTTGAGGGCTTTTGTGTACAGCTCGTGCGTCTGGTCGACAAGTTCTTCCCGCTTACTTCGAAATTCCTCCAGAATGGGGCCCATAAGATACCCCTTGGCCGGAAAGGCATGGCCGCCGCAATTCAGGCCCGATTCGATACGGTATTCCGATACCCAGAGGCCGCGTTTGGCGAGAAACTTGCCCTGGACGACTGCAGAGCGGTAGTCGCTGACCTTCAGCACGATCCTCTTCTTTATCTCGCCGGTCTCGTTGGGGAAAAAGTCCTCGAATTCGGTAATGTAGGTGTAGAGACGGGGGTTGAGCCCCGCTGAGAAGACGATCGAGGAGTTCAGGGTGCTGTTGGCGTATCCGCGCAGGGCGGCCATGGCGTCGGCAAAAGTAGGGGGCAGCATCTCACCGTTCCTGTAGTAACTCCTGTCCATCTTGGTCATGATGTTCACGTCGATGCTGCCCGGTACCGCTCTTCGGCGAAGTTCACCCTGGAGCTCTTCCTTGCGGGCCCCGTCCTGGACATTGAGCATTTCACGGTAGCTGTCCTTCAGGGACCCCTCCGGCAGCAGTTCGTAATAGCGCGTGATGTCGCTCCCCGGGGCAAAGGGTGAAGCCTGCAGCTTGCGGACTTCCTCCTCCACCAGCCGGTCCAGGAGGTTCAAATAGGCTGTGATGCGATTGGCTCGGGGATCGGCATCGGTTTTTGAGATCTCGATGTAATCCAGGCCCACCCGTTCACTGTGATACCGTCGCATCTGCTCGATGAACGTGTCGTCAACCAGCGAGATCACGGAGGAAATACCGTATTTGGCCACTTTCAGGGGCGTATCAGCGGTGAAACCGATACCCATGACCGGGATGTAGAATGTGTGTGGGCTTGTTACGGACGTGTCGTTCAAATTGTTCCCCTCGCTTATTTCCTATAAATGCTGCAAAGCCCTGGCTTAACAGGATAAAGACGAAAAGCCAAGGGATCCGCTGAAGGATATTTTTCTCACGGGTTACCCGAGTCGGTCTAGCGGCATTATTATAGGTCTTACGAAAGGAATTGTGAAGGGGGAGTTCGGGAGAAAAGAGGGGCTCTCACGGCGGCAGACGTCGGACCTTGCCGATTCGGATACCGGTCAGGAGAGTAGATAATGGAGAAGAAGCCTCGATCAGCTGGAGGGAGAGGGCGGCGGTCAGACTTTGAGGGGGAAGTACCTCGGGCTTTTCTGACGACAGGGATCATTCGCTCCATACCCATTTCCCCCGGGCCGTCAAGATTATACGGAAACCGGTACAATATCCGGCCTCTTTGTGGAATATTTCTTGATATCTGAGGTATTACGGGGAAAGGTGTCAGAAGACCGCTGTCGGTGTGCGGGATCACAATGCGGAGGTGGCCCATGAGGAAAATCCTTCTTTTCGCCGTTCTGTTAACCGTAACCCTCGTTCCGGCGGCTCAGGCCCGGACCAAGCTGGTCGCCCTTCCGGGTCGGGATGCGACCACGATCCGGTTCGACAACCCGGCGGCTACCCTTGTCGAAGAGGAGAGAGTGTTGACACTCCAGGAGGGGGAGAACATGGTGGATTTCTCATGGAAAGGAGTGCAGATCGATCCCGATTCCATCCGCCTGTCCATAATATCCCACCCGGAAGAGGTCACCCTGCTCTCCGTCTCCTATCCGCCCGGGGAACAGGCCCTCGTGTGGCGGATCAACTCCACGGGAGCATGGGAAGAGCGCGTCCGGATAAGCTACCTCCTATCCTTCATAGACAGACTCATCACCTACAAAGGGGTGGCCTCGAAGGACGAGAGGGTGATGGACCTCGACGCCTTTCTTGTCCTGAGGAATTTTTCAGGAGAGGATTTCCGGGACGCAGAATTCGTCCTCGGGCAGGGAAAGCCGTTTTCCGGCTCCCTCGCCCACGAGGAGACCCGTCAGATCAGGTTTATGTCGGCCCAAAACATTCCAATTAGAAAAACCTATACCTGGGATTCCCGCAAGCAGCCCTGGGAGCCGAAACGGATGGAGCGTGATGTGGGGATCCCGGTCCACTACCTGATCGAAAACAGCGGAGCGACCGGACTGGGTGCGGCCCTCATGTGGGAGGGCAAGGCACGCATTTTTCAGGACGATGGACAGGGAGGGAACATCTTCCTGGGAGAGGACAGGGTGGGGATCACCCCGGTCGGGGAGGTGATGAGGGTCTACATCGGAGACAGCCGGGATGTCGCGGTCACCCAGCACAAGAAGGTTGACAGGGTGATCAACCCGAGGCCTTCCCGGCACAAGGTCGTCCTCTACGATACTGAGGAGGAGATCCAGACCGCGGTAGAGAACTTCAAGGACCAGCCGGTGAAGGTTGATGTGATCCAGCACATCCCCGGAGAGTGGGACATGGCGGATACGAGCCAGCCCTACGAAAAAAAGGACAGTTCCACAATCGTCTACTCCGTGGAAGTGGCTCCCAAGGGAAAGAAGCAGTTGACCTTCCGTTACCACAGGCGAAACGTCCGGGGACAGGGGGGATAAGATGAAGGTGTTGAATCGAAAACGGCTTGTTATCCTTCTGGCCCTGTGTATCCTTGGCCCGTCTGCCGCTCACGCCAGGATGGATCTGGTAACCCTTCCCTCCAGAGACCGGGTCCAGATCACCATATACAATTCGGCCGACCTCACCCTCGCAAGGGATATCCGCGCCCTCACCATGAAAAAGGGTCGAAACCGTCTTCAGTTCTCCTGGTCGGGTACCCTCATCGACCCTACCTCTCTTGAGATGCTGCCCCTTTCCCAAGCCCGTGAAATAGACGTCATGAGCCTGGAATATCCGCCGAAGGTCTCCGGTCTCGGCATCTGGAACGTGGATTCCGGAGCGTCCGGCGAGGTGCCTTTCGAGATCACATATTTCACCAGCGGCATCTCCTGGAAGGCCTACTACCTGGCGACCCTGACGCCGTCCGAGAACGCCGTGTCCCTCTCGGGGTTCGTGCGCGTGGACAACAACAGCGGGGAAGATTACGAGAACGCCGAAACCAGGCTCGTCGTCGGGAAGATAAACCTGCTGGACCGGATCGCCGAACTGGCTCGGAGAAAGGAACCCTATGGGAGGCCCGGCCCCATCGGTGTCGGGGATGTCTATGGTTTTCCCGGCGCCGCATTGGAAGCCCTGCCGGCCGAGGAGATGAGGGCGGCCAAAGCCATGCTGGCCCCTTCAGTGAGACCCAAGGAGATCCGAAAGGAGGGCCTGTCGGAGTATTTTCTCTACACCATAGAGGGAACGGAGGACATCGAGAACGGTTGGGGAAAAAGGTTGATCTCCTTCTCAGCGGACGAGATCCCGGTGAAGAATCTCTACCGATACGAGGAGGAAGAGTACGGAAACAGACCGGTGAGATTCCTGTCGTTTGTCAACGATGAGGATCACGGCCTGGGAGCCGAACCCATCCCCGGCGGCCTGGTAAAGGTCTTCCGCAACGTCGATAACGGTGCGAGACTTTCCTACGTGGGATCCCGGGAGACAAGGTACATCCCGAAGGGGGGGGAAGTCGACCTGAACATGGGGCCCTCTGAGCTCGTCTCCGTCACTCCGGTTCAGATGGAATACTCGACCGACAACTATGTCTGGAGGGAGGACAGGATCACGGGCTGGGACGAACATCGCACGGTTCAGATCGATGCGGCCAACCACCAGGATATCCCGGTCCGGATAGAGGTCCGGAGAAATTTCCCCTCCAGCTCCTGGGAATTAGAGAACACCGGACAGTACGGCGACCACGAAAAGGTTGACAGCGACACGGTTCAGTACACCATGGAACTTCCACCGCATGGAAAGAGAAGCTTCACCTACAGCCTGACCCTGCACCATGGATCGAGAGCAGATCGATAGAGTCGAGGGGGCATAGGGGCCTTGGGATGATGCGAACAGGCCTAGGGGCGGACTCGTTCTGCTGCGGATTCGCGAAGGCATCCCTGACAATACCGGACCCTGGCAACAGAATACCTTCCCGAGATCGGTTAATATAGAGACATGTTCCGAACCTCGGCAGTGCTCCTTACCCTATGCATGGTTTTGGTTCCCGCCTGCGCCTCGGACCGGGTGATCAGAAAGGAGATCTCGGATTCCCCTCTCCTGGAGGCCTCCCTCGCCGCTGAGGAGGGCAGGATCGGCCTGGAGGCCACCGAGGCGTACTTCGACGGTCACCGCCTTTTCGTCAAATACCTCCTTGGCGATCTCGTATGCTATGCCGTGGGGGAGTGGGATGACCCGGAGAATCTGATCATCCTGACCCGTCTCAGGACCGACGCAACTGTAGGTGGTCTCGCTCTGCCCCTGGAAAAACACACCACCAAGCCCTGGAAAAACAGGCCGAAAAGCCTCCCGCCCCTGTTCATCCTGGGGAAAGCCGACTGGGATCGGATTCTGGCGGAGATCCTGGCGGAGATCCTCCCGGCAGACCTTCTCATGGGGGTTCTGGTGGACGTTTTTCGCAAGGAGTATTTCCTCTATCGGGACGAGAAGGGAAGGCCGAGGGTGACCCTCCTCAGGGACAAACCGGCCATGGTCGGGATTGACGGGGTCTGGTCCTTCAGCGATCTCCTGGATGTTTCCCTCACCCTCCTGGAGCATGATCTGGAGAGCAAGGGTATCCACAGCCGGCAGATGGTCATCAACACCGGCGACGCCGGCCTCTACGCTTACCCCTTTCTGTACGTGGACCTGGAAAACAGGTTTGTCCTCTTCGCCCAGGTCAATCCCACCTCCAGTATCGTCAGACGGTATTTCACCCAAAGGGACCTCCAGGTGGCCGGCCATCTCATCGGCAGCCATGCAGCAGTCGTCGTCCGGCCTATCACGTCCATCGGCCGTCTCCTTTATCTCCTGGTCGACACCGCCTACGATCTGGGCGAGTCGATCCTCGATCTCGGTTTGGACGTCATCAGCGCGCCGTTTCGAGCCGTGTCTGCGCCGGAACCCATCCCTCCCCTCGCCGGCGGACCGGGAATGGACCTGGAGAGATGGGAGAGATGGCTGGACACCCTGACGGCCTCGAAGACCTCGTGGGGAACCATGGAGCTCCTCATCGACGGAGAGGAGTATTTTCCCCGGCTCATCGAGGCGATTACGGAGGCCCAGGATTCTGTCCACATCCGGACATACATCTTCGACAATGACGATTATGCAGTGACCATCGCGGATATTCTCAAGGACCGGTCCCACAAGGTGGACATCAGGGTCATGATCGACGGTTTCGGAACGATCCTGGCCACCAGGGCCCATCCGGAAACACTGCCCCTGGATCATCGCCCCCCGGCATCGGTGACCGCCTACCTTAAAGCGGGGTCCGGTGTGAAGGTGCGCAAGCAGACAAACCCCTGGCTCACTGTGGATCACTCCAAGGTGACGATCATCGATGGCCGGTCTGCCTTCGTGGGGGGCATGAACATCGGGAGGGAGTACCGGTACGAGAGGCATGACATCATGGTTGAGCTTAAAGGACCGGTGGCCGCCGCCCTTCAGGAGGATTTCAACAGGGTCTGGATGCACTCGGGATGGCTGGGAGATTTCGCTCTTTTTCCCCATCTGGCCCTGTCCGGGGCGAGGACAGAGGAGGTGGAAGGATATCCGATAAGAATCCTGTTCAGCCGGGCCGCCGACCCGGAGATCTATCGCGCCCAGATCGAGGCCATCAAGAGGTCCGGGGAGTATATATACGTGGAGAACATGTACTTCACGGATGACAACATCATCCAGAAACTCATCAAGGCCAGGCGGCGGGGAGTCGATGTCCGCGTCATCATTCCCCTGGAGGGTTTCATGGGGCCTTTCGACAGGGCCAACATCCTTGCAGCCAATCTCATGATGGAGAATGGGATCCGGGTCTATGTCTATCCCGGGGTCCTTCACGCCAAAGCCGCAGTGTTCGACGGATGGGCCTGCCTCGGGTCTGCCAACTTCGACAAAGCGAGTTTCGTGAGGAACCGGGAAGTGAATATCGCCACCTCCCACCCGGAGGCGGTCAACAACCTGATCGAGAGGCTGTTCAAGCCCGATTTCGAGATCTCGAAGGAGTTGACCGAACCGATCCCGGAAAAATGGACCGACCGGATCGCGGAGATCATCACCGATCAGCTGTAACAGCCCTTCCGGCCGCAAGCTGAGCACCGAGATCAAGGAGCAAGAGATAGGAGATAAGATCTCAGGGCGATTACCTCGATTTCCACTTCTCCACCTGCTTATCCTTCGAATGTCCTCTCCTTTGCCTGACTGCGCCCGGACCGAACCAAGTCCAAAGCAGCACCCGGAGGATGATGGTCCTCCGCCTCGCCTGGGTCTTGAATCCTTTTCCCCGTTATTGATTTGTGAGAATACCGCTCTATATTGTAGATACAACTTACCATTTAAATAGGTTGTTGCTGGGAGGAAAAAATGGCTGCAAGAGCTGGGTTCTTTTTCGCAATGCTGGCCGTCTTCACCCTGTCGCCGCTTCCGGTTTTTGCCCATGGGAGCGAAACCGGTACCGGTGGGGAGGAAATGACGGCGGCCATGGTGATGGCATCGACGGCTGAGGACGAGTATATCTATCATCCCGCGCCCACGGGAAGGGATGTCGTGATCGGACGGGCCAATCATGTACCCGAACTCCGACCCCGCATTCTCATCGATGACCAGGGCAGGGAGATAAAGGTTTTCGACCTCGTTGTCGAGGATGTCAAATTCGAGATCTATCCCGGCGAGACCGTTGAGGGCTGGGGTTTCAACGACAGCGTCCCCGGTCCCACCATCCGGGTGAGAGAGGGTGACCGGATACGCGTCGTCCTCACCAACAAGACCAAGGATGAACACACCATCCACATCCACGGACAGATCAAACCCCTTATCATGGATGGGGTTCCCTACCTGAGCCAGGAGCCGGTCCACAAAGGCGAGAGCTACGCATACGAGTTCACCGTCCGCAATCAGGGCACCCATTGGTACCATTGTCACGTGGACAGCGGCCACCACGTGGACATGGGGATGTACGGCGCCTTTATCGTCGAACCGAAAAAGGAGAAGCTGAAGTCCGACAGGGAATACATCCTGATCCTGGACGAGTGGCCCGGCGGCCACAGACATGTTCACGGTGGTGAGATGGACATGGAGGCCCATGAGGTGGATGTTCACGGCGTGGTGACCGAGGATGCCGGGGCGCCCCGGCACGAAAAGCCGGAAGGGAAGATGGCGACCGCCGCGGCACCTATGGCCAAGGATGCGGATCATGTGGAAATGAAGGCAGAGGGCAAAACAGGGATGCCTATGGAGGACCATGGTGACGCGATCATGGAGAAGCCCAAGTCGAGGGACTGGTACCCGAAAACCTACGGAGCCTACACCCCGGTGTACGATACGTTCACCATCAACGGACGGGCCTTCCCCTATACCCAACCCCTGGAGGTCAAGGAGGGCGACAGGGTCCGGATCCGGATCATCAATGCCGGATACCAGACCCACTTCATGCACACCCACTCCCACAAGTTCCTGGTGGTGGCCAGAGACGGTAACCCGGTGAAAAACCCCCAGAGGAGGGACACCGTTGATATAGGACCAGGGCAACGGGTCGACATCCTCCTGGAGGCCGACAATTTCGGAGTCTGGCCCTTCCATTGTCACAATCTGCTACACGTGGCCAACGACGACATCTATCCGGGGGGGATGCTCACCTTCATCCGGTATGTGGAGAAAGGGATAGAGATTGGAGATTAGAGATTGGATATTGGATATTGGAGATGGGCCGTTTCCGGAGTGGAGCCGGTTCGGGTTCCGGACGGAGATCCAGTTCCATGTTCCAGGTTCCATATAGAGGTCAGCGGATAGTATTGAATTTTGGATCGAATGTGGGATGTGGATGGTCAAATGTGGAACCCTATCCCCCTGCGGATCACGGGTCACCAATCACCCGTCGTTAGCTTTGAACTGAAGACAGGAATCTGCGTTACCATCCGCCTCATCCCTTCCGTGAAGCTGCCATAGCTCCCTGATATACTGAATCCATAATCCCGTGCTCGGCGGGGCAGAGCGAATATCCTGATCCGTTTCCCTTGAAAGGAGGAGCCGTGAACATTCTCGTCGTATTCTATTCCATGTACGGCCATGTGCACCGCATGGCTGAGGCGGTTGCCGAGGGCGTCCGGGAGGTCAAAGGTGCGGAGGCGTTCCTGCGCCGGGTTCCCGAGACCCTTTCCGATCAGGTCCTTCAGGCCATGGGTGCGGTTGAATCCCAGAAGAGCATGGCCCATATCCCCGTCTGCTCGCCGGAGGAATTGGCCGAATACGACGCCGTCATCTTCGGCACGCCGACCCGTTTCGGCAACATGTGCGGGCAGATGAGGCAGTTCCTGGACGCCACGGGCCAGCTGTGGTTGCAGGGTTCCCTGGTTGGAAAAGTGGGCAGTGTCTTCACCAGCACAGCCAGTCAACACGGCGGGCAGGAGACGACCATCCTCAGTTTTCACCTCACCCTCTTTCATCAGGGAATGATCGTCGTTGGTCTCCCCTACGCCTTCGAGGGGCAGACGAGGATGGACGAGATCACGGGTTGTTCCCCCTACGGTGCGAGCACCGTCGCGGGGGGAAGAGGAGAGCGCATGCCCTCGGAGAACGAATTGGCCGGAGCCCGCTACCAGGGCAGACACGTGGCCTCCATCGCTGCGAAACTCTCTGCTTGACCGTTCAACCCTGAACAGTGGGACGTGACAGCTCGATCGATGCCGGCAAGCTCTCGACAAGTGTCTGATCCATCCGGTCCCTGGGTGACCTTTTCAGCCGGCATCAGCCGCTGGGGAGACGTTACCGTCCAGGGCGGCCGGTCCCGGCCCTCCTGAGGCGGCGCCAGAGAGCCGAGTTCCCTGGGAGCCATCATGAGGCGCGGGATGGGGTTCCCGATCCGCATCCTTTTTTCTGTCCTTTTGATTCTGATATAATTGTTGTGCAAATTGAGATCAGAGATCGGACATTGGAATATTGAGAATGGAGATCAGAGATAGGATATCAGGACCGGAAACAGGGCAAAGGAGACTGTAAACCGGGCAAAACAGGAGGGGAACATGACCGATGGTAAGATCGGAATCAATCTCACGAGGCATATCTTCGAGAAGCAGAGGGAATATCCCGAGGCCACCGGCGAGCTGACAGGGATCCTCAATCAGATAGCTTTTGCCGCCAAGATCGTTTCGCGGGAGGTCAACAAAGCCGGCCTGGTGGAGATTCTGGGATTGACGGGCGACAAGAACATCCAGGGGGAGGAGGTCCAGAAACTGGATGATTTCGCCAACGAGGTCTTCATCAACATCCTTGCCAAATCAGGTCACTTCTGCGTTTTGGCCTCAGAGGAGGTCCCGGACGTCATACCCATACCCGATGGATACATTTCGGGCCACTACTCCATCGCCATCGATCCCCTTGACGGTTCCTCCAACATCGACGTGAACGTCAATATAGGCACTATCTTCTCCATTCACAGGCGGACCAGCGAGGGGGAAAAGGGTTGTGCGGACGACCTCATGCAGGCGGGCAGGAAACAGGTGGCGGCAGGGTATGTGGTCTACGGCAGCAGCACCATGCTGGTGATGAGCACCGGCAACGGGGTCCACGGGTTCACCCTGGATCCCTCGGTGGGGGAATTCCTGGAATCCCATCCCGACATTCAGATCCCAAGCAGGGGCAAGACCTATTCCATCAACGAGGGCAATTATCCCTATTGGTCCGGCGGCGTCCGTCACTATATCGACCACCTCAAGAAGAAGGACAAGGAGAGCGGAACGCCTTACGGAGCACGCTATATAGGCTCCATGGTGGCCGACATGCACAGGACCCTTCTCAAGGGGGGGATCTTCATGTACCCGGCGGACAACAAGGACCCCAAGAAACCCCACGGTAAGCTGCGGCTGCTCTACGAATGCGCCCCCATGGCCTTCCTCTGCGAGCACGCGGGAGGAGCGGCCAGCACCGGGACCGGTCCGGTCCTGGATGTCGTACCCACCGAGCTGCATCAGCGGGTGCCGTTCTTCGCCGGGTCCACTGAGGATGTGAGGGAATTGGAGAGGTTCATCGCCGATTATGATTGAACCAGGCCGAAAGGGAAAAGGATAAAGGGGGAAGGATCCAGCTCCTGTCTTTTGCCTTTTCACTATTACGCCACCTTTGATAGCAGCGCACTCCCGGCGGCACAGGGGTGGGAGCGGTGCAAAACCCCTACCAGGTTCAGCGCCGTTGAGCTCCCCCTGCGGTATGAACAATCCAAGGTGCAAAGGGGTTTTCACCCGTGTCCTTAGTGCCTTTATCGGGAAACACAGGTTCTCTTTGCGGCCATTCTCTCCATTCCGTTCTCTCTTTTTAATCCGAGATCTGAGATCCGAAAGCTCTCCTTTCCAGAAAAATTCAGGTCGACCTCCTGCCCTGCGAATGCTATTTTCCCACTCGGAAAGACCCACTGCCCCAAGGGGCGGATCCCGGCCGCAAAACATTTAACGGCCGCCTGTGCTGAGATTAAATTCCCTGATCCAGGGATTAGGAAACAGGTCAATGGAATACGCGCAAAGCGGTATGCTGGAGAGCAGGGGTTCAACGGGGCCTGCGCGCCACTGTTCAGAAAAGTATTGCCCATTCTCCTTTTCGCCTGTTCTGTCGTACGCCTCTGTGCCCCCGATTGTTCATCGAGGAGAACTGTATTGACCTTCAAAGACCTTCTCCTGCTCGTTCTCCTCGGTGTGATATGGGGCGCTTCCTATCTGTTCATCAAGGTTGGGGTGGCGACCATCGCGCCGTTCACCTTCGTTTTCGGGCGGACGGCCCTGGCGGGCCTCCTCCTGTTCGCCGTCATGAGGGCCCGCGGCCGCAGCATGCCCCGCATCGGCCCGATCTGGATCTCCTTCCTGGTTATGGGATTTTTCAACGGCGCCGTCCCCTACACCCTCATCACCTGGGGAGAGATCCACATCGATACGGGCCTCGCGGCGATACTCAATGCCCTCATGCCCCTGTTCACGGTGATCTTTGCCCATTACCTCACCAGGGACGAGAAACTCTCGGCAGGAAAGATCACGGGGGTCGCGGTGGGGTTTTCGGGAGTCGTGGTTCTCGTGGGACCAACGGCCGCGGGGGGGCTTTCCGAATCCCTTCTGGGCCAGCTGGCGGTCATGGGGGCTGCGGCGAGTTACGCCCTGGCGGTGATATACGGCAAGAGGCTCAGGGACGCGTCCTCAACGGTGCTCGCCACCGGCCAGATGTTCGCGGCTGCGGTGTGGACACTGCCTCTCAGCATCATTTTCGACAGGCCCTGGACCCTGACGCCCTCCGCGGCATCCCTAGCGTCCATGGTCTGCCTGTCCGTCCTCGGTACAGGGCTGGCCTACATCCTCTACTATCATCTCCTGGCCCGTGTCGGCGCGACCAACCTCAGCCTGGTCACCTATATCATCCCCGTGTCCGGAGTTTTCTGGGGGGTGCTTATCCTCGGGGAGCAGGTCGGCCTCAACGCCCTTGCGGCCCTTGTTCTGATCATGGCCGGGGTGGCCGTCACAGGGGGAAGACGACCAGTCGCCGGGGCGGGGGAGGGCCTGGCCTTCGACCCCTTCGGCTGGCTGGAGGGTCATATCCCCACCCGGCGCCTCCACACCATCATACGTTTCGGCGGTGCGGGCGTCTGCGCCGCCTTTCTCGCCGTCAGGATATTTCAGTACAACGGTTTCGCCCTCAAACCCCTGTGGGCTGCCGAGACCCTCGTCTTCATGGTCCTCGTCGTCGCTTTCCTCATGAGGCAGGACCCGGTGGATCGATCGAGGGGCTTTAACGAGATCATTGTCCCCCTGACGGGCTCCCTCCTGCCTTTCGCCCTCCTCGCCTCCGATCCGGTCCCATGGATCATGAAGAGCCGTACCCTCCTCCTCGGTATCTTCTGGTGGATGACCGCGGCAACGGGCTTCACGGCCTGGGGGATGTGGACCCTTAGGCGCAATTTCAGCATAACGGTGGAGGCGAGGTCCCTCGTGTCGAAAGGGCCCTACCGATGGGTCCGTCATCCCATCTACCTGGGGGAGATCCTGACGGCGGCAGCCGTGGCGACCTGGAGGTTCTCGGCGGCCAACCTGCTGATACTCGTGATCTTTATCGGGGTCCAGCTCTACCGATCGAGGATGGAGGAGAGTAAGCTCGAGAGGTCCTTCCCCGAATACGGGGCCTTCAGGGGCAGGACGTGGTGGGTGATAAGATAATATCGAGTGCCAGGTTTCCTGGAGGTTTATCCAGAGTCCAGGATCCAAAGGGAACTGCCGTCACTTCCATTACTCCGCCATGCCCCGCAGTGAATAGAAGATTAAGGAAGGAGTTTCACCCTCGGCGTGGGGAAGAAGCGGATACAGTTGTATTCTTTGAACAGGAACGGAAACGCTTCTGATCATCTCTGCTTGCTGCACTCTCAGGGACGGTTATAGCTCGCTCTGAGGTAAGGACGGCTGATGTTGCCGGCGGCGAAGGTCTCCCTTTCTCGATTCAGGACTGTCGATTTTTGACCCCCTTTTTCATCCTCCTTTTTCCATTTTATATCCCAGTTTTTCCAAATTTGACATAGAGGTCGATATTCGCAATAATAGGGCGCACATATATTACCTGCTTCCTCACGTTTTTCTTTTAAAAATCAGGCGATACTTGAGGTTGTTGAGAAGATCAAAACCCGAAGGAGGATCCTGGCGCCTCTTTCGGTATGACGTTTATGGGGTAGCCGACTTACATTCAGGCTATTGCCCCGTCATCGGTAAAACGCTAACCAAAGGAGGCAAGATGTTTTTCAGCAGTATACCTGGAAGGCGAAAAGAGGCGATCAAACGCGTTCTGAAACCATCGGTGGTCGTCATCTTTGTAGCGGTGTTCTGCCTCAGCGCCGGCATGGCGGAAGCCGGTCCGCTCATGGACAGGATCAAGGCCGGGGAGACGATCAGGCTCGGGTTCGCCAACGAGGTTCCCTGGGCCTATCCCGGAGAGGGGAACAAACCCCTCGGCTTCGCCAACGCCATTACCATCGGTGTCCTGAAGGAGATGGGATACGAGAACTACGAACCCGTCGTCACCGACTGGGGGGGACTGATCCCCGGCCTGAAGGCCAACCGGTTCGACGTCATCACCGGCGGTATGTACATCCTGAACAGCCGCTGCCAGAATGTCTCCTTCTCCGAGCCCATCGGCATCTTCGGCGATGCCTTCATCGTTGCCAAGGGAAATCCCAAAGGGCTCCAGAACTACCAGGACATCAAAAGAACAGGCGCTGTCTTCGTTACGGGAGCAGGTTTCAACACGGTGGAAGCCGCAAAGGATGAGGGGGTCCCCGAGTCGAAGATCATGCAGGTGCCGGGCATGACTGAGATCCTGGCAGCGGTCAGGTCCGGACGGGCCGATGCCGGCGGGCTCACCTACTTTTCGGCCCTGAACCTGGCCAAGGAGGCAGAGGGCAGCATAGAGGTCACCAACCCCTCGGCACTGCCCGAAAAATACCTGAACTGGGTAGGTATTGGTTTCCGCAAGGAGGACCCTGACTTCCTCGAGAAGTTCAACGCCGCTCTTAAATCCTATCTCGGCACGGATAAGATGCTGAAGGATGTCGAACAGTACGGGTACAGCAAGGACCAGCTGCCCGGAGATATGAAGACAGAGTGGGTCTGTGAAAACAGGTAGACTTTCCCGTTGCGCGGGAACCCTCGAGGGTTCCCGCGCGGGCCTTTAGAGCGGCTGTTATTTCGGTTCCGACAGAACCCCGGGACAAATAGTGCCGCTTCCCATGGAAGCACACAGACTACCTCGACCTTTTAAATCAGCCCGAAAATAATCCGATGACCTTCATCGAATTCCTTAAAACGTATGGCCCCCAGCTTGCCAATGGGTCTGTGACGACCGTCATGCAGACCCTCCTGGCCGCCGGTCTGGCGATCCTGATCGCCCTGATTGCCGGCCTGATGCGTCTGTCCCACAGCCGTCTCATCTACGGCGCTGCCACCGTCTACATAGAGGTTTTCCGCGGGACGTCGTTGCTGGTTCAGCTCTACTGGATCTTCTTCGTTCTGCCGCTCTTCGGGTTGTCACTGGAGAAGTTCACCGCCGGGTTCATCGCGGTCGGCATGAACCTGGGAGCCTACGGTGCCGAGCTCGTCCGGGGCGGGATCCTTTCCGTCCCAAAGGGTCAATGGGAGGCCGCCACGGCCCTGAGCATGTCGCCGGCCAAAATGATGCGTCGGATCATCTTCCCCCAGGCCTTCCTCAACATGCTTCCCCCGTGGGGCAACCTGCTTATCGAGCTCCTCAAGGGGACAGCTCTGGTCGCCCTGATCTCGGTCGCAGACCTCATGTTCGTCGCCAGAAAGATCAACGGGGTCACCTACCTGTCCGCTCAGGCCTTCGGGACGGCGCTGATCATCTACTATCTGATGTCCAGGGGCCTGATTACGCCGTTCATGAGATGGCTCGAGGGAGTGATGACCCGTAAACTGGGGAAGGCGTGATCATGTTTGATTGGCGTTGGGAATTTGTCGGTGACATACTGCCGCGGCTCTTAAAGGCCACCGGCAACACCTTGCTCGCCGCCCTGTTGGGATACGGCATCGCCGTCGTCCTCGGCCTGATCCTCGCCCTGGCCCAGAGGACGCATTACCCCCTTTTAAACAGGACTGTCCGCGAATTTGTCGAGTTCATCCGTTCGACACCCCTTGTCCTTCAGATCTTTTTCGTTTTTTACGTCGGGCCGCAGTTCGGGATCATGCTGTCGCCCTGGACGGCGGGGATGATAGCCATCGGGCTGCACTACGCTTCCTATCTGTCGGAGGTCTACCGGGCCGGCATCGACAGTGTCCCCATGGGCCAGTGGGAAGCGGCGACGTCGTTGAGCCTCAGCGCGGCACGGACCTATTCACGCATCATTATTCCGCAGGCGATCCCGACGGCCTTTGCCGGGATGGGAAATTATCTCGTCGGCATATTCAAGGACACGCCCATGCTGTCCGTCATCGGTGTCGCCGAGCTGATGCACACCGCCAACGCCATCGGCTCTGAACATTATCGTTTTCTCGAACCCTACACATTGGTGGGCCTCATCTTCCTGGCGATCTCCCTGCCCACCGCCGGAGCCCTTCGAAAGGCCGAGGGGAAGATCCGGGAAAACATGGGACTGAGGTGAACATGAGACCCCCGACAGGTGACTACCCTTTAAGGCTTGAGGACGAGCACATCCCCATGGTCAGATTCCAGAATGTCACCAAACGTTACGGCGACCTCGTGGTCCTGGACTCATTGGACCTGGACGTGGAGGAAGGGGAGATGGTGACCATCATCGGCCCCTCCGGGTCGGGCAAAACCACCGTGCTCCGGATGCTGATGGCCCTGGAGATGATCGACGACGGGGTCATCTATCTAGAAGGCGAACCGATGACCCATATGGTGAAGAACGGAACGTTGATCCGCGCCGACAAAAAGTATTTACGCAGACAGCGTTTGAATATCGGGATGTGTTTTCAGCATTTCAACCTTTTTCCCCACATGACCGCCCTGGAGAACTGTATCGAGGCCCCCATCCAGGTCCTCGGCCTCAGCAAAACGGAGGCTGTGGAGCGGGCGAGAGATCTGCTCGATATGGTGGGGCTGCTGGAAAAATCCGATGAACACCCTTCCAGGTTGTCCGGCGGCCAGAAGCAGCGTGTCGCCATCGCCCGTTCACTGGCCATGCGCCCCAAGGTGATGCTGTTCGACGAGGTGACGTCCGCACTGGACCCCGAGGTGATCGGCGAGGTCACCCAGGTTATCCGCAAGCTGGTTGACAAGCACAACCTGACCATGCTGATGGTGACCCACCAGATGGGTTTTGCCAGGGAGATCTCGGACCGGGTGTGTTTTTTCTACGACGGGAAGATAGAGGAACAGGGGGCGCCGGAACAGCTTTTTGAAAACCCTGAGAGGGAAAGGACCCAACAGTTTCTCAGCGCGGTTCTGGAGGCGACCTAGAGACAATGGCACACATTGCTGGGCCTTGAGCAATGCCGATAGGAGGCCGGCGCAGGGCAGGTTCGAAGGGCAGTCTCCAGTCCCTGAGTCTCTGCACCGGATGGGGATAATCCTCCGTCCCTGAAAAGGGCAAAGGGTGTCTTAATGGACAGGGAACTCAGACAGGTCAGCAGATACCTCAACGAGGGGAAGGTCAAGGCAGCGAAGGACCTGTTGAGGCCTCTTCTGACAGGACATCGTGACGATCCGCACGTTTGCTGCTTTGCGGCGAGGCTGCACATCCTCACCGGAGACTTTCTGCAGGCGAAGCGTCTCGCCGAAGAGGCCTGCGCGAGGGACGACAACCTGTTGGAAGCCCGGTATCTGCAGGCCTACTGCCACATGAGGCTCGAGGAGTATCCGGAAGCTGTCAGCGCCTACAGGCGCATAATCGCAAAAAACCCTCACAGTGCGGTGGCCCACCTCTTCCTTGCTGACTGCCTGAGCAAGATCGGAAAAAAGGAAGATGCCATTGAAAATCTCCTGGAGGCCAGCAGACTCGACTCAGATGGCGATATCAGGGAACTCGCCCAGGGCACGATCCTCTCCCTCAAGGAATCCCTGTAAACGCACCCGCACGGAGGTTGGCAGACACATCCCCGTGCATGCGGTCGACCACCTCGTGGCCCGGGACAACCTCCTTGGAAGCATATTCTGCCGGGGAGCGGGGAGTCGGTGCCGATGATCCTGTCTGTGGGTGAAATCCTTTTCGACCACTTTCCGGAATACCGGCGCGTCGGCGGGGCCCCCTTCAACTTTTCCTACCACGTGAAGAAGCTGGGCTTCCCCGTCAGGTTCATCACCCGCGTCGGCGATGATCCCGAGGGTCGGAACCTGAAGGGCCTGCTGCGAAAGAACGGTTTCACAGAGGCAGACCTTCAGGTGGATGGACAGTATCCTACCGGAAGCGTGGTCGTCACCCCGGCCGGCAAAGGCCTCCACTCTTTCGAGATCCTTGCCGATGTCGCTTTCGATCACCTGGAAGCCAACACCGCTGTCCTGTCGATCCTGGACCAGAGTCCGAGGCTGGTTTACTTCGGCACCCTCGTCCAGAGGACCGAACCGGGAAGGCGGTTCATGGGGAGGATCTTCTCGAGAGTACAGGGGGAGACCCGGCTCCTGTGTGACATCAACCTGCGGCCAGGGTGCTACACCCGTGAAACGGTGGAAGAGTCCCTGAGGAGGGCCGACATCCTGAAACTTAACATCGAGGAATTGGAGGAGATCGCCGCCATGCTCTGGAGCGATCCAGCCCCGGATCACCCCTGCCAGCGTCTGCGGGAGGAATTCGGGATCGAGCTGATCTCCCTTACCAAGGGCGAGGCCGGAAGCGAAATTTTCAGCCAGGAGGGCAGATTCACCATCGGTCCATCACCGGTGCCGGCCATGGAAGATACGGTGGGTGCCGGAGATGCCTATTCGGCCGTCCTGGCCATTGGATATCTGACGGGGTGGGATCCTGACAGGATACTGTCCGTCGCCTCCAGATTCGCCGCCGATATATGCGGATCGGCAGGGGCCCTCCCCGAGGCGGATTCGTTCTATAATGAATACAATATACTCTTCAGAGGTGAAGGCAATGGCAGTTGATGGTCTTTACATACAGATGTTCAGCATTCACGGGCTTGTCAGGCATGAAAATCCCGAGATGGGAAGGGATGCCGACACGGGCGGACAGATCAAATACGTCCTGGAGCTGTGCCGCTACCTCGCCGGCCATCGATCCGTCCGGCAGGTCGATCTGTTCACCCGTTTTATCGACGACAAGATCCTGTCGGACGATTACACTGTCCCGATCCAGGAGGTTGAAGAGGGTTTTCGCATCGTGCGCATCCAGTGCGGTGGGAAAAAGTACATGAGAAAGGAGCTGCTCTGGCCCCATCTCGACGAATACATCGACAAGACCATCAGATTCATCAAGCGTGAGAACGCCATTCCCGATGTCGTCCACGGCCATTATGCGGACGCCGGCTACGTGGCCATGCAGCTGTCCAGTTCCTTCGGGATCCCCTTCGTGTTTACCGGCCACTCCCTCGGCCGGGCCAAGAGACAGAAATTGCTCGACGATGGCCTCGAGTCGGACGAAATAGAGAGAAAATACAGGATCGATCACCGCATAAGAGTGGAGGAGAATATCCTTCGAAACGCCGATCTCGTCATCACGAGCACTCACCAGGAGGCCGAGGAGCAGTACGGAATGTACAGGTTCCACGAGGCTCCCCGGTACCAAGTCATCCCGCCGGGATTGGATGTCGATATCTTCTATCCCTTTTACCGTGACATGGTCGAGGAGCAGGAACGCTCTGACGTGGCCCTGCACACCAGGGCCTCCATCTTTCAGGAGCTCAACCGGTTCTTCGTCACACCCGACAAGCCCCTTATCCTGGCACTCTGCAGGCCTGACAAGCGCAAGAACATCTCCGGGCTGATCCATGCGTACGGGGAGGACAAGGAACTACAGACAATGGCCAACCTCGCCATCTACGCAGGGCTTCGAAAGGACATCAGCGAAATGGAGGACAACGAAAGGGAGGTCCTGACAGAGATGCTGCTGCTCATGGACAAATACGATCTCTACGGAAAGATGGCCATCCCGAAAAAACACGATTTCGAGCACGAGGTCCCCGAACTCTACAGGATAGCGGCCCAACGCAAGGGAGTGTTCGTCAATCCGGCCCTGACGGAGCCTTTCGGCCTGACCCTTCTCGAGGCGGCGGCGGTTGGCCTGCCTGTCGTGGCGACGAACGACGGAGGACCCAGGGACATCTTCGCGAACTGCGGATGCGGGCAGTTGATCGACCCGACCGATGGAAAGAAGATCGCCGCCGCCATCCGGAAAGTCCTTGCCGACGGGGAGAGGTGGGAGCGTTTCTCCAAGAACGGGATCCTGAATGTGAGGAAGCATTACACCTGGATAAGCCACACGAAGACGTACATGGAGGAGATCAACGATCTCCTCGAAGAGGCGAAAACGTCCGTGAAGCTGAGCGATATTCCCATGGACCCCATTGGAAGGAGACTCGCGGGTCTTAACCATTTCATCATCACGGACATCGACAACACCCTCATCGGCGAGGACAATTCACGGTTGGCGGAGTTTCTCGAGATCGTCAGGGAGAACCGCAGCAGGATAGGCTTCGGTGTGGCCACCGGCAGGTCTCTCGAGTCAGCAGTTCACTTTCTCAAGCAGCATAAGGTCGAAGGGCTGGACGTCATCATCTCCTCAGTCGGGTCGGAGATCTACTACGGTGCCGGCAATCAGCCTGGCATCGGATGGAGGACCCATATCTCGAACAAGTGGGACCGGAAAAGGATCAAAGGCCTCCTCGATGGCCTGCCCTTCCTCGAGTACCAGGAGGAGGCAAACCAGCGGCCCTTCAAGATCAGTTACAACATGGCAGCCGACCGGGACCACCTCGCCTCGGTCCACGACCTTCTCCTCAAGAACAAATGCCCGTACAGCCTCATCTATTCCCACCAGAAATACCTGGACATCCTCCCCTATCGCGCCTCCAAGGGCAAAGCCATTCGCTATCTCAGTTACAAATGGGAGATCCCCCTGGGCAATTTTCTGGTGTGCGGTGATTCGGGCAATGACGAGGAGATGCTCCGCGGTGAACCGAAGGCTGTCGTCGTGGGCAACTACAGCCCTGAACTGGAGAAGCTCAGGGGGCGCAGGAAAATTTTTTTCGCCACCAAAGTCAATGCAGGTGGTATTCTGGAGGCCCTCGAACATTACAATTTCCTGAAGGAAGTAAATCCCTAAGACCATGACACAGACCAACCTTTTGACGAGTATTATCAACGACGAGGACCTCGGTGATTTCAGGGAATGGCTGGCCCGGCTGTCCGGCCGGGAAAAAGGCCTCTACCTGCGGAACGACGTCATCCAGATGTTCAACAGCTACTGCGATGACGCGAAAAAGGGAGAGACTTTTCGCCGGGATTCATCGATCGCTCAGTTCCTTAAAAAGGTCCAGGTCCTTTTCCCATCCGGCGATCACATCGTGGTAATGCGCAGACACGATATCGCACGGTATCGTTTCTTCCTCATCCGTAAGGACGGTGATTACATCGAGGAGACCACCCTGCCCCGGTTCCTGGACCTTCAGAACACCTTTGTCTGTCAGGACAGGAACGGAGACAAGCATCCCCACATCGATTTCCTGCCCTTCTACCGTTCTGCACCCTCCATCCGGGACAGACGTTCCATCGGCGGAGGGATCCGTTTCCTCAGCCGTTACCTGAGCAGCAGGCTCTTCAGTCAGCCGGATGAATGGAATCGAAAGCTTTTCGATTTCATGAGGATCCAGAGGATCGACGGAAGAAGCCTGATGGTCAATGAGGCCATTATCGACAATCTGGAGCTTTTCGCCGAAAGACTGCAGGGGGTCCTGGAGAAGATGAGGACCATGGATGCCGAGACCCCCTTCAGGGAAGTCGAGGCCGTTCTGGCCGAGGAGGGGTTCGAGGCGGGTTGGGGCGATACGGTGGGCCGGATCGCCGACACGATGGGCATCCTGCTGGACCTTATTCACGAGCCGGACGACCAGCTGCTGGAGGATTTTATCTCCAGGGTGCCCATTCCCCTTATCTCCAGGATCGCGATCATCTCACCGCACGGCTGGTTCGGCCAGACGAACACCTTCGGCAAACCGGACACGGGAGGACAGGTGATCTACATCCTCGACCAGGTCAGGGTCCTGGAAAGACATCTGAGGAAACTCCTGCGTTCCTCGGGTCTGGATGTCGAGCCCCAGATCCTGGTTCTGACCCGTCTTATCCCCGAAGCGGGCGGTACGACCTGTGATCAGAGGCTGGAGAAGATCTTCAACACGGATAACTGCTGGATCCTCCGCGTCCCCTTCCGGGACGAACGGTTCAATATCATCAAGCACTGGATCTCCCGCTTTCAGGTGTGGCCCTACCTGGAGAATTTCGCCGAGGACGCCGCCCACGAGTTGGTCGGCATGTTCCAGGGTTACCCGGATCTGGTCATCGGCAATTACTCCGACGGCAACCTCGTCGCCTCCCTGCTCTCGGACCGCTTCGATGCCATCCAGTGTACCATTGCCCATGCTCTGGAGAAACCGAAGTACCACCTTTCAGACGTTTACTGGCAGGAAAAGGAAGAGGAATACAACTTCTCCATTCAGTTCACGGCGGATATCTACTCCATGAACAAGTCGGACTTCATCATCACCAGCACCCTTCAGGAGATCGTCGGAACCGAGGATACGATGGGACAGTACGAATCGTACCAATTCTTCACCATGCCGGGCCTCTACCAGGTTCACGGCGGGGTCAACATATTCGATCCCAAATTCAACGTCATTCACCCGGGTGTCGATGAAGAGCTCTACTTCCCCTACTACCGGACGGACAGCAGGGTCCAGAGTGCGAAAGACAAGCTCGAGCACCACATCTTTCAGGAGAGTTCGGAGGACATCTTCGGCGAGCTTGAGGATGCCGACAGAAGGCCCATATTCACCATGGCCAGGTTCGACAGGATCAAGAACATCACGGGGCTCATCGAAGCCTTCGGCATCAGTGAGAAGCTGCAGGAGAGCTGTAACCTGATCTTTGCCGCGGGGACCATTCACTCGGACAACACCACAGACTATGAAGAGAGGGGCGAGATAGAAAGAGCCCTGGATCTTATCGAACGGCACAGCCTCAACGGTCGGATACGCTGGCTCCCCAGCATCAATAAGCTCGATACCGGCGAGGCGTACCGGATCATGGCCGACCGCGGCGGACTGTTCGTCCAACCTGCCCTCTTTGAAGCCTTCGGCCTCACCATCCTCGAGGCCATGGCGTCGGGACTGCCCACTTTTGCCCCGAAATTCGGCGGCCCCCTCGAGATCATCGAATCCGGTGTCAACGGCTTCCTCGTGGACACCAGCCGCCCTGAGTTCATCGCGAGGGCGGTCGAGGGGTTCATCGATCGCGCCCAGGGAGACGGTGATCACTGGAAGAGAATATCGGAGAGGGGGATCGAGCGGGTCCGCGAGGGTTTCAACTGGCAGAGGTACAGCGAACGCCTCATCAACCTGACCAAGCTTTACGGCTTCTGGAGACATGCCGTTTCCGGACAGGGCAACGACGAGGTGGACCGGTACTCAGATCTGATCTACCACTTTCTGATCAGGGAGAGGGCGAAGAACCTCGCACGGTGAACCGGAAGGGCCTGTCTCCTTTCGGAAGGATATCCCCCGCTCAGGACAGGACGGAAGCCGAGATCCTCTTGAACCACACCAGCAGGCCCTGCATGATCATCTCCACCGCGAAGATCCCCACGATCAAGGCCAGGATCCGGCCCATGATCTCGATGTAGCGCTCCACCAGTCTTTCGTTCCGCGGTTTGACGAAATCGTGGAGTATTTTCATGGTGATCATCACGAGTATGCAGATGGCCACCGCAGTGAGGACGGCCATCACCGCCAGCATCCGGCTGAGCTGCTGACCGACAATGACACTGGCGCTCACGGTGGCGGGACCGACCAGAACGGGCATGGCGATGGACCCGGCAATGTGCTCGGGGGGACCCCTGAGGGCTTCAATGGCCTGGTTTCCCCTGAGCATGAAATTGATGCCGATGATAAGAAAGATGATGCCGCCGAATATCTGGAAGGAAGCAAACTCGGCGCGGAGCAGCTCGGTGAAGACGGCATCGCCAAGAAGGGTGAAGAGGATGAAAATTGCCGAGCTGATCATGCCGCCCCTCACCAGGACCTTCGAAAAAGTGGGGAGGTCGAGATCGCGGATGAGTTCGATCAGGTAGACCACCACCAGAAAGGGATTGAGGAGGATCAGCAGGAGAGTCAGAGCGTTGAAAAAACCGGTCATGGTATGGGTGTCATGAAATAGGTCCCGAGTTCAGGTCCCGTGTCTATAGTCCCAGGCCGGCCCCAAGCCTGCCGAGGGTTCCAGGTGCCATGCCCCAGGTCCTCATGTGGTCCAGAGGCGAGGGAGGGAAAACAGCCCAAGGTTAAAGGTTCAACGGGCAACGGAAGACATCGTCCGCGTTATCGCTTTTTGAGCTCATACTGCGAACCGTGAACCGGAACCTGTCCTCCGATCCTGCATTCCCGATGCCCAACCTCCAATATCCACTCTCCAATATCCACTCTCTAATATCTAATGTCTAATGTCTGATGTCCAATGTCCAATGTCCAATCCCAAATCTCTGCCCCATCTCCGACATCTACTCCCTGTAGTCATAGTCGCTCTGGAGGGTTTCGTCCATAAGAGCCGTGAGGCGGTCGAGGTGTTTTCTTTCCTCGTCGGACAGGCTGCGAAAGACACTCCGGGAGGGTTCATCCTCAACGATGTTGAGCATCTTGATATATCGATCGTAGGCGTTCGTCTCCAGGGCCAGGACGATGTCGAGGACCTCCTCCAGCGGCTTTCCCTCCACCCAGTGAAGGGTTCCGTCCAGATCCATTCCGCCCTCCAGGAGAGGAGGTCCGCCCTGGGCCAGGTCGGGCATATCCTGTTTTCCCGACAGGTCACGGAAAAGGTCCACCAGGGTCGCCTTGTGGCTCTCCTCCGCCTCTGCCAGGCTCTGAAACAGGGCTGAGGACCTGGAGTCGGGCACCAGACCGGAGAGGGCGAGGTAGAATTTTCTCGTGTTTTCCTCCATGGTCCAGGAGATCGCCGCCATCTCGGCGGGATTTCCCGCGGCCTCGAACTGGGAGAGCCCCGCATCTGCCGGACCGTCAGCAACCAGCCCCTCCCAGGCGTGAATGCCTCCGGACATGCTGACAACGGGATTATAGCCAAGCCTTTTCAGAACGGCCGCAGCGGCACGGCTGCGGATTCCCGAGGCTCAGTATGCGATGGTGGGCCTGGAGGGATCGATCTCGCCGGCCCTGGTCTCGAGTTCCGCCATCGGGATGAGCCGGGAACCCGGAAGGTGTCCCCTCTCGTACTCAGCGGGCTGGCGAACGTCCACCAGATTGTATTCCTCCGGTGAGTGTTCCCGGAGGAATCTGCGGACCTGATCGGCGGACCATGCTTCGATCGGTTTGAAGTAATCGGCTATGGGCATGGCGGTTCCTCCTCATGACTCTGGAGGGTAAAGGATACAGGATACGGAGTGTAGAATACAGTGTTAACGGGACTTCATGCCAAGCGATCTTCTCCTGACCTCCGGTTATCGACTGCTGAATTCAGGGGAGCGCTGGATATTCCCCAGCTCCTCCTCCAACTCCCCCGATACCTGGTACCTTTTCATGAACCTCCGGTCTATCCAGTCCTTGAGGCGAAAAGCAAGACGGCCTTGGTATATCCATTTCCCCTTCCGCAGGATACCTGTCCCGTCCCCCATGTTCAGGATGAGAAGGAAGGACGGGCTGCCGGGTTCGAAAACCGTAAGCGGTGTCCCCTCCAGGGATGCCAGAAGGTTGTGGAAGAGGACCGGGTTCTGACGGACCGCGTAGACGCCGACTCTGGCCAGGGGGTCGCCCTCAAGGGTGACACAGTCGCCGCCGCCGAAGATCTCCGGAAAGTCGACGCTCTGAAGGCGGTTGTTCACCAGGAGTCCCCCGTCATCGCCTGCAGGGACCTCCGTGTTGCGGAAAAGGGAACTCGGTTTCACCCCAACGGCCACGAAGGTGATGAGGCTGTCGATGGCCTGCCCGTCCTCCATCTTCACACTGCCTGCGGTGATCTCTTCTACGGGGACATCCTCGTGGATGGCAACACCCCTTGATGCCAGGGATTCAAACGCCAGATCCCGTACCCTTCGGGGCAACCTTCCCAGCAGCTTCCCCCCCGTCAGAAGGGTGATCCTGGAGGGCCTCTGGAGACGCTGAGTCAGGGCCCAGACAGACCCGGCGAGTTCCACTCCCGCCGGTCCTCCTCCCACCACACAGACGGCGATCTCCTCCCCGGCGGGCTGGTCGCGATGGAGGGCCTCAAGGGCCAACCTCCCCCTGAGAAGGTTCTCGATGGGCTTAACGGTAAATATGTTTCGGCCCTCCCGGACAATGCGTCCGGTGGGAACTTCGCTACCGATGTTGAAGGACACGGTATCGTAAGGGATCGTGATGCCCGACGCGAGGACCAGCTCCTTCTCACGGGGGCGGATGTCCTCGATCCGGTCCTCGATGAAACGGCCTCCGCGGTCAACCACCATCTTGCGGATGTGGAAGCGGATCTGCTGGGGGCGGTAATGACCCGAGACCATACCGGGGGCCATTCCGGAATAGTAATGATAAGGGGACGGGCCGACGACGGTCACCTGGTGGCCGCGCGAGGTGATCTCACCGGTTCGTAACAGGGTCGTGAGGTGGGCATGACCACCTCCTGCCAGCACCAGATGGCGGCCCATGGTCGAAGGTCTCCCGGGATCGCTTTCTTGTTAAGAAGGAAATGTCCTGTATATGGAAAAAGGGTAGCAGCTGCCGATGGGATGTCAATGGGGTGGCAAAATGGAGATGGGGGGTTAGAGATTGGAGATTGGACATTGGATATTAGAGATTAGATATTAGAGAGTGGATATTGGAGATTAGATATTGGAGGTTGGGCATCGGGAATGGAGGATCGGAGGACAGGTTCCGGTTCACGGTTCGCAGTATGAGCTCAAAAACCGATACCGCAGCCGATGTCTTCCGTTGCCCGTTGCAACTTGACCCTTGGGCGGTTTTCTGCTCCCTTGACGCCGGCCTCCAGACTCAGGCCGGGGCCCAGACGCCAGGGAAGACGGGACGAGGAGACGGGGGGGGCGGGTGGGGGAACGCGGGAGAAGAAGCGGCAGTCATTGCGAGCCGATATCCAGGTGAAGCAATCCCAGGGGAGATCTCGGACGATAACGTCTTCCTGCTCTCCGGACATCCCCCGGGACACCTGGTATTCTGTATAATTAACTGCAGAGCGAGAATACAAATGGAGGAGCAGCGCTGTATGGTCGATCAGATCACCACCTGGATCAAAGGCCTTCCCTGGAGTATGGTCGTTCTGGCCTGTCTCACCCTGGGTCTCGCACCCTTTTCTCCGCCCCACATCTGGGAGAAGCTGCACCTTCTCCTTAAAGGCAGGTTGATTCGCCCCATAGACTGGCTCGATCTGATCTTCCACGGGGTCCCGTGGCTGATCCTCATCGCCAAGCTGGTCTTCAGGGGGAATGGAGGTGTAAGATGATTGAGGTTAAGACGTTCGCCACTCCCCTCAAGGTCTTCCAGGCCCATGAGGAGCTGGAAGCCCTGGACGAGCAGGTCAACGGTTTTCTGGCCGGCCAGGGGATCGACGAGGTGGTGTCGGTCAGCGACGCCGTCACCACCGATCAGACCGGCGCCGCCATCGGGCTGGTGAGGGTTCTGGCCTATCGAAAGCCCTGACGGTCCCTCAGGCAGGAGGTTCCCCTTGAAAGCCAAGACGATCGTGTTTCTGACCCTTTTGAGCCTTTCCCTGGTTCTTCTCCTGCAGAACGCCCAGGTGGTTTCCGTGAAGTTTTTCTTCTGGGAGATCAGCATGTCACGGGTGATCATGTTCCCCCTGCTCATCCTCCTCGGCTTTGCCCTCGGATACGTGGCGGGCACTACGGGGAAAAAAAGACGGGGAAGGGTATAGAACTCCGTAAGGGGCAAATCCCCGGGCTCAAGGACGGGTTGCCCTCTTTTCGGGCCGGGGTTCGCACTCCAGTCAACGGCAGGTCGGGGCGGTTTGCCGCCGGGTCCCTCACGGTCGGCCGGTTGGCAGGGCCCTCCAATCCTCCAGGAACCTCCTCCCTCCATGCTCCATGATCCTGTCGATGTCCATGGTATTCCTCTTCCGGTCAACCGCTTCCCGGACCACCCGGATATCTTCAGGATCACCGTCGTGCAGATATCCGAACTTGAGGAGGTTTCCCAGAGGGAGGAGGGCGGGGACAGTGTAATAATCGCTCCCCGGCGGGCCGTCACGGCCCACATACATCCCGAAAAGGGGTCTCGGTTCACCGAGAAGGATCTCGGCCGTGTAGAGGGGATCGCACGGCGACAGGTACCTCATATCGTAATCGATCTCCACCCCGCCTGCCCTCTTTCCATACGTGACGTCAAATCCCCTCAGGAGGGGCGGGTTTTCTCCGCTCAGGAGGTAGTCCAGGTAACGGCTCCATCGGATGACCCGGTGTGCCACGGGTTCGCCGGAGTCCGAGGCCGGGTAGATCTCGTTGGACCGGAGGGCCACGTCCACCGAGACCCGCCCGTCCCCGGGCAGGGGCAGGTCCTTGCCCAGGAGATAGGATCTGTGGTGGTTGTGCTGGGCCAGGACCATGGCGACGGGAGACAGGCCCTCGTCCAGGACCACGTGCACGGCGACGAAATTGTCCAGCTCGTGCCAGTCCTCACTGCTGAAACCGGCCAGGACCATGAGGATGTCGACGTACCAGGGAAGTCTGGCCGGGAGGCCGCTGACGGCAAAGAGCGCATTGTATTTCAGAAAGGTCAGGCGGCGGGTGCCCTTCCCGCCCTCCCCGTCCGGGAAGTCAACCGCTTCCCGGTAGACTCTCCCGTAGAGGACCGGCCGCCGGGTCTCAAGGGCAACCTCCCGCTCCTGGCCGAGCTTTCTGTCCCATCCCGCCCTTCGGTACCGGTCGAGGGAGAAATCCACAAAGACACCCCGTTTTCCCCGGTTGGCGTCGAGGACCTCGCGGGTCACGGCCGGTGAGAGGACCTCCCGATCGGGGAAGCGGAGCAGAGCGGCGTGGGGGAGATAGTCGCGGTAGAGATCGATGGGGTACCTGCCTCCGGGTGGAAGGATCAGGCGCGGTCGGTAACGCTCGAGCAGCGCCCTGTCCTCGGGAGAGGTTCCCCGGTACCCCTCGCCATCACACCGGTCCCGGTAATATGAGGCAAATCCGGGGTAGTCGGCAAAGGTGTGGTATCCGTCCCCCGAACATCCACCCAGGGCGAAAAAAAAGATTGGAAGAAGTATTGGACCAAGGATCCTGGTCACCTGAACCCATTCCCCCGAACCCGATGGGCAAATTCCGGAGATTGCTCCGTCGGCCCCAACAGCCCGAGCCTCCTCCAGATATTGGCATTTCCTTCCGGATGTCAGATGCCGGATCTCCAGGCTTTGGCGGTCTCCCTCTTCCTTTGCCGCCTCTTTTCACAGCCGCCACAGGGCCACGACGGCAAGAATGACGAGGCAGGCGGCGGTCCCCAGGTAGATCGCCCTGTAGTACCATCGGGTCACATTGCTCTTCTCACCTCGACCCCCGAGGAGCCTGCCCGCCCTCGGGACCCTCTCCAGGACATCCGGTCCGTGGGGGGCATCCCGGAAGCTGTCGCTCAGATCCTGCCCCGCATGGTGACCGCCCGGATGGATGCCATGCCGCCAGAGGTTGCGGCCGGTCAGGTCGTAGATGACTCCGTCGGCGGCCGCCAGGGCCTTCCTCTTGCCCCTTCCCGTGAAGAGGGACAGATCGCCTGTGGTCAGTTCGACCGGTCTGCCGCCGTCGATCTCTTTGGACAACTGCCGGTACCGCCGCCCGGCATAGGGGACGATGTACCACGTGATGAACACTGTGGTCGCCAGCAGGCAGAGAACGGCCAGGATCTTCAGGACGAGGAGGAGACCGAAACGGGACGTGAGAAGGCCCGGTATGAACAGGACCTTCATGTAGGCCAGGAAGGGGCCGGCAACGATAACCACCGCTGCCCCGTACCACATCTGGCGGAGATATCCCCTGGGGGGGGAGGGAAAATCCCGATGCCGAAGTGCAGCGGGAAGGAAGAGATAGAGAAAGATCCCCACCCATCCCACTCCGAACAGGATGTGGATGAGATAGGCAGCCGCGTGCAGGATACGCTGCCCCGGAGTGACGAGAAGTAAGGGGTCGACAGGGGGGGTGGCGCTCTGGAGGGCCTCACGGAAGGCCTCCCCTGAGGGGGTGAGAGGTCCCCCGCCGAAGGGCGAGATGTGGCAGTGGGAGCAGGCTTGTCCGGTGGCCTTGGCGAAGGGCGGCATGGCGCCGCCCACATCCGGCCGCACCAGGATGAGGGCGACCAGTGCACACGCGACGGACAGGAACAGGACTGATGCCGGCGGCCCGGATCTCATGACCGGTCCCTCGAGATGAGCTCAAACAGGGCATGTGCAGCCTCCCGCGGGCCCTCGATCTCGAAGCCGGGAAGGGCCAGCCGGGTCCGGATCTGGGCGAAGAAGGCCCCGGACGAGAAGGCGGCCTCGAAGGTCCTCACGGCCAGTTCCTCGTGCATGTCCCTGTACTGGGGAGGCCCGAAGATATTGGCGAAGTAGCTGTGCACGAGTCCGATGGAGGTGGTTGTCCCCTTGGCCATGGCGGCGCCCTCGCGGAAGACCCTCAGGGCGGCCTGTGGGGTCGGCAGGGGATCGACAATGGGGTGGTCCGGGTCCACCTGCTCGTAGTTGTTGGTGTACAGGACGTAGTCCACGGGGTACCCGGCCGTGACCTCCTCCAGGAAGGCCACCGGCACGACGACTCTGGCATTGACCTTCTGGGGGCTCATGATGATAGCCCGGTCCACCTGGTTGAAGGCGTACTCCCGGGCGAGATCGTCCAGACGGATGAAGGCACCGATCTCCGTGCCGTAGCCGTGAACCCTTCCGTCAGACCCTATCTCGAGGGAGCCCATGTCGTCGGCGACGATGGTCATGTCACTGATGGAGTCCCGGCCCAGGGTTCTGAGAGCCTCCAGCGTCTCTGACTTGCCCGTGGCGGTGTCCCCCATGATGAGGAGGCTGGCCGTCCTCCCGTTCCTCAGGGTGATCCTTGTCATGGCCCCGTGGAAGGGCATCCGCCCCCTCTTCATGACCCGGACATTGTGGAGAGTGAGGGCCATCTTCTTCAGATAACCGAAATACCCGAAACGGTCCTCCCCGGGCACCGCGGCGATGAGGAGGTCGTTCGCCTCATCATCGAAGAAGACCGTGGGCAGGTCCCCGTACCGCCCCAATTGATCGGACGGGACGCCATAGAGGTAGATCGCCTCCGGGCCGGAGGCGATCTGCTCGTCGGTGGCCAGCTCGAAGAGATTGGCCAGGGAACAGCCGAGACCCATGAACCGACGATTGAAGTAGATGAATATGACGACGGGACCGACCTGGGCGGGATAGCAGAGCCACTGCTCCGGGTCGAGATCCAGGTTCTCCAGGGGATTCGTTTCGACCTTCAGGAACTCTCCGGTTCGCCGGTTCTCCGGGGGATCGATGATAAGGGGAGGGTTGATGAGGACCTGGCGGACAAAGGGGATGTTGTCCAGACCGGCAACCGTGCCGACGGTGGAGGGCCATTGCCTCTGCACGGCTATGATCCCCACGTCGCACCCGGCCGAGACCTGACGATAGATGCGGAGGCGATCCCCGGTGATGTTCTCGCAGATGTCTCGATAGAGGGCCCGGACCAGGTGTTTAAGTCTTTCCACAGTGATGTTGAAGGTCCTGTATGGTCTCCTGTCGTGGCTGTTGGGGCCCTGCTCGGAGGTGCATATCAGGTACCTGTCATGGGCCCGCCAGAAGTCATAGAAACCCTCGATAAAGAGATGCAGAGCCCTCCTGTCATTCAGGTAGTGGTCTCCATCCGCGGCAACCCTGGCGGCGTTCTCCAGCCGGGTCTCGGAGAGGTTCCGAAGCAGGGAGAGCAGGCGTCGGCGGCCCCCGGGGGCTGTCACGTCCGGCGCCATCCTCGCCAGGATCGGACTGGCGTGTCGTTCGAGGTCGTCGAGGTAGAAGCCGAGAACGGTCTCGAATGCCCTGCTGTTGACCAACTCCTCGGTAGTGGCGCACAGGATCCCCTCCGTGGACAGGATGACCTGCCGATCGTCCCTGACGAGGGATCTCAGGTAGATGTCGGGCTTACTGGATGGAGGCATGGTCATGGGAGTTCCGTCCTCTCTCGTGCGTCTCCGTCAGGGCAAGGATGGTACGGTCAGCGGCAGGGTGTCAACGTAAAAGATGCCCGAGGGGCCGACTTCCAGGCTGCAGGCGAGGACCTTGACCCCGGCTTCGACCGCCTCATCGAAGGCCTGGGCATAATCGGGGTCGATGTCCCGGGCAGGACCGAAGCGGGAACAGTCCGACCTCTGAACGATGTAGAGCATGCATGCGAGATAGCCCTCCGAAAGGGCATCGATGAGGGTAAGGAGATGCTTTTTCCCCCTCGCGGTACGGGCGTCGGGGAACCTGGCCGTGTCGTTCTCCCGGAGGGTGACGTTCTTGACCTCGGCCAGACATCTGGAGGCGCCGTCAGTGAGGACCAGGTCGAGCCTGGAATCACCGTAGGTGTATTCCCGCCCCTCGACCGTGAATCCCTCCAGACCGTCCTTTCCGGTCAGCCCTTCTGAGACGATCCTGGCTCCGAGTTCGTTGGCGAGCAGAGTGTTCACGCCCACCCATACGGCCTCGGTGCGGACCATCTCCAGGGTGTAGTCGGTTTTCCTGCCCGGTATCCCCTGGTAGGAAAGCATGACCGGTGAACCGGGGTCGGAGCAGGTCAGCATGCTCCCCGAGTTCGGGGTGAAGGCCGTTACCGTCCTTCCGTCATCGAGGCGGACATCGGCCAGGAACCGCTTGTATCGCCTCAGGAGGATACCGGGATGGAGATCGTCGAAGGTGTGGATCCTGATCATCGGATCTCTTTCTCTTTCTTCAGGCAACTCGTTCCGGGATGCTATAATTCTAAAGGTAAGACCGCGAAATGTCTTCCCGGTTTGTTGTCCTTATCCACAAGGGGGAGAGGAGGAGAGGGATGAAATATCTCGTGGCAGTGATGCTGGTCCTGGGCCTGTCGATGAGCGCCCGCGCCGAGGTGCGGAGCGAGCTGGTGGAATACTGGCACGGGGACACGGTCCTGGAGGGTTACCTGGCATGGGACGATTCCGGCGACGGACAGCGCCCGGGCGTCGTCGTTTTTCACGACTGGATGGGTGAAGGCCCGTTCGACAGGGACGTGGTCAGGAAGCTGGCCGGGATGGGATACATCGCCCTGGCGGCGGATGTCTACGGCAAGGGGGTCAGGCCTAAAGATCAGAAGGAGGCCGCCCAACAGGCGGGCATCTATCGCGGAGACCGTGGACTCATGCGGGCGAGGGCCAACAGTGCCCTGACCCTCCTGCTCGAGAACGACCTGACGGATAAAAACAGGGTCGCAGCCACGGGATATTGCTTCGGCGGCGGTGTGGCCCTCGAGCTGGCCCGGAGCGGAGCGCCCCTCGCCGGGGTCGTGAGCTTCCACGGCAACCTGGACACCCCGGATCCGAAGGACGCCGGAAACATAAAGGGGAAAATCCTGGTCCTCCACGGAGCGGACGACCCCCTTGTACCTCCTGAGCAGGTTTCGGCCTTCATCGCGGAGATGCGGTCGGCCGATGTGGACTGGCAGATGGTCCACTACGGCGGCGCCGTGCACGCCTTTACAAACCCCGGTGCGGGGAACGACAATTCGCGCGGGGCGGCCTTCAACGAGGGGGCGGACAGGCGCTCCTGGCAAGCGATGAGATCGTTCTTTGGTGAGATATTTGACTAAGAATCCACCATCCAAAGTCCAGGTACCAGGATCCAGAGCGATGAAATGGGATCGCAGTGAAGCTATTGGCGCGATGATCATCCTGATTCCTGAAAACCACTGGTATCAGAATTGATGTTTTTTGGATTTTGGCTATTGGATCTGACGGGAGGATCTCCATGAAACTTAAAGGCAAGAGGGTGGCGATCCTGGTGGAGAACCTCTATCAGGAGCACGAACTCTGGTATCCCTACTACCGCATGAAGGAAGAGGGCGCCGAGGTCACGGTGGTCGGTCCCCGGACGGACACCTATACCTCCAAGCACGGCTACCCCGTCCGGGCCGACAGGGCCGCCGAGACGGTGGGCGCCGCCGATTTCGACGCGGTCGTCATCCCCGGGGGTTACGCTCCGGACCATATGCGGCGTCACCGGCCCATGGTTCGCCTCGTCCACGACATGGTGAAGGGGGAAAAGGTCGTGGCCGCAATCTGCCATGCCGGATGGATGCTGGCGTCCGCCGATGTTCTCTCCGGAAGAGAGGTGACCGGTTTCTTCGCCATTAAGGACGATCTGGTCCACGCCGGGGCGCGTTACGTCGACGAGGAGGTGGTTCGGGACGGCAACCTCATCACCTCCCGGATGCCCGATGACCTCCCGGCCTTCTGCAGGACTGTCATCGAGGCCCTGGTGGAAGGTTAGGAACGTCTGACGGGAGCGTTGGTGATCAGTGATTTGTGACTCGTGATTTGTAAATGTGAACCATCGGCCAAAATTATTAGAATACTTAATGTCCAGAGGCAACCACGTATTGAAATGACTATCCAGGTACATCGCCGGAAAAACGTTTTCAATGATGAGGATACAGTTCACACTTGATCTCGTAACCCCAACCGTAAATTATGGTCTATCCACAGATCACTAATTACGAATCACCAATCACGGATAATCTTACTCTGACCAAACCATGTCCTTCGAGAAGTTCCAATACGTTGTCGGCAGAATGATCGGCACCGAAGAGGGCCGTCCCGGCTTGACCGGCCTGGCCGCCGGGGACCAGTTCCGTCCGGAAGAGAACGATCCTGAGCAGGTGGCCCAGAACCTGAACGCGGCATTTCTCATCGCACTCGCCGGTCCCGGCCACCATCTCTACTCGCCCGCTCTCCAGTGCCTGGACCTTCACCGGCAGGACCCGGAATGGGGCCTGGTCGCGTCTTTTCTGAACAACTCATTGTTCCAGGTCGAGGAGGAGGTCCGGGACCGGTGCTCCGGAGACCGGCTGTTTGCGGAGGATCTGGACAGCCTGGTCGTCTGGCTTACCGGAAACGAGGATCCGCAGTTATTCGAGGCTGTGGACAGGGTCTACACCCTCCTCTTTCCCGAAGGGGCGGCCGCCCTGAGGTCCCCCGAGGAACAGGTCAGGTCCCTTCGGAATAAACGCGGTGTCCGGATAGACCATCTCAATCCCGAACCCGTCACCTCCCCCGGCAGGGAGGTCCTCTTTACCTCCAACGTGCTGCTGACGCTCCCCCTGGCCGGGACCGATCCGGGTCATCTTCCCCTGTCCCGGGAGATCCGGGATCGGTTGGGAGAGATCTCGCTCGACGAACAGAAGTACTGGTATGACCACCCCATACCCCTCGGGATCAAGGCCGACAGGAACGAGGCCGTCTACGGAATGCGGAACCTGGAGGAGGCGATCCGCTGGGAGGTGGATAGGGGAAATATGCCGGAGAAAGGCAGGGTGTCCTGTCTCCTGTCGGTGTCGGCGACCCATGACGGCCTGCAGGGGATCGCAAGAAAATATCTTGAGGAGGAGTTCGCCGCCGCCGGGGTGGGCGGGCATCTCGACCTCTATGTGGTCACCGAGGGTGACGCGGTGGGGTTTCTGGAGGAGGTCCTCCTTCCGGCGGGGAGGAAATACCTTCGAAAGAGAGACTATGATGACCTGAAAAGGGTCTTCGGCGTCGAGGGCCGGTACGGCCGTCACTACTCGTTTCTCAAGGCCGTCGCCGCTCTCTGGCAGGTCCTGATCGATCCTGGAATCAGAGCGACGTTCAAGGTCGACCTCGACCAGGTCTTCCCCCAGCGGGAACTGGTTGCCGAGACGGGGAGGTCGGCCTTCGAGCACCTGATGACGCCCCTCTGGGGGGCCGGTGGCATAGACAGCGATGGAAACCGGGTTGAGCTGGGCATGATCGCCGGGGCCCTTGTCAACGAGGCGGATATCGGAAAGGGCCTGTACACCCCCGACGTACGCTGGCCGCCCCTTCCAGACCCAAGTCTCACTTCCACTCCCTCTTCTCCTTCTTCCGCTGCTCCTGTTCCCCCCCCTTATGTTCTGGAACCCGACCAGTGGGTTTTTTTCAGCCAGCTTCCCCAGGCGCTGTCCACGGAGGCGGAGATGATGGCCCGTTACGATCGGACGGTTGCCGTGGGGACGGGAGAGTGCCTCCAGCGCGTCCACGTTACCGGAGGGACCACGGGGATCCTCATCGACAGCCTGAGACGGCACCGGCCGTTCACACCTACTTTCGTGGCCCGGGCAGAGGACCAGGCCTACCTGATGTCCGTTCTTTACGCCGAGAACGGTGCGAATCTCAGGTACGTGCACGCCGACGGCCTGTTCATGCGTCATGACAAGGAAGCCTTCGCCCGGGAGGCCATCGAGGCCGCCCGCCTGGGAAAGACGGTGGGGGACCTCGTCAGGATTTTGATCTACACCTCCTATGCCCGTTCTCTTCCCTGGGGGGCTGACAGGATCAAGGACGCCCTGGACCCCTTCACGGGATGCTTCGTCTCCAGGGTGCCCATCACGGTGACCTGCCTCAGGATGGCTCTCACCGTCGCCAAAATGTTCCACAACGGGAGCCCGGCCGGAAACGCCGACGCCCGGGACCTGCTGGTCCTGTCGTGCCAAAGACTGGCAGACCTCGCCGGCCGGATGTCCTTCGACCCATACCCCCTGTCCGCCCGGTTCTGGTCTGAGAGGGAGGGTTGGCATATCTTCTACGACATCCTGGATGAGCTGGAGGCGGCCCTGGCGAGGGGCGATCAGTATGCTGCGGATCTGAGGGCCAAGGCCCTGGAGGTGGTGGCGGACTGGAAGCTGAGGCTCTCTCCCCCCTCCTGACTGGGCAAAAAAAAGCCCCGGGCATCATGCCCGGGGCCCTTTCGAAACTGGATAATATCACCTATTCCTTGTGGCACTCGTTGCACTTGGTCGGACCCTGTCCCTTTTCCTTGTGGCATTCCCGGCAGAGAATGTGAAAGGGGTTTTCCTTGGCGCTCATCACGCTCGGGTCGGGAATGTTCTCATCCTTGCCGTGGCACTCGAAGCAGCTTCTCTTCTCCTCCTTGCCCTCGTCCTTGTGGTGGCACACGGTGCAGTCGTTATCCTTGGCGTGGGCTGCGTGGGGGAAGACCACCGGCGGCTTCTTGTTCTGGGCCTTGTCGATGGTGATCGTCTCGGGCACGTCGGCAAAGGAGATAGCCACTGCCCCCATAAAGGCGACGGCCATGACGGCGGCGATTAGAAAAATGGTCAACTTCCGGGTCATCTGATGTCCTCCTTACGTCCTTATGTGAATAGGTCCACAGCCTAAAATCCGCAAGAGTCGAGAGGATAACAAAACAGATAAATCCAGGCAAGATAATTTACAGTTTTGTGAATTTTTGCCCAAACAGGCCGCCCGGATTTCTGCTCTGTAATATGTTAATACGAGCAGGCTAGATGAAGGGATACAGCGAGATGATATCGGCATCGAGGGTATGCGAAGGGGGAAGGAACCTGCTGCGAGGGGAAATGAGTCCAGAGGCCCGAGGCCAGGGTCCCGAGGGGGCGATTTGAAGGTAATGTGTACCGAAGGATCGATGTGGCGAAGTATCGAGGTGGTTAGATCAATAAAGAAGGAACTTAAGGTTGAATTGCTCGATACCTCCATACCTCGTTACACCGATACTGACCAGATACCCTGGAACCTCAATCTGCGGACGCGGAGACGAGGAGACACGGGGGAAAAGCGGTTGTCATTGCGAACCGATTCCCGGGTGAAGCAATCTATATCTGGGAACTGTGAACCCTTCGACAGGCTCCGTTCGACAAGCTCACGGCAGGCAGGGCAGGCCGTGATCTGTGAACTGTCCTTTTGGATTTTGGATTGATACCTAATCTCTAATTTCTAATGCTCCAATGCTCTGCTTTTCAACCGTGAACTGACTCTCCCCTTTCCACCCAACCACGGGGCTCCTGCAGTTATCGTCCCCACCGGTTCAGGTCCCAGTCGTAGAACAGGTACTCGAACTCGAGATGCTTCCCTCGGTGAAGAAGAAAATCCCGGGTCTCGTCCTCGGCCAGGTAGCGGGAGATGAAATCGATGACGCCCGATCGGCCGCCAAAGTCGCCCGCGTACCACCGAAAGATCTCGGACAGGAGAACGCGGCCTTCCTCCGGAAAGACAAGCACCTCGGAGGAGTTGACGAAGGCCCTTGCCGCCTCGTCCATCTGAAGGTCGATCCGGGCGGGGTCGTAGTAGTCTATGGGAGCACAGGACCGGGACCCGCACACCAGGGCGAAGTGAACGCGGGGATCGGGTTCCTCGACCATCCACTTTTTTCTCCGGTCCCAGGGACGGAAGGGCCCGAAGGGGTAGAAAGGGCCGCGCCGATTGCCCCTGAGGATGCCGTGTTCCACGTCATCCAGGGAAAAATTCCTTCCTCCGATGGCATAGGAGATCTTATGGAAGAAACCAGGATAGGTGAGGACGGATCGCTGAACACCAGTGGACACGATGGCGTCAACCACCAGGGTGTTGTAAAGGTTGACCCAGAAGGCGAGTCGGTCCGTGTGTCCCCTCAGGTTCCCGGGGTCGAAATCCCGGAGCCCGTTGGTCAGGACCCGGTAATCACGGAAACGGTCTGATCCTTTCAGGGCTTCGTAATCCACCAGGCCGCGCTCGGTGTCGTAAAAGGAGTCCCTCATGGACCGGATGCTCTTCATCAGCTCCCCTGCCAGTTCCCCCGGCGGGCAGGATGGTTCCTCCGTCCCTGAGTTCAGGGTTCTCCCCGGGGTCATGAGGCTGCGAAGGATCTTCTTCGCCCTGCGCCGGGGTCGGTCCTCCCGGTAGAATTCCTCCACCAGGTCGATGAACAGAGCCGCCGTCCAGCTGAAGTCCTCCGATCCGTAGCCCCTGCCCGAGAAGGAATCGAAGTACTCGCGGAATCCGAAGCGGATGGGAAGTTGAAGGAGATCGCGGCGCAGGGAATCGGCCTTGAGGGTATATCCGTAACGCTTGAGGCCGTGCGTCAGCATCCAGTTGATATTGATCCACACCGGACCCCTCCAGTAATTGGTGCGATCGAAATCCTCCTTCCGGGTGTCGTAATTGGGTATGGTGTAGCAGTTACCCTGATGCAGAGAACAGAAGGACACCGAATTGAGCCGGCCATAGAGGATATCGGCCTGTTCCCGGGTGGCTGCTCCGGCGAAGAGGGGAAGAAACCCGGACGACGTCTCCGCGTGGATCAGAGTTCCCGTCACGAGATCGAGGGGATAGAACATCCGGCTGTCCGGGCACCACAGCTTCGTGCGGATCGCCTCGGCAGTCCTTTCCACCCAAGATCGGGGGAGATCGGCTGATTCGCCGATGATATCAGCGATCCGCACCAGGGATCGATTGGCCCGGCAGAGTATAGAGTTGAAGAGGGGGTCCTGGATGAGGAAGGGGGATTCCTCCCGGATGGCGGTCTCGTTGTAGTCCCTATTCCGGAATAGGTCCACCAGGTAGACGTATCGATCGTAGTCATCGTCCGATGGCCTCATCTCTGCCGAAACGTGGTCCAGGTCTCTTCGGCTGTAGGAGGGCAGGGCATGGCGATCGACGGGGATGGCTTTGAGGGACCCGTCCCAGGCGGGGGAGTTGTCGACACCGGATTCCCACGGATGCCTGATGTAGACGAGGCCCTCATCCATTGGATCCCTCTCCCGATAGAGGTATTGATGGAGGGAGAGAAGTCGGGGATAGATCCGCCTGAGGAAGGGCAGCACGTCCTTTCGTTGGGTGGCGTGGTCGTAGATATGCTCCACGGCGACGGCGTGGATCGGCGGCATGGTGATGCCCGAAGTGATCCGGTCCCGGGGACAGTGCGGGGATCGGTCCGCCTGCCAGAAGTCCGGTTCGGGAAAGTAGTGTCCGAGGACTTCCGGATTGAAGATGATCTGGGGGAGCATGCCGTTGGCCCACTGGCCCGCGAAGAGACTGTCCAGTTCAGCGATAGCTGCCCTGGTATCGTAGTGCGATTTGCCGATGGCGATGAATCCCGAATCCCAGTTCCACTGGTGGGGGTAGAGGTTCGGAGAGGGTTTGGTGTAGGACCCTGTCCAGTTATTCCTGAGGACCCCCTTGGCTCGGTCGAGATATTTGTCGAAGATGCGGGGCATCGGATTGGAGTCCTTTAATCCAAAATCCAAAAATGTGAGTTCTCGAAAAAACACTGATGTTGAGCGCTTATTTGGGAGATTCCCCTACGAAAGAAGTCCGTTTCCTTCATCCCGGTTTAGTTTTGGATTTTGGATCTAGGACTTTGGATTCTCCTCATTCCCTGTCCACCAGGGCGAACAGGTTGTTCAGGCTCTCTGCCAGAGTGGGATGGGCGAAGATCATGTTCCTCAGGTCACTGTGGGTCAGACCTCCCACCATGGCCATCTGAACCACGGCCATGAGCTCTCCCCCCTCCATGCCCAGTGCGGTGAAGCCCAGTATCCTGCCTGTACCCGAATCCACCAGAGCCTTCAAGAACCCCCTGGTCTCGTCCACCTCGAGGGCTCTGGCGACGTGGGCCATGGGCATCCTGACCACCTTGAAATCGAGCCCCCGCTCTCCGGCTTCCCTCTCCGACAGGCCTACCCTGCCCAGCTGGGGGTCGATGAACACCACGTAGGGCAAAAGACGGTCGGAGATTGTGGCGTCACCGCCGTCGAGGAGATTCTGTCGGATGACCCGGTAGTCGTCGTAGGCGATGTGGGTGAAGGCCGGACCTCCCTTGACATCCCCCAGGGCAAAAATCCCGGGCACCGAGGTGCGGAGCCTGTCATCTACCCTGATGTAGCCCTTCTCGTCCACCTCAATGCCGGCGGCGCCCAGGTTGAGCATGTCGGTATTCGGGGTCCTCCCGGCGGCCACCAGCAGATGGGAGCCGGTCAGGGTTTCCTCACCCTCCTGACAGGTGAGGGCAAGGTGGATCGTTCCGTCGTTATCCTGGGTGGCGCTGCGCGTGTCAGCCTGGAGAATGATCCGAATTCCGTCCTCAGCGAAGATCTCCTGGATGGCCTCTGCCACATCGGCGTCCTCCCGGCTGAGAACGTGTTGCCCCCGGTGGATGATTGTGACCCGGGCCCCGAACCTGCGGTACATGCGGCCGAACTCCATGCCCACATAACCGCCCCCGACAACCAGCAGGTGATCCGGAACGGCGTCAAGCTCCATGATGGAGGCGTTGTCCAGGATGGAGCAGTCGGACAATCCCTCGATGTCCGGGGATGCAGGCCTGGTACCGGTATCGATGAAGATCCTCTCGGCCGTCATTCGGCTCTCACCGCCGTCATTCAGGTTGACCTCGATCTCATCCGGCCCCCTGAACCTCGCCTCCCCGAAGAAAATGTTAACTCCCTTGCGCTCCAGCTTGGCTCTGTCCCCTTCTCTGAACCCGGAAACGATGTCCCGCTTCCTCTTCCGGACCCTTCTCATGTCCACCGACACCGGTCCTGTGACATTCACCCCGTAATCGGCCGCCCTTCCCACCACATAGGCCACCCTGCCGCTGGACTCCATGGTCTTGGTGGGTGAACAGCCCACGTTGACGCAGGACCCCCCGATGTGCTCCCGTTCTATCAGGGCCACCTTCCGGCCGGACACCGCCAGTTTGACGGCCAGCGGGTTGCCGGCCTGGCCGCTGCCGATTATGATGGCGTCATAGCGTTCCAATTTGTTGTCCTTTCCGATCCATGATTCCCTCTTGGCATCCCACGCAGTATGGGCGAATAGGAGAGCGGGTGAGTGGGAGACAGATCGCTTTTTCTCCCCCTCTCCGTTTCTCCCCCTCTCCCCCTCTAGAGATCCTTCCTCTTCGGGAGGATCTTATCCGCCCATTCTCTCCAGCCCGTAGCACGCCGCCCCGAGGAGGGCTGCCTTCTCGTTGACGATGACCTTTACCGGGATCCTGTTCACCAGGTGCGTCATCCGTCCCTTCCCCCTGAACGCCTCCAGAAAGGGGCCACCCTCGAGAGCCGGGAGGATCCGGGGCGGTATGCCCCCTCCCAGGTAAACTCCACCCGTCGCCAGGACCTTCAGGGCCAGGTTGCTGGATTCCCTTCCCAGGAGGGACACGAAGGTCTCCAGGGTCAGGCGGCAGATCTCGCATTTATCGGGGTTCCGGAGGCCGTTTTCAATGATGACCGGATTGGCATCACCGGCCCGTTTCAGCTCTGCGGCCAGCCAGGGCGGTTCCTCCGCTGCACCGGTGTCCCTCAGGAAGGAGTAGATGTTGGTGATGCCGATACCGGAGCAGACATGCTCCCAGCTCACATGGTCGTATCTGGCCTGCAGGTACTGGAGCATGCTGACCTCCCGTGCCGTGGCAGGCGAGAAATCGGTGTGCCCTCCCTCGGAAGGGCAGGCCCGGTATCCCCTGTCTGTCCAGACGAGAAAGGCTTCTCCGAGGCCTGTTCCGGGGGCGATAATCGCCATGGCGCCGCCCCTCACGGGCCGGCCCTCGTTTAGAACGTGCAGGTCATCCGGCTCCAGGTGGGGTATCGCATAGGCGACAGCCTCGAGGTCGTTGAGAAGAAATGCGGCCTTCAGGCCGACAGCCCCGGCGAGGCTTTTCTCCTCGATGACCCAGGGGAGGTTGGTGGTGTTGACAGCACCCTCCGCGACAGGGCCGGCCACGCCGAAACTTCCGTGGCTCACCGGCTCGGTGACCGAGGACAAAAATTCGGCGACCATCGTCTCGAAGCTGCTGTAATCGGAGCTGCGGAAGGTCCTCTCCGCGACGGGCCGGAAGGGGCCGCCGTCGGGCGAAAATAGGGCCAGGAGGGTTTTGGTGCCGCCTATGTCGCCGGCCAAGAGCATGGACAACTCCCGGGAAAAAAGAGGCGCTGGATCAAATGAAAAATCCGAGATCTTAAATCCAAAATAAAATCTCCGGCGCTAATTGGTATGTTGAGGAAATCATCGGCGGAACCGCTTTGCCCTTGTCCCGCTTACATGCAGGCGATGAAAACCGGAGGAAGTTCCCCGTTTCCACCTGCCATATTCCGACTCCTTCCGGCTGTCACCTCGCTCCTTTATTCTCTCCGCTTGACAGTTTCGGCAAGCCGCCTGATCCCGGCCCGGGCATCTCCGGTGATGTGAAACCTCGCCACCCGGCGTCCCGCATCCAGTAGCGCCCGCCTGTCTCCCATGGCCTGGGCGGCCTTGAGGACCCCGAAACTGACGGAGGATTTCTCCTCACCGGGGACATCCGGTATGGGCAGATCCAGGGCGTCCTCGGTGGTGATCTGAATAAACAGGCCCTTTCCCCCATCGCCCTTGTGAAGTTGACCCGTCGAGTGGAGAAAACGGGGGCCAAAGCCCGAGGTCGTGGCCACCTTCAGCGCATCCCGGATCCTGACTCTCAGATCTGCCAGGGCGGCCCCGTTGCCGTTCGAGGGATGAACATAGGCCTGCAGGGCGACGTAGGATCCCGGTTCTGCCTGATCCAGGAATCCGTTGACGGCCTCGTCGAGGTTTGCGGGGTTAAGATCCGAATACACCAGGATGCCGTCCTCCTCCAGGGTGGGCGGCGGTGAGGGGAGGCTTCCGGACTCGACGAATTCATCCAGCATCCTCCGGGCCTGGACCTTTGCCGATTCCACGTTGGGCTGGTCGAAGGGGTTGATCCCCATGATGGACCCGGCTACGGCAGTGGCCATCTCCCAGCGGAAGAACTCTCCGCCCAGATCATAGGCATCCTTCAGGTCGATCCGTACGAAAGGACGTCCGGAGTCGGCCAGAGACTGGACCGCCGCGACATCGGCCTCGTCCCCGGGCAGACGGAGGGTGACGAAGAACCTGTCCCCGCCGTAGACGTCCGGTTGGCCGACAGGTTCGCCGTCCACGGGAAGGATCCCTTTGCCCTCCTTTCCGGTGCTCTCGGCCACCAGCTGTTCCAGCCAGGTGCCGAAGGTGGAGATCCCCGGAGATGTGACGATGGTCAGCTTGTCCACGCCCTCCAGAGACAGCCGTCCCATGGCCGCGCCGAGCTGCCCCCCGGTGTTGTCCCCCTGGACTGGGCAGTTGGCCGCTTCGCAGTTGCAGGCCATTGTGGCCGCACGGTCCAGGAGGGTGGGGAGGTCCAGACCGAGGAGGGCGGCCGGCACGAGACCGAAATAGGACAGAGCGGAATAGCGCCCTCCGATATTGGGGTCGTTGAGGAACGTCCGGCGAAAGCCGTGCTCCCGGGCCAGCCGTTCCAGGGAGCTGCCTGGGTCGGTAATGGCCGCGAAGTGCCGTCCCGCTTCCCTGTCCCCGACGGTCTCTCTGGCGCGATTGTAGAAATACTTGAAGAAGGACAGGGTTTCGACTGTCCCTCCCGATTTCGTGGACACGATGAAGAGGGTCCTTCTCGGGTCGTGTCGTCCGTCCATTTCCATGACCGCGGCGGGGTCGGTGCTGTCCAGGACCGACAGATCGAGGTAGCCGTCGGACACCGGGAAGGTCTCTCCGAATACCAGTGGAGCGAGGCTGGACCCTCCCATTCCCAGGAGGAGGGCGTGGGTGTAGCCGTCCTCCCTCACCCGGGCCGCGAAATCCTGGATCTCCGGCAGGACGCCGGCCATGTTCTCCGGGCTGGCAAGCCACCCGAGCCGGTTGGTGATCTCATCCGGGGACGGTTTCCAGACCGTGTGGTCGTGATCCCAGATTCGGGACATGATATTCCGCTCCCGTAATCCCCGTGATGCCTCTCCGACGGCCTCGGCGTAGGGGCCGGGATCGATGTCGAAGTGGACACGGTGCTCCATGAGTTCCTCCCCCTTGGCCCGAATGCTCGACATGAGGGATTGAAAGGATCTCGAAAAGAGGTCCACACCCCGGGTCAGGAGATCATCGGTAATACCATCCAGGTCGATGCCCAGTCCGGCGATTCGGTCCAGGAATCCGGCGGCGGCGTCCACACCCTCGTCGATGGTCGATTTGACCTGTCCGTGATCGAGGAAGGCATGCAGGGTGTTGGTCGGGAGAGTGTTCACGGTGTCCTTGCCAATGAGGCTGTCCACGTACAGGGTGTCCGGGTACCGGGGATTCTTGGTGCTGGTGCTGGCCCACAGCGGTCTCTGGACGCGGGCCCCCTTTGCGGCCATCTTCTCCCATCGGGGTCCGCTGAAGATCCGGCTGAACTCGGCGTAGGCGACCTTGGCATTGGCAATGGCGGTCATGCCCTGGTGTTCCGAAAAGCCCGTCTCCTGGAGGACCTCGTCGACGACGGTGTCCAGGCGGCTGACGAAGAATGAAGCCACGGAGGCCACCCCTCCGACGTCCCCTCCGGCCGAGACGATCCTCTCCAGGCCTCTGATGTAGGCTTCTGCTGCAGCCCGGTACTGGTCCAGGGAGAAGATGAGAGTGACATTGACGTTGATACCCTCACTGAGGAGGACTTCAATGGCCGGTATGCCCTTCACCGTGGCCGGGACCTTGATCATGATGTTGGGCCGGCCGAGGGCCCTGAACAGGCGTCGCCCCTCGGCGATGGTGCTCGCGGTGTCGGTGGCCAGAAGGGGATTGACCTCGAGGCTGACGAAGCCGTCCGAGCCTCCGGTGGAGTCGAAAACAGGGCGGAGGGCGTCCCCTGCCATGGCGATGTCATCCCGGGTCAAGGTGTCGTAGATCTCCTCCACGGGCATTCCCGATCGAATCATCCGGTTCAGGTCGGCATCGTAGTCGGAGCTTCCGGCAATGGCCTTCTCGAAGATGGAGGGATTGGAGGTCATGCCGGTCAGGCCCTTATCGAGGAGATCGTTGAGTTCACCCGAGGTGATAAAGGATCGCCGGATGTAGTCGAGCCAAATGGACTGGCCCAGCTTGTGTGCCTTTTGAATGTTGTTCATGGAGAATTTCCTCTGGCGAGTGATCTGTGATGAGTAATTCGTGATCAGCGAACAGTTGCTTTGTCAGCTATCGAATGACAAATGACGAATCACTGATCACTGATCACAGTTTTTTCATGTACAGCTCCTCGATCTCCCGCACCTTCTCCGATCGCCTGACGTGTCTCGGTTCCCCGCTGAACCGAGCCCTGAGAAAGGTTTCGGCAAGTTCACGGGCAAGTTCGGAACCGATGACCCGGGCTCCCATGACCAGGACGTTCATGTCGTCGTGTTCAACCCCCTGATGGGCTGAATAGGTGTCGTGGCACAGGCCCGCCCTTATCCCCGGGATCTTGTTGGCCGCCACTGACACCCCCACTCCGCTGCCGCAGATAAGGATCCCCCTGTCCGCCTCACCGGATGACAAAGCCTGCCCGACCCGGAGGGCGAATTCGGGATAATCCACCGGATCGTCACTTTGAGTGCCGAGATCGAGGGTCTCGTACCCCTCCCGCCTCAGAAGATCGACGATCTCCCTTTTCAGCGAAAAACCGGCGTGATCGGAGGCCACCGCTACGCGCATATGGATGTCCTCTGGAAAAAAATTCGAACCTGCGGGGTTCGACAGGGTTCCGGTTAAAGGATATTACAACATGTCCCGGCGGGCAAGGAAACAGGGGGGAAGTGATAAAAATGTTAAGACTCCGAAGCACATATTTGATAATTACAGGCCAATATTTTCCTGTCCTTGAAATGGTGTATATTAATGGGGTTGGTTGCCTGTTCGTGAAATGAATATCACGGGGAGCGGGGTCGGAAAGATCTGGTCAGGCGGGAGGTCTATCGATGAATGAGTTCGAGCGCCGGATTCCGAAGAAGGGAAAGGACGGGCTCTTTGCCAGAGGTGTCGATATCATCCAGGTCAACATAGGCCTGAAATGCAACCAGGTCTGTGATCACTGCCACCTGGACGCCTCGCCGGATCGCCGGGAGGTCATGGGACGGGAGATCATGGAAAGGGTTCTCGAGATCATGGACGAGGTCCGGCCTCAAATGGTGGACCTCACAGGTGGTGCGCCCGAGCTGAATCCGGATCTGAAATGGTTCCTCTCGTCCCTGACGGAAAACGGGCTTCGGGTCCAGATCCGCACAAACCTTACTGCCCTCCTGGAGCCCGGCCTGGAGGACCTTCCCGGCTTCTTCAGGGACCATCGGGTGGATCTCGTCGCCTCCATGCCCTGCTACCTCGAGGAGAACGTCCGCAACCAGCGGGGACCCCATGTTTACGAGAGGAGCATCGAGGCCATCAGGATGCTGAACGGGCTGGGCTACGGGACCGCAAACGGACTTAAGCTCGATCTCGTCTACAATCCGGGAGGAGCATTCCTGCCCGGCGACCAGGACGCTCTTGAAGAGGCATACCGAAAGGAGCTCCGGCAGAGATTCGGCATCCAGTTCACCAACCTCCTCACCATCACCAATATGCCCATCGGTCGCTTCCAGGAAGGCCTTCGGAAAAAGCATAAGGACAAAAAGTACCTGGCCCTGCTGAAGGACTCATTCAACCCCGGTACGGTGGATGGTCTCATGTGCCGCAGGCAGATCAGCATCGGGTGGAACGGCGACATGTACGACTGCGACTTCAACCTTGCCCTCGATATGACTATGGACCACGGGGCCCCCGATCATGTCAGCCGTTTCGACATCGGTTCAGTGGCCGGCAGGAGGATCGTGACGGGTATCCACTGCTTCGGTTGTACGGCGGGGAGAGGATCTTCCTGCGGGGGAGCCCTGGCATAGACACCCGGCAGCTCCAGGAATGATGCCCTGAAGGCTTTTGTTACAGGGGGGCGGTTAAGCCCTTTTTTTTTCTGGTAGACTTTTCAAATATCGCACCGGGGGTAGAGCATGGCCTTGAGTGCACAGAGAGGCAGCCGGGAACCGTCCGGCACCAGGTTCAGGAAGATCGTCATCCTCGGCCTCGTCGTTATTCTTCTCGGAACCCTCATCTCCTACCGCACCTATTTCCAGGATCTCCTCCGATCGTCTCTGGTCTGGATTCAGGATCTGGGGCCCCTTGGCGCAATTGTCTTTGTCCTGATCTACATCCTCGCCACCATCTTTTTCCTCCCCGGTTCCATCCTCACCCTCGGTGCGGGGTTCGTGTACGGGCTGATCAAAGGTTTCGTCATCGTGTCCATAGCCTCTACCCTGGGGGCAACCGGAGCCTTTCTCGTGGGACGGTACCTGGCACGAGGCTGGGTGGCCCGAAAGGTCGAGGGCAATACCAGGTTCAAGGCCATCGACGAGGCGGTGGGTCATGCCGGCTGGAGGATCGTCGGTCTCACCAGACTGTCCCCGGTTTTCCCTTTCAATATGCTCAACTACGCCTATGGTCTGACCAAGGTCACCTTGAGGGAGTACTTCCTCGCCTCGTGGATCGGCATGATGCCCGGTACGATCATGTACGTTTATTTCGGCACCGTTGCCGGCAGCCTGGCGACTCTGGGGTCGGATCAAGGCGATCAAACCCCGGCTCAGCTGGGGATCAAGATCGTGGGGTTGATCGCCACGGTCATTGTGACCGTTTACATCACCAGGATCGCTAAAAGAGCCCTGGCGGCCCGGGTCGAGGGGGTTGCGGACGAACCCTCCGGCCGGGGCGGTACAGAAGAGGGGACCCATCGTGAATGATAAGGTCAATATCCTGCCCGAGGATCCATACAACCGAGAACTTGCCTCAAACGTCCACCCTCCGGACTGGGTGAACCCGGAACCGGCCCGTGTCTACAACATGGTCGTCATCGGAGCTGGGACGGCCGGTCTGGTAACGGCCGCCGTCGCGGCCGGTCTGGGTGGAAAGGTCGCCCTGGTCGAGAGACACCTTCTGGGTGGGGACTGTCTGAACGTGGGATGTGTCCCGTCAAAGTGCATCATCAGGTCCTCGCGGGCGGCCTTCGACGTCGGGGATGCGCACCGGTTCGGCATCAGTGTGCCCGAAGGCGCCGAAGTGGACTTTCCGGCCGTTATGGAGAGGATGCGGCGCATCCGGTCCGTGATCAGTGAAAACGACTCGGCCCGGCGGTACAGCGAGGATCTGGGAGTGGACGTCTTCATCGGCAGTGGTGTGTTCACCGGCCCCGACAGTGTGGAGGTGGACGGTAAGACCCTCCGGTTCAAACGGGCGGCCATCACCACCGGGGCCAGGGCCTTCGAACTGCCCATCGACGGTCTCGCCGAAGCGGGGTACCTCACCAACGAGACGGTTTTTTCCCTGACCGAAAGGCCGGACCGGCTGGCCGTCATCGGAGCCGGCCCCCTGGGGTGCGAACTGGCCCAGACCTTCCAGCGGCTCGGAAGCGAGGTCACCCTCCTCGAGGCGGGCCCTCAGATCCTGTCCCGTGAGGACCGTGACGCCGCCAGGGTGGTAGAGGAATCCATGATCAGAGACGGTGTCGAACTGGTACTGTCCTGCAGCATCAGCCGGGTCGAGAGGGCTCATGAGGGCAAGGTCATCCACCTCGAGTGCGACGGCGAGATGAAACGGATCGTCGTCGACGACATCCTCATCGGCGTGGGAAGGGTCCCCAATGTGGACGGCCTCAATCTCGAGGCGGCCGGGGTCCGTTACGATGCCAGGAAAGGGGTCGAGGTCGACGACAGGCTTCGGACCTCCAACCCGAGGATCTATGCCGCCGGGGATATCTGCTTCCCCTACAAATTCACCCACACGGCCGATGCGACAGCGCGCATTGTCATTCAGAACGCCCTTTTCTGGGGGCGGAAAAAAGCGAGTGCCCTGACCATCCCCTGGTGCACCTACACCGATCCCGAGATCGCCCATGTCGGCATGTACGAGAGAGATGCCGCCGAAAAAGGGATCCCCGTGGACACCTTCACCATCGGTATGGACGATGTGGATCGGGCTCTTGCCGACGGTGAGGAGGAGGGGATGGTGCGCATCCACGTCAGGAAGGGGACCGACACGATCCTGGGTGCCACCATCGTTGCCCGCCACGCCGGCGAGATGATCAGCGAGGTCAGCGTGGCCATGCAGGCCAAGATCGGCCTGGGAGCCCTCTCCTCGGTCATCCATCCCTATCCCACCCAGGCCGAGGCGATCCGCCGGGCGGCCGACGCGTACAATCGCACCCGGCTGACCCCGAGGGTGAAGGGGATCTTTGAAAGGATCCTGCGGTGGCGGAGGGGTGGGGATTAGGGGACGCAGAGTTCCAAATCCGAGGGGGCGATCGGGAGATAGGGCGATGGGGAGAAAGGGAGCGAACCATACGAATATTCGCCCATACGCCCACTCACCCCATCTCCCATTCCATGACATCCACACTTGAAAAAATTGGCTATCAAACACGGATAACCGATCACTGATTACCGATGACTGTGCCCTCAAAATTAATCATCTTCACCCGCTACCCCGAACCCGGTACCACGAAGACCCGCCTGATCCCCGCCTTGGGACCGGAGGGAGCCGCCGACCTGCACCGGAGGATGACCGAACATACCCTGAACCGTGTCAGACCGCTTGCCCGATCGGGTTTTGACCTTCAGGTCCGGTATGAAGGAGGCAACGCAAGGAGGATGGTGGACTGGCTGGGTCCGGAGCTGGAATACCGCCTCCAGGGAGAGGGGGACCTGGGGGCCAGGATGGAGAGGGCTTTCAGGGAATCCTTTTCGGAAGGTTACAGCGAAGCCCTTATCATCGGCAGCGACTGTCCGTCGCTCACCGAGGACGATGTGTCCACCGCCTCTGCGCTTCTGGATAGTAATCAGATAATCCTCGGACCGGCCACCGACGGCGGCTACTACCTCCTTGGCATCCGTTCCGATGCTCCCGAGGAAGTGTTCGCCGCTCTGTTCCAGGGTATTCCGTGGGGAACAGATGAGGTCCTGATGAGGACGGTGAACTCCCTGGCAGGCGTTCGGGTCGACCTGGGCCTGCTGGACGACAAGGACGATGTGGACGAGCCGGCCGACCTGGTGGCCTGGGAACGGGCGGTGTCCGAATCCCTTGCCCGATATCCGGACAAAAATCGGACCATCTCGGTGATCGTTCCCGTATTCAACGAAGAGGAGAGGATCGGAGATCTTCTGAAGGACCTCAGGAACTCGGATGTCGAGGTCGTCGTCTCCGACGGAGGGAGCGTGGACGGTACGGTGCGGATCTGCCGGGAGGCAGGGGTCAGGGTGCGTCCAGGCCCGGCGAGCCGGCCCGGGCAGATGAACAGCGGAGCCGATGCGGCAACCGGGGATCTGGTGCTCTTCCTCCACGCAGACACGAAATTGCCGGCCCGCTTCCCGGACCTGATCAGAGAGGCGGTCGAAGGTGGTGCGGTCGCAGGGGCCTTCTCCTTGGCCTTTGAGGAGGGAAGCCGGTCCCTGCGGGTCATTCAGTGGGCCGCCAACCTGCGGGCTCACCGTCTGGGGGTGGTCTTCGGGGACCAGGCGATCTTCGCGGTTAAAGAGAAGTTCTCTGCCGTGGGCGGTTTCCCGGACCAGCCCATAATGGAGGATTATGAACTGTGGCGGCGTCTGAGGAGATCGGACAGGACCGTTATCCTTCCAGCCGTGGCGGTCACATCGGCCAGGAGGTGGATCCGACACGGGACCTGGCGGACAACCTTTATCCACCTGGCGGTAACCTGGCTGTACCATCTCGGTGTCTCACCGGACAGGCTGGCCGGGTGGTACAGGAGATGGATGGAAAAAGCGGAGATGGGGAGTAAGAGTATCAGAGATTAGAATATTAGAGATTAGAGCATTAGGGGTTAGAGTATTAGAGATTAGAGCATTAGGGATTAGAGTATTAGGGATTAGAACATTAGAAATTGGAGCATTGGAAATGGAACACAGCATATATTCACCGTAAGATCTGCTAACCGGTCATAAATAAATAGTATATTTTCCCGATGTCTTCCAATCTCTTTACGTAGATACAGTAATGTCTAATATCTAATTCTCCAATAGCTAATGTCCCAATATCTATTGATCCGATACCCCATTTTCGGATCTGAAAGGAAACCCTATGCCCGAGCTGCCGGAGGTGGAGACAATCCGTGAGGATTTTCAGGGTAGGTTCCTGGGCAGAAAGATCGCCGGGGTTTCGATCGGGAACGAGTCCAGGCTGAGGAGCCCCTTTCCCGAAAACCTCAAGATCCGCCTGACGGGGACGGAATTCACCGGGACCCTCCGCCACGGGAAATACCTCTTGGCCGGGACAGAAAGGGGAGGATACCTGGTCTTTCATTTCGGTATGACCGGCCGCCTTGATGAGCTGTTCCCGTCCGATCCGGCGCCCCGTTTCTGCCGGGTGACGATTCGGTTCCAGGACGGTGGAGGGCTCTCCTTCTCGGACATGCGCAGGCTGGGAAGTCTCGCCTGGACGGACGGCGTCGGAGAATTCCTGCGACTCAAGGACCTCGGTCCGGATGCGATGGATCCGGAACTTGACCCGGACCGGTTCGAAAAGATCTTCGAGCACAGGAGAGCCCTCCTCAAACCGTCTCTCATGAACCAGACCCTCATTGCCGGTATCGGCAACCTGTACGCCGACGAGATCCTGTTTCAGAACGGCATCCATCCGCGGGTGGGGATCCCCGACCTGCCGGCAGGCATTTTCGAGGCCCTCCACGGTTCCATGAGAGACGTCCTGGCCCTGTCCATCCGCCTTCATGCTGATTTTTCCCGGTTCCCGGACCGCTATCTGCTGTTCGATCGGAGGGCGGGCAGAGGGTGTCCGCACTGCCCGGGGAAACTCGAGGGCAGTCGGATCCAGGGACGGACGGCTGTCTTCTGCCCCGGCCACCAGGGGTAGAAATCAGGGCAGGTCCTCGAGTTTCGATGGTCCGGACTGCCCAATGTCCCCTTGTGAGTATTTGTCGGATTTTGTCCCGGTGTTTCCTCTCACCTATACTTTTCACCACCGAGGGTTGTGAAATGGACCGTCCCTTTGCGGTAACATATTGCCTATTTTCGGGAAACGGATGGCCGGTTTTGACCTCCGTCGTTTGAAAAACCATTTGATATCAATGCCCTCCATGAGGGCACGGGAATTGCTTATGTGACTTCTGCCTAACTCTGGCGATATTGTCAGTTGTGTCGGTCCGGTTGACCGGCACGGGTTTTCAAGGGGGTGTGTGATGAAGGGGAGAATGTCGGTACTGGTTTTGGCTGTCCTGATCCTGGGCCTTGTCATCGTGCCCGGTTTTACCGCCGATTCGGATGACCCGGGTGAAAATTCCCGGACCTACGGCTGCGGGGCCAAAAAGGGAGGGGACAGCAGGTTGAGCGGCAGCAGGATCAGCCACCTGTACTTTAGACAGGCGGAGGTCTCCGATGGCGTGGATTGCCCCAGAGCGTGGGCCAAAATGGCCTATACGATCTGCGGCGAACCGTCGCGATTCGTCTTCAAGGGAAGCGGCCTCGAGTGTAATTCAGAGTATGAGCTCGTCTTTGCAGACGATGTGGCCGACGGTGCGGGTACGCCGGAAACGGTGTTATTCAGCGTTGGCGCCGCATCCTCCGACTATGGCGGAAATATCTATATCAAGGGATCCTTCCCCCCGGTGGACCTGTCGGAGATCTCTTTCTCCCTTATCCATGCCGGCGGTGTGGACGACATGGTCCATGACGAGATGGATGTCGTCCTCGTTGGAGAGGAGGCCATTTCCTATGCACTGACCTGTCCCGATCTGGGCCTGTGCGATCTGGAGATCTTCTCCGCTGATCTGGCCGGCGTGGAGTCCACACCAGGCGGCACTGTGGAGCCCCTGGACAGTGGAGAGGCCACAGGAAAGGCGATCTTCGCCGTCGGTCCCTGGAGCGACAGGATCTACTACAAGCTGGTGGCGGACAACGCCGGGACGGTGATCGCCGCCAGCATCGTGGCAGGCGGGGATCCGTCCGGTGTGGAACTGGTCCCGATCTATCCGTCCGAAAGGGAGATCGACCTTCACGGTCACGATCTCATCGCCCTGGGCGTCATCGATGCCGACGACAGCCTCAACCAGTCCGTCCTGGGGACAACCGACACCATCGGCTCATTGATCGGGGAGGTCAACACCGGTACGACCTATGTCAGTCTGATCACGGAGGGAGATCCAGGAGACGAACTGCGGGGCGACATCCTACCGGCAGACTGCAGCGCACTGATGGAACTGTGGAACCTCCATGTCGATCTCTGGGATTGGGGCTGCGGTAACCGCTGGGATCATGACCGCGGTGGAGATGGCACGAAAAATTGCGGTGACTGTTTCTAAAGCAGCGCGGGCAGCAGGCAGATAACACTGTCGACAGCCGAGCATCTCTTACCCGAGGGCGGGACCGATCACGGTTTCGCCCTCGGTTTTTTTTGCCTGTCCGGATGTTGTCGCGGATTGGCCGAGAATTGAGTTGAGGTTTCAAAGCGGGACCGATAATATGCCTCACTGAATCCATTGGAAAGGGGGAGGAGTCGGGATGAGAAAGACTATTTTCGATCTGTTTGCCAAGTCGCCCTTCGGTCCCCTCCAGGACCACATGCGCAAGGTGATGGAATGCGTTCGGCTGGTGCCGGAGCTTTTTCAGGCCCTGGAGAAGGAGGACGAGGAAAAGTTCGAATATCTGGTCGAACAGATAAAGAAAGCCGAGCACGAGGCCGACGTGATCAAGAACCACATCCGGGGCGACCTGCCCAAGACCATCTTCACGCCCGTCGACCGAACGGACCTGCTTGACATCCTCCGGTTCCAGGACCGGATCAGTGACGTGGCCGAGGACGTGGGCGTTCTTCTGAGCATGCGCCATCTTCCCTTCCCCGAGAAGATCCGCAAGCAGTTCTGGGACTTTATGGAGCAGGTCATGGCCACCGTCGAACAGTTCAGCAGGATCAGCGAGGAACTCGACGAGCTGATGGAGGCGTCCTTTGGCGGCGCCGAGGCGGGCAAGGTTACCGAGATGATAGACAACCTCGGCCAGGAGGAGCACAAGGCCGACGTCAAACAGTACCAACTCGTCAAGAACATCCTTACCCTCGAGGATGAGATCGGTTCAGTCAACGTGATCCTGTGGATGAAGGTCCTCGAGGCGGTGGGGAACATTGCCAACGGAGCCGAAAAGACGGGCAACCGCATCCGCATGTTCATCTTCAAATAGGGCGGTTTCATGCTCGATCTGAATATCTGGGTTCTCTGGGTCAGCGCGGCCACCTGTGCATACATGGCCTGGAACATCGGAGCCAACGATGTCGCCAACGCCATGGGGACCTCCGTTGGATCCCACGCGATCAACCTCAGGCAGGCTGTCCTCCTGGCCGCCGTCTTCGAGTTTGCCGGGGCGTTCCTGGTCGGAGGCCACGTAACGAACACCGTCCGGAAGGGGATCGTTTCCCCCGACGTATTCGCCGACAATCCGGAGGTGTTTATCCTGGGAATGATGGCGGCATTGCTGGCCTCGGGGATCTGGCTCAACCTGTCCACCTTTCTCGGTCTTCCCGTTTCCACCACGCACAGCATCGTCGGCTCCATCGTCGGTTTCGGTCTCCTGGTGGGGGGGCTGACGGCCATCAAGTGGGGCAAGCTCGGATCCATCGTCCTGAGCTGGTTCGTATCTCCCCTGTGCGGCGGACTGGTGGGGTTCCTCACCTTTCTTCTGGTCAAGAGGACCGTTCTGGCGGCGTGGAACCCGGTCAGAGCGGCCAACCGGGTTGTCCCCATCCTGCTTTTTCCAGTGATCTCGGTTCTCGTCCTTTCCATGATCTACAAGGGCCTGAAAAACATCAACCTGGACGTCCCTTTCAAACAGGCGCTCCTCATCGCCATTGGCTGCGGCCTTGCCGCCTATCTTGTCATGCGTCTTTTCCTCGCCCGCAAGTTCTCCGACCGTCCCAGCAGGAGAAAGGACGCCTTCGACCAGGTGGAGGGGATCTTCGCCTACCTCCAGGTGGGGACCGCCTGTTACGTCGCCTTTGCCCACGGAGCCAACGACGTGGCAAACGCCATCGGTCCCTTCGCCGCCATAGTTTCCGTCTTTCAAAGCGGAAGCGTCGAGATGAAGGTGGGTGTTCCCGTCTGGATCCTTGCCCTGGGAGGGCTGGGGATAGTCGTCGGTCTGGCCACCTGGGGGTACAGGGTCATCGAGACCATCGGTAAGAAGATCACCATTATCACCCCCTCCCGGGGATTCTCGGCCGAATTCGCCACCGCAACCACGGTGCTGGTCTGTTCCAAGCTGGGCCTTCCCGTCTCGACCAGCCACACCCTCGTCGGGAGCGTGATCGGTGTCGGGATGGCCAGGGGGCTGGCGGCCCTTAACCTGAGGGTTATCCGAAACATCGTCAATTCCTGGCTGATCACGGTACCGGCTACCGCTCTCTTCACTGTGCTCGTCTTTACCGTGCTCAGGCTCATCGTCCTCTAGAAACCGAATCCCATGGCGGAATGGGTTTATTTTCTCATCTTCCCCTCCGTCGGCGCCCTGGTCGGCTGGTTCACTAACTGGCTGGCCATCAGGATGCTCTTCCGGCCCCGAAGGCCGGTGAGGATCCTCTGCTTCACCCTGCAGGGAGTGATTCCCCGCCGGCATGCGGACCTGGCCGGCAGAGTGGCCGAAACGGTGGAGAGTTCCCTCCTCACCCAGGAGGACCTGGAGGCGGCCATGACCGGCGTGAGGTGGGAGGATGAGGTCAGAAGGCTCATCGCCAGGATCCTTGACGAAAAGGGGCCGGGCATCTTCCTGGTGATGATCCCCGGCATTGCCCAGGCCTGGTCCAATGTGGTGATCCCCACCCTTCAGGATGTCCTGGGAAAGGAGATCAACCGTCTGATTGTCAGAAGCCAATCCGCCGTCATCAACAAGCTCAGGACCTCCGTGGATGTGAAGGGAATTGTCCGGGACAAGGTCGAGCAGTTCGAGGTCGAGGCCCTCGAGGGGCTGATACGGGGCATTGCCAGAACCGAGTTCGGGCACATCCAGGTCGTCGGGGCCCTGACGGGAGCGGCCATCGGCATTGTCCAGGGACTGATCCTTCTTTTCACCACCTAGAAGCTCCCTGGGACGCTGTGGTCCTTGATCGGGGTCGGTAAGGGATATCCCCCGGTATTCTTTGCCCACCATCCCCGGCGCTGTGCGTTGGAGCGCCGCGGCGGGTTTTGATGCTGAACTGGCAATTCAGGGACCGAGAAACCGGTTTGAGCCCCAATCGACATGCATGAGAGCAGCAGCGAAAACCGGCCCATTCAATGCCTGGGCGGAAGCAACGGGTGGTACGACTTCGATTGGATGTGGCCGATCAGAGGGGCCATGGACCGCCTTTGGGGAGGGCCTGCTGGTACAGGGTGTATCCCTCTCATTGTCCGGTTTTTTACGGGATGTTCCGCGGCATCATGCAGAACATCCAACGGAAGGGTAATTGATTCCGGTACCTCTGCATTTGATCCTCTCCCCTTCACTTTGCCTTTAAACTATCCGTTACGGATTCGTGAACACTGTCTGATTCGATGGTTGCTCTATGAGGGTGATGAGGTAAATGGCCGGTACAACATCCAGGAAAGTCCTCCTCGTCGAGGATGACAGGGATATCTCGCACCTGGTGAAACTTCACCTCCAGGACGCGGGATACCATGTGAGTCTGGCCGAGGACGGCAATACCGGCCTGAATCTGGCCCAGTCCGGAAATTTCGGCCTGATCATCCTCGACCTCATGCTGCCCGACATGGACGGCCTCGATCTCTGCAGGGCTTTGAGAGCCGCCTCCAACTTCACCCCCATCCTCATGCTGACGGCCAAGTCCTCAGAAGTTGACCGGGTTCTGGGTCTCGAGATGGGAGCGGATGATTACCTGATCAAGCCCTTCAGCGTCCGGGAGCTGGTGGCCAGGGTCAAGGCGATCTTCCGCAGGGCGGGTATGGAGGGCGCTATGGGAGATCGCGGAGATCTCGTCTCGCGGGGGGATCTCGTCATCGACACCGCTCGGAGAAAGGTGACCCTGAAAGGCCGGTCGGTGAGCCTGACGGCCAAGGAGTTCGACCTTCTCCTTCACTTTGCCGCCCACCCGGGAAGGGTCTACACGAGGGCTCAGCTGCTCGACCAGGTCTGGGGTTATGGATACGAGGGTTACGAACACACGGTCAACTCCCACATCAACCGGTTAAGGGGCAAGATAGAGGCCGACCCGGCCAAACCGGGTTTCATCCTCACGGTCTGGGGTGTGGGCTACAAGTTCGCCGACAGGGAAGACCTGGAGCAGGACGCGGGATGATCCGAACCATCCACGGCAGGTTGACGGCCCTCATGCTGGGGCTGTTCTATCTGGCGGGATTCTTCTTTATCCTGCTCGTCCTCTTCTCCAACCGCATGTACTTCCGCGAGGCCAGCCAGAAGCTCAACCGGAACATCGCTAAGCAGATCGTCTCCAAACAGGACCTGCTCAGGGACGGTCAGGTCAACCATGAGAGCCTGTCGCTGATCTATCGGGATCTTCTGGCGGTGAATCCCACCATTACCGTCTACATCCTCGACCTGTATGGACACATTCTGTCTTCGTCCGTCGAGCTGAGTTCCCTTCAGCAGGATCATGTGTCCATGGAACCCTTGATCCGGTTCGCCGGCGGGGAGGAAGCCTTTCCTATCCTGGGAGACGATCCGGCGGACCCGGACCGGCGCAAGGTCTTCTCCGCCTGCGCCATCCCCATTGAGGGGCCTCCTGAAGGATACCTCTACATCACCCTTGGAGAAGGGGAGCACGAGTCCATATCGAGGATGCTCACCGGCAGCCACATCGCCCGGTTGAGCATCTTCGCCGTCCTGTCAGGTATAGTCCTGGTGTCCCTGGTGGGCCTGCTGCTGTTCCGTCATCTCACCCGCAGGCTTCGTCTTCTGACCAGGGAAGTCGAGGCCTTCAAGGAGGGGGATTTTTCGGAGCCCGAGACGATCGTCGATGACAGTACCGAGGGGTCGGGTGACGAGATCGATCAGCTGCACCGCATGTTCCACGAAATGGCCCTGAGAATTGGCGCCCAGGTCAGGGAGCTGAAGGACTCCGACACCCTGCGTCGCGAGCTGATCACCAACATATCCCACGATCTGCGGACGCCCCTGACCTCCCTCCAGGGATATCTGGAGACACTGGCCATGAAGGCGGATCTGGCAGACGAGGAACGCCACCGGTATATGGACACCGCCATCCGGCACAGCAACCGCCTGAGGCAGCTGGTTGCAGACCTGTTTGAGCTGGCTAAACTGGATGCAGGGGAGGTCCGTTATCATCCGGAGCCCTTCTCACTGTCGGAGCTGATCCTTGACATCCTCCAGAAGTACGAACTCAGGGCGGAAGAGAAGGGAGTCCGCCTCAATTCGGATTTCAGCGCCCACCTCCCCTTTGTGAAAGCGGATATCGGCCTCGTGGAGCGCGCCCTGGAGAACCTTCTGCGAAACGCCCTGCAGTATACATCGGCGGGTGGGTCGGTGACGGTGTCGATCGGCCAGCAGGAGGAGACTCTGGTTGTCCGGGTCAAGGACACCGGAGTCGGGATCTCCGAACAGGATATTCCGTACATCTTTGACCGGTACTATCGGTCGAAGGAGACCGAGGACCATCATGCTGAAGGGACCGGTCTCGGCCTTGCCATAACCAAGAGGATCATCGAGTTGCACGGTCGATCCATAGAGGTTCGAAGTACAGCCGGTGAGGGATCCGTCTTCAGCTTCAGCCTTCCTGTGTCAACGGCCTAGGATGACGGTTCCTCGCCGGGGCATGTCTTCCCATCAGGATGGAGAGGAAGCCTTGGACTGCCCGGTCAGCCGGGTCGACGGGGGGGGGTGATCCATCTACCCGTTTACATCAATGGGGTAGCCGGGATGCTCACAGCCGTTCCCAGGTGATTGAGATGACAGGGAGGCCCGGGAAGGAGGTTTTTAACGGTCCTGGAGGTAGGCTCTGACCGTTGATGTCACGAGGTCGGTAACGGCCCGCTCGTCCTCCAGGAGCTGCCAGACCTCCTCGATGTTCCTGTAACGGGCGTCCCGCCCGTTATTTCTGTCCACAACGATGACCGTGTTGTAGAAGAAATCGTAGTCCGTCTCGTAGTGCCTGTTCTCCTCCTCCTCGAGATTAACGACCCGGAAAACAAGTTCGCCCGACCTGAGTGGATCGGGAAAGTGATTCTCGAGGATCCCGGTGATCATCTTTTCGAGCTTGTAGCACTCCTCACAGCGGAACCTCCTGTGGAACTGGTACACGATGACTCCGTCATCGGGGAGTCCCCCGGCCAGGGCCGTTCCCGGATCCAAGGGTGCCGTTCCCGGCCAGGGGAGGGCAGAGTACAGAAAAAGGGTGATGGCCAGGCCTTTCGCAAGCCTCATGCTCATATCATTCGATCTCCATGATGCGTCCTTTGGGTCATGGTCTCATAGTAATCATCCCGGACCAAATGTCTAGTAACTCGATAGGGGAACGCCTGAACGATTGTGCCTCGGATTTACTGCAAAGGGCGGGTTGCGGTCTGTTCCGGCGGGAGAGGACAGGAGGGGGTCAGCTTCCCCGCAGAAAGGGGGAGATCTCATCAAGGAGATGCTTGATGGTGGCCTCACGATCGGTGTAGATATCCCATATTTTTTCGAGGTTCTTGAACCTCAGGGCCTTTCCCGATTTCCTTTCCACGACGATGACCGAGTTGAACAGGATGTCGAATTCATCGATATAGCGTCTGTTTTCGGCGTCGTCCAGATTGACCACGCAGACAGCCAGCCGACCGCTGCCGAGGTGGGAGGAAAAGTATCTGTCGAAGGTCTCGTGGAGGGTCGATTCCACAATCAGGCAGGAAGGGCATCGAAATTTCCGGTGGAAATAGTAGACGACCACCTGGTCGTCGGTAAGGATGCCACGGCATCCGTCGGTGATCTCCCCGGCGGGGTCGGCGTGGGAGCCGCCGGGGACCAGGAGGCCCGCACCGACTGCGGCTGCCACCAGGACCAGCCCGGTTATTAAAGGAAAAAAAGGGAATCTTCTGCTCATTGCTTTCGCATTCTCCTCAAGGAAGAGATCGGGGACAACGGGCAATACCATACAGTAAACCGGGGAAAGTTTCCAGAGGGAGGGAGAAAACAGTAAAAAGGGAAAAGGGGAAAGGGGAAAGGGGGAGAAATGAGTCCAGAGTCCAGAGGCCAGCGTCCAGAGGAAATGCGGGGAGAAAAAAAGCGAATCACTAATCACGAATCACCAATCACGGGGGTCCCAACCGTTCAGAGTTCACAGTCAATAACTGGAACATGGGACATGGCTATCAGACACGGAGGAAGCGGTTGTCATTGCGAACCGTCTCCTTAGTGAAGCAATCTCGGGAATTTAAACTTTACCACAGAGGGCACAGAGGCGTCCTTTGAGACGCCGCCACAGAGGGCCACAGTAATTGGGAGGGGCGAAGAGCGGACGCGGGGTCGCGGTGACGCGGAGACACTGAAATACGGGGGGGCGATAGGGCGAGAGGGAGATAGGGCGAGAGACCGACGCGGGGAAAAAAGACGGTTGTCATTGCGAACCGATGCCCGGGTGAAGCAATCTCGAACTGTGAACGGTGAACTGTCTTTTTGGATTTTGGACTTTGGATTTTGAATTCGTTTCCGAATCACTAATCACGAATCACCAATCACTGCGTTCCCAACCCTTCGACTAAGCTCAGGGCAGGCCGGAAACCGCAAACCGGGACCCGGGGACCCTTTCTCCTCCTCCGTGACCTCTGCGGCTAATTAACTGGTTTGGCCGGTTCGATGGTGATGATCGTCACCTCGGGAGGGGAGAGGACGCGCAGGGGAGGACCCCAGGTCCCGGTTCCCCGACTGGTGAAGATCGCCGAGCCTTTTTCCAGCTGATAGAGGCCACTCAGGAACGGATATTCCAGCCTGACCAGGAAATGAAAGGGGAAGATCTGCCCCCGGTGTGTGTGCCCGGAGAGTTGAAGGTCGAAACGGCCCTCCATCCCCTCCCCGATCCAGGGGCGGTGTTTGAGCAGGACGGTGAATCTCTCCCCTTTCGGAGCCGGCAGGATCTGTGACTCATCGGTTTTGATACCGGGGTCCATTTGCCTGCCGGCAGGGTCGTCCACCCCGGCAAGGGTGAGAAGCTCCCCCACGGCCCTCGATTGGCCCCGAAGGACCTCAAAACCGCTCCTGTGGTGGAAATCCAGACTGTGATCCAGCCCGGCGTAGAACTCGTGGTTGCCCGTCACGGCGAACTTACCCAAGGGCGGTTTTATGTCGGAGAAGACCGTCGACAGGTGGTCCAGGTGGGGAGAGAAACCGTCCACAAGATCGCCGGTGGAAACCAGGACATCGGGATCGGTCTCCCTGAGGACCCGAGAGATCTGGCGTACCCTTCCTCTGCCTTCGATCATTCCCAGGTGGACGTCCGAGATCTGGGCGATCCTCAGGGGTTGACTGCCGGCGGGCAGGAGATCAGTCCTGATGGAGAGTCGCTCCACCCTCAGGTTGCGCGCCTCTATGGATCCCCACACGATTAAAAGAATTACCACAAAGGCGAGAGTGCGGAACCCGGCAGCCGGCCCTACGACGAACTGCGAGGTGGCGGGGACGGCCCGTGCGGCCGTCCGGATGACGAGGTTCCATGCGTTCAGGACGAGACCGAAAGCGAGGAACCACAGGGCGACGGCCATCCAGATGTAGACGATATATGCCAGGCCGGTGGCGGGGAGGTGCAGGCCCGCCCTCTCCAGGAGGCGGACCAGGATAGGCCCCGTGACCATGACCAGGAGGAAGACAACGAGGCCGATGAGGCGAAGCCCCTGCAGGTGGTAGGCATGCTGAAAGCGCCAGAAGAAATAGGCGTTCATGCTCCCGTAAATGGAGAGAAAGATGATGAGAAAGATGGACATAGGCCGGATCTCCTAAGGGAGAGAGGAGACAGCAGATTATCGGTTTGAACCTTGTATCACCCCGAATCGTTATTCGTCTATAATTACCCTTATTGAATCACCCGGCAGGCAGCACGCCGGCCGCCGTCGGTTTGGTCAGCAAACACAGGAGGGAGTCCATGGGAAGCAGAATGTCAGTAAGGTTGTTGGTGGTCATCTTCTTGCCGGTCCTGCTGCTGGCTCTTCCATCCGCCGCCTACCCGGAACCCCTCAACAAGGATGGCCTCGCCGTGGTCCGTCTCTCCGATGATGATTATCGCAGGATCGTCAAAGACGCAAGGGTGATCACCGATCGAAACCTGACCACCTATATCTCGGCCGTGGCCGCGCGGCTGGTCCCGGACGGAACCGAGTTGGCCCCGGGAGTCTCGGTGTCGGTGACCGTCCTGGACAGGGACCTGCCGGAGGTGTACTCCATGGCAAACGGTACGATCGTGATCACCTCGGGGGCAGTGACGGCGCTTGAAAACGAGGCGCAGATGGCTGCGGTCCTGGCCCACGAAGTGGCCCACATCGTCGACGCCCACTACCCCTCCATCTATCAGGCCTTCAAGGAAGTCGAGGCGAAAAGGCGCCGCAGCATGCTTGCGGCAGGTCTCGCCGGCGTGGTGGTGGGTGCGGCCATTGATTATACGGTGGCGAGCAAAACGAATGAGATCTACGCCGATCTCGACGCCGGAGATATCAGCTATCGGGAGGCCATGAAGAAGATCACGACAATGGAGATAGGCGCCGGCACGCTGGAGGGTTTCTCAGATGTGTATCAGAGCCTTCCACCGGAAACCCGGGCCGGATCCGGTGACCCCCGGGTCCCCCTGGAGATGGTGGCCGACGCCGGGAGCCTGACCCTGATGGCACGGTCGGGATACGATCCGGGACAGGCTGGGGAGGCCTGGCGGCGGCTGCGGAAAAAGTCAGACAGGGCCAAAGAGACCGACATGGGATCACTCGCCATGGCATTCCTGCCGGCTCAGATGAGGACTCTCATATCCGGTGTCGAGGATCCAGCCGGGAACATCCGGGCCGAGGCCCTCACCAGGACGGTGAACCACAACCCCCCGGACAGGCCTGACTTCCTTGATTCTCTTGCCCGGTCGAGGGAGATCACCGCTCTGAAGAGGGGTCCCATGACAGTGGGCCGGGCTGATTTTGCCCGGGTCATCGGCGGTTTTGTCATGGGCGGAGCCAGGGAGGCCTTCGAGGAAGGTGACTACGGCAGGTCGAAAGAACTCTATCAGGCGGCATGGGATTCGGGTTACCGAACGGCCGATGTGGCCTACCATCTGGGACGATCCCAGTTCGGTGAGTTCGCCTTTGCCGCCTCCGAAAGGGAAAAGGAGACGGCCGAAAATTATCTCCTCAAGGCCATAGAACTCGACCCCGGCATGCCGGAACCCTACAAGGCCCTGGGCGAACTCTACGGGGAATGGGATATGTATCAGGACTCGGCCCGCATGTACAGGAAGTATCTCAGAGCCGCTCCCGGTGCACCCGACAGGAACCGGGTCGAGCGTCAGATTGAGAAGATGGAAAGGAAGAGCAGACGATGAACAGAAACGGGGTGTCCGGGGCCGTATTCCTGACGGTTATATTGTTGGCGGCCGGTTTGCCCACGGAGGCGTCCGGTGGTTCGGCGAGGCTCCGGTACGGGTTCAGCCCCGGCAAATCGTACAGGGTCAGGGAAATGCACCACGATGTGGGAAAAACCGTGACCGTGATGAACGTCATGGGACAGGAACAGGAATTCGAGACCCCCATGGATCAGGTGTCGGAGGGGGTCTGGTCAGCCACAGTCACGGGCGGTGGTGGCAGCGGGGTGAAACTGGCCGTCACATACGGTAAACACAAAGGTGGTCAGCGATGGTCCAGCGACAAGATCCAGTCCGACGACTTCTTCGCCGACAGCAGGGCTGAGGTTGTCATCCATCCTGTGAAAGGTGCGATCGGCTACAGCATAAAACCCGACGAACCGACGATCGACCTCATTTACAGAGCCAGGTTCATCTGGATGCCCGTGTTTCCGGAGGGCTCTCTATCGAAGGGCAGCGAGTTCAGCCACGAATACGTCCTGAAGTCCGGCATGTACAATATCAAGTCCACGGACGACTATTACCTTGTCGAGGTAAAGGGAGGTTACGCCCATTTTGACGTCGAGAGCAGGCAGGTGGCGGTGATCAGACTGACCCAGCCGCAGGGGACGGGCCAGATACCTGCCGGCATGGGGATGAACATGAGCGACATGAAGATCGCCTACAGGGGGGAGGGAACGGCTGTTTTTGACATCGGGGAAGGGATCTTCGTCGAGCGGGAGGGCAAAATGTCCTATTCCAACATGGAGGGCACGAAAGGGTCATCTCCCATGCCCGGTGGAGCGGCCTTCTCCTCCCGTATGGAGGGCACTGTAAAATACAGGTGGGAGATGGAGCGCGACTGAAGCAGTCGAGCAGCCACGCTCCCCGGATCAACCCGCTTTCCCCAACCAACAGAATCCAAGCGATTCCCATATCTGCCTGTTGCCCCATCGTCCCGGAAAAGGAGAAGGACGGAGACAATTCTTGACAAATCTTATAAGTTCAATTATCAGTAATTATTATCAATAAGGAGCTTGTGATGGGAACGACAATGTCCAGGATGACCACCCAGAGAAAGGTCATCCTGGAGGAGCTCAGAAAGGTCCGCAGCCATCCGACCGCCGAGGAGGTCTATAGGATGGTGCGGACAAAGCTCCCCCGCATCAGTCTGGGTACCGTATACCGAAACCTCGAGACGATGTCGGAGGCCGGTCTGATCAAGCGCCTGGATATGGCGGGGAATCAGCGCCGGTACGACGGCGACTGCACGCCTCACGTCCACGTCAGGTGTACCCGGTGCGGCAAAATGGCCGACAGCGAAAGCATCGCTGGAACCGGGCCCGGAGGCGAGGCCGATATTGTCCCCGCGGAGGTGGAGGGTTTCCGGATCACGGCCGTGAAGATCCTGTATGAGGGTGTCTGTCCAGTCTGCTGGCGGAGAGGAGAAGGAGCCCGGCAAGATGAAACCGGCGCATAGAGGGCGGTCGAGGCTTCCGGCGGCACTGGACCGGGACCGTTTCGAAAGGCTCTATCAGGCATGCAACCGCAGGGAGTACGTGTATCCTGACCCCCTTGCAGTCGTCCTGGACTTCCCGAACCCGATCGACAGGGAGATCGCGGCCCTGGTCGCCTCATCCCTTGCTTACGGACGCGTCACCCAGATCCTCTCCTCGCTCGAAAGGGTTTTCAAGGTGACGGGAGAATCTCCCGGCTCCTATATCCTCAGCAGGACCGGGGAGGACATAGAGGCCGATCTTGCCGACTTCAAGCACAGGTGGACCACCGGAAAGGACCTGGCCGGGCTGCTGATCGGCGCCCGGGAGATCCTCGAGGAATTCGGGTCACTGGAGGCTTTCTTCCTGACCGGCATGAATGAAGGCGATCCGAATGTCCTTCCCGCACTGGAGGCCTTTGTGGGGGGTTTTGGTCCAAGAACCGGCGGTTCCGGGTCAAGCCTGCTGGCCAGTCCGGCGGGCGGGAGTGCCTGCAAGAGGCTGAACCTCTTTCTCCGGTGGATGGTCCGGCAGGATGCCGTCGATCCTGGCGGCTGGACCAGAGTTCCTCCTTCCCTGCTCGTTGTTCCCCTGGACACCCACATGCTCCGGATAAGCCGGACGCTCGGCCTAACCGGGCGTAAGCAGGCTGACCTGGTGTGCGCCCTCGAGATAACGCAGGCCTTCAGGGCCATCTCCCCTGACGACCCTGTTAAATACGACTTTGCCCTGACCCGTTTTGGCATAAGGAACGACCTGAGCATGGAGGAATTTTTCGGGTAGTCCTCACTGCGTGTGGATATGCTGTGGAAAGGGGGATCCGAGCCTGGAGAAGCAAAACCGCACATCCGAGAGACCGGAACACGGTACCTATAACCTGAAACTTATTTAAAGGAGGATTGACAGTGAGCCTTAAAGGAACGCAGACCGAGAAAAACATCCTGACCGCATTTGCCGGAGAATCCCAGGCACGCAACCGGTACACCTACTTCTCCAGCAAGGCCCGCAAGGAGGGTTTCAGGCAGATCGCGGAGATCTTCGAGGAGACCGCCGATCAGGAAAAGGAACACGCCAAGCGCCTTTTCAAGCTCCTGGAGGGCGGAGAGGCCGAGGTAACCGCTTCGTTCCCGGCCGGAGTGATAGGGAGCACGATGGAAAATCTGGCGGAGGCGGCGGGAGGCGAACACTACGAGTGGACCGAGATGTATCCCGGCTTCGCCAAGACGGCCCGGGAGGAGGGTTTCGGTCACATCGCGGCCATCTTCAAGGCGATCGCTGTGGCCGAGAAACAGCACGAAAAAAGGTATCGGGCCCTCAGGGGCAATATCGAGGCGGGAAAAGTGTTCGCGAGGGACGAGACCGTGATCTGGGCCTGCCTGAACTGCGGGTACCTGCACGAGGGGACCGAAGCCCCCAAAGAGTGCCCCGCATGTGCCCACCCGCGGGACCATTTCGAGCTTCTCTGTGAGAACTGGTGATATAATAGGTTAATAAAGTGCTAAGTACCAAGTGCTAAGAGCTAAGCGCGAAGTTTTAATCGTGGCTCTTTGTCCTTGGCGCTTAGATTTCAAAGGTGCCAATACTTAAAAAAAGGAGACAGGGATATGGCGGAGAGATTGCAGGTTTACGGATGTGACGTATGCGGGAACATCGTGGAAGTTGTCCACGCCGGAGCGGGCGACCTGGTCTGCTGCGGTCAACCGATGAATTTCCTCGCTGAAAATACGGTGGATGCTGCTGTCGAGAAACATGTTCCGGTCATCGAGGAGACCGACCACGGAATCAAGGTGACCGTGGGGAGCGTTCCCCATCCCATGGAGGCCGACCATTACATCGAATGGATCGAAGTGGTCGCCGACGGCAGGGCCTACAGGGAGTTTCTCAATCCGGGCGATGCACCCGAGGCGACCTTCTGCATCGAGGGCAAGGACATCGTGGCGAGGGAGTACTGCAACAAACACGGACACTGGAAGTCCTGATATGGTCAACCTGCCTCGGCCTTCCTCGCCCCTGGTGGCGGTTCGACAGGCTCACCGTCCCGAGTTCGTCGAGGGAGAGAGGACCGAGGTGAGGGGGACCAGACATGATCGACCAACCTCCTATTGAGGATAATAGTGATCTGAATTGACAGGGCGGCCTCCGGGCCGCCTTTCTTATGGGTATTCCTGCAGGATCGAGAACCCTGCAGTCAGTATTCGGATACAGGTTCTAGAGGGAAAATATCCTCATTCCTGCAGCCGGTACCTTTGCCTGCTCCGGATCCCCAGATAAAATCATTTCCGATCGATTGCCCTGTTACCCGGTAAAAGTTGCTTCTCCTGCTGAATCCAGAATTCTGACTGCTGAATACTCGGAAAAACATTATCCCCCCTTGACAAATCAAATTAAATAGGTATTATGATACCTAAATACCTAATTATCGATCGGGAGGGCCTTTTGCCCAGCGTACTGAAAATATCCGAAGCAGCGTCGATGGCCATGCACACCATGGTGATCCTGGCGGCATCCGGCGGGGGCACAATCTCAGCCAAGGAGATCGCCGCCAGGCTCAACGCCTCGGAGGCCCACCTGGCGAAGGTGATGCAGCGGTTGGCAAGGGCGGGGCTCGTCAAATCCACAAGGGGTCCAAAGGGAGGATTCGTTCTCAGCCGCAGGGGTGAGGAAATCACCCTGCTCGAGGTCTACCAGTCCATCGAGGGCCCCCTTCCGGAGGACGGATGCCTGTTCGAGCAGCCCTCGTGTCACGGCAACGGGTGCATCCTCGGCGGCTTTCTCGATCAGGTGAACAGGGACCTGAGGATATATCTGGAGACGACCACCGTCTCCGGACAAAACAACCTATACAGGAGAGATGAAAATGGCAAAGAGATCGATCGTACACATCGATGAGGACAAGTGTGACGGGTGCGGATTGTGTGTCCCGGGCTGTGCGGAGGGCGCACTGCAGATCATTGACGGCAAGGCCAAGCTGGTCAGCGATATCTACTGCGACGGCCTCGGCGCCTGCCTGGGAGAGTGCCCGCAGGGAGCCATCACCATGATCGAGAGAGAGGCCGAGGACTTCAGCGAGGAGGCTGTCAAGGAGCACCTCGAGAACCTCCAGGGCGGTTCGGACCATGCCCATGGCCATGACGCGGAGGAGGACCAGGACTCCCTGGCCTGCGGCTGCCCCAGCACGATGGTCCAGTCCTTCGGCGAGGTCAGGGAGAAAAAGCCCGTTTCCCCTTCGCCCGTCGCCGCCGGCCTGGGCGGGTGTCCGGGATCGAGGTCACAGTCCTTTGAAAAGGCAGGCCAGGGCACCGGGGCGGCCAGCGGAGCCGCAGTTTCGGGTGGACACGAGGAGGGTCATCCCGTTGCCTCGCGCCTGGGCAACTGGCCGGTACAGATCATGCTGGTTCCGGTTCAGGCTCCCTACCTGAATGGTGCTGATATCGTCATCGCGGCCGACTGCGCCCCTTTTGCCTACGCCGACTTCCACCGCCGTTTCCTGGAAGGAAAGACGTTGCTCATCGGCTGTCCCAAGCTCGACGACACGGAGGTGTACGTCAGGAAACTGTCTGAGATCTTCAGGCAGAACGACATCCGATCCATTGACATCGTTTACATGGAAGTTCCATGCTGCACGGGGCTGGTGCACCTGGTCAAGACGGCCCTTGACCAGAGCGGAAGGAATATCCCGACGACCCTTAGCCGGGTGGGTATAAAGGGCGATTTCGTTGAGGAACGAACCCTGGGCGGAGCGGCCGCCTGACGGTCCTCGCTGGATTCGTCTCCCGGCCCTTTACTACTACGATTATTAGGCTTATATTAGGGCAGCCTTAAGATCGCATACCGGAGGCTGCCCGCCTCCGAAGACATCAAAGGGGGACTCGATGGAGAACCAGAAAGTGTACGGACCTCATGAGGCTGTCATGCTCGGGATCGAGCTGGAGAACGCCGGCCATCACTTCTACACCAGGGTCGCTGATTGTGCGGTCGATTTCCGGGTTAAGGAGATCTTTCAAAAACTGGCCGCGGCCGAGGTCAAACACCTCAAGATCATCAAGGAGGAGATCGAGCCGATTTTCGCTCCGGAGTGGTACCGTGAAGAGGATCAACAGCTCATGGCCGAATACCTGCGGGACGTTGAAAAACAGCCGGTGTTCCCGGATCCGGAAGAGGCTGCCGACTACTGCAGCCGGGCCGACACGACCGTCAAGGCCATCGACATCGGCATCCGGGCGGAGGAGCGTTCCATGATGTATTTCTCCTACCTGAGAGACGCCACCCAGGACGATGCGGGCAAGGAGGCCTTCGAGAGGCTTTACAACGAGGAGAGCAAACACCTCAAGATGCTTCAGGATCTGAAAAAGGAACTGCTGGCTTAGGTCCAGGGCCGGCAAGAGAGGAGATTGACGAGATGTCCGATGAGAGAAAAGCCCACGTTGAGGCCCTTCAGATGGCCATGGACACGGAGAAAAAGGGCTACCGGTTCTACCGGATCGCCGCTGAAAGCAGCAGGGACCCGAAGGGAAAAAAGGTCTTTGAACATCTGGCAAAGGACGAGATCGAGCACATGGGCGTTTTCGCCACCCTCTACGAGAGCCTTACAAACGACGAGCCCTGGATGACCTACGAGGAGGCGGTGGCAAAATTCGGGCAGACGGATCAGGACAAGCTCATCTTTCCCGACGAGCCCGTTGAGGCCGAGGAGAACTTCGACGACCTGAAAGCCCTCGAGGAAGCACTGGGTTTCGAGAAGAAAGCGGTCGCCTTCTACCAGAACCAGGCGGAGAAAGCAGAGGACGACACCGCCAGGGCCTTCTACCAGAGCCTGGTGGTCATCGAAGAGGGGCACGTCAAGATCATCCAGGCCGAGATCGACTCCCTGACCGGCACCGGTTTCTGGCTGGACTATCAGGAGATCTCCCTGGAGCACTGAAATCCGGTTTCCTCACACCTTTGAATCATCATTCCCGGGCGGTTGCCAGAGACCGCCCTTTTCTTTTGCCGGAAGGTGGTTAAGATGGAAGGGTATTCAGACATTAGACATTAGAGATTTGAGATTGGATATTCGTGATTGGAGATTGAAAAAACTTTCCGCTTTCTCCTTTAACCTTTTCCCTGAATTTCCGGAGGAAATTCGATGTTTTTCCGCCTCTTCCTTCTTTTCACCCTCGTGCCGGCCATCGAGCTGTATCTGCTCATCAAGGTGGGGACCGTCATCGGGGCGTTCAACACCCTGTTAGTCATCATCCTGACAGGGGTGGTGGGTGCCTTCTACGCCCGCCAGCAGGGTTTCCGGGTCGTCAACAACATCCAGTGGAAGATGGAGCAGGGTGAGCTGCCCGGTGACGACCTGATCAACGGCGCCATGCTCCTCGTCGGCGGGGCGCTGCTGGTCACCCCAGGCTTCATAACCGACTTCGCCGGATTTTCCCTCATCTTCCCCCCCACCCGGGAGGCGATCAAGGTCAGCGTGAAACGATATCTGGAAAAGAAGATCAGGGAGGGGGAGGTAAGGGTTTATCCTTATTGACGGCGGGAGCCGGGCGCCGGAAAACCGATCCAGAATCCAAAAAGCAGTTCCCCGTTCACAGTTTCCGGTTCACGGTTAGGACCGCCGTGATTTGTGATTCGTGATTAGTGATTCGGAAACGAATCCAAAGTCCAAAGTCCAAGTCTGAAAACATCTCTGTGGCACTCTGTGGCGGCGTCTCAAAGGACGCCTCTGTGGTCCTCTGTGGTAAAGGCTTTTCCCGAGATCGCTTCGCTCGTACACAGCTCGCGATGACTTTGTTACTCTCCTCGTCCCCCCGTCTGGTGATTTACGTTCCATGTTCCAGATACTAACTGAGAGCTGAGTCCTAAGTACTTAGTGATATGTGATAAGTAACAGCTCAGTATGCTTATCTCTTATCACTTATCTCTTAGAACTATATATCTATCTCCCCCTCTCCCTATCTCCCCCTCGCCCCATCGCCCCCTCTGGACGCTGGCCTCTGGGCTCTGGACTGATTTCTCCCCCCCCGCCCCCTCGCAATTACTGTGGCCCTCTGCGGTGCGGTCAGAAAGGGACCGCTCTGTGTCCTCTGTGGTGAAGGCTTTTCCCGAGATCGCTTCGCTCGTACACAGCTCTCGATGACTT
>CP070719.1:2380615-2474896 GCA_020350725.1 bacterium
GGCCCTCTCGGCAGAATACATGGTCCGTGAGGCAGGGTCCCTGGAAAATAAGGTCTATCCGGTTCCTGAGGACATCGATGCCGAGATCGCCAGGCTGAAGCTCCACTCGATGGGTATGGAGATCGATGCCCTTACGGAGGAGCAGATCACTTATTTGAGCTCATGGGAGATGGGTACCTGATCCGACATAGCCGGGTCGGGCACCCCCGTGGGGACGCGGGGAGAATAGAGTCCAGAGTCCAGAGGCCAGGGTCCAGAGGGGGCGGTTGGGTTCTTCGACAGGCTCAGGGCAGGCGCGGGGACAAATGAGTCCAGAGTCCAGAGGCCAGGGTCCAGAGGGGGCGAGGGGGCGGTAATCTAGTTCCCGGTTCCCAGTTCACGGTTCACAGTTGGCGCCTGGAATATGGAACCTCAGGCATGGGGGGCGGGACCTGGACATCAGACGCGGCGATGAGTCCAGAGTCCAGAGGCCAGCGTCCAGAGGGAGCGATGGGGTTCTTCGACGGACTCCGTTCGACAAGCTCACGGCAGGCAGGGCAGGCGCGGGGACAAATGAGTCCAGAGGCCAGGGTCCAGAGGGGGAGCATGGGCGAGGGGGAGATGGGGCGAAAAGTAGTCTGTCATTGCGAACAGGAAACCGCGTAAAGCAGTCCCGGGAAATGCGGACGAGGGGACGCGGACACACGGAGACGCGGGGAAAAAACCGAATCACTAATTACGAATCACAAATCACGGCGGTTCCCAACTGTGAACCGGGAACCGTGAACTGTGAACTGGTCTTCTCGAATCACAAATCACGGCGGTTCCCAACTGTGAACCGGGAACCGTGAACTGTGAACTGATCTTCTCGAATCACGAATCACAGGTCACTCATCACGGAAGTTATATTTTTGATTTTGGATTTGCGACTTTGGATTGATCTTTCATCTCTAATTTCTAATGCTCTAATGCTCTGTTTTTACTGTGAACCGTGAACTTTCCTTTGGGATTTCCGTCTCCTCTCCCCTGATCTCTATGGGATCCTATTATGGCCAATGTTCTCACACGACTCCGATGCTCCTATCTCTACGGCAAGGCCAAAGGCAGGCTCAAGAAGAAAAAGTTCGACGAGGCACAGGCCTGCCTTGAGAAGATCCTGGCCTCGGCCGAGAAGGCCGATGACGATATTCTCCTCGCCCACGCCCATAAATTTCTGGCCGAATTCTTCCTCGAGAGGGAAACCTTCCGAAAAGCCTGTCTTCACGCAGAGGAGAGCCTGACTCTTCTCTCGGGGTTGGGACATGGCGCGTCCGGGTATTCGCGGGAGAGAGGGGAGGTGGAACGGCTGTTGGAGAAGATCCCGAAAGGCCGTGCTGAGAGATGAATAGGCTAATCCAAAATCCGAAATCCAAAAACAGTTCTAATTCCAAATCCCCTTACCGTTTCCACCGGTGTTTACACTCAAATCCGGGACCACTTCGCGTATTGTCTCACCCGTACGTATCCCTGATGGCACATCTCCCCTTCGCCGAGGGATAATATGCTCCCCTTTGCGAGATCTTTACCCTGAATCCTATGGGCCAAGGCAGACTGGCGGGCGGGTTAAGACAACCGCTTTCGGAGGTTCGCGGTTCAGAGGAAAACCCAGGGAGGAAAGGCGACTCCAGAAGATGTACCCATTTTGGATCCTGGATTTTGGATTAAATGTTAGGATCCCGACCGATGTCCTAGGTGAGACGAGGCGTTCGTTTGATGGCAAATCCGAGGACGCCAAGGACGGAGAACAGGACGTTGGCGCTCCAGGCCGAGACGACGGCAGGGATCATTCCCGAGTCACCGAGGGACAGGGCGAGGGAGAGGAAGGACCAGTAGATAACGGTAATGGCTATACTGATGCCCATTCCCAACGGCGCGGCGCCCCTGACCGGGACCTGAAACCCGATGGGAAGGGCGATCAGTCCGAAGATCAGGGGGATAAGGGCAAGGGCGGCCCTGCTGTGCATCTGCACTTCATAAATATGGTAGGCGAGGCCGGAGTATTTCAGGTTTTCGATGTACCTGGAAAGCTCACCCCGGCTCATCTCCTCAGGTGTCCTTCTGACCTGGAAGAATTCCTCCGGTTTGATGCTGATAGGGGTTTTGATCCTCGCGGCGGGCTCCGAATAGGTCAGAAGGCCGTCTTCAAAATGTCTGATGATCCCGTTTTCCATAATCCATGTTCCATCCTCCCAGGTTGCGTTCGGAGCATCGATCCTCTTCGAGATCCTGGTGAGCCCTTTTCCGGAGAACTGGAGGATGGTGGGTTCGATGAGGAGGGTCCCGTCGAGCTCCACGTTTCGGATGTGGATCACCCGGTTGCTCTCCAGAAGCCAGATCCGATCGGTGCCGACGAGATGTGAGCCCGCTCCTTTGCCCTCCCGGGTGATGTCACGGCTCAACTTGAGGGTGGAAGGGGCGATCGTCTCTCCGACATAGAACGAGAGGAGGGAGACGGCGAACGATGCGGCGAGGAGAGGAAGGCCTATGCGGAGATCGCTGATGCCTGATGAACACAGAGCTCCAAGCTCGCGTGTCTGTTTCAGCCCCGTTATGGTCAACAGTGTTGCGATGAGAGAGGCCACCGGCGCAATCTGATAGGCGATTGTCGGAAGTTTCAGGAAAAAGTGCATGGCAAGAGAGGACACCGGGATATCAAGGTCGGAAAGGCTCCATATCCTGAGGGAGATCTCGCTGACCAGGTATGCGAGGGCCAGCGCCGAGAGGGAGACGAGAAAAAGGGTGGTCCATTTTCTCATCAGATATCTGTCTATCCTGTTCATGTCCTCACGATGTCCCGGTTTTCTGCCCTGGCATGTTCCCTCGCCCGCCCTGCTTCCATGCGAAAGGAAAAAAAGCCCACACGGCCACGGCGGAAAGGACGATATCGGGAAGCCAGGCCGCCAGCTGCGGGGATATTCTCCCCCTGGTTCCGAGTCTCGAGCCCAGGGAGAAGAGAAAGAAGCTGACGAGAAAGAGCAGAATGCTGGACGAGAAGGCGTACGCTTTGCCGTGCCGTCGAGTGGATAAAGCCAAGGGGTATATAATAAAGGGGTATATCAGGAGGGTGACCGGTAGCGAATATCTTCGATGCATCTCCATGTCTACTCTCGCGACGTCAGACCCTCTGCCCTCGGCCTGCCACTGCATGCCGAGTCTCTTCAATTCCTCCCTGTTGGATCCCATCAGGATATGTTTTTTTTTGACGGCAACGCCAGGGTCGTCACTCTCGATGCGTGAGGTCAACTGATCGAACGCGGCGATCTTGTATCCCGGCTCGGTGGCACTGAGAGGGTGGATGGTTCCGTCGCGGAGATCGAGGCGAATGTGGGATTCCCCCGCGGGAGACACCTCGACACTGCCCGAGATCGCCAGGACCAGGTCCGTTTCCCCACCGGGTCCCTGTCCCGCCAGGACCACTCCGCTCAGTTTACCCGCATCAGCCTTGTAGTCTCCGACCAGGAGGACGGAATTGGGGATGCCCTTGAAGAACGCCCCGGGTCTGAGGTCGTTGAGTATACGGTGTCTGGCTATCTGAATGGCTCTGTCATTGTAGGCCTTGAAACTGAGAGGTGTCAGGTGGACGGTCGTCAGCAGGGTGACGCCGAAGGCAATGATGGAAGCGATCATGTAGGGGAAGAGGACAGACATGGGGGATATACCGGAGGTGAACATGGCCTGAAGCTCGTGGTCCCGTTGCATCTCTCCAAGGGTAGAGATCATGGCCATCAGAAAGGCGAGGGCAATGCTGTAGGACAGGAGCGGCGGGGCGAGGAGGAGGAAGGACGTGATGAACTCACCCAAGTCTCTCGTCTGCGGCGCAAGAAGTTCAACCTGTCTTGAGGACCGGTCCATGAGAAGCAGGGATGTGAACACCATGATCCCCACTCCGAAGGAGGGCAGGAACCTGGAGAGGATGTATGTGACGATCCGGAAAGGCATTGCAATCGAATCCACAGTCTAAAGGTCACGGTTCAGGGCAGAAAAGTCAATGATCCGCGGTCCGCTGACATAGTCTACATCACATTCACGGTCAGGTCGATAACCCCTTTGACGGTAAAGGGAAACCCATCGGATGTGGCAGATCGGTAACATCAGTTGACGTGGTCGTTGGGTGGTGATAGGTTGCTGACAACATCGTGGATGAATCTTTCCATGCCGGGGTACAGATGTCGGAACGGGTCGTTATCTTTCGCGTCGGAGACAATTATTTCTCCATCCCCTTCGCCCTTGTTGACGAGATTGTTGGGACGGAGAGGGTCTATGCCAGGGCTGAGATCCCCCCGGCTGAGATCCCTCAGGCAGAGGATGTTCAGGAGCTTGTCTCCACGAGATTCGGCTGGGCTCCGATCAGGGTCATCGACGCTGGAGTGACGATCAGGTCCAGGGATCAGATACTCATTCTTCAGAATGACGGCCGGGGAGGTGCTTTCCCGGTAGATCAGATCCTCGGAATAGAGGATATGCCCGAAGCGATGCCCTTTCCCCTGCCGGCGAGGAAGTGCACCAGCTTCCCCTTTACCGGGGTGCGCGTCTGGAAGGAGAGGATTGTTTTGGAACTTGACCTTTCCCAGTTGATTTAATAAGAGTGTATGAGTTGTTCATTATGGCAGATACGAGGCTGATCTCATTTACCTCAGCTGGTCAGGATTACGCCGTTCCGATAAGCGCCGTCCGGGAAGTCTTGCGGGTGGACAGGGTGGAGAGTGTACCCGGAAGCAGACCACCCTTGGAGGGCATCGTTATTTACAGGGAAAATCAGATACTGCCAGTATTCTCCCTGCCGCAGGTGTTGGGGGAATCCACCGAGGTAAAGGGCAACTTCGTGGTTGTCGTCGAGATCGAAGGCCATACCCTGGGTTTCCGGATCGAGAGGATCGGCGGGGTAGCCGATTATCCCTCAGCGGAGGAGATAGAGGAGTATACAGGAACCCTCAACGCTGTGCCCGGGGCCATTGACGGGTCATGGAAGAGTGGACGGGGAACCCTCCTTCTTCTCCAGCTGGAAAGGGCCCTGGGCGATTATATCGCTTGACGCCTTTTTTCCGAGGTAGATGGCCATTCCACGGCGTGCCCAACCCACCCGGTTCCCCTGACCCTTGAGGAGGGGAGGAAAAGAGATGAAAAAGATCCTTGTTGCTGACGACAGCGTAACGATCCAAAAAGTTATAGCTCTGACCTTTGCCGAGGAACCCTACGAGATCCAGTCAGTGGGGAGTGGATCCGATGCTCTCGAGAAGATGAAACAGTGGCCTCCGGACCTTGTCCTCGCCGATGTCATCATGCCTCAGGTCAACGGTTATGAGCTGTGCAGGGCCATCAAGGAGAATGAGGAGACAAAAGATATCCCTGTGATCCTCCTTGCCGGGACTTTTGAGGCTTTCGATGAAGAGGAAGCCAGGGCCGCCGGAGCCAACGATTACCTCACAAAACCCTTCGAGTCCGCCGAGTTGATCGAGAAAGTGAGGAATCTGACGGGGCCTGTCGTCGCTGCCCCACCCTCGGATACCCCAGCTCCTCCCGAGCCGGCCATCCCGGGACCTGAACCGGCCGCTGCGCCGGGACAGGAGAGTCCTCCCATCCTGGAGACGGTGCCTCCGATGGCCGCGGTTGGCACCGAAGGGAAGCCTCAGCAACCCATACAGGCCAGGGAAGCTGTTTCCGAGCCCGACATATGGGACATTCTCAGCGAAGCCGATGATCAGGTCACAGCTGAGCCTTCGTCTCCCTCTATCGGTCTTCTCGAGGAAGCGGAAGTCGTGGATTTCGGGACGTTCGAGGTGGGGCTCGACAGGGGAACGGAGGCGGCCGTGGACCAGTCCGAACCGGTTCCGTCCCCTGATGAGATCCAGGCCGGCGAGCCGTCCATGATACTCCAGGAGGATACGGCAGTTGTCGGCGAGGAGGAGAGAAGCAAAGTCGAGGAGAGGGAGAGGGATTTCTTCGGCTTTGAAACCGAGGCTGAAATCATCCCACCCGAGCTGGGCACCATGGAGGAGGCCATAGAGGAGATCACTTTCGAGGTCGAAGAGCCTGACGCGCCCGCGCAGCCTGAAGCGATCATCCCACCGGAACCCTCAATTGTCCTACCCGAACCCGCCGAACAAAGCCCGGAACCATCGGGGGAAACGGTGTCACCTGAAACCTATGCTCCCTCCGAGCCCGAGGTGCAATTGGATGTTCCGGGACCTGCGGCGGAGCATCTGGAGATGGGGGAAGGGATCCAGGAGGCCGGGATCGAGCTTCAGGAATCTCCCTCCGTACCGACGACACTCTCCGCCGTTGAACAGCCTGCGGCCGAGGTTCTACCGATGGAACCGGATCAGCCCTCGGAACCGGAGGAAAAATGGGACGTACCCCTTACCGTGGAGCCACCCGGTGTTGAGGAAGTGCCGGTTGTTTCGGAATCAAGCGATGAGGTGGCACCGGAGATACCGGAGGTCCCCCAGCCCGTCGGCGTGACGGAACCCCAACCTGCAGCGGCCGACACACGGGAAATTTCGGTCGATGACCGGCAGCTGGAGGATCTGGTGAAAAAGGCCGTGGAGGAGAGGGTCGAGCGGATTGTCTGGGAAGTTGTCCCTGAGCTGTCGGAAGTTCTCATCAAGGAAGCCATTGAAAAGATCAGGAGCGGATCCTGAGTTCATCGCCCATAGGCAATGGGAGGGCTTGGCGGGCAACCGTGAGCCCTCTTTCTGCTTTCTGGATCTTTTCAATGATCCTTTAGAAAGCTCTGACCGGGGATTTTCCTGGCGACGACCCCGTCAGCGAGGGATCCATCCCGTCCTTCGATGCAAATTCAGGCCACCCAGCACACAGGGCTGTTTCACGGGAAGGGGAATGCATACAGGTGACCGGTGAGCCGTTTTTTGCCCGATCCGCCCCGTTGCCGGGCTCAGATGAGGTGTCTGAATGATTGGAAGTATGTCGAAACATTACGAACCTTCGAAATCTGAAAGGCATTGGTACAGAGTCTGGATGGAGAAAGGCTATTTCCACGCGGACGCTCTCTCCTCCAGACCTCCCTACAGCATTGTGATACCGCCCCCGAACGTGACCGGTTCCCTGCACATGGGTCATGCTCTGAACAATACCATCCAGGACATCCTGATCCGATACAGAAGAATGCAGGGATTCGAGGCTCTCTGGATGCCCGGAACAGACCACGCCGGAATCGCCACCCAGAATGTCGTCGAGAAGGAATTGGCCGGGCAGGGTATCGAGCGGAACAGTCTTGGCCGGGAAGATTTCATAAAGAGGGTATGGGCCTGGAAGGAGAAGTATGGAGGGGTCATCCTGGAGCAGCTCCAGAGGTTGGGTGCTTCCTGTGACTGGGAAAGGGAGAGGTTCACCATGGACGAGGGGCTTTCCCGCGCTGTGAGGGAGGTCTTCGTCCGGTTGTACAGGGAGGGTTATATCTATCAAGGCGACTACATCACGAACTGGTGCCCCAGGTGTCATACCGCCCTTTCCGACCTCGAGGTGGAATATCACGACAGAAAGGGGCATCTGTACCATCTGCGTTACCCCGCGGTGGATGGGAGCGGTGACGTAGTTGTCGCCACCACCAGGCCCGAGACCATGCTGGGCGATACCGCGGTGGCGGTGCACCCCGATGACGGCAGGTATACCCATCTCAGGGGACACAGTTTCAGGCTCCCCCTGACGAACAGGGAAATCCCTCTGATCACGGACGCCTATTGTAACATGGAGTTCGGTACGGGAGCGGTCAAGGTTACTCCGGCACACGACCCGAACGACTTCGAGATCGGCGAGCGCCACGATCTGCCGAAGATCACGGTCATCTCCCTCGACGGAACGATGACCCACGAGGCCGGGGAAAATTATGAGGGATTGGATCGATACCTGTGCAGGGAGAGGGTGGTGGCGGATCTGAAGGAACAGGGCTGCCTCGAGGCAGTAGAGGATTATGACTATTCCGTGGGCCAGTGCTACCGATGCCAGACCGTCATCGAACCGATCATCTCGAGACAGTGGTTCATCAGGATGAAGGACCTTGCCAGGCCCGGTATTGAGGCGGTAGAGGACGGCAGGATTGAGATCTACCCGGAAACATGGAAGAAGACCTACTACGAGTGGATGAACAATATAAGGGATTGGTGCATTTCCAGACAGATATGGTGGGGGCACAGGATCCCGGTGTGGACATGCCCCGGATGTGATGAAATGATCGTGGATGTCGAGGAACCTGAATCCTGCCCCACCTGCGCCACGAAGGAGCTCCACCAGGAGGAGGATGTTCTGGATACCTGGTTCTCATCGGCCCTGTGGCCTTTTTCCACCATGGGATGGCCGGAGGAGAACGACACACTCAAGAGATTCTATCCGACGAGCTGTCTGGTTACCGGTTTCGATATCCTTTTTTTCTGGGTTGCCAGAATGATCATGATGGGCATGAAATTCATGGGGGACGTGCCCTTCCGTCACGTTTACATACACGCCCTCGTCCGCGATGCGGACGGACAGAAGATGAGCAAATCAAGGGGCAACGTCATCGATCCCCTGGTGATGATCGATCGGTATGGTGCGGACGCCTTTCGTTTTACCCTCGCCGCCTTCGCGGCCATGGGGCGGGATGTCAAACTGGCCGAGGACCGGATCGAGGGATATCGTCACTTCGTCAACAAGATCTGGAACGCGTCCAAGCTCGTCCTCCAGTATGCCGGAGAGGTCAGCGGTGAGGAGATGGCGAACCCTGACGCGCCGGCAGATCTCCCTAACCGATGGATCCTGAGCAGGCTGTCCCGAGTCGTGGATTCGGTGAGGGATGCCTTTGATTCCTATCGGTTCAACGAGGCAGCGGGGGCCCTGTACCATTTCTTCTGGCATGAGTTCTGTGATTGGTACCTCGAGCTGGCCAAACCGTCCCTCTACGGTGACCAGGGCAAAGGACCCCTGAAGGAAACGTCCGTCACCGCTGCCCGGGTTCTCGAGACGAGCCTCCGGCTTCTCCACCCCATCATGCCGTTCCTGTCCGAGGAGATCTGGCAGAGGCTTCCGGTTGAGGGTGAAAGCATCATGTTCGCTCCCTTTCCGGAGGCGGACAGGGTGTTTCAGGACGCCGACGCCGAGGAGGTCATGGCCACCGTCATAGAGTACATAACGGCCTTCCGCAACCTGCGGACAGAGATGGGCATCAAACCCTCCGAACGCGTCCCCGGCACGGTGCTGTCGCAGGAAGCCGGTGTTGCGGAGGTCCTCCGGAATCACCAGCCGGACATCCTGCGTCTGGCCCGCCTGGAATCCCTGTCGTTCGACCGGGAGGGTGCAAAACCGGACGGAGTGGCCACCGCCGTCGTTAAGGGGCAGGTCCTTTTCATCCGGCCCGGAAGAGATATTGATGTTGAAGCGGAGCGGAGCAGACTGCTCAGGGAACTGGAGAAGGTCACGGACGAACTGATGAAGGTTGACGGCAAACTTTCCAACACCCAGTTCCTGGAGAAGGCTCCTGCCGAAGTCGTCGAGAAGAATCGCGATATCCAGGCAGAGCTCAGCATCCTGAGGGAAAAACTGGAGGCCAACCTGGAAAGCCTTGGGGAGTGAAGCAATTTATAACTGTGAACGGTGAACTGTGAACTGGTCTTTTGGATTTTGGACTCTGGATTCGTTTTTAAGCGTGAGATCTGGAATGGACCTCTGATCATGGATATTGGCTCGCCTGAGGGTACCGATGACCAACCTCCCGCCTCTCGTCAGCAAACTCATCGATATCGCCATTGAGGAGGACCTCGGCCCCGGAGACGTCACCACCAGGGCGCTCGGTCTGGAGGGTGATCACGTATCGGGGAGCATCATCGCCCGGGAGCCATGCGTCGTGTGCGGGCTGACCGTGGCCGAGACCGTCTTCGCCCGGCTGGACAGCGGCGTCGGTTTTGCCGCCCTCGTCGATGATGGATCGTATCTGGGAGGCGGAGAGACCATGGCCGAACTGGAGGGGCCGGCCTCTTCCATCCTTGCCGGCGAAAGAACAGCCCTCAATTTTCTCCAGAGGATGTGCGGTATCGCCACCCTCGCCCGTTCCTACACCGAAAAGGCAGCCGGGAGGGCGGTGGTCCTCGACAGCCGGAAGACGGTGCCCGGATGGAGGTGGCTGGACAAGCTCGCCGTCAGGACAGGCGGTTGCAGGAATCACAGAATGGGTTTATACGACGGTATCCTCATCAAGGACAATCACATAAAAGCCTGCGGAAGCATCTCCGAGGCGATCTCGAGGGCCAGGACGAACTCGCCGCCCGGAACCGCCCTTCTGGTGGAGGTCGATTCCCTGGAAGGGCTTCAGGAGGCTCTTTCCTCAGGGGTCGACACCGTCATGCTGGATAATTTCTCCCCGGAAGCCGTCGGACATGCGGTGGAGATCGCGGCCGGAAGAGTCCAGATAGAGGTCTCTGGCGGGGTGTCCCTGGAGAATATTGAGTCCTATCTTCAAACGGAGGGTATCCACTTCATCTCCGTGGGGGGGCTGACCCACTCGGTCCGCGCCGTGGACATCAGTCTGGAGTTCCGGTGATTGAGTGATGATCATCCATAGGCTCGGTTCAATTTCCTCTACAAACGATCTCCTGAGGGAGATGGCCGATAATGGTGCACCGGAATGGACCGCCGTTATGGCAGAAAACCAGACTGCCGGTCGGGGCCGGATGGGTAGAAAGTGGCACTCGCCTCCGGGAAATCTCTACCTGTCCGTGCTCCTGAGACCCGGGATGGAGTCCGGGGAACTGTCCAGGATGTCCCTCCTCATGTCCCTGGCTGTCTATCATGCCATCAGCCAGAAAGGCGTAACCCTCCGGTTGAAGTGGCCCAACGACATTCTCTGGAAAGGACGGAAACTGGCCGGCATCCTTCTGGAAGGGAAGACGATGGGTGCGGAGGTCATCCACGTGATCGCGGGCATCGGGATCAACCTCACCATGCCCCGGGAGACCCTCCCCGGGGATCTGGCTTCGCATGCCACCTCATTGGAGGAAGCCGGCATCGTCTGGAGCAGGGAGGAACTCCTCACCCGTCTGGAGACGGCAATGCGAAGGTACAGTCCTTCCATCCGGGGAATGGATTGGGAGCGTGCCATGCGTGAATGGAGCCTGCACGCCGATTGGACCCGGGATTACGTCTTCATGGATGGGTCCCGCAGGGTGCTCGGCAGGCCGGTTGAACTCAACCGTGAGGGGCATCTGATCCTGGAGACGGATATGGGCCGGATCCCCGTACGGTCGGGCGATCTCGTGGAGATCTGAACCGTGACGAAGAGATGGCTTTTATGCGGATGGCACAGGAGGGTCCCCCTTCAGACAGTGCTGCAAAGGACTGCCCATGAGAGTCGATGGGACTGCTGTGTTACAGACATCGGTCTCGCAGCGGCGTCCCGAGGATGCTACCCACAACGGATCACTGATCGCCCTTCGCGGCCGTTCCCCGACTGGACAATGGGAACTGTGAACCGCGTACCGGGAACTCCAAAGAGAGAGCGACATGGCCGGAAAATCTGATCGTAAGGACCTTCTCCTCTGCATCGATGTGGGAAACACCCAGACCGTGCTGGGGATATACAGGGCAAGGAACCTGCTGGCTACCTGGAGGATCCGATCGGACAGGGACCGGACGGCAGACGAGTACGGTCACCTCATCAATGACCTGCTGCGGGGAAAGGGGTTCGATCCGTCCACCTTGATAGGCATATGCGTGTCCTGCGTCGTCCCGCCCGCGATCCAGGCCCTCGAGAAAATGGCGCATGAGGCTTTCGATATCAAACCTCTCGTGATAGGGCCGGGGATCAAAACGGGCATGCCGATAATGTACGACAATCCCCGGGAGGTGGGGGCCGACCGGATCGCCAATACGGTCGCCGCCTTTGAAAGGTACCGCAGGGCGCTGATCGTGATCGATTTCGGCACGGCCATCACGTTCGACGTCGTCTCGGAAAAGGGGGAGTACCTGGGTGGCGTTATATTCCCGGGTATTCAGATATCACTCGACGCGCTCTTCCTCAAGGCCTCCAAGCTGCCGAGAGTGGAGCTGGAAAAACCCCCCGGCGTCGTTGGAAGGAACACCATCACCAGCATCCAGTCGGGGATCATCCACGGATACGTCGGTCTCGTGGACGCGCTGGTACTGAAGATCAGGGAGGAGATGAAGGTGGATCCGCATGTCGTCGCCACAGGCGGTTTTGCGGCCTTTATCGCGGAAGAGTCCTCGGTGATCAAGGAAGTGTTGCCCGACCTGACGCTGGAGGGATTGCGGATCCTCTTCGATCGGAACATGTGAGCTAGAACTCTTTCGCCTTGACGCATTTTTCCGACGAATGATACTTATACTGACCCTATACCGCTACGGAGGAGCCAACGGATGAAGCAGGTGGAGATTGACAGGATTCGAAACATAGCCATTATCGCGCATGGCGGAGCCGGCAAGACGTCCATTGCTGAGGCCATCCTCTTCAATGCCGGAGCCGTTAACCGTCTGGGGAAGGTGGAGGAAGGTAACACGGTTATGGATTTCCTGCCCGAGGAGACCTCAAGGCACATCAGCACAAGCTCCTCAACTGCCTCGGTGGATTGGAACGGCTACCGCATAAACCTCGTCGACACACCCGGTTACCAGGATTTTATAGCGGATTCCCTGTTTGCCCTGAGAGTCTGCGAAGGGGTTCTTATGGTCATCAGTGCCGTTTCGGGGGTCCAGGTCCAAACGGAAAAATTCTGGAAAATAGCTTCCGAAAGGGCTATTCCCGGCATCGCCTTCATCAATAAGATGGACCGTGAGAGGGCTGATTTCAAGAGATCTGTCTCCGATATCCAGGGGAAGCTCGGAGTCAACCCCGTCCCCCTCCAGATACCCATCGGTTCCGAGGCCTCCTTCAGGGGTCTCATCGACCTCGTGACCATGCGGGCCTACACCTACAATATGGACGGCACCGGAAGCTTTGTCGAGGAGGACATCCCCGACGAAATCAGGTCCGAGGCGGAAGAATACCGGGACAAACTGGTCGAGCACGCTGCAGAGGGGTCAGAGGAGCTCGTGGAAAAATATCTGGAGTCCGGTGAACTGTCGGAGACAGATATCCTCACCGGCCTTCGAGCGGGTGTCCTCGCCGGCGACATCCTGCCGGTCTTCTGCGGGTCGGCAACCATGAACGTGGGTGTCCGCAAGCTTCTGGACAGTCTGACCTCGCTCATGCCTTCGCCTCAGGACATGGGGAGCACCGGCGGCATCGACAAAGGAGGGTCCGCTGCCGAGCGAAAACCGTCCACTGACGATCCGTTTGCTGCGTTCGTCTACAAGACACTGGCCGATCCCTATGCCGGCAAATTAACCCTTTTTAAGGTGATCTCAGGCCGGCTGTCCGCCGACAGCGGCTTTTACAACGCATCCAAGGAAACCAAGGAGAGGTTCGGCAGCCTGTTCCTGCTCCAGGGCAAGAAGCAGGTTCCGGTACCCGAGGTAGGGGCCGGTCAGGTCGCGGCCGTTGCGAAACTCAAGGAAACGAGCACCGGAGACACTCTCTGTGATGAAGGGAGCCAGATCGTCTTTCCCTCGGTGGACATCCCCGAACCGGCCCTTTCCTACGCTATTGCTCCGAAATCAAAGGGGGACGAGGAAAAGGTCAGCCAGGCGCTGGCAAGGCTGAGGGAGGAGGATCCCTCCATCAAGGTCCTCCGGGACGATCAGACCAAACAGAACATACTTTCCGGGTTGGGACAACAGCACATCGAGGTGACTGTCGAGCGACTCAAGGAGAAGTTCGGTGTCGAAGTGGAGATGAGGGTTCCCAAGGTTCCCTACCGTGAGACCATCAAGGGCAAAAAGCAGCTCCAGAGCCGGTACAAGAAACAGACCGGGGGAAGAGGGCAATACGGAGACGTCTGGCTGGAGATAGAGCCGTTGCCCAGGGGATCCGACTTCGAGTTCGTCGACAGGATCGTCGGCGGCGTCGTGCCGAAACAGTATATCCCAGCGGTTGAGAAGGGTGTTCGGGAGGCCATGGCTGAGGGGGTTCTCGCCGGCTACCCCGTTTCCGATGTCAAGGTCACCCTTTATGACGGTTCCTACCATTCGGTGGACAGTTCGGAAATGGCTTTTAAAATAGCCGCTTCGATTGGGTTCAAAAAGGGGTTTCTCGATTGTAAGCCGGTGCTCCTAGAGCCTATCGTTGACCTCGAGGTAACCGTCCCTGACGATTTCATGGGTGCGGTGATCGGTGATCTGAACTCCCGCAGGGGGAAGGTGGTGGGGATGGAGCCCCAGGGGGGGGAACAGGTGGTCAAAGCACAGGTCCCCATGGCGGAGATCCTGGCCTACGCGCCGGACCTCAGGTCCATGACAGAGGGACGGGCCTACTTCAGCACGAGTTTCTCACACTACGAAGAAGTTCCTGCACACCTTGCTGAAAAGATCATCGATGAGGCCAAGAAAGAGAAGGGATAGATCATGGGAGACGACTTCGATCTTTTCCCCAAGAGGGAAAGCCTGGATCCATTCTCCTTCGGCACCAAATCCAAGAAGGAGGAGGAGAAGGCAAAGGACGGCGACCGAGAGGACCTTCTTTTCGATGAGGAGTCCATTCAGGCGCCCTCCGAACCCACCTCATCCCCACGGCCGCCAAGCCCGGGTCGAGCCGATGAGGGAACCGCTAGAGACAAGGCAGTGACGGTGAAGGAGGACGCGGATGACGTGTTCGGGGTGGACCGGGTCCTGGGTGGAAGGGACGAACCATCCATCAAGGGCCCCATACCTGACGATCAGTCGGGCTATGGCCTGCCGCCCAGGGGCGAGGAAACGGGCAAGGGGAGCCGTAAGACACCGTCACCATTTGTCACCATCGGGGGGGCCCTCCTCCTGATACTGGTGATCCTGTACGGAGTACTCACCTACTTCCAGAAAGCAAAGAGGCCGTCCGCTCCGGTGCCCGCCGGGAGTGTAACGATGAGAGTTCCCAAACAGGCGGAAAAGCCGGTCGTTGATGAGCCTGCCCAGGCAGTTGTCGTCCCGGAAGAGGGCAGACCGGACGAGGCGCCTCCGGAAGCAGCCGGTCCGGAAGAAGCCCCACAGGAGGCTGTTCCCTCCCCAGGCGAGGGGCAGGAAACGGAACCGCCGCAGGTTGAGGTAAGCGAGGCCGTCTCCGAGGAGAAGCCCCCCGAGGAGCCGGAAGCACCAGCGGTGGCAGCTGCGCCATTGGAACCCCCGGCGAGCAGCGAGGGGAGATACTCCGTGCAGGTCGGAGCCCTCATCCTGGATTCAAGCGTCAGGAATCTGGAAAAGAGGTTGTCAGGGATGGGATATGACCCTCTGCTCAAGGAAGGTTCGACCAACGCCATGATGCATTTCCTCACGGTGGGGCCCTTCACCCAGACCGGGCAGGCCCAGGAAGCTATGGGCCGACTGGGGAATGCCGGGATCGAGGGTAACCTCACGAGGCTTTCCGGCGGGCGAGCCTCCATCCAGGCGGGCAGTTACCTCCTGGAGAAGAACGCCAGAACGGTCATGGACAGGATACGCCAGATGGGATATCCGGTAAGGCTTTCCAAGGAGGAGACACGGATGCCCATGACGTTCGTCCGGGTGGGTTCATTTGAAACGAAGGACGAGGCCATGGACATGAGGACCGAATTGAAGGGGAAGGGATTTGACGCCATCATCGTCAAACTCCAGTAAGAACGGTCCCTTTCCCAGTCTGCCTGCCGTTCGCCGCAAGAATGTCTGAAGGAAAAGACCGTAAGACATCGTTGGATATCAGGACCCTCAGGGCCCTTGTCGCCATGCTCTCCTCAGGGGATGAAGGGGAAAGGAAGGTGGCATCCCGGGGCCTGGAGAGGGCTCCGGCGGAGGACATCGTCCATCATCTGTCGGACTCCGATCTCCCCCTGGAGGTAATGGAGTATTTTGCCCGCAACAGCTCGATCAGGTCGGAGTGGGTCGAGGCACTGCGCGCCAACCCATCCCTTCCGGATTCTCTCAGACATGAGATCGAAAGAGCCCCTTCGCCCCACAGTGGCCCGGAGAAGAACGAAGCAGCGGCCCAGGGCCACAGCGTCGGGGGCACTGTCAGCGACGAAAAGCTCTCCCTGGCCCAGGAGATCCAGCAGTTGACTGTCGGTGAGAAGATAAAAATGGCTCTCAAGGGCGACAAGGAAGCCAGGACCATCCTCCTGAAGGACACAAACCGTCAGATCTATATGTCGGTGCTCGAGAACCCGGGGCTCAAGGAGAGCGAGGTGGAGATGCTGACCAGGAACACGTCGACCAATGCCGATATCCTGAGGGCTATAGGCAAGAACCGCGAATGGACTTCGAACAAGAATATCGTTAAGAACCTGGTTCTGAATTCGAAGACGCCTGTCGAGGTATCCATGAGATTTCTGCCGAGGATGTCCCTCAAGGATCTTGAGTTCATCGACAAGAGCAGAAATCTCCCGTCGGCGGTCCGGCTGAGTGCCAGAAGGCTTATCCTCCACAAGAAGAAAGGGCGGTAGCTGATGCCGGTCTTTAACTACGCCGGGAAAGAGGTCAATGTCAAGGTGGTCTATTACGGACCGGGCCTCTCCGGAAAAACGACCAATATCCAGTACATCCACGACAACATCAGGCCGGACCTGAAGGGTAAACTCGTCTCCCTGGCGACCCAGACCGACCGAACCCTTTTCTTCGATTTTCTCCCCATGGACCTTGGGTCATTGGGCGGATACAAGATCCGGCTCCATCTCTACACGGTGCCGGGGCAGGTGCACTACAATGCCACCAGGAAGCTGGTCCTGCAGGGGGTGGACGGAATAGTGTTCGTGGCCGATTCCCAGAAGACCATGAGGGACGCCAACATCGAGAGCTTCCGGAACCTGAATCAGAACCTGGAATCCTACGGCAAGAGCCTGAAGGATCTCCCTCACGTCATACAGGCAAACAAGAGAGACCTCCCGGATCTGGTCTCCATGGACGAGATCAATGCCCAGCTGAACCCGTTCGGTGCACCCCTGTTCGAAGCCACTGCCTCTGACGGCGCAGGCGTCCTGGACTGTCTCAGGACTATTCTCCGGCTGGTTATGGGGAAGCTGAAATACCAGTTTCCCATGGGTGCGATGGGCGAGGAGCCGGCAGCGCCCGCCGGGGCAGGCGACGGAAGGGGCGGCCCCGCCACGGGGGTGGCCGCGGAAGGAGTTCCCGGGGCGAAACCGCTTGACGGGGATGACGCGCACCCGGTCGGCGGTCCAGTGGAAGAGACGGACGGGATCTCCGAAGAGCCTGTTGGCCGGGTCACGGAAGCCCTTGAGGGTGGTGTCGAGGACGAGGCCGTGGATGAGCCCCCTCCTGATCAGGCGGCTGAGGACATTCGGGACGGTTCCGGACCCACGACAGGTGAAAATGGCGAAGCGGTCCTTTCCGTTTCCGCCCCGATCAGCGTAGACCTCTCGCCGGAGGTTCCCTTCTCCGGCTCGGATAGCGAAGTCGTCACGAGGGTGGACGTTCCCGGGCTCGGCGAAATTGAGGTCAAGGTGTTCATACAGGTCCGCCCTGTCGATGTCGACCCGGTCCGGGCCCCTTATGGGGCGGACGCCGAACCGGCAGCCGAGGCCGAGGAGGCATTGGTCGATCTCCCCGCCGAATCCCCGCCCCTGGACGGCGCTCCCCCTGACATGCCCTATATCGATGAGGAGCCACCCTCCTCTCTCGACCGGCCTGTGGAGGATCTCGGTGAAATGGGGGGAGAGATCATCGAGGAGGATCATGCCGCAGGTGAGCGTGAGGAGGAACCGGTTATTGACATCGAGGAAGTCTATGATCCCAGTTATAAGGAGATAGAATTCTCGGAGGGGACCGCGGAAAACGAGTCCTCCGGAGGAAAGAAAGATAAATTGAAGGGGCTAAAGGGGTTTTTCGGCAGGAAAAAGTAAGGACATCGGGAGCCGAGTGTTAAGGACAAAGGGGGCCCGCCATGCGGGCCTTCTGTTTTGAAAAGCAGGAGCCGGAATCGGGGGGGGAGGATCCAAAGACCTTAACGAAGAGGGGATTATGCGCCCCTGGCGCAGAGTGATCCGGAGTGATGTTCGGCCTTCAGGGTGTAATCGCCCGGCTCGGGTAAAACCGACGGCTTCTCCCTTTACCCTGCCAGGCCTCACAGATGATGTGGCCGATAGCCCGGGCCAGGTCGGATGTGGACGCGCGGGCTTCGGCAAAAGCCCTGAAGCGGACCGCGAAAAGACGTTTTTCGGGTCCGGTCGTGGGACTGAGCGGAGGTTCGTCCGACCCTTTGTCTTTCGGCCTTTGGGCTTTTGGTAGCCCTATAAGTAGGCATTTTGGCAAGCCTCTTGCTGACTGTCTTCCATGATCCTTTCGGGAAGGATTAGGGTTGATAACGGCAAACGGCCGCAATCCCTTCGGGCGGCCTTCCACCTTCCCGCCGTCCTCCTGGCTGCCGGTTTCCTCGCCGGGTCCCTTGCGGGAAGATCGTTGCCGGCCAGGACCCCTGTGCTCCCGGTGCCGGCCGGCTTGGCGGCCCTTCTTTCCGTCAAACATCCGACACCTGTCGGTCTGGCCGTGTGCGGTTTCACCTCAGGGTATATGCGGTCCGGCCTGGCAAGAGGGGACTCCGCCCTTCTGAGGGCTGAGCCTGTCGACGGGACTTTCGACGCCAGAGTCCTCTCCTCCTCTCCGGGCATGCACGGCTATCAGATGGTCAGGGTGAGAGTCCTTGGGGGTGGCCGCATCCGGCCTGTCACCATGTCCTTCGAGGGGCTGCTGGCCATTGGGGGCGACCGGCATCCGGAGCCCGGCAGCCGCATCCGGTTTAGGTCCCGTCTTCGGCCCCTTGTGGGAGGAGGCTTCACACCCCGATACAGGGGGAATGTGGCCGCCGGTTCCTGGACCCTCCTCGCAGAGGGCGGTGGGATCAATGGTCTCCGAAACAGGATGGCGGGAAGGGTGGTGGGCCTGGCGTCCGGAAGCGATGACGCTTCCGCTGCGGGTGTCCTGGCCGCCATCTCCGCAGGGGAGAGATCCCTCCTCCCATGGCCGATGACCAGGGCCATGAGAAGGAGCGGGACGGCTCACCTCCTGGCCATATCAGGGGTTCATATAGGAGCTGTGGCGCTTTTCGTCCTGATCCTCTGCCGACCCCTGGCTGCCTCACTGTCATCGGGCACCCGGGTCAGGAGCATTTCTCTCCAGACCTCCATCCTTCAGCTCCTTGCCGGATGGTTCTATGTGGTCTGCGCCGGAAGCACCGTATCCGGAGTGAGGGCGATCCTGGTCGCAGGCCTCGTGGTATTGTCGTGCTGGGCTGACAGGGAGAGTACGCCCGTCGTGCTCCTGTCCTGGTGCCTGCTGGCCTTCGGCACCTGTTCGAGCGCTGTGGAACCCGGCTGGGCCCTGGGGCTTTCCCTGTCGGCGTGCCTGGGGATTGTCCTGACCCTCGGCGGAAGGGACAACATCGTTGTCCGTCTGTTCAGGATCTCCTCGGCCGCATATCTGTTTACCGTCCCGCTTTCCGTTTTTCTCCTCAGGGGCATCGCTGTTCTCGGTCCCCTGACAAACGCTTTCCTCGCCCTTCCGTTCGCGTTCCTGTTGATCCCTCTGGCCGTCGCTGTGGATATCGCCGCCGTCGTCCACCCTCAGCTGGCATCGATCGTTTTCAGCCTCTGGATGGTGCCGGCCAAACCCACCCTGGGCCTTATCAGGCTCGTCGGTGATTGGAGGTGGGCTTTTGTCCCCCTCAACCTCTGGGGCTGCGCTGCAGCCGCTGCAGCTGCCGTTTTCGCCTGTTTCGCCTGGGTGAGGTGGAGCCGCTCCATGCAAGGGGCCATTGCCCTGCTCCTGCTCCCTGCCGCGGCCGGGTTGATAGGGCATCAGGTGGTCGAACGGGCCTCTTTCGACAGGATCGACATCTGTTTTCCCGGCCTCGGGCAGGCGGACGGGACGATCATCCGGCAGGGGAAGACCGTTGTTCTCCTGGACGCGGGTCCACCGGGATCCCTTGCCGCCGGACCGCCCATCGAGAGGTCCCTGAGGAATGAGGGAATCGGGGTGATCGACGCACTCATCCTGACCCATCCCCATCCCGACCACACGGGTGGGGCAGGTTCGCTGATCAGGAGCGGACGGGTGAGGAGAGTGGTCCTTCCGGTTTGCCCGGACGCCCGCGTTCTCTGGTCGGGGATCCTGAGGGACATCCCGAAGGATACCACCGTTTCGTGGATCTCCCCCGGTGAGAGTTTTTACCTCGGGACCATGGTTTTCGAAGTGAGGGATAAGGGACCGGACGCCCGTCAGAGGCGCGCCAGGGTCAACGACATCTCACCCATACTCCTCCTGAGGTGGAGGAAATTCAAGGCACTCTTCTCCGGAGACGCCCCCTGGGCTTCGGTGGAACGGGCGATGGCCGGGATCAGGGACCTGAACCTGCTGAAGATACCCCACCACGGGAGCGGAGCGGGTTTTCCACCCGCCGGGCTGGAAGATACACTGAGAGAGGCAACCCGAGGAGGCCTCCTTCTGGCCGTTTGTCCGGCGGTGAAGGACGGATCAAGGCACCTCCCGTCCCCGGTGGTCCTCGATTGGCTTCATCGTCAGGGCGTCAGGGTTGGCCTGACGGGGTTCGGGAGGGGAATCAGCCTCAGGTTCCCGCCGGGCGCGGACGGGCGGGAGGGCGTTCCTGTTGACAAGGAATACCTCTTCTGATAGTGAAATTGTTATTTTCCGTGTGTTCATTCCAATTCTCAGCCGGGGACATCATGAGGAAAAACAGACTGCTTGTCGTCGATGACGATCGCTTCTCAAGGATCTTCTGCAGGCAGATTCTGGAAGAGGAAGACAGTTTCGAGATCGAAGAGGCGGTCGATGTTGATAGTGCCCTGGCGAGGATTCGGCGCGGCGGGATCGATCTTGTCATCTCCGACCTCGTCATGCCCGAAAAGTCAGGGCTCGATCTGGTGGAGAGTCTCCGCCTCGAATACCCCGAACTGAAGGTCATCCTCATCACCGGGCACGCCACCATCGAGAGTGCCGTCAAAGCAATGAAACTCGGTGCCCTCGATTACATCCGCAAACCCCTCAATCCTGCGGAGTTCAAGGTCGTCGTATCCAGGGCCATCGATCAGCTGCGCCTGACGAGGGAGAATCAGGAGCTCAAGAACAACCTGAAACTCTTCGATGTGAGCAGCAGAATGACACGGATCATCGAGATCGAGGAACTCTACAACGTCATCTTCGATCTCATGCTCCAGGAGATCGGGGCCACCCGCGGCTTCCTCTATCTTGTCGACCAGGAGCAGGGGGAGTCCAGGATCCTGATCTCGGAGGGTTTCGACCAGGAACTCAACGAGGACCTGGACAAACAGCTTTTCAAGGCCTACGGAAAGACCCTGTCCGATCTGACCGAACCGCACGTGCCCCAACGGATCCGGCCCGTTGATGTCCGCTACAGATCATCATCTGATGCCATCCGGTCGGTTATGTTCATCCCCCTGAGAAACAAGAAGGACCTGGTGGGCATGGTTGTCTACTTCGATACAGAGAGAGAGGGTGCCTTTGACGAAAGCGCCCTGACAACCGCCGCCTTTCTCTGCAACCATGCCTGTACCGCCCTCGAGAACGCTCTCCTTTACTCCCAGGCCAAGGTCCTGACCATCACGGACGATCTGACCAATGTCTATAACTACCGCTATCTCAACAACATTCTGGACCGGGAGCTGCTCAGGGCACAGCGGCTGAACTCCTCCATGTCCGTCCTTTTCCTCGACCTTGACTCCTTCAAGAAGGTCAACGACCGCCACGGTCATCTCGTCGGCAGCAAGATACTGATCGAGCTGGCCGGCATTCTCAAAGAGGCCGTCCGGAAGGTTGACGCAGTGGCCAGATACGGTGGAGACGAGTATATCGTCGTCCTGACGGACACCTCCGCGGACGGCGCGATGATCGTTGCGGAGAGGATCAGGCAGATGATCGAGGACTACACTTTCCTTGAGCAGGAGAAATACTCAATAAAATTAACGGTTTCTGTTGGTGTTGCGGCATACCCTGAGCACGCCAAGAGTAAAGTCGATCTCCTCCATCTTGCCGACGAGGCCATGTACAGAGGCAAATATGGAAAGAAGAACGTCGTGTACATGGCCGTTCCCGGTCTCGCGGCCAAGGAATCCTCTCTCCACAGGGCTCTGGCCCAGGACTCTGAATAGGGATGAAATCCTGTGTCCGGCCTCATTAAGGCCATCCGCGGCTTCAGCGACGTTCCTCCCGAGGAAGCATGGAAGTATAATTATATAGAGGAACTTGCCCGAGAACATTTCCAGAAGTACGGATACCGGGAGGTCAGGCTTCCGGTGGTCGAGGCGACCGAGCTCTTCGCCAGGGGGATAGGAACAGCGACCGATATCGTGGAAAAGGAGATGTACACTTTCCTCGACCGGAATGGGCAGAGCCTCACCCTTCGTCCCGAGGGAACGGCATCTGCGGTCAGGGCCTATCTGGAGGGTGGGTGGAAATCGTGGGGGGGCATCGCCAAGATCTTCTACACCGGTCCCATGTTCCGTTACGAGCGCCCTCAGAAGGGGAGGTACAGGCAGTTTTACCAGATGGGCCTCGAGGCCATTGGCGCAGGACACCCGGAAGTGGACGGCGAGGTTGTCGCACTCCTCCACAGGCTCTTCCTGAGGTTGGGGGTCGAGGACATCACCATACTTATCAATTCCCTCGGCTGTCCGGTGTGCAGACCGTCCTACCGGTCCGAGCTCGTCGGCTTCCTCCAGGATCTCGCCGAGGAGCTCTGTTCGAACTGCAGGAAGAGAATTGAAAAGAACCCCCTGAGAATCCTCGACTGCAAAGTGCCGACGTGCCGCGAAAATCTCTCCGATGTGCCGGTTATGATCGATCATCTCTGCGGGGAATGCAGCCATCATTTCGAACGGGTGAGGTACTGCCTGGACGGCCTGGACGTTCCCTACGCTATCGACCCGAAAATCGTCCGGGGACTGGACTATTACAACCGGACCGCCTTCGAGGCCATCTGCGGGCGTCTGGGATCCCAGAACGCTGTGGCTGCCGGGGGAAGGTACGACGGTCTGGCGCGGGAAATAGGGGGTGATGTTCCCGGCATCGGTTTTGCCATGGGCATTGAACGTCTCCGGCTGGTCATGGAGTGGAAGGGCCTTCACATCCCCCTCCCGGAATTTTACGTCGCATCGGCAACGGAAAACGCCAGGTTGACAGCCATGACGATCGCGGACAAACTTCGATCAATGGGCTCCCGGGTGGAGACGGATCTCGAGACCAGGAGCCTGAAAGCGCAGCTGAGAAGCGCCAATCGGATGAATATCAGGACGGTCGTCATTGTCGGTGACGATGAGATCGCCAAGGGTACCGTTATCTGCAAGGATTTTTCGAATAACACGCAGCAGGAGATTCCCCTGGATGAACTGTTCAGCAAAACGGCTGCTGTGAACCGTCGTTGAAAGGAGAAATACGATGTTGACGTCGGGTAGTCTCAAGAGTACGGGGCTGGCCAAGCTTCTGGAAGAGGCCAGCGGAAAACATTTTTCGGGGACTATTACCCTGAAGGGCAAGATGGGTCTCGCAACAGTCAACCTCAAGGACGGCAAGGTCGTTGATGTCAGGGAACCTCGCGTTCGAAGCCGTTTGGGCCGTTCCCTGGTCGACAGAAACCTCATCACCGAGAAGGAGCTCCAGGCGGCTCTCAACGTGCAGAAGGAGAGGGGAAAGGGCGTCTACCTCGGTGAGATCCTCGTCGACCAGGGGATCCTGGACAGGAATACGCTCGACGAATCCATGAAAAACGTCATCGAGGATTCTCTTATCCATCTCCTTGGCTGGGAGGAAGGTCTTTTCCGGACCGAGGAGAAGGACGACGTGGTCGGTGAGCCCGTCGGCACCGCGTCCATCGAAGAGCTGATGAAAAGGGCCGATCAGCTGGCCACGGCAGTGGAGGAGGAGTGGGTTATCAACGAATTTCTCGCCGAGAGCGGAGGGCTGGAAGGGGTGAGAGGGGAAGTCCTTGAAGCCGTCCGCCGGGTCAGCATGAAGCTGCGGGAACTGAAACCGGAAAAGATCGTTCTCATGGTGGAGGACGAGATGCTCATGAGGGAGATGTTCAAGGACAAACTGGAGAGCTTCGGTTTCGTCGTCGATGCCGTGGATTCACCCCAGAAGGCGCTGGAGAAGCTGTCCGAATACGATATCGAGGGCAAGCTCCCCATTATCCTGTCCGATATGATCATGCCCACCCTGAGCGGAAAAGGCATTTTCGGCGGGCTCGAGCTTCTCGAGGAGGTGCAGAAAACACACAGCCATGTACCCGTCATCGTCAACACGGCCTACCCCGACAACACCGTGAGAAGACGCGCCCTGTTCCTCGGCGCCACGTATTACATCAACAAGCCGGACAGGAAGGACGTGGCGCCGGACAGATTGGAGAGCCAGCTGAACCTGTTTATCGAAGAGGTGGCCCTCTGTATTCAGAATGTCATACAGCGCCACGAGATATACTACGAGAGGGAGCAGCAGAACATCCTGAAGGAGGAACTCCTGTCACAGCTCATCCAGTCGCGTGAGGAACTACAGAAGGTGGGTGAGATCATTCAGCGGGACTCCAAGGACATAAGTTTCTTAAAAGAGACCAGCGATGTCATGGTCAGGGACAAGAGCCTGAGCAAGATGGCCGAGATCATCGTTCAGTTCGCTCTCAGGGAGATGGACCGGTGCGCCATCTTTCTTGTCCGCAAGGACAAGGTATCCGGATTTTTCGGGATGGACCGCCGGTCGGACGGAGACGAATTCACGGAGAATGTGGCCAACCTGGTGTTCACCCTCGATGAGGCGCCCCTGTTTAAAAAGGTCGTCGGGGATCGAGCGAGGATCCTCAGGGAAGATCCCGAAACCGACCTGGGAGAAGCTCTGCTGAAGGCGCTGGGGGACCCCAACCCCAAACACACTGTGGTCATGCCTCTTCTGGTCCAGAACATGGTCGTCGCCGTGCTCTACGGAGACATCGTCCCCGGGGGAACCCCGCCCAGGGACATCGAATCCCTGGAGATCCTCCTCAATCTGGCTTCCATGTCCCTGGAGATCCAGCAGCAGCAGGCAGTTATTCAAAGGCTGCGGCAGCAGGCCTGATCCTTTGACGGTGTCCGGAGCCCGCAGTCCCGGATTGGGCCATTGCGGATGATCTCGGGGTGCAGCCGTTGCGGCAAGATCTCGCAGGCTGCTTATTGGCCGGCACAGATCACACACAGCGGAAAACGACCGATAACCGGACAGGATCATGCGTGGTTCTTCCGGCGCCGACCGGACCAGGCTGTTTTCCTGATCGGCGAGGTCCGATCTTTACGGGAGGAAACGGCTGAGCCATGACGTTAACGATAGAACACCTCGGACAGTGGCAGCGTACCCACAACTGCGGTTCCCTCACCAGGGAGCATACAGGGGAAAAGGTCCTCATCATGGGCTGGGTCCTCCGCCGGAGGGACCATGGCGGACTCATCTTCGTGGACCTCAGGGACCGCTGGGGAATCACGCAGGTCGTTTTCAACCCTGAGAGGGACTCGGGGTCCCACCAAAAAGCGGAGGATCTGAGGTCCGAGTACGTGATAGCGGTCAGGGGTGAAGTCATCGGGCGGCCCCAAGGCATGGTCAATCGTGAGCTTCCAACCGGAGAGATAGAGGTCCTGGTGGATGACCTCCGCATATTGAATTCGAGCCTGACACCGCCCTTCGCCATCGACGAGAGGGAGGGTCCCGAAGTTGCCGAGAATGTCCGATTGAAGTACAGGTACCTCGACCTTCGCAGACAGTCCCTCCGCGACAACATGGTCCTTCGCTCACTGGTCTCGAAGTGGGTCAGGGATTACTTCTATTCCGAGGGATTTCTCGAGATTGAAACACCCTTTCTGACCAAGAGCACACCCGAGGGCGCCAGGGACTACCTTGTCCCCAGCCGGGTCAGCCCCGGCCGGTTCTACGCCCTGCCGCAATCGCCCCAGCTTTTCAAACAGCTTCTGATGGTCTCGGGTTACGACCGGTATTTCCAGATCGTGCACTGTTTCCGGGATGAGGATCTGAGGGCCGACAGACAGCCCGAATTCACCCAGATCGATGTGGAGATGTCCTTTATTACCAGGGATTGCCTGTTTGGGCTGATGGAAGGTCTCATGGCCGACATCTTTCCCAGGGCCCTCGGTATTGACGTACAGCGTCCCTTTCCGAGACTGACCTACAGCGAATCGATGGCGCGGTTTGGATTGGATCGTCCTGACACCAGGTTCGCGATGGAGCTCGTGGACCTGACCGGTCCTCTGGGAAGGTCGGATGCCAGGTTGTTTGTCGACACCGTTGACGGGGGAGGAGTGATCAAGGGCCTGAATGTCAAAGGCCAGGAGAGTATGTCCCGCAGGGAACTGGACGACCTTACCGAATTTGTATCCATCTACGGCGCCAGGGGTCTCGCCTGGTTCAAAGGGGCTCAGGACGGATGGAAGTCCCCTCTGGCCAAGTATATCGACGATGATCTGAGGGGAGAAATCGCTCAGGCCGCAGATTTCTCGGACGGAGATCTCCTGTTGGTGATCGCTGGATCAGAGGACCTGGTCAATGAATCCCTCGGCCAGCTTCGGGTTCATCTCGCCCAGAGACTGGGTCTTATCCCCGAGGATCAGTACCACTTCCTGTGGGTTGTCGATTTCCCGCTCTTCGAATACGACAAAGACGCGGGGCGGTTCAATTCAATGCACCATCCCTTTACATCCCCCTTGGAGGAGGATATCCCGCTTCTCGCAACCGATCCAGGGAAGGTGAGGGCGAGGGCTTACGACATGGTCCTGAACGGGGCTGAGATCGGGGGCGGCAGCATCCGTATCCACCGCGAGGACGTCCAGAGCAGGATCTTTAAACTCCTCAATATCGGGCCGGAGGAAGCCAGGGAAAAGTTCGGATTTCTCCTCGATGCCCTTCAATATGGAGCACCGCCGCACGGCGGGATCGCCTTCGGGCTCGACCGCATCCTCATGATCCTGACCGGTGCCGAATCCATCCGGGACGTTATTCCCTTTCCGAAAACCCAACGGGCGACGTGTCTCCTGACCGATGCCCCGAGTCCCGTCGATCCCGACCAGCTCGTGGAGCTCGGGATTCGCCTGCGCAAGTAAAGGGGCCGGCATTGCCCCTTTAAGAGGCGGAAAAACCTTGACACCTCATCCCGACCTATATATAGGTATACAGTATACAGTATACCCATAAATTATCCTGTGGCTGCGTTGGAAAACATAGTTCATTCAGGCTCGAAGGGGTCCTAATGCGGAGAGTTCCGCGGTCGCCCGCAAAACTGGAATAAGGGAAACTTGGCGCCTCTCTTTTCCGTTCCTTCCGGCGATCCCGAATGTGCAGTATCTCCCGAAAACCGGGCGGGGCGGGTCTCTATTGTTTCGCTCCGACAGAATGTGAAGTCCGACGCAAGGAAGGGGGAAGGGGCTGGAAAAGAGCGTCACGTTCCGGGCCAACGGACCTGAAAGCAAACGAGTCTCAGGTTCCATGTTCCAGGGGGAGCGCCACCTGAAACAGGACACTTTTTCCCTGAAATCGTTTTTCCGAAAGGGGGGTAAAGCCCATGGCGAAAAAGCGTAATAAGATCACTGTAGTCGGCGGAGGCAACGTGGGCGCGACAGCTGTCCATTGGGCAGCGGCCAAGGAACTGGGGGACATTGTCCTTGTCGATATCGTCGAGGGAATGCCCCAGGGCAAAGCGCTCGACCTGGTGGAAACGGCTCCCGTTGAGGGATTCGACTGCAGGATCATCGGAACCAACGGATACGAGGAGACGGCGGGTTCGGACATCGCCATCATCACTGCAGGGCTCGCCCGGAAACCGGGGATGAGTCGCGATGATCTCCTCCAGATGAACTTCGAGATCGTCAAAAGCTGCGCGGAGCAGGTCGCCAAACATTCCCCGGACGCATATATCATCGTGGTGAGCAATCCGCTGGACGTGATGACCTACGTGGCCCAGCGGGTGACCGGCTTTCCGAAGAACCGCGTCATGGGCATGGCCGGCGTTCTCGACAGTGCCCGGTTCCGGGCTTTCATCGCCATGGAACTGAATATCTCGGTGGAGGACACGAGCGCCTTTGTTCTCGGTGGTCACGGCGACAGCATGGTGCCCCTCGTCCGATATTCCTACGCCGGCGGCATACCCATTGAAAAATTGATCTCCCAGGAGAGGATCGACGCCATCGTCGAGAGGACGAGAAAGGCCGGCGGCGAGATCGTGGGTCTTCTGAAGACAGGGAGCGCCTATTATTCACCGTCGGCGGCGGCGGTCCAGATGGCTGAGGCCATCCTCAAGGACAAGAAGAGGATCATGCCCTGCGCCGCCTGTCTCGAGGGGGAGTACGGTGTGTCGGGCGGCCTCTACGTGGGCGTCCCCATCATCCTGGGCGGCGACGGAGTCGAGAAGATCGTCGAGATCGATCTCACTGACGAAGAGATGGCCGAACTCCAGAAGTCCGTCGAGGACATTCGGGAGAACGTGAGCAAGCTGCCCCTCTGATGGACCTTGAAATTTGCTGACCGGAACATGCGGGGGAAGGCAGCCTTCGTGGTTGAAAGGCACGCCTTCCCCTTCTTTTGAAGCCATCCGCCCGGTCCGGGACGAGGCACTTCCGGTCAGTCGCCTGCCGGGGATGCGGCGCGGGTCCCTTCCCTGCAGCAGGGGCGGGGATAACGCTACCCCTGCCGCCGTCGACCGATGCGGGAACGATCCATTCAGGAGGAGGTGAGGGCGAACCGATGAGAGAGGTCAGCACCGAACAGATTACCACAGCCGTCAAAAAAATGGCCCTGGAAGCGGCATATGAGCTTGGTGATGATGTGCGAGCCGCCCTGAACAGGGGACTCGATCGGGAGACGTCCCCCACGGGAAGGGATGTGATCAATCAGCTGCTGGAGAACGCCGATATCGCCAAAGAGGGTGAGTTTCCCATGTGCCAGGACACGGGCCTGGCGGTCGTCTTCGTGGAACTGGGGCAGGATGTCCATATCGTCGGAGGCGACGTCAACGAGGCGATCCAGGACGGTGTGCGTCAGGGGTATGAAGAAGGTTACCTGAGAAAGAGCGTGTGCCACCCCTTCACCCGGCAGAATACAGGCGACAACACGCCTGCCATCCTCCATTTCCGCATCGTCCCCGGCGACGGGATCAAGATCACCCTCGCCGGCAAGGGCGGCGGCAGTGAGAACATGAGCCGCGTTATGATGCTCAAACCCTCCGACGGCAAGGAAGGGATCAAGGACTACGTTGTTCAGAGGGTCAAGGAGGCCGGTCCAAACCCCTGCCCCCCCATCGTGGTGGGTGTCGGCATCGGAGGGACCTTCGAGAAAGCGGCCCTTCTGGCAAAGGAAGCTCTCCTGAGGCCCCTTGGGGAGGCGAACAAGGACCCGGAGCTGGCCGAGATGGAGTCCGAACTCCTGGACAGGATCAACAAGCTGGGCATAGGCCCGGCGGGCCTGGGGGGGAGGACGACCGCTCTGGCAGTCAACGTCGAGATGATGCCGTGTCACATCGCCAGCCTTCCCGTCGCCGTGAATATCAACTGTCACGCGCATCGTCACAAGGAGACGGCTATATGAAAAGGGAGCAGTCCCCCTTACCCAGGTCCCGCGTCCGGCGGCCGAGTGTGCCTCTTGATCCCGGGCGATGGACCTTTGACGATCCGCCAGCAGGATAATTAACGAGGTTGTCTGCCATGTCCGAACCGATCATATTGACCCCACCCTTGAAGGACGAGGATGTCGTCGGGCTCCGATCCGGCGACAGGGTCCTCATCACGGGAACGATATACACGGGCCGGGACGCCGCCCACAAGAGGCTCGTGGACCTGCTCCATGAGGGGAAGCCGCTTCCCATTGACCTCGCAGGCCAGATCATCTATTTTGTCGGTCCGACGCCGACGAGGCCGGGAAAGCCCATCGGTTCGGCAGGCCCCACTACGAGCTACCGAATGGATGCCTACTCTCCAAGCCTCATCCAACAGGGGCTGAAGGGGATGATCGGCAAGGGTTCCCGATCACAGGAGGTCATCGACGCCATGGTGCGGTACAGGGCCGTCTACTTCGCCGCCGTGGGGGGCGCGGCCGCCCTCATTTCCCGTCGCATAGAGTCCTCCCAGATCGTCGCCTACGAGGACCTGGGACCGGAGGCGATACGAAAGCTTGAGGTCAGGGATTTTCCTGTTATCGTCGTCAACGACTGCGAGGGAAACGACCTGTACAGGGACGGCACAGAGGAATATGCCGTTAAATAGAACAAAGTGCTGAGAACCACGTTCCAGGAATGATGCTCTTGCCTTAATTCTCAATCCCTGGTTCCAGGCTCATAGCGCTGCAACACTCAGGAAACGGAGGTCATCGGGTGAAGATCCACGAGTATCAAGCCAAGGAACTTCTGAGACAGTATGGCGTGCCCGTCCCGGACGGAGGTGTCGCCTTCACCTCCGAGGAGGCACGGGAAATCGCCGCCAGGCTGAACACCAGAGCGGTCGTCAAGGCCCAGATCCACGCCGGCGGGAGGGGCAAGGCAGGCGGTGTCCAGCTGGTGAGCACGCCCGATGAGGCGGCGAGCACAGCCGGTGAGCTCCTCGGGAAGTCTCTGGTGACCTACCAGACCGGCCCGGAGGGGCAGGTCGTCAGCCGAGTCCTCGTCGAGGGGGCGTTGGGGATTGCGTCCGAACTCTACCTGGGAATGGTGATCGATCGGGCAACCGAGAGGGTCGTCGTCATGGCCAGCACGGAGGGGGGGGTTGAGATCGAGAAGGTTGCAGCCGAGACACCGGAGAAGATCCTCAAACAGTACGCCGATCCGGCGCTGGGATTGATGCCCTACCAGGCGCGCCTTCTGGCCTTCGGGCTCGGTCTCCAGGGAAAGACGGCGAGCGCAGCCGCCTCCTTCATCATGAAACTCTACCAGCTCTTCGTAGACAAGGACTGCTCCCTGGCCGAGATCAACCCCCTGGTCATCCTCGAGGACGGCGGTGTGATCGCCCTCGATGCGAAGCTCAACTTCGATGACAATGCTCTTTACAGACACCCTGAAGTCACCGACCTCAGAGACCTCACGGAGGAGGAACCCCTCGAGATAGAAGCATCGGAGTATGGACTCTCCTACATCAAACTCGACGGCAATGTCGGCTGCATGGTCAATGGAGCGGGTCTCGCCATGGCGACCATGGATATCATCAAGTTAGCCGGTGGCGAACCGGCCAACTTCCTCGATGTGGGCGGCGCTGCGAAGGAGGAGTCGGTGACCAACGCCTTTCGCATCATCCTGGCCGACGAAAACGTGAAAGCTGTCCTGGTGAACATCTTCGGGGGGATCGTTCGCTGTGACATCGTGGCCCAGGGTGTCGTGAATGCCGCCAGGAACCTCGATGTCAAGGTGCCGGTCGTCGTCAGGCTGGAGGGCACGAACGCGGAGGAGGGACTGAAACTCATTGAGGAATCCGGCATGAAGTTCGTGACTGCTAAGGGGCTCAAGACAGCGGCCGAAAATGCTGTCAAGGCCGCCACCGGCCAGGAGGTCTGAGATGAGCATCCTCGTGAACAGAGAAACCAGGGTCGTTGTCCAGGGTATCACCGGCCGGGAGGGGTCCTTTCACACGGAGCAGTGTGTCGCCTACGGAACAAAGGTCGTCGCGGGTGTCACGCCCGGCAAGGGCGGCGAGACCGCGAACGGGATTCCGGTCTTCAACACGGTGGCTGAAGCAGTTGAAAAGGAAGGCGCCAACGCATCGCTTATCTTCGTCCCGCCTGCCTTCTCGGGCGACGCGGTCCTGGAATCGGCATCGGCGGGGATAGAGCTGGTGGTGTGCATCACCGAGGGGATACCCACCGTCGATATGATCAAGGTCAAGGATGCCCTCAGGGGCACAGGCGTCAGGATGGTCGGCCCCAATTGCCCGGGCGTCATCACACCCGGTCAATGCAAGATGGGCATCATGCCGGGATTCATTCACATGGAAGGAAGGGTTGGGGTCATCTCCCGCAGTGGTACCCTCACCTATGAGGCGGTTGCCCAGCTGACCGAGCTGGGTATAGGCCAGAGCACCTGTATCGGGATCGGCGGCGACCCGGTCATCGGAAGCACATTTCTGGATCTCCTGCGGCTCTTCAATGATGATCCCGAGACGGACGCGGTGGTCCTTATCGGTGAGATCGGCGGTTCCGCGGAAGAGGAGGCTGCCGAATACATCGGCCGGGAGATGAAAAAACCGGTTGTCTCTTTCATCGCAGGACAGACCGCGCCTCCCGGCAAGCGGATGGGCCATGCCGGAGCCATCATCGCCGGAGGCAAGGGAACCGCGGCCGAGAAGGTCTCGGCCCTGGAGAAGGCCGGTGTTATCGTCAGCAGCAGCCCAGCGGACATCGGCGCCAAAGTGGCCGAAGTCCTTGGTCTTTGACAGGGAGGATAGGATGGCCGAGAAGGTTCGCCAGGAAGAGACGGAAGTCGCTCAATACGAGGAAAGGAAGATCGTCATCCTCCCTCGCCACTGCAAGGGCTGTGAGATATGCGTCCTTCTGTGCCCGGCCTCCGTTCTGGAGATGAAGGATTTCAAGGCCCATGTGGCCCGAATAGAGGATTGCACCGAATGCATGCTCTGTGAGATCCGATGCCCCGATTTTGCTATAGAGGTCTATCAATCGGGCAAGAAGGGGAAGGCGAAATGAGCGGAAAGGAAGTCTTCTACCAGGGGAACGAGGCGTGCGCGGAGGGTGCCCTGTACGCCGGCTGCCGCTTCTTCGCCGGCTACCCCATCACACCCTCCACGGAGGTGGCCGAATTCCTCGCCAGGCGCCTTCCCCGGGTGGGTGGCGCCTTTATCCAGATGGAGGATGAGATCGCGGCCATGGCCGCTGTCATCGGCGCCTCCCTCGTGGGCAAGAAGAGCCTGACGGCCACCAGTGGACCGGGATACTCACTCAAGATGGAGAACCTCGGGTACGCCTGCATTGCCGAGGTTCCCTGCGTCATCGTCAACGTGATGAGAGGAGGGCCGAGCACCGGCCTGCCAACGGGGCCCAGCCAGTCGGACGTCATGCAGGCGCGCTGGGGCACGCACGGGGACCACCCGGCCATCGCCCTCGCTCCGGCATCGGTCCAGGAGATCTTCACCGAGACGGTAAGGGCCTTTAACATCTCCGAGCGACTGAGAACGCCTGTGTCTCTCCTGACCGACGAGATCATCGGTCACATGAGGGAGAGGATCATCATCCCTCCGGAGGGGGAACTGGAGATCTGGGACAGGCCACGTCCCACCGTCCCTCCTGAACAGTACAAACCCTACGATATAAGCGAGGGGATCATTCCGCCCATGGCGGATTTCGGTTCAGGCTATCGATACCATGTCACCGGTCTCAACCACGACGAGACGGGATTCCCGACCAACAAACCTTCTCTGGTTCAACCGGAGGAGGAGAGGCTTATGGCGAAGGTCACGGAGAACCTCGACATCCTGGAGAAGCACGAATACACCGAAAAGGAGGGGGCCAGGATCGGGGTGGTGTCCTTCGGTTCCTCGGCCAGGTCCTCCCGCGCCGCCATCGGCCTGGCGGCGGAAGCCGGGATCAAGGTCGACTTTCTCAGGCTCATCACCCTCTGGCCCTTCCCGGAGGATGCGGCCGTCCAGATGGCGGACAAGGTCGACACGATCATCGTACCGGAGATGAACCTCGGCCAGATGATCGAGGAGGTCCAGCGTTCCATCGCCGGCAGGGCCGAGGTCGTCGGCGTCAACAGGGCGGACGGAGAGCCCATCACCCCCGCCCAGATACTGGACAGGATCAGGGAGGTGGCCTGATGACGTTCAACTACGATGAATATATCAGACCCGGTAAGCTCCCCCACATCTGGTGCCCCGGGTGCGCCCACGGCATCGTGATGAAGAGCATCATAAGGGCCATCGACCGCGTCGGTCTCGAAAAGGACAAGACGGTCATCGTGTCCGGCATCGGGTGCGCGTCCCGGATGCCGGGGTACGTCGATTTCAACACCCTGCACACGACGCACGGCAGATCACTGGCTTTTGCCACCGGTGTCAAAATGGCGGACCCGGAATTGAATGTCATCGCCGTGGCCGGCGACGGGGACGCTCTCGCCATCGGGGGGAACCACTTCATCCACACCTGCCGCAGGAACATCGACATCACCATGATCGTTTTCAACAACAACATCTACGGCATGACGGGCGGTCAGTTCTCCCCGACCACGCCCCACGGCAGGTTGGCCTCCACCACGCCCTACGGCAACCCGGATTACGCTTTCGACGTCGTGGAACTCTCGATTGGCGCCGGCGCCAGCTACGTGTCCCGGAGCACGGCCTATCACGCCATACCGCTGGAGAGGCAGATCGCGGACGGGATCGCCCACAAGGGGTTTTCGGTCATCGACGCTCTGTGCACCTGCCCCACGACGTATGGGAGACGAAACAAACTGGGAAACGCGACGGAGATGCTGATGTGGTTCAAGGACAACACGGTCGGCGTCAAGGCGGCCGAGAAGATGCCCCCCGAGAAATTGGAGGGAAAGATCCTCACCGGGGTCTTCAAAAAAGAGGAAAAGCCCGAATACTGTGACGAGTACGCCAAGATCATCGAAAGGGTATCCGCCAAGGGCTGAAGGCAGGGCAGTGGAGGGCAGGCGGTCACCAATGTCCGTCTTCCTGCGCAACCAAACCCCATGATTTAAGGAAAGGTGCCATGTCAGTGTTAAAAAGTGCGGTGGGAAGGAAAGTGATAATGGCGGTGACCGGTTTCTTTATGGTCTTTTTCGTCCTGATGCACCTCCTCGGGAATTCGACCATATTCATCGGTCCGGAATGGATCAACTCATACGCGGAACACCTCCACGATCTTCCCGTGGTCGTGTGGCCTTTCCGCGGTTTCATGTTCGTCATGCTCTGCCTCCATGTCTTTTTCGGCATTACGCTGACCCTGGAGAACTGGGGGGCCAACCCCGGGAAATACGCCGTCTCGAAAAAGCTCAAGACCACCTTTGCCGGCAAGACCATGATCTGGACGGGACTTCTCCTTCTCGCGTTTATCCTGTTTCACCTGCTTCACTTCACCTTGAAGGTCGTCCCGGAGGTTCCCCAGGTGCTCGATGAACTCGGACGGTTCGATGTCTACACAATGATGGTCGCCGGTCTCCTGAACAGGGTTGTGGCGGGGATCTATATCGCAGCAATGATCGTCCTGTTCCTTCACACGAGTCACGGCATCCAGAGCATCTTCCAGACCATTGGCCTAAACAACGAGAGGACACTGCCCAAATACAACCTGGCGGCAAAATTCCTGTCCGCTGTCTTTCTGATCGGGTTCAGTGCCATTCCTGTTCTCATCGTCACGTGGATCATTAGCTAGAAGGGGGGAATCAGTGATACTCGATGGAAAGAGTCCGACGGGACCCATTGAACAGACCTGGGACAAGCACCGCTTCGAGATGAAGCTGGTCAATCCGGCCAACAAGCGGAAGTACAAGGTCCTGGTGGTGGGAACGGGCCTCGCCGGGGCATCGGCCGCCGCCTCCCTGGGAGAGCTCGGTTACAACGTGGAGGCATTCTGCTATCAGGATTCCCCCCGGCGGGCCCATTCCATAGCGGCCCAGGGCGGGATCAACGCCGCCAAGAACTATCCCAATGACGGCGACAGCATCCGGAGGCTCTTCTACGACACGGTTAAGGGTGGCGATTTCAGATCGCGCGAGGCGGACGTCTGGCGCCTGGCCCAGGTCAGCAACAACATCATCGACCAGTGCGTCGCCCAGGGGGTCCCCTTCGCCCGCGACTACGGTGGATACCTCGACAACCGATCCTTCGGTGGAGCCCAGGTGTCACGAACGTTCTACGCCCGCGGCCAGACGGGCCAGCAGCTCCTCCTCGGCGCGTACTCCGCTCTGTCACGCCAGATCAAGGCCGGAACGGTCAAGATGTACCCCCGTACCGAGATGCTCGATCTGGTCGTGGTGGACGGCGAAGCGAAGGGGATCACTATCCGAGACCTCGTCACGGGCGAGGTCCGCTGCCACGTCGGCGATGCCGTTCTCCTGTGTACGGGCGGGTACGTGAACGTCTTTTACCTGTCCACGAATGCCATGGGGTGCAGTGTGACCGCCCTCTGGAGGGCATATAAAAAGGGAGCCTACTTCGCCAACCCCTGTTACACGCAGATCCACCCTACCTGCATCCCGCAGTCGGGAGACTACCAGTCGAAGCTCACCCTGATGTCGGAATCCCTTCGCAACGACGGCAGATGCTGGGTGCCCAAGAACCACGACGACAACCGTCCGCCCAACGACATCCCCGAGGAGGATCGGGATTATTACCTCGAACGGAAATACCCCTCCTTCGGCAACCTTGCTCCCCGCGACATCGCCTCGCGGGCGGCAAAGGAACAGTGTGACGATGGTCGAGGGGTGGGACCGGGAGGGCGCGGTGTCTACCTCGACTTCAGGGACGCCATCGAACGTCTCGGGGCGGGCCTGATCCGTGAGCGGTACGGAAACCTCTTTGAGATGTACGAACTGATAACTGCCGAGGACGGCTACAAGGTCCCCATGCGAATCTACCCCGCGCCCCATTACGCCATGGGCGGACTCTGGGTCGATTACAACCTGATGAGCAACCTCCCCGGTCTGTTCGTCCTGGGTGAGGCCAACTTCTCGGTCCACGGGGCCAACCGCCTGGGGGCCAGTGCCCTTATGCAGGGCCTCGCGGACGGCTATTTTATTATTCCCTACACCATTGCGGATTATCTGGCCCAGACCAGGCCCGGTGCGGTGACGACAGACCATCCGGAATGCGCCCAATCCATAGAGGAAGTGAATGCGTACAGGGATCGACTCCTCTCCGTGAACGGGAAGCGGACCGTCACCGATTTCATGAGGGAACTGGGCCATCTCATCTGGGAGAATGCAGGGATGGCACGGAGCGAGGAAAGCCTCACCGAGGTCATCGACAAGATCCCTGCCATCCGGGAGGAATTCTGGCAAAATGTCAGGGTGACCGGTAACGGCAACCAGGTCAATCAGCAGCTGGAGAATGCCGGACGGACGGCCGATTTCGTCGAATTCGCAGAGTTGCTGGCCCGTGATGCACTCCACCGCAGGGAGTCCTGCGGCGGCCATTTCCGGGTCGAGTATCAGTACGAGGACGGTGAGGCGAAGAGGGACGACGAGAATTTCAGCTACTCGGCGGCATGGGAGTTCAAGGGTGTGGACCGGGAGCCTGAGCTGCACAAGGAACCCCTGAAATTCGAGAGCGTTGAACTTGCGGTAAGGAGCTATAAGTGATGAGCGAACATACTGCGCATGAGACGATGACCCTCAAGCTGATCGTCTGGCGCCAGAAAGGGCCCGATGAACCCGGCCGTTTCGAGACGTACCTCGCCAGGGACATCACCGAGCATCACTCCTTTCTGGAAATGCTGGATGTAGTGAATGAGGATCTTATCAGAGAGGGCATAGAGCCCATCGTTTTCGACCACGACTGCCGGGAAGGGATCTGCGGTACATGCTCGCAGGTCATCAACGGCCTGGCCCACGGGGGACAGACGAGGACCACCGTGTGCCAGCTCCACATGCGGAAATTCAAGGACGGCGACACCATCTACATCGAGCCCTGGCGGGCCAAAGCCTTTCCCATACTCAAGGACCTCATGGTCGACCGGAGCGCCCTGGACAGGATCATCCAGGCCGGAGGGTACGCCTCCGTCAACACAGGCGCGGCGCCGGACGGAAACGCCATTCTGATCTCCAAGGAGGACGCCGATTACGCCATGGATGCCGCCGAATGCATCGGCTGCGGCGCATGTGTGGCAGCCTGCCCGAACGGTGCTGCCATGCTCTTCACGGGCGCCAAGGTCTCCCAGTTCGCCTCTCTGCCCCAGGGCCGGGAGGAGGGCAGAATACGGGTGACCGGCATGCTGCAGGCCATGCAGGAGTGCGGCTTCGGCAACTGCACAAACCACTACGAGTGCCAGGCGGCCTGTCCGAAGGGGATCGACGTTAAGTTCATCGCGCGGCTCAACAGGGAATATCTGAAAACCCTCTTCATGTGAGCCGTGAGGTCTCCGGACAGGGCCGGTCAGGAGGATAAACATGTCCAATAGATACGAAGTGAGGTTGAGCGGTGCGGGCGGTCAGGGCCTGGTCCTGGGGGGCGTTATCCTCGCTGAGGCGGTCTCTCTATACGAGGGGAATAACGCCGTTCAGACTCAGTCCTACGGACCCGAGGCGAGGGGAGGGGCGAGCAAATCGGAGGTGATCATCTCAACAGAGGAGATCGACTATCCGAAGGCTACCCAGATAGACCTTCTCCTCTGTCTCACCCAGGAATCCTGCGACAAATATGTCGTTGACCTGAAAGAGGATGGCATCCTCATTGCGGACAGCCGCATGGTGAAAGACCTGCCCGAGGGAAACTACCGGATATACAATCTTCCCATCATCGATACCGCGAAAGAGAAGGTTGGAAAGGTTTTTGTCGCCAACATCGTCGCCCTTGGCGCCATCGCCCACCTTGTCGATGCCGTCTCTCTTGCTTCCGTGGAAAAGGCGGTCCTCAAGAGAGTACCTCCGGGAACAGAGGAACTGAACAAGAAGGCCCTTAAGCTGGGATACGATCTGGTGGAGTAAAGACGCTCCGCGCAGGGCGGATTCAATGATGCGGGCCGGGGACGCTGTCAGCGTCCCTTTTTTGACGGGCGAGGAAAAAACTGGTTTAATTGTCAGGGTCAGACACGGGGCGAAAGGGATATGAGCGAGTTTTGATAACCGTGGGGAGGAGGAAGTCAATGAGCAAGACAGAGGACAATCTCAAGGAGGCTTTTGCAGGGGAATCGCAGGCCAACAGGAAATACCTCGCCTTTGCGAAAAAAGCTGATGAGGAGGGGTATCCCCAGATCGCCAGGCTGTTTCGGGCTGCTGCCGAGGCCGAGACCGTCCACGCCCATGCCCACCTTGAGGTATTGCATGGGGTTGGATCAACAGAGGAAAACCTCAGGGAGGCCATCGGGGGAGAGACGCACGAGTTTACGAGCATGTACCCGGACATGATCGAGCATGCCAAAGCAGAGGGCAACAGCGCCGCTCAGATGAGTTTCCAGTATGCGAACGCGGTGGAAAAGATCCACGCCAGGCTCTACCAGGCGGCGCTGGATGGAATGGGCGACCTGGCCGAGGTTGACTACTACGTCTGCAGCGTCTGCGGCAACACAGTGGAGGGTGAAGCTCCCGACAAATGCCCCATTTGCGCCGCACCCAAGAGCGCCTTCATGAAGATCGACTGATTGAAACACAAGGATATGGTCTAAAGGGGTTCCGGCCACTGAGTGGATCGGCTCCGATCACAGGTGGGGGGCCTGCCGCACCTGAACGCAGCCGGCGATATCATTCTGCTTCTGAGTGCGGGATCCTCCATAATCCCATTCCCGGGCGTCCGTTGCGCAAACGAACCGGCAGGATGCCGGGTCATCTCCATCCCTGCTTCGCGAAGCTGTTGTGCCTTCTCAGGCAATGGACAATCTCGCTCAGTGACGCCGGGCTGAGGATCTCCTTTTCGACAAAATATTCCCCTATGGGGCGCTGCAGCCAGCGCTGAAACCCCAGAACGGCGTTGCGCTGGAAGGAGTTGAGATATCCCAGGCGCACGGCCGACTCACCGAACCTCTCACCCATGGAACGACGGCAGAGGACCTCGCTGACCTGATCGCCGGCAAGGTAGCTCCACATCCTGGTTATCCGGCCAAAGGAAGGACGCTGATCCCGTTGCCAGGCGATCGACTTGACGAGTGAGCCCCAGGAGATGTTGCCGGAATAGTAGAGGAACTGACCCAGAAGCAGCTCCCTGCGGGGCAGGCTGCCCCGCCAGTAGTGGTCAAAATGTCCGGAAGACGGGTCCTCCGATCCGACGGTGCCCCCGGCGAAACGCTGTCCATTAACCGACATTCTAAGGTGCCCACCCCTGGAGAGGAAGTCTGTGATCCTGTGGTAAGCCTGGCCGACGTCCTTGAACCTCTCGGTCAGTTCCGATTCGCTCAGACCCAGCAGGCTGGCTCTGTCGGGATGGAGCTCCAGGGCCTTCCTGCGGTAGGCTTCCCTGAGCTTGACAATGTGCAGAGAACTCAGGAACCGGTCCGTTATCTCCAATCCGGGTCCGAACAGGGTTCGGAAGGCCTCGACGACCTCCATGTGATCGCAATGGTCCTTCAAGAGATCCTCCCTGTACCGGACCGGGACCGGAAAAAGGGTCCGAAAGCGGAAAAACCGTCAACTGCAACTCAATGGTTACAGTATATTGTTAAATAATCGGATCTATGTCAAGATGCCATCGCACCGCAGGCGGTGCCACACGGGAAGGAAAATCCTCTCCTTGGCACTGGGTCCCGCCGGGTATGCAAGCCTCATCGGAGAGGGAAACATGACATCCGCTCTCGTCCAGATATCGAGAGACCTTGCCGGGTCTCTTGCCGAATTCCGGACTCCCGCCGGCGTCTCGTACATCTGTAACCCGCTCGATTATGCCAGGGAACCCCATGAACTGTATCTTGAACGCTATGGCGGGCCGCCCAAGGAGGTAGTTCTCCTGGGAATGAACCCGGGGCCATGGGGGATGGCCCAGACGGGGGTGCCGTTCGGTGAGGTCACCGTGGTTCGGGACTGGCTGCACATAGACGGTGCCGTGACCCGACCAACCGTATCGCACCCCAAGAGGCCGATAGAAGGATTTCAGTGCACGAGACGCGAGGTCAGCGGAAGCCGGCTGTGGGGTTGGGCGAAGGGTAGATACCCTTCGCCCGGGGCCTTCTTCAGCCGATTTTTCGTCGCCAACTACTGCCCCCTCGTCTTCTACGATGCCGACGGGAGGAACATCACCCCCGACAGGCTTCCCAGGGAGGCGAGGAACCGTCTTTACCCGGCCTGCGATGAAGCTGTTGTCCGTCTTGTAGACCACCTGGGAGCGAAATGGGTATTGGGAGTGGGACGGTTCGCTGCAGACCGGGCGGCCGAGGCCCTGGCCGGGATGGATGTCCGAACCGGCCGTGTCACCCACCCCAGTCCGGCGAACCCGAGGGCGAACCGGGGGTGGGAGATCTTGATGGAGCTTGAACTGAAGGAGCTTGGCATTGAGATCCCATGATCTGAGGGGACGACCACGGGATGGCGGGAGGGATTGATAAGGGGAGAGTGACCGGGTCCAGGTTCCAGGTACCGAGTTCCAGCTTTGAATCGGGAACAGTGAACTGTAAACTGTGAATCAGTCTCAAACGAATCCCGGCGGTACTCCGACCCTTCGGCACGCTCAGGGCAGGCTGTGAACCGTGCCCCGGGAACTGTGAACGGTATTAATCGTGTCCGGATCTGTCGTCTACGCCACAAAATACGGTTCCACTGAGGAGTATGCCCTCCTCATGGCCGAAAAGCTCGGCATACGGCCTCTGAGGGCCTCGGAGGCGGCCTCTGAGGCCCTGAAGGGAGCCCGTTACCTTGTCCTGGGCAGCCCCATCTATGGGTATTCCGTCCTGCCCGAGATGGAGGATCTCCTGTCTCAGTGCGGTGAAATTATAAAGGACATACCGACCGCCGCCTTTGTTGTCTGCGGTGATACCCTGTGGAACCCGAAAGCGGGAGAGGGGGGACACAGGAACCTGGTCAAACTCACCGATCTCCTGCCTGCAGCCCCCTTTGCCACCGCCGTCCTGGGCGGCCGAATGGTCATGGATCAACTGGACGACGAGGACGAACCCCGGATCCGGGCTTTCTACGAGCGGATCGGCAGAGAGCCGACGGGGTTTGACAGGATGGAACTGGAGAAAGTGGACCCGTTTGTGGCGGAGATAAAGCAGTACCTAGTGTCTGGAGTCTAGTTTCTGGTGGTTAGGAGCGTGAAAAATCAGAAGAGAGGAAGTCTCTCTTAGCATATGCGATAGGACTTGCGGTTACCTAATATACAGTAAAATCCGGACTCGGGTTTGGGCGCGGCATTCTGCCTTCATTACAGGGCAACGGAGAGAAAAGCGTTCACGGGATTTCAACTGAATACCAACTGCAGAATACTGACTCCTTTTTCATTTGACCTTTCAGGTTGAAAAACCATTGACAGAACCGCCACCGGCGGATATAGGTATACTGTATATTGTATACCACGAGGGTCCCAGCACACTGGAAATCTGTCCGGAACAGTACAGTAGTACACTAGAACACCCGTATGTTTAGCGGAGTTGAAGTGCATCAGATTGCTGTACTATTGCACTCCTGCACTCATGCACCGGTTTATTCTGCTTAAATCGCATTGATATATTTAGGAGGCAAACCATGAGTACAAAGACACCGAAAATCAGTTGGACCTTAACTGATGAGGCTCCCATGCTGGCCACCTACTCCCTTCTCCCTATCCTGCGGACCTTTACACAGGGGTCGGGCATCGAGGTTGAACTGAGGGACATCTCCGTAGCCGGCAGGATCCTCGCGAACTTCCCGGATAATCTTACCGCGGAGCAGAAGATCCCGGACGAACTGGCCGCCCTGGGCAAACTGGCCCTGACGAAGCACGCCAACATCGTCAAATTGCCCAATATCAGTGCCTCCATCCCACAGCTCAAGGAAGCAATCAAGGAGCTCCAGGACCAGGGCTATGACGTTCCGGACTACCCGGAGGAGCCGAAAAACGATGCCGAGAGGAAGATCAAGGAACGCTACGCCAATGTGCTTGGCAGTGCGGTTAACCCCGTCCTGAGGCAGGGTAACTCTGACCGACGGCTTGCCGGCGCGGTGAAGCAGGCGGCAAGGAACCATCCCCACAGGATGCGCGAGTGGAAGCCCGATTCCGGGACCCACGTGGCGACCATGAGGTCCGGCGACTTCTACTCCAACGAGAGATCCACCACCATGGCCGAGGCGACAGATGCGAGGATCGAGTTCGTCGACGACAGCGGCCAGGTCACTGCTCTCAAAGAGAGCCTGCCCCTCCAGGCCGGCGAGGTTGTTGACGCCACCTTCATGAGTAAGAAAGCCCTCGTTAAATTCTTCGAAGAGCAGATCGAGGACGCGAAAGCCAAGGATGTTCTTTTCTCCCTCCACATGAAGGCCACTATGATGAAGATCTCCGATCCCATCATCTTTGGCCACTGCGTCAAGGTCTTCTACCGGGATGCCCTCGAAAAGCACGCCGAGACCCTGGAGGAACTGGGGTTTGACCCCAATAACGGTATAGGCGATCTGTACAACAGGATCCAGAGGCTGCCCGAGGACATAAGAGCCGAGATCGAGGCGGACATCCAGGCCGTGTACGAGAAACGGCCCAGATTGGCCATGGTGGACTCGGACAGGGGGATCACCAACCTCCACGTGCCCAGCGACATCATCATCGATGCCTCCATGCCCCCCATGATCCGTGACGGCGGCAAGATGTGGGGTCCGGACGGCAAGACCTACGACTGCAAGGCAACCATTCCGGACCACAGTTACGCGGGTCTCTACGACGAAGTAGTCAAGAACTGCGTAGCAAATGGCGCCCTCGATCCCACTGTCATGGGTTCCGTACCCAACGTGGGCCTCATGGCCCAGAAGGCAGAGGAGTACGGGTCCCACGACAAGACCTTCGAGGCGCCGGGAGACGGCACCATCAGGGTCGTGGACGGCTCCGGCAGCGTCATCCACGAGAGCCGGGTCGGAGAGGGGGATATCTGGCGCTGTGTAACGGTCAAGGACGAGCCCATCAGGGACTGGGTCAAGCTGGCCGTGACAAGAGCACGGGCCACCGGCTGGCCTGCTGTGTTCTGGCTGGACAAGAACAGGGCTCACGACGCCCAGCTGATAAAGAAGGTCGATCAGTATCTGAAGGAGCACGATACCGACGGCCTCGAGTTCCACACCATGGCCGTGGCCGAAGCGGCCAGGTTCTCCGTGGAGCGGATGCGGGCAGGCGAGAACACCATCTCGGTGACCGGCAACGTCCTGAGGGACTACAACACGGATCTTTTCCCCATCCTCGAGGCCAACACCAGCGCCAAAATGCTCTCCATCGTGCCCTTGCTGAAGGGCGGCGGCCTCTTCGAGACCGGCGCGGGAGGGTCAGCGCCCAAGCACGTCCAGCAGTTTGTCAAGGAGGGTTACCTCCGGTGGGATTCCATCGGTGAGCTCCTCGCCCTGGCAGAGTCGCTGAGGCACCTGGGCAAGGTCATGAACAACGAGAAGGCCATCGAACTGGCCGAATCGGTTGAAGCTGCCAACGCCAAGTGGCTGGAGAACAACAGAGCCCCCGCCCGGAAACTGGGCGAGATAGACAACCGGGGCGGCCACTTCTACTTCGCCCTCTACTGGGCCCAGGCCATCGCAGAGCAGGCCAAGGACCCGGACCTCAAGGCGCGCTTTGCCAGGCTGGCGCAGGAACTGGAGGAGAACGAGGACAAGATCAACGAGGAACTCATCGGCGCCCAGGGCCAGCCCCGGGACATTGGAGGCTACTACCATCCCGATCACGAGAAGACGGAGAAGGCCATGCGCCCCAGCGCAACTTTCAATGCCATCCTGGACGGATTCGCGGCGGGGTAGGATCCGTTTGACTCTGAGACCCGGGGACGGGGAGAAAACAGCACCGAAAAAGCTCCTGCATTTTGCAGGAGCTTTTTTTTGGGATCCGAGATTTACCTCCTGGATCCCGGATTGCTCTTTGACCTGAACGCGCAACAGCGGATTCTCGATCCCTGCCCCGTGTTCTCAGCACTCAGCACATAGCCCCTAGCACTATCCTAATTCACGTCCTTCTCCCTTCTCACTTCCGCCCCGTATCTCACATACCTCACCGTTCTCTCGGGGCGTTCCGTGACTTCGCCGAGGAAGTAGACGAACACGGAAAGGACCAGGGAGAAGAGGATGGCCCACCAGAAACCGTCCACCGTAAAGCCCGGCACGACAGCGGCCGCCAGGAGGACCATGAGGGCGTTGAGCACGAAGGTAAACAGGCCCAGGGTCAGGATGGTCAATGGCAGCGTGAAGATGAAAAGGACAGGGCGAAGAGATCCATTGGCCAGGCCCAGGACGGCGGCCGTGACCAGGGCGGAGAAGATCCCGTCAAGGCGAACTCCCGGCAGGATATAGGCGGTGATGCCTATGGCGAGGGCATAGATGAACCAGTTGATCAGGAAGCGCATGTTTTGCTCAACAATCTGATAAAAAACCTTTAAAACATTAATTTATAGCTAAAACTTAAAGTTATACGTAAGACAGCAAAACGGCACGTTGCCTCGATCCAGGGCCAGGTCTGGACTCTTTCCAGACACGGGACTCCAGACACTATTTCAGGTATCCCCACTCCTTCAGCCGCCCTCTGGCATATGTCGCGTTCTCACCGCTGTCGACCTTTTTCAGGTAGCGGACATAGTGATCGGCGGACTCTTTCCTGTTGCCCATCTTCTCCAATGAGAATCCCTTGTAGAAGAGGGTGTTGGGATTTCCAGGCAGGACCTTCTCGTAGCCGGAAAAGCTTTCAAAAGCGCTGCCGTAATCCTTCAGCCTCAACCGGGCAATCCCCATGACGTGGAGGGCCTGGGGTTCGGTGGGATAGGCAGCGGTGGCATCCTGGGCGAATTTTGCGGCAGACGCAGGCCGGTCCAGGGCCAGCTGGCATTTGGCCATCATGAGCAGGCCCGCATAATCGCCAGGGGCGTGACGAAGGGCTTCCCCGTAATGGCCCTCCGCCTCAGTGTATCGTTTTCTCATCATGGATCGATCACCCTCCTGCATTCCCTCGATGGCAGCCTTCTTTGCCCGAAGCGGAGCCGTACGGTCCATGTAACGCTCCCTATGTACCGGCAGGTTCCTCGATGAACCGGGCAGGGTGTTCCGCTTCCGAAGCGAATCCCTGTATCGCTCGTCGCTCATGGGATGGCTGGCGAACATCAGTTCGAGGGCGTTGGGCCTTTTTTTGTGCAGGCTGCGGAGCATGTCCATGAGATCCGTGTGCCCTTGCGGTCCGTAACCGGCAGCGACCATGTAATCCATGGCAAGGGAATCGGCCTCCCGTTCATTGTCCCTGCTGTACTTCGCCAGCAAAGCCCCGGCGGCGATGGTACCCAATCCCGCCGCCAGGCTCGCGTATTTCTCATTCTCTCCCCCGGCGTATGCGGCGACCCCGGACACGATGAGGGACGTCAGGACTCCCTTGCTCATGCGCTGAGCCGTGTGCCGGGCATTGACGTGCCCCAATTCGTGGCCGATAAGGGCCGCCAACTCGGCCTCGCTGCCCAGGCCGACCAGGATGCCCCGGGTAATGCCGACACTGCCCGCCGGGAACGTGTAGGCATTGACGTAGGCCGCGTTGAGGGGGACGAAACGGTAGGGAATGTCCGACCGATGGCTGACACCGGCAAGGGCACGGCCGACGGAGGAGACGTATTCCACCAGGGCCGGATCCTGGACCTGTCCGTAGTCCGAGGAGAACTGATGGGGATGGTTGACGCGATCCAGCTCCGCCTCCTCCCTCTCGGACACCAGCATCAGCTGAGACCTTCCCGTGACCGGGTTGACGGCGCAGCCCACGAGGACCGTGGTATACGAAAGGGCGGCAAATCGGATGAATTGTCTGCGGGTCAGACCGGCTATATCAATGTGTCGACAGGAATATTTCATCCGCGGACCTTCAGTCGAGGTTGGGTTGGAAAATTCGATAGGGAAACATCCGTATTATGGATCATGACCTATGGGATCCGACTTTATGTCAGGACTTTCCTTTCCCATCAGTTTACCTCTCTTTGGAGGAAACAGGAAAGGGGAACATCTCCTTTCCATCCCGCGATTCCCCGATTTCCAATCTCCAATTTCCAATGTCTAATGTCTGATTACCTAATCTCTATACCCCATTTCCCTGTGTGGCAGAAATACAACACAATTTTCTTGTTGTCACCGTCCGGAGTGATATAATCGCGAGGATGTACGCCCTCCGGAACAGATATTCCCTGCTGCGCCTGATGGTTCTGAGCCTTCTGACCCTGGGAATCCTGGCGCCCCCCCTCCCGGCCGAAGGTGTGGATCCCTTTATCCGGTCCATTCAGCTCAGAGAGGGCAACGGGTCGATTTTCCTTTCGGCGGAACTGGACGCTCAGCTGGGCGAGGAGCTCAAGGAAGCCGTGAGAGGGGGTGTTCCCCTGACCTTCCGTTTCAGGATCAGGCTGACACGGGAGGGATCGATCCTCGGCGAGAAGATGCTGAGAAGCGAGGAACTGATTCACACCCTCCAGTACAACCCCGTCAAGCAGTTCTACGTATTTACCGGAGAGGGGTACGGTTCAGCGTTCGAGAGGACGACCAAGGATGAGGAAGAGGCATTTTACTGGATGACCAATCTTACGGATTGGCCCCTCGTCTCCCTCGATGAGCTCAAGCATAGAATACGGTACAGGGTCCGGGTCATGGCAACCCTCCGCTCGGTGGAATTGCCCTCGGTCCTCGGTTACCTGTTTTTCTTCACCACCATATTCAATAAGGAAACGGGATGGAAAGAGCTGGACTTCAGCTACTGATCCGGAGTTGACATGAGATTGTCGTTTCCGAGATTTGCCGATAACAGGAGCAGGATGATCGCCGTGGCGATCATCCTGGTATTCATCTTCCTCCTGATCTTCCTCGGCGACCGTTATGGTGATGTCAGGTCAGATGATCCCCGGGGGGGCAATCTCTTTATCTTCTTCCTTATCAACATCAACCTCCTGCTCCTGACTGTCCTGATCGTTCTCCTGACGAGGAACGCGATCAAGCTCATCTATGAAAGCCGCCGGAGGACCTTCGGTTACCGCCTCAGAACGAGGCTTGTCGTGATCTTCGTCGGGTTCTCCCTCGTTCCCACCCTTCTCCTTTTTTACGTGGCGACCGGGTTCATCAACGACAGCATTGAATACTGGTTTCACCTCAACCTCGATCGGGTGGTTGAGGGTTCTGTGTCCATTTCCCAGGACTACTATTCCACTATGACGGAACGGGTCAAGATCCTGGCGCAGAGGGTAAGCGACCGGATCGGTGTCCTCGAACCGGATGAAAATATACTGGAGATCTTTGAAAACCTGAGGAGGGACTACGCGCTGTCGAGCATAGAGATCTACGATGCGGAAGGACAGAGCCTGGTCCGGGCCTGGGACGGTATCAGCCCACAGGATATCACGGGCAGTCAGGGCGGGCTCGTCCAGAACGCCATCATCGGCAGGGTCGTTGACAGCATCGTCCGTGTCGACAAGGGAGAACTCGTCAAAGGTGCGGCCCCCATCGCCACGAGGGAAGGGCAGGGTGCGGTTGTCGTATCCATCCACCTGACGGAGACAGTGAGGACAAAGGCGGACCTCATCACCGAAACCTACCGGGAATACACCGAGATGAAGCTGCAGAAGGGGCCGATAAGGGCAAACTACCTGGCCTATCTCCTCCTCCTGACGATGCTGATCCTCTTCTCGGCCTCATGGTTGGGTTTTTACATTGCCAGGGGAATCACGGTTCCAATCGGCCTTCTGGCGGAAGGAACGGAAAGGGTCGCGTCAGGGGACCTGAGCACCCGGGTCAATATCCAGGCATCGGATGAGATCGGCGTACTGGTGCAGGCCTTCAACCGGATGACGGAACAGCTCCAATCGGGCAGGTCCGATCTGGAAGCCGCCCACGAGGATCTGCGGGTCGCCTACGCGATCAACGAAGAGAGGAGGGCCTACATCGAGACGGTCCTCCAGAACATCGGAGCGGGAGTGGTGACCATCGACATGGCAGGCAGGATAACGACCTTCAACAACGCGGTGGAGAATATCTTCTCCATCCGGGCGGAAGAGGTATTGGGAAAGCGTTACGACAGGCTCCTGAGGCCCGAACACGGCAGGATCCTCGAGCGGATTCTGAATGAACTGGAGAAGGGCAGGAGAAAAAACGTTCGAAGAGAGGTTCCCCTCGTCTTCAGGGGCGCCGCCATGGTGCTCTCGCTGAACGTCAGCGCCCTCGAGGACCCCGAAGGGGAAACCATCGGCTTCGTCATCGTTTTGGAGGATATGACGAAGCTGGTCAACGCCCAGAAAAAAGCCGCCTGGTCAGAGGTGGCCAAACGGATCGCTCACGAGATAAAGAACCCTCTGACGCCCATTAAGCTCTCGGCGGAGAGGATCCGGAGAAAATTCGCCGAACAGGGCGACAAGGACGTTATCAGGGTCGTCCGAGAGAGCACCGACTCGATCATCCGCGAGGTTGACGCAATGAGGAACCTCGTGGACGAATTCTCCCGTTTTGCCCGATTGCCGGTGATCCGCTCCGTTCCCAACGATCTCAACGAGGTGGTCCAGGAGGCTCTGGGACCCTATCAGGAAGGACATGCGGTAGGGAGAAAGATCGACCTGCATCTGGAAGCCGGGCTTCCCCAGGTCAGCTTTGACAGGGAACAGATGAAGAGAGTCCTCGTTAACCTCATTGAGAATGCCGTTCGTGCCATTCAGGATCGCGGCGAAGGTGGCGTAGAGGTCTCGACCGGCCTCCTCGGGGATGAGGGCATGGCGGCCGTCGTCGTCGCCGATGAGGGTGTAGGCATTCCACTGGAGACGAGGGAGAGGATCTTTGACCCCTATTTCAGCACCAAGAACGACGGAATGGGGCTGGGATTGGCCATCGCCATGCGGATTGTGGAAGAACACGGCGGGACGATACATTTCGAGGAGAATAACCCGAGGGGAAGCACCTTCGTCGTGAAGATCCCGGTTGATGTCGAGCGGAACGTATAACCCGGATAATCCCGGAAATGGGCCGCTAAGCTCATATCAGGTGGTTACCCAATGATCCAGAGAGGGAAATAGAAGATGAAACTGGACGGAGGCCTGATCCTGGTGGTGGATGATGAAAAGAGGGTGCGGGACAGCGTCAGGGTCATTCTTGAGGACGAGGGTTTCTCGGTCCTGGAAGCTCAGGACGGCGAAACGGCCTTCACCAGGATCGCCATGGAAAGCCCCGACGTGGTCCTCCTCGATATCTGGATGCCAGGGATCGACGGACTCGATGTCCTCAAGGTCATAAAGGAACAGGATGAAAGCCTGCCCGTCGTCATCATGTCCGGGCACGGGAACATCGAGTCGGCCGTGAAGGCCACAAAACTGGGGGCCTACGATTTCCTTGAAAAACCTCTATCCATAGACCGCTTGACCCTGGTCCTGCGCAACGCCCTCAATCAGAGGAACCTGCTGGAGGAGAACCGTGCCCTCCGTGACGCGCAGGAGACGGGCAGGGACCACATCGGCGGGACCTCGCCGGCCATCAGGGATATTCTGGAACACGTGGAGGTCGTGGCGCCGACGAACGCTTCCATCCTGATCACCGGGGAGAACGGGACGGGAAAGGAGCTTCTGGCCAAAGAGATCCATGCAAAGTCCAGAAGGCGCACGGGTCCCTTTGCTGCGGTGAACTGTGCCGCTATCCCTGAAACGCTTATTGAGAGCGAGCTGTTCGGTCACGAGAGGGGAGCTTTTACCGGGGCTACCTCCAGAAAGATGGGCAGGTTCGACCTCGCCCATAATGGGACACTTTTCCTTGACGAGGTGGGGGACATGAACGTGGCCACGCAGGCGAAGATCCTCCGCGTCCTGGAGGAGAAGGCCTTCCAGCGGGTGGGAGGAAACCGGGATATAGTGATCGATGTCCGGATCATTGCGGCGACCAACCGCGATCTTGAGGAGATGATCCGGGAGGGGACCTTCAGAGAGGACCTCTATTTCCGTCTCAACGTCTTCCCCTTTTACCTTCCACCCCTGAGGGAAAGAAGGGATGACATCCCCAGCCTTCTGGAGAAGTTCCTTCGGGATTACTCCCTGCTTTACGGCAAAAAGGGAATCGTCTTCTCACCGGCGGCGCTCGAGGCGTTGAGGGGCTATTACTGGCCCGGTAATGTCAGGGAACTTCGAAACGTGGTCGAGAGACTGGTGATCCTCGCCCGGGAGGACACGATCGACCTCGATCTGATCCCTCTGTCCATCAAGGAGACGGAACCACCGGAGGCGCCGCAGGTCCTCCACGACGACCTGCCCGATTATCGTAAAGCGAAGGAGAGGTTCGAAAGGGAGTTCCTGTCCAGCTGGCTGGCGAAGAACGACTGGAACATTACCAAGACCTCCGAGCAGGTCGGCCTGGAGAGAAGCAATCTCCACCGTAAGATCAAGCAGCTCGGGCTGATCAATCCCGAGAAGGGGAGTCGGGTATAATGAATCCCGCCGGAGACCTGAGAGAGGCGGTCCGGTCACTCCTGGAGGACAATCTGGGGCTCAGGAGAGGGGAGCGTCTCCTGCTCCTCGGTGACCACGGCGAGGACGTCCCGGAGGTGGATCTGGCGGCTGATGTGTCCGGCATCCTGGCCGACCTGCATCCCGAGACTACCGCTTTGATATACCCTTCCACGGGCAGGAGCGGCATCGAACCGCCCAAGGAGGCATGGGAGGCTGCCTTCGGACCGGAGGCGGTCTCCCGTTTCGAGGAGGGCGGGCTTCTGGATCGCCTTATCGGCAAGAGGGCGGACGGTGACGACCTGGCCAGAGCGGAGGAGATCGCGGCCGTTTCCGATGCCGTGGACGCTGTTGTTGCCCTGGCCTACCATTCCACGAGCCACACGTTGTTCAGGAGGCTGCTCACTGTCTCCTCCGGGGTCAGGTACGCCAGCATGCCCCATTTCCACCGGGACATGTTCTTTGGATCCATGAGGGTAAACTGGCATGAACTGGCCCTGTCCACCAGAACCCTCGCCCGGGCCATGGAGGGTGTGGACCATTTCGAGATAGGGTCAGGCAACGGAACGTCGCTGACCCTGTCCGCGACGGGAAGACATCTGAAGACGGACGACGGGATCCTCACCGAACCGGGGGCCTGGGGTAATCTTCCCGCCGGCGAGGTCTTCCTGGCCCCACTTGAGGGGACGGCGGAGGGGATCCTGGTCCTGGAGTGGGGACCGTCGGCAAAGCTGTCGTCACCCCTCACCGTCGAGATAAGGGCGGGACGGGCGGTTTCCGTGTCCGGGGAGAACGGAGATACCGTCCGATGGCTCGAGGGACTTCTGGCGGCCCACCCGGAAAACAGAAACGTTGCCGAACTCGGCATCGGCACCAATCCCAGGGCCACCCGCCCGGACAGCATCCTGGAATCGGAGAAGATCCTCGGTACCGTCCACGTCGCTTTCGGCGACAACCACAATTTCGGCGGTAAGGTCGTCGCGCCGTTCCATCTGGACTTCGTCGTCTACGGGGCGACCCTGGTGGCGGTCTGGGAGTCCGGTGGCGGGCGGAGGGTCATCCTCAGTGAAGGAGATCCGGGCTGGTGACAGGAAACCTCCAATGTCCAGCGTCCAGGGTCCAACGGGGATTTCTTCGTTTCGGAGTACCGGGATGTCGACGGAAGAGGGGAAGGCCTTAAACCGCGGCAGAGTTAAAAGGGGATCACCCTGTGGATCCTGGATTATGGTCTGAATCCCTGAAACCTGAGATCTGGAACCGCTTGCAATAAACGAACCCGGGGGGGAAGGAAAGGAGAATGTCATGAAGGCGAGAACATCCCGTTTGTTGATCGGCCTGATCCTCATCGGCACATTGGTCAGGCCGTCCGCGGCTGAAGCGGCCGAACCCTACCGAATAGGGGCTGCGTTCGCTCTCACGGGCCCGGCGGCCATGATCGGCGATCCGTCGGCCAAGATCGCCGAGATGCTCCTGGATGAGATCAACGCTTCCGGCGGCGTGGGCGGACATCCCATCGAACTGATCACCTACGATACGGCGTCGGATCCAACCAAGGCCGTCACCGTCATCCGTCGGCTGGTTGAGAAGGATAATGTCCTCGCTGTGATCGGCCCCACGACCACAGGATCAGCCATGGCATCGATAAAATTCATCCAGGATAGTGAGATCCCCATGGTGGCCTGCGTGGGCGGGTCCCCCGTGGTTATCCCGGTGAAGAAATGGGTCTTCAAGACCCCCCAGACGGATATTCTCGCCGTGGAGCGGCTCTATGACTATTTCGCCCGGGAAGGGATCAAGAAGATCGCCCTGCTCACCTCAGCCGGCGGGTTTGGGGATTCGGGGAAAAAGGCTCTCCAGGCCCAGGCGGTTCCCCTTGGGTTCACCGTGGTCGCAGACGAAAGGTATAACGACAAGGACACCAACATGACCGCTCAGCTGACCTCGATCCGGGGGACGGACGCCCAGGCCATCGTCGTCTGGGGCGTAGGACCCGCTCCGGCCATCATCTGCAAGAACGCCAAGCAGCTGGGTATCACGACTCCCATTTTCATGAGCCACGGCCTTGCCGATCCCAGCTTTATCAAGCTTGCCGGCGATGCCGCGGAAGGCGTCATGATGCCTGCCAGCCGCTTCATTGTTGCGGAAAAGCTGGCCGACGAAGACCCCCACAAGGCCTTCCTGGTCAAGGTAAAGAGGACTTACGAAGGGAAATACGGTCCCGTCAGCACCCACACGGGATACGCCTACGATGCACTCAGGATCATCGAGATGGCCCTCAAGGAGGCCGGAGGGGATCGTGCCAAGCTCCGGGATGCCATCGAAAGGACCCGGAATTACATAGGGATCAATGGGACATTCAACATGTCGGCGGAAGATCACAACGGTCTGACGAAGGATTCCCTCATCATGGTCAAGGTTGAAAAAGGAGATTGGGTGATTGTGCCCTAGACAGACCCGTCACCCGCTACCGCGGGAGGAATTCAGGCTTCTCCTGGGAAATGAAGCCATGGCCCAGGGGCTCTATGAGGAGGGGTGCCGGGTGGCTACTGCCTACCCCGGCACCCCTTCCACCGAGATCCTCGAGGCGCTGTCGGCGTTCAGGGCTCCCGATCTTCACCTGGAATGGTCGGTGAACGAGAAAGTAGCCCTCGAAGTCGCCTGTGCAGCCAGCTACACCGGCCTTCGGACCGCGGTGATCATGAAGCAGGTCGGGCTCAATGTCGCCCTTGATCCCCTGATGAGCCTTGCCTACACAGGTGTTGTCGGCGGCATGCTGGTCATCGTCGCCGACGATCCGGGCCCGCATAGCTCCCAGACAGAGCAGGACACGAGGCTTTTCGCTATGGCGGCCGGACTTCCGGTTCTTGACCCCACGACGCCCGAGGATGCCAGGGAGATGGTCAGCCTGGGCTACCGTATCTCGGAGAGATACCGTTTGCCGGTTATCCTGAGGCCCCTCCTCCGGATCTGTCACTCCCGTGCGCCGATACCGCCCCCGGGGGAGAGAAAGACGGGCCCGGGTCCCGAATTCCGCAAAGAGGTCGATCGCTGGGCGGCGACGCCGAGACATCGCCTGGCTCTCCACCGTGAACTCAATGAAAAGCTGAAAAGGATGACCGTCTCCAGAGAATGTCTGGGTGCATACAGGTACCTCTGCGGCGAGAAAGGCACTTCAGGCCTGGCTGTTGTCGCTTCCGGCGTTCCGGCATCCTATGCTCTGGACTGTCTCCGGGAATGGGGCCTGGACGGGATCGTGCCCCTGGTCTGCGTAAAAATGCCCTATCCCTTCAACCGGGAGCGGGTGGCCGCAATGGTCGGATCGGATCGGAAGGTCCTCGTTCTGGAGGAGACCGGGCCCTTCGTCGAGCTCATGCTCCGCGGACGTCTGAACGTTTCCGGGAGGTACGACGGCACGGTTCCGTCGGAGGGCGAGATGACGTCCGACACCGTTGCCGCTGCTCTCAACAGGGCTCTTTATTCGACCGGGACCGGACGGGTTGCCCGGGCCGAAACGCCCATAGAGACGGAAGCGCCCGGAAGGGAGGGAGACGGTTACAGTGAAACCCCTCCCGTCCTCTGCGCGGGATGTCCGCACAGGACGTCCTTTTGGGCTCTGAAGAGTGAGATGCCGCGGGGCATCTACGCCGGGGACATCGGGTGCTATACCCTGGGCCGGTCCCTCGGCGCGGTGGACACCGTCCTCTGCATGGGCGCATCCATATCCCAGGCGGCAGGATTTTACTGGGCATTCAGGCAGGGTAAGGGTCACAGACAGCCCGTCGCGGCCGTTATCGGTGATTCCACCTTCTACCATTCAGGTATTCCGGCGCTGGTCAACGCCGTACAGCAGGGCGCGTCCTTCGTCGTGATGATACTGGACAACGGTACCACCGCCATGACGGGCGGTCAACCGACACCCGGCACGGGCACATTGGCAGATGGCGGCAGGGGCGTTGCCGTACCTCTGGAAGACCTCGTCAGGGGCTGCGGAGTCACAGAGATGTGGATTTCTGATCCCCTGGATTACGATGGATTCGTCGCCGATCTGCGGCAGGCCGCAAGAACGGCGATGGAGGGCAAAATGGCGGTCATCATCAGCCGGTCTCCCTGCGTCCTGGAGATCGGGCAAAGGCAGGGACCGGTTCCTGAGCTGGACATGGGTCTGTGCAGCGAATGCAGAGTGTGCATGGACGTGTTCGGCTGTCCGGCGATCGTCCAGGAGGGTGATGAGATCAGGATCGCAGAGGAACTCTGTCCCGGATGCGGCGCGTGCGTCGCGGTGTGCCCAGTGGGGGCCATCAGGCCGGGGGAGCCTGAATGACGGGGGAGGGGATGTCGTATGACGTAGTCCTAGCCGGAAGGGGGGGACAGGGAGTCCTGTTCCTCTCCCGGGTCATGGGTGAGGCGGCCCTTCGGCAGGGATTGGCGGTCCGGACCACGGAGACCCACGGCATGGCCATGCGAGGCGGCTCGGTCCTCTGCTTTGTCAGGATCGGATCGGGCAGGGGACCTCTCTTTCGAAAGGGAACGGCGTCCCTGCTCATCGCCCTCCACGTTTCAGAGTTGGAATTGGGGAGACCGTATCTTGCCCCGGAAGCGTCCATTATCGTGAACACCCCGAACCGGGCGGGTGGACGGGGCGGGCAGATCCCGATCGATGCCGACACCCTGGCGACGACGGCTGGAAATGCCCGGTCGGCCAACCTGGTGCTGCTGGGAGCGGCCTGCACCCTGGACGGGTTTCCCCTGAAGCCGGAATCCGTCGCGTCGGTGATCATGGAGAAAGGGCCCGAAAATATGCGGCCGGTCAACCTCGAGATATTTCGACTGGGGGGACAAAGGCCAACGACCGATGTCCAAAATCCCAGGTAAATGCTTTAACCGGGGCGGAAACGGAGAGGATCGAGCCAGCCACGGAGAACACCGAATCAGGTTCAGGGTACGAACAGCTTTCACCGCGTCATTGTGGCCGGGACCGCAGCTCAGGTGGCAGCACGGCAATCTCAGCACTGGAAAGGAATCGAACATGTATCAGCCCGAAATGGAAGCCCTGTCCAGGGAAGGGCTCCACCGAAAGCAGGTCGAGGGGCTGCGCCGGACGGTGTCACGGATAAGGGATCACAATCCCTCCTATCACCGGAAGATCGGCGGGATCGACCCCGACGGGATAAGGGATGCAGGTGACGTCGTCCGATTTCCCTTCATGACCAAGGACGACCTGAGGGAGGCCTATCCCTTCGGCTTCACATGTGCGCCGAAGGACCGGTTTGTCCGCTTCCATATGAGTTCCGGAACCACGGGGACACCGATCCTCAATCCCTACACGGTCTCGGACGTCCACCAGTGGGAAGACATCATGGCTCGATGCTTCACTGCTGCCGGGGTCGGTGCGAAGGACGTGGTCCAGATAACCCCCTCCTTCGGCCTGTTCAACGGCGGATTCGGCTTTCACTATGGAGCAAGCCGCCTGGGATCCTTCATCGTTCCCATCGGTGCCGGACGGACGCACCTGCAGCTTCAGTTTATCAGGGACCTGAAGACGACCTGTCTGACAGCCATTGCTTCCTATCCTCTGCGCCTGATGGAGGTGGCGAGGGAGAAGGGATTCGAATGGACCACCACCGATCTCAAAGTGGGGATATTCGGGGCTGAAGTGTGGAGCGAGGAGATGCGTTCCCGTATAGAACAGGAAATGGGGATCGAAACGTACGACATCATCGGCATGACGGAGACCGGCGGAGTGGGTATGGGGCTCGATTGTCCTGCGAGAGAAGGCATTCACGTCTGGGAGGACCACTATCTGGTGGAGATCGTCGACCCGGCGGGGGACGGGGTGGTTCCTGACGGCCAGGAAGGGGAGCTGGTGGTTACCACGCTGACCCGGGAGGGGCTGCCCCTCATCAGGTACAGGACCAGGGATATCACCTCCGTGATCTCCAGGGACAGGTGCGGCTGCGGCAGGACGCACCTTCGGATCGCGCGGATCACGGGACGCACCGACGATATGGTAAAGATCAAGGGTGTTAACTTCTACCCAAGGCAGGTGGAATCCCTCTTCATGGGTCAGCCGGGAACCGGGACCGATTATCTCATCGAGATCGACCGGTTAGAGGGAGCCGACAGGCTAAGAATACTGGTTGAAGTGGAGAAACCCGATGATAAGGGCCTGACGGCCAAGCTGAACGGCATCCTTCACGACTTCCTTGGTTTCGGGGCTGACATCGTGCTGGTTCCCCTGGGAGGGATCGAGAAAGGTCCCGGCAAGGCGGTCAGGGTAGTGGATAGGCGGGACTCCTGAGTGCCGGCCGCAGGGGACGGGATGGGACCGGTGCACTCGAGAACACCCTCTCGAAATGAACCTTCAGGCTTGCTTTGCGGGAACCCCGACTTATCATGGGTGTATGAGAAAACCGTCAACCGGCAGAAAACTATTCTGGAATTTTTATTCAATTACAATAGCTTGTAGTGTATTTTTTAATGTTTTGTGTGAAGTGAGCTTCGCCTCCGGCGGCGCCGCTGAACCGGTTCGAATGCTGGGGGACCACATCCGACTTCTCCTCGCCGACGACGGTGAGGGACACAGGGTTCCGGACACGGTCCAGTTCCTGGATGAGGGAGGGACCGTCATCCGCTCCGTTCCGGTTTTTCCCCCGGCTGCCCTCAGAAGAGGCCAGGTGCGGACGTTCCTCTCACCGAAGGGGGAATTTCTGGGCATTTTTACCGTCTATACGCTGGGCGATGAGGCAGGAAGACAGGGGAATTTTTCACTCTATGACCGAAAGGGAGCGGTTCTCTGGCAGGAGACGGAGAACAATGTCACTGGGATCGACCGCCTGACCAGGAGGAGATGCTATCCCCGGGACGACGGATCGGTGTGCCTCTTCTTCCCCGAGGAGGGGAAGTGGGAGATCCACGATCGGATGGGCAGGGACGTAGGCTCCCTTCTCCTCGACCCATGGCGCCGGGAGAGCGGTGATGTCCGCTGGTCGGAAGTCTGGGAGCCGGAGAGACGGTATGTGGCACTGGCGCGGTCAATGAGGGACAATTCCCTGTACGAGCTGTCCTACATTGACATCGATGCCGGCAGGCTTCTCTGGACCGTCAGGGAGAAAGGCCGCGGCGGGAATGTGCTGGGATTTTTTCCGGACAGCGGGGTGATCCTCGTCGGTGAGTCTTCCGGTGGTGATGACAACCCTTCCCTCAGCGCGTTCGGTACGGACGGCCGCAGCCTCTGGAGCAGAAAGGTCAAGGGACCCGTTCAGGTATCGGGGGCGGACGACCGGCCCGGCGTCCTCCGCATTGAATATTTCGAGGTCGACACCGCTTCCTTCGGAGCGGAGGCGGGGCAGTGGAGGAGAGCCGCCGGGTCAGAGCTGGTGGACGCGCGAACGGGGGAGATCATAGAGTCAGATCACAGGTAGGAATCCAAAACCCTGAATCCAGGAAAAAGCCGGGCAGGCGATCCGCCCGGCTTCATGCTTTTCACTTTGTACCTCGTACGATGCACTCATCGTGGAGTGGATAAGAGCGTATAACTCACTCCACGATGTACGGCATCCCCCAGGCACCTGAATTGTAGGGAGCGTCCTGCTCCATGAAGGCGGCGGCGTCGATGACGTCCACAACGGCGAAGTGTCGTCCGGCGTGGGGACCTATGGTGTATGTCCGTGAGTATGTCCCGTCGCCCGCCACGGCGTCCCCATTGGTGCCGTCGTCGAACATGAGATCCCGCGTCATTCCGCCCAGGATGGTGTGGGCGGGGCGATGGAGAAAGACGAATTCAGCCGGCGTCCAGACGGAATCGTCCGTCCTCACGATGTCGGCCTCCACCAGGACCTCCTCGCCGGACAGGAATGTCGGGATGCCTTCGGGGACCGAGTACAGTGACGACGGACTGTCGGTGCTCCAGACCAGCTCTCCTCCGGAGTAGACCCGGATCCGGCTGATCCAGACCGATTGCCGCGGGTCGTCCGTCAGGGAGATGTCCACGGGGGAGATGGCGGTGAGCTTCCAGCCCCAGGGTTTCTTGACGAATTCCGCGTGTCGGACCGCAGTGTCAGCCAGGGGCACGCCCCACAGGACGAGGACGCGCCCGATATCCCTGGCGACGTGGAAGCCGCCTGCGGCAAAGTGCGTGACGGTGACCGTGGCGGTGTTATCGACGACGGAGATGTCGTAGTCCTTCTGAAGACAGTCCACACCGCCCCTCCACCAGAACACGGGCAGTTCTGCGGTCCCCCCGATGGCTCCTGCCGACGGAGCCGATACGGCGGCCTGTGCTGCCGCGGCCGCACGGCTCTCCTGATCCTCATCCGTTCCCGTCAGATGGAAGGTGAAGAAGGAATCCGATTCAAGGGCGGCCGCAATGGCCGCCTCATCGGGCGAGGAAACCCCCATGGATCCCGGACCGGAGCCGCATCCGGCGAGGATCGATAACAGGAATCCCCCTGCGGCAAGGGCCGATACCCGGTACCGCCATGCCCCTTTGCATTCCCGATAACTCCTCATCGCAGGCCTCCCATCCCATGATGGTCCGAATGACGTTATCTTTAAGGTTCAGACACCGGGGGAGGGAAAAGGTTTAAGGGAAGTGCAGAATAACGTGTACAGAAGCCGGAAGCTCGGGGGTTGATCGATTTACCGTGACCATACGAGGTCATCTGCGTGTAACCTGCCGGAAGAGTCAGCTAAATAACGATCAGCGGTTTCCCGTCCCGTATGACCCTGCCTACCTTTCCCCTGTTCTCCTTCTGATATTTCGGCTGGTTGAACATGGCGGGAAGATAGCCGGCGTCCAGGAATCTGAGACCGCCCTTCAGAGACGCCAGACGCTTGCTCCTCTCACCCTCGGGGACCTCCGGGGGCAGCTTTCCCAGGGAAGCCAGGGTGAAGCCCCAATTGGAGGCAAAAGACGGTATAAAGGCCTCATAGGGGGCGACGCGGCCGAAAACCCTCTCCATTGTGACGGTAATGGAGTGGAAAGGCAGGGAGTAGATCAGGGACGGGCAGCCCGCCTGGGTGACCAGGACGCCACCCGGTTGCAGCCGGTCGCGGCAGAGCTCATAGAACTCCTGCGTGAAGAGGAGATAGGAGGGACCGTCGTCCACCGGTTCGGAGAGGTCGAGGACGATGACGTCGTACCTCTTTCCCTCTTCGTCCAGGACCGCCCTGGCATCCATGTGGACGAGGCGGAGCCTGGGATCCTCGAAAGCTCCCTGGTGCCAGGAGGTCAGATATCTTCTGCAGATATCCACCACCTCCTCGTCCAGGTCCACCATGACCACCTCCTCGACGGTGGGATGCCGGAGGACCTCCCTCAGCGTCGCCCCTTCCCCTCCGCCGGCGATGAACACCGACCTGGGTCCGGGATGGGCCAGCATGGCGGGGTGAACAAGGGCTTCGTGATAGATGAACTCGTCCGCTTGGGTGGACTGAACCTTGCCGTCCAGAATGAGACACAGACCGAAAGAAGCCGTGTCGATCAGCCTGATCTGTTGATATTTGGATTGAAAGGAGGCGATCTCACTCCGGGGCACGAGGAAAAAACCGGAATCGTCCGTCAACCGATCCAGGATCGTGTTCTCCATGGGTATTCTCCCTGTCGCTGGTTAGGGTGGCGGCCTCCGGAGGCCGGAGGACAGTATACTGCAAACCGGTAACCGATGACCAGAGAGCTTCCAGCCGTGACCCGGGTCATCCGGGCCCTCAGGACCCCCTCATCGGCGACCGACGGTCTTTGGCCGATCCGGCATAATCCACCGCCCTGCCGGCCATCTGTGCCGGGAGTGACAAAGATGTTGACTTTATGACTGTTTGGTCATATTATGACCGTCCAGTCATAAAAGGCGGTGATATCCATGTCAAGTGCCATATCGATGAAGGAAATCGAAAAAAGGGCCAGGAAACAGGCCCTCCTTGATGCGGCCCATGACCTGTTCGCGAGGGTGGGCTACGACGGCACCACCATCGAGGCTATCGCCCAGCGCGCAGGGATGGCAAAGGGCTCCTTCTACCTCCACTTCAGCAGCCAGGAGGAGATCTTCCGGGCTCTCATCGATGAAATCGGTGACCGCATTATCGTCGAGATGCAGATGACCGCGGCATCGGAAAACAGCCTCGAGGAAAAACTGACGGGCTTAGGTGAGGGCATCCTCCGCTTTCACCTCGACTCCAGCCATCCGTGGATGTTCATTCTCATGGAGAAGGGGATCGATCGCCATGAGGTCATGGAGCATTTCTTCGTCAAGAGGAAGAAGGTGATGGATATCATCAACGGCGTGCTCGTCGAATCCATCGAAAGCGGAGAGATCGTCCGGGAGGAGCCGGACCGTCTCTCGTCGCTGTTCCTTGGCTGCATCAACGGAACGGTCGTCCGGGGATGCTGCATGGGAGAGGAGCTCGAACCCCGGGAGGAAGCGGCCTGGTTGGCGAAGCGTTTTCTGGAAGGGGTTCTTCTGCCGGGGGGCAACCGTTGATCGATTATATCCGTCCCCTCCTGCTGATCCTCCTGTTATGCCACGCCCTGCCGGTGTCGGCTGTTGCGGGTGAAGGCGTCCTGTCCCCTCGGGAGGCCTACCTCCTGGCGCTGGTCAACAACGAGGACATACGGGTGGCCGCGGAAGATCTGAAGCAGGGCAGACTGGTCAGGAAACAGGCCTATTCCGTTCTTTTGCCGACCCTCACCGCCACCGCCGGCTATTCGAAGCTGTATTTCTCGGATGACCTGGAAGTGGAGAACCGGGCCTACGGGGTGTCGCTGAACCAGATGATCTACCATGGCGGGCGGGCTTTCATAGCCCTGAAGGGCGCCGAAATGACCATCGCTGCGGCGGAACACGGTCTGGCCTTTGCCCGGTGGAGCGTCCTCATGGACCTCCTGGTGCGGACCTATTCCGCCCTTTCCTCCGAGGATCTTCTCAGGCTTGAGGATGAGCGCATTGAACGGGTGTCGGAGCAGCTGCGCTCGGCCTCAACCAAGTTCGAGATCGGCGAAGCCGCCAAGACGGATGTCCTCGCGGCAAAGGTTGCCGTGGCCACTGCCAGGAAAGACCGGGTTGAGGCCCAGAAGAACCTGGTCCTCGCCAGGAGGAGTCTCGGGGACCTCATCGGAATGGGCGGCCCGATCAGGGTAACGATGCCACCGGATGTCCCGGTTCCAGAGGCTGAGCTGGAGGAGCTGACGAGGATCGCCCTGGAGGAGCGCAGGGATCTTCTCCAGGGACGGGAGCTGGTCCGTGTGGTCGAGCAGGAGGCGAAGGAGGCGGCCAGCAGGAACCGGCCCGAAGTGGATCTTTCCGCCTCCCATACCGAATATTCCGATGAATCGCCTTTCGCCCCGGAAAGCCAGGTGTCCCTGGACATCACCTTCCCCCTGTTCCAGGGGGGACTGGTCAAATATCAGTCTCAGGAGGCCCGATCAAGGGTTCTTCAGGCCGAGCTTGTTCTTCAAAAGAGGATAAAAGAGGTGGCCTTCGGGGTAGAGGAAGCATTCAGGGAATACGGTTCCCTCGTGGCGCAGAAGGAACTCATCGAAACGAGCCTCGAAAATGCCCGGGAGAACTACAGGCTGGAGAGGATCCGTTTCGAGCTTGGTGACGCGACGAACCTGGACGTCCTCGTCGCCCAGGGCGGTCTCTCGAGTGCTGAAAACCAGGCCGTCCTGCACCGGTATCGGACCCGTCTGGCAAAGGCGGCCTTACTTTTCTCCATCGGCAGGATGACCCCGGACGCCCTCGGTATCGCTGTCGACGAGGAGGTGCTGGAAAAATGAACAGGCCCACCCGCAGACATGTCGCGATCGCCTCGGCCGTCCTTTCGATCATTCTGACAGCTTCCCTCACCGGGTGCGGCAGGGACGGACGCAGCGAAGGCCCCGGATCCAGCAACGATCAGGGGCCGAATGAAGTCAGGCCGAAAAACGTCGTCGTACAGGTCACCACGCTGGAAACCGTCGAGGAAACCCTGACCCTGCCCGGCACCGTCGAGGCATGGGAAGACCTGACGCTTTCCCTGGAGCAGTCCGGTACGATCAGGTGGATCGGTCCCACGGAAGGAGACAGCCTTGCCGCGGACGAACCTGTCATCCGGATCGATACGGACACCCTGGAGAGCGAGCTGGACAGGAAGCAGACCGAGTACGACCTGAAGAAGAAGAATCTGGACCGGGTGGAATCGCTCTTCAAGGAGGAGCTTGTCAGTCAGAAGCAGTATGACGACGCGCGTCTGGCCTTTGAGGTGGCGAAAGTGGACCTCACCCAGTCCAGGATCGATCTCGAGAAGAGCACCCTGAGGAGCCCCATTGACGGGATCCTGGACCGGCTGCTGGTCGACCGGGGGGAATACGGAACCGTGGGAATGGCCGCCGCCGTCGTGGTCCAGATCGACAGGCTCAAGGTGATCGTGGATGTCCCTGAGAAGGACGTCCCCCATACCGCCGTGGGGCAGAAGGTCACAGTGCTGCCCGCCGAGGTGAAGGGAGTGGACGGCCTGGGGGTGACGGGAAGGATCATCCACGTCGGATACAAGGCCGACCCGATCACGCGGACCTACAGGACCAAGATCGAGATCACCAACCCGGGCCGCCGATACAGACCGGGGATGATCGTGCGTATTCGATTCGTCAGGCGGGTTCACGAAAATGCGCTCGCCGTGCCGCTCTACGCCATCGTCGACAGGGAGGGTGAGAAGTTCGTGTTCGTGGTGGAGAACGGAGTGGCTATCAAGCGCCTGGTCCATCTGGGCCCGGTGGTCAACGGCAAGGTGGTCGTCTACGGCGGCCTTCAGAAGGGAGAACAGCTTGTGATCAAAGGTCAGCAGCTGATCATGGACGGCAACCCGGTCAACCTGGTGTCGGGCTGAGCGGGAAAGGGCAGCGGCAATGCTCATCACCAACGCCGCCATATCGAGACGGGGAACCGTTTTCACCCTGATGGTCATCATCTTCATCGTCGGCCTGTTCAGCTATGTGACCCTGCCGCGTGAATCCAATCCCGACATCACCATTCCCGTCATCATGGTCCAGACCAGTTACGAGGGAGCCGCCTCCGAGGATGTGGAGAATCTCATCACGATCCCTCTCGAGCGAAAGCTCAGGGGTGTCAAGGATGTCAAGGAAGTCCGCTCGGTGAGCGCCGAAGGCGCCTCCATGATCGAGATCGAGTTCGTCGCGGAGACGTTGATCGATGACGCTCTCCAAAGGATCAGGGACAAGGTGGACCAGGTCAAGGGAGAGCTTCCCGACGACCTCGAGAACGATCCCAGCGTCATCGAGATCAATCTCTCCGAATTTTTCCCCATCCTCATGATCGCCATATCCGGTGACGCCGGAGAACGGGTCCTGAAACGTGTCGCTGAGGATCTCGAGGACCGCATCGAGGAGGTGCCCGGTGTGCTCGAAGTCGACGTCACCGGGATCAGAAACAGGGAGATCCGGGTGGAGTTCGACCCTGACCGGATGGCCGCCTATCGCCTCAGCTTCAACGATATCCTGGCTCTCATCCAGAAGGAGAACGTCAACGTTCCCGGGGGGAGCATCGATCTGGGCCAGGGGAAGTACATGCTCCGCATACCGGGGGAGATCACCGACCCGTCACAGATCGACAACCTGGTCCTGTTGATCCGAGAGGGCCGCCCTATCTATCTCAAGGACGTGGCGACCATCCGGGACACCTTCGAGGACGCGAGCAGCTACGCCAGGCTCAACGATCAGCCCAGTGTGACCCTCTCGGTGAAGAAGCGGACCGGCGAGAACATCATCGAGATCTCTGACAAGGTCTTCGCCATTCTGGAGACCGTCTCTGAGCAGAGCCCTTCCAGCGTCCACTTCACGGTCACCCTCAACCAGTCCAAGGACATAAGGCGGATGGTGAACGAACTCGAGAACAACATTCTCACCGGACTGGTCCTTGTCCTTTCCGTGCTTCTGCTTTTTCTGGGTATGCGGAGCGCTGTCTTCGTGGCTCTTGCCATACCGTTCTCCATGCTTATCTCCTTCTCCGTCCTGCAGGCCATGGGCATCACCCTGAACATGGTGGTTCTCTTCTCCCTCATTCTCGCCCTGGGAATGCTGGTGGACAATGCCATTGTCATCGTCGAGAATATCTACCGTCACATGGAGGAGGGCCTCGGCCGTGTCGAGGCGGCTCGCAACGCCGCCGGAGAAGTAGGCTGGCCGGTGATCGCATCCACCGTGACCACACTGTGCGCATTCGGTCCCATGCTTTTCTGGCCCGACATAATGGGTGAGTTCATGAAGTACCTTCCCATGACCCTCATCGTGGTCCTGTCGTCATCACTGTTCGTGGCCCTGGTGATAAACCCTGTTGTGTGCGCCACCTATCTGCGGGCGGACAGCAGGAAAAAGTGGGAGGGGGAGGGGGGTCACGAGACCCCCATCGTCAGGGCGTACCGTGCCGCCCTGGGATTCGCCCTCCGCCACCGCTTCCCGGTGATCCTCCTCTCCGTCCTGCTCCTGTTCGGCGTCATCGGTCTCTACTTTTCCCTCGATCCCAAGGTAGAACTCTTTCCCGACACCGATCCCAATCGGGCTTTCATCCAGATCAAGGCCCCTCAGGGTACGAACCTCGACACCAGCGATATCCTTGCCAGTGAGGTGGAGGTGATCGTTTCCGAGGAGGGCGATCTCAGATACGTCACCGCCGAGGTGGGAGTCAGCGAAGGGTGGGGGAGTGGTGCGGAATCGAGGCGGAGCACGGTCAGCATGGAATTTGTCGAGAGGGAGGAGAGGCAGGAGCCGTCCATGGCGGTCGTGGATCGGATCAGGGACTCCCTGAAACACCTGTCCGGGGCCGACATCAAGGTTGAAAAAGAGCGAATGGGTCCTCCCGTCGGCGCCCCGGTGGAGGTCAAGATCAGGGGTGAGGAGGTGGAAGTCCTCTCCTCCCTTCTGGAAAGGGCCAAGGCTCTGATGCAGGAGGTCCCCGGCCTGGTGGATATAGAGGACGACCTGTCGCGGGCCAAGCCGGAGATCACGATCCAGGTCGACAGGGAGAAAGCGTCTCTTCTGGGCCTGTCGACGATCGAGGTATCCAACACGGTCAAGGCCGCCGTCAACGGATGGAAAATAGGCGATTACAGGGAGGGGGATGACGAATACGACATCGTGGCCAGGCTGCCCAGGAGGAGCCGGATGGCCCTGTCCCAGATCGAGAGCCTCCTGATCCCGACGCGGACGGGTGATCCCGTACCGCTGTCCTCGGTGGCCAGGCTGGAGATGGGGACAGGGTTCGGAGCCATCCGGCATCTGGACCAGAAAAGGCTCATCAGGGTTATGGCCAACACATCGGGGCGCAGCTCCATCGAGGTCCTTTCCGATGTCCAGAGTCGGCTCGAGAACCTGGACCTTCCCCCCGGATACTCCATAAACTATGGCGGGGACCAGGAGGAACGGCAGAAATCCTCGGCCTTTCTGAGCAAGGCCTTCCTGGCGGCGGTTTTTTTCATCTTTCTGGTTCTCCTCACCCAGTTCAATTCCCTGAAACAGGCCCTGATCGTGATCTCGTCCGTTATTCTCTCCCTGATGGGCGTGTTCCTGGGCCTCATGATCACCGGCATGCCCTTCGGGATCATCATGACCGGCATCGGTGTCATCTCCCTCGCCGGGGTCGTTGTGAACAACGCCATCGTCCTCATCGACTACATCAACAAACTCCGGACCAGAGGCCTGGATCTGACGGAAGCGCTGATCCGGGCGGGAACCGTACGTTTCCGTCCGGTCATGCTCACCGCCATAACGACCATCCTCGGTCTGACGCCCATGGCCCTGGGGATCAGCATCGATTTTCGCCACTTCGACCTGCAGGTGGGCGGCGAGTCCGCTCAGTGGTGGGGACCGATGGCGGTGGCGGTGATCTTCGGCCTCGCAGTAGCGACCCTCCTCACCCTTATCGTGGTTCCCGTTCTGTACTCCCTCAGCGAAACGGTTTCCTGGCGAAGTGTGATCTCAGAGGGACTGCCCCGCCTGAGGAGAAAGACCGTACCGGCAGACAGCTAGGTTCCTGGGCCCCTTTCTCCGGAGAGTGCGGCCTGCAACAGAGTGCCGGTTGGCCAGCGATAGCAAGGCTGAAAGCGGGGGTGGCGGGAACGGTGACCTCTTTTCCGGTCATGCATCTCACCTCGGTGGTGAAATGAACACTCTGTGGACAATCCTCAGTTCGGCCACCCTGGCGGCTACCATCCTGGCTGCCGGGAGCGCCCAGGGCCAGGTAAAGGGTGAGGATCCATTTGAGGTCCTCGCCGTGGATTTTCTCAACGATGAGACCCGGAGCGTCTCCATTCCGGTCGGTTCCCAGCTGGGCCTGACTTCAGATACCTTTTTCGCCCTTCTCGACGGAGAAAACATCGTCATCGCGGAGATCTACCCCTTTGAGATCCTCCCCACCAGGTTCTGGTCAGGACCGCTTACAGCGGAGGCCTTCAGCAGGGTCCGCATCGGAACAAGGGCCGTTCGTATATTCCCGGACCAGGACAAAAAGCGGCTTCTGACCGATGAATACAGGGCCCGTGCCGCGGCCCTCAGGGGCGCCATGGTGAGACGGCAGAAGGACCGCCTGGAGATATCCCTGCGGGAGATCGATGAGGAGATCCTTTACCTCAACAACATCCTGCGGAAACTTCAGAGGGAGCGCCTGGAGCTTCGCAGTAAGCTCCAGGATGAGAAACAGGCGGTTGACGGTAAGCTCGAGCGTGTCAGTGACCGTCTCGATGCGGCCCGGAACGACCTGGATGACCTGGAGGATGAACGCTACGAGCTCATCGAGGAGAGGAACAGGCTGTCGGCCAGGGAGAATCCCCCACAATCCAGGATCCAGAGGCTGGACGAGAGGATATCCCGCCTCAACGTTGAGGTAGGGGAGCTGCGGGATGAGGTCCAGGAACTCAGGGAGGAGCGGAGGGAGACCCGGGAGGACGCCGAGAGGCGGGGCATTCTCCGGATCAGGGCGAATCTCGATGAACTTGCCCTGGAAGAGAGCCGGGTGAGGATCGACCTGGACGAGCGCCTGTCCGAGAGGGACCGGATCATCCGGGAGCTGGAGAGGCTGAAAAACAGGGAATAGTCAAGGATCCAGAATCTGAAGTAAAGAATCCAAAATCCGAAGTCCAAAATCCAAAAATACAGGTCACGGGCGACAATGTTGTGGACAAGGCCGTTAAGTGAACACCTCCCAGTGGCCCATCCGCTGAATTCCACGGTTGCCAGGGGAGATCGATCCGCTTTTCATTGACGGCAGTTGAGCCCATGGCACAATGTGGCCTTTACGAATCCGATCCCTTTTTTGGATTTTGGACTTCGGATCGGTTTTCAAGCTCACCAGTCAAGCAGTCTCCTCTCACCCTCCAGTTTACGGATGCCCGTGACGTCCTGGCTGACCTCCAGGCATCCCTCGTAGACGCCTCCCTCGTCCCTTATGGCGTAATATCTGATGTGAATGAACTTCCCGCCGAGTTCGATCCAGAACTCGGCCGAATCCTTGGCACCGGACCGGAATCCGTCCAGGATCTCCTGGACGATATGTACACTGTCGGGGGGATGGCAGTTCTGTACCTCCCTGCCGATGATGCCGGGACTGCGGGGAAAGATCCTCTCCCTGTTGTCTGAATAGTACTGGACGCGGTCGTCCGCGTCCACGAAGGTGATGTCGATGGGAAGGTTGACGAGGATGAGATCCAGCTGCTTCGGCGTCAGCCCTCCGGTGGACAGCCACAGGGGAGCCTCCCCCCCCGCCCGCCGTTCGGGAGGTGCCTTTCCCAGGGGCCCCTCGGAAGGCTGCCAGCCGGTGTGGGGCGTGATCAGACAATAACCCAGCTCGTCACCGCCGGAGAGAACGCGGCCCCAGTCCTCTTCGGTGAGGGTCTCGAGGGCCATGGGGAACAGGATATTCTCCTCCTTGTAGATCATGTCCGAAATGGCTGTGACGAGCACCGTCCCCTCCGCCTGAACCGACCTCCTGTCGCCCCCTTCCAGGTCCCTGCGGACCTTCTTGAGGATCCTGCGGATATCGTCATGGATGGCCCACATGACCTTGGAGGGACCTGAAATGCCGTGGGCCTCTAGGACGGGGAAGAGCTGATTCTCCTTGCGGAGGTAATGTTTCTCGATCTCGGCGAGCCTGCTGAATGCGCCGGTCAGTTCGGCCATCCAACTCCTTTCCGTCGCTTCATCCGGTGGATCTCCGAGGTCGCCCAGGATCGTCCGGATGCGGTCGTTCACCTCACCCAGGGCCGCGTTCTCCCTTCGGAAGGTGTCCACAGGGTGACCGGCAGGAACGGGCTCAGGCTCCTTCCCCTCGAAGGATTCGGCGAACACCTGAACGTGAACGTCGCAGAGGTTCTTGATCTCAGCCTCTGAGATCCCCTCTCTGATCAGGGCCTGCTCCATCTCGGCGATCTCCGAGGCCGAGTCCTCCCGAAGCATCGCGGCGAACCTCGCCTTCTGCTCCTCGGGAGCTATTCCTTCGTGAAGACCGCGAACGATGCCCTTGAGGGTTTCGATGCGTTCGGCCCTTTGCTCAGGAGACAGCGAGGGTTTTTCCTCTTCTCCGCCGCCCATGTCCTGGGCGTGGATCATGCATTCGGTGATCCTGCGATGGAGTTCCTCGTAGGGGACTCCGCTTGTCTCGGCCGCGTGCTGCAGGGTGGCGAACCTTCCGATCGTCCGGCGGAGGATGGGGTTCCTGAGCTTTTTGAACTCGGGCGCCATCCCCACCAGGACATCGAGGAGTTCCGGGTTCCTCTCGATCAGTTCCAGGATCTTCGTGTTCTTGTCGATCTTCATAGTGTATCCCTTTCTGTGGCAAGGAATTCAAAAGTAATAATAGCAGGGAATTGCCTCCAGGGGGTAGCCAGGGTTCAAAGGGCGGGAAATGATCCAGTCCAAAACCCTACATACAATTTCACGCTTGATCATTGAAAGGAAAAACCCAAAACAAGCAGATGCTCGCATCCGGTACTGTGTGTGAAGTGACAGGAGAAAGTGAATTGTCGCCCCCACCCTCCTGTCCAAGGCAGCCCTGCTGATGGAAGGAGACTTAGATCCTCAGGGAGGTCAGACAGGATAGCGGATGGAAACTGAAAGATCCTTACGGTAAAAATTTTGGATTTTAGACTTTGGATTTTGGACGATCAACTCGCTACATCACCGGTGACACCTCAGACACACGTCCCTCGTGACGTCCCAGAGGCCGTTATCCCGGGCCCGCTTCGGGTCCCTCATCACGCTCATCTTCTTGTAGAGGCTGCCGGGTCCGTGGCAGGCCTCGCACTGGACGCCGCGGAGGTCCTTTTCGCTGACGCTGTCGGAGAGAGGGCCGGTTGAACCGGTTGTGTGGCAGGCGAGACACTCCGGATCGACCTTCTCGGCCCCCTTGAGGGATTCGAAGGCGGCGGCGTGCGCCGACTGAAGCCACAGGTGATACCGGTCGTTGTCCGGAGAGGAATGGCACGTCCGGCAGTACTTATGCCCGACGTACTCGGGGACCGCGGCCGACAGGGGTTGGGACATCAGGCAAAGGCCGAGCGCGGCGCTCAGAAGGGCCGCTCCGAATCGTCCGCCTCTCATCGCTCATATCCCCTGACGACGTGACAGTTGGTCTCGCAGGACCCGCCTGAAGCCGTTTCACGGTAATTGATCTTGATGCTGTATCTCGGATTGATGGGCACCTCTCTCCTTATCAGATGTAACTGGTCGCTTGCATGGATGTCGTGGCACGTCTTGCAGGAATATCCCTTGTTACCGTCCCGGACAACGTGCAGGTAGTGGAGGTTGTACGATCCCCTCCGGAAAGCGGTCTCGCTGGTCGTGAACTGACTGATGATCTTCCTCTCCGAGTGGCACTGGAAGCAGAGGTCGAAGGCGGACTGATCGAAGGGTCCGGAGATAGCGGCGAGGAAGCTCTCGACTGTGTAGGGCGCGTCCCCGACGTGGGTGGTGTGGCAGTCGAGGCAATCGCCGTCAGTGACGGCCATGTGTTTGCTCTTTCCCTTTTCGATCCGCCTCTGGACCCTGGAGTGGCAGGACAGACAATCCTCACCCAGGCTCTCCTCCTGACCGATCAGTAACTTTGGGCTGTCGGCGCTGTGGGGATCGTGACAACCGGTGCATTCGTCATCCCGTTGGGATGCATGCAGCGGGCTCCTGTCGATCAGGCCGCTGTGGCACGAGCTGCACCGGGGCGGGGGCTTGGGGTCATCGCTGTGGGGATCGTGACATTCGGCGCAGGAACGCCCCTTCAGTCCGCCGTGGACATATTTGCCCGATGTTTTGCCCTGATGGCAGCTTTCACACCCCCTGCCCTCGAGATCCTTCATGAGAGACCGCCTGTCGGAGGCGTGGGGATTGTGGCAATCCAGACACGCCGGCGAGGTGACCGTCCTGCCGTGGCTGCCTCCCTCCTTGTCGTCGTGGCAGTCCAGACAGAGATCAGGGACGGCCCCCTGCAGGAGCAGGGCCCTGTCGCCGGCGTGGGTATCGTGACAGTTTGAGCAGTCATCATCCGCCGGCTCGTGGACCACCGTTTTTTTCAGGATCTCCCTGTGACAGGAGAGACAGGCGGAGACGGCCTTCGGCGGGTCGGCATGGGGATCGTGGCAGTCGGTGCACTCGCCCCACCTGAGAGGGGTATGGACCACTGTTCCGGATTTCCTGTCCCCGTGGCACGTTTCACATCCCTCGGTGTCCGATGACACCTTCAACAGACCGGGCCTGGAGGCTGAATGGGGATCGTGACATTGAACGCAGTCCGGGTCCATCGTAACCCTCCCGTGTCGTCCTCCCCGCCGTTCGTCGTGACACTCCAGACAGATCTCCTCCTTGCGAGCCAGCAGCTGCTTGGAGAAGTCCGAGCTGTGGGCACTGTGACACTCTCCGCAATCCTCGCTGGCCGGTTGATGGATGAGCCCTCCGGCGAGGATGCTTTCGTGGCATTTGACACAGGAGGCTGTCGCCACCGGCGGATCGCCGTGCGGGTCATGGCACCGTTCACACCTGCCTTCTTCAAGGGGGGTGTGCAGGACAGAGCCGGAGAGGATAGCGGTGTGGCACGAGGCACATGGAGCCTTGACAGCATCGGTCAATACCAGGTGGTCACCGTTGGTGGAATGGGGGTCGTGACAACGGACACAGTCGGTCCCCAGTTCCACACTGCCGTGCTTTCCTCCTTCCCGATCGTCGTGGCACTCAAGACATAGACCCGGAACGCCCAGGATCAGCTGGTATTCATTGGGTCCGGAATGAGGTTCATGGCACTCCGTACAGCCGTCCTCCAGGGGAGGGTGAATGACTTTGCCCGCGACCTTGTCGTCATGGCACTCCACACAGGGAAGGGTGGCCTGAGGCGGGCTGGCGTGGGGATTGTGGCAGTCAGGGCATTCCCCCTCTGCCACAGCGGTGTGGATATTCGCATCTGCCGTCACGGCTGTATGACAGGTGACGCATTCACCCCCCGGATTGCCGGACAGCAGGGCCGCTGAATCCGATACGTGTGGATCGTGGCAGTCCGTGCAGGGCCCCTTGACGGTCTTCGTTCCGTGCCGTCCCCCCTTGCGGTTGGCATGGCAGGCGGGGCAAAGGTCTTCCTGGGAAGAGGAGAGTAATCCGGGGATGGAGGAGGTGTGCGCTTCATGGCAGGAAAGGCACCTGCCCGCCGCCACGGGATCGTGGACCACTTTCCCCCGGAATCGATCATGACATTCCAGGCAGAGATCCGGGGGCAGGGAAAGAAGCTGTCCCGCGGCCCGGGAGAAGTGCATGTCATGACATACCGTGCAATCCTCCTCCTGAACGGGCGCGTGCTTATAGGCGCCTCCGAACAGGATTTCGTGCCTGTATCCCTCCGCGGCGGGACTTTCCGGTGCGAACAGAAGAGACGTCGATACGAGGATCAGCGAGATGGTTATCCTTGAAAACATTCCGGTCTTGTTATCAATTCCGGGCATTGTCTGTCAAGGCGCCGGAGGAATCGTGATCGCATACGATCCTCGGCGTCGTTCCCGGGACAAAGGCCTCCACGACCCTCTCCGGACATTCAGGTCCGGCCAGAAGGCCCGTTGAGGGATCGATCTCCACCAGTTCGATCCCGTCGGGCACCGCAAATGCCGAGACGGGAATATCTCCGAGCGCCCTCTTCATGAAATCGACCCAAATGGGGAGCGCCAACCGCCCTCCGGCCTCTCCCTCTCCCAAGCTCCTCGGCAGGTCGTAACCGACCCAGACTCCCGCGGCGAGGCCGGGCGCAAAGCCAATGAACCATGCGTCCTTGAACTCGTCTGTCGTACCCGTCTTCCCGGCAACCGGCCTGTCAAGAGCCCGCGCCCTGCGACCGGTTCCCCTCGTGACGACTCCTTCCAGCAGATTGGTGATCTGGAAGGAGACCTGAGGGGAGAGGGCGTCGGACAGATTCCTCATTGATTCCCAGATGATCCTTCCCTCCCTGTCGACAACCCTTTTTATCAGATGCGGGCGGATGTGGATGCCTTTATTTTCGAATATTCCGTAGGCTGAAACGAGCTCGAGCAGGCTGACATCGAATGTTCCGAGGGCAAGGCTCGGATAGGGCTTGAGTTCGGAGTTTATACCGAATCTCGCCGTCATATCGATCACCGGCTGATATCCCAGCCTGAGGAGAAGGTCCACCGACGCCGCGTTGAGGGATTTTTCAAGGGCCGTCCGCATTGTCACAGTGCCCTGGTATTCACCGGTGTAGTTTCTGGGTACCCAGGGATCGTTCCGTCCCGGGACGGGAATCTCATGGGGCCCGTCGACGAGGGTGTCGGCGGGAGTGAAGCCGGACGCGAGAGCTGCGGCGTACAGGATCGGCTTGAATGAGGATCCGGGCTGGCGCCTGGCCTGCACAGCCCGGTTGTAGGGTGACTTCATGAAATCGCGACCTCCCAACAGGGCCTTGATCTCTCCCGTGGCTGGATCCAGGGCGACAAAGGACGCCTGGATCGGTTCATCGTCATCGGGCGGATGCCTCCTTTCGAAAAGGCCGAGGCCCATGCGAACGGCCTCATCGGCGGCACTCTGGAGGTCACGGTTAAGGGTGGTCTCGATGGTCAGTCCCCCTCTGTAGAGGAGGTTGGGGCTGATCTTCTCCTCGACCTCCCTCCTGACCATCTCGGTGAAGTATGGGGCCGGGTCTTCAGGGGCAGCATTCGGCCGCAGCTCGACTCCGGACTCAACCGCCTTGAGGAAGGTCTCATGGGAGATATACCCCTCCTCGAGGAGACGGCGCAGGACGATCTCCATTCGTTTGGTGGCCCTGTCGGGGTTGGCAAGGGGTGAATACAGAGCAGGAGAGCGGGGCAGTCCCGCGATCAGCGAACACTCCTGGAGGTTGAGATCGGACACGCTCTTGTTGAAATAGGTTCTCGCCGCCGCCTCCACACCATAGGCGCCCTCGCCGAGATAGATCTGGTTCAGGTACAAAGTGAGAATTTCATCCTTCGAGTAGCGCCGCTCGATGTTGATGGCCAGGACGGCCTCCCTCAGCTTGCGAACGAGGGTCTTCTCCGGAGTCAGGAACATGACTTTGGCCAGCTGCTGGGTAAGGGTGCTCCCTCCCTCAACGACCCTCAGCGACCTGATGTCCCGGAGAAGGGCCCTGACAATGCCCCTCAGGTCCAGCCCGAAATGCTGGTAAAACCGGGCATCCTCCACCGCAATGATCGCCTTGACGAGGTTGCCCGGCATGTCCCCCAAGGGGACGGGAATCCGTCGCTCGACAAAAAAGGACCTGAGGGGAGTTCCGTCATCGGCAAGGACCGTGGTGATAGCGCTCGGTTCGAAGTCCGCGAGGGATTCGACCTGGGGAAGATCCTGGGTCAGCGCCAGAAGGATGCCCAGCCCTCCTCCGATGAGGAGGGAGGCGAGCAGGGGAAGGATCAGCCAGTTGCGTTTTACGGTTCGTATCATTCTGTTGTCATCAGCCGGTCAGGTTGCATGGCACCCGACAGAAATGGGTGTCTCCTGTGGAGGGCAGGGCCGATAGCATCCGAGGTGGAAGGGACGGCTGCGACCGGGCGATGTCTTTTTTATCACGTGTCGACGGCGTTGGGAACAGCCATAATATGGCCCTGGACCAGCAGGATCATCTCTACCGGGGGTCTCTATCCGTCCCATTGATCCCGGAGGTGACAGAACTCCTTGCGGTCCGGGGCGGTGATAAGTATGATCCTTATGAGGACGGTGGTACGGGTAGGGACGGCGAGGATGCGGTATTGCGGCTCAGGGCAGACCCTTTCGGCGGTTTCGACCCGAAGCACTGTTCCCGATAGAATTCCGATCAGGAGGTGTAAATGACCAGAGAAGAGGCCCTAGAGATGGTTTTCAGCCACGTGACCGAAGAGAGCCTTCGCAACCACATGCTCGCCACGGAGGCCGTCATGAGGGCGCTTGCGGTGCGCCTGGAGGAGGATCCCGATGAGTGGGGTCTGGCCGGTCTCCTCCACGATCTCGACTACCATGAGACGCTCGACAATTTTCCCAGACACGGTTATGTGACCTCGGAGATCCTTCAGGAAAGGGGTTTAAGCCAGGGCCTGCTGGATGCCATCGTGGCCCATGCAGGCCACATCGAACGCAGGACGCTGCTTGACAGGGCTCTTTACGCTGCCGATCCGGTGACGGGCCTGGTGGTGGCCGCCGCGCTTATCCGTCCCGAGAAAAAACTCGAACCGGTAAAACTCAAGAGTCTTCGAAAACGTTTCAAGGAAAAACAGTTCGCCCGCGGCGCCGACCGGGACCAGATCAGGTCCTGCGAAGAACTCGGTATCCCCCTCGATGATTTCCTGGAACTGAGCCTGGAAGCCATGAAGGGCATTGCGGATCAGATAGGTCTCTGAGAAATGACCGGAAGCCTCATCCCATATGGGCACTCCCGACCAAAGGTGGGCAATAGGGTTTTCCTGGCCCCCACGGCCGTCCTGATCGGAGACGTCGAAGCCGGTGATGACTCGAGTTTCTGGTTTCAGGTCACCGCACGGGGCGATGTGAACTATATCAGGGTGGGGGAGAACTCGAACATACAGGACGCCTCCACTCTTCACGTCACGACTGAGCGGTTTCCACTCATCATTGGAAACGGCTCCACACTGGGCCACGGAGTGATCGCCCATGGCTGCACAATAGGGAACAACTGCCTTATCGGGATCGGTGCCAGGGTCCTTGACGGAGCGGTTGTCGAGGAGGGATCCGTCGTGGGCGCCGGAGCGGTTGTGACTCCCGGCACCAGAATACCCGGCGGACATCTGGCAATAGGTATCCCGGCCAAGCCGGTGCGCGAGTTAAGGGAGGAGGAGGTTGCCCTTATCCGGCACACGGCAAAACATTATGTCAATCTTAAGAATATCTATTTGGAACAGACACTTAGGGATGGTTATTGAAGTATTATCTAAAGTTATTCAGGAGTCAGGATTAGGTATCCAGGGTAAAACTTCAAAGCTAAATTAAAGACTTTGCGTGTATAGAGTATAGTATTATCATCGTCAGACATCTGAACACTGACACCTGATTACTGACTTCTCGTCGAGAAAGGCGAGGCCAATGGCCAAGATCAAACCCCTGCGTCAAAGTCCTGTCTTCAAGTCGCTCACCGACCGTGAGATCGCTCTCTTTTCCAGGATCGTGTCCGAGGAGGAGTATTCTCCCGGCACCCTGCTCACCGCATCCAACATGAAAAGCGAGAACTTCTACTTTATCGAAAGGGGTCGGATCACGGTCTCGCTGGGAAGTGCGGACAACCATGGCGATCTCGTCCTGGGAGAGGGAGACACCTTCGGCGAGTGGTCCCTTCTGACACCCGGCCACCTGACGTCAGCGTGGCTCAAGGTGTCCGAGCCTTCCAATATCCTCCGTGTTGACACCGTCGATTTCGAAAAATTCGCCAAGGAGGAGCCTGAGACAGCCCTGAAAGTCCTCCGGGCGCTCGCGGCGGTCATTCGAAGATCGGTGGAGGAGATAAAGGGGATCCTTTCGGGCTAGGGAGATCGCCTTAATCAACCACCCTGTATCTGTCCCCGATCCTTTCGAGGACCACCCCCTTCCTGCTCAGGACCTGATGGGCCAGCTCCCTGATGCCTCGAAACTCATCCTTGAGCAGATCGGCCACGATCGGAATGTCATCCTCGGCGATCGATGGCGAGAGGGATCTGAGGCTCACGTAGCGAACCCTTTTGTCCGGATCCCTGAGACCCGCGAGATACGCCTGCTTGACGTCCCTGTTGAACGAGAAAGGGGCGAGGGCCTCCGCGGAACGGAAGCGCACGATCTCCGAGGAATCAAAGAGCAGTCCATTCAGGAGGCTTTCCCGGACATCGGTTCTGTTGAAGTTGGCCAGGGCGCTGGCCGCGATGGACCGGACTGTGGCGTCCCGGTCATTTTCCAGGACCTCGATGAGCGGGCCAACGGCATTGGCCGATTGCAACCGGCCGAGGGCCCCCGCCGTTACGCCGCGGATGAGCTCCGGATTGCCGGGTCTCAGGTAGTCCAGAAGGTATGAGGCCGCCGAGATGTCCTGGAGGCGGCCGATGCTGCGGATACACTGCGCCGCCAGATACTGGTCCTTTGAGCTCGACAGCGTGCCAAGGAGGTAGGAGGTCGAGGATGGATCACCGATGTCGCCCAGGGCGCCTGCGGCAGCGTGCTTGATCCTCGGGTCGTTGTCCATGACGAGGATCCTTTCGACGATCCTGGCTGCGCTTTTTTCGCCCCTGATCCAGATGGCCCCGACAGCCTGCAGACGTATCTCCGGGACGGGATCCTTCTCGGCGATCCGAAGGAGGGTGACGAGTGATGTCGTTTCCCTGTAGGGCTTGATCGCCTGAACAGCGGTGAGACGAACAGCGGGATCGCCGGCGGTGAGGTCCTCGAGGAGGGAAGCCGGGTAGGGGAGCTGGCCCGCCGCATGCCCGCGGGTGCCGAGGAGGGAAAGCAGCAGCATCAGGGTAAACGAGGCGGTGGTCAGGACTCTCCCATTCCGTCCCATATCGCCTCACATGCTCGGGAAGAATACGAGAGGGTAGGTGACCGTAACCGTTCCCTCCGGAATGGCCGGGAACCTCCATCCCCTGGCCATGCGGACCAGGGAATTCTCCAGAGGAGGCCATTTCATTTCCGTTTCCTCGACCCGGCACTCGGTCACCTCCCCGGAAGGGGATATGGTGAAGGAGAGGACGATCTTCCCCCTGAGGGCGGGATTTTTCCTCAGCTCCCTGTTGTACGCATACCGGATGGCTCCCGTGTGAGCCGATATGATCCTTGATATCGCCCGCGTGGACCTCTCCTCCCGCTCCTCCGGCTTGAGTGCAATGACCTTCCGGCCGGCTTCCGTTCCGGGGCCCTCCTGGGTACCGTCCCCGATGCTCGTCACCTTCATGGGGGCCCCCACCTGCCGGTCGCCGATGATGCCGTCGATGTCGATAAGCCCTCTTCCATCGCTCTCCGGCAGGCCCGTTCCGGACCCGCCATCCACCCCTCTCCCGGGAAGCGTTATACCCTCGACCTCACTGAGCACCTCGTCCAGTGACCTTTCCAGGTCGCTGTCCAGGAGGAGGGCGCTGATTCCCTTGCTCTGCGACGAGCGGCCGGCGGTCCCCCGTCCCGAGAGCACCCCGAGGACGCCTACCTTGGAGACCTGGCTGCGCAGGGATTCGGGTCCGGCATCGGGGGCCGGCGCAGGGACGGCAGGCTTGACCTCCGGTTCCGGCGGAGCTTCCTTTTTCTCGGGAGCCTCCTGTTCCGCCGGAGATCTCTGTTGAGTGTCCGCCTCGACGGAGGGGACCTTCGGCGCCTGGACCGCCTGAGGGGGTCTTATCGGTTCAAGGATGATCCTGGAGATCCGGCGGGGAAGCTGCTTGAGGGTTACCTCCGGGATGGGGTAATCGCCGAGGTAGCGGACCCCCGCTGTGTGAGCCAGGAAAACAAGGAGAAGAAGCACCGTAAAGATGACATCGGCGAAGTCGGGCATCCCGACACGAAAGCGCCAGGGGACGCTGCCCGAAACTTCGGTCGACGCCTGGACGGGCGCCCTGGCCGAAGGGACATACTGCAGGCGGTAAGAGGCCCCCCCGATGGTGAACTCCGCTGAAACGTCGGGACTGAGGAGGACGGTGAAACCCGACTCCCTGCCTTTGACGAGGCCCCAGGCAACCATGTCCTGAAGAGTGAGGATCGATCCCTTCCTGCGAAAGGTCGCTGCGGCGTTCCCGGGCAGATGAAGCCTGGTCCCCCGGATGCCCCTGCTGACAAGGACCATCCTTCTGTGGCCGCTCTGCGGATCGCTGATATCGGCCCGCCAATCCCTTCCCACTCTGATCGAGCTTCCTCTAAGGTCGGCGTCCCCGATGAAAACGCCTTCCCGGAAGAGGGATACGCGAACCGTCCGGCCGGCCATAGGGGGCTACTCCTTCTGAAAAACGGCAAGGGACTGGTTGATAAAACCGGCCTGGCCGGATGTGTAGAGGATCTTTTTCAGGAGGCGAAAGGGTATGTTCCGGTCACCCTCAAGGATCATCTGTCCCGTAAATGCGGCGTCGGGGTTGACAGAAGCGATGGCCTCATACCGGCGGACCTTTTCGGAGAGGTGCTCGAAAAGCTCAGGAATGATGAGGAAATCGCCGTTCTCGGCCTCCCTGAGGTCCACGGCCAGCTTCACTCCGTCGACGACGAGCACATTCTCGGTGAGTTCGATGACCAGACCGGGCTCCGGTACCGTCTCCGTGGACGAATAGGGGAGGTGCAGATCGGCCGGGATCGTCAGGATCATGCCCTCGGTGGAATAGCTCTTGAGGAGGAAGAGGATGAGGATCGTGAACATGTCCAGCATGGAGGTGATATTCAGGACCAGCAGGCTGGGTCTCTTTCTTCTCTGTGCGCGCCGTTTCGTCGGTGCGTAGCCCATTTTCTATTGAACCTCGATCACCCGATCCGCCAGTGAGATCTCCGGGAAGAGTTCACGGCCGTCCCGCTCCCGGACGCTGTCCATGACCTGGATGATCGTCTGGTAGAGGATGGACCCGTCCAGGAGAAGGACGATGTCCTTCTTGTCAGGGTGTTTCTCCTTGATATTGGTGAGCTCGCGGTCCAGCCCCGCAAGGTCAAGATCCCCGTCATGCCTCTCCGAAAACAGCACCTGGTCGTCTACCATGAGGGAGACCACCCCAGGTGACAGAGAGACGGCCAGGGTGAAGTCAACCGCCGGGTTGGTATCCGCAGTCTGGGAGGGGTTCTCCTCAGCCGTGGGGAGATAGAGATTGACGATACCCACACTCTGGAAGATGGCCGTCAGAAGGAGCATGGGAATGAGGGCGACGAAGAGGCTCAGGAGGGGTGCGAGGTTGAGATCGAAAAAGTACTCCTTTCCCTTCCTCTTCCGGCTGGGCCTGAACGCCATCTACGAGCGCTCCTTCGTCGACACCATGTTGACCATCTTCACGGCGACGCTGTCCAATTGCTCCACCAATCTGTTGGTCTTCGATTGGAGGAACGCGTAGAAGAAGAGGCAGGGAATGGCCACCGTGAGACCGTAGGCCGTGGTGTTCAAGGCAATGGCTATTCCCTTGGCCAGGATAGCTCCCTTCTGGGCGGCTTCGGCGCCGGCGACGGCATTGAAGGACTGCATGAGGCCGATGATCGTCCCGAGAAGTCCGAGAAGGGTGGCGACGTTGGCGGCCATGGCCAGATAGTGCACCCTTCTCTCGATGAGGGGGAGGACTTCCATAGCGGCCTCATCCACCGCGTTCTGAACGTCCCTGGCCGGAAGGCCCGCCTTCTTCAGGGCCGCCAGGACGACCCTGGGAATCGGGGACCCGTCGCAAAGCTTCTGCGCCGCATCGATGTCCCCCTTATCCACGAAGGTCCGGATCTTTTCCAGAAACGCTCGGTCGTCAATGCCGTATCTTACGGCAAGGAAAAGAGTCCTCTCGATGATGATAGCTACGGCAAACACCGAGACGACGAGAATGGGGTACATGAAGGGCCCGCCGTCCCGGAATGCCTGGGCAATGAGCGCTGTCATTGGTCTTCCTCCTGTCTCACCTGACCGTCTGGAACCGTGTGCGGAGGGAGACTTCCTTTTCCAGGTCCAGGAGATGGAACATCCCCGTGATCTTATCGTCAAAGGTCCTCTCCAGGGGTATGCGTTTGAAGACGATCCTGGTCTTGGGGATGATGTAGGTCACCTCGGGATGCTCTATGACTCCTATGATCTCCGTCTCCTCCATCCTGATGTAGGTTTCGCTCTCCTCGTCGGCACGAGCGCCGACCGCCAGAGATGATACCAGCATTAAGGCCGCGATACAAAGAACCAGTTTCACCTTCACGGTGTTTCCTCCTCCTGCTACTCGCCGTTGCCGGCGATGCCGGCAAGATAATTGATCCATCCCAACACCCTTTGCGACCCTCCTCCGTGTTTCTCATTGAACATTCTGTAATGTTCCAACGCCTTTCCAGGGGCATCCAGATAGAGCTCGTAGAGAACTCCGAGGTTCAGATGGATGTCGGGATGGTCCGCTGCCTCGATACCGGCAAGATATTGCCTTTCCGCGTCCTTGAAGCGTCCCATCCTGCGAAGGGTCAGGCCCAGGTTGACATATCCGGCCGGTTCGGAGGGGGATACAGCGATGACCTCCCGGAAGGACTCTTCGGCGGCCTCCAGATTACCCCTCTGCAGGTTCAGGATGCCGAGGAGCAGAATGGTGTCGGGATCTGGGGGGGCCAGCGACAGCCTTTCCTCGAGATCCTCGGCGGCCAGATCGATCCTGCCCTCCCTGAGTTCCACCAGGGCCCTGGTCTCCAGTAGCGCCTGGCCATGCAATTCATCATGAACGCGGTCCAGCAGCTCCAGGGCTTCCCTGTCCATCCCCGTGAGGGTGAAGGCCAGGGCAAGATTATTTATGGAACCCGCATCGCCCGGGTTATCGGCGGGGATCGAATGGAGCAGCTCGCGGGCGCTGTCGGGTTGGCCCATGAGGAGTTTGAGGTAAGCGAGATACCTGGCCGCATCCCGATCCCCGAGGTTGTTCCAGGCCTGGCCGAGGAAGAATTCAGCATCGGCGACATCGCCCTGCTCGCCGGCGATGATACCGAGGTACAGGTAGGCGGACACGAGCTCGGGGTCGAGCTCAAGGGCCCTCAGGAGAGCGTCCTTTGCCGCAGGGAGTTCACCGCTCCTCCTGAGGGTCAATCCCCGCAGGAGCCATGGGTAGGGGTGGCTCGGCAGATCATCGACCAGGTTATTCACATCCTCACCCATCGTCCGCTGATCCCAAACGGCATCCGAAACGATGAGATTCCTGATCCTCTCCATGGCCCTCAGGATCTCCAACGGCCGGTCCCCGTCCGGGACAGGGGATGGATCGCCCGATACGGTCCGTCCCGTGGGAGGAAAGGCTCTGGAACCGGCGGGCCCGTCCCCGTCGGATAGGCGCGTTCCAGATGTCGCACAGCCCTGGACCAGAAGCGCCTGGAAAATAAGGGCGCACAGCGACATTTTCATCCATTTATTCATGGCGTGGAAGACCTCTCGCCTGCCGAACCGTTTTCGACGGCGAATCTGACGCTGTCCAGAGTGGGCAGGGGCGGAAGGGGCGGCATCTCCGGCCTCACTGCGGTTATGGGGTAATGGAGCTTCTCCTCCCTCAGGTAGGCCCATGGAGCCAGTTCCGCCATGCGATGGTAGCTCTTCTCGATCCAGGGGTCGAGGATCTCGAATTCGACGGCCCTTTCGATGTTCACCCTGTAGGCCTCCAGGGCTTTCTCCTCGAAAGGATAAGCCATTTCCTGGAGGAGCAGGTCGTATTCCTCCAGGAGGTCGCCCGTCAGCTCCTCCGGTCGCGGGGAACTGAGGATCTCGTCCTTGAAGTGTTCGAGGGCGCGGCCGATATAGTAATTCGCCGCAGTGCTGACCTCCGCCACTCTGAAGGCCCCGGCGGCGACGAAATTCCGAATGACCTCCTGGAGAAGCTCCCTCTTCGCGGCGACGGTCTCCTCGACAGGGGGCCCGATCTTGACCGATTGGTATCGGGAGAAGGACTCCTGGGAGATGCGGAGCTGGGCATTGGCCGCGTGATGGGCTGTGGCTTTGACATCTGCATGCTCCCTGTGGACGCCGATTGCCTCGAGGTAGGCCTCTCGCGCTTCCTCCCATCTCCCAGCCGATTCGAGGTCTTGACCCAGGAAGAGCAGCTGTTCCGAGAGCCTCTCCGCCGGGGCCCTGTATTCTTCGATCACCCTCCTTCTCGCTTCCGCGGCCCTATCATATGAGCCGCCTGACCGGAAGAGATCGGCTGATTTCACGAGAGTATTTCTCCGATCCTCACCGGCGGAGATGTCGGCCAGGGCGAGGGCATCCAACGCGGCCCTGTTGGGGTCACCCAGGGCCTCGAGGATAAGGATGGACATCTGCAGCGCCTCCGAGGCAAGGTCGGACTCCTGATAGGTGGCCGCCAGCTCCTCGAACAGATCGGTTGCCCTCATCTCGAGGCCCATCTGCCGATAGAGCTTGCCGGCATTGTAGAGCGAGATCTGGGCGACGTCCGCGTCAGGATACATCCTGAAGATCCTGTCAAATCTCTCAGCGGACGCGAGGGTCTGACCCTGTTGACCCAGTTCTTCGGCGTATTTGAATAGGGAATAGATGTGAAGTCTCCTGGCCTCGCCGGCCTCAACATCGCCCCGGGCATTTCTCCAGGCCTCCTTGAACCAGGCAGCCGACTGCTGAAAATCGCCTTCCTGGAAAAAGGTCCTGGCGATGTTCAGCCTGGCGGTCCCGGCCTCCTCGGTCCGGGGGTGGTTCTTCAACACGCGGGCGAAGGCATTCCTCGATTCGGAGCGCTTTCCCGAATTGGCCAATATCTCCCCCATAGCGAGGAGCGTTTTTGGCGTTATCGGGTTATCCGGGTCGGCCTCTTCCAGGAGGCGGACAGAGGAAGCCAGAAGATCGAGATCGATGGCCTGCTGGCGATCGTAGACGCCAATCTGGTAGTTGATGGACTTGATGGCTGCATTAACCTTCCAATCGCTGCATTCGGGTGAGGCTGCAAGCTGGTTGAGATTCAATGCGGCATCCGGGTAGACGTCGAGGTCCACCAGGATGTGGCCCTTCAACTGCCTGATCCTGCAAGGGGTAGCGGTGGTGGAGATCCGGTAGTAGGTGTCGACGTCCTTCAGAGCCCTCTCCAGCTCGGATTTGGTGCCGCCGGCCTGAAACATGGCCCGCCTTCTTTCCGAGGCCGATTCGAGGTTCCCGAGGGTCCATTCAACAGCCTTCCGGCGCTCCGCCTCCGGAGCGGCGGAATACCAGGGTGAGGAGGGGCCGATTATGTCAGGAAAGGACTCCGTCAGGTCGAGAGCAGCCTGGTCATCGCCCCTTATGTGGTAGGTCTCGGCAAGCTGGGCCAGGGCGGAGGGAAGGTCCCGGCCCTGCGGAAACAGCCTGATATAGGTCCTGAAAGTGCCGATAGCCTCGGGATAGAGGGAGCGATCCTTGAACAATTCGGCCAACCGCAGCAGAATCGCAGAGGACCTGCGGTCTTTTTCCCGGCCGGAGAGCCGCCTGATCAGGGACGGCGTGCCCCCCTTTTCAGCATAGGACCGGGCAATGATCTCGATGGATTCATCGGCGAGGCTGTCGGTCGACGCCTGCCGGGATGCGGTGAGATCGATGAGGGTGAAGAATGTATCGATCGCCTCGTCGTACCTTTCCTGGTTGTAGTAGCACCAGCCCAGTTTGTACAGGGCCTTGTCGGAAAAAATGTCGTCACCGCTTTCCGCGGCCACTTTGTAGTGTTCGATGGCCCTGTCCAGGTCCTCCATTTCGAAGTAATACTCTCCGAGCCTCATATGGATCTCGAGTGCATAACGGGTCCCGGGGTAGAGATCAATGAGGTTTACGTACTCGGCGGCGGCCCTGTCGGGGTCACCCTGTTCCGTAAAGCAGTAGGCGAGACCGTAAAGAGCATCCTCCACCAGAGGATGGTCGGCGAAACGATCCACGACCGCCCTGTAGGCTTCTATCGCCCTGCTGAAATCGGGGATGAGATCGGCGCCCTCACCCTTTTCCTCCACGGCCCTGCGGATCCTCTCCCTCTCCGCCTCGAACAGGAGCTCCGCCAGGCGGAAGGAGGACTCGGCCATGAAGTTCTCGCGGTTATCCGGGAACCTGTCGATCAGCGATCTGTAGAGCTGGATCGAGCGTGTGCGGGCTTCCGACTCCTCCCTGGAGAGGAATTCCTGGCCTTCTCTTTTCGCCCTGTTCATGAGCTGCTTTATCCGGTCGGACTCGCCTTTCTTTGTCCTGTCGATCTCCCTCAGAAGCAGGGCCTCCCGTTCCCTGGGACTGAGCCTCTCCCCGGTCGGGGGGGCTGTGGCGCACGAGGCCGCGACCAAAACTATCGCTATGGCGGCAAATCGTCTCACGGCACAACTTCCTGCATGGCCTTCAGAACCTCGTCCATCCTCTGGATCTCGATGTCGGCGGCCGTGTAGAGGGCCAGGGCTTCCGCTCGATCCAGTTCGGCCGCCTTCTGGTCCGCCAGTTCCAGAATCCGTGCGGTCCTTTGATGGAAAAGGCTCGAACGGACATCATCCAGGTCCCGAACAAGAGGTGACTGGAGACGTCCGATGGTGGTATCGACCTCCCTCTCCGCCTCACTCAAACGCTGCCGGCGATCCCGCAGCAATTCAAGGGCTCTGTTCAGCTTGTGCATCAGCCTCTGGAGGGTCATCATCTCGCCGATGACCCTCGACCTGATGTTGGATTCGTAACGCACCGCCTCACCCTTCACCAGAAGCCAGATCTTCCCCTCGATCCCCTTTATCTCGGACCGGATACCGGTCAGCCTTTGCCGGCTGTCGATGAGTCCCCGGTAGGCGTTTTCCCGTATGATGTTCAGCTGCCGCTCCTCCTCGGTCGACGCCGGAGAAGCACTTCGAATTCTCTCGATCACCGTGGAAAACGCCCCGATCTTGCTGATGTCCGCTTGGGCCACGTCCATCTTTTTCTGAAGCGTCGATACCCTCCCCAGGAGGTCCATGACCCTGTCCGAGGCAAAATCCTTCAGGGACGCGTTTTCGAAGGCCGCAGCAAGCTCCGCCTGGAAGGAGGGGAGGCGTTCCTGGGCTCTCTCGAGGCTCTCCTTGATGGAGGTTATATTCTTACTCTCCCCTGCCAGCCAGTCGATCTCCCATCGAAAGAGATCGACAGCCTTGCCGTGCATCCGGCTGAGCTTTTCGATGTCCTTCTCCATCTGGTTGACGCCCTTGATCAGGAATGTGCTTCTGGTAACCGTCCGGTCCTTTGCTGTTTCGATAATCCAGTTCCTGATGAAGGATGGCGTCCTCGCCAGGGTTTCCTCCGGGGGGACATCGCCGTCGACCGCGGCCTCCAGGAGGACGAAGAGGTCGCTTCCGGTCCCGAAGTCACGTTCTGTCAGGGAACGGAGCCACTGTCTGTAATCCGAGAGGCGTTTGACCTCCCTGGTCAAGATCTCTCCTGCATTCCCGTAGAGGCCCAGGTCGCGATAGATAACAGCCAGATCAACGGCAGCCTGCCGGGAGATCTCCGAGTAGGGGAAAGATTCCATCAGTTCCTGGAATCGAACCGCCGCACCCGTTAAGTCCCCCAGCCTGATCAGGGCCCATCCAAGGCCATACAGCGCCTCAGGAGCGAATGGACTGGACGGGGGCAGGGTCAGGAAAGAATGCCGCGCACCCTCATGATCCTTCAGTTCGAGATGGGAAAAACCCCTGATAAGATAGATGAGATCCGTGATGCCCGACGTCTCCGAAGACCTGTAGGACTGGAGGACGGAGACGGAATCTTCCCTGCTATTGGAGACCACACTCCATTTCGCCTCCGTGAGGATCGACAGTGATGTCTGGGGAAGGGCCGCCTCCCTGCGGAAGGCGAGGAGGTCTCCAGCCCTCTTCGTCTGTCCCTCTTCCAGCAGGTACGCTGCGAGGCGAACGGCGGCGTCATCGGGGATGCCCGTGTCAACAGTTTCCGGGACAGGCACGGTCAGGCCGGGAAGGATCCTGGAGAGATCGATGTAATTCTTGAGCGCCTCACCCCACCATCGGTCATCAGGCCCATTGTTCTGGAGGTAGTCCTCGAGGACCCGGGCGGCCCGGGCGAAAAAGCCCCTTTTCATGAGGGTCAGGGCGAGAAAGTAGGTTCCCGTCGGTCGGCTGGGCTGGTCCGCCCCGCTCCTCTGCAGGACGCCGAGATGGTCGGACTGGTAGTGACTGTTGATAATAAGCCTGTCCGCAGTCTCCTGATCCGGCGGGAGAGGGGACCTGATCGTGATGGTCTCCGCGTGGACTCCGGTCAGGAGTCCCAGGAACAGAAGAGTGCCTGCGATAATGGACGCCGGGAAAGGCCTCCTCAATTCAGAACTCCTTTGCCCAGTACTTGGCCGAAAGAATGTAGCTGGCGCCCCGGTTCATATCCTTGGTAGACAGGATGATCTCGACAAAGTTAGAGGAAGCCCGGCGGGGTTCGAACTTGAACACCGCCTTGATCGATTGCCCGGCGGGATCAGCCGCCGCATTCGAACGCATGAGGCCCTGGACGGTGATGTTGTGGGTGCCGGGTTCGATGACGCCCGAGTATATCTCGAGAGCGCCTCCCTTCAGGAGAACGAGCCTGTCTGCCTCCGACAGCTGCCTGGCGGCAAGCAGTTGACCGTCGACCCGGAATTCCAGCGACAGGGGTGTGGACTCCCTGTGGTCTGCCTGTGAGAAGAAGATCGAGAATGAAGTGACCTTCGGATCGATAAGGTCCTCCAGGAGGCCGTCCACCTTTTGCTCCAGAGTGACCAGTTCCTGTTCGATCTCCGTGAGCTCCTCCTCGAGCGCGTCGAGGGACTCGGAATCGGCGTCCGCCCTGCAGACGGTACCCGAGAGGGAATACACCGCCACGATGATCAGCAGGAAGAGGGTCAGGGCGGGGCCCCGACTAAGGGTTCGTTTCATATCCGGTCTCCTGAAGGGCTTCTGTTGCTGCAGAGCCCCTGAGCAATCTCTGTTGCTCTCATCTCTATTGCTCCAATCTCCAATGCTCCAATCTCCAATGCTCCAATCTCCAATGCTCCAATCTCCAATCTCTAATGCTCTAATCTCTACAAATCGATCTCCCTGTCTCTCACCGGGAGACAAAAACACCCTCCGGAAGGGAAAAACGGGTTGCCGTCCACTCCGAACCGGCCCCGGGGGACATCGTTACCGGGCCGAATACACGGGTGATCCTTCTGGCCGGGTCCGCCGGATGGAAGACCATCGTTATCTTCGCCTGGCACGGCTCCCCCGTCCGCGAGTGATGGTATCGTGCGCCGATGGTATAGGTTCCCGCCAGGCCCTCCAGCAGGCTGAAGATCTCTGGGCCGAATCCATCCTGGTCGTCGAGGTCCAGACCGCCTCCCGGGATGGCCTCGTCGCTCTCGTAAGGGTCCAGGGCGCCGTAATAGGTGTGCCTTCTATCCGGGCCCCATACGTGCAGGTCCAGGTCGACACCCGCCTTGTCCCACGTGAGGTAGACAACAAGATCCTTGGGGGCCATATTGATCGTCTTTACCGATATGTTGGGACTGGTGGCCGATTTTCCAAAGATGTCCAGCACCTCCACCTTGATCTCGTTCCTGTCCCTGAGGAGGACCACCGGCTGGCTGAAGCTGCCCCCTCGATCGATGTCGATCCTCCTCGGCGAATCGTTCAGAAACAGATAGGCCTCCTTGAGGGGTATGGCCGACTGGATCCTGCCGGCAACCTCGATGACGGGCGAAGTTGTCGTGTTGAAAACGTCTCCGTCCCTGGGCCGAAACAGTTCCACTTCCGGCGGCGGGGGGAGGTACGTCACCGTTACCTGATCCCTGCCGGAGTTTCCCCTGCCGTCCCAGGCCATGACCTCGATGGAGTTCTCCCCCTTGTTGAGAACGGCCTCACTCTCGATCCTGGAATTCTGGACGGCAACGAGGCTGGAGATTCCGTTGACCGTGACAAGGGCGGTGGCGGATCCGCTCTCGACGATTGCCCTCACTTTCTGAAATGCCCTGTTCACGGTGCCGGAGGAAGGTTCGAGGATGAGCACTCTCCTGGAACCTGTGTCCACGGGCGCGGCGGGCTGGACGGCTTTGGTTTGGGGCGTCGCAAGGCTGAGGACGACCCTTCTGTTCGGAGCCTGGTCCAGAAACCCGCCGTGGGCGACGACAGGTGATGATTCTCCCTCTGTTTCCACACGCATCCTCGTGGCGGGGAGCACATTTTCCCTGATCAACTCGAGGACTATCTCTCTGGCGTAATGGTGGCCGATGGCCAGGTTCTGGTCGGGCGAGCCGATGGTGTCCGTATGCCCTGTGACCGTAACGGTGAGGGAGAGATCCTTCTCCAGAAGGCTCTTCAGCCTGCTCAGGGCCGCTTTTTCATCAGGTGTCGCGCTGCTGTATCTCCAGAAGGGAGTCAGGGTCAAATACATTCTCCCTTTATCCGAGCCGGAACCGACACCCGCTCTTTTGGTGGCTGCTTTTCCGGCCAGGGGAAGGAGGATGACTGCAAGGATGATGTAGACACACAGAGGAGTACGCATCAGGTTTATTTATCACGCAGGTAAGCCAGTTTCAAGAAAAGTACCGTGCCGATAAATTCGATCAGCCGGGCAATGACCTTTCCGCGCTGCCCGCCCTTTAAAGCAGGCTTTTACACCCGCCCTTTCAGAGTTGGTGGTCCTCCTTGCCGGATCACTCGGCACAACTGAAAACTGGAAAGTGGAAACGGTAAACTGTAAACTCTTCGCGTGAACAGGGAATCGGCAAGAGTAGCGGCCATCGATGTCGGAACGAATACCATCAGATGCCTGATGGGCCGATATTCAGGTGGCGGACTCATGCGCGACCGGATCAGGAGGGAGATCGTCCGGCTCGGGGGGGGACTTCGTCTGAACGGTGACATGTCCCGGCCGGCCATGGCCCGTGCTCTCGGTCTCTTCGATGAATTCGCCTCCTCCATGCGGCAATGGGGTACCGAGAGGGCCTGGGCGGTGGGGACCAGCGCGCTCAGGGAAGCTCCGTCCGCCGGTGTCTTTCTGGACTCGGCCCGAAAAACCCTGGGCTTTGAGTTGGAGGTCATAAACGGCGACGAGGAGGCCAGGCTCACGTCCGTGGGTGTTCAGGCCGGTGTGGGCAGGATCAACGACGGTGTCATCCTCGACATTGGAGGGGGAAGCACGGAGTTTGCCCGGCTGGAGGGAGGCAGGGAGGCGGGCAGGACAAGCATCCCCGAAGGGGTCGTTCACCTGACGGAACGTTTCCTGCATTCCGATCCGCCGTCCGGCCAGGAACTCCTCGCGATCAGGGAGTCGGTGAGGGAACTTATGGCTGATCTCCCGCTCGGCGGGACCACGCTTGTCGCCACGGCGGGCACACCCACTACGTTGGCCGCCCTGGATTTGGCCATTGACGAATACGATCCCACTTTGGTAAATGGTCACGTCCTCTCCCGTGAACGCGTCTCCGGCCTCGTTCAAAAACTGTGCTCGCTGACTTCGTCCCAGAGGCTGGCTCTGCCGGGGATGGAAAGGGGAAGGGAAGACCTTATCGTCGCGGGGGCCATTATCATCGATGAACTCATGGATCGATGGCAATACGATGAACTCCTGGTCAGCGACTGGGGACTTCTCGAGGGTATCGCCATCGAATGCGCCGTGGCCGGAAGGGGATACGAGATTGGGAAAGGAGCATAGTCTGAAATCCAAAATCCAAGGGCCGAAAGATAAACCTTTTCCAGGTGTTCATTTTGGTTTTTGGATTTGAGATCTTGGATTGAACTGTTTATGGACCGAAAAACTGAAGTAAAGCGCCAGATGGAGATCATTGCCCGCGGGGTGGTCGATTTCATATCCCACGAGGAGCTCGCGGGGAAACTGGACCGTTCCCTGGAGACCGGGGTCCCGATCCGGGTCAAGGCGGGCTTCGATCCCACCGCCCCGGACCTCCATCTGGGGCACACCGTTCTCCTCCACAAGATGAAACATTTTCAGGACCTCGGCCATCACGTCCTCTTTCTCATAGGTGACTTCACCGGGATGATCGGCGATCCGACGGGAAGGTCTGAGACGCGGCAGGCGCTCTCGGAGGATGAGGTGCGGGTTAACGCCATGACCTACCAGGAACAGACCTTCAAGATCCTGGACCCCGACAGGACGGAGGTCGTTTTCAACAGCACCTGGATGAAGGAGATGGGCGCTCAGGATCTCATCGAATTGGCTGCAAGATACAGTGTGGCCAGGATGCTGGAGAGGGATGATTTCCGGAAGAGGTACACGGAACAGAGGCATATCAGCATCCACGAGTTCCTGTATCCGCTTGTGCAGGGCTACGACTCTGTGGCCATCAGGGCCGATGTGGAGCTGGGCGGCACGGATCAGAAATTCAACCTCCTCGTCGGCAGAGACCTCCAGAGGAGCTTCGGCCAGGAACCCCAGGTGGTTATCACGATGCCTCTTCTGGAGGGAACCGACGGCGTCCAGAAGATGAGCAAGTCATACAACAATTACGTAGGGGTGACCGACACACCTTCGGAAATGCACGGCAAGCTGATGTCCATCTCCGATGAGCTCATGATCCGCTATTACGAGCTCCTCAGCTCCATAAGCAACGAGGAGCTTGAAAAACTGCAAAGGGATATCGAATCGGGGACAGTCCACCCCATGGAGGCCAAACATGCCCTCGCCAGGGAGATCATTACCCGTTATCACGGCGAGGAAGAGGCGGTCCAGGCCCGGCAAGGCTTCGAGAGTGTCTTCTCCCGGCGGGAAACACCCGAGGAGATGCCCGTATTCAGCCTGGGTGGTCAGACCAAGTGGATCGCGCATGTCATAGTTGAGGCGGGGCTGGCAAAGAGCACGTCTGAGGCCATTAGGCTTGCCGCCTCCGGAGCGGTGAGCATCGACGGCGAGAAAGTCACGGACAGGGATCTGGAACTCTCTCCGGGCCCGGAGAGAGTCCTCAAGGTTGGAAAGAGGCGATTTCTGAGGATCGTTGAATAATTCCTGTCGACGGGGCGGGAATGCGGCTAAAATGATACAAACGGGACTGTGCGGGGAAGGGATCCTCTTTAGGGACGGCTCAGGCCCTCCAAAGGAAACAGATGGAGCCTATGAACGGGAGAGATATAGACCTCAAGCAGGCCGCCAGGGTCCTGATCATTCTCTGCTTCGGGACCTTGCTCCCGTTGTCCGCCACGCCCACCCTCGCAGGGCCTCTCCACACCCCCCAGAAGAGTCTCACCGTTGATCCCAACCTTATCCTGAAACCCAGGGCTCCCGGATTCAGCGACGGTCCCCTGTCAAAAAGGGCTCTGGAAAGGGCCTATTCGCCTGAGGTGAAGGTCCAGCTGGAGCACTTTCTCACCGACAAGCGAGAGGACATTCGCAGGGCCATTTCACTGTCCACCCGTTACCTTGACGAGATCCTGCCCATCCTCGAGAGGCACGGACTACCCCGCGAATTGGCATATCTGTGCATCATAGAGAGCGGATACCGATACCAGGCGAGGAGTTACGCCGGCGCAGTGGGTATGTGGCAGATGATCAGGGCGACCTCGAGCCGCTTCGGACTCAGGACGAACACCTGGGAGGACGAGCGGCTCGATTTCAGCAGGAGCACGGACGGGGCTGCCCGTTTTTTCAGATACCTCCTGGCCCTTTTCGAGGACTGGGATCACGTTCTGGCCGCATATAATGCAGGGGAAGGGCGGGTCCGCCATGCTATTGCCCGTGCCAGGAAGCGCGGACTCGAGCCGGTGATGGAGAACCTTCAGCTTCCGAGAGAGACGAAGATCTACGTCCCTGCGTTCTATGCCGCTCTGCTTATCGCCATGGAGCCTGAACGCTACGGCATATTCCCCGACTACCACCCGCCCATTGACTATCTCGAGGTCAGCGTCCCGGGGGGGGTGAAACTCGATGCGGTGGCGAACAAGCTTGAAACGGATACGGAGGTTCTCAGGACCCTCAATCCGTCCATCAGGAGGGACAGGATCCCCCCCACAGGCAAGACCTTCACCCTGAGAGTCCCCTGCTACCTGGACCAGGAGTTTGTCCGGACCGCCGCCGTAGGTTTCAGCGAGGTCAAGTGGATCGAGTACCGGGTCAAAAAGGGTGATACGCTCTGGGATATCTCCCGTCGTTTCGGAGTGACCACCGGGATGATCGACAGGGTTCGGAGCAGGAGGGGCAGGAGGACCTCCCTGATCTACCCCGGAGAAATCCTTCTGATCCCCATTTCCGCCGTCAACGATATTCCGGGAAGGTTCGGGTAATATCGTCTTGGAGCCCGAAAAAACTACTTGACACGCGGTAACGGAATGGATATATTCCGCCGCTGTCGCCCCGTAAGCTCCCAGGGGCGGGTCTTCTGAATGCAGTTGTCCACATTACCTTGACATTTGATACGAGCTTCGGTAATAGTTAAGTTACCGGAGTTTCGCTTCTGGTCTTTGAAAACTAAATAGCGACAGCTTCAACCGTCTGGGCAAGTCATTTTTTTTGAATCAGAAAACCTTACGGTTTTCCAGGATTTAACTGGAGAGTTTGATCCTGGCTCAGAACGAACGCTGGCGGCGTGCCTAACACATGCAAGTCGTACGTGAAATCCGCCTTCGGGTGGAGAGTAAAGTGGCGCACGGGTGAGTAACGCGTGGGTAATCTGCCCCGAGACCCGGGATAACTCGCCGAAAGGCGGGCTAATACCGGATAATGTCCCTCTACACAAGTGGTTGGACCAAAGGTGGCCCTGCTACCGGCTCGGGATGGGCCCGCGTACCATTAGCTTGTTGGTAGGGTAACGGCCTACCAAGGCTGCGATGGTTAGCTGGTCTGAGAGGACGATCAGCCACACTGGAACTGAGACACGGTCCAGACTCCTACGGGAGGCAGCAGTGGGGAATATTGCGCAATGGGGGAAACCCTGACGCAGCGACGCCGCGTGAGCGAT
>CP070719.1:2474996-2578793 GCA_020350725.1 bacterium
CCGTCGCCGAAGGTCCACAGGAAGGTGTGGGTGTCGCCGGCGTCGGCGTCGGAGAAGGAGCCGGTGAAGCTCACCGAGCTGCCCTCGTCAATGGTCGTCTGGTCCGCCTGCGGATCGGCCACGGGCAGTTCGTTCGCCACGGTGACGGTGAGGGTATCCGCGATGGAGGGATCCGAGTCGTCGTCGGTGACGGTCAGGGTGACGGTGAAGATACCCTCTGTGGTGTAAGTGTGGGTCGGGTTCTGGCTGGTGGAGGTGGCGGTGCCGTCGCCGAAGTCCCACAGGAAGGTGTAGGGATCGTCGGCGGGGCCGGCCGGATCGGTGAAGCTGGCGGCGAAGCTGGCGGCCACGTCCTTGGCGACCGTCGGGTCACCGAGCGCCTCCGCGGTGGGGGCCACGTTGTTGACCGTGACGGTGAGGGTGTCGGAGCTCGCGGCGCCGTCATCATCGCTCACCGTCAGCTCCACGGTGTACGATCCGTTGTCCTCGTAGGTGTGGATTGGGCTGAGAGTCCCCTCCGTCGAGTTGCCGTCACCGAACTTCCATCTGAAGCTGAGCGTGTCGCTGCCCACATCGTTGCCGACTCCGGCAAAGCTCACCGGTGACCCTTCATCGACCGGTGCGGCCGATCCCGCGTTGGCCGTGGGCGGTATGTTGTTGACGGTGACGGTGAGAGTACCGGTACCCTGGCCGCTGCCGCTGTCGGTGACGGTGAAGGTCACGGTGTAGAGGCCGTCCGCGTCGTTGTCGGCGAAGATGTGGGTCGGGTTCCGGCTGGTGGAGGTGGGCGAGCTGTCGCCGAAGTCCCACAGGAAGGTGTGGGTGTCGCCGACGTCAGGGTCGGAGAAGGAGCCGGTGAAGCTCGCAGAGCTCCCCTCGGCGATCGTCCCCTGGTTCACCCTCGGGTCGGCGACCGGGTTCCTGTTGGCGACGGTCACCGTGCTGGCGTAGGCGCCGAAATCGCTGTCCTTGTCCGTGACCGTCAGGGTGACCCGGTAATCGCCGAATGCCGTAAAGGTGTGGGTCGGGTTCTGGCTGGTGGAGGTGGCGCCGTCGCCGAAGTCCCACAGGAAGACGTAGGGTTCGTCGGCGGGGCCGGCCGGATCGGTGAAACTGCCGGCGAAGCTCGCTTCCTGATTACGGTAGGCCGGACCGGCCAACGATATGCCCACCGAGGGTGGCACGTTGTTGACCGTGACGACGAGGGTGTCGGTGTCGGCCTCGCCCTCGTCGTCGGTGACGGTCAGGGTCACCGTGTAGAGGCCGCCCCCGTTGTTGTCCGCGTAGACGTGGATCGGGTTCCGGCTGGTGGAGGCGGGCGAGCTGTCTCCGAAGTCCCACAGGTATGAGTGGGTGTCCCCGGTTCCCGGGTCATCCTGGTCGCCGAGTAACGCCACCGCTTGCCCTTCGTCAACCTCCTGGTCGTCACCAGCTTTGGCCGTGGGCGCGACATTGGCAACCGTGACCGTGAGGCTGTCCGTACCGGAGCCGCCGTTGTTGTCGGTTGCCGTCAGCGTCACTGTGTACAGCCCGTTGTCCGGGAAGGAGTGCGACGGGGAGAGGGTCCCGGTCACCGAGGTGCCGTCGCCGAAATCCCACCTGTAGGTGTGGGTATCGTCGACATCCTCGTCGGTGACGCTGCCGAAGAAATCCACCGGCTCCCCTTCGTCGGCTGTCTGATTGCCCAGCACGAGGACCGTGGGGAGGTTGTTATTGGATTGGGGTCCACTCCCCCCCCCGCCGCCGCAGCCAACTGCGAACAGGATCAATAGGGGGATAAAGCAGATGAATAGTATAGGCCGTTTCATGGCGACCTCCTTGTGCTCAGAGGGATGTGAAGGATGCTTTAAGAGACCGATCGAGGATGAGAAGGAGGGGGAATATCCTCTTCTGCCGTCCTTGGTTTACCTGACCTGTCCTTGTGGATTCGATGCCGTTTCAGTCGATCTTGCGAAGGACCCTCGCCGGGTTGCCCGCGACGATGGTGTTGTCGGGCACGTCCTTGGTCACGACGCTGCCGGCGCCGATGATGGCGTTCTCACCCACGGTGACTCCGCAGAGGAGGGTCGTGGAGGAGCCGATGGAGGCTCCCTTCTTCACGAGGGTCTCCTCACAGTGCCAGTCCTCCTCGGTCTGCAGCTCTCCCTCCGGGTTGGTCGACCTGGGGAACCTGTCGTTGATGAAGGTGACGTTGTGCCCGACGAAGACGTTGTCCTGGATGGTGACACCCTCGCAGATAAAGGAATGGCTCGAGATCTTGCAGTTCTTTCCGATCCGGGCGTTCTTCTGGATCTCCACGAACGTGCCGACCTTTGAATGGTCGTCGATCTCGCAGCCGTAGAGGTTGACGAAATCGTAGATCTTGACGTCCTTACCCAGCTTTACGTCAGGAGCGATATTTCTCTTCATCGGGGGACCTCCTTGGGCGCTAATGATGTGTCGGCTGTTATAACCATCGGCCTACCCGTCTATGATCACAGCGCCGCCGTCGTTGGCCAGGCTCCGGGAGGCCGCCTCGAGGATCTGGACGACGTGGTGGCCGTCCCTGCCGCTTGTGATCGGCTCCTCTCCCGAGGCGATGCTGTCGAGGAAATGCCGCGTCTCGACCTTCAGCGGCTCGGTCTGCTGAATATACGGAGCGTACATATCTCCGTAGTGGTAGGAGTAGGTGAACCCCGCGAAATCGTCGTAGTGCGGAGGGGCTTCTACGCGTTTATCGTAGATCTTGATCTTCTCCAGCGGCTCGGTGTCGTCGTAGACCAGCATTTTTTTGCTTCCCACGATGATCATCTCCCGGATCTTGTTGGGGTCCAGCCAGCTGGAGTGGATAGTGGCGAATCCGCCGTTGTCGAAGTTCAGGGTGAGATTCGTCACATCCTCGATGCCGGGATTGATGTGGGCCTTGCCCTGACAGTTCACGGAATACGGGGGCCTGCCGAAGAGGAAGAGGATAATGGAGATGTCGTGGGGGGCAAGATCCCAGGTGACGTTGATGTCCCTCTGGAAGAGGCCCAGGTTCAGGCGTCTGGAGCTGATGTAGTAGATCTCACCCAGTTCTCCCGAATCCACGATCTCCTTGATCCGTCTTACCGGCGCGGAATAGATGAAGGTGTGTCCGACCATGAGGGTCAGCCGCCCCTGTTCGGCGATCTCCACCAGCTCCTTGCTGTGGACCGCCGATGACGTCATGGGTTTCTCCACGAAGACGTGTTTGCCCGCCAGGAGGCATTTTTTCGCCAGGTCGTAATGCAGATCCACCGGCGTGGCCACCGTAACGGCCCCGATACCGTCGTCATTGATGATGTCCATGTAATCGAGGGTGGTGTTGATCTCGGGGTAGAGGCCCTTCATGTGGTTGAGCCTCTCCTCGTTCAGGTCGCATACGGTCTTGACAACGCAGTCCGAGTGGGACCGGAAGTTCCTTATCAGATTAGGGCCCCAGTATCCGCAGCCCACCACGGCGATTTGCAACGGCTCATTCATGATCCTCTCCTTTCTCACCAACGCTCCATGAGCACACTATTGTCAGCGGAATTGCGCAGTCGGTAATGTCAATCAGCTCTTGGTTCCACCAATCGCGGGGATTTGGTACATCCGGGACAACCAGAATCGAATCAGAGGAAAATCTGCCGAACGAAGCTTCCCAGGGTGCGGGAAACCCTTGGGTTGGACCCGACGGGAGCACCTCTGGACAGCTCTTTTCTCCTGCAGCGGTAGGAGTCCGCGATCTGGCCGATGATGGCCGGCACGGTCTTTGCGAATATCAGGAGGTCCATAGAGGGTGATCCCCGTCGGGAATAGCGGATGTCCAGCCTCATCATCTGTTTGAAGGTGGTTCTGTTCTTGCCGGATACCTGCCACAGCCCTGTCATGCCGGGGAGGGTGTGAAATCGCTGGTTCTGCCACAGTTGAAATTCCTCCGCCTCGTAGCGAAGACACGGTCTGGGACCAACGAGGCTCATGTCACCGAGGAGGACGTTTATCAGTTGGGGGAGTTCGTCGATGCACGTCTTCCTCATCAGGCCGGCCAGGGGGATCAGCCGGTCGTCCCTGTTGTGATCCAGTTTGACCATCTCCTCATCGCTGGAGATCAGGCTCTTCAGGTACTCCTCGTGCACGTGTGTATCGGCATTCGTCCGCATGGTCCGGAATTTCCACATGGTGAAGGGGCGTCCGAGGTAGCCGATCCGCTCCTGGCGGAAGAACACGGGCCCCGGTGAGACGATCTTGATGTAGGCGGAGATGACCAGGAAGACGGGGGAGAGGATGACCAGCCCGATGAGGGAACCGATGATGTCCAGGGTCCTCTTCCATATCGGGAGCCTTGTTCCCATGAGCATTTCCTTGAGTTCGTCGCCCCCACACTGGCGGTGGTTTATGTAGGTCTTCAGTTCGCTGTGGAACTGGGCGTCGGAGTGTTCCTCCGGCGGAGAGGACCGGTCGGCCCCCGACGGCCGATCGCCGTCGCCGCCTCTCGGCTCTTGCGCTCTCCCGTTGCCGCTGATCCCTGCGGGCAGGGGCGAGGGATAGGTGTACGACCGGCAGTGGTTGTCCTGGCATACCTCCTCGCAGATCTCCGAACAGATATCCCTGATAAAGGCCTGAGCTCCGTCACCGGAGGTCTCGGGGAGGAAGACCCCTATGTGGCGCTCATCGAACCATCCCAGTTCGTCCGTCATCCTCATTCGCTGAATGATGTACCGGACGAAATGGTTCATGTGGCGCTTTTTGCCGGCGTGCTCCGTGTCGATGAGGACCAGGGAGAACTCGTGGCCGTTCCGGTCGCATCGGGCGCATTCGTGTTTGAGGATAGCCCGGAACTCCTCCGCGGACAGGAGGGTCGAAACGGTCCGCTTCCGAGAGCCGTTGAAGATGGATTTTATGAACGTGATGGGCTTCATGGGCAATGAGTTCTCACAGGTTTCGATCGTTCCGCCGAATTTTTCTGCTCCCCAGGTGCTTTATATGAGAAGGTTCCTTCACTCTGTCATATCAAAATCTGTGCCAGAAAGAAATTTTGTTTAATTACAGTATGTTATGGCTTAACTGCAGTTTCTGCCACCGCAACAGTGGAAATGGTTTTCACAATACAGGGAAAAACTTTTCCCAGTATGTGTAGGCTGGTCCCCAGTTCGGTATTTTTCTTCACAGTTCACATCTCCGGATGCCTTTCCGATCCGCCCGGGAGCTCTCGGACATGGCTCCGCCATACCGTGCGTGGGCCGGCATGGGCAAATCCTATTTTGGTGGGTCTTCATTAAATCGTCGTAACTAAATGAGTCTCGACTTCAACCTTTGCCTGATAGAGGAGTTCCATCAGGACCAATACACGGCTCTGAGCCGTGTCAGTTCTCAAGATGGTTCCGATCAGATCTTTCATGGGCCCTTCCCGGAACCGGACCCTGTCGCCGGGCCTGAATTCGGGCGTCTGGTCCAGGAAGCCGTCCTCGTCCACCCTGTTCATGAAGAACTCGATGACGGAATCCTCCACTGCGGGCGGGTCGTTGTTGCCGAACTGAACGAGATGGCTGACTCCCTTGGCCCATTTCACCGAATAATACTGGTCCGGAAACGTGAAACGGGCGAACAGGTAGCCGGGGAAATAGGGCACCGTCTCGTGTCGGCGCCTCCGCCAGCGGAACTCCCTGGTCAGGGGACAGAAGACCGGGATCCCCCGGTGTACCAGGTCCTCCCGGCAGCGCAGCTCCTCCCTGGGTTTGGTCCGGACCACGTACCATTTCGGTTCCAGGGCGTCGGTCAGGGACGGGAGGCCGTCCCTGTCCCATCCGTTCGCGGTCTTTACCTGAGTGTCCATCGTCTCTCTATCCCTTGCTCGACTTTCCGTAGTAGCCGTAGGACCCGTATCCCTGTCCAGGCGGCGTCTCAACGCCGTTGAGAACGATACCGATGATGGGCGTGTCGCCCAGGGCCTCCACAGTCTGGTCCAACTGGTCCGGGCCGTCTTTTCCGGCGCCGAGGACGACGAGGACACCGTCACAGTGCTTGGCCAGAATGCCGGGTTCGGGCATGGGGAAGACCGGGGGGGCGTCGATGATGATGTACCGGAACTGCTTCCTCAGTTTGGCCAGCAGTTTTTCCAGCTCCTTGCCCTTCAGGCGGTCGATGAACTCGTCGCTGAATTCTCCCGACGGCAGATAGATCAGATCGAAGAGAAGCGTGTTCAGGAGAACGCTGCCCACCGGCTCCCTCATGGCGAGCACGTCCGAAAAACCCTTGAGGTCCTGTACGCCCAGATCGAGGTACCTTCTGCTCATGGCGCGCCGGCTGTCGATATCGATGAAGAGGGTCTTGTTCCCGTAGGCCCTTGCGAAGGAAAGGGCCAGGTTGAGGGCACAGGTGGTCTTGCCGCTGCCAAGGGTCGCCCCGGTAACGAGGACGATGCGGCCCTGGTCCCCCTTGACGGATGTGTCGAAGTGATGCTCGATCTTCGTCTTGAGAAAACGGAAATACTCGCTCTCGATCGAGCGGGGCTTGTGGAAGGCGACCAGCCGCTCGTGGATCTTCCGGTCCTCCGGCTCCTTGATGTAGGCCTGCCTCCCCGAGAGGTCCACGGAGTCGACGGAGATGAGGCCGTTCAGCTTCATGGTCTCGGTAACGGCTTTTGCCAGATCCTTGTCACTCATGATACGGCTCCTCTCACGTTATCCCTGATCGCCGCGGCGATCTCACCGATATCCTTGACGAAGATGTCAAACAGAAGGAGGAAGACCACCAGGACCGCCACCCCCACGCCGATACTGACCAGCATGTGTTTTTTCCGGACCTGCCGCTCAGCCCTCGAGGCTATGAGGGGAATGGCCATCACGATGGGGTAATCCACCCTCGGTTCCAGCTGCTTCAGGCTGTAGAAGGCGGGAAAGACCGATTCCAGCAGGGTCGCCAGCCCGATACCGAAGCCCAGTCCCACCACGAGCCCCAGGGCGATGATCATCAGCCGATTGGGCCGATAGGGCTTTTCCGGAAGGTTGGCCGGGTCCATGATGCGGAATTTCTCTCCCTTGCGGCGTTTTTCCAGGTTCTCCGAGAGCTGAGCCTCCATCTTCTTGTTCAGGAGGTCCTCGTAGTTCTTCTTGGTGTTCTCGTAATCCCTCGTCAGGGTGAGCAATTCCTGCTCTCGCTTGGGAGCCTCTTCCACCCGGGCCTGGTATTCCCTGATCCTGTCCCGGAGAGTCCTCTCCTCCTGGCGAAGGGCGGCCAGACGGGGTCTGTTTTCGTTCAGCTGCCGTCTCAGGTTGGTCAGTTCCCTGGTCAACTCCGGGGCGGCCGCTCCCGGTGCAATGGAGACTGTCGAGCCGGGTCGGGAACCCAGGCTCTTCTGGACGTTCTGGATCTTCTTCTCGACGTTGTCGAGCTCCCTGCGGGCCGCGATCACATCGGGGTGTTTCGACGTGTAGGTCGATTCGAGGCGGACCACCTCCTGCCGAAGGGCGACCCTCCTCTCCAGGAGATCGTTCAGGGAGGTGTTGACGGGCTCGGCCTCGTCGTCCCCCGAGGCCGCCGGGATCTGGATCTGACCCTCCAGTCGCGTCACCTCCTGCTCCAGGAGGAGGACTCTGTTTTCCACTTCGCGCTGGGCCTCCAGGTTCGATTTCATCTGGATGTTGAGATTGTCCAGCATGCGAAGGTTGGCATCGAGCTGGTCGGGAAGCTGTCCCATGAACTCCTGCTTGAACTGCTGGATGGAGTACTCCTGCTCCTCCAGGACGATCTTGAGCTGCGCAGCCTGCTCCTCGATGAACAGGGTCGTTCCTTCGGCCTGCTCTTCGCGGACCAGGAGGTTCTCCTCGATGAAGTGTTCTATCAGGCGAGACACCGCCAGCATGGCCTTGGTGGGATCCCGATGGGTGTAGTGGACCATGAAGAAGCTGCTGTCCCGCTGGTTCGGAACCTCGACCTCGAGGTCCTCCCTCATCGTCGCGACGAGCACCTCTGTGGGCAGATCCTTCGCCTGGGCCTCCGGATAGAGATCGAGTTCATCGATTATCTGGAGGATCTTGGTCCGGCTGGTCAGCTGCTGCCGGATGGTCCTGAGACGGGCTGCGATATCGGTGGTGACGGTCGACTTCACGTATTCCTCGGGGACTTTGGGCGGCTCGATGAATATGGAGGCGGTGCTCCGGTACAGGTTGGGCAGGTACAGACCGTATATGGTCAAGGTCATGCTGATGGCGAGGAAGGGGACGAGGATGACCCATCTCCTCCTCCAGGCGAGTTGGAGGAAGTTTCTCAGTTCACTGCCGCCGAGTTCGTGTTTCATAGAGCCCTTCCTAAAAAAGTGACACGAAGGTGAGTTCGAGGCTGTTCTCCTTCAGGTCCTCGAGGTCATCATTGCTGTCGATCTTCTCCCTATTGGCCGTCAGGGCCAGGTCGGAGTCCTCGGAGGTCCGCCAGGACAGTCCCAGTGTGGTCACCAGCCTGTTGTCCTGGCGGTCGAAGCCGAACTGGCTGGGGTCGAAGTCGTCCTTGGACGCTATGGCGTTGACGGTCGCCGTCAGGGTGCTGGTCGTGCGCCATACCAGGGTCGCCTCTGCCAGGCTTCGCCTGCTCCATACCGGGGTCCTGTCGGCCCTCTGGCCAAGGGTGTTCTCCTGCGCCGCCGACAGAGCCAGGGACGTCCTGTTCGACACCTGGCTCTTGAAGGTGAGACGGCCCCTCTCGCTCCAGTCACGCTCGCTCCCCTTTTCTTTGAGGCCTTCCGTGCCGAGGCTCACCACCAGGGTCGTCTGGGGGCTGGGATAATTCTCCACGAACAGGATCAGGCCGAGATTGTCGAACTCCACGTCCTCATCCAGCGGATTGCCCGGGTTCGTCTCTGACGCGTACAGAAATGTCTCCCCGCCGTAGAGGAATTTTTTGGCCGAGCTTATCTGGATGACGGCGCTGTACCTGTTCTCTCTCCACCTGTCGTCCGATTCCTTCCCTTCCCCGACGAGGGCGGAGGCGGCGACCTGGATGCTCTTGCCCAGGCCGGCGGGGATGTCGAGGTTCCCGCCCAGGGAGGCCGTGTTGGTGGTTTCAGTGTCCCGCTTGATCTCCTCGGTCCAGAGGTAGGTGTCGAAGGACCTCAGGGGATAGGTTTCCCTGCCGATAAAGGTCAGGCTCAGCCGCGATCTGTCCTCCAGGGTCCTGCTTCGGTCGAGGTTGTCTACCTCCTGGAGGTTGGTCTGCCGGGACGCGGTCGCCTGGAGGCCGAGGGTCGTGAACCCCGACACGGGCCAGATGAGATCGGCGTCCACCTGGTAGATGTTGTTGGTCGACGTCTCCGTTCCCTCCACCCGCTCCCAGCCCCCCACTCCGCGGAGGGCGTAGTTGTTCTGGCCCGCCTGATGGTCCACCTCGATGCCCGCTTCGAGGGAGAACAGGTTGCCGTCGACCTCTCTGCCCTCGCGCTGCCTCTCGATGTTGTCACTGTACAGGGCCCTCGTTTCCAGGACCCAGTTCCACTCGGCGGCCCGGGCCCGGTCCGCGAGGCCTCCGGACAGCAGCAGGAGGACCCACACCAGGACCGGGAGGCGAACGTATCTCTCCAGATGCCTGCCCCTCATGGCACCACCACGGTGTCGCCCCTCTGGAGGAGGAGGTTGTTGCCGCCTTCCGGGTCCTTCAGGATCTCCCCGTAGTTGACCCGGTACCGGACCTGCTTGCCGCCCTCGAACCGGATGACGCCTATCTTGCTGGGCTGGGCGAAGGTGGAGAAGCCGCCGGCGAGGGACAGGGCCTGGATCACCGTCATCCTGCCCAGCAGGGGGTAGGTGCCCGGTTGGGACACCTCGCCCATGACGTAGATCTTGTTGGAGGCCGCCTCCTGCAGGATCACGGTGATGAAGGGGTCCTCGATGAACAGCTCCAGTTTGTCCTTGATCTGGGTGGCGATCTCCTCGGTGGTCAGGCCCAGGGCGACGACGTCCCCGATCAGGGGGAGGGTTGTCTTTCCGTCGGGACGCACGACGTACTCTCCGGAAAGGTCCTCGTTCTTCCACACGACGATCCGGAGGACGTCCCCGCCTCCGACGAGATAGGCACCGCTGGCCGGGCCGGCCTCCATCGGGCCAGGAGATTCCGTCGCGTCGTCGGCCAGGGCGGCCACGGTAACAGCCAGGATTAATGCCACCAGAAAGGACACGGATTTTTTACGCATTGTCGATCCCCATTTCCTTGATCTTGGACAGCAGGGTTTTATAGCTGACGTCCAGGAGGGACGCGGCCTTCTTCCTGTTCCAGCGCGTCATCCTCAAGGCCTGTTCGATGGCCTGGCGCTCGGCTTCCAGGGTCGCCTGCTTGGCGATGGACTTCAGGCTCATTCCCCGGTCCACCAGGTGCTCCTCGTGGACCTGGGTAGACGGCCGGGAACCGTGGCCGTCCGAGTCCGCCGGCAGGGCCTCCTGCGGCTGATCGGGGATGTCCTTCAATTCCTCGAGGATGACCCTCTGGTCGCCCAGCACGGTGGCCCTGCGGATGACGTTCTCCAGTTCCCGGATGTTCCCCGGCCAGGAGTGGTAGAAAAGCAGGGAGATGGTGTCCTCGGACAGCTCGATGACCGGGACCTGATACTGGTCCGCGAACCTGTGGCGGAAATAGTCCGACAGGACATGGATCTGGTCCTTCCTGCTCCTCAGGGGCGGGAGGTGGAGATTGACCACATTGAGCCTGAAGTAGAGGTCCTTCCGGAAGGTCCCAAGGTGGACGGCCTGGTCGAGCAGCCTGTTGGTGGCGGCTATGATCCTGGCGTTCGTTCGCCCGTCGGTGGTGGAACCCAGGGGCGAGAACTTGCCGTCCTGCAGGACGTGGAGGAGTTTCGACTGGAGGGAGTAGGGGAGCTCGCTCACTTCGTCGAGGAAGAGGTACCCCCCGTTGGCCGTTTCGAACCGGCCCGGCTTCCTCCGGTAGGCACCCGTGAAGGCCCCCTTTTCGAAGCCGAAGAGCTCGCTCTCCAGAAGCTCCGACGGGATGGCCGCGCAGTTGACCTTAACGAAGGGGCGGTCGCTTCGGGGCGAGATCTGCCAGAGGAACTTGGCGATGACCTCCTTGCCCGTTCCGCTCTCCCCCGTGATGAGGATGGGGATGTCGGTGTCCTTGATCTTGTGGATGGCCCGTTTGATATCCAGCATTCCGCTGGACTGGCCGAACAGGACTTCCTCGGGGATGACCGACTTCTGGTGCTTCTCGCGGGAGAGGAAGGATGCTTCCGCACTGTCGTGATGGAAATTGATGACCCGCTGCACTTTCTCCACCAGGCTGGAGCGGCTCACGGGGAAGTGGATCATCTCCGAGACGCCCGTCGGCATGGACGTGGTCTCCCATCCGGTTCTGCTCTCCTCGAACAGGAGGATTATGGGGACGTGGGGCAGAACACCCCTGATCTCCGCGACCATCTTTCCTGGTTCGTCCCTGTCGGAATCAGTCAGGTAGAGGAGGAGAAGATCCCAGATGTTGACCAGAAGCGACGCCAGGAGCCTTTCCTTGCTGGAGCAGGACAGGATCTCATCGGAGATGTCCCTGGAGATCCAGTGCAGGATCTCCGAGGGAAGAGAGACCTGTCCACCGATAAGAATTTTCATGCCATTCCCTTCTTGCTGTCTCGACGGGACAATAACCCTCTCCTCGAGGTGAGCGGCCCCTGTGTGCCTGACGGTTGACGATCCATGGATCCCCGGCGCCGGGTTCATCGGCGCCGTCCTATGCCGGGTGTCCTCCGCCCGGCTGGGCTGGGGGCGGAACCGGGCGGCGCGTTGAATAACCGGGTGCAATCTCCGTCAGAAAAGTCCTGCGCGCGCCGCCCGTCCGGCCGGGATGTCATCGGGGCCTATCGGCCATGGACGATGAAAACGGGGCACAATTTCCGGACAGGGGAGCAACATCTGTGCCATGCGGTAGGAAGAAGGCCGAACGGTGGGAAAAGACTGTAATAGAAAGGAAATAGGGGTGTTTCTTGTGGCAGAGATATACTTATGTTAAGAGAAATTTTTCCTGATTTTGCCAGATCACACGGCGGAAAGGGAAAATGTTTTCCCAAATAGGGAAAAATTATTCCACAACTTCCTGCTCCGGGAGTGGTTTTTCCAGGCCGCCCTCCCTCATCTTGTAAAGGAGGGCCTTATAGCTGATCTTGAGAAGCTTGGCCGCCTTGCTCTTGTTCCACCTGGTTATCTCAAGGGCCCGGAGGATGGCCTCTTTCTCGGCGGCCTGGGCCGCTTCCTTGGCGATCTCCTTGAGGGAGTAGTTCTCCCGCTGCATTCCCTCCTCATCGAGGGCGACTCCTTTGGCCGTCTCCCGGGTTGGGCCGGCCTGGTCCGGTCCCGACTCGCCGCCCGCGGCGGCCCGGCCGGGGATCTGTCCTTCCTGCAGGTCCGGGCTTCCGGCCCCCATTGGCGGTGCGGAAACGGGACTTTCCTTGTCGAATTCCAGCAGGCCGAGGACGACGTAACGCCGCATGACGTTCTGAAGTTCCCGAACGTTTCCGGGCCAGCTGTGGCGGTTGAGCCGGGGCAGTGCGCTCTCGCTCAGGTCAACCTCTTTTCGGTATTTCCTCGAGTAGAAATCGAGATAGTAGTTGGCCAGCAGGGCGATGTCCACAGGCCGCTCTCTCAGTGGAGGGATGTGGATGCGGACGACGTTGAGCCGGTAGTAGAGGTCGGAACGGAAGGATCCGCTTTTGACCTCCTCCTCCAGGTCCTGGTTGGTGGCGACGAGGATGCGCGTGTTCGTGCGGATGGTCTTGTTGCTGCCCAGTCGGTTGAAGAAGCCGTCCTGGAGAACGTGGAGGAATTTCGCCTGGAGGGCGGGGGCGATCTCCCCGATCTCATCGAGGAACAGGGTCCCGTTGTCCGCGTTCTCGAACTTGGACGGTTTGGCCTGGGATGCGCCGGTGAAGGCACCCTTGTTGTATCCGAAAAGCTCGCTCTCGAGGAGGGAAGCAGGCAGGGCGGCGCAATTGACCTTGAGGAAGGGGCCCGAGGCCCGGAGCGACTTCTGATGGATCTCCCTGGCGATGACCTCCTTCCCCACTCCGCTCTCGCCGGTTATGAGGACCGGTACGTCGGTCTGGGCTACCTTTGACACCATCTCGATGATATTGGCCATCTCTCGGCTGGCGTACAGGGCGGAGTGCGTCTCGGCGAAGGCCTCCTGTTTGCGGAGGCGGTCGAGCTCCTCGGCCATCTGCTTCTGGGAGAGGGCTTTGTTGACGGCGATCATCAGCTCCGCCACGTCGAAGGGCTTGTGGATGTAATCCAGGGCTCCCATCTGGAGGGCCTCGACGACGGTCTCAACGTCACCCCTTGCCGAGATGACGATCGCTTTCAAGTGGGGATATCTGTTGCGGAGGAGCTGGAGAAAATCAAGTCCGCTCATCTCCGGCAGCATGAGATCGAGAAGGATCAGGTCGGGAAGGCTGCCCCTTTCCAGGAGGGCCAGGGCTTCCGTGCAGTCACCGCACGTCATGACGTGATAGTCTTCGTCGGAGAAGGCGTGATAGATGAGGTCCCTGATATCGGGCTCGTCGTCGATGGCGAGAAGTGTGTGTTGACGGGAGATCTTATCCGCTGCCATTTGGCCTGCTTCGTATTCCGGTCCCTCGGATCCTGGGCAATGTTCGATTTATTTCGCCAGTGTGGCCCTTTTCCCCTGTGCGCTGCGATCGATAGCAGTTTTTATAGCACATATTTTACCGGAATTGAGAAAAATTTTTCCCAACTTGGCAAAATTTCCTCTATCATTGCAGGAAAAGACGCGGGCTGAAACGGAGGAACAGGCCAACGGAAAGGGGGAGGATGTGGCAAAAAAAGCGGGGGCAGGGCCCCTCTGGAACCGCCGGGGGATGCCGACCCACCCACCGCCCACATCGGACCCTTCAAAATATCCGTGCCGTGGCGGCTCGGAGATGGTCGGCGGTTGACTTTTCTGCGGTTGAATCCGGCCCCCTAATGTGATATGGGTGCGCCCGACACGTGGACGGAAATTTTCCATCTCTTTTTCCGGGAGACGGGAGTCTCCCCGGCCGGGGAAATCCCTGATGGCTGAGTTTCAATGGAACATCTTTCTCGCGGCGCTGGGATTGGCCCTCGTCATCGAGGGACTGCCTTATTTCCTTGCCCCCAATGCGGTCAAGAGAATAGCCATGCGGTTCGGGGAGATCCCCCCAGGCGTCCTCAGGCTTCTCGGTCTCCTGAGCATCGCGGGGGGCCTCGCGATCGTTGCCCTCTCGCGCTACTTTTCCCGCTGAGAGACCCCTGGGGCGATGCGCGTCGGCAGATCCCGCCCATCTCTTCACCCGGTCGCCCTTGCGGCGGGCCTCTTCCTCGCCGGCGTGACGGCCGCCGCTTCTCCCACCGACGGTCGGGCGTCTGCGCCCGAGATCCGCGTCCTCATCGCCCAGGGAGAGAAGCACTCCATCGTTCGTGGCGATGACCTCACGGTCGAAGTGGAGACCCAGGGAGGGTTCCGAAAGATCATCAATCGATTGAGGGGAGTGTCCTTTTCCTACAGCGAGGGGCGGATGCGGTTGGACGGGAGCGACATCAGGGGCGGCCGGTTCGCCGTCGGTTCGAGCAGCGGTCTGTTCAACTATGACGGCACCCTGATGCGCGGGAGGGAGTTAAAACGCGGCAAGGTCATCCTCACGGCCCTGCCCGACGGGATCGCCGTGGTCAACGCCATTCCCCTGGAGTCCTACCTGGTGGGCCTGGTCAACGGCGAGATCGATTCCGGATGGCCGATGGAAGCGGTCAAGGCCCAGGTCATCGCCGCCAGGACTTATGCCCTCCTGAGAATGGCAGCGGGAGGAGGCGTCTACGACGTCAGGGACGATGTGGAGGACCAGGTCTACCTCGGTCCGGGCGGGGAGGATGAGAGGGCCGCCGCGGCCGTCAGGCAGACAAGGGGAAAGGCGCTCTTCCGTGCCGGCGAGCTGGTCCCGGCCTTCTTTCACTCTTCCTGCGGCGGCAGGACAGCTGACGCAGGGGAGATCTGGGGTGCGCCCCATCCGGCGCTGGTAAGTGTCGAATGCTCCGACTGTGAGGGATCGCCGAGGTCGCGGTGGGACCTGGTCCTCGACCGGGTGGATCTCCAGGGCGTCCTCGATGCCCTCTTTCCCGGATCGGGGGATATCCGGACCCTGGGCATCCAGGAACGCACCGGGAGCGGCAGGGTGAAAACCCTGTTTTTCGCCACCGGGGAGGGAAGGACGCTGGTGGATGGGGAGGATTTCCGCAAGGAGGTCGGTTACCGGCGCCTCCCGAGCACGAGGTTCACGGTCAGCGGATACGAGGGCAAGGTCCTCTTCCGGGGAAGGGGTTACGGGCACGGGATCGGTCTGTGCCAGTGGGGGGCAAAGGGGGCCGCGGAGCGGGGTATGGACCACGAGCAGATCCTGAGGCGATATTACCGGGGGGTGACCATCAGGAGGGCGTATTAAGGGCCGGGGTCCGAGAAGGGACATTAGAGATTGGAGATTAGAGAATTAGACATTAGAGATTAGAGATTGGACATTGGAGAGTAGAGATTGGAGTTGGAAGATCCCTTTTGGACCCTGGATCTGGCATTTTGGGTCAGGCCTTAGCTGATGCTTAAAACCGCCGATTTCGATTATGATCTGCCTGCCGGCCGGATCGCCCAGGAGCCGGCCCCCCACCGGACGGGATCAAGGCTGATGGTCCTCGGGGCCCTCCCGGGGAGGATACGCCATTTGAAGTTCATGGACCTGCCCGACCTGCTGCGGCCGGATGACCTCGTCGTTCTCAACGACACGGAGGTTTTTCCCGCCCGGCTCACGGCCGCCAGGCAGGGAGGCGGGCGGGTGGAGATCCTGCTCCTCGGCTATCCGGCGGGGGACTCCGAGGTGAGATGCCTGGCCAGGCCCGCCCGCAGGATCAGGGAAGGCGATGTCCTCGTCCTGGAGGACGGGTCACGCCTCGTGGTGCGCCGGGACAGGGAGACCCTCTGGGTTCGCGCGGCCGAGGGCGGCCTTCTGCCCGTGGTCAGGAGGGTGGGGAAGATTCCTCTGCCACCCTACATTAAACGGGGAGGACCGGAGAGGGATGGTATGGATCGGGAGAGGTACCAGACTGTTTTCGCCAGCCGGCCCGGAGCGGTGGCAGCGCCCACGGCCGGCCTTCATTTCGATGAAGAGGTCCTTCGGCGAATCGCCGACCGGGGCGCGAGGATCGAATATGTCACTCTTCACGTGGGGCAAGGTACCTTTGAGCCGGTCCGCGCCGATCACGTGGCCGACCACGTGATGGGGGAGGAGGCGTACGATGTTCCCCGAATCACCGCCGATGCGGTGAACGGGGCCAGACAACAGGGGAGGAGGGTCGTGGCGGTGGGGACCACTGTTGTGAGGACTCTGGAATCGGCCGGGGCCGGGGGCAAGGTGATCCCCGGTCAGGGAACCACGGATCTGTTCATCTACCCCGGTTACCGGTTTCAGGTCGTCAATGCTCTCCTGACCAATTTCCATCTCCCCCGGTCCACCCTTCTCATGCTCGTGTGCGCCTTCGGCGGGACGGACCGTGTCCTGGCCGGCTACCGTGAGGCCGTGGGTCTTGGATACCGGTTCTACAGTTACGGGGACTGCATGTTTCTTGAATGGACCGGGAACCGGCAGCATGACAACTAGGAGGTCAGGTTGTTCAGAAACAGGACAGGGGAAAGGAGCCATCCCACTGTCCTCCTAAGGCTTTCCCTGCCCCCGGGCACCCGTCGGACAGGTGGACGGACGGGGGAGCAGGAAACCCGGAGAAAAGGGTGTGGCCCAGGAGCACCCGGTGGATCGCGAGGGACAGGACGGGAGGATCGTACCCGGGATCAAGAGGATCAAAGGGGTCTCTCTCGATGCCGACTTTCCCCATTCTCACTGCCGCCCACCGCTCGGGCGATAGGGACAAAGGGCCTCGACGGAGGTCGTCGTCATGGGTGTCGGGCGGAAAGGTTGTCTGTTTTGGATTTTGGACCTTGGATCTTGGAATGATATAGCATGATGTTCACCCTTCAGAGAACGGACCCCTCCGGAGCGCGGGCGGGGATCCTGGCCACGCCCCACGGGGACGTCCTCACACCGGTCTTCATGCCGGTGGGAACCTATGGAGCCGTCAAAACACTCGTCCCTGAGGAGCTGCGGGAGGCCGGCACGCAGATCCTCCTGTCCAACACCTATCATCTCCACCTCAGGCCGGGGGCGGGGCTGATCAGGTCCCTCGGCGGCCTCCACCGTTTCATGGGATGGGACGGTCCGATCCTCACGGACAGCGGCGGATTCCAGGTCATGAGCCTGTCCGAGTTCTCCCGCATAGATGACGGCGGCGTCCATTTCCGCTCACACCTTGACGGCAGCGGCCATTACCTGACGCCGGAAGGGGCCGTTGCCATCCAGGAGGATCTGGGGACCGACATCGCCATGTGCCTTGACGATGTGCGCTCATTCCCGGTCGAGCGCAGGGACATGCAGGAGGCGGTGGTGAGGACGCTGGCCTGGGCCGACCGGTCCCTTTCCTCGCTGCGTGCCGGGGACATGGCCCTGTTCGGCATCGTCCAGGGGGGAATATATCCGGATCTGAGGAGGCAATGTGCGGACGCTCTGGTGGCCATGGGATTTGACGGTTACTCGGTGGGCGGTCTCGCCCTCGGCGAGCCCAGAGAGGAGACCTGGGCCGCCGTCCAGACAACCACCTCCTGTCTACCCGGGGACCGTCCACGCTACCTCATGGGGATGGGAACACCCCTGGACCTCCTGGACGGGATGGAGAGGGGCATTGATCTGTTCGACTGCGTCATCCCGACGAGAAACGCCCGCAACGGGACCCTGTTCACCAGCCGCGGTCGGCTCTCGATCAAGACGGCATCCATCAGGGAGGACTCCGACCCTCCCGATCCGGATTGTTCCTGCTACACGTGCAGGAACTTCAGCAGAGCGTATCTCAGGCACCTTTACACGACCGGGGAGATGCTCGGTTTTCGGTTGAACACCATCCATAATTTGAGTTATTATCACCAACTTGTATCCGGGGCCCGGGAGGCTGTTCTTGCGGGGGCTTTTCCAGCTTACAGGAGGAGTGTGGAGGGGGGCTGGGGGGAGGCCGGGGAGGGCGGAGATCGTTCGGAGAATGGGGGAAGAGGGGAAAGCCCGGACGCGGGAAGCTGACAGGCCAACCTGCGACATGAATCACCCGGGTTTTACTGTAAACTGGATACTGTAGGCAGGAAACTTCGGATACCTGGGGCCCGGGACCAGAGCCTTGGGACCTCATTTTTAAGGAGGATAAAATGTTCACAGGTATTGCATATGCCGCGCAGCCGACGGGCACGACCGGCGGAATCGGTGCTTTTGCCCCGCTGATCTTCCTCTTCATCATCTTCTACTTTCTGCTCATCCGCCCGCAGCAGAAAAAGGCCAAGGAGCATCAGGCCACCCTTGACGGGTTGGTGGTGGGCGATACCGTGATCACCAACGGCGGGATATACGGCACCGTGATCAGGATCGAAGGCCATGTCGTGCTGCTGCAGTGCTCAGACAAAGTCCGGATCAAGATCATCAAGAAAGCCATATCCGCCAAGGTCGATCCGGTGACCATGGAAGGCGAATAGGACGACGGCAGAAAACCATCTCCCGCAGAGACGCAAAGGAGGCGGGTTCACCGCAGGGGACGCTGAGAGGCCCGCAGGCTTGTATCGAAAAGTGGAGACGGTTTTTTCCACCCCGATTCCCACCTGGAGATCTTCATCCGGTGCCATCGATGATCCGAATCAGCGGGTGTAGGTCCGACCTATTTCATCAGGAGGAATGATGCGCAGCAGAGTCAAGACCAAACTGATCGTCGTTGTCTCGGTAATAGTTGTTGCCCTGGTCGGTGTCACTCCGTCCCTTACCCAGACCCTGCCCGGGTGGTGGACCCGATTTCTCCCGTCCAAGGCCGTCCAGCTCGGTCTTGATCTCAAGGGCGGGATGGAGCTCCTCCTCGAGGTGCAGGCTGAGGAGGCTGTCGGAAACGCCCTCTCGCGGACGGCAAGCGATCTGAAAACGGCTCTCAAGGACAGGAGGATCCGCTACAGCCGCATCGAGACGGCCGGGTCGAACAAGCTCCTGGTGGAGGTAAGGCGGCCGAAGTACCGCGACGAGGCCATGGAGCTGATCCGGCAGGATTATCCGGACTACATCGTCACTGAGGAGACCGAGACGCGGCTCGCCCTCAGCTATCCCGAGAGTGAGGTGGCCCGCCTCCGGGAGAACTCCATCGTTCAGGCCCTCGAGACCATCAGAAGCCGCATCGACGAGTTCGGAGTGGCTGAGCCCACCATCATCAGACAGGGTGTGGACCGCATTCTCGTCCAACTGCCCGGCGTCAAGGACCCGCAGAGGGCGATCCAGCTGGTGAAGAGGACGGCCGTCCTGAAGTTCATGCTGGTCGATGAGGGGGCGTCGGCAGACAGCCCCCCGGCGGGGACCGTCGTCCTTTCCAGCCGCCAGTATGACCCTGCGACGGGGCAGGTCCAGAGAAGCTCCTATGTGCTGGAGGACAGGATCCTCCTCACCGGCGACACCATCAAGGACGCCAGGGTCCGTTACGATTCCCAATATGGCCAGCCCTACGTCTCCATGACCTTCGACAAGGTGGGGGCCAGGATCTTCGAACAGGTGACGGGAGAGCACGTCAAGGAACGTCTGGCCATCGTCCTGGACGATAACGTCTACTCCGCTCCGGTTATCCAGGAGCGGATCGCCGGGGGACAGGCGCAGATAAGCGGGAGCTTCACGCCCGATGAAGCCACCGACCTCGCCATTGTCCTCAGGGCGGGGTCCCTTCCCGCGCCGGTCAAGATCCTCCAGAAATGGACCGTCAGTCCCACCCTGGGCAACGATTCCATCAGGAAGGGGCTGCTGTCGATCATCTTGGGGTTCTCACTGGTCATCGTCTTCATGTCCGCCTATTACCGCTTCTCGGGCCTGGTGGCCGACATGGCTCTAATATTCAATATCTTTATCATCATGGCTGCCCTCGCTCTTCTCCAGGCGACACTGACCCTGCCCGGTATCGCCGGCATCGTCCTGACCATCGGCATGGCGGTGGACGCCAATGTCCTGATCTTCGAGAGGATCAGGGAGGAGTTGCGCACCGGCAAGACCGTGCGGGCAGCTCTGGACAGCGGTTACGGGAAGGCTCTTCTCACCATCATCGACGCCAACGTGACGACTCTCATAGCAGCGGTCGTGCTCTTCCAGTTCGGGACCGGCCAGGTCAAGGGTTTCGCCGTAACTCTCAGCATCGGCGTCCTGGCCAGCATGTTCACGGCCATCTTCGTCAGCCGGGTTATCTTCGAGGCCTACCTGGAGGGCAGATCGGTCGAATCGTTCAGCATCTGAAGACCATTACGGAAAGGCAAGGGCAAACAGATGGAGTTCATCAGACCTGAGATCAACATCGATTTCGTCTCCAGGAGGCGGATCGCCACTATCTTTTCCCTGGTGTTTATCTTCCTGGGAATGGCCTCCCTGGTGTTAAAGGGCGGGCCCCGGTACGGCATCGACTTTGCCGGCGGCACCCTGGTCCAGGTAAGGTTCGAGCGGATGGCCGACATAGGGGATATCCGTTCGGCCCTTGACGAGCGGGGAATGGGTTCTTCCATTATCCAATCCCTCGGAGACAACAAGGTGGCCATTCGGGTCAAGAGCGGTGTGGGTGAGGAGGATACCGTATCCGACGATATCTCGGACATCCTGAGCGCCCGGTTCGGTGAGGGAGGCGTCTCCATTGACCTGGTGGAGATGGTCGGCCCTCAGGTGGGTGCCGACATGAGACGAAAGGGGATGCTCTCCATCGTTTACGCCATGGTGGGGATCCTCATCTATATTACCCTCCGGTTCCAGTTCCGTTTCGCCCTGGGAGCCATCGCGGCCCTGATCCATGACGTCCTCATCACCATAGGTGTCTTCAGCTTCTTCGGCAAGGAGTTCACTCTTCCCGTGGTGGCTGCACTTCTCACCATCATCGGGTATTCTCTGAACGACACGATCGTCGTCTACGACAGGATCAGGGAGAACACCCGGAGATCGCCCCGCGACAGCCTCGCCGATATCATCAACAGCAGTATCAACCAGACCTTGAGCAGGACGATCCTCACGTCGGGGACGACCCTGCTGGTGGTGCTTTGCCTTTTCTTTCTCGGAGGGGAGGTGATCCACGACTTTTCCTTCGCACTGCTGGTAGGAGTCGTAATAGGAACATACTCCTCGATCTACATCGCCAGCCCGATCCTTCTCTTGGGCCAGAGGTCTCCGAACAGGAAGGGGAGCGGAAGGCGTTAGGGGATGATTGCACTGCTGGCCTACCTTGGCTGGGCCGCTTTCTGGGTTGTGCTGGTCATCTCCCTGCCGGCCCAGGTGATCGGACTGCCGGGGACCTGGATCATCGTCATCGATTCCCTCCTCCTCAGGCTGGTAGGGGGAGTGGAGGCCATCTCCACAGGAGCGGTGGTCGCTCTGGGAGCGCTGGCCATCGGGGGGGAATTTCTCGAATTCGCCGTCTCGGCGGCCGGCGCCCGTTCAGAGGCGCCGGTAAGGGGAACGGTTCTGGCGGCGATCGCCGGCGGTGTGATCGGCGGCGTAGCCGGCGCCCCGTTCCTTTTCGGAGCCGGAGCCATCCCCGGTATGGCGCTGGGCGCATTCGGGGCGGTTTTTACCGTCAACCTCTTGGCCGGAAAGGGACCCTGCGATGCGGCAAGGTCTGGTTTCGGCGCGTTGATCGGCCGCCTCAAGGGTACGGCCGCGAAGATCCTCATCGCATCGGTTATGGTGGTGGTCGCTGTCATTGCCGTTCTTTCGACCTAGCTCATGATAGACGGAGGGAGATCGGATTCTGCCCATGACTGTCGAAGGAAAGAAATGGGTTCTCAGACCGCAGGACGGTGAGGCTGCAGCACGTCTCGCGAACGCCCTTGATTCGACCTCCCTGGTCGCCCAGATCCTCCTCAACCGGGGTCTGGGAGATGAGGGAAAGGCCCGGGACTTTCTCAGCTGCCACCTGAACAACCTGACCGATCCCTATCTCATCTCCGACATGGAAAGGGCTATCGACAGGATCATTGCCGCCCTCAAGGGGGATGAGAAGATCCTCATCTACGGCGATTACGATGTCGACGGCGTGACGGCCACCTCCCTCCTTCTCCTCTTCCTCCGGGATCTCGGGTTCTCCGCCTACTACTATATCCCCAACCGCGTGAGCGAGGGTTACGGCATGAACGTGGAGAGCATCCGGAGGTTTCGGGAGAAAGGGATCGGTCTCATCATCACGGTTGACTGCGGGATCTCCTCGGTGGAGGAGATCTCCCTGGCAAAATCCCTCGGCATGAGCGTCGTGGTGACCGACCATCACGAGCCGCCCGCAAGGCTTCCCGAGGCAGAGGCGCTCATCAACCCCCTGCTGGAAAGCTGCTCCTTTCCTTTCAAGGCCCTGTCCGGTGTCGGTCTGGCCTTCTATCTCGTCGCCGGCCTGAGAAAACGGCTCCGGGAGGAGGGATTCTTCCATGACAGACCGGAACCCTCCCTGCTGCATTACATCGATCTGGTCGCCGTGGGGACCATCGCGGACATCGTCCCCCTCACGGGCCTGAACCGCATCCTCGTGCGCGCCGGCCTGGAACAGATCAACCTCAATCCCCGTCTCGGCATCGAAACCCTCCTCACCGTCTGCGGCGTCCAGAAGGGGCACGTGGACTCCACCGCCGTAGCCTACAGGCTGGCACCGAAGATAAACGCCGCCGGCAGGCTCTCCGATGCCTCCGCAGGGGTGAAGCTCCTCACGACGGAGAACCTCGAGGACGCTGAGAGACTGGCGGGCTACCTGGATGTTGAGAACGTGGAACGTCAGAGGATCGAGGAGAGGATCTTCAACGAAGCCGTGGACCAGATCACATCGGGAGACCTCCTGGAGGGCCGCCGCAGCATCGTCCTGTACTCCGAGGATTGGCACCCTGGAGTCGTGGGGATCGTGGCGTCGCGCCTGATGGAGAAGTACTACCGGCCCACCGTTCTCCTCTGTATGGAGGATGGGGTCTGCAAGGGGTCGGCCCGGGGCATCCCCAGCTTTCACCTCTTCCAGGGACTCTCCAGGTGCCGGGACCTTCTCATTGATTTCGGCGGCCACAAGTACGCGGCCGGGATCAAGATGAGTCCCGAGAAGGTCGTTCTCTTCAGAGAGACGTTCGAGAAGGTGGTCCAGGAGATGATCCCGGAGGACGGTTTTGTGCCCATCATGACCCTCGATGCCGTCGCTACCCTCGAGGAGATGAGCCTGGAGGAAGTGGAGAAATTTCAGGGATTGTCCCCGTTCGGTGCCGGCAATCCCGAGCCCGTTGTCCTCATTTCCGATGTCGAAGTCGTCAAGCCCCGTGTCTTCGGGCGCAACCATCTGAGTTTTCAGGTCGTCCAGAATGGCCGGACCGTAGATGCCATTGCCTTCCGCCAGTCCCACGAACTGGAAGACCTCGTCCCCAGGATGGATCTGGCGGTGGTCCCTGAGATCCAGACCTGGCAGGGGACGAGAAGCGTCAAGCTGAGGGTCAAGGCCATGAGGAGGCACAGCGCCGACCTCTGATGGTTTCCCGCTCGGCAGACGGATCTCCCGGCCGTTCCACTCAGGCGGGAAGGACCCCACACCGGCGGAAGGCGTTCGATTCTCTCCGACAGGGGCGCCGACTGTGGTAAAATTAAGAAGTATATATGACTGGTAAGGCGGGTGCTTAAATATGGTCCCGCCCTTTTCAGCCGGCAAGGGGTGAGGACATGGCTGCGTCCGATCAGTCGATCCTTGAGGCGGTGACAGGCCTTCAGGACAGCGCCTTTAACATCCCCGACGAGATAAGGGACAGCCTGCTCCACCTTTACAGGGATTACCTGGATCTCAGGAACGGAGCGGCGATCCGAAGGCAGATCGATCTGTTCCTCGGCGAATCGGCCGACAAGGACCAGATCATAGCCCTTACGCTGACGATCGCCACCACGGGTCAGATCTTCGGGTTCAACCGGGCTTTCCTTCTCCTGGACGATCCGACCGACGGGTCCACGAGGGGAGCGGCCGGGGTGGGTCCCCTCTCCAGGTTGGAGGCCGGTCCCCAGTGGCACGGGATCCTCGAGGAAGGACTGGACTTCGAGAAAGTCGTGCGGAGGGCGATCGGCGATTTCGATTCCCGCAACCGTCACCTGGCTCCCCTCCTGGAGGGGATGGTGTTCCTGCCCGACGGGGGAGGTGACACGACATCGGTTCTCTGGAAGCGCAATGTGTCGGTCGTCAACGCGGGGGAGGCTGGAAGCATCGACGAGGGGATCTTCAGCCTGCTGGACGCGGGTCAGATCGGCGTCCTCCCCCTGTGGGGGCAGCGGGGGCACTTCGGCGCCATAACTGTCGATAATTTCGCAAACGGGCGGGAGATCACCCTCGGTCAACTTGAACAGTTGGATGCCTTTCTCCGTCCCTTCACAAGCTCCCTGGAGAAATCACTGCTGATCGAGGGATACCGGATCAAGGTCAAAGAGCTTGAGGAGACCCGGGCGATCCTCCATGCCCGGGAAGAGATGCTCATCCGCATGGAAAGGCGGGCCGCACTCAACCGCTACACTACCGTGCTGGCCCACAACCTGAAGAACCCCCTCATGTCCATGGCGGGCCATCTGAGGGCGATGGAGACAGGGGGCGCGGATCATGAGGGCTCCGGCACCGGAGAGTCTTCCCGAGCCCTCAGGGAGGGCATCAAGAAACTGGATGACTTCGTCGGGGATTTCGTCTCCCAGGTCCAGGAGGATCATCCCTCGTCCCATTACTGGGATGTCAACCACATCATCGGCGACGTTATCAGGGCCCTGGGTGATTACCGGCCCCTCGACCCGGTCACTGTGGTCTTCGAGGAGGGCGGTGTACCGCTGGCCTGGGTTGATTATGATCTGTTGACCTCTGTGATTAGGCGCATCGTGGGCCTGATGGTATCTCCCCAGCTGAATTGCCGATCCCTGAGGATAGCGACCGCCGCTGACGGTGACGAACTGAAGATCAGTGTCGAGGATGTCCGCGACAGACCGGACGACGCGGTTCTTCCCGAGAGATATGCGGCGGCGATCCGTGGCATAGAGGGCAGGCTGGCCAGGGAGAGGATCCGGCTCCAGTGGGACGGGTTGCGGTTCGTCCTGCGCATTGCGCTCAGATGAGGAAAGGGAGAGGGACATGAGTAGGATATTGGTTGTGGATGATGACCGGGGGATCCGGGATCTTTACCGGCTGGAACTCGAATCCGAGGGATATGAGGTCCTCGAGGCCGGAGACAGGGCAGGTGCACTTGGGACCCTCAAGAAGTCAAATGTCAACCTGGTAGTCCTGGACATCAGGCTGGAGGGCGAGAGCGGGCTGGAACTTCTCCACACCATATCCAACGACTATCCGAAGGTGCCCGTCATCATCTCGTCGGCATACGCCTGCTATAAATCGGACTTCTCCTCATGGCTCGCAGAGGGGTATGTCGTGAAGTCCACGGACATAGACGATCTCAAGTCGGAGATCTCAAGGGTCCTTGAGGAAACTTCCCAAAGGAGTGGGAGCCGGATGCCATGAAAGCCGTCGTTCTGGCCGGCGGTTTCGGGACCCGTATCCAGCCTCTCACCGCGAACCTGCCCAAACCGATGCTCCCTGTGGTCACGTATCCCATGCTGGAGAACGTTCTGATCAACCTTGACCGGATCGGGGTCGACGAGGTGTTCCTGCTCCTTTACTTCATGCCCGAGAAGATCCGGGAATACTTCGAGGATCACTGGTGCGGGCAGGCCACCCTCCATTACATCATTCCTGACAGCGATTATGGGACCGCCGGATCCGTGGCCTTCGCCGCCGATTCCATCGAGGAGACCTTTGCCGTGATCAGCGGCGACCTCGTCACGGACATAGACCTCAAGAAGGTGGTGGATTTCCACCGGCGCAGGAAGGCGATGGCGACCATGGCGCTGACCTCGGTACCCAACGCACTGCAGTTCGGAGTGGTCATCGCCGACGAAAAGGGCAGGGTGAGGAGCTTCCTGGAAAAGCCGGGCTGGGGTGAGGTCGTCAGCGACACCATCAACACCGGGATCTATATCCTCGAACCGGAGGTCCTCAAGCATATCCCGCGCGGCAGGAGTTTCGATTTCTCCAGGGACCTCTTTCCGGAGCTGCTGAAGAAGAAAAAACCCATTTTCGGCTTCGATGCCAAGGGCTACTGGAGGGATGTGGGGAATCCGGATTCCTACCGGACCGTGCACAGGGATATCTTTGCCGGCAAGACGCGGGTGACGTTTCCCGGCAGGCGTGTGGAAACGGGAGGAGGTATCGTATGGCTGGGGGAGGGGTCTAAGGTGTCGACCCGAGCCAGGATCCACGGTACCGTTGTCGTCGGACGGGACGTCAAGCTTCCCCGGGGAACCTACACCGACACCGTCATCGGAGACGAATGTGAGATCGCACCGGGGTGCAGGATCCAGGCCTCCATCCTCTGGACCGGGGTGACCGTCGGTCACAACTGTCATGTCAACAATGCCGTGCTCTGTGACAACGTCCGGTTGGGGGACGGCGTCTCCGTCAAGGAGGGGGCCGTCATCGCCTCGGGGACCATCATCGAGGACGGCGTTTCCATGGAGAGAGACATCCTCCTCTGGCCGGGGAAACTGGTGGAGGCCGGGTCCGTGCTTTCCTCCAACCTTATCTGGGGCGACAGATGGAAGGCGTCCCTTTTCGAGGGGGATACGGTATCCGGGTACACCAACGAGGAGATGAGTCCGGTCTTCACAGCCAAGCTGGGCGAGGCCTTCGGATCGGTGCTCAAGTCCGGCGAGAGCATCCTCGTCAGCAGGGATTACCACAAGGCGTCCAGGATGTTGAAGAGGTCCTTCCTCGGGGGGGTCCTGTCCACCGGAGTCTCTGTCCACGACCTCAGGCTCAACCCCATTCCGGTGACGAGGTTCAAGCTGACGTCCTTCGGTGAGGTAGCAGGAGTCCACTTCCGTCAGAAACCCGGAGACGAGACCTCCACCGAGATGCTCTTCTTCGACGCACAGGGTTACGAGATGGGCGAGGATTGGGGCAAGGACATCGAGAGGATCTTCTTCAGGGAGAGCTTCCGCCGGAGCCATTACAACGATGTGGGAACAATCCTCGAGGTGCCCCTCGCCCTTGACTACTACCGCGAACATTTCCTGAAGTCGGTTGACCGGGAGAGGGTCAGACGGAGGGCCTTCAAAGTGGTCCTGGACCTCGCGCACGGCTCGACGGCCGGGATCCTGCCCGAGATCATGTCCGACCTGAACTGTGAAACGGTCGTGCTCAACGCCCACGCCGACGAGACCAGGCTGGCGTCGTCCCCCGTCCTGATCAGGAGCAGCCTGAAGCAGGTGGGCAAGATCGTTAAATCCCTCGGCGCCGACATGGGGTTCTACGTCGCCCCCTCCGGGGAGAGGATGTTCATGGTCGATGACCGGGGCCGGCCACAGGAGGATCACCGGACACTTCTCTTCCTGCTCCTCCTCCTCGGGATCCAGTCCGAAGGCAGACCCCGGTCGTATCTTCCCGCCCAGGCGCCCCTGGCTGCCGCCGGCCGCATTGAGGGAGTTCAGGTGGATTCCGGGAGGATCTCCCGGTTGGAGAGAAAACAGTTCGCCAGATATGATCTCATCGCCGACCTGAACGGACGGTATTCCTTCACCGGGCTCCACCCGCACTGCGACGCCATGTATGCCATTGCCGTCACCCTCCAGCTCCTGGCCGGCATGGATGTGAAGGTCTCCGCACTGTACGACGCCCTCCCCGAATACGGGTTCGTCCACAGCACCTTTGTCTGTCCGCCCGATATGAAGGGCAGGGTCATGCGAAACTTCAGGGAATCCGTCCAGGGCCTGGAACTCTCCTATTCCGACGGCATCAAGGCACTCCTCCCCGAGGGCTCGATCCTGCTCCTCCCGGACGACTACGGTCCCCAGATCAGTTTTTTCACCGAGACGGATCACCCTCAGACGGCTCAGAGGCTGGCGTCTCGATGGGGCCGGCGCATCAGGCGCTGGATCCTTCAGAGGTGAGACGGGATGGCTCAGAGCGTCAGATTGGCTATTCTCTGGCATATGCACCAGCCCGCCTACCGGAACTTCTACGATGACGCCTACGTGATGCCCCTGACCTTCCTGCATGCGACCAAGGATTACTACGAGATGCTCAAGGTGGCAACGAACCACGAGGGGGCCCGTGTTTCCTTCAACCTGGTCCCCTCCCTTATCGACCAGCTGGCGGACTACGCGGGGGGAGGCATCAAGGACCTCGTCCTCAGCACCCTCCTCAAGCCGGTGGCGGACCTCGACGAAGGAGAGATAGAGACCCTCCTGACCTTCCTGTTCATCGGTGACGTGAGGCACATGATCCTTCCCCTGAGACGCTATTACGAACTGTTCGACAAGAGGGAGAGACAGCCGCCGTTCACGCCGCCGTCCCGGATCTTCACCCGGGACGAATTGCTGGACATAGAAGTCCTCTTCCTCCTTGCCTGGACGGGGACCACGATCAGGCAGGAAGAGCCGCTGGTCCAGGAACTCATCGCAAGAGGAAGTGAATACAGCCAGGGGGACAAGGAAGACCTTGTGAGGCTGCTGCAGCGGAGGGTGTCGGAGATCCTGGACCACTATCGAGAGGCCCAGGACAGGGGCCTGATCGAGATGACCACCTCGCCTTACTACCATCCTATTCTCCCTCTGCTCATCAATTTTCACAGCGCTCGGGCGGTGATCAGGCAGATCCCGCTGCCTGTGACCTGCGGCGACCTGACCGAGGACGCCTCCCTTCACCTGGACAGGGCTCTTTCCAGATACCGGGAGACGTTCGGCATGGAGTGCGCCGGGATGTGGCCCTCGGAGGGAGCGGTGTCCTCCGAGGCCCTGGAGCTCATGATATCCAAGGGCCTCAGATACGCTGCCTCGGACGAGGCCGTCCTGGCGAATTCACTCTCCCTGTCCGGCCGGGCCTTCTCCTCCAACCGCCAGGAGCTCTACCGCCCCTATGTCTTCGGCAGGGAGGGTCAAGAGATCACGGTCTTTTTCAGGGACCGGGTTCTGTCCGACCTCGTCGGCTTCACCTACCAGCACATGGAGCCCCAGGCGGCCGTCAGCAACTTCATGGACAGGATCAACGACATCCGCTCCTCCCTCCCCGACGAAAACGCCGTGATCACCGTCATCCTGGACGGGGAGAACGCCTGGGAGCACTATCCCAACAACGGACGGGATTTCCTCGACCAATTCTATCAGGCCCTTGTGGACGATGACCGGGTAAGTCTGGTAACGTTCAGCGATCTGCTCGGCGGGGACGATCACTATCCCACCCTCCCCGAGATCGTGCCGGGGTCCTGGGTCGGTGGGCATCTGGCTATCTGGGTCGGTCACAGAGAGAAGAACAGGGCGTGGGAGCTGGTGTGCCGTGCCCGGGCTGACCTGTTCGCACAGAGGGGGGAGATAGCCGAGGAGGCCTGGGCAAAGGGAATGGAGCAGCTCCTGATCGCAGAGGGGAGCGACTGGTACTGGTGGTTCGGCGATGACCATTTCAGCATTATCAGCGACCGGTTCGATGAGCTTTTCCGGGCCCACCTGATCAACGTCTACCGGTTCATAGGCCAGACGGTTCCCCAGGATCTCTACGTCCCGATCAAAAAACCGGTCCTCAAGGGACATATCGCGGCGCCGACGGCGATCCTCGAACCGGAGATCGACGGACGGGTCACCGATTATTTCGAATGGCTGAACGCGGGCCGGTTCGACCTGAGTTTCGAGCAGGGCACCATGCACAGGGCAGGGGCGGTGTTTCAGGATCTCTACTACGGTTTCGGACCCGGGTTCCTGTTCCTCAGGCTGGACTCCGAGGGGGACATGAGCCGGAAGCTGGCAGGCAACATGCTCATGGTCGAGACCGTCGGGACACACGAGAGGGAGATCCGGCTGGACATAGGCGAAGCCGCGGGAACGGCTGCCGATGACCATGCCCGCAAGGCGGGTGTTCTGTCGGCCGTGGACAGGATCCTGGAAGTCGGCCTGCCCCTGGACTACATCGGCGCCGTAGAGGGTGGCGAGGTGCTCCTCTCCTTCACCCTCTGGAAGGACGACACCCCTGTGGAAAAAGCGCCCCTCTTCTCCATGGTGAAAATCCTCGTCCCGGAGAATTACGACCTGGAGTACTGGATGATATGAATGATTTCATGCTGTCGAAGGCCGGGATGGAGAGTGAGCGGGGAAGGCGAAGGGGAGCGCGCGCGGGATGACCACGCCTCTCACCGCCGACCGGCACCCCTTAACTGATCCTTGGAGGTCCCATGTCTGAGCTTCGCTACGATCCGATCAAGCAAACCTGGGTCATCATCGCCACCGAGAGGGCCGTGAGGCCGACCCACTTCCACAGGCGCGAGGAAATGGTCGGAGAGATCACCTGCAAGACCTGCCCCTTCTGTCCCGGCAACGAAGGCAGGACGCCGCCCGAGATCATGGCGATCAGGGAGCCGGACACAGCCGCCAACACGCCGGGGTGGAAGGTCAGGGTCATTCCCAACAAGTTCCCCGCCCTGTCCATCGAGAGCTCCCGAAAAAGATACGGCAGGGGGATCTATGACGTGGTCTCGGGTTTCGGCGCCCACGAGGTCATCGTCGAGACGCCCGAGGACAGCCTGCAGATGGTGGACTTCTCCCTTCAGCAGCTGCGGGACGTATTCTTCGTCTACCGCGAACGCCTGAAGGACCTGAAGAGGGACGAGAGGCTCAGGTACATCATGATCTTTAAGAATTACGGCCTGGAGGCCGGGGCCAGCCTGTTTCATTCCCATTCCCAGATCATCGGCATTCCGGTCACCCCTAACATGGTGGCGACGGAGCTCGTGAGCACCCGGGAGTACTACAGCCTGAAAGAGAGATGCATGATGTGCGACATCCTCGACCAGGAGGTCCAGGAGGGGGAGCGGGTGGTGATCAACCAGGAGAAATTCATCGTCTACACCCCCTTCGCCTCGAGTTTCCCCTTTGAACTGCGGATCGTCCCGAAGGGCCACAGCCACGACTTCGGGCTCACCGACGAGGATACGCTCAGACACTTCGCCTCCGTGGTCAAGGAGGTCCTTCAGCGCCTGAGGAAGGTGCTCAACGATCCCCCCTATAATTTTATTCTCCACACCTCTCCACCCCAGACACGGCGTCCCGGAAAGCCCGACTACTGGGCCAGTATCGAGAACGATTTTCACTGGCATCTGGAACTCATACCGAGAATGACCATGCTGGCCGGGTTCGAATGGGGAACCGGATTCCACATCAACCCGACCTCCCCGGAGGATGCTGCCGGTTTCCTCAGGGATGCCGAGATCGAACTCTGAACCGGGGCCTTCACCCATGCTCAGCGTCCTCATGATCGCCGCTGAAGCAGCGCCCTACGCCAAGGTCGGAGGCCTGGGCGATGTCGCAGGCACCCTGCCTAAACGGCTGGCCGAGCGCGGTTTGAAGGTTTCCGTTTACCTGCCTTACTACAGCCAGATAAGGGAAAGCGGCCGTGAGCCGGAGATGATGGACAGGCATTTCACCCTCCGTCACGCCGGGAAAGCGAGGAGGGTGAGGGTCGGCCGCGAGGTGTCGGACGGGGTGGATTTCTTCTTTATAGAAGAGGCGACGTACTTCCGTCGGGACGGGATCTACGGTCCCCATGGAGGGGATTTCCCCGATAACGCCCAGAGGTACTCCTTCCTGGTCCGGGCGGCCCTGGCCGCCGCAGCCAGCGACCGGTTGCCCGACCTGATCCACTGCCACGATTGGCACGGTGCCCTGGCGCCGGTCTACCTCAGCTATGGCGACGCGGCACCCGGCTGGCGGAGTGTCCCCACGATCCTGACCATCCACAACCTGGCCCATCAGGGGGTTTTCGACGCGGGGATCTTCCCCGACCTGGGGCTCCCGGCCAGGGCCTACGCCCCCGACTGTCTCGAGCACTTCGGATCCGTGAACTTCCTCAAGGCAGGGATCCTCAAGGCAGATTATGTGACGACCGTCTCGCCGACCTACGCCAGGGAGATCACAGGCCCCGAACTGGGTTTCGGTTTGGATGGTGTGCTGGCGGCAAGGGGGGGCAGGCTGGTGGGGATCGCCAACGGCATCGACTATGAGACCTGGAACCCCCGAACGGACCTCTCCCTTCCGGTGCCCTTCGACGGCGATCAACTCGAGGCCCGGGAGAGGGGAAAGAACCTCCTCAGGGAGGAGCTCCGTCTCGACCCCCAGCGAAGATCGCCCCTGTTCACCTTTGTCGGGCGCCTCGTCCACCAGAAGGGTGCCGACCTGCTTGCCGGCATTATCCCGGGCATGGTCGACAATGGGCTGCAGATCTCAGTCCTGGGAAGCGGCCAGCGGGAGATCGAGGATCGGTTCAGGATGCTGGCCGGTTCACACCCCGGAAGGGTTTCGGTCACCATCGGGTTTGATGAACCGCTCAGCCGGCGTCTCTATGCCGGATCGGATTTCTTTGTCATGCCCTCCCGGTTCGAGCCGTGCGGGCTGGGGCAGATGATAGCCATGCGGTACGGTTGTCTGCCCGTGGTTCGGCGGACGGGAGGGCTGGTCGACACGGTGTTCGATCTCAGTGCCGATCCGGAGGGAGGGAACGGATTCGTTTTCGACGGGCCGGGGGAAATTGACCTGCGGGAAGCCGTGACGAGGGCGGCCCGTTTTTTCCGGACCGGCGACAGGGAGGCCGTTATCAAAAGGATCATGGCTCTGGACAACTCATGGAGGCACGCCGCCGGGCTGTACCTCGACCTTTACCGGAAGTCAGTGAGGGCCGCCCCTGAAGGACCTTCCAAAGAGGACACCGATGATGGCTGACGGCCGGAAAAGGGCTGGGAGGTCCGCAGGCGCCGGCCAAGGGGACCGAAGGAACGCCGGACAGGGATCGGGGCCGGGAGGGCAGGGAACGGTCCTTGGCCCGACCCTCTGGACCGAACAGGACGTATGGCTGTTCAAGGAGGGGAACCATTACCGTCTCTACGAACGGCTCGGCTCCCATGCCATGGAAGTGGAGGGCGTGGAGGGGACATACTTCTCCGTGTGGGCTCCCGCGGCAACCGCTGTTTCCGTCATCGGTGACTTCAACCGCTGGGACCCCCAAAGCCATCCCCTTGGCGTTCGCTGGGACGGGTCGGGGATATGGGAGGGTTTCCTGCCCGGAGTGATGAGGGGATCTCTCTACAAGTACCACATCATCTCCCGGCACAGCGTCCGGCCCAAAGAGAAGGGAGACCCCTTTGCCCTTCACTGGGAAACACCCCCCAAGAGCGCTTCCGTCGTCTGGGATCTTCGGTACCGGTGGACCGACGGGCAGTGGATGGGGACGCGTCGGGAACGGAACAAGCCGGATTCGCCCATCTCCATCTACGAGGTCCATCTGGGGTCGTGGAAGAGGGCGGAGAGGGACGGAAATCGTTCCCTGAGTTACCGTGAGATAGCACCGCTGCTGGCCGAATACGTCCTCGACCTGGGCTTCACACATGTGGAGTTTCTCCCCCTGACCGAACACCCCTTCTACGGCTCCTGGGGATACCAGGTTACCGGATATTTCGCCCCCAGCAGCCGCTACGGGACGCCGCAGGATTTCATGTTCCTCGTCAATCACCTCCACCGGAGAGGGATCGGTGTCATCCTCGACTGGGTTCCGTCCCATTTCCCGACCGATGGACACGGGCTGGCCCGTTTTGACGGAACACATGTGTACGAACACTCGGATCCGCGCAAGGGTTACCACCCCGATTGGAAAAGCGCCATCTTCAACTTCGGCCGGAACGAGGTGAGGAATTTCCTCATCAGCAGCGCCCTGTTCTGGCTGGAGAATTATCACATCGACGGCCTTCGGGTCGACGCGGTGGCCTCCATGCTCTATCTTGATTATTCGAGGAAAGAGGGAGAATGGGTCCCCAACCGCTACGGCGGCCGCGAGAACCTCGATGCCATGGACTTCATCCGACGTTTGAACCAGGTGGTCTACGGCGAATATCCGGACGTCCAGACCATCGCCGAGGAGTCCACGGCCTGGCCCATGGTGACCCGCCCCACCTACTCGGGGGGGCTCGGTTTCGGCCTGAAGTGGAACATGGGGTGGATGCACGACACGCTGAAATATTTTTCCCACGATCCCGTCTTCAGGAAATATCATCATGACAGGCTGACTTTCAGCATGTGGTACGCCTTCAGCGAAAACTTCCTCCTTCCCCTGTCCCACGACGAGGTCGTGCATGGCAAAGGGTCCCTCCTGGGCAAGATGCCCGGAGACGAGTGGCAGAGGTTCGCCAACCTGAGACTTCTCTTCGGCTACATGTACATGCACCCGGGAAAGAAGCTTCTGTTCATGGGAGGCGAATTCGGGCAGGAGGGGGAGTGGGATCACGATGGAGGACTGTCGTGGCACCTCCTGGACCGTGAGGGACACCGGGGGGTCCAGACATGGACCAGAGACCTCAACGTCCTTTACCGATCGGAGGCGGCCCTCTATCGGAAGGACTTCTCCCCGGAGGGGTTCGAATGGATCGACACCAGCGATCACGAGGACAGTGTGATCAGCTTTCTGCGCCGGGGTGATTCCCCACACGACGTTCTCGTGGCGATCTGTAACTTCACACCCGTACCCCGGGAGGACTACAGGGTCGGGATCCCGTTCAGCGGCCACTGGCGGGAGGTCCTCAACAGCGACAGCCGGACATACGGCGGCAGCGGCGTCGGGAACTGGGGACAGGTTCGGTCCACCGACACGGCCTGCCACGGCCGGGAACGGTCCCTCGTCCTGACCCTGCCTCCGCTGGGCGTCCTGATCCTCAAACCCGATGGAGGGAACCGGTGACTGCGGCCGGTCCCACAGCTGTCTGACCCCGGCCCGTCCGTGGTCATGCCGGGGCAAAAAGGGGGTGCCGGGCTGTTCCGGGGAGGGCCGCGGGTTGCCTGCGGTGTTATGCCGAAAGGGCGAAAATGAATAACAGGGCTTCGGGGATTCTTCTCCACATCACCTCCCTCCCCTCTGAATTCGGCATCGGTGATCTGGGTCCAGAGGCCTACCGTTTCGTCGACTGGCTGAGGAGGGCCCGGCAGACCTTCTGGCAGGTCCTCCCCCACAACCCGACGGAAGCGGCGTTCGGCTATTCGCCCTACAGCGTTCCGTCGTCCTACGCAGGGAACCCCCTTCTGATCAGCCCGCAAATCCTCCTTGAGAGGGGGTTGCTGGAGGAGGCCGACCTCAGTCCCCGGCCGACCTTCCCCCGGGACGGCATCGACTTCGGTCTGGTGGCCCGGTACAAGGGGCACCTTCTCCAGGTCGCCTTTCAGCGTTTCCGCCGGCAAGGGGGCCCCGTGGAATTCGAAACATACTGCACCGATAACGCCCATTGGCTGGATGATTACGCTCTGTTCGCCTCCCTGAAATCACGGTACGGTGGACTTTCCTGGAATCTCTGGCCCGAACCGGTGCGGGACAGGGATCCGGACACGTTGTCCCGCCTCGCTGAGGAACTCCGGGAGGAGATGGACGGGATCCGTTTTGCCCAGTATCTTTTTGCGGACCAGTGGGGGCGTCTGAGGAGTCATCTCCACAGCAGAGGGGTCGAGATCATCGGCGATCTGCCCATATACGTCAACTACGACAGCGTGGACACGTGGGCTGATCCCGGCATCTTCCTGCTGGACGAGGACCGGAACCCCGTTGCGGTTGCCGGCGTTCCCCCTGATCACTACAGTTCCACCGGGCAGTTGTGGGGGAATCCCCTTTACCGCTGGGATGTGCTGAAGGAGACCGGATACCGGTGGTGGATCGAGCGCCTTGAGCATGCCCTGGGTCATTTCGACAGGCTCCGCCTCGATCACTTTCGGGGACTGGTTGCCTATTGGGAGGTTCCTTTCGGAGAGAACACCGCGATCGGGGGCCGTTGGGTAGGGGCGCCTGCGGATGACTTTCTGGCAGCCCTCGAGAGGATCGGACTCCTCCGCCGTATCATCGCCGAGGACCTCGGCACGATCACGCCCGACGTGCGCAGGATCATCGGGCGTTTCGGCCTTCCGGGGATGAAGGTCCTGTATTTCGCCTTTGGCGATGCTGACCCGATGCATCCCTACCTGCCCCACACCTATCCGCGCAACTGCGTTGTCTACACGGGGACCCACGATAATTCGACCATACGGGGATGGTACGAGTTGTTCGCCACTGCCGAGGAAAAAAAACGGCTTGTCGACTACCTGGGAAGGGACGTGACGGCGGACGATGTCTCCTGGGAGTTGATCCGGGTGGCGATGATGTCCGTGGCTGACCTGACCATTTTCCCCATGCAGGACGTCCTCGGTCTCGGGGACGATGCCGCCATGAATCGGCCGGCCACGGTAAAGGGAAACTGGCTGTGGCGTCTCATCCCCGGGTACCCCGACGAGGAAAGTGCCGGCCGTCTCGGCCGGATGACGGAGACCTACGGGAGAGCCCCCCGATCAGGGTGAGGAAAGGAGGCCGTCGGCCCCGCCCTCCCCGCGGTGCGGCCCCGGGTCCGGCACCGTGCGCCCTCAGGTGTCTTCGCCGACGTCCATGGGGTGTTGATGGGTCGTAATGTATGCGTTGGTGACATACCGGCGCATCATCCGGTGTGAGTTGAAATAGTACGCATTCTTGCTGATGGCATTCTTCATCACCTTGATCCACCCGGCACGGTCCCCGTAGTAGAGGGGCAGGATCGTCTCAGCGAGCTTTCTGTAGAGATCCTCCGCATCCCCGGATCCGTTGTGGTCTGCCGCCTGCTTGTCGGAGGGTGCCGGTCCGATGGACCAGCCGGTGACCCCTTCGATATGTCCCTCGATCCACCATCCGTCCAGGACGCTGAAATTGGGAACACCGTTGAGAGCGGTCTTCATGCCGCTGGTCCCTGACGCTTCCATGGGCCGGAGAGGGGTGTTGAGCCAGATGTCCACTCCCGCCAGGAGGACAGCAGCGAGCTCTATGGAATAACCCGGAAGATAGACCACGTCGACCCTGCCGCGAAGGGATTGAGCGTGGCGAAAGATCTCCTTGATCATCTCCTTGCCCGGCCCGTCTTGAGGATGGGCTTTTCCGGCGTAGATGATCTGGAGTTTGCCATCGCCGATATCGGCAAGTCTCTCCAGATCGGTGAACAGGAGATTGGCCCTCTTGTAGCTCGTCGCCCGCCTGGCAAATCCTATCGTGAACCGGTCCGGAGACATCACGACGCCGGTCAGCTCCCGGACCTTTTCCAGGAGTGACCTCTTTGCCTCCATATGACCGTTCCAGATCTCCTCATCGGGTATGGCATCCGCTCTCACGAACAGCTCCGGCTCGTTGGCCCACCCGGGGATGTGCCGGTCGAAAACCTTTTTCATGGCATCACAGGCCCAGGAGTAGGGATGGATGCCGTTGGTGATGGAGTGTATATGGTACCCGCGGAACATCTGGCGGGAGACCTCGCCATGTTTTTTCGCCACCCCGTTGACGTAATTGCTGAGGTTCAGGGCGAGGAGGGTCATGTTAAGATGATCGGCGCCACCCAGTTCCTTGAGGATCTCAATGGGGAGCTGCTTGCCGAGAGTGGATTCCACCAGGTCGTAAGGGAACTTGTCGTGCCCTGCTTCTATGGGTGTGTGAGTGGTGAAGATGCAGCGCTCCCTGACGGCTTCGATGTCCCAGATCAGTTTCTCGTCCCAGACAGCCCTGATGTCGCGCTTGTACCACTGCAGCAGTTCGAGGGTGAGGAGCGCCGAGTGACCCTCGTTGAGATGGTACTTGTAGACGGAGATGCCGAGGTCATTGAGCATCATGAGACCACCGATGCCGAGCACGATCTCCTGCTTGAGCCGATAGGCGCTGTCGCCACCGTAGAGGTGATCGGTGAGGCTGCGATCCTGGGCCGCATTGCCCTCGATATCCGTATCGAGAAAGTAGACGGGAACGATGGTCCCGGCCAGACTTTCCACATCGTAGCGCCATGCCTGCACCAGCACCTTTCTCCCCTCGATCGTCACCGATATCCGGTTGGGCAGGAGCTCGAGGTGGTCTGCAGGGTCCCAATCGGCCGGGTGCTCTATCTGGGTCCCATCGGCGCTGAGCTCCTGGTGGAAATAGCCCTTGCGGGACAGCAGGGTGACCGCGACCAGGGGAAGTCCGAGGTCGGCGGCCGATTTGATGGTGTCGCCCGCCAGAACGCCAAGACCTCCACTGTAGGTGGGGATGCGCGAATCCAGGCCGATCTCCATGGTGAAATATGCAATCCTCATCACGCTGTTCAAGGTCGTGCCTCCCTTCTGAAATGGATGGACATTATATTCCTCCTGCAATCGATTGTCATGGCCTTCGTAAGCTGGACCTCCGCGCCCCTTTACAACCCGGATCGCGGGGAAAGACCTGGATCCGGCTGCCTCCCCGGGCCATATTGACCGAATGAAGTGTGATATTCTAAACTTAATGGTCCCCAGGGGCTGTCTGCGAATTGGGCCCTGAATCCGGACATCCGGCGTGGCCGGGCATATCCGGGCCCGGAGAGAGGCCAGCCCTTTTGAGCCGTTACTGCCTTCGGAGGAAGCCCCCTTGAAAGCCGTTGTCATGGCAGGTGGATACGGAACACGCCTGAGACCGCTGACCGTCAAACTGCCAAAGCCCATGATCCCCATCGCCAACCGGCCTATGCTGGAGCACATCATCCGGCTCCTGAAGGGGCACGGCTTCGAGGACATCATCATGCTCACCTACTTTTTCCCGGAGATGATCGAGGACTATTTCGGGGACGGTTCAGCCTTCGGGGTCAGGGTCGTCTACAGGCAGGACCCGCCGGGGGGCCTGGGAACCGCTGGAGCCGTCAAGGGGGTTCAGGATCTCCTCGACGATACCTTCCTGGTTATCAGCGGCGACGTGATCACCGATTTCGACCTGAGCGAGGCCGTTCGATTTCACCGTGACCGGGAAGATCCGGCGACAATGGTTCTGACCCGGGTAGACAACCCTCTCCCCTTCGGCGTTGTGATCACTGACGAGGAAAACAGGGTGTCACGTTTTCTCGAGAAACCCTCCTGGGGGGAGGTTTTCAGCGACAGCATCAACACCGGTATCTACATTATCGAACCGGAAGTGCTGGACATGATCCCCCAAGGAGAACAGAGGGACTTCTCCAAGGATATCTTCCCAATGCTTCTGGCTGAGGGCCGGCCTCCGTCGGCCTACCTGGCGGAGGGCTACTGGAGGGATATAGGCAATACCGTCGAATATCTTCAGGTCCACAGGGAGATCGCGACCGGAGGACTGTATCTGGACATTCCGGGAAGGCCGATGGAGATCAAAGGCGCCGCGGTCTACCTGGGCGAAGGAGCCAGTGTCGACCCGGAGGCCAACCTCTCGGGGATGATCGTCCTCGCCGAAGGCTCCAGGGTGGAAGGGGGATGCAGGATCAGGGACTCCTTCATCGGTCCTGACTGTCGTCTGGGAAGCAGGGTTCGGATAAGCTCCACCGTCCTGTGGGACGGGGTCGACGTGGAGCCCGGCGTCTTCATAGCGGGGAGCGTCATCGGGTCCAGGACCAAGGTCAAGACCAGGGCCAACATCGAGGAGGGAACCATCATCAGCGGGGGCTGCGTCATTGGCAGGGGGAGCATCATCCGTGCCGGAGTCCGCATCTGGCCCGACAAGGTGGTGGAGGATGAGGCCGTCCTGTCCACTCACTTCGTCTGGGGGACGCGATGGAGAGGAACCCTGTTTACCTCCGGCCTGGTGCGCGGTCTTTCCAACAAGGAGATCACACCCGAGTTCGCGTCACGTCTGGGAGCTGCTTTCGGCGCCACCCTGCCGGACCGGTCGGCGGTGTCCGTTTCCCGGGGAATTCACCGGGCGGCAAGGATGATCAGCGATGCCCTGAATGCAGGGGTCCTGTCGGTGGGAATCGACGTCCACGATTACGGTGTCGTTCCCATTCCCCTCTCCAGGCACCAGATGACCGGCCAGGGTGAGACGGGCGGCCTGCATGTGCGGCGGTCGCCCTCGGACCCTGAGGTCATGGAGGTCCGCATGTTCCGGGAGGGTGGGCGGGAACTCGCCACCAACGAGAGGAACGAAGTGGACCGTCTCTTTTTTCGCATGGACTTCAAGAGGGCCGGCGTCGAAGGTGCTGGAACCATCAGCTATCCCCACTTTGGAACCGAGTTCTACGAGAAGAGCTACCTGAAGGGGATCAACCGTGAGGCATTATCCAAAAGGCGTATGCGGGTGGTCGTCGATTACTCCCACGGCAGCACGTTGAAAGTCCTGCCCGGTCTTCTGGGCAGGATCGGCGTTGAGGTCATCTCTCTGAACGCACACCTCGATGAGGAGCGTGCCACCCGGACGACCAAGGAGTTCGACAGGGCTGTCCGCCAGATCTCCGATATCGTAAGGAGGCTCAGGACAAACCTGGGGGCCATTGTCAGCGCAAGCGGCGAAACCCTCTTCCTCATCGACGATACGGGGCGGTGGATCGACGGGGGAAAGGTGCTGCAGATCATATCCCTCCTGTCTTTTCAGACCAATCCCGGCGCCAAGGTCGCGGTTCCGGTCAGTGCCAGCGGCAACCTCGAGAAGATAGCCGGAGATTACGGCGGACAGATCATCCGGACACCTATTCTGCCGCCCTCGATCCTCGACAGTGCGTCCGCTAACGGAGCCTTCATGGCCGGCAGCGGGGAGGGCGGGATCGCCTTTCTCGGATTTCACCCCTCCTTCGATGCCATGTACGGCCTCGGTAAGATCATCGAGATGCTGGCCGTCACGGGACGTTCACTCAGTGATCTGGTTGACTCGCTCCCTGAGGCCTATCTGCAGCGCAGCATCGTCCCCTGTCCATGGGAGATGAAAGGACAGGTCATGAGACGGCTCGTGGAGGAATTGGGCGAGGAGGTAAAGGATAACGAGGGGGTCCGGTTCGTCGAGGACGGCGGGTGGATCCTCATCTACCCCAGCTCCAACCACGCCTGTTTCAACATATTTGCCGAGAGCTCCAAGCGGGACCTGACCCGGAACCTGGTGAAGAAGTGGTCCAGGAAGGTCGAGGAGATGCAGGATTGAGAGGCGGGCGATCCCGTCAGGGGATTTTTTGAAGGTCGGCATTTCCGGCGGGGTGTGGTATACGTTCTGGGATCACCGGGCGGAACCGAGATGATGAAGAGAGGGAAGAACATAGTGATGGCCGTCCTCGCAGTGGCGCTGACCGCCGTTCTGGTTTACGGCTTTGCGGGCCCCCAGGGGTTCATCCGCCTCAGCCAGATGGTCCACCGCAGGAACGACCTCAGGACCAGGGTCCAGGATCTTGAGAGGACCAATGCGGTGATCGCCAGGGAGATCGACCTCCTCCGCTCCGATGAAGGGACCATTGAGGATCTGGCCAGGACGCGTCTGGGAATGGTAAGGTCCGGTGAGATCGTCTATATCTTTCCCGAAAAAGGCGAGGACGCGGGGAAGTGAATTCCGGCATCAGGTGGCCATGGCCTTCGGTCATCCTGATCATTCTGTTCATCCTCTCAGGCGGATTTCTGTTCTTCCCCTCCCCGGTAGACGGGCTGTCCTGGTACCCGGTCCATCTCCTCACGGCTGCAGCTGTGCTCGGTCTTACCCTGTTCGTACCCGTGGGGAGGAGAGGGGCAAGGGAGCGCCTCGCAGCCCTTCCCTTCCAGTCCGCGGTCCTGGTCGTCTCCGCGGCCGCGGTCAAGATCCTCCTCGATCGGATCCCCCTTGTTCCGCTGGTCTTTTTTCTCGCTTTTCCCTTCTCCGTATTCGCCTCGCGCCTGAGCCTGTTCTGGATCCCGGGGGCCGTCCTGGGTGCGATGGCCACTGGTCTGTGGATCTTCCAGGCGAACCCTTACCTCGCCCAGTGGGCTTCCGCATTCGCCCTTTTCAGCCTCGCTCTGACCTTGGCCATGGCCGGACGCTCGGACCGTTATGACTCCCTGCGGAGGAGATACGACAGGATCCTTGCCGACGCCAGGGACATGGGCCGGCGGATCAGCGAACTGGACCTGGACACGGCCGGTCTCGAGTTCCTCTCCCAGCGGGAGAGGATGAAAACGTCCGCGGTCCTGGAGGAGGATGAGCTTCTTCAGAGGTCCATGGAACTCGGTCGCCATCTGCTGAACGCCACAGCGGCTATTCTGCTTGTCCCGGAGAATTCCGGCATGTACCGAGTAAGAGCCGCCACCGTATCGAGATCCTACTCCGGGCGGGTCACCAATGAGCCCATCCCGGGCGACAGCGGGATCATCAGCCTGGCGAGGGAAAGGGGAGGGCATCTGGTCGTCAACGACATCCGCCCCGGATCCCCGATCGTTCCCCTGTACAATGACACGGTGCCGGTGAGGTCTCTGATGGTCAAAATCCCCCGCTCGGATCCTTCCGGGGACGGCCGCCACCCGGACCACATCCTTTACTTCGACAGCCTGCATCAGGATGCTTTCCCCGATGACCCTGTTCTGGAAGCCCGCCTGAACATCTTCTGCGGGTTCCTCTCCCAGATCATGAAAAGAGATTCCCTCCTGAAGAAAGTCACATGGGAGGTCCGGTCAAAGGCCGCCATCTCCAGGTATGCACAGAGCCTGACGAGAACCCTCGATCCCGAGGAGATCGCCAGGGGGGCCGTGAAGGCCATCCAGAAGGCCGTCCCGAGATGCGAGGGCGCCGCGTTTCTCCTGAACGACGACCGGGTGGTCGTGGTCTGCGCCAGAGGAGATGCACTCCAGTCCCTGCAGGGTTCCGTCATACAGAGGACGGAATCAAGCCAGATCGGCCTCCTGTTGAAGGTGGGTCGCGAGATCATCCTGGGAAGCCGGCGCACGAAACAGTCCCCCTACTTCCACGCGAACGAGAACCTGGGCCGCATAGCCTCCTTCGCCGCCGTCCCCAGTCACATCAACGAGGAGGGCGAGGATCGCCTTTTCGCCGTTCTGGTGGGCGTCTCCTCCCACGAGGAGGTGTTCGACCGGGAGTCCGTCTCCGATATCAGGGCCATCGCGGACATCACGGCTCAGGCCCTTGCGAACGCCCTCAAGCACAGGAAGATAGAGGAGCTTTCCCGGACCGACGGTCTGACCGGTCTGCTGAACCACAGGACCTTTCAGGAGGTGCTGGCCAGCAGGATCGAGAGGGTGGGAAGGGAGTACGAGAGATCCCTCGCTGTTGTGATGGTGGATGTGGACCATTTCAAGGAGGTCAACGACGTCTACGGCCATCCTGTCGGGGACGAGGTGCTCAGGGAACTGGCCGGCCTGCTCAAGACCGGCGTGCGTGAACTCGATGCCGTGGCCCGATACGGCGGTGAGGAATTTGCCCTCGTCCTGGACAACGTCGACGACCGGATGGCGAGAAAGATCACCGAGAAACTCAAGCAGGCCGTTGATCGGCATGAATTCCGCACGGCCGCCGGTTCCCTCCACCTCACGGTGAGCATGGGTTACGCCGTTCTCACGCAGGGTGACACCGTCTCCAAACAGGAGATCCTGGACATGGCCGATCGAGCATTGTACAGCGCCAAGAGGGGAGGACGAAACCGGACTGTCGATTACCGGGACCTGAAGGGATCGAGCGCCCCAATGGCACGTCCATGATAACGCCGTCATCAGGGAGGAAAAAATGCTGAAAGTCGCCGCAATCCAATTTTCCAGCCAGGGCAGCAAAGGGGAGAATATAGATAAGATGCTGGAACTCTCGACCCTGGCCGTGGAACGGGGAGCCAAACTCATCGCCTATCCCGAACTGTGCACGACAAGATGGTTCCCTTCGAAGATGAGGCAGGCGAACTTCGATCTGGCCGAGACCATCCCCGGACCGACCGTCGACAGGCTTTCCCGCTTCGCGGCGGAGAACGACGTCGTGATCGTGTCCCCCATCTTCGAGAGGGGGGGGAGGGGAAAATATTACAACAGTTCCGCCGTGATCGACGCCAACGGTGCTCTTCTGGGGGTCTACCGCAAGGTGCACGTGCCCCACGTGAAGGGCTGGCACGAGACCTTCTATTTCCTCCCCGGTGATCTGGGTTTCCCCGTGTTCCACACCAAGGTCTGCCGGATCGGGGTCCAGATGAGCTGGGACCTGTTTTTCCCGGAGGGGACGAGGATATTGGCTCTGAAGGGAGCCCAGCTGGTGGTCGCTCCCACCTCCAATGCCCATGCCAGCCACGACAGGTGGGAGAGGATGATCGCCGGCAATGCCATCGCCAATGGGGTCTTCTGCCTCAGGGTCAACAGGGTCGGCCGGGAGGATAGCCAGTCGTTCTACGGTAAGAGCTTCTGCATGGACCCGCACGGTGACCTGATCCACCGGGCGGCAGGCGGCAGGGATGCCGTTCACCTGAGCGGCGTCGACCTGGCGGAGATCGACAGAACGAGGGACGAGTGGGCCTTCTTCCGGGACCGGCGGGAGGAGGCCTACGAGGACCTGAAGGCCCGCTACAGGGGAGCCGACCGGTTGGGGCTCCCCGCCGCCAAATATTCCGGGTCGGTTCTGGGTGATTAGGATCTCGGCCAGGGGAAAAGGGACCGACGATATAGCCCTGGACGCTGGACATGAAACAATGGACATTGGAGGGTAGAGATTAGACATGAGACATTGGAGATTAGAGATTAGAAAATAGAAATTAGACATTGGAGATTGGCGATTGGAGAATAGAGATTGGAGATCGGGCAGGGGAGGCCCCCCCTGGGCGTTGAACGCCGGTTGCCCCTTCAGGGGCCTGCCGGTCGGAGGGCAACGGTAATGAGAAAAGGACCCCGCTCCGTGTTCCCGGTCATCGCTGCCTGCCTCCTGCTGGCGATCGAATGCCGGCCTGTGGCTCCGGGACCCGGGATCGAATACGGATTTGCCACCGAAAGGGAGAGGGAGATCTCGGCCGTATTCCGCCGGCACACGGGCCGTGTGGAGGTGTACAGAGGTTATCTGAACGTCTTCTCGGCCCGCGCACTCTACCTCTCCAGGGAAGTCACGGAGGCGGCCGTGGACTGGGAGGCCGACTCCCGGCTGCTGTCTCCTGAGGCGAAAGAAAGGATCTACCGGCTGGCCTCACCGGAGGATGAGCGCTGCATAAGATTCCTCGTCGCCTTCTATGCGCGAGGGAACGGCGTCTCTCTGGAACATCCGGATTCACCGTGGCAGATTCGTATGGTGGGTCCGGACGGCCGCTACGTCGAGGCCGACCGCATCAGTACGGCCGACACGGTCGGCCCGATCTACCTCAGATTTCTTCCCTGGGACCTGTCCTGGTCCAAGCTTTACCTCGTGTGTTTCCCCCCGACGGAGGGGGAGGCCGATCCCGATGGAAGGGGTGTCGACCTTCTCTTCACGGGTCCGGACGGACGGGGCGGCATGCACATCATGACCAGGTCCCATCCTGAGGATAGCGGACCATGATCATGGTGGCTGCCGACACCTCGACGCCTTCGCCCAGCGTAGCCTTTGGCAGGGTGCCGGGAGAATCCGTCGGGAGGTCCCTGGATCCAGGCCGTCCCCACAGCGAAACCCTCCTGCCGGCAATAGACGGATTGCTCAGGGATTCCGGTGTCGGGAGGGAATCGGTCCAGGCGCTCGCCATAGGCACGGGCCCGGGGATGTTCACGGGGCTCAGGGTGGGGCTGGCGACCTTCCAGGGATGGGCCTACACCGCCGGCCTCCCCATCGTCCCCGTTCCGTCACTGGACGCCCTCGCGTGGCCTTACATCCTGGAAGGCAGGAAAACCCTGGTTGTGTCGGATGCCCGCAAGGGAGAGATCTATGCCGCCCTGTATGCCGGACTGGGTGAGGACGGTCTTCCGCTCCTTCAGAGGGCCGTCGCCCTTGTCAGGCCGGCCGGCCTGAGGGAATGGCTCGGGGGGACCGCTGTTCCTGGCACCGTCGCCCTGGGGACGGGGCTGGACCTTGCCGCGCCGGGCCTGGAGGGCCTCGGCGGAATTAAGCCCTTGCCCGATGCCTGCCCTTACCCCATGGCCGTCCACGTTCTCGACATCGCCTGGAGGCTCCTCGATCTCGACAGGACCGTTTCCCCCTCGGAGCTGAAACCCACCTATGTCCGGCCGCCGGACGCGATCCCCGCGACCGGGAGAAAATAGGACAGGGGGCGGTCCTTCACGGAGCGGGGGTAGGGGACCGAAACGAACGGATGGAAAACAATATACCAAAGTCTGACTTGAGGATCCGGCCCATGATCGCGGCGGACCTCGAAGAGGTTCTCGTCATCGAGGGAGAATCCTTCTCCCACCCCTGGTCTCGGCGGAACTTCCTGGAGGAGCTGGACAGGGGAACCCTCGGCAGGTGTCTGGTGTCCGAGATAGGAGAGGGTTCGGGAGACGACAGCCGGGTTTCCGTGGAGATGCGGATCTGTGGTTATATCATGGCATGGTTTGTCGCCGATGAGGTCCACATAACGAATCTCGCGGTGGCATCCCGGCACAGGAAGCGCGGCGTCGCCCGGAGCCTGATCCAGCGTCTGATAGACGATGCCGTCGGAGAGGGAGCGGGGTGGTGCGTTCTCGAGGTTCGAGAATCCAATCTCGCCGCCAGGTCGCTCTACGAGGGAATGGGCTTCCATCATCTGGGGGTCAGACGGCGGTACTATCGTAACGGCGAGGATGCCTTGGTGATGGGGAAGGAACTGAGGGCGCGGACCGAGTCCGATGAACAGGACGAAGACGGAACGGCCGATCCTTGACCGCAGAGTGCACGGGGGAACCCAAGGGGGAGATCCGGGTCCTGGATCCGGACCGGCGAACCAGGTCCCGGGGAATGAAGGTGCGCCTGCGTCCTGATTTTTCTTGCTCTTCCCCGCTGTCCGGTTTCCATACTCCTTTTTGATCCACGTCAAAACGGGGCCTGAATCCCTGTGGTATAATTTCGGGAAATAAGGAGCGAGAGACGATCCACGGAAGGGCCAACGGACGCAGGGAGGTGAACGGGAGAAAAATGCCGTTGAGAACGGGGTTGATGTTCTCCGGATGCAGGAGAACAAAAGGGGAGGGTTATCCATGAGAAAGATCGTTGTCTTTTCACTTGTCGTCATTATCGTGTCGATGCTTTCTGTGCCTGCTTTCGCCGCGGGCAAATTTTCCGATGAGACCAAGGAGTGTCTGCAATGCCACGATGCAATGCCGGGCATCGTCATCCAGTGGAGCAAGAGTTCCCATTGGAACGCCGGCGTCGGGTGCTACGAATGCCACAGGGCTGGCAAGGATGACCCCGACGCCATGGAACACAACGATTTCACCATTTCCATCATCGTCTCGCCCAAGGATTGCGGGCAGTGCCACGAGAGGGAGACAGCCGAGCAGGAGGCCAGCCATCACGCTGAAGCAGGGAATATCATCAACTCGGCCGATGGCCTCCTCGGCCAGACGGTGGGAGGACCGCCTGCGGTTGCTGTGGGCTGTCGTCAATGTCACGGGTCCGTGGTCCTGACGAATGCAGACGGCAGCCTGGATCCCTCCACCTGGCCCAATACGGGTATCGGCCGCCTCAACCCCGATGGGTCTAAAGGGTCCTGCTCGGCCTGCCACACCCGGCATAGATTCAGCAAGGAGCAGGCGAGGAAACCGGAGGTCTGCGGTAAGTGCCATCTCGGTCCCGACCATCCGCAGCTCGAGGTCTACGAGGAGTCCAAACACGGCATCCTTTACAGGGCCTTCGAGGACGAGCTGAACATGGATCGACCCAAGTGGGTGGCGGGTGAGGACTACTTCGACGCGCCCACCTGCTCATCCTGCCACATCAGTGCCGGTGGGGGGCAGGGGGTCACCCACGATGTCGGTAAACGGTTGAGCTGGAACCTGCGCGCCCCGGTTTCGAAGAAAATGGAGAACTGGCAGGAGAAAAGGAAAGACATGCAGGATATCTGTTCCGCGTGTCACGGAGATCCTTTTGTGGCCGGTTTCTACATCCAGCTCGACGAATTTGTGGAGCTCTACGACACAAAATTCGGCATACCGGCCCAGCAGATCAGGGATCTGCTCATCAACGAGGGCGTCATCCCCAAGGGGAATTTCAACGACGAGATCGATTGGATCTACTGGGAGCTCTGGCACCACGAGGGAAGAAGGGCCAGGCACGGGGCTGCCATGTCCGGACCTGATTACGCCTGGTGGCACGGCCTCTACGAGGTGGCCAAACACTTCTACACGGAATATCTGCCGGCGGCCGAGAGGTTGTCCAGGGAGGCCGGAAAACCAGAGGTCTACGACAGGATCATCAGTGAGTTCATCGACAGCGATGAGAGACATGAGTGGTTCACCAAGGGGTTTGACCAGAAAAAACTCGAGAAGATCCAGAAGTACTATCAGGAGAGATACCAGCAGAAGGTTGATTAGCGGTTGCCCTCGACGGGGAGACGGAGCGGAGATTGTCCGCCCCGTTTCCACCGTCAATGTCGAAGATCCCGCCGCTGAGCGGACCGGGAACACAGCAGCTGAGGGACCCAACCGGCAGGGGCGAAGGGGGGATTTGAGGCTCCGTGCGAATCTGCTGTATTTATATAGAATAAAAGGTAAAATCGCCTAACCGGCCTTGACATTGAAGGCGGTCAATGCTAATAATCCCGAATATTTTTCCAGAAGGGGTATCATGAGCAGGGATAAGGAACTCATCAGCAGGCTCCTTGAGGAGAACGAAGAGTTCAGAAAGCTGCACGAGGAGCACATCGCTTTCGAGGAGGAGATCGAGAAACTGATGAAGAAAAGGCCACAGACCACGGAGCTTCACTTCGAGATCGAGACCCTCAAGAAGAAGAAGTTGTTCGGTAAAGACAAGATGGAAAGAATCCTTACCAAATATCGTTGATTGTTCAGCCGGTGGCTATCTTCGAGGCGAGGCCAGTGGCCTCGCCTTTTTTTCAACTGGGGATTCGAGAGGAGTCCAAAGAGAATGAAAAAACCCCTGACCAGCGATCGAGTGAAACGGGGTCCTGAGAGAGCTCCCTCCCGGGCACTGCTCTATGCTACGGGAGTGACCAAGAAGTCCATGGACCGTCCCCATATCGGTGTCTTCACCAGTTTTACGGATATCATCCCCGGACACATCGGCATGCGGGAACTGGAAAGGTCCATTGAGAAGGGGGTCCACTCGGGAGGGGGCCTTTCTTTCCTGATCGGGGTTCCCGGGGTCTGTGACGGTATCGTCATGGGCCACGAGGGGATGCGCTACAGCCTCCCCACCCGTGAGTGGATATCGGATCTCGTGGAGGCCGTCAGCCGTGGTCACGCCTTTGACGGCATTGTCCTCCTCACCAACTGCGACAAGATCACCCCGGGCATGCTGATGGCCGCGGCCAGGCTGAATATCCCCGCCATAGTGGTTACAGCCGGGCCCATGCATTCCGGAATGTATAAAGGGGTGCGCCGTTCCCTCGTCAGAGACACCTTCGAGGCTGTCGGCAGCTTTCAGGCCGGCAAGATCGACGAAAGGGAGCTCGAGTGTATGGCATTGGAGGCCTGTCCCGGCCCGGGGGCGTGCCAGGGCATGTATACAGCGAACACCATGGCCTGCGTTACGGAAGCCCTCGGAATGTCGCTTCCGGGCTGCGCTACCGCCCTCGCCGGATTCGCCGAGAAGAGACGGATAGCCTTCGAAAGCGGTGAGCGCATTGTCGCCATGGTGGAAGAGAACCTGCTGCCCGGCGGCGTTTTGACGAGAGAGGCCTTCGAAAACGCCATCTCCGTGGACATGGCGCTTGGCGGCTCCACCAACACGGCCCTGCATGTTCCCGCCATTGCACACGAGGCGGATGTCAAGGTCGACCTCGATCTTTTCGACAGGATCAGCTCCCGCACCCCCCACCTGGCCAACATAAGGCCCGGGGGAGAGCACTTCATGGAGGATCTCCACTATGCCGGCGGGGTTCCGGCCGTCCTGAACCGGCTCCAGCCGCTGCTCCGGGCGTCCATGACCGTATCCGGCAGGGATCTGTTGGCCATTGCCTCCGCATCCGAGGTCAAGGACCCCGAAGTCATCCGGTCCATGGATCAACCCTATCACAAGCAGGGAGGTATCGCCGTCCTCAGGGGCAACCTGGCCCCGGACGGCAGCGTCGTCAAGCAGACCGCCGTGGCGGAGGATATGCAGGTCTTCCAGGGTCCCGCTCGCGTCTTCGAGCAGGAGGAGGATGCCATGAGGGCCGTCATGGACCGGAAGATCAAGGACGGCGATGTGCTGGTGATCCGCAATGAAGGGCCCCGGGGGGGGCCCGGCATGAGGGAGATGCTGTCGGTGACATCGGCCATTCACGGGATGGGTCTGCGGGTGGCCCTGATAACCGACGGTCGATTTTCAGGGGGAACCCGGGGGCCGTGCGTCGGGCATATATCGCCCGAGGCCGCCTCGGGCGGACCCATGGCCCTCATTGAGAACGGGGACCCCATCCGGATAGACATCCCGGACCGCAGCCTCAACGTGGAGGTACCCGAGGAAGAGCTGGCCGCGCGGAGATCCCGCTGGTCGGAACCCGAGCCCAGGGTGACCAGGGGGATACTCGGCCGGTACGCCCGTTTGGTGAAATCGGCCAGCACAGGCGCGATCCTGGAATAGAACTGGAATAATCCACCTTCCTCAATCTTCCTCTCCCCTTTTTGGAGAGGACCGAGGTGACGGGGCATTCACACCACCCTCACCCCGGTCCCCTCCCGTCAAGGGAGGGGAGATGCAGCAGATCAGGAGAGTAACGATGCAGATGTCAGGCGCGGAGATACTAGTAAAAGCCCTCCAGGAAGAGGGTGTTGAAGTGATTTTCGGCTATCCGGGCGGTGTTCTGCTGGATTTTTACGATGCCCTTTTCAGGGCAGGCATGAGGCACATTCTGACCCGCCACGAGCAGGCCGCCGCTCACGCGGCAGACGGGTACGCCCGTGCCTCAGGAAAGGTCGGCGTGTGCATGGCCACCTCCGGCCCCGGAGCCACCAACCTCGTCACGGGCATCGCCACGGCCCACATGGATTCGGTCCCCGTCGTGGCGTTTACCGGCCAGGTTCCCTCCCACATGATCGGCGGGGACGCCTTCCAGGAGGCCGACATCATCGGGATCACCCGGCCGATCACCAAGCACAGCTACCTGGCCACCAGCCCGGGCGAACTCCCCAAGATCGTTCAGGAGGCATTCCATATCGCCTCCACCGGGCGGCCGGGTCCCGTGGTCATCGACCTGCCCAAGGACGTCCTCCAGGGCAAGGGCAAGTATCACCGGCCGGACAAGGTCGAGATCCGGGGATATAAGCCCAAGACGGAAGGGCATCCAGGGCAGATCAAGAGGGTCCTGAGCGAGATCATGAAGGCCAAGAGGCCCGTGATCTATGCCGGCGGAGGGGTGGTGATCTCGGGGGCGGGCGGAGAACTGGTCGCCTTCGCGGAGAAGAACATGATCCCCGTGACGAATACCCTGTTGGGCCTGGGCGGTTTTCCCGGCAACCATCCTCTCTTTCTGGGCATGCTGGGCATGCACGGGACCTACCAGGCCAACATGACCATTCACGAGTCCGACCTGATCATCGCCATCGGAGCCCGGTTCGACGACAGGGTGACAGGCGCGGTGGCCAAGTTCGCCCCCAGCGCCAGGGTCGTCCACATCGACGTGGACCCATCGGCCATAAGCAAGAACATCGTTGTTCACGTCCCGGTCGTCGGTGACGTCAGGGGTGTCCTGAAGGAGTTGAACAAGATCCAGAAGGGGGAAAAGGCCGTCTGGAAGGAGATCCGGAGCAAATGGCTTGACAGGGTCAGGGCCTGGGGCGAGGAAAGGCCACTGTCCTACGACCGCAAGAGCAGTCTGATCAAGCCGCAGTATGTGATCGAAAAGCTCAGTGAACTGGCGCCCGATGATGCTATTATCACCACGGAGGTGGGGCAGAATCAGATGTGGGTGGCCCAGTATTACAAGTTTGTCAAACCGAGGACCCTTCTGTCATCCGGCGGCCTGGGAACCATGGGTTATGGGTTCCCTGCGGCCATGGGAGCCCAGTTCGCCTTTCCGAAAAGGGTGGTGGTGGACGTCGCCGGCGACGGGAGTATCCAGATGAACATCCAGGAACTGGCAACCGTGGCCCAACACAACATCCCGGTCAAGATCGTCATCCTCAACAACTGCTTTCTGGGCATGGTAAGGCAATGGCAGGAGCTTTTTTACGACGCCCGCTATTCCCAGACCTGTCTTTCCTCCAACCCTGATTTTGTGAAGGTCGCCGAGGCCTACGGGGTCAAGGGTATCCGGATCTCCGATAAAGCAGAGGTGGAAGCGGGCCTCAAGGAGGCACTGGCCCATCCCGGCCCTGTGGTGGTGGACTGCCAGATCGACCGGGAGGAGGGCGTTTACCCCATGGTTCCCGCCGGCGCGGCCTCCAGCGAGATGATCTTCGGGCCCGATCGAAAGAAGAAGGAGAGCAAGCTCAAAGCTGTTAAATAGAGATTTTTTCCGGAACGCGCTGAAGAAGTCCGGTTGCTCGGAGGGGCGCAAAGCCCGCAGAAGATGATCGGGGTCTGGAGCCTGGACCCTGGAGTCAGGGAACCGGCTGGCCTCTTTAGGGAGCCACATGTGGGCGTGACGAGCGAGCGTGAGAAGATGAGAGGTGCACAATGAGACACACCATTACCATAACGGTGGAGAATAAATTCGGAGTCCTGTCCCGGGTGGCCGGTCTCTTTTCGGGGAGGGGTTTTAACATCGAGAGCCTCAGCGTGGGAGAGACCCTCGACCCCACGATCTCCCGGATGACCATCGTCACCCGGGGCGATGACCGGATCATCGAACAGGTGACAAAGCAGCTCCGAAAGCTTGTCGACGTCATCAAAGTGACTGACCTGACGGACAGCTCCTTCGTGGACAGGGAGATGATCCTCGTCAAGATCAGCGCCACAGAGAAGAACAAGGCCGAGATTCTCAGGATCAACGAGATCTTCAGGGGAAAGATCGTGGACGTTTCGCCGACCACCTACACGTTCGAGATCACCGGTGACGAGGGCAAGATCGAGGCGTTCATAAAACTGATCAAGCCCTTCGGCGTCAAGGAGATAAGCCGCACGGGCAAAGTCGCCATTCTGCGCGAGATGAATGGGGAATAAATTCAGTACCTGGTGTCTGGTATCCAGCGCCCAGTGCTCAGTGCTCAGTGCATGCTGTTATTGTCAGGAGCCAGGAGCTTGAAACTGGGAACTGTCTTTTCGAAAGGAGCAACAGGAAATGAACGTACTGACCGATAAGGACCTCAAGATCAAAGGGAAGCCCCTGGCGGGCAAGAAGGTGTCCGTCATCGGATACGGAAGCCAGGGCCACGCCCAGGCCCTCAACCTCAAGGACAGCGGTGTCGACGTGACGATCGGCCTCATCGAGGGCGATCCCGGCAGGGAGACCGCCGCCAAGGCCGGATTCAAGGTGGCCTCTATAGAGGAGGCCTCCGCGGGCGCGGACCTGATCATGCTCCTTGTGCCGGATGAATTCCACAGGACGGTTTACGGGACGGCCATCGCTCCTAACGCCAAGGATGGCTGCACCCTGGCCGTATCCCACGGTTTTTCCATCCACTACGGCCAGGTGTCGCCGTCGGCCGGCATGGACGTGATCATGATCGCCCCCAAGGGACCCGGGCACCTGGTGCGCCAGGAGTTCGCCCAGGGGCGCGGGGTCCCCTCCCTCGTCGCCGTGCACCAGGATGTCACCGGATCCGCGCGGCAGACCGCCCTGGAGTATGCGGCAGCCATCGGAGCCGGCAGGGTAGGGATCCTGGAGACCACTTTCCGGGAAGAGACGGAGACGGACCTGTTCGGTGAGCAGGCCGTTCTCTGCGGCGGCGCGACCCGGCTGGTGCTGGCCGGTTTCGAGACCCTTGTCGAGGCCGGCTATTCACCGGAGATGGCCTACTTCGAGTGCCTGCACGAACTGAAGCTCATTGTGGACCTGATGTACCAGGGCGGCATCGCCACCATGCGCTATTCCATCAGCAACACCGCTGAATACGGCGATCTCACCCGGGGGGACAGGGTCATCGACGCCCTTGTCAAGGAGGAGATGGAGGAGATCCTGGCCGAGGTCCAGAGCGGGGAGTTCGCCAGGGAGTGGATCCTGGAGAACCAGGCCGGCCGACCGGTGTTCAACGCCCTCAGACGGCAGGCTTCCGAGCACCCCATCGAGGAGGTCGGAAGGCGTCTGCGGGGCCTCATGCCCTGGCTCAAGGAACAGGCGGCGGTGAAGGAAGAAGAATAATAAATGCCGTGATCAGTGATGTGTTATTTGTGATCGGGAATGGCTGAGACTGAAGGCCTTTGGTCCCATACAGTCCTTAAGGACAGTTAAGGGACAAGGTTGCAACTTCTGAATTTTAGATTGTCCGACCGAATTATTGGTGTGGAGCAACTGCCATAGGGAATTACAAAGAACAAAGCAGGAAAGTTAAGAGCGCTTGGATCGCGAATTACGAATCACGAGACCAAAATGAAACAGAAGCAGATAATACCGCTAATAGCAAATGAGGGGCTCATCCGAGCGGCATTTCCCGGCGTGGCCTGCGTGGTTCTGTTTCTGGCGGGGTGGAACGCTCCCGGTACCGTCATGGCGGCGGTCACGGTGGCGGTTCTCCTCTTCTTCCGGGACCCGGAAAGGGCCATCACGGCAGACGCCGGGCAGATCCTGTCCCCCGCCGATGGAAGGGTCGTAGCCGTCGACCGGCCAAGGGAGGATCGTTATCTGGGGACCGACAGCCTGAGGGTCAGCGTGTTCATGAGCATTTTCAACGTGCACATCAACCGGATTCCCTGCGACGGCAAGGTCCTTGAGGTCAACCACGTTCCGGGAGGTTTCAGGATGGCCCATCTGGATGACGTGGGGGCCGAAAACGAGAGGATGGAGGTCCTCCTCGAGGACCCCGGAGGGCGAAGAAGCCTCATGGTCCAGGTGGCCGGCCTGGTGGCAAGGAGGATCATCTGCCGGGTGGCGCCCGGGACGGACGTCGGGCGCGGGGAGCGTTACGGGCTGATCTGCTTCGGTTCCAGGGTGGACCTCTATCTTTCCTCCGAGGCCGAGGCGCGGGTGAGGATCGGAGACAGGGTGAGGGCGGGGCTGTCGGTCGTCGCTGAACTCCCGGCGAGGTGAGTCGCCTGGCCTGCAGCCGAAGAACACAAAAAAAGGAGGTCCGGGAAGACGTCCCGGCATCGATTCCTGGAGATCAGGTCCAGGTTGTCCGGGACTGACCGGCAGAGATGACCATGAATAACGCCAAAAACAGTGTTCCTCACAGGCAGATGGATATCCAGCCCGTTTCGGCTGATCCGTCCTCGGTCGGGGAGACGGCCGGGGACAGAATATCCAGCCGGCGGGCCATTTACCTGCTGCCCAACATGATCACAACCCTGGCGCTCTTCTCCGGGTTCATTTCCGTGGTGGCCTCTCTGAATGGAGAATTCGTGAGGGCTTCGGTCGCCATCATCGCGGCAGGGCTTTTCGACGCCCTGGACGGCCGCATAGCCCGGATGACCAGGACGTCATCCCTCTTCGGGGTCCAGTACGACAGCCTGTCGGACATCGTCGCCTTCGGTATGGCCCCGGCCATCCTCATGTACACGGCGGTCCTGCAGCCGCTTGGCCGGTTCGGGTGGCTGGGAGCCTTTCTCTTCCTTGCCTGCGGGGCCCTGAGGCTGGCGCGTTACAATGTCGAGGCTCAGAAAGTGGGCCAGAAACACTTCACCGGCCTCCCGATTCCAGCGGCGGCCGGCGTGGTCGCCACCGGGATGCTTCTGATCGGTGATCAGGGACTGCCGTCGGGCTTTGTGGAAGTGTTGGTCATACTGACCGTCTATCTGCTCTCGTTCCTGATGATCAGTACCGTACCCTACCCGAGCCTGAAACAGGTGGTGATCCCGAGACGAAAGGCCTTCCAGGTCCTGGCCGGCCTGGTCGTGTGCCTGGTCCTGGTCGCCAATTATCCGGCTCACTTTCTCTTCGGATTCGGTGTGACCTATACGGTCCTCGGGCCCGTTCTGGGCACCTGGGTCCTGAGAAAGTTGGGAAGTGAGGACATCGAGCACATGGAGAGCTTCACACTGGAGGATGAAGACATCCTCGAGACCACTGGAGAGGAGGTGGTGACGCGACATGGGACTCAGCGAGAGCGACCTTAGGCTGACCGGGGTGTCCCGGACGTGGTGGAACGGGCAGGTCCGCCGCGACGGCGTTGCCCATGAGGTCACCGCCGGGACCTTCCAGACCCCATTACGGTCGAAGAAGGGAAAAGCAGTTCAGGTAACATGGAGATCAGAAATCAGATAACTGGGAATGAGAGCATTGGTTCATCTATAGGGCCTCTTCGATCGCCGGCTATCCGAATTTCTATTCTCTGTACAGGGAAGGAGAACCAGATGTCTGAAAACATCATCATTTTCGACACGACGCTCAGGGACGGTGAACAGTCGCCCGGAGCCTCCATGAACCTGGAGGAGAAGATCCAGGTGGCTCAGCAGCTCGAACGCATGAACGTGGATGTCATCGAGGCGGGCTTTGCCATCGCCTCTGAGGGTGATTTCGAGGCCGTGCGGGCCGTTGCCAGAAAGATGAAGAAAGCCTCCGTGGCAAGCCTGTGCCGCGCCAACAGGAAGGATATCGACAGGGCGTGGGAGGCCCTGAAGGAGGCCAAAAAACCGAGGATCCACACCTTTCTGGCCACCTCGGACATCCACGTGAAGCTCAAGCTCCAGAAGACCCACGACCAGGTGAGGCAGGCCGCCGTGGACGCCGTCCGACACGCCGTGGGATACATTGACGATGTGGAGTTTTCCGCGGAGGATGCAGCCCGCAGCAACGTCAGCTACCTGTGCGAGGTCATCGAGGCCGTCATCGAGGCCGGCGCCAAGACGGTCAACATCCCCGACACGGTGGGATACGCCATCCCCGACGAGTTCGGGGCGCTCATCGCCACCATCCGGGAGCGGGTGCCCAATATCGACCGGGCGGTCCTCTCCGTGCACTGCCACAACGACCTGGGCCTGGCTGTGGCTAATTCCCTGGCGGCAATCCAGGCGGGAGCCCGCCAGGTGGAATGCACCATCAACGGTATCGGGGAACGGGCGGGCAACGCCAGCCTGGAAGAGATCGTCATGGGTATCCGGACACGCCACGACCACCTGAAGGTCCATACCGGTATCAAGACGGAGGAGATCTACAGGGCGAGCAGGCTGGTCTCCGGCATCACGGGGATCCTGGTGCAGCAGAACAAGGCCATCGTCGGCGCCAACGCCTTCGCCCACGAGGCGGGCATCCATCAGGACGGCATGCTCAAGGACCCGACAACCTACGAGATCATGACCCCCGAATCGGTGGGCATCAAGGAGAGCTCCCTTGTCCTGGGAAAACATTCCGGCCGCCACGCCTTCCGGAAACGGTTGGAGGACCTGGGGATCGAGCTCACCGACGATGAGATCCAGACCGCCTTTGTCGCTTTCAAGAATCTGGCGGACAGGAAGAAGACCGTCTACGACGAGGATATCGAGGCTCTGATAGCTGAGGAGATCCTGCGTCTTCCGGACAGGTACAAGCTCGTCAGCGTAACGTTCACCAGCGGAACGGGTGTGGTTCCCTCGGCCACCGTTGAGATGGAGGTAGAGGGGAAAACGCTCACCCGGGCCGAGTTCGGGGACGGGCCCGTGGACGCTGTGTTCAAGGCGATCAAGAAGATCTGCAAGAGCCGGGCGAAACTGCTGAGATTCACCGTCTCCGCCATCACGGGGGGAGCCGACGCCTTAGGCGGCGTGACGGTGCGGATCAAGGAAAACGGGTACACCATCATCGGCCAGGGAGCCTCACCGGACATCATCGTCGCGTCCGCCAGGGCGTTCATCAATGCTCTGAACAAGCTGGAATACCGCAAGCGGAACGTGATGGAGGAAGAGAGACCGACGCTATAGTTTCAGTGCTAAGTGCTAAGAACTAAGAACTAAGTACTGAATGCTGAGGCGGGATCTTAATCCTATTTCCTTAAGTCCTTGGCTCGCTGTGCTTAAGTTCTCATCCCAACGACAAGGAATACCCTATGGCAATGACCATCACACAGAAGATCCTTGCGGCCCACGCGGGGCTCGACTCGGTCCACCCGGGTGAGATCATCATGGCGGAGGTGGACCTGGCCCTCGGCAACGACATCACCGCCCCTATAGCCATCAGTATCCTGCGCGAGAAAGGCATCCAGAGGGTCTTCGACAGGGACAGGATCGCCCTTGTCCCCGATCACTTCGCTCCCAACAAGGACATAGCGTCCGCCGAGCAGTGCCGGCAGATGAGGGAGTTCGCGCGCGATTTCGACATCACCCACTATTTCGAACTGGGAGAGATGGGCATCGAGCATGCCCTTCTTCCGGAGAAGGGTCTCGTTCTCCCCGGCGACCTCGTCGTCGGCGCCGACAGCCACACCTGCACCTACGGGGCACTGGGCGCCTTCTCCATGGGGGTAGGAAGCACCGACCTCGCGGGCGCCATGATCAGCGGCAAGGCCTGGTTCAAGGTGCCGACGTCCATCAAATTCGTTTTCTCGGGAAAGCTCAGGCCGTGGGTGGGCGGCAAGGATCTGATCCTTTACACCATCGGCCGGATCGGTGTGGACGGGGCCCTCTACAGGTCCATGGAGTTCACCGGTGAGACCATCGACAGCCTCCCCATGGCCGATCGTCTGGCCATGTGCAACATGGCCATTGAAGCGGGGGCCAAGAACGGTATCATCACCCCCGACGGCATCACCGAGGAATACGTTAAGGGGAGGGCCTCACGCGAGTACACACTCTATTCCTCCGATCCCGGAGCCCGGTACGACGAGGTCCACGAGTACGACGCCTCGGCCATTGATCTTCAGGTGGCCTTTCCCCACCTTCCGGAGAATTCCCGCCCTGTGGGCGAGGCCAGGGGCGTATCCATCGACCAGGTGGTGGTTGGATCCTGCACCAACGGACGCCTGGAGGATCTTCGCCAGGCCGGGGAGGTCCTCAGGGGGCACCGGGTGGCCAGGGGGGTCAGGATGATCGTGATCCCGGCGACCCCGCTGATCTACCGGCAGGCCATGGATGAGGGCCTCTTCGAGATCTTCCTGGATGCCGGGGCCGTCATCAGCACCCCGACCTGCGGGCCCTGTCTCGGCGGCCACATGGGGATCCTGGCCGAGGGGGAGCGGGCCGTCGCCACCACCAACAGGAACTTCGTCGGCCGCATGGGGCATCCGAAGAGCGAGGTCTACCTCTCCGGTCCCGCAGTGGCCGCGGCGAGCGCCGTCGTGGGCAGCATCGCGAGTCCGGAGGACCTGTAATGTGTGTCCGAGGCCAAAGTCCAACATCCAAAAGTAAAAGGCAGAGCAGGTTATTTCTAATAATTTTGGATTTTAGATTTTGGACTTTGGATTATTTTAAAGGCACCGAAGAGGTGAGAAAATGACCAAACAGTCTCTCTACAAAGGCAAGGCCTGGCGTTTCGGTGACGACATCGACACCGACGCCATCATCCCCGCCCGGTACCTGACCACTTCCGACCCGGATGAACTGGCCGGTCACTGCATGGAGGATGCCGATCCCGATTTCCAGTCGAAAGTGTCCGCCGGCGACATCATCGTCGGGGGGAAGAATTTCGGATGCGGTTCCTCCCGTGAACACGCCCCCATCGCCATCAAAGCGGCGAAAGTGTCCTGTGTCATCGCCTCCTCCTTCGCCAGGATCTTCTACAGGAACGCCTTCAACATGGGGCTGCCTATCTTCGAGTCCCCGGAGGCTTCTGCGGGCATCCGGACCGGCGACGAACTCGAGGTGGACCCGGCGGAGGGCATTATCCGGAATCTGACCAGGGGGGTGGAGTTCCGCGCCGAACCCTATCCGCCCTTCATGGTGGACCTCATCCAGTCCGGAGGGCTCATCCCTTACCTGCTCAAGGAGGTTTCATAATATGACCGACAGGAAGAGTTTCGACATCCTCGTCCTCGAGGGGGACGGGATCGGGCCCGAGGTGGCCGCGGAGGCCCTCAAGGTCCTGGACGCGGCAGGAGAAGGGGCCGGTCTCGAATTTCACTATCACCATGCCCTTGTGGGCGGCGCGGCCATTGACGAGGAAGGGGCGCCCATCTCCCAGGAGACCATGCGAAAGGCCGAGGCGGCGGACGCCATTATTCTCGGGGCGGTAGGAGGGCCGAAATGGGACGACCTGCCCACCCTGGAGAGGCCCGAACAGGGCCTGCTGGGTCTTCGGATGAGACTGGATCTTTTCGCCAACCTCCGACCGGCCACCGTTTTTGAACCCCTCGCCGACGCATCCACCCTGAAGCGCGAGGTCGTGTCGGGTATCGACCTGCTGGTGGTCCGGGAGCTCGTCTCCGACCTCTATTTCGGAGAACCGAGGGGCGTCAAGTCGAGCGATGAAGGCCGTGTTGCCTTCAACACCATGAGGTATTCGGACCGGGAGATCAGCAGGGTGGCCCGGGTCGCCTTCGATGCCGCCCTCCGCCGAAGGAGGAAGGTGACGTCGGTGGACAAGGCCAACGTCCTGGAGGTCAGCGGCCTCTGGCGGGAGGTCGTGTGCGAGGTCGCCAGGGAATATCCCGACGTGGAGCTGGACCATCAGTACGTGGACAACTGCAGCATGCAGCTTATCAGAGACCCGTCCCAGTTCGATGTCATCCTCACCGGCAACATGTTCGGGGATATCCTGTCCGATGAGGCGGCCATGTTGACCGGTTCCATTGGAATGCTCCCCTCCGCAAGCCTGGGTGCCGATTTCGCCCTGTACGAACCGGTGCACGGAAGCGCCCCGGACATCGCGGGGCAGGACAGGGCCAATCCCCTGGCCACCATCCTCTCCATCGCCATGCTCCTGGAGATCACCTGTAAGGACGCCGAATCCGCCGGCAGGGTGCGCTCGGCAGTGGAAAGGGTCCTCAACGACGGCTATCGGACGGCGGACATCATCGGGGAGGGGGAAGATCCTGTACCCTGCTCCCGTATGGGGGACCTGGTCGTCGAGGCGGTGAGGAGGGGGTGAATTGAAAGCCGTCAACATCGGCCTGGTCGGTCTCGGCACCATCGGCTGCGGGACGGTGGACATCCTGCAGCGGAACCGGTCCGTTTTAAAGGACCGCCTGGGAGCCTCCATCGATATCGTGCGGGCGTCGGACATCGATCTGAAGCGTCCCAGACCGGTGGAACTTCCCGCCCGGATCCTGACCCCGGATGCCTGGGAGGTTATCAGAGATCCTGAGGTCCAGATAATGGTGGAACTGATCGGGGGGATCGAACCGGCCAGGAGCTTGATCCTTGAGGCCTTCGATCGGGGCAAACATGTGGTCACGGCCAACAAGGCTCTCCTGTCAACCCACTGGTCGGAGCTGGTTTCCAAGGCCGATGACCGAGGCGTGACCCTCGGGTTCGAGGGAAGCGTGGCCGGCGGTATCCCCCTCATCCGGGCCATCAAGGTCGGCCTGGTAGCCAACCGCATCCGCTCCGTCACGGGGATCATCAACGGTACGTGTAACTATATTCTGACCAGGATGCACCGGGAGGGCAGGCCCTTTCCGGAGATCCTCGGCGAGGCACAGGCCATGGGATACGCGGAGGCCGACCCGGCCCTGGATGTGGAGGGTGTTGACGCGGCCCAGAAGCTGGCGGTCCTGGTCAACCTGTGTTTCAACTCTCCGGTGTCCCATGCCGACATTCTCCACCGGGGCATCACCGAGATCACTCCTCTCGACCTGGAGATGGCCGAGGAGTTCGGCTTCAGGGTCAAACTCCTGGCTTCGGCGACCCAGGTCGAGGATGAGGTGGAGGCCTGGGTCTATCCGGCCCTTGTTCCCGAGGGACACCCTCTGGCCACGGTTGACGGCGTCTTCAACGCCGTTTACATAGAGGACGACAACCTTGGACCGTCCCTCTATTACGGTCGGGGAGCGGGGGACCTGCCCACTGGAAGTGCGGTGGTGGCCGATATCGTCTCATGTGCCCGCGACATCCTCTCGGGAGCTGTGGCGAGGTTGCCCGTCGGCGGTCAGCGTCACGGTCTCGGCAGCCAGAAGCGGGTGAGTCTGTCGGATGACACGAGGAGTGAATTCTACGTGAGGATGTCGGCGGCAGACAGGCCGGGAGTGCTTTCAACCATAGCGGGGATTCTGGGCAGGAATGAGATCAGCATAGCGTCGGTTATCCAGCGGGGAAGAGAGTCGGCCCAGGGGGAGGGGGTCCCCATAGTGATGATCACCCATGAGGCTTCCTATTCCAGGATGATGACGGCCATAGGGGAGATCGACGACCAGGAGGTCGTGGTGGGGAACAGTTTCAGTATGCGGATATTGAGATCGGACTAGGTCCGGATGGTGGTCTCTGTCCGCAGAGGACGCCAAGGGCAAAGAGGGAATATCGCGTTAAACAGGTTTTTTTTGGATTTTGGACTTTGGATTTTTTATCGATATCCCGACTTCCGGATCCTGAAACGTAAGGGAAACATGAGTGTGAAATACAAATACATCATCCTCCTCGGTGACGGGATGTCCGACCGGCCGATCCCGGAACTGGCCGGAAGAACGCCCCTCGAGGCGGCGGCTACCCCCCACATGGACCGGGTGGCATCCGGCGGGATCGTCGGCCTTGCCAGGACCATTCCCCAGGGCATGGCCCTCGGCAGCGACGTGGCCAACCTCTCTGTCCTGGGATACGATCCAGCCAGGGTTTACACCGGCCGATCGCCCATCGAGGCGGCGGGGATGGGTGTTGACCTGGGACCGGATGATGTGGCCTTTCGCTGCAATCTGGTCACCCTCGGTTCGATGGGCGGAGGAACCGATCTGGCGGACGGCCCAGTCGACCCTCAGTGGGTCATGGTGGACTTTGCCGGCGGGCATCCATCCAACGAAGAGGGCCGGTCCCTCGTCGCCAGCCTCAGTGAGCACATCGCGGGCAGCGGTATCGAGTTTCATCCCGGTGTTTCCTATCGCCATCTCATGGTCTGGCGAAACGGCATGGATGAACTGGACGTCGCTCCCCCCCACGATCTGACGGACAATCCCATCGGGGAAGGGTGGCCGAAGGGGGATGCCTCCGAGAGGGTCCTGGACATCATGAGACGCTCTGTCGAGATCTTTGCCCACCATCCGGTCAACAGGCTGCGGCGGGATGCGGGAAAGGCGCCGGTGAACTCAGTCTGGCTCTGGGGACAGGGCAGGAGACCGAACCTCCCCCTTTTCGCGGACAGATACGGACTGCAGGGAGCGATGATCACGGCTGTCGACCTTCTGAGGGGCCTGGGGGCGTGCCTCGGGTTCGAATTGATCCAGGTTCCGGGCGCCACCGGCTACCTGGACACTAATTACAGGGGCAAGGCGGATGCCGCCCTGGAGGCATTGGGCCGGGTGGACCTGGTCTACCTGCACGTTGAGGCTCCCGACGAAGCCGGCCACGGGGGAAACCTGAATGACAAGCTGGCAGCCATCGAAGCCTTCGACGGGAAGGTCGTGGGCCCGGTCCTCCAGGGACTGGGGAGGCTGGGGGCCCACCGGGTCCTGGTCATGCCCGACCACGCCACACCGCTGGAGATCAAGACCCACTCAGGCGATCCGGTCCCCTTCGCCGCCCTGGATTCGGAATCCGGTACGGCCGGGTCGGGAGTGGAGTACACTGAGAACAGCGCTGCCGGCACCGGCCTGATGATCGACAGGGGACACGAACTGATGGGAAGGTTCATCAGGGGAGAACTCTGGAACCGGCCAACAGATCCAGGAGCCGAAATCTAAACTCCGGAACACAGGGCATTGGAGTGGTTTCGGACCCTGGATGTTCACTTTTGGATTCGAACTTGAGAGGGGGAGGACTGAAACTATGGCATTGATCGTTCAGAAGTTCGGTGGGACTTCGGTGGGAGACATCGAGAAGATCAAACATGTCGCCACCATCGCCAAAGCCGCCCATGACGCCGGCAACAAGGTCGTGGTCGTGGTGTCGGCCATGGCGGGAGAGACCAACAAGCTGGTCGATTTCTGCAGCGCTCTTATGGATCCGCCGGACCCGAGGGAGTACGACATGGTTGTGTCCACGGGGGAGCAGGTGACCATAGGCCTGCTGGCCATGGCCCTGAAGGTCATGGGCGTCGAGGCGGTGTCCCTCCTGGGATCGCAGGTGCCCATCCGCACGGACGATGTGCACATAAAAGCCAGGATCCAGAAGATCGAAGGGGGGAAAATCCGCAGGAACCTGAAAGCGAACCGCATCGTGATCATTCCGGGCTTCCAGGGGATCAATGCCCGGGGCGATGTCACGACCCTGGGAAGGGGAGGCTCGGATACCTCAGCCGTCGCCGTGGCGGCCGCACTGAAGGCCGATGTCTGTGAGATCTACACCGATGTCGAAGGCATCTTCACGGCCGACCCCAACGTAGTGATCGATGCCCGGAAGATCTCCCGGATCTCCTATGACGAGATGCTGGAGATGGCCAGCCAGGGGGCAAAGGTCCTGCAGATCCGGTCCGTAGAATTCGCCAAAAAATACAATGTCCCACTGCACGTTCGCTCCACATTCACCGGGGCGGAGGGAACATGGGTGACCAAGGAGGACGAGGAAATGGAAAATGTGGTGGTTTCAGGCGTAACCTGCGACAAGAACGAGGCGAAGATCTCCATCCTAAGAGTGCCCGACAAACCAGGGATTGCCGCCAAGATCTTCGGTCCCATCGCCGAGGCCAACATTAACGTGGACATGATCATTCAGAACATAAGCATCGATGGTTTCACCGACCTGACCTTTACGGTGACCCGTACCGATCTGACCCAGGCCCTGGAGATCGTGCGCCGGGTGGCGGAGAAGATCGGGGCAAAGGATGTCCTGACCGAGGAGAAGGTCGCCAAGGTGGCCGTCATCGGCACCGGAATGCGGAGCCATTCCGGAATCGCCTCGAAGATGTTCAAGGCGCTGGCCAAGGAGGGGATCAACATCATGATGATCAGCACCTCGGAGATCAAGGTGTCGTGCATCATCGAGAGGAAGTATTCGGAACTGGCGGTCAGGGTGCTCCATGACGCCTTTGACCTCGGCACGGAGACCGTCTGAAAAAGGTATTGTTTCCAAAGGGACCTAAGGGTGACGCTATGAAGAAAGAGAAGAAGAGACAGCTGGTCATCTACGACACCACGCTCAGGGATGGCACCCAGGCTGAGGAGATCAGCCTCCAGATGACCGACAAAATCAACATAGCACATAAGCTGGATGAGCTGGGGGTCGATTTCATCGAGGGCGGCTGGCCCGGATCCAACCCCAAGGACATGGAGTTTTTCGAGGCGGCCAGGGACCTGAGACTCGATTATTCGCGCATAGCCGCGTTCGGCTCGACGAGACGCAAGGGGATCAAAGCGGCCGACGACCCCCAGATCCAGGCCCTTCTCAGAGCGGCCGACGTCGTCACCATCTTCGGAAAGAGCTGGCATCTTCATGTCAAGGAGGCGCTGCGGACCACTCTGGAGGAGAACCTTGACATGATCCACGATTCTGTGTCCTACCTCAAGGCCAATGCCGACATCGTCTTCTACGACGCGGAGCATTTCTTCGACGGCTACAAGGATAATCCCCGATACGCCGTCAAGACCCTTCAGGCGGCCCATGATGCCGGGGCCGATTGCCTGGTCCTTTGCGACACCAACGGGGGGACCCTCCCCTCTGAGATCGCCCAGATCGTCGGTGATGTCCAGAGCAAGCTCAAGGGTGCCCCGCTTGGGGCACACATGCACAACGATTCGGAATGCGCCGTGGCCAACTCCCTGGTCCTGCTCCAGATGGGGGGAGTCCATGTCCAGGGTACCATCAACGGGTGGGGCGAGAGATGCGGCAACGCCAACCTCGTCTCCATCATCCCGGCTGCCGTCCTGAAGATGGGCCTCGAGACGGGCATCGACGAGAAAAAACTCGGACGCCTGCGGGAGCTGTCCCGGGCCATATCCGAATTCGCCAACATGGCACCGTACTCCCATCAGCCCTATGTGGGAAGAAGCGCCTTTGCCCACAAAGGGGGCGTTCACGTATCCGCCATGCAGAGAAACCGGAGAACCTACGAGCACATCGATCCCTCCACGGTCGGGAACCGGACACGGGTCCTCCTGTCGGACCTGTCCGGGCGCAGCAACGTCATATACAAGGCCATGGAATTCGGCGTGGAGGTGGACGAAAAGGATCCGGCCATAGCGGCCGTCCTCGATCAGATCAAGGACCTCGAGAACAGGGGCTTCCTCTATGAATCAGCCGAGGGGTCCTTCGAATTGCTCCTGAAGAAGGCGCTGGGCAAGCACCGGAGATTCTTCGGATTGAAGGGCTTCAGGGTCATCGACGAGAAGAGGGAATGGGACAGGCCGCCTCTCTCGGAAGCGACGATCATGGTTGAGGTTGAGGGGAACACCGAACACACAGCTGCTGTTGGACAGGGACCCGTGGATGCCATGGACCGGGCGCTGAGAAAGGCATTGACCAAATTCTATCCCGTCCTGGAGGACGTGAGACTTATCGATTACAAGGTCCGTATCCTGCCCGAGGACAAGGGGACCGCCGCTGTCACCCGCGTGATCATCGAGTCCGGCGATAGGGAGACAAAATGGTCCACCGTAGGCGTTTCCGACAACATTCTCGAGGCGTCCTGGCAGGCGCTGGTGGACTCCATCGAGTATAAACTCCTCCGGGAGGAGGAGAAGGGAGCCCTCTGAGGGCACCCGTTCCCCCGGCAGGGACGATCCGGAAAGACCGGAGGGGAAAAGACGCATTTGTTCCCTTTCGGTTCCGGCAGGACAGCACATCCCTGGACCATCCATCCCGCGGGGCAGTCCCTGCCCGGCGCCAGCCCGTAACGAACGATCCCGTCAAATGTGAATAACTTCCCAAGCCGTCACCGGGTCTTAGACCTTGACGGAAACAAATTATTGTGCAAAAAAGAACAGTTGCAAAACCTGGGAGAGGGAGTCTTTTTGTGAATTGATGCGCAAAAGGGAGGGTGTTTAATGACCGAACAGAAGAGCGTTTTCGAGCGGGGGCTCTGGCGCAATACCATGAGCTATCTCGGAATCATCACCAGCGCCATCTCCGCGGTTTTCATCGCGATCCTCCTCCTCATCGACCTGCTGGCGGCGGTCCATTCCGCCTACATGGGCGTTCTGGTGTTCTTTATTCTGCCCGTTTTCTTCATGTCCGGTTTTCTCCTCATAGGATGGGGAATGTGGGAGGAACACAAGAGAAGGCGGAAGGCATCTGTCGTCGAAGTCCCGAAGTTCCCCGTGTTTGATCTGAACATGCCCAGGCACAGGGTCACCTTTATCATCACCCTCGGCGTGGCCGTGGGCACCGCTCTGCTCCTTACCGTCATCGCCTACGAGGCCTACCACTTCACGGAGTCCCTGACCTTCTGCGGGGAGCTGTGCCATGAGGTCATGGAGCCTGAGGCTACCGCGCTGCAGAACTCCCCACACGCCAGGGTGTCCTGTGCCAAGTGTCACGTCGGACCGGGGGCCGGCTGGTACGTCCGGTCGAAACTGGCCGGAAGCAGACAGATGATCGCTGTTCTTCTCAACACCTACCCCAAACCCCTGCCGCCGGCCATCCAGCATCTCCGGCCTGCCCGGGAGACCTGCGAGGAGTGCCACTGGCCCGAGAAGTTCTACGGGAGCAAGCTGAAGGTCAGGACCCACTTCGGATTCGATGAGCGCAACACGCCCCACGATGTCTCCTTCCTGGTCAGGATCGGGGGGGGCGAATCCACCGCCGGTGAGGACGGGTCGGGCATCCATTGGCACATGCTCAGCGAGAAGAAGGTTACATTTGAGGCCGCCGATCCGGCCCTCCAGACCATCCCCGTCGTCTGGGAGGAGAAGGAAGACGGCACCGTTGTCGAGTACCGGCTTGAGGGATATGATGAAGCGGATCAGGGAGGATCGGAGGGCCACCAGGACGAACCTCGCCTCGTGGACTGCGTCGTCTGTCACAACCGGCCCACTCATATATATTATTCGCCCCAGGAGAGCATGGATAAGGCCCTGGTGGAAGAGGCCATCGACCACAAGCTGCCCTACATCAAAAAGCTGGGTGTGGAGGTCCTGGTTGCCGAGTACGCCACCAAGGAGGAAGCCTTCGACCGGATCGGCGCAAAGATCTGGGAGTTCTACAGGGAGAATTACCCCGATGTCGCCTCGGAAAAGGAAACCGCCGTCCAGAGGGCTGTCGAGGTCATTCGGGATATCTACGACAAGAACTTCTTCCCGGAGATGAGTGTCTCCTGGAAGGAGTATCCCGACAACATCGGACACAGGATCTTTCCCGGATGTTTCCGCTGCCACGACGGCAAGCACGTCAGCGAGGACGGACAGGTCATACGGAGGGAATGCGTGGTCTGCCACACCATGCCCGAGAGCAGCCCAAGCAAACACTGGACGGAAGCGTTCCCCGAGGGTGAGGACTGGGAGACCTGGCATCCCTGGGATCTGAAATACCAGCACGCGGAGATGAACTGCAGCAGGTGCCACACCGGCGGGCTGCCCCCGTCGAGGGACTGCAGAACCTGTCACATCGAGAAGGGAGTCGCCGACTACGACGAGACCGTGGGAATGGGAGATTTCGAGTGTCAGGACTGCCACCTGGATCTCCAGAGCGTACAGCCGGTCATGGACTGTACCGACTGCCATGACGACATCGGGCAGCTTCACACGGAGATCGAGGACCACTTCGAGGCGGGGTGTGTCACCTGTCACCAGCCCCACCTGTGGACGGTCAGAAGCAGGGAGACCTGCTATGAGTGCCACGATGACAAGGAGGACCACAATCCCGATGAGATGTGCGCCGACTGCCACGATTTTATCTGAGGGCTGAAAGCTTTTTCAACAGGGCCCGGTTGTCATGATCGGGCCTTTGTTTTGAGGCTAAGGGAGCTTAGGATTAAGGGCTTAGGGCTGCTGGCCGGGTGCTGGACCGGGACCGCTGAAGCTCATTCCTCCGCCCCTGCGGGGTGAAAAGGCCGCGCCCTGACTGATAGAGGGATCGCCGGATTGGATAACGGAGAACACGGAGAGAACATAAGAAGAGAGGAACTGTCGGATGCTGTACGGGCCCTGACGGAAAGGGTAGCCCGGCTGGAGGACCTGGTCCAGGGCCTGCGGGTTGCCGGGGGCGAAGCGGAGACACAGGCAGAGGCCCGGATGGAGGTACCAGCGGGAGAGACAGGCCTCGCCGACCGGGGAGGTCCCCTGACCACCGGCGGCATGACGGCTGTCTTCTCCCGGATCGCCACCGTCAGCCTCATCCTCGTCCTGGCCCTTGTCCTGCGCACACTCACCGATAGCGGCTTCCTCGGCATCAGGGTGGGGAGCCTGCTGGGGATCGGATACGCTTCGCTCCTCGAGGCCATCGGCTGGTTCATGTACCGCAGGTCCCATCCCTTCGCCCCCATATTCAGCGTCAGCGGCGCCCTCCTTCTGTTCTCCGTCGTCATCGAGACCCACGCTACTTTCGGGGTCCTATCGTCCCTTCCCGCCTACATTGTGCTGATCGTGGCCGCCGCCGGCCTCGCCGTCATCAGCCGGCTCCAGGGGGTCGCAACACCGGCGTGGGTCGGGACTGTGGGGCTCCTGTTCGCCGGAGTCCCCCTCGATTTTCCCAACCCCTTCTTTATCTACCTCGCCGTCCTTCTGTTGGCCGCGAATCTCATGGCCTTTGCGGCTGTGGACCTCCCCAGGAGCTGGTGGCTGAGGCACCTGACGGTGGCGGTGACCGGGCTCGTGTACCTGGCCTGGGCCTTCAAGATCGCGATGGCCCTTAAAGGGGAAGGTCCGCTACCCGGCAACCTGGCTTTCACCTGGTTCCTCCCCTCTGTCTCCGTCATGACGGTGTTCTATGTCACGATGAGCTTCCTGAGGACGGTAAGGCGGCGGTTGGAAGCCATTGGGATGTTCGACGCCCTTCTTCCCACCCTGTCCGCGGTCTGGGCCTACGGTCTCGCATTTCTCGTTATCCGCTCGGCCGCCTGGGATATCAGGGTCCTTGGAGCGGCCGGGGTTGCTGCCGCCACCGCTCTCCTGGGCCTGGCCTTCCTCGCCGTGCGGACACGGGAGGATGGGCCGGCGGGAGCCAATGTCTTTGCCTTTCCCGCGGCCTTTCTCCTGGCCATCTCCTTCCGGGACGTCTCCGGCCAGTCGATCATCGCCCTGGCCATCCTCTCATGGGCCGCCCTGAATCTGGCCTATCTCTCCCGGATCTGGAAAAGCTCCGGCGTCCGGGTCACCTCCTACTTCCTCCAGATCACGGTCATGGGAGCTTCGCTGCTGCTTCTGGCGTCCGCCCCCGTGGGGAGAATGCCCGCCATAACGATCGTATCCACGGCGGCCATCGCCGCGATCGCCTTTATCCATTACCGCCTGGCCAGGGGGACCGAACCGCCGGCCGACTCGTTCTATTTCACCCGCCTTGACGGAAAGGACAGAAGCGCCGCCGCCCTCCTGGTCGTGTCCCTCGCGGGAGCCTTCCTCGCGTGCCGGGCCGGATCGCACCTCCTGATCTTCGCGGTGCTGGACGGGACCTCCGACGCTTTCCGGTCCATTCAATCCATACTGATCAACCTGGGCGCCATCGCCCTGTTTCTGGCCGCGTCAAGACTTAAAAGCGTCGAGGTTAAGATGGTGGCGATCCTTGTCACCCTGATCGGGGGAGGCAAGGTTTTTCTCCTCGATCTTCTCGGTATCCGCGGTATGCCGCTGGTCATGAGCGTCCTCTCCTTCGGCCTGGCCGCCGCCCTGGCGGCGGTTGTTCTCAGTAGATGGCAAAAAACCTCCCCGAAGCAGGGTTAATGCTTTTCGCAGTTTCCAGTTTATAGTTTTCAGTTTCCAGTTGGGTTAGATCACCTGCAACTGAAAATAAATGAGATGTTGTTATTCTCTTTCTCGGCTCTGTTAACTGGAAACCACAAACTGTGAACTGGAAACTTTCTTTCCCCCTTTTTCCCCCTTTACAAGTTCAGCGGTCAAGTATATAAGTACTCCCTGCTCCTTCATGTGAATAACAATTGAGTGCGCCCTTGTAGGTAGAAACAAATCCCATGGAAACAATTGATTTCATCATGCTGTGTCTTGTGCCTAATTCATATGGTTGGACCCAAGTCATCCACCGGTTTCTTTACAAGGGATGACGATTTGATAAAATTTCAGTCAGCACTCGGGTACCATCAGCAGTGTTCATGAGATCTTCCTTGGGATCAGACAACCTGTTTCCGTTATGCGGAGGATGGAGATGAAAAAGATACCCCTGCCGGCGGTCCTTCTGGCCATCGCCTGCCTGGCAGCAGCTGTCCCCCTTCATGCCGCCGATGCCACGGAGGGGGGCCACTATCGGACGGTGCCCGGGGCGGAGACGCCCGCGGCGACGGCGGCCAAAGACCATCCCGTCCCCGAGTTCTTTGTTCCCCCCCCGCCCTTTTCCGATGGGATCTTCCCCTGTTCGGACTGCCACGAGGACCAGGAGGTCAACTACGAGAGACGGGAGATGGAGGATTTTCACGAGGAGATCAGGATCATCAACCACAACGAGGAGGAAAGGTGGTGCCTCGACTGCCACAATCCGGAGGACCGTGATGTCCTCAGGCTGGCCAGCGGGAGGCTGGTCAGTTTCGAGGAGTCCTATTACCTCTGCGGGCAGTGCCACGGGACCATCTTCAGGGACTGGAAAGCGGGGGTCCACGGCAGGCGGACCGGTGAGTGGAACGGCCGGAAGACCTACCGGCTCTGTGTCCACTGCCACAACCCCCACCAGCCGAGGTTCAAGCCTGTCGCACCCAAACCCCCGCCGATCAAGCCGAAGGATATCAAGTAGAGGCCCGACGTCATGAAAAAACCAGCAAACAGACTTATAGGCGAGTGCAAGGTCAGCAGGAGATCCCTCCTCAAGGGATTGGCCCTCGGATCGGCTGCGGCGGCCCTGTCGGCGAAGGATGCCGGCGCCTCCGTCTGGGAGGCGTTCTTCCAGAAACACTTCCGGGAGATGAACGATCAGGAGATCCAGAGAGTCCTCGACCGCCTCGAGAAGGAGTATGAGAAGGAGTACGGAGTCGACATCAAGGTCAAGGCGACAAAGCCGATCCCGGGCGTCCTCTTCGGTTACGGCCTGGACATCTCGCGGTGCATCGGATGCCGTCGATGCGTCTACGCCTGCGTCGACGAGAACAATCAGTCCAGGGATCCTCAGATCCACTGGATATCGGTCCTCCAGTTCAGGAAGGGTGACAAGTGGGTCAACGACCTGGAGAGCGCGGACAAGTACTACAACCCCGCGGAGGTGCCTGAACCGGGCTATTTCTACATGCCTGTCCAGTGTCAGCAGTGTGAGAATCCCCCCTGCGTCAAGGCATGTCCCACCCAGGCCACCTGGAAGGACGACGACGGGATAACGGTCGTCGATTACAACTGGTGCATCGGCTGCCGATACTGTATGGCCGCCTGCCCCTACGGGGCACGACGGTTCAACTGGAAAAAACCCGGCATCGAGAAGGAGGAGATCAACACCAACACCCACTACCTGGGCAACCGGCCCCGCCATGTCGGAGTGGTCGAGAAATGCCACTTCTGCACCCACCGGACGAGGGAAAATCCGGGTGGCTATCCAGCCTGCGTGGAGGTCTGCCCGGTGGGGGCCAGGAAGTTCGGCAACCTGCTGGACCCGGACAGCGAGATCCGCTACTGCATCCAGAACAAGAGGGTCTTCAGGCTGAAAGAGGATGTCAACACAAACCCGAAGTTCTACTACTTCTTTGCAACCTAAGAAGAGAGGCCGCTCATGGTGAATCTAGTCCGGCATTTCTTTATCGCCCTGAAAGAGATCTTCTCCGGGACACGCAATTACTATATCTGGATCGGATTTCTCGGTTTCCTCATGCTCATTGGCTGGGGTACCTATCTCATGCAGCTGAAGAACGGACTCATCGTCACTGCCATGAGGGACCAGGTCTCCTGGGGCTTTTACCTGTCCAATTTCACCTTCCTCGTCGGGGTGGCCGCCGCTGCCGTCCTGCTGGTCATTCCTGCCTATATCTACGATTTCAAGCCCATCAAGGAGATCGTCCTCTTCGGTGAGATGCTGGCGATCACCGCCATCTCCATGTGCATCATGTTCATCATGGTCGACGTCGGCCGACCGGAGAGGGTCTGGCACCTGCTGCCCTTCCTGGGGACCATGAACTTCCCCGCCTCGCTGCTGGCGTGGGATGTCCTGGTCCTGAACGGCTACCTGGCCATCAACCTGACCGTGGTGTTCTACGTCCTGTACCGGATCGCCCACAACAAGGAATACAGCATGGCCGTCGTCCGGCCCCTGGTCATCCTGTCGATCCCCTGGGCCGTCAGCATCCACACGGTGACCGCCTTTCTGTACAACGGCCTGCCGGCCAGGCCGTTCTGGAACGCCTCCATCCTCGCTCCCCGGTTCCTGGCTTCCGCCTTCTGCTCAGGCCCGGCCCTCATGCTCATCCTCTTTCAGATCATACGGAAAGTGTGGCCTGTCGATATCGAGGATCGCGCCATCAACAAGATCGCGGAGCTCATCGCCTACGCTATGGGGTTCAATCTCTTCCTCTTCGGGGCCGAGGTGTTCAAGGAATTCTATTCGGGGACGATCCACATGGCGCCCCTCCAGTACATGTATTTCGGTCTCCACGGGCACAGCAATCTGGTCCCATACCTCTGGACCGCCCTCATCTTCAATCTCATCGCCTTTTTCCTCTTCCTCTCACCGAGGGCGAGGGAGAATCCCGTCACCCTGAATATGGCCTGTGTCCTGGTCATCTTCGGTGTCTACATCGAGAAGGGGATGGGTCTGGTCATTCCGGGCTTCATTCCCGGCACCCTGGGAGAGATCTACGAGTACTCGCCCACCAATCCGGAGATCCTCATCACCATCGGGGTCTGGGCCACCGGCGCACTTATCTACACCCTGATGTTGAAGTTCGCCGTGCCCGTGTACACGGGAAGGCTGCGGTTCACGGATGAGGGGGTGAGGAGATCCGAGGCCATCCCACAGGAGCATGGGGTCTACCCCGGCTCGGTCTCTGCTTCGGACTGACCGCCTGGCAGGATAGGACTGGCGTCCAGAGGCCGGAGACCAGAGTCCGGAGAACAGAACCCGGCGCATCGAACAGGCCACCTGCGGGCTCCCCTCGATGGCCCACTTACCCAGCGTGTCGTCTTGTGAAGTCCATCTGTTTGGACAGCCCTCGTTTTACGTTTTCTCTTCCCACGGACAACCGTACAACCTGCTGAAATTAAATGATGTTTTTGTTCATGTGCTTGTGAAAACTTCCACCTCTCCGGATTGTGAAAAAGGCCCTTGACGATATCGTCAAACATGGTATAGACAGTTTGTCTCGCCGGCGGTGAATTTACCCAGGTTACAGGGGAGCTTTCATTGAAGTGGTTCAACCCCCGCAGGATAATCGACCGCATAGTCTGGATCCTGGCCCCGGAGTCCCTCGACACCGAGGAGGACACCTCCCCAAAGGGGGGCCGCTTCGAAGACAAGGGGGCTGTCGCCTGGCTGCTCTCCCCCGACTCCCTCCACGAGGAGGAGGAGCTCGGGGCCCGGACGTCCCGCTTCGGTGAAAAGGGATTTCTCGGCTGGCTGCTTGCAGCCGAGAGGCTCGAGGAGGAGGACCAGGTGGCGGCCGAGACGTCCCGCTTCGGAGATCGGGGATTCCTCGGCTGGCTGATCCCAGCCGACCGGCTCGAGGAGGAGCAAGCCTTGGAGCCTTCCCCCACCCGTTTCGGAAGGGGTGGATTCCTGGCCTGGCTCCTTTCCTCAGAGGCCATCGAGGAGGAGCCGGCCCAGGCTCGGGAGAGGGGCAGGTTCGGCGACAGGGGTTTTCTGGCGTGGCTGGTCTCCGGCGATGACCTCGGGGCCGAACCGCCGGCGGATGAAAAGGGCAAGAGATTCGGGGGTAAGGGTTTTTTCCGGTGGCTCATCTCCCGGGAAGACCCCGCAGACAGAGACCGGTCCGGCGAGGCCTGACGGCCTGACTGCCGGCCGGCTCCAACTCGGAAGGTGGAACTATGGAACACACCAAGCATCTGTGGCGAGCCATCCTCATCTGGCTCATCGTGACCATCGGCTACCTGCTGGGCAGAGGTTTTCTCGTCCCGGCGACCTTCGGGCAGTACGGTTATTACCGGGGGGAAAACCTGGTGGAGCAGATGAACATCAGGGTGCCGAGACACGGCGCGGGCATCGAATCGTGCGCCCCCTGCCACGAGGAGAAAGTCGAACAGATCCTCGGGACTCCCCATAGGGTGATCAACTGCGAGACCTGTCACGGACCCCTGAGGACTCACGTCGAGTACGACAGCATTGAGGCATTCACGGAGGATCCCGATCAGTTCGAACGAACAGGGGAAATGGAGATCCACTCGGCCCAGGAGCTGTGCATCAAGTGTCACGACTACCAGCTGGCCAAACCGGACGACTATACGACCATCGTGGTGGTCGAGCACCTCGAGGAGAGGGACATGAAGATCGGCCCCGACGTGTGCCTCGAATGCCACGATCCCCACGATCCGGAGATGTAGGTACCCCCTTGCCAACGGGAGTCCTTTTGATAAGCGAGGAGTCGGCATGAAAGATATCACACGACGGAAATTCCTTCGGACGACGGTGGGGGTGTCCCTCCTGGGGACCGCTTCGGCGATCCTGTCAGCCTTCCTTCCGGGCAGGACCAGATTCGCTGCTGCCTCGACGAAGGTCCAGCCTGAGCCCGTCAGGACAGGGTACAATCCCTACGAGCACCTCTACTCTTACGTCATCGACCTGCACAAATGCATCGGATGCGGATCCTGCGTGCGGGCCTGCAAGATGGAGAACGAGGTGCCGACCGGATTCTACAGGACGTGGGTCGAGCGCTACCAGATGGGTCAGGACGAGCACGCCAGGATCGATTCACCCGATGGAGGCCTCTACGGATTCCCCGCCACCACCGCCGGTGTCGAGGGGGTGTCCAAGGCCTATTTCGTCCCCAAGATGTGCAATCACTGCCAGGAAACGCCCTGCGTTCAGGTCTGCCCCTTCGGGGCCTCCTACTACACACCCGACGGCCTTGTTCTGGTGGACGGCAAGAGATGCATGGGCTGCAGTTACTGCGTGCAGGCCTGTCCTTACGGCAGCCGTTTCATCAACCCCATTACCCATACGGCGGACAAGTGCACCTGGTGCTATCACAGGGTGAGCAGGGGCCTCAAGCCGGCCTGTGCCCACGCCTGCCCCACCGGCACCCGATTGTTCGGTGACATGAAAGACTCGTACGACCCGGTGAGACATATCGTTGAAAGGGAGCGCCTGGGCGTCCTGCAGCCTCAGCTGCTCACCAAGCCGAAGTGTTATTACATCGGCTTAGACAAGGAGGTCCGCTGATGCTAGAGACAATTGGATATGTATTTCCCAATGACCTCCACATCCACTGGTCGTTGATGATCGTCCTCTACCCGTACATCACGGGTCTTGTCGCTGGAGCTTTCGTCGTTTCGTCCCTTTACCACGTCTTCAACATGGAGGCCCTCAGGCCCATCGCCCGTTTCGCCCTCATGGCGTCCTTCGCCTTTCTCCTGGTGGCGACATGGCCCCTTCTCCTGCACCTTGGCCATCCCTTCCGGGGCTTTAACGTCATGATCACCCCGAACTTCACCTCGGCCATGGCGGGGTTCGGATATTTTTACGGGGGGTACATGATCATCCTGCTCTTCGAGGTCTGGCTGGTGTTCCGCAGGGACATCGTCACCTACGCAAAACGGACCAGAGGCCTCAAACAGACCATCTACAAGGTGCTGGCCCTCGGTGTCTACGACATCTCGGAGAAGGCGCAGGAGATAGACAAAAAAGTGGTGACCTTCCTGGCCGCCATCGGTATCCCGGCCGCCTTCCTCCTCCACGGATACGTCGGTTTTCTCTTCGGGGCTCTGAAATCCAATCCCTGGTGGTCGACACCGCTCATGCCCATCATCTTTATCTTCTCGGCTGTCGTCTCGGGCATCGCGGCCCTGATCGTCATGTACCAGGTGGCGATGAAGCTCAAGGGCTACGTCATCGACCGGGCGTGCATCGATACCATGTGTGGATGGCTGTGGATGTTCCTCATCATCACGGCATCCCTGGAGCTTCTCGAGCTCGTGACGCTTTCCTACGAGAAGGCCGAGGAATGGGAGATCATCGGTGAGCTGCTGTTCGGACCGCTGTCCTTCTCCTTCCTGGGTCTGCAGATGATCGTCGGAGTGCTCATCCCCTTCATCCTCCTCATGATCATCGTTCTCATGAAGAGCAACATGGGTGACAGAGTGGCCAACACACTGTCCTTTGTGGCGTCCTCCCTCCTGCTCATCCAGGTCTTCTCCATGAGGTGGAACGTGGTCATCGGCGGACAGATGATCTCCAAGTCCCTGGCCGGCCTTCGGGAAGCCTATCGCCCCGGTCTGTTCGAGAAGGAGGGGATCCTGACCGCCATCGGCATCATGCTCGTGCCCTTTGTCATCATCGCCGTGGCCGAATGGCTTCTCCCCATGTTCAAGGTCTCAGAGGAGCAGACGAGAAAGCTGAGCGAGTCGACGGCTGCTGTACCGTCCTACGGCGATTCGACGTACTCGGAATAACCCGGATCCCCTCACGGCTACAGAGGATCCCGCCCCAGGGCGGGATCTTTTTTTGCCCTGATGCCGACCACAACCCGGTCGACGTCCGGGGACGTGTTTTTGGATTCTACATTTTGGATTTTTAACTATAATGATCCCATGAGCAGCCTCCTGGTTTACTCACCAAAATACCGTGATTACAGCTACGGTCCCTTCCACCCCCTGCGACCCACTCGACTCCACCTGACCCACGTGCTCATGGAGAAATACGGTCTTTTGAACGGTCCGGCCGTCAGCGTTTCGGAACCGTCTCCCGCGGACAGAAGGGACCTGTTGAGGGTCCACGCCGAGGAGTACCTCACAGCCCTGGAAAGAGTGAACGGGGGCAGGTCCTTCCACGGCGCCCTGAGATACGGTCTCGGCCACGGCGACAACCCGGTCTTCGAGGGCGTGAACGACTGGAGCCGCCTGGTGTGCGGCGGCACCCTGGAGGCGGTCCGAGCCGTTGCCGGGGGAAGGGCCCTTGCATCCTTTCACACGGGAGGGGGATTTCACCACGCGCACCGGAGCAGGGCGGCCGGCTTCTGCTATCTCAATGACGCGGCGGTGGCCATAGCCGAGCAGGTGGAGGAGGGCAGGCGGGTACTCTACCTCGATGTGGATGCCCACCACGGAGACGGCGTTCAGGAGGCCTTCTACGCCACCGACAGGGTCATGACCGTCTCCATCCATGAAACCGGGGATTATCTCTTCCCGGGGTCCGGCTACGTGGATGAGGTGGGCGAGGGGGTGGGGGAGGGATTCAGTGTCAACATCCCCCTGCATCCGGGTTCCTCGGACCAGGTCTTCACCGCCGGTTTCGAGGCGGTGGTGCCGCCTCTTCTGGGATCCTTCCGGCCGGACATCGTCGTCGTCCAGCTCGGCGTGGACGGAATGGGAAGGGATCCCCTTGCCCACCTGATGTACACCACCGCCTCGGTGGAATTCTTTCTCAAGCGAGTAAAGGAGCTTTACGGCGGACCTCTGACGGTATTGGGTGGAGGCGGATACGAGATGGATACCGTCGCCAGGACATGGACCCTCGCCTGGAGCATCCTCACGGATCAGGAGGTCACCGACACGCTTCCTGACGAATACATCGAGGAGAGGGCAAGATACGGCGCCACCGGTGACGGTAGATACCGCCTGAGGGACCCCGATCCCGACCCGAAGCCGGACCAGGCGGAACAGATGAGGCAACTTGAACGGGTTCTCTCCTTTCTCCGCGACAGGGGGATCCTGCCGTAGGGTGACATAGAGGTTCCAGGTTCCAAATTCCGGCTTCAAGGTTGCAGACCCTGCTTCCCGTCTGCGAATTCCCTGCACACCGTCCGGCCGGCTTGGCTTCATTCACCTTCTTCCCCTCAGCCCTCCTGTCCCGGGGCAACGGTTGGCATCGGTCTTGCTGACCATCCAGCCATGGCTTACGGAGACCCCTGGCGATCCGAACATGCCCGTAGGGCGCTGATCCTGCTGGTGGTGCTTACCCTCGCCGGTCAGATCCATTCCTGGCACGGAAGGCCTGTGATCCCCCAAAGGGCCGATGCGGGTACAGGGACACCATGGCCTCCCCCGGTGTCGGAGAGGATCGTGGATAGGACGGAGCTCCCCACCGGCCGGCTCGATGTCTACCCGTCCGGGACAACCATAGGGGAGGCCGTCCTGTCCCTATCGCTTCCGGCCGATCCGGCCGGATCAGCCACCGTCCTTCCGAGGGCAGGGGTCCTGACGATGGGTCCGGGAGGGTGGACGGTGAGGCCGATGTCCCAGGTCGAACGGTATGTCTGGGGCATACCCATGGATCTCAATTCGGTCGGAGTGGAGGACCTCGTCAGGATCCCCGGTATCGGCAAGGTCCTTGCCGAGTACATATATGGGTTCATTTCACAGGTGGTTTGGGTGTCTTCTGTTTCCCGATTGGATGCGGTACCGGGTATTGGACCAGCTAAATTGAGGACCTTGTCCAAGTATCTGGAAGTGCAATAGAAGAGTTCGTCCAACGTCCAATGTCCAAAGTCCAAGATATTATTCTCTAAAAGCGGATCTGAAGTTCTGATACTGAATCCTGACTACTGAATACTGGATACTATTGACTATTCCCGGTTGACAAACAGGATCGATAAAGTTAAGTTTGCCAAAAACCAATTCCAAAAGTCAGGAATAGGGGGAGCCATGTTCTTCAAAATGATCAGATCCGATATCAGAGCGGCCAGGGAGAGGGATCCGGCCTGTCGGAGTAACCTGGACATCGTCTTCAGCTACCCGGGGTTCCACGCTGTTTTCATTCACCGAATATCCCATAAGCTGTGGAACCTGAAGCTCTATTTTCTTGCCAGGTTCCTGTCCCACATCGCCAGAATACTGACAGGGATCGAGATCCACCCGGGGGTGAAGGTCGGCAAGGGTTTTTTCATCGACCACGGCATGGGGGTGGTTATCGGAGAGACCACCGAGATCGGCGATAACGTAACCCTGTATCAGGGAGTGACCCTAGGCGGTGTCAGCCTGAAGAAGGAGAAGAGGCATCCCACCCTCCGGGATAACGTGGTGGTCGGCGCGGGAGCCAAGGTCCTTGGGCCATTTGAGGTCGGTGAGAACAGCAGGGTCGGGGCCAATTCAGTGGTGATCAAGGAGGTGCCGCCGAATTCAACGGTCACCGGCATCCCGGGACGCATTGTGGTCAAAGAGGGAAAGAAGGTGGATACCGTCGATCTCAACCACCAGATCATGCCCGACCCCGTTGCCCAGGCCTTCACCTGTCTCATGGAGCACGTCAATCTCCTCCACAGGAGGCTGAATACCCTGAGCGAGAGGGAGGACGCAGACCAGGCGAGGTTCGAAGAGCTGCAGGGCCGGCTTGACGGGCTCGTCAAGAGCAAGGCCGAGAAGGACGATAGGCGGGAGGCCAAAGGGGCGGATTCGGAATGAAGATCACCACGCGCGCGAGCTACACCGTGAGAGCCCTTCTCGACCTGGCCCGCCACTCCGAGAAAGGCCGCCCGGTCAGGCTCTCCGACATCTCGGAGAGGGAGGGGATATCACACGCCTATCTCGAACAGCTGTTCAACAGGCTTAAAAGAGTCGAGGTCGTCAGGGGTAAGAAGGGGCCGGGGGGCGGATATGTCCTCGGCATGGATGCCACCGATATCCGGATCGGTGACGTCATCAGGGCCGTGGAAGGGGCCGACAAGCTGTTCCTCTGTTCTGATGATACCCACCAGAGCAAGACCTGCCAACGGTATCCGAACTGCATCACTCATCACCTCTGGGAGAGGCTTTCCATAAGGGTCCATGACTTCCTCAATTCCATCAGCCTTGCCGATCTGCTCCGTGATGCCGAACAACTCAGCCCGGGTGAGGAGGACCAAGATGCAGAGAATCTTTCTTGATCACAACGCCACGACGCCGATCCGTACCGAAGTCAGGGAGAAGATGCTGCCCTTCCTGGGTGAACTCTTCGGGAACCCGTCCAGTGCCCACTCCTTCGGCCAGGAGGTCAAGGTCCACCTGGACGAGGCCAGGCAGCGGATCGCGGACCAGCTCGGGGCGTCAGTCAACGAGATCATCTTCACCAGCGGGGGCACGGAGAGCGACAATGCGGCTCTTAAGGGTGTGGCCCTTGCGGCCGGCTCGGGGCACATCGTGACAACGGTCATCGAGCATCCGGCCGTGATGCAATCGGCTTCCTACCTGGCCAAGAAGGGATTCGATGTCACCTACGTCGAAGTCGATTCCGGAGGTGTCGTCGATCCCGAGGATGTGCGCCGAGCCATCCGGCCGGATACCATAATCGTGTCCGTGATGCACCTGAACAACGAGGTGGGGGTCATTCAGCCCATCGAGGAGATCTCGATGATCACCCGGGAGGCCGGGGTCCCGCTCCACACGGATGCGGTCCAGAGCTTCGGTAAGCTTCCCACCAAAGTGGACGATCTCGGTGTCGATCTCATTTCCGTTGCCGCGCACAAGATCTACGGCCCCAAGGGGATCGGTGTCCTCTACGTGAGGAAAGGGACCCGGATCGATCCGTTGATCATCGGCGGAGCCCAGGAGAAAAGACGGCGGAGCGGTACGGAAAACGTGATCGGTATTGTGGGCTTCGGGGAGGCGATCCGCCTCGCCGAGGTGGAGAGAGAACAGGTTTTTCAGAACCTGGAGGGGTTGAGAAAGCGGTTCGTCGACGGCCTCGTGGAGAGGATACCTCAGATAACCATAAACGGAGATCCGGAGAGGACCTTCCCGTCCACCATCAGCGCGAGCGTTGCCAGAGTGGAGGGTGAATCCCTTCTCCTGTCCCTGGACATGGAGGGAATTGCCGTCTCCACCGGGTCGGCCTGTTCCTCCGGCTCCCTCGAACCCTCCCACGTTCTGGTGGCCATGGGGATCGACACCGTCCTTGCCCAGGGAACCCTGCGCTTCAGTATGGGCAGGGGGACGACCGGTGAAGATGTCGACCGGGTCCTGGAGGTGTTCCCTCCCGTAGTGGAGCGCCTGAGAGCCATGTCGCCGCTGGGTGCAGAATGGAGTGCGGGCGTGGGGGGACCCACCTGCTGAAACTTCAGGAATCGGAATTCAGTAGACAGTGTTCAGAAGAGGTGGGCTGACAGGTCGTTCAGAATGTAACTCTGGCTCATAGCTCCCGGATTCTGTATATTGCTCGATAAGGAGAACAATCGATCATGATGTACTCGGAAAAAGTAATGGACCATTTCCGCAACCCACGGAATGTGGGGGAGATTCCAGACGCGGACGGCGTAGGGGAGGTGGGTAATGCGTCCTGCGGCGATATCATGAAGATCTTCCTCAAAGTCAATGGAGAGGTCATTGAGGATATCAAGTTTCAGACCTTCGGCTGCGGGTCGGCCATCGCAACCAGCAGCATGGTCACCGAGATGGTCAAGGGAAAGACCCTGAAAGAGGCCGAGAGCGTCACCAATAAGGCCGTGGCCGAGGCCCTCGACGGACTCCCTCCCCAGAAGATGCACTGCTCCAACCTCGCGGCCGACGCGCTCCACGCCGCGATCAAGGATTACAGGGAGAAACATGGACAGTAGGAGACAGTAGCGGGGAGTCGGGAGCCAGAGGGAAACGAATGAGCCGTCCACAGGGGCGGCTGTTGTTTTTTAGATCATTAGAGATTGGACATTAGACATTAGACATTGGAGATTGGAGATTGGAGATCAGATGTTGGAGATTTGTGGTTGGAGTATTTTAGGATCCTTCCAATGCTCTATATAATCCAATGATCTATTGTTCTAATTTCCAATTTTCTAATGCTCTGATTCCCTGTCGTTCCAAAGGACTCTCATGAACAAGAACGACAGAACCGTCATGGTCGCCATGAGCGGAGGAGTCGACTCATCAGTGGCGGCCGCCCTCCTTCGGGACCAGGGCTACCGGGTGGTGGGGGCCACCATGCTGCTGTGGGACGGGGAAGCAGCGGGTGTGGAGTCGGGGTGCTGCGGCACCCAGGACCTTGTTGACGCAAGAGCCGTGTGCGCCAGGCTGGGGATCAATCACTACGGCATCGATCTGAGGGAGGAGTTTCGACGAGAGGTCGTCGAGCCCTTCGCCATGACCTACCTCAGGGGGAGGACGCCCAATCCCTGCATCCTGTGCAACGAGCGCCTCAAATTTCACTATCTCCTCAGGAAGGCAAGGGAGGTCGGGGCGCGGTGGCTGGCCACCGGTCACTATGCGCGCATCGAAGGGAGAGGACCCTTCCGACTGTGCCGCGGGACCGATAGGAGCAAGGACCAGTCCTACTTCCTTTTCCCGGTGGACCAGGAAATCCTCGCCCATCTGATCTTTCCGCTGGGTAATCTGACCAAGGACGAGGTCCGGGACAAAGCCGGGGAGCTGCGCCTGGCTGTCCACGAGAAACCGGAAAGCCAGGAGGTCTGTTTTATTCCTCCCGATGGGCTGAAGGATTTTCTCAGGGAGGCCTCGCATGACGAGATCGTACCTGGGCCCCTTCTGGACACGGCCGGCAATGTCATCGGATCCCACGATGGCTTCTGCTTTTACACCATTGGTCAGAGAAAAGGCCTGGGTGTCGCCGCCGCGAAACCGCTCTATGTGACGCGTATAGACGCCGCCGGCAACACCATCGTCCTGGGAACCAGGGAGGAGGCGTCCTTTCCCGACATGCTGGTCGAATCTGCAACGTGGGTCGCCGGGCAACCCCCTTCGGACCATTTTCGGGCCCAGGTCCAGGTCAGGCACCGTCACAGACCGGCGGAAGGGGAGGTCAGGATCCTCGAGGGGGGCTCCTTCAGGGTATTCTTTGACGAACCCCAGCACGGCGTCGCCCCTGGCCAGGCGGCGGTGGTGTACGACGGGGATACCGTCCTCGGCGGCGGATGGATCAGTGGGTCAGAGCCCAACGTCCAGAAGCCAATTAAACGTGATTAGTGATTCGGTATTAGTAAAGGCAGAAAAAGAACTAAGAAGTCTGATATATAGATCTTTCCTATACTGATCACAAATTACGAATTACGAATCACGGCCTTTATCAACTGCAGACTGAAAACTCGAATTCACGAGTCACGAATCACTAATTACGAATCACGGAACACATCTTTCCCCTTCCCCCTTTTTCCCTTTCCCATTAAACTTTTCGTAGACACAGGTGTCTATATAAACAGGAACGCCATGAAATATGGAGCGTACGAGGGAGAGAGAGTGTGAGCGGGAATTGGTCCAACGCGCCCGTAGGGGAGACGACAACGCGTTCGAGGACCTGGTTCGGGCCCACCAGAAGCCGATCTTCTCCTTCATTTATCGGCTGTCGGGGGACCCTGAGATCACTGCCGAAGTTACCCAGATGGCCTTCATCAAGGCATATTCCGGGCTCGGTGGTTTCCGGGGGGATGCCTCCTTTCGGACCTGGCTCTACAGAATAGCGGTCAATACGTTCCGGAACCATGTGCGTGACGAGTCGCGGAGGAGCCATCAGGAGGTTGACGATAATATGCCTTCATCCGACGAGGGAGCCTTTGAGGTCCTCAACCATCAGCAGGAAAGAAGGATGCTCTGGGAGGCGGTTCAGACCCTTCCCGAGCGGCAGAGGGAGGCTCTTGTCCTGAGGGTGCAGGAGGGATATCCGTTCACCGACGTCGCCAGGATCATGAGGTGCTCGGTGGGATCGGCCAAGGCCAATTACCATCAGGCGGTCCAAAAACTCAAGGCGGCGCTGGGAGAGTGATTGATGAGATGCAGTGACGGCTGGGTGAGGCAACACCTCGTGGAATTCGCCGCCGGGACCCTCGATGAGGACCAGAGCGGGCGGGTCCGCATTCACCTCGAGACCTGTGGGGAATGCTCCGGCGACTATGGGATCATCCGGAACCTCGCCTCCATCGAAGTGCCCGACCCCGGAGAGGATTTCTGGAATGCTCTTCCCGGACGGGTCATCACCGAAGTGAAATCGGCCCCGAGGCGGTTCGGAAAGTCCCTGACGCCGACGTTCGGCCCCATGTGGCGTCCTGCCGGCTGGGCCTGGAGGGGAGGATTGGCCGCCGCCGGCCTGGCCGCCCTGCTCATTCTGGTCCTGTGGCCCAGGGGGACAACCGTGGAAGTGCCTTTGCCCTACCCTGAGGCACCCTTCGACCTTGTCGGGCGCGTTGTTGACCTCGGAGTGGAAGTCGAATTTCTGTCCGACCACAGCAACGATGTTGCGCTCATCGACCTGTCCATCGACCTGAACGGTGGCGTCTCTTACGAGGACCTTGCCCTGTTCCCCGACGGTTCGACGCTCGACGAGCTTGGTTTCCGGCACCTCGACGATGATTCGTTGATCAGATTGGAGGAGGTCCTGGACGAAATGGCCTCCGAAGGTATCGAAAGAGGGTAACGCTATGAAGAACAGACACGCTCTCTCCATATTATTGGTCCTGGCAGTCGTTATTTTTTCGCTCCCGCTGTCGGTATCTGCCGACGATTGGGACATTTCCCCGGATGAGCGGGATATCAGTCGTGTCCGCAAGAAGGTCGAGGCACTGAGGGCGTGGATGCTCACCGAGGAACTGGACCTTGACGAGGCGACCAGTTCCAGGCTTTTCCCCGCCATCAGGGAGATGGACGAGCAGAGGCACCAGATAGAGGCGGAAAACCGCCGCATTGTCAGGAGAATGGCCCAGGAAGTTGAGAGCGATCGTGTCGACCGGCCCTGGATCTCTCAGGCCCTTGACATACTCCAGGAGAACCGAAAAGAGATGGCCCGGGTCGAGGAGGGGCATCTGATCAGGGTCCGTACCATCCTCTCACCGGAGGACACGGCCCGTTACGTTCTTTTCCAGATCCGTTTTCAGAGGGAACTCAGGGAGCGGATGAGCAGGTATCCCCGGCAGAGGGGCGACACCCGGGATTCGACGCGTCCTGACAGGGACAGCGGCGGAAGGGGTGGAACACAGGGTGGCGGCGAGAGCTCCGGCGGCGGCTCAGGTGGCGGCTCAGGTGGAGAATCCGGTGGCGGCTCCGGCGGAGGAAGCGGGAGGTAGACGGATTACAGCTTAAACGTGCAGCTCTTTTTCAGGGATCATATAGCCCCCAACTCCGCTCCGTATCCCCAGCGGGGCGGAAATGCACCCCAGGGGCCCGGCGTCTAGCCGGGCCGGCCCTCCGATGGCCCCCAACGTCGGAGGGCCTCTTTTGTCCCCTTTCGCAGCCCGCCGACCATGGCTCCCCGAAAAGGCCGGAGGCAAGGCGATGGATCGTGAAGGACAATAGATATGCGGTAAGTGCAGGGCTCCGGTTCGCGATATCTATCACAGTTCAACCACTCCAGGGTCGATGACCCCCGATTCGATGGTTGAACTTTTTTTATCTTCCATTACATTGGTTTCATGGAAAAGAGCTCTCCTCACGGCGGCCTGCCGCCGCGCACCTACTCCTTCATCACCCTCGGCTGCAAGAGCAACCAGTACGATTCCGCCGCCATGGCCGCCAGCCTGAGACAGTCGGGTTTGGCCCCGTCGGACCTCGACGGGGCCGATGTGATCGTGGTGAACACCTGCATGGTGACCGGTTCCACAGAGGCCCAGTGCCGAAAGGCCATCCGAAGGGCCAGGAAGGCCAACAGTGACGCCCGGCTCGTCGTCGTCGGCTGCCTCTCCAAGGGGGATCCGGATCAGATACGTTCCATGCCGGAGGCCGACCTCGTCCTTGGGCCTTCTGAGAAGGGGATGTTGACGCATTTCCTGAACCTCGCTGACCATGGCTCCTGGACCGACTGGCCTGAAGACCCGGCCGTTAGCCTGGAGCACCGGGACAGGGGCTTCCTCAAGGTCCAGGACGGATGCGATCACCGATGCTCCTACTGCATCGTACCGTCGGTGAGAGGACCGGGGCGAAGTCTCGCCCCGGCAACGGTCGTTTCCAGCGTCAGGGCCCTCATGGAGAAGGGGTTCGCCGAGGTGGTGCTCACCGGCATCCACCTCGGGATGTACGGCAGGGACCTGTCCCCCCCTGCCACCCTCGAGGATCTTCTGGACCGTCTTATGGTTAACGGTCTTCCCGGGAGGATCAGGCTGAGCTCCATCGAACCGTTGGAGGTCACATCCCGGCTCTTGGGCCTGATGGCCCGTTTTCCCGGTGCCGTCTGCCGTCATCTCCACATCCCGCTCCAGAGCGGCAGTGACCCGATCCTGAACGCCATGAACAGACCCTACGGCAGTACCGATTTCGAGGCGGCGGTCCGGGCGGCAAGGGCGGCGGTGCCTGGCATCGGTATCGGATGCGACGTCATATGCGGATTTCCCGGTGAGACCGAGGAGGATTTCTCGCGCACCGTGGAGCTGGTCACCGATCTCCATATCCCCTACCTGCACGCCTTTCCTTTCTCGAGCCGACCGGGCACCGCGGCAGCATCCATGGGGGATGATGTCCCGGTCAGGGTGAAGAGGGCCCGGGTCAGGCGTCTGACGGAACTGGCCGGCATGAACAGGAAGCGTTTCCTGGCAGGTCAGGTGGGAAGCGTTCTGGGGGTTGTCCCGGAGAACCGTCGGTTGGAGAGGGGATCTATGGCTCTCGGCGACAATTACACCAGGGTCCTCATTGCGGGCGATGTCGGCCCCCTTGCAGGGACGATCGTCCGGGTCAGGATCACCGGTATTGAGGGGGATGTCCTGACCGGCGTGGTCTCCTGAGGGCGTCCAAATGGAATCCGTTTTTCAGGTCCGAACCGTGGGGTATGTGAGATCCCCGATCAGGGATCGGGATGGCGCTCCCAGGCAGGGGCGTGACGCAGGCCTAGAGGTATCCGTCGAGATCCTCCCGGACTATGCCCAATGCATTCAAGGCCTGGAGGGTTGGGATCTTGTCCAGGTCATCTGTTTTATGCACCTTGCCAGCCGGGATGCGAGGATGGTTCATCCCAGGGGGGATCCTGCCAATCCCCTCACCGGCGTGTTCGGCACCCGGAGTCCGGCCCGGCCCAATCCCCTGGCTGTGTACACGTCAGAACTGCTGGGAGTGGACGGGCTGACCCTGAGGCTCCGCGGCATCGACGCTGTAGACGGTACGCCCGTTCTGGACATCAAGCCGCACGTGCGTCGGCTTGACGATTGAAGGAGATCAGGAACCCGAATCCAGGAGGCGGGAGTGGTGAGAAAATCAGGGCGGTTTATTTCCTATACTATATGTAAAGAAAATAATGTCCTTTTATTATTCCCTCACCGTCTTTTATTCTGAATACTGACTACTGATTGCTGTATTCTTTATTTTATCGGAGGTACCCGATGGATGACATTCGTCGTGTCCACCTGGTCGTTCACGGCAGGGTCCAGGGAGTATTCTTCCGGGACAGCACGTGGCGGACGGCAAGTGAACTCGGTCTCGAGGGCATGGTCCGAAACCTCATGGACGGGACGGTGGAGATCATTGCCGAGGGCCCGAAGGAATCCCTGGAAAAGCTCGTCGGTTGGGCCCGTCAGGGGCCACCGGCCTCCGTCGTGGAGAAGGTCGATGTCACCTACAGTGAGCCCACAGGAGAGTACCTGTCCTTCAGCATACACTAGACCCATTAGGAACAGCGGAGGGAATGATTTGACTTCCCCCCGAGGCTGGTCTAATCTTTTTGAGTAATATTATGCGCTTACGGGCGAGCAACCCAACAGTATCCGGGGTGATGACATGAAATATCTAACGGCACTTCGACAGGACGCACAGAACCGGGTGGAACTCATCGAGAAAGTTGATCTCGTGGTGGGTTTACCTGTGTACAACAACCAGAGTACCGTGGGCCACGTCGTGAGGCAGGTCAGCCAGGGCCTGAACAAGTACTACCCCGACAAGAGAGCGGTAATCATCGTGTCGGACGGAGGGTCCGTGGACGATTCCCGTGAGGAGGCGAGGGCGGTTGAGGTCTACCCCTTTCAGGAGATCCTCGTCACCATCTATCGGGGGGTTCCCGGAAAAGGCTCGGCTCTGAGAGCGATCTTCGAGGTGGCCCGCTTTCTCCATGCGGAGGCCTGCGTCGTGGTCGATTCAGACCTGCGCAGCATCGGTCCGCAATGGATCCTGAACCTCCTCCACCCCATTCTGGAGGACCAGTACCAGTTCGTCGCCCCCTACTACACCCGGTTCAAATTGGACGGCACCATCACCAACAACATCATCTATAACATGACCAGGGCCCTTTACGGCAAACGCATCAGGCAGCCGATCGGGGGTGATTTCGCCTTCTCGAAGGACGTGATCAACTATCTCTACAACCAGGATGTCTGGGACACCGATGTGGGGCGGTTCGGCATCGACATCTGGCTTACCACCATGGCTTTGGTCAAGGGATTCAATGTCTGTCAGGCCCGGCTGGGGGCCAAGATCCACGATGTCAAGGACCCTTCCCAGAGCCTGGGCCCCATGTTCCGCCAGGTCGTGGCCACCCTGTTCAGCCTCATGGAGGAGAAGGCCGATTACTGGCACGGTATCAGGGGCAGTGAGGACGTACCCATCCTGGGCGAGCCCATCGAGACACAGCCGGAGCCCTTCCCCATCAGCGTCGAGGCGCTGGTGGAGGGATTTCGCCACGGTTACTATCAGTTTGGAGCCCTGTGGGAGCAGATCCTCAGCAAGGACTCCTTCGCGGAGGTGAAAAATCTTGCCCAGAATGAGGACGACGGCCTGGACCTGGATGTCCACATGTGGGCCCATATCCTCTATGACGCAGCTGCCACCTACCACTGCTGGCAGAAGAACCGGTTCAAGCTGGTTGAGATCCTGACCCCGCTTTATTACGCCCGGGTGGCGAGTTTCGCCAAGACCGTCCAGGACATGGACGACATTCAGGCCGAGGAGACGGTGGAACGGCAGGCCCAGTGCTTCGAGGAGGAAAAGGACTACCTCATTGAGCGCTGGTCCTGGGCTGAGGAGAGCATCGAGAGCGGTACGTTCTGCGGCCAGACGGAATAGCATGCCGGTCCTTGTCCTCAACTGCGGGTCGTCGAGCATCAAATACACCCTCTTCGATTCCGAGCGGGACGAAGTCGTCCGGCACGGACTCCTCGACAGGGTCACCCAATACTTCGCCGCCTTCGAGGAACTGTTCAACACCCTGGAAAGTTTCCTGCCGGAGGGGCTCGGTTCCATCAGGGCGGTGGGGCACCGGGTGGTCCACGGCGGAGACCGGTTTGTCGCCTCAAGGGTCGTGGATGATGACGTGCTTTCGGCCCTGAAAGAGATTTCTCCCCTCGCTCCCCTCCACAACCCCCACAACATCAGGGGGATCGAATGCACCGCCGATCACATCCCGGATGTCCTTCAGGTGGCGGTCTTCGACACCGCCTTCCACGCCACGCTTCCGGAAAGGGCCAGACATTACGCCATCCCCCTGCAGATATCCGAACTCCTGGGGATCAGGAGATACGGGTTTCACGGCATAAGCCATCAGTACGTTTCCCGCAGAGCCCTTTCCCTGGCGGGGGGAGGTGAGGACCTCAGGATGATCACCTGTCACCTGGGCAACGGATGCTCCGTCTCGGCGGTCAGGGGGGGAAGATGCGTCGAGACGTCCATGGGTTTTACGCCTCTGGAGGGCCTCGTCATGGGAACCCGCTGCGGTGACCTTGACCCTGCGGTGGTCCTCCAGCTCCTCGATCCGAAGGGGGCGGATCTTTCCTGGGACGAGGTCTACGGACTTCTGAACCACCAGAGCGGGCTCCTGGGACTGTCCGGGTACTCCTCCGACGTCCGGGATCTTCTCTCCGCCCGGGAAGAGGGAGATGCCAACGCGTCTTTGGCGTTGGAGATCTTTACCTATCGCCTGAAGAAGTATATCGGTTCCTACCATGCGGTCCTGGGCGGCACCGACGCCCTGGTGTTCACCGCCGGCATCGGCGAGAACGCTCCGGCGATCCGGATGGAGGCACTGGCCGGAATGGAGGAAATGGGGTTCGTTCTGGACCCGAAGGCCAACGAGGCCACCGTTGGCACTGAGGGGGAGATCAGCGACCCGGTGAGTCCGGTGAGGATCCTCGTCATCCCCACGGATGAGGACCGGCTGATCTACGAGGAGACGCTCAGGGTTATCGGGCAGAATTCCTAGAGCCAGATCAGCCGGGACAGAGAACAGGGCTGAAAAAAGTCACCCTTGGTGTCAGCAGATTGGACGAACGGGTCAGGGAATACCTCCATCCGGCCGGCATGCTTCAATTGTGTTTGACCCCGGAGGAAGAGGACGATTATATTTGTCATAATATCAATGAATCGACCGGCATGATTTTTGAGGTCCTGGTATAAAGGAAGGTCTTTCCGGCATGAAAATGAAGGTGTTCATCACCGCTTTTATCATTCCTTTACAGCTGATCCTGTCATGCATCCTTTCAGTCCCCGAGCCCGCGACCGCCGGTGAACTCAACTCCCTGTACGACACCACCTATAAGCTTCACCTCGGAGCCTTCCTTCCCCGGATGAAGACCAAGACGGCGGTGGACCCCTCCAATCCGCTCTTACCCCCCGGGGATCTGATCGACATGGAGAACGATTTCGGTCTGGAGAAGGACCTTACCCTGGGCCGTCTGGACGGCTACTTTCGCCTGGGCAGACGTCATCGGATCCAGGCAGGGTATTTCACCCTTAAACGGGACGGCAGCCGGGTGATCAACCGGAATATAACCTTCGGTGACATTACCTTTCCATTGAACGCTACCGTTGAGTCGGAGGCGAAAAACTCCATCCTTGAGGTGGGATACATGTACTCCATCGTTCAGAACGAGCGGTTCGAGCTCTCCGGCACCTTCGGTGTCCATTGGCTGGATGTCGAGACCCGGCTCACCGGGGATACGGGAGGAGGCATCGTGGAGACGGAATCCGCCTCCGCCGCCGGCCCGCTGCCCCTGTTCGGCCTGGATGTCGATTACGCACTGGGAGCGAGGTGGATCCTGTCCTTTCGGGCCATGCGGTTTGCCATCGAGATCGACGAGTACGACGGCAGCCTGACGGACCTGAGAGCAAGCATCGAGTACTTCTTCCTGGAGAATTTCGGGGTGGGTCTCGGGGTCAACGACTTCGACCTGGACGTGGATTTCGACGGTGCCAGGCTGGCCGGCGAACTGGAGTGGGGCTATACCGGACTGCAGGTGTTCGCCACGCTGAGGTTTTAATCCAGGTGTTCGGTTTCAGGGAAAGACCTGCGAATCCCGGAAGCCCATATCCTGAAGCCCTGTTTCTCGAGGGCTCCCCGGCAACGAGCCCCCGACCACATAACTCCCATTCCCAACCCCAATGCCGACCACTAAACTAAACCACAGGAGTTTACGATGAGAATCCCAAAGATCGTTACTTTTATTGCCGTTTGCCTTCTTATCACAACCGCCGGCCCTGTCCGGGCCGTTGACGTTGAAAAGGAGGTCCTGTTCACCCGGGCGATGATCCAGGCCAATCGGACCCAGATCGTCTTGAATACCTTGAGGCTGAGCGAGGAGCAGATCGAGGCGTTCTCGCCGGTCTACATCGATTACTGGGAGGAGATTAACGAGCAGAACACGAGGCTGACGGACCTGATCCTCGACTACGCGGCAAATTTCGAGGACCTCTCCGATGACAGGGCCATTTCGATGCTGGACGAGTACCTGGATATCCAGAGGCGAAAGGCCGCTGTCAAGAAAAAGCATGTCAGGAAATTCAAGAGGGTCCTTAACCCTAAGAAGCTGGTCCAGCTCTACCAGATCGAGAACAAGATGGACGCCATCATCATGATGGAACTGGCCGCCGAGGTTCCGTTGGTGAAGTGATAGAAGTGGCTGGTAGCCAGTGGCTCGTAGCCAAGGGACTTTTGCTTTTGATTTCTCCAGTCACCAGCCACAAATCACTAACCACTTGGTATTGCACTTATCCTTTCAATCCTGTCAAAATATTTTCACCTTCTTTCACTACATAAACCATTTATTGTAAGATTTGGGATCGCCTACTTGAAAGAGGTGTTATGTCCAGCGAAAGACCTGACATCGATCATTCAAATTTCTTAAAACGCCTCTGGCGGTCCTTCACCATTGCCCCTCTGGTCCCAGAGGACGATCGGGAGCGCAAGCGCACCGTTTTAAACACCCTCGTCCTTCATCTCCATCCACCCACGGTCCCTATGGCCACCATCCGCTACACCCACACCTGGGGACTCGGGGGCATGGGCCTGGTGCTGTTTCTTCTCCTGGCGTCCACAGGTTTGCTTCTGATGTTTACCTACGAGCCGGCCCCCGGTCAGGCCTACGGCTCGATCCTGAAGCTGAAAGGGCATTTCCTCTTCGGGAAGTTCGTCCGTAACATCCACCATTGGAGCGCCAACGCCTTCATCGTGGTCGCCCTCCTCCACATGCTGAGGGTGTTTTTCACCGGCGGCCACAGGGAGCCCAGGCAGTTCAACTGGATCCTGGGATTGTGCCTTCTCCTTTTCGTTCTTTTCTCCAACTTCACCGGGTACCTGCTTCCCTGGGACCAGATGGCCTACTGGGCGATCACCATCATGACGAGCATGCTGGCTTACATTCCCCTTGCAGGAAACTGGCTCCAGGAAATCCTGAGGGGAGGAGGCGAGATAGGACCGGCGACCCTGGTCAATTTCTACACACTGCACACAACTCTGCTGCCTATCCTGTTTGTGATCTTCATGCCCTGGCACTTCTGGAGGGTGAGAAAGGCCGGCGGGGTGGTCCTTCCCAAGGCGGAGGGCGGTGCAGGGGAAGACAATCCGGAGAGGGTTCACACGATACCTTACCTGGTAGTCAAGGAGTTCGCAGTTGCTCTGACACTCATTGCCGCGATCTTCCTTCTTTCCATTTTCGTCAACGCACCTCTCCAGGAGATGGCCAATCCGGGCATGAGTCCCAATCCGGCCAAGGCTCCGTGGTATTTCCTCGGCTTCCAGGAGCTGCTCATGCATTTCCATCCCCTGTTCGCGGTGTTCGTCATACCGGTCCTAACCGGAATTCTAATGATCCTGCTGCCCTATTTCCGATACGGATCTGACGGCATTGGGACATGGTTCATTTCGAAGAGGGGAAGGCGCATGGCGGTAATATCAGCCGCCGCGGCGATGATCTTCACTCCCGGGGCGGTGATCCTGGACGAATACCTGATCGATCTCCAGAAATGGCTTCCCGGCCTGCCGCCCGAGATCAGCAACGGCTTGGTGCCGTTCGTGATGTTGCTGGCGGTGGTTACGGGATATTATTTCTATTTGAAAAGGAAATATGAAAGCACTAAAGCCGAAATAACTCAGGCCGTATTTATCTTTTTGCTCACTTCTTTCATTGTTCTGACGATTATCGGCGTCTGGTTTAGAGGCGAAGGCATGAAACTTGTATGGCCAGGAGGATAGGGAATGATGATCGGCATTCTACACAATGATCATCCCGAGACCGCGCCCGAGCCCGCTTCCGCGTCCGAGGTTTTTTTGTTATTCGATCACGAAAAAATGGATGTTTATCAATTGGGTGTGGACTTTGTTTCCCAGGCAAATGAGAAATTCGAAAAACTGTCGAGGGGAAGAAGGTACTTGGCCGATCAACTTCAACGAGCAGCCCTCAGTATCGTACTGAACATAGCAGAAGGCGCAGGTAAATTCGGACCAAAGGACAAGGCGTCTTTTTATACGATCGCAAGGGGATCGACAACAGAGTGCGCTGCTATTCTGGATATATGTAAACGTCTTGAAATTATTGAACAGGAAACATTTGCGAGGAACAAAAATTACCTGAATAGAATTGCCCAAATGCTGACAAAATTGATCAAATCGCAACAGGAAAACCGGTCTCGGGTTCGGGCTCGGACTCGGGCTCGGAATTACAAAAAATATGAATAAGAATAACACTTCCACAACCCAAACCCACACGCGCCGCACATTCCTCACCCGGTTCTGGCTCCTTCTCGGTCTCGCGGCTCTCGCCGAACTTGTCTGGGTTGCAGTCTCTTTTGTAAAACCAAAAAAACAGAAGCAAACCGCCGCAACCCCTTCCATCATCACCGCCGGTCCGGTGGACAGCTTTGACCTCGGTTCTGTCACGGCTTTTCCCAGGGGGCGGTTTTATCTGGCCCGGCTGGAGAACGGAGGTTTCCTGGCGTTGTCGCGGGAGTGCACCCACCTCGGGTGCACAGTGCCGTGGGTTGAAGAAGAGAACCGTTTCGTATGCCCCTGCCACGCCTCAACCTTTGATATCAAAGGTGTTGTCACAAATCCGCCTGCACCCAGGCCCCTGGATATCTTTCCTGTCACCATCGAAAACGACGTGGTGATGGTGGATGTGAGCGAAGCGGTTGAGAGGAAGAGGTTTGAGGTTGGGCAGGTGGTGAGGGGGTATTAGATAAATTCCGTGCACGTGCTCGTGTACGTACCCGTGAACGGACTTTAAATGCCGGGTACATTTACGTGTACATTCACGTTCACGGGTTTAGCAATCCCGCGCCCGCTTCCGCGCCCGAGCCCGCGCCCGGATTTCTCAAAACGGTCTCGGACTCGGGCTCGGGCGTAGGCTCGGGGCAAGAAATTAAATGAAAGACCAATTGAACACATACAAACTCCTCGGCGTTACCGCCACCCTGTTGATCGTCCTCTCCTTCCCGGGGTATCTGCTCAAGGAGCGGTACGTCCGGGTGAGGGCAGTTCAGACGGCGGAACCGAAAGCCGAGTTCGTGGGCCGGGAGCAGTGCGTCGACTGTCACAGGGAAGCCTACGAGAAATGGATGGGATCGGACCACGACCGAGCCATGGATGTGGCCACCGACGAGACGGTCCTGGCCGATTTTGACGACTCTACTTTTACCCATAACGGAGTCACTTCCCGCTTCTACCGCAGGGAAGGCCGGTTCTACGTTCATGCCGAGGGGTCGGACGGGGAGATGGGCGAGTTCGAGATCACCCACGTCTTTGGCTACGATCCCCTGCAGCAGTACCTTGTTCCCTTCCCGGGCGGGCGCCTGCAGTGCCTTACCATCGCCTGGGATGTGGAAAGGAAGCAGTGGTATCATCTGTACCCCGAAAACACTCCGCCGCCGGGCGACTGGCTGCACTGGACCCGCAACGGCCAGAACTGGAACGGAATGTGCGCCGAATGCCACTCAACGGATCTTCGAAAGAACTACGACCCTGAATCCAACACCTACAGCACGACCTGGTCGGAGATCGACGTCTCGTGCGAAGCCTGCCACGGCCCCGGGTCCCTGCACGTCGCCTGGGCGAAGATCGATCCCATGGCCCGCCCGGAATCGGAGGACTATGAACTGACGATCATGACCTCGGACCTGGATTCCGCTCAGATGGTGGAGCTGTGCTCTCCATGTCACTCGCGGCGGACCATCCTGGGGGATTACGACCACACCGGAACAGAACAGCTCGACACCTTCATCCCGGAGCTTCTCACCGAGGGGAACTATCACGCCGACGGCCAGATCCTCGAGGAGGTCTACGTCTACGGCTCCTTCGTCCAGAGCAAGATGTACCGTATGGGGGTCAAGTGCGCCGACTGCCACGATTCTCACAGCACGAAACTTTTAATGGAGGGCAACGATCTGTGCCTTCAGTGCCACCGGGCCGACACCTACAACACGGCCGAGCACCACTTTCACAAGGAAATTCATCAAGGCAAGCCCAGTCCGGGATGGACGTGCGTCAGCTGCCACATGCCCGGCCGCGATTACATGGGCATCGACAACCGGGCCGACCACAGCATCCGCATCCCCCGGCCCGACCTGAACCTGGCCATCGGGGTGCCGGATTCGTGCAGCATGATCGGATGCCACGCCGACAAGCCGGTGAAATGGTCCGCCGATGCCTTTACCAAATGGTACGGGATCTCCCGCCGGCCACACTTCGGAACGGTCTTCGCTTCGGCAAGGGAAGGGGAGGCACAGGCGCTGCCGGAACTGGTCCGCCTCGCTGAAGACAGGCTCTACCCTGCCATTGTCCGGGCCACTGCCCTGCAGTCCATGAGGGCTTACAGGGATGACAGGATTCTCGAGGCGCTGCGGCGGGCCCTGGTTGACGAGGAACCGCTGGTGCGGCGGACGGCCGCCGCGAATTCAGACTTTTTCCCAGGCACGGAAAGAGCGGATTTGATCGGTCCACTCCTGTGGGATCCGGTGGGTGCGGTAAGGATCGAGGCCGCCAGAATTCTGGCCGAGGTACCCGGGGCTCAGTTAAGACCCGATCAGAGAGTAAAGCTCCCTGAGGTCCTTAACGAGTTTGAAACCGCAATGGCCTACTCCCTGGACTTCTCCTTCGCCGGATTTAACCTGGGGAACCTGTACACTGCCATGAACAGGCCTGAGGAGGCTGAAATCTACTACCGGGCGGCCATCCAGGTGGACGCCCTGTTCTACCCGGCGAAGATCAACATGGCCATGCTGCTCAACAGCCAGGGCAGGAACCAAGAGGCTGAGAAACTGTTCCTCGAGGTGTTAAAAAACGATCCGGATCTGCACGAAGTGGCTTACTCCCTGGGACTCCTCTACGCCGAGATGAACAGGCCCATAGAGGCTGCGGTCTATCTGAAGAAAGCGGCGGACGGGATACCGCAACGCCCCAGGATCCGTTACAACCTGGGGCTCCTTCTCCAGTCCATGGGCAGGCTCGATGAGGCTGAGGAGTCCCTGCGTAAGGCGACAGATAAGGAACCCGCCAATCTGGAGTTCCTCTACGCCCTGGCGGACCATTACATCAAGCGGGAAATGCTTCTCGAGGCAAGGGTCATCGTGGTGAAGATGCTCGAGGTCGATCCGGCGAACCGCGTGGCCCGGGAAATGAGGGAGTATGTTGAAAAAGAATTGGGGAGATAAATAAAGGTGTTAGTGAACAGGGTGTTCGGTGTCAGGTGTTCGGAAAAAGATCTACGGGTATTCGAATCCCCAAAACCCGATCCCCAAAATTCAACAACTCTATCCTGTAAATCCTGTCTAAAAGTGGTGAAGTCAGTATTCAGGATTCAGTATTCCGTTAATGAATCTCATACTGACTACTGAGTACAGACTACTGATTACCTGTTTTCTTTGACAGGAGCAACAGGGTCTACAGGATTGTTAAGTGGGTCGTCCAAAGTCCAAGGTCATCGAGCATCGAAAGATGGCCTAGAATTTCGAATCACCAATCACGAATCACAAATCACAGAATTTAGTTTACCGATTACCGACTTGTCCGACGTAGCTTCAGCGAAGGCGGATCGCCAGTCTTCCCCAACTCGATCTGGCCCTCATTTTGCTAACTTTAAACACAGTATTTTGTTTTCAGGGGTGTCTTGCATTGTTTTCGCGTAAGATCTATAATGGAGCCAAAACAGAACCAATCAGGGAGGCAAACATGCCGGTTAATCTTTCCGTTAAGAATGTGCCAGACGAAATTGCCGAGAAACTGCGCCGCCGTGCTGAGAGGCACCATCGTTCCCTCCAGGGTGAGCTGATGAGTATCCTTGAGAAGAGCGTTAACGAGGAGCGATACCTTTCACCCTCAGAGCTGCTGGAAAAGGTCCGGGCATTCGATCTCAGGACGCCAGACGAGGCAGCTGGCTTCGTAAGAAAGGATCGTGATGAGGATCTGCGTCGTTGATGCATCGGCAATCAGTGCTCTGCTCTTCGGGGAACCGAGAGCCGAGAAGGTTGCAGATATCCTGGAAGGTGCGCGGTTGGCAGCTCCTGCCCTGCTCTGGTTCGAGATTGCCAGCGTATGTCTGAAAAAGGTCGCTACCCATCCCTCTAAGGAAAAGGAACTGTTTTCGGTCTTCGGTCTTCTCGGCAGGCTTGCCATAGACAGGGTTGAGGTCGCTCACCTGGAGACCATCAGGCTGGCACAGGAAACGGGACTTACGACCTATGATGCGAGTTACCTGTGGATGGCAAAGGAACTGAACGGAGAATTGATCACTTTGGATGAAAAGCTGGCTCAGGTAATGGACTCAATGTAATTCCATCGATCCCTGATCTCTGACTCAAGACACAGTATCTCTTATTTGTCTTTGTTACCTTCTGTTCAGATTAATTGAACAAAAGATAACGAAATTAAAGAAGAAATATTACAGAAGGGTTGTTACAAAGGTGACTTCTTGGATGGGAAAAATAGTGAATGCATTCTTTATCCTGTCAATCCTGTCTAAAAGTAATGAATTCAGTATTCAGGATTCAGGATTCAGTTAAAAAATCTCATACTGACTACTGATTACCTGTTTTCTTTGACAGGATCAACAGGATCTACGGGATTACAACTTTCTAATCCGTGAACGTGTACGTGCCCGTAAAGGCCTGCCCTGCCTGTCCCGGGCTTGTCTGCCCTGAGTCTGTCGAAGGGTCGAGAGAAGCCTGTCGAAGGATACCCGGTATTTAAGATCCGTTTACGGGTACGTGCACGGGGACGTGTACGTTTACGTTTACGGGTTTACCGATCACCGATAACCGCTTTACCCCCCTCTCACCCCACAAACCTTACTCCCGGTAGGTCCTTCAGGTCGGTATCGGAGGTGATGAGCGAAGCATTATACCTCCTGGACGTCGCGTAGACGATGGCGTCAGCCATGGCGAGATTATTAACGATAGAAATTTCAGCGGACTCCAGAGCCAGGGTGCTGTCAAGGTCCACCACGCAGCACTGTGTCATGTGAGCCGTGCAGCGGATGGCCGTTTCCTCGCCCGAAGTCCTGAGAAGGAACTTGAACACCTCGTATAGAACAATGCTCGGTACCAGGAGCTCCTCGGGTTTTGACGACAACTCTTCCTCGTAGCTGGAACCGAGAGGGCCGTCCGTAAAAAACTCGAGCCATCCGCAGGAGTCGACGAGCACCATCAGAACCTGTCACCCTTTTCCCGGTATCCGTTAATCGGGGCGCTCTCAGCGGCACCTTTGAGTTCCCCAAGAGGTCTCTGGGGGATCATGTAGAGGATGCCTGCCTTTGCCATAACGAGCAATTTCTGTTTCGGTTTCAGGCCCAGCTTTTTGCGGATGTCTCTGGGAATTACTACTTGAAATTTGCTCGAGATGGTTGTTTCCATAGCGACCTCCTGAACGTCTTACAAAAAAAATGTCGATAATAAAAACGTAAAACATTTTGCTGCAATCGTCAATGTTTAATTATGGGGCAAGATCTGTACCGGAGAGGAGGGATAAAACACAGTAACTTGCTAGTAAAAAATGATCTTTCTATCCATCGAAAACGAGCCCCTAACGCCTTGGATTCCTAATATCCTGTCTATCCTGTAAATCCTGTCCGGAAAGAAAAGGGTTTGGGGATTGGGAAAAGACAGGGTTTCCCGTCTTCGCTTTCAGCTTCGCCGTGGCAAACAGGGATCGGGATTCGGGGATTGGCAGATCCGCAGGTTTTTACCCGGACACCAGACCCCCAACCCCGAACACCCAGATCTCTAGCACCCAACACCAGAATTTTTCTGACAACCGATCACTGATTAATGATCGCCGGCTACCAGAATCTCCAAACCCCTGATTCCCTTGATCTGCATCAAACACAAATATTCGAACCTTCTGCGATTATTGCTAAAAATCTGGAACCTAACCCTGAGGGTAAGAAGGTTATTTTTCTGAGAAGGTTTCAACTGACGATAATTTTCATTGGGAATTAGAGATAGGAGTTCGAATCCAGGGAACAGAGGCCAGCTGTCAGGAACCGGGTATCAGGAGCCCGGTGGCGTGTAGCGGGTTTTGGAGCGACGACCCACGGATCTCCTGGTCCCTAGCCCCTGGCCACTAAACCGCCTGCCAATTGTGACTATTCTTCGTAGAACGCGGTGAAATGAAAAATGTCTGTGGACATTTTGTCGAAAACGCATACAATTGTATGTATAGTCGAAATCGATAACATTCGATGCCCCATGTCAAAGGAAAAGTTCTCACTTAAAGACCAGATCAGGCAGCTCTTCGCCGGGAATCCCGAGGCTGAGTTTCACATGCGCGGGATCGGGAGGATCCTGAAAAAAGAACCCGGCGTTTTTCAGCGTGCCATCAACGCCCTGGTTGAGGAAGGTGTTCTGGAAAGTGAATACAGGGCAAACGCCCGTTTCTTCAGGCTCGCCGAGAAATACCGGCCTGGCCCGGCAAAGGATAGGGATTCACAGTTCAGCTGGGAACTCCATGCGCTCATAGACAGTGCCACCGACAGGATCTGTTCCAGGGATGCCAAGGGAGAACTTCTCGCATGGAATAAGGCCTTTGCCGATTCCATAAGAGAAATTTTTGGTGTTGAACCCAGTGTTGGTATGAACACCTGGGAACTGATACCGCCTGACCAGCGGGAGAGACTTCAAGCTACCCGGGAAGTGTTCCGGAAGGTGTACGCCGGAGAAACGGTGGTGACGGAATACGAATACCGGATGCCTGATGGAGAGGTGCGCCACCTTGAGACGTCATGGGTTCCGGTATGGGATGAAGGTGAAGTCCATGCCGTGGGGGAGGTGACGAGAGACATAACTCATAAGATTAAGGGTGATATAAAAGGAGGTGATTAATCTCGATCCCAGATCAGTTTAATATTCAATCTCTTTTCTTTTATCCATGGGTTAGGGGGTAAAACATGAAATACCACAGGTCCAAGTACACCATTCTGGCAGCGGTCCTGGCTTTGGCCATGTGCTGGGGTGCGGCGCCGGCTCTCGCTGCGGACAAGCCCAACATCCTGGTTATCTGGGGCGATGACATCGGCTATTGGAACATCAGCCACAACAGCCGCGGCATGATGGGCTACGAGACTCCGAACATTGATCGCATCGCGAAAGAAGGGGTAGGTTTCACCGACTACTATGGCCAGCAGAGCTGCACAGCGGGCCGCGCCGCTTTTCTCAGCGGCTCCGTGCCGGTTCGTTCCGGCATGACCAAGGTCGGCCTGCCGGGGGCGAAGGAAGGCTGGCAGAAAGTCGACGTGACCATTGCCACTGTTCTCAAAGGTCAGGGCTATGCCACCGGCCAGTTCGGCAAGAACCACCAGGGTGACCGCAACGAGCACCTGCCGACGTTGCATGGTTTCGACGAATTCTTCGGCAATCTCTACCACCTCAACGCCGAAGAGGAGCCGGAGAACGAGGATTATCCCCGTGATATGGTTCTGAAAAATGGGATGACGTTTCTCCAGGCCTTCGGTCCGCGAGGTGTGCTGCACACCTGGGCGACCGATAAGGACGATTCTACGGTCGATCCTCGCTTCGGCCGGGTAGGCAAGCAGAAGATCGAGGACACCGGTCTGCTCACCAAAAAACGAATGGAACAAGTTGACGACGAAACCATCGCTGCCGCCAAGGACTTCATTACGCGCCAGGTCAAGGCCGGCAAACCGTTCTTCTGCTGGTGGAACGGCACCCGCATGCACTTCCGTACCCACGTTAAGGAGGAGCTCCGCGGTATCTCCGGGCAGGATGAGTACAGCGACGGGATGGTTGAGCACGACATGCACGTGGGCGAGCTGCTGGATCTGCTCGATGAACTCGGCATCGCAGACAACACCATTGTTCAGTATTCCACCGACAATGGCCCGCACTACAACACCTGGCCCGACGCCGCTACCATGCCGTTCCGAGGTGAAAAGAACTCCAACTGGGAAGGCGCTTTCCGCGTCCCGGCTTTCGTCCGCTGGCCGGGCCACTTCCCCGCGAACACCACGCTTAATGGCATCGTCTCTCACGAAGACTGGCTGCCGACCTTCGCCGCGGCTGCGGGCAACCCGGACATCAAGGAGCAGCTCAAGAAAGGCACCGAGATCAACGGGCGGAAATACAGGAACTACATTGACGGCTTCAACCTGCTTGACTACCTCAGCGGCAAAAGCGACGAGTCGCCCCGCAATTATTTCTGGTACGCGGACGATGAGGGCAATTTTATAGGCGCGCGCTACAGTGACTGGAAGCTGGTTTTCAAGGCGAATCGAGCCCGGACCATGTCCCTCTGGCGTGAGCCGTTCGTCGAACTGCGCGCACCACTGCTGTTTAACCTCCGCCGCGACCCGTTCGAGAGGGCCCAGCACAACTCCAACACCTACAACGACTGGTGGATGGACCGCACGGGGTTCATCTTTCCCCCCGTCGCGGGACTGCTGGCGGAGTTCATCATGACCATGCAGGAATACCCGCCCAGCCAGAAGGCCGGCTCCTGGAATGTGGGTAAGATGATGGAGCAACTGCAAAGCGGGCACGGAAGCAAGTAGGTTAATGACATTGACGCGCCCCCGTTAAATCGGGGGCGCGTGTTTTCTGTGGAAAGTGATCAGGGGCTTGAGAATAGAAAAACAGTGGCTTGTAATATTGATCCCGTGAACGTGCTAAGGTTTTAGCGGGCCGTTCACGTGTGCGGAGCTTCCCGATACCACCAAAGGTGTATATAAAATACTTCTTTTGTCTGGTATCGTTTTAGTTTGGATGAAATGCTTTTATACACCCTCTCTCAGGGGGTTTCTGAAATAAAAACCAGCCAGGTTGGGAAGTGCCCTTGCTTCATTAGTAAAACCAGTAGACGGCATAGCATTTTCACAGGGTTTTCTTTTCAGAATATGGGGCAAATATGAAGCGCCATATAATAAACTCCGCTTTCCCGGCGGCCATATTCCTGCTCATGTTCAGTTTCATAGCGGCACCGTCCATGGCCGCTGAAAAACCCAATATCGTCATCATGATGGTGGACAACCTCGGCTGGG
>CP070719.1:2578893-2583997 GCA_020350725.1 bacterium
ACACGCTGGGGAGGGTGTCCCTGAGGGCCCGGAAGACGGTCAGGCCGCCGATCCCGCTGTCGAACACGCCGAGTTTGTTCAAGGAACCTCCCGTTCAGTCCCGAGGGATAAGAGATAAGTGCTAAGGATGGGGTTGTGCGTCGTGATTTAAACTCAGTTCCCAGCCCGCAGCACTTAGTACTTAGCTCTTAGCACTTAGTTCTCAGCTCTCCAACCCCTGATCGGCTACCAGTCACCCGCCAGCAGCTGAACCCGGCCGGCCAGGGGACGGCTGATATCGATATGGCCGGCCAGCGTCTCGGACTCCTTTCCCTCGATGAGAAGCTGGACCCGGTCCACCTCGGGGAAATTCTCCGTGATGGTGTTGACCAGGGCATAGACGGTCAGCAGCTCGGACCAGGAACCGCCGGGATGGTTCTCCGACACCGCCGCGGTCAGGTCGACGTAGGCCACGCCGTCCCTCAGGAAGACCTCCCTGACCCTTACCCCGCCGGGGACAGCAGGGGCGAGTTTCCTCTTGGTGGGACCCGCGATGAGTTCCTCGAGGGACTGCCTGATCGCCTCCTCGGTGGACTGCCAGGGTATCTCCCTGGCCTCCAGGGCAAGCCGGCGGCCCTCGGCGTCGTTGAAGTACAGATCGATGATCCTGAAATCGCCGGTTGTGACCCCCTCCTGCCGGGCCGCCTGCCGTCCCCCCTCCTCCCCCGCCCTCCAGGACCGGTAGAGCCTGATGCCGCCTGCAACGATCGCAGCGAGGAAAGCGACGGCAACCAGGGCGAGGACGATCCTTTTCACAGGTCTTCCCTCGCGACGTCGCCCCGGATCAGGCTGCTGTTGTAATCGGCGATGGCGTTGAAGAGGGCCCGGGCGATCTGCTCCTGATGGGAGTCCCTGTTGAGCTTGATCTCCTGGGAGGGATTGCTGATGAATCCCACTTCGACGAGGGCTGCCGGCATCCTCGCCCCCATGAGGACGGCCAGGGGCGCCTGGCGGACCCCCCGGTCCTGACCCCGCATCGATTTGACGAGGCTGTCCTGAAGCTTGACCGCAAGGTGGCCGCTCTCCTTCAGGAACTCCATCTGGGCCATATCCCAGAGGATGGCCTCCAGCAGGGAGGCCTCGTCCCGTCCGCCCTCCACGCCGAGGGCACGGTTCTCAGCCTGGGCGAGCTGGGACGCCTCGAGGTCCGTGGCGGAAAAGCTCAGATAGTAAGTCTCGTAACCCTGGACCTCCTTGCGGAAAGCGGCGTTGGCGTGGATGCTCAGGAAAAGATCGGCCCTGTTGTTGTTGGCGATGGCCGTTCTCTCCTTGAGACCGACGAAATAATCCGCCGTCCGGGTAAGGACGACCTTGACGCCGAGGTCCTCCTCGAGCATGGTCTTGAGTTTCTCGGCGACCGACAGGACCAGTTCCTTTTCCAGGGTTCCCGTGCTCCCCCTGGCCCCCGGCGTGCGCCCTCCGTGGCCGGGATCGAGGACCACCACCCGCAGCCCCCTCGGCCGCTCCGGTTTCCTCTCCTCGGGAACGTACTGATCCCTCTGGATGAAGGAGGCGTATCGGGGCAGGTCCTCGGGAGACACGCCCGAAAAGGAGCCGCTGCCCTCACGGCCCAGGATCACCGATCCGCCGGCCTCATCCAGGGAAGCCGACCGCCCCAGGAGAGCCGGCAGACCCTTGGTGATAAAATCAACGGGGACGCGGATGCGCCCGCCGATGGACTGGACGGGGCCGGTCAGGACGGCGAAGAGCCCACTGGAGAGGAGGAGGGGCGACCCGATCTGGAGCCGACACGACCCCTCTTCCCCCACCAGGTCGAGGCGCTCGCCCATGAGGTCCAGGCTGCTGCGGAGGGAGAAGGATTCCATCAGGGACGACAGGTCGATCCTGCTGTCCGTGATCTTCACCGGCACCCTGTACGCACCGGTGTGCGTCTCTGCCAGACCGGGGTCCGGAGAGATGATGAGGCAGGCGGCGGCAAGAACCAGGGTAACGGAGAGCAGACGCCCGGCCATCAGAAATCCCTCGGCAGCATTCCGGGCAGATCGGACGGTGGGACGTATCCGGGGGTGTAGGTCCTTCTCCCCGGCGCGGCTTCAGTTGAACCGGGGGGCCTGGCGAACTCCCTGGGGGCGGTCCCGATCTTGTAGGCCTCGTAGATGAACTTGTCGACGCCCGTCCCGGCCAGGAGTCCCGTTTCCGGGTCCACCTTCACCATCTCGATGCCCGGAGGGGGAGGGGGGAAGGGAAGGACCGGTCTGCCGGTCATGGCCTTCTGCATGAAGTCGACCCAGATGGGGGCGGCAGCTCTCGATCCCGTCTCGTTGACCCCCAGGGGCGCCAGTTCGTCGAAGCCCACCCAGACACCGGTCACGATGCGGGGCGTGAACCCCATGTACCAGGCGTCGATCATGTCGTTGGTGGTGCCGGTCTTGCCGCAGGAGGCCCGGGTCAGGGCCTTGGCGCGCCAGCCGGTGCCGGACTGCACGACGCCCCGCAGGAGGTTCTGCATGATGAACGCGGTGTCCTCGGAGAGGGCCCTGGTCATCTCGGGCCCCCCCTGCTCGAGGACGTTGCCGTCCCGGTCCTCGATCTTCACGATGTACCACGGTGTCGCCTTCAGCCCCAGGTTGGCGAAGACCGAGAATGCGGAGGTGAGTTCGGTGGGGGTGACTCCCATGGAGCCCAGGGAAATGGACAGGTCCTCGGGGAGCTCGGTGTCCAGGCCGAACTGGCGGGCGTACTGAATGACCGTCTCAATGCCCAGCTTCTGGACCAGCTTGATGGTGATCACGTTCCTGGATTTGACGAGGCCGGTCCTAAGCGTGGTCGGGCCGTAGAATCTCTCGGAGTAGTTGGCGGGTTTCCACTTCAGCTCCTCGGTGGGATCATCGTAGATGATGGGGGAATCGATGATGATGGAGGAGGGGGTGAAGCCGCTGTCCATGGCGGCGCTGTAGACGATGGGCTTGAATGCCGAACCGGGCTGCCGGCGCGCCTGGGTGGCCCGGTTGAACTCACTCCTCCTGAAATCGTAGCCTCCGACCATGGCCATGACCTGGCCGGTGGCGGCCTCCATGCACACCAGAGCTCCCTCGACGGCGGGTTCCTGCTCGAGGGCGAACAGTGGGCCCCGGTCGGAGTGCTCCTTGCCCAGGTAGCGGACCAGGATGAGGGAGCCTGTGCTGAGGGCCTGGTCCGCCCTCTTTACCACGTCCTGAGAGTAGTCGATCTCGGGGTCGGGCCGGCGGGCCCAGCTCATCTCGGCCACGGGCAGGTATCCCATGATCCCCCCCGCGTCGATCACGGCGCCCTCGCCGTCCACCCGGACGACGAGGCCCTTGACGATCTGATCCTTCTCCCACGGTATCTTCCGGTCGATGTTGTACAGGGAGATGTCGATGCCGTTCTCAACGCCTATGCTCTCGAGGACGGCCGGGAAGTTGCCGGCGGTGATGAAGGCGAGGGGGCCGCGGTAGCCCTGCCTTTTGTCCAGCTCACGAAGGCCCTCCCGTACCGCCTCCTGGGCGATGGCCTGGAGCTTGACGTCCATGGTCGTGTAAACCTTGAGGCCCTCCCTGTAGAGGGTCTCCTCGCCGTATGTGTCGTAGATGTACTTCCGGACCTCCTCGTTGAAATAGGCCCCCGGATCGTCCTGGGGCCGGTGCCTGGCATTGAGGTCCAGCGGAGTCAGGGCGGCGTCGAGCTGTTCCTGGGGGGTGATGAACCCCACATCCTCCATCTGGGACAGGACCAGATTGCGTCTTTCGAGTGCCTTCTCCGGATGCCTGGTCGGGTCGTAGGCGCTCGGAGCCTTGGGCAGGCCGGCCAGCAGAGCCGCCTCGGGCAGGGTCAGGTCCCAGACGTGCTTGCCGTAATAGTTCTGGGAGGCCGTCTCGATGCCGTAGCTGCCGAACCCGAAGTAACTCTGGTTGAGGTACACCTCCAGGAGTTCGTCCTTGGAGAACCGCTTCTCGATCCTCCTGGCGAGGATGGCCTCCTTCATCTTCCTCGCGTAGGTCCGTTCGCTCGACAGGAGGAGGGATTTGGCGACCTGCTGGGTGATGGTGCTCCCCCCCTGAACCACCCTCCGGGCCAGCAGGTTCTTGAGAAAGGCCCGGAAGATCCCGGGGTAATCGAGGCCTTTGTGCTGGTAGAAATTGGCGTCCTCGATGGCCAGAACCGCGTTGATGACCATCCGGGGGACCTGGTCGATGGAGACCAGCTCCCGGTTCTCGGTGAAGAAGCGGGTAACCTCGGCCCCGTTCCGGTCGAAGACGATCGTCGGGAGGGCGGGCCTGTAATCGCTGAGGGACTTGAGGTTCGGCACCTTCAGGCTGAAGTAGAGAAACATCCCTGACAGCGTCAGGACACCGGCCAGAAAGAGGAAGACGAGGGACAGAAGGACGACCCGGAGGTTCTTGCGGCGCCGCTGCCTTCCCGTGGGGATCCTGCGTATTTTCAAGTTATCGACCTCGCTTGGACAGAATCGCGCCGCTATTCGGCACAATGAAGCAGGTTACGGTCAGCGAAATGATCTGTCAAGCGGGGAAGGATTAATCCAAAATCCAAAATCCAAAGTCCAGAATATGATTTTCGTGATTTGTGATTCGTGATTAGTGATTCGAAAAGACTGGTTCACGGTTCACAGTTGAAATTCAGTGATTTGTGATTCGTGATTCGGAAGGACTAGTTCACAGTTCCCAGTTCACCGTTCGCAGCTGGGAAACCGCCGTGATTCGAAATAACTAGTTCACAGTTCACAGTTAGAGATTGCTTCACGCGGTTGTCGGTTCGCAATGACAACTCTTCCCTCCGCGTCCCCGCGTCTGTCTTTCGCCCCCTCTCCCTATCGCCCCCTCGCCCCATCGCCTCTGCTCCCCCTCTGGACCCTGGCCTCTGGACTCTGGACTCCTTTCCCCCCGAGTCTGCTCTTACCTCTTCGTCTTCGTCTTCCTCCTGGCCTGTGCTATCATCCCCCTATGGACCGCCAGACCTGGGCGCAGATATCCGTCACCGTCCCGGCGGGGGCTGCGGACGCCGTCTCGGACTTTCTCGCCGGCCTGTCCGGAAGGGGTGTCGGGCTGGAGGAAACGGGCGGCGATGT
>CP070719.1:2584097-2601577 GCA_020350725.1 bacterium
CAGTGGGCATGAACGACAGTTTATAGTTTACCGTTCACGGTTTCCAGTCGGGAAAAGGACGTGATTGGTGATTCGAAAAGACTGGTTCCCAGTTCACAGTTCCCGGTTCGCAGTTGAAAACCGCCGTGATTAGTGACTCGTGATTCGTGATTAGTGATTCGCTTTTTTCTCCCCGCGTTTCCTCTGGACGCTGGCCTCTGGCCTCTGGCCTCTTTTCTCTTTGCGTCTGCCTATCGCCCCCTCGCCCTCTCGCGGCCTCTGGACGCTGGACCCTGGACTCTGGACTTATTCCTCCCCACCAAATGGACCAGCGTCTCGGCGTGGTCGCTGTTGGGGAACATGTCAAATATCCTCACCCTGCTGATCCTGTACCCCGAATCCGACAGGCTCATCAAGTCCCTCGCCATCGAGGCCGCATCGCAGGAGATGTAGATCAGGTTCTTGACGGACCACTCCCCCAGAACCCGCCGCACAGCCCCGGGGAGCCCCGTTCTGGGCGGATCGGCGATGACGGTGCCGCTTACGGGACCGTCAGGTTCCCGTACGTACCTCGTTACGTCGTCGGTGACAAATCTGACCGCACCACCGGCCGCCGCAGCGGCGTCACGGGTCGCTCCCCGGGAGGAATCCACTCCCACCACCTGCCACCCGAGCCCGGCAGCCGGGATGCTGAAGTTTCCGTTTCCACAGTAGAGATCCAGGACCGGTCCTGGATCGTCTTCGGCCAGGATACTCAGGACCTCCTCCACGAGCTGTCGGTTGACGGAGGGATTGACCTGGAAGAAAGTTCCCGGCGAGGCGAGTGTCGACCACCTGCCCTCGCAGAGCTTCAGAGGCGAACCCGTGATGGCCGCCGGCTCCCCTTCGTCGCCGACAGCGTGACCCTGACCGGCGCAGAAGATTCCCTGGTCTGCCAGAGCTTCAGAGACCCGGTGGAGAAGTTCCACCATCCCGTCCGAACCCGCCTGCGCCCCCAGTCTCCAGAAAAGGGATACCGCTCCGTCAACGGGGCTCTGTGCTACCTCGATGGAATGGATCTTCTCGGTTATCGTCTCCCCGAAGGCGAGGTCGCGCAGAACCCGTACGGTCTCGTTCAGGGTTTCCGGGAGAACAAGACAGGTCTCCCAGGAAACAAGCTGATGGGATCTCCTGCGGAAGAAACCGAGACGTCCCTGTCGAATGTGGATCCTGGCACGGTATCTCCAGCCGAACTCGGAGGCGGACGGTCGAACGGATTCCACTCCGGCGATATCCAGTCCGCCGATCCTCCTTGCCGTCTCGACCACGATCGCCCTTTTCCAGACCAGTTGAACATCATAGGGGAGATGCATCCAGTTACAGCCTCCGCACTGCCCGAAATAGGGACAGGGAGGGGGCCTCCTGTCCGGGGATTCAACGACGATCCGACAGGAGTCCACGAAGAGAGTTCCCCGTGACCGTCTCACTTCAGTGGGGACGACGACATCTCCCGGGGCCGACAGGGGAACGAACACGGCCTGCCCATCCACAACGCCCAACCCGTCGCCCCCGGACACGAGTTTTTCGACCTTTACCGGTGATCGTTCAGAATGTGACAGGGTCATCTTTCCCATTGGCCGATCATATCGCGACGGAAAACCACCCTTTCAGGCGGGGCGTTTAAGGGGACCGCCGGGCGCCGGAGCCAAGAGAGACAGGAAGGGCTATGGTTTCCTTCAGGGTGGGGAAAAGAGCCCGGAGAGGACTTTACGCGGCACGGTGGAGGCAAAGGGAGGAGCCTGCATCCGGGATCTTTGGGCCTGGTGGGAGACCTTATGCTGGTAGAGACTCCTCGCCCGTCTTCCGGCTTCTGTTTCCCGGATCCTGTTTTGTTATTCCCTTCCCTCGTCTCCCTTCGACCGGCTGACACCGATGGTCTTGTACATGAAGTTCTTGAACTTCATCAGCGCCTTTGATTCATCCCGACCGTGGGACGGGAGTGCGCCCAGAAGACGGGCCGCCCCACGGACGCCGCCCCCTTCGGCGAGGGCCAGACGGTAGAGGAAGATCGCCTCCCTCCGGGTAAATTCATGATTGATGAAGGGCCCGTGGACCAGTTCCCAGAAATCTCCATCACCCCTCCGCAAACGGCCGTAAAGCTCCTCCACGCTGCCTGTTTCCCCCTCCTCCGGGATGGAAGTCGTATGCAGGGAAAGGGACCGCACGATCTCCTCCTTGCCGACGATGCCCTCCCCGCTCTCGAAGAGGGCCCCCTGAAGAACGCTTACCAACTGCCTGATGTTGCCGGGGTAATCGAGCTCGCAGAGAAATTCAGCGGCGTCGTCGGTCAGCTGGGGGGGAGTCCCTCCCAGTGAATAGTTGGAATGGAGACGCCCCAGAAAATGCCTGGCCAGGTCGGGGATGTCCTCGCGGCGCTCCCCGAGGGCCGGTATCGCCAAGGTGATCTCGCTCAACCGGTGATAGAGGTCCTCCCTGAAGCGTCCTTCCCTGATCTCCCTTGTCAGGTCCTTGTTGGTAGCGGCGATGAGGACGAGCCTGCTTCTCAGGACACGGCTGTCACCCAGACGGTAGAAATCTCCGCTGTCGAGAAACCGGAGAAGCTGGACCTGGGTCTTGAAATCGGCGTCTCCGATCTCGTCGAGAAAGACGACACCTCCGGCGGCCTCCTCGAGAATGCCCGCCCGGTCCGAGTAGGCTCCCGTGTAAGCCCCTTTACGGTGCCCGAAGAGTTCCGTGTAGGTCAGTTCGCCGGTGTATGCGGCGATATTGGTCTTTCTAACCGGAAGCTCACCACGTTTGCCGCCTGCCTCCTTGTAACGCTCGTTGAGGAGCGAGAAGAGATTGTTGAAGACGAACTCCTTCCCCGATCCCGTCTCACCGGTGATGAGGATCGTGGGCAGGCCCAGCTCCAGTTCCCTTTCCCTTTCCCGGTCAAGGTTCAACAGCCAGTTGGTGAGGGGGATGGTCAATCGGCTCAACCTGTCCACGAGCTGCCTGGAGGCCTCGCTTTTTCCGATGATGTTGCCCAGGAGGTAGGAGCTGACGCCGGGGTCCCTGTAGGTGACTTCCCGTCTCAGCTTCTCAACCTTGCGGGTGAGTTTTGAGATCTTGATGAGGTCCGATATCCTGTTGGCGATCAGCCGCGATATGAGGAGCAGGATCCTCTGGTGCTCCACGGTAAAATATCTTTCCGCGTGGCTGTCGAGATTGATCACCCCGACAACCGATTCTCCGACCATGATGGGGACGGCCAGTTCCGATCTTACCCGATCGCTGAGATTTCGGTAGAAACCTCCGCTTGCCGCCTCTTCCCTTGTGTCGTTGCACAGGTAAGGCTTCCCGGTGTGGGCGACGTATCCGGTCAGGGAGCGTTCCTTCCTTGGCAGCTCCTCCCCACCCACTTTGAGGAAGGGTATGCTGGCCTTCCGCCAGCCTCTGGATTTGGCTCCGGTCAACTCTTCACCGTTCTCGGAGTCCACAACGAGCCAGTTCTGGTCGTCGATCTCCCTGACCAGAGCGATCGAACCGGAATCAGCTCCGACGAGCTCCACCGCCATGGAGACAACCCTGTTGATAAAGGTCGGAAGAACCGTATCCTCGGCGAGGAGTTCTTCGATTTCAGAGAGGACTCTGATCTCGAAATGCTCCTCGCTCACCTCGGAGATCCCCATTCCGAGCTCTTCGGCATGATTTTTCAGAAGGGTCAGTTCAGAGGAACTGAAGGTGTGTGGCTTCTTGGTGAAGTAATTGACGAGGCAGGTCACGGTCCCCGAGTCGTCGGTCACCGGGACCATGAGGAGGGTTCGCAGAGAGAGCTGGTGGAAGACGTCCCACCGCTCGAAGTCCTCACTGAGGATGTCCTCGAAGAACAATGTATCGACGTTTTCCGAGCGCATGATCACCCGGTCACCCACCTGCTGGACCAGCCTCGACAGCAGGCTCTTGCCCTCCAGAAGGCTTATCCGCTCGAGGGTCTCGTAGACCGGCAGATCTGAAGGTTCACGCGAGGCCGCGGCAAGGATCTCCATGAATCCGCCCCTCTCCTCCCTGAGGGCTTCAGGTATGGGTGACTCGGTGGGTATGAGAACCGAGGTCATATCGAGGGCCAGGTCCATCTCAAGGGCTCCCTCGAGGATGATCTTGGCCGCATCTCTCTTCCGGGACCGGTCCACATGCCGGCTAAGCATCACCTGCTGATGGAACCGGTGGGCGGGGCTGATCGCCGGAGCCACTCGGGACAGAAGGTTTCGGACCTCGTTCAATTCCCCGGGGGAGATGACATCACCCTCCCCCTGCGGAGCGTCGATGCACAGCACCCCGATGGTGACGCCGGAGGATTTTACAGGAACCATGGCCGACCTGCTGATTTTCCTGCTCGCATACCATTCCCTGTGCAGCCTGTCGCTCCCCGGCTCCAGGGGAGCGTTGGGGAACAGGTCTGACTCCAGGTAGGATCTGACGATGAAATTGTCCCGGCACTGGATGGGGATCCTCGCACCCCTGCGCTCCAGCTCCCCCTCGGGCGTGTAAAGACATACGAGCGAACCTTCCCTGAGGACCTCCATATAGATCCGGACCTCGAAATGGTCCGTCAGCTTTTGAACGGATTGGGACAGGTAATGGAGAATGTCGACAAGGTTCTCCTTGCCCAGTGATTGAATGTGATCCACCGCTTCCAGGTTCATCATTTTTCCGATTCAGGTTTTTCCACTACCATGCCGGAGAGGAGTTCAGACGGCTCCTTCCCTTCCAACAGGGCCATCCTCTCAACGACCGTCCTGCGAAAAGTCGGAAGGTATTCGCTGGCCAGAGATGCGGCGCGGGGGACCTTTATTTTCCTGGGATCGACGTACTTGCCGTTCCTGTACATGGCGAAGTGCAGGTGCGGGCCCGTGGCCCGGCCGGATCTGCCGAGGTATCCGATGATCTGGCCCTGTTTGACCTGCTGGCCCGGCCTGATGCCCGATGCGAAGGAGTTGAGGTGGGCGTAGGCGCTCGAATAGGTGGAGTTGTGCCGGACCTTGACGATGCGCCCGTTCACGCTGTCTCTCCTCTTCAATACGATCTTGCCGTCACCGATGGCCCTCACCGGCGTCCCGATCGGTGCCACGTAATCGACCCCCAGGTGGGGGCTGACTTTGCCGGTGACGGGATGGAGACGCCTTCTCGAAAAACCGGAACTGATTCGACGGAACCTGAGGGGTGCCTTCAGAAACTGCTTCCTGAGGCTCTCCCCGTTTTCATCGAAATAGTTCCTCGAATTTCCATCCGGATCGAAAAGGAAAGCCGTGAAACGCTTTCCTGCGTTGGAGAAAACTGCGGCCTGGATGGACCCGTATCTGATGAACCGGCCATCCCGGTACAGCTTGTCGACAAGGACGGTAAAAGAATCATCCTTTCTCAGGTCCCGGAAAAAATCGATCTGCCAGGCGAATATTTCCGCAAGATCCATGGCGAGAGCCGGCTCCTCTCCGCTGTCATCCAGGGCGCCGAAGAGGGAATCCTCGATGGTCCCGGTGACGGCAACCGTGCGGACCGAATAGGGGATGGGCTCGACGACGACCTCCGGCTGGACTCCGGCCAGGTCGACCCGGACAAGGCTTTTCTCGTCGGGTTCATACTGGTACTCCAGAACCATATCGTCCCGGGAAATGATCCTGTAGGGCCGGCCCTCGATAAGGCGGGAAAGACGGATCCCTTCCACGCGCTTGGCTGCCAGCGACATGATGGAGCTGTCTTGGATGCCCAGGTTCTTGAGAATTCCGTAGAGGGTGTCACCCTTTTTCACCCTGAATTCCCTCGTAACGAACTCCGGTATGTCAGGCGGCGTGGGCACGGTCTCGGAACTGACGGCAACCTGTTCCTCCCGACCCCCATCCGGTTCCCCGGACTTCAGGGCCGCAGGAAAATAGGAGAACTTCAACAGCGCCAACGAGGCGAGCAAAAGCAGAACGAATCGGAGCCTCACCGGGGATCTCCTGCGCGTTGCCCGATCCAGCATCGGGGAAACCTTTCGACCGGCTCTTCCTGTCGCCCTCATTCCCAGATCTTCTCCTCGATCATCTGACTGATAACGTCCTCTCCGTCCACGGTACCGTTATCCTGAAGGTAGTCGTAGAACAGGTCCTCCAGTTCCTTGAGGGCCATCCCGTGGACCTTGACAATGGGATAGAATCCAGCGGTGAGACTGGGCAACGAAACCGACACCATATTGCGTACGGCCAGGCCGTGGATCGCACCGATGGCGTAATCCCTGCCGTAGTCCCGGAGGATCTCCCTCGCTTCCCTGAGAAACGCGTCAAGGCCGCTCGGATCTTTCATCCCCGTCCTGCTCCTGAATCTTCCTGAGGCTCTTGAGCCTTTCCTGCACCTCGTGAAGATATTCCTCGAGTTTAGCGTTACCGGAATCGTTGGCCAGGGCAAGGCTCCAGACCTCCCGGGCCTGTGTCAATCTCCCCTGAGAATAGTATTTCATTCCGAGGAGCCTTGCAAATTCGATGATCTCCGACCTCAGGGGTTCGTCCAGTTCCCCCAGATCGAGAGCCGATCCAATGTGGAAGAATGCCCGATCCAGGTCGCCGGCCACCTCGGAAGCCCTGGCATCCCGGAAGGCCTCACGGCCCCTCAGCTGTCTCTTGGCCCTCAATTCCTCCAGGAAACTGGAAACATTCTCAGGTATTGCCGATCGTGCTTCCCCACCCTCCAGGACTCTCTCAGCATCGAGGAAACGGTTTTGATCCACGAATTCCCGCGCTCTGGCGAGCTCATTCCAGGCGCGCTCCCTTTTGGCACGCCCTTCAATCATAACCTCCAGCCTCGAGATCTCCCCACTCAACTCCCCCTCGGGAAGCAGGTCGCCGGCCTGCCTCATCCTGTTGAGTGCCCCGGCGAGATCACCCTGTGTCTGGAGGTATCGGGCCTCCTGTTGCAGTCCTTCCGCCCGCAGGCGCATGGACCGGTCAAGATCGCGCAGGAGCTTGCTGACCCAGTAGTAGCGCGGGTATACCTCCAGAGCCTGGTTGAGGCTGGTTTTGGCCTTCAGAAGGTCTCCTTCGTTGATCTCCCGGAAGGCCCTGCTGACCAGAGAGTCTGCCTCTTCCAACTTGGTCGTGGAAAGAAGAACGGCGTCCTGAACCGTCTCCCCGCAGGAACCTCCATCGTCCACCCATGTCTGGTAGGCATCCACCGCTGCCTTATGATCACCGTCAGAGGACTGGGACAGGATCCGCTTGCACTCGGCCGTTTCCATTCCGCCGTCCATCAGATGAGCGCAACCTGACAGCGTGATCAGGACCGATATGAGGAACGCTAGCCGAGCGCCCTTTGATCTTTTTGTATCCTGCCGCATATCTCAGCGATCTTTCCCTCGGCCTCCAGGTCAAGAAAAACTCTCACCACCCCGGGGTCGAACTGCGTGCCGCTGCTCTGTTTAATTCTCCCCACGGCCTCCCCGGCCGACAGGGCGGAACGATAGCTCCTGTTGGAGGTCATGGCATCGTAGGCGTCGACAAGGTTGACGATCCTGGAGGCGAGCGGTATTTCAACCCCTGCCAGACCATCCGGATATCCCGATCCGTCATAACGTTCATGGTGGTGCCGGACGAAGAGGGCCACTCTGCCAAGGGTGGAAATGGCGCCCAATATCCTGGCCCCGATCTCAGGATGGCGCTGCATGTTCCCGAACTCCTTGACAGCAAGCGGCCCTTCCTTTCCGATGATCTCCCCTTCGATCCCGATCTTTCCGATATCGTGAAGGATAGCCGCCAGTTCCATGTCCCTCTGCTCACCCTCCTCCATCCCCATGCGCTCAGCGATGGCTCTGGAGATAGCCGAGACCCTTTCGCAGTGTCCTCTGGTATAGGCATCCTTGGCCTCGACGGCCGCAGCCAGGGCGCTGATAGTCTCTTTGAAGTTTCGCTCCCTTTCCCTGCGCGCATCCTTGATCTGAAGGACCATCTCGTTGAAGTGGCTCGTAAGCCTTCCGATCTCGTCTTTGCTCTGGACGTCGACCCGGACGAGAAGGTCCCCGGAACCGACGGCCTGGACAGCGGATTCAAGGCCCTCGATCCTCCTGACGTGAAAACCGGAGAGGAAGAAGATGGCCACGATCCCTCCCACGGTGACGATGACGAGGGGGAGGAGCAGTCCCATGAGGGTCATCTTCATCGCGCTTTTTACGTGATCCGCTCCCAGCCCTACCACCGCCGATCCGATACGGACTCCTTCGACCATCATGGGGACGACTGCCTGGATAACCCCCCTGCTGCCCTCGGGGATCAGCCCCCGCTCGAGGGTGTGGCCCGTTTTCAAGGGATCGGAATGGTAAACGATCCTCCCTTTGTGGTCCACCAGATAAGCGTATTGAACGTCCTGGTCGAGCATGGTGGATTCCGTCACGGGCCCGAAGCGGAGGTCATCAGCGGCCAGCATGGGATCCCTGGCATTGACCGCCAGGTTCTCGGCGAGGGACTTGACCCGCTTTTCGCTCTCGCGGATGAGAAAGATCCATTCGTACCGGACGAGGGAGAAAGCGACGACCCCTGACAGGATGATGAGGAGGAGCGAAAAGGACAGGGCGACCTTGACCCGGAGGGAGAAAAGGAAACCCGGACCCGGGCGAGAGGTCTTTCTCTGAACGACTTGGGCTGCCGTCCCGGACATCATGCTCTCCTTCATCGTCGATGGCGCCACAAATGACCTTCCCCGGCGTGTCGGCCCAGGATCAGTTACCGGGCTGGTTGCTCTCTATGGGGCGCAGGGCCTCGATGGTGGTGTTGCCTATGGTGAAGGTGTCTCCGAAGTCCAGTCTCGAGACCATGACTTTTCTGTCCCCGACGAATGTCCCGTTGGTGCTCTCGCTGTCGAACAGCATAATGTGATCGCCGAAGACCTTGACCGTACAGTGCTTCCTCGATACTTCCGGGTCGTCCAGGACAATATCGGTACCGCTCCTGCCGATAGTCACCTGGGGACTCTCGATCACGAATATTTTCCCTGAGCCTGCATCCCGGAGAGCGTATCTTACGCCATCCCGCAGAAAAGGTACCCTGACGGATGCGACGTCGATCAGGTCGGAGACCTCGCTCTTGCTCTGGTCGACTTCCTGAAAGTCGAAGGACATCGTCTGGCCGTAATCCGCGGAGGTCTTGCCGCCGAGAGGGGGGGAAGGTCCCTGGCCCTTTGCACTCGCTATGAGGATCTCCTGTCCGCAGTTGAGGCAGTTGGCCCTTGCCCCCCCGGGGGGAATTTTCTCATCCGCCACCTGATATGATGTCTGGCACTGGGGACAGGTGATCTTCACCTAATGCCTCCAAAGGACGCATCCGGCGTACCGGCCGGGGAAAACCTGATCCCGCCCGGATTCCGCTTCTGGTCCCGACATCCCCTTACCGCATCCCAGGGACAATACGGGTTCAGGCGCTCATCAGGGAATCCTCATCTATTTCCCTGCAGATCCTGTCAATCTCACCATCGGCTTCCAGCTTGAGGAATGTCTCCACCACCGCCGGATCGAACTGAATTCCTCGGGCTTTTCTGATCCTCCTGAGGGCCTCTTCCCGGGACAGTGCCGACCGGTAGCAGCGGTCGGAAGTCATGGCGTCAAAGGCGTCGACGAGGTTAACGATCCTGGATGGCATGGGGATGGCATCTCCCTTCAGGCCGGACGGATAGCCGGATCCATCATACCACTCGTGATGGTGCTTGATAAACAGGGCGACCCGGCTCATGGAAGACAGCGGCTCAAGGATCCTCGCCCCTATCTCCGGATGGCTCTGGATATAACGGTTTTCCGTTGGGTCCAGGGGACCGAGCTTTCCGAGGACTCCCTCCCTCACCCCGATCTTTCCAATGTCGTGGAGAATAGAAGCCAACCTCAGATCTCTCAGGAGGGATTCGTTGGCGCCCATTCTCTCGGCGATGGCGACGGATATTCGAGCGACCCTCTCGCAGTGACCTCTGGTATATGCGTCCCTTGCCTCAACCGCAGCCGCCAGGGCGCTTATTGCCTCGGTGAGGCTCCGGAAAGCCTTGCGGCGCACTCGATTGAGCTGAAGGACCATCTCGTTGTAATGGCGGACAAGACTTCCAACCTCATCCTTGCTGGGATCGTCCACCTGGATAAAGAGATTGCCGGCATAGAGAGCATGCACCGCCTCTGCCAGCCGATCGATCCTTCTCACATGGAGCCCGGTGAGGGCGAAGATGCCTGCGATGCCGAACGAAACGCCAAGCAGGAGCGGGACTACCAGGCCGAGAAGCGTTTGCCTGAGAGCCTCGTTAATATGGTCTTTGCCGAGTCCCACGACGGCCGTCCCGACATGGATTCCCCCCTCCTCCATGGGAACGGCCGCCTGGAGGATCCCGCCGGCGGCTGCCGGGATCCCCTCCGGCAGGACCTGGCCGATCATCTTCGTCTCCGAATGGAAGACGATCCTTCCACTTCGGTCGGCGATAAAGGCGTGCCGGACGTCGGGATCCTTCATGATGGACTCGACAACGGGCGCCAACCGCAGCTCATCCATGGCAAGCAGAGGGTCCCTGGAATTAACGGCCAGGTTTCGCGCCATGGATTGGACGCGCTTCTCGCTTTCCCTGTTCAGAAACAACCACTCGAAGCGGATGACGGCGGATGATATGACGGCCGTCAACAGCAGAAACAGGAGGGAGAAGGACAGGGCCACTTTCCACTTCATGGAGAGGGAAAAACGGGATCTTCGCTTTCCAAATACCCCGGGAAAGTCCTCCACAACAGGCGGGGAGGTGATTTTTTCGGTCGAATTGATCTTCATCGCAGCTTGAATGACTCAGTCCGCTCAGCGGGGAAATGTCCGCCGTGCCTATTGGTCCCTCTCCATGACAAGCTTGAGGGTCGTGTTGCCAACCCTGAACCGCTCTCCCGGCTCGATCTTAGCGGTGAGAACTTTCTTCTCCCTGAAGAACGTACCGTTCGTGCTCTCCATGTCGATGATGACGATCCGGTCACCATATATCTTCAGGGAACAGTGTCTCCTGGACACCTCCGGATCGCTGAGGGCAATGTCGCAACCGCTTCTCCCGATGGTGAATTCCGGCCTTTGGATGGGAAATTTCTGCCCGTTTCGGACATCCATCAGGTGGTAGCGAACGCCATCGGACAGAAAGGAACTCTGCTCGGACACTTGCTTGAGAAGCGTGGAGACCTCGGCCGAGCTCTGATCCACCGTCTGGAAGTCGAAGGTGATGGTGTGTCCGGGATCGCCGGAATATTCTCCCGGCAGGAACTCCGAACCGTCCTCAAATGCTCCTCCGGTGGGGATGAGGATCTGGTGGCCGCAGCTGGGACAGTTGGCGTGCGCCCCCTTCTCGGGAACCTTTTCGTCCGCGATCTGATATGTCGTGTGGCACGAAGAACAGGTGATGCGCATGGGACCGCTCCCAAGGTTATGACAACACCGGGTATCCGCAGCCTCTGAATCGGCTTTGACCTTCTATCCGGCGCTGAGGCCGCCGGGACGGCCTGTCAGAGGCTCCGTCGCCGGAGAACATGCCGGACCATGCCTACTTAACGGTATATCGGCATCTTCACCGGTGTGAATCGGTTTCCGTCGTACTTCAGGACGCCCTGTTCGCTGTGAAACCATTTATTGTCCGCAAGATCGACCGCAATCACCGGAATGTCCTTTCCGGGAAAACCCTCGGAGGTGCCGAATCTCGTCCAGCGGCTGCGATCGAAACGCGCCACTCCATCACCCCCGGTTCCGACCCAGATGTTCCACCGGCCGTCAACCGCAACCGACAATATCCTGTCTGACGGCAGGCCATCGGAGCGGGTGAAGACCCTGTCCATTTTTCCGTGGTACCGAACCAGTCCGCCGTCGGTACCGATCCAGAACACGCCGTCGGCATCGATGGCCAGGGAGTTGACGTTGTTGTCGGGAAGACCATCCGATTCTGTGAAGGTCTTGAAGGTCTTTCCGTCATAGCGGGCCAGCCCGCTGTCCGTACCGAACCAGATCCGTTCATCCTTGTCAATGACGATGCAGTTTATGACATTACTCGGCAGGCCGTCACCGTAATCGTAGGTCACCCAGGTGGACTTGCCGTCGAACTGGGATACCCCCCTGTCGGTCCCGATCCATTTGAAGCCCAGGCGGTCCACGGCAATGGCCCTGACCGAATTGCTGATGAGACCGCTCGAGGCCGAGGTAAAGTTGCGGCGCCTCTTGTTGATGATGTTAACCCTGAACAGGCCCTCCTCGCCGCCGACCCAGAGATAGTCTCCATCCAGCACACTCGGGTGGATGAACACCCCATTGGAGTTGTTCCGCCACAGTCCGCTGGCCACACGGTAATTCGCGGTGCGCACCTTTTCCCTGTTTCCCGCCTCGTCAACCGCGAAGAATCTGATCGTCACGTTCTCCCTGAACGCAAGGGGGGTCACATATTGGGGGGATGCCTCCGTCGGATCCTTCCCATCCAGGGAATAGTAGATCTTCGCCCCCTTTTCGGACCTCAACTCGAGCGCCACGGGCGGATTGTACTCGCCCGGAGCCGGATAGGGTATCGTATTAGGTGGCTCCGTGTCGATAACATACTCCGCCATCTGAACGGCTTCCCGGTTGCCGGTCTGATCCTCCGAATAGAAGAGGACCGTGCCCCCAGCCTCGATCACAAAGGGACCGGAGTACTGTCTGAACTGGTCCTCACCGTCGCGCCGGAAAAATATTTTCCCGCCCTTTTCCGAGCTCATGGAGACGCTGATCGGCCTGCGGTAGACTCCAGGAGGCGGGTCGATGGCCGTCGAGGGGGCTTTGGTGTCGAAGGAGTAACGCTCCACCCTGACGGCTTCCCGGTTGCCCGATTCGTCGGTTGAGAAATACTTCAGAACGGTCTCCCGGGCGATCCGAATGGAACCCGAATAGACGGGGGACGTCAGTCCGGGGGTCGATCCATCCGTGGTGTATCTCGTCACCGCCCCCTCCTCCGTTTTCAGGGCGACGAGGATGGGCCCGGTGAAGGCACCGCCCGGGGGATCCGCATCCGTTCTGGGAGCCACACTGTCAAGGACATACCGCTGACTGACGACCTCGCTCCTGTTTCCGACGGTGTCCACGGCGAGATAGGACAGGACCAGGTTTTTGGCGACGTTCACCGGACCGCGGTACTGCTCCGAATTCTCCGTCGGCCGGGTGCCGTCGACAGTGAAGTAGACAGTCGCCGGTTCCGAGGTCTCGAGCTTGACGCGGATCCGTCCGGAATAGTTGCCTCCGACGGGCCTGGCCACCACAGCGGGCGGCTCGGTGTCGATCAGGTATTCCTCCGTCGAGGTCCGGCTCCTGTTGCCCGCCTGGTCAACGGCGTAGAACTTCACCAGGGAATTCCGCGCCACTTCAATAGGGCCCCTGTAGAGGGGAGATGATATTCCCGGCTCCCGCCCATCGACCTCGTAGCGGATCTCCCCCCTCTCCGAGGCCCGCAGGGCAACGGATACCGGTTTCCCAAACGTTCCTCCGGCCGGCTGGGCCTCAACGCGTGGGGGATCCCTGTCTATAACGTATCTTTCCTCGCGGGTGTTCTCCCGGTTCCCGGCCTCGTCCAGGGCGAAGAAACGGATGACACCGCTCCTGTCGAAGGTGATAGGCTCCGAATATCTTTTCGATCCCGTGCTGGGTCGTTTACCGTCCAGGGTGTAGAATATCCTGGTCCCCTTCTCTCCCGACAGGGTAACGGTTACCGGCGTGTTGTAAAGCCCGCCGGACGGATTAGCCACTGTAACAGGCTTGGTCGTATCGAGGTTGATCCGGTAGCTCTCCTGTTGGACCTTCTCCCTGTTGCCGGCGGCATCCACCGCGAAGAACTTGAGGACCGCATTCTTTTTCAGGACGATGGGGCCCTCATACCGGGAGGATCCGTCACCCGGTGTGGTCCCGTCCAGAGTGAACCTCACCACCGCCCCATCCTCTGTCTGGAGACGGACCGAAACGGGGTGCTGATACTTTCCACCCCTCGGTCTGGCGGTTGTCACGGGCGGGGTCGTGTCGAGCCGGATCCGGTAGGCAGCCGACTGGATATCCGAACGGTTACCGGCACGATCCACCGAATAATAGCTTATCTCAACGTCCTCCCTCAGGGGGAAAGGGCGCAGGTAAGGCATGGGCTCTGCCTCGCCGAGGGAGAAGTAGACCCGGGCCCCCTTCTCCGTGCTGAGTTCGACCGTGACGATCTCGTTGTAGGGTCCGGGGGCAGGGCTGATCGACACGGAAGGTGGTGTCCTGTCGAACGGGTAAAACCGGGCCAGCACAGCCACGATGGCGAAAAGGACAGCGATAATCAGGAAAACTTTGCCCTTCATGGGTCAACTCCCGGTTTCAGCGCGGCCGTCTCCATCCTGGCCATGGTCCTTGGTACACATTGGGAATAACGCCTGGGGGTGCACTCAGCCCGCCCCTTTCTCCGGCGGCGCATCGTAGTAGTATTTTCCGTATTTCAGATATCCGTACACGTTTGCCATCCTGGGATCTTCCCGGGTCTGGAGGAGGTCGAGTTGGCCACGGACCATGGGCTTCAGGTATTCGTAAAGAGCTTCTCCTCCTCCGCCGGCCAGCAGGACCAGATCCAGGTCCCAATCGTCCACCCAGACCCTCTCCATTTCATTGACCACAGCCGCCGCAAGCCGGGAGAAGACCTCGTCCTTGACCTTGGAGATGTCGTATTCAGCGCCCCGTATCTTGATGCTTCCCTGCTGAACCGCCCCGAAGAGCCGGTAGATCTCGACGTTGATACCGCTCATCTCGTGAAGAGCTTCCGCTATGAACTGGAAGGCCTTGGCCATTCCGGTATCGGTGGTCCGGCTGCCCCTCTCGGAATGCTGAAGCCCCCGGCAGACGGTAAAATCAGTTGTTTTGAACCCAATATCGACGATCCCGATCTTCTGACGGGCAACGTCCTGCCGCATAAGGGTGCCGTCATCCCGAAACAGGTGATCCACAAGGCTCCCATACGGTTGAGGGATCACCTTCACCCGGTTGACCGACAGCGCGACTTCGTTGGCCTGACCGTCCTCATGGAGGACAAGACTGTGTTCCCCCTTGAGACTTTCGGCCAGACGGTCCTTGAATTCCACATAGTAACCCACCGGCAGTCCCGTAACCACGTTTACGGGCACTCTGCTGGCGGCGACACGGCTTAAAGCGGCCAGAGAAAGCACCTTGAACTGGTGGGCGACCATCTGTGCCTGATCGAGGGTGAATTGACGAACCCTCGACTCGGACTCGGCCAGTTCACCGACAAAATAGGACCGGTCGTTCAGGGTGATGTGAACACCCTCCAGTCCCATTCCATCGAAGAACCTGTCTCCCAGGTTCCTGGGCTGGGCCTCTCCAACGATGGATTTGAAGAGGACGGACGTTTCGCCGCTGGAAGCCTTGGTAAAACCGAACCCGACATCAACTCCCGCCATCAGCATCGGTCTCTCCTTATGATCTGGTCGTCCAAGTCATTTTCTCCATCCCCCCACGGTGGCCCGAAGGTTCTGCCCTCCCGAGTCACGCATCGGGCGTGACGGAACCGTTCCATCACCTTCCCCGGATCTGTTCCAGAACACCGTCCTCCACCCGATGCTGAACCTGGAATTCTCTCTCCAACTCCTCGATCCTCAACATCTCCAGACCACTGGTGCGGATGAACTCGTCCCTGATCGCTGAATCCTTGCTCCTGATGGCCCGGGGCAGAACGTTACTGACGTACAGTCTTTCCATCTTCAGATCATCGAGTGCTTTCCGGAAAAAAGCGTCTGGAGATCCTGCTCTGACGAGGTCCCGGGAGGTGAGCATCTTCTTCACGTCGTTGATGAATATCTGCTCTTCCTCCGCGCCCCGCAGCGACCTGCCGAACTTCCTCAGCCAGCGATCCATGGCTGTCTTGACGATATGATACTCTCTTTCCTCCCTCACGAGGTTCTCCATCGAGATGACGAGGTCCTGCAGGCTGAGGTCTCCGGTGACGATGTTGTTCAGACCGTTGGTCAGGGTCGAGATCTTTCGCCTACCGAAATTGGGGAGGTAGGCGTTGTTCAGGACCGGCCTGATGAAGAGTTCCTCGAAGAGGCCGTCCTGGATACCGTCGAAAATCCTCTTGTTCGCCAGAAGGCTTCGGAGCCTCTCCTCGGGGAGTTTCTCTTCCTCGTGGAAGGCCAGCCGATTGACCATGTGGTAAACGGCGTCGAAACGGTCAAAATAGGTCACGATGCTGCCGAATTCCTCAAGAATGGAGGGATCATCGGCATCCTTGCTCAGTTCATCGCAGTCCTTGCCTACCTCGATAAGGATCCGGTCGAAAGCCGAGTCCCGGTTCTCGAGGGCCATGAGTTTGGTCCTGAGAAGGCGGATGAGGTCCTCCGTCTCCAGGTGGACACCGACCCTGCGGGAACGGAGGAAGATGGTCTCGAGGACCCCTCGTGCCTCCACCAGGTAGGACGGTTCCTGCGTTTTTATGACCTTCTTGCCGACAAGGAGCTTCTCATCGAGAGCATCCAGGAGATTGGCCGGGATACCCTTTCTCAGAGCAACGGTTCGCAACCGGGATATCCTTGCACTGTCATCGAAGAGGATCTCGTCCCGCCTCCACACGTCAACCAGGACGGAACGATATTCCTCCACCACCTGCCTGTTTTCCATGTGTCGGTACATCACGTCGATCTTGATCCTCTCCTGGGAGTAGGGGTCGACGCCAAGGTGCCGGCCCAGGTCTGAGAGAGCCTGTTGCTCGTTCTCCTCGAGGGTCCTCGATCGGGAATAGGCCTCCTCGAAGCTCTGATAGAATTCCATGTTGGGTCGGCTGATAACCTTCAGCAGGAAAAAGGCGGGGCCGAGGTTTTCCCAATGTTCCCTCAGTCCCTCTATGATGGCTGAATCATCCTGTTTCAGATCCAGGGGATGCCGTTTGAGGGACCTGCCGAGAACCTTGAGGATCCTCTGCTGCTGCTGTTTGAGGGGATATTTATCACTGAAGTGGACGAAGAAAAAGTAATTGAACACGGCATGACCACGGAGAAAGATCTCCTTGAATGTCTGGACACCGGCCGTGCCGTCCGTGACCCGGACTCTGGCCGTCTCGTCCTGCACGGCCCCGAAAACAACCAGCCGGTTTATGACATCGGTTTTGACAAGATCCTCGATGGGCTCGTCCACGCCGAACATGTAAGGGCAGAAGCTTCCCCCGTTGCCTCTGTGGGAGATGGCATCGGGGCGGACGACAAATTCGCTGCCGCCGCTGAAGAAACGGTGCTCGGCAAGGCCGTCCACTTCAGCGACTTCGTGGAAGTACCAGTTACCCAATCCACGACTGCAGAAAGTGGCAAAAAATTCCTTGTCGGGACCGGTGACTCCATGGATCCTCAGGTCCTTAATCATCCGGAAAATGTTATATTATTTTAGGCTTGTTGTCTTGTGGTTTGTGCCGGGTCCCGCTGCTCCCGGGACGCGAGGGAGGGAAAGGCGGACGCGGGAAGGAATGAGTCCAGA
>CP070719.1:2601677-2613911 GCA_020350725.1 bacterium
GAGGGGACCCATTTCGCCACGGTTGCCCTTCGGAATGAGTTCTTCTCCCCCGTCAGGGGAGGGGTGGTCTCGGCCAGCGCGAGGGCGGTGAAGGAAGATGACCGTACAATCAGTGGAGAGGTGTCGGTGGCCGATGACAGCGACAGGGAGATCGCCCGTTTCGTCTCCACCTTCAAGGTGGCGAAGGGAAGGGGATAGTTTCCGGCTCCTGGTCGGGAAACTGAGCATCAGGGATCAGAGATCAAAGCAAGGTCCAGAGCCCGAAATCCAAAAAAAACAGCGGGACGGTGGACCCGGGGCGCGAGATGAGACCGCCCCATCGTCCCTGGGCCCTTCGCCCCTTCGCGCCCGTCCCCTGGATCCTCAGGGGTAGAGTGTCACCGTGACCGGTCCCTATCTGACCCCTGGATGTGATGCCCTTTGGGCTGTAAAGCCTGTTTCCGATTCTGGTATATTCCTCCTATGGTAGCCGGCGCGAGTAAAGTGTTCGTCCTCACCGTCGCCCTGGTGCTCGCCGTCTGGGCTTCGGGCCACGCCGTCCTGAACAAGCGGGACCCCAGGGGAGGAACACTGTGGATCTTCGTCATCATCATTCTCCCGGTGGCCGGGCCGTTCCTCTACTGGATCTTCGGCATCAACCGGATCCATCGCTGGGGCGTGGAGAGAGCGAGGACCAAGGAAGTCGCCCCCACCCATCTCTATCCCAGTGAGTTCCTTGCCGAGACCCCTCACGCCTGCGTGGACCTCGATTGCCTCCAGGATATCTCGTCAAGGGCGACCGGCCGTCCCCTCCTGTCCGGTAACAGGATCGAGCCCCTCTACGAGGGCAACCAGGTGTTTCCCGCCATGCTCGAGGCCATCGGGGGGGCCAGGCGGTCGGTGACCCTCAGCACTTACATCCTCGACCGTGACGCAGTGGGGATCCGGATCATCGACGCGCTGTGCGCAGCAGCCAACCGAGGCTGTCACGTCCGCGTTCTGGTGGACGGGTTCGGCACCAGCAGGTCAGCCCTGAGAATGGCCCTGAAGCTCAGGGAGTCGGGCGCCGGGATGTCCGTCTTCCATCCTCTCCTCGGCTGGCTCCCCCTCCGCAGGCCGGGCCTGAACCTCAGGAACCACCGGAAGATCCTGGTTGTCGACGGGAAGGTCGGATTCACCGGCGGGATCAACATCAGCGGAAGGCACTTTTTCTCGAGATACAAGCGTCTCAGCCCTGTCCGGGATATCCATTTCCGTGTCAGCGGTCCCGTGGTATCGGCCATGCAGGAGGTTTTCGCCGAGGACTGGCTGGTCTCCACGGGAGAGCTCATCCAGGGGCCTGATTTCTTCCAGCCCCCGGAGGCAAAGGGGGACATCTGTGCCAGGGCCGTGGCCAGCGGTCCCGACGAGAATTTCGAGAGGATCTACGAGGTGGTCATGGGCGCCATCCGGTCGGCCAACCGGGAGATCCTCATCATGACCCCCTATTTCATACCCACCAGGGCCCTGACCCAGAGCCTTCGCACAGCCCATCTGGCCGGGGTCGACATCCGCATCATCCTGCCCAGGCACAGCGACCACCCCCTCGTCCAGGCTGCCTCCATGGCCTATCTCGAGGAGCTCCTCGAGACCGGCGTGTCCGTTTACACGGCGCCGCCGCCCTTTCTCCACAGCAAATTGATGATCGTGGACAGGGTATGGTCCCTCATCGGGTCGGCAAACCTGGACCCGCGCAGTTTCAGGCTGAATTTCGAATTCGATCTGGAGGTCTACAGCCTCGACCTGGCCGAGAGGCTGATGGCCTATGGAGAGAGGACGCTTCAGGACTCGGACCGCATCGATCTGAAGGCATTCACGTCGCGGCCGATTTCGGTGAAGCTGGCGGAGGGAGTGGCAAAGCTGTTTTCGCCGTACCTGTGAGACCGGTTGCCGGTTTCCAGTCAATACAGAGCATGCGAGCATTGGAGATCAGGGATCAATCCCGAACACAGGATCAAAAAGATATCTCCTGCTGCGGGACAGCGGTGTGGCGGAGGCCCGTTATCCCCGGCTTCTCCCGTCATCCGGAACTGTGAACCGGTACCTGGAAACGGTGAACTACTCTTCTGGTTCTTGGACTTTTGATCTTGGAGAAAGATTTCAAACCCGGAACCGGGACGGCACCGCCCCTCCTACCTCCAATTCCGTCCGCAGACACGGCATCTGAAACGGGGGACGAACAGGGCCATCAACCCTGCGCCCCTTTCGACATGTGAGGAGCCGCACCTGGGACAGCGCACCTCTCCGGCGTCCGCCGCCCTCTCCCGAGGGGGAATGCTGTGCGGATCTCCCTCCCAGGGCGGGAGCGCCAGGTCTCCGTTTTCAGCCTGGTCCAGGACCTCCCGTGCCCTGGTCAGATCCTCCTCGAGGACCAGCAGGCGGATCCCCCCGGCAAGGGCGGAACTCACCGGTTCGTTCCGGGCAAGGTGGTCGTCGGCGAGGAAAGCCTCGATGCCCTCTGATTCCAGAAGTCCCAGGGCGAGGTCAGCCCTCCACGGCGAGAGGAAACGGGCCAGGATGACCAGGGACGGATCTTTGCCTTTCCTTCGAATGGAGGGCCTCCGCGTCATTATCAGTTCCCATGGAGCAAACGGTTGTTATAATAATGTGAGATATCTCGGGATAATGGAAAGGAAAAATGGAAAGGGGAAGGAGATGCCCGCGGACCGGTGGAAGAATTTTAACAGGAGGATCGGGTTTTTGAAGCCCGGATGGTGGATCGTGCACCTGATCGGCATCACGACAGTCTACACGCTGGGTAAAGTCCTCTGGCCGTGAGGAGAGGGACATGCTGCGCCATATAATGCGGTACAGACCGGGCTGGTGGATCCTGCATGTGGCGGCCGTGGCCCTGACATTCTACCTCGGCCACAGGATAAAATTCTGAGGGGCGGCCGTGGTCGACATCGTCAGCCTGAGGAAAACCCTCCTGTTCGGCCTCTTTCTATTGGCCCTGGGCGCTCTGACCATTCATCTGAAATATCATCCCCCTCTCAACCCGTCGGAAGGCGGCGGGCTGGCCGATTTCACCAACACCGCAGCAGCTGTCTTCAGTCTCATCGATGTCCTCCTGGTGACGTATCTCTTTTCCAGGAAACAGACCGCTGTCTATGCCTACCTGGTCAACGGGCTCCTCGTCATCTACGGAACCGTGATCATGGGTCACTGCGGGATCGCCAAGGTCTTCGGCCCGGAAACGGATGCCGTTCAGTATGTTTTCCTGCCCACCCTGCCCTATATCATCATCGCCTGGGCGGATTTCTTCCTCGGGGCCGCCCTCTACAGGATGTGGTCACTGGAATCGGCCAGGGAAACCGGGCAGGCTCCTCGCCCAACCGGTTGATCCATCCGTCCCCGGACCCGCATGCGCCGCACTCCGTCAGTCATCGGTGAGATCGGCAGATCCTTTCTGGTTCTTCCTGCGGGAGATCCTCCCGGTCCCGGCAGGCGCACCCCCATATACCTGGGACCGGGGCGGGCCTTCGGTTCGGGGGGACACGAGACGACCGTCAGCTGCGTGGAAGAGATGGAGGGCCTCGCCCCCCTGAAGGGATCCAGGGTCCTGGACGTCGGTACGGGCACCGGCATTCTGGGGCTTGCCGCCCTGTTCCTCGGAGCCGAGTACGTGGTCGCCCTGGATGTCGATCCCGATGCGGCCCGGACCGCGTCGGGAAATGCAGCCCTCAACGGAACCGGCGACAGGATGGCTGTTCTGTGCGGCACGTTGGCCAGCATCCGGAGCGGGGCGGCATTCGATCTGGTCCTGGCCAATATCTACGGGGACATCGTCATCCGGGAGGCGGGCAGGCTCGCCGGCCACCTGTCCCCCGGCGGCCGCCTCATCATCTCCGGGATCCAGTACCACGACAGCACCCAGGTCAAGGGGCTTTTCGAGGGCCTGGGCCTGACCGGCCTGTCCGTCACGTTCCTTGAGGAATACGTGACACAGGTGTGGCTTAATCCTCCTGCTCCGGCAGAAGAAGGCGCCTCAGGGCGGGCCTGATGTAGACGTCCTCCATGGGAAAACCCTTGAGTTCCCGGATGAGGACGGCCACTGTCTCCCGGGACGATATCCTCTTGTCCAGAAAGAGGATCGGCTTGCCGTCAACGTACGCCAGGCCGCTCTTGACCACCGCTTCCTCGTCTCCCAGGATCTCCCGCCGGACCTCGATGCCGAGTTTTTCCGCAAGCTCGATGAGTCCCGATCGGTAGATCTCCGCGTCCCAGTCGGAATACTTTTCCACTTCCCTCCAGTGTCTTCGCAGGAACCCCGTCCGCAGGCCGCCGGACGGGGGAAAGGAAGCCGGTGGCACCGGCCTTTATTTCAGGCTCGCGATGAAATCGTCAACGGGGATGGCGGGCATGGTGGTAATGGTCACGGATCCTCTGGAGCCGATCTCGACCGATGCCCTCGCGACGGTCTCGTTGTCCGGGGCCTCCACCAGGTTGACGAAATCGTATTCCCCCAGAACAGCCCACTGTCCTTTGACCTCAACGCCCATATTCCTGAGTTCTTCGTCCACCTCCTTGATCCTGTCGGGTTTTTTCTTGATGGTCTCCAGACCATCACATGTCAGGTTGCTCAGCATAATGTAAAGCGGCATGGTCCACCCCCTCTGTTCGTCCCGGGGACGTTCATCCCCGTCCATCCGGCTCTCCGCTGGCGGGAGAGCACCCATGGGTAAAAGTATATCAGACCGGCGGGGGTGATCGATGAATTCAGACGCTGTCGTCCCGAGTCCACAATAAAAAGGCGCGTCATTGTTCACCGTTCCTGATCACGTCAAATACATGGAACACGGAACCGTCCCCGTTTCCCTGTCCAGGGCAGAAGGTGTCCTTTTGATCCTGTGTTTGGGATTGATCCCTGATCTCCAATGCTCTGACGCTCTGTATCAACTGGAAACCGGGAACCGGTTTTCCCCTTTACACCACCAGGCTGACCAGCGAGAGGGCGGCCACGGCGGCGAGGATGGGATCGACGTCCCTGGCCTTGCCCACGGCCACCTTGATAAGGACGTAGGACAGGAAGCCGAACACCAGACCCTTCGCGATGGAGAAGGTCAGCGGCATGAGGATGAGGGTGAGGAAGGACGGCACACCTTCCTCGAAGTCGTAGAAGTCGATCTGCCCTATCCCCCGCATCATGAAGATGCCCACGATGATGAGGGCAGGGGCCGTGGCGTACCCGTGGACGGCTCCGATGACGGGAGTGAAGAAGGCGGCGAGGAAAAAGAGGAGGCCCGTGGTCACCCCCGTGAGACCCGTGCGCCCTCCCACCGCCACCCCGGACGCTGATTCGATGTAGGTCGTCGTGGTGCTGGTTCCCAGGAGGGCTCCGAAGACAGTGGCGACAGCGTCGGCCGAGAGCATCCGGGGCAGGTCCTTTATGTGGCCGTCCTTCTCCAGGCCCGCCTCACGGCTGACGGCAAGCATGGTGCCCAGGCTGTCGAAGAGGTCCACGAACATAAAGGAGAAGATGCTGGCCCACAGGGATACCTTGAGCGCCCCGATGATGTCCAGCCTGAAGGCCACGGGGGCGATGCTGGGGGGCAGGGAGACGACACCTTCCGGAAAGGGGGAGATCTTGAGGATCATGCCCAGAAAGGCGGTGGCCAGGATGCCGATCAGGATCGATCCCCGGACCCTCCTGACCTCCATGACGGCCACCAGGAGAAGGCCGAACAAGCCCAACAGCACGGTCCTGTCCAGGGTCCCGAGGGCCACGAAGGTATTGTCGTCCTTGACGATCAGACCCAGGTTCTTCATCCCTATGAACGCGATGAACAGACCGATGCCCACCGAGATGGCCATCCTCAGTGATACGGGGATGGCGCTGACGATCCTCTCCCGGATGCCGATCAGGGTCAGGACGAGGAAGAACACGCCGGAGACGAAGACGACGCCCAGGGCTTCCTGCCAGGGGATGCCGGCTCCCAGGACCAGCCCGAAGGCGAAGAAAGCGTTCAGTCCCATGCCAGGCGCCATCATCAGCGGTGCGTTGGCCCACAGGCCGATGAGAATGGACGCCAGGCCGGACACCAGGCAGGTCACGCTGATCAGGGCGCCCTTGTCCATCCCGGTGGCCGACAGGATATCCGGATTGACGAAGACGATGTAGGCGGCGGTGAGGAAGGTGGTGGCACCCGCGACCAACTCGGTGCGAAGGTCTGTGTGCCGCTCCTCCATCCTGAACATTCTTTCCAGCATTCCCCCCTCCTTATTTATAAGAGCCGAGAGCTCATTCGGGACAGGCCCCTTTGTACCACGGTCGGATTCCGGTGACAATCGGGCCCGACGGAGCGAGGCGGGCATTTCCCATCCCGGCAAGACACCGATGATGAAATAATGCACAGGATGCGTTATATATGTAGATCATTATTTTTATGGGGAGGTTTCCGGTGAGCATTGGACGTCGAGGTCTCTTACTGATGGTGTTTCTTGTCGCCCTTGCGATCCATACGGTTTCGGCACAGGAGAATATCGACCCCCACGACAACGATCCGGCAAATTGCATCCGCTGCCACACCAGGATCCCCACCCCGGAGGAAGCGGCCGACGACGAGTGGTTCCTGGTCAGGGACACCATCGACGGCACCTGCCATCTGTGCCATCCCTACGACTGCTGCCGGATCAACTCCCTCAAGGGCCACAACCACCCCAGCAACGTCAGCCGGTGGGACGTCGAGGATTTCACCGAACCGAGGAACCTTCCCCTGCATCAGGGTCTCATCACCTGCAACACCTGCCATTACCACCTGAGGCCGTCCGGCGAGGACCACAGGATGGTCCGGATCGTCCGGATAACCCTCAGGGGTGTGGATTGGTCGGCCCTCTGCCTCGACTGTCATGTGGGATACTGACTGCCGCACGATCTCCGGGCGGCCCCTCCCCCGCCTCGCCGTAAGGGAGCCGAAGGAGACGGGAAACGTCGTGTAACGTTAAGAACGGACTTTAAGCGAACGCTGGTTTTAGGGAAAAACAAAGGGTTTTCTCAAACATATAATGTTTGGTAATATGGGACGTAATGGATTATGATGGGGAGTGAAAAAGAGAAGGGATCCTTTGGCTGTGGAGGTGATCATGACCAGAGAACTGAAATGGACGATGGTGCTGGTGCTGCTCGTGGCGGTGGCGGCGCCGATGAAAGCGCATGGGCTGTATCTGGGCGGCGGGTTGCAGTCGGTGTCCATCGGAGCCGACCTGGACAAGTGGGCCGACTTCGAGTCGAAGATAGGGTTCAACCTCAATTTCGGCATCCAGTTCAAACCCTCCTACGCCCTCGACATCCACCTCGGCTACGCCGAGCCGGAAGAGAACATGACGTGGAATACCGTGACTGAGTACACCTGGTTCGAGATCGGGCCCAAGTTCACCTTCGGCGTCGAGACGGGCATTCAGCCCTCGGTCACCTTCGGGTTGGGAAGTTACAACCTGGATGTGAATGTTCAAGAATTCGAGGGCACCGGCGCCTTTTTCGGCTTCGGCATCGAGGAGGTCGTCGGTCAGAAGCATTCCGTGGGCTTCTTCGTCAGGTACAGCTACTGGATCGACGATCCCCTGGACGTTTCCAGCCTGGGCATGCTCCTGAACTACAGCTACATCTTCTAGCTCCCGAATCAGGAACACCCTGTTACCCAGACCAACGATTCAGAAGGCCCCTCTCCGGCAGGGGCCTTCTGGCGATTTGGACCATTTCGACCATGCAGACGTTTCTCCCCTATCCGGACTTCAAAAAATCGGCCCGCACCCTCGACTGGAAGCGCCTGGGAAGACAGCGCGTGGAGGCCTATCAGATCCTACGGACCCTATCAGGACTTTCTGCCGGCTGGCGCAGCCACCCCGCTGTCCGCATGTGGGCCGGTTACGAGCTGGCCCTGTCGGCCTACATGAACGACATGATCGAGGAGTGGCTGAGGCGGGGCTACCGAAATAATATGTACACGGTGGCCCTGGACCCCGGGTACCCCCTGCCCCCGTGGCTGGGAGACCCGGCCTTCCACAGGGCCCACAGGAGCAATCTCATCCGGAAGGACCCGGCCTATTACAGGAGGTTCTGGCCCGCCCTCTCCGATGACCTTCCCTACGTGTGGCCTCTTCCGTAGGGACCGGGCGAGGCGACCTGCTGTTCCGGCAGGACCTGACGGCCTGGCATTTGATTCTCCTACAGTCCGGGCCGACTGACCGCGGCCCGTCTTTGTGTTAATATAGGATGAGAGCCAGAGAGACTGATCTCCGTTGCCATGACGTCACGACCGATGCCTTCGGGCCGTTTCTACCGAAAGGAGGCCAGATGACACCGAGGAGAATGCTTGTCGTCCTGCTGGCACTGTGCCTGGCGGTCCTCTCGCCGGCTGGCGCCTGGGCCCTGAACGTGGGGGATAAAGCGCCCCTGTTCAAGGCGAACTCGAACAGGGGGCAGGTCAGCCTGGAGGACTACCTGGGCGGGAAATACGTGGTCCTCGCTTTTTACTTCGCCATCAACACACCGGCGTGAAAGAGCACCGTCCTGGCCTTCAAGCGTGATATCGAGACGTTCGAAGGCCTCAACACCCAGGTTCTGGGTGTGAGCTCAGACAGCATGGAAACCCTGAACCGCTTCGCCGCGGAACACGGGATCACCTTCCCCCTGATCTCGGACAAAGACGGGGAGCTGAGATCCCTCTATTCGAAGCAGAGGATCAACTACCTGATCGACAGGGACGGTACCATCAGGCTGATCCAGAGGGGCGTGCCGGCCAACGATTATTTCATCGAGAAGATCAGGGCTATGGACAGGCGATGAGGAGTCGGGCACAACCCGTCGGCGGGAGGGCTTGATGCGGTGTTCTCCGGTCCTCCCTCTTCTTCTGGGAGTCCTGGTCCTTGCGGTGCCCACGGAGGCTTCGGCGGCGAGGAAAATGTTCCCCAAGACCCCTTCCGGAAAGATCGAGATCAAGACGATCCCCCCTTCCGTCCTTTTGACCACCGAGATGGAGGGAGACTATTTTGACAGGTCCAACGACCTTTTCCGTCGCCTGTTCGATTACATCAAATCCAACAGCGTGTCGATGACGGCCCCCGTCGAGGGATATCTCGACGGGGCCGGCATGTCCTTCTACGTCGGGCCGGAGGACCGGGAAAGAGGGCTTGCGGACCAGGGCGGGGTGGCCGTCCTCGAGGTTCCCGAGCGCCTGATTGCCGCCATCGGCGGCAGGGGGTCCTACCGGAAGAAGAATGTCATGAAGCTGAAGGGGCGGCTTGAGGAATGGCTGGAGGGTAACCCCGACTACGGGCCCGACGGGGAAGCTTACGCCGTCTTCTGGAATGCCCCTTTTATCCCCTGGTTTCTCAGGAGCCTGGAGGTCCACATCCCCGTCAGGCGGATCCGATGAGACCGTTTCCGCGGTAGGTGGCCCGTCAGGGGTTTTTTTCCCCTATAGTGGAGGAACGACCCATGTGGAGCAGTGTTGCCCCTTCCGGGAGCCGGCTCGCGGCCCTTGTCCTCGCCGGGATACTGGCAGGGAGCATAATCGCGGTCCCGGCCCTCGCCAAGGACCTCATCTTCAAGGTCGCCAGCATCGGCTCTTTGTCCCTGGACGGTCTGGTTGAGGAACTGAAGGACGTCCGGGTGGTGGTCGTCGGCGAGCAGCACGACAACCGCCTCCATCACGAGATCCAGCTCAGTATCATCAGCAGGCTCCACGAGTCCGACAGGAAGCTGGCGGTCGGATTCGAGATGTTCGGGGCCAACTCCCAGAGGGAACTCGACCTCTGGGTGGCCGGAAAGATGACGGAGGACGATTTTTTCAAGGTCTACCTGCGCAACTGGGACCTGAACTGGTACCCCCTCTACCGTGACATCTTCGTCTACTGCCGGGAGCACGGCATCCCCATGGTGGGCCTCAACGTGCCCAGGGAGGTCGTCAGACAGGTGGCGCAGAAGGGCTTCAGTTCCCTGAGCCGCAAGCAGAGGGAAAAACTGGGATTCCTGTCCTGCGATGTGGATGAGAGGTACCAGAGAACCCTGGCTCAGGTTCTCGGGGCCAAGGGACATGCCGGCGGAACCGTGTTCGGTCGGTTCTGCGAGGCGCAGGTGGTCTGGGATACGAGCATGGCTCTGCGGGTCATAGAATACGGCAGGGAGAACCCGGACACCGCAATGGTGGTCCTCGCCGGGACCATACACGCGTGGAAGCGGGGGATCGTGGAGCAGATCTCAAGGAGGGCGGATCTCGCCAGCCGGGTCATCCTGCCGTCCAGCGACAGCAGTTTTTTCGACTACGAGATCGCCCTGGATGACGCAGATTACGTCTGGTGGCTGGAGTAGGGAGCGCCCGGCGGGACGGACCTTCGGATCGTGGGATCCCTTGATGGGACAGGAAGGCGATGAAGAAATCACGACATAAAGACGAACGTCTCAGAGTGGGCATCAGCACCTGCCTCCTGGGCGAGAACGTCCGCTGGGATGGAGGGCACCAGCTGGACAGGTACCTTGCCGACACGCTGGGGAAGTTCGTCGAGTATGTACCTGTCTGCCCGGAGGTGGAGTGCGGATTTCCCATCCCGAGGGAGCCCTTTCACCTGGAGGGAGACCCGGAGCGGCCCCGATTGATCACGTCCCGCACGGGTGTTGACCACACCGAACGGATGGAACGGTGGGCCAGGAAACGGGTCGAGGAGCTCGAGGGGGAGGAGCTGTGCGGGTTCATCTTCAAGAGCAATTCCCCCAGCAGCGGTATGGAACGGGTCAAGGTGAGGAACGAAAAGGGAATGCCGGTGAAGAAGGGCCGGGGGATCTTCGCCAGGGTATTCATGGAGCACTTCCCCACCCTTCCGGTGGAGGAAGACGGACGACTCCACGACATCCAGTTGAGGGAGAACTTCGTCGAGAGGATCTTCACCCTCAAGCGGTGGAGGGAGATGGTCAAGGAAAGGGGCAGTCGGGGTGGCCTGGTCGAATTCCACACCCGGCACAAGATGCTCATCCTGTCCCACAGTCCTCAGCTCTACCGGGAGATGGGGAAACTCGTCGCCGGCGGCGGTGGATATGCCCTGGCCGAGTTGTTCGATCGCTACCGGGACCTGCTCACCGAGGCCATGAAGCTGAAGACGACGGCGAAGAAGAACAGCAACGTCCTCGAGCACGCCCTGGGTTACTTCAAGAAGGTCCTGTCCCCGGACGAAAAACGGGAGATGCTGGAGGTCATCGAGGAATATCGGCTCGGTTACGTTCCGCTCATCGTTCCGGTCACCCTGGTGAACCACTACGTCCGCAAGTACGACCAGCCCTACCTGAGGGAGCAGTACTACCTGAATCCCCACCCCCTGGAGCTTGCCCTCCGCAACCACGTGTGAGCGGACTTTAAGGACTTTGTCGAGGACCCCTCTGCGCCCTCCTGATCCGCCTGCTGCACGACCGCACCGTTTCTTTGCCTTCTATTTCCCGTAGGCCTTGATCCACTCTATTTCCAGTTCGAAAGGGCCCTCCTGGCGGTCGGAGATGAGAAAGCCGAAGGTCCGGATGGCTCCCGGGTCCAGGGGCGGGGCGCCGGGGACCTCATCGCCGCGAAACGTGGGCAGGAACCGGTCAAAGGGCACTTCTATCGTCAGCCAACGGTCCGGCTCGGTGGAAAACCTGGCCCGGTAGACGACGGAGTCGAAGCGGGGCTCCGTGGTCAGGGACAGCTTGTAGACCTTGCCGTCCCCCCTTACCCTCAGAGCGAGACCCGTATATCCGGAGAGGTCGAAGCGACCCGGACCGGAGCGCACCGAGGCGAATCCGCCGTGGCGCTCGAAGGAGATGCGGCCCGAGAAGACGGCGCTCTTTGCCCCGGTATTGGCAAGGGCGCTCCGGGACACGCCGCCCATGACCCGGTCGTCGATGGGGCCCCAGGACAGGGCCGACTCCGGCAGACTGAAATCGAAAAGGATGAGTTCAGATCCCGTTTTCATGTTATGGTCCTGATGACGGTTTCCGTTACCCGGGACAGCCGGAAGGGGCCGGCCTGCAGGTGCAGGAGGTCCGTTGTCCGGCCCGGCAGTCCCGTGGAGAAAAGCACCGTTTCTATATTAACAGAAAATGGCGGCTTTTTTCTCCCGGCACCTTCCATGCCGGCAGGCAGGCCATCGGTGTTTTTTCACCGGGTTGTTCCACCGGTGCCATCGACGCCTTTGGGAAGTGCCCGGTCCGGGCTGCTTCCCGGCGACAAAGGAGTACCCCATGCAAGTCAGGAC
>CP070719.1:2614011-2616885 GCA_020350725.1 bacterium
CTTCCCCTTCCCCTCATCAGTTACGGGGGGTCGTCGCTGGTGACCACTTTCCTTGGATTGGGAATTGTCGCCGGGTACAGGAGACGGAGGACATAGGCTCCCTTTTCGGAGAGGGAGAGGGGAGAAGGCGGACGGGGGGAGGAATGAGTCCTGAGTCCAGAGGCGAGCGGCCAGAGGGGATGGTAATTTAGTTCCCGGTTCACAGTTCACAGCTTGGCACCTGGAACGTGGCACCTCAGACACGGGACCTGGGTATCAGAGGCAGAGAGAAAAAGCCTCTGTCATTGCGAACAGGAAACCGTGTGAAGCAATCCCATGAAATGCGGACGCGGGGACACGGGGACTAAGCCCATCGCGAGAGGGCGATAGGGAGAGGGGGCGAGGGGGCGATAGGCGGACTCGCGGACGCGGAGACCCGCCCTCGCTAAAGCTGCGGCGCGGCAAGCGCGGGGACGCGGAGAAAAAACGAATCACAAATTACGAATCACTAATCACGGCGGTCTCAACTGCGAACCGTGAACGGTGAACTGTATTTTTGGACTTTGGATTTGGGATTTTGGATTCGATACCTAATCACGAATCACGGCGGTTTCCCAACCGGGAACGGTGAACCGTGAACCGGGAACTGTCTTTTTGGATTTTGGATCGACTTATGAGGGATTTACCGTGAAATACCTTCTCGCTCTGGACCAGGGTACAACCAGCAGCCGCTCCATCCTCTTCACCGTCGGGGGTGACATGGTGAGTGTTGCCCAGCAGGAATTCAAGCAGCACTTCCCGAGAGAGGGGTGGGTTGAGCACGACCCGGAGGAGATCTGGCAGACTCAGTTGAAGACAGCCGGCAGGGTCCTGGAGAAATCCGGTGTTAGCCCCTCGGACATAGGGGCGATAGGCATAACCAATCAACGAGAGACCACGGTGGTCTGGGATCGGAAAACGGGACGGGCCCTTCACCGGGCCATCGTGTGGCAGGACCGCCGTACGGCCGAGCTCACGGACCTGCTCAAGGAGAACGGTCTGGAGCCTCTTTTCCGAGAGCGGACAGGGTTGGTCCTCGATCCCTACTTTTCCGGTTCGAAGCTCGCCTGGATCCTCCAGAACGTCAAAGGGATAAGACAGAGGGCGGAGGCCGGTGGTGTGTGTTTCGGCACCGTGGACTCCTGGCTCATGTACCGTCTGAGCGGGGGGCGGATCCACGCCACCGACGTCACCAACGCAAGCCGCACCCTTCTCTTCAACATTCACAGGCTCGATTGGGACCAGGAAATGCTGGACCTGTTCAGCATCCCTGCCTCCGTTCTCCCGGAGGTGAGGACGTCTGCAGAACTGTTCGGCGAGACGGACCCTGTCCTCTTCGGTCATCCCATCCCCCTCGCCGGGGTAGCCGGTGACCAGCAGGCCGCATTGTTCGGGCAGGCGTGTTTCGAGCCCGGCATGGTCAAGACCACCTTCGGGACCGGTGCCTTCGTCGTGATGAACACGGGAGGGAATCCGGTTCTGGGCGAGGGAGTCCTGACAACCCTCGCCTGGCAGATTAAGGGCCAGAAGGCCCAATATGCCCTTGAGGGATCGATCTTCGTCGCCGGGGCCGCCGTGCAGTGGCTGCGGGACGGATTGAATATCATAGATGAGGCTCCCGAGGTCGAGGACCTCGCCGGCAGCGTGCCCGACACGGGGGGTGTATATTTTGTGCCGGCCCTCGTCGGTCTGGGGGCGCCCTACTGGGACCCCTACGCCCGAGGGTTGATCGTTGGGCTCACACGGGGTAGCACCAAGGCCCACCTGGCCCGGGCGGCCCTGGAGGCCATGGCCTACCAGACGAGAGACGCCATCGAGGCCATGCAGGGGTCCAGCGGTATCCCCCTCCGTGAATTGCGAGCCGATGGAGGTGCCGCGGCCAACGACCTCCTGCTGCAGATGCAGGCCGACGTCCTGAACGCCCCCGTTGTCCGCCCCCGGATCACGGAGACCACGGCCCTGGGTGCAGCCTACCTGGCTGGGATAGGGGCCGGCCTTCTCGATCAGGCTTCCATTTCCGACAACTGGGCACCGGAGCACCGATGCGAGCCGGCCATGGATCCCGAAACACGCGAATCCCTTTATCTGGGGTGGAAAAGAGCGGTGGAGCGGTCGAGGGAATGGGTGAAGAGAGCACCGTGATCGCGACGGGATCGGATGGGGACGCGGGGAGAGTAGAGTCCAGAGTCCAGCGGCCAGCGTCCAGAGGGAACGCATGGGCGAGGGGGCGAAGGAAAAGACACGGGGTCGCGGGGACACGGGGACAGGGAGAAAAAAAACGAATCACAAATTACGGATCACTAATCACGGCGGTCTCCCAACAGTGAACGGTGAACCGTGAACTGCGAACCAGTCTTTTCGAATCACAAATCACGAATCACCAATTACGACGGTTTCAACCGTGAACGGTGAACTGGGAACTGTCCTTCCCCAAGCCGGGGCGAAAGGCCTGATTCCAGATCATGAGCCTGATACGAGAGAAAAACCTGGAGAGATTGAAGGAGGGTAAGACCTTCGACATCCTCGTCATCGGGGGCGGCGCCACCGGCTGCGGAGTCGCCCTTGATGCCGCCAGTCGGGGCCTGCAGGTGGGTTTGGTGGAAAAGAACGACTTCGCCGAGGGAACCAGCGGTCGAAGCACCAAGCTCCTCCACGGAGGCGTGCGTTACCTGGAGATGGCGGTCAAACACCTGGACAGGGGTCAGTATCATCTGGTCAGGGACGCATTGAAGGAGAGGGGGATCCTTCTCGGAACGGCACCCCACCTGTGCCATGTCCTGCCGTTGGTGACCCCTCTTTACAGCTGGGCCCGAGTGCCCTACATCTTCGCCGGGCTCAAACTCTACGACCTCCTGG
>CP070719.1:2616985-2628678 GCA_020350725.1 bacterium
GGGCGAAGGGGCGAAAAGCGTACACGGAGACGCGGGAAGTAACAAAGTCATCGCGAGCTGTCCATGAGCGAAGCGATCTCGGGAAAGGCATTTACCACAGAGGGCCACAGAGCGGTCCCTTTCAGACCGCATCACAGAGGGCCACAGAGATGTTTTCAGTTTTGGATTTTGGATTTGGGACTTTGGATTTGCAATCTAATTACGAATCACAAATCACTGATTCACCAACTGAGAACTGTGAACGGTGAACGGTGAACCGGAAACCGTGAACCGGGAACTGGGAACGGTGAACTGGAAACCCGATTTTGAAGGGATATAGTACCGAGGGAGGCCTGCCGGCCCCTGGGCCGACAGGCCGCTGTCCCGCGGGAGATTCCGGCTGCATTCCGCGAGGTAGAGACCGGACCTCACGAGCAGACTTTCTCCCTCAGCGCATTCCCCAATGCTCGCCAGACAGTTCCCCCGGACGGGGTTCCCCTCCTTTCAGGGGCCACCCACAAAACTCAAAAGGTTATATGATGATCCACCGTTCCGCCGGCCACTCTGTCCCGGACCCCGGAAACGGATCACCCCTGTCCATTCCGCTCCGTCGAGGGCAGCTTCGATTTGGGACCGCAGAGGATCTCCAGCAGCTCCTCCGCGCTGCGGAAGGATTCACGTCTTTCCGTCTCCACAAACTCCACGATCCCGGTGACGTTCCCGGGATCGTTCTCTTCGCGCCGGTAGATGCGGATGATGTAGTTGTCCAATAAGCCCTCGCAAGCAGGGGGTCACGGCAATAGCTGAGACCGTGTCCGCTGTTTTAAGCGCATTTTTGCACAGAAAAACTTACAGATTGGTTACAGGTGGGGAAAATCGGAGATTGGAGCATTAGAGAATTAGAGCATTGGAGATTAGAGCATTAGACCATTAGAGCATTGGAGCATTAGAAATTAGACCATTGGAGATTGGAGCATTAGAGCATTAGAGCATTGGAGCATTAGAAATTAGACCATTGGAGATTGGAGCATTAGAGATGAGGCATTGGAGCATGGGAGATCAGGGGAACGGGGTGGTTGAACTGCAGACGGGGGGGGAAATGAGTCCAGAGTCCAGGGACCAGCGTCCAGAGAGGGCGATGGGGCGAGTGGGCGAAGGGGCGAAAAGCGTACACGGCGACGCGGGAAGTAACAAAGTCATCGCGAGCTGTCCATGAGCGAAGCGATCTCGGGAAAGGCATTTACCACAGAGGGCCACAGAGCGGTCCCTTTCAGACCGCATCAAAGAGGGCCACAGAGATGTTTTCAGTTTTGGATTTTGGATTTGGGACTTTGGATTTGCAATCTAATCACTAATCACGAATCACAGTTTACGGCTGTTTCCCAACCGTGAACCGTGAACGGTGAACTGTGAGCTTCTCCTACCCCCCCTCCCTGATCTCGTCGCAGAGCCTCCTGGTCTCCGGTGAGATGTCCATTTCCAACGATCTGGACAGGGCGTTCATGCACCGATGGCAGACCGCCACCGCCTCCGCCTGCCGGCCCATCCGCTGGTAGCAGCTCATGAGCCTCCTGTAGACGTCCTCGGCGAGGTCGTCCACCTCCAGGGCTTTCAGGTATAAATTCGACGCGCTTTCCCAGTTCTCCATCCTTTCCCAGAATTGGCCCACGCTGATCAGAATGCGAAGGTACCGGCTCCTCAGCCGCTCGCGGGAGGAGGTGGCCCATGGCTGGTGGACATCGGAGATCAGGAAGGGCCCCTTGTACAGATCCAGACCCAGTTGAAAGATCTCCAGTTGTCCCTCGTCTACCGTGCCTGGCACCCGACTCCCGATGAAGGTATCGATCCGGTCCAGCCAGCTTTCCAGGGCCCACCTGTCCACCCAGCAGAGCTCCGGATCCAGGGACAACAGACCTCCTCTCAACTTAATCACCTCTCGCCTCCCCAGGTGGCTCCTGAGGCGGTGCAGGGTCGTCGTAAAGGCCCTGTGGCCCGCGTCTCCCTCCAGATCGGGCCATAGGGCGTCTACAACCTGTTCCTCTTTGACCCCTGTACCTCCTAAGGCGATGAGCGCCCTGAGCAATTCCAGTGGTTTATTCTGAACGCCGCCCCCAGATTCCAATGGTTCCTCATCCCTTAACACTTCGAACCGACCCAGCGTGTATATTTTGACGGGCCAGGGCCAGGCCTCCAGTTCCACCATGACACCCACGGGGACAAGGTTATGCCTTCTTATGAGATCTCTGACATAGTTGGTTTCGATACCCGCCCCGAGGGCCCTGCCGCAGAGACGGGACATGACCGACGGCTGGAAAAGATGCCAATAGAAAAATCCCTCCCTGCGGCCAGTGGCCAGAGCCTCTGCCAAATGGTCATCGCCGCCCTTATCGTCCCCCCGCTTAAAGGCAATACGTGCCCTGAGGAGAAGACATAAAAAGGTGACAAGGTGATTTCCCAGTTCCTCTCCCAGTGCGGAGGTCTGATCAAGGTATTCCTCTGCCCTGTCCACCCTGTCCATCTCGAAGTTGATCAGGGCCAACAAGAAAATGTTCTGAGCATGGGTGTCCCCAAATCCCGCCAAACTTTCGGACAGATTCCGACAGACCTCTGCAAAATGAAGCGCCAGATCAAGGTCTCCCGTGCCGACCAGATACCATGCGTGACGAAAGTAGTAGAAGTTGCTGCCAAATGGAGAGAGTCCCTCCAATTGTTCCCCCATATTGACAAGCACTTCCCATGCACGGACCCAATCCCCCTCGGCCAACGCATAGTTCAATCTCTGCCCGTAGAGCAGGTGATCCCAACCCTGGACACCCCATTTACCGGCCGCTTCCAGCCCCTCATCGACCTCCCGCAGGCAGTTGGCACGGTCCCATTTGAAACAGTAATCAATGGCACTGAGTGCTTTGATCATTACCAGATTGTAGGGACTGCGTTCCGAGGCCTTGGCATGCCTACGAAGTAAATCCACCGTCAGGGAGAAGCCCTTGAGATCCCCCCTGAAACGATGCAGGAGAGATTTCGTGAACAGGGACCAGACAATCAGGTTGATGGAACCGCTTCTCTGCGAAAGGTCAAAGGCCCTGTCCATCCACGTCCCAAGCTCGGGATCGTTTATCCTGCAGAAGACCATGGCGGAGAACATGCTGGCGGCGATCCTGGCCTGGGAGAGGTCGTCCTCGGGTTGAGGACAAAGACTCTCCAGTTCCGCGAAGCGGTCGATCAGGGCGTCAAGGTGGTCCATATCCACCTGATACAGAACGAACGTCGATACGAGGCCTGACCATGCCGGATAGCATTCCTCGTAATGGCCCGCCTCCCAGCTGAGATCGAAGGCCCTCTGAAAAGCCCTGCGGCTCGCAGGCCGGTCTATGGGCAGGGCGTTTCGCCCCTGCCAGTAGAGAAGGGATGGTTCACGTTCCAGAAAATCGGCGGGAAAGGAGTCGAGCCAGAGTTTAAGGGTTAAATATTGACCAGCCTGCAACCAATAGGAGGCCCTTTCTCCCACGATTTCAGCCATGCTGTTCCAATCCCCGGAGGCCTTCAGGAGGTCAAGACTCTCCTCCTCGAAACCCGAATCCCGCAGAAGGCGGCCGGCCATCGATCGGTATTCCTTCATCTGCTTTGGAGAGAATGTACCTTGAGCCCGTTGCAACAAGAATTTCCTGAACAGGTTGTGATAGAGAAAAAGAGGCGGATCTTCGCTGTAGCGATCGAGGAACAGGTGGTTCTTATGAAGGTACTCCAGGATCCGTCGGGGCCGCCCGATGCCCGTCAGATCCTCGGCCATCCGGGGGTTCATCACTGGCATGAGGGACGTCTTGAGGAGAAACTCCCTGACCTCAGGTTCCTGCCGATCCAGAATTTGGGAGGAAAAAAAATCAAACAGTTCATTGGTTAAGGGAAAAAGGCTGGCGCCCGGTGAAATTCTATTCATCTTGATGAATTCGCCCAGGACCAGCAGCCCGGCAATCCACCCGTCGACACTCCTGAAAAGGCCCTGCAAGGATTCCTCCGGCAAATCCTGCAATCCTATCATCTCGATAAATCGGCTGAATTCATCACGGTCCAGTTTGAGATCCGTCCACTCCAGCCTGTCCATGCGTCGGTACACCTGCAGCTGAGCAAAGGCGGGCGAGGGAGCCTTGCGACTTATCAAAATGATATTTTGACCCGGCCGCAACATCGAACTTGCATCCAGGATCACTCCGTCCAGAAGAGACTGATCGCCGACATCCTGGATGCTGTCGATCACGATGAGGGTCTCCTGACTCACCTGGCTGAATAGTGTGTCAAAGAAGCTGCACGAGAACCCTGAGATACTGATGGTGTGCTGCGGATTGAGTCCGGGCAGCGTCGCCCGGCTCCGTTCAGCCCCTGGCTCACCGGCCAGGGCAAACATGTGGAAGAAACTGGCGATATCCGAATCACTTGGGTCGACCCGGTACCAGAGAGAGGTCAGACGGCGGTCATCTATGTAACTGTTCACCAGGGTCGACTTACCCGACCCGGCAGGGCCCGACAGCCAGATGACGGGCTTTTCTCTGGCCCTGTCGAGACGCTGGAACAGTCTCTCCCGCGGGAGGATCTCAGTAAGGGCCGGCCGGGAGATCTTGGTTTGGATCCCTGGCTTCTTGTCCACGGCCCGGTGTTCCTTTTGGATCGATGGCGGACAGGGGCGGCAGGAGCGGGGGAACGGAAGTGCGGTGTGACTCTGGGAAGATCGGATTTTGACGGAGCAGGAGCGCCATAGATTTCCTTCAGCCCCCCTGTATTTACTTAAAGAAGATACAGCTTTTTTAACCGAAGTTCAATTTTTATCCTCAATAATGGGAGGTGCTCATGATGCAGGCAAGACCCATGTCCTTTGCCCACCTTCTTTGGATGCTCCGGTCCCTGCGACCTTTGCTGAAGCCCGCCTGATTCTCTTTCCCGCAGTAAAAATGTCCCTGGAAAGAAAGGGCTCCCTTGGGAGCCCTCAAGATGTCTGGTCGGGATCCACCGCCGTCGGCTCGGCATATCCGTGCCCCACCTCCGCAGCCTTCCGTTAGAGACCCACTAAGGAGGACATCGAGGGGTACCGCGTCGATCACCCTCTCCTGAGCGCAATAGACGCCGGCTAACGTCGATGGGATTCCTTCCCCGCCGACATTTCGATTCCCTCCCCCGGTATGGCCCAGAACCCTGACACCCCGATGGTCCCGCAGGCCGGAGGATCTGCCCCGGCCGCCTTTCTAAACGATCCTCGCCCAGGCGGCGGGCCGATATAAAACCAGCGTTTTATGCCTGACCAGCTTGCCCTCGGTCAGGCGGATCGTGTGACGTCCGGCAGCAAACGGTTTCGTGATATCCCTGGCGGTCAACACGTAGACCATCTGCAGGCCAAGGACGGTGATGAAACCGACACCGAGAATGCCGAGAAGAATGAGATCGAAAAATCCCAGCTCCATGATCGTGCCCCCCCAAAAAAACGTCTTTTGTCCTCGAGCCGGTGCGGTAAGAAGTCCACCGTGCTCTCACTGTGGCTAAAAAGATCTCCCACCGGAGATGTCCTCCGTATCCCGGTGGGGAAAGGAGATTTCCCGATGCCGGTGGCGGCCGGGAATGTCATCGGCAGGCCGAGGTCACGGATGGTACACCTTATCATCCTGCCGGGGGGGTGGGCATCGATTGACCACGAGGGATTTACCACATAAGGAAAGCCGCTCTTCTCCACTACTTCGGAGGAGTGCGGCTGAATGCCCCCTCTGTACAACTGGATCCCAAGAGATCCACCCCCAAATGAATATACAGTAAATTAAGTAAAACTCCCCGACCCCGTGATGTCAAGTCAAATATCGAGAGAGGAAAAAAAAGGCCCCCGAAGGGGCCTGGAAAGACAGATAGTTAAGGTCGAAAGGTGAAAACCGGGGTCAAGTAGCCTTGAGACACGATCCTTTCCCCTTTCACCTTCCCGCTATTTTGATACCGCAACAAAGATCGTTCTACCTCCCCGGTTGACGAGGAACAGGATCGATTTTTTATCCTTTTCCGCTTTCAGGACCTCGGAAAGAGCGCCCACGTCCTTTATCTTCTTGCGGTTCACCTCGAGAATAACGTCTCCGCGGCGCAGTCCCGCTTCATCGGCAGCGCTGCCGGACTCGACGTTGGAAACGAGGGCTCCCTCGGTACCCGTCAGTTCGAGTCTGTCGGCCATCTCCGGGGTTATGTCCTGGACGGTGAGGCCGAAGTCCTCCTGGACCTCCTCCGAGGGCTCACCGACAGCGGCTATCTGACCTTCCTCGGTCATCTCCTCCAGGGTGACCTTGAAGGTCGCCTCCTCACCCTGTCTCAGGACCACCACTTCAACTGCGGTGCCCACCGGCAGATAGGCCACCATGGTGGGAAGCTCATGCTGGCTCTCAACGTCCTGGCCGTTGAACCGGATGATGACGTCACCTCTGGCTATCCCGGCCTTGTGGGCGGGGCCGTCCTTCACCACGTCGGCCACCAGGGCGCCCTTGCGCGTCTTGAGGCCGAGGCCCTCCTGGAGCTCCGGGGTGATCTCCTGGATCAGGACACCCAGCCAGGCCCGGGTCACGGTACCCGATTCCCTGAGTTGGGTGATGATGCTCTTGGCCAGGTTGATGGGTATGGCGAAGCCGATACCCTGGTTGCCGCCGCTTCTCGTGTAGATGGCCGAATTGATACCGATGACGTTGCCGGCGGTGTCGAACAGGGGGCCTCCGCTGTTGCCTGGGTTGATGGCGGCGTCCGTCTGGATGAAGTCGTCGTAGGGCCCTGCTCCCAGCTCTCTGCCCTTGGCGCTTATGATACCGGCGGTGACCGTGTGTCCCAGGCCGAAGGGGTTGCCGATGGCCAACACCCAGTCTCCAACCCTGGCCCTGTCCGAATCGCCCAGGTTGCAGGTGGGCAGGCCGTTCTTCGGGGTGATCTTGATCAGGGCGATATCCGTCTTCTCGTCCGTGCCGATGATCTCGGCCGGGTACTCGTCGCCTCCCTCCAGAATGACCACGATCTCGTCCGCTTCAGCAACCACGTGGTTGTTGGTGATGATGTAGCCGTCACCATTGATGATGAAACCGGAGCCCAGGCTCCGCTTCTTGAAGGGTCTTGCCTTCGGGTCGCCGAAGAACCTCTTGAAGAACTCGTCGCCGAAGAAATCACGGAAGGGGCTGTCCTCCCCGAAGGGGGAATGCATCTGCTGGTCGCCACCCTTGATCACCGTGGCGGTGCTGACGTTGACAACTGCGGGTGAAAGTTCCTCGGCGAGGTCGGCAAAGGAAACGGGAGGGCCGACGGTCTGCCTGACCGTTCCCTCCTTCCACAGGACACCCTGTTTCGCCTCTGTTGGCGGGGTGAGGGAGAGCTGAGACGCGACGACCATACCGATGATGAGGCAGAAAACAGCCACGAGGCCGACGGTCAATCCTCTGTAGGTACGTGCCATGGGTGGTATCCTCCTTTTTTTCTCCCCTCGCTTTACTGGCAATCCTATTGATCGGCTTCACCTTCCGGTGTCCGAGCCGAGCAGGCGCTGGACCCGTTTCTCCACCGGCGGATGGGTGGAGAAGAGCTCCATGAGGGCCCGTCCGGCAAAGGGCTTGACGATAAACATGTGGGATGTCGCCGGGTTGGCGGCCATGGGAACACCCTTGGCGGCCAGGGTGAGCTTCTTCAGGGCGGAGGCCAGGGCCCGGGGGTCACCCGCGATCCTCGCCCCGGTCTGGTCGGCCTGGTACTCCCTGGACCGGGACACCGCCATCTGGATGATAACGGCGGCGATGGGGGCCAGGATGGCCATGGCGAAGAGGGCGATGGGGTTGTCGTCCTCGTCCCCTCCCCGCCCGAAGATCATGGCCCATCGGGCCATATTGGCGAGCATCATGATGGCTCCGGCTATGGTCGCGGCGATGGACGAGATGAGGATATCCCGGTGTCCGATATGGGCCAGCTCGTGGCCGATGACGCCGGCAAGCTCTTCGTCGGTGAGCAGCTGCCTGATCCCGTCGGTGACGGCCACAACAGCGTGCTGAGGGTTCCTGCCGGTGGCGAAGGCATTGGGCGAGGGATTTGGGATGCGGTACACCCGCGGCATGGGGAGCCCTGCCCGAGTGGAGAGGTTCCGGACGATGGAATGCAGTGTCGGGTCCTCCGATTCGGTCACCGGCTTGGCCCTGTAGAGAGCGAGGACGATGCGGTCCGAGAACCAGTAGCTGCCGAAGTTCATCACCATGGCCAGACCGAAGGCGAAGATCATGCCGGTCCGGCCGCCGAAGACGGAACCGAAGAATATGAGGAGTCCGGTCAGCGCCCCCAGCAGCAAGGTTGTTTTAAGGAAATTGTTCATCTACTCATCTACCTCCTGTATTAGACCCCTGATGGGCCGTAAGGTTTAAACATAAGTTTCCAGTTTCCAGTTTGAAAACCGCGATTTGTGATTCGCGATGAGTGATTTGTTCTTTATACCGCGCCTCCGTGTGATCCGAGTCCTGAGAGGCAGGACTCTTCCACGTTCCAGGTCGTCTAATCTCCAATGCTCTAATTTCTAATCTCTAACAATCTGTATTACCCCCCCCACACCTACTTTTCTTCCCGCTTGGTGCCCCGGGATACGGCCAGGAATTCCTCGCCGGGGCCGAGGGCCATGGGGTAGTTCTCCTCTCCGAGGAGCTCCCTGAGGTCCTCGGAGATCTGCCTGCGGAGGAAATCCAGGATCTGATCCACCTCCTGGCGCATCTGGATCATCCTGCCCCTCATCTCGAGGATCACATCGATACCGGGAAGGTTCACTGCCAGGTCCCTGCTGAGCCGCCCGATAATCTCCAGGCGCTCGAGCTGTCCGTCATCGAGGACCCTTTTCCCCTGTACTGTTTCGACGGTGATGAGCCCCTCGGCCTCAATGGCCTCGAGGTCCCGGGAACCGATGCCCAGACGGCGGCAGGTTTCGAGGAGATCGTGAATGGTTTTACTCTCATCCATAATTTACCACAGCCCCTCTCGAGGGTCCAGATCGATGACACCATCGAGCTCTTCGATCAGTTCAGCGGCCCGGCCCTTTGGCGCCTTGGGTACCCTGATCTTCACCACGGCGTAAAGGTTGCCTCGCCCTTTGCCTTTGAGCTTCGGGAACCCCTTTTCCTTGAGGCGGAGCTTCTGCCCGCCCTGGGTCCCCGCCGGCACGGTCAGAAGCGTTGTCTTTCCGTCGGGCAGGGGGATTTTTATCCTGTCCCCCTGAGCGGCCTCCCGGAAGCTGAGGGGCAGATCGAGGTAGATGTCCGAACCGTCGCGCCTGAAGAACCTGTGCGGTCCCACCTGGACGGTGATGAAAAGGTCCCCCGGGGCCCCCCCGTTGATGCCCGCATTCCCCTTGCCCGCCACCCTGACCTTGGATCCGGTGTCCACCCCGGCCGGGATCTTGACCGTGATCCGGTCCTGCTTGTCGACGATGCCCCGGCCCGCGCAGTGGGAGCAGGGGTTGCTGATGACCGTGCCGGTACCCTCGCACTGCGGACAGGCGCGGGCGAACTGGATAGGCCCCTGGGAGACCTTCTCCTGTCCTGTCCCGCCGCACCTGGGACAGGATGCGGTGGAGGAGCCGGGCTCGCTGCCGCTGCCCCCGCATCGGTCACACCCGGAGGAATGGGCGTATGCCAGGGGGACGTCGACGCCGCGGTAGGCATCTTCGAAGGCGATCTGGAGCGTGTAACCGAGGTCGTCACCGCGGACGGGTCCCCGGCGCCGGGACCTGCCCAGGAGGTCCCCGAAAAGGTCCTCGTAGGCGAATCCGCCGAAGTCGAATCCGCCGGTGCGGAAGCCGCTCAGGTCGAAATCGGAGAAATCGAAACCGGTGCCCCTCGCCCCGGCGTGGCCGAACTGGTCGTACTCAGCCCGCTTTTCCCTGTCGGCCAACACGGCGTAGGCCTCGCTCAACTCCTTGAAACGGGCCTCCGCCTCCTTGTCGCCTGGATTGACGTCGGGGTGGTGTTTCCGGGCCAGGCGCCGGTAGGCTTTCTTGATCTCCTCCTCCGAGGCCTTCCGGGAGATGCCGAGGACCTCGTAATAATCCCTCTTGCCGGCCATTACGATTCGGGGAGAGAGGAGACGCCCGGCCTGAGGGTCAGCGAGGGTGACACCTGGAATTCCCCCGACGTCACCTTCATCTGCCCTCCCTGCCGATCTTCATTCACCCTCCCTGTCCTTTCCTTATGTCTCCGCACCATCCGCAATCGGTTGGGAGGTGCAGATCACTCCGAGATCTCTATTTTTCTTGGCTTGACCGCTTCCACCTTGGGCAGGGTGATCTCAAGGACGCCGTCCTTGTATGCCGCCCTGACCCCGTCGATCTGCACCGGGGTTCCCAGGATGAAGGAGCGCCTGAACTTTCCATAGGCCCTCTCCATCCGGTGGTACTGTTCCTTCGTCATGCCCTTCTCGAAGGGGCGCTCTCCCCGGATCGCCAGGACGTCATCCTTGACCTCCACCGAGATCAGGTCCTTTGCGATGCCAGGGACCTCGACGTTGACCACGATGTCGTCCTTGGTCTCGTAGATGTCCACCGGGGGGGCCCAGGTCGCCGCCTCGAGGTCCTGTTCAGTCCCCTCTCGGCCGAAATTGCCCGTGAAGAGCCGGTTCATCCTGTCCTGGAGCGCCATCAGCTCCCTGAAGGGTTCTTTGGTCGGTGTCATTCGAGATAACCTCCTTACGGTCCGAATAATAACCCTATCCTAGTCCATTATTTCACTGCTGAAAATCTAATTCGGGCCCCGACGGTGTCAAGGGTGCGACTTAATAGAAGTCAGTATTCAGTATTCAGAAAAAACCTGGATCTCCTCTGCAAAAACCCTATTTAAAGTCTATCCCGGTTTCCGGATACTGTCTCTTGATCCCTGTGCTCACCGGGACCGCACCGCTGACGGAGGCAATCTCGAGGACCATAAGCCTAACCACAGAGGACACAGAGGGCACAGAGATAAACAGAATTCAAGATCCAGGACGCATGAACTGCCATCATCACTGGGAGAAAAAGCTTCTCACCTGACCTTTCCCTGTCGGGAAAGGGATTTCACGGAAATCCATCGGTTGGGCCTTTTTGGGATGGGATAAAAGCCGACTTTGATCACAACCCAAAAGTGCCCAACTGTTCAGGTGAGAGGTTGTTTTCGTTGCGTGACTTGCCTGTCCTGAGGCCGTCGCCTGCCATGAGCTTGTCGAATGGAAGGGCGTCTTGGTGTGAGGTTAGTTTTTTGCCCAATTTCTAAATTTAAGTAAGTAGCGATTTCTCCGTGGTTCTCTGTGGACAGGTCTGCGAGTGACCGTCTCCGTGTCCTCCGTGGTTAAAACTCTCTTATTTCACCTATCTGTTCAGGGTACCGGCTCCTAGTATTTTTTTGACCTATGATTATTCACGAATTACGAATCACCAATCACGAATCACTGATTACGAACCACGAAATACTGAATACCGAATCCTGACTACTGAATACCTGTCTTTTGATTCCCACCTGCTCTTGTTGACATCGATATATGAAATGATTATATTTAAGCCGTCCGAAGAGACGGAAAGCAAATGACGATCGGTATGCTTAGACGCATCGGAAACATAGCTTTAATCGCCGTCCTCGCCCTGAATCTGATGGGCGTTTGGGCATTTGCGTCCAGTTATGACTGCGGTATGGCGTGCTGCCAGCCCAGTGAGACGGCGAAAGCCGGCA
>CP070719.1:2628778-2662326 GCA_020350725.1 bacterium
AGGATCTTCCCGGTGCGGGGGGACGGCGGATGGGAGGATGAGGACCCTGTCGAGCTCCATCGTTTCGGCGAACTCCTCGGCGGCCCTCAGATGGCCCATGTGCACGGGGTCGAACGTCCCGCCGAATATGCCCATTTTCTTCATCATGGCCAATCTAAAATCCAAAACCCAAAAAATATGCCAGACGAATTGATGTCGCTCCCAAAACCATATCAGACTTTGGACTTTGGACTTTCGACTTTGGATTCGAATTCATTCGCGCAGGTGTCCCTCCCCGAGGACGATGAATTTCTGGCACGTCAGCTCCTCCAGACCCATGGGTCCCCTGGCGTGGAGTTTATCAGTGCTGATGCCGATCTCAGCACCCAACCCGAAAACAAAGCCGTCGTGGAGCCGGGACGATGCATTCACCATGACAGCCGCCGAATCCACCTCCCGGACGAATCGTTCCGCATGGCGGTGGTTTTCGGTGATGATGACGTCGGTGTGGGCGGACCCGTATTCAGCGATGTGGTCCATTGCCTCGTCCATGTCCGCGACGACCTTGACCGAGAGGATCAAGTCAAGATACTCGGTGCCCCAATCCTCATCGGTCGCCTCCTGCACCCACGGGGCCAGCTTTCTGGTTGCCGGACATCCCCGGATCTGGACACCCTCTTCCTTCATCCTCTCCAGGAGGCCGGGAAGAAACCCTTCCGCCACGCCGGTGTGGACAAGAAGGGTCTCCATGGCGTTGCACGTTCCCGGCCTGTTCAGTTTGGCGTTCAGGCAGATCTGACCGGCCATTTCCAGATCGGACCCGGCGTCGACGTAAGTGTGACAGACGCCATCAAGGTGCTTGATCACGGGAATGGTGGAGTTTTCGAGGATCATCCTGATCAGAGGCTTTCCCCCGCGGGGGATGATCAGGTCAACCTGCTCGTCCATGGTGAGCAGGGCCCTGACGGCGGCCCGGTCGGTGACCGGTACAACCTGGGCCACATCCTCCGGGAGGCCTGCGCCTTTGACCCCCTCCTGGAATACGGCGGCGAGCGCCCGATTGGAGTGGATGGCCTCTGAACCGCCCCGGAGGATACAGGCATTCCCGGATTTGAGGCAGAGGGCCGCGGCATCGATGGTGACGTTGGGACGCGACTCATAGATGATCCCTATGACGCCGATGGGGACCCTCATGCGGCCCACTCGGAATCCGGCCGGTCTGTTCCATATACGGGTGACCTCTCCCACCGGATCGGGCAGGGAGATGATCTCCTCGACGGACCTGGCCATGTCCTCAATGCGCCCGTCGGTCAATGTAAGCCTGTCCAGCATCGCCGGCGACAGCCCCTCCTTCCTGCCGGCCTCGATGTCCTTGGCGTTCTCTTCCCTGAGGATCGGAGCCGAATCCCTCAGCTTTGCCGCCACGATCTCCAGGGCCCTGTCCTTGACCCCGGTAGGGGTTCCGGAGAGGACTCGCGCCGCGCGACGCGCCCTTACACCCATCTCCTGCATCAGTTTACCGATGTCCATTGCACACCTCTTTGGTTCCACATTTCAGGTTCCAGGTTTCCGACAAACCCTTTCGATCCCTTTTTGGAATGGGAAATGGGTATCGGGGATTTGAAAGCTACTCTTTAAGAACCAGATGATCCCTGTGGATGATCTCCTCACTCGCATCAGCGCCGACCAATTCCTCGACATCTCTGCTGTGCCTTCCCATGACAAGCCGGACCTGGTCGGATGAGAAGGAAGTCACACCGCGGGCCACCTCGTGGCCCTCGCTGTCCACGCAGGACACCAGCATTCCCTGCTCGAATTCCCCCCGGACCTCCAGGATGCCCGCGGGGAGAAGGCTCCTTTTCTTCTGACAGATCGCCCGCACAGCCCCATCATCTATGACCAGAATTCCCTTGGTCCGTCCCGAATAGGCGATCCAGTGCTTCCTCGAGGCCAGCTTCTCCCGGGACGGAAGAAAGATGGTGCCCACCGGCTCCCCCGCCAGGATCCGCGACAGATTGCCTCTGCCTCGGCCGTCGGCTATTACCGTGGGTATACCCATGTGGGCGGTCCTCTTCGCCGCCAGCACCTTGGAGGACATTCCGCCTGATCCTGCATGCCCCGCACCGCCGGCCATCTCCATGATCCTGTCATCGACCTGGCCCACCACTTCAACGAGGCGACCCTCACCCAGCCGGGGATCCCGATCGTACAGACCGGCAATATCCGTCATGATGACGAGGAGGTCCGCATCCGTGAGGTTGACGACCATCGACGAGAGAAAGTCATTGTCACCGAAGCGGATCTCCTCGACGGCCACAGAATCGTTCTCGTTGATCACCGGAAGGACACCCATGCGGAGAAGAGCTTCCATGGTATTCCGGGAGTTGACAAACCTCCTGCGGTCCTCCAGTCCCTCCCTGGTCAGGAGAACCTGACCCACCTTAATGCCGTGGGCTCCAAAGGCACTGTCGTAGGCGTTCATCAATTTACTCTGGCCGACCGCGGCCAGGGCCTGCTTGACCTTCATGGTGTTGGACATGGATTTTCTGCCCATCTCCCTCATACCCATGAGGATCGCACCTGAGCTGACGATAACGAAGACGTATCCGGCCTTTCTGAGTACGGCGACCTCCGAGGCCAGGGAATCGATGAGGTTCTGGTCCACCCCTCCTTCGGGCGAGGCGAGCACCATGCTGCCGAGCTTGAGAATGATCCTCTTGCGGCCCTTGAGAATGTCGCGTCGGTCAGATGGCATGGTTCAAATCCAAAGTCCAAAATCCGAAAGGATAGTTCACAGTTCACGGTTTCCTGTTCACGGTTGGAAAACAGCCGTGATTAGTGACTCGTGATTCGTGATTAGTTAAAGAATCCAAAATCCAACGTCCAAAATCCAAAAGGATAGTTCACAGTTCACGGTTGGGAAACCGCCGTGATCAGTGATCCGTAATTTGTGATTCGGAAAGACTCGTTCACCGTTCACAGATATAGATTGCTTCACCCGGGGATCGGTTCGCAATGACAACCGTTTTTTCTTCCCGTGTCTCCGCGCTCCCTCTGGACGCTGGCCTCTGGCCTCTGGACTCATTTCTCCCCGCGTCCGCTCTTCTCCCCTGCCCGTGGCCTCCCATCGAGAACGAGGCCGACAGTGGCCCCAATAATAGAGGCCGATATGACGAACCACGTTCCCCCCATGAAAAAGGAGAACAGGACGGACAGGGCGGCGGAGATCAGGGCGACAACCAGATGGAGCCTCTTTGACACCTGGAGAACGAGCAGCCCGACAAACATTGAGTAGAGGGCAAATTCGAGACTGCTCTGCAGGACAGCCGGGACGATCGAACCGGCGCCGGCGCCCAGTAACGTGCCGGACACCCAGCTCGCGTAGGCCGTGTAGTGCAGGGCCAGGCTGTACCGATAATCGACGTCTCCACCGGCATAACCGCCGATGGAGATGGCGTAGGTCTCATCCGTGATGCCCCACGCGACAAAGGGGATGGAAGATCTCGGTGCGCTGCTGAAAAAGGGCGCCAGGGAGGCGCTCATGAGAGTGTGCCTGAGATTGATGAAAAAGGTGGCGAGGACGACCTCTACACCGGTCGCCCCCGCCGCCAGCAGGCCGACCGCTATGAACTGACTGGCCCCCGCGAAGACGATCAGGGACATGAGGATGGTGGGGAAGAGTTCCATTCCGCTCTGTCTGGCGAGGATCCCGTAGGCGGCTCCCATGGGTATGTACCCGAAGATAATGGGCAGGGCGTCGGAAAGGGCCTTGCGAACCATGTCATTGGTGTCAGCGGTCATAGCCTTCGAAGATCTCAGGACAGGTGAGAGAAAATCCGGCCGACGAGGACCAGGAACCCGCCGGTGGCCAGAGGAATGGTCAGGTTATCGTCCATCGGGCGGGGCAGCAGTTCCGCCAACGCCCCAACCACCGAAGCGGCCAGCAGGATGGTCCATGGGAAGGGGAAGGCGTGGGGAACGATCGACGACACGACCAGGTATGTGATGAAGCTGGCCGCGATGAAGGCCAGGCTTCCCTCGAGGGTTCTATCCCCCATTTTGACCCTGCCAAAACCCTTTCCGGCAAGGACGGCGGCCCGGTCACCCGCAAGCAGGGGGATCAGGGAGGCCAGGGCAATCTCCTTCGAAAAGAGAAGAAACGCAAGGAAAACACCGCATGTGAAAGCAGGGGTTCCCGTCACTCCGTCGAATTCGGATGGACGCATGAGAACACCGAGAAGGCGGTTTGTAAGATCCTTGATAAACGGCACATATCGTCGCCCACCCTCGACAATAAGTGTGGTCAGAAAGATGCCCCCGAGAAGCGCCCTGTTCAGGGGTGACGGGAGGAAGTAGCCGAGACACGCCAGGAACACGCCCCCGAGGACGTGGAAGATGGTCCGCGGGACCTCCTTTCTCACCTGGGCCAATGCCATGGGAACGAACTCAAAGGGGTTTATCGTAAATCCGATAGGTCTTGTATAGACTGGCACCGAACACCTTGACGACGGTCTCGTTGATCAGCCTGTTGTCCTCAAGGAGCCAGGAAAACTCACCGTAGAGGTCCCCTCTCTCGATCCCCTTTCCCCAGGCGTAGGCGAAGAGGGGGGCCTCGAGACCCTTCTTGCGGAACTTCTCCCGCACCCCCAGTGTGACAATACGCGGATTTCTGATCCGCCTGGCCACCCGTAGGGCTTTTACTATCCTCGGTGTGATCAGCCGGCCGTTGAGGATCCGGAGCACCTGGTTGAAATCGGGCAGAGCCATGAGGAAGGCGGCAGGCTCCTGTCCTATGAACGCCAGGACCACCATGTCGGGCACTGCGAGAGGCTTGAGTTTCTTTGCCATGTGGTCCATCTCTTCGTCGGTCATGGGGACGAAACCCCAGTTCTTCTCCCACGCCTCATTGTAGATCCTCTTGACCGTTTCGATCTCCCTGGAGAATTCTTTCAGGTCCACCGGCCTGATGGTCAGGTCCTTTTCCCGATCCCGGATAATCCGGTCAAGCCTCACCAGGCGGTCAGGGAGCTTCTGTCCCACATCGAAGAAATAGGCGTAAAGATCCTTGGCCTTTCGGTAGCCCGACCGCTCCACGAGGGAGGCATAGTAGGGCTGATTGTAGGTCATCATCACGAAGGGCGGGGCGAGGAAGTTGTCCACAAGGAGGCCGCATTCCTCGTTGGTACTCGGGTTGACCGGCCCGCGGGACAGATCCATACCCCTCCGAACCAGCCAGTCCTCAGCCGCCCGGAACAGGGCATCGGCAACAGCATATTCGGGAAGGGACTCGAAGAATCCGAAAAATCCGGTCTTTTCCCCATGGAACTCGTTGTGTCGATGATTGATGATCCCGGCGATCCTGCCCACCGGTGTGCTTCCATCCAGGCAAAGGAAGAGATTTCTCTCGGCGTGGCGGTAGAAAGGGTGTCTGAGGGAGAGAAGCGACCTGACCTCTCTTTTCAGCGGGGGGACCCAGACAGGGTCCCCCCGGTAAATGGTCCAAGGAAGATCGATGAAGTCCCGGAAGTGTCTTCCGGACTCGGCGGAGACGATTCGAAGGGACATGGAGAACCAGTTCCTGGTATCAGGTTTCAGGTGCCAGGTTATTGATGTTGACACCACGCACGCCAATGGTGTGCCGCAAATCGCTGGACACCCGGGATTTTAAACAGCTTCTCTCGGGTTAGAAACACAATGCGCCGACGTGAGTACCGTTACTTATACCCCCGCTTGTAGGGAGGTAATTATCTCCTGACAGGGTTAAACCAATATGAAACCTGGAATGTGGTGCTTGCTCAGCTGATCAACCCCACCGTCTTGCCCACCTTGACAAAGGCATCCAGCACCCTGTCCAGGTGCTCGTCGGTGTGGGTGGCCATGTAGCTGGTCCTTATCAGCGCCCTGCCCGGCGGGGTGGCCGGGCTGATAACGGGGTTGGCGAACACGCCCTCCTCCTGAAGCATGAGAGCGACCTTGAACGCGAGGAGGTCCTCCCCGACCACGATAGGGATGATGGGAGTGGCTGCGTCTCCGATATCGAAGCCGAAGGACCGGAAGCCGTCCATCATGCGCTGAGTATTCTCCCAGAGGCGTGCCCGGCGCTCCGGTTCCTGGTCGATGATGTCCAGAGCGGCGCTGACCGCGGCCACCAGGGCCGGGGCGAGGCTGGCCGAGAAGATCATGGACCGGCTGAAGTGCTTCAGATAATCGATGATCTCCTCGGAGGCTGCCACGAAACCACCGATGGTGGCCAGCGACTTGCTGTATGTGCCCATGATGACGTCCATCTCGTTCTCCAGGCCGAAGTGCTCGGCGGTCCCCCTGCCGGTCTTGCCCAGGACACCGACTCCATGGGCATCGTCAAGCATGATGCCGAAATCGTGTTTTTCCCTCAGGGCGACAATGTCCGGCAGGGGGGCGATGTCCCCCTCCATGGAGAACACACCGTCGATAATGACCAGTTTGTCCTTATCCCGGTGACTTTCGAGAAGACGGTCGAGATCCTCGGGATCGTTGTGGCGGAACTTCTTGATCTCCCCGTAGGACAGCCGGCATCCGTCCACGATGGAGGCGTGGTTGAGCCGGTCGCTGATGGCGATATCGCCCCTGCCCACCAGGGCGGAGATCACTCCGAGGTTCGTCTGGTATCCGGTGGCGTACACGAGGGCGGCCTCCTTGCTGAAAAAGTCTGCCAGCTTCTCCTCCAGCTCGACGTGGATGTCCAGCGTACCGTTCAGGAACCTGGAACCGGCGCAGCCGGTACCGTACTTCATGACGGCTTGGGCGGCTGCCTCCTTGACCTTGGGGTGAGACGCAAGCCCCAGGTAGTTGTTGGAACCGCACATGACCACCTCTTTACCGTCCATCATCACCACGGGATCCTGCTGGGAGGTGATCACCCTGAAATACGGGTAGATGCCGGCAGCGCGAACTTTCCCGAGTTCTTCGAACTGGTGACATTTATCGAAAATTCCCACTTTTTCCTCCTGTGAAGATTTATCTGATCCAACGGCTCTTGAGGTACCAGTCGGTCGTCTCCCTTATGCCCGAGGCCGTGTCGATGATCGCCTGAAAGGATAGCTCCCTTCGGGCCTTTCCCGTATTGCACACCCAACCGGGTGCGGCCAGTTCCTTCACTTTTTCCCGGTTGAACACCGGCAACCTGCCTGCAACCCTGCCCAGAAGCTCCGAAGCGGCAGCGGCCGTCCAGAGCGCCGAAACCGGGATGGTTACGTTTCTCACTTTGCGCCCCAGAGCGCCCGCCAGATGGACCGAGAGGTCGGCGATAACTACCGGCTCGTCATGGGCCAGGAAATAGGTTCCTCCCGTCGGGCTCCTTTCGGCGGCGAGGACTATTCCCCTCACCAGGTCCCTGACATGGATCAGACTGACCTCGGCCCCGCCGCCGACCACGGGAAAGAATCCCCTGCTCGCTAACCGGAAGAAGGCCAGGGTCTCCCGATCTCTGGGCCCGTACACAGCCGGCGGGCGGAGGACGATGAGAGGCAGATCTCCCATCGCTCTCAGGGTTTTCTCTCCCTCCAGCTTGCTTCGGCCGTAATCGGTCAGAGGAGACGGCGGAGTATCCTCATCAACGGCCTTCCCCGGCTGGCTGGGCCCCACTGCGGCCAGGCTGGATACATACGCGACCACCTGGGGGGGATCCGGGCACTTCAGGGCCGCCTCTCCGACGTTTCTGCAGCCGATGGCGTTGATCCTGAAGTACTCCTCACGGCTTCCCGCCGCCGTCGCTCCTGCCAGGTGAAACACGGCGTCCGCGCCGGAAATCCCCTCCCGGAGAACATCGGTGGAGTCCAGATCCCCGGAGTAAAGGGCAATGGGCTTACCCGTCAGCCATCCGAGACTCTCAGGGTTGCGCACCAGGCACCGCACCTCCCAGCCCTGCTCGATGAGGAGATCCACCAGATGGCTGCCGATAAAACCCGTACCTCCGGTGACAAAGCAGGAGCGGATATGCCCGGGAAGCATATTGGAATCTAACATATCGTGAAATCAACGGTCAATGTAAGTGGAAAGTGACCGGTAGGCGGTCATCGGTAATCTCTCCTTTTGAAACACCGATAACTGATCACCGATCATTGAGCTCAATGCGCTTGGGCCCAGTTCCTGCCCCACCCGACCTCGACGACGAGAGGAACGCTTAAATCCACAACACTTTCCATGCCATCCCTGATCAGTGCAGCTGCCTCCTCAATTCCATCCTCCGGTACCTCGAACAGGAGTTCATCGTGAACCTGGAGGATCATCCTGGCGTCCGGCAGGTTCTCGGCGAGGGACCGGTGAACGTCGATCATTGCCACCTTGATGAGATCGGCCGCTGTCCCCTGGATCGGAGTGTTGACAGCCATCCTTTCCCCGAGCTGTCTCTGGTTGGGATTTGACGAACTGAGTTCCGGAAGGTATCTCCGGCGATTCAGGAGGGTGGTCACGAAGCCCCTTTCCCCAGCCTCCCGGAGCGTCCTGTCGATAAACTCCCTGACTCCCACGTAGGTGGAGAAATAGCCGTCGATGATCTCGCCGGCATCTTTCGGGTGGATTCCAAGTTCCTTGGACAGTCCGAAGGCGCTCATCCCGTAAATGATCCCGAAATTGACGACCTTGGCACGCTGTCTGAGTTCCGGGTCGACCGGATCCCCGGAAGCTCCCAGAACCTGTTTCGCCGTCCGGGCGTGGATATCCTCTCCGGCGGTAAAGGCATCGAGGAGATTCCGGTCCCCTGACAGGTGGGCGAGAATGCGCAGTTCGATCTGGGAATAGTCCGCGGACAGGAGAACAGCTCCCTCACCGGGGACAAAGGCCTCTCTGATCCGCCTTCCTATCTCGGTCCTTACCGGGATGTTCTGTAGATTGGGAGCGGAGGATGACAGCCGTCCTGTCGCCGTGACGGTCTGGTTGAAGGAGGTGTGGATGCGGCCGGTCTCAGGATGAAGGAGGGCGGGCAGGGCGTCCAGGTAGGTTGATTTGAGTTTGGCCAGGCTCCGGTATTCCAGGACCATGGCGGGAAGGTGATGGCGGGAGGAGAGTTCCTGGAGGACATCTCCGTCGGTTGAAAAGCCGGTTTTGGTCTTTCTGACCGGCGGAAGCTTGAGTTCCTCGAAGAGAACCTGAGCCAGCTGGCGGGGTGAGTTGACATTGAAGCTCCTCCCCGCCTCTCTTTGGATCCTCGCCTCAAGTTCCGCCAGCTGATCCCGGAGGGTAGTGGAGAGATCCTCCAGCAATCCTCTGTCAAGGCGGATCCCGGTCATCTCCATGTCCATGAGGACACGGATGAGGGGCAGCTCCACATTCTCCATCAATGGGAGCATGCCCAGATCCTTTACCCTGGTGACCAGTGGACCAGCCACCCGAAGGGTGACATCCGCATCCTCGCAGGAATATCGGGAGGCCTCCTCGAGGGGCACCTCCGAGAAAAGGATCCTCTTCCTCCCCCTCTTGGTGACATCGTCGTAGGTGATCATGGTGTGATTGAGGACATCAACGGCGATCTCGTTGAGGCTGTGGTTCCGGCGGGACGGGTTGGCGAGATAGGAGGCCACCATTGTGTCACAGCCGACGGAGGGGATCTCCCATCCTGCCCTGGCGAGCACCTCCAGATCGTATTTGATATTCTGACCGATAACCTCCGAGGAAGGGTCCGACAGGACGGGGCCCAGGATGCCGCGGACCCTTTCCTCCGGGATCTGATCCGGCGCTCCCAGGTAACGATGGGCGACTGGAATATAGGCCGCATCTCCCGGTTTCCACGAGAAGGAGATCCCCACCAGGTTGGCCCTCATGGGTTCCCTGCTGTCCGTCTCGACGTCCATGGCGAAGCGACCGGCTTTCCTGAGCTCGGCGGCGATCCGGACCAGAGTTTCCTCATCGGTGACGAGCAGGTATCCCTTCCGGCTCAGGACCGACTGCGGCACCAGGTCCCTGATGAGCCTGGTGAACTCCAGTTCGGTGAAGAGGTTCCGCAGCGAATGGTCGTCGGGATCCCGCCTTTTCAGGTCCTCCAGGTCGTCATCCAGTTCCACGTCCCCGACGAGGGTCACCAGGGACAGGCTCATGCGGACCTGATCCTCCTCCCTTTCGAGATTTTCCGCCAGCTTCCCCCCCACGTCCGATCTGTGGGCGAGGAGCTCCTCCAAACCGCCATAGGTCGAGATGAGTTTGCCTGCGGTCTTCGGGCCGACCCCTGTCACGCCCGGTACGTTGTCGCTGCTGTCACCGATCAGGGCCAGGACATCCGGAACCTTCTCCGGACCGACCCCGAACCGATCACTGACCGCCTCGACATCGATCCTCCGGTCCTTCATTGAATCGAGCATTTCAATCCTGGGCGAGATCAGCTGCATGAGATCCTTGTCGGATGAAACGATCACCGTGAGGTCCACATCGTCGGCGTAGCGGTTCACCAGGGTGGCGATCACGTCGTCGGCCTCGTAACCCTCCCTCCTGAGGACAGGGATCCGGAAAGCCTCGATGATCTGTTCGATCCGGGGGATCTGAACCTTCAGGTCGTCGGGCATGGACGGCCGATTGGCCTTGTATTGAGGGAATATCCCGTGTCTGAACGTGGGTCCCTTCGAGTCCATGACCACGGCGACATAATCCGGCCGGTTGTCTTTCAGGACCTTGAGGAGCATGTTGGCAAAACCGAAAACGGCGTTGGTGGGAAAGCCTTCGCGGGTGGCCAAGCCCCGGATGGCGTGGTAAGCGCGGTAGATATACGAACTACCGTCAACAAGATACAGAGTGGTCTTCGACTGGTCTGAGGGTTGGTTCAAAGGGGAACCTCCTGAGATCCGGGCCTGGAGTGTGGTCTCCAGAATCCAGACTCTGGAGAACCGCCCCTATACAACCGTGATCCAGTCCCTGTGGCGGGGTTCCTCACCGTGGACGACCCTGAAATATGACTCCTGGATGGCCTTCGTCACCGGACCCGGCTTTCCCTCACCGATGGGCCGGTCATCCACCTCACGGATGGGGGTGATCTCCGCTGCCGTGCCCGTAAAGAAGGCCTCATCGGCGATGTACAGCTCATCCCGGGTGAATCGGTCCTCGGTGATCTCAAGGCCGAGTTCACCTGCCAAGGTGAACACGGTATCCCTGGTGATCCCACTGAGGATGGAGGTCAGTGAGGTGGTCTTGATTCGACCGTCCTTGACAATAAAGAGGTTCTCACCGCTTCCCTCGCTGACGAAGCCCTCCGTGTCGAGCATGATGGTCTCGTCGTATCCGGCCTGTATCGCTTCCCTCTTCGCCAGGATGGAGTTGACGTAGGCCCCGTTGATCTTCGCCTTGGTCATCACGGCATTGACGTGATTCCTGGCAAAGGACGCTATTTTGGTGCGGATTCCCTTCCTGAGCCCCTCCTCACCCAGGTAGGCGCCCCAGGCCCAGGTGGCGATAAAAACACCCACCGGATGATCGTCGGTGACGAGCAGCCCCATGGGACCGTCCTTGAGGTAAACGACCGGCCTGATGTAGCCGTCCTCGAGCCTGTTCGTGCGGACCACTTCGAGGTGGGCGTCCCAGATGGCTTTTCTGTCGTAGGGGATGCTGATCCTGCAGATGTGGCAGGAGTCGTAAAGACGGTCAATGTGCTCCCTCAGCCGAAAGATCCCGGGGCCCTCGGGAGTCTTGTAAAATCGGATCCCCTCGAAGACCCCCAGGCCGTAATGGAGCGTGTGGGTCAGGACGTGGACATTGGCGTCGGCCCAGTCGACCATCCGGCCGTTCATCCAGATCTTAGCTACCGGTGTAACCATGATCGATCCCTCTTCACAATATTATTATGGGTCAATGGGAGCGGGTTGCGGGGTCCCGGACCTGTTACGGTTCACGTACTGACCCTGACAATGCCTTCTTGGTGGCATGCATCAGGAAATCGTAGAGTCCCCTCACCTGTTCCCTGACAGTCCTGATCTCCTCGAGAAAGTCTCCGGGAGTTCGACCATCCTTCACATATCCCATCCTGCGACCCAGGGACTGGATCTTCTCTTCGTCAGCCGGGATCCTGGGATCCGAACGATCCTGATAGATCTGGGACCTGTTCTCGATTTCCCTGTAGAAAATATACGCGCGGCGGAGAGTATTATACTGGTTTTCATCGACAAGTCCAGCGTGCCTGAGGGCCGAGAGTGCCTTGAGGGTGGACTGGGTGCGAAGGGAGGGATCCTGCTCCCCGAAGGAGAGCTGAAGGACCTGGACAGCGAACTCGATATCGACCAGCCCTCCGCGTCCTGTTTTGATGTCGAAAAACTCACCCTCCCTCTCTTCGGCGATCTCCTTCTCCATCCGAACCCTGACGCGGAGGATCTCCCTCAGTTCTTCGGCGGAAAGCCGCCTAGCGTAGACCAGATCCGACAGGTAACGGTCCACTTCCCCTGCAAAATCCTCCGTTCCGGCCACCATGCGGGCTTTGGTCAGCGCCTGTCGCTCCCACACCATCGCGTCCTCTCTGTGGTACCGGTTAAACGCCTCGATGGTGCTCACGAGAGGACCGGCATGCCCGGATGGCCTTAATCTCATGTCAATGCGGTAGAGACTCCCCTCTCCTGTAGCACTGGTCAGGATAGTGATGATCCTCTGGGCAACCCTGGTGAAATGGTCCCTGCTCCCTTCCCCACCGGAAAAGAGAAAGATCAGATCGAGGTCGGAGCTGTAGTTCATCTCCCTGCCCCCGGCCTTTCCCATGGCCACCACGCCGAAGGCCCCCGGCGCCCCCCCGGTCTTTTCCGATACGTCCCTGTCGGCCATGCGGAAAGAGGCCTGAAGCAGGGCCTCGGCAAGATCCGTCAATTCGTCGTTCACCCCCTGGACATCCTTGAAACCCAGAAGGTCCCCGAGTCCTACCCGCAGGATCTCACTGTGGCGGTACCTCCTGAGCATGATGAGCTCGTCCTCGAACGAGGGGCTGGATGCCAGGATGCCCGCGACCTCCTCGACCATCCCGTCCGAGGGCTTCCTCATGGACACGTCCGTATCGGAGACCATCAGGTCCAGGAGGTCGGGCTGATGGATGAGATGACGGGAAAGAAAGGGGCTTGAACCGAAGAGGACGGCCAGGAGCCTTATGGAATCGGGATTATCGGCAAGCATCGTATAGTAAGATGCCCTGGCCCCGACCCGGTTGATAAACCGGTTGAGGTTGATGAGGACGGCGTCGGGATCGGGCACCTCCTTGAGCTCGGCGAGCAGCCTGGGAGCGATCTGACGGATGAGGTGCCGACAGGTATCGGTGAAGTGTCCGAGATCGGGACCGTCCCTGAGGAGGACGAGGTTCCTGTACCCGTCTTCGGGGTCGGAGAATCCGGCGTCCTCGAGTTCGGCGATGGCCTCCTCCCGCGACAGGGATTCCCTGAGGAGATTCGGCTCTCTGTCTGACGGCGCAGAGGGGGCCGCCCGCTGAAAGAAGAACAGCCTGTCGTAGCAGGCTCTGACTCCGTCCGTGACCTCCTCGAGCTTTCTCTCCAGGCCCTGGATGTCCCCGCCGCCGTCTTCCCTGAACCCCAGGACGTAGGCGAGCCTGGTCAGGTCCTCCCGGCCCGTGGGCAGGGTGTGGGTCTGCCGCTCCTCCACGAGCTGGACCCGGTGTTCTATTGTCCTGAGAAAGACGTAGGCGTCATGGAGGAACTCGGCGTCCCTCTCTGAGAGGAAACCGTTCCTCATCAGTCTGTCCAGGGCGCGCAGGGTGTTTCTCTCCCTGATAGCCGGCGTCCTCCCTCCGTGGATCAGCTGAAGGCTCTGGACCAGGAACTCGATCTCCCGTATCCCTCCCCTCCCCAGCTTGATATCCCTCACACGACGATGCCCCTCATCGACCTTGCGGTCTATCTTCTCCTTGAGAATGCCGATCTCTTCCAGTGCCGCGTAGTCGAGGTGCCGGCGGTAGGTAAAAGGCAGCATGAGTTCGAGAAATTCCTCTCCGAGGCGCCTGTCCCCACCCAGGGGTTTTGCCTTCAAAAGGGCCAGGCGATCCGTTGTCCTTCCCCATGACTGATAGTACACCTCAAGGCTTGGCAGCGAATAGGCGATCTCTCCCTGTTCCCCCTCCGGCCTGAGGCGAAGATCGACCCGGAAAACGATGCCCTCTTCCGTCCGATCGTTGAGGAGTTTGGTGACGATCTCTCCCAGCCTGACGAAGAACCGGTGATTCTCTATTGCATCCCTGTATCCACCGGATGGGGACGGCCGTCCGGTGGTCATGCCCTCATGGGTGGAGTACAGGTAGAAGAGATCGACATCGGAACTGTAGTTCAGCTCCTCGCCGCCCAGTTTGCCCAACCCTAGGACGCAGAATTTACCGGGCCTCGTAATGCCGCGATCGGTGACCTGGAGGGGCACCCCGTGCCTGCTCCGGAGGTTCTGGTACGCGATTTCCACTGCGGCGTCGATGGAGGCCTCGGCGAGGTTCGAGATATCATGTACGGTCTCTTCCAGGGAGGATTTACCGAGGAGATCCCTCACTCCGATTCGGAGCATCTCCCGGTACTTGTTGATCCTGAGAATGCGTGATGCCTCCTCAAGACCAACCGCCTGCGGCAGACGCTCGGTCAGATCGGACCTCATGGACGAGGAGTAACGGCCGCCCGTCAAGCCGACGTCCCTCATGAGCCACACATAATCCTCCGGCGATCTAACGATGAGGGAGGAAAGGAAGTTGCTGTAGCCGAGAATGGCCAGCAGGGATCTCAACGCCTCGTGGTCCTCCAGGAGAGAGTAGAAGTTGGGGTCATCCACCATGGTGAGGATTCTGGCGAGGCGGTTAAGTGCAGACTGGGGATCGGACGTCTTGAGGGCCCCTTTTATCGACTCCTGGGGAAGATTCTGGGGAAGGCCCCTTTCCCCGACGGCCGATATTATGGACACGACAAGCTGCCGCAGGGAGTCGGCATCGGGGAAGCGGCCGCTTTTCCTGATGAGCTGGATGAGAGAATCTATATCCGATACCGGCATTTTGAATTATCCCGTCCGGAGGATCTCTGAGAGAGCCGGACCAAAAGGAGGACGGACGATCCCCCTCTCCGTTACGATGGCGGTGACCAGTTCAGCCGGTGTGACATCGAAAGCGGGATTGTACACCCTCACCTGTTCAGGCGCCCACACCTCGCTCCTGAATCCAATGACCTCATCCCGCTCCCTCTCCTCTATGGGGATCGATCCGCCCGAGACAAGTGACAGGTCCACGGTCGATATGGGCGCGGCCACGACGAAGGGTATTCCGTGATGGTGCGCCAGGACGGCGATGCTGTAGGTGCCTATCTTGTTCGCCACGTCCCCGTTGGCCGCGATCCTGTCCGCCCCGACGACCACGAGGTCCACGTCACCGGCAGCCATGAGGGCACCCGCCATGCTGTCTGTGATCAAGGTCGCCGGAATGCCCTCACGCACCATTTCCCAGGCGGTTAAGCGGGCTCCCTGGAGCACGGGCCGCGTCTCGTCGACCCAGACCATTGAGACCTTGCCGCGGGAAAAGGCGGAACGGACAACACCTAGAGCCGTGCCGTAGCCGGCGGTCGCAAGCGCCCCGGCGTTGCAGTGGGTCAGGATCTTGGCGCTTTCCGGAACGAGACCAGCCCCCAGGTCACCCATCTCCCGGCAGGCCGCAAGATCATCACGGTATATCGCCAAAGCCTCTCTCTCCAGTTCTGACCTGATGGCGCCGCATGACTGCCCGGCGCTCCCGGCAAGGGTCCTTCCCATCCTGTCCAGAGCCCAGAAGAGGTTCACCGCCGTTGGCCTGGTCCCTGCGAGGTCGTCCATCGCCTCGGCCACCACCGCCCCCAGCCCGGCGGCCTCCGATCCGGTGTATCGATAGGCAGCAAGAACCACCCCGAACGCGGCCGTGCAGCCGATGGCCGGAGCGCCACGGACGACGAGAGAGCGTATAGCCTCAGCCACCTCACCTGATTCGCTGTACCCGCGATAGACCTCCTCGGCCGGCAAAAGGCTCTGGTCGAGGAGGATCAACTGCTTGGCGTCGGGATCCCACCGGATGGGCTGGATAGCTTTCAAATCATATCCTCACAGGGAAATAGGGGCCATACAGGAAATGTCAGCCCCCCGTCTCCTTTTCCCCTCCCCTTTCCCCCTTATTTGGAAAGCAGATCGCGGAGGATCTCGTTGACCATTTTGGGATTTGCTTTCCCCTTGGTGGCCTTCATGACCCGGCCGACGAGGAATCCGAGGATCTTCTCCTTCCCGGCCCTGAACTGGGCCGCCTCATCAGGGTGATCCTCCAGGACCTTTCGGACCTCTTCCCTTAAGGCCCCCTCATCGGAGACCTGCGTCAGCCCCTTCTCCTCGATGACCCTTTCCGGATCGCGCCCGGTTTCGAAGATCTCCTCGAAGACCTCCTTGGCCGCCGAGGTGGATATGGTCTGCGAATCCACAAGGGCTATGATCCGGGCGACCTGCACAGGGCTTATCCTGCCTGCCTCCGGCCCCCTGTCCTTGACGAGGCGGATGAACTCACCCATCACCCAGTTGCTGGCGGCTTTGGGATGGGCTCCGGCTTCAACCACCGCCTCGAAGAAATCGGCGATGGCCCTATCGCCGGTGAGGACCTCTGCATCGTAGGCTGGAAGATCCAGATCGGTGATGTATCGATGGATCTTTTCACTCCTGAGCTCGGGAATGTTTTCCCTGGCCCGGGAGATCCAATCCCCGTCGATCCGGAGAGGTACGAGATCGGGCTCCGGGAAATATCGGTAATCGTGTGCCTCCTCCTTTCCCCTCATGCTGACGGTGACGCCGCGATCGGAGTCGAAAAGCCGGGTCTCCTGCACCACCCGGCCCCCGCCCTCGACAACCTCGATCTGTCTGTCGATCTCGTACTCCAGAGCCTGGTGCAGAAATCTGAAGGAGTTCATGTTCTTGATCTCGGTGCGGGTTCCGAAGGTATCCGCCCCCTTGGGCATCACGGAGATGTTGGCGTCACACCGCAGTGACCCCTCCTCCATGTTTCCATCACAGATCCCCAGATAGACGACGATATCCCTCAGCGTCTGCATGTAGGAACGGGCCTCCTCCGGTGACCGGATATCAGGCTCGCTTACGATCTCTATTAGGGGGACACAGGCCCTGTTGAAGTCCACGAAGCTGGCTCTGGACATGTCGAAACCGCTCTCATGGACAAGTTTACCGGCATCCTCCTCCATGTGAATGCGGGTGATCCCGATCCGTTTCACACCGCCCCTTACGGGAACCTCGATCCAGCCGTCCTCACAGACGGGTTTCTCGTACTGGCTGATCTGATAACCCTTTGGCAGGTCGGGATAGAAGTAATTCTTGCGGGCGAAGACACTCTCCTCGGCGATCCGGCAGTGGGTGGCAAGTCCCATCATGACGGTGTACTCGACAACCCGGCGGTTCAGGACGGGAAGAACACCCGGCATCCCGAGGCAGACGGGACAGGTGTTGCGGTTGGGAGAACCGCCGAATTCGGTGCTGCACCCGCAGAAGAGCTTGCTTTTGGTCCTCAGCTGGGCGTGGACCTCGAGACCGATGACCGCTGTGTAGTCCATGAACTTTCTCCAAAAGAAAGTTAGAACTGAGAACTGAGAGCTAAGAGCCGGGGAAAAGGACGACCTTCAGTTCTCGTTTCAAATAGCTCCAGGATCCCCACCGGCGCTCAGAACTCCGTATTTCGGAATATTACTTGGCACATAGGACTTTGTGCCAAGCACTCGTTCCCCATCTCCTACTAGAGTGGACAGTTGGGAAACGTACCCCTCTCCTGCTCGTAGGCGAATGCGACATTGAGGAGTACCTCTTCTCCGAACGGGGGCGAGATGAGTTGAACGCCCACCGGCAGACCGTCCGGCGTGATGCCGCAGGGAACGGATATGGCCGCCACGCCGGCAATATTGACAGGGATGGTGTAGACGTCGGACATGTACATCTGGAGAGGATCGTCCATCTTCTCGCCTATGGGGAATGCCGCTGTCGGCGCGGTGGGGGCCAGGAGGACGTCTACCTTGGAAAAAGCCTCGTCCATCTCCCGCCGGATGAGGGTCCTGATCTTCTGGGCTTTTCCATAATAGGCGTCGTAATAGCCTGCCGAGAGGGCAAACGTACCGAGCATGATCCGCCTCTGGACCTCTGCCCCGAACCCGCGGCTCCTCGATCTCTTGTACATCTCCATGAGGCTTTCGGCATCGGGAACCCTCACACCGTAGCGGACGCCGTCGTAACGGGCCAGATTCGAGGACGCCTCGGCCGGGGCGATGATGTAATAGGTCGCCACGGCGTAACGGCTGCTGGGCAAGGAGACCGGAACCATTTTCATTCCTCTCCTTTCCAGCGCATGGGCCGCCTCGCGCACCAGCCGCTCAACCTCAGGGTCCAGACCTTCGCTGAAGTATTCCTCCGGCAGGCCGACTTTCATCCCTTCCACTTTACCGTCCAGCAGAGAAGGGTAATCCGGGACCGGGACCTCGGCGGAGGTGGAATCGGCGGGATCGTGACCGGCAATGGTCCTGAGAAGGATGGAACAGTCGGTGACGGTACGGGCGAGGGGACCGACCTGATCCAGAGAGGATGCGAAGGCGATAATACCGTATCGGCTCACCCGGCCGTAAGTCGGTTTCATGCCCACAACCCCGCAGTGGGAGGCCGGCTGCCGAATGGAGCCTCCCGTATCGGTCCCCAGGGCTCCGATGGCCTCCCCTGCGGCCACAGAAGCCGCTGAGCCGCCCGAGGATCCTCCGGGCACGTATTGGGTGTTCCACGGGTTGTGTGTCGGGAAGAAACCCGAGTTCTCGTTGGAGGACCCCATGGCGAATTCATCCATGTTGAGCTTTCCGGTGATCACGGCTCCGGCCTCCTTGAGCCGCACCACCGGTGTGCCGTCATAGGGCGGGATGAAATTCTCGAGGACCTTAGAAGCGCATGTCGTCCGGATGCCCTCCGTGAGGAAGATATCCTTCAGGGCGATGGGTATCCCGTCCAGGGGCCCCAGAAAATCCCCCCTACGGTATCTCTCGTCGGAACGCGCGGCCGCTTCCAGGGCCGCTTCTTTGGTGAGAGTGAGATAAGCCCGAACCCTGCCGTCCACTTCCGCGATGCGGTCGAAAACGCTCTCGGTGATCTGGTTGGAAGTAACGCGGCCCTCTCTCAGTTCCTCGTGCAGGTCGTGGATGGTGAGCCTGTACAGGTCCATTGAGGTCCTTTCGGAGAGATTCGGCGGAACGCAGTCAGAAGTCCGAAGTCAGCACGGATCGAGCGGAATTTCAGGGGAGCGGCCGGAGTGGCGGCCCAGTCTATCTCCTCGGTTCCGCCTGCCGGCCATAGGCTGCCGACTTGCCCCTTAAGCGAAGACTTTCATGGCGCACAGCTGCCCACACATGGAACATTCTTCGTCCAGTTCACGCCTTTCCTTAAGTCTGTTCCTGACCTCTACGGGGTCCAGGGCCAGATTCACCTGGCCCTGCCAGTCGAGCGCCGCGCGGCATTTTGACATCTGGAGGTCCCGTTCGATCGCCGAACGTCTCCCTCTCGCGATGTCCACCGCGTGGGCAGCGATCCGGGTGGCGACCACTCCCCTTCGCACGTCATCGACATCCGGGAGGGCGAGGTGCTCGGCCGGAGTCACGTAACAGAGGAAGTCGGCCCCGGACATCCCCGCCAGCGCACCGCCGATGGCACCCGTGATATGGTCGTATCCCGCCCCTACATCGGTCACCAGGGGACCGAGGACGTAGAACGGGGCTCCGTGGCAGAGCCTCTTCTGGAGGACGACGTTGGCCTGAACCTGATGAAGCGGGACGTGCCCCGGCCCCTCCACCATTACCTGGACCCCCGCCTCCCAGGCGCGCTTGGTCAGCTCACCCAGGGTAACGAGTTCCTCGATCTGGGCCGGGTCGGTGGCGTCGGCGAGGCTTCCCGGCCTCAGGCCGTCACCGAGGCTTATCGTCACATCGTGCTGCCTCAGGATCTCCAGGACCTCGTCGTACCTCGTATAGAGCGGATTCTCCTCGTTCTCCCTTTCCATCCACGCCGCCAGCAGCGAGCCGCCGCGGCTGACTATTCGTGTGATCCTTCCCGATTCCCTGACCCTCTTCACGGCCGATCTCGTCACACCGCAGTGAAGGGTGACAAAATCCACCCCGTCCTCGGCATGGCGTATCACGGCATCGATCATCTCGTCGGCCGTGATAGAGGAGGGATCGCCGCGCATCTCGTAGGCCCTTACGGCAGCGTCGTATATAGGCACTGTCCCGACCGGCACCGTGGACCGCCTGACGATCTCCCGGCGCAGATCGTCCATGTCACCGCCGGTGGAAAGGTCCATTACGGCATCGGCACCCGCTTCGATAGCGACCTGGAGCTTGACGAGTTCCTGCTCCGGATCGTTGCATGCCAGGCTGGTACCGATGTTGGCGTTAACCTTTACCGAGAAAGGCCCCCCGACACCTCTGGGCTTGAGAGATATGTGCGCCGGATTGGCAGGAATGGCTGCTGCACCGCTGGCCAGGGCAGCGCGGACCTCCTCTACCTCAAGGCCTTCCTGCTCAGCCACATACCTCATGACCTCCGTTATGCGACCCTCAAGGGCCGCCATTCGCTGGGTACTCATGAAAATTCATCCTCCATCTTGCCGGAAATCAGAAGTCGGAGTGCACTCAAGACCATTACCTGCGGTGGTTCCCTAACGCGGTTAAGCGCTGTCCTCTGACTGCTGACAGGCGGCTGCTTTTTGTTTCGATCTATCCCTCGATGATCCGTGGCACCCTGAAGGCCGTACCGGCCTTTTCCGGGGCGTTGGCAAGTCCCTTGTCCACTGGAAGGGATGGTCTGACTTCATCCTCTCTGAAGACATTGTACACGTCCATGACATGGGACGTCGGTGGCACATCCGAAGTGTCCAGTTCGTCCAGCAATCCTATATAATCTAGGATATCAGCCAGTTGAGCCTCCATTCGGACCTTTTCCTCGCCGGACAGCTCGAGGCGTGCGAGATGGGCAATGTGTTCAACCAGTTCCGGGGTGATTTTCAAACCGTCCGGCCTCCTACTATAAGTTTAACCCAAGAACAAGGGAACGTAACACAGTTGAATTGATTATTGAAGAGTGCAAAGTCAACATACCCGAGGGGGGGAGACCGGACGCGGGGACAAATGAGTCCAGAGTCCAGAGGCCGGGGTCCAGAGGGGAGAAGAACAGACGCGGAGACACGGGGACGCGGAAATGCGAGGGGGCGGTGGGGCGAAAGACCGAAGCGGAGACGCGGAGAAAAAACGAATCACAAATTACGAATCACCAATCACGGCGGTCTCAACTGTGAACCGGGAACCGGGAACGGTGAACTGAGAACTATCATTTTGGATTTTGGATTTGGGGCTTTGGATTGATCTCTAATCTCTAATTTCTAATGCTCTAATGATCTGCTTTTGAACTGTGAACCGGGAACTGTCCTTTTCGAATCACGAATCACAAATCACCAATCACGGCGGTCTCAACTGTTAACCGGGATCCGTATGCCGGACACCCCCCCATTTTTCACACCGGCCGAAAGGGATGCTATAGTTAAGGTAGACTTTAACCAGGAGGGGGATATGGAATCTAGGTTTTCCCATCTTGAGGTGGTGGATATCAATCCTATTAGCGATTCCTGGACCACCGGTGACTGGATGAACATACCCCTGACCCAGGTGAACGACTCTTTGGTCAGGCTCGGGGTCATCAAGGGGGAGTATCACTGGCACAGACACGAGGCGGAGGACGAGTTTTTCATTGTCATCGAGGGCCAGCTGAGAGTCGAACTGGAGGGAAGGTCCTTTACACTGCGTCCCCTGCAGGGGATCACCGTGCCGGCCGGTACTGTACACAGAACTCTCGCCACCGAAAAGACGGTCATTCTCATGGTCGAGAAGGCGACCACCAGACCGGAGGGGGACTGACCTCCGATCGTCCTGACGGGTCGATCGAAGAGTGCATTTGGGGGGAGAAGTCCAAGGGGAAACCCGACTGCACCGAAGGCAGGTGGATCGTCATCCTTTCCCTTCTTTCCATCACCTCCACTGCTTCCATTTGTCCGTCGATTTCCCACATCCGGAAGGAGACCAGGCCTTGAAGACAGCCGATGATCTCGGGCGGGAGCTGCATCGCCTGGATGGAAAGCCCTACCCCGCATACAAGGATCTGTCCGGAAACGTCCGGTTTGAGGATTTCGTTCTGTTCATCGATCACGTCCAGGGAGATCCCTTCGCCGCTCCAAGTCGGCTGCGATTGAGGATACCACTGGAAAGAGCCGGGTTCCCAAAGAGATGCTGGGAGGACCGGTCCCGCAGGAAAGGTTTCTGTTCCCTTCTTGCCCATGCCTTTTCAAACGCCTGCCGGGTCAAGTCGAAAGCACGGGGGTCGGGGAGGAGCGGTCAGATCTTCAACGACGCCCCGGGCCAGGAGGTCCTTTCCACGTCGGCGGTTCAGATCACCGACGGTGAGATCGACGCGCGTTTTTTCGTTGGCCTGCCCGCCGCGGGCCGCAGGATCCTCGGCGGCGAAGCGGCAGGGATCCTCTGCGTGGACCTGCCTCAGATCGCCCGGGAAAGCCTCTTCGCGGCCGGCCTCGACGAAAAGGAGGCGGACCGCTGGGCCGACACGGCCCAGGACGCTGACATCCTGCGACAGAAGCTCGCCGACCTGGGACTGGCGGCTTTTGTCGCAGATGGAGCGGTGCTTCCGAGAAAATCAGGGGTAGACCAGCATCCCCTGAGAAGGGGAGCCGTTCCCTTCCGGAGCCCGGAGGGGCTCAGGGTGGAGGTGAACCTGCCCAACTCGGGCAGGGTGACCGGAATGGGGATCCCGAGGGGGGTGACTCTGATCGTAGGGGGCGGATTCCATGGGAAATCCACCCTCCTCCAGGCCCTGGAACGAGGCGTGTACAATCACCGGCCCGGCGATGGGAGGGAACTGGTGGTCTCCGACCCCACCGCGGTCAAGATACGGGCGGAGGACGGCCGTGCCATCACCGGAGTGGACATCTCGCCCTTCATCGGCCATCTTCCCCAGGGTGTGGACACACGGTTCTTCTCCACAGGGAACGCCTCGGGATCCACCTCCCAGGCGGCCAACATCCTCGAGGCCCTCGAGGCCGGTTCGACACTGCTGCTGGTGGACGAGGACACCTCAGCGACGAACTTCATGATCCGCGATCATCGCATGCAGAAGCTGATCTCCAAGGAGAAAGAGCCCATCACTCCCTTTATCGACCGGGTGCGACAGCTCTGGCAATGTCATGGGGTGTCCACGATCCTGGTCATGGGTGGATCGGGGGACTACTTCGAGACGGCCGACACCGTGATCGCAATGGAGGATTACCTCCCGCGGGAGGTGACCGAAGAGGCCAGGCGCATCGCTGAGCGATACCGGCTGGAGAGGAAGTCCGAGGGTAACAGTGGGTTCAACCCTCCCACAGCCCGCATCCCGCTGGGATCCAGCCTCGATCCTCGAAAGGGCAGGCGGGAGGAAAGTGTCAAAGCCCGGGGGATCAAGACCGTCCACTTCGGAACAGAGGAGATCGAGCTGGATGCCGTGGAACAGGTCGTTCACCCGGGACAGCTCAGGGCCGTGGGCGCGGCGCTCCTCAGCATCAAGACCCTCGCCGACGGCCGCCTCACCCTCTCCGAGCTCCTGGACACCCTCGGGAGGGAAATAGACTCCCGAGGGCTGGATTTTCTCACCGACAGGCCGATGCCGGACTTGGCGGAGTTTCGCCGGTTCGAACTGGCAGCAGCCCTCAACCGACTTCGCACCCTCGCTGTCCAATTTCCTCGCAAAGGAATATAATAATATTGACGTTTATTAAATTTCCTTTAAACTACACCATCTTATCATGACAGTCAGTCAACACTGACCGCTGCAGAAACGAGAGTTCACGCCAATGACGGAAAAAGCCCCCATTGTCACCGCGCTCATCCAGGGCAAGGACACCAAGGGAATCATCGCCACCATCACCAGCTGGATCTTCGACAATGGCGGAAACATCGTCTACCTCGACCAGCACACGGACCCGGTGGAGGACATGTTCTTCATGCGCATCCGCTGGGACATGGACGGTTTCCAGGTTGCCCGTGAGGAGCTCGATGAAGAGTTCGGCAAGGTGTGCTGGCGCCTGGGAATGGCACACAGGCTTTTCTTCTCCGACAGGAGGAAGCGCCTGGCCATTATGGTGTCCAAGCAGGGCCACTGTCTTCTGGATATCCTCTACCGCTGGCGGAGCGGCCAGCTCGAGATCGACATCCCCTGCATCATAAGCAACCATGAGGACCTGCGGGATATGGCGGGATACTACAACATCCCCTACCATTACCTGACCGTGGACAAAACATCCAAACCCGAACAGGAGGCGAAGGTGTTGGAGATCTTCCGTGAGATGAAAGTGGACACCATCATCCTCGCCCGCTATATGCAGATCCTCACAGCCAAATTCGTCCACGCCTACCGGAACAGCATCATCAACATTCACCACTCCTTTCTTCCCGCCTTCGTGGGCGCGAATCCCTACCTGCAGGCTTTCAAGCGGGGAGTCAAGATCATCGGGGCAACGAGCCACTATGTCACCGAGGAGCTTGACCAGGGGCCGATCATTTACCAGGACGTCGTCACGGTGACACACCGGGACAACGTGGAAACCCTCAAGCGAAAAGGACAGGACATAGAGCGGGTCGTGCTTGCCCGGGCTGTGTCCATGCACGTGGAGAACCGGGTGCTTATTCACAACGGCAAAACGGTCATCTTCGGCGGCTGATGCCGCACGATTGGGGGGGCAGGGACCGGGAGTCGGGAGTCAGCATTCGGAAAATAAAGAGCAAGGGGCCGCATGGCCCCTTTTTTTCCCTTCAGTCCTCTATCTCTCGGCCTTCCACATATCGATCCCGCTGCGGCACTCAGGATCCATTTCCCGGTTATCGTAACCACTTCCTGCTCCTGAATCCTGACTCCCGACTGCTCCGTTATGAGCGTAAAGTGGCCTTGAGTCTCACCGGATTCAGAAGAAGATCCAGACCGTCGATCGTATCCCGCACGACGATATCAGCCAGGGCCAGGGTCTCGGCCGCAGCCCCCTCGGGGCCGACGACCGCTATGCCAAGGTCGGCCTCCTTGAGCATCATCATGTCGTTTCGCCCGTTGCCCATGGCTGCCGTTTTGAGGGGGAGGCCGCTGATGAACTTCCCCTTTGCCTCGATCTGTTCCCTCTCCGGTATCAGCTGGAGGTTCACCGGGAGATCCCTGACCAGCTCCTTGGCCCTGCCAAAGGTGTCGGCGGTGAGGATGTGGATGTCGAGGTCGCCGGCGAGGGCCCGGATCCTCTCCTCGACCCCGTGCATGAGGACTCCTCCCAGGGCCAGAGTGCCGTTGAGGTCAAGGACGAGGTGACGGATGGGGAACGTCCCCCAACCGGGGATATCGAGACGGAGCATGAGGCCCCCCTTTCTCCGGATGATCGGACGTTCTATTATAGCAAATACTGCCGATGCGCGAGGAATGTTCCTCGAACCAAAATCTCAGGGTGTCATGGCATGGGCAAAGGGGCCAGCGGGGTCCCTTAGGATGAAAGGATCCGGCGGAAACAGGCCGTCAGAACACCTTGTCCCCATCATCCTCCCCTCTCCCCACTCGAAGAGAGACGAATCCGCCCCTCCCGTCCAGGCCGCGGCCCTCCAATGCCTCCAGCCCCAGGTCCTTGTAGAGACTGTCCTCGACATCTTCGAGGTGCTCGCGCATGATCCTGGCGGCAAGCTCTCTGTCCCCTGCCCTCACGGCGCTTAATATCTCCCTGTGGCCCGCAAGGGAGATCTCCGGTCTTCCCTCCGTCTGCAGGTATTTGTCCCGGCTCTCCGCAAGGGACTCCATGATCGTTTCCATGGTGCGGATGAGAATGGTGTTCTTTGTCGCGTCGGCCAGAAGGTCGTGGAAAGTCCTGTCGAGGTCCGCACCGGGCTCTCCCCTGGAGATACAGTCCTCCTGGTTTTCCAGCAACCTCTCCATCTCCGCGATATCGTCAGGTGTCGCCCTCTCTGCCGCCAGGAAGGCGAGCTGAGGCTCTATGAGTCGGCGCATCTCGAAGAGTTCTGCCTGATAGTCTTTTTCATTAAGGATAGCGGAAGCCAGGTCGGCGACGATGAGTTCACTGGGCTGTTGGGTGACGAAGGTTCCGTTTCCCTGCCTGCTCGCCAGCAATCCCTGGCTCTCCAGGGCGCGGAGGGCCTCCCGAACCGATGAACGGCTCACCCTGAAGGCCTCTGAAAGCTCCCTTTCCGTGGGAAGCTGATCTCCGGACCTGAGCCGGCCCTCCTCGATCATACCCTTGATCTTGGAGACGATCTCCTCGTAGATCCTCTTCTTCCTTACGGGCTGGAACATCGCGGCACACCTCCATAGACCCCTAGCGAGCAGGGGAATCGGGGATTAAGTGCCCTGAGTGCCGTACGCATTCTGCGCTGGAAACCCCGATCAAGCGGCCGGACCGGATCGCCGTCTCGTCACCCTCCCCGACGGCAAGCGGCGGAGGACATCCCGAAGGTCCCTCAGTTCGCCCGAAGAGGGAATTTCCGACAAAGAAATGTCTGTGAGGATTATAGGCCCCGGAAGGATCTGCCGCACACGGGTAATACTCCGCCCGGCCCGGGATTGAGAATCCCCCAAACCCCCGATTCAAAAGGCAATCTCCCCTCCACCAATTCTCCTATAGATTATAAAGAACACGAAACACCGGCTCTGTCAAGGACCGCCGGCTGAGAATAGGGTCATACCTGCACGGGGTCTTTGCCCTCCTGCGCCGGGCCACCGTCCAGTCGGACTGGTCCCTCCTGTTGCATTTCACCCGCCCGGAATGTAAGGAACGCGGGACGGTCCGGTGTCCCCGGAAGAGGTCAGGAGGGGAGCATCCCCCACGGGTCGCGGCGAACAGACTGTTGACGCGATATTAACCCGCATGTATGATCTGCATGAAATCGTTTCAGTTTGGTGCCCCTCGGCTCGGTGGAAAGCTGTATCCGCCGGGTTTTTTCCTTTAATGTCTAGAGGAACCTGTCGATGGCCCGAGAAAAGAATCCCAGAAAACACCCTTTGCATGGCGGGCCGGTCAGGGTCCTCCTCCTCACCCTCATGATCTCCGGGATCGGGGTGAAGGCAGCTCAGGCTTTTCATGCTGTCAGCGATCGGGAGGTCATGGTCGGTGACACCCTTCCCGTGCGGTCCCTTCTGACCCTGGACAGTCAGTCAATGGAGGTTCCCGCCGGTACCGGCCTGACCGTAGTCCTCTTCTGGGCCATGTGGAGTCCCCGCTCCATGCCCGCCCTGGACCTCTGGCAGGAGTTGGGTCGTGACTACTCGGGCCATCCTCTCCATATCGTCGCCGTGAACGCCGAACGGGAGGACCTTTCACCTTCCGATCGGGAGGAGATCCTCCGTTTTGTGGAGGACAAAGAGATCGATCTTCCCGTGGTCATGGACGATGGGCTCCTGCTCTACGACGAATTCGGGCTCAAGGCGATCCCGACGGCGTTCTTCCTGAACGGCGAGGGCGTGATCCTCTACCGCTATGCCAGCTTTCCCACAAGCGCCCCGGAGGATCTGAGGGAAGAAGTCGAGATCCATCTCGGCCTCAGGGAGAGAGAAACGGAAGAGGAGAGGGACAAGCGGGGCAAGCTGGCCTACCAGCCCAAGAACAACGCCCTCCTTTACTACAACATGGGGGTTCAGCTGCACAAGAAGGGGCTCAGGGACAAGGCCCTGGAACGATTCTTCACCGCCCTTCAGCTCGATCCCGAATATACCGATCCCATCCGGACTCTTGAGGGGATCTACTTCGCCGACGGCCGGACACCGGGGGCCGAGGAAGAGCTCGGGTCCCTTCTTACACAGAACGGGCTCGAGATGCTTGTGGAACGGATCGGCGAGGGAGATCCGATCGTCCTGGAGACGAGGGAAAGGACCGATCCCGGGGAAAGGATGCGCCGGCTCATGGGCGATCCTGAACCCGGTTCCGGAGAGTAATGTAAGGAGTAAAGGCCTGAGAGCGATCGCACCTCGCCTCTGCTGCTGGTAAAAGCCCCTTGCCATCAAAAGGACGATCGCCCTTTCCCGATCTTGGGTGCCATAGGGCTGATCCGACCGACCGCTTCTCGGTTTGTTCGTCTCACTCTGATGAATATCACCCTGATGAAACAGCCTGTTGGTGGCGCTTTACCCGACATTAGAAATCAGGACTTGCTTTTCAGGCAGGCCTATTGACGATCAGACGAACGCCATTGGCGGTCCCCCGAAACCAAGATCCGAACCGGGGGAAGGGAATAAATCCTCCACCGCTTCACCGGAACAATATATAATCTTTCGAGCCGTGCGTTCACCGCTTTTCATGCCTGGGAGAAACAGATGAGGACTTTTACCGTTGCAGGCCTGATCCTCGTGGTCCTCGCCAGTCTGACTGCCTGCCCCTCCGCTCAGAGAGGATCGCTGGAGGAAGGACTGGACGCCTGGTCTGAGGGCGACTACCCCGAGGCCCTTCGGCTGTTTGAACCCCTGGCGGAGAAGGGAAACGCAGAGGCTCAGTTCCACCTTGGCATGATGTACGAAGAGGGGAAAGGGAAGCCGCAGAACCACGCCGAAGCGGCCTCCTGGTATTCCCGGTCCGCCCAACAGGACCACGCCAAGGCTCAGAATCACCTCGGCATCCTCTACGTCAGGGGCATGGGTGTCGTCCAGGACCCGGAACAGGCCAGGAAGTGGTTCCAGATGGCCGCTGACCAGGGATATGCTGAAGCCCGTTACAACCTCGGCCTCATCTATTATCTTGGCGAGGGTGTCCCCCAGGATGACGTCGAGGCGGTCAGGTGGATTCGAATGGCGGCTGAGCAGGGGCTACCCCGGGCCCAGGTGAGCATGGGGATGGCCTATCTGTCTGGAAGAGGAGTTGAACAGGAAAGCGTCCTGGCGTACATGTGGTTCGATCTGGGCGCGGCCCAGGGTGATTTCCAGGGAATGGCGGCCAGAGAGAACCTCTCCCAGATCATGACCCCCGAGCAGATCGAGGAGGCTCAGAGACTCGCCCGCCAGTGGGAAGCGGAGCACGCCCAGTGAGGTGGACAGCGTCCCCCCGACCGACAGGATTCCCTGAATCGGACCTCCGATGCCGGGTTTTGGGTATTGGAGGATCCTCCGATGTGCCCCTGAGAATTTACGGGTCTACTGGAAGAGCCTTCACGGCCTGTCTCCAGATCACATGAAACCTGGAAAAGACAGGCATCTGTATCTCGGTTTCACCCTCCATGAAATTATCCCGGTCGGAGGATTTCCATGTATACCGTCCGCCTGATTATGCTATTTTGTGGGCCGGCCTGTGCTCCGGGAGCCACGGTAAACAACCGACACCAGATCCATGAGAAACATTAAGACAGAGTCCTTTTACGCACGGATACCGATCTTCTTTCTCGCAGGCTTCGCCCTGCTGTCGATGGTCGTGCTCGTCATCCGTGTTTTCCTTGTCCGGACGCGTTTAAACGCCATAACGGGGAGCGGAGACGACTATGCCCTGGCGGTGATCAGGCACGATTCGACCGTTATCGCCCTTCTTCTGTCCCTCTTTCTCCTGTCCGGCGAAATACGGAACCGGACCCTGGCAATTCCCCTGAGAATCGCGGGACTGCTCCTTACCTGCTTCTATTTTTCCGATCTTATGGTCTTTAACCTGTTCAACCTGAGGCTGCATTGGGGGGATGTCCTCATCTACGGCAAGGATGTAAAAGCGGTCTATTTCCAGCTGTTCTCCATGATGGGATCGGGCGGAAAAATGCTCATGCCCATCCTGCTCCTCCTTCTCGGCGCCGCCTTCCTCGCCTATCTTCTGATCCCCTTCCGGATTCCCAACAGGGTGCTTGTTGCCGGAGTGATGATATCCGCCTTATTCCTGATCATGAGCGTGACCGTCTCCGACGTCCGCGGCTCGCATGCCTGGACGGTCAGGAATATTCTCGAAACCAACTGGCCCAACGGCGCGAGCCGGGATTTCAGTCCCGAGTTCGAAGCCGGGATCCGGGCCGGACTGTGCAGGCAGGACCAGCGGACGATCAACAGTTCGTCGGCAGCAAAACGGCCCAACATCATCCTTGTCATCTTCGAATCCCTGTCCGTCTATCACACAGGGAGTTTTCTGGAACAGGACAGCGTGGTGCCTCGGTTCGATGCCATTTCCCGCAAGGGTACCGTCTTTGAGGATTTTTTCTCCAACAGTTACAACACTGACGGAGGCCTGATCGCCCTTTTAACGGGGAATCCTCCTCTTCCGGCCGCGGGTAACGGGCTCATGGGGACAATGGGAGGTTTCGAGGGTTACTTCGGTGTCGAGGACACACTCCCTGCGAACCTGAAAATGATCGGATATCACACCGTATTCGCCACATCCGGAGACCTCTCCTTCTCAAGAAAGGGGGAGTGGTTAAGGTCCATTGGATTCGACGGGATCCTGGGCCACGATGAACCCTATTACGAGGGCACCGAGAGGTTCCAGTTCCGATCCGTGTCGGACGGGATGCTCTACGAGAATATCGTCCGCAACGTTCTACCGGATCTCGAAGAACGTCAGCCTTATTTTCTCGTTATCGAAAACGTCTCTACCCATCACCCCTTCATCGAGCCCGAGGGAAGGTCCACAAGAGAGAGAGATGTTTTCCTCTACGCCGACAGACAGCTGGGGAGGTTCCACGACGCCCTTGAAGAGAGGGGATTTCTCGAGGACGGCCTGCTTGTCGTGACCAGTGACCACAGGAGCATGACGCCCCTGAGAAGGGATGAATACGACCGATATGGGGAAGAGTCGCCGGCTCGGGTCCCTCTGACCGTCATGGGTTTGGACGTTGAAGCGGGGCGGACCATCGAGGGGTATTTTCAGCAGAGCGACCTGAAGGGATCCATCGAATATCTCACAGGCAATGCAAGAGCAACCTTCGATAAGGGGGGCAACCTTTTTTCCGAACCGCCGGCTCCCTCGAAATATGTTCTCTACTACAGTGGAAACGAGCGTGATCGGGTCGACGTGTTCACGCCAGACGGAGCCCACGCCATCAGACTAAGGGGGGATGAGACGGCCTTCGCCGGGAACCGGCCGGAGGATGCAAAAGAGATCCTGGATTTTGTCAATTGCGTCCGGACCAGAGCCGGCGACAGGATAGATTGATTGGAAAAAATCCTCCGTGAAATCGGATACGAATCGGAAAGACTGGACACGTATGTCGTCCTCCTGTCTGCGCCCCTGCTGTTGACTCTCTACCGGACCCGGGGCTCGATCGAGAGCTTCAGCGGCTGGTTCCCCGGACTCGTCAACCATCCTCTCTCCGGACTGCTGGCAGTAATCTTTCAATGGTGTGCATTCTTTCTTCTCGTTGGCCTCATTCCGGCTCTTTACGCCCGGTTGCGGAGGGGCGTCCCCCTTTCGGGTCTCGGGTCCGGAGCCGGAGATCTCAGGTTCGGGTTGCCCTTGGTGGTTTTCGCCCTGCCTTTCATCATCATACCCATCGCATATCTTTCATCCCGCATGCCTGAGATCAGGGCCGAGTACCCAATGGCGAGAATTCTTTTCCATCGCTCTGACCTTGTCCTCTGGTACGAACTGGCCTACGTCCTCATCTATTACACAGCCTGGGAATTCTTCTTTCGCGGATTCCTCCTTTTCAGTCTCGAGAAGGTTTTCGGCGGGTTCAACGCGGTCCTCGTCCAGACAATTTCCTCCTCCCTGGTCCATATAGGAAAGCCTGAAAGCGAGATTTTGGGTTCCATTGTCGCCGGTGTGGTGTTCGGATCTCTTGCCTTGAGAACCCGGTCCTTCTGGTACGGATGGCTGCTGCACGCGGCCATCGGGGTGTCGGTGGACCTTTTCGTCCTCTTCCTGTGAACAGAGGGATAATTGAAGACGATCCTGATCACGGGAGTGAACGGTTTTATCGGGAGCCACCTGGCGCGGCGCTTCATCTCCCTTGGCCACCGGGTAAAGGGGATCGTGCGTCCCACCTCTGAACTTTCCCTGATCGACGGTCTTGAGCTGGAACTGTTCTTCGGTGACATAACCCTCCCCCAGAGCCTCAGAGACCCAACACGGGGATCAGACATCGTGGTCCATGTGGCGGCCCTGGCAAGTGATTGGGGCCCCTACCGCCGTTTTTACCAGGTCAACGTGGAGGGAACCCGGAATACGGCGGGGGCGGCCCTGCAGGAGGGTGTAAACCGCTTCGTCTACATAGGGACGACGGCGGTTCACGGGTTCGGTGGTTTTGCCGATCTGGAGGAGTCGGCCGCAATGGCCAGGACGCCCTTCCATTACTGCGAGACAAAAAAGATCGCCGAGCAGTGGCTTTTCAACCGGGTTCGAGGCATGGAGGTCACGTCAGTCAGGCCCGGAAACGTGTACGGTCCTGATGACCACACCTTCATCGACAAGTACATTGATGCCCTGATAAGAGGGAGACTGGCCTACGTGGATGGAGGAAGACGCCTCACCGCACCGACTTACATTCAGAACCTGGTGGACGGTACCGTGGCTGCGTGCCTCGAGCCGAAGGCCGCTGGAGAGGCGTTTTTCATCACCGATGGGCTTGACATCACGTGGAGGGCCTTCACCGAACGGTTCGCCGATGAACTGGGAGTGAGGCCGCCAAAGCTGTCCGTTCCCTACCCGGCTGCCTACACCCTCGGATATCTCGCGGAGAAGCTTTACCGGGTCGCGGGATCAAGCTCGCCTCCCGCGATCACCCGTTACCGGGCCTGTAACGCCGGCCGGGACTATCACTTCTCCATCGAAAAGGCCGGGAGGCTTCTCGGTTACAGCCCTGCGGTGGATTTCGACGCGTCAGTGGCAAGAACGGTGCACTGGTACAGGGAAAAGTATGGTGAGGGTTAGATAAGGGGGATCAGTGGCTCTGCCTTGAATGGCGGTTGAGGAAGACCTGACTGAGCCGGATTTGAGGTAGCGTTTCTGGACCGAAACTAATCCCTGCTTTTGCTTAGCTTTCTAAGGAGATCGAGATTGTCGGATATGAGGGCTAGTATTTTCTGACCACTCCAGCGTTTGATTTGATTTTCCCCATTAATGGCAGAACCTTCATCAGGATGTTCCTCTGTGTAGACCAGTTTGACTGGAAGGCGTGCAGATGTGTGACGTGAGGCGAATCCAGAACGATGCCAGAACAAGCGATTCTTAATGTTGCTCGTGTGACCAACGTAAAGTGTGTTGTCGGAGCATCCCAGGATATAGACGTAGTATTTATGTTTATTTGTCATAGGCAAATAGGATGCAAACAATTTGCCAGAAGCTGTAATCATAGAGTGCCCCTCGACGCGTCGCCCGTTCAATCAGCGACTTGCTCAGGGCATACGACGCGCTCATGTCTCTAAAACGGGCCACTCGAAAATACTTTGTGGCCTGCCATGAGCAAGCAAAAAAAGCTTCACCCACTTGTTGGGAAGCTTTTTTGCGCGTCGAATGGTGGAGGCGGCGGGAGTCGAACCCGCGTCCGGAAGCCTTCGGCCTCGCGGCCCTACATGCTTATTCCGTGTTTTCTGTCTCC
>CP070719.1:2662426-2665455 GCA_020350725.1 bacterium
AGGGGATGGTCCTGTGTGCTGTCCCGTTTCTCTTTATGGTCGCCCTTCTCGTCGTCGCGCCGGGCGATCTGATTCCCGTTCTCAAGAGCGCTTTCGGAAGGTGGTTGATAGCCTTTTCCCTTCTCCTGCAAGGGATGGGTGGATACATAATATCCAGAATGGTGCGCAGGGAGTTCCTGTAATGGGTTTGACAGAGGTATTCTACGTTGCGATCACCGCCGCATCCGCCGCGATAATAGCGTTTTACACCATGTCCTCCCTGATACCTTTGGTGGACAGGGAGAAAGGAGGCAGGTGGCGTCTTTTGCCCCCCCTTATCGTAACCTCTGCGTTCGGGATGGCGGCCTCCTACTGGATGGGGCATGCGAAGGGCCTGATCTGGCTGTCCCTGATCACCTGCGCCGGCTGGTTGACTGTATTACTGGCTGTTCATAAGAAAAGAACACGACGGGCCGAGCGGATCAGGTTGGACCTGCCCTATTTCATCGACTCCCTCGTTCTGCAGATCGAGTCCGGCAGTTCTCTCCTTCCGGCGATCCTGGAGAGCCGGCGAATCCTGACACCCAAGAGCCCTCTGGTGGCCGCCATCGATAAGATAGAGGCGGATCTGCAGTGCGGGCTCAGCCAGGCCGAAGCTCTGGATGCAATGGATCGGTATCTTGGTCAGTCCTCCGGAAGCAGCGCTATAGGGAGCATAGCGCTGTCCCTTCGGATGGGCACGCCCATCGGCGGCGTTCTTCGCGAACAGTCAAGCCGGATCAGGGAAAGTCTCCTGCTGGAGGGAGAATATTTCGCCAACACCCTCTCCATAAAGCTGCTCATCCCCCTTCTCTTCTTCATCTTCCCTGCATCATTCCTGGTCATTCTCAGTCCGGTGATCGTGGCCCTGGTGGAGACCGGTGCCCGATGAAGCTCATGAATATCAGGACCGGGGAGATCGCCGTCACATCCCTGACCATCAGATCCACCTTCTGGGGCCGGTTCAGGGGCTACCTCCTGTTGAGACGGCCGGACAGGGCGTGCGGCCTGCTTCTTCTCGGTGCCGCCCGGGTCCACACGCTGTTGATGGCATTTCCCATCGACATATACTACCTGGACCGTTCGCTGATCGTCCTGGATTGCATGTACCAGATTGCCCCGAACCGCATCCTCCCCCGGCCGCCGTGGGGCACGGCACACGTCCTGGAGACCCCCCATGGTTCCTGTGGACCCGGCGGGTCGATCAGGGCGGGTGACCGGCTCGTCATCCGGACCGATTGACCATGATCTGGCCCACCGTCGTGACGATACGGAGTAACCGAAGGACCCGCCGGCTGATCATGATGAGGAGCCGTTTCTCAATAGGCCTCACCCCCGACGACGTTGTCCTGGTAAACGACCCGGCCCTGTTGAGCCGAAGGATTGAAATCCGGAGGGGACGATTCCTTGTTGGTCGTAGGCAGTATGGTACCGAGAGCGGCCTGAGATTCTCAGGCGCCGGGAGGGCCGTCGAGGCCGGCGACCTGTCCATCAGGCTGGTAGCTTTCAGTGAAAAAACCGCCGGGCTGATTGTCCTGGCAGGGATCGGGGTCGTGGGTCTCCTGTGGGTGGTTCATTCCAGGGTTTGAGATTTCATTCCCGAGAATTCTCAACCGGATCTTTTCGGGGCGGGGTAATCTCTGGAGGAGGGATCGCTTCACCCGTTAGTGGTTCGCGATGACAGGTTTCACGCGGACCCGCCCTCCGTCAGGCTCAGGACAGGCGGAAAACTCAAGGAAAGACCCTTCCGGAATGGATAGGTCAGACCACAGGAATCCATCTCCACTCAGCATCCCGGCGTCTGAGGGCCGAGCAATGGCCAGGTGATAGGTTATGGGAGATTCTCGATGTGAAAACCCACCAATGGGACAAGATCCCTACCCACCCTGGATCAGGATCGGATAACAGCCGAAAGACTGGGGGTAGCGATCAGGAAACCCACGGCCCCCTGATCGTGGTCAGCCGGAGGGGCCGGGTCATTGTTCTCCACCGGCCGTCATCCAATATCACAGCCTTCGGTCGCTCCTCCCGGTGCGGCATCCGGATCGAGGACCCCTATTTCCCTCGCGTCGCCGGCGAGGTCATCCTCCAGCCCGTCCCCATCTTCAGGATCCCGTCCGGTAGCCCACCCGGCCGACCGGCAAGGGTTGTCAACAACAGCTCCTGGGTGGACATACCGCCCTACCGGATACGGGTGCTCTCACCGGGAGAGGTGATGGTGACGAAGGGGCGGAGGCGAGGATCAAGTAATGCGAGGGGGCGAAGGGGCGAAATGAGTCCAGAGCCCAGAGGCCAGCGTCCAGAGGGGGCGCATGGGAGTGGGGGCGAAGAAGGAAGGGTATTTAGTCCTAAGAGATAAGTGATAAGAGATAAGTATACTGACCTGTTACTAATCACATATCACCTAGTACTTAGGACTCAGTTCTCAGTCCTCAGCTTTCAGTTCTTATTCACGGCCAACGCCGCAGAACAAAGTGATAAGAGTCAGCGTTTCTTGACAAAAAATTGTAACTTTTTATACTTGAATATTATGTAATGGCCGCTGGGGGGCGGTGCCTTTTCATTCCATCCAATTAGCGAAATCCTTCAAGTTCAATCCTTCCTCGGCCCTAGTGTCTCTTGATTGAGTGCGAAACGCTTTTTTCTGCTTGTTTTAATTACGATCCACCGGGGATGCAGAACCACAGTAAATATTGGGGGTAGCTGTCATGGGATATTGGGGGAAAGGCTTCGCGGACTCATTATGGGATTGTAATTTCAGGTTTCAACAAGGACTTGAAAAACTTGGTAAAATCCGGTGCCGGCCTGGTGTTCCTTATTTAGGATCGGTAGTAATTCTCGCAGTAGCTCTTTGCCTATCTGTGGTACTTGTCCTGCCATCCTCGGCGCTGGCGGGGATCGGCGGGACCTCCCACGATGCGGCCATCGGCGGTTTTACCGCGGCCGCCGGGAAGTGTTCCGCCTGCCACATCCCGCACGGGTCGACCGGTGCCAGGCTGTGGCCCGGAAGC
>CP070719.1:2665555-2668707 GCA_020350725.1 bacterium
GGCAACTCCTCCCAGATCACCGACGGCGGCGCGGCACTGCTCGTGACCACGGAAAAAAGGGCCCAAAAGCTCGGACTCGAGCCCCTCGGGACCATCGAGGGTCACACTTTCGCCGGGCTTCCTCCCAAGCGCATGGGTCTCGGTCCGTCCTACGCGACATCCCTGCTCCTTGACAGGACGGGGGTCGGCATGGCCGATATCGGCCTCATCGAGATGAACGAAGCCTTCGCAGCTGTGGTCATAGCCAACGAGATGGTGTTCGCCGACGACGGGTTGTCGGAGCACTTCCTGGGCCGCAAAGCCGTGGGGGCCATCGACCGCGGCCTCCTGAACGTCAACGGCGGGGCCGTTGCCGTCGGGCACCCGGTAGGCTCGTCGGGAACACGCATCCTCCTGACCCTTCTCCTGGAGATGAGGAGGAGGTCCGTCGATCTCGGGCTGGCCACTCTGTGCGTGGGAGGCGGTCAGGGCGCCTCCGTACTCCTCAGGAGGCCATGAAAATGAGCGCTTTTACCATGAACATCGTCAGCTCGGTGGCCGTCGTCACCTTCGATGCCCCCGGACAGAAGGTCAACGTCCTGAACCTTCAGACCATCGAGGATCTCGGCGAGGTCCTGGACCGGATCGAGGAAATGGGGACCGACATCAGGGGGGCGGTGTTCCTCTCCGCCAAGGAGAGGAACTTCATCGCGGGCGCCGACATTTCCCTCATCGAAGGGCTCACGGATCCCGACGAAGCGGCCGCCATGGCCCGAACGGGCCAGAAGATCTTCGACCGCATCGCCGCCCTCCCCGTGCCCACCGTGGCTGCGGTCCACGGTTCGTGCCTCGGGGGAGGGCTGGAACTGGCCCTGGCATGCGACCACAGAGTGGCGTCGGACGCGCCGGAGACATTCCTGGGGTTTCCCGAGACCCAGCTGGGGATCATACCGGGCTTCGGCGGTACCCAGCGCCTTCCCCGCATCGTCGGCCCCGTCGAAGCGATGAAGATGATCACCACCGGCTCACCGGTATACCCGGGGAAAGCCCTGAGGATAGGCCTCGTCGACGAGGTGACCAAACGCGAGTACCTCGTGGACGCGGCCATGGCAGCCGTGGCCGGCAACCTCCCGGCACCCATGCACAGGAAGGGCTTTGCTGCAAAGGTTCAGAAACTGTTCGAGGGCAACGTCCTGGGGCGCAGGTTCCTGCTCAACAAGGCACGGAAGGCCGTCCTCGCGAGCACCAGGGGCCACTATCCGGCCCCCCTGGCCGCCCTCGACGCCATCGAGTACGGCCTGAACCACGGCCTGGCCCGCGGCCTGGAGCGGGAGAGGAGCCTCTTCGGTGAGATGGCGGTCACCGGGATCTCCAAAAACCTCATCCACGTGTTCTACCTGAGGGAATCCTTCGCCAAGGGCGATCCCTCGCCGGCAGCCGGCATCCGCAACGTGGCCGTCTTAGGGACCGGTACCATGGGGAGAGGGATCGCCGCCCTGGCCGTGGAGCGCGGCATGAACGTCAGGCTCATCGGCAGATCCACAAAATCCCTGGGAGAAGCCATCAAATTCCTGAGGCAGGACGTGGAGGACAAACACAGGAAACACAGGTACACGGGGGTCGAAGCCGACTGGATACCCACCCGCCTTACCGTGGACACCCAGGTGCGTGGGATCGCCAGGGCCGACGTGGTCATCGAGGCGGTGGCCGAGGAGATGGATGTCAAGAGGTCCATCTTTTCTTCCGTGGCCGAGGCCGTCTCCGACACGACCGCCATCCTCACCAACACCTCCTCCCTTTCGGTGACCGGGATGGCCGGCGGCGTGCCCAACCCCGAGCGCGTGGCGGGCTTTCACTTCTTCAACCCCGTGGACCGCATGCCCCTGGTGGAGGTGATCCGGGCCGGGCAGACCTCTCCGGAAACCGTGGACCGCATGGCCGCCTTTGCCAGGCGGCTGGGTAAGGTGCCCGTCATCGTCAAGGACAGCCCGGGCTTTCTCGTGAACCGGCTCCTGCTGCCGTACCTCAACGAGGCCTGCTTCCTCCTTCAGGAAGGTGCGGATGTTCAGCAGGTGGACCGGGCCCTCCTCGGGTTCGGGATGCCCATGGGCGCCTTCCTTCTCCTCGACCAGGTGGGTATCGACATCGTGGTTCACGCAGGGGCGACCATGCTCGAGGGGTTCGGAGACCGCATGACACCTTCCCCGGTCCTGGGGGCCCTGGCCGAGGCGGGGAGGCTGGGGAAAAAGTCTGGCAAGGGGTTCTACGCGTGGGACAGGGAGGGGAAGCATCACACCGATCCGGAGCTGCCAAAGCTGCTGGATCCTTATCTCGCCGGAAAGGGAAACATCGGGTCAGACGATATCGTACGCAGGCTCATCTACCCCATGATCAATGAAGCGGCCCTGTGTCTTGACGAGGGCGTCGTGGAATCGGTCCAGGCCGTGGACGCGGCCGTGATCCTCGGAGCGGGCTTCCCACCCTTCACCGGGGGGCTCCTGCGCTACGCCGACAGCATCGGGGTCCGGGAGATCACGGATGTCTTGAACGGTCTCGCCGAGGAGATCGACCACCGCTTCGTCCCATCCTCCCGCCTGATGGGGATGGCCGAAAGAGGGGAGGTTTTCTACCCATGAAACTGATCGACGCCGTAGCCAATTACGGAACCCTTCACCGCATGTTCTTCACGAGAGCTGCTGATCTCGGGGACACGCCCATGGTCATGGAGGGCAGGAGCGGAAAGTACAGACCCGTCTCCTGGACGGCCATGGCCGACGAGACCAGGGAGATCGCCGCGGGCCTCCTCTCTTTGGGCGTCGCCAGGGGGGACCGGGTGGCCATCATGGCCTACAACCGCCCCGAATGGCTCGTGGCCGACATGGCCATCATGGCGGTGGGGGCCGTCACCGTCCCCATCTACCACACGAGCAGCGAGGCCACCGCTGCGCGCATCCTGGAAAAATCAGGCGCCCAAGTGGCCTTCGTGGCCCGCTCGGACAAGGCCGAGATGCTCGTGTCGTGCAGCCTGCTTCTCACGACCATCATCTCGCTGGACCCCATCGGTGTGGACGACGCCGGCGCCTGCTCCATGGACTACAACACCCTCAAGCTCAAGGGCATCGAATACATGGAAAGCAACGGGCTCAACGACCTTCAGGAGCGCATGGGCTCCA
>CP070719.1:2668807-2673203 GCA_020350725.1 bacterium
CATCAACTGCCTCGGCGCGTAAGAAAAGTCTGAGGTCCGGTCGAGCCCCATCCAGCCGGACCTCAGAACGGGCCCCACTCCGATCCCTGCCGGAGTGGGGTCTTCCTGCTTTTGGGCTCACGGGCTATAGTCTGGCAGGAGGTTTTCTATGAACCTGGGAAACATTCGAGATCGCCTCTTTTCCCAGGTCGACTGGGCCCCAACTCAGTCGGCAGACGCGAAAGCTCGGGTCAACGAGTTCATCAATCGGGCTCAGAACCAGTTGGCCCTGGAAGCTCCCTTCCTTTTTTGGGAAGACATCCTCCACTTCGTGACCTTGGCAGACTTCAAGGGCGAAGAGGGACTGTCCGCAGCAGACACGGTGCGGGTCAATGCGACAGACCCTTGGGTTATCCAGAGAACTCTTCCGACCACGACGACCGACATCACAGCCTGGGACACCACCGGGCTGTGGAATGGCCGGTGGTTCGAGATCACAGACGGAGACAGTGTCGTCCACCGTCGCCAGATTCGGGATGTCTGGACAGACGGAACGACTCAGTACGCCAGTCTGGTAAAGCCCTGGCCGAACCTGACAGACACGGGGATGGAGTACCGGATCTATACTCCGGATTATCCGCTGCCCGATGACCTGATCCAGGTCTACAGCATCCGGATTGTCGAGAACAACCAGAACTGGCCTCTCGATGTCATGGGGCAGTTGGAAGCAGAGAAGTTCAGCCTCGCAGATGCTCCGAGCCAAGTTGCTGCGGGAGTACCACGAGTGGCCTTCCGGCGAGGACACCAAGCCCCGCTCTCCTCTCCCACCGAGGCCCCGACTGTCGCAGCCCCGGGCACCACAGAGTGGGTTGGTCCCGAACCGACGGGCGAGTTCTCCTACGCCTTCACCTACGTCTGGGGCTATCGAGATCAGGAAGAGCGAAACGCGGGTCCCTCGGGCAACGTGACCTCCTCGACCTCCTCTCATCGGGAGCCGATCTGGGAGAGTTCTCCGAGCCCTGTCACCAGTTCAGTTGTCGTGGCCGATGCCGCAGGCGGAAACACCTCGGCTCTCCTGATCACGACCCCAAACATCGATCAGATGCTTGGATTCAATGAGGCTGGGGACACTCGCCTCAACCGCACAGGCATTCGGAAGAGGATCTACCGGCGTCGGCACTCCGTCACCTCCACCTCGGGCAACTACGCCGGGCTGGACAATGCGGCGACGAATGGATTCCGGATTGAGTCCCCCGACAAGTACTTCCTGATCAACGAAGTTGCTGGGAACGACACTTCCTGGAACGACACGGGCCTCTTTGTTCCGGACTACTCCCGGCCCCTCCGCAAGGTCCACGGGTATCAGAGCCTCGCGATGTACCCGCGTCCAGACCAGCGTTTCGTTGTTGATGTCCGCTGTCTGCGTCGTCCGCCCGAGTTGGTTGACGATGAGGACGTTCCGAGGATCCACGAAGAGGCCATGGAAGTCTTGTTCTTCAAGGCTCTCACGCTCCTCTACGAGAGCATGGGCAACATGCCGATGGCTGATCGCTCGGAGAAGAAGTACAGGGACTATCTTCAGACACTGACCAAGCGGTATGGGGATCTCCGCTATCCTGCTGAGCCCCTTCAGCGTCGGCCTGCCAGAGCTTCTCGGGTATCCAATACCCGCAAGCCCTGGCGCAGATGGTACAACCTTCCTTGATAGGAGCCCCCCATGGCTGAAAGCAAGAACGCCAACTACGTCTCCGATTGGAGCCTCGTCACCAATGTGGACACGGATGCGAAGCTCGCTCCTCTGGTCTGCGGCGGTATCTATGAAACTGTCCGCTACGGAGAGCCGGAGCGGTTCACCTGCATCGCTACCCTCTTCCAGGCTGGCCGCCTCTACGGTCGCTTCAGCCGGTACGGCGTGAGCGACGAGCAGTACGAGTGGACCCCCGTCCGCGCTTCGAGCGCCAAGCTCGTCTGGGCTCCGGAGATCGAGAATCAGGTCTCCACGGGATCTGAGGAGACGGCGGCTCTCATGGCTCGCATCTCCAAGTTGGAGGAGCGGATCGTCCCTACGACTGAGGGAGTCGAGATGAGCCCCCGGACGGGACAGCCCAAGCGAGCCTACAACCGAAAGAAGAAGTAGCTCCGAGTGGCGAACCCTACTCGCCAGCGTGTCGGGCCCCAACCCAGTGAGGCTGGGACTCGACTGAAGACTGGAGTCTCCTACATCCGAGTCGAGTCTGGGAAGCTGCTGCTCCCAGACCAGATCGGAGCTGAGATCTCCAACATGTATCCCACAGAGGAAGGGACGCTGAGGTCTGTCTGGGGCCCATCTCCCTACATCCCGAACTACGGGAACGGCTTCCCTTCCGTCACCCTGGGTGTCCGCATCTGGGGAGCAGGACACATGGTCCGGTGGGACGGCAAGGAACTCCTTGTCGCCCAGTGGGGGAATGCTATCCGCGTCTTCCGGGGCTGGAATGCAGCCGCTGCAACTCCTGGAAATGTTTGGGAGCCCCTGGTTGGCCCGAGTGGGACCCCAGGAGGCCCGCCGGACATCGAGGGGGACTTCGAGACAGACTCGAAGCCTCGCTTCCCTCCCCAGTTTGTGCCGACCCCTGGAGGAATGGTCATCATTCCTCGGGGGAATAGCTCAACGCCCTACTTCTATGATGGGCTTGTCGTCGGCCCTCTGGGCTATGAGCACGGTCCGGGAGCACCTGTTGGCTGGGGTCCGCGCACAGATACGGACCCCAATGACGCGGGCTACCACCACGATGGAGCCAACGTAAACAACGACTTCAAGTACTGCCGCCTCGGGACAATCACGACGGAAGGAATGGTCTCCGACAGCTCCGCTACGTCCTCTGTCCGGGCCACCCTCCTCCGAGGAAGCTATCGGTGCGCTCTTCAGTGGATCGATCGTTGGGGAAATCTCTCCCCCCTCTCGGGCCGATCCAATGCGGTTTCCTTCTCTGAAGAAGACGCCATCGACACGAGCGCATCCAAGACTGCCGAGGATCTCCCAAAACAGGTCGCTTGGTGCTCTTTGCAGGATGGCCCTGACGGGACGGTCGGCAAGATCCTCCTCCGGACGAAGGACGAACTCCACTCGGGAACCCTGGCCCTCTTTGAGGTCCCGGCCAATGCGGGTGAAGGATCTCTGGCCTTCGCGACAATCACAGACAACGTCACGGACTTCTACCCAGACAATGTCCCGGACTCCTGGCTCGTTCGCCAAGCCATCGATCCGATTGGGGTGAGGCCCTTCAAGCTCTACACGGTCGCCTTTGGCCGAGGCTTTGCCGCGAACTACGAGGACGATCCCGGGCTGATCCGCTGGACGATGCCTGGAGTTTGGGGGACTTTCCCCCGAAACAACTTCATCTACCCAGATCCCAAGGGCGCTCCGATCACAGGAATGCACGCCGTCGCGGGTGGGATGCTGATCTTCACCGAGGCGACGACCTTCCTCGTCAGGGTCAACGACTCCGGAGAAGGTTTCCGGTTCGAGACCCTACACTCCTCGATCGGGTGTGTTGCTCCCTCCTCGATTCAGACAATGTCAAACGGGACGACGCTCTGGCTCGGGCGGGAGGGCTTCTACCAGTACAGCGGCGGAGAGGTCTCCTTGGCTTCCCAGGACATCGACGTCCATGTCCGAGCCTTCAATCGGGCTCGGATGCTGGAAGCAGTTGCTGCTGTCGATTCCCGGACTCGGACCTACCGCTGTTGGGTAGCAACTGCGGGGTCCCTCCGGAATGACCAGTGCTGGGAGTTCGACGGTGCAGGCTGGCGTCGCCGCTCAGACATGGCGGATGTGTCTGGGGTCTTCGTGACCAATGACCATCGCCGATACATGATGGCTACTGGCCGAGCTACGGTCAGTGGCGGGTCTGCCCGAGAGGCTCTATGGCTGCTGGACCATGAGAATCAGGCTTGGACTCCGACTTCCCGGTCAGCGATCCTTGAGACTTCATGGTTCCGGGCATTCAGATCCGAGCGCCGAAGCAGCCCGATGGTGATTCACTTCTGGTTCCGAGAGACCGAGAACACTACGCTGAGCTTTGAGGTCTACCGGGATTGGCGAGAGAAGACGACACAGACCGTGACGGTCCAGCTCCACCCCACGGATGACATCCCTCCCTTCTGGGGCACTACTGCTCTGGGAGCGACAGACTCTGATGGGGACAAGGTTACCTGGAAGAAGCGTCGTCCCTACTGGATTCGTGGGACAGCAGACATCTCCGTCCGAGGAGCTGAGGTCTTCAAGCTCCGCATTGCTCACACAGGGGACTGGGACTTTGTCGGGATTTCCTTCGACGAGGTTCCTCACGCCGATGACTTCAGGATGCCGAGATGAGCTGGCGACTTCCAAAGTTTCCGGGGAAGAACACCCGAGTCAACGACGGCGACGACCTGA
>CP070719.1:2673303-2688648 GCA_020350725.1 bacterium
AAGAAAATGGGCATATTCGGCGGGACGTTCGACCCCGTGCACATGGGCCATCTGAGGGCCGCCGAGGAGTTCGCCGAAACGATGGAGCTCGACAGGGTCCTCATCCTCCCATCCGCCGTCCCCCCGCACCGGGAAGATCCTCCGGCCGCTTCCGCCGGGGATCGCCTGGAGATGCTCCGCCTCGCCGTAAAGAGCAATAAGCGGCTTGAGGTCTCCGATTTGGAACTGAGACGACCGGGTCCTTCCTACACCCTCGACACCGTCGAACAGATCCGGACGCGGCAGGGCCCTGTGGAGATCTTCCTCGCCCTCGGAGCCGACGCGTACGCTGAGATTGCCACGTGGCACAGGCCGGATGAAATCCTCTCCCTGGTCCATGTCGTGGTTCTGACGAGGCCCGGCTTTACAGTCGATCTTCCGGGGCCCCTTCCGGAGGATGTCCGTGTCAAATATGAGAAGAGGGGCGATATCCTTGTCTCGGCGGTCCGAACCACCATCCGCCCCCTTGCGGTAACGGACATGGACATCTCGGCAAGCCGGATCCGTCGCCTGGTAGGGTCCGGTCGAAGCATTCGCTATCTGGTGCCGGAAGGAGTCTCACGCTATATCAGGGAGAAGGGGCTGTATGCCGGCTCTGTGAGGTGAAGGGGTTCCAGCTGCTCCATAGGGAAAAGAGAGGCCGGAGGCCTTGGGCCGGTCCTATGAAGAGGACAAGTCGTTCGGAGGTTAAAGGGGAAAGGGGAAAGGATAAGGGCTAGGGTGTTTTGCTGGGAACGGGGGACCGGGTACCGTTCTTTGACGACTTGGTATCCGGAGCCGGTTCCGGAAAGGAACTTGTCATTTGAATAACAGTGATTATGCTCGTCTGGCCGTTGGGGCGGGGATGGACAGAAAGGCGCTTGATCCGGTCGTCCTCGATCTGAGGGGGCTTTCTTCGGTGGCTGAATATTTCGTCATCCTTACCGGCACCTCAGACAGGCACGTTCAGGCGGTGGCGGAAAACATCATGGACGCTTTCAAGGCCGTTGGAAACCGCCTCCTTGGGGAAGAGGGTCTCCGCCACGGCAAATGGGTTCTTCTCGATTACGGTGAGGTCGTCATCCACGTCTTTCTGGAAGCGGTTCGCGAATATTACGATATTGAAAAGCTGTGGGTCGATGCGCCCCGTCTCGAAATCGAGACGTCGGAGGACAGGACGGTTTGAAGATACAGGTCCTGAGCATCGGTAAGGTCAGGGAACCCTTCTACCGGGATGGGATCGCCGAATACAGCAAGCGTGTCGAGGCCTACTGTTCGTTTGATTTGAGGGAATCGGCCAAGGAGAGGTCAGATGCCGAATCGGATCTCGAGGCGGCTTACGAGCCCCTCAGAAAGGACTTCCTGCGTGCCGGCAACAGGGTGGCCCTGGACCTGACCGGCCGGACCATCACCTCCGAGGGCCTCGCCCAATGGCTCGATGATGTCATGCGGAGCGGTGACCGGAGGATCAGTTTCCTGATCGGCGGCCCCAATGGATTGCCGGCCAACGCGATAAAGGATTCCACGATGGTCCTGTCCCTGTCGGCCATGACCCTTCCCCACCAGATGGCGAGGCTCCTTCTTCTGGAACAGTTGTACAGGGGCTTTTCCATTCTGAGGGGCGATCCCTACCACAGGTGATAGACATTAGACATTAGAGATTAGACATTAGACGTTGGACATTAGAGATTAGAGGTCAGGCATTGGAGACTGGAGGTTGAACATCGGAGGCGAAAGGAGGAGGCATTTCACAGCCTCCATCATGAAATGATCTTATTTCCGCTGGAAAGTGTAAACAGTAAGCTGTAAACTCTCATCTGATCACCGGCCGGGATGCTGCAATGCCTGGACTGTCGTTTATCTTTCAGCCGTGATATATGAACAGCAGGGTCAATACGGGCCGCAATGTCTGGAAAATTCGTTGGGGACAAACACCTGCTTTTTTCCCTGGAGGGAGAAGACCTGATGGACACAAAAAGCCTCGAGAATTTCCGAAAGATCCTCCTCGAGAGACGAATGGAGCTCCAGACCGATCTTCAGAGAAAATCCAATGAAGAAGCGGGACAGGACAGGCTGGAAACCATGGATACGGCGGATCAGGCGGACTCAAACTACACGGCGGATTACAATATCAAGATCAAGGAGATCCTTGTCCGGGAGGTAAGGGAGATCGACGAGGCCCTGGAAAAGATGCGGAATGGTGATTACGGGATCTGCGAGTCCTGTGATGAGGAGATCCCGGAAGGTAGACTCAAGGCCCGTCCCAACGCCCGATTCTGTATCCGCTGCAAGGATGAAATGGAGAAGAGGGGAAGTGTAAAGTGAGCCGAACCGTTACATTGATCCTGCTCGTCGTAGTTGTCGCATTTTCCTATTTTGCCTTCTACAACCAGGCTTACGTCAGCGTCAACCTCTGGAAAGGGAAGAGCGTTGAGCTTCCCCTCATCGGAGTCGCTCTCGTATCCATGGCCGCCGGCGCCCTGATGGTCCTCGTCTTCTTCGCCGTCAGGGGAGTCAGGAGGACCTACGGCCAGGTTCAGGAAGGCTTCAAGAGGCGGAGAAGAACCAAGGCGGAGGAGCTCTATAATCGTGGTGTGGATGCCCACCTGTCCGGCAAGGAAGAACAGGCGGTCAAGCTCCTGGAAGATGCCGTTGAGAAGGATCCCGACTTTCTCCTTCCTTTCTTTCGCCTCGGCAATGTCTATCTCAAGCAGGGGAAGTACGATCAGGCCATCGCCCTCCATCAGAAGGCCAGGACAGCGCATCCCAGGAATCTGAGGGTGCTCCTCGGTCTTGTCGACGACTACCTGGGAGCGGGCAAGCCTGAAGAAGCGGCCGCTATCCTGAGGGAGGTCATCGGCCGCGATGACGGCAACAGGACCGCTTTGGCCATGCTCCGTAACATCCAGGAAGACCTCAAGGATTGGGAGGGTGCCGTGGAAACCCAGAGGAAGCTCCTTAAGGTTTCGGGCAAGCCGGCCGACGGTCAGGATTATCTGAGGGGACTGAAATACGAGCATGCCTCCAGCCTGCTGGACAGGGGCGAGACGGAAAGGGCCATCAAGCTTCTGAAGGAGATCCTGAAGGAAGATCCGGGTGATATCGCCGCCATCGTGCGCCAGGGCGAGGCATACATCGCCGTCGGGAAGCTGGATGAGGGGTTGGCCATCCTCGAGGCCGGTTACAGGGATCACAAGAACCCGGTTTTCCTCCAGGTCATGGAGGACAAGTTGCTGGAGAAGGAGAACCCGAAGAAGCTCATCGAAGCCTACAGGGTGCTTCTGGACTCGATGCCGCAGGACATTTTTCTCAACCTGTTTTACGGAAAAACGTGCCTCAGACTGGAGATGATCGACGAGGGTTTCATGGCCCTGAAGAAGGTTGAATCCCTCGGCTACGATTCTCCTTTGCTTCACGCCCTTCTCGGGGAATTCAACGCCAGGAGGGAGCGTCTTGAAGAGGCTTTGGATGAGTACAGAAAATACATGGAATTTTCCCTCGGCATGAATCCCCAGTACCAGTGCGGCAACTGCGGTGAAAAGTCCAAACAATGGTCTGCCCGGTGTCAGAATTGCGGCAAGTGGAGCACATCCACCCTCCCCGCCATCATCGAGTCACCACCACAGATCGCTTCCGCCCCCCAGTATGATACCGAGGAGTGAACCGGTCGTCCGTCACTGCCAACAGGACGGCGAGGGGGTGAGGGGGCGAATTGGAGACAAGTGCCGCATTAAAGAAGAGCCGTTCGTTTCCCCTGTTCCCGTTTATACCCTCACCGCTGTGATCCGATACCGGTATTCTTGGTAAAATATGTCCAGTAAGAGAAACGGGAACAAAATCCCACTGGTTCTCATGGTCCTCGACGGCTGGGGCGAATCCTCAGGAGAGGGAAGGGACGCCATCGCCGCGGCCAGGACCCCAAACATGGATGCCCTCAGAAAGCGCTATCCCTTCACCACCCTCCTCGCCTCGGGCGAGGATGTAGGACTTCCGGACGGGCAGATCGGAAACTCCGAGGTGGGACACCTGAACCTTGGCGCCGGCCGCATCGTCTATCAGGACTTCACGCGGATCAACATGGCCATCCGGTCCGGCGAGTTTGGCAGCAACGCCGTCTTCTTGGATGCCTTCCGAGAGGTTCTGGCTGCGTCGGGCAGGCTTCATGTCATGGGGCTCATGTCCGACGGAGGTGTGCACAGCCACATCGAACAGATCAAGCCCCTGGTCTCCATGGCCTCCGAGAGCGGTGTGGAGAAGATCTTCGTCCACGCCTTCATGGACGGCCGGGATACCCCTCCGAACAGCGGGATCCGTTTCATCAGGGACATGGAGGACCACTGCTCCGCTCTTGCCGGTGCGGCCATCGCCACCGTGACAGGGAGGTTCTACGCCATGGACCGGGACAGTCGCTGGGACAGGGTGGAGATGGCCTACCGCGCTATGGTGGAAGGAGAGGGTATGAGAGCGGCCGACGGCGTGGGGGCGGTCCGGGCGGCCTACGAACGCGGTGAGACGGACGAGTTCATACTGCCGACGGTCATCGATGCCGGCAGCGGCCCGACCGGGCGGATCTCGGACGGGGACGGTGTCGTGTTCATGAACTTCCGGGCGGACCGGGCAAGGGAGATCACTCGGGCCCTGAACGACGACGATTTCAAGGGTTTCCAGAGGGGGTCCTTTGCAAGGTTGTCTTCATATGTCTGTCTGACGGAGTACGACGAGACTTTCCGGCATCCCGTTGCCTTCGGCCCGGTCCAGCTTAAGGGCCTGCTGGGCGAGGTGCTCAGCGAGAAGGGCCTGACCCAGCTCAGGATCGCTGAGACCGAGAAGTACGCTCACGTGACCTTCTTTTTCAACGGCGGGGAGGAGCGCTCCTTTCCGGGGGAGGACAGATGCCTTATCCCGTCACCCACAGAGGTCGCCACCTACGACCTCAAGCCCGAGATGAGCGCGGAGGGGGTAACCCAGGAGCTCCTCGCCAGGCTGGATGCGGATAGATATGACTTCATCCTCGCGAATTACGCCAACCCGGATATGGTGGGCCACACCGGCGTCTTTGATGCGGCCGTTGCTGCCATCGAAAAAGTGGACCAGTGCCTGGGCCGCGTGTCACAGAGCGTTCTCCGGAAGAGGGGCGTGCTCCTGATCACCTCGGATCACGGAAACGCCGAATCGATGCTGGACCAGGACGGGACGCCTCATACGGCCCATACCATTCTTCCCGTCCCCTTGGTCCTGGTTGGACCGGACTACCATTCGGGAGCTCCTGATCTCAGGCCGGGCCGCCTTGCCGACATCGCGCCTACGATCCTGAAGATCCTGGGGATCCAGCAACCACCGGAAATGACCGGAAGGCCATTGTTCTGAAATAGGAATTCCGGATTTCCAGATCCAGATCCCAAAATGTGGGAACCGGTCCCGATGGGCCTCCATCCACCTTAGTCCGCCAGAGCGCACAGGGAATCAGCATCGGGAATTTGACATCGGGAACCCGGAATGAACCCTCCTTGGCCCTTGTCTTGCTGTCAGGATCGGCATGAGGTTAAAGGGCTTTCTGGATGCTTTGTACCCCCCTTTCTGTCTCCTCTGCGGAAGGTTTTCCGACGGGGAATTCCCTCACTGTTGCCCGCCTTGTTATCTGACTTTTCGAACGTTATCAGGCGCCGTCTGTAACGTCTGCGGATATCCCTTCCACCCCGACGACATACCCCATACCTGTCTGGCATGCATCCGCGGCAATCCCCCCTTCACCTGGTGCCGAGGCCTCTATCACTACGACGACATCATGGCCAGAACCGTGTCGCTTGTGAAGTACGGAAAGAGGATCACCATGCTCGGGGTGCTCGTCCGTCTCATGGAAGAGGCCCTTGACGGCCTGGCGCTTCCCGAGGTGGACGGGGTCGTTCCTGTTCCCCTGACCCCTCTCCGAATGGCCGCGCGGGGGTTTAACCAGGCCGGTGCTCTGGCCCTTCCCGTGGCCCGTCGTCTCGGCGTACCCTTGCTGAATAGGGCCATAGGGAGGGTGAGGGGAACACCTCAGGCGGGCCTGGCCGGCTCAATGCGTGAGAGGAATGCCAGGGCATCCTATAGGAAGGGAAAGCGGATCGAGGAGGTGGCGGGCAGGAGGATCCTTCTCTTTGACGATGTCTACACCACGGGTGCGACGGTTCGGCGGTGCAGCAGGATCCTGAAGGATGCCGGAGGGTGGGTAGTGGTCCTAACCCTGGCCAGGGCGGTCGGCGGCAAGGACGGCGGTCATTTCGTTGTGAATGACCCCGTTTGAGGCGAGGACCTCGGATCCGTCAAGGACGAGGGGTTTCCCGGAGAAGTCGGTAACCATCCCCCCTGCCTCACGCACGATCAGGGTCCCGGCTGCGATATCCCAGGGGTTGAGTCCCAGTTCCCAGAAACCGTCTACCCGGCCGCAGGCGACGTAGCAAAGATCGAGAGCAGCACTGCCGCACCGTCTGATCCCCTGGGCCTGAAGGACCATGTTGTTGAAATGATTGAGGTTGGTCTCTAGCGTCTCCCTGATATTGTAGGGGAAACCGGTGGCCAGAAGGCTCCTGTTCAGGGTGTCGACTTTTGAGACGCCGATGGCATGTCCGTTGAGGGAGGCCCCGCCGCCTTTGACGGAGGTAAAGGTTTCCTCCGACATGGGGTTGTGAACCACCCCGCAGAGGACCTCCTCGCCGGCGGTCAACGCGATCGAGACGCTGAAGACAGGAAACCGGTGCGCGTAATTGGTCGTACCGTCAAGGGGATCGATGACCCACACATACCCGTCGGTTCCGGGATCGTCCAGTTCTTCCTCAGCCAGAAGTCCGTGTGTGGGGTAAAGGGAGCGGATCTCCGATTCAATGATCGTCTGGGCCGTCCGATCCATGTCGGTCACAAGGTCCACCTCCCCCTTGTACTCCACCCTGAAGTCGGATTCCAACTTCGTCCTCAGGACGGTTCCGGCCTTGCGGGCAACCCGGATCGCGTCGTCGAGGAAGGTGTTTAGCATGGTCTTTTGATCGCCCTCAGAGAAGGTCACGGTTCACCGCCCGACGTTCTTAGTTCACCGTTCACAGTTTAAAACCAGAGCATTGGAGCATTAGAAATTAGAGATTGGAGATCATTCCAAGTATTAATTCCTTCCTCCTGGATTCCGGCTTCTGACTCCTGGCTCCTTTTCAAAGCCGCGTCCCCGCGTCCGCTTTTCACGGGATTGCTTCACCCGGGAATCGGTTCGCAATGACAACCGCTTTTTCCCCGCGTCTCCGCATCCGTTTCTCGCCTGCCCTGCCTGCCGTGAGCTTGTCGAACGGAGCCTGTCGAAGGGCCCCCTCGCCCTGCCGCCCCATCGTGTCCCCGCGTCAGAAGATCCAGGTACCAGGCTATCTGGCCAGTATCGGTGTCACGAGGTATGGAGGTATCGAGCAATTCAACCTTAAGTTCCTTCTTTATTGATCTAAACACCTCGATACTTCGCCACATCGATACTTCGGTACACATTACCTTCAAATCGCCCCCTCTAAACGCTGGCCTCGGGCCTCTGGACTCATTTCTCCTCGCGCTGGAGTTCCCTGGCAACCTCCCGCTCCTGATCGCGTTTGCGGATGTCCTCCCTCTTGTCGTGCAGTTTTTTCCCCTTTCCCAGACCGAGCTCCAGTTTGATCCTGCGGCCCTTGAGGTAAAACCGCATGGGGACAAGGGTCAGGCCCTTCTCCGCGACCTTCCCGGAAAGCCGTCTGATCTCCCGTCCGTGGAGGAGGAGTTTCCGGTCGCGAAGGGGCTCGTGGTTGAATCTGTTACCCTGATCGTAGGGGCTGATGTGAGCCCCGACGAGATAGACTTCTCCCTCCCGGACATCACCGTACGCCTCCTGCAGGTTGGCCTTTCCCTCGCGGATGGATTTGACCTCCGTTCCCAGGAGGGCGATGCCGACTTCCAGGGTCTCCAGGATATCGAAGTTGAACCGCGCCCGGCGGTTCAACACTAGGGTGCGATCCGCTGCCACGTGCCGCCTCCGGTCGATCCGCTCACTTCCTCCTTGAGCCTCATCCGGATCTCCTCCAGGGCTCCCCTCCTGGCGTAGATCCGCCTGAATTCGTACAATCTGTCCCCCTCCAGCGCCTCGGACGCCCACGGCTCCGGGAAGAGGGCCGAGGAGATGGGACCCGTTGCTTCCTCAACGCTGATGCGGCACAGGATCTCCGCCGCGTCCAGGAAGGATGTTTCCGGCAGGTCGGTCATCCTCTGAACCACAAGGGGAACAGCCCGTGCCCCTGCCTTGACCAGGGGGGTGGACCCGGCTCTGCGGACTTCCGGGTCTTCCTCCGCCAGGAGATCGAGGAGAAAGGGGAGGCCCTCAGCGTCATCGATGCTCGACAGACCGCCAAGGGCGTTTTTTCTTTCCGGCCCCTCTCGACGGCAATCCTCGAGGAGAACGGCCCATGCCCTTTCACCCATTCTGGCCAGGGAGTGGGCGGCCACCCACCCGTCCCGGGGATCTTTGAGGATCTCACTCAGGATCCCGATGCTCTCCGGGCGGCGAAGCTCGCCCAGCATGGATATGGCATTCAGGCGGATGTTGCCCGATCCGTTGAGGGCTCTGTCGTGGAGGACGTCGATAGCGCTGTCTCCCATGCGGAGGATGATGAGGTTCCTCACGGAACAGAACTCCTGACTTCCCGTGGCCTCGAGGAGCTCTTTCACGGCGTCCTTGCCGATCTCCATGAAGGCGAAGGACACCAACCAGTGGATCTTGTCCTCCTTCTCCAGGCGGTGGATAAGAGGACGGATGGCCCTCGGGTCTCTGAACTCCACCAGTGCCGAAACAGCGAAGAGGCGGACACCGGCATCGGGATCGTCCAGCATCTTGATGACCGGGACAACAGCGCGCCGATCGCCGATCTTTCTCAGAGAGGAAACAGCGTTCTTTCGAACCAGCGGATCGTCCGCTTTCAGGTGATCGAGCAGAAAGGGAACGATCTCCCCGCCGTATCGCGCCAGGGCATTGCTGGCGTATTCCTGGACCTCCTGGTCGGGATCGGCCATGGCCTTGAGCAGGGAGCTTTGCACATCCTCCCTCTCGAAGTTGCCGAGGGCTCTGGTCACGTTCCGACGGACCATGGGCGAGGGATCCTCAAGCGCCCTCTCGAGATGGGGTATGGAGCCCGGCATCCGGATCCTGCCGAGGGCCATGGCCGCCCCGCTTCGCACCCGTTCGCTCCGGGACCTGAGAGAGGCCTCCAGGACCTCGGCCGCACGCCAGCCGAATCGCTCGGCTGCTGTGAGCACGAAATCCCTCAGACCGACATCCCCCGCCTCGAACAGTTCGAGCATCTGACCCAAAGCCGACTCGTCGCCAAGATCGGCAAGGGCCTGAATGGCCTGAATGCGGACCTCTCGGGAAGGGTCCTTCAGGCTGCGGGTAAGGGGTTCGATCGCGAGCGGGTCCCCCATCATACCCAGAAGATAAATGGCTTTTGCCCGATTCTGGTCGCTGCTGTCCCTCAGCATTTCGACGAGGTACGGGACGGCTTCCGGTCCGAGTTCCACGAAGATGGACTCGCACATCCAGCCTACCTCGGAATTGTCCATGCCCTGGAATATGGCTCCGTACCCTCTCTCACCCCATCCTTTCAGGCTTTCGACTGCCTCGAGCCTGACCCTGACATCGGGATAGCTGAGGAGGTTCACTGTGAACCGGAGAGCGTCCTCGGTGCCGAGATCCCGGATCCTGACCAGGACGGCCGGCCGATCCGTTTCCAGCGCGAGATAATACCTGCGCTTCAGGCTCTCGAGATCGGGCTGCCCGGCAAGGGCGGAATGAAACATCACCAGGACGGCGGCAAGGCTTGTCAGGATCACTGGGATGCGATATCTTTTCGGACCGGTCATTACTTTATGAAGGGAGTTCCTTATGCCCGAGATCGCCTGCCCCGTATGCAACGCCGACATCTCCCTGGACGGAGACGAACATGACGGGGACACTGTGTTCTGCTCCTATTGTACTTCACCGTTGAGGATCGTTGTCAAAGCCTCTGACGGTTCGGTCAGCGTGGTCGACGACACCTGACAAGACTCAGATTAACATTGATGGTCCTTCAACAAAAGACCGTCCTTCAGCAGATATATTAGTCCAGAGTCCAGAGGGGATGGACAGGGCCCAAAACCAGAAGTCCGAAGGGTAAGGTCCGGTCGGCAGGAGGAGGCCGAAGGCCCAGGATCCAACCACCCCGAATGCCTGCAGCGAGCCGTAAATCGCTCTAAGTCACTATCCCTTTTCCCACTTTCATCAGCATGTATACACCCAGTGCAAACAACAGGAACGTGACGACCTTGCGGTAAGTTGTCGTATCGATCCTTCCGAACAGGTAAGAACCTGTCAACACCCCGGCCATGACCGGGGCAAGCCCGATGGCGAACATCCTGAGGACCTCCAAGGTGATCAGCCGGTAAGCGGCGTGGATGGAGCTGATCCCTATGCCCGCTACCATGAAGTATCCGACCAGAGTGGATTTGATGGGGTTTTTCCCCCACGGCTGCAGGGAGGTGTAGATGATGACCGGAGGGCCGTTTGCCCCGATACTGCCGCCCAGGATCCCCGACAGAAAACCGGCGACCCACTTCCAGATATGGGACAGTTCCCGTTCACGCGGTCTGGCGGAGAGGGAGTATATGGAGAAGGAGACAAGGAGCACCCCGATGAGGAACTCCAGGTACCCCGATCGCGCGTGTTTGAGGAGATAGGCTCCGAAGGCCATTCCCGGAACGGCAGCGACGAGAAGAGGGGATATCCTCTTCAGGCTCATGTGTTCGTGCAACTGGATCACGAGGGTGGTTGTGATGCAGAGGGCGAAGAGACTCACCAGCGGGACGACGGTCCTGATGTCATAGATCACGGCCAAAAGGGGGAGCGATACAAGGACGGAACCGAAACCGGACAGCCCCTGGGTAAAGCCGGCGAGAAAAGCCACGATGCAGAGGTAGGATATTTCGACCATCACCTTTTCTCCCCTTCTCCATGTCGGTGGTTCCGGATTTCATGTTCCGGGTCCCAGGACAACTGACAGGTATCGACGTAACGAGGTGTGGAGGTATCGATGAGTTAATCCTTGAAGTGTTTCTCTTTGCCAAAGACCCTTCGATACTGTGTCACATAGACACTTCGATACCTGTTCAGCCCCCTCCGGCCCCTCGCTTCATCTCCCCCTCGCCCTGTCGCCCGCTCACGTCCCCGCCGTGTTCCCTCCGTCTTTTCTTTCTTCTGTCCACGGCGACCTTCACCACGACAGGGATCAAGGTCAGTCCCCCCAGGGCCAGAACGGACAGGGAGACCCTTCGGACGTCGCCCGATCCCATCTCACTGCCGAAGTGGGCGAGAAGGAAACTGGCGGGAAGAATTCCTCCGAGCGTGGCGAGGGCGAAACGCCACATCCTGATCTCCGTCAGGCCGGCGGCGTAACTGACAATATCGAAGGAGATGAAGGGAACGAGCCGGCTGACGAACACGATTCCGGTGAGGGCGTTCTGGGAACCGAGCAGGCCAACTTTGAGCCTGTCCCCGAACCATCCGGCGAGGATCTCGTGACCGACGAGGCGGGCGATGGTGAAGGCGACGAGGGCGCCCGTAAGGGAGCCGATGACAATGAAAATTGTTCCCCAGGTATGGCCGTAGGCCATCCCGGCGGCCAGGGCGATGGGCGCACTTGGGATGGGGTTGGCCACGATGGCCGCCGCCATGAGGGCGATTACCATTATGGGGCCCAGGATCCCGGCGGTTTCCACAAAGCCATGCAGGCGTTTGCTGTCCATGACGATGTCAAGAAGGCCGGTTTTCCACAGAGCCAGATAGAGGATGACGAAGAGGAGTATGAGTGCACAACCGAAGGCGATCCGTCTGGCAACGGAACGCCCTTCGCCGACCGTCGTGCCCCTTCGGCCGGTGGTCCCTGGCTGGTCGAATCCCTTTTGCGCGGTCGGTGGCATCCCTCCTGTTTAAACAAAGGCACCCCGATAAACAAGGGAATTCGTCTGCCTGTTGCGGGTCAGGAGCCGGGAGCATCCTCCGGCCCTTCAGAGGGATCGGTCCCGGGCGTCTTCTTTCGATCACCCTCCTCGAGCTCTCGGGATCCGTTATCCGCTGCCCCTTCCCGGTCGGCCGTTTCCTCTTCGCCGGCACCCTCCTCCGGGGGAGGTTCCTCCTCGAGAACCCGCTCGATCTCGATCTCCCGTTTCGTGTTTACGAAGAGGATGCTGCCCACCTCGTCATAGCCGCTGAAAAGATCCGACTTCTCCCGTTTCAGCAGTTCCCCCCTGAATCCGACAATGACGAGGTCCGCGTCCCTGGAATGCTGGCTGACCAGCAGTTGCCTCGAGGCATCCTGGCCGAGGGGAATCGTCTCTATGTTCCGCCTGGAGACGGACAGTCGTCCTTCCCTGACCAGGGTGAGGAGGTCTTCCCTCTCCTTTTCCAGGTCCTTCTCGGGGAAGAGGGCGAAGATCCGGATGAATCCTCCGTGCCAGTCGGGGTGTCCCAGTATGATATAGCCCAGCAGGATCATCAGGTTGGCGTTCTCGTAGTCGGCGGGACTGATCCAGATGTGGATCTCCCTGTGATAGCCGAACCCGCGCTCGCTCGAGGCCAGGATGCATACGTCGAAGTCTGCGGCGGTGGCAAGCCCGTAGTTGTTGACGATCCGGTCCACGTCTTCCATGTGATCCTTTGAGAACTCGAAGAGGACGAGGTTGTTCTCCTTGCCCGAAATACTGGGCAACTGGACCAGCTGGGCGATAGCGGTGGTATAGGACGGGCTGATCATGGTATCCACGTACACGTTGCTCTCGCTCACACCTGCGAGACGTACCAGCCGTTGGAGCACCTGCGCCGCCTCATCTTTGGACGATCGGGAGAAATATCCCTCGATGAAGTGGATATAGGTGCCGAAACCGTACCGGTGGGAGATCCAGCGCAGCAGGTCGAAGGCTGCCAGGCGGCTGAAGGAGTCCTTGGAGATACAGACTACCGAGGGTCTCCAGGCTGCCTCCGACGTCACCTTTGTCTTCTGGAGAAAGACGTGCAGTTTGCGGCTGATCTGGAAGATGGCCCCCTGAAAGATGTTGGCAAGACCCTTTTTTTCGGGGTGGTAGCGGGCGACCAGAATGTAGATAACCGCCATGAGCAGGATCGAAACGGCGGCGTACAGCGGGCTCATCTCGAACATGAACCACAGGCAGACCACTGCCCCAACCAGCGAGATGTACCACTTCGAGCGGAAGGACGGGCGGTAGGAAGGGTCGGCGGCAAAATGCTCCAGGAAACTGATGAAGCAGATGGCGCCGTAGGTGACCATGAAGACCATGGAGATGATCCGGGCTACGAAGTTCACGTCCCCGACGACAACGAAACACAGGGAAATGGCCAGGGTCAGGAGGGAGCCGTTGAAGGGCTCATCCGTTTTGCCGCGGCCCCTCGCCACCCACCTGTTGAAGATCTCGCCGGGGAAGACGCCGTCCAGACCCAGGGCCTGGAGGGTGCGGGGGGCCACCATGATCGAGCCCAGGGCCGATGAGAAGGTGGCACAGCCGAGTCCGATGGGAATGATGGGGCCCCAAAGGGCGATGCGGCTCATGATCAACTGGTCGGCGGCCAGGTCCCGCGGGCTGGCCGACATGGCCAGTTTAAGGGCGAGAAGTACGTAGATGACCATGCCCACCGCGGTGGCCATAAGAGTGCCCAGGGGAATGGCGCGTTTCGGGTTCTTGAGGTCTCCCGATAACCCCAGCCCGGCGGCGATCCCGGTAAATGCGGGAAAGATGATGGCGAACACGAGGAAGAACGGGTCGGGGCTGTCCACCCTGGCTGTCCAGAGGTTCGGCAGACCCGCGGGCGAATAGCCTGTTCCTCCGGCGAAGAAAAGGGCCAGTGAGATAAAGAGGGTGCCCACCACCAGGTAGAGTGTTTTGATGCCAAGGTTGGCGCCTTTGGTAAGGACAAGGCCCGCCAGAAGAAAAACAGCCGGCACACTGACGATGCGGGGATCCGCAAGCGCGTAACCGTAGGTGGCGTTGAGGAAAGCGTAGACGGGTCGAAACGCCTCGGCAAAGGCGATGGTGTAGAAGGCGACGCTGATGGCCTGGGAAAGATAGAGGGCGATGCCGATGGCCGCCCCTATGGTAACACCGAAGGACCTGGAGATGATGTGATAGGCGCCGCCCCCTTCCACCTTCTGGTTGGTGGCGATCTCGGCCACGGCCATCGCTGTGGGTATGGTGACGATGTGGCCCAGGAGGATTATGGCCAGGGTGCCCAGCAGCCCCGCGTGGGCTACGGAGTAGCCGAAACGCAGGAACATGATGGCCCCGAGGATGGTCGAGGTCGCGGTCAGAAAGACGGCCGCCGTCCCGAGCTCCTTGACCTTTGCCTGCTGTTTCCCCTTACGGTTGGTGTCGGGGCTCATGAGATCTCCCTAAAAAATCCACAAGGCATGACTGACGGTGCCCCGGGAAAGAGCTGTTCCCCGTCCCCGGCGGCACCGTATCATCGTGAATTGTAGCATTCCCGATCTACATCTGCGTAAATTTTAATCTCTTGCATATAAACATGGAGGAATTAAAATAGGCGTGTGGGGGCGAGTTGGTTTCGACGGGGGTCATTGACGTCCGTGGCGCATGCCGAGGTGCCGGTGGCCTCGTTAAACACCGGCCGTTATAGCTGCCAACGATACCGGCTACGCTCTGGCTGCTTAATTAAACCTAAGTGAGCCAGCGCTGCCCTGACGGCGCCCGTAACGTCAGGTCGCAGTGTCATAAGCTCGGGCTTGTTCCCTGTCGCCGCCCGGCCTTCAGGGGAGACTCTCAGTCGGGCTCATCCTCCAGCTGCCCTGTCCGTGGGGTCCCTGGGGGAGACAGAAAACACGGAATAAGCATGTAGGGCCGCGAGGCCGAAGGCTTCCGGACGCGGGTTCGACTCCCGCCGCCTCCACCATTCGACGCGCAAAAAAGCTTCCCCACAAGTGGGTGAAGCTTTTTTTGCTTGCTCATGGCAGGCCACAAAGTATTTTCGAGTGGCCCGTTTTAGAGACATGAGCGCGTCGTATGCCCTGAGCAAGTGAGGCCAGTTCTCAGGGCCGAACGCGTCGAACGGGCACTCGAAAGTTTATCCGACGCACAAAAAGGCTGCCTCAGAATGAGGCCGGCCTTTTTGTTTGCTCGTGGCAGGACATGTTGCGGTATCGCATTGCCGCGAGCAGCGTCGAGTAGCCCTGAGCAAGTCGCTGATTGAACGGGCGACGCGTCGAGGGGCACTCTATGATTACAGCTTCTGGCAAATTG
>CP070719.1:2688748-2714077 GCA_020350725.1 bacterium
ATGATCGATCGACACAAGGCCAGGTGCTGAGGGAAGGGGTGTTGGGGATCGGACATGGGACAATAGAGCATTGGAGATTAATCCAAAGTCCCAGATCCAAGATCCAAAAGGACAGTATACGATTAGAAAGCAGAGGATTAGGGATTAGAGCATTAGGGATTAGAGCATTAGAGATTGGAACATTGGAGATTGGATATTAGAGCATTAGAGATCGGGGATTGGAGATCGGGGATTGGAGAGTGGAATGGGAGACGAAGCCCTTTACTGCTCACTTTCTGACCGGGGCTCGGCGAAAGGCCGGATCATCTCGTCGTACCTCGTGCAGGCCGCCTCCTGGATGTTGCGGCGCAGATCGTTCAGGTCGTCGAACCTCGACTCCATGACCGACATGACCTCCGGATCCAGCTGCTGGCTGTCCGCGAGGTCCATTAAAAACCTCAGCGGCATATCCCTCGTCATAGCCTTGCGGTAAGGCCTGTCCTCCGTTACCGCGGTGAACACGTCGGCCACAGCCAGGATGCGTGATCCCAGGCTGATATCCATGCCGCCGCTGTGATTGGGATAGCCGCTTCCATCCAGACGCTCATGGTGTTGAGCGACCCATTGGCTGGCCTCACCCAGATCCGGCAGGGCGTTCAAGATCCTCGCCGCCCGCCGGGGGTGGTCCATGACGATGCCGTACTCCTCAGCGGATAGACGGGCGGGTTTTTCGATGATCTCGGATGGCACTGCCAGCTTGCCCATGTCGTGAAGGTGTCCGGCGATCCTCATAAGCCGGCAGGTCTCCTCCGGCAGATCCATGGTCCGGGCGAGGGCCTCGGCAGTTGCGGCGACTCCACAGGAATGTGTGGCCGTGTAATGGCTCCTGTAGTCGATTATCCGGGACAGGAGAGTGGACAGGTCCGAAAGGTCCTCCGGCTGAAGCACGGGCAAATGACCATCCAGCCTCTCCCGCAGCCGGGCTTCCAGGAACGGCGAGGCGGCGTTGAGCCAGAAGGACTCCCTGAGGGCCAGGCTCATCAGGGGTTTGGACAGGGAAGGCATGAAGGTCGTTCCCATCCGTGACATGACGACATCCACGATGGGAATAACCTGGTCCAGGATATCCTTCTCCTCGTCCATGAGGATGGAGACCCGGTCGGCGAGGTGCAGGATGTGGCTCTGGATAAGTACCTGCCGGCCGTCGGGCTCCTCGTATCCCTGGGTCTGCCAGGGTAGATGGTGGTAGAGGATGATCAGGGCCACCCTTGAAAGCCCCGAGAACCCCTTGATCAGCTGATAGCCCAGGCGGGCATGCCGGTGAGGGTCGTCGAACTCGAAGTCCAGGGTGTCTAGCCTGTCCCGGAGGGAAAAGGCGCCGATATCGTGCAACAGGCCGGCGAGGACCAGTTCGGTCACCTGGTCGGCCTTCAGCCCATACTCCTCTCCCAGACGCATGGCGATGTAGGCAGCCCTCTTCTGGTGGTTGTGCACCAGTGGGCTGATCATGTCCATCACATCCGAGAGGACGATGGCCAGATCAAGAAGAGTTGTCCGATCCCTGTTCACCTGCATCCTGTCCGCTCCCCGGTCCCTTTTAAGGCTCGATGGGACATGGTCCGCTATATGATAATTTTACCAGAGTATCGGGGTGGCGGCAGGAAAAGAAGGGGGAGGAGGCGATAACTGAGTCCAGAGCCCAGAGGCCAGGGTCCAGAGGGAGCGAAGGGGCGAAGGATATAATAGTTCTAAGAGATAAGTGATAAGAGATAAGTATACTGCGCTGTTACTTATCACATATCACTTAGCACTGTTGTCATTGCGAACAGGAACTCAAGTGAAGCAATCTCGGAAGACCCTGCTCGGGGGACGCGCTTTGGAAAAAGGAGCCAGGAGTCTGGAGCCAGAATTCAGGAGGAAGAGCCTTAACACAGAGGACACAGAGGCGTCCCTGGAGACGCCCCCACCCCTCGACAGGCTCGGAGCAGGCAGAGGGCCACAGTAATTGCGAGGGGGAGAGGGGGCGAACAAGCGGTTGTCATTGCGAACCGATACCTGTGTGAAGCAATCTCTAGCGGTGAACCGTAAACGGTGAACTGTGAACTCGTCTTTTCGAATCACGAATCACGAATCACCAATCACGGCGGTTTCCCAAATGTGAACCGTCTTTTTGGATTTTGGACTTCGGATTTTGGATTCATTTCCTGATCACAAATCACGAGTCACCAATCAAGGCTGTATTCCAACGGTGAACGGTGAACTGTGAACCGGCAACTGTATTCGATATACCCGATACCGCAATCTGTTGACACCGGGCAGGCGGGCTGATATGTAAGCACTTACTTACATTAGCAAACCTGGGGGATCAAAAATGGCTGACCCGTTGGAAACGCGCGACAGGATTCTGGAGGCAACCCTGGAGCTCATCTCGGAAAAGGGTTATCTTGGCGCGACGACGCGTGAGATCGCCCATCAGGCCGGCGTGTCCGAGCTTACGATCTTCCGGAAGTTCGGCAAGAAGGAGAGGCTTTTCGAGGAAGTCCTCAAGACCTACACCTTCCTACCCCGCCTGAAGGACCTGATACCGGCCGTCGAGAACCTGCCGGTCCAGGAGGCTCTCGAGACCATCGGCATCCGGTTCCTCCGCACTCTCAAGGAGCGAAAGTGTTTTGTCCGCATTATGCTCTCCGAGATGAACACCTACCCGGAGAAGGTCCGGAAAGCTTACAGCCAGACCATCGAGGAGATGGTGCAGACCCTCAGGGGCTATCTGATCCGTCTGCAGGCCGCGGGGCAGCTTCGGGACGTTCCCCTGGACACAGCCGCCGTCTTCTTTCTGCGCATCCTGTTCACCACCTTCATGAACGCCGAGATCCTCAACCAGAGGGATCTCTCGCCGGCGGAGATGGAATCCACCGTCAGTCAACTGGTGGGGATCTTTCTTCACGGTGTCCTGGCTGAAGAGACCGCCGGCTGAATATTGCCCGACAACAGACCGAGGGAGTGATGAAAAAATCAGCTGTGTTTCTGACCCTGTTTTCCCTTTACCATCTGGCCTTTACGGGAGGGGCTCACTCCCTGTCCCTTGCCGAGGGTCTGGCCATCGTCACCTCCGAAGGCAGGGACGTCAGGATCGCCGAGACCCGGGCACAGGCGGCCGAGGCCAGGCTTGATCTGGCGCGTTCCCGACGCCTTCCATCGGTTGAGACCTTCGCCGACCAGACGTGGCTCCGCTATCAGCCCGAGGCAAGGTTCGGGGGCGGCAGTACGTCACCCATCGCCGAAAAGGAGTCCCTCCGGTACGGCATCAGCCTGCACCAGCTCGTCACCGATTTCGGTCGCACCGGAGCCGGCATCATGGGGGCCGAAGCGAGGGCGCGGTCGCGTGACCTGTCCACGCGTCAGACCAGAAACGACTCCGCCATCGATTTTTTTGTCACCTATGTGGACCTGCTGGAGGCGGAACACCTGCTTGCCGTGGCCGATGAGGAGGTCAGGAGTTTCGAGGCCCACCTCTCGGACGCCAGGGCCCTCTACGAGGAGGGGATGGTCACGGTCAACGACACTCTTCAGGCTGAGGTCAACCTGGCCGACGCCCTCCAGCGCCGCATATCCGTCCGTGACGACCGGGCCCTCAAGGCGGCACGGATCAACTATCTCCTCAGCCGGAACCTGTCCGATCCGGTGGTACCGGAGGAGATCGTCCCCTCTCCCCTTCCCGACTTCACTGACGCGGATAACGCGGCCGACATCGCCCTGCAAACGAGGTTGGAACTGGAGATCCTCGATCTGGAGATCGACTTCCTGGAATCGGAAAGAGAGGAGGCCCGGGCGGATCACTACCCATCGGTCTTCGTCTCGGGTGGATATCTTTTCGAGGAAAACCGGTACCGGGTGCACGAGGACAACTGGTCCCTGACCGCAGGTGTAACCTGGGACCTCTACTCGGGAGGGAGCAAAGGGGCCGAGGTGGCCCGCGCCGAGGCGGAAGTGTCGGGCCTGCGCATTCAGCGGGAACGAACCGCCGCAGCCATTCAGCTGGAGGTCAAGAAGGCTTTTCTGGCCCTCACGGGCTCCCGGGACAGGGAGGCGGTTGCCAAGAAGGCCGTACGCCAGGCGGAAGAGAGCCTGCGCCTCCAGCGCGCCAGGTACGAGGAGGGCGAGGGAACCGCCACTGAGGTCACCGACGCTGTGACCCTTCTCGCCCGGACCGAGCAGAATTACTGGACGGCCCTCTATTCCGTCCGCCGGGCCGAGGCCGCCGTCCTGTACGCCACAGGGACGGATCTGGTGGAGGCACTCGGTAAGGAGAATTGAGGAAGGCCGAGGGACGAAGAACAAGGGGCCAAGAAAGAAGAGCCAAGGACCAAGGGATCAGAAATATATGCGGATTTCCTTTCACTTGACTCTTCGCCCTTAGCTCTAAGTACTTAGCACTCAGCACTATTTTCAGGAGATCCTCCATGAACGAAGTGGAAAAGCCGACCGAAGGCAACTCAAAGAAGAAGCGCAAGGCATTCGCCGTCGCCGGTATCGTGGTGGCCGCAGCTCTGACCGGCCTCTTTCTCTACCGGGGATATGCCAGGACCCATCTCAAGACGGATGACGCCTTCGTGGAGGGGGCCATTCACATTATCGCCCCCAGGATCCCGGGGACCGTAAACGAGGTCCTTGTGGTCAACAACCAGGCGGTGCAACGGGGAGATATTCTGGTCCGCCTTGACCCGGATATCTACGTCCAGAAGCTCGCCGAGGCGGAGGCGGGCCTGGAGGCGGAGAGCCGGAAGCTGGCCGAGTTCGAGGTTCAGGTCCAGGCACAGCGGACCCGGATCGCGGCCGCCCAGGCGGCGGTGGACAGGGCGGTATCAGCGAAGGCCGAACTGGAGGCCATGGTGGCGGTCAGGGAGGCCGATGTCGCGGCGAAGACGGCTCTCCTCGACCAGGCGGAGACAGATCTCAAACGGGCAGGGAACCTTTTGTCCAGGAATGTGATCCCCCTGAACCGTTACGAGACGGTAAAGACCTCCCGGGACACCGCTGCAGCCGCTCTCAAGGCCGCCGAGGAGCTCAGACGGCAGGCCCAGGTCGCCCTGAGGGGACACGACAGCACCATCCATCAGGCGAGGGCCAACCTGAAGGCGGAGGGGGCCAACCTCACCCGCACCGAACAGGCTGTTCACACCCAGGCCATGCAGATCAGCAAACGGAGGGCGCAGGCCGAATTGGCCCGCCTGAACCTCTCCTACACCGCCGTCGACGCCCCGGCGGACGGTTTTGTTACCCGAAAATCGGTGGAGGTCGGCAACCAGGTCCAGGCCGGCCAGCCCTTCATGAGTGTCGTCTCCCTCGCAGATGCCTACGTGGTGGCCAACTACAAGGAGACCCGCATCTCCGGAATCAGGCCCGGGCAGAGGGTGAAAATGAGGATCGACGCCTATCCGGCCCGCAAGTTCTCGGGGAGGGTCGACAGCATCATGGCCGGAACCGGATCCGCCTTCACCCTTTTTCCGCCCGAGAACGCCAGCGGCAACTTCGTCAAGGTCGTTCAGAGGGTGCCGGTAAAGATCGTCTTCGACGACGTGGAGGAGATAAGGGACCTGCTCAGGGTTGGGATGAGCGTGATCCCGACTATTCTCGTGGAATAGTCGGGAGGTAAAAGGTTAAGGGGGAAAGTGGAAAGAAGGATCTGCTTTCCATCTATAACCTTTCCCTTTCAACTTTACCCTTTTCCCTGACTGCGATCACCCATCCGTTCACATAATTTTTAGACCCCGATGTCACCGGTAAAGGGACGAGATCAGGAAAATCCATGAGTGAGCAAACCCGTCAGGTGAACAAGTGGGTGATCGCGGTCACGGTGATGCTGCCCACCCTGATCGAGATCATCGACACGTCCATCGTGAACGTGTCCCTGGATCACATCCGTGGATCGCTCTCGGCGGGCATCGACGAGGCCACCTGGGCCATCAGCTCCTATCTGTTGTCCAACGCCGTCGTCATCCCCATGTCGGGCTGGCTCAGCCGCCTGTTCGGCAGGAAACGTTATCAGATCGGATCCATTCTCGTCTTCACCTTCAGTTCCTTCATGTGCGGGGCGGCGTGGAACCTTCAGAGCCTCATATTCTTCCGGGTAATGCAGGGTCTGGGGGGCGGCGGCCTGGTCCCCGTCAGCCAGGCCATCCTTCTTGAGGCTTTCCCGAGGAAGGAACACGGCATGGCCATGGCCATCTTCGGAATGGGGGCCATGGTCGGTCCGATCCTCGGCCCCCTTCTCGGCGGCCTGATCACCTATCACTGGTCCTGGCGGTGGATCTTCTACATCAACATCCCCATCGGCCTGTTGTCGATCTTCCTGAGCGTGCTGTTCATCCACGACCCGCCGTACATGAGGAAAAGGGCCATGAGGATCGACTACCTCGGCTTCGCCCTCCTGGCCGTGGGCCTCGGTTCCATGCAGTACGTCCTGGACACCGGCCAGAGAAACGACTGGTTCGGCTCGGAAACCATCATCGCCTTCACCGTTCTCTCCATTGTCGCCCTGATTTTCATGACCATCAACGAACTGTACGCCGAGCATCCCATCCTCAACCTCCGTCTCCTCAGGGACCGGTCCTTCACCAGCGGCTGCATCGTGATGTTCTTCGTCTTCTTCAATCTGTTCGGCAGCATCGTCCTCCTGCCGATCTTCCTCCAGGTCCTGATGGGCTACACCTCGCTGCAGGCCGGACTGATCCTCGGGCCGGGCGGGCTGGCCTCCCTCATTACCATGCCCATCGTGGGCCGGCTCGTCTCCAGGGTGAACCCCAAGCGCATCCTGGCGGTGGGGATCCTCATCTGTTCCGGGACAACCTACGCCATGTCCCTGTTCAACCTGCAGACCGACTTCTGGACCTTCGTGTGGCCGCGGGTGACCCTGGGCATCGGAATGGCCTGCATCTTCATCCCCACCACGACGCTTACCCTGTCCCACATCCCCAGGGAGAAAATGGGCGAGGCCACCTCCATCTACAACATGATCCGGAACCTGGGGGGCAGCATGGGGATCGCATATGCCATCTTCATGGCCACCCGAAGGGCCCAGTTCCATCAGGCCCGGCTGGTCGAGCACCTGACCCCCTTCGATCCGTCCTACGTGATCGCCAAGGCCAGAGGGGCGGCCATTCTGTCGGCGAAGGGTGCCGGCTTCTTCCCACCCGATGCCGGGATCTATCGCCAGCTCATGATGCAGGCGAACATGCTGGGGTTCAACGACTCCTTCTTCACCATCGCCGTGACCCTGTTCTGCGTCATCAGCCTCGTTCTGATCATGCAGAGACCGGAGGAGGGGCACTGAACAAGGAAAGGACAAAGGGCAAAGGGCCAAGTACGAAGTGGGATGTGTGTCACGCGGGACTTGAATGCAGGCTATGCAAACCGGGTCTGTCGATAATTTTATGCTATAAATATCCCTAAGCTCTTAACTCTTCGCCCTTAGCACTTATCTCTTAGCACTTAGCACTGTTAGAGGGAGATCAACCATGAAACAGAGATCACTTGGCAACCAGGGCCTGGCCGTATCCGCCATGGGCCTCGGCTGCATGGGCATGTCCGAGTTCTATGGAAAATCGGACGAAGCCGAGTCCATCGCCACTATCCACCGCGGCCTGGACCTGGGGGTCAATTTCCTGGACACGTCGGACATGTACGGCCTCGGCCGCAACGAAAAGCTGGTGGGCCGGGCGGTGAAAGGGATGAGGGACCGGTTCGTCATCGCCACCAAGTTCGCTGTCCTGAGGGGGGAGGACGGCAGTTTTGTCGGCGTCAGTGGCAAACCGGAATACGTCCGGTCCGCCTGCGAGGGAAGCCTTCGCCGCCTCGGAGTGGACACCATCGACCTGTATTACCAGCACCGGGTGGATCCCGAGGTCCCCATCGAGGACACCGTCGGGGCCATGTCGGAGCTGGTTTCGGAGGGCAAGGTCCGGTATCTGGGCATGAGCGAGGCCGGCTCCGACACCCTTCGCCGGGCGTGCGCAGTGCATCCCATCTCGGCCCTGCAGACCGAATACTCCCTGTGGAGCCGGGGCCCGGAGGACCGCATCATCCCCACCTGCCGCGAGCTGAACATAGGGTTCGTCCCCTACTCCCCCCTGGGCCGGGCCTTTCTCACCGGAAAGTACCGCAAGGCGGCCGACTTCGAGGTGGAAGGGGACGTGCGGTCGATGCGCTTTCCCAGGCTCACGGGGGAGAACTTCGAGAAAAATCTGGCCCTGGTGGAAAAACTGGAGGACCTGGCCTCCGCCAAGGGGTGCTCTGCCAGCCAGCTGGCCCTGGCCTGGGTCCTGGCCAAGGGAGAGGACATGGCCCCCATTCCCGGGACCACCAAGCGGTCCCACCTGGAGGAGAACGTCAGCGCCCTGGAGGTTTCCCTGACGCCGGCGGACCTGGAGGCCCTGGAGGCTGCCTTCCCCCCCGGCGCCGCCGCCGGCACCCGGTACCACGAACAGGGCATGGCGATGCTGGAGGAGTGAGAGCCAGTTCACGGTCCACCGTTGCCCGTTGAAAACCGTCGTGATTGGTGATTCGTAATTAGTGATTCGGAAAGACCAGTTCGCAGTTCACGGTTCGCCGTTGAAAAGCCGCCGTGATTGGTGATTCGTAATTGGTGATTCGGAAACGGATCCAAAATCCAAAGTCCAAAATCCAAAAAAAAGTTCATAGTTCGCCGTTCACGGTTAGAGATTGCTTCACACAGGCATCGGTTCGCAATGACAACCGCCTTTTCCCCGTGTCTCCGCGTCCCCGTGTTGCCGCGTCCGCTTTTCGCCCCATCGCCTCTGCGCCCTCTCTGGACGCTGGGCTCTGGACTCTGGACTCATTTGTCCCCGCGTCTGCTCTTCGCTCCCTCTGGACTCCCCTCCTCAATTGATTCTATAATAACGGTGCATCCCTTCCGGAGGGGAATATGAAAAGCGGTTCGCCCATCATCATTCCTGCCAGCCAGGCGGTCGTGGCTGCCCCCTTTGTCTTCACCATCATTGTCTTCGTCTCCCTGACCTGGCTGCTGGGTGTGCAGATAAGCATACTCTGGTTCCTCGCCATACTCACCCTCCAGGTGGGGGCGTTCTGGTTTGAGCGGTGGAAGCTGCTCACTTCCCTCGGAGCATCGACTCTTGCCTCTCTGGTCGCCATCCTGGGTTTCGGGGTCGCTGTCTACTTCAAAGGCGGCAGCGGGGGGGCGGCCAACCGGTTCGGTCTGGTGGGGGCCATCGCCTCGGGCGTGTTCACGGTATTTATCTTCTTTGCTTCACTCATGCTCAGTGTGTCTAACTCGCGGGAGGAAGAGGCAAGCGAGGCAGGCGTTGACCAGGAGCCCGGGGACCTGGTGCTGGACTTCCCCCAGGACATGGAAACCGATGAGTCCGTCGATGCCGTCGAGTCGGTTACCGATCCCCCGGAGAGGGAGAGGGAAGAGGAAGAGGAGTTCAACCTCTTCGAGGACGCTTCGCCGGCGGAACAACCCGGTGAGCCCCCGGCGGCGACAGATCGGACGGAAGATCTTGAGTTCGATCTTCCCCTCGAGGACAAAGCCAGGCCGATCCCGGAGGGTGACGTTGATGAAGAGGGGGGGGAGATGGAACCCCTGACGGACGATTGGGCAGACGAGGCGCTGAATGAGCTCAGCCGGATCACCGATGACAAAAGTGTTCAGGAAGACCCGGTTTTCGAGAAGGAGAGGCACGTGGGCCTCACCTACAGGATCATCGATCACGATTCAGCTGTAGTTCTCGCCAACCTCTACGGCGAAGAGGGGTACACGACCCTGGATCTTCCAACCTTGAAAAGCCAGTTGCCCGGTGTCCCCGCAGAGCTGGACCTGCGCATCGTCAAGGTTCACTGGGTGAACTTCGGTGAGGTGGACATTTACGTGGACGCGGCCGGCCCTATACCTGAAGGCAGGTGGACAGAGGAGGACGGGGACCAAGAGAGGATTCTCGACATGCCTGATCTGGACACCGAAGGGCTGACCCTGGCGGGCCCGAATCCTGATAAAGGCAGTCCTGATAAAGGCAGTCCAGAGTCCAGAGTCCAGAGTCCAGAGGAAGGCAGTCCAGAGTCCGGAGTCCAGGGTCAGGAGGAAGGCAGTCCTGATAAAGGCAGTCCAGAGTCCAGAGTCCAGAGTCCAGAGGAGGGCAGTCCTGATAAAGGCGGTCCGGAGTCCGGAGTCCAGAGTCCAGAGGAGATCCTTCAGGCTTCCGCCGATCCGGTCATCCTTCATTCCGACGAGCCTGCTGCCGGGTATGGCTACGGCAGGCAGCCAAAGTATGTCATCTATTCCCAGCGCACCCAGAGGCCCCTGTTGGATTTCACGCCCGATGGTCAGCGCCCCCGTCTGGACCGGCTGACCCTGTACAAGATCTTCAAGGATTTCGAGTTCAATTCCCTGAAAATCGAATCGCTACGCTGGGAGAAGGAAGAGGTCCGGATCTACATCAGCGGTTCAAGGAAGGCGAAGACGGACATTATAGTATCCGACAGAAAAAAAACCGGGCGGACAAGACCAGGGAAGTCAAAGGGTGCCGGGGCGGATCTTTCGAATCATGGTGAGGCAATGGATCCGAATGGCAGGACGGGACCGCCGGATCCTCCCCGAAAGAAGGGTCGTCGACAGGAGCAGGAGTGAGGGCAGCGGCAGTTCATCCGGTACTCGATCTCTATCGATCAGCGTGTGTGCCGGCCGGAAAGTGAGACCGGGGTTGCCAATAAAAAGTGTCCACAGGCTGCCCCGGGGCCTGCAATGAGGTATATATTTATAGAGGGTGGATCTAACAGGAAAAAATGAAAAAAAAGAGCCGGCCTCCGGCACAAGGAACAGGCGCCCGGAGTTTTCATGCTGGTGCAGAACCTCAAGCTGGCGGGGAGTTAACCATGATCGGTTACGAAGGGCCTGAAAGGCGAAAAAAGAAAGACCGGCGTTCGGGAGTTGACAGGCGCAGGGGAAGGAAGAACAGGCGCGTTTGGCATGACCCCGACCGTGCTGTGGAAGAGGATCGCAGGGTGGGGCCTGTCGAGAGGAGGGTGGGGCCCGCTTGCAGGCGGCTTGTGGCAGACCGGAGGCTGCACTGAGACCTGGTCCGGAGGGCGGAGGTGGCAAGGAAAACCTGGCTCTGCAGGTTGCACGTTGGAGGGTCGTCCGGGAGGTTGCCGGGAACCCGGTGACCAGGACCGCTCAAGTGCCTGGACAGTGGGCCTCAGAGTCCATGATCATCAGGGAGCCGGTCCGTCAGCCTCGATATCCGGCCCGGACGGCCTCCCCTATTGAGGTGAGTTGACGGCGGGCGGGATCTTCTGCACCGGGCTCAATATATGGCCGTCGCTGACGGTGATCTCCTGTCCGCTCTGTAAGACGTACTTCCCGTCGGGGGCCAGGTAGCGCTTGCCTTCCTCCAGGAGGAAAAGGTGATTCCCGTCGGCGCCCCGGACAGCCTGGGCCTGCCTGCCGTCCCTGAGGGGGATGCTCGCCCACGGAGGCGTTTTTCCCTTGGCGGAAGGATCGGGCGCGTCTTCCGATGACAGATTCCCTGGCGTTGTGTCATTGGAGGCAGTCAGCGGCGAGTTGGTTATAGTTCCGGCGGGATTCACGGGTACAGGGCCGGTATCGGGTTTTTGCAGGGGCGCCTTGTCACCCTGGTCCCCCGGATCTCCCTGTGCCCGGCCCGGCGAAAACCCCAGAGCCAATACCAGGGCCAGCGCCGGGATCGCCAGGAATGTCCTCTTCCTCAGACTCATACCTTCACCGCTTTGGGCCGGGATCGATTCTCCTCCTACCGTTTCATCATATCAGACTTCAATCCAAGTAATAAGCATCGAATTTCCTCTTTTTTTGCCGTGCAGCCTGACCTGCTGCAGCTTTCCTCCTGTTGCAGTTCCCTCGACCATTCCCTAAAATGGCGGTTCATTGTTTAGAAACCACGGGGGGCGGCTCATCTCAAAGACAAAGGAGCGGAGGTATGATCACAGCGATCGTAACAGTAAAGTGCGAGGTGGGGAAAGTCCATGCCGTATCCGAAGCCCTTACGGCGCTGGACGGTGTGGCCGAGGTTTACTCGGTTTCAGGGGAATTCGACGTCCTGGCCATCATCAAGGTGAAGGAGTATGACCTCCTGGCGGCACTGGTCACGCAGGAGATCGCCGGTATCGAGGGCATTGTCCGTACCAGCACCCATATGGCTTTCAGGGCCTACTCGAAGCACAATATGGAAAAGGTCTGGGCTGAAACCATGGGGGAGTAGACGGCGTGCGAAAACTCTCCTCCGCGATCCTCGAGGCCAGGGAGAGCGGAAAGGTGCCCCTTATTGCCGACATCAAAGCGATCTCCCCCCGGGACGGAGACCTGGTGAGAGAAAGGGATCCGCACCTTTTGGCCCGCTCACTCGTCGAGGGGGGGGCCTGCGCCCTGTCCGTGGTGACTGAATCGGCCAATTTCGGCGGCAGCCTCGACCTCCTTCGCCGGGTGGCCGGTGCGGTCACGGTCCCGGTCCTGCGGAAGGACTTCATCACCTCGCCGGATCAGCTCGACGAAACACTTGAGGCCGGATCGTCCGCTGTTCTCCTCACCCTGGCCACCATACCCGAATCCCTTCTGGCCCCCATCTATCGCCGGGCCAGGTCCCTTGGCCTGGAAGCCGTCCTGGAGGTGCACACGGAAAACGAACTGAAAGTGGCATTGGCGCTGGATCCGGACATCGTGGGGATCAACAACCGTGACATCCTCTCCCTGGAGAGAGATTCCGGCGATGTCAGGGTGACGGAGAAACTCGCCCCCCTCGTCCCGGAGAGCGTGGTGACGCTGTCGGAGAGTTCGCTGCTCACCGGGGAGGACGTGAGGCGGGCCTTTGCCGCTGGAGTCGATGCCGTGCTGGTGGGGACGGCCATTCTCCAGTCCGGTGAGCCGGCTGCAAGGATCGCCGACCTTACCGCCGGTGTCAGGATGTGAGGCCATGGTGAGGGTCAAGCTGTGCGGGCTCATGAGTGAGGAGGACATGAGAGCGGCCGAGGCCGCCGGGGCCGACGCCCTGGGCTTCGTAACGGAATACCCGGTGGCGGTGCCCTGGAACCTGAGGAGGGACCGGGCGGCCCGGCTGGTCAGGAATGCGCCGCCGTTTATCACCACAGTGGCGGTGGTGGGAGGGGCTGTGAGTGAGATGGTGGACATCGCCCTGACTGTCAGACCGCGTGTCCTTCAGCTCCACGGGGACGAGACTCTGGATATGGTCCGGACGGTGTGCGACTCCCTTGAGGGAACGGGGATAATGGTCATCAAGGCCCTCAGGATCGATGTCGATACGGGTGAGGCTCGGTTCACAGCCCGGGACCCGGTGGAGGCCGCCCGCGTGCTGGCCGGTTCCGGGATAACGGCTCTGGTGGTCGACTCGAAAACATCCTCCCGTCCGGCCGGCACGGGAGTAGCCCTCGACTGGGATCTGGCGGGGGTGATCAGGGACGCCATCGATATCCCCCTCATCCTCGCGGGGGGATTGACCGCTGCAAATGTGCCGGCTGCCACAGCGACGGTACGGCCCTATGCCGTCGACGTCATCTCGGGGGTGGAAAGGGAGAGCGGAGTGAAAGACCCGGATAAAATGTGTGCCTTCGTCAGAGCGGCCAAAGGATGGAAGGAGACAAATACCTCATAGTTCTCAGAGATGAGCGCTCAATGATAAGTGGACTGAGTTGTTGTTGTACTCGTATTCAGTCCCTGGCTCTGGTTTCACTTATCTCTTAGTGCATAGGACTTAGGGCTGTATTTATGAAAAACAGACCGTTCACTTTCATGCTGGTGGCTGCCAGCCTGGACGGGAAGATCTCGCCCAGGCGCAGGCCCGGCCAGGCCAATCCCGTGGGTCCGGAACTTATCGATGACGACATCATGCGCCTGCACAACTCCAAGCGGGCCGGCGTGGACGCCGTAATGGTGGGCCTGAACTGCATCCTCCTCGACGATGCCCGGCTGACTCTGCGGGAGGGTGAGGGCAGAAGTCCCATCCGGGTCGTCCTGGACGGCCTGGCCGAGATGCCCCCAGCCGCCAGGATACTGGATCGGGACGCCCCCACCGTGGTGGTCGTCAGTAAGGACGCTCCTCCGGGCAGGGTGAGGACCCTGAGAGATAAAGGGGCCGATGTCATCACCTCGGGCCGGGGCAGGTTCGTGGACCTGGCACCGGCCATGGAGGAGCTCTGGGGCCGTTTCGGCGTCAGCCGGTTGATGGTGGAGGGTGGTGGCACCGTCCACCGTTCCATGATCTCCTCCGGGCTCTACGACGAGGTCCACCTCATAATCTGTCCTTTCGTCATCGGGGGATCGAGATCCATCACACCGGTGGACCGGTGGCCCTTCTGGCCCCGGGGTCCGATTCCACGTTACTCGCTGGCAGAGTCCCAGGTCATCGGTGACTACATATACGTTGTCTACAGGCCGATAGAAGCTTGATAATTTGAAGGGGGGAAGCGGCAGGGAGGAGGATAAGATCATGGGAGAACAGGAGAATCGCTGGAGGGAATTCGGGTCCATTGTCGTGAGATTGACTCACGGTCAGGACATCACCAGGGAAGAGGCCAAGGAATGCTGGCGTCAGATCTGCGAGGAGGAGCAGACCGATCTTCAGCAGGGTGGATTCATGGGTGCCCTGCAGGCCAAGGGTGCGACTCCCGAGGAAGTGGCCGGCACCTTCGAGGCCCTGTATGAGTATGACACCCTTAAAGTGGAGGTGGACACACCTAAGCCCCTCATCGACAATTGCGGCACCGGAGCCGATACGCTCAAGACGCTGAACATCAGCACCGGGGCCGCGATCATCGGAGCCGCCCTGGGGCTTTACGTCGTCCGCCACGCCGCCCGGGCCATCTCCTCCAACTGTGGCGCAGTGGACGTGGTCGAGGCCTTTGGAGTCAACGTCGAGTCGGCCCCGGAACTGCCCAAAAAGAGCATTGAAAATGCCGGCATCTGCGTGTGGAACGCATTCCTGCCCTCCGTACACCCAAAGACCCTGGCACGGGTCCTGTCCCAGATCCGCTTCGGATCGGCCATCAACCTGGTCGGACCGCTGCTCAATCCCACTATGCCCGAATACAAGGTCATGGGCGTGCCCAACAGGGAGATGATAGACATCGAGGTCAGAACCCTGAAGGAGCTGGGGTTTAAAAGGGCTTTTGTCATGCACGGACTGGACGATGTGTCGGGCAAAGGGATGGACGAGGTGTCCACACTGGGCACCACCCACGTCGCCGAGCTTAAAGAGGACGGATCCATCGACACCTACGAGATCGTCCCGGAGGATTTCAAGATCAAGAGGGGCACCTTCGAGGAATTGGCCTCCACCAGGGACGTGCAGAGCGACGCAATGGCCCTCCTCAGGGTGCTGTCCGGCAGGGACACGGGGCCCCGGGCCGACATCGTTTGCCTGAATACCGCACCCCTGCTCACTGTCATGGGCGAAGCCGAGGACCTGAAGATGGGTGTGGAAATGGCTCGCCAGGCCATCGGCGACGGCAGAGCCCTGGAGAAACTCAGGGACTGGGTAACCTGGCAGAACGAGACACCCGAGGACGGCCTTCCCCTCCTCGAGGCGATGATGGCAAAACTGTGACGGTTTTACCGTTAGGGGTGCCCCCGTGGACGTAAAGCATTCTTCGTGCTGTTTCTGCTCCAGCCGGGGCTGCGCCGTAAAGGTGCATGTGGACGGTGGACGCATCCGGAGGGTTACCATAGACACCGATGCGCCGGTGGTCCCGGGCGCCCACTGCCCCCGGCCGTCCCTGGCGGCAGAATACCAGGAAAGTCCCTTCCGCCTCGATTACCCCCTGAAGAGAAAGGGGAAACGGGGTGAGGACAGCTGGGAGCGGATCTCGTGGGATCAGGCCCTCGACGAGATCGCCGCCGGCCTGTCCACTGTCAGGGAGAAATACGGTCCGGAGGGCCTGGCCACCAGTTCCGGTACCGGTCGCGGCGCCTGGGATTTCGCCAAGACCCGGTTCATGAACCTGTTTGGCAGCCCCAACCGCATCGGGGCCGTCACGATCTGTTATGGACCGCGCAGCATGGTTTGGCTCTCCACCTTCGGGGGCCCCCTCGTGCCCGACAGCAGGCCGGGGAAGACGAGGCTCATGGTGTTGTGGGGGCGAAACCCCCACGAGGGAGGACCCTCCTCCTGGCACAGGTATCTGGAGGCCAAGAAGGCCGGGATGAAGACCATGGTGGTCGACCCCCGCCTCACCGAACCGGCCCGCCAGGCCGATCACTGGGTGCAGATCCGGCCGGGCACGGACGCGGCCCTCGCCTTGGGGATGATGCACGTCATGATCGGCGAGGGGCTCCACGACGGCGGGTTCGTCGGGAATCGGACAACTGGTTTCGAGGACCTCGCAGAGCGGGTTAGGGAGTACCCTCCGGACCGGGTTGCCCGCATCTGCGGTCTGACGAAGGACCAGGTGGTCGATGCCGCCCGGTTCTTCGCCGGCAACCAGCCCTCCACCATAGTGATCGGGGTCGCCGCCGAGCACAGCCCCCCCAACTCCATTCAGGCCGTGCGGGCAATCAATGTGCTGCTCGCCGTCGCCGGCAGCGTCGACAGGGAGGGTGGAATGCTCATCGCCGGCCCGGCAGAGGGTTTTATCCCCGATGCCGCCATGGAGCTGAACCACCAGCTGTCGCCCCAACAACGCCGGAAGCAGATCGGGGCCGACCGGTTCCGGTTCCTGAGCTACCCGGGATGGGAACTGGTGGAGGAGCAGTTGAGGAGGAAGTGGGGGGATCAACACCCGGCGGCAGCCTATCTGAACTGTCTGGCCCACGCGCCGTCGGTGTTTCGGGCCATGCTTACGGGGGAGCCCTATCCGGTACGGGGCCTCATCGTGTCCGCCAGCAACCCGCTCCTCGCCTATGCCAACACGAAACTCGTTTACAGGGCGCTTCAATCACTGGACCTGCTGGTCACCCTCGACGTCACCTGGACACCCACCGCCCGGATCTCGGATTACGTCCTGCCTGCCGCCTGCTGGATGGAGCGGCCCGATATGGGGAACTTCTGCTCCAGCGGCTCCTACCCCCTGATCCAGGTGGGTGAAGCGGCCCTGCCGGCCAGGATCCCGGGACGGTACGAACGTTACGACGACTATGAATTCTGGCGGGCTCTCGGATTGCGTCTCGGCCAGGGCAAACACTGGCCCCAGGGGACCTTCGAGGAGGTGTGGGAGCACCGTCTAACCGGCATCTTCGAAAGCCGCGGCGTCAAGAGCCTGGCGGAGTTCATCGCTCAGAGACGATGGGAAAAGGGAACCGTCGAGCCGGGCCAGTGCGAAGAGGGCCTGGCCACTCCGTCGGGAAAGGTCGAGATCCGGTCCACCATACTCGAGAAGCTCGGTTACGATCCCCTGCCGGGGTATGTGGACCCCCGTCAGCCCGAGGGAGAGTGGAAAAAGTACAGGCTTCTCAATATCTCAGGGGCCAGGACGATGCCCTACCATCACAGTGAATTCCGCCACGTGGAGGGTTTCCGCAGGATGCACCCCGACCCCATAGTCGAGATCCACGTGGATCTGGCGAGGAGAAAAGGCATCGCCGACGGGGACTGGGTCTGGATCGAGACTCCGGTGGGGCGCTGCAGGCAGCGGGCACGGCTGACAACCTCCCACGATCCGGACATCATCTGCTCCCAACACGGGTGGTGGTTCCCGGAACAGTCCGGAGAGGAGCCTTCCCTGCACGGCGCTTTCGAGTCGAACATCAACATCACCACCGATGACGATCCGGACAGGTGCGACCCTATGTCAGGCGGGTGGCCATTCAAGGGCCAGTATATGAGGTGTTCGGTAAGGAAAGTCGAGGAATAGGGGCGTCATCGGTCCTCGTCGATCTTGGGAAACCAGGGAAAAAAAGCATTGGTCCTGGCCCGATAGGCCTCGAACTCCGGATTTCCCTCGTACTTCTTCTCCAGCATGGGGATGCCTGATACGCGCAGGAGGAGAAAGCCGATCGTCAGGGGGCTGATGACGGCGAGCCAGCCCCAGGGAGCTCCCAGTGCGATAAGGTACATGCCCCACCACAGGGTCGCCTCCCCGAAGTAATTCGGATGGCGGGTGACGCTCCACAGTCCCTGTGTCATGATCTGCCCTTTGTTATAGGGATCGCGGATGAACCGCAGCAGCTGCCAGTCTCCCACGGACTCGAAGAGGAACCCGACCAGCCAGACGGAGAAGCCTATGGTGTCCAGAACGGTCAGGTCTCCCCCGGGGCGTCTTATGACCATCAGGACCGGTGTGAGGACCACGAGGATCACGGCAGCCTGAAGCATAAAGATCTGGAAGAAGCTGCGCACGACAAAATAGCGTCCCCACGTCTCCCTCCACTTCCGGTAGCGGAAATCCTCCTCCTTCCCCCGTTTACGGACAAAGAGGTGAAGGGAAAGCCTCAGGCCCCACAGGGTGAGCAGGATTATCATCAGGACCTGACGGGGATGGTTCGTTCCAAACCGATGGAGGGCGAGGAGTCCGGCCTCGACGAAGCCCAGGCCGTAGAAGATGTCGACGATGCTGTTGTCCCTGAGGATCAATGCCAGGACGTAAACGCACGTCATGTATATGACCAGGACCAGGGCGGCCCATCCGATCACGGCAAACATCGACTCCTCCCCCCCGGCCGAGGCCCCCGATCGTCCACCCCGTGGACGATCCATGGCAGATCGACAGGTAAAATTCGGGTAAATGGCGGAAAACCCGTACATTCTACAGGCAAGGCCCTGTTGTATCAACAGTGTAAAGCAGGCTTCGAAATGAAGGTCCCTATGGAGCTCACCGTGCTCTCCCGCCATATGCACCGTCGCAGGAATCGAGGTAAAATGTACTTGAGAGGGCTTCATCATCCTCAACCGCGCGGGGTGAGCGATCAATGCCGTACACTGATACACACAGGGTGGTTCACGTTCGACGGTTGACCCGGTATATCCTGGTGGCACTTCTCTGTGCTGCTGTCCTTCTCCTTATGCCGAAACTATCCCAGGGCATACCCGAACTGTTTGAGGCTATCCGACAGGGCGATTGCGATAGGGTGCGTGCACTTATTGAGATCGAACCAAGGGCGGTCGCTTCCAGGAGCAGGGGAAGGACAAGCCCCCTACACTGGGCGGTCGAGGAAAGCAATCCCACATTGGTCGAGATGCTTCTCGAGTGCGGAGCCGATGTCAACTGCCAGGCCTTCGACGGAGCCACTCCGCTGATGGTGGCGGCCGAGGCCGGAGACTGCGAGATGGTCGAGCTTCTCTGCGTCCCGGAACTGGATCTCAACCTGGCAGACCGCAGGGGCTGGACGGCCCTCCACTTCGCCGTTTCCGCCGGCTGCTGCGACAGCGTGGAACTGCTCCTGGCCAGAGGAGCCGATATCAGTGCCAGGACCAGGGGCGATGACACCCCGCTTTCCCTTGCTGTCCGAAAGGGACACCGCGATGTCTTCCTGATCCTCGAGGAACACGGTGCCCTGGACCAGATCGGCCGATAGGCCGGGCTGCCGGTCGGCCGGTGGTACCACCGGCTGTCACGCTAGCAGAGCAAGGCAATGCTCCCCATCACCCTGCCTGCCCGGAAACCCCTTCTCTCCCGATGGAAAATTTACTCCATCCCGTCCCGTTTCCATAAATGATGTGGGCACCATGACGTCTTGTTGACGACATATCAGCAATTCGTCTGTAGTCGGTGGCCCGGACAGGGCCGGAGTATCCCGGTCCGACAGGGAAAAAGGTATTAAAATATGGGGGTTGGAATGTTTTTCCTTTCCCTCCCGTTCTGGCACCGTCCTTGCTCCTATCCGGGCAAGGAGACAAAAGCGGTATCATCCCCGCCCGGGGTGCATGGTGGGCCATCGGTCGGCATCCGGGCAAGGAGCATTGGGGGAGAAGAGGGCCTGCCGGAAGGGCCGACCGGTGTGAGGGGCTCAAAGGAGCGGGGATGTTTCCGGAGAAGGGGAAGGCGAGATGCCTTCCCCTCTTTTTCACCTCTGGATCAGCATCTTAGGCCCGGGCCCGGGTTCTGTTCAGTTGGCCGTCCCGTACCGAACCCTCGACCCCGTCCCCTAGCTCTTGCTGATGCCCAGCTTCTTCATTCTGGAACTGAAGGTAGTTCTCTTGACCCCTGCCCGCCGTGATGCGGCCGCGATGTTCCATTTCGTCTTCTCCAGCAGGGACAGGACATACAGCCTCTCCAGGCTTTCCCAGGAATATTCCGTGATGGGGAAAGGGGCCCCATCGGATTGAGCCCCGAGGGACGGACCTTCGTCCGGGGGAATTGATGGGGTGTCCTGGACCCGGGTTGCCCCGTCGTAGGGCGGAGGGAGATCGGTGGGCATGACCGTGTTGCCCCGGGTGACGGTCAAAAGGTACTTGACCAGATTCTCCATCTCCCGGATGTTCCCCGGCCAGGGATATTGAACCAGCTTCTCCATGGCCTCGGTGCCGATGGTCTTCCGGGGACCGTCCGAACCCTGACCGAAGGTCTCCATAAAATGGGTCAGGAGCAAGGGGATATCGTCCCTCCTGTCCCGGATGGCCGGGACCTCAAGAGGGAGGACGTTGAGCCTGTAGAAAAGATCCTCCCGGAATTCCCCGTCGACGACCCTCTCCCTCAGGATCCGGTTGGTGGCCGCAATGATCCGGACATCGACCCTGCGCGCCTCAGCAGTCCCCAGTGGCTTGATCTCGCTGCTCTGCAGGACCCTCAGGATCTTCGCCTGAAGGCCCAGGGGCATGTCACCGATCTCATCAAGAAAGACTGTGCCTCCGTCCGCGGCCTGGAAAAGGCCCTCTTTGTCCCTGTCGGCCCCGGTAAACGCCCCCTTCTTGTAGCCGAAAAGCTCGCTTTCCAGGAGAGTGTCGGGTATTGCGCTGCAGTTCTGGGCGAGGAAAGGGGCCCCCCTCCTGGAACTGAGCCGGTGGATCTCCCTGGCCATGACCTCCTTGCCGGTCCCGCTCTCCCCGGTGATCATGACCGGGAAATCATTTGCCGCGTAGGTCTCGACAGTCTTCATCGCGGCAAGGAAGGCCCCGCTCTGCCCTACGATGGCAGCCGGGGACCTGGCTTCCTGGAGCATCCTTCTCAGTTTGACGTTTTCCCGGTGCTCACTGGCGAAGTCCAGGGAAGTGCTCAGGGCGATTCCCCCTATAGTGACGAGGCCCTCCAGAAGACCCAGGTAGCCGGGATCAAGGTTCAACCGGTCCCCACCGGCGCTCGTGTCGATGATCTGAACAGCCCCGTAAACACTTGCGTCACTGAGTTTCAGTGGAAAGCACACGATCAGAGTGCTCTTCACGTCCAGCGTGTCCTCGATCTGGCTGAGGTGGCGGGGATCCTTGCCCGGTTCGGCGATGGTCATCTTTCCGGTCTCGAATACGGACCCGACGACGCTCCGGCTTTTCGTGCTGATTGCCAGTCCTTTGACCTTCCAGGCCTCGGGACCGACCGCCTCCGAGCAAATGTACCTGTCGTCCTCCCTGATCCAAATAGACCCCCTTTCCACCTTCTGGATCCGCATCAGTGACTGGAGGAACTGCAGCGGAAACTGATCAGGGTCCAGTTTTTCGAAGAGGGACTGAACGAAGATAATGGGCAGTGTCTGGTCCATGGGCCTTCCTGTAGGGTCCCCCACCGTAGAGAATCACCCACACCTATACCGTCCACGCGGGGGGCACGTTCAGATGGGGATTTAGAGGACCTCATTTTTTTGTAACGCCCGCCCAGCGGAAACGTCAAGGGATAAATGATCGGGCCAGAAGGCACGATAATCCGCCTGGCAGACGATATTTAGTCTTAGTACGCGCCTGTTGGCGAAGGCAAAGGCCGTAGTCCGGAAATGGTCGATCCGAGAAAACAATATTAAATCAATAAGTTATGTCTAATAAGTGGTATCAGTCCCCTCCTGGCATCGGCCTTGCTCCTCATCGGGCAAAAGGAACCAGGCGGATAAACGGCATTCGGCCCAGGTGCTTGGGGGAGGTTGGCAATGGAAGAGTCGGTAGCGGGAAGAAATGAGATCGTTATTGGGGAAAGGACACAGAGGGCCAAAAGGAGGTCGGTGATGAAAAGGACAAAGGAGGTCGTGGCCGCGGGGCTCGAGGTCCTGAGGGAAGTCCGCCACCAGTGGACGGAGGCCGAGCAGAACCTGTCCCGGTGGAAGGCCGAATGACGGGCAGGCGGCTGGTGATCCGCCGGGACAGGCCGGGGGTTAAGAGGGGTGGACCGACAGGGCCGGGGAAGGGAAGTGTGTCTTTCCCCGGACCCTGTTAACAGGAGATCGGGAGGCCGAGACCGCCGCGGGATCCCGATGCCTGGATCTTCACGCCGAATGTTCGTTCACCGAGGGGTTGTCAGGGGGCAGAACCCTTCCGGTGAAGGGGCCTCTGACGTAGGCCTTCGCCTCGGAATAGGTCCCGAAAATGGCCATGAGTTCCATCTGGTCCGTATAATGGGAGAACCGACAGGGATCCTTGACGGTGAACGTCTCGTCGATGCTCCACACGCACCAGTGGCGGTCGCACCGAGTAATAGCCCCGATGAGCCGGCCCTGAATGTAGACGGCCTTATCCCTGCACCGGCGCGAACCGGCGATCCGGAGGACGCGGTGCAGTTCCATGTGGTCCTTCCTGGGCACGGTATCCCTCCCTCCTCCCCATGACCGATCCAACACCCAGCATCCCCCATAGATATTTTATCAAATTGAGATCCATCCATCCCCGGGTCGGGTGTGATATCCTTTAATAGAGGATGTTTTGGAGGTCCCTGGTGTGGTGCATCGGACATCCTGGTCGTTCCGGGGGCGTCCGGATCGACGGCCAACTCCTGGCCCGATCGGTCTTAATCCCGAGTCCTGCCTCTTCAAGACCTGAATCGGCCCTCGAAGCACCCATTCGGGGGACCCGCCCGGACGTCCGACGGGCGGAGGAGGAGCGAAATGATAAGCATGGAGGAGATGATCCGTAAGCGGCTGAAAAATGAAGCCGACAAGTGGATGGTGGATGAGCTCGTCGTGCGCATGAAGTACGCGGAGGATGCGATCCTGAAGCAGGCAGCCGCAACCCTGCAGGTGTGCGGAGATGAGAGTGCCAGGAAACACGTGGCGTCCGCGATGGCCTATGCTGAAGAGGAGATAAGAAAGGACCTCGAGCACGAGGCGAGGATGTGGATCGAGGATGAGCTCAAAAGGCGGTTGAGGGCTGTCGGTGAGGAGAAGGGGGCCTGATGCCGGAAAAGAGGATCATCAGAGGGTAAAGTGAACCAGAGATCACAGGTATCAATGTCGAAGGAGGCGGAGAAAGAAGGCATGGGAGCACGCAGGGCGATGACCACGACACCGCTGCCCATCCCCCTCCTCACAAGCCAACCGGCGACCCCGCCCCGGTCACTGCGGCAGGGCACGGGGGAACCGGTACCCCGCCGAGAAACCCCTTGGAACCTATATGTCCCTGAGGAGTCGGTTGGAGGAGGAGGTCTCCATCTCCCGGGCAAAGGTGGCCAGGGAGTCGGAGAGTGTTTCCAGTTCCTCGGAGTGGGCCACCGGAATGCCGTCCAGGCCCCGGTGATCCAGCGCCTCGAGGACCCGGTGTATCGTCATCTCATCCGTGGTGAAGGCCGGCCGGAAGGCAGCCGTCCGCTCCCCTTTGCCGGCCGTCGCGGTGATAACCCCTGCCTCCGTGAGCTCGAAGAGGATCTCCCTCAGCAGGCGGATGGGGATCTCCAGTTCCTGTGAGATCGACTCCTCCGAGAGGGGCGGTTCGCCGGGGGTGAAGTGCTTGGCGATGAGATTGACCACTCTCAGGGCGAGGAGCCTGAGAAAGGCGGGGCTGACGCGGTCGCTGTCGGGTTCGAATTCGTAGGTGCTGGCGTTCTGCTGGGCGAAGGACAGCTCCGCTCCACTGAGCACGATCATCCAGCTCACCTGCAGCCAGATGAGAAACAGGGGAAGCGCGGCGAAGCTCCCGTAAATGGCGTTGTACTTCGCCACCCCGATCTGGAGTTTGAGATAACCTATCTGAAAGACCTGATAGAACGTTCCGGCCACGACGCCGGCGAGGAGACCGGCCGATAGGCTGACCTTGGTGTTGGGCATGAAGATGTAGGCAAAGGCGAAAAGGACCCAGATGGCCACCAAGGGGAGAAATCTGAGGGCGGCGAAGACGACGGGACTCAGGGGTCCCAGGAGATGCACCCTGGTGAACAGGGCCTCCACCCGTCCGGCCACCAGCACCGTCACGGCGCTTGATGAGACAAAGAGTGTGGGGAGTATGAGCATGAGGGACAGATAATCGGTTACTTTCCGGATAAAGGGTCTGCCCTCAACCACTCCCCAGATATCGTTGAAGGCGTTCTCGATGTTGGTCAGAACCTTCAGTGCGGCCCACATGAGGATCAGGACACCGGCCCCCGCCACCAGCCCGCCCCTCGTGTTCTCCAGCAGGGAGTTCGCGAAACCCATCACCTGGCCGACCACCTCGCCGTGAAACTCCAGTTTCTCGTAAAGACGGGCTTCCAGTGCCTTCTGGAATCCGAACCCCTTGGCTATTCCAAAGGCGAGGGCTGCCACAGGAACCACCGACAGCAGGGAGTAGAAGGTCAGAGAGGCGGCTCTCAGCTGGCACCGGTCCTCGACAAACCCGCGCAGGCTCAGGACGACGATCCTGAGTACCCTGAGCCCGACAAGCTGGAATCCGGAGTGGTCCTTCTCCCTGACCCGCCAGATGCCCTCTCTGAGAAAAAGGACGATCTCTGACAGGTGTGTCATTCTCTTTTCGGTTTCTCTTTGTGCCAAGGACGCCTCCTCACAGTGCCCCATCCAGGGCGGTATCAAGCGGCATGCTCCCATTTCCGGCGACAGAATACCATCTTTCGGCCGTCTGGGAAAAGAACCTGATCCCCTGTAGGGAGGGGACACAGAAAGAAAAGAGTCCAGAGTCCAGAGGCCAGCGTCCAGAGAAGGAGAGGGGGAGAAATGAGTCCAGAGTCCAGAGGCCAGCGTCCAGAGGGAAACGCGGGGACCTACCCGAGGGGGCGAACAAGCGGTTGTCATTGCGAACCGATGCCTGTGTGAAGCAATCCCGTAATGTGCGGACGCGGGGACACGGGGACGCGGAGAAAAGGGCTAATCACAAATCACGAATCACTAATTACGGCGGTACCCGCCGGATGGGAGTCTCGTCCTCTCCAGGTGTCCTGGCGGGCGAAAAAACGGGGAGTCGGAACCGGTGGGTCCCTTCTCCCCTGACAGCACCTGAGAGGGAACGGGCACAGCTGACGATGCTTTCCATTGCCTCAGTCCTTCGGGATGAAGGTTTCGGC
>CP070719.1:2714177-2719994 GCA_020350725.1 bacterium
CCGGATCTCCCGCGTCACGCAGGTTAACGAAGTTCACTCCCTTGACCACCCTCCCGTCCTTCATATCCAGGCAGGGCATGATCCTGACCGGGTCCATCCTCATCTCCTTTCCTGTTTCACCGGCGGTCAACACTTCCACCGCCCGGCTGGACGATCTCGGCGTGCCATTCCTGAAGAGATCTCACGCCGATCCGGGTTTTCCTGCGAGCCTCGATACCCTTGGCCGCTGCAGCAGCTGCCACGATGGTGGTGATATAGGGAATGCGGTACTGGATGGCCGCCTTGCGGACGTAGGAGTCATCGTGTTTGCTCAGCCGCCCGGAGGGTGTGTTGATCACCAGCTGGATCTCGCCGTTCTTGATCGCGTCGACGATGTTCGGGCGCCCCTCGTGGTACTTCAGAACCGGTTTGCACGTAATTCCATGCTCCGCCAGATATTTTCTCGTCCCCTCGGTGGCGACAAGATCGAAGCCCAGGTCTCTCAGGGTCCTGCTCAGGTCCAGAGCCGAGCCCTTGTCCTCGTCGGAGAGGGTAAGCAGGACGCTTCCGCTTTCCGGAAGGCTCGAGCCGGCCGCTTCCTGGGACTTGTGGAAGGCCAGACCAAAGGACTCAGCTATACCAAGCACCTCACCGGTTGATCTCATCTCCGGTCCCAGAACCGGGTCCTCCTCGGGGAACATGTTGAAGGGGAACACGGCCTCCTTGGCTCCGAAGTAGGGGATCGTCCCGGCCTTCAGATCGAGGTCATCGAGGGTTTTTCCCAGCATGATCTGGGTTGCCAGCCTGGCCATCGGGATGTTGCAGACCTTGGACACGATGGGAACGGTGCGGGAAGCCCTCGGATTGGCTTCCAGGACGTAAACGATATCGTCGTGCACTGCATACTGTATGTTCATCAGGCCGACCACGTTGAGTTGCACGGCGATCTTGCGGGTAAAGTCGATGATGGTCTCGATGTGCTCAGGGGACAGGTTCACCGGAGGGATGACACATGCGGAGTCGCCCGAGTGGACGCCGGCCAGTTCGATGTGTTCCATGACCGCCGGGACAAAGGCGTCCTTGCCGTCGGCGATGGCGTCGGCCTCGGCCTCGATGGCCTTCTCCAGGAATTTGTCGATCAGGATTGGTCTCTCGGGGGAAACTTCCACGGCCTCGGACATGTACATCCGCAGACCGGGCTCGTCATCCACGATCTGCATGGCCCGACCACCCAGGACATAGGAAGGTCTGACCATAAGGGGATATCCGATCTCTTCGGCGATCTCAATGGCCTCATCCGCCGTGTTGGCCATGCCGGAGGCCGGCTGGGGAATGCCCAGGCTGCTCATCATGCGGCGGAAGCGGTCCCGATCCTCAGCCAGATCGATGATGTCCGGGGTCGTCCCGATGATGGGGACGCCGGCCTCCATCAGTTCGTTGGCGATGTTCAAGGGCGTCTGGCCGCCGAACTGGACGATGACTCCCTCCGGCTTTTCCTTGTCGCAGATGGCAAGGACGTCCTCCACCGTGAGAGGCTCGAAATACAGCTTGTCCGAGGTGTCATAATCCGTTGAGACAGTCTCCGGATTGCAGTTGACCATTATGGACTCAAAACCCTCGTCCCTGATGGCGAAGGCCGCGTGGACGCAGCAGTAGTCGAATTCGATCCCCTGTCCGATTCGGTTCGGCCCGCCGCCCAGGACCATGATCTTCCGGCGGTCGCTTATGGGGACGTTATCGGGGGCATTGAAGGTCGAATAATAGTATGCCGCGTCCTCCACGCCGCTCACGGGGAGGGGCTGATAGTTCTTGGTCAGACCGAGGGTCTTGCCCCGCTGCCTGATCGATGCCTCAGGTGCGTCGAGGAGTTGAGCCAGGTACCGGTCGGCAAAGCCGTCCCTCTTGGCCCGAATGAGCAGATCGTCCGGCAGTTCCCGGCCGCGGCATTTCAGGATCGTCTCTTCCAGGTCCACCAGCTCCTTCATCTCCTCGAGGAACCAAGGCTTGATGTGCGTTCTCTCGTAGAGCTGGTTGATGTCGGCCCCCTTGCGGATGGCCTCATAAAGGATAAACTGCCTTTCGCTGGAAGGCTCGGCCAGCAGTTCCATGAGTTCAGGAAGGGATCTCCGGTTGAAATCCTTTGCGAATCCCAGTCCATAGCGGCTGATCTCGAGGGAGCGTATGGACTTCTGGAGGGCTTCCTTGTAGGTGGTGGCGATGCTCATGACCTCACCGACGGCGCGCATCTGCGTGCCCAGCCTGTCCGGTACGTCGCGGAATTTCTCGAAGGCCCAGCGGGCGAACTTGACGACCACGTAGTTGCCCCAGGGTTCATACTTCTCCAGGGTGCCTCCCCGCCAGTAGGGAAGGTCGTCCAGGGTGAGGCCCCCGGCCAGCTTGGAGGACACCAGGGCAATGGGAAATCCGGTCGCTTTGGAGGCCAGGGCGGATGACCGGGATGTCCTTGGGTTGATCTCGATCACCACCACCCGGCCCGTCTTCGGATCGTGGGCGAACTGGATGTTGGTCCCTCCCGTCACCTGTATGGCCTCGACGATGGCGTAGGAATAATCCTGCAGCTTCCTCTGGAGGTCCGGGTCGATGGTGAGCATCGGAGCCGTGCAATAGGAGTCGCCGGTGTGCACTCCCATGGCGTCCACGTTCTCGATGAAGCATACGGTTATGATCTGGTTCTTGGCGTCCCTGACGACCTCGAGTTCCAGCTCTTCCCAACCCAGGACCGACTCCTCGATAAGCACCTGTCCAACCAGGCTCGCCGAGATGCCCCGACCGGAAATAGTCCTGAGTTCCTCGACATTGTAAACAAGGCCCCCTCCTGTACCGCCGAGGGTGTAGGCGGGTCGGACCACCACGGGGTAGCCGAGTTTCAGTGCGATCTCCTCGGCCTCCTCAATGCTGTAGGCGATGGAGCTCATGGGCATCTCGATGCCCAGGCGATCCATGGTTTCCTTGAATGCGTCCCGATCCTCGCCCCTTCTGATGGCGTCCTCGGCCACGCCGATGATCTCGATGCCGTATTTCTCCAGGATCCCCTTCCTGGCCAGTTCCGAGGACAGGTTGAGGCCGGATTGGCCGCCCAGGTTTGGCAGGAGGGCATCGGGGCGCTCCTTTTCGATGATCTGGACCATCCTGTCAAAATTGAGCGGTTCGATGTAGGTAACGTCGGCCATGCCCGGGTCGGTCATTATGGTGGCAGGGTTGGAATTGACCAGGACGATCTCATAGCCCAGTGAACGGAGGGCCTTGCAGGCCTGAGTGCCTGAATAATCGAACTCGCACGCCTGTCCGATGATAATCGGTCCGGATCCGATGATCATCACTTTGTTGATGTCTGGTCTCTTCGGCATCGAGAGGCTCCTTCTCCTGGATGGGATGTTAAATGGGGAATGGGGTGTGTTCAATAGGCCCTGCTTCCGGGTGCACGATAGGGGGAGACAGGCCGCAAAAAGTATAGAGAGGGGTAAAGGCCGGTGTCAAGGGAAACACTGGCGGAAGGGGGGATCGTATAAGGATAGTTCCCGGTTCACGGTTCGCAGTTCGAGATTGCTTCACTTGAGTATCGGTTCGCAATGACAACCGCTTTTTCCCCGTGTCCCCGCGTCCGACCCTCGCCTGCCCTGAGCCCGTCGAAGGGCCCTCTCTCCCTCTCGCCCTCTCTTGATCACTGTGGCCCTCTGTGGTTGCGTCTCAAGGGACGCCTCTGTGTTCTCTGTGGTAAAGTTTTAATTCCCGGGATTGCTTCACTCAGGTATCGGTTCGCAATGACACCGCTATTACTCCCTGCCTGATAGCCACGTCCCATGTCTCAGACTCCATGTTTCAGGTATTCACCGTGAACCCTTCGACGGGCTCAGGGCAGGCTGGGAACCGGGAACTGAGAACTGAGTCCTGAATACTAAGTGATATTGTGATACGTAACAGCTCAGTATACTTGTCTCTTATCACTTATCTCTTAGAACTATATACCCTTCCTCCTTCGCCTGCCCTCCCTGCCGTGAGCTTGTCGAACGTAGCCTGTCGAAGGGCCCCCTCGCCGAAGCGCCCCCTCGGGCAGGTCCCCGCGTCCCCGGGCCCACTGTTCCGCCGTCCGTGCGGTGGAGTTTTTTGGGATCTCTGCTATTCTCTGTGGATCATGGGTCACGGGTTTGCCATATCACTCCGGTTCCTCCTTCGCGTCCTCTGCGCGGCCGCCGGAATAGATGTCGACGCCCTTATCGAGAGATCCCCGCGTTGGTGCAGCTCGGTCAATGACGACGCCTCCCGTTTCCATAGGACGGAGTATGTAGTCGGTGAGCTGAAAACGGAGAAAAATATCTCTTTCAGGTTCATGAAGCCGATGCACACTTTCATGAGGATGACCGAAAAGCCCAACCGGGGCGTCCGGACAGCCTACATAGAGGGCGGCAATCATACGGGATGCGTGTCAGGTCCAGGGAGATTGTGGGGTATCTGAGGATCTCCCTCGACCCAGCAACCTTCCCGCCGATAGAGATCATCGTATACGACTGGCAGGATCGCCCCCTGGAGGATCATCAATTGGAGGACCTTGAACTCAATGTCGGGCTCACGGGGCCGGCCTGAGATAGAGTTTTTTGTCTTGGGTCTCTTTCCCGGCTAAACTTAAGGAGGAAAAGGATTGTTGACACTGTTACGCTCGTTTTTCGGCAGAAGGGGGGACGACATGACCGACAGGCCGGGCAAGGATCTTTTCCCATCCCTTCCCCTCGAGGAGTGGGAGGACACCAAGAACACCCTTCACCTGTTCCTCCAGATCGTGGGAAAGATCAGGCTTTATTGTTTTCCCAGAAAAAATCACTGGTGGCACGTCCCATTCTACGTATCCACCCACGGGTTGACCACCGGTCCCATACCCTATGGGGATACCCTCTTCGAACTGGAGTTCGACCTGATCAACCACAATCTTGTGATCAAGACGGGCAGCGGCCCTACTCGATTCATGGCGCTGAAGGGGATCTCAGTATCCGAGTTCTACATGGCTCTCCTCACGAACCTGTCCGACCTTCACCTTGATATCAAATACCAGAAACCGTTTCCCTATGACGTCCCCTTCAGCAGCGAGCCTTTCGAATCGGACTTCGTTCATGCCTCCTACGACAAAAGATATGTCCACAACTTCTGGCGGATCCTCACCCAGGTCGACTCGGTATTTCAGGAGTTCAGGGGACGATTCACAGGCAAGAGCACGCCTCCCCACCTGTTCTGGCATCACATGGACCTTGCCCTGACCCGGTTCTCGGGAAGAACCGCTCCTGTCAGGGAGGGTGCCGGCCTCGTGGAGAGGGAGGCCTATTCCCACGAGGTCATCAGTTTCGGTTTCTGGGCGGGAGATGAAAATATGAGGGCCCCGGCATTTTACGGTTATGCGGCTCCCGTTCCCGAGGGTCTCTTCAGAGAGCCCCTCGCACCGGATGAGGCCGCCTGGAATGAGACGGCCGGCATGGCCGTGATGATGTACGACAGCATAAGGCAGGCCGACGATCCCCGGGGCAAGATAATGGAATTCCTGGACAGCGTCTATCAGGCAGGGGCGAAGTGCGCCGGTTGGGATGTGGACGCGCTGGAACTATAGGCCTGGACCCGAGTCCTTGATTCAGGACCCAAGACTCTGGATCCCGGGCCATGAACCCTTCCTCTAAGGCACCAGCACGACCTCTCCCCAGGTGCAGGTCGGAGGGTTGGGCTGAAAGCGGGCGCAGGCGGATGGGCGGTGCCGGCGTCCCAGATGGTGGACGGAGCAGAAAGGTCTTCCGTCCTCGAGGTTGCGGAAGAGGAGGGGGCATATTCTCAGTCGGACGC
>CP070719.1:2720094-2757767 GCA_020350725.1 bacterium
CACCGTAATAGATTGCTTCACTCAAGTCTCACTACGCAATTACAACCCTAAAACCCCTCCGAGTCCCCGTTACCCCTTCTCGCCCTATATCCACATCGCCCCCTCTCCTACCCGCTGCAGCAGATTGAGGTTCCAGGCTATTTGGTCAGTATCGGTGTAACGAGGTATGGAGGTATCGAGGAATTCAACCTTCGGTTCTTTCGTTATTGATCTAAACACCTCCCTCCCTCGCCCCATCGCCCTCTCGCCGAAGCGCCCCCTCTGGACCCTGGCCCCTGGACTCTGGACTCATTCCTCCCCCCGTCTGTTCTCCGCCTCCTCATCCTTTCACTGCGTCGCTTCGGCGGTGATGGCCTTCAGGGCGCCCGTCATCCTCTCTATAACATCGCCGCAGGCGATGATCCCGTGCCGGTCGGCCAGGAACTGGGGATGGTTGTAGGAGAGCTTGACCAGACCATCCGCATCCCTCCAGACCAGGGCCTTCAGGGGAAGGTCGATCCCCGCTGTCTGGGAGCACTGCATGAGGGCAGTGCCCACCTTCGGGTTGCCGAAGATGATCAGAACGGTGGGCCTGAGGTCCTGGCCGATCGCCCCGGCGGCCGCTGCGTGGTCGATACGGTTGAAAACCGTCATCCCTTTTCGCTCCAGGACCGCCTCCAGGCGGTCGGCTGTCTCTTCCACGCTGAATCCGCTCTGTACGGTGACGATTCCGTGTGAGGCGAGGGCGGGCCCGAACGCAGTCAGCAGGGCGAGGGCGATCACTGCGGGAAGTCGCATCATGGTTCTCCTCCTTCCGGAAAGCGGCAAGATGAGATGCTCTTACGGCGAGCACAGGGATGACCGCCATTGGATCGGCCGGGAAACGGCCTCTCCGGTCGTGAAAATATCAGTGCGCACTGGTGGCGGCGGTCTCCTGGTACATTATAACCCGGATAGACGCTGCCGACACCGGGCATATCCAGGATAGGGTTCGCGGCATCGGGATCACCCTGAAAATTACCCCGTACCACGGGGAAAAGTCTGTTAGAATACTCGATGTGTCACAGGCGATCGCATGGGATGACCCTACCCGGCAGATCCAGGTGGGGAGATCGCCGGAGACCCTCGATCCGGAGGGACAAATGCTGCGATGCCGGTGACGGCGGGAAAGAAAATGCAGGTTAATACCTTTCATTTTTTCCACATAGGAGGGCAGTGTGATGAAGAACAGGGGGATGTTGGGATCTATCCTGGTTGTTCTGGTCGCTCTTGGACTCAACTCCAATTCACAGGCCGGCGTTGTTCTCGTTGACAGCCAGGGAAGCGAAACGTTCATCTCGGAAGGCAAACTGAAGGAAGTCGCTTCGGAAGAAGAGCAGGTCATGATCTTTGACGTGAACCGGTCCCTCGTCACCATGGTGGACGACGCTCAGAAGGCCTATGCCCAGGGAACCGTGGACCAGTTCTGCTCGGAACTGTCGGGCGTCTTCGGGGCCGCTATGGAGGGGATGTCAGATGAGGAAAAAGCCATGATGCAGCAGTTCATGGCCGGGGGGGGACGGCAACAGCCGACGGCTCCTCCCAGGGTTGAGGTGACCAAGGAGGGAGGGGGGGGCACTGTCGCAGGACTCAATACCATCAAATACAGGGTGACCGTGAACGGCGCCCCCTATGAAGATATATGGTTGACTGACGACAGCACCATCATGAAGGAATTCGATAGTACCGAAAAACTGGCCGGCATGATCACCAAAATGACCGGCTGCGTGGAGCAGGGCATGGGTATGGGTCCCTCCAGCACACCCGAGGGCACCCCCCAATACCAGGAGTTGTTTCGGAAGGGTTTTCCCGTGAAGATCATCTCCTACGAGGGCGGGTCACCCACCGAGGATACGAACATCATCAGGGTGGAGAAACGGTCGCTGCCGGATGAGGAGTTCCTCCCCCCCAAGGGTTACAGAAAGCTATCCCTATCGGAGCTTATGCAGTTGCAGATGTGAAGGCCGCGGCCCCGGGTTCTGTCTGATTGAAGCCCTGAGCTGAAGCCGCAATGACGAGATAATATCCCTGAATAAAGGGCGCCGGCCGGCGCCCTTTTTCTTTTATTCCCCTGAAAAAGAAACACAGCCCCCTCGGCTATCCCCCCGTCCGGCTGACAGGCTCCTGGAGACCACGGCGGACGGTTGCCGGGCCGAGTGGGCACGATTCCCTGTTGGCACCGATATTGCTCAATGGGCCGAATGGTGTCCGGGATCCCTTCCCGCGTCCCTTAAACAGGAGGAAGGCGGGAAGTCAACAACAATTCTGTAACCAGCCGGTTACGAACTGGTATTCGTGCGGCCGGCACAGCACGGGAGAGGAATCGATGGAACTGAGAACGAGCTCACTTATTCCGATCGTGGTGGCGGTGTTGACCCTTTCGGCCTGTGCCCCCGGAATATATGGCACGGTCAGGCTTATGGACCCCGGGTTGGTACCCGTTGAGGGAGAGACCCCGGAGGGGTCCGTCGTCAATATGATCAATACGTCCGTCAGGGTGGAGGAAGCCTCATACTCGGTGACCGCGGATGCCGAAGGTTCCTTCGAGTCCGAGAAAGGCGCCGTCACCAAAGGGGTGTACAAGGTCGAGGCCACGAGGATGGGATATGTCACCGATACCCGGACGGTGGAGGTAGGCAGCGGCCGTGAGGAGGTGGAGCTGGTCCTCAGGAAGATCCCGGAGGGAAAGCGAAGGAGCATCGAGACGTCCGAGTCCGACGAGGACAAGATCATCAACCCGGGAGAGGTGAACATCCAGCCCCCCATGCTCTGAGCGGGGGAGGGAAGGTGAGGATTTGCACCCAGGGAGAACATGGAGGTGCAACGGACCCGTAACGGAGTTGCCCTGCCATGGGCAGCCCCCGGGGACCTGTTTATCTCCGGAAAAGGGGAGTCCGGGAAGGACCAATGGGAGAGTTAATGTGGCGGTTTCAGGAGAGATCCATACGGGAGGCGGAATCATGGTCAAGCTGAAGGCGAATTGGATACTGTTATTCGTGTTGCCTGTCGTTCTCTTTGCCTGCGGGATGGAGAGGGAGGTGGAGCTTCAGTACGAGATCAAGGTGGCCCTCGACGGGGTCCCGGCAGACCAGTCCAGAGTGTTGGTCGACGGAGAGGAGGCGGGAAGCACGGACGAGAGCGGGACCCTTTCGGGCACCATCAAAAGGATGCCCGGAGCCGAGGTCAGGATTTCAGTGGTCAGAGAGGCTCCGGGGTATGAGATCGAACCCTGGGATGGTTCTTTCAAAGTGGAAAAGCCCGAAAAGGGTGCTGTTGCCAGGCACATCGTAGAGGTGTCACTGAAATCAACGAAACATTTCACGATCAGGGTAACCGAGAAGGGTGAGGCTGTCGGGGGCGCCTCGGTGAGGATCGACGGACAGGAGGCGACAGACACGGATGCCGGCGGAGAAGTCTTCCACGAATACGGGGGCGAACCGGCGAGGCAGTTCGATATCCAGGTTGAAAAGAAAGGCTACGTAACCTGGAAGCGATCCCTCGAAGTCCAACCCGGTCAGGTAGTGGAGGCGGCTGTCCATCGGCCCTCGGTGCTCAACGTCGTGGCCCTCACCGAGGAGAATGGCCAGGAGAGACCGCTGGCAGGTGTCGAGGTTGCCGTCGGAAAGAAGGCGCTGGGAAAGACCGGCGATGACGGAACGGTCAACTATGTGTACAGAGGAGCTCCCGGCAAGGTTTTCTGGGTGACCATGACGGTGCCGGGCCACGTGCCCTCCGTCTGGAAGACAAAGGTTGTCCTGGACGGAAGACGGACGGTCAAGCGGTATTTCTATTCCGTGGAGCCGGAGCCGATCAGGGCGGGCATCTACGGTTATTCCGGCAACGAACCCGATTCAGACCTTACCCCGATCCTCGACCGCGTCGAGGAGGCGGTAGGCAACGTCCTGTTCAGCCACATGATCTTCGACGAAGTGCCCCCCGAGACCCTCAGGGAGAGGATCAAGGAGTCTGATACGGACATCGAGACCATGACCGACAGGGGATGGCGGGACACCTCGCTCATAGGGACGCTCGATGCGGTGATCGTGGGAAGTGTTTCCAGGGATGACAGGGGATACGTCGTGGAGACGAAGGTGCACACCCCGGACGGCCGGTTGGTGCTGAGCCAGATCAGCCCGGCAAGGGGCGAAAAGGACGTCAAGGACGTCGCCAAGAAGGTCGCCAGAGAGGTCATGGAGCATTTCCCCTTCCAGGGAACGGTGATCTCCGAAAGGGAAGGGGACGTCAGGATCAACCTGGGAAAGTCGGACCACCAGTTGAAGAAGGGCATGGAGTTCGCCCTGATGTCACCGGTGCTGGACAGGCAGGGAAAAGTGGCGGACATGCACGATATCGGTACCCTGAGGATCAGCAAGGTGGAGAGGGCCGGATCCTGGGGCAAGGTCGTGGAGATCCAGGGCGGACAGTCGGCCAAGCCGGGGCAGCGGGTGGTCCGCCGGATCCTCACCGAGGGTGACAGCCTGGCATCGGGACATTCCCTCACCCTTCAGGCAAAGGGGGGAGTTCCGCCCGACGTGGACCCCCTGCCCGGAGTCAACGTCTATCTGGACGAGCGGTGGGTGGGGACTACGGGAACGGACGGCCGGACCCGCATACCCGCCAAGGTCGGCAGGACATACGGTCTCCACCTCTACCGTCACGGCTACCAGCCGTGGACAGGAGAGGTCAGAGCGGAGGAGGACGGCGAGGATAGGGAGTTCGTCCTGGAGGTCAACAACTCCCTCTTCAAGTTGGACTCTCAGCCATCCGGCGCCAGGGTGTACATAGACGGAACCATGGTGGGCCGCACGCCCATCGTCGAGGGCAGACAGGTTCCCTTCGGCTTTCACACGGTCAGGGTATCAGCGGGGGGGAACTACCGTGACTGGCAGGAGGTGGTTGAATTCAACAGGAAATCGGTCGATCTGTCGGGAACCTCCCGTATCAACCTGGTCGTGGACTACCTCGCCATGGGAAAGAGGGCCGAACAGGAAAGGGATCTGGATGCCGCCATGGACGCCTACACAAGCGCGGAAAGGGACCATCCGGACTACTCCGATGCCCGATTCAGGCTGGCCCAGCTCTACATGGATGAGAAGGGGGATTACGCCGCAGCCGTCCGTGAGTTCGAGAACATCCTGTCGCTCCCCGAGAACCGCGAGCTCATATACAAGCAGTACTCAGTGGCCTACACCAACCTGGGTCACGCCTATTACGAAATGGGCAGCGGTATGGTCCTCGAGGACAGGGAGGGCGCGTCGCAGAACTTCGCGCTGGCCATCGAGAATCTGGAAAAGGCAAAACAGTACACCAGGTTCTTCCCCACCCAGCAATACCACGAGGCCCTGCACGATACCCATTACTACCTGGCCCGGTCCTACCACCGGCTGTATCTGACCACCAGAAAGGACACCCTCCTCGGCAAAGCCGACCAGGCGTGGAGGGATTACTTCGACTTCTTTCCCAAGGACCTGGAGGAGGTCGGTGAGTTCGCTCAACTAAGGGATTCGGCCGAGAAGCACTGGACCCAGATCCAGGACCTCATGTAATCGGGAGCCCCGGGTTGAGACCTGGATCCGGGCCGACAGGCCCCGCCCTGGCCTGCGCCGCCCTTCTGTTCCTCCTTTGGCCCGGACCGGCCGTGTCCGAGACTTCAGGCCCTCCGGCTGCCGAGAGTGTACACCTGAGGTCACAGCTCCGGCAAGCGCTGTCGGCCCCGGAGGGGGTCCAGCAGGCGGACACGGGTGAGGACGCGGGGCAATTCATCATCTACGAGGACCTCCTCGAAAGGGGTCCGGAAGGGGAGGAGGATCCGTCCGTAAGCGAAGGCGGCCCCACGCCGCCGGAGATGTCACCGCCCCCGGCATCGGTCCGATGGGGGTCCTCCCCCGGAGCAGGCCTCCCTGAGGAAGAGTCCGAGGACGCCGGTCAGCTGAAGCCCCTTTACGTCCGTGAACTCACCGGCGTCCTGAGGGGCCGCAACGACTCCAACCCGGTATGGTCTCCTACAGGGGAGGTGATCGCGTTCGAACGTGCCGTGGACGAGAGAAAGGAGATCGTCATCGCCAAAAGGGACGGTTCGGTCGTGCGGAAGGTCTATTTTCAGCCGACTTCAGGCGACACGGATCTGGGTTTTCTCCTGACCGGGTTCCCGGAGACTGCAAGCTACAACGCCGGTATCACCTGGTCTCCCGCCGGCGACCGTTTTGTCTTCATGAGCAACGCCGGGAAGGGAAATTACGACCTCTACCTGGGGGGCCTGGAGGGAGAGTCCATCATCAGGCTGACGGAGGGACGGGAGAAGGAGGGGCACGCCCACTGGTCGCCGGTGTCCGAACAGCTGGTGTTCGTGTCGGGCCGGACGGGCAAGGCGGACCTGTATCTGCTGGATCTGGGGACATGGCGGACGGAGCGTCTGACCAGGGGAGAAAAAACGTACCTGTATCCCCAGTGGTCGCCTGACGGCAGGAAGATAGCGACGATCTACGGGAGCAACGAGAATCACGATATCCACCTCATCGAGGATATCAACCGCCCATTTGACACCATCCGGCCCCTCACCACGTGGCATCACGACGATCTGAGGCCGATATGGTCACCGGACGGAAAATACATCGCCTTCTACTCCAACTACAATCCGCAGGGGGACCCGAAAACGTGGTCCATCGTGGTCGTCGCTGCGGACGGTTCGGATCCGACCGGCGGAGAAGGGCTTGCCGCCCGGGTCGTGGCCGAGGGAGTTCATCCGGACATGGAACGCGGACCGGCCTGGATGCCCGACAGCAGAAGGATCGTCTTTGTCAAGAACGACCGGCACGCCTTTTTTCCCATTGCCGTCGCAGACGTCATAGCCGGGGTCGTCGCGCCGGTGAGAACAGGCACCAGGATCAACCACGACGTAAGCTGTTCCGCCGACGGGTCCATAGCCTTCCGGGCACAGGTTGATCAATGGGACCGCATTTTCATCAGCAGACTGGAGGACACTGGGCCATGAGGGTGAACGGAGCCGGTTTGGCGCGTCTTTTCCTGATCCTCATGTGGATAATCGCTGCCACTCCCCCGGGGCGCGCCTCCGGTTCGCCGGTGGAGCGGGCGGTTACCCATTTAAAGGCGAACCGCTACCAGGACGCCGCCTCGCTATATTGGGACCTTCCGTCGGTGGAGGCTTCCGAATCGGGGAAGGCGCATATGATCCTGGGAATTTCCTGTCTGAACAGCGCAAGGCTGTATGGAGAGCTTCACGACCTCTCCATCGATGTGAGCCTGAATTACCTCGGGAAGGTCTCTTCCCATCGCGGCAGGGACAGAAGCCGGCTGGCGAACCTCTACATGGCTGAAGTCCTGATGGCGGGACAGGACCCTGATAGGGCCGCGTCCTACTATCAGGAGGTGGCGAATGATCCGGGCGCAGCGACGTCGGAAAGGGATGTGGCGAGGGCGGGACTGGGCCTGGCCAACTTCCTATTGGGTAGAGAGGGACGGGCCGAGAAACTGTGGTCCTCCGTAGCCGGCTCGAGCGATCCCGAGGTCCTCTCCGAACTGGCCTCGGCCTTTGCCGAGGCGGGACTCTGGAACCGGGAGCCATCGGGGGTGTGTGACCAGGCCCTCTCATCGGCGGGCCGATCCGGCGATCCGGGCCCCATGAGGGTCCGGAGCAACTGCATCGGGGTCTACACCAGAGCCGGCCAGCTGGACAAGGCGCTGGAACTGGTGCGTGATCTGGACATGAAGGCTTTTGCCGACGAGGAGAAGCTGGGCGAGAACAAGACCATCAGGTTTTACAGCATCCGCCTCCTCGACGGGCTGGCCGCCCTCTACGGGAAAACAAGCATCGATCTTCTCGGGAAGGCTTTCAACGCAAGGAACATGTCCGGGGCGGCCGGACTGTACCTCGGGATGGCCTACGCCCAAATGGGCATGGCGGCAGAATCGCTGGCCGCCATCGATTCTCTGAACAATGCGGGAGAACAGCTGGCCGCTCCTCAGATGGTGACGGCAAAGATGATCCGGGCTGGGGCTCTCCACGCTGAGGGCAGGGAAAAGGAGGGGTTCGATCTACTGACGAGAACCGTCCGGGAGAACAGCAGCGACCCCCGCCTGGTGGCGGAGGCCGTCCTGATCTGTGACACGATCGACTCCGGGTGCGGGGAGATCCTGGCCGCCGCCGAGAACCTGGCGGGCAGGAGAGAAGGCTGGGGATCGGCCGGGATCAATCTCAGCCTGGGCCGGCACTACGCGAGGAGGAGCGACTGGCAGAAGGCCCTGACCTTTCTCGAGGCCGGCCGGGACAAGAGCAACAAGAACCGCATCGAGTACAACGACCCCCTCCTCCTTGTGGAACTCGCCCGGGCCTATTATCGGACGAAAAAATATTCAGAGGCGCTGGAGATCTTTTTCGGAATGAGCGGACAGTTCCCGGCGGTGAGGCAGCTGCAGAACGCCCTTCAGGGAGTCTACTCTGTGGAGCAGAAGAGCGCAGGGGATGTAAAGGTGCTTTAAACACAGGGGATGGGGACCGAGAGGTGTACCATCCGGACCCGGACCCGGAACCTGAGGAGGATATTCATGAAAGGCAAACAGATCACACTGCTCGCAATCTTCGCCCTGGCGGCCCTGTGCATTTCCTCAAATGTGCAGGCCTTGACCAGGAACGACGGAGGGGTCGACGGGGGTTTGCTCAACTACGGCGAGTACGGCAGGCCCGCCACTCTCGATCCCATCACCAGCAACGACATGATATCGCTCAGGGTCAGCGAACTGCTCTTCAATGGCCTGGTGGGCATTGACGAGAAGCAGGAGATCGTCCCCGAGCTGGCTGAGCGTTGGGAGATCTCAGACGGGGGGAGGGCGTACACATTTTATCTGAGGCGGGACGCGACATGGCACGCCAGAGCGGGCGAGGAGCCGCTGCCCTTTACCGCCGACGACGTGGTCTTCACCTTCCGGATCATGACCCACCCCAAAACCATCACGCCCCTCAAGGTGAGGTACGAGTTCATCGACGGTGTCGAGAAATTGGACGATTTCACCGTTCGGTTCAGACTGAAAAGGCCCATACTCAATGCCCTGGCCAAATTCAGCTTCAAGATCATTCCTGCCCATGGGCCGGCGAACCCGGAATTTCTGACCAGGAGGGATCCCTTTGTTCACCAGCCCATCGGAACCGGCCCCTACATGCTCAAGAGCATAACCGGCGACCGGGAGGTGGTCCTGGAGGCCAACGAGAGGTATTTCAAGGGGAGGCCCCACGTGGACCGGTTTGTGGGAAAACCCTTCGCCGATCAGAACATCATGACGCAGGCCATGATGTTCAACGCCATCGACATGATCATCCTGGTCAATCCCAGGAACATCCCGGAGATCCAGGGGGACAGGCGTTTCGTCCTTCAACCCTACAACGCCCTGTCCTATTCCTTCTTCGGTTACAACCTGAGGAATCCCCTCCTCGCCGACCGGAGGGTTCGGCAGGCGTTCACCTTCGCGATCAACAGGCGCGAGATGCTGGATTCCTTCTTCAACGGTCAGGGAACCATCATCTCGGGTCCCTTCGCCCCTGGCAGCTGGGCATACAACCTGGACGTCCTTCCCCTGCAGTACGATCCGGACAGGGCCCGCGACCTACTCGAGGAGGCGGGATTCAGGCCGGGCCAGGACGGCGTCATGGAAAAGGACGGCGAGCAGCTCTCGTTGACCCTCAAGGTGCCCATAGAAAAGGAGAGCGAGGCGGTCAAACGCGTTGTCCTCGCTTTCAGGAGCTACCTTAGAAAGATCGGAGTGGACGTCAGGGTGGAATTCAAGGAATGGCTCTCCTGGAAGGAAGATGTGTTCCTCTCCCACGATTTCGATATCATCTTCGCGTCCTGGGTCTTCGACGATTCGGCGGATATCTCCTCCCTCTTCCATTCGGCCGAGATCGGCCCCTGGAAGAATAATTTCGGGGCGTACTCCAATCCGGAGGTGGACAGCCTCATCGTTGAGAGCAAACTGACCCTGGACCACGAGAAGCGCCGGACCATTTACCGCAAGCTTCACGATCTGGTCGCCGAAGAGAGCCCGTACACCTTCCTGTGGACCCTGACCAATTACGCGGCCTATCAGAAGAAAGTCCGTCACGTGGCCATTCATCCCTATAAATATTTCTCCTTCGCCGACGAATGGTACATCCTCGAGGAGGACCGCCCGTGATGATCCGGGGAGCCGGAAGAGGATCGAACTGACCGAAGGGGATCCCCGGACATGAGGTTCTCCTCTGTGCGTACCGCGGCGTTTGTCCTGGGCAGGGAGTTGGCGATCACCGCCCTTCTGCTGGCGGGGGTGAGCCTGGTGGTGTTCGCCATCCTCTTTCTGGCACCCGGGGATCCGTTCAGCCTCCTCCTCGAAGGGCAGATGGGCGACGACGCGGTCCGGGAAGCCCTCGGCGTCCCCACCGCCTGGTATGCCCAGTACCTGTCCTGGGTGTCCAATATCCTCCGCGGCAATTTCGGGACTTCCGTCCACACGGGCCTTCCCGTCCTGTCCGAGATCATCAGGGTGGGTATTAACACCCTCTACCTCACTCTGGGAGCCCTTTTGATCACCCTGGTCATCGCCATCCCCATTGCCCTGCTGTCGGCCAGGATGGGAAACACATCCCTCACCCTGCCCCTGACGATCGCCGCCTACGTCATCTCTGCCCTACCCGTATTCTGGCTGGGGTACATCGCCATATACATCTCGACCCACAGATTCGGTGCCTTTCCCATAGTCGTCGGCTCTTCCGGTACGCAGGGTTTGAACATGACCGCTTTTCTTCTGCCCATTGTCGTCCTGGGGGTCGGAAACGGGACCATAAGCGAAGTCGTACGCTATCTGCGCGAGGAGATGGGACGGGTCTTTGCCGAGGAATACATCCGGACCGCAAAGGCGAAGGGAGGGTCCGTCTGGAGACACTCGGTCAGGGAGGGATTCATCGTCCCCATCACCCAGATCATCGCCACCAAGATCCCCTTTGTCCTCGGCGGCGCCGTCGTTGTGGAGCAGGTTTTCAATTGGCCCGGGATGGGGAGGATGGCGTGGCAGGCTGCCCAGACCAGGGACTATCCCCTGATCATGGGCATCACCATCATCGCCGCGGTCATCGTCCGCATGGGGAGTCTGCTGCAGAGGGTCGTCCACTTCATGGTGAATCCGGCCGCAGCCGGAGATTGACCCACACCGCAGTGAGAGGAGACCGATGAAGAGATACACCCAGAGATCGTCTGTGGTCGTCGAGTTCTCCGATCTGCCTTTCTGGAAAAAGGCTGACAGGAGGGATCTCTTCTACCTCGGTTTCGGGCTTCTCGTCCTGACCATGGTCCTGGTCTCCTACGCGCTGGGGTCCCTCGAATGGCTTCCCTACGATCCCCAGGAGATAGACCTCGACATGCTGATGGCGCCGCCCGGTACCGAAGGCCATCTCCTCGGCACCGATTTCATGGGCCGGGATATCCTGTCGAGACTGGTTCTGGGGACGCAGGCTTACTTCCTCCCCGGACTCCTTTCCATCACCATCGCGCTCACATTGGGATCCCTGGTCGGCGTTCTTTCGGGCTATTGGGGGGCGGGTTTCGACACCGCGGCGACATACCTCGGAAACCTGTTGGACTCCTTCCCCCGCCTGGTCTTCATCCTGCTGGTTGTGGCGGCCTTCAAACCCGATATCTACTACATCATGGTCGTGGTGGGGATCACCAACGTACCCGTTGTGAGCCTCCTCATCAGGGACAAGATCCTTTCCCTGAAACAGAAGACCTTCATCGAAGCGGCCAAGGCACTCGGTCTCAGGAACAGGACCATCATCTTCAGGCACATCCTCTGGCACAACTGCCGATCGACGCTCATCATCCAGGCCACCCTCGGCATGGCGGAGGCCATCCTCATCGAATCCAGCCTGAGCTATCTCGGGTTCGGGGTTCAGGAGCCGACACCTTCCTGGGGCAACATGGTCCAGGCCGGCTCCAACTATTTCATGCAGGGCCAGTTCTGGTCTTCCACGGCTCCTGCGCTGGCCATCCTGGTCACCATCATGGGGTTTCATCTTTTGGGGGACGGCCTCAACTACATCCTGGAGGGAAAGAGAAGCTGATGGCTGTCGAACCCGTCCTCACCATCGAGGATCTGAGGACCTATTTTTACTCCAGGAGCAAGCGGGCCTTCATCAGGTCGGTGGACGGAGTGGGTCTGCAGGTCCGGAGAGGCGAGACACTGGGTATCGTGGGCGAGAGCGGGAGCGGCAAGAGCGTCACCGCCCTGTCCGTCATCGGTCTGATCGATGCGGAGCCGGGAGTGATCACCGGCCGGGTCGGGTTCAGGGTCAACGGGACCGAATGGAGCCTGCTCCCATCCATCGGCGATCATGTCTCCCTCGCTGAGGAGGACGGGCGGATCGTGGAGGTGGTCAAGGATAACCGGGGATGGCGCAGGAAAGTGGACCGCCTGATGCACGGAGTCCGCGGCAGGGAGATCTCCATGATCTTTCAGAATCCCCGAGTGTCCCTGAACCCGTTCGTGACCATCGGCAGCCAGGTCGCGGAATCGGTCCTGCTCAACACCGGCATCAGAAATCGCAGGGAAGCGGCGGAGAAGGCGAGGTACTGGCTGGAACAGGTCAGGATGGACTCCCCCGGCCTGCGATTTGCCCAATATCCCGGCGACCTCTCGGGCGGAATGTGCCAGAGGGCGATGATCGCCATGGCTCTCTCCTCAGAGCCGTCACTGCTCATAGCAGATGAACCGACAACCGGCCTCGACTCCACCATCCAGTCGAAGATCGTGGAGCTTCTCGATGACCTGAAGAAGGCGGTCGGTGTGACGACTGTTCTGATCAGTCACGACATCAACGTTGTCGCCCGGCTTTCGGACAGTGTCGCCGTCATGTACGGGGGGACGGTACTGGAATACGGCCCCGCGGACAGGGTCCTGTCGCCGGATTTTCTGCCCAAGCATCCTTACGTCGAGGCCCTCCTGGAGTCGATCCCCAGCGAACGGCACATAAAGGACGGCCTCCTTCCCAGGGCTATCGAAGGGGAGGTGTTGGACACGGTGAACGCACCGCGGGGATGTCGTTTCTTCGATCGGTGCCACCGGATAACGAACGGGATAGAGGAAAAGTGCAGAGATCTGGAACCGGACCTCGCGGAGATATCCGCCGGTCACCAGATGAGATGCTGGCTTCACATCGGCTGAGTCGGCGGTATGCAGGGAGCGGGAGGACGTCCATGTCCAAAGCCATTCTGGATGTGAAGGATCTCAAAAAACACTACTCCCGGAGCCGGGGGCTGGTCTCCGCCCTGCGGGGCCGGGACGTTGTTATCCCCGCTATCGACGGCATCAGCTTCTACATCAGGGAAAACGAGACCATGGGCCTGGTGGGAGAGTCGGGCTGCGGGAAAACGACAGTGGGAAGGTCCATCATGGGCCTGACGCCGATAACTTCCGGACAGGTCCTTTTCGACGGCGAGGACCTGTCGGTGCTTCCCCCATCCCGATTCCTTCCCTACCGGAGGCAGATGCAGATGATCTTCCAGGACCTGGATGCCGCCCTCAATCCCAAGATGCGTGTCAGGTCCATTCTCAGGGAGGCTGTCACGGTCTTCGACCGGCCGGGCAACGAAGGAGTGGACCGCCGGATCCGTGAACTGCTCGATCAGGTGAACCTGAAGGAGAGCAAACTGACCTCCTTTCCCCATGAACTCTCCGGCGGGGAGAAGCGCCGGGTCGGCATCGCCAGAGCCCTCGCGGTGGGGGCCAGATTCCTGGTCGCGGACGAGCCGACCAGCGCCCTGGACGTTTCCATCCAGGCCCAGATCGTAAACCTCCTGGTCGACCTGCAGAGGGACCTGGGGCTCTCGTACCTGTTCATCTCCCATGACCTGCGGATCGTGGAACTGATCAGTCACAAGGTGGCGGTGATGTACCTGGGAAAGATCGTCGAGATGGGTCTGGCCGGAAGCATCGCCAACCGTCCCCTCCACCCCTACACCAGGATGCTGTGGTCCTCCATGGTCGACGGAAGAAGTCTCGAGGGGTCGCCCTCGCCCGGCGGGAGGGGTACATGGGGGTCCCTTGATTTCGAGCGCCCCCAGGCCGGCTGCAGGTTCGCCTCCCGCTGCCCCGTGTACCGCGACCGGGGCAGGCCCGCCGTGTGCACCGATCCCTCGACAGAGCCGGAGCTTCTGGACGTGGGCCGCGCCCGGAAGGTCGCCTGTCACTTTCCGCTGCAGTAATAGCCACGGTGTGACGCCTGAGGGAGGGGGAGAAATCGGGCCAGTGTCCAGAGGGGGCGATAGGGCGACTGGGAGAGGGGGCGAACAAGCGGTTGTCATTGCGAACAGGGAACCGTGTGAAGCAATCCCGGGAATTAATACTTTACCACAGAGGACACAGAGGCGTCCTCAATTTTGGATTTGGGATTTTGGACCTTGGATTTGTTCCCGAATCACTAATCACGAATCACAAATCACGGCGGTTCCCCAACTGTGAACTGTCCTTTTTGGACTTTGGATGGCCCTCTAATCTCTAATTTCTAATCCTCTAATGCTCTGATTCCCCTCTGTGAACTGTGAACCGTGAACTGCGAACTGTCCTTTTGGATTTTGGACTTTGGATTTTGGATTGGCAACCAAATCACTAATCACGGCGGTTCCCCAACTGCATACCGTGAACTGTAGGCTTTAAACCCAGTTCATGCTGGATTCCTCCTGGATTGCGAGCCATAATGTTAGGGGGCGGAGATTGAGGTCGAGTATCCACGGCCCGGCTGCGTTCGTCACGGGGGGCAACCGACATGGCCTACAGGATCGCCGGTGTCTACGATTTCGACGGTCCCTTTATCTCACCGCACAGCCTCAAGGAGGATTCAGGGGTCTATGTCATCCTGGACCTGCAAAGTGACGGCTATCATCTTCTCGATTCCGGTGGTGCAGAAAACGTGAGGGAACAGGTGATGACCCACGGGCGCAAGGCCTGCTGGGAAGAGAATCGGCGCGGCACTATTCATTACGCGGCCTACTACGGGGACGAAGCCGCCAGGAAGAGAATGGAAAGGATCGTGAGGGAGAATTACGACATCCCCTGCGGCGGGAAATGACGGGGGAAAGCCCTGAAACCTCTGAAGGCGGATAGAGCTCAATGGCTGAGGTGAACCAGGAGGTTGTCCGCCTGTTCTTCGAGGGGAAGGGCTTTTTTGTTCAGAGCAACGTTCAATTCCCGATCGCCTCCGGGCGGGGAAGGGCGCAGGGAAACATCGATCTTCTGGTGGCCAACACCGACATGCCGTCAGGCCTGAGGGGCATGATACCCGGTCGTTTCGTTCTGCAGGAGGATGATGTGTCCGGGATCGGCAGGGCGATCGTCGATGTCAAGGGGTGGCACGGGCGGTATTTCTCCCCCGCCACGATCATCGAACACGCCGGTGACATTCTTTTTGGTCCAGAAGCCCTGCAGAAGGCGGCGGAGATCCTGGGCACGGATCAGTTCGACAGGATCCTGGTGGTCTCCCGAATGAGCCCGGACCCCGACCAGCGGGGACAGGCGGAAGAGATACTGAGGCAGGGAGGGGTGGATTATGTTATCGAGTTCGGGACAATCGTCAACTTCCTCTGGTTCAATGTCGAAGAGAACGGCGGCTACGCACCGAGAACCCTTCAGACGATGAGTCTGATCAAGAAATACGTCTTCTAGGCGGGATCGCTGAGCCATGACCTCCCTTCACTGCCCCTTCTGCAACATACCCGCGGAAAGAAAGATCTCGGAAACCGAGTATTCGGTGACCCTGAGGGACGGTCACCCCGTCTCCAGGGGCCACACCCTCGTCGTTCCCAGGCGCCACGTCGAATCCATCTTCGAGTGCACCGTCCACGAGAAGGCCCACATCCTCCAGGCCCTGGAGGATGCTCGGCAGGCCCTGGACAGGGAGTTCTCCCCCGACGGTTACAACATCGGCATCAACGACGGAGAGGCTGCCGGGCAGACGGTCCCTCATCTCCACGTCCATCTCATACCGAGGTACAAAGGCGATGCATCGGATCCCAGGGGAGGTGTGAGGTGGATCTTTCCGGAAAGGGCGAAATACTGGGAGAGGGAGTGACCGGGAACTTCAGACTCGGGGAGGAATGAGTCCAGAGTCCAGAGGCCAGAGTCCAGAGAGGGCGAGGGGGAGATGGGGCGAGGGGGCGAGGATATATAGTTCTAAGAGATAAGTGATAAGAGATAAGTATACTGAGCTGTTACTTATCACATACCACTTGGTACTTAGGACTCAGCTCTCAATTCTCAGTTAGTACCTCGAACATGAAACGCGCCTTTGAAAAGGAGTCAGGAGTCAGGAGCCGGAATCCAGGAGGAAGGAATTAAATACTTGGATCGCTTTCTAATCTCTAATTTCTAATGCTCTAATGCTCTGATGCAGCACCGTGAACCGTAAACCGGACACCGTCCCTTCACACGCCACCCAAGGAGGTCCCGCCATGGTCATCGCTTTCGTCACCGTCACCCCGCTGGGGACGGGCAGCCCCAGCCTCAGCCCCTATGTAGCAGAGTGCGTCAGGGCCCTGGACCAATGCGGCCTGAAGCACACTCTGACGCCCATGGGGAGCATCCTGGAAGGGTCCCTCGAGGAGATCCTCGAGGCGGTCCGGATGATCCATAACATACCCTTCAATCAGGGGGTCCAGAGGGTGTCCACCCGGATCGTCATCGACGAGCGACGGGACAGGGAGGCAACCGCTGAGGGCAAGGTCAGGTCGGTACAGAAGAAGCTTGCCGAAAACCGGTGACGGTCTCCTATGGGAGCCGCCGGTCGGATATCGGCCGTGAATGATCTGTTAAATTTCCGCAGGACAATCAACGCTCGAGAATATGCACAAGGAGGTGCTCCAATGAAAAGGATCCTGAATGTCTTTGTTCTGATCCCCCTGGTCCTGGTCATGGTAACGGCGAGGACCGCAGGCGCCGTTCACCCCGGGGAAGCTGAGGTGAAGGCGCCTGAAAAGCACTACGAGGACAGCCTGATGGCTGTCAGTGAAAATGAGGAATTCAGCGTGGAGGTTATCCTCCCGGATAAAGGTGTGGAGATGGGGATCAACAAGGTGGACCTGATCATCCACGACAGCGGGGGCGAGGACGTCCCGGGAGCCCGGGTCACGGTGACTCCATGGATGCCCGAGATGGATCACGGAGTCAGCGAGGTCCCGAAAGTCATGGAGAGAGGAGGGGGGCTCTACACGGTTCACAATGTCATGTTCAGCATGACCGGAAAGTGGGAGCTTCGCTTTGACATCATAAAGGGAGAGAAGAGGGACACCGCGATCGTCGATCTCCCACCTGTGGGCGCCATGGGCCACATGCACACCATGCCGGCGCCGGATATGTCCACCATCGACACCGCCTCGAAAAAGGAGACCAGGGAGGGAAGGTTTGTCGTCTCCTATGTCACGGAGGGCGATTCCATCCCCGTCAACAACCTGCTGACCTGGACCCTCGAGGTCAGAACTCCGGATGGGCAGCCCGTCGCGGGAGCCGACATCCGTGTCGTGGGGGATATGCCCGAGCACGGACACGGTTTCCCCACGATTCCCGAGGTGACCGAGGAGCTCGGAGAGGGAAGGTACCTGGTCGAGGGGATCAAGTTCAGCATGCCGGGCTGGTGGGTCGTTACTTTCCACATCCGGGCCGGCGACCAGGATGACGCCGTTTCGTTCAACCTGGTTCCGCGGTAAGGGCGTGATCATGTCCTGGAAAATCAACATCGGGATCATCCCGGCCCTTCTTCTCCTTACCATCACTCCGGGGATGTCCCTTGGCCACGGAGAGGATCCCCACCACTGGACGGAGGAGGAGATCACAGTCCTCGGAGGACTCAGCCTCGACGCCCTGCCGGACAAACCGAGCGTGCCTTCCAACCGGTTCGCCGATGATCCCGGTGCCGCCAGACTGGGCAAGGAGTTCTTCTTCGACAAGACGTTCTCCGGCAACAGCCAGGTGTCCTGCGGCACCTGCCACCGGCCGGACTACGCATTTACGGACAACCTGCCCCTCGCACACGGAATGGGTTTCACCGCCAGACGGACCATGCCCCTTGCCGGGGCGGCATACTTTCCGTGGCTGTTCTGGGACGGTCGAAAGGACAGCCTGTGGTCTCAGGCGCTGGGCCCCATCGAGAGCACCGTCGAACACGGCATCTCGCGGACCTTCGTCATCAAGGTCATCCTGGAAAGGTACCGGTCCGAGTACGAGGCCGTCTTCGGGGGTCTGCCGGGGTTCAAAGGACTCAGGAAGCTGGTGGCCAGGCCGGGTCTGGACAGCCCGGAAGCCTACAAGGCGTGGATCACCATCCCCAGGGAGGAACGGGAGAATATCAACCGAGTGTACGCGAATTTCGGCAAGGCCATCGAGGCCTACGTCAGAACCATTATTCCCGGGCCGTCCCGTTTTGACGATTACATCCGGGCGGTGCTGGACGGGAACGACCAGGAAGCCAAAAGGCTGTTCACTCCCCGGGAGGCTGAGGGACTGCGCCTTTTCATCGGGAAGGCCAAGTGCACCGGCTGTCACACGGGACCACTGCTCACCAACAGCGATTTTCACAACGTGAACGTTCCGGACAGGGAAGGCTCCTTCGACCGCGGCAGAGCGGACGGGATCATCGCCGTCCTGTCCGACGAGTTCAACTGCCTCGGTTCCTACAGCGACGCTCAACGAAGACAGTGCGGGGAGCTCAGGTTCATCGACACGGATACCGAAAAGTACGCCGGCGCCTTCAAGACCCCGACCCTCCGCAACGTCGCCGACCGGCCGCCCTATATGCACGCCGGGCAGATAAAGACCCTCAGGGAGGTCCTCGAGTTCTACGGAAGGTCACGCAACCCCGAGCTCGGCCACGGTGGGCTGACGAAGGAGGAGATCGAACGGCTGGAAGCCTTTCTCGTCACCCTCAGTGGTCCCATCCTTTCCCTGGAGGACTGACAGGGGACATTTTCCATATCCTCGGAGGGGTTGGCTCGGAGACCGGTCCGGCCGGGACCGTCCCCAAACCTTCCGAGGTCCCGACAGCCGGCTCCACGGAGGCCCGGTAACGGTAAGGATAGTCAGGGATGCACCGACACCTAGTCTATGTCGCGGACCCCATGTGCTCCTGGTGCTGGGGTTTTTCGCCCGTTATCGAATCGGTCAGAGAGCACTTCGGAGGCGAACTGCCGGTGGATCTGCTTCTCGGAGGCCTCAGGCCCGGCACCACACAGGCGATGGACGACGCCCTGAAAGCCTCTATCAGGGGGCACTGGCAGCACGTACACGAGAGGACCGGCCAGCCCTTCGACTTCTCCTTCTTCGACCGATCCGGATTCGTCTACGACACGGAACCTCCCTCCAGGGCCGCTGTCGCCGTGCGCCGCCTTGATCCAGGCTCCGTCTTTGGATATCTCAAGCGCGTCCATCGGGCGTTCTACGCCGAGAACAGGGATGTGACGGACGGGCGGGTGCTCCGCGAGCTGGCTTCGGAATCGGGTATCGACAGGGATGTATTCACAGAGATGTTCGCCGCCGAGGAGACCCGGAGGGAGACCCTGGAGGATTTTGCCGCTGCGCGGCGTCTGGGGATCAACGGATTTCCGGCCCTGATCGCGGGCAGGGATCGGGATGGTTACGAGGTCATCGCGGTCGGCTATCGGCCCTATGATCAGGTCGAAGGCCTGATCCATTCGTGGCTGGAGGGATGAACCGGCCGAACAGGACTCCCTCCCGCCGGCCGCACGTTTAGGAGGGGCTCCCGGGGGCACAGGAGCCGTTGGGAGCCGATCGGGTAATGTGTTACTATAGCCGGGCAGACGGCCCGGCCCGGTGCCGGCCGGCGAACCGAACTCGAGGGTACCTCGCATGCTGCCCAACCTCTACATTCCCCCCCTGACCATTTTCGGTCCCGTCAAGATACGGCCCTTCGGGGTGTTGGTCGTCCTGGCCATTCTGACCGGCTGGTGGTTGTCCGTCCGGCGGGCGAAGGTCAGCGGCCTTGACGCCGAAATCATGGAGAACGGGGTGTGGTGGTCCGTTTTCGCCGGGTTCGTCACGGGACACCTGGTCTCCGAGATCTTCTATTTTCCGGAAAGGGTCGTCCAGAACCCCCTGGAGCTTCTCATGATCTGGAGGAGCCTGTCGTCCTTCGGGGGGTTTTTCGGAGGCATTCTCGGGGCCCTGATCTACTTCCGCAGGAAGGGGGTGGCGGCTCTGACCTACATGGAGGCGATGGTCTTCGGTCTCGTCCCCGCCTGGATCTTCGGCCGGCTGGGGTGCACCATCGTCTTCGACCACCCCGGGGTTGCCACCGATTTTTTCCTGGGTATGGCCGATCGCACCGGTGTGATTCGGCACAACCTGGGCTTCTACGAGCTTCTTCTGGCCGTCGGCCTGACCGTTGTCCTGTACGGACTGAAGAACGTCAGTCCCTTCGAGGGGTTTCACTCCGCCGTGATCATCTTTCTCTACGCGCCTGTCCGGTTCCTCCTCGACACCCTAAGGGCCGAAGACAGGAGTTATTACGGCTTCACTCCGGGGCAGTACTTCGCAGTGGTTCTCGCCCTGCTGGGCGCCGCCCTGGTCGTCGGGGGGGTAAGGGCAAAGGCCAGGAAAGCATCCGGAGACAGCCGGGCCGGGAAATAGAAAAGAAAGCAGAGGCGGTGGGGGGGAGGGGTCGGTTCCCGTCGGGCCGGGAGCGGCGGAGAGTTCGTTCGTTGTTATTGGAAGACGGAATCGTAAATGACGACAAGGCCGTGACTCGATTCGGCAGCCACGATGTCCTTTATCCCGTTGTTGTCGATATCGCCCGAGACCAGACCATGAGGGTCGGCTCCGCCTGAGTAAGGGTAAAGAAACAGTGCATAGGGTGCCAGTGTTCCATCTGCGTTCTGCCGGATGACCTCCAGCCTCTCCCATCCTTCCTGCACATCGACGATGTCCTCACGCCCGTCCCCATCGATATCTGATACTTCGACCCGTCCCCCGTGGCCGTATGACGTCAGGGAGACTGCCGAATTCAGGGTTCCCGAATCGTTCTGGTAGAAGACAACGACCGTCGGTCCATCGGCCACCGTCAGGACGACGTCATCCCTGCCGTCACCGTTGACGTCACCGAGGGCAAGGCCGCTGGTTACTTCCTCTCCGCCGAGATCGTAATATACTGCGCTGTCGAATGTTCCACTTTCGTTCTGGTAAAGAACGCCGATATTGTCGTAAGCGTCACCCTGGCCGCTCATTACGACGACGTCGGTGAGACCGTCCCCGTTGATGTCACCGACCTCCATGTCGTCATAGCCTCCGTGGAGCACGGAGTAGCTGACGGGAGCCTCCATGGTTCCGTCGGGATTCTGATGGAATATGTCCACATCGGCCGACTGGGTTCCCCAGTCGATGGCCGCAATGTCGTTCCTCCCGTCGTTGTTGAGATCGCCGACCCTCAGCTTCCAGGCGTTGGTAGAGCTCGAATGATTGGAAGGATAGGTGACGATCGGGGCGAGATGGCCTGCCTGGCCCTGATATAGAATACCTACGCCGTTCTCCACTGTGACCGCCACATCCTCCAGGCCGTCCCCGTTCAGATCTCCGATGTCCACGGACTTTCCGTTCCCGGCGGGGTATTTGACCGCCGGCTGCAGGGTTCCGTCCTCACCCTGGAGGAACACGTGGATCCTGTAGTCGTTCTCGGGGTCGGGTACCGCCCGGGAAGTGGCCAGGACAGCTTCCTTTCTGCCGTCTCCATTGACGTCCCCTACGGCCACCGCCTCGGGATTGCTGCCCACGCCGATAATAGTCATTCCCGCATAGGGGCAGCCGAAACTTTCCGGCACGTCGGCGCACACCCTGTCGTCGTTGCCGACGGAACAACTCGATCCGGGATCGGGAACGCTGTCCTCGATCCCGTCATTTACGATAAGCACGGCTTCATACCTGCCGCTCACGTCGGGGGTAAAGGACGGATTGACGCTGGAAGGGTTGGAGAGGGCTGTCCGGCTGCCCTCCGGAACCGCGATCAGGGTCCAGAGATAGCTCGCGATATCGTCGCCGTCGATGTCATGGCTGCCGGATCCATCGAGGGTGATCGTGCAGTGGAGGCCTGGGAAGGCGACGCTTCCGGCATTCGCCACCGGCGGATTGTTCGCCCCCGGCCAGTGACGGATGCCGGTGTCGAGATCGTCATAATCCCCGTCACCATCCGCGTCGCAGGTGACCCGGTAGGCAGCGGTCGACATGATCTCGAATTTCGCCCCGGTGTCGTTTTCCCCGGCAAGGACAAGAATTCCCTCGAAATGGTAGAGGTCGTCATAATATTTGGCCAGGGGGAGCTCGCTGGCCACGTCCACGTACCCGTGATCAGGGTCGAAATAACGGCCGGTCACCACGTTCTTTTCGAAGGAGGCGGTCCCGTTGCTCTCGATGGTGATGGTGAACCGGTAATTGTCCATCCAGTACGTCCTGTCCGTCAGATCGTCATGGATCACGACATCGAGCAACTCGGTATAGGGATAGGTGCGGTTGTCAATGCTCCACGTTCCGGAGAAAGTCAGGGACTGCCCTCCGTAGGCCATGGTCAGGTTTGGAAAGGACATGTTCATGGACAGGATACCCAGCGTATAGAGGTCAATGACACCCGTGGCTCTTATGGTGCCGTCGATGGAGACCTCGCAGTCATCGGAGAAATTGTCGAAGGTCATGGTGAGATTGAACCTTCCCGAGAGGTCGTTGACAGAACCGGTCATGCTGTACGTGCCGGCGCAGTAACCCTGGACCTCGTCGTCAATGGGTACACTGTCCAGGCTGAGGGTGCCGAATTGACCCGACTCCGAGAGGATGATTTTTCCGACCACCCGGTCCAGATTGCTGAACTTGATGGAAATCCTCTCCGACGGGGACCCCGATGCCGCCTCGCTTGTGTCGGACAGGGGAGACGCGCCGACTCCCGTCTCCAGCGTGTCCCATCCCGTGTAGGAACCGAGGGCCAGCTCCTGGACGTTGGCCTCGGTGACGAGGGCCGGAGTGGCCGGCCCCACGTAGGGGATGAAGCTTGCTCCGCCTCCACCTCCGCCGCAGGAGGAGATCGCCGAAAAGGCGAAAAACACCGCCAGCATCCCAGGGAATGACAGTGTCCGGAACATGAAACCCCCCAATGTGAATGTGCTATTGATAGCAATTATATATTCTTTTCCCCTGATTTTCCGGGAAATATGTTGGAGGGACCCCCGTTCGGGTTCCACCGGTCAACTGCCGGGCCGCCCTGTTGACCCGCCCGGGATACTCGGCAAGCGCCTGTGCTGACCTGGTTCGAAGGGTCCCCCTGGCGTACGATCACGCTTCCTGACCGGCGGCGTGTGCCGCCGGATGAATTCGCCGGGTGGCCCATTTCGCGGGTCGGGATGGGCAGGGGAGTTGGTCAGGGACTGCCCCGGACGGCAGCCGGGAGAGATGCATGGGACAGGGAGGGTCCCCTGTACCCTTGACTAAGTAGCGGGTGACGGCCGGCGGGCGGAATCAGTGGGGTGGGTATAGATAAAACACGACCAGTCCCAGGGGAGAGGTGGTTACTCCGTAGAGCACTTCCAGGGCCAGGGTCACCCTGTCCTGTCGGGTCCCCATGCGGTTTGCGGTTCTCAGCATGAGCCAGGCTGCATAGAGGCTGCACAGCAGCGCAAGGGCGAAGAACGCCTGTGTGACCATGTGAAAGTGGATCAGGTGGTAGGGTATGGAATCCAGCCAGAAGAATATCCAGCCGAGACAGGAAAGGATCGCTCCGGCATCGGCGAAATCGATGAGCCGGCCGAAGAGACTCATATACTCCCGGTGGGTTATCCTGCCGGTGTCGATCCTGAATGAGCCTGTCGATTCTCCCATGATATGAATCTAATACACCACCGGACCGGGGTAAGTCCAGAAGGAGGCAGAGGAGCGGCAAGGGTTGATCCTCTGTTTGATCGGGTCCAGAATCCCCGGTGGGGACGCCCCCGGGCTGTGGTAAAATGATCTCAGGAGTTCGTTCCTCCGGGTCCGGACCATCCTTACGGGAGAAGACGGTATGATCGGAATGCGGGAAGCGGCCGTTGTCCCAGTCATCGGGGCCCTTCTGTCCCTCTTGTCATCCTGCGCGGGCGGGGACGGCGGCGGAGTGGTCTTTTCCGACATAACCCTCGAGAGGGCATACCCCGGCCTGACGTTCAGCCAGCCGGTGGCGCTGGTTCACCCGCCCGGGGATGATTCCCGCTGGTTCGTCCTCGAGAAGGCAGGCCGTCTGTACATGTTCGCCAATAACGCGTCCGCCGCTACCGCCACCCTGTCGGCGGACCTCGCCGCGAGGGTTGACGCCGCCGGCGAGGGCGGCCTGCTCGGTATGGCCTTCCACCCTTCCTTCTCGGGGTCCGGGGACGTTTTCCTGTCCTACACGTCACCGGACCCGTCAGTGCCCTTCGTCTCCCGGATCTCCCGGTTCACCATGAACATGGGAGGCATAATTGACACGACAGCCGAGAGCGTTGTCCTGTCGGTGGATCAGCCCTTCACAAACCACAACGGCGGCCACATCGCCTTCGGGCCGGACGGATTCCTCTACATCGGGATGGGCGACGGCGGCGGCGGAGGAGACCCGGGGGGTAACGGACAGGACACGACCACTCTCCTCGGAGCCATGCTCCGCATCGACGTGGACAATAAGGACCCGGGGCTGGAATACGCCGTGCCGATAGATAACCCTTTTTTCGGGTCCGGTACCGATGCCGGAGAGATCTTCGCCTGGGGATTCCGCAACCCGTGGAGGTGGAGCTTTGACCGCGGGTCCGGGGACCTGTGGCTGGGCGACGTGGGGCAGGGATCCTGGGAGGAGGTTGACCTTGTCGTCTCCGGCGGGAACTACGGCTGGAACGTCGAGGAGGGCAACCACTGTTATCCGCCCGGCAGCGTCTGCGACGACGCCGGCCTCACCGACCCCGTCGCCGAGTACGACCACTCGGAAGGCCGCTCCATAACCGGGGGGTACGTCTACCGCGGCACCGCCCTGGCGGACAGGCAGGGAACCTACTTCTTCGGCGATTATGTCAACGGCAGGCTCTGGGGAATCGATACCAGCCTCAGCCAACCCGATGTCGTCCTGCTCGAGGAAACCGGCCTGAATATAGCATCCTTCGCGGAGGATGCCGACGGGGAGCTTTACCTGATCGACTTCTCCGGCGGGGGAATCCACCGTATCGTCCCGGCGCCTCCCTAGGCGCTCGGTCGACCCGCCTCGAGGGGTCTTTGGCGGGCTGTCGTCAGGCTCCTTACGCGTTCTTCGATGTGTGTAATTGACCTCCACTTTTATGTAAAACATTTCCCGTTGACAAACCGAACCCCCGATAACTAATCTTTTAGACCTAAAAGGGGTCTTCCGAAGAATGGGGAAGAGGGGTGGCCTTTTTAGAAAATACCGGGAACGATCCAACCCCCGCAGAGCTTTTTCATCAATAGAGCAGCTCCGCTTTCTGCCTGGAGATCAGGTAATCTTCCCCATTCCACCGGTGCAGGCGAGGTAGGTGGCGGCCCTCGCTATGCCGCCTTCGGCGCAAAACCTTCCCTGTCCGCAGGCAGGGGACAGGCGATTGAGGGCCGACTGGAACTGGGAAGCAGGGGGGCGGTCGGCACAGGAAAAGGGTTTCAAAGCGAATAGAAGATTTTTAGGGTATAATAATAGTATGGTGCAGGGTCCCGCAGAGGCGCCCTGCGGGGACAGGCTGTCGGTCTGGCTTCGCGGAACGGCATGTGGGAGGAAAAGAGAGGGGAGTGTCTTTGGCCGCTAATCCCACTACAGACCTCGTGAAGAGCACGAGGGGAAAATACCTTTTCAGTACGTGCGACCTGAACTCGACGCTTGCCGTCTACAGAAAGATCATCGACCAACGTGTCGAATCCATTCCGAAGAGCCAGCTTCTCTCCTATCCCATTGACGCATTGGCTGAGCATGTCGCCTCGATCATCGAGATCGAGCCTCTGGAGATCTACGAGGAGAAAAAAGTCGTCAGCAGGCAGAGGATCGATATCGGCGTCGACGTCCTGCCGGCAGGCGGGGGCAGGCTGGACGGGAGTGCAGGGGGGATCAAGGGAACGAGGGTAACGATATCCATACCGTTCACGGGCTACCCTCACCTCTGGATGTTGAGGCCGAGTCAGTACATCAACAATCCGCCAAAGGCGAGGATCCGCAAAGGCAGCGGTGAAGCGCACGGTTTTATCGACATAGTCCTTGACCAACCCTTCGATGAAGGGGTGGAAAATCTCAAATATCAGTTAAATAGAATCATCAGTGCCATCAAATTCTATGTCAATTACCAGAGATCGGAGATCGACCAGTTCAACGTGCACCTGTCGGAACGGGTGAAGGCCGCGCTGAGGGACAGAAGCAGGAAGTTGCAGCAGCCCGGGACTGCCCGGGCCGAAGAACCGGAGGAGAAAAGCGGCCGGGCAACGCACGACTATAAGCCGATCATAATGAGCGAAAAGATTCCCAGGCCGATCAGGCCATATCGTGACAGGGTGACCGACCACAGCGACCAGACCCTCTCCGACAGGGATTATGAGATGGTGTTGAATATTCTGAGGAACACGGGGAGGAACTTCGAGAGAACCCGGGAGGCGCTGGTCAGATATGACGAGGAGATCCTCAGGGATATCATGGCGAGCAGCTTGAACAATGTCTTCAAACGCCAGGCCAGCAGCGAGGTCTTCCGGCGTGTCGGTAAGACGGACATCCAGATCGAGGAAGAGGGAAGGCCGGCCTTCGTGGCAGGGTGCAAGGTCTGGCGGGGCCCCAACGAACTGCTGCGGTCCGTCGATCAGCTGTCGGAATATTTAAACCTGAGAGTCTGCAAGACCGCCCTTGTTTTTTTCAACACCAATTACGCCGGGGCCTCGCGTCTTCTGGATGAAATTCCCTTTGCCTTCAGCGGGCATTCGAGTTTCCGGAAACAATTGACTGTCGGCGGGCAGGGAGAGTGGCGCTTTCTGATCAATTCTCCCTTTGACGAGCACATGGAGGCCGTGGTCCACATCTTCCTCTTTAATATGCCTGCCGGTTGAGCGCACCTCCCCCCCTGCCGCCTCCGGGTGAAGCCGCGAGTCGGCCTGCCCAAACTCAATCGAGGCACACCCCACCGGCCACCGAGGGCTCGATGGCGACCGCCGGGCAAATGTAATCCCCGCCCGACAGTACCGAGATCCCCCATCCCCGCTGGAATTCAGGTTCCTCCCGACAAATACCCTTCCCATGACCACGACCGAGCCGGCCTTCACCGGATCGGTCCGCCTGATCCGGGCTGGGGTACGTGTCCGTCACGGTCAGGGGGTTGTCGCCGATAATTGCTTTCAGAGCTCCAGCTGATATGATTTAAGGGAAGGAGGTCAGGCATGGGCCTGGTCTCCATATTTCCGCGACCGTCCCGGCCGCCGAAGGCTGTGGGTATAGTCAACTTTCCGTCTCGGAACATCATTCAGGAAATGCGCATCGCGGAATGCTTCAAGGAGCAGATCATGATCATCCGCCGTCTGTCGTTTCTGGTCCTGGTTCTTATCACCTTTGTCCAGTCCCCCGTTGTCTTACAGGCCCAGTCATCATGTCCTCCGACAGCCCCCGACGCCGAGGGGCCCTTCTACAAGCCTTCGGTTCCCCTGCGCGACAGGACGGGCAGCGGCCTGGTGATCTCGGGAAAGGTCCTGGCCGCGGATTCCTGTCTGCCGATCCCCGGTTCCCGGGTGGAGTGGTGGCAGGCCAATCCCCAGGGCTCCTACGATGATGCCCACCGAGGCGCTCTGATCACGGACTCCGCAGGGGAGTACCGCCTGGAGACCGACGTTCCGCCACCCTATTACGGCCGACCGCCCCACGTCCACTTCAAGATCATGGCACCCGGGTACAGCACCCTCACCACCCAGATCTACCCCGGAAAGGGCGAGGTAAAGATGACCTTCGACTTCGTCCTGATGACGGTCACTGGAAGAAGGTAGACCGGCCGGGAAAGATGAACCGGGTTCCCTCGTCTTTACAGGTGAGTCGTCACTGAAACGGCCAGCGGCCGGAAACCCATGCCAGGGATCTGCGTCGACACGATCGATTCCGGGCGGTGCGGGAGTGTGTGGGATAAGCGTGGAGAGATAGCGTCCCCCTGCCAAAAAAGCTCGCGGGGGACGGTTGACGTATCCGTGAAAGGGACGTTTGTCCCCTTTCCGAGGAAAGGACCGTGACGGATGGATGATGTCCTGTTGAGGCAACACCGCGAGTTCCTCAAGGACTCGCTGCGCAAGGAGGTCGACTTCTCCCGAACCGACCAGCAGAAGGGGCTTTCCGCACCGCCCATCGAGAAGCCGTTCGACGGCAACGCGCCCCGCATCGGTCTCCCCCCCCGCGACCAATGGAGTGCATACATAGCTCAGCCCGATCTGGTGTCCGCCATGTCGAACAGGAAGAGCAGGAGGCGATTCTCATCCTCACCGCTGTCCCTGGCCGAGCTGTCATTTCTGCTGTGGTCCACCCAGGGGATCAGGAGGGTCGTCAATCCGGCCGTCTCCCTGAGGACGGTTCCCTCGGCGGGGGCCCGGCACAGTTTCGAGACCTATATCTTCGCGGGAAACGTTGAGGGGGTGGAGACCGGCCTTTACCGCTTCCTTCCGGTGGAGGAAGAGATCCTCTTCCTCGGCCCGCTGGAAGACATGGGGGAACGGCTGACCCGGGCCTGTTTCGGTCAGCGGTTCGTGGGCGCCGCAGCCGCAACGTTCGTCTGGACGACAATCCCCTACCGGATGGAGTGGAGGTACTCGCTGTCGGCCCACCGGGTGATCCTCATGGACGTGGGCCATGTCTGTCAGAACCTCTACCTGGCATGTGAGGCCATCGGGGCCGGCACCTGCGCCGTGGCCGCCTATGACCAGGAGGCCATGGACCGCCTCATCGGCGTGGACGGATGGGACGAATTTGCCGTCTACCTCGCTCCGGTGGGAAAGGTGTGACAGGAAATCCAATAGGAAAGCCGCACGGGCCTCACCACGCAACCATCGTGGGGATGACCCCTGCGGCGCAGGGTAGATCTTGCAGTGCCCTGACCCGGGATCTCTACAGTTGAAGCCGAAGATCTCCGATGCCGGGGCCTTTTCAGGCGAACCCCGTGGGTCCGTCAAGGGTCCTGGTGCTCCCCTCGCTGGTGAGTTCCGCCGCTCTTCTTCCATTCCTGAGCGCAACTGCGATCAGGGAGAAGATGGTCCTGAAAAAACTGTATATCCTCATATCCGCCACCTGCCTCCTTGGTAAGATTTTTGCCCGATCCTGCACCTCTTCCAATGTCCTCTCCACTCTCGCCTCCCTCCATGGCCCCCCCGGGTGATTGAGGAACCCGCCGGTGCCGTTTCCGGGTTCCATTCATTCAAGCGTTTGTCCTCTTTGGGCTACGGCTCCTCTGCGGAGCTCAACTCATCGGCTCTGTCCGCAGAAGGCCAGACGCCAGAAAAAGCCGTTCGACCGGGTTCCTCCGGATCGAACGGCTGTCCGGCTGATTCTTCAGCCTGCCCCATGACCCTGGCGCCAGCTCTCCTATAGAGCTGCCCCCAATCCGTCTCCAGGAATGTCCTGAGACCATCCCTGCCCCCAATGCCCTGTTTTCCAGAAGATCTTCCCGAGCCGGGCATCCCCAGCCCGGCCGGTTTGTATTAATTATGGTACCTAGGGGCTTTCATCTGGCATACGGATGGGAAAAAAAGTGAAAAAATCCTGCCGATGCGGAGGTGGGTGAGAGACTGAAGGGGAGGATACCGGCAAACCGGCAGAGACAGGGTGGCAAGGGATCACCCCGACGGAGGACGGAGCTTTGTGTAAAGAGTTTTTATCCTCTGCTCAGGCTCGATTCCGTAGACGGTGGACAGGATTTTTCGGCACCGTCTGTAGGTCTCTATCCCCTCACTCCTCCGTCCCGTCCTTTCATAGCAGGCCAGGAGCCGGTGCCAGACGTTTTGCGACGCGGGATAGAGGTCCAACGCCTTTCGGTAGCAATCGATGGCCCGTTCGTGATCACCCTTTTCCTCCAGACAGGTCCCAAAATCATCCACAAGCTTGAGGTATTTGTCCAGTGTCCTCTCCCTTGTAGCAATCGTCCAGGCCTCCGCTTCGTCGTCCGGGAGAAACACCCCCCGGAAGAGGGCCAGGGCTGCCGGGACAGTCGGGTTGTGCCGGTCGTCTGGAGTTACCCGGTACGGTGATGGGACTGTCTCGAAGGACCAGACGTCTACCCAGCAGAGACCGGGATTGAGGGTCAACTTTCCACCCTTCAGTTCGATTATGTCCTCGATATCCAGGAGTTTTCGCAGTCGGTACAGGGCAGTCTCGAGGTTGCCGTGGGCGGTGTCGCCCCTGGAATCGGGCCACAGGGCTTCGGCCATCCTCTCGATGGAGACCTTTTGCCCCCCCATGGCGATGAGCGCTTTGAGCAGGTCCAGGGGCCTCTTTTGGACCTTGCCGGTGAAGGTTAAGGGTTCTCCGTCCCTTACCATGTCGAAGCGTCCCAAAGTGTAGACCCTCAGCGGCCAGGGCCACCACTCCATCTCAGGATAGGAACCCGGTGGAACCAGCCTGCGCCTCCGGATGACTTCCACCACGTGGTCCGTCTCCACACCGTCGTGAAGAGCGGCTGAGCAAAGCCGGGACATGACTGCGGGCCGCCAGAGCGGAGCGTTGAACAGGCCGTTTTCCCTGGCCAGGGAAAAGCATTTTCTCAGGTTACTTCTTAACTTGGCGCGTTCTCCTGTGTTCAGGTACAGCCAGGAAAGGGCCAGGTGGGCCTGATGAAGGACATGCTTCGACCCCATCCTCCGCCCTTCAAGGAGGACTCCGGCAAGCAGCTCCCGAGCTTCCCGGTATTGTTGCTGTTGAATTAAGCAGTGCGCTTTGCCGAGGCAGCCGAGGGAAATGAAAAAGGGAGCACCGGTTTCCCTGCCGGTCCTGAAGCACTCATCCATCGTGTGTGAGGCCTGATGGGGGTTTTCGCCGTACAGGGCGAGCCAGCCCTCGAAGAGGAGAAATTGGATTCGCTGGAGCGGGTTGTCCAGATCAAGATCTTCACGACAGCGCTTAAGGAACTTCTCCGCCTTACCGATGTCACCGTCGCTCAGGGCGGCGCAGGCGCCCCTGATGTCCAGGATACCGTCCAGCAGGTGAAAACCGGTTCCGGCCGCTTCCCTGAAACCCTCCTCGACTGTGTCAAGGCTGGCCCTGGTTTCGCCGGTGAAGAACTGGAATACGGCGAGGAGCGTTCGGAACCAGATTCCCTCTACCGGGGTAAGATCCGGAGCTTCCAGGACGGATGACATATACGATAAATAGTGCTCAGCCTCTTTGATGAGACCCACTCGGATGAGGTAGTTCAAGAGGGCTCCCAGGAGGGTCCGTGAGTAAGGGGTGCCCTGCCCTTCGCCGAGGAGGATCCTGGCCCGGTCGACCCAGGGTGAAATTTCCGCCCGATAGGGCCTGGCATTGAAGTGTGCATAGAGGATCGGCGGTAGCACCTGCAACTCGATGTCCTCAGAGGGAAAACCGCCCAGTCTGTCATGCATCTGGTAAAACCTGTCGATACAGACAGACAGCTCCTGGACGTCTCCCCCGTAGTAGATGAGGCAGTTGACCAGCGCCGTCAGGGACAGCCACATGCCGGTCAGGTCCTGCCGGTGGCTCAGGGCGCCGTGGGCCGCGGCGAGGATCTTCCCGGCGGCACGTCGGTCGCTGTGCATGAGGCCGATACCCTTCCAGTACTGCAGCCAGGGATTGTCCGACATGCAATGGTCCGGCAGGGCATCCAACCAGCCTGCCAGGGTTTCCAACCGTCCGGTGCGGATCATGTGCTCCGCCCGGTTCAGGATCAGGTCTTCAATTCCTTTCTGATCGCCGGCCTCCAGGAGAAGCTCCGCCGCCGCACCGTATTGATCATCCTCCATGAGGACGCGGGCGCTCGATCGCATCAGCCTTGCATATTGACCGGGGGCAAGGGATTCAACAGCCTTGGCCCTGAGAAACTCGCTGAACATGGAGTGGTACCGGTAGCGCGGCTGCTCCTGATCCAGGCGGAAGGTGAAGAGGTTGTGATCGCAGAGGTAAGACAGGATGCGGTCGGCGCGGGTCACGCCGGTCAATTTCTCCGCCATGGACGGTGTCATTGTGGGCAGGCAGCACGTTCGAAAGAGAAAATCCCTGATCTCGGCCTCTACCCTGTGCCAGATCTCACCGACGAAGTATTTGGTGATGTCCTGAAAGCCTCCAAGTGAAATCAGGACGGGAGGGGAGCTATCCATGAATCCCCCCTCGAGGGTGAGGACCAGTCCCGCGATCCAGCCCTCCAGGCGGGAGTGGAGTTCCAATGCCTGTTCCTCGCTCAACCTCCCCTTACCCAGAGTGACCGACACCCGCAGGAACTCGTCTTTCGTCAGCTGCATGTCCTCCCACCCGATGACGGAAAGGCTGCCGGAAGACCTGAGCCGATAGAAGGAGGGGGGAGGTTTCCGTCGGCTGATGATCACCACGGTGACGCTCTCCGGAGCTCTGGTCAGCCCGTCCAGGATGACCCGATGGAGGGGCGCCCGATCGCCCACTTCCTGGAAGTTCTCCAGGACGAGAAGGCCGGGCTTCGCCATCCGGTCAAAAAGATCTTCGAAGAACCGGAAAGTGAACCGGGACAGACCTGCCATGTAGTCCGGGGTGAGGACCGGCAAGGGTTTTCCTTTGCCCCGACAGATCCCGCTGCCGGCGATCCCCAGGTAGTAGAAGAAGTTGGCGACATCCGTGTCCCCCCTGTCCATCTGGTACCAGACGGCGGACATTCTGCGACACTCGATGTAGCTTGAAATAAGGTGGGTTTTTCCCGCCCCGCCGGGACCCGACACCCAGATAGCCGGCCCCTTGATCCCCTCATCCAGTTTTTTGAAAAGCCTCTCCGGAGGAGGGACTCCTCCGGCGGCGGGCCCGGTGATCTTGGCTATTGGAGGGTGCATCCTCATCACCCGGCGGGAATGGCTTCCTTCGCCAATTCCCTTTTCCCTCTCCGATCTAAGCCAGGACGGGTACGGCGGAAGGGTCCGGTGAAATCTCCAGTCTGCTGTTTTAAAGTCCTAGCTGACCGAATGACAGGTTGAACTCGGGGTAAGCGAATGGGAAGGGAACCTCAAATGGCATCAGGGACAGGATCCGGCTTCCCGATACCTCCGGAAGATAAAAGAGACGTGATGGAATTTCGGTTGAAAGGCCCCCAGAACAAACTCCCAAGATACCCCTCCTCCCGCCCAGGCAGAGTCGATCTTTATCAATATGTACCCAGACGAATCCCCCAATAAAGAAAGAATTTCTCTTAAAAGTATAACCCTCTGGTCTCGTATTGCAATGGAGGTCTGGTCAGGGGAAGCAGGTAACCGGAGCGTGGGGGGAGTCGGGTCTAAACGTCCTCACAGGAGAACATGCCGGTGCTCGCCGAAGATTTTTGCCGAAAGAGGCAGGCCGGGTAAGGTGTTGTATTTTCATTGTTTTTCGCCCGCCCATTTCCATTTTACCGCTTTCAGGGTCTCCGCCCGGGGGGGGCGGGCCGGACTTTATCCTTTTTAAAATCGACAGGCTCTTATATATTAATATCAGGAGTCAGCTGAAACGCATTTGTGGGGCATTTCCATCTACTCCACACACCCTCAGGCAGAGGTTTCGTCCCATCCGACCTGTTCTGAATACTGTCGGAGAAAAAACCGAGGGAGACCGCCCGGACAGCGTTTCGGACGGCCCCACAGGGGAGAGGGTTGGGTCATTTTTCCAGAAGGATTCCAGGTCATGGCTTTAGGGGAGGCCCTGAGCCTATACATCAAGTACCCGGCGAGTAAGGAACCCGATGAAGCGCTCCTCGTAAAGATGGTGCGGAGGTTCGGCAGGGCGAAGGGTAAGGGAGCCTGCTTCCACGTCGTCGTGGACCGCTGGCAGCGGGTCCTGGACGAAGACGGCCTGCCCATCGACAGGATCGCTGTGGACGCAACCCTCGGCCGATGATCCTCGCCCTGATCGAAAAGGACCGAACCCCTTTGGTGGCAATGGATAAAACCTTTTCCGGTCTTTTGGACCTGTCCCGGGGACCCATTTTCGACAGGTTCTGTTAATCTTCCACTGTACTCCTGGCATCCGGGGAGGAGCATGTTCCCGACAAGTGACAGACCGACGTTCTTCAGCCTGATGTTCGCTCTGGCCGACATCATGGACCTCGTCAGTCCCAGGATGACCAAGCTGAACAGGCGGACGGCCTTTATCGCATATCGCCTCGGTGAGGAGGTGGGACTGGTCGGGGACCAGATGGACGATCTCCTGCTCGCTTCCCTCCTCAGGGATATCGGTGCCTTTTCGACGCACGACAGACTGAATCTGCTCAATTTCGATCCCGTCAATCCCCACGACCACGCTTTTAACGGTTCCAATCTTCTTTCCGGTTTCATGCCCCTTGCTGAGGTGGCCCGGATCATCCGGGGCCATCACGTCTGGTGGCGGTCGGAAAGGGACACCGAGGTCGGCGGCAGGCAGATCCCCCTGGCCAGCCACATCCTCCACCTCGCGGACCGGATCGCCATCCTTATCGACAGGGAACGTGATGTCCTCGGCCGTGCCGTCCACATCCTGGACGCCGTGGCCGGCCGCATGGGAACCATGTTCATGCCCGATCTGATGCCGGCTCTTCTCAGGGCGGCCCAGGATGAATATTTCTGGATGGGGGCCGTGAACGCGGACTTCGAGCTGAACTCAGCCGGCCGGCTGAATTCCGATCTGAAGGTGGAGGATCTGGAGACGCTCTCCTGTATTCTTGCCCGGATCGTAGATTTCCGAAGTCATTACACCGCTGCCCACTCGGCGGGGGTGGCGGCTGTCGGCGAGGTACTCGCGAGGGGCCTTGGTTTTTCCAGCCGGAACTGCCGGACCATGAGAGTGGCCTGCCATCTGCACGATCTGGGAAAGATCGCAGTGCCTGTCGAGATCCTGGAGAAACCCGGCAGCCTCACCGCTGATGAATACAGAGTCGTTCAGTTACACCCGATCCACACCCAGAAACTTCTGGAGAAGGTCCCTGATCTGAATTACGGCGTGACCTGGGCCGCCCAGCATCACGAACGGATCGACGGCAGCGGGTACCCCAGCCGGACAAAGGGAGTGAAGATCGCCTTCGGCTCCCGGGTGGTGGCGGTGGCGGACCTCTTTACGGCCATCACGGAGGAGCGGCCCCATCGCCCCCCCATGACCAAAGAGGACTCCCTGGGAATGCTCCACGGCATGGCCTCACTGGGCAGCCTTGACAGGGAGGTCCTTCAGGCAGCCTGCCAAAACTATGAGGAACTCAACCACGTCAGGGCCCAGGCCCAGTTGGAATCCCTCATGGAATACGAGAACATGGTGGGGCATGTCGGGAGCGCCTGATCGCTGATCCTGCACCGGAACATCCTCCTGCCCTTTCCCGCAGGGCCCGCATGGCCCGGGGATCCGCTCCGGCAACAGAGAAGAAGATGTCAAAAGATCTCCCTGCGCTGTTCCTCCTGGTGACCCTTTTTCCGGCTTCCTGCACTCTCGGCAATCCGCCCGATGACCTGTTTCGGCAGGACGTAGAGAAGATGTCACTGATCGACCGAGAGCTGGGTTTTACAGAGGAAATATCCGGGGTCAGGATCGTTCGGAAGGTGGCTCACGGGGACCGGGTGGAAGTGGAGGTCAGGGTTTCCGGTTGGGCTACACATCCTGACCTCACCATCGGCGCCACCCTCCCGGCCAGCGCCGAGCGCCGGCCGGGGTGGGCCACCTGGCGATATTTCTGCCGGAAAGAGGGTAAAACCTGGAAAATAGAGGAGAAATATAAGGTCGAGGAGGGTTTCGACGGGTAGGTCGGGCGATGGGGCGTGCGGCACATGATTGTCCTGTGGGGTAGGATGTCGGCAATGAGGGACCCTGGTGGAACAGGGGGAGAGGATGTCAAGACCTTTTGCGGGCGCCGCCGCGGAGTACGCTCGCCGTGAGTCTCCGGATCTTCCCCGTACACATGGGTTTTGACACCTGCTACCTTATTCAGGCCGAGGGGATTATCCTGGTCGATGCCGGGGCTCCTGGCAAAGTCGGCGCCCTGTTGAGGAGGATGAAACGGGTCGGGATCGAACAGCGGGGCCTGCGGTTAGTGGTCATTACCCACGGTCACTGGGATCACATCGGCAGCGCCCGGGAGATCAAGGATCAAACCGGGGCGGAGATCGCCCTGCACGAATACGATGCCCACCTGCTGGAGGAGTCACTGACTCCCTTGTCACCTGGAGTGACGCAGTGGGGCCGGATCATGACCGCTCTCATAAAAGGATTCATGCCTCTGGTCAATGTCCCTTCCGCGGGTGTCGACCACCGACTGGGCGATGACGGAATGAGCCTCCGGCCGTACGGAATCCCGGGAATGGTGATCCACACTCCCGGTCACACCCGCGGTTCCGTGAGCGTGTTACTCGACACCGGCGAGGCCTTCGTGGGTGACCTCGCCATGAACAGATTCCCGCTGCGCCTCGCGCCCGGGCTGCCGATCTTCGCCGAGGACGGATCTCAGGTGCAACGGAGCTGGCGGCTGCTGCTGAACCTCGGTGCTCGGACCGTTTACCCGGCCCACGGCAAGCCGTTCCCTGCAGAGGTTATGTGGGAGAAGGTAAAAATATCGTGATTTGTGATTCGTGATTCGAATGCCAACCGGAGGATCGTTTAACAATTAGACACCGATTTAGTTCATTCGAAAGGAGCATGGTGTACCATGAAATGATACCGGCTGTACTTTAACCCTATGTGTTGACTGATCACGATTCACCAATCACAGATCACGAATATTGGCAAATAGGCATCCAACTGACCGCGTTAGTCCCCCAGTGAATAGGCGGTCGCCTCGCACAGAGGGGGGTTGGGCCGGTAGCCGGAGCAGGCGGGGTGTCTGTGCTTCGGGCCCAGGTGGTGGACGGAGCAGAAGGCCCTGCCGTCCCTGACGTTGCGCAGCATCAGGGGGCACATCCTCAGCCGGACCCGGTTGAAATACCAGCAGACATGGGAAGGACGGCCCCCTCTTCCGGCGGTCTGGAAGAAGTCTGCCACCGGAGAACATTCTTTCTGCCATCTGTCGAAGGTCCTGACCGAAACGGGTCCGGGCCGCATGAAGGAGCAACAGACTCCGCACCTCAGGCAGCCGCCGGGATCGGGAGGTATGTTCCTGACAGCCAGGTCCGTTACAGGATGTGTCCCTAGGAGGTGTTCGTAGGCGCCCATCAGGGCGATCAGGGGATCCAGATCGAACGTGGCGTGGCGCCGGCGCACCAGTTTCCATGGGATCCAGTCCTTGGAGAGAAAGTGCCTCAACCGGACCGGCAGCTTTTCCTCGATCTCTGGCCAACCGGACGCGATGTTACCACCCCCGCCAAATATCCTAGCAGATGGCTGGTGGAATGGGCAAGTCCCCGGGGCCGGATCTTCCCGCTGTTCACCTTAACCATAAGCCGGTTCTGCTATTGCCGGTGTATCGACGGTCACGGCTTACCGAAGGAGGGAGAGATCATGGACTTTTACGACCTGATCCGGAATCGAGAGA
>CP070719.1:2757867-2768108 GCA_020350725.1 bacterium
GTCCGCGAGTCCGCCTATCGCCCCCTCGCCCCCTCTCCCTATCGCCCTCTCGCGATGGGCTTAGTCCCCGTGTCCCCGCGTCCGCATTTCATGGGATTGCTTCACCCGGTTTCCTGTTCGCAATGACAACCGCTTGTTCGCCCCCTCGCCCTATCTCCCCCTCACCCATGCGCCCCTCTGGCCGCTGGCCGCTGGCCTCAGGACTCATTTCTCCCCGCGTCTTTTCCTCGCCCCCGCGCCCCATCGCCCTTTCGCCCCTTCGCGTCTTCGCGTCCCCCCCGTCCGCCTTCTCCCCTCTCCCTCTCCGAAAAGGGAGCCTATGTCCTCCGTCTCCTGTACCCGGCGACAATTCCCAATCCAAGGAAAGTGGTCACCAGCGACGACCCCCCGTAACTGATGAGGGGAAGGGGAAGCCCCACAACGGGCAGGATCCCGGCCACCATGGCGATATTGATCACGCTCTGCAGGGCAAATCCGCAGGTGATGCCGACAACCGTCAGGACCGCGAACTTGGTCTTCGCCACCTCCAGATAGCTCAGCATCCAAAGGGAGATAAAGAGAAGGAGGCCTATGACGACCAGCACGCCGGCGAATCCGAATTCCTCGGCCAGAACGGAGAAGATGAAATCGGTATGCTGTTCGGGGATAAACTGAAGCTGGGATTGTGTTCCCTGCAGATATCCCTTCCCGAAAAGACCGCCGGAGCCAATGGCGATCTTGGACTGGACCACATGGTAACCCGTTCCCAGGGGATCCCTCCCTGGACTGAGGAAGTTCAGGATCCTTTCCCTCTGGTAGTCCTTGAGGGAGAAGAACATGATCGGTGCTACCATGGCGGCTATGATCGTCAACGATATGACCGTCGGGCGCTCCAGCCCCATCATGAGGAACAGGGGCACCGAGAGAAGGACGAGGAACATCGCTGTGCCGAGGTCAGGCTGAAGGGCCACCGGAATCGCATAGCCGGCCACGAGAAGAAAGGGTATCAGGATCTCCGTTATGCCGAGGGGCGGTTTCGCCTTGATCTTGTGAAAATATCTGGCCAGGCAGAGGATCAGGGTGAGTTTGGCCAGTTCGGACGGCTGAAAAGTCATGCCTCCCACGTGGATCCATCTATGGACTCCGCCCTGCAATCTGCCGACGAGCATCAGGGCCACAAGGGCCAGGAGCACGAGGGCATACAGAACGTAAGCGCTCCGCCGGAGATGGCGTCTGTCGACGAAGTAACCGACGAGATAGGCGGCAAGGGCTATCCCCAGCCAGTAGGCCTGCCGTTCGGCAAAAACACTGGCCCCCCCGCTGCCGGCCGCTGATCGGATGATCAGAATGCCGATGGCTGACAGGACCATGGCTGAACCAAGCATGACCCAATCGACATCGAGCCACTTAAAGGATCTCCTCACGGTACCTCCTCGGGAACATCAGAGTCGCCATCGGCGGGTATCTCGTAAAGGTCAAGGTATTTGCGAAAGATCCTCGCTACCAGAGGAGCGGCGGCTGACGCCCCGTGCCCGCCGTGCTCCACCAGAACGGAGGAGGCAAGAAGCGGCCGGTTCACGGGGGCGAATGCGGCAAACCAGGCATGGTCCCTCAACACTTTGGGGATGTCCGTCTCCTTCTTGTTCTGCCATTCCTCGAGGCGTACGACCTGCGCCGTCCCCGTCTTGCCGGCCACGGACAGATCCACCATTCTCAGGGCCCTTCCGGTCCCGTGATCGTCGCTCACGACGCCCGCCAGAGCCGGGATCAAACTGTCCCATATCCGGCCGTCAACTTTCATTTCTCTGGCCACGGCCGGATCCCTGCGGTACAGTTCGGCACCGTTGACGGTCTCAATGCGCTTGACGAGGAAGGGCTTCATGACTTCTCCCCGTCTGGCGATGGTGGCATACAGATTGGCGAGCTGCAAGGGGGTGACCAGGACGTATCCCTGGCCGATAGCCGCTGAGAGGGTTTCTCCAGGATACCAGGGTTCTCCTTTTGCAGCTTGTTTCCATTCGGTGGACGGGATCAGTCCCGCCAGTTCCCCCGGCAGGTCGATTCCGGTAATGTTCCCCAACCCCAGCTCAAGGGCCCACTTCGCGATGCTGTCTATTCCCAGCCGCTCCCCCGCCTGGTAGAAATAGACATCACAGGACTCCACGATCCCCCTCATGAGATCCACCTTGCCGTGGCCGCTGAGTTTCCAGTCCCGGTAGGTCCGTCGTCCGTAACGATAGCCACCCGAGCAGAAGAGCTGTTCCCCGGCATCGAGGGTGCCCTCCATGAGAGAGGCGGTGGCCGTGACCACTTTAAAGGTCGACCCGGGAGGATAAAGACCCCTGATAGCGCGGCTCTGCAGGGGGTGACTGGGATCTTTGAGGATCTCCTGCCAGCGCTCGCGGCTCATGCGCAGGGAGAACTCGTTCGGATCAAAGCCCGGCCGGCTGACCATGGCCAGGACCTCTCCGGTCCTGACATCCAGAAGCACTCCGGCCCCGAAATTCTCTCCCAGGGAGTCCTCCAGCTCTTTTTGCAGCCGGATATCGATGGTCAGACTCATGTTCGCTCCAGGCACGGGTTCCGTGATGCCGAGGATGTTGATCTCCCTTCCCCGGGCATCCACCTCAACCTGGCGGCCGCCGTCTCTGCCTCTTAAATATCCGTCGAAGACCTTCTCAAGGCCGAATTTGCCCACGAGGTCACCCTGTCGGGCCCCCTCGAAGTCCCCTGAAGCCAATTGAGAATCCGAGATCTCCCCCACATAGCCCAGGAGGTGGGAGGCAGTGGTCCCGAAAGGATAATAGCGCCTCGGTGTCGTCAGGAGAAAGGCACCCGGGAAACTGTCGCGGGCGGTTTCGAACTGAGCCACTTCCCTCTCCTCCAGCTGCTCGAAGATCCGGATGGCCCTGTATGGGGCACGATCGGCGCCGGTGAATCTGTCCAGGGCGTCTTTGGGCTCCCGACCGAGGAGAGCGGCCAGGTTCTCGATCTCCGACTGCCGATCTTTGCTCATGTCCTCGGGGATCACGACGACATCGAACTGGGGGCTGCTGTCGGCAATGATAACTCCGTTCCTGTCTGTGATGATCCCCCGTGTCGCGGGCATATCCACCAGCCGGATCCGGTTGTTGTCGGCCAGCCTCTGATAACGGGATCGATCGAGGACCTGCATGTTCCAGAAGTTGACGAGAAGAAGGAGGAAGGGAAGGATGATGGAAAGGACCGTTACGGCGATCTTCCTCTCCAACCCGGAGATGGAATCCTTGGAACTTTTGACCAGCCTCGTCATAGGTCAGTTCCCGAAGTCGAGTTCGTCTTCCTCCTTGATGCCGATCCTCACTTCAACACGGTTGAGGATGGAGTGGAGAACCAGTGCGAAGAAGGTGTTAAGAGGGATCACCCAGAGGAGGAAGAGGGCCGAAACCGATGGCAGGGGCAGGGAGAACAGGCTGAGGACGGCCATTTTACCGACGATCCCCATGGCCACTCCCCCCAGGATAGAACCGAGCCTGTGCTTGAGGCTGTTAACGAAGAATTTCTCCCGAAGCATCCCGCCTACATACCCGGCCGAGATCTTTGCGATGCCGTTGATCCCGATGACCCCGCCTCCGAGGGCATCCTGGATGTACCCCAGCAGTAACCCTGACGCCATGCCTGAAAACTTGCCCCGGGTGACGGCCATGTGGACCGTTACCATGAGAGGAAGCTCGAACCCGGTGACCAGCCAATGGGGCAGGATGCGCGGAAGGATGGTTGACTGCAGCAGCAGAGAGAGGGAAAAGGCCGCGGCCAAATAGAGAACATTCATCTCCCGTCCCTGAATTTCTCGCGGCCCGTCAGGATGATGACGTCCTCGAGCCTTCCTACGGGCGCTTCGGGGAGCAGTTTGGCATACTGGTAGAGACCGTAGTTCTTTTTAAGGACCTCGGTCACCCTGCCGACCTCGATCCCCCTTGGGAACACACCGGCAAGGCCGCTGGTGATCACGACATCACCCTCCTTGATATCCTCCGTTCGGCTGAGGTATTTCAACCTGCACGTTCCGGATCCTTCTCCCTCCAGGATGGCCCGTGAGCGAGACCGGTTCACCATGACCGGAACCTGCGAGGATCTGTCCACGATGAGCCTCACCAGCGCGCTCCGGTCCGTCACCTCTATCACCCTTCCGGCCAGCCCCTCCGGCGTAACGGCGGGCATGCCCGTTCGAATGCCGTCAGCCGAGCCGCGGTTGATGAATACGGTCCTGGACCAGGGATCGGGTGATTCCCCGATGACCCTCCCGGTGACGCCTGCATACCCCGTCTCGGCCAGGTATTTTGAGTACTGGAACAGGCTGCCCGCCTTTTCCAGTTCATCCCGAAGGGTCTGAACCTCGCTCCTCAACCGGCTGACCTCCTCCTTGAGGGTCCTGTTCTCAGTCCTCACGCCGAGCAGATAGATGTAATCCTTCCAGACTCCAGACAGGGCGCGGGAAACGTATGCTGTCCCGCTCTGAAAAGGAGAAATAACCGCAACGGATCCTCTTCGGAGATAGGTCATGCCGTACCTGTCCTTGACCTGATGGGATATCAGGAGAAAGGAGACGAGAACGAGGATGAGAAACAGCAGGCCCTCGCGGTGACGCGTCAGGAAGTCGCGCATGGGGCCACCGGCGCCTGGCATGTGATTACTCTTTCAGCGAGATCTGTTTGAGGAGTTTGATCTCAGTGAGGGCCTGACCGGCGCCTTTGACGACGCAGAGAAGGGGTTCCTCGGCGATGATGATCGGCAGTTCAGTCTCCTCCCGGAGACGAGCGTCGAGGCCGGTGAGCATCGAACCGCCGCCAGCCAGCACGATACCTTTGTCGACGATGTCTGCCGCCAGTTCGGGCGGGGTTTTCTCCAGGGCATCCCGGATCGCCTGGACCACCTGGGTTACAGGTTCTTCCAGGGCCTCGAAGATCTCCTTGTTGGTGATCTCCAGCGTCTTGGGAACACCGCCGATGAGATCTCTTCCCTTGACCTCCATCGTCTGCACTTCGTCAGGCGGGTACGCCGACCCGATGTCGATCTTGACCTGTTCGGCCATCCTCTCCCCGATGAGGAGACTGTACTTTTTCTTGATGTAGGCCACAATGGCCTCGTCCATCTTGTCTCCGCCAACCTTGACCGAGATGGACAGGACGATATCGGACAGGGAGATCACGGCCACCTCTGTGGTGCCGCCACCGATGTCGACGATCATGTTGCCTGAGGCCTCGATAATGGGCAGACCGGCCCCGATGGCCGCCGCCATGGGCTCCTCGATGAGGTAGACCTCTCGGGCACCCGCCTCCTGTGCCGATTCCCGGATCGCCCTTTTCTCGACCTGTGTGATTCCCGAAGGGACGCCGATGATGATCCTGGGCCTGATGAGAGACTTGCGGTTGTGGACCTTCTGGATAAAATACCGGAGCATGGCCTCGGCCACGTCGAAATCGGCGATGACGCCGTCTTTCATGGGCCGGATGGCGACAATGCTGCCGGGGGTGCGCCCGAGCATCTGTTTTGCCTCGAGTCCCACCGCCTTAACGCGGGAATTGCCTCTTGCGTCCTTTTGGACGGCAACGACGGAGGGTTCATCGGTCACCACACCCTTACCTTTCACGTAGATGAGCGTGTTGGCCGTACCCAGGTCGATGGCGAGATCGTTGGAAATGAGCCCAAAGATATTATCCAGTATCATAATGGTTACCTCGAGACGATCGGTGGAATGGGCAAAGAGCCTTCTTCACCCCCTAGCTGCCTTCACTCTCTTAAGGTCCGGGAGGAAGCGCTGGTCTTATTTCAGGGCCATGCCCGCCCAAACTATTGTAACTAAAACAATTTAGCCCACGAATGTTAACAGAACCTTTTTCGCTTTTCAACGATTTCCGGACGCAGGTCCCTGAACCGGTCAACAACCGCCCGGATCGGTTTTCTTTCGCCACTTGCATTCGGCATGTTTATCCTTATAATGGCTTGCCGACTCAAGGCGGACGGATCATGAACGGTACCGTCGACGTGGACGCTCCCCTGCCTTGCTGCCGGGACGAAGAAGGTAGGGGAAAACCGGAAGCGGGGACGCTTGCGGCCTGGTTGCTGAGATGATCGACGATGCCGCAGTTCCCGATCCGGCTCCGAACATGTCTGGAGGACAGACCCCATGCTCAGATACATGCGCGAGAACGTCGGTTCCTGGGCCATCCGGATTCTCCTCTTCGGCATCGCGATCGTGTTCGCGTTCTGGGGAATCGGAAGCTACTCCGACAGGGATATCAACACCATTCTGACCATCGACAAGGTAAGGGTGCCCTATTCGGAATACAGGGATGCGTACAATGCTCTCATCGAGACCTACAGGAATCTCTACGACCAGATCGACTCTGAAACCCTCAAAAACATCGATATAAAGGAACAGGCGGTCGAGACTCTGGTGGACCGCTACCTTCTTCTGGAGGCTGCCAAAAGACTCAATGTCTCCGTGTCGACGGATGAGGTCGAAGCCGCGGTCGTGCAGAATCCCTCTTTCCAGGAGGGAGGGGTGTTCTCCCCGCGCCTGTTTCAGGCCTATCTGGATTACAATCGGATGACCCCGGACGCTTTCGAGGCGTCCCTCAGCAGAGACCTCACCATAACGAAGGTCACAGACCTCATCCAGCTCTCGGCCGTCGTCACACCGCAGGAGATCGAGGACAACCTCGACCTTCTCACCAGACAGATCACCCTGAATGTCGTGACTCTTGATCCGAACCTCTTCATCCGCCGACTGTCCCCCCCTTCCGAGGAGGAACTGCTGGATTTCTACGATGAGAACATTGAGAATTACAGGGTTCCGGAGAAATTCACCCAGGCCGTCACCATTATCGATACCGAGGACCTGGAGGCGGGAGTGAGGATCGATGAGGAGGAGATCGAGGAGCTGTATGCGGAACGGGAGAAGGATTACATCGAGCCGGCTTCCTTCAAACTCCGGCATATCCTGTTTGCTTTTCCCGCCAATGCGACCGCGGAGAGCATCGCGGCCACCCGGTTAAGAGCTGAAGAGGTTGCGGATGACATCCGTGAAGGCGTGATCAGCTTCGAGGAGGCCGCCGGCAAATGGTCCGGTGACACCAACACATCAGGAACGGGGGGGGAACTGCCCTACATGAGCGAGGACGAACTGGACCCCGCCCTGGTCGACGCCGCGCTCTCTCTGGAAAAGGGTGAGATCAGCGAACCCGTTCCAACATCCCGGGGGTTCGAACTCATCGGTGTCGTTGAGAAAAAAGAGGAGAGGGTTAAGCCCCTGGCCGAAGTCCGCGACGAGATAAGGGCCCTGATCATGGAGGACCGGGTACTGGAGGCGGCCTATGATCTTGCCGATGACCTCATCGAGGAGGCTCAGGGCGGTGATACGACCCTCCAGGATCTTGCCAGGGAAGAGGGCCTTACGGTTGTCGTCACCCCGCCTTTTCCCCGCGGCCGGATTCCCCGGACGGTCGACCTCCCTTCATCCGTCCTCAAAGCTGTTTTCGATACCGAAGAGGGAGAGGTGGGTGACGTCTATGAGTTGGGCGGCAGGCTGTACCTTTTCCAGAACATCGCCAGGACCGAATCCTACCTTCCTGACCTGGAGGAGGTCCGCGATGAAGTCTCCGCCGGCCTGATCATCAAGCGGTCCCTTGACCTGGCCCTTCAGGAAGGGGAGGAGATGATCGGCCGGCTCCAGGAGGGCGAGACCTTAAAAGCCATCGCAAGGCAGCTGGGAGCCTCCATCGAGACCACACCGCCCTTCACCATCCTCGAGAGGTCGCTCCCGGGCCTGACCGAAGTGGAGGATCTTGTCCGGGATGCCTTCACGATCAGTGAGCCGGGCGGTGCCGTCCTGGTTGAGGGAAAACAGGGTCATTATCTCGCCGTCCTGAAGGAGATCATCCCCCCCACGGAGGAGGAGAAGAACGCTGCGAGGGAATCCATCGAGAATGCCCTGAGAATCCAGCGGGAGTCAGACACCCTGGCGAGCTACGTCCAGGTCCTCCGGGAGGAGTACGAGGACAGGATCCAGGTCAACAGGGACCTGCTTTAGAAGCGGGAGAGGGGGTCCCTTTCCTTGACTCTCTCCCCAATTATTGCCTAATATCCCGGACACCGGATGTAAGAGCGCACAGAAGGGTGATGGAGTTCACCGACAACCGCCCTCCCCTGGGCTGATGACTCCTGCAGAGGGTTTTAACCCCGCGGGAGTTTTTTTATGACCGACCCGGACCGTGAGGACAGAATGACCCGAGGGAAAACGGCACAGAGGGATTCCTCCGGCCTGGAGGAACTCCTTCAGAGGGCTCTTAACCTTCTGACGGCTATGGGGGGAGAGTCTTCGGCGCCTGCTCTTAACCTCCTGTCCATCAGGGACCGCCTCGTCACCGAGAGCTTTCACCTGGCCGTACTGGGTCAGTTCAAAAGGGGCAAGAGCACCCTCCTCAATGCCCTGCTCGGCCAGGAGATCCTGCCGACGTCCGTGGTGCCTCTGACCGCCATTCCCACCTTCGTCCGCTGGGGCTCTTCTCTCCGGGCCCGCATCGTATTTACCGGCGACCGGCCCGTCCAGGAATATGAGTCCACAGACGGGAAAGACCTGACCGGTTTTCTGTCCCGCTTCGTCACGGAGGAGGACAACCCGCAGAACAGCCTCGGTGTCCTTCAGGCAGAGGTCTTTCACCCGGCTGACATCCTCGCCCGGGGCCTTGTTCTCATCGACACGCCGGGGATCGGGTCCACATATCAGCACAACACGGAAACGACGCTGAATTTCCTGCCCCAGTGCGACGCGGCCCTCTTTCTCGTCTCCGCCGATCCGCCGGTAACGGAAGTGGAACTGGCCTTCCTCAAGGAGGTCAAGAGAAAGATCGCCCGTCTTTTTTTCATCTTCAACAAAGTCGACTACCTGAGGGATGCGGACCGGGAAAAGGCGCTGGCGTTCTTCAGGGGTATTCTTGAGACGGAGGTGAGGATCGACGGAAAGATCCCCATATTTCCTCTCTCGGCCCGCGACGGTCTGGAGGCGCGCCTGAATGGGGACGAAAAACTCCTGGCCGGTTCAGGACTGGCGAAAGTGCAGCACCACCTCGTGGATTTTCTCATGAACCAAAAATCCAAGGTCCTTCGCGGGGCGCTGGCACGGAAGGCTGAGGATGTCATCGCGCAGGTCCGGATGGGAGAGGATCTCAAGGTGAGATCCCTCCAGATGCCCCTCGAAAACCTCGAAGAGCGCCTGGGAGTTCTGGAGAACAAGATCGGGGAGGCCGGCAGGCAGCGGATCACGGCGGAGGATCTCCTCAGAGGTGACCGGAAAAGAGCCCTTGCGATGCTTGAGCGTCAGTCGGAAAAACTCAGGGGTAAGGCCGGGGACTATCTGGGAAATATCGTCTCGGCCGCCCTTTCAGGTTCCACCGGCGGGAGCTCCCTGGAGCGGTCGGCCAGGAGAGCGCTGTCGGAGGCTATTCCCGGTTTTTTCGAGCACGAGCTGGGGGATCTTTCCGCGGAATTCGACCGTCATGTCACGGAGGTCCTCCGGCCTCATCAGAGGAGGGCCGACGACCTCATCGAAAAAGTCCGGAAGGCGGCGGCGGAGCTCTTCGACGTTCCCTATCACGCACCGGAGAGCTCCGAGGTCTTCGAGACCACGAGCCAGCCCTACTGGGTCACCCACAAGTGGAACGCTTCCCTAAACCCCGTTCCGGCCGGTCTCCTCGACTGGCTCCTGCCCGGGTCGATCAAGCGGAGCGTTCTGGTCAAGCGGTTCATGAGGCAGATGGACGACCTGATCCTTCACAACGTGGAGAACCTCCGTTGGGCCACTCTCCAGAACCTGGACAGGGCTTTTCGCCTTTTCACCACCTCCCTGGACGAGAGGCTACAGGAGACCATCGCCGCAACCCAGGGCGCCGTGAAAGCCGCAATGGCCAGACGCCGCGAGCACGCCGAGAGGACCGCCGACGACCTTGCCGCGATCCTGACGAGGGTGGAGGAGCTGGAGGAGGTCATGTCGGGATTCGGTGAGTTGGCGGGCTGAAAAGGGGGTCAGGGGGCAGGAGGAAAAGCCCCGCGGAATTCTCCGCCCAGCCCTGACTAATGGTCACCGGTTTTCACCTGGATCTCCTCTCCCCCGTAACCGTGAACCGAGTCCCGGGCCCTCACCGTCACCGCCGGCATCCCCTCCGGGATCACCACCCGGGTCAGGCTTCTGGTGAAGGGCTGTTCCCCGACATGGGGATGGTACA
>CP070719.1:2768208-2777163 GCA_020350725.1 bacterium
CGAATCACAAATCACGGCTGTTTCCCAACCGGGAACGGTGAACGGTGAACTGTGAACTGTCTTTTTGGATTTTGGACTTTGGATTGATCTCTAATCTCTAATCTCTAATTTCTAATGCTCTGATTCCCCACTGTGGACCGTGAACGGGGAACTATCTTTTTTGGTTGAGAAGGGACAGCCATGGATCAGGATATCGCACGGATGGACAGCCAGCCCACGGGTAGAAAAAGATCTCTGCGCCAGTTCCTCTGGCTGCCGCTGACCCTGCTGGCCGTCGTTGGGTTGTCGCTGTTCCTCAGGGCGGCCGACACTCAGGACAGCCCGGAAAGCGCGAAGACCGATATATCCCCCTCTCCGGGCCTCCTGGTGGAGACGGCCCCGGCCGAGATCATGCCCGCCAACCGTGAGATCTCAGCCGTCGGGACCCTGCACTCCAACGAGGCTGTGGTCATCGCGGCGGAGATCGCCGGCAGGGTGACGGAGATCTCCTTTACCGAAGGGGAAAGGGTCAGGGCCGGAAAGGTGTTGGCCCGCCTCGACAGTTCCGTTCTCCAGGCCCAGCGTGACCGGGCCGATGCCAGCCTGGTCCTCAGCCGGGCCAACCGGGACCGGGCCGATGTCCTGCTCAAGGACGAGGCCATCTCCCAGCGGGAATGGGACGAGGCCTATGCCCAGTGGCGCCTCGACGAGGCCGACCTCCGCCTGGCCGAAGCCCAGCTTGCCAAGACTGTCATCGAGGCGCCCTTCGATGGAGTCCTCGGGCTTCGCCATGTGAGCGTCGGCGAGTATGTCCAACCCGGCATAGCCATTGTCACCCTGGACGACACCGACCCGATCAAGGTCGATTTCAGGGTTCCCGAGACTTTCATCGGGGGTCTCGAAGTCGGCCAGACGGTCCAGGTCGAGGTCGATGCCATGCCGGACAGGACCTTTACCGGCCTGGTCTACGCCATTGACCCCAAAGTGGACGTCAACGGCCGAAACCTTCTCGTGCGGGCGAGGATCTCCAACCGGGACCGATCCCTCCGCCCTGGGATGTTCGCCCACGTCAACCTGGTCATCGAGGAAAATCCCACGGCCCTGATGGTCCCCGAACCGGCCATCATCTCCCGGGGCCGGGACCAGCTGGTGTACAAGGTCGTCGAAGGCAGGGTGGTGGAGGCGCAGGTGACCATCGGGATGCGCCGCAGGGGGCTGGTGGAGATCGTGGAGGGGCTCGAGGCCGGCGACATCGTCATCACTGCGGGCCAGATCAAGGTCCGGCCGGGGATGCCGGTCACCGTGGCGCCGGCCGGTGAGGGCAACTGACGCTTATGGTCCTCTCAGACCTGTCCATCCGCAGACCGGTCCTGGCCACAGTGATGAGCCTCGTCCTGATCCTCGTCGGCCTGATCAGCTACCAGCGCCTGTCCGTTCGCGAGTACCCCAAGATCGACGAGCCCGTGGTCAACGTGACCACCGTCTACACCGGCGCCACCGCCGAGATCGTCGAATCGCAGATCACCCAGCCCCTGGAGGAGAGCCTGGCCGGCATCGAGGGCATTGACCTGATGACCTCCACCTCCCGGCCCGAGAGAAGCCAGATCACCGTCAAGTTCGGCCTCACCCGGAACCCGGATGAGGCGGCCAACGACGTGCGCGACCGCGTGTCCAGGGTGCGGGGCCGCCTGCCGTCGGACATCAGCGAACCGGTCATCAGCAAGGTCGAGGCCGATGCCCAGCCGACGATCTTCCTCGCCTTCTCCTCCGCCAACCACACCGCCCTCGAGATCACCGACTACGCTGAGAGGTTCGTCAAGGACCGCCTCCAGAACATCCAGGGCGTGGCCAACGTCCGGGTCCTGGGCGAACGGCGGTTCGCCATGCGGATCTGGCTCGACCGGATGCGGCTGGCCGCCTTCCAGCTTACCCCCCAGGACGTGGAGAGCGCCCTGCGCCAGCAGAACGTGGAGATCCCGTCGGGCCGGATCGAGTCCATCGACCGCGAGTTCACGGTGCTGTCGGAGACGGACATGCGGACGGCCGAGGAGTTCGAACAGATGATCTTACGGGACGTCGGCGGCTACCTGGTCCGTCTCAAGGACGTCGGCCGGGCCGAGATCGGCGCAGAGAGCGAACGCACGGTGGTCCGCTTCCAGGGCGAGCCGGCCGTGGCCCTCGGCGTGGTCCGACAGGCCACGGCGAACCCTCTGGACGTCTCCGAGGCCGTCCGGGAGAGCCTTCCCGCCATCGAGGCGTCCCTGCCCGACGGGATGCGGGTCTACGTCGCCTATGACAGCTCCATCTTCATCGAGCACTCCATCAGGAACGTCTTTCACGCCGTAGGCGAGGCCGTGGCCCTGGTCATCCTCGTCATCTTTCTCTTCCTGCGCTCCGTCCGTTCGACACTGATCCCCCTGGTGACCATCCCGGTGTCCCTGGTCGGTGCCTTCGGCCTCATGTACGCCTTCGGCTTCACCATCAACACCCTCACCCTGCTCGCCATGGTGCTGGCTATCGGCCTCGTGGTGGACGATGCCATCGTGGTCCTGGAGAACATCTTCCGCCACGTGGAGGAGGGGATGGACCCTCTGAAGGCGTCCTTCCAGGGCAGTCGGGAGATCGCCTTCGCCGTCATCGCCATGACCCTGACCCTGGCGGCGGTCTACGCCCCCATCGGTTTCATGCAGGGGCGCACCGGCAGGCTGTTCACCGAGTTCGCCCTGACCCTGGCCGGGGCGGTGCTCGTGTCGGGTTTCGTGGCCCTGACCCTGTCACCCATGATGAGCTCCAAGCTGCTGCGCCACCGGGACAGGCACATGGCCATCTACAATGTCATCGAGGCGGTGATCGTCGCGATGACGGAGGGCTACCGCCGCCTGCTCCAGTGGTCCCTCAGGGCCAGCTTTGTGGTCATCCTGGTCGGCCTGCTGATCGCGGGGGGGGCCTACTTCCTGTTCGGAATGCTCAAGTCCGAACTGGCCCCCACTGAGGACCGGGGGGTCATCCTGAGCATCGGCATAGGGCCCGAGGGGTCGACGGTGGCCTACACTGACCGCTACGCCCGCATGATGGAAGGTGTCTTCGCCGGCACGCCGGAGGTCGAGCGGTACTTTGTTGTCTCCGGCTACCCCACCGTGTCCCAGATCATCTCCTTCGCCAGTCTCAAGGACTGGGGCAGCCGGGAGCGGAAGCAGCAGGCCATAGCCCGTGAGCTGCAGCCCAAGCTCTTCGGCGGCATTCCCGGCGTCATGGCCTTTCCCATTAACCCGCCGTCCCTCGGCCAGCGCTCCATCGCCCAGCCCGTACAGATAGTGGTTCTGACTTCGGCCCCCTACGAAGAGCTGCGCAGGATGACGGACCGGATCGTGGAGGAAGCGCGCCAGTGGCCCGGATTCATCAACCTGGATACGGACCTGAAGCTGAACAAGCCCCAGCTCAACGTGCAGGTGGACCGCGAAAAGGTAGTGGACGTGGGACTCGAGGTGGCCACTGTCGGCCGCACACTGGAGACCATGCTGGGCGGGCGGCAGGTCACCCGGTTCAAGCGCCACGGCAAGCAGTACGACGTCATTGTCCAGGTGGAGGAGGCCGACCGCGCCACTCCGTCCGACCTGTCAGCCATCTACGTGCGGGGCAGGGACGGAGAGATGGTTCAGCTGTCGAACCTGGTGACGGTGAGGGAAACGGTGGCCCCCAAGGAGCTGAACCACTTCAACCAGCTCCGGTCGGCCAAGATCACCGCCAGCCTGGCGCCGGGCTATTCCCTCGGTGAGGCCCTGGAGGAGCTGGAGGTGATCACCGATCGGGTCCTGCCCGCAGACGCTGTGATCGATTACGACGGGCCCTCGCGTGAGTTCCGGGAGAGCGGCGCGAGCATGTACGTTACCTTTCTCCTCGCCCTGGGTTTTATCTACCTCGTCCTGGCCGCCCAGTTCGAAAGCTTCATCGATCCTTTCATCATCATGCTCTCGGTTCCCCTCAGCGTGACCGGAGCCCTGGGCGCCCTTTACCTGACCGGCAACACACTGAATATCTACAGCCAGATCGGCCTGGTGACGCTGGTCGGCCTGATCACCAAGCACGGCATCCTTATCGTCGAATTCGCCAATCAGCAGAGGGAAAGAGGGATGGAAAAGCTGGAGGCGGTGGTGGAATCGGCCACCCTCAGGCTGCGTCCCATACTGATGACCACGGGCGCCATGGTGCTGGGCGCTATGCCGCTGGCCCTGGCCACCGGCGCCGGCGCCGAGAGCCGTCAGGCCATAGGATGGGTCATCGTCGGCGGTATGTCCCTCGGCACCCTCCTGACCCTTTTCGTCGTCCCGACGGCCTATCTCCTCATTGCCCGGCGGCAGAGGACCCCGGGAGAGGAGATGGTGGGCGGTCCGTCGTTGGGAGATGGAGCATGATTTCGGTCCCGGACAGACCGAGGCTGCTATGCATCGGAACCCTGTAAAAAGTCGCCGCAGCAGACTCGCTCTTTTCGCCGTCCTCGTCCTGGCCCTGGCCGGGTGCACCGTCGGCCAGGAGTACCGCAGGCCCGAATTGAGTGTGCCGAAGACATACCGCGAAGGGGCCCCGTGGAAGGAGGCCGAACCCTCCGATACGCTGCCGAAAGGCAGGTGGTGGTCCATGTTCTCGGATGCGGGGCTTGACGATCTGCAGGACCGGGCCCGAAAGGCCAACCAGGACCTCCAGGCCGCCCTCGCCCGCATCGAACAGGCCCGATCGGCCCTCCAGGCCGTCGGGTCCGGCATCTATCCCCGACTGGATCTCAACCCCTCCGCAGAGCGCAAACGGACCGCTGAAGACCTCTCGTCCACCGGCAGCGGTCTGACCTCGACAACCCTTCGAACACCCCTGGACCTGAGCTATGAGGTGGACCTCTGGGGAAGGGTGAGGCGGTCCGTGGAGGCGGCCCGGACCGAATTCGAGGCAAGCCAGGCCGATTTTGAGAACATTCTGCTTGCGTTACAGGCCGATGTGGCCCGCAGCTATTTTTCCCTGAGGACACTGGACGCGGAGATCGACCTTTTGGGCCGCACAGTAGACCTGCGGAGAAAAAACCTCGAACTGGTTCAGAGCCTGTTCCGTAACGGGCAGGTGTCCCGACTCGACCTCGCCCGGGCCGAGACCGAGCTGGCCAACACCACCGCCGATCTGGCCGCGCTCCGCCGCCTGAGGGCCTCCACCGAACACGCCCTCGCCGTCCTGGCCGGTGAGCCGGCGTCCGGCTTCAGGGTCCCGGCCATGCCCCTCGATCTTGACGCGCAGCCCCCTGCCGTCTATCCCGGTATCCCGTCCAGCCTGCTCGAACGGCGCCCGGACATCGCCGCCGCCGAACGCCGGTTGATGGCGGCCAACGCCCGCATCGGTGTCGCCGAGGCCGCCTTTTTCCCCTCCATCCGGCTGACGGGCAGCGCCGGATATGCCAGCGACGAGCTCTCGTCGCTCTTCAGCTGGGACAACCGGACCTGGTCCCTGGGGCCTTTCCTCTCCCTTCCGGTCTTCGACGGAGGGCGCAACCGGTCCGGCCTCAACCTGGCTCGGGCGAGGTGGGAGGAGGCCGTGGCCCGCTACCGGAAGCAGGTCCTGGTGGCCTTCGCCGAGGTGGAAGACGCCCTCTCGGACCTTCGCAACCTGGACGTGCAGTCGCAGGCCCAGCGGCAGGCCATGACCTCGGCGCGACAGGCGTCGGAACTGTCGGGAAAGAGGTATCGTGCCGGCCTGGTCAGCTATCTGGAGGTCGTGGTCAGCGAACGGACGGCTCTTGCCTCGGAACTCCTCGCCGTGAGGGTTCTGGGGCTCCGTCTCCAGGCAAGCGTCACCCTGATCAAGGCGCTCGGCGGGGGATGGGAGGATGCCTCCGGGGCGGGGAATCAGAGCATTAGAGATTAGAGATCAATCCAAAAGGACAGTTCACCGTTCACAGTTCACGGTTCACAGCTATAAACCTTCGTGATTCGTGATTTGTGATTTGGAAAGACGAGTTCACCGTTCACCGCCTGCCCTGAGCCTGTCGAAGGGCCCCCTCGCCCTATCTCCCCCTCGCCCCCTCGGGTAGGTCCCCGCGTCTCCGCCTCTGCTTTTCGTCCCTTCTTCTGCTACAATTCCCCTGATCGATCTCCCCGGAGGTGGCCTTGGACCTGCCCAGAGCCGAACAATCCGTTTCCGCCGCACTGACCCGTTACTGGTTCGCTTTCCGACTGGTCTTCCAGGAGCGGATGGCATACAGGGTGAATTTCTTCCTCGAGGTACTCAGCGGCATCTTCGCCTCCCTCATAGTGGTCTTCCTGTGGCTGGCCGTGTACCGGTCCTCTGGAACGCCAAGGGTGGGGGGGTTTTCCCTGGCGGAGATGATCACCTATCTTCTGGGAGGCGGCCTCATCAATACCTTTATCCTCACCGCCGCGGACAACCCGGAATCGAGCCGGGACATCCTGGAGGGGGACCTCTCCGGCCTCCTCATCCGTCCCATGAGCCCCTACGGACTGTGGTTCGCCCGGGACGCCGGCAGCAAGGTCTTCCTTCTCATCCTGGGCGGACTGGGCTACGCCGCCGTTCTCCTCGTCTTCAGGAAGTATCTCCTCGGCCCGGCCGGCCCCGTCTCCCTCGCCCTCACCCTGGCACTCGTGGCCACCGCCGCCCTTGTCCAGTTCTTCCTTTTCCAGGGCCTCAACATGCTGGCCTTCTGGGTGGAACAGACCTATGGTTTTCTGTTTGTCATGCGCATCGTCATGGAGGTGGTGGGCGGGGCCATCATTCCGCTGTCCTTCTTCCCGGACATCGTCCAGCGAGTGTTCATGGCCACCCCCTTCCCCTACATGGTCTACATCCCCATGCAGACCTGGCTGGGGCGGATCGGACCGGGTGAGGCGGCGGCGGCCCTGGGCCGGTCGGCTGCCTGGGCCGTGGCTCTGGGCCTGATCAACCTCGTCCTGTGGCGGCGGGGTGTCCGGCAGTACGTTTCCATGGGGGACTGAGACCATGGGAATCCTGAACCGCTACATCACCATTCTCCGACACCTGGCCCGGAACGCCCTCATGAGGCAGATGGCCTACCGCCCCCACTTTTTCCTCATGGTAACCGGCAAGGTGGTGCGCATCGGGCTCCTCATCCTTTTCTTCAATGCCCTGTTCTCCCAAGTGGACCGCCTGGGCTCCTGGACCTACGACCAGGTCCTGCTTCTGTTCGCAACGTTCCATCTGGTCGACTTCATCATCAGCTTCACCTTTCACCGCAACCTCGCCTTCGCCCTCCCAGCCCAGGTCCAGTCCGGGGACCTGGACTCACGCATGCTCCTGCCGGTCAATCTCCTGTTCCTCGTTTCCCTGGAGTACATCGACGTTCAGGACTTCCTGAGCTTCCTGCCCACCCTCGGCTTCGCAGGCTACGTCCTGTGGCGAATGGAGATCCCCCTCACCGCTCCGGGAGTGACCCTCTACCTCCTGCTGGTGGTCAACGCCGTCGTCTTTCTGTACGCGGCCGTCCTGGCGGTGGCGTCCCTTTCCTTCTGGACCACCCAGTCGCGGGGCCTGGCCCGAGTCTTCGACAACCTCATGAAAGTCGGCCGCTATCCCCTGGACATCTTCAGGGGAGCAGCGAGAGCGGTCTTTGCCTACGTTCTGCCTCTTGTCCTCATTGCCCAGGTCCCCACACAGGCCCTCACCGGCGTTCTGACCCCGGGCGGGATCCTGTTCGCCTTCTCCTTCTCCGCCGCCGCCCTGACATTCTCCCTGATCCTGTGGAACAAGGGACTGCGGACCTACTCGTCGGCCAGCACATGAGAGGTTCGTCATTGTGAGCGTCATCTCCGCCAAAGAGCTCTCCCGCAGGTACTGGTTCTACGAAAAGGAACCCGGCATGGCCGGAGCCCTGCGGTCTCTTTTCAGCGGCAGGAGGCGTTACGTGGACGCTGTCAGAATGCTCGACCTCGAGGTGGGACTGGGGGAGGTCATCGGCTTTCTGGGCCCCAACGGCGCCGGCAAGACCACCACCCTCAAGATGCTGTGCGGCATTCTCCATCCCTCTTCCGGGCACCTCGAGGTTCTGGGTCACAGGCCGTCGCGCCGGGAGAAGGATTTCCTTCGCCAGATCACCTACGTGGCCGGCCAGCGCAACCGCCTGTTCTGGGACCTTCCCGCAGAGGACTATTTCTCTTTCTGCCAGGTTCTCTACGAGATTCCCGATCCCGTGTACCGCCGCAATCTGGATGAACTGGTTGAGCTGGCCGGTATCGGCGAGATCCTCAACGTGCCCCAGCGAAAGCTTTCCGCCGGCCAGCGCAAGCGCTGCGAGATCGTTGGAGCCCTCCTCCACGACCCCAGGCTCATCCTCCTCGACGAACCCACCAACGCCCTGGACCTGATCAATGCCAGGCGGATCCGACGTTTCATTCAGAACCGGAGCCGCGACGGGCGGCACACCTTCCTGGTCACCTCCCACAACATGTCCGACATCGAGGGGGTGTGCGACCGCGTCGTGGTCATCGACGGGGGAACCAAGGTCTTCGACGGGCCCATCACGGGCCTCAACCGGCAGGGAGGCCACAGCAAACAGGTGCGGGTGACCTTTTCCGCGGAGTGGAAGAGGAAAGCCCTGGAGGAACTGGGCAGCATTGTCAGGGTCATGGGGGACGAGGTGACCCTGGAGGTGCCGCCTGACAGGGCCGCCGCTGTGGCCCGGACACTCCTTGACAACTTTCCCGTGAGGGACATCAGCGTCACGGAACCGACTCTGGAACGGGTGATCGAGGGCCTTTACGAGGGAAGGGAAGACGGAGAGGGGGAGAAATGAGTCCAGAGTCCAGAGGCCAGGGTCCAGAGGGAGCAAAGAGCGGACGCGGAAATGCGAGGGGGCGGTGGGGCGAGAGGGCGGTGGGGCGAAGAGCAGACGCGGAGAGAAAAGGCGGTTGTCATTGCGAACCGATACCAGTGTGAAGCAATCTCGGGAATAAAAGCTTTAACACAGAG